>CAWCUS010000006.1:0-1359059 GCA_963798845.1 uncultured Gemmatimonadales bacterium | reverse complement strand
TCATCGCTTATGCACCCTCCTCGGAGGAGTTACCAACGCGAACGGTGCCTCAACCGCTGCATGCCAGTTCACGTGAGCATCTATGCCCCGGCCAAAGGAGATATTGCGGCGCGCCGGCACTGCCGCGCACGACGCAGTGCTTGGCCATCAGTTACTCGTGACTTGCGAGACTGTCCGTTAGCCGATCTTCGTATGACTGCAGCGTCTGAAGCTCCTGGAGCGACAGAAAGTCATTCCGGCTCGGATGCATCACCTTATTGCGCATATCTCCCACATCACGCAGCCAAGCCGTCCCCTTGTCCTTTCCAATATTGGACTTCTCACCTAAGGCGAATAGAGGCTTGAAAATTTCCCACTGGTGATGGATTATGGCCTCATAATGAAGCAGATCGAAGCTTTCTTCCCGCTTACCTCCGCCCATTTCGTTAATCCGGTCGTCAACCTTCTTCCGCACGGCCTTCGGTACACCCGAGAACCACCAGTCATCGTCATCTACCTGATATTCCGATTTCAACTCCTCCAGCACACGGGCCTGGACCGCACGTTCTATTCTATCGATAATCTTGCGAGCTTCCTCGTTGGTGTTTGCCTTTCTGCGCTCTAGCCAATCCTCCAATCCTTCGGGTTTGAAGGTCGAGAAGGTCTGCGCCAGGGATTCATACACCATCATGCGACCTGTAGTCTGACCCTGCACCCCACGCAAAGCTCGGAAGCTCTTTCGTTCCTCCGCACTCATCCTCGCGAAGTGCTCGCCGAGTGCATGGGCATATGGCGCTAGGCGCTCCACCAGGTCTTCGGTCTCGGCCAGAACAAGATTGCCGCGCTGATTCAAGTGGTCGAGGACGCCACGTAGCGTGTCAATGCAAACTGTAACGCCATCATTCATTGCGAGTCCTCCGCCTTCATCCGACCCTGCCTTCCACCAATCTGACGCCTGGGCAGCAACCGCAGCTAGCCACTCCTTGACAATGGCAACGGTTCGTCTTAAGGCATCGTCGGGATTGTCGCGCCATAGGGGGCCATACTGAGTAGCTTGACCCTTCTTCCGCGAAACAATATAGAAACCCGGCTTTCTCAATGCTCCGGCCAATGCGGTGAGCGAAATGCAGCGCTTCTTGGTCCGTCTAACGTCGGCCAGCAGGATACGGCCTCTCAGAGGGCTGTCCTGCAGTCCGTCAAGTGCCATTCCCGCCTTGGAAACCACAGCATGAATTCGCTTGTCTTCATCCTCGTCATCCCACTTCAGGGTTGCGTCCAACTCAACAAGAAGCGACCGCTTGACGCGCCTTTGCTCGCTATTGATTTCCACGAAAAGTTCGGTTTGCTCCGCGGGTGACAATCCCTCGAACGCCACGACATTGAGGAAACTCGTTGGCGCCCGATCGTGACCTGAGTATCCGAAGAGCCGATGCTGGCCATCGATGATCCACGCAGTACCGTACGCCGGGGTCAAGGTCAACCAACCGATGATAGCTCCCGCTTCATCATCAGTTTGTGACCCTGGGTCGAACCGGAGGTGGCGCGAATCCTCGACGTTCACCACAATGTTAGTCGGGAAGACACCATCATTGGAGATGAAGTCGGCGATCTTCTTGAGCCGTGTCTTTGATATCATCCGTTGGTATGCATCGACATCAAAGGGCTTTCCTTTTGCCCTGTGCGCGACGTACGCAATCTTCAACAGGTAATCGGGCCGGATCGCAAACGTATAGGCACGAGTTTTACCCACCCGGGCCTTCAATGCCGGAATCCTCACTTTCAAGCCCTTGACTAGCCTTCCCTTAAACACTTCTGCCAGAAACTGGTACCGTGCCGCACTCCCCAGGTGCTTCACCAGGGCTTCGTAGTAGTCGATATCCTGTTCCTCAAAAATGCGAACGCTCTCCTGTGCTGCGCGTTGCAGGTCCGATTCACGCGGCAACAAGTTCATTGTGAACATAACGGTCGCCACGCTTCGCTCGCCTTCTATTTCTGAATGTTGGGCAACCCCACGGGCGAACTTGTTTCTGATCGAGGCCAACTTTGTCAACTTCTCAGAGAAGGCCGAGTCCTTTCGTTGAGACGAATAGCTCTTGCACTCAACCGCCAACGCCACTTCATCGTCCACTACTACACAATCGATTTGCTGCGTCGGGCCAGCCCCATCTCGGCCTAAGTAGAGCTTGGCGCCACCGTCGCCCGATATCAGGGGGAAACCCATTTTGTAGAGTAGGGTCCAAACTCGAGATTCAAAGGCGACATGGGCCGGCTTCGGTTGCTTCAAGGAGACGCTCTTCTTGTTCTTGCGCCGCACTTCCCAACCCGATGCGAGCAGCTCGTCGGCCTCTCTTGACTTGACCGTTCGCCAGATCTCGCTGCGGCCCTGACGGCGGGCGAATCCCTTCAACTCTGAACGCGACCGCAAATTCTCTATCATGTTGCCTTGTGATCAGTAGTTCGTGATTACAAGCTCTTGCACGCTGTGCTTGCGATTCTTACTCGACACGGATCTGGTCGCGGATATCGAGATGATGTTGAACCCTGTGTAAAGTTCTCTGATTCTCGGTGTATCAGCGTTGGTTATCATCACCAAACACCCCTTCTCCGACAAACGCCGCGCTTCACCAGCGACCGCGGCTTGATCAGCATCATCGAAACGTTCTGGCGTGTAATGGCGGAAGAATGACGTTCCGTTCAGTGGTGGGTAAGGAGGATCGAGATAAACGAAATCTCCATTAGAAGCTCCTTTGAGTGCCTCCCTGTAGTCGGCCACCTTCAATTCGGCCGCCAACAGCGTTTGACCGACTGATTCCAGGTGCGTACGCGAAGGAAACTGTGGCCGTGACAGCTTGCCGTAGGGCACATTGAATTCGTTCTTGAGGTTGACCCGAAATATCCCATTGAAGCAGGTACGATTCAGATAGATGAATCTCGCTGCCTGCGACGAGGAATATGTGGTTGCACAATTGTACTGATGCCTGACTTTGTAGTAGTATTTCTCACCATCTGCCGAGGCATGCGCCGACAAGTACCTGTAAACCAGACCAGGCCGCTCACGGATCCGCATCAAGGTTTCAATTAGGTCTTCATTAAGATCGGAAAGCACAGCTTTTCGCGGCCTGAGAGCGAAGAACAGTGAGCCTGCGCCGAAGAATGGCTCTATGTACAAACGTTCGCGATAATCAACCGGCGCGGCGTTAGCCAGGTGCCTAACTAGCCTGCGCTTCCCTCCTGCCCACCTGAAAAATGCGTATTGGGGGTCTAATCCCATCTATATACCATTGTGACTGGAATCTTACAGCTCATCGCTACTCCTCATGGCGCTCGTAAATAGCTTCTGGACTCATGGGGGCGGCTGCCAAGCCGCTTTTCGCTCCGCCTAGATCGATAAGCTGTTCGTTTCATCCCGGGGTGCAGCACCACCGTCAACGTGGACGGTGGCCACGATCCCGAGGAGATGGATGCGGCGTAACGGCCCACGAACGGCGGTCGTGTTGCGTGGCGAAAGATCTCAACGCTGCTATCACCCAAAACCTCGCTGCCCTTTGCCTCACGCCACCGCCGCCGCAAACGCCTGGTACAGATCCCCCGGCAGTCGCTCCTCCAGCTTCCACGTAATCGCCATTGGCTGCTCCGACTCGTGCCGGACATACGTCGCCGGGCCGAGGAAGTGGAACGCCCGCTCGTCGGTGTTCTCCCGCGCGAACAGCAGGACGTGGCTGCCCTCGCCTGGCGTGCTCCTGGTACCGCCGCCCCGTCTCGCTGTCCGCCCGGGTGACCGACTGGCTCTCCCAGTGGATGAGGTCGCGGCTGATGGCGTAGTCGCGGTAGCGGGTCGTGGGGGAGAACGCGCCGCCGGTCTTGTCCAGCGTGAACGCGAGCAGGTCGGCGGGCAGCTCCTCCACGTACAGGACGCCGCTCTGCCACGGCATCACCCTCGCCCCCTCGCCTTTGCCGCACGCGGCGAGGATCTCGATGCGGGTGTAGCGGGCGTGGACGTGGAGCGGGACGGACATGCTCATGCCCGATCCCGCCATTCTCAGGGGGAGCCCCGAGGCATAGCGTTCAACGACAGCCCCGTTGATACGCGCAACGTTACAGGTTACACTTGATCCGGACGTTTCGGGACGCCGCGACACGCGACCTGTTCGAGGGCCGGTCGACGAAAACAGCCCGCCGGTGCCTGCCGGAGGAGTTGTGGTCACGGGCCCTCCTGAAGCTCGATGAGCTTGATCACGCGACGGAGCTCAGGCAGCTGAGGCTTCCGTCGAACCGGCTCGAGAAGCTTGGTGGTGATCGCGCCGGGCAGTGGTCGATCCGGATCAACCGGCAGTACCGGATCTGCTTCCGGTGGGCCGATGCGGACGCCTGGGAGGTTGAGATCACCGACTACCACTGAAGCCGCCATGACGCTACCACGCCGCGAGTCGAACCGAGCCCCGTCCCACCCCGGCGCCGTGCTGCGCCTCGAACTGGAGGAGCTGGGGCTGTCGGTCACGGACGCCGCGCGCCGGCTCCGGGTGTCTCGCCGCACGCTCAGCGAACTCGTCAACGAAGGGCGAGGGGTGAGCCCGGAGATGGCGCTCAAGCTGGGCCGTTTCCTGGGCAACGGCACGGAGCTGTGGCTCTCCATGCAGATGGCCCACGACCGCTGGCGGGTGGAGCACGACGAGGCGGCGCTCCGGGAGGCCGACCGGGTCGAGCCCGCGGCGTAGCCGGTGAAGCGGCGAATCCTCCTCACGCCACCGCCGCCGCAAACGCCTGGTACAGATCCCCCGGCAGCCGGTGCTCCAGCTTCCACGTGATCGCCATCGGCTGCTCGGACGCGTGCCGGACGTACGTCGCCGGGCCGAGGAAGTAGTAGGCACGATCCTTGGTTTCCTGTGCGAATAGCAGAACGTGGCTGCCTCGTTGTGCGTGCTCCTGATAGCGTCGGCCGGTATCGCTGGAAGCCCTGGTGACCGACTGGCTCTCCCAGTGGAAGATCTCACGGCTGATCGCGTAGTCGCGGTAGCGCGTCGTGGGTGAAAACTCCCCGCTCGTCTTGTCCGGGGTGATGGTGAACAGGTCAGCGGGGAGCTGCTCGACGTAGAACGACCTCGCCAGCGAGACCCCGGCTTCGGTCCGCTTCGACTCGGGGAGCATGTCTATGGCGCGCTCCACCACCCTCGCGATGTGCCAGGCGAGGCGGTCGGCGGCTTCGGCGGGGCGGAGGGGGTCGCTTTGCGGGCTACGATCCTTCGGAAGAGAGTCCAGGCGCTGCTTCAAGGACTCGGTGACGAGGGACTCGTAGAGGCCGGGTCGGAAGACGACTCATCGGAGACAGGCCTTCGTCGCATCGGGGCATTCCAGAGCTTCCCGGGCCCAACCAACTTCAAAATGCGTGACACGAAGGGCTCGAAGGTTCGAAGGGCTCGAAGGAACAGAACAATTCAGAAAAGCACCATGCGGGGCGATCTGCGGGACGACGGGACCGGCGGGGTCACCCGGAAGATCATCGGGGCGGCGATCACCATCCATCGGGCGTTCGGGCCGGGGCTGCTGGAGAAGACGTACGAGGTCTGCCTCGGCGCGGAGCTGCGGCACCTGGGCCTCGACGTCGGCGGCAGGTGCCGGTGCCCCTGGCCTACCGGGACGTCCGCCTCGACTGCGGCTACCGGATCGACATGCTGGTGGAGGAGAGGGTGGTGGTGGAGCTGAAGGTGGTGGAAGCCCTCGCCCCCGTCCACGTCTCCCAGGTCCTCACCTACCTCCGCCTCTCGAACCTCAAAGTGGGTCTGCTGTTCAACTTCAACGTGAACGCCCTCGCCGCCGGCGGCATCAAGCGGATCCTGCTGGACCGGTGAGTGGCTCTCTTCGAGCCCTTCGAAGCTTCGAGCCCTTCGTGTCACGCCGCCCCCTTCGACCCTTCGACCCCTTCGTGTCACGGTTCTGAAGTCAGACGCACCCGAGACAAGCCTGAGCTCCGGGTCGTCCCGCCTCGCCATGGGTATGCCCGACAGCCACCGCCAACGTACGGGCCCATGCCCACGATCCCTGGAATTCCCGGCCCCTATCGGTTCTTTTTCTACAGCTTCGATTGCGCCGAGCCGATGCACGCGCACGTGGAGCGTGGCCGGGCGGTGTGCAAGTTCTGGTTGAAGCCCGTTTCTCTCGCGTCGAACCAGGGGTTCTCGGCACACGAAGTGAATCGTATCCGGAGCCTGGTGTCCGAGCATCGAAAGGCGATCCAGCATGCATGGACCGAGCACTGCACCGACGCCTGAACCGCTGATGAAGTCGATCTCGGTGTCCGATGACGCGATCACCGCGGTCCTGACGGATGGTCGAACGATCAGCGTTCCGCTGTCCTGGTCCTGGCGCCTGTCCGAGGCGACGCCGGAACAGCGCGGGAACGTGCGACTGACCGGTGGCGGCGAGGGCGCCCATTGGCCGGATGTCGACGAGGACATCAGCGTCCGGGGGATGCTGCACGGCACCCCGGCGCCGCGACCACCGGACCGGTAGGTCGGGAGCCGCCGGCGGAATCAGACGCGTCCTGCTCGACCCATAATTCCCGTCCTTCGAGCCCTTCGAAGCTTCGAGCCCTTCGTGTCACGCCGTCCCCTTCGATCCTTCCCCTCATAGCACCCCCTCGACCGCTCGCACCACCCACTCCCTCGCCTCTTCCGGCGCCACCACCTCCGCCTCCGCACCGTAGCCCAGCACGTGGCGCACGATCCACCTGGGGTCGGCCACGGTGTGCCGGACGAGCACGCCGCCGTCCGCCTGCGCTTCCCCCTCGCCGCGCTCCAGCAGCCACGGTGCGACGCGGCGGGAGTAGCGCACGGTGACCTCCACCTCCTCGTCGGCGCGGTAGACCCGGCCGCCATCGAGCCACGCTGCGGGGTCGAAGTCGGCGGGCGGGTCGAAGGCGGCGTCGCCGAGCGTCGCCTGGAGGATCCGGTCGACGCGGAACGCGCGCACGTCGTCCTTCTCGGGCGCGTTGCCGAGCACGTACCACTTGCCGCGGGCGTGGACCACGGCGTACGGCTCGACGTCGCGCTGCTCGGGGGCGAGGGCGTCGGGCTTCAGGTACGCGATGGCGACGCGGCGGCGGCGGCGGGCGGCGTCGACGAGGAGGGCGCGGATGGCGTCGGCTGCATCGGGGTCGCCGTCGGCGACGATCCGGTCGGGGAGCTCCGTGGGCGCGACGCGGGCGACGCGCTCCAGCAGGCTACGGAGGCGCTCGGGCACCTCTCCGTCCTCGCGCTCGGCGGCGAGGATGCGGAGGCCGAGGTCGAGGGCCGCGGCCTCGCCGGGGGTCAGGCGCGGCGGGCGCTTCAGGTGGCCGGTGGTCCAGACGCGGACGCGCTCGGCGTCCAGGCCGACCTGGATGTCGTCGCCCTCGCCGGCGGGGTGGTAGAACTCGCGCTCGGAGACCTGCGCCAGGTCGCGCTCGAGCCGGCGGCGGGAGACGCCGAGGCGGGCGGCCAGGTCGTCGTAGGCGACGCCGTCGTCATCGCGGGCGGCGAGGGGGAGGACGTGGAGGATCCGCTCGACGCGGTCGAGGGCGGTGTCAGGAGCCATGCGCGTCCCCGGGCCGGGCATCGGGGTCGGGCGACCCGGGGGCAGCCGGCGGCTGCTCGGGCTGGCGGGCGTAGCGCTCCAGCGTGGTGCGGGCGAGGGCGACCTGGGCGGCGCGGAGCTCCGGGGGCGCGACGACCACGGCGTCGCCGGCGAACGACTGGAGCCAGCGGAGGAACGCGTCCGGCTGGCGGACGGCGAAGCGGCGGACGGCGGTGCCGCCGGGGGCCTCCTCCACGAGCTCGCCCTTGTGGTTGCGGTCGGCCCAGAGGCTCACCGGGAAGGTGAAGGCGACGTCGGCGCTGCGGGGCTCGGCGTCGCCCAGCTCCCACGGCTCCCGCCTGGCGTAGGCGCGGACGTCGAAGCCCGGGTCGATCTGGTACTCGTTCCCGGGGCTCCCCTTCGCCATCGCGGGCGGGTCCATGCGCGCGACCTTGAAGATGCGGAGGTCGCCATCGCGGGCGGCGTCGGGGCCGATGAGGTACCAGGACCCGTGCTGGTACAGGAGGCCGTACGGGGCGACGTCGCGCTGCGTGGGCTCGCCGCGGGCGATGCCGTGATAGCGGAAGCGGACGCGGGCGCGGCGGCGGAGGGCGTCCATCAGGACTTCGAGGCTGGCGCGGACGCCTTCGGCGCCGCGGCCTTCGGCGTAGACCACGGGGGGCTCGGCCAGCTTCGCGGGCTCCAGGTCGAACGTCAGCTTCGAGAGCGCGGACCTGGCTTCGCGGGCCAGGGGGGACGAGGGGAGAGCGGCGATGCGGTGAAGGGCATCGAGGGCGGCGCGGGCGTCGTCCAGGTCCAGGTCCAGCGGACGGGAGAGGCCGGACACGCCAGACGGAGCACGGGCGGCGGACACGGGGGCTTCCCCGCCCTCCTCCCCGGCGGCCACGAGCCGGAGATACGGCAGGTAGAAGTCCTTCGCGCTGAGCTGGTACCCGAACGAGGACTCGCCGCCCTCCGCCGGGAACTCGCGCGTCTCGATCGGGATGCCGGCGGCGCGGAGCTCGTCCTTGTCGCGCTCGAACATGCGGTGGAGGGCGGCCAGGTCCTGCTCGGAGCCGGAGCGCAGCTTCTCGCGGTAGGCGGGGACGCCCTCCATCACCTCGTCGACGGGGACGGGGAAATGGCGCCTCACCAGGAAGGCGATCAGGTCCAGCCAGCGCTGGGTCTTGGAAATGGCCACGTCGCCGCTGCGCGTGCTCATGGGATACACCTGGCTGCTGCGATCGGCGGCCGCCGCGGACAGGGGGTTCCGGGGAGCGGGCGGGCGCCGACTTGGTGAAAAATGCTCGAATGGGGCATGGTTCGCAACGGGGTGGGGGACGCGGACGGGACGGAGGCCGCACGGATCACTCGCCGTACTTGAGCTTCATCTCCTCGAGCCAGAGGAGGCGCTCGTCTCGGGGGCCGTACTCGGCGCGCCACTCGGCCTCGTGGTCGCGGAAGGCGAGGTACATGAGCTCCTCCAGCTCCCGTTCGAAGCCGGCTTCGGCGAATTGGCGGGCGAGGGCCGTGATCTGGGCCAGCTCGGGGTCGTCCATCGGTTTCTCCTGGGCAAGGGCGGGATGGTCCACCGGGCCGAGGATAGGCGCGGGGTGTGACAGTGGCGGCGGGTCCGCGCCCACCTCGCGGAGCGCTGGCTGTTGACGGCGCGCACGCGCGAGGCGCACCGTAGGGGATGCGCAGCTTCAATCCGTTGGCCCGCCGCCTCTTCCCCGCCCTGCTGGTCGCGGCCGCGGCGTGCGGCGATGCCGGGACCGGCCCGGCAGGAGTGACGCGGCTGGCCATCGTGGCGCCGAGCGACGTGCTGGTGCGGGGGCGCACCGTGGGGTTCGGCGTGCGGGGCTACACGGCGGGCGGGGACACGGCGTCGGTGGAGGGCGTGCGCTGGTCCACGAGCGACGGGTCGGTGGCGGAGGTGTCCGGGGACGGGCGGGTGACGGGGGTGAGCGAGGGAGCGGCGGAGATCGGCGCGTCGGCGGACGGCGTGGCGGAGACGCGGCTGGCGGTGCGCGTCGCCCCGGACACGATCCCGCTGTTCACCTCGCCGCCGTTCCACGGCACGTACACGGTGTGGAACGGGTTCGACCACGACCTGCCCCGCTGGAGCGGGAACGCGGGCATGATCCTGCTGTGGACGGGGCGGAACGTGGCGGGGCTGGAAGGGCACGACGGCTACGACTGGCCGATGCCGGTGGGCACGCCGCTCCTGTCGGTGGCGAACGGGACCGTGCTGTCGGCGGGGTCCGAAACGCCGTGGCCGTGCCCGCTCCTCGGCAACCAGCTGGTGAGCGCGCTCTACGTGGTCGTGCTGGCGACGGCGCCCGGGGGCGAGCGGTTCCTCGTGCAGTACATCCACCTGAGCCGGATCGACGTCGCCACCGGTCAGACCGTTGCCGCGGGGCAGTCGGTGGGGCTGTCCGGGAACACGGGGTGCACCACGGGTCCGCACCTCCACTTCGAAGTGGGACGCGAGCTGTACCAGCGCATCCCGCGGCCGGGCTACGTTCAGGTGACCGACCCGAACGGCTGGGCGGGAGCGCCGGACGACCCCTGGGTCCTGGATGGCGACGGCGCGGCCAGCAGCTGGCTGTGGGCGCGCGGGGCGTCGCCGCCGTTCCCGATCGCGGCCTCGCCGTCCTCCGAAGCGGTGCGCGGCGCGATGGACATGAGCCGCCCCCGGGACGCCCTGCCTGGAGGGACCGGAGCGCTGCCCGGGGCCGGCCGGTGAGGCGGGCGTGACGGCGGCGTCGCAGCTCGAACGGGGGCGGGAGGCCCAGGAACGCCTGGAGTGGGGGGAGGCGCGGGAAGCGCTGGAGCGGGCGGACGCGGAGTCGCCGCTGGGGGCGGAGGACCTGTGGCGGCTCGGGGTCGCGGCGTACCTGACCGGCCACGTGGCCACGTTCCTGGACGCGCTGGAGCGCGCGCACGAAGCGTGGCTGGCAGCCGGCGAGGTTCCGGCGGCGGCGAGGGCGGCGACATGGCTGGGGATGCACCTGGGGGAGCGGGGCGAGGTGGCGCGGGCGAGCGGCTGGTTCGGCCGGGCGGCGCGTCTCCTCGACGACGCGGGTGCGCCCGCGGAGTCGCCGGAGCGAGGCTTCCTCCTGGTGCCGGCGGCGCTCCAGCGGGCCATGTCCGGCGACGCGGCGGGGGCGGAGCGGCTGGCGGCGGAAGCGGCGGGCGTCGCGCAGCGGAGCGGCGACCGTGACGTGCTGGCGCTGGCGGTGCACATGCAGGGGCGCGCCGTGCTGGTGCAGGGGCGGGTGGTGGAAGGGCTGGCGCTGCTGGACGAAGCGATGGTCGCCGTGACGTCGGAGGAGCTGTCGCCGCTGGTCACGGGGCTGGTCTACTGCTCGGTGCTGGGCGCGTGCCGGAGCGTGTACGCGGTCGGGCGGGCGCACGAGTGGACGGAAGCGCTGGCGGAGTGGTGCGCGCGGCAGCCGGACATGGTGGCGTACGCCGGCGAGTGCGGGGTGTACCGGTCGGAGCTCATGCAGATGCACGGGCGGTGGCGCGAAGCGCTGGACGAGGCGAAGCGCGCCGAGGAGCGGATGCACCGGGCGCGCGGGCCGGCCGCGGCGCTTGCGCTGTACCAGCAGGGCGAGGCGCACCGCCTGCTGGGCGAGCTGGACGCGGCCGAGGTGGCCTACCGGGCGGCGAGCCGGGCCGGGCGCGAGCCGCAGCCGGGGCTCGCCCTCCTCCGCCTGGCCCAGGGCGACGACGAAGCCGCCGCCGCCGCCATCCGCCGCGCCCTGTCCGAATCCGCCGACCCGCTGCGCCGCGCGCGCCTGCTGCCCGCGTACGTGGAGGTCCTGCTGGCGACCGCGGAGGGTTCCGGCGCGGGCGCAGGCAAGGCCATCGAGGATGCGGACGCCGGGGCCGCGGAGCTGGAAGCGCTGGCGGAGCGGTACGGGTCCCCGGTCCTGGTGGCCATGGCCGCGCACGCGCGGGGCGCCGTGCTCCTCGCCCGCGGCGATCCCTCGGCCGCGCTCTCCCACCTGCGCCGGGCCGCGTCGGAGTGGCGGGGGCTGGACGCGCCCTACGATGCCGCCCGCGCCAGGGTGCTGCTGGGTCGCGCGTGCGAAGCGCTGGGCGACCGCGACGGGGCGGCGCTGGAGCTGGAAGCGGCGGTCGCGGTGCTGGAACGGCTTGGGGCGTCGCCCGGCACGGCCGGCGTGGAAGCGGGCGGCGGGGATCGGGGCGACACAGGCGGCGGGGATCGGGGCGGCACGGGCGGCGGGGATCGGGGCGGCACGGGCGGCCGGGATCGGGGCGGCACGGGCGGCGGGGATCGGGGCGGCGCCCGCGCGGCCCGGGGTCGCCGGCACGGGCTCACGCCGCGGGAGACGGAAGTGCTGACGGAAGTGGCCACCGGCCGGACGAACCGGGAAGTGGCGGAGCGGCTGTTCATCAGCGAGAAGACCGTCGCGCGGCACGTGAGCAACATCTTCGGCAAGCTGGGCGTGTCGTCGCGGGCCGCGGCGACGGCGTTCGCGTACGAGCACGGACTGGCCGGCGCGGCCGACGAGGGCGACGCGGGCGGCGGAGCCCCGTCGTCGCCTGCATAGAATTACCCATCCCCACCTTCCCCCGAAAAATGGTCAGTTCTCCCGAAGCGCTCGCGGGGCCGGCGCCGCCATAGTGGACGTGGGCGGCCGGCGGGCGGCCGTCCGGGCACTGGAGCGGACGCACCCGGGAGGCGACATGATCGGCGCGCGCGGAACGGTCACGGCGGGAACGGCGGAGCGGGCGGCGGCGGCAGGTCGGCCGGCGGCAGGTCGGCCGGCGGCGGCAGGTCGGCCGGCGGCGGCAGGTCGGCCGGCGGCGCAGGTCGGCCGGCGACGGGGGATCGGCCGGCGGCTGCGGATCGGCCGGAGCGGATCGACACCGTCGTGGTGGGCGGCGGACAGGCGGGGCTGGCCACCGGGTACCAGCTGAAGCGGCGGGGCGTCGCGTTCGTGATCCTGGAGGCGGCCGCGCGCGTCGGCGATGTCTGGCGCCGCCGCTGGGACTCGCTGCGACTGTTCACGCCCGCGCGCTACGACGCGCTGCCCGGCATGCCCTTCCCCGCCTCGCCCTACTCGTTCCCCACGAAGGACGAGATGGCGGACTACCTCGAAGCGTACGCGCGCAAGTTCGACCTGCCGGTGCGGACGGAGGCGCAGGTGACGAGCGTGACCCGGGCCCCGGGCGGGCATTTCATGGTCGAGACGACGGACGGGCGCCGGTTCGTCGCGGACCACGTGGTCGTCGCCATGGCGAACTTCCAGGAGCCGTGGGTGCCGGACTTCGCCGCGGAGCTGGACCCGGGGATCGTGCAGATCCACTCGCGGGACTACCGCAACCCGTCACAGCTGAAGCCGGGCGGCGTGCTCCTGGTGGGCGCGGGCAACTCGGCGGCGGAGATCGCCAGGGAGCTGGCGCCGCACCACCGGGTGTGGGTGTCCGGCAGGGACGTGGGCGAGCTGCCGTTCCGGATCGACGGATTCATGGGCCGCCACGGCCTGGTGCGCCTGGTGCTCCGCGTGATCTTCTACCGACTCCTGAGCGTGGGGACGCCGGTGGGGCGCGCCGCGCGTCGCAAGATCATCGGGCGCGGAGGCCCGCTCATCCGGGTGAAGCGGGACCAGCTCGCCGACGCGGGCGTGGAGTTCGTGGGCCGCACCGCGGGCGCGAGGGGCGGGATGCCGGCGCTGGACGATGGCCGGGTGCTGGACGTGGCGAACGTGGTCTGGTGCACGGGCTTCCGACCGGGGTTCGAGAAGTGGCTGCACGCGGGCGAGCACGGCGAGCACGAGCCGCTTCACTGGCGAGGCCGGGCCGAAGGGGAGCCCGGGCTGTACTACGTCGGGCTGCACTTCCAGCGGTCGCTCTCGTCCGCCATGGTGCACGGAGTGGGGCGGGACGCGGGGGAGATCGCGGAGGCGGTGGCGTCAGCGGGGCGGGTGGCGCGGGTCGCGGGGACGTAGGGGGGGTGGAGGGCACGGAGAGCATCTGGAGGGCACGGAGAGACCATCAGGAGGGCACGGAGAGACCATCAGGAGGGCACGGAGAGACCATCTGGAGGGCACGGAGGACAGCGGTTACACGGAGAACGGCGGGAGGGACGGAGGGCACGGAGGGGGGCGTCACGTGAATCGGGGGACCTCTGGTTCGGGGGGCTGGAGCGTGCTCATTCGGTTCTGCCCGAGAGGGGGGGCACGGTCCGGCCACACATCACGCGCCTGATGCCGTCCTTCAGGACCGGCGCGTTGAAATTGAGGAGAAGACCTACGGGGGCGCCGGAGAGACGGAGGTAGGTGAGGAGCTGGGCGGTGTGGGCCGGGTGCAGACGCTCGACGGCCTTGAGCTCCACTACCACCAGCCGCTCGACCCGCAGGTC
Source organism: uncultured Gemmatimonadales bacterium (assembly GCA_963798845.1). Lineage (GTDB taxonomy): Bacteria > Gemmatimonadota > Gemmatimonadetes > Longimicrobiales > RSA9 > CAVUKA01. The sequence goes on along the minus strand of CAWCUS010000006.1, from coordinate 1,345,132 downwards.
CATCCGGTACCCGCAGTCCAGACGCTGGCCGCGGTACGTCACCGGCACTTCCACCTCCCGTTCGACCTTCAGCCCCCGCAGCCGCAGCTCGGTCGACAGGAACGTCCTGTATGCCGACTCGAGCAGGCCTGGCCCGAGCGCACGGTGGACCTCGATTGCGGCGCTGATGATGCGTTCGGTGAGAAAATTCACATCGTGGGCCATGGGGCTCCAGTCCGGTCCGTGGGATGGCGGTTGACACGGTGGCAGGAAAGGGCGGGTCCCGGAATGGCCGGGGTGGACGATTTCATGCCGGGGTGGGCCAGACGGAGAGGGCACAGGGAGGGCACAGGGAGGGCACAGAGAGGGCACCGAGAGGGCACCGAGAGGGCACGAGAGGGCACAGAGGACAGCGGTTACACGGAGAACGGCGGGAGGGGCGGAGATCACGGAGGGGACGCCCGGGGGGCGGGGGAGGCCGCGCCGGCGGCCGCACACCACAGGGCTCCCTGTTCTCCGTGTCCTCCGTACCTCCCGCCGTTCTCCGTGTAACCGCTGTACTCCGTGCCCTCGCCGTTCACCTCCAGGACTCGACCGAAGGTGGAGCTTCAACACCGCGGGCATACCGTCTGCGCCACCTCCAGGCCTCGACAGAAGCCGGAGCTTCAACCGGGGGCCTACACCGCCTGCGCCACCTCCAGCCATGTGGCCAGGAAGGGGTCCACCAGCCGGTACGCGCCCCGGGCTTCGAGGTCGCGACGCAGGATGTGGCGGTCCTCGAGCGCGGCCAGTGCCACCTGGACGCTCGCGGGCGAGATGGTGAAGCGGAGCGCGACGTCGCCAGACTGGAGCCCGGTGCCGCCGGTGACGATGGCCGCCTTCAACGTCTTCTTCTGGTTCGTGGTCAGGGACGTCCAGAGCTGCGTGTACGCCGGGTCCTCACGCCCCACGATCCGCTCGACCGCGCGGTCCACCACCTCCGGCGTGAGCGACGCGGCCTCACCGCCCCGCAGCATCTCCCACGCCTCGTGCGCCAGCCGCTGCACGTTGTACGGCACGCGGCCCGCACGATCGAGCACGCGCTCGCACGCGCCGGGCGCCGCCTCGAAGCCGCTGTTCTCGAACGACCCGCGCAGGAAACCGAGGAAGTCGGCGTCGGGGATCGGACCGAGGAACGTGCGCTCGCCCATGCGGTAGAACGGCCGGTTCGCGTCCGTGGTCATGGCCGTGAGCAGCCGCGTCGCCGAGCCGGCGAAGATGTAGCCCACGTGGCGGTGGCGCTGCACCGTCGCACGCAGCTGCCGCTCCGCCGCTTCCCCGTGCTCCACCACGATCTGCTGCACCTCGTCCAGCACCACGACCACGTCCCGACCCGATTCCTCCGCCAGCGACTCCACCGCATCCAGCGCGTCCGTCAGCAGCGGCAGCGGACCGCCCGCCCCGCCAGCCGCCCCCAGCGAAACGCTCAGCGCGCCGGTCAGCGGGTCGACTTCGAGCGACGGCCGCAGCCGCGACGCGGCCCGCCCGATCATCCCCGCCAGCCGCTCCAGCGGACCCTCCAGCGCCCGCGCCGCACCCGTCAGCAGCGCCGCCGCCAGCAGGTCCAGCGTCTCGTACTTCTCCGCGTCGAACCGCAGGACGACCACCGATGCCGCCTCCGCTTCTTCCGCCGCGGCCGCCAGCAGCGAAGTCTTGCCGAAGCGGCGAGGACCGATCAGGAAGAGCTTGCCGCGGTTGCGGATCACCGCCGCCAGCTGCGCGAGCTCGTCGGCGCGGTCGACCAGCTCGTCGTGTCCGAGCTCCCGCCCGTATTCGAATGGGTTGCGCGCTGTCATTGATTTTACATGATTGAGATTCCATGAGAAGATGCACGCCGAACGAGCGGGAAGCAAGGACCGGATCGGAAGGCACGACCCGGAGCTCCGCGAACCGGGGTTCGTCGTTGGCGTCGGCCATGGCGCCGGGCTGGAGCCGGGACGGGACCCCGCGGCCGGGGCGTCGGCGGAGGGGTCCGGCGTCTGACCACGCCGCGGATCGGCGGAATCCCGCTCCATTGTCGGCCAATGGGATTGCCGTTACCTTCCAGCCTGCGTGAGCACCAGGGGGTGCCGCGCTCGGACGATCGAGAGAGCCTCGGCGGACGCCGGGGTTCTTTTTTTGTGCGCTCCTTCCGGATGTGCCGGACCACGGGGCGCCGACCCATCGGAAGGAACTGGATGACGAAGCAGGAAGAGTTTGCCGGGATGATGCTGGACCCGCGGCTGCTGGCTGCGGTGGCGGACGAGGGTTTCACGAAGCCGACGCCGGTGCAGGAGACGGCGATCCCGGCGGGAATGACGGGTCGGGACGTACTGGGGTGCGCGGCCACGGGAAGCGGGAAGACGGCGGCGTTCGTGCTGCCGATCCTGCAGCGGCTGCTGCAGCGGGAGCGCGGAGCGACGCGGGCGCTGGTGCTGGTGCCGACGCGTGAGCTGGCGGCGCAGGTGGAGGAGCACGCGCGTGCGCTGGCGACACACACGAAGATCACGGTGACATCCATCTTCGGCGGTGTGGCGATGGGGCCGCAGGTGAGCGCGTTCAAGCGGGGCGTGGACATCATGGTGGCCACGCCGGGTCGGCTGCTGGACCATTTCGGCCGCGACCACGGGACGCTGCCGGCGCTGGAAGTGCTGGTGCTGGACGAAGCGGACCGGATGCTGGACATGGGGTTCCTGCCGGAGATCCGGAAGATCATCCGGCACCTGCCGAACCGGCCTCGGCAGACGTTCTTCTTCTCGGCGACGCTTCCCCGCGCGATCGTCGACCTGGCGGGCGAGATGCTGGACCGGCCGGCGCGGATCGACGTGGAGCGGAAGCAGGCGCCGGCTGAAGGCGTGCTGCAGGCGCTCTACCCGGTGTCGCAGAAGGGGAAGGTGGAGCTGCTGCTGGAGCTGCTCCGGCGAGGCGAGGTGGGGAACGCCATCGTGTTCACGAGGACGAAGCACCGGGCGAACCGGGTGGCGCAGAAGCTGGAGCGGCAGGGCGTGAGCGTGGCCCGGATCCACGGGAACCGGAGCCAGAAGCAGCGCACGCTGGCGCTGGACGGTTTCCGGGCGGGTCGCTTCCAGGTGATCGTGGCCACGGACATCCTGGCGCGCGGCATCGACGTGGAGGCGCTGGAGCACGTGGTGAACTTCGACGTCCCGGCCACGCCGGAGGACTACATCCACCGGGTGGGCAGGACCGGCCGTGCGGAAGCCACGGGCGACGCGTACACCTTCGTCACGCCGGAAGACCTCGCGATGGTGCGAGCCATCGAGCGGAAAGTCGGCAAGCCGATCGAGCGGCGGACGGTCGACGGCTTCGACTACGACGCCCACAACGCCGGCGAGGCGCTCGAGATCCCGCTGGCGGAGCGGCTGGCGAAAGTGCGGGCCGAGCGGGCCGAGGCCCGACGGAGGACGGCCGAGAAAGCGGAGAGAACGGGAGCCGCCACCTCGACGTCCGGCTCGTACTCGAGGCCCCGGAACGGCAGCGGCGGCAATGGCGGCAACGGCGGCAGCAGCCGCAATGGCGGCAACGGCAGCAACGGCGGCAACGGCAGCAACGGCGGCAACGGCGGCAGCAGGCGTAGCGCCGGCAGCCGCAGCGGCGGCAACGGCGGCGGCAGCGGTGACAGCCGCAGCGGCGACGGCAGGGGCGGCGACGGCTACGGCCGCGGCGGCTACGGCCGCAGCGGCGGCAAGGGTGGGCTGGGCCGGCGAACAGGCGCGCGGCGGCGGGGCTGACCGCCCGGCGGCGCCCGGGTCAGCTCGGGACGCCGCCCCGCGGGTTGATGGGGATGGCGAAGGTGGCGGTGGTCCCGACGGTGCGGCCGGTGCCGGTGTCGCCTTCCCAGAGCTGGACCTTGGCTTCCATGGTGCCGTGGACCTCGCCGTAGGCGGCGTCGGTGGGGTCGAGCCAGCGGGCCCGAAGACCCTGGAATTCCCGGGGGGGATGCGTAGCTTCCAAGGCCCCTATTCTCCGGATTCATGACTGATCCCCTGGAATCTCCAGCGCTTCCGTCCGCCCCGACGGAGGCTGCGGCCGGCGCTCCGGCCCTCCCCGCGAAGGGCGCGGCAACGACGTCGGCTGCGACTGCGGGGGTTGGCGAGGCGTCCCTGCCTGCGGGTGGCGCGGCGCCGGCCATCTCTCCGGCCGCGCAGCGCGCCCGCGCGTTCGACCGCTCCATCGTGGAAGGTCCGCTGGCGCCGGCGGTATGGAAGATCGCGTGGCCGACCATGCTGCAGAACGTGATCGGCGGGATGCAGGGGATCGTCGATCACGTGATGGTGGGCAACTACGTGGGCTACGCGGCGAACGCGGCGATCGGCGTGAGCTGGCAGATCTTCCTGGTGGTGATCGTGTTCATCTCCAGCCTGTTCACGGGGATGAGCATCCTGGTGGCGCGCTTCGCGGGGCGGGACGAGCCGGAAAAGGTCAACCGGACCGTGTACCAGGCGTTCCTGACCGCGACGGCCATGTCGCTGCTGATCATGGCGCCGCTCGGCTACGTGCTCACGCCGACGCTGCTGAACCTGGTGAACGCGGCGCCGGACGTGCAGGCGCAGGCGCTTCCCTACCTCCGCATCATGTTCGTGTTCAGCGGCGGGATGCTGGTGTTCTTCATGCTGGGCGGCGCGCTGCGCTCCGCGGGCGACGCGCGCACGCCGCTCCGCATTGGCGTTGTCATCACGCTGATGAACATCGGGCTGAACGTGATCCTGATCCGCGGGCTGGGCCCGATCCCGGCGTTCGGGACGAAGGGCGCGGCCATGGGGACGGTGCTTTCGGCGGCGATCGTGTCGTGGTACGCGCTCTGGCGGCTGTGGCACGGCGGCTGGGTGGTGCGCTTCCCGCGGGGCCCGGGCACGAGCCTGCGGCCGGACTGGTCGATCATCCGGGCGCTCTTCCGCTTCGGCCTGCCCACCGGGATCCAGGGGATCGCGATGAACGTGGGCGGCGTGCTGCTGCTCGGGTTCGTCGGGTCGCTGGCCATGAGCGCCGAAGCCCAGGCGGCGTTCGCGGTGGGCTACACGCAGCTCTTCTCCTTCATCACCTGGACGGCGGTGGGGCTCATGGGCGCCGCCGCGGCCGTCGCCGGGCAGAACCTCGGCGCCGGCGACGCCGACCGCGCCGACGCCGCGGTGCACGTGGCCGCGCGCATCGCCGCGGCCGCCGCCCTGGGCGTGGGCGTCTTCTTCCTCCTCATCCCGCACCAGCTGCTGGGCGTGTTCGGCATGGACGAGCCGGTGGTGGTGGGGATCGCAACGCAGCTGCTCCGCGTGCTCAGCATCTCCGGCCTGTTCGTCGCCACCGCGCTGGCGTACACCGGCGGGCTCCAGGGCACCGGCGACACCAAGAGCCCGCTCTACATCTCCATCGTGTCCCAGATCGTGATCCCGCTGGGCATCTGCTTCGTCCTCGAGCGCATGGGGCGACTCGATCCGATCGACATCTGGCTCGCCATCCTGGCCGGCCACGTCACCCGCTCCACGCTGAGCCTCGCCCGGTTCCGGCAGGGGAAGTGGCGGAGCATCGAGGTGGAGATCGGCGGGTAAGCCATCGAGGTTCGATCGCGCGGCGGCCGCTGCGCGGCCTTGCGCGACCCCGGGGGCGGGGAGTCGATCGCGCGGCGGCCGCTGCGCGGCCTTGCGCGACCCCGGGGCGGGGAGTCGTATCGCGCGGCGGCCGCTGCGCGGCCTTGCGCGACCCCGGGGCGGGGAGTCGAATGCGGCGGCCCGCTGGCGCGGGCGGCCGCACCTCGCTCCGCGAGGATTCGAAGCGGGCGCCGCCGCTTCGCGGCGATTCGAGGGTCGACCCCCCGCCCCCCGCCCCGCCCGCGCTTCAGACCCCGTCCTGCGGGGCCGTGGCCGCCTTTCCCCGCGCGCGCGGCAGCGAGCCGCGAGGCGAGCGGCCCCACGCCGGACGAGGCGGACCCGTGCTTCTCCACATTGACGATCATTGACGGCCCGGGCTTCTCGGCCGATCATTGAGGCTCCGGCGTCCCCCCCTCCCCGCACCGAGGCCAACCGCTTGAGTTCCCATCCTGCCACGGCCGGCACCCTCCGGCCGGATGCTTCGCATGCCCGTCAGAATGCGCTGCTCCGCCTGAGCACGGCGATCGCCGCGGCCGGCGACGAGGACGGGGTGTGCCGCAGCGTGATCGAGGGGCTGACCGACCCGGCGCTGGGCTACGACTTCCTGGGGATCTTCCTGCTGGATGCGGAGACGGGGGACCGGGTGCTGCACGCGAGCCAGGGGTGGCGCGGCGCGGAGGCGGGGATGCGGGTCCCGCCGGGGAGCGGGATCTCGCACCGTGCCGTGTCGGACGGCGAGCTCCACTACACGCCGCGGGTGACGGAAGTGCGGACGTACGTCCCGACGCTGGGGACGGGCGCGGAAGTGGACGTGCCGGTGCTGGATCGTGGCGAAGTCGTCGGCGTGCTGGTGGTGGAGAGCCGGGATCCGGAGGCGTTCGACCAGCGCGACTTCGACGTGCTCCGGGCGGCGGCGCAGCAGGCGGGGCTGGCGATCGGTCGGGTGCGCCTCCTGGAGCGGGAGCGACTGCGGGCGGAGGAGCACCGGGCGCTTCTGGAGACGATGCAGGACCTGTCGGGGGAGCTGGAGCTGTCGAAAGTGCTGCAGCGGGTGCTGGAGCGGGCGGTGTCGCTGCTGGGGGTGACGGGCGGGGAGCTGGCGATCTACCACGACGACGAGGGGGAGCTGGAGATCGTCGCCAGCCACAACATTGGGAGCGACTCGACGGGCACGCGGATGCGGCCGGGGGAGGGGGCCATGGGTCGGGTGGCGGAGACGCACGAGCCGCTGATCATCCCGAACTACCAGGAGTGGACCGGTCGCTCGGACCAGTACGAAGAGACCACGGCCCGGGGGGTGATGGTGGTCCCGCTGCTGGTGGGCCACCGTCTGCTGGGCACGCTGGCGAGCGTGCACACGGAAGCGGACCGGACGTTCGGCGACGCGGACCTCAGGCTGCTGAACATGTTCGCGCCGCAAGCGGCGATCGCCATTGACAACGCTCGCCTGTTCGCGGGCGAGCGGCGCCGGGCGGAGGAGCAGCGGGCGCTGCTGGACACGATGCGGGACCTGTCGGGCGAGCTGGAGCTTTCGAAGCTGCTGGAGTCGGTGCTGAAGCGGGCGGTGTCGCTGCTCGGGGTGACCGGCGGGGAGCTGGCGATCTACCACGACGACGAGGGGGAGCTGGAGATCGTCGCCAGCCACAACATTGGGGGCGACAGCACGGGGACGCGGATGGCGCCCGGCGAGGGGGCGATGGGGCAGGTGGCGGAGACGCACGAGCCGCTGATCATCCCGAACTACCAGGAGTGGGAGGGCCGGTCGGACAAGTACGAGGAGACCACGGCCCTGGGCGTGATGGTGGTGCCGCTTCTGATCGGGCAGCGGCTGGTGGGTACGCTGGCGAGCGTGCACACGGAGGCGGACCGCACGTTCGGCGAAGCGGACCTCCGGCTGCTGAACCTGTTCGCGCCGCAGGCGGCGATCGCGATCGAGAACGCTCGCCTGTACACGGAGGGCCAGCGCCAGCGTCGCTATTTCGAGGCGGTGGTGCAGAACAGCCCGGTCGCGATCGTGACGCTGGACCTGGACGGCAACGTGTCGGAGCTGAACCCGGCGTTCGAGCGGCTGTTCGGGTACGCGCGCGACGAGGCGCTGGGGCGCAACCTGGACTCGCTGATCAACACGGCGGAGACGCTGAGCGAGGCGGTGGACTACACGGAGGCCGCGGCGTCGGGGCGGCTGGCGCACGGGATCGGGAAGCGTCGTCGAAAGGACGGGACGTACCTGGACGTGGAGCTGGCGGGTGTGCCGGTGGAGCTGGCGGGCGAGCGGGTGGGGATCCTGGCGCTGTACCACGACGTGACGGAGCTGCTGGAGGCGAGGCGGGAGGCGGAGTCGGCGAACCAGGCGAAGAGCCAGTTCCTGGCGAACATGAGCCACGAGCTGCGCACGCCGCTGAACGCGATCATCGGCTACAGCGAGATGCTGGGGGAGGAGGCGGCGGACGCGGGGCAGGAAGACTTCATCCCGGACCTGGAGAAGATCAGCTGGGCCGGACGCCACCTTCTGGCGCTCATCAACGACATCCTGGACCTGTCGAAGATCGAGGCCGGGAAGACGGAAGTGGTGACGGAGCGGGTGGACCTGCACGCGCTGATCGGCGAAGTGGAGGCCACGGTGCAGCCGCTCATGCGTTCGAACCAGAACGAGCTCGTGGTGAGCCTCGGCGAGGGCACGGGGTGGGCGGTCACGGACGCTGTGAAAGTGCGGCAGGTGCTGCTGAACCTGCTGTCCAACGCGTGCAAGTTCACCGAGTCCGGGCGGATCACGGTGCGGGCGGAGGTGGACGCCGGGCCGGACGACGTGCTGGTGCACGTGACGGACACGGGGATCGGCATGACCGAGGCGCAGCTGGGCCGGCTGTTCCAGGCGTTCAGCCAGGCGGAGGCCACCACGTCCCGGAAGTACGGCGGCACGGGACTCGGGCTGGTCATCAGCCGCCGCTTCTGCCGCATGCTCGGCGGCGACCTCAGCGTGGAGAGCGAGCCCGGCGTCGGCTCCACGTTCACGGCCCGCCTCCCGCGCGACTCGTCGGCCATGGCCACGGGCGCGGCGCCGCTGGCCGTGGCGGAAGGGGGTGCGTCGTGAGCTTCGGGAGCCGGCAGTCGGCGCTGCTCCGCCTGAGCACGAACATTGCCGCGGCGGACGACGAGCAGGAAGTCTATCGGGCGGTGGTGGAGGGTCTCCGCGACGAGGCCATCGGCTACACGTTCGTCTCGCTGCTCATGGTGGAGCCGGAGACGGGCGACCGGGTGCTGCGGGCGAGCGTGGGCTGGAACGGCGGCCCGCGCGGGTACCGGCTGCACCCGGGCGAGGGTCTGACGGAGCGCCCGCTTCTGGATGGAGCGATGCACTACACGCCCGACGTCCGGAAGGACGAGCGCTTCGTCCCGGGCCCCGTGCGCGGCTCCGAGATCGACCTCCCGCTCACCCTGGGCGGCAGGGTGGAGGGGGTGCTTGCGGTGGAGAGCGCGGATCGGGACGCGTTCGGGCCGGAGGACTTCGAGATCCTGACGGCCGCGGCGCAGCAGACGGGCCTGGCCATCGGGCGGGCGAGGCTGCTGGCGGCGGAGCGGCGGAGAGCGGACGAGCACAAGGCGCTGCTGGACACGCTGGCGGACGTGACCGGTGAGCTGGAGCTGTCGCGCCTGCTGCAGTCGATCCTGGAGCGAGCGGTGCGGCTGCTGGGGGTGAGCGGGGGCGAGCTGGGGCTGGTGGTGGAGGACACGGGGGAGCTGGAGATCGTCGCCAGCTACCGGATGGGAACGGACGCGGTCGGGACGCGCATGGCGAGGGGCGAGGGGTGCATGGGGCGGGTGGCGGAGACGCGGGAGTCTCTGATCATCCGCGACTACCAGGAGTGGATGCAGCGCTCGGTCAAGTACACCCAGGACGTGGTGCAGTCGGTCATGGCGGTGCCGCTCCTGGCCGGCGACACGCTGGTGGGCGTGATCGGCGTGGTGCACCGGGACCGGAACTACGTCTTCGAGACGCCCGACGAGCGGCTGCTGGACCTGTTCGCGCGGCAGGCGGCGGTGGCCGTGCAGAACGCGCGCCTGTTCCGGGCCGAGCGCTGGCGCGCCGACGAGCTGGCGGCCGTGCTGGACACCATGGCGGACCTGGCGGGGGAGCTGGAGCTGGGGATCGTGCTCCAGACCCTCCTGGAGCGCGCCGTCCGGCTGCTGGCGGTGACGGGCGGGGAGCTCGCGATGGTGGACGAGCGCACGGGCGAGCTGGCGATCGCGGCGAGCCACGACATGGGCGTGGACGCGGTGGGGACGCGCATGGCGCCGGGCGAAGGCGCGATGGGGCGGGTCGCGGCCACGCGGGAGCCGCTCATCATCCCACGCTACCAGGAGTGGGAGCACCGGTCGGCCAGCTACGCGGGCGAGACGGTGCAGACGGTGATCGCCGCGCCGCTCCTGATCGGCTCGCGGCTGGTGGGCGTGATCGCGGCCGTGCACTCGGACCCGGGCCGCGAGTTCGGCGACGAGGACATGCGTCGCCTGCAGCTGTTCGCGCCGCAGGCGGCCGTGGCCATCGAGAACGCGCGGCTGTTCACGGCCGAGCGGACGCGGGCGGAAGAGCAGCGGGCGCTGCTCGGCACGCTGCAGGACCTGTCGCGGCAGCTGGAGCTCTCGGTGGTGCTGAAGAAGGTGCTGGAGCGCGCCACGACGCTGATGGATGCGACGGGCGGGGAGCTGGCCATTACGACGAGGAGGCGGGCGACCTGGAGATCGTGTCGAGCCACCACATGGGGGCGGACACGGTCGGGAGCCGGATGTCGCTGGGCGAAGGGGTGATGGGGCGGGTGGCGGAGACGGGCGAGTCGGTGGTGATGCCGCGCTACCAGGACTGGGAGCAGCGGGCGGTGCAGTACACCGGCGACCGGGTGCAGACGGCCATGGCCGCGCCGCTCACCATCGGCGGCCGCCTGGTGGGCGTGATCGCCACGGTGCACTCGAGTCCGGAGCGCAGCTTCACGGAGGACGACCTCCGCCTGCTCGAGCTGTTCGCCCCGCAGGCGGCGATCGCCATCCAGAACGCGCGGCTGCTGGACGAGGCGGAGCGGGCGAACCAGGCGAAGAGCCAGTTCCTGGCCAACATGAGCCACGAGCTGCGCACGCCGCTGAACGCCATCATCGGCTACAGCGAGATGCTGCAGGAGGAGGCGGTGGAGGAGGGGCAGGAGGACTTCGTCCCCGACCTGGAGAAGATCCACACGGCCGGCCGGCACCTGCTGTCGCTGATCAACAACATCCTGGACCTGTCGAAGATCGAGGCGGGCAAGACCGAGCTGTACCTGGAGCAGTTCGACGTGCGCGAGCTGGTCTCGGAAGTGGAGTCCACGGTGCTGCCGCTGGTGGAGCGGAACGGGAACCGGCTGGAGACTTCCGTGGCCGGGGGTGTGGAAGGGATGATCGCGGACGTGACCAAGGTCCGGCAGGTCCTGCTGAACCTGCTGTCGAACGCGTCCAAGTTCACGGAAGGCGGGGCGATCCGGCTGGACGTGACGCCGGTGGAGGACGACCCGGCGATGGTGGAGATGCGGGTGTCGGACGAGGGGATCGGGATGACCGGGGAGCAGCTCGGTCGCCTGTTCCAGGCGTTCAGCCAGGCGGAGGCATCCACGACCCGCAAGTTCGGCGGCACGGGGCTGGGTCTGGTGATCAGCCGGCACTTCTGCCGCATGATGGGCGGCGAGATCGACGTGACCAGCGTGCACGGCGAGGGGACGACCTTCTCCGTGCGACTGCCGCTCGACGTGCGCACGGCCGCCGCCGTGGCAACGGCGTCGGGGCCTGCATCGGGGCCGGGGTCGCTCCCGGCCGCCGGAGCCGCCGTGGCCACGGCCGGGGAAACGGACCCGGCCAGGGACTCGAAATCGCACACGCACGGGCACTCGCACACGGGTGAGCCGGGCCCGACCGGCACCGTGGCCGGGACGGTGCTGGTGATCGACGATGACCCGAGCGTGCAGGACCTGCTGCGGCGGATCCTCTCGAAGGACGGGTTCCGGGTGGAGGCCGCGCTGGACGGGGCGGCCGGGCTGGAGCGCGCGAGAGAGCTGGTGCCGGACGTGATCCTGCTGGACGTGCTCATGCCACGGATCGACGGGTGGTCGGTCCTGTCTGCGCTGAAGGAGGACTCGACTGTGGCGGACGTCCCGGTGGTGATGGTGAGCATGCTGGACGACCGCAGCCTGGGCTTCGCGCTGGGGGCGACGGACTACATCGTGAAGCCGGTGGACCCACCGCGGCTGCTGTCCGTGCTGCGGCGGTTGTGCCCGGCATCGCCCGGGCGGGTGCTGATCGTGGACGACGACCCGTCCTCGCGGCAGCGGCTGGCCAGGGTGGTGAGGGAAGGTGGCTGGGAGCCGGCGGAGGCGGAGAACGGACGCGTGGCGCTGGAACTGCTCCCGTCGGTCCGGCCGCACCTGCTGCTGCTGGACCTGGTGATGCCGGAGATGGACGGCTTCGAGCTGGCGGCGCGGCTGCGCGGCGACCCGTCGTGGCAGGACCTGCCGGTGGTGGTGGTGACCGGGAAGGAGCTGACCGCGGAGGAGCGGGCGGAGCTGAACGGCTCCGTCGCCCGGGTGGTCCGGAAGGACGAGGCCTCGCTGGACGTGCTGGCGGCGGAGCTGCGCGGGCTGATCGACCGCACGCGCTCGCGCGGAGTGGCGGCCCGGTGACCGGGGAGCGAGTTGCCGCCCGTGCGGCCGATTCCGCGATCGAGCGTCGCCAGTCGGCGCTGCTGCGACTGAGCACGGGGATCGCCGCGGCGCGGGACGAGCGGGCGATCTGCCGGGCGGTGGTGGACGGCCTGCGCGACGACGCCCTCGGCTACGACTTCGTGGGCGTGTTCCTCCTCGACGAGGGGACGGGCGACCGGGTGATGCGGGCGAGCGTGGGCTGGGACGACATCCCGGCCGACCTCCGGCTCCCCGCCCACTCCGGCCTGTCCGGCCGGGCGATCCGGAAACGGCAGCTGCATTTCACGCCGCGCGTGGCGGAGGACCCGGAGTACGTGCCGGGGCTGGGGACCGGCTCGGAAGTGGACGTGCCGATCCTGGACGGCGACGAGGCGCTGGGCGTCCTCGTGGTGGAGAGCGCCTCGCCGGAAGCCTTCGGCGCGCGCGACTTCGAGATCCTGGAAGCGGCCGCGCGCCACGCCGGCATGGCGCTGGGGCGTTACCGGCTGCTGGCGGCGGAGCGGCAGCGCGCGGACGCGCAGGCGGCGCTGCTGGACACCGTGGCGGACCTGTCGGCGGAGCTGGAGCTGGAGCCGCTGCTGGACGCGGTGCTGGAGCGGTCGGTGACGCTGCTGGGGGCGGCGGGCGGCGAGCTGGCGATCTACGAGGCCGCGGACGGGGAGCTCGTCGTCGTCTCGAACCACAACATGGCGGAAAGCTCGCTCGGCACGCGGCTGAAGTACGGGGAGGGGGCGATGGGGCACGTGGTGGAGACCGGGGAGATGATGAACATCCCGGACTACCGGACGTGGCCCGGCCGGTCGGAGCAGTACACCGAGATCGACGCACGCGCCGCGCTGGTGGTGCCGCTGCTCATGGGGGGGCGGCCGGTGGGCGCGATCAACGTGTGGCACGAGGACCCCGCGAAATCGTTCTCGGAAGCGGAGCTGCGGCTCCTGAACCTGTTCGGTCAGCAGGCGGCCATCGCGATCTCGAAGGCCCGGCAGTACCAGACGGCGAAGCGGGAGCGGGAGTACCTGGCGGCCGTCATGCGCAACAGCCCCGTCGCCATCGTGACGCTGGACCTGGACGAGAACATCGTCACCGCCAACCCGGCGTTCGAGAAGCTGTTCGGCTACCGGCTGGAAGAGGTGGTGGGTCGGAACCTGGACGAGCTGATCACGAGCGCGGAGCAGCGGGCGGAAGCGGTCGGGTACACGCGGTCGGCGAGGGACCACATCACGCACGGTCTGGCGGAGCGCACGCGCAAGGACGGCGGGATCGTGGAAGTGGAGCTGCTGGCGGTGCGGGTGGAAGCGGACGGGGAGCCGGTGGGGATGATGGCGCTGTACCACGACGTGAGCGATCTGCTGGAGGCGAGGCGGGAGGCGGAGCGGGCGAACCAGGCGAAGAGCCGGTTCCTGGCGAGCATGAGCCACGAGCTGCGCACGCCGCTGAACGCGATCATCGGCTACAGCGAGATGCTCCAGGAGGAGGCGGAGGACGACGGCCAGGACGGCTACGTCCCGGACCTCCAGAAGATCCACACAGCGGGGCGTCACCTGCTGGCGCTCATCAACGACATCCTGGACCTGTCGAAGATCGAGGCCGGGAAGACGGAGCTGTTCCTCGAGCCGTTCGACGTGCGGGAGCTGGTGGGGGAAGTGGAGGCGACGATCCTGCCGCTGGTGCAGCGGAACGGCAACCGTCTGGTGGTGGGCGTGGCGGACGGGGTGGGCGGGATGACCGCGGACGTGACCAAGGTGCGGCAGGTGCTGCTGAACCTGCTGTCGAACGCGTCGAAGTTCACGGAGCAGGGCGAGATCCGCCTGGAGGTGGCGCCCGCTCCCGGGTCGCGCGGCGAGGTGGAGATGCGCGTCACCGACCGGGGCATTGGGATGACGGAGGAGCAGCTGGGCCGGCTCTTCCAGGCGTTCAGCCAGGCGGAGGCGTCCACCACCAAGAAGTACGGTGGCACGGGGCTGGGGCTGGTGATCAGCCGTCACTTCTGCCGGATGATGGGCGGGGACATCGACGTGGCCAGCGTCCACGGGGAGGGGACGACGTTCACCGTTCGGCTGCCGGTCGACGTGCGGGCGGCCGCCGTCGCGAGCGCTCCGGGGGGCGGAGCGGACCCGGTCGCGGGCACGCACTCGCCCCCGGCCGCGCGCAGCGGCAAGGCCATCGACGACGGCGTGGGCACGGGGGAGGCGGGTACGGTGCTGGTGATCGATGACGACCCGAGCGTGCACGACCTGCTGCGGCGCATGCTGTCCAGGGACGGGTTCCGGGTGGAGGGGGCGCTGGACGGGGCCGGCGGGCTGGCGCGTGCGCGGTCGCTGCGCCCGGAGGTGGTGCTGCTGGACGTGCTGATGCCGGGCGTGGACGGGTGGTCGGTGCTGACCGCGCTGAAGGAGGACCCGGAGCTGAGCGACATCTCGGTGGTCATGGTGACCATGCTGGACGACCGGAGCCTCGGCTTCTCGCTCGGGGCCACGGACTACCTGGTCAAGCCCGTGGACCCGCCTCGCCTGCTGTCCGTTCTGCGGCGGCTGTGCCCGGACCCGGAGGCCACCGTGCTGGTGGTGGACGACGATCCGGCCGCGAGGGAGCGGCTGGCGCGCGTGGTCCGGGAGGCGGGCTGGCGGCCGGTCGAGGCGGAGAACGGCGTCGTGGCCCTGGAGCGGCTGGAGACGATCGACCCCAGCCTCGTGCTGCTCGACCTCGTGATGCCGGAGATGGACGGCTTCGCGCTGGCGGCGCACCTGCGCGCGGACCCGGTGTGGCGGGACCTGCCCGTGGTGGTGGTGACCGGGCGGGAGCTGACGGCGGCGGAGCGGGCGGAGCTGAACGGGTCGGTGGCGACGGTGTGTCGCAAGGACGAGGACAGCCTGGACCTGCTGTCGCACCTGCTGCGCACGATCCTCGAGCGCCGGGGTGCCCCGGCGGCCGGGAATGCGGCGGGCGGCGCGCCGGAAGAGCGGGTGCCGTGAGGCCGTCGCGTGGTGGCACGGGCGATCCGCCAGTGAGCGGTCCGGGGGAGCTCGCGACGCTCCGCTCGGCGTTGCTGCGCCTGAGCACGCGGATCGCCGAAGCGAAGGACGAGGACGAGGTGTGCCGGGCGGTGGTGGACGGGCTGCGGCACCCGTCCTTCGGCTTCGAGGCCGTGGGGCTGTTCCTGGCCGGCACGTCCACGTTCGCCCCCCAGCTGCGGGCGTCGGCGGGGAAGCTCGAGGGAGACGCGGACGACCGCGCGCAGCTCCGCCTCCCGCTGCGCGTGGACCACAGCACCATTGGCGAGCTGGTGGTGGAGCGGCAGGCCGGCCAGGCTTTCGATCAGGGCGACCTGGAGATCCTGGCCGCGGCGGCGAACCAGGCGAGCATCGGGATCGGACGTGCCCGGCTGCTGCTGGCGGAGCGGCACCGCGCATCGGAGCAGCAGGCGCTGCTGGACACGCTCTCCGACCTGTCGGGGAAGCTGGAGCTGGACCGGGTGCTGCGCGCGGTGCTGGAACGCGCGGTCCCGCTCCTGGGCGTGACGGGCGGCGAGCTCGCGGTGTTCGACAGGGCGGCGAATGAGCTGGTGGTGGTCGCAAGCCTGAACCTGGGGAGCGACTCGACCGGGACGCGGATGGCGCTCGGTGAGGGCGCGATGGGCCGGGTCGCCGAGACGCACGAGCCGGTGATCATCCCGAACTACCAGAAGTGGGCGGGGCGCTCGGGGCAGTACGCCCTCGATCCCGTGCAGGCGGTCATGGTGGCGCCGCTGCTCATCGAGAACCGTCTCGTGGGCGCCATTGCCGGCGTGCACTCGGACCCGCGCCACGAGTTCGGGGAGTCCGACCTGCGGCTGCTGAACCTGTTCGCGTCTCAGGCGGCGATCGCCATCGAGAACGCGCGGCTGTATACCGCGGAGCTGCGCCGGACCGAGGAGCAGCGGGCGCTGCTGGAGACGCTGCGGGCGCTCTCCGGCGAGCTGGAGGTTGGCCGCGTGCTGCACGAGGTGCTGGTGCGCGCGGTGGAGCTGCTGGGCGTGACGGGCGGCGAGCTGGCGATCTACGATGAAGCGGCCAACGAGCTGGTGATCGCGGCGAGTCACAACATGGTCGTGGACAGCATCGACACGCACATGAACATGGGCGAGGGCGCCATGGGGAACGTGGCGGTGACGCAGGAGCCCATGATCATCCCGCGCTACCAGGAGTGGGCGGGACGTTCGCAGAAGTACGCGAACGACCAGGTCCAGACGGTGCTCGCTGCCCCACTCCAGATCGGCGAGCGGCTGGTGGGAGTGATCGCGGTGGTGGAATCGAACGCGGACCGGCAGTTCGGCGAGGAGGAGCTGCGGCTGATCGAGCTGTTCGCGCCGCAGGCGGCGGTCGCCATCGAGAACGCGCGCCTGTTCGAGTCGGAGCACCGGCGGGCGGAAGAGCAGCGGGCGCTGCTGGAGACCACGCGGGACATGGTCGGCGAGCTCGAGCTGGAGCCCGTGCTCCAGGGCGTGCTGGAGCGGGCAGTGAAGCTGCTGGGGTGCGCGGGCGGGGAGCTGGCCATCTACGATGACGCCCGCGCCGGGCTGCTCGTGGCGGCGAGCCACGGCATGGAGCACAACGCGGTGGGCACGCGCATCTCCATGGACAGCGGCGTGATGGGCCACGTGGCGCGAAGCAAGGAGCCGCTCATCATCCCGCGCTACCAGGAGTGGGAGGGGCGGGCGCGGTCGTACGACCAGTCGTCCGTCCAGGGCGTCCTCGGAATCCCGCTGCTGGTCGGGAGCCGGCTGGTGGGCGTCGTCGCCGCAGTGCACTCGGACGCCTCGCGTTCGTTCGGCGAGGGGGACGTCCAGCTGCTGAACCTGTTCGGCCCGCAGGCGGCGATCGCCATCGAGAACGCTCGCCTGTACGAGGCGGCGCAGCGCTACTACGCCGCGCTGGTGAGCAACAACCCCGTGGCAGTGGCGAACCTGGACATTGAGTTCCGCGTGCAGTCGTGCAACCCGGCCTTCCTCGAGCTGTTCGGCTACGAGGAAGGCGAGGTGGTGGGCGCGTACCTGGACGACCTGGTGGCCACGGAGCAGACGGCATCGGAGGCGGCGGACTACACGCAGCTCACGCTGGCGGGGAACGTGGCGCACGGGTTCGGTCAGCGGCGCCGCAAGGACGGTCGGCCGGTGGACGTGGAGCTGTTCTCCATCCCGGTGCTCGTTCGTGGGGAGCCGGTCGGGTACATCGCGATGTACCACGACGTCTCGGAGCTGCGGCAGGCGAGGCGGGACGCGGAGTCCGCCAACCGGTCGAAGAGCCAGTTCCTGGCGAACATGAGCCACGAGCTCCGCACGCCGCTGAACGCCATCATCGGCTACAGCGAGATGCTCCTGGAGGATGCGGAGGACGACGGCGCTGACGGCCTGGCGGTCGACCTGGGCAAGATCTCCGCGGCGGGCAAGCATCTGCTCGCCCTGATCAACAACATCCTCGACCTGTCGAAGATCGAAGCCGGGAAGACGGAGCTGTATCTGGAGACCTTCGACCTCGCGCATCTCGTGGGCGAGGTGGAGGCCACTGTGGCGCCGCTGGTGGCGAAGAACGGGAACCGGCTCGTGGTCGAGCTGGAGCCGGATCTCGGGAGCATGCGCGCGGACGTGACCAAGATCCGGCAGATCCTGCTGAACCTGCTCTCGAACGCGGCGAAGTTCACCGAAGGCGGGAGGGTCACACTGAGCGCCCGGGTGGACGGCGACGACGTGGTCATGAGCGTGGGCGACAGCGGGATCGGGATGACCGCGGACCAGATGGCGCGCCTGTTCGAAGCGTTCACGCAGGCGGATGCCTCGACCACCCGCAAGTACGGGGGAACGGGCCTGGGCCTGGTGATCAGCCGGCGCTTCGCGCGCATGATGGGCGGGGACATCACGGTGGACAGCGTGCCTGGCGAAGGGACCACGTTCACGGTGCGCCTCGCGCGCGAGGTGCCGGAGCCGGAAGCGGAGGAGAGCGTGCCCGAGAGCGTCGGGACGGGCTCGGCCGGGACGATCCTGGTGATCGACGACGACCCGCACGTCCACGACCTCCTCCAGCGGGCGCTGACGAAGAAGGGGTACCGGGTGGACGCGGCGCTGGACGGCCCGTCGGGTCTGGAGCGGGCGAGAGTGGCGCGGCCGGATGCGATCCTGCTGGACGTGCTCATGCCCGGAATGGACGGATGGGAAGTCCTGAGCGCGCTGAAGCAGGAGCCGTCCCTGGCCGAGATCCCCGTCATCATGGTGACCATGGTGGACGAGCAGAGCCTGGGCTTCTCCCTGGGCGCGGCCGACTACATGACGAAGCCGGTGGAGCCGGCGCGGCTGGCGGCGGTGCTGCAGCGGCTGTGCCCGGCCGCGGGCGCGCGCGTGCTGGTGGTGGACGACGACCCCGCCGACCGGGATCGCCTGGCGCGGCTGGTCCGCGAGGGCGGCTTCGAGCCGGCGCTGGCGGAGAACGGCCGCGTCGCCCTCGAGGCCATGGCGGAAGTCGAGCCGCAGCTCGTCCTTCTGGACCTGCTGATGCCGGCCATGGACGGCTTCGAGTTCACCGCAGCGCTCCGGCTGCGGCCGGAGTGGCGGGACGTGCCCGTGGTGGTGATCACGGCGAAGGACCTGACGCGCGAGGACCGGGCGAGACTCAACGGCTCGGTGGCTGGCGTTTTCAGCAAGGACGAGATGGGCACCAGAGCGCTGCTGGATGCGCTCCGGATCCTGGTTGCGCCGGACCGGCGGGCGGTCGCGGCGCGAAGTGGCACATGAAGCGAACCCCCTGAAACAGAAGGAGACGTAGTGCCGAAGATCCTGCTGGTGGAAGACGACGAGATGAACCGCGACATGCTGTCGCGGCGGTTGATCAAGCGCGGCTACGACGTGGTGATCGCGACGGACGGGCAGCAGGGCGTCGACATGGCAAGGACGGAGGACCCGGCCATCGTGCTGATGGACATGAGTCTTCCCGTGATCGACGGATGGACGGCCACGCGCGCGCTGAAGGAGGATCCCTCCACGGCGGCCATCCCGGTGATCGCGCTCACAGCGCACGCCATGTCGGGGGACGAGGACAAGGCGAGGGCGGCGGGTTGCGACGATTTCGACACGAAGCCGGTGGAGCTGAAGCGGCTGCTGGGGAAGATCGAAGCACTGATCGGGGACGTTTCCACCGCCTGACCCCGGCCGGTGCCGGCGCTATCGGCCGGCGATCTCCTTCCGCACCGGCGCGCTCTCGTCCTCGACCTCACCGGCGAGGGCGTGCACTCGCGTCTGCCCGCTCCCGGGCACGTTCACCACGCCCCTCGGCTCCAGGCGGAAACGCTCGCGCACCAGCGCGTGGGCCGCCGGCGTGACCAGCACGCTTCCCGGCGAAGCCGTGGCCGCCAGCGCGGCTGCCGCGTCCACGGCCTCGCCCCAGAGCTCGAAGCGCGGCCGGTCGCGCCCGACGACGCCGCCCACGACATCGCCCGAGTGCAGCGCCAGCCTCGCGGCCACACCGTCCAGAGCCGCCACGGTGGCGAGGGCGAGCCGGGCCGCATCGGCGGCGGCGTCCCGGGCGTCGCCGGTCCCGGCGACCACGGCCACGAAGCCGTCGGGTCGCCAAACCACCGCGTCCACTTCGTGGGTGCGGGCGACCTCCTCGAAGCGGGAGAGGATCTCGCGCAGCCCCGCCACGCGCTCGGGCGCGTCCGCGCCGGGAACGGGGCGGAGGTCGGCGGGGAGCCGGCACGCCACCACCGCCGCATTGGCCCAGCTGTGGCAGATGTCGAGGTCGCCGGCCAGCACACGCTCGAGCACCACGTCGGCGAACGTGCCGCGCAGAAGGCGGTCGAGGAGGTCGTAGTCGGCAGCGATGCGCTTGCGATACGCGTCCTCGCGGCGGCGCATCTCGCGCAGGTCGAGCGCGGCGGCGATGCGCGCCTCGAGGAGCGTGGGCTGGACCGGCTTGGCCAGGTAGTCTGCGGCGCCCATCTCGATGCAGCGGACGGCGCTGTCCGCCTCGTCGAGCGAGGAGAGCATGATCACCGGCGTGGCGCCGTGGCGCTCGGACGCCTGGATCCGCCGGAGCGTCTCCACGCCGTCCATGACCGGCATGATCATGTCGAGCAGCACCAGGTCGAACGACTGCGCGTCCATCAGGTCCAGCGCCGCCCTCCCGTTCTCCGCGGTCGCGACGATGTAGCCGCAGCGGGCGAGCTGCCGGGAGATGAGGTCGCGGTTGGTCTCGTTGTCGTCCACCACCAGCAGCCGGCCCTCCCCCTCCGCTCCCGTCTCGCCGGGCGACACCGGGCGGATCTTCGCCAGCACCCCCTGCGTGAGCGCGGCGCTCGCCGCCAGCGTCGCGGCCGAAGACGACGCGGACCCGGCGGTGTCGGCGGCGTCCGCGCGGCCGGCGGCGGCGATCCCCACGATGTCGCCGCTGGCGGCGAGGAGCCGGCGGGCGGCGTCGAGGATGCGCTGGAGGTCGGGGCGGAGATGCTCGCGGCCCGGCTCGTCGCAGTCCTCGATCAGCATCTCGGCGTAGCCGACCACCGCGTTGATGGGCGTGCGCAGGTCGACTTCCACCTGCGCGGCGAACGCGCCCAGGTCGTCGAGGGCTCCGGGCGGGAGGCGCTCGGGGCGGAGGAGGGCGTCCACGCGGTCGAGGAGGCGGTGCCCCGACTCGCGGATCCGCTGCAGGTCCTCCACCAGCCCCGGCTGGTCCACGTCCTCCATCAGCATCTCGGAGTAGCCGATGATCCCGTTGATCGGGGTGCGGAGCTCGTGGCGGACGTGCCCGAGCGTGGCCTGGCGGACGCGCTCGGGGTCCATTGCGGCGGCGCCGCCGTGCGCCCCGGCGCCCGCCTCCGGCGCGGTCCCGGCGTCGTCGCCCGCGGCGTCGCCCGCCGACCCATCCGTGGCCCCCGCTCCGGCGCCGTCCTCGCCCGCCAGGCCCAGGGAGCGGCGGCGCCGGAGGGGCGCCTCGGGGACGACCACGCCGCCCGACCGGCGGAACGCTTCCGCCAGGTCGCCCGGAGCGCGGCGGTCCATACCGGAGCCGGAGCCGCGCCGTGCCGGGGCGGGGTCGCTGCGCGTGAACCCGGCGGCGCTGACGTCGAAGAACCACGCCAGCACGATGACCACCGGGAATCCGAGGATCAGGAGGACGGTGACCAGCCGGGTGGCCCACGCGGGGAGGAGGAGCGCGTCGAAGATGGCGCCGGACAGCTCGATGACCAGGGCGCCCGCGACGATGTACGCCGCGCCGGAGCCGAACACGCGGCGGCGCTTCAGCTCGGCAAAGAGACGGACGAGACGGGGATCAGGGCTCGGGGGCAAGCGATCAGGGGGCTGGAGAGCCATGGGGATTTCTAGGGGCTGTGTAAAGTTGCACGGGGGGTGGGTGGAAGCAAGTGGGTCGGCGGCAGGGAGCGGTTCGCGCGACCGCTCGACGGGCCGCGTCGCGGCCGCACGACAGCGCGCTCAGCGGGCGCTCGAAAGCGAGCCGAGGGGCGAGCGTCAGCTGTCTTCGCTGAGCCGCTTGAGGCCTCGGCGGGCGCGGTCGGCGGGCGAGAAGCCCACGTCGGCGTCGATCCATACGTGGAGGGCGTCGGCGTAGGCGGAACGCGCCTCGTCGTCGCGGCCGAGGATCTCGAGCGATTCACCGGCGAGGAGGAGCGCACGAGCCCCCGATCGGGTCGACTGGAGATACACGAGCGCTCGCTGATGGTGCCTGAGCGCGGCCTGTATGGCGCCGAGCCACAGGCGAGCGTAGGCGTTGACCTGCTCGGTCGGTCCGAAGCCGATGGTGGCGAGGCGGACGGCCTCCAGGCGCTGCGCAGCTTCGGTGAGCCGCCCGTCCTTCCAGGCGCTGAAGCCTTCGATGGCCTGGAGCGCCGCGGGCACGAAGGCGTCGAACGTCGTGTCGGCGCTCGCGCCGGGATAGCGCCGAAGTCGCTCGACGAGGCGCTCTGCATCGCGCTCCCGGCCGACGGTCAGAGCGACGAGCGCAGCATCCAGGAGCACCGGTGGTGCCACACCCGGCTCCGGCGCCAGCACCGCATCCTCGAGATCACGCGGAAGGGAGAAGCCGTATTCCACGGCGATGATGCTGGCAACGGCAGCTCTGGTGGCCGGGTCGGCAGTCGCGGCCAGGCGTTCCGCACGCTCGATGCGCCCGGTCTCGGCGGCGAGGGTCGCCCGGGCGCGGCGGACTTCGTCCGGGCCGGCCGCGGCCAGCGACGGATCTCCGGCAAGGCGATCGGCGATGGCGTAGAGCGCGCGGGCGTTGCGGGCGCCCCCGCGGAAGAGGTCGCCGATCGCGTAGGCGACCTGACCGGGCTCGAGCGTGTCCAGGCGCGCAACGACGGCTGCGGGGTCGGCGGCGAACGCCGCCCTGAACGCCAGGCGTAGCGACGCCAGGCGCGTGTCGGCGGCGGCCACACCGGCGTACGCGTCCAGCAAACGGGCGACGCGCGCCGAGTCGCGCCCCTCGCCGATGCGCACTTCCATGGCGTGGATGTAGGCCGGCGCGTAAGTGGAATCGAGGCGGATGGCACGCTCGAACGCGTTGGCCGCCGACGCCGCCGTGATCAGCATCATCGGGCCCAGGTGGTAGCGGGCCTCGCCCAGCATGTACCAGGCCTCCGGGTCGTCCGGGTAGGCGACGGCCAGGTCCTCGAGGGTGCGGAGGGCCTCCGGGTCGCCCTCGTGGAGCGCGCCGTCGTAGGCCCCGACCAGCGCCGCGTCCCGCGCGGGCAGCCGGTCGGTGTGGCGCGCGGCCAGCCCCATCATCCGGAGCGCGTCGGCGGCGCCGCGCTGCTGCATCCATCCGTACGCGGTGGCGAGGCGAGCCGCCGCCAGCGCGAACGTGGAGTCTGCCGAAAGCGCCTGCTCGTAGGCCGCCGCTGCGACGCCGAAATCCGCGCGACGGTTCGCGGCCTCGCCGCGCAGGTATGCGCGCAGCGCCGGCACCGATGCCGTGGTGACGCTGGCCAGCGTGCGCTCCGGGATGTCGCCGATCTGCTCGCGCGCCAGGAGCTGGCGCAGGAGATCGACGGAGAGCCCGTCCACCAGCGTGAGCACGCTGTCCCGGGCGCCCTCGGCCGCGCCGGACCCCAGCTCTTCCGCGGAGTCGACGTCGTACAGGTGGGCCGCGACGCGAACGTGGTCGCCGACGCCCACGACCGAGCCGGTCACGGCGAAGTGGGCACCCGCGGAAGCCGCGACGGCGAGCACGCCGGAGAGGTCGCCGGCGGCGTCGCCCCGGCGCTCCCGCCAGCGCGCCAGGACGGTGCGGCTGTCGATCGCCCGCAGCCCGCCCATGCCGTCCAGGTTCGTGCTCAGGAGGTCCACCAGCCCGTCCCCCCACAGCTCGTCATCCCCCACGCCGCGGGCCGAGAACGGGAGGACCGCGATGCCGCGGGCGGCCGTGTCCTCCAGCTCCGTCCTGTGGGGACCAACGCCGTCGCCGCGGAACAGGACGTAGCCGCCCGCCAGCCCGACGGTCAGCGTGAGCGCCGCCATGCCGCCGGTGAACGCCCTCGCCCACGTCAGGTGCGGCAGCCGGCCCGCGCGCACGGAACGCCCGAAGTCGCGGAAGTCGATCTCCCACGGCTCGGGCACCTCGTTCGTGGCCGCCCGCTCGCGCTGGAGCGGGTGGGACAGCACCCAGGCGGTGCCCGCCACGATGAGGAGGCCCACCAGGAGCAGGATCAGGACGAGGGGCACGACCCACGCGGGCAGGTCGATCGCGTCCGCGATCGACTCGGTGACCTGGAGCAGGCCCCACGAGGCGCCGAGATAGAGGACGAGGACCTGGATCAGATGGGACCGGCGCAGACGGGTCCAGAGATCGGAAAGGGGCATGGGGGCCAAGATAGGGCGCCACGGGCACCGAATTCCAGATTCACGACACGGAAGGGGGTTGGCAGGACGAGTGTCGAGTCGCCGCGTCGGACACGAGGGAGTTGCACTGCCGCGACGGAAAGTGAATCATCGTCTACCCCTTATCCCCGGGGCGGCCTCTCTCCCGCGCGCTCCCCTGCCCGCGAGGTCGGCGAGACACCCTTGTTCGAGGAGCAGTCCCATGGTGTACCGGAAGTGGATCGCCGCGGCCACGATGGCCGTGGCGGCGGCCGCGTGCTCGGATACGGCGACGGTCGTGGAGCCGGCCCTGAAGCCGGCCGACGCCTCGGCAGCGCGGCTGACGCTGCCAGGCGGGGCTCCCGAGATCGGCCCGCGGCACCTCGTCGTGTTCAGCAAGAAGGCCCCGAAGGACTTCGAGGCGACGGTCGCCTCGCTCGGCGGGAAGGTCCTGCTCAACCACCGAATCGGCGTGGCGCTCGTGGAGGGGCTGGACGACGCCGCGGCGACCGAGCTCCAGGAGCGGGTGAAAGCGCAGTACGTGGCGCCGGACATTGAGTTCCAGCTGATCGAGCCGGCGGCGGTGGGCCGGCCGGCGGCGGTGGAGGCGATGGCGCCGTCCCGGGCGGCGGGCCCGCAGAGCGCAGCGGATCCGACCACCGCGCGTTACTACGACGCCCAATGGAACATGAGCCAGATCCACGCCGAACAGGCGTGGGCGGCGGGGCGCCTGGGGTCGTCGGACGTGACGGTCGCGATCCTGGACACGGGGATCGACTACCTGCTGCCGGACCTGGTGGGCCGGGTGGACCTGTCCCGCTCGGCCTCGTTCGAGCCCAAGGACGACTCCCTGACCGCGCTCTACTGGCCAGAGCGCCATCCGAGCACGGACCTGCACTTCCACGGCACCAACGTGGCCACGCAGGTGGCGAGCAATGCGTCGCGGTTCGCGGGGGTGACGTCCGGGACGATGCTCATGTCGGTGAAGGTGTGCAGCGTGCTGGGCGGCTGCCACGGCGTGTTCCAGGGCATCCTCTACGCCATCGACAATGGCGCCGACGTGATCAACATGAGCCTGGGCGGGCCGTTTCAGAAAGCCGTCTATCCGGGCGCGGTCGCAGCCTACAACCGCCTCATGAACTACGCGGCGCAGCGAGGCGTCACGGTGGTGGTGTCCGCCGGCAATGACGCCATTGACCTGGACCGGGAGCTCGTGCCGGTCGGGGAGGACGAGGAAGAAAACCCGGTCTTCCTGCACGCCCCATTGCTGTTCGACATGTACTGCAACGCGACGCACGTGATCTGCGTGTCCGCGACGCGATCCAATGACGAGCCGGCCAGCTACACCAACTACGGCCGGTCTGCCATCGACGTGGCGGCGCCCGGCGGGGGCGGCGGTGACTGGGTGTACGCTCTCTGTCCGCAGACGAGCCTCGCCATCCCGGTGTGCCAGACCGGTCTCTACTATCTCGGCGTTGCCGGCACCAGCCAGGCCGCCCCGCACGTCTCCGGGCTGGCCGCGCTGGCGGTGGAAGACGTGGGCCGCAACCCGGCGCGGGTGCGGGCGTACATCCGCAACTCGGCCGACCCGATCGGCGGCGGCAACACGCCGTTCTACGGCAGGGGTCGGATCAACGTGGCGAAAGCGGTAGGCGCCATGTAGCGGCGGGGGCGGGGGACGACGCCCTCGCAGCTCGAACCGTCGGCAGGACCGAGGGGCTCCCGGGCGACCGGGGGCCCCTTCGGATTCCGTCGGCCTGCGCGGGCGTCCCGCTCATGAGGTTGATCGGAAACATGGGATCCATCCTGCCTTTCAGGATCGGCAGGACGAGGGGATCGTCGAGCCGAAGGCCGCGACGCCCTGCCGCTGTCACAGGGATGCGATAACTTTCGGCCCATGGACACCCATGCCGACCACCTCCCCGTCCTCCTGCGCTCGCTGGCGCTGGCCTCGAAAGCGCATCCGCACGAGCGGAAGCTGCTCGTGTGCGAATCGCCGGCCCAGGGACGCGAGCTGCTGCGCTCCCTGGCCCTCTCCGGCGTGGCGTGGCTGGGCTGGGAGCCGCTGTCGCCGCGGCAGCTGGCGCTCTCGATCGTGGGCGACACGCTCGCCGGAGAGGGCCTCCGGACGGCGGACGCGTTCGATCTCATGGCCGTGGCGGACGTCGCCATCGACGAGGCGGAGGCGGCGGGGGGCGCCAGGCCGTTCCTGCGGGAGGTCCCGGCGGCGTACCGTGACCCGATGCGGCGCAGCGTGGAGTCTCTCCGTGCGGCAGGGCTGACGCCGGCCGCGCTACGGCGCGCGCGTGCAGGCGACGCCCGGATCGGGCTGCTGGCGAGGGTCCTGGAGCGTTACGAAGCCGGACTCCGGGCCGGGTCGCTGGTGGACGGGCCGGCGCTGCTGGCCAGGTCCGCCGACGCCCTGGCGCTGCCGGGCCAGGACGGCCTGGCCGGGTCCCGTGTGTACCTGCTCCCCGGCCTCGACGCACATGGTGTCGCGGGGCGTCTGTACGCCCGGCTGATGGGCCACGGCGCGCAGGTGCTGGAGACGGACGACACGCTGGGGCTGGAGCCCCCGGTTGGCCGCGTATGGGCGGCGGCCCCGGAGCCCGTGGGCGCTCTGTCGTGGCTTCACGAGCGCGAGCGCGGCGGGGCGCTGGCGCCCGACCTGGACTCCCACGGCCTGCCGGGCGGGCTGCACCTGTTCGCCGCCGCGACGCCCGCGGACGAAGTGCGGGAGGTGCTGCGGCGGGTGGTCGCCGCGGGGATCCCCTGGGATCGCGTGGAGATCGTCGCAACGGATGCGGACGTGTACGGGAACGCGCTGGACGGCCTGGCCCGCCGGCTGGGAATCCCTGTCACGTTTTCGGCCGGGCTGGACGCGCGCCGCACGCGCGTCGGGCGCGTGGCGGAGGCGTATTTCCGGTGGTTGTCGGACGCGTTCCCGGCAGAGGTCATCCGGCATCTGCTGGAAACGGGTGACATCGCCGCCCCCGACGGGGAGGCCGACGGCGAGGCCGGTTCGGAAGACGCGGCGCGGGCGACCCGGCCTTCGGGCGTGGCCCTCGCCCGTCGACTCCGCCGGCTCCGCATCGGCTGGGGGTACGACCGCTACATGGCCGCCCTCGACCGGGCGTGGAGCGCCGCGGAATCGGCGCGGCCGGGCGCAGGGGACGGGGACGCGGATGCGGCGGTGGAGGCGCTGGCTCGTGAGCGGGCGGAGCTCGGGGCGCTGCGCACGCTCCTCGAGCCCATCCTGTCCGCCACGCCGCGGCTCGAGGACCGGCAGGCCGTGGAGACGACCCGGACCTCGTCGAGCGCGCTTGCGGGCGGCCTGCTCGCGCTGCTCGAGCGGGTCCCGCACGGCGACGCCGTGGAAGAGGCCGCGCGGCTGGTGCTGGTGGAGCGGCTCGAGCGCGCCCGGTCGGCGCTGACCCGGGAAACGTCCTGGCGAGCGGCCGCGACCATGCTTCGGGCCCGTCTGCGGACGCGGGTCGCGCCGGGGACGGAGGGCGGACGGCTCACGTCGTGGACGTCCGCGCCCGGGAGCGTGCACCTCAGCGACCTCGCCGCCGGGGGGCTGGCGGCGCGGCCGCACACGTTCGTGGTGGGGCTCGCCGCGGGCGCGGCCACGGCCGGCGCGGCCGACCCGCTGCTCCCCGACGGCGATCGGGCGGCGCTCGGGCTGCCGACGACTGCCGAGCGGCTCACGGAAGGGCGTCACGCGCTGGCGGCGGTGCTGGCCCGGCTGCGCGGCGAGGTGACGCTGTCGTACGCCGCGTGGGAGATGACGGAGGGGCGGGTGATCGCCCCCGCGCCGGAGCTGCTCCAGGCGCTCCGCCTGAGGGAGGGCGATCCGTCGCTCTCGTACGACGACCTCCGCGAACGGCTCGGCGGCCTGGCGTGCGCGGTCCCGGCGGACGGCGCGCTGGACGGGTCGGACGTGTGGCTGGGCGCGCTGGCGGCGCCGGGCGGTCCGCACCGGGACGGCACGAAGGCCGTGCGGGCGCTGCACCCCGGTCTGGACGGGGGGCTGCGCGCGGCGGAAGCGCGGGCGTCCGCGTCGCCCACGGCGTGGGACGGGCTGGTGTCGCCGTCGCCGGGGCTGGATCCGCGCACCGGCGACACGGTCCACTCGGCGTCCCGACTGGAGACGCTGGGGAAATGCCCGCTCCAGTACTTCTACCGGTACGTCCTGGACGCGCGGGCGGTGCGGGACCCGGCGTACGACCCGGAGATGTGGCTCGACGCGCTGGAGCGCGGCTCGCTGCTCCACACGGTCTACGAACGGACGGTGGCGGAGGCGGGACGGGACGCGGACTACACGGACCCCTCGCTGGCGCGGAGCGCCGTGGCGGTGCTGCACCAGGAGATCCGGGACACGCTGCGCAGGCTGCCGGCGCCGAGCGAGACGGTGCTGCGCGCGGAAACGGACGCGCTGGAGGCGGACGTGCTCTCGTTCGCGACCATGCTCCTTCAGCAGCGCCCGAGCGTGCTGTGGACCGAGCTCGCGTTCGGCCCGCCGGGCGACGCCGCTTCGCGCGGCGAGGTGGAGATCGCGGTCCCGGGCGGGCGGCTCCGGCTGCGGGGCCGGGTGGACCGGGTGGACGCGCTGGAGGACGGCGGGCTGCGGGTCGTCGACTACAAGACCGGTCGCGGGAACCGCTATCGGGCGCAGCGGCCGTTCGACGGCGGGCGCCGCCTTCAGCACCTCCTCTATTCCCTGGCCGTGGAGCAGCTGGAGCCGGACCGGCGGGTGAAAGTGATGGAGTACCATTTCCCCACCACCGCCGGAGAGAACCACGTGACATTGTACCCGAGGGCAGTCCTGGAACCGGGGCTCGACGTGATTGCCGCGCTCCTGGACCTGGCCCGCGACGGCCGCTTCCTTCCCACCACCGACTCGGGTGACTGCAAGTACTGCGACTACGCGGCGGCGTGCAGGGTGGCGCGGGACGACTGGGGCGGCGTGACGTCGCCGCGGGCGGCCTGGGCGAAGAGTGCCGCGGAGTCCTCGCCCGAGTACGCGCCGCTGGTGCAGCTGCGGGCCGAGCACGGGGCCGGGCGATGAGCGGGCATGGTACGGGGGTGAACGTGGCGGCGCCGGCCGGGGCGACGACCCCGTGGGCGCCGCCCGACCAGGCGGCGAGGGACCGGATCTCGGGCGACCTGGACGCCAATCTCCTGGTGGAGGCCGGCGCGGGCTCGGGGAAGACGGCGTCCATGGTGGCGAGGATGGTGGCGCTGGTGCGGGCGGGGCGGGATGTCGAGCAGATGGCCGCCGTCACGTTCACGCGCAAGGCGGCGGCGGAGCTTCGGGAGCGGTTCCAGGAGCGGCTGGAGGCGGCGTACCGGCAGGCCCGGGAGCGGGAGGATGCCGAAGAAGCGGCGCGGCTTGGCGCGGCGCTGGACTCCATCGACCGGTGCTTCCTGGGGACGATCCACGCCTTCTGTGCGCGGCTGCTTCGCGAGCGGCCGCTGGAAGCCCGCGTGCCGCCGGAGTTCGAAGAGGTCTCGGGCACCGATGAGGACCGCCTGCGGGCGGAGAGCTGGACCCGATTCCTCGACCGCCTCGCGGCCCGCGACGGGTCGCGCCTTCTTGCCGCGCTGGCCGCGCACGGACTGACGCCGGCGCGGCTGAGCGGGGCGTTCCGCGAGCTGAGCGGGAACCCGGACGTCTCCTTCCCGGCACCCGCCTCGCCCGCGCCGCGGGCGGCCGAGGTGGACGCGGTGCGCCGCCAGCTGGAGCAGCTCCACGACCGATCGCTCGCGCTCCTCCCCGCTGTGGAGCACCCGGATGGCTGGGACCCGCTCCAGCAGAAGGTCCGGACGCTGAAGTTTCGGCGGTTCGTGCTCGGGTGGGGCTCGGACGTGGCGTTCCTGGACGCGCTCGAGTACGCCGTCCAGTCCCCGAACCGCCTGACGCAGAAGCGCTGGTCGGACGAGCCCGAGGGCAAACGCGCGGCCAAGGCGCTCCGGGAAGCGTGGGCCGACTTCTGCTCGGAGGATGGCCGCGCACACCGCCTGCTCCGGACGTGGTGGGCGGCGCGCTACCGCGTGGCGATCCGCTTCGCCCGCGCGGCGGCGGGGGCGTACGAGGAGGATCGCCTCCGGCTCGGCCAGCTGACCTTCCAGGACCTCCTGGTGCGGACGGCCGCGCTGCTGCGTCGGAATCCGGAGGCGAGGCGGGCGCTCGGGGAGCGGTACCGGTGGCTGCTGGTGGACGAGTTCCAGGACACGGACCCGGTCCAGGCGGAGATCCTCTTCCTGCTGTCGTCGGAGCCGCCGGCGAGCTCCGGCGGAGACGGGGCGCGCGTGCCGTGGCAGGCGCTGACGCCGCGGCCTGGCGCGCTCTTCGTGGTGGGCGACCCGAAGCAGAGCATCTACCGCTTCCGCCGCGCCGACATTGGGGTCTACAACCAGGTGAAGCGGGGCTTCCGCGGCTTCGGGGACGTGCTGCTGCTCACCACCAACTTCCGCTCCCGGTCCCCGATCGAGGCGTTCGTGAACCGCGCGTTCGAGACGCGCTTCCCGCCGGCGGAGACGGAGCACCAGGCCGCGTTCGCCCCGCTGCGGGTGCGGCCGGGATCGTCCGCCTCCGAGGGCGTCTTCTGGTACCGGTTCGAATCCGACCCCGGGCGGGGAGGCTTCAGCGGCCCGCGGGTAGCGGAGCCGGACGCGGCGCGGCTGGCGTCCTGGATCCGGTCTCGGGTGGACTCGGGCGAGCGTCGCGCGAGCGACTTCATGGTGCTGGCCACCCGGAAGAGCGAGTTGGCCACGTACGCGCGGGCGCTGGAGGCCCGCGGGGTGCCGGTCCAGGTGACGGGCGCCGGCGTGGGCGCGGAGGAGGAGCTGCACGAGCTGCTGCTGCTCCTGCGGGCGCTCGCCGATCCGGGCGACCCCGTGCTCACGCTGGCCGTGCTCGAGGGGCTCTTTTTCGGCCTCTCCCACCAGCAGCTGCTCGACCACGTGCGCGCCGGCGGGCGCGTGTCGTTCACCGGTGAGACCGGGTCCGGCCCCGCGGGGGACGCGCTCCGCACCCTCCAGCGCTTCTGGCGGACGAGCCAACGGCACCCCGCCGACATCGCCGTAGCCGCCCTCGTGGACGAGCTGGGAATCCTGCCGTGGGCGGCCGCGGGCGAGCTCGGGGCCACGCGGGCGGGCGCGGTGGTGTACGCGCTGGACTCCCTGCGCGTGGCGGCCGGCGACGGGGCCACGTCGCTGAGCGAAGCCATCGAGGTGCTCGAGTCGGCGCTGGGCGAGGAGGCGGACGCGCCGCTCGTCCCCGGCGAGACCGGCGCGGTGCGGGTCATGAACCTGCACAAGGCCAAGGGTCTGGAAGCGCCGGTCGTGATCCTGGCCTATCCGGCGAAGCTCGACACGCCGGCGCCCACGCGGCACGTCACCCGCGACGGGACGGGTCGGGCGGTAGGCTGGCTGCGCATCACCGACCCGACGCAGCGAGGCGACCGCACCCTCGCTGCGCCGATGGCGTGGCCGGACCATTGGGACGCCGAATCCCCGTTCACCGCGGCCGAGGACGATCGGCTCCTGTACGTCGCGGCCACTCGCGCCAGGGAGGAGCTGGTGGTCGCGCGCTGCGACCGCACGGAATTCGATTCCTGCTGGAGCGCACTGCACCAGACGCTGGATGATCCCGCGCTGGCCACGGAGATCGAGCCGCCGCTCCTTCCGCCGGCGCCCCGCGAGCCGCTGGCGGAGGACGCGTCGACGATCCGGGGCCGGATCGAGCAGGCGACGGCGGACCGTGAGCGCCTGGCAGAGCCGTCGTACCACGCCCGGTCCGTCACCGCGCGGGTGCACGGGGAGGGCGCGGACGCGGTGACGCGCGATCCCGAGCCGGCCGGCGGCGATCTCCCGCAGGTCGAGATCCTCTATCTGGGCGGGGCCGAGGAGAGCGCGAGGCATGCGCCCCGGGGCTCCGGCTGGGGGAGCGCCGTGCACCGGGCGCTGGAGGCGGCCGGCCGGGGCCGGGACGGCGAGCGGCTCAGGCGGCTCTGTCGCCTGGCGCTGGTGGAGCACGAGCGGCCCGTGGATCCGACGTCGGGCGAGCCGGCCGAGCTGGAAGAGCTGGTCGCGCTGGTGGAGCGGGTCCGGGCTTCGGCGATCTGGGAGCGGGTGCGGAGCGCTCGCCACGTGCTGGTGGAGGCGCGCCTGGCGTTCGCCGCGGACGCGACCGAAGCCGGGGCGCTGGGCGTTGACGCCCCGGCGGAGCGCGAGCTGTTCGAGGGCGTGATCGACCTGGCTTTCCAGGACGACGCCGGGCGCTGGACGATCGTCGACTTCAAGACCGACGCCCGGCGGGACGCGGACCGCGACCGACGATACCGGCGCCAGCTCGCGCTGTACGCAGTCGGGCTGGCGCGCACGGCCGGCTGAGTCGGGCGGCCCCCGGCCGGCCCCGCTCCGCCGCGCGCCGCGAGGAGGGGCGTCAGCCCGCGCGCGCCGCGAGGAGGGGCGTCAGCCCGCGGGCACCGCGGGGCCGCGGACCAGACGGGCCAGGAGGGCGTCGAGGTCGTCGGGATCGAGATCGGGGGCGATGCGATCCGCTTCCGCGGAGAGCGTGAGCCGGATCTCCGCGGGTGAGAGCGGCTCGGCGTCGTCCAGGTAGCCGTTCTCGCCCAGCCACGTCCGGAGCTCTTCCGTCTTCCCCGACTGGAACCGCTCCACCCTCCGGTCCTCGAGCCCCGCCAGCAGCGCGCCGGCGTCCCCGTCGACCTCGTCGCAGAGGGCGAAGACGCGGTCCAGGAACGTGTCCGACACGGCGCCCGAATCCACGAGCGCGGTCCGGTCCACGGGGCGCCCGCGGCCACGACCCCACAGCTCGAGGAACCGACGGCAGACGGCGGCGGCGGAGCCGGAGCGCAGGAGGAGGCGACGCATGGCGGGATCGGCGTCGTCGCCGGCGATGCGGCGGAATCGCTCCAGCTGACCCCAGCGCCTGATCCCCCGCGCGAGAAGCCCGTGCAGCGCCGCCGCGTCGTCCAGCAGGTACCAGAGGTGGAGCCCTCCGATCCCCGACTCCCACGGGTCGAGCCGCGGCACATCCAGGAGCCGGCCGTAGCCGTCGTAGTCGAGGTCGCCGGGCGCGGGCACCGGCTCGGGAGAGGAGTCGCTCCACTGCGGCGGGAGCGCTTCGCCAGCCGCGCCGTCGAGCGACCGGACGCACCAGTCCACGTCCCGGGCGGCCTCCAGTGCACGCCGCCACTTCGCGATCTCGTCGGCCTGGGCGGTGAAATAGAGGACCTGGCGTCCGCCCCGGGCGAGGGCGATGGCCGCCTCGATGATGGCGGCGGCACGGGCGTCATTGGAGTTGGCGAGCACCTCGTCGAGGAGGAGCGGCAGCGCGGCGCCGGCCTCCATGGTCTCCACGAACGCCACGCGCACGGCCAGCAGGAGCTGGAGCCGGGTGCCGGAGGAGAGCTCGGCGAGCGCGTAGCCGCGGCCGGTCACGGTGTCGCGGGCTCGGAAGGCCCCGTCGTCGCCCAGGTCGAGCACATGGCGGTGGCGGGTGATCTCCGAAAGCAGATCCCTCGCCCGGTCGAAAACGGCCGGGCGCCCGTGCTCCGTGGCGTGGGCGCGCAGCCACTCCACCAGGGTGACGCCGATCTCGGCTTCCACGTCGTCGTCGCGCTGGTCGCGGAGCGCGCCGCGTGCCCTCGCCACCTCCGCCAGCGCCTCCTCCACGTCGTGCTTCCGACGCGCCTCGGCGAGCCGCGTCCGGATCTCCGTGATGCGGGTGCCGAGCCGCTCCGCCGCGGCCTGCGCGGCCACCGCTTCCTGCAGAGAGCTTTCGAGCGAGGCGACGCCACCCGCGGCCAGCAGCACGGCCGCCGCAGCTCCTCCTGGCGGCGCGCCTCCGGGCGGCGCCGCTCCGGCCAGTCGCGCTCTCGGCCAGTCGCGCCTCGGCCAGGGAAGCGGCGGTGCGGGCCCGCTCCGCCAGGCGCTCGGCCTCCCGGAACTCCCCGACCTGCGCCGCGCGGGCGCGGAGCTCGTGCTCCCGATCCGGCTGGAGCCCGGCGGCCTCGAAGACCGCGGCGCGCGCCAGGTCCGCGGCCTCCTTCGCGGCCAGGGCGCGATCCCGGTCGTCCCGGGCCCTGTCGCGGGCGGCAATGGCGGCCGTGTGCAGCTCACGTTTCGCGCGCAGCTCCCTGGCCAGCGCCGACAGCGCGTCGGCGCTGCCGGTGGCCCTGCTGCACGCGTCCGCCGGCGCGAACGGCCCGGCGAGCGATGCGGCGGCGGCGAGCGTCGCCGACAGGGCGCCCGCGTGGCCGGCCAGCGAGGCCTCACGGCGCACCTCCTCGGTCCGGGCCGCGCCCCACTCCCGGAGCCGAGTGGCGGCCAGGTGCAGGGCCAGGTCGCCGACGGGGGCGAGCCCCAGCGCTGCGGCCACGCGATCCCGCTGCGCCGCGAGAGACGCTTCGTCCCGGTCCAGCTCGGGGCGCAGCGCTTCCAGGGCGGCGATCCCCTCGGCGCGGCGCTCCGCCTGGCGCGCGGCCGCCAGGCGCTTCTCGAGCCGCCGCAGCGCCTCCTCGACGTGGTCGGGCTTCCACGCATCCGGCGCCTCGCCCGCCCGCTCTGCACGCCGCTCGAGCGGGCTCCGGTCGTCGGCCCCGCTCGCGGGGCGCAGGACGAGGAGGGCTATGCCGGCCACCAGCGCGAGGGTCCCGAGCACCGGGATGCCCAGGAGAAACGCGACGGCTCCCGCGGCGCCCAGTACGACCGCCGCCGCAAGCACCAGGGCGCGCAGCCGGCGCTCCGTCGCGCCGCCGGCCGCCGGGGTCCGAAGCCACTCGCGGAGCGCGCTCGCGGCGTCCTCCATCTCCGACACCCGGTCGGGGTCCGTGGCCGCAGGATCGGATTCCCCGTCCGCTCCCGCGGCACCAGCGGTGCCGAGAACGCGGAGCCGCTCGTCCAGCGCGGCGCGCCGCTCCGTCACTCTCTGGGCCCGCCGGAGCAGCGCGTCGAGCGCTTCGGCGTCCGCGGCCGACGCGTCGGGCAGCGGCTCCGCGCCTTCGGCGATCCCCAGCAGCGCGCCGGACCGAACGCGCTCCGCGCGGGCGGTGGCGAGGGCGTCGCTGTCGCGGGCGACTGCCTCTTCGAGCGAGCGGGCACGGTCCAGCCGCGCCTCGATCTCGGCCAGGACATCGCCCGGAAGACCCTCCTCTCCCAGCCCCGCCTCCGTGAGCTGCCGAGCCGCGGCGATCGCGGACGCTTCCGCCGCGGCCAGCGCGCGCTCCGCCTCCGCGGCCGACTCTGCGGCGGCTTTCAGCCGCTCCGGCTCGCGGCCGTCCAGGTGGCCCATGCCGTCGGGGAAGCCGGCCAGCCGGGCCTCCGCCTCGGCGAGCTGATCGCGGGCGTGCGCCAGCTCGAGCGCGCGGCGCGCCGGCTCCACGAGCGCCGCTCGCGACTGGGCCGAGGCGTGCTCCTCCTTCAGCCGCGCGAGATCCGCCGCGTCGTGCCTCAGCGCCGACTCCCTCGCCTGCGCTTCCCGGAGCTGCGCCTCCGCCGCTCGCAGCGCCCCGTGCAGACCGCGCGGAACGCCCGCCGACTGGATCCTGAGGGCGGCCGCCGCGCCGGCGACGTCGTAGCCGCCGGCGGACTCCACGCGGATGCGCGCGGCGAGGTCGCGCTCGTCCTGGTCGGCAGCGAGCAGGCCGTGCAGGGAGAGGAAGTAACGGTCGCGGGTGTTCGCCGGGGGCAGAGGCGGCGCGCCCGCGTCCCTGGCGTCCCGCTGCCAGCGCACCCGTGGGGCGTCCAGCTCCACCAGCCATTCCACGCCCCCCAGCTCGAAACGCGCATCCAGCGCCGCACCATCGGGAGCGGTAGTGCTCCAGAGCGCGGCGTGCAGCGCACGGGCGGCCGTGGTCTTTCCGGAAGCGTTGGCCCCGTGGATCAGCGTCACCCCCGGTGACAGGCCGTCCAGGACCAGCCCGCCCCTCGGGAACCCGGGCATGCGACGCACCGCCAGGCGGAGGAACCGCAGCGCGTCGCTCATGCCACCGCCTTCGTGCGCATCAGCTCGTCGAGCAGCCGGTATGCCTGGCGACGGAGGGCCGCGCTCGGGTCGACCCCGCCTCCACCCTCATCGCCGGACTCCGCCTCCGCCACGGCCGCGAAGTGCGAACGGGACAGGACGCGGTCGGCGGCGGAGCGGCAGTCGCCGAGCACGCCTTCGAGCAGCGAGGCCGCGTCGCTTCGCCCCTCCAGCGCGAGGAGGAGCCGGGCGAGGAGCGCCGGGGCGTCGCTGCCCCGGGCGAGCTCGACCAGGTCCAGCGCGGGCGCGGTGTCGTCGTCGAACCGGGGCTGGACCGAGAGCCGGACGCCCTGCCGCTCGGCAAGGTCCAGGTCCTCGATCCGACCCAGGGCGGCGGAGACACGGTGGTGCAGCGGCGTCCGGCCGCCGAGCCGCAGCCGACACGAGAGGATCTCCAGTGGACCGCAGCCCTCGTCGACCACGGCGTCGAGGCGTTCGCGCAGCGCGCCCACAACCCGGGCGCGCACGGCCGCCTCGTCGTCCACTCCGTCCAGCGCCACGTCCACATCCTCGTACCGCACCCGCGACAGCGCGATGGGCCTGAACCGCGCCGGTGCCCCGCAGCCGGTCTCCAGCAGCCAGCCGCCGTGGCGCCCCGGCTCGCCCGGATCCAGCGCGGCCAGAGAGCCAGGATACAGCATGGGCACGCCCGCGCTCGCGTCCAGCCGCGGCTTGTGGACGTGCCCGAGCACCCAGGCATCCGGGCCCGACCCGGCGAGTGTGCGGCCGACGACGGGCGCGTACCGGCTTTCGCGCGCGTCCAGGTCGCAATGCAGAAGGCCCACCACGGGCGCGCCGTCCGCCGGCGACTCGAAACCGTAGCCCGCGGTCGGGTCCTCGCCCCAGCGCGACTCCGGGAACGACCAGCCATCCACGTGGACCAGCGCCTTCCCTTCCGCGTCGCGGATCGTATGCCGCTCCCACGCGCCCCCCCGGCCGAGCACCACCAGGTGCCCCTGCCCCACTTCGGCGGCCACCTCGTGCAGCGTCGCGTGGTCATGGTTCCCCGCCACCGCGACGAGCGCGATGCCGGCCTCCTTCAGACGCCGAACCCCCGCCTCGAGCGGTCCGTACGCCTCGAAGTAGCGGTTCTCCTCATCCACGATGTCGCCAGCCAGCAGCACCCCGACCATCCCCTCCGCCACCGCCCGTTCCACCAGGTCCAGCCACGATGACGCAGCGGTGATCGACCCGGCGGCGCCGGGCAGACGAGTGGGCCTGCGGCCCAGGTGCAGATCGGCCGCGCACAGCAGCTTGACGTCGGACATGCGGGTGATGCTCGGGTCTTGCGTTCGGCGGTGGTTACGACCGCGTGTAGGGTAACACGGGGGTACGACAGAGGACAGGCGAGTCGGGCGGGAAGGACCCCGCGACGGGGCCCCCGCGACGTGGCCCACGCGGCGGGCGCTCCCGACGACGGCCGGAGACGCTCCCGACGACGGCCGGAGGACGCTCCCGACGACGGCCCGAGGACGCTCCCGACGACGGCCCGAGGACGCTCCCGAACAGACCGTCGGAGGCGCTCCTCGCGCCCCGGTCGGCGGCAGGTGGCTGCACCCGTCTCCCCGGGATTTCTCTCCAGATGGAGAGATCATCGTCCGGGATACATAAACGTAAGTCGTTATATACCAGACATTTATATCAAGCGCCTCCGGCGTTGTTTGTCTCCATGTGGAGAGACTTTCCGGGAGAGAGGGAGCCCTCCTCCCGGCCCGCCCGTTCTCCAGACGTCCGCCGGGTCCGCGGGCAGTCCGCCGGGTCCGCGGGCAGTCCGCCGGGTCCGCGGGCGACCCGCCCGTTCTCGGGCCACGCGCCGGTACGGCACCCCCGTCCTCGGGCCACCCGCCGGTCCGCGGGCACCCCCGTCCGCGGGCCACCCGCCGGTCCGCGGGCACCCCGTCCGCCGGGCACCCGCCGGGCAGTCCGCCGGTCCGCGGGCCGCCCGCCGGTCCGCGGGCCGGGAGCGACCTTTC
This sequence comes from uncultured Gemmatimonadales bacterium, assembly GCA_963798845.1. Taxonomy (GTDB): domain Bacteria; phylum Gemmatimonadota; class Gemmatimonadetes; order Longimicrobiales; family RSA9; genus CAVUKA01. Next base: position 1,306,952 of record CAWCUS010000006.1, on the reverse strand, counting down.
CCGGGCCGCAGCCGCTCGCTATATCAGCGAGCGGTCCGGCTTCCCACCTGATCAAGGCACGGTGATGATGACGCAGCCCGACGTTTCCCGCCCCGACCAAACCGAAGAGGACCGACCCTCCGGCGCCGCTCGCGGCCTGGACCGCCGCACCTTTCTTCGCTCCGCCGCGGTGGCGGGTGGCGCGCTCGCGGTGGGCGGGCCGCTGTCCGCGTGCGTTTCCGGGGCGTCCGCAGCCGCCGGTGCACCGGTGGCTGGGGCGGGCGCCGGTGCATCAGCCGTGGAGGCCGGGGGGGCAACCGCCGAGGCCGGGGGGGCAGCCGCCGGGGCCGGCGGGGTGCGGTCTCCCGGCGTCACGCCGTTCGAGCTGGAGGAGGTCACCGTGGCCGGTCTCCAGGAGGGAATGCGGGGCGGGAAATGGACGGCGCGGCAGCTGGCGCAGCTGTACCTCGATCGGATCGATTCGGTGGACGGTTCGGGGCCGACGCTGCGGGCGGTGATCGAGAGGAACCCGGACGCGCTGGCGATCGCGGACGCGCGCGACGCAGAACGGAAGGCGGGAAAGGTCCGCGGTCCGCTGCACGGCGTCCCGATCATGATCAAGGACAACATCGACACGGGCGACCGTATGCTGACGACGGCCGGGTCGCTGGCGCTGGTGGGGGCGCCGGCGCCGGACGACTCGTTCCTGGTGAAGCGGCTGCGGGACGCCGGCGCGGTGCTGATCGGGAAGACCAACCTGAGCGAGTGGGCCAACTTCCGGGGGAACCAGTCGTCGAGCGGGTGGAGCGGGCGGGGCGGGCAGTGCCGCAACCCGAACGTGCTGGACCGGAGCCCGTGCGGCTCGAGCTCCGGGAGCGGCGCGGCGGTGTCGGCCAACCTGTGCGCGATCGCCATCGGGACGGAGACGGACGGGAGCGTGGTGTGCCCGTCCACGGCCAACGGCGTGGTGGGCATCAAGCCGACGCTGGGGCTGGTCAGTCGCGACGGCATCGTTCCGATCTCCCACAGCCAGGACACCGCCGGCCCCATGGCACGCACCGTGGCCGACGCGGCCGCATTGCTCACGGTGATGGCGGGCGTCGACCCGTCCGACCGGGCCACGGCGGCGGCGAAAGGGCACATCGCCGAGGACTACACCCGCTTCCTCGACGCGGGCGCGCTGAAGGGGGCGCGGCTGGGTGCGCTGGGCGGCTCGTTCACGGGCTACTCGCCCGAGGGCGATCGGCTGTACGAAGCCGCGCTGGCCGCGCTCCGGGACGCGGGCGCCACCGTGATCGACAAGCTGGAGATGCCGCACGATGGCGATTACAACGACGCGGAGTTCACGGTCCTCCTGTACGAGTTCAAGCACGACCTGAACGCGTACCTGGCCACGCGCACGGGCGTGCCGATCCGGACGCTGGCCGACGCCATCGCGTTCAACAACGACCACGCCGACGAGGAGCTGAAGTGGTTCGGGCAGGAGACGTTCATCCGCGCCCAGGAGAAGGGCGGTCTGGACGAGCAGGAGTACCGGGACGCGCTGGAGAAGTCGAAGCGGATGGCGGGACCGGAGGGGATCGATGCGCTCATCGCCGAGCACCAGCTGGACGCCATCATCTGCCCCACGGACAGCCCATCGTGGGCCATCGACCTGGTGAACGGGGACCACTTCCTCGGCGGCTCATCCACGCCAGCGGCCGTGGCGGGCTACCCGCACGTCACCGTGCCCATGGGCTACGTGTTCGACCTCCCCGTGGGACTCAGCTTCTTCGCCGGCGCCTGGACCGAGCCGAAGCTCATCGGCCTCGCCCACGCCTTCGAGCAGGCGACGCACCACCGCCGCCCGCCCGCCATGGTGCCCACGCTGGAGCGCTGACCGTGCCCGTGGACATCGACCCCCGCGACGTCGCCGTCTGTCTCGCCCCGGACGAGCCGAGCGCCCCCGGGGCGCGCGCGCCAGAGCACTCGGCGCCCATGGCCTTCCCCATCGTGCAGTCCGCGACGTTCGCGTTTCCCGCCTTCGACGCGCTCGTGGCCGGGCTGGCGGACGAGCGCGGCACGACCGTCTATTCCCGCGGGCGCAACCCAACGGTGAACGCGCTGGAGCGGAAGCTGGCTGCACTGGAGCGGGGCGAGGCGTGCACGTGCTACGCCTCGGGCATGGCGGCGGTGAGCGCCGTGCTCCTGGGCCTGCTGGAGGCCGGGGACCACGTGCTGTTCGTCAACCACACGTACGGCCCGACGCTCCAGCTGGCCGCCCACCTGAGCCGCTTCGGCATCGCGCACGACGTGGTGCTGGACGGACGGGTGGACCCGGTGGAAGCGGCGCTCCGGGCGGAGACCCGGCTGGTCTGGCTGGAAAGCCCGGGCACCATGTTGTTCCGCCTGGCCGACGTGCCCGGCATCGCCGCCCTCTGCCGCGATCGCGGCATCACCACCGCCCTCGACAACTCCTGGGCCACGCCGCTGTTCATGAAGCCGCTCGATCTGGGCGTCGACGTGGTCGTCCACAGCGCGTCAAAGTACCTGGGCGGACACAGCGACCTCATGGCCGGGGCCGTCATCGCCGACGACGGCCGGATGGAGCAGATCTTCGAGCGCGCGACCATGCTCAACGGCGGCATCCTCGCCCCGTTCGACGCGTGGCTGCTGCTGCGCGGCTTGAAGACGCTGCCCACGCGCATGCGCCAGCACCACGACGACGGCCTCGCGGTGGCCGGGTTTCTCCGCGGCCACCCGGCCGTGAGAGCCGTCCACCACCCCGCCTTCGACGACGCCATTGACCCCCGCGATGCCGGCCTCACCGGATTCGCGAGCCTGTTCAGCTTCGAGCTGCGGAACGGCAGCCATGCCGGCGTCCGTGCGGTGCTGGACGCCCTGGAAGTCATCCGGCTGGCCGTGAGCTGGGGCGGCACCGAGAGCCTCGCCATCTCCCCCGAGCGTGGCGACGACGGCAGCGCGCTCGAGGCGGCGGGCCTGCCGCGCGGGCTGATCCGGCTGTCGGTCGGCCTGGAGGGGGCGGGCGTGCTGATTCGGGACCTGTCGCGGGCGCTCGAGGCGGTGGCGTGACGGGCTCGAGTCCGAGCTCGAATTCGCATCCGAGCACCGCCGCCGGCACGACGCCCGAGGGCCGGGCCGTTCCGGTCCCCACGCTCTTCGAGGCCACGCTCCCGATCGTGGCGATGCTGGCCCTGTTCGCGGCCGTGGCCTTCGGCCCCGGCTTCCGCGGCGAGCTGCTGGTGGTTGTGCTGCTGGGCGCGACGACGGTGGCGGGGGCCGTCGCCAGGCGCTACGGCGTGGGGTGGGACGCGATACAGGCGGCGACCGGGCGGAAGATCGCCGAGGTGCTCCCGGCGCTCCTGATCCTGCTGGCCATCGGGCTGCTCATCGCGACCTGGATGCTGGCCGGGACGATCCCGTACATGGTCTACTGGGGCGTGCGGCTGATCAGCCCGCGCTACCTGATCCTGACCGCGTTCCTGGCCACGGCCGTGATGTCCCTGTTCACGGGCACTTCCTGGGGATCGGCGGGGACCATCGGCGTCGCGCTCATGGGGACCGCCGCGGCACTGGGGGCGCCGGTTGCCGCCACGGCCGGGGCGGTGGTCTCGGGCGCGTACCTGGGCGACAAGATGTCGCCGCTCTCGGACATGACGAACATCGCCGCCATCGGCGCGGATGCGCCGCTGTTCGGCCACATCCGGCACATGATGTACACGGCCACGCCCTCCTTCATCGCGTGCCTCGTGGTGTTCACGCTCGCCGGCGGCTCGGCCGGGGCCCCGCCGCCGGAAGCCGACGCGTTCCTGGCGCAGCTGGAACGGCTGTTCCGGCTCAGCCCCTGGGTGCTGCTCCCGCCCGCCGTCGTCCTCTGGGGGATCGTGCGACGGACTCCGCCCGCGCTGGCGATCGCCGCGTCGTCCGTGGTGGCGGTGGCGCTCGCGATCGGACTCCAGCACTTCACCGTGGGCGACGCCCTGGCCGCCGCCGTCTCGGGGGTCCACCCCGACATGCTGGAGCGGTCCGCGGCCGCGCTCGATCCCCGGGTCGCCACGCTCGTGGACCGGGGCGGGTTGTTCAGCATGGCCACGACGCTGGTCATCGTCTTCGCGGCGTTCCTGCTCGCGGGCGCCATGGAGAGCTACGGCGCGCTGGAGCGGCTGATCGACGCCATGCTCGGCGCGGTGCGCGGCGTGTTCGGCCTGATCGCGTCCACCATGGCCGCGGGCGCCACCATGATCGCCCTCACCAGCCACGGCGGTGTGACGGCGCTGGTGGTGGGCGGCCTCTTCCAGAAAGCCTATGACGACCGGGGCCTGGCCCACGTCAATCTCTCGCGCTCCCTCGAGGACTCCGTCACCCTCACCGAGCCGATCATGCCCTGGACCGTCTCCGCCGTCTTCATGGCGACGACCCTCGGCGTGCCCACGGTCCACTACCTCCCGTGGGCCGTCTTCTGCTACGGCGGCCCCATCTTCTCCCTCACGATCGCGGCCACGTACCGGTTCACAGGGTTCGGCATCCGGAAGGCGTAGGAGCGGATCTGGACCCGCCCCTTGACGCGCGCCGCCTGTTGCGCGAGATTGTTCGCTGGCGAGAACTCCGGCACGAGTCCGGAGCAGGTAAACAGGACCTGGGCTCTACCGCCCGGGCCTTTTTGTATCCCGCCAGAGTAAGGTGAGTTCGTGAGGTACGGAAATACCGATACCCCCGAGGGCACCGGAACACACAGGGAGTACGGTTAATGCGTACCAAAGGCACCGTGAAGTGGTTCAACGACGACAAGGGCTTCGGCTTCATCACGCCGGAGAACGGCGGCAAGGACTGCTTCGTCCACCACAGCGCAATCCAGGCCCAGGGCTTCAAGTCCCTGGCCGAGGGGCAGCAGGTGGAGTTCGACGTCGTGCAGGGCCAGAAGGGCCCGGCGGCCGAGAACGTCGTACCGATCTGACCTCATCAGGCGATCGCAACAACGGCCGCCCCGGGTTCGTCCCGGGGCGGCCGTTCTGCGTTCGGCACCTCCCCGTCCGCCCGGCACAGTCCTCGCATTTCTCCACGGACGTGGGGAACAAGTGACCTGAAGTGCGGAGGGATCCATGGAGCCGGTGCCGTACGAGATCCAGGAGGCCGACATCGACGAGGTTCTCGATGCCTACGAGCCCACGGGCGGGGGCGACTGGCCGGAGGAGCGTCGCAGGGAAGCGCGCGAGCACGTGCTGCGCAATGTCGTCGAGATCGACGACACGGTGCGCACCGCGTCCGAAGACCCGGCCGATGCCCTGGGCGCCGCCGGGGACCGGATGGGGAGCGTGGGGGACCGTCCGGGCGACCGCTCGCCCGACCGCCGCGACATGGCGCTTGCGGCGATCGAGGACCTCCTGATCCGCGATGGCTTCATCGACATCGATGAGGATGAATCGCGAGCCTTCCCGCCCGCCACGGAGCCGGAGAGCGAGCGCGAGGACTGAGCGAGGTCCGGCTCAGACCCAGGCCTGGCGCCGGAATTCCCGCAGGACCTCCGCCCACCGCTCCATCTCCGCCGGCAGCCCGAAGGACAGGCGGTTGAAGCCGAGCATGGGCGGGAAGGGACGCCCGACCCACACGTCGCGCTCGCGCATGCGCCGGATGTAGTCGTCCTGGCCGCCGGGGACGCGGTGCATGACGAAGTTGCCCTGGCTCGGGATCCGCTCGAGCCCCAGCTCATCGAGCGCTGCGCAGGTGATGCGCGCCGCCTCCCGGTTCGAAGCCAGCGACCGCTCGATCCAGGCCGTGTCGGCCAGCGACGCCGCGGCCGCGCTCAGCGCCATGACGTTCAGGTTGCTGCTGGCGCTGAACGCCCGGATCCGCTTCGCCGTGTCGGTGTGCGCGATGCCGTAGCCGAGGCGAAGTCCGGCCAGGCCATGCACCTTCGAGAACGTCCTGGCCACCACCACGTTCGGCCGGGACAGCGCGAGCGGGATCGACGTCCGGTACGACGCGTCGTCCACGTAGTCGGAGTACGCCTCGTCGACCAGGAAGACGACGTCGCCGCCAGCCTCCCGGATCCACGCCTCCACGTCCACCCCGGGCGTGAGGCTCCCGGTCGGGTTGTTCGGGTTGCAGATGTAGACCAGGGACCGGCGGCCGAGCCGGGCCGCGCCCAGGGCCGCGGCTCGCATCCGCTCCAGGTCGTGGGCGTGCTCCGCCGTCAACGGGACCTTCACTACCTCCAACCCGAACGGCTCGGCGTAATCGGCAACGTGCTCGAACGTCGGATCGGCCACGATGATGCGGCCATCTGGCGCCAGCGCCTGCACCGCCATCTGGAGCACTTCCGTCGACCCGTTGCCCAGGACCAGCGCGTCCTCCGGCACGCCGTGGTACGCCGCCAGCTTCGGGCGGAACTCCGCGACCACCGGGTGGGTGTAGCGGTTCGATATCCCGAGCGCGGCCACCATCGCCCGCCTCGCAGATTCCGACGGTCCGAGCGCGTTCTCATTGGAGTTCAAACGCAGCGGGCCGGCCTGGAGCGGGCGGAGCGTGGCCGTGCCGGCCCCGCCGGGCCACCCGCCACGGACCGGCTCCGGTGACATCCCGAGTGCGTTCGCGAGCGCGGATGCGGGGCGAACGCCCAGCGTCGCAGCGGCCGTGGCCGCGAGCCCCGTGCGGAGGAAGAAGCGACGTTCCATGGCAGGTCTCCGATGGAGGATCGGCGTCCCGCGGTCGGGAGCGTCGGGCACGGGCGGCCACCGTGGCCGCGGGTCGCGGACAGGCGTTGTCCGGCAGCTGCGCCGCGGACGGACCTCGCCCGGCAGCCGCGCCGCGGACGGACCTGGCCCGGCAGCCGCGCCGCGGACGGACCTCGCCTTGCAGCCGCGCCGTCGGACGGGGTGCCTGGCAGCCGCGCCGTCGGAACGATAGGCCACCGGGCCGCTTCCACTCAAGAGCCACGTGGCCGGAGTGCCGGAGCCCCTGGTGCCGGCATGCGCCGGCGGCCATTGTTCGGCATGCATCCCAGGGGCCGCGGGGCCAGTGCCAGCCTGGAGCGCGTGGACGAGCGCGACACCATGTTCGCGCGCATGGCGCGCGTCACCGGGACGGTTCGCCTGCTCCTCAAGCGCGCCCCCTTCCTCGCCCGCCCCCTGTACCGGCTCGACGAGTGGCTCTACGGCCGCCACTGGCGCGAGCTGCCCCGCCCGAGGCGGAAAGAGCGCCGATGACGTCGTTGGCGAAGCATTCGCTGACGTCGTTTGGCGATGCGCTCGCTGACGTCGCGGGCGAGGTGCTCGCTGACGTCGCCTGAACAATGAATGCCTTTCGGATGTGCCTGGTACGGTCCACGTCGATATCTGCCGGAGAACGTTCAATGAACGCTTCTGACTCCACCCATTGAACGATCCACGCCAATATCCCCCGTCCGTCGTTCAACCCCCTCCACCCGTTGGTCCATTGTACGAATGACGGCGCCCGCCTCCCACGCCGCCGCCACCCGCCACCCGCCACCCGCCGCCTGGCGCCCGCTGCCCGCGCCGCCCGCCACCCGCCACCCGCCACCCGCCACCCGCCACCCGCCGACCTCCACCTGCCGCCCTCCGGCCCGCCACCTGCCGCCTGCCGCCGCTTGCACCCCACCGGCACCTCCGCTACATCCGACGCGTTGCCGGCAGAAAGACCGGGGCCGGCCGGCGCGACCGCGCGGCCCCGTTTCGACGGGGCGGCACAACCTGAACCGAGCCATAGGATCCGATGCGTCTAGTCGAATGTGTTCCGAACTTTTCCGAGGGTCGTGACCAGGAGGTCATCGACGCCATAGCCGACAGCATCCGCGCCGTGGAGGGCGCCACGCTGCTGGACGTGGACCCCGGCGAGTCCACGAACCGGACCGTGATGACCATCGTGGGGGAACCGGACGCGGTTGTGGAGGCGGCGTTCGAGGCGGCGAGGACGGCGTACCGCCTCATAGACATGCGGAAGCAGAAGGGCGAGCACCCGCGCATGGGTGCGGTGGACGTGGTCCCGTTCATCCCGGTGTCCGAAGTGACGATGGAGGAGTGCGTCGAGCTGTCGAAGCGCTTCGGAAAGCGAGTGGGCGAAGAGCTGGGCGTGCCGGTTTACCTCTACGAGGAAGCGCAGCCGAAGGAGCATAGGAAAGCGCTGGCGCAGATCCGTCACGGGGAGTACGAGGGGCTGGCCGAGCGGGTCGTCGCCCCGGAGTGGGAGCCGGACTTCGGCCCGCCAGAGTTCGTGGAGAAGTCGGGCGCCACGGTGACCGGCGCGCGCTTCTTCCTGATCGCGTACAACGTGAACGTGCTGGGCACCCGCAACCAGGCGCACCGCCTCGCTCTGAACGTCCGGGAGCAGGGACGGACCGTGAAGGGCCCGGACGGCGAGCCGGTGCGGCAGCCGGGCTATTTCGAGAAAGTGAAGGCCATCGGCTGGGAGCTGGAGGAGTTCGGGATCGCCCAGGTGTCGATGAACCTCGACAACTACCGGGTCACCCCGATGCACGAGGTGTTCGAGGCCATCAAGCGGGATGCGGCCGGGCTGGACGTGGGGATCGCCGGGAGCGAGGTGGTGGGGCTCGTCCCGCTGGAGGCGATCCTCATGGCGGCCGAGCATTACATGGAGAAGGAGAACCTATTCGTGCTCGGCGAGCGCCAGAAGCTCCGCCTCGCCATCGACCGCCTCGGACTCAGCTCCGTGCGCCCGTTCGACCCGGACGAGAAGATCATCGAGTACATGATCGAGGGCGAGGAGGACGGCCCGCTCATCCGCAAGACAGTCCGCGGCTTCGTGGAGGCCGTGGGCGCGCGCAGCTCCGCGCCGGGCGGCGGCTCGGTGGCCGCGCTCATGGGCGCGCTCGGGGCCGCGCTGGGGGCCATGGTCGGGTGGCTGACGTACGGACGTCGCAAGTACGAGAAGCTGGACTCGGCCGTGCGCGAGCACCTGCCACCACTCGTCGAGCTCCAGGAGGAGCTGCTCCGCATGATCGACGCAGACACCGACGCGTTCGGCGACTTCATGGCCGCACTTCGAGATGCCGAAGGAGACGGACCAGCAGAAGGCGAAGCGGCGTGACGCCATGCAGGAGGGGCTGAAGAAGGCGACGCTGGTCCCGTTCCACACCATGGAGCTGGTGGACCGCGCGTGGGACCCGATGCTCGAGCTGGCCAGGATCGGCCAGTACTCGTCCCGCTCCGACCTGGAAGTGGGCGCCAAGGCGCTGGAGGCGTGTCTCTACGGCGCGCACCGCAACGTCCTGATCAACGCCGGCGACATCAAGGACGAGGCATTCCGGAAGGAGATGGCGGAGCGCGCGGGCGTACTGATGCGCCGAGGCGAGACGAAGATGACGGAGATCCAGGCAGCCGTGGCGGGGCGGACGGGTGACGTGGTGTAATTCGTTGCGGACCTGGTACCACAATCCACATTCGTCCGAACGAGACATGCGGGTGGCCCGACGCGCCATGAAATCGGCCAGGAACGCGGTCCATATGCGGCAGTGGGCATCATCGCCGCCGTCGGCGGACCGGTCGTCCAGCCGTCTGCACGCGAGAATGTGGATTGTGGTACCAGGTCCGATCACCCTATGACCGCCCCCCCCGCCTCCACGGACTGGCGCCTCGACATACCGGAGGAGCGCCGCGCGCACCTGCGCACCTGGTTCTGGGCCGTGGCCGCGATGACGTTCAGCGTGCTGGTGGTGGGCGGAATCACCCGGCTGACGCACTCGGGGCTGTCCATCGTGAACTGGGATCCGATCATGGGCGTGATCCCGCCGCTGGACCACGCACACTGGGTCGCGGCGTTCGAGCGCTACCAGCAGTTCCCCGAGTACCGGCAGCTGCGGCGGGGGATGACGCTGGGCCAGTTCCAGTACATCTTCCTGTGGGAGTACCTGCACCGGCTGCTGGCCCGGAGCATCGGCCTCGTCTTCCTCGTCCCCTTCCTGCTCTTCTGGATGCGCGGCTACTTCAACCGTCCGCTGGCCACGCGGGCGCTGGTGCTGTTTGGCCTGGGCCTGGGCCAGGGGGTGATGGGGTGGCTGATGGTGGCGAGCGGGCTGGTGGACCGGCCCAGCGTGAGCCATTACCGCCTGGCCGCGCACCTGAGCCTCGCGTTCACCATCTTCGGCTTTTCCATCTGGCTCGCCCGTGAGCTCGCGGTGGGTCCGGATCGGCAAGCGGTCCCTGCGCACGAGCGGCGGCGGGTCGTCCGGAGCGTGGGTGTGCTGGGGGTCGTGCTGGCGCTCCAGGTGATCTGGGGCGCGTTCACGGCCGGGCTCAAGGCGGGCCGCTACGACAACACATTCCCCCTCATGGAGGGGCACCTCATCCCGCCCAGCCTGTACTGGCTCGAGCCCACGATCCTGAACCTGGTCCAGAATCCGATCGGCGTGCAGTGGATGCACCGGGTCCTCGGCACGCTCCTGCTCCTGGCCGTGCTCGGCGTCTTCCTCGTGGTTCGCCGGGCCGGCGTCGACGCCGCGACGCGGGGCTACGCCGCCCTCTTCCTGAGCCTCGTGGCCGTGCAGTACCTGCTGGGCGTGACCACGCTTCTGCTGGTGGTTCCCATCCCCGTCGCCGTAACGCACCAGGCCACGGCCATGGTCATCTTCGGCGTCTGGGTGGCGTGGCTGCACCACGCCCGCGGCCTCGAAGGCGTGCCAGCCGGGGCGCTGCCCGATCGGGAGAGCGCAGTCCTCACCTAGAGCTCACCGCCTGGGGACCGCCTGGCCACCGCCTGGCACCTCACCGGCGCTCCCCGCGCCCCTCGATGGTCGTCTCCCGGTCATGCCGGCGCGGCGACGTGGAGGGCCCACGGCGGGATGCGAGTCTCGGCGAGCCACGGATAACCGTCGTCGGGACGGCCGAGGGGGCGATGGATGAAACGCGGCGCGAGCCCCGCTGCGGTGAAGGCAGCCGTGTAGTCGTCGTCGCGCCAGAGCAGGTCCTCGACCGGGCGCGGGTCGCCACCCACCTTCACCACGATCCGCACCGTCTCTCCGCTCCTCGCGCGCGCGTTCTCCGGGAACGCGGCAGTGGTGAACGTGGCCCACTCGTTCACGTACAGCTCGGGCGACGACGCGATCAGCACCAGCCGACTCCCCGACGCCGAATCCCCGGCGCGACTCTCCGGCGCCGAATCCTCCGCGCGACTCTCCGGCGCCGAATCCTCCGCGCGACTCCCCGACGCCGAATCCCCGGCGCGACTCCCCGGCGCCAAATCCCCGGCGCGACTCCCCGGCGCCGCATCCCCGGCACCGTTTCCGGTGCGCATCCGCTCCCGGAGCCCCCGCAGCAGGTCCACCCGGTGCGCCACGTCCGGGATGTTGTCGAACGGGAACGCGGCCAGGACCAGGTCGAAGGGGCCGGGCGGGAGGCTGCGCGGGTCGTCGTCGAACAGGCGATAGTCGCCTGCTGGATCCAGCTGCCGGGCTCTGTCCAGCATGGCCGGGGCGATGTCCACGCCCACGACGTCGTAGCCGAGCCCGCGCAGGAAGCGAGTGGATCGCCCGGCGCCGCAGCCGAAGTCCAGCGCCCGTGTGCCCCGGACCTCGTCGGCGAGGAGGCCGGGCAGGTCGCGGAACGCCAGGTGGTACGTCCCCGGGAAGGCGAGGGAGGCGTAGGCTTCGGCGCGCTGCGGGTCCGCGTAGGCGTTCTCCACGGGCTCACCCTTTCGCGAAGTAGATGGCCGCCACGATCACCCCGATGGCGACGACGACCCGGCGCAGCGTCTTCGGCTTCACCCGGCTCGCCAGCCGTCCGCCCGCCACGCCGCCGACGATGGCGCCCACCGCCATGACGCCGGCGGCCACCCACACGGTTTCCCCGGAGAAGACGAAGAGCAGCGCGGCCGCGACGTTCACGGCGAAGGACATGGCCTGCTTCACCGCGTTCAGGCGGGTCAGGCTTTCGTCGATGGCCAGCCCCAGCACGGCCAGGATGATCACGCTCAGGCCCGCTCCGAAGTAGCCACCGTAGACTGCGGCGACGCCGCCTGCGGCCATCACGCCGGCGTCGCGCGCCCGGCCGCGCCCGGTCTCGCCGGCGGCCGTCGCCCGGGAAGCCACCCACCGCTTCACCGGCTGCTGGATGGCCAGCAGCCCCGAGGCCCCCAGGATCAGCCACGGCACCAGAGTCCGGAACGTGGCCTCGCCCGTTTTCAGCAGCAGCAGCCCGCCAGCCAGCCCCCCCACGGCGCTCACCGGGAGCAGCAGCCAGAGGCGACGACCCTGCCCCCGCAGGTCCCGGAGCTGCGCCACCGTCGCCCCCAGGTAGCCGGGCGTGAGGGAGACCGTGTTGGTGATGTTGGCGGCCACGGGAGGGACGCCCACGGCCACGAGCGCGGGGAAGCTGATGAGGGTGCCACCGCCCGCCAGCGCGTTCACCGCACCGGCCGCCGCCGCGGCCAGTGCCACCAGGAGAAGATCCAGGCCGCCCAGCGCCCCCATGGCGATTCGGCTCCGTGATCCGAGGATCGGCGTGTCCCGGGCGGCGGTCACCGCCGGAATCCGCGTGAAGCTAATCGGAGCCCGGTCCCTGCGCACCCGGAAGCGGGGTGCCGCGCGTCTCGACGCCCCGGCGCCCCGGTCCTATCTTCCGCCCTCGATGAACCCCCTTCGCCGGCTCTCCGCCCGACGCTACGTCCAGCCGCTCCGCGAGGGCGGCTCGCTGCCAGCCGTGGTGGAGACGGAAGATGGTCTTTTCGTCGCCAAGTTCCGCGGCTCCGGCCAGGGTCCCCGGGCCCTGATCGCGGAGCTGGTGGTGGGCGTGATCGCGCGGGCGCTGGGGCTGCCGGTGCCGGAGCCCGCGGTCATCGAGCTGCCGGCCGGAATCGGCGAGGACGAGGGCGATCCCGAGATCAGGGAGCTCCTGGACCGGAGCCGGGGCGTCAACATGGGCCTCCGCTACCTCGACGGCGCGTTCAACTTCGACGCCCACGCCGCCGGCGACCTGATCGCGGCCGATCTCGCCGCGGACGTGGTCTGGCTCGACGCGTTCCTGACGAACCCGGACCGCACCGCCCGGAACCCGAACCTCATGATCTGCGAGAGGAGTCCGTGGCTCATCGACCACGGCTCCGCGCTCTACGCCCATCACGACTGGCCCGGCGTGAACGGGGCCCGTACGCGCACGCCCTTCCCGCTGATCCGCGAGCACGTACTGCTCCTCCTCGCCGGCGACATCGGGGCGGCAGACGCCCGCCTGGCTCCGCGGCTCAGCGGGGACGTGCTGGGCGCGGCGCTCGAGCAGGTGCCCGACGCGCTCCTGATGGACCCGCTCGCCCGGGACGGCTTCGATTCCGGCGACGACGCCCGCGCCCGCTACGTCGGCTATCTGCGCGAGCGCCTCCGGGAGCCCCGGGAGTTCGTGGCCGAAGCGGAGCGGGCGAAAGCCTCGAAGCGGGACGAGCCGCCGCGCCGCCTGGGGGTCCGTCGATGAGCCCGCCCGTGGCACAGCACGGCGGCGAGCCGGCCGCGGATCGGCCGACACGGGAAGTGCCGTACAGCTTCGCCGTGCTGCGCGTGGTCCCGCACCCGTACACCGGTCGGGGCGCGCCCGTGGGCGTGGTCCTCCAGTCGCGACCCGCAGAGTTCATCGGGCTGCGCGTGGTGACGGACCCGGCCGCGCTGCGAGCGCTCGCCCCCGACGCCGACGTCGAGCTTCTCGTGCGCTACCTTCGATCCGCGGCCGAGATCGCAGCCGGCGACGCCGCGGCCGGCGAGATCGCGCTGCTCTCCGCCCCCGAGCGCTTCCACTGGCTCACCGCCCGCCGCTCGGACGTCATCCAGCCAGACCCGCCGGAGCATGGGAAGTGCGCGGACCCGGGAGCGCAGCTCCGGCTGCTGTTCGAGGCGAGAGTGCTGGGCGCGTAGGCTGAAACGCCGCCAGCCGTCCTCCGCGCTGCCCCGGCACCTGGCTACTCCCGCGGCGTGGCTGCCGCCGCCGCATAGAGGGGATTGAAGAGCAGCTTGGCCGGGCCCTCGGGCGACCCCCGGAAATGCGGGCTTACGCCGAGCAGCACGGGGACGGGCAGACATCTTGCACGTTCCGGGAGCGACTGAACGAAAGGAAAGGAGCTCCCGATATGAAGCACGTCACCCGGATCACCCGTGCCGCCGCCCTCGCGGCGGGCGTCGCCCTCCTCCCCGGCTGCGTGGCGGCCGCGGGGGCCGCGGCCGGCGTGGGCGCGGTCACCTACATCAACGACCAGACGGCCACGACGCAGGTGGACGCGGACGTGGGCACGACGGCCGGCTGGGCCGAGTCCGCCTTTCGCGACATGAGCATCGAGATCACGAAGCGCGAGACGGAGAACGACCACGTCCAGCTGACCGGGAAGTCGCCGGACGATCTCGATGTGAAGGCCGACGTCGAGCAGGACGGCAACCTGACCAGGATCAAGGTCACCGCCAAGCGGAACCTGGTGGACTACGACAAGAGCTACGCGCGCGACGTGGTCGAGAAGATCCTCACGTACGCCGGGTAGCCCGTCCTCCGGTACCGAAACCGCGCCGCCGCCCCCCCGCCCCGCCCCGCCCCGCCGCCGCCGCGGCCGCGGCCGGACCGCGTCCGCCGGGGGGCGTGGCGGACTCGGGGGCGTGCGGCCGACGCGCTATTCCGTCCGCAGCGCGTCGGCCGGGTCGATGCGCGTCGCGCGCCGCGCTGGGATCCCGGCCGCGGCCACGACCACGGACACGAGCAGGAGCGCCGTGGCGGCGTAGGTGGCGGGGTCGGTGGGCCGCACCTGAAATAGGATGCTGCTCAGCAGGCGACCGAGCGCCACGGCCCCCGCGAGCCCGAGGACGACGCCGGCCAGGGCGGGCGCGGCACCCTGCCATACGACCATCCGCACCACTTCCCTGCCCGACGCCCCCAGCGCCATGCGCATCCCGATCTCGGAAGTCCGCTGCACCACGAGGTACGCGACCACCCCGTAGATCCCGACGGCGGCGAGGGCCACGGCCAGACCGGCGAACACGGCCAGCAGCAGCATGTAGAACCGGGGAGCGGCCATCTGCGACCCGACCAGGTCGTCGAGGGTGGTGGCGTGGGACATCGGCAGCTCGGGATCGAGGCCGTTCAGTACATCCCGCGCTCCGGCGAGCACGGTGGCGGTCGCGACACCGGGCCGCGTCTTCAGCACCACGTGCGGGAACCCGGCGCCCGCCTGTGCGAACGGGACGTACATCTCCGGACTCGCCTCGCGCGTGATGCGGCTGCGGAAGTCGCCCGTGACGCCGACGATGGTGCGGGGGGCGTCGTCCGGGTACCCGACCGAGACCTGGATGTCCAGCGTCTTCCCCACCGGGTCCTCGCCCGGCCAGTACCGCTCCGCGGCGGCGAGGTTGACCATCGCCACGGGCGGCGAGTCGTGGCGGTCCGCGGCGTTGAACGCCCGGCCTCGCTCGACGGGGATGCCCAGCGCTGCGAAGGCGTCCGGGTCCAGCGCACGGTAGGTGGCCACCGGCACGTCGCCAGCCTCCGGCTCGGGCAGATCCGGCCGCGTGAAGCCGCCGAAGATGTTCACGGTCCCGAACGGCAGCGCCACGACGCCCGCCGCGCGCTCGACCCCGGGAATGGCGGACAGCTGCTCGTCCAGGCGGTCGAGGAACGCCATGCGGGCGTCGCCATCCGGGTAGCGCGCGGACGGGAGCGAAAGCCGGAAGGTCACGACGTCATCGGTGCGGAGTCCGAGATCCACGGCGCGCATGCGGACCAGGCTCCGCAGCATCAGGCCGGCGCCCAGCAGCAGGATCACCGAGAGCGACACCTCGGCCACCAGAACCACCGCGCGTGACCTCGCCGCGCGCTGCCCACCCACGGCACCGCGGCTGCCGCGCCGCATCGCGTCCGCCACCCCACCGGCGGACAGGCGGAGCGCGGGAATGAGCCCGAACAGAAGCACCGTCAGCCCCGCAACGACCAGGGAGAAGACCAGCGTCGACGCGTCCAGCCCCACCTCGTCGAAGCGCGGAAGCTCCGGCGGCGCCAGGCGGACCAGCGCCCAGATCCCCCACCACGCCAGCAGCACGCCGCCCGCGCCGCCCGCCAGCGCGAGCGCCCCGTTCTCCAGCATCAGCTGCCCCAGGATCCGGCGACGACGGGCCCCGAGCGCGGTCCGCACCGCCAGCTCCGTCTGCCTCGAGCCGCCCCGGACCAGCACCAGGTTCGCCACGTTCGCGCACGCCACCAGGAGCACCATCGCCACCGCCCCGAACAGCACCCAGATCGCCGTGCGCACGTCCCCAACCACAACGTCCAGGAGCGGCGTCACGCGGAACGTGGTCTCCGCGTTCGCCTGCGGATACTCCGCCTCCAGCCGCGCTGCCAGCGACCCCAGCTCCGCCGATGCGGATTCCACCGTCGCACCCGGCGCAAGCCGACCCACCGCATCGAAGATCACGCAGCCTCGCCCGCACCCCTCCTCGTCGTTCTGCACCGGGACCCACAGCTGCGCGCCATTCGGGAAATCGAACCCCTCCGGCGCGATCCCGACGATGGGGTGCGGCCGACCCGAGATCGTGAGCGTTCGACCGACGGCCGCGGGGTCCCCGCCCAGCCTCGTTCGCCAGAACGCGTTGCCCACCACCACGGCGTCAGGCCCCTCGTACCGCGTCTCCTCCGACGTGAACGTCCGCCCCACCACCGGCTCCGCTCCCATGACGTGGAACAGCTCCCGGCTCACCGTCGCCCCGGCCACCGTCTCCGCCGGGCCGAGCCCCGTGAGCGTCAGCGTTCGGGACGTGAGCTGCGCCACGGACTCGAACGAGGATGTCCCCGCCTGGATGTCCCGGAAGTTCGGCGTCGACACGGCGTTCCCCGGCTCCGACGACGGGTCCGTCCTGTCGTCCTGCCACACCATCGCCAGCCGGTCCGCGTCCGGATACGGCAGCGAGCGCAGGAGCACGGCGTTCGCCACGCTGAAGATCGCGCCCGTCGCCCCCACACCCAGCGCCAGGGTGCCAATGGCCACGACGGAGAAGGAAGGGTGGCGGCGCAGGGTTCGGAGGGCGAGACGGAGGTCGGACAGGCTCATGGTCGGCTCCGGGAGGACGCGAAAGGAGACGCAGGGCTCGGAGGCACGCCCCGTGCCTTCCTTCGTGACCTGCGTCAACTCATTCTGCCGCAATGATATAGGCTGTCACTGAAGCGCGCGCGCGCCGCCCTCTGGTTCCCGCTCCTGGGACAGCCCGCCGCCGAAACCGGACACCTGAGCCGGGAACGGGAAGGGGCCCGGGCACCGGGCCCGGACCCCTCTCGTCTCGCTGCGAGCCGGTCGCGTGGGCGACCTGCCCGGTCCGTCTACTTCTTCGCCGCAGCGGTCAGCTCGTTGAGCAGCCGCGTGGCCTTGTACACGCTCTTCAGCGCCTCCGTGATCGCCTGGGTATCCACACCCACGGTGCGGCCGGAGGAGTCCGGCCGGAAGAGGAATTCGTTGGGCAGCTGCTCGACGTTGCCGTCGAAGGCCAGCCCCACGATGCGCCCCTGGCGGTCGATCATCGGGCTGCCGCTGTTCCCGCCGGTGATGTCGTTCGTGGAGACGAAGTCCAGCCGCCTGTCCATGTCGATGGTGTCCTTCGCCTTCGCGAAGCTGTCGGGCAGCGTGAACGGGTCCTCGTTGTTGAAGACCTCGGCGCGCTCGTACAGGCCGTGGAAGGTGGTGAACGGCGCCGCGAGCGTGCCGTTGTACGGGTAGCGCTTCAGCACGCCGTCGCTGATCCGCAGGGTGAACGTGGCGTCCGGCGGAATGTCGGTGCCGAACACGCCGAACAGCGCCTTGGCGAAGCGCTCCTGCTGGACGCTCTCCGCGGCCTGGAGCCCGGCCCACTCCGGCTCGAGCGAGCGGTAGATGCTGTCCATGACCACCGCCATCTCCAGATACGGATCCTGCGTCGCCTGGATCTTCTGGATCCCCTGGTTCAGGAGCTCCTGGCGGCTCGTGGTGGATTGCAGCCCGGTGGCCGCGCTCAGGATCTGCAGCGCCTGGTCCACGTTCGTCGCGGCCAGGAGGGCGCTGCGCAGCGGGTCGTTCGGCGCCAGCCAGGTCTCGGCCATCCGGAGCCTGTGGCTGAGCATCGTCGACTCATCGGCCGGCGAGGTGAGCTGCGGGTTCATCGCCAGCATCTGGAGGCGCTGCGACGGCATCCCGAAAAGGGTGTCCGAGCGCTGGCCCTCGGGCAGCGCCGCCTGCTCGGCGAGCGCGGTGAGCGCGCCCGCGGCGGCCATGTAGGACGTCCCCAGGAAGAACGGGTTCGCGAGGTTGAGCCGCGGCGCCAGCGCGAACTTCTTCGCCTCGAGGGTGGCGATGGAGTCGATCACGCCGCCGAACTGCGCCTTCAGCTGCGGGTCGGCCGCCACGGCCTGCTGTAGCTGCCGCTGCCACTTGACCTTGCGGGCCATGAGAAGGGTGTCCTGGAGCCCTTCCAGCTCGCCGCGGAACAGCTTCAGGCTGTTCTCGACGCCGAACAGGCGGTTGCGCACGCGCGCAGCCACCTGCGGGTCCTTCGCCCCCGCCTCCTTCAGGTAGGCTTCCTGGGCCTCGAGAAGGTCGATGTAGAACGGGTGGCGGAAGCGCATCTCGTAAAGCCACTGCGACACCGTGATCTGCCGCGACGTCGATCCCGGGTTCCCCGTCACGAACAGCAGCTCGCCCTCATCGGCTCCCTCGGAGCGCCAGCGGAAGTAGTTCGGCGTGCTGGCGGGCGAGGAGCCGTCGTCGTCGTACGCGCGGACGAAGGAGAAGTCGGTGTCGTATCGGGGGTAGGTGAAGTTGTCGTAGTCGCCGCCGAAGAAGCCGGCCTGGAGCTCGGGCGCCATGACCAGCTTGACGTGGTCGTAGGTCCTGTACTTGTAGAGCTGGTACTGGCCGCCGTGGTAGAGCGTGACCACCTGGCAGCTGTAGTCCGACGAAGCCTCGCACTCCTCCTCGATCTTGTTCCGCTCCGCCTCCTGCGCGGCCGCCACCTGCGTGGCCGGGGCGTTGGCCGGCGCCGCGCCCTGCACGCGCTCCGTCACGTCCTGGATCTCGACCAGCTGGTCCAGCGACAGGTTGGGGCACGACCGCTCGTCGGCCTGCGTCGCGGCGTAGAAGCCATTGCTGAGCAGGTCCTCGCCCTCCTTCGATACCGCGTCCACGCACGCCCGCGCGCAATGGTGGTTCGTCACCACCAGCCCGTCGGGCGACACGAACGACGCCGAGCACCCCTGGCTCCACCGCACCGACGACAGCCGGGCATGCTCCAGCCACTCCGGCGTCGCGTCGAAGTCGTACGTCTTCCGCCAGTAGTCGAGCGGCGGGTTCTCGAACGTCCACATCGTGCCCAGCTCCACGCCCGTCAGCTCCACGTGGTCCGCTGTCCGCTCCACGGATTGCGGGACCGTCAGCGACTGCGGCGTCTGCGGGGCCGCTGCCGGCATGGGCTGCGGCGAAGGTGTGGCCGGCGGGGCCGCCGGCGCGGACGAGCAGCTCGCCGCCACCAGGCCGGCCCCGGCAAGCAGCCCGAACCGGGTCAGAATCGGCATACGTCTCATTTGCGCTCCCTTGCTGGATCATTGCGGCGGCGCGGAACCGCGCCGCCGCGGGGTTTGGCAGAACGGATGCTGTGGCGCCGCGCGCCGGGAAGCAAGCGGGCGCGCGTTATTCCGCGCGCTGGCTCGACGGCGGCACCATCCCGTTCAGCCGGAAGTAGGTGATCAGGTTCCCGTAGTGCTCGAAGTCGTGGGACACGTTGAAGACCAGGGCGAAGAGCCGGTTGTTCTCCATGCCGAACAGCGTGACAGGCTGCTTCAGCTGCTCCGCGGTCATGCCCGTGTACACCCCGTCGCAGTACGTGAACGACTGCTTCAGCGCCTCCACCAGCTCCGCCTTCGTCGCCAGCTTCTCGGCGTCGCCCGCCTGCGGGCTTTCCTCGCCTTTCGCCGCCGCGCAGAACTGGTACTGGGAGTTGGCGGCGTGCCCGATGATCTCGCCGAACGAGCGGACTTCCGGCGTCGGCCGGTACGCGTACTTTTCGTCAGGCATCTGCTCGGCGGAGCGGACCAGGTATCCCTTCACCATCTGGTAGAGGGGCTGCACCGCGCCGAGCGACGGATCGGCCGGCGCCGCGGCGGCGGGCTGCTGTGCCACCAGCGGCGTCGAGAGCAGAAGACCCAAGAGAACGAGTGAGATTCGTGGCATGGAACACCTCCGGGAGGGATTGGAGGCAGCAGCGTCGCGGCCCAAGGTTGATCGGAGGACGATACGGCGCCCCCCTCCACCCCGCCACCCCCGCCCGTGAACCCCGGGCGCGGCTACCTGGACAGGGTCAGCGTGTAGCTTCCCGACTCACCCGGAAAGGCGGTGGTCGCCTCGACGTAGTAGCAGCCGGCATCGAGCGACTGCACCAGGAGCGAGTTGGTCCCGGTCCCGCTATCGTTGTCGTGACCCAGCACGCTCTCATCGCTGCTCAGCAGCCACAGCCAGGCATTGACGTCCTCGGAGGTCATCGAGATGCGGACGGTGCCGCCGCTGTCCAGACCGAACGCGAAGCGGTCGAGGTAGGCGCCATCGATGTCGAGAGCGTCGCCCTCGGCCAGCGTCCCCGACACGGTGTGGTCCATGCGCAGCTCGGTTCCGCCGGGGCAGGCGCTCAGATCGGGGCCCGATGGGTCATCGCCGCCGCACGCGGCGAGCAGGGATCCCGTGATGAGCAGCGCAAGCCCGGACTGCATGAGGTTCTTCATGGTTGGTCCTCGCGGGTAGGGTTCCGGGAGTCAGGCGAACCATTCCAGGGGCGGCCGCAATGTCGTGCGCACTCACACGCGAGGCAAGGGAGCTCGGGTGAGCGCGCGGGCGACCACCGGCCGTCAGAACGACGGGCCCACGCCCACGTCCACGCGCCAATCCCCGGTCGTGGCGTAGCCCACACCGCCGCCCAGCGGTCCGAAGGGGGTGCTCCACACGAGGCCCACGTGCGCGCCGCCGATCCACGGCTCGCGTCCCCAGTCGGCCGGGCGCTCCCCACCCGCGCCGGCTCTGAGCTGCAGACGGAGGAAGCCCTCCATGACCACGGGCACCGCCACGTCGAGCCCCGCCACGGCCACGGCCGGGCTGCGGCGCTCGCCCCAGCGGAGCCCGGGCACCCCCGGCGATCCGCCGAGGGCAGGCCACACGTCCATCGGCGCTTCGCCTCCCGCCGCGCGGCCCCGCCTCGCGAAAGCGCTGTCGGCGGACGGGATCGGGATGCCGCCGGGGAGGCCGGTGGACGACTCGCCCCAGGCGAAGTCGCCGACCCACGCGACATCGGCCAGCGCGGCGACCCGGACCGGCCCCACCGACCCACGCACGCTGCCGCGGGCGCGCGCCCGGGCGTAGCGGAAGTCACCGACCCGCGCCTCGAGCTCGAGGAGCGCGGGCACTCCCACCGGGTCGGTGTCGGGACCCGACGCGCCCACTTCCATCCGCGGCCCCCACGAGACCCCGTCCGCACCGCCCTCCTCCCTGACCCACTCCGCTCGTCCCTCCACCAGGGCGCGCAGCGCAGGACCCATGCTGCGGTAGGCGACGCCCAGCCGCCCACCAGCCCTCAACACCTCCCGCTCCGCCGCGATTCCGCCCGCCGCGTCGAACTCGCGAACCTCGGCGGCCCTGACGTAGCCGCCACCCTCCGCGCCGAAACGTGGAATGGTCGGGAGCACGGCCCGGGCGCCCGCGCTCGCCCAGCGGTCCAGCTCCTGGATGCCGGCCGCGCCGGTCAGCTCGATGGGGACCGGGGTCCCGAGCCGCCGGCGCACGCCCGCCCAGACGCGGGCGCCGCGGTCGGTGTCGTATCCGGCTGCGGCCAGCAGAGTGGTGACCGGGGAGGGCACCACGTCCACCCGCAGGCGAGGTCGCGCCGTGTCGCCCGGGACTGGCTCCGCGTACGCCCACACGGCGTCCGCCAGTCCGCTGGCATAGACGGCGTCCAGCGCATCCAGTACCGCGCGCGGACGGTAGGGCCCGGTGACCGCGTCGCCCACCGCGTCCCGGGTCAGCGCGGCGATGCCTGGCTCCGGCGCACGCACCACCAGCTCGGAGAATCCCGTGGGAGGCGGGGGAAGAGAACGGTGGACTCGGCGCGAGGGTGTGACGGTGCCCAGCGTCGCCAGCGTGGCCTGCAGGCCGAGCCGGATCAGGGTCGCCGCGTCCCGTGGAAACGAGGCGCCGGACATTCCCTGCGGGATGTCGGGCACGATGAGGTAGTCGGCCCGCGCGGAGTCTGGCGCGGTGTTCACGATGATCATCCGGAGCGCGCGCGTGCCCAGGTCCACCATGCTCAGCCCTTCGAGCCCGGGCGGCGGCGCGAGCACGTCGGCGGCGATCACCTCCTTCGCGCCCAGGCTTCGGGCGGTCGCGATGGGGAGGTACGCCGCGATCCCGCCGTCCACCAGCCACCGCCCCTGCCACTCGACCGGCGCGAAGACGCCCGGGACGGCCATGCTCGCCCGGACCAGCCGCGCCAGGTCCCCGCGCCCCAGCACCACCTCCTCCCCGGTGCGCAGGTCCGTCGCCACCACGCGAAAGCGGCGGGGCATTCGGTCGAACTCGCCGCCCGATCGCACCTGCGCATCGAACAGGAGGCGGACCAGCTCGCGGTTGATCCCGATGTCTGGCACCAGTCCCTGCTGCAGACCCGGACGGCGCGTGCCCACCGGCCAGCGCAGCAGCGGCACGAGCGGCGCCGCATCGGGGCCGACGAACATCGCACGCGGAGCGAACAGCGCGTTCCAGTCCCGGCGCTCCACCAGCTTCCGGATCTCGCCCGGCTCCCGCCCGGACGCGTAGAGCGCGCCGATGATGGCGCCCATGCTCGCCCCGGCGACTATGCCGGGATCGATGCCGAGGCTGTCGAGTCCGGCGACGACGCCCGCGTGGGCCAGCCCCCGGGCGCCGCCGCCGCCCAGGACCAGCGCTTCCTGAGCGGCCGCCCGGCGGGGGCCGAGCGGGGCGGCCTCCTGCCAGCGGGGCATCGCCGAGGCCGCGAGCACGGCCACCATCACGAGGCTGCGACGCACGATCCTCCTCCCTCACGGATGTCCGGCCGTGACCCCCGGTGAACGTCCGTCCCCGTACGATGGCACGCCGGAGGCTGGCACGCACGCGCTCCCGCGCCCTATGTTGCGCCGTCCGCGCCGCGGCGGCCGACCGGGGCTGCTCCCCGGCGGGCGCCGGCCTCGCGATTCCACTCGACGGCGGATCAAGGTGAACATCTCACGACTTTTCGAGCGAAAGGCGATCGGCGAAGCGCGCACTGAAGAGGTGCCGGCGCCCGAAGGACTGCGGCGGGCCCTCGGAGTGTGGCAGCTCACGGCGCTGGGTGTGGGCGCGATCGTGGGCGCCGGGATCTTCTCGGGCGCGGGCACGGCGGTCGCTGGCGGCCCGAACCACCTCGGCGCCGGACCGGCGCTGGTCGTCTCCTACATCCTGGTCGCCATCGCCTGCGGCTTCGCGGCGCTCTGCTACGCCGAGTTCGCCTCGCTCATCCCCCAGGCCGGCAGCGCCTACACCTATGCCTACGCCACCCTGGGTGAGCTGATCGCCTGGATCATTGGCTGGGACCTCATCATCGAGTACGCTGTCGGCAACATTGCCGTGGCCGTCTCCTGGTCCGCGTATTTCGTCACCCTGGTGCGGGGCTTCGGCATCGAGATCCCGGGCTGGCTCGCCACCGATCCCCGCTCCGCGCTGCAGGGGTTCCACGCTCTCCAGGCCGCGGGGCCGGAGGGCGCGTCGGCGGTCACCGAGTCCGTGCGCCAGGCCGCCGCGGCGTGGACCAGCGCGCCCGAGCTGTTCGGCATCCACATCGTCTTCAATCTCCCCGCCGTCCTCATCGTCGGGCTGATCACCTGGGTGCTCGTGATCGGCATTCGCGAGAGCGCGTGGGCGAACACGGCCATGGTCATCCTGAAGATGGGGATCCTGCTCTTCTTCATCGCCATTGGCGCCGTCTGGGTCCGCCCGGAGAACTGGACGCCCTTCATGCCCAACGGGTGGAACGGCGTGTTCACGGGCGCCGCGCTCATCTTCTTCGCCTACATCGGCTTCGACGCGGTATCCACGGCGGCGGAGGAGGCGAAGGACCCGCAGCGCGACATGCCGCGCGCCATGATCTGGTCGCTGGGCATCACCACCGTTCTCTACATCGTGGTCACCCTGGTGATGACGGGGCTCGTGCCGTGGAACCGCCACGGCAGCGCCGACCCGCTGGCACAGGCCTTCTCCGATCGCGGATACGACTGGGCCGCCGGCGTGATCTCGTTTGGCGCCGTCATCGCCATGGCGAGCGTGCTCCTGGTCTTCCAGCTCGGCCAGCCCCGCATCTTCTTCGCCATGGCCCGCGACGGCCTCCTGCCCCAGTGGGCCGCCAGGATTCACCCGAAGTACCGAACCCCCCACGTGACCACCATTCTGACCGGCGTGTTCGTGGCCTTCTTCGCCTCGTTCGCCAACATCAACGAGGTCATCGAGCTGACGAACATCGGGACTCTCTTCGCGTTCGTGCTCGTGGCCTTCGGCATCATGGCGCTGCGTCTGCGGGAGCCCGACCGGTACCGCCCGTTCAGGACGCCGCTCGTCTGGTTCGTCGCTCCCGCCGCCGTGCTCTCCTGCGGCTTCCTCATGGTGCAGCTGCCCGGCGTGACGTGGGCCCGCTTCGGCATCTGGCTGGTGGTGGGATTGATCATCTACACCTTCTATGGCTACAGCCGCAGCCGGCTCCGTTTCGGCGAGGCCACGCGCGGGCTCCACGAGATCGAGAAGGACGGCTGACCGGACCCTGCTTCGCTCCTGACCGCGGCCCGGTTCTTGACCGGGCGGGACGTGATGACACTACGCGCACACGGCAGGAGTGACAGCATGGACAACACGCGCACCGCCATCCGCACCCTGGGATGGCTGAGCATCGGCCTCGGCGCCAGCGCGATCCTGGCCCCCGGGATCGTTGGCCGGATGGCCGGCTACCGGCCCCGCCGCTGGCTCCCCCGTGTGCTCGGCGCCCGCGACCTCGTGATCGGCACGGGGCTGCTCGCAGCCAGCGACGCCCGGCCCTGGCTGCGCGCCCGCCTCACCGCGGAGATGGCGGACGCCGCCCTCCACTCCGCCGCCGGGCTGGTCGGGCTGTTCGGTCGCAAGCGGGCCGCGCTCGCCACCCTCGTGTCGGTGGGTGCGGGCGCGATGGAGAGGAAGCTGCTCGACCGCTGAGGCCGCTGCCCGCCGCGGCCGTCCGCTGCCCGTCCCGCCCCCAACCTTCCGGACGCTCGCGCTGTCCGATTTCGCGGGATGAGACGCCGCCCCTTCCGGGGATGCCCGGCGGCGCACGACCGACCGGAGGCGGACGGTGCACGAGGGAAACGGTGATGCAGCGCGAGGTTCGTGGTTCGCCGACGCGGCGAGGGACGTGCGCGTCGGCAGCCGCTCCCTCGCCCGGCGGCCCGGCTTCACGGCCGTCGCCGTGCTCACGCTGGCCGTCGGGATCGGCGCGTGCGTCGCCATGTTCGGCGTGCTGGACGCGGCGCTCCTCCGCACCCTCCCGTTCAGCGCCCCCGACCGGCTGGTGGTCGGTCGCACGCTGTGGCCGGATGGGACCGTGGGCCTCACCGTCTCGGCCCCCGACTACTACGACGTCCGGGAGGAAGCCTCGTCGCTCGAAGCCACCGGCGCCCTCACGCCGTTCACGGTCGAGGCCACACTCACGGGCGACGGCGAGCCCGAGCGCCTGGGCCTCCGCTTCGTCTCGCCCGGCTTCTTCCGCCTGCTCGGGACACCGCCCGTCCTGGGCCGCGAGTTCCGCACCGACGAGGGGGAGCCGGGCGCCGAGCCGACAGTCCTCCTCGGCTACTCGATCTGGCAGCGGCGTTACGCCGGCGATCCGGACATCCTCGGCGCCACCCTCGACATTGACGGATCACCGGCGACGGTGGTCGGGATCCTCCCCGCCGGCTTCTCCTTCTTCGGCACCGCTGACCTGTGGGCACCCATGGTCCGGGGCGGGCCGTTCGCCTCCGGCCGCCAGTTCCACAACTGGCTCGTGGTCGGTCGGCTCCGCGACGGGGTCACGGTCCCCGGCGTCCGTTCGGAGGTGGACGTGCTCATGGCGCGGCTCGCGGATGCGCACCCGGAATCCAACAGGGACAAGGGGATGGTCATCACGCCGCTGGCCGAGGCGCTCGTGGAACGCTACCGCTCGAGTCTGCTCCTCCTCGGCGGCGCCGTCCTCTCCGTCCTCCTCATCGCCTGCGCGAACGTCGCCAGCCTCCTTCTCGCCCGCGGCACCGGCCGCCACGGGGAAGTGGCCGTCCGCACGGCCCTGGGCGCCGGACGCGGCCGCCTCGTGCGGCAGCTCGTCGCCGAGAGCGCGCTGATCGGCGCGGCCGCAGGTGCGCTGGGGACGGCGGTCGCCTTCGCGCTCCAGCGCGCCATCCTCGGGATCGCCCCCATGCCCCCGGGCGCTCCGATCGACGCCCCGGTCCGGCTCTCGCTCCTCGGCTTCGCCCTCGCCGCCACCGCCGTCACCGTGCTCCTGGCCGGCCTCGCACCCGCCATCGCCACGACGCGCGCCCGCCCTGCCACGAGCCTGCGGTCCGACGCCCGAGGCGCCACGGCCTCGAGGACCTGGTTCCGCAGCGGGCTGGTGGTGGCCCAGGTCGCGATCTCTCTGCTCCTCCTCAGCGGCGCCGGCCTGCTCGCCCGCAGCTTCATCGCGCTCAGCCGCGTGGACCCGGGGTTCCTCGCCCGTTCGCTCATCACTGCCGATGTCTCCCTCGGCACCGGCGCGTACCCGGAGCCCGAGCGGCGAATCCAGTTCTTCCGGACGCTGGCCGAGCGGGCACGCGCCATCCCGGGCGTTGAGGCCGTCGGGCTGATCAGCCGCCTCCCGATCCGCGATGGCGGCGGGAACGTGGCGGTGTGGGACCCGGCGCACCCGCCCACGGACGCCTCCGAGTGGCGGCTGGCTTACCTCCGCACGGTGCTCCCCGGCTACTTCGACGCCATGCAGATCCCGCTTCGCCGGGGCCGCGACTTCGGCTCCACCGACGCCGACGGCGCGCCGGCCGTCATGATCGTCAGCGAGACCCTGGGCCGGACGCTGTTCCCGGGCGAGGACCCCGTCGGCCGGGTGGTCGCCATCGACGCGGGTGATCGCGCGCCCCGGTTCGAGGTGGTGGGCATCGTCGGGGACGTCCGCGTGTCCGGCGTCACGGACCCGCTGACCATGACCGCCTACTTCCCCCACGCCCAGCGGCCCGCCGCTGGCATGCGCATCGCCGTCCGCTACGCAGGACCGTCCGTGGCCGCGCCGCTGCGCGACCTCGTCCACGACCTGGACCCCGACGTCCCCCTCGCCGGCCTCCGCACCATGGACGACATCCTCGCCGACGCCGTCGCGTTCCCCCGCACCGTCACCCTGGCCCTCGCCGCCTTCGCCGCCGTCGCCCTCCTCCTCGCGGCACTCGGTCTCTACGGGGTCCTGGCCTTCCAGGTCGCACAGCGGCGCCGCGAGATCGGAATCCGCATCGCCCTCGGCGCCCGCCGCAGCGTCGTCCTCTCCGATGTCGTCCGGCGCGGCCTGACTCTCGTCGGCCTCGGCGCCGCCTTCGGCATTCCCGCCACGCTCCTCGGCGGACGCCTGCTCGCCGACCAGCTTTACGAGACCTCGACGCGCGACCCGGTGACGCTCGGCGCCGTCATCGCCCTCCTCGTCGCCGCCACCCTCGCCGCCTGCGTCATTCCCGCGTGGCGAGCCCTGCGCGTCGACCCGGCCATGGCGCTCCGCTCGGAGTGAGGCGGGCGTCTCCGGCGGGCCCGGAAAACGGAAGGGGGATGCCGGCTGGCGTCCCCCTTCTCCTGCGCTTGCCGCCCCACGGGCGGCTCAACCCACCCCTCAGCCACCGCCCGTCCAGGCGTTGGTCGAGCAGGCTCCACCGCCGCCACCACCGCCACCACCGCCACCCAGGAACGCCGACGCGGACATGGCCAGCTCGGTGCGCAGACTCCCGCACTTCCGGCACGGCGGCGGGTCCTTGCGCTCGCTGATCTTACGCATGGCCTCGAAGCGCGTCCCGCACTCCGTGCACTTGTATTCGTAAAGAGGCATCTCTCGAACGGTTGGGTTGAACGTGGACGGTTGGACGGGCGGGAGTCGCTCGCGGTGGCTACCTCCCGTCAACTATCGATCGCATTCCAATACAGTATGCTAACGCCGTGCCGGGCTTCGTTGCACCCCCTCGAGCGGCAGTCGGCCGGCGCCACGAGCATCACCGCAGCACCATCAGCACCTGCACCCCCGCCAGCGCCGGGTCGTAGGACGCCGGTGAGACGTACCCGACCGCCCCCGGCGTTCGGGCCACGTACAGCTCCACTGCCTGCTGCGATTCCATGACGGGGGGCGGTTCCACGCCGTGGAAGTAGAGGTCGTTCCAGTAGTCGGCCAGGTCGCGCGGTGACTGGCCGAGGACGGCGCGCGAGAAAGCGCGGCGGAGCGAGTCCGCGGCCGGCAGGTTGACCGGCGCTATCCTTCGCCCATCGGCCCAGAAGCGCTTGCGCAGCATGAAGATCCGGCGCAGCTCGGCGGGGGTGATGGAGTCCCGTCCCGGGTCCACGTCCGCGTTGGCGATGACGATGATGGCGGCCGCCGGAAGGTCGTCATGGTCGAGCGACTGGCCCTGCACCGGGGCGACCCCTGTGGCGTACGGCAGGAACGCGCCCGCCACGGCCAACGCCAGCGCCGCCAGCGGGGCAGCGCTGTGCCCGGCGAGCCGTGGCCGCTGCGGGCGCAAGTTCAGAAGATCCCCGACACGGAAAGGTACCATCCGTCAGGAACCCGGAAGGAAGGTCTGTCCCGGAGCTGCCGGTCGAACTTCACGGTCCAGTGGCGGCTCGGCCGGAGCGTGAGCCCCAGCGTCTGGATCGAGAGGGGGCTGTCCACCACGGGCTCGTAGTACTCGGCCCGGCCGACGGCGTAGAGCCCTATGGATCGAGCCAGGGGCACGGCCAGCTGGACGAACCCGCCGCGCTCCTGCGGCGCGATGCCGGCGGGGGAGAGCGAGGTCGCCTCCGCCAGCAGCTCGGCGCCGTGCAGCCGCCACGACAGGTCGACACCCAGCAGCCCCCGGTTGCCGGCATCCTCCTCCCACTCCTCCTCCGACGTCTCGCCAGCGCCGTAGTCGGGGACCTCCCCGTCATCGTCGGGGCCCAGGGGGCGCTCGGCCCGGAACGCGACGCCGCTCACGCCCACGAACAGGCCCCGGCCCACCTCGATGGCGCCGCGGAAGCCGATCGCCTCCTTGAATGCGCTCTCCTCGTCGTAGCGGAATGGCGCACCCGGGACCGCGGCGAACAGCGCGTAACCGGCGTCGTGCCCCGCCACGCCCAGCACGCCCGTGGCCATGACCCCCGTCATGCTCTTCGCGAACGGGCGGTACGTGGTCAACGGGCGGTGGGCGGTCCATGTGAGCGGCTCGGCGTGGATCTCGTTCCACTGGCCGACCGGCGTGAGGAAGCGCCCCATGCGGAGGCGGAGCGCGTCGGCGAACGTGTATTCAGCGTAGAGCCGGACCAGGTCGACGCCCCGCTCCTCGACCCGCCCGGTCCAGTTCTCGCGGGTCGTACTGGCAACCTCCACCTCGCCGAAATAGCTTAGCCTGCGCACCAGCGTCCCCGAGAGCAGCAGCGCGGCATTGCCCTCGGTCACGGCCATGTCCGTCCCCTCGCCGTAACGGGTGGCCCGGCCGAAGACCACGCCTCCATAGCCTCCGACGTGCACCGCAGAGGGGCTGCTCACGGGCGGCGCCGGCAGCTGCGCGCGCGCCGGCGACGCGACCGCCGTCAGCAGTCCGGCGGCCGCGACCGCGGTGGCTACGGGGTGTGTGCGTGTCGCTCGTTTCATGGCTGAGAACCGGGAGCCCGGGTGGCGGTGAAGGATACCATCGTGCGGCGCGGCGGCGCGAGCCTGGGGCTGGACACCCTCGGCGCGCGTCTGGCGCTCGTGCTGGTGTCGTTCGTGGTCGTGGCCACCATGCTGGTCGGCGGGTTCGAGTACGCCCGGGGGCGTCGGGCTCTGGTCGCCCGTGCGACGGCGGCGCTGGAAGCCCGCGAGCGCCTCGTGGGAGACCGGCTCCTGCGGGCACTCGACCAGCGTCGGCGCCTGACGTCCGTCTGGCCGGAGCTCGAGGCGGCCCAGGACCTGGCCGTGGACGACGTGGACAAGCGGCTCGCGTCCTCCCTCGTCCGCCTCTCCCAGAGCTTCGGTGGGCACGCCCTCGCCCTGGCCCTCGGCACGTCCGACACCGTGGTCGCGGCTTCCAGCCGCCCCTGGATCGGCATGTTCGCCGGCGACCGCCCGTGGAGCCGGATCCCGGCGCCCCCTCCAGGCCGCGCCACCCTCCGCCTCACCCGCGACAGCACCCTCGGAGCGGTGGTCGCCGCCATCGCCCCCGTGATCGCCCGCACCACCGGGGCTCCCCTCGGACGCATCATCCTCCTGTCGCCCTGGGATGCCCTGCTGGACGAGGCGGCGGGAGAGTACGGGACGGCCCTGGAGGTGCGGGACGCGGAGGGCCGGCTGCTCCGCCCGTCCCCGCCCGACGACGCGGAGCGGCTCCGGGCCTCCCCTCTTGCCGTCCCCGTCGGCGACGATACCGTCCACCTCACGCTCGGCACTCCCCTGGAGGAAGCGCTCACCTCACTCCACGCCACGCGCCGCCAGTTCGCACTCCTCGCGCTGGTGGTGCTGCTGGTCACCGTGCCGGCGGCCCTCTTCCTGGCCCGCTCCAACACGGCCGCCCTCCGCCGACTCACGGAGCGTGCCCGGCAGGTGCACGTGGACGGCGAAGGCGCCAGCACACCCGCCTCGGCTTCCCCGTTCGGCGGCACCGCCACCGCCCCGGCGTCGCCGGTCCCCGCCCCGACCCCCGACTTCACGCCGCCTGCCGGGGCGCCCCGGGAGGTGAGGGTGCTGGCCAGCGCCCTGTCCACGATGGTGGAGCGTCTGGAATCCTCGCGGCTGCAGCTCGCCCGGCAGGAGAGCCTGGCCGCCATGGGCACCATGGCCGCGGTCCTGGCCCACGAGATCCGAACGCCTCTCTCGGTGCTCCGTGGCTCCGCCGACATGCTGGCCCGACGCGTCGGGGACGACGAGCGGGACCGGGAGCTGGTGTCGTTCCTCGAGGAGGAGATCGGCAGGCTGGAGCGGCTCGTGAACGACCTCCTCGTGTTCGCGCGCCCGCGCCCTCCCGACGTGGCACCCGCCGACCTCGCCGAGGTCGCCCGCCGCGGCTTGCGCACGCTCGCCGGAAAGGCCGCCGAAGCCGGGGTCTCCCTTTCGGCCGAGCTGGAGGCCGCACCCGTCCGCGGCGATGAGGAGCAGCTGTACGAGGTGGCGCTCAACCTGGTGGGCAACGCCATCGAGGCATTGCCGCGCGGCGGCGACGTGCGCGTCCGCACGGGAACCACGGGTCCCGATTCCACGCTCGTCGTGGATGACGACGGCCCCGGCATCCCGGCCGGGACGCTCGACGAGGTCTGGACTCCGTTCTTCACCACGCGCCGGGGCGGCACCGGTCTCGGGCTGCCCCTGGTCCGGCGCATCGCCAGGGCCCATGGTGGGGACGCGCTCATCGAGCTGCCGCGGGAGAAGGGGACGCGCGTCGTGCTCCTGTTGCCGCGCAGCGAGGGGGAGGAGGCATGACGGGAACGCCGATCCTGGTGCTGGATGACGAGCCTCGCATCCGGCGCGTGCTGGAGATGGCGCTGTCGGACATGGGCTACACGGTGGTGCTGGCGCAGGACCTGGCACAGGCCAGGGAGCGGCTGACGGCCGAGCGCGTACAGCTCGTGCTCGCCGACCTCCAGCTTCCCGACGGCACGGGGCTCGACCTGTTGGGCGAGATCCGCGCCGACCGCGATGACATCCCCGTCATCCTGATGACCGCGTTCGGCACCGTCGAGACGGCGGTCCAGGCCATGAAGCTGGGCGCCTTCGACTACGTGGTTAAGCCCTTCTCCGTGGACGAGATCGACACACTCGTGCGCCGCGCCCTCGGCTTCCACCGCGCCGAGCGCGAGATCGCATACCTGAAGGAGATCGCCGCCCCCGACTACGAGGGGATGGTGGCGGCGAGCCCCGCGATGCACGCCGTCGTCGACGCCATCGAGCGCGTGGCGCCGACGTCCAGCACCGTGCTCGTCACCGGGGAGACCGGCGTCGGGAAGGAGCTCGTCGCCCGGGCGATCCACGCTCGATCCAACCGCCGCGATGCCCTCTTCGTCGCCCTCAACTGCGCCGCCATCCCGGGCGAGCTGCTCGAGTCCGAGCTGTTCGGCGTTGCGAAGGGGGCGTTCACCGGGGCCACGGAGGACCGCACCGGGAAGTTCGAGGTCGCCGACGGCGGCACGCTCTTCCTGGACGAGATCGGGGACATGCCTCAGGCCATGCAGGCCAAGCTGCTCCGTGCCCTCCAGGAGGGCACGGTCGAGCGCCTCGGCTCGCACGTCCTTCGCCGCGTCGATGTCCGCATCGTCTCCGCCACACACCGAGACCTCCCCTCCATGATCGACGCCGGCGACTTCCGCGCCGACCTCTACTACCGCCTCAACGTCTTCCCCATCCACGTCCCGCCGCTCCGCGACCGCCCGCGGGACGTGGCGCCCCTCGCACTCCGCGCCGTCGAACGGTTCGCCGGCCGCGAGGGGCGCGCCGTCCGCCTCGATGATGCTGCGGTCCGCCGCCTCGAAGCTTACGCATGGCCCGGCAACATCCGGGAGCTGAACAACATCCTGGAGCGCGCCGTCATCCTCGCCCCGGGCGACGTCCTGGGCGCCGACGATCTCCCCGGCCTCCCGCCCGGCGCCGCGGGCGAGCCGGACCCCGCTGGCGCTCGGGGCGGGGAGTCGGACGCCCGGGACGCCGGCGCCGGCCCCGGCGCGCCGGTGGAGACGCTGGAGTCGGCGGTGGATCGCGCCGAGCGCCAGGCCATCCGCGCCGCCCTCGCCGCCACCAACGACAACAAGACGAAGGCGGCCGAGCTGCTGGGGGTGTCCGTGCGCACCCTCTGGTACAAGCTCGACCGCCTCGGCATGCGGCAGGACTGACCCGCCGGCGCCCGGGCTTACACCCCGTCGATCGTCAGCACGCCCGTGTCGGCGTCGTAGCTCGCCTGGAGCCGTACCAGCGCCAGGGTCGCGGGCCCGCGCACCACGTGCCCGCCCGTGTCGTACTCCGAGCCGTGGTTCGGACACAGCCAGCCATCCCCGTTCGCGTTGACCTGCGTTCCCTGGTGGGTGCACGCCAGGCCGTACGCCACGTACTCTGTTTCACCGATCCGCCCCACGCCCGCCACCGCCCCGCCCGAGAGGGAGACTTTCGCCACGCCGCCCACGTGGTCGAGGCCGGCGTAGCTGCCCACCGTGACCTCCCACGGGCCCCCGCTCGGCGGCGGCGGCGTCACCCCCACCCCGGTGGGGCCGCCGTCGGCGCCGCACGCCACCAGCAGCCCCGCGATGGCCGCCACCGTGGCCCGCTCCACGAAGTCCCGGCGGCTCAGCCCCGAGCCCGCGACGCCCGCCCCCGCCCCCGCCTCCGCCCCTCGGTGTAGACTGCAGGTCTGGCAGTTCATGCGTTTCCTTTCCCGGGGTGGGTGTCCCGTTCAGTCGTCGTCGCCGGAGTCGTCGTCGCCCGCGTTCCCGGTCAGCACGGCGCTCTGCGACCCGGTGATGGTCAGCACGCCCGTGCCCGGGTCGTAGCTGGTGCCGAGTGACACCAGCGGAGAGCTGGCCGGACCGCGCGTCACGTTCCCGGCCGTGTTGTATTCGGCGCCGTGGTTCGGGCAGTACCAGCCGTCGCCCGCCACCACCACCTGCGTCCCCTGGTGCGTGCACGCCAGGCCGTACGCCACGTAGTCGTTCGCGCCGACCCGCCCCACGCCCGCCACCTGCCCGCCCCCCAGGCTCACCCTCGCCACCCCGCCGATGTGGCTCAGCCCGGAGTAGTCGGACACGTTCACGTCCCACGGGCCGCCCGTGGGGACTGCCGGCCCCAGCGGGCTGTTGGCGGTGCACGCCACCAGCAGCCCGCCGATGGCAGCGACCGTGGCCGCCTCGATGAACTGCCGGCGCGACAGCCCGGTCCCGGCCCAACCCCCGCCCGAACCCGTCCCTGCCGCTGCGGTCCCGGCATCCGCGGCCAGCGCGCCGCCATCCCCCGCTCCCGATTCACCACGCGGCCGCAGGCCGCAGCTCTCACAGCTCATGTGCGTTCCCTCCCGGTTCCTGCGCCGCCGCCCCCGCCGTCTGCACGATGGCCACGGCCGATTTCCACCCCTCGGGGTCCTTGTCCTGCCGATACAGCGTTCCCGCGTCCACTGACACCTGCCCCTGCTCCACCTGCACCGCGTAGCGGTCCATCCCCCGGGTCGCCCGACCCGAGATGAACGTCCCGTCCGGCTCGTACTTCGAATGGTGCTTGGGGCACTGGAAGCGCCCGTCGTCCTCCTCCCAGCGCAGCGCCGTGTGCTGGTGCGGGCAGGAGAGCGCGAACGCGTACACGCTCCCCTGCCAACGCACCAGGATCACCTGGTGGCCCCGGTCGATCGTGGCCCCATCCGTCGACGGAAGCGGGTACGTCAGCGCCCCGTCCGCTCGCCGCAGGCCTGCTCCCGAAGCGGAGCGCAGGCTGCGCCGCGAGCGAAGCCCGGGCCCCGGCGAGGAGCGCGAGCGCCAGCGCACCCTGACGCAGGAAGTCACGGCGCGAAGCGCTCCAGCCGGCCGCCCCGTCCTCGCCGAAGGATCCCTCCATGGCCGGGCCCGAACCGTCGGCGCCCGGCACCTCCGCGGCGTGCGAGCAGCCGGCGCAGCCGCCGCACGCGTCTGCTCCGCCCGGCGCATCCGCCCACCGTTCATCTCTCCCGTTCACACCCATCCACGCCTCCTCAAACAGCCGTGAGCGCCGTGCCCAGCAGGAGCGTCGTCCCCCAGAGCGCCATGCTCCGGACCGCCGCCCAGCGGAGATTCCGCCACGCGCGGTGCGGATGCGGGGGGACCGGGTCGACGAGCAACACTGCCGCTTCGCCATCCCTGGACCCGGCCTCCCCCGATTGATCCGCTTCGCTCCACCCCCTCAGCCGGCGTTCCGCTCGCATCATGAACAGCCCGTTCACCAGCAGCAGCACGAACGCGGTCATCTTCAACCAGAACACCGGGGACGTGAGCAGGAACTCCGCGTCCCCCAGCGCCATGGCGATTCCCGTGAGCGTCACCACCGCCAGCCCGACGAGCACCGGTCGGTGCACCTCGCCGAGCTCCCGCAGCAGCAGGCGACGGTCTCCGCCTTCCCGGCGCGTGATCCGCAGCGCCAGCCGGTCCGTCGCCACTGCGAAGCCGCCCGCCGTCAGAAGCCCGGCGAAGTGCACGAACAGCAGTCCCGTCTGCAGCAGCGTCGAGTCGTTGTACAGGTGCGCCCACGGCTGAGCCGCCTCCACCACCGGTCCGATCAATGCGACATCCATCATTCCCTCCTGAAGGGCGGCAGCATCATGAGCCAGCTCGTCACCGCCACACCCATCGACACCATGGCCACCTGCTTGTGCGTGTTCCTCACCGAACCGTTCTCCCCTGCATCCCCCGCCAGGATCCCCGTCGCCACGAACCCGGCGTCCGCAGCCAGCATCAGAAGCCCGTGCGCTGTCCTCCACTTCCGGCCGTACGGGTCCTTCCGCCCCTCCCACAGGTTCCACACTCCCGTCACCGTGTTCACGCCGAACAGCCCCGCCACTCCCGCCGCCGCCGGGCCGTGGATCGCCCGCGCCCATCCCGGCGCGTCACGCCCCTGCTCCACCAGCTTCTGACCCGAGAAGTACTGCGCCGCGAACAGCGGCAGCATCGCCCAGCTCGCCCACTTGTGGATCTGCAGTCGCGTGTAGTACGCGTCCGAGTACTCGATCAGCGGCGGGGGCGCCGGCGTGTCCGTAGCCAGCGGCGACACCGTCGTCGGCAGCAGCGGCCCGCTTTCCCCCGCCATCGACGGCCGCGACCACACCGGCTGCACGAACACCGGCGCCACGGGCACCAGCGCCGCCAGCGCCGTCGCCTGGTCGAAGCGCGCAGTCCGCGTGGCCCCCGCCCGCTCCAGTCCCACGACCTGCCCGCCGCTCGCCCCCGACGTCCCCGGCGCCGCTTCCGCCACCACCACACCCGCCGTGTCCGGCGCTCCCAGCGCAGGCGTCACCACAGGCCCCTGCGCCAGCGCCGCCACCAGCGTCACCAGGTATCCGAGTCCGGGCATGTCTTCTCCGAGTCCGATCCGTCGGGGCCCGGCGCGCCCGGGTCCCGCCACGCTCTCCTTCAGGCAAAGC
The DNA here is from genome assembly GCA_963798845.1 of uncultured Gemmatimonadales bacterium. Taxonomy (GTDB): domain Bacteria; phylum Gemmatimonadota; class Gemmatimonadetes; order Longimicrobiales; family RSA9; genus CAVUKA01. The sequence goes on along the minus strand of CAWCUS010000006.1, from coordinate 1,270,623 downwards.
CGGAGCCGAACCTCCTACCACACGCTTCTCGTTGGGAATGCTGCGTTTTCCTCCAGTCACGCCTGGCACCGCTGTCCTCGTTCTGCATGCAAGTCCCTGCGGGGTGTGCAATGGATTGCGCGTTCCCGCGGTCCCGGGCTCCTCCGTGGCCTGACGAGATCGCGACATCGCGGGGAACTGCCCCGCCGAAGGAGGCAGAGATCTCCCGACAGAAATCGCCCTGCCGGCGTCCTATTCTTGAGTGTTCACTCCACAATCCCCCTGATCGCGAGGAGCCGGGCATGACGTCTGCCGCAGCTCTCGCCCGGCCACTCCCCCTGATCATCCAGGGCGGCATGGGCATTGGTGTCTCCGACTGGCGCCTGGCCCGCGCCGTATCCCGGCGAGGTCAGCTGGGCGTCGTATCCGGCACCTGCATCGACACGGTCTTCGTGCGCCGGCTCCAGGACGGCGACGTGGGCGGTCACCTGCGCCGGGCGATGGAGCGGTTCCCGCTCCCGGCCGCGGGCGCCGACGCCATGCGACGGTACTTCCTCCCGGACGGGCGCCCGGAGGGCGGGCCGTACAAGCTGCTGTCGATGTGGAAGGAAGGAGTGGGGCGCGCGCGCGAGCAGCTCACCATGCTGGGAAGCTTCGTGGAGGTGTGGCTGGCGAAGGAGGGTCACGACGGGCCTGTGGGCATCAACCTGCTCACGAAGGTGCAGCTGCCGAACCTGGCGACGCTGTACGGCGCCATGCTCGCGGGGGTGGACTACGTGCTCATGGGCGCGGGGATCCCGCGCGAGATCCCGGGCGTGCTCGACGCTTTTGCCGCCGGCGAACCCGCATCGATCCGGTTCGACGTGGAGGGGGCGGGACGGGAGGAGAATCCGCAGATCGGGCTCGACCCGCGCGACCATTTCGACGACCCGCCGGTGCTCCCTCGTCCGGCCTTCCTCCCCATCATCTCCTCGCACGCGCTGGGCACGATGCTCGTGCGGAAGGCGAACGGCCGAGTGGACGGGTTCGTCGTGGAGGGGCACACGGCCGGGGGGCACAACGCCCCGCCGCGCGGCCGGGGCGAGACCAGCGAACGGGGCGAGCCCGTGTACGGCGAACGGGATGTCGCCGACCTCGCCGCCATGCGGGAGCTCGGGCTCCCCTTCTGGCTGGCGGGCGGCACCGGATCCCCCGCCGGCCTCGCGAACGCGCTGCAGCACGGCGCCACCGGGATCCAGGTGGGCACCCTGTTCGCCCACGCCGAGGAGAGCGGCGTCGACCCGCAGCTCCGCCTTGCCACCCTGCGCCGCCTTCGCAACGGCGGCGTCGACGTTCGCACCGACGGGCGCGCTTCGCCCACCGGCTTCCCCTTCAAGGTCGTCGAGCTCGAGGGGACCAACGCCGACCCCGACCAGTACGCCAGCCGAACCCGCATGTGCGACCTGGGCTATCTCCGGACCCCGTACCGCCGCGACGACGGACGTACCGGCTTCCGCTGCCCCGCCGAGCCCATGGACGCCTACGTCGCCAAGGGCGGCGCGCCCGAGGACACGGTCGGAAGGAAGTGCCTCTGCAACGGTCTGCTGGCCAACATCGGGCGGGCGCAGCCGCGCGACGACGGCCCGGAGCGCGCACTCCTCACCGCCGGCGATGACCTCATGCGGCTCGCCGCCTTCCTCGGCCAGCGCGACACGTACACCGCCGACGACGCGCTCGATTACCTGCTCTCGTGACCCTCGCCCGTCCGCTGCCGACGCACCCGGCCCGCGCCGCGCCGGGCCCGGCCCCCGCCGCGCCGGGCCCGGCACGGGCCGCTGTTGTGGTGCCGGAACTCTCTCCACGTGGACAGACCGCACGCGTGGCCTGTGAACGTATACTGTTTCAGGACAACGACCTATGGCGATCCACTCCGCGCCCGGTCTCTCCATGTGGAGAGACTCCGAGCAGGAGACCGATGCACCGGCCGCGCGCAGGAAGCTGGTGCAGCCCGGAGCCGCCGCTCATCCTTGGAGCGGCCCTGACACGGAGGAAGCGCCGTGGCCTCTCTGGGCGCGGTTGAGGACGCCCGCGGACTGATCTTCGACATCCACCGCTACTCGGTCCATGACGGGCCGGGGATCCGCACGACCCTGTTCTTCAAGGGGTGCCCCCTGTCGTGCTGGTGGTGTCACAACCCGGAGAGCCAGGGTCGCGCTCCCTTCCTCCACTACGACCCCGGCCGCTGCCTCCGCTGCGGCGCCTGCATCGAGGCGTGTCCGGAGGGCGCGCTGGCGTTCGTGGCCGGCGCTGCCGTCTCCGACCCCCCAGGCGCCGACGGGGTGGAGCTGGACCCTGGCCGCTGCAGGTTGGACGACGGCTGCCCCGGGCGGTGCGTGGATGCGTGCCCGGCCGAGGCGAGGCAGCGCGTGGGCCGGTGGCTGACCGTGGCGGAGGTGGTGGACGCGGTGGACCGGGACGCGCTTTTCCACGAGCAGTCGGGCGGCGGCGTGACCTTCTCTGGGGGCGAGCCGTTGCTGCAATGGCGCTTCCTGTCGAAGGTCCTGGACGCGTGCGGCGAGCGCGGGATCCATCGGGCCGTGGACACGACGGGGTTCGCGTCGCCGGACGTGCTCCTCCGCGTGGCGGAGCGGACCGACCTGTTCCTCTACGACATCAAGACGCTGGACCCGGGGCTGCACCGCCGGGCCACCGGCGTGCCGCTGCAGCCCATCCTGGACAACCTGGCCCGGCTCCTGGACGTCGGCGCGCGCGTGCGCATCCGGGTTCCGCTGATCCCGGGCGTCAGCGATGGCGACGCGGCCGCGGACGCCCTCGCCCTGCACCTCCGCGGCCTGGGGGCGGGGCGGCTGGACGGCGTGCACCTGCTCCCGTTCCACCGGCCGGCGAAGGCGAAGCACGAGCGTTTCGGGCTACCCTGGCGTCTACCAGTTGACACCGCCGTTCCGGAAGCGCGCGTGCTGGAGCTGGGCGCGCGGCTCGAGCGGCAGGGAGTGCACGTCACCATCGGAGGCTGACTGCCGTGAACGACCGTGTCGCCCGCCTTCGGGAGCGGAGCTTCCGGGCGGTCCCCACCGTATCCACCGAGCGCGCCGAGATCGTCACGCGCTTCTATCGGAGGAACGAAGGCCGGTGCGCCGTCCCGGTGCTCCGGGCCATGGCGTTCCGCGAGCTGTGCCAGAAGAAGACTCTCTGGATCGGTGACGACGAGCTGATCGTGGGCGAGCGTGGCCCCGCGCCGAAGGCGGTCCCCACCTTCCCGGAGCTGACCTGCCACGCGGTCGAGGACCTGCGCACGCTGGACGGTCGGGACAGGACCCGCTACGTCGTCAGCGACCAGGCGATCGAGGTTTACCAGCGCGAGATCGTTCCCTACTGGCGCGACCGCTCCATGCGCGACCGGATCTTCGCACACCTCCCGCGGATGTGGCTCGACGCGTACGACGCAGGCGTCTTCACGGAGTTCATGGAGCAGCGGGCGCCCGGGCACACGGCGCTCGATGGCGAGATCTACCGGAAGGGGCTGCTGGACTTCCGGTCGGAGATCGCGGACCGGACGCGCAGCCTGGACTACTTTCGCGACCCCGACGCGGCGCGCAAAGCGGAACAGCTGGAGGCCATGGACATCGCCTGCCACGCCGCCATCCTCTTTGCCGAGCGCCACGCTTCGCTGGCGGAAGAGATGGCCGCGTCGGAGCCGGACGAGCGACGCCGTGATGAGCTGCTCGCCATTGCCCGCGTCTGCCGCCGGGTCCCTGCGCACGCGCCGCGCACCTTCCACGAGGCGATCCAGATGTACTGGTTCGTCCACCTCGGGACCATCACGGAGCTGAACGGCTGGGACGCCATGAACCCCGGCCACCTGGACCACCACCTGCGCCCGTTCTACGAGCGCGACCTCAACGCCGGCGTCCTCGACCGCGAGGGCGCGAAGGAGCTGCTCTCCTGCCTCTGGATCAAGTTCAACAACCACCCCGCGCCGCCCAAGGTGGGTGTGACGGCGGAGGAGAGCGGGACATACAACGACTTCACCAACATCAATCTCGCCGGCCTCACTCCCCATGGCGACGACGCCACGAGCGAGCTGTCGTACCTGATCCTGGAGGTGGCGGACGAGATCCGGCTCCTCCAGCCCCAGTGCAACGTTCAGATCAGCGCACGCACGCCCGACCGGTTCCTGAAGGCCGCGTGCAGGGTCATCCGCGAGGGGCTCGGCTATCCCTCGGTCTTCAACGCAGACGTGGTGGTAGCGGAGCAGGTGAGGGCGGGCAAGACGGTCGAGGACGCGCGCGAAGGGGGCACCAGCGGCTGCATCGAGACGGGCGCGTTCGGCAAGGAAGCCTACATCCTCACCGGCTACCTCGACCTCCCCAAGATCCTGGAGATCGCGCTGAACGACGGCGTCGATCCCCTCACCGGGAGGCGGATCGGACCGCGCACGGGCGACCCGCGCGCTTTCGGCTCCTTCGACGACCTCTACGCCGCGTTCGAGAAGCAGCTCCGGCACTTCGTGGACGTGAAGGTGGAGGTGAGCCAGTACATCGAGTCCATGTATGCCCGCTTCGCTCCCGCGCCCTTCCTCTCCGTGGTCATCCGCGACTGCATCGAGAACGCCCGCGACTACAACGACGGCGGCGCCCGCTACGACACCAGCTACATCCAGTGCTGCGGCATCGGCACGGTCACGGACAGCCTGTCGGCGCTGCGCACGCACGTGCTCGAGGGCGTCCCGGCCGGCGAGGGGGTCCGCCGGCGCCTGGCCATGGACGCCCTCCTGAGCTCGCTGGCCCGGGACTTCGATGGCGAGGAGCCGCTCCGCCAGCGGCTCCTCAACCGCACGCCCAAGTACGGCAACGATGACGACGACGCCGACGCCATCATGCAGCGCGTCTACCGCTCCCTGTTCGACGCCATTGACGGGCGGCCCAACACCCGCGGCGGGGAGTACCACCTGAACATGCTGTCCACCACCTGCCACGTGTACTTCGGCACGAAAGTGGGCGCCTCGCCCGACGGCCGCCGCGCCGGATTGCCCATCTCCGATGGCACCTCGCCCGCCCACGGCGCCGACCGCCACGGCCCCACCGCAGTCTGCCGCTCGCTCGGGAAGATGGACCAGGTGAAGTCCGGCGGTACGCTCCTCAACCAGCGCTTCCTCCCCTCCCTGCTCGAGGGCGACACCGGGATCGACCGGCTCGCCGACCTCATCCGCACGTATTTCCGCCTCGGCGGCCACCACATCCAGTTCAACGTGGTGGATACGGAGACGCTCCGGGACGCCCAGGCGCACCCCGAGAGCTATCGTGACCTGCTCGTCCGCGTGGCCGGCTACAGCGACTACTTCGTGGACCTCGGACGGGACCTCCAGGAGGAGATCATCGCGCGCACCGCGCAGGAAGGATATTGACCCGGAGCACGGGCGCCGGCCCTCTGGTGGTGGGTGGTGGGCAGGAGCGGCCGCCCCGCCGCGTGTGGTCGCCCCAGCTCGATCAGTCCGCCGCCTCGCGTGCCAGCACCACCGCACCGTAGGCCGGAAGCGACACCGCGGCACCCTCCTGCGCCGCGCCCGTCAGCAGGTCCGTCCACCCCGCCACGTCCACCCCCTGCGCCGTCACCGTGACCGGTTGCGGGCGAGCGTTCACCAGGACCACCACTTCGCCGCGGCGGTAGGCGATCACGTCCTGCTCCGCGTCCGTCCGCACGATCTCCAGCCCGCCCGGCGCGGACAGCGACGGGTTCGTCCGGGACAGCTCGATCACCGTGCGGTAGAAGGTGCGCGCCTCATCCGCGCCGGCCTGGTCCCAGTCGATCGCCTGCTTCACGAACAGACCCAGCTGCTGCGGACTTTCCACTTCCTGTCCGTTGTACAGCATCGGCGGCCCCGGCAGCAGCGCTTCCGCCACGAACGCCGCCCGCGCGCCCGCCGGTCCGCCGAAGAGCGTGACGGGCGGGGCGTCCCACGCGGTCTCGTCGTGGTTCGTCGTCATCCGCATGTAGAGGCCGCCGGCCGGAAGCGCGTGGATCGCGTCCAGCTCGCCCTCGATGAACTCGGCCGCACGCCGCCCCTTCCACACCTCCTTCAGCCGCCCGTACGACGACCACGGGTACATGATGTCGAAGCCGTCCTCCAGCATCGCGGGCGAATCCCACTCCGCCAGCAGCAGGACCGGCTTCACCTCGTTCAGCTGCGACGCGGCGTCCTGCCAGAACGTGTCGGGGATGAAGCCGGCCACGTCCATGCGGAAGCCGTCCAGGTCGAACGTCTCCAGCCAGTACTTCATGGCGTCGATCATCGCCTGTCTGAGCGCGGCGTTGCCGTAGTCCAGCTGCGCCACGTCGGTCCAGTCGGTGAGATTCCCGCCCAGGTCCCGCGGCACCGTCATCTCGCCGTTCTCGTCCCGCACGTAGTAGTCGGGGTGCTCGGTGACCCAGACGTTGTCCCACGACGTGTGGTTCGGCACCCACCCGAGCATGACCTTCATCCCTCGCCCGTGGATCGAGGACACCAGCTCCTTCAGGTCCGCATCCGTGCCGTAATCGGGGTTGATGGCATGGTAGTCCCGCACCGAGTACGACGACCCGGGCGCCCCCGCCGGGCCCTTCCGCCCCTGCTCGCCGATCGGGTGAAGCGGCATCAGCCACACGTACTCGACACCCGTGGCCTCCACCCGGTCCAGCCCGCGGATCACCCCCTGGAGCGTGCCTTCCGGCGAGAAGTCGCGCACGAACAGCTCGTACAGCGCCGTCTGCGCCGAGGACGCGGGCGTCCCCGGGACCGGCGCCTGGTCCGACACCGCCGCGGCCTGCGTGGCCGGCTGCACGTCCGGCGCGCACGCCGCCAGGACTGCTGCGGCAATCAGAGCCGCGCGGATGTCACGGGTCCTCATCGATGGGTCTCCACTGATCGGGTCAGGACAGGGTCGGGGCTCCGGGGACCATACCGTCCCGACCTCCCGCCTTCAAGACTCTTCGCCGCGCGAGTGTGGAGCTCATGGCCGGTCCCATGCGGCGGACCCGCCGATGCGTCGCTTCGACAGCCTGTTCGAAGCGTGGCAACGGAGTCGCGGGAGCGACATCCGCACGCCGTAGGCGACGGGGCTTCGCAGCCCCGTCGCCCCGCCAGAACGCGCGCGCTCGTCAGCGGCTGAAGAGCCCGCCGGCCAGCTGTGGCAGCGAAGCGATGATCCACACCAGGACGGCGGTCGCCCACGCTTTTCCGCGCGGCATCTTCGCCGCCACCTGGAGGCCGATGGCGATGAGGGCGGTAGCCCAGAGCGTGAAGACATCCACCCGCGTCGCCAGGTTCACCAGCACCTGCGACGCCGCCGGCTGGTCGAGGAACCGGGCGGCGCTGAACCCCACGTCGTGGACGGAGTCGAGCCGGTTCACGTCCATGACGAAGGACTCGACGAGCCCGGCCACGAACTGAGGCACGCGCACGATCTGCGAATAGGTGACCACCAGCATCATGGCCGCGAACGTCGTGACGGCACCCATGGCCCGGGCCAGGATCCACGTCACGAGAGCGGTGAGGGCCACTCCGATCGGGAAGGTGACAGCGAAGCCGATCACCCCGAAGATGCGGCCCATTCGTCGCATCTGCTGAAGCTGGTCGGTGTTCAACTCCGCGTTGTCGGCCAGCCTCTTCGCGGCGGCCCGCTGCATCTCCACGTCGAAGACGGCACCGAAGGCGTGGTACCAGGCGAAGAAGAGCGCCGTCAGCAGGATCGTGAGCACCAGCAGCACCGGCCACGACTTCCCCCCGAGCCGCCGCTCGTACACGGCCCGCGGCTCGTAGAAGATGTCGATGAAGTCCTCCCAGACCGCGGCCTTTTCAGGCTGCGGCGGGGAGGCCGTGGCAACACCGCCAGGTTCGGACATGCTTTCTCCCTTGTGGAAGCGTCGGGCCGGCAGGAAGGTCCGGGGTTCACCGTAGTCCGCGGCGATCCCCGGTGTCAATGCCGACGGCCGCCCGGTTTCCGTCGGCCCGCCCACCTACGCGGCCGACCCCCCGCGACTTTCGCCGGAGTCGCTGCCTCGGGCTCACCCTCCCCCGGTCGGACCGCGACGCGGGCTCAGCCGCGCTTCAGCGACGCGAGCGCTTTCTCGGCCGCCTCGAACGCCGGCTCCACGGCCAGCGCCCGGCGGTACCACTCCCGCGCCAGCTCCGTCCGGCCGAGCCGCTCGTTCAGCTCGCCCAGCCGGTACGCCGGCCCCGCGCTGTCCGGGAAAGTCCGCGTCGCTTCCAGCAGCACGCGCTGCTCGTCGGCCGGGCGGTTCAGCGCCCTGTAAACCGTGCTCAACCAGCGCCACCCCTTCCACGGATCCAGCCGCGCCACAACCTCCGCCTGGCGCTCCGCCTCCTCCTTGTCGCCGCCCATGATCCCGGGCGCCCGCAGGTGGTAACGGATCAGCCCCACACGCGCCTCCACCAGCGACGGGTCCAGACGCGCGGCACGCTCCAGCTCCGACTTCACCTTCCTGGCCAGCCCGGCCTGGCGCAGGACGCTCGCCTCCTGCGCTGCCGCTCCGTACGCCGCGGCCAGCTTCAGGTGGTAGCGCGCGTTCGCCGGCGCCAGCTCCACCGCCTTCTCCAGCCAATCGACCGCCTCGCCTACCCGCTTCGCCTCGAGCTGGGCCGTACCCTGGCGAAACGCCGCCGCCGCGTCCGGCCCCGGCCGGCGCCCTCCGGTCTGCGCACCCGCGTCCGAAACCTGGAGCACCAGGGCAGCGAGCCCGGCCACGACCAGCGAAGCGCGTTGCATATGCGACCTCCAACTCCCTCATCTACAGCAAGTTACGCGTCCTACCCCAACCCCTGTCAGAGCAACGTTCGGGCCTCCGGAGACGCGGTGGTCACGCCGTTCACCGGCTGCGAGCGACGCTTCCGCCCTCCGTGCGAGCGACGCTTCCGCCCTCCGTGCACCTGTTGACGCCCGGGCGAGGCTGCGGCATGATCGCTCCCATGTCACCCGACGCACCGCTGCGCGTGGCCGTGGTGGGGTTCGGCCTCGGAGGCGCGGCTTTCCACGCTCCCTTCATCGCCGCCGAGACGGGACTCCGCATCGCCGCGATCGTCACCGGAAACCCGGAACGCGCGCGCGACGCCCGGACGCGCTACCCCGGCGCCGACGTGGTCCCGGACACGGAAGCGCTCTGGCGCATGGCCGGCGCGCTGGACGTGGCGGTGATCACCACCCCGAACCGCACGCACGTCCCGCTCGCCCTCGCCGCCCTGGACGCCGGGCTCCACGTCGTCGTGGACAAGCCGCTCGCCGTCACCGCGGCGGACGCTCGTCGACTCGTGGCTGCCGCGCGGAAGCGCCACCGGGTGCTCACCGCCTACCACAACCGGCGCTGGGACGGGGACTTCCTCACGCTCCGCCGCCTCATCCGGGAGGGGGCGCTGGGCGAGGTGTTCCGCTTCGAGTCGCGCTTCGTTCGCTGGCGCCCGGAGCCGACGCCGGGGTGGCGGCAGGAGCCGTCGCCAGCGGAGGGGGGCGGCATCCTCTACGACCTGGGGCCGCACCTCGTCGACCAGGCGCTCGTGCTCTTCGGTCCCGTCCGCCACGTCCATGTGGAGATGGACACCCGCCGCCCCGGAACACGCGTGGACGACGACGCCTTCCTCGCGCTCACGCACGAGAGCGGCGTCCGCTCGCACCTCTGGGCCAACGTCATCTCCGCCGGCCCTGCGCCGCGCTTCAGGGTTCTCGGGTCGCGCGCGAGCTGGACCAAGTACGGCATGGACGTCCAGGAAGCGAAGCTCCGCGCAGGCCGCTCCCCTGACGAGCCCGGCTTCGGCGATGAGCCGGAGGAGCGCTGGGGGACGCTGGACGACGGCGTCGCCTCCCGCACCACGCCGACGGAGCCGGGCGCCTACACCGCGTTCTACGAGGGCGTGCGCCGCGCCATCCGGGAAGGGACGCCACCGCCGGTGGACCCCGCCGACGCCGTCGCTGTGCTGGAGATCATCGATGCCGCGCACCGGGCGGCGGGGCGCCGCCCGCCCGCCGAGTGACGGCGCGGCCGCCGCACGCTCACGGCGCGCCGGAGTCGTGCTGGCGCCGGCCCGCGTCGCGCAGTGCCCCTGTCGCTCTCGACTCGCCGCCGGCCTACTTCCGCCGCACCAGCAACGTCTTCACCTCCCACGGGCGCAGCCGGACGCCGATCCCGTCCTCTGCGGCGCGCCCGACGGTCGTCGCCCGCTCGAGCAGGTCCGCCTCGCGCACCTCGAAGCGACCGGGCAGGACCAGTCGCGTGAGGGTCGTTCGTCCTTCCCGCTCGACCAGTCGCACCACCAGCACCGCCGGATCGTCCTCGCCCCGCTTGAGCGCGCTCAGGATCACGCTCCCGCCCTCCAGGTGGAGCAGGCCGAAGCTCACGCCGGTCCCCGTGTGCGGCCGCACCGCCACCGCCCGCAGCGGCCGGTTCAGCTCCTCCGCCGCCGACAGCACTTCTGCCGCGCGCCAGTCGCCCGTGTGGGGGACGACGCTGTACGTGAACGTGTGCGTGCCCATGTCCGCTTCCGGGTCCGGCCACTTCGGCGCCTTCAGGAGCGTCAGCCGGACCGTGTCGCCCTGGACGTCGTAGCCGTACTTGCCGTCGTTGACCAGAGCGACGCCCGCGCCGTCCTCCGACGCATCGACCCACCGCTCCATGGCCGTCTCGTAGCGCGCGCTGTCCTTGCGCGTGGAGGGCACGGCCGGGCGACCGATGGCGCCGTACGGGATCTCGGCCCAGACGCTGTCCGGGCTCAGCGCCCACGGGAACGCCGCCTTCAGCAGGCGGTGCGACGCCGACCATTCCACGGTGGTGGCGATGTCCAGCCGCCTCGCCATGTCCGGCAGACGATAGCGCTGGCGCACCCGCACGCCCTCACCCGACCGCGTCACTTCCACCCACTTCCCCAGTCCGTCCCGCATGACCGGCCCGACCGTGACCGCTCCGCGCACGGGCGTCCAGGGCCCGTTCACGCTGTCGATGTTCCACGCGTCCCACTGCCTCGGCTCGTCGGGCTGCGTCATCAGCACGTTCGCCCGCGCTCCCGCAGCCACCATCTCCCGACCCGTCGCCCGGTCCACCAGCGACGCGATCTCCCCCGTCTCGGGGTCGATCTCCACGCGCATGGCCGCGTTCTCCAGCACTTTCGGAGCGGCGGGGCGGCGGAGCATGCGGCGCAGCCAGCGGAACGGCTCCGCCACCGGCTCCGCGCTCCTGGCCGCCTCGCCCTGGCGCAGGAACACCAGCTTCCCGCCCGTGGCCGGCACGTCCGCCACCCGCACGTAGATGGTGTCGTTCGCGACCGCCGACGGGAGCCAGCTCCCTCGCTCATCCACCACCTCTGCCGCCCACTCGCCCTCTCCTCCACCGTCCGCAGCCGAGCGCCGGGCGCCGCGTCGTCCGCTCAGCGGGATCGACACCACGCCCGCTCGCGCCCGCCCGCCCGGGTTCAGCACCAGGAACGCCCGGTCGCCCTGCGACGGTCCGCGCGTGTCGAGCCCGGCCGCGAGCGTGCGGCCGGCGTCGTACAGGACGGACGCGGCGAGCGAGTCGGCGACGCGGTACATGGAGTCGGCGTCCGCGTACACGGGGCCGATCCCGGAGCCGGGGAGGATGTCGTGGAACTGGTTGAACAGCGCGATCCGCCAGGCCCGGCGAAGTCGCTCGGCCGGGTACGCCAGCGTCGCCGAACGCCCCGTGCCGCGGTCGGTGGAGGCCAGGCGCCCCGCGGCCGGTTCCGCTGCCACGGCCGCGGCCGTCTCCGCGGCGCCGAGCAGCCCCTCCATGCGCCGGTTCCACCGCTTCGTCTCCGACTGCGAGGTCAGGACCCCGCGGTGGTACTCGAGATACAGCTCGTCATCCACCACCGGCGCGTTCGCGGGCATGGCTGCCCGCATCCCCGCGAGCACGGAGTCCGGCGCCGCGTCCAGCACGGGCGGGAAGGTCGGCACTCGGGCCAGCGCCCGCCGGCGGTCGAGCATCTCCATCGTGGGGCCGCCGCCGTGGTCCCCCACGCCGTACAGGGTGTACGTCTCCGCGACCGCACTGCTGTCGCCGGTCGCACGCCACTCACGGGCGAGCTCGGCCGGCTCCAGGTCGTGGTCGTAGCCGTACGGGATGTACGTCAGGATCCGTGTTCCGTCGCGCCCCTGCCACCAGAACACGTTGCGATCGGCCGTCCACGGGTTGGTATCGTTCCAGCGCAGCTTCTGCGTCACCAGGAAGTCCAGCCCGGAGGCACGGAAGATCTGCGGCAGCTGCCAGTTGTAGCCGAACGTGTCCGGGATCCATGCCACGCGCGCGTACCTGCCGAACAGCCGCCGATACTCACGCTGGCCGTACAGCGCCTGGTGCGCGAACGATTCGCCCGCCGGCATGTTGGCGTCCGCTTCCACCCACCACCCGCCCACCGGGTGCCACCGCCCCGCCGCCGCCAGAGAGCGGATCCGCGCGAGCAGCGCCGGGTCGCGTGCCGCCAGCCAGTCGTAGTAGCGCGCCGACGACGCCGCGAACTGCATCTCCGGGTACTTCCGCATGAGCTTCGTGGCCGTGCCCCACGTGGCGTCCACCACGTCCACGGTCTCCGGCCAGCGCCACAGCCACGCCGCGTCGATGTGCGAGTTCCCCACCGCCCACAGGGTGTCGCGCTTCGCCGCCGCGGCCGCTGGCCCCAGCGCGTCCAGGCGCTGCGCGATCATGGCCCGGTAGCGGGCGCGCCCGGGCTCCAGCGCCGCCGCCAGCGCCGAGTCCGCGGCGGCCGCGCGCGGGCGGGGCGTAGGCGCTGTCGCCCGTGAAGAAGCGCGCCCATCGCGAGCCCTCGGCCACTTCCCGCCAGCCGATCTCGCGCACGCGCAGCCGCGGAGGGTCCCACCAGATGTCGCGGCCCGGGCGGACCACGATCCCCAGGCTGGCGCCCGCCCGGCAGCCGTCGCACAGGGGCGCCCGCCCCAGCGAGTCCCGGGCGACCGCGCGCCCGTTCACCAGGATCGACGCATCCGGGCCGTATTCCGCGGCTTCCAGATCCAGCGCGAGCCCGTCCAGCGCCGGCGGCACGCGGAGGGACACGCCGATGGCGCCCGCCGCGGTGTCGCCCACGGCCGTGGGCGCGTGCCCGCGGAGCGGCGCCCAGCCGGCGCCGCCGGGCGCGCGCGCGTCGGCGGCCGCGGTGCGGAGCCAGCCCTGCACCTCCATCGGCCACGACAGAACGGACAGCAGGTCCGCGGCCGCAAGCCCCACGGGCGCACCCGCCAGCTCCCGCCCTCCCGAAACCGCCCGTACCGCCGCGCCGTGTCGCAACGCCTGTCGGGCCAGCTCCCCCCATTCCGCCGTCAGCTCGACGGTGTCCGAAGCGCCGGCCCCCCGGGGCGCCGGCACGGCCACCCTGGCGGACCCCACCCTCAGCTCGACGGGCGCGTCGAGTCCGCCCCAGCGCGTCACCGGCAGGGTCAGCGGGAGGACCAGGTCGCCTCGCTCCGGCGCGAGCACTGGCCACCCGGCCAGCCGAACCGGCCCGACGGTCACGCCCGGCGAGGGTGGCCCCGCCAGCTGGTCGCGCACCGGCCGCTCGACGGACGCCGCGAGGTCGGCCACGGGACCCGGGCTCGAGTCCAGAAGACGTGCACCCATGCCGAACCCGCCCGAGCGGTTCACCACCTTGTACAGGAGGCGGTTCACGCCCCGCGAGAGGCGAAGGGTCACGGTGTCGGCCTGCCCCACTCCCCGTGCGACCTCCCTGGAGTAGACCAGGTGGCCGTTCAGCCAGAGTCGCCCGTCGTCGTCGGTCTCGACGGCCAGCGCGACGGTCCGTTCGTCGGGGCTGCGCAGGTACGTCAGCGCGTACGCCGCCGCCTGCTCGGTCTGGCGCGCACCCTCGTACACGCGGTTGAAGTCGATGCGCCCCATTCCGTCCACGGGCACCACGCGCCACGTCCACCCGCCCGCCGCATTGCCGGCCGCCGGCGTCAGTCCGCCCTCGTCCGGGAGGTACGCACGCGTGACCCGGGCCGGGCCGGTGTCCACCGGGAACGTGCCGGCCACGAGCCAGGGGCCGATCGGGTGGCCGGCCACGGTGGACGTCATCCCCTGCGGCGCGACCGGGGCTGCGGCCACGAGGGAGAGCAACGCTGCCGACGCGACGATGTGAGAGGTCATGCGGGGATGCTAGGCGGCAGCGCCGCGGCGGCGCAACCGCTGCCCGGGAAAGGGCGCCGGGACTCGGGCGTCCAGGACCCCCTCGGCCCGAGCCGGCAGGCCACCGAGCCGCTGCGCCGATATATTTGGAGGCGCAACCTGGCCGTGAGTCGCGGGATCACGGCCACGGACGGCGCCGATCGATGGAGGACCGCGGTCTCGCCGTCACCGAAAGACGCCTCCCCAGGCGAAGAGTCGACCCGCAGGAGGCGCCGCCCGGCTGGCGCCTCGGTGACCCCGAAACGACAGGAGGTGCCGCCCGTGACACCCGCAGCCGTACCGACCCGATTTCCTCCCCTCCTCGCGCTCCCGCTGCTCGTGGTCTCGATGGCGACCGGCGCGGCCGCACAGGCGCCGCGGCAGTCGGGCGCCGACACGGACATCACCTTCGCCGTCGGAGCCGACCTGTCGTTCGTGAAGGCGGCGGAGGACCGGGGTGTGCGCTTCAAGGACGTGGATGGGCAGGTGCGCCCGGCGCTCGACATCTTCAGGGACCACGGCTACGACTGGATCCGCTTGCGGGTGTTCCACGACCCGGACGAGCTGCCCAACGACCTGGCGTACACCATCGCGCTGGCGCAGGCTGCGAAGGCGAAGGGGTACCGCTTCCTGCTGGACTACCACTTCTCCGACACGTGGGCGGACCCGCAGCACCAGATCACGCCGGCTGCGTGGGACACCGCGGACATCCAGATGCTGTCGGACTCCGTCTACGCCTACACCCGCCAGACATACCGCGCGTTCATGGATGCGGGCGTGACGCCGGACATGGTGCAGATCGGGAACGAGGTGCGCGTCGGCATGATGTGGCCGCTGGGGAAGCTACCCGAGCACTGGGATGACTTCGCCGCCCTGTACGACGCCGCCCTGGACGGCATCGACGCCGCGCGCGGCCGCGAGCCCCGCCCGCTCCTCATGGTCCACTACGACAACGGCGCCGACACCGACGCCGCGCGCGGCTTCTTCGAGCGCTTCGACTCCTACGGCCTCCCGTACGACATCATCGGGTTCTCATACTATCCCTGGTGGCACGGCAACCTGCTGGAGCTCCGGGACAACTTTCTCTCCATCCTCGCCAACTTCCCGGGCAAGGACGTCATCCTCGTGGAGGTGGGATACCGCCCGGACGTCTACCGCCAGCAGGACCGGCGGCCGCCGTACGCCGAGGACGCCCCGGGCGGCCCGCGGAAAGCGTTCCTGGAGGCCGTGACGCAGACGCTGCTGGGCATCTCCAGCCGCCGCATCAAGGGCGTCTTCTGGTGGGAGCCGGCCACGGGGTGCCCCAGCGACTTCTTCCGCGAGGATTGCTCGCCTCGCCCTGTGCTCACGGTGTTCGACCACTACCGGCGTCAGTAGCGGCGCCGCGGCGGGGACGCCGGGCGCTCCGGGGCGCTCGTCGCCTCCGCCGCAGCCGATCGGTCAGAGCATCCTGCGAATGAACCAGACCACGAGCAGGATCACGCCGACGATCAGGGCCAGGTGGATGAGGAACCCCGCCACCTTGAACAGCACGACGGCGACGATCCAGAGGATGAGCAGGACCACGCCGATCCACAGCAGAGCGCTCATTCAGGCCTTCCAGTCTCCAGGTTGCGCCAGGGTCTTGATGACGCGCATCAATACGCACCGCGCCGCGCGCGGGTGTCAACCGCCATCTGCCGTGCCGTCGGCTACGGTCGCGTCGATGCCGCCGCGTCCGCCGGCGCGTGCCGGGCGATGGCGGCAGCCATCTCGCGGACCAGCCCCGCGGGGGTGGTGTGCTCCCACCCGTGTCCCTTGCCCGGCCGGCCGTAGTGGAAGACGCCGGGGACGTGCGGGTCCGTGGTCGTCGCCAGGAAACGCTCCAGGTCCATGACGGCCAGGTTGAGGTAGAAGTTGTCCATGTCGCCCACGTCGACGTGGATCTTGTCGGCCAGCTTCGGGCCCACCGTGGCCCAGTTCGCGTCGAGGTAGGCGCGCAGGTCGTAGCCGTGCTCGCGCATGTAGGCGGCGACGTCGTGGTCGATCCGACCCGTCGCCTTGTCCCACAGCGGAACCGGGTACCCGTCCTCGCCCACCGGGCCGTACACAGCCTCCCACGCCTCCAGCTGCTCGCCGGAGCGGCCGTGGCTCCCGAGCACGCTCTCCAGCCGGCTCATCTGCCGCATCGTGAGGAGCGGCTGCCCGTCGTTACCGCGCATGACGTACCGCTCGGGGTGGAACCACTCGCTCACGGGGCTGAACGGCTGGCTGCCGGGATCCCCCACGATGAATGCGTTGGAATCGGCGTAGGCGTCCACGAGTCCGTAATGCCGGAAATCCACGGGATCCGGGTACAGCGTCCATGTGCCGCCGAAGAAGTCCGGGTGGTGAACCTGGAGCGCCAGTGATTCCCACCCGCCGGTGGAGCCTCCGGTGAGCACGCGCGCATACGGCTCCGCGATCATGCGGAAGTGCGACTCCAGGTACGGGATCAGCTCGTGCAGCAGCGCGTCGCCGTACGGACCGTTGTTCGCGGAGTTGACCGCGTAGGAGTCGTCGAAGTACGGCGTGGGGTGCTGGAACGTCACCGCGATCATCCGCGGGAAGTCGTCCGACGTCCACTGCCGGTAGAAGTCGTAGCCGCTCTCCAGGTTGTACTCATCCAGCAGCGATCGCATCCCGGGCGGCACAGGCACGCTGTCCGTGCTGAAGCCGAACGGCGCTCCCAGCCCGAAATGCCCCTGGATGTAGACGACGGGGTAGCGCGCATCCGGGTGCTCCTCGTACCCCTTCGGCAGCAGCACCGTCGCACCGAGGTACATCGGGTGCCCCCAGAACCTGGTCAGCATCGGGCTCTCGATTCTCACCCGCTTCACCCACCCGGTTTCCGGCGGCACTGTCACCGGCGGGAGCACGCGGGTGAGCCTGAGCCGGATCGGCTCGGCCCCGCCGCGGGCGATGTGGACCCGCACCGGGTCGCTCACGAGGTTTCCCGGCGATCGGTTGAAGCGCTGCCCCTCCCACTGGTCCATGTGCGCCCAGATCACGTGGCCGTCCGCGCGGTGGAACTGCGTGTACACGTTCAGGATCGCCTGCGCCCAGTAGTCCCCTTCCGGAAGCTCGGCCGGCGAGTCCACCGGGTATCCTGGCGTGGAGCCGTCCAGGACCGCGGTCTCCCCCGGCGCCAGGTCGCTGACGTCCATGCCGAACAGCGGCGTGGTCTGCGCGAACGATCCGGCCAGCACCCGCGGCTCGGGCGCGGAGTCCCGCGCTACCACCACGAACACCCGTCCCGTGATCGGGCCTGCGTGGGCGGATGCGGGGAAGGACACGGCGAAGGACTGGGCCGCGGCAGGCCCGGCCAACCCCGGCGCGAGCGCCGTGGTGAGTGCTGCCGCCAGCGCGGGAGCGAGCCCGCGCAGCCGTCGGCGGGGCAGGGGCGCGCTCCCGGGCCGCCCCGTCCTGACGGTGAGCGGCGATCGTTGCCGGGGAGGAGAAGTCGTCGGGAGAGAGATCATGGCCGTGTTCTGGTCGGGGAGGAGGGCCCGGCTCGTCACTCGATGAGCCGGCAGGCCGCGGATCCGCCTGGGCGTGCGTGCACCACATGGTAGCTCGACCCGCCCACGGGCGTCCATGGCGGGTCGCGGCCCCGGGGGGGCTTCCGCCCGGTGGGGGCGCCATCCATATTCCGGACCTCCCGGGGCTGAATCGAGGTCGGCGCCGACCTCCCCGGGTCGGATCATCCGGTCCGCGGTGGCGGAAGATTTTCCTCCGGCTCGTGCCGTCGCGCGCCCCTCCGCCACCGCATCAACGCTGGGCTCCTCCCCGCGCAGCGGGGTTATTCCCCTCAGTGATGAGGTCTGTTCAATGCGAACTCTTCGGCTCGTCCCCATTGTACTGGCGACGCTCTCGGCTGCCGCCTGCGACACCGCCACCACCCCCATCGCGCCCGACGGCGCCGCCATGGCCCGCGCCGGCTACGACGTCCCGGGCGCCCACAGGCAGTACGGCACGCCGGTCCGGGTCGGGCAGGGGATGGCCCGGACGTACGTGGTGCTGGACGAGAAGGACGGCGGCTCGCCGCTCGAGATCGGCATCGCGCTGGACGAGCAGGCGTTGAGCGGACTGCCGGCCGAGGGCTCCACGGCGTACATGCTGCCGTTGCCCGCGCGCGCGCCGGCGCCCTACACGTTCGCGATGCTGGACTGGAACTCCCACGGACACGTCCCGGAGGGCGTCTACACGGTCCCCCACTTCGACTTCCACTTCTACGTCGTCCCGTGGGCCGAAGTGGCGATGATCCTCCCGTCGGACCCGAACTTCGCCACCGAGGCGAACAACCTTCCGACCGGCGGCTACGTCCCCAGCCTCTACGCCGTGCTCGCGCCTCCCGGAAGCGACGCGGCGTCCGTGGCCGTCCCGCAGATGGGCGTCCACTGGAGCGACCTGCTCGCGCCCGAGCTGCAGGGGATGCTCGGCCATCCCGAGAACTACCAGCCGTTCACCAGGACGTTCGTCTACGGCTCGTGGGATGGCGAGTTCACGTTCCTCGAGCCGATGATCACCCGCGCCTACCTGCTGGCGGCGAGCGACGAGGTGATCCCGGTGCGGGCGCCGCAGCTTCGACCGGAATCGGGCTGGTACCCGTCCGCCTACCGGATCACGCACGACTCCCAGGCCAAGGAGTACCGGATCGGGCTGACCCAGCTGAGCTGGAGCGACGCCGACTGAGCGGCTCGGGGCGGGCGCCGACCGGCGCCCGCCCCTCCGCCCGTGGCTGCGAGGCGGTCCGTGGCGCCTCAGTCCCCGCCCGGCGGCGTCGGCCGCGCCAGCACCGCGTCGTAGAACGCGCCGAGGTCCTTCTTCATGGCCGCGAGGGCGTCCGGGTTCAGGTAGATCATGTGCCCGGACCGGTAGTAGCCGTAATGGATGTTGCCGCGCAGCGACGGGTCGAGCCCCATGTGGTCGAGGGTGTACTCGGTCTCGAAGAACGGGGTCGCGAAGTCGAAGTAGCCGTTGGCCGAAAACACCTGGAGCCGCGGGTTCCGGGTCATGGCCTGCCGCAGGTCCTCGGACACGTCGAACATGGGATAGCGCCCGCCCAGGGTCCGGTGGTGCCAGTCCCACTCCCCCACGTCCCCGCTGGTGCGATAGCGGCGCGCCGCGTCCGCCTCGTACTCGAGCTCAGTCCGGAGATAGTCGTTGAAAGCGGTCGTGAACGCGCCGTTGATGGCAGCGTCGGACGCGTCGTATTCCGGAGACTCGCCCGCGGCATCGTGGTCGATCCCGAGATAGCGGGAGTCCAGCCGGCCCACGGTGCGCCGCTCGCCGCGCAGCAGCTCCTTCTCGAATCTCCCGGGCGTGATCCGCAGGTCGGCCTCGCGAATGAAGTCCACGGCGAGGCCGGTGTACCGGTGGAGCGTCTGCGCAATGGAGTCGCGCGCGGCATCGGAGAGGCGCGCGCCCAGGGCGAGGGCGTGGGCGTAGTCGCCGATGGCGAAGCTGCGGACCTCGTCCAGGAACGGCTCCAGCCCGCCTCGCTCACCCGGCAGCTTCTCGTGGTACCACGCCGTGGCGGCCATGGTGGGGAGATAGAGGATGTAGGGAAGGTCCAGAGCGAACGGCGGGTTCCCGAAGTCGACGTACCCGTCCAGCCACGACGACACCAGGACCACGCCGTTCATCGGCATCCCCCGCCGGTCCAGCAGCGCCGCCAGTCCGGCCGAGCGAGTGGTGCCGTACGACTCGCCCAGCAGGAACTTCGGCGAGTTCCAGCGGCGGTTCTCCGTCACCCAGCGGCCGATGAAGTCGGCGAACGCCCGGACATCCTGGTCCACGCCGAAGAAGTCGTCCGCCTCGCCTTCCCCCACGATCCGGCTGTAGCCCGTCCCCACGGCGTCGATGAACACCAGGTCCGTCCGGTCGATCAGACTCTGGGCGTTCGGCACCAGGGTGTACGGCGCGGGCGATCCCGCACCGGCGTTCTCCGTCACCACCCGCACCGGCGCGAACGACCCCATGTGCAGCCAGATGCTCGCCGATCCCGGCCCGCCGTTGTACAGGAACGTCACCGGGCGCCGCGCCGGCCCGGCGTCGTCCTTCGTGTAGGCGATGTAGAAGACGCTGGCCGTCGGGTCGCCATCGTCGTCGTGGAGGAGGAGGTTGCCCACGGTCGCCGTGTACCGGATCGTCTGCCCGTCGACCCTGACCGCGTGCCGGGTCACCGCCGCCGTCTCCTCCGGGACGGTTCTTGCCGTGTCCGCATCTTCATCCTGGGCGGCGACCGGCGTGGCGGTCATCGCCACGGTCGCCACGAGACCTGCCATCAGAAACCGCGTCATCACCGGTCATGCTCCGGGGTGGGTGGAAGTTCCCGGAATGTGACGGTGTACGCCATCGACCAGCAACCCGGCTCTGCCGGAGGGGACGGCGCCATGCCCGAGATCCTGAACCGCGAGCGGCTGCCGGGGAACGCCTGCTTCGGATGCGGTCACGAGAACCCCCACGGGCTGCGCATCGAAGTCATGCTCGACGACGGGGACCCCCGCGGCCTCCAGGCCGCCTTCCGTCCGTCCGCGCACGCCAGCGGATTCCCAGGCCTCACCCACGGCGGCGCGCTCTTCACCGCCATGGACTGCCTCGCCACATGGGTCATGGCCGTGCTGGGGCCGAGGGACGGCAAGTACTGGCTGCTGGGCGCGGCCACCGTCGCCTACCACCGGGCCGCCCCCGTCGGCCACGAGCTCACGCTGCGCGCCCGCCTCGTCGACTCCCAGCCGGAGCCGGGACGGGGACGGGTCCACGCGGAAGCCCGCGACCAGCGGGGGCGGCTGGTGGCCGAGGCCGAGTTCACGGAGGTCCCCGTCCCGCCCGAGCAGTTCCGCCACATCGCGGGCATGACCGAGATCCCGGCAGAATGGCGGACACTGTTCGAGCCGTCGCGCCCCGAGCCCGCGGACGCCTGAGCGGGGAGCCGGCAGCCCGGCAGTCCCCTCAGCCTGCGCGCTGAAGCGGAGAGGGGGCGACGGCGAAGTCGCGGCGTCGATGGGCCACCACGGTGAGCTCGAGCCTGGCGAAGCGCTGGAAAGCGCGCCCGTCGCGGAGCGGCTCGCCGTGCCCGAAGCAGACCACGGCCGGCTCCAGATCGGCCAGGCGCCTCGCCGCCGCGATGTTCCGCTCGTAGTCGTGGACGAGGAAGCGGTACGGCCAGGCGAGGCCGTGGCGGAGCGTCAGGGGATTGCGGTGGAACAGGACGTCTCCCAGCACCAGGACCCGGTCCCCTTCCCGCCAGAACGCCAGGTGCCCGGGCGTGTGCCCCGGCGTCTCGAGGACCGTGAACCCGCCGACGACGTCGCCCTCGCGGAGCACCCGCGCGACCGGGTGGCCCGGCCCCGCGAGGCGTCGGGCCAAGCGGGCGATGGCGCGCTCGGGATCCCGGTAGAGGGTGGATGCATCGCCGGTCTCGACGGCCGTGCGCTCCGCCTCTCCGCACGCCAGCGGGACCCCCAGCACCTCGCACACGGCGTGCGCTCCGCCGTGGTGATCGAAGTGGCCGTGGGTCAGGGCCACGCCCGCCACCCGCTTGCGGCGCAGCGCCCGCAGGATGCGCGAGTGGCCCCGGGGGGCGCCGGCGTCCACGAGCACGTCCCCCATCAGGTAGACGTTGACCAGGTCGAGCGGGAGGAGCGCCAGCCGGAGCAGGCCGGGCGCCACCTCGGTGAAAGCCGCCATCGTGCGCCTCCGAGGGTCTGCGGGATGGCCGGACCGCCGGCGCATCGCCTCCTCCAATGTGGTCCCGGCCGGCGGCGGTCACAAGCCGGCGGCCTCGTTCGTTCACGTCGTGGGACCGGCGGGACCGGGTTTCCCCGTGCGCCTGCCAGGGGTCGCGTCGGGGACCGGCCTCGTGACACCCAACCCTCGCGGCGTCCGTAGTGTCCAAGGTTCGAAGCCGTTACCCGCACTCCAGCCAGAACGTCCCATGACCCGATCGCTCTGCGGCACTGCCCTCGTCGTGGGCGCCCTTGCGCTCCCCGTTTCCCTGCCGGCCCAGGCGGCTCGCCACGCTCAGGTGCCCGATGCCAGCTCCGTACGTCCCGTGGCCACGGCCGCGCCCACCGACGGTGACGACATCGTCATCGACGGTCGGCTCGATGAAGCGGCCTGGCAGGCGGCGCCATCGATCACCGGCCTGCGCCAGTCGCAGCCAGACGAGGGGGAGCCGGCATCGAAGGCCACGGAAGTGCGAATCCTGTACGGTCGCACCGCGCTCTACGTGGGGGCGCGGATGGCGCAGCCGGGCGGGGTGGTGGCGCCGCTGGCGAGGCGGGACCAGCTCCTGGACGCGGACGGGAACAACGGCTCGTTCAACTCGCTGACCACGGACAAGATCATCATCCTGCTCGACCCCTATCACAACCGCCTGGACGAGGTCTGGTTCGAGGTCAACCCGGCCGGGGTGAAGGGGGACCAGCTGAACGGCGACGCGTCCTGGGACCCGATCTGGGACGCCGCGGCGGACGTTGATGGCGACGGCTGGACGGCCGAGATGCGGATCCCGTACAGCCAGCTCCGCTTTTCGCGCGACTCCGTTCAGACGTGGGGGATGCAGATCTGGCGCTACGTGGACAGCCGCAACGAGCACGACATGTGGTCGTTCCGCCGCCGCGACCAGTCCGGGGGCCCGGCGTTCTTCGGTGACCTCACGGGCATAAGCATCACGCACCGGCCTCGCCAGCTCGAGGTGCTGCCGTACGTGGTCACGGGCAACACGTTCCGCCACGCACCCGCCGGAGACCCGTACCACGATGGCAGTGACACGCGCTTTGCCATGGGCGGCGATCTCAAGTACCTGCTCACGTCCAACCTGACGCTCGACGCCACCGTGAACCCGGACTTCGGGCAGGTGGAGGTGGACCCGGCCACACTCAACCTGAGCGCCTTCGAGACGTACTACGACGAGAAGCGGCCGTTCTTCGTGGCGGGCTCCAGCGCGTTCTCGTTCGGCGGCATGCGCTGCATGTTCTGCAGCAACACGTCCAGCCTGAGCGCGTTCTACTCGAGGCGCATCGGCCGCCCGCCGCAGCTCGACGGCTGGATCGACGACAACTCGGAGTTCGCCCGGACCCCGGAAAATACGGGCATTCTGGGCGCCGCCAAGATCACGGGGCGGACGTCCGGCGGCTACACGGTGGGACTGCTCGACGCCGTGACCTCGCGTGAGACCGCCACGTTCCTGCCGGAGCCCGGCGTGGCCGAGCAGACGCAGGTGGTCGAGCCGCTCAGCAACTACTTCGTCGGCCGGCTCGAGAAGGAGCTGCGCGAGGGGGCGACCACGGTGGGCGGCATCCTCACGTCCGTGGCGAGGAACACCGATGACCCGCTGATCCACGACCGGCTGCGCAGCCACGCGGAGGCGGCGGGCGTCGACTGGCGCCACACCTGGAAGGGGCGCGAGTACTCGTGGATGGGGAGCACCCTGGTGTCCAGCGTGGCCGGGTCGGCGCAAGCCATGGCCCGCACGCAGCAGTCCAGCGCTCATTATTTCCAGCGCCCCGACCGGGACGTCCGCGGCGACGGACTGTTCGACACGGGCTACGACACCGGCAGGACCGCCATGCGGGGGTACGGCCTGTTCTCGCGCGTGGGGAAGGACAACGGCACACTGCTCTGGGAAGCCATGACCAACATCCGGAGCCCGGGCTTCGAAGTGAACGACTTGGCGTTCCTGAGCCGCTCCGACTACGTCTGGTTCAACGGCAACATCGGCGGGAACTGGACCACGCCCACCCGCTGGTACCGCACCATCTTCACCAGCATCGGCGGCGCGACCCAGTGGAACTACGACGGCGACCGCACCGAGCTGGCACTCCAGGCGTATTACGGCATGGAGCTGCCCAACTACTGGAACGTGCGCTTCTTCTTCATTCGCAACGGCACGGCTCTCGACGACCGGCTCACCCGGGGCGGACCTGTCGTCAAGCGGGACGGCTACGACGTGGTCAACCTGGAAGTATCCACCGACGCCCGCGCGCCCGCGGTGTTCGACTTCGGCGTGCAGGCGTCGCGCGGCCTCACCGATGGGACGCGCTTCTACCAGCTCTCGCCCGGCCTGGCCCTCAAGCCGGCCGCCAATGTCTTCCTGCAGCTGTCGCCCAGCTTCACGCACGACGAGACGTCCGCGCAGTACGTCGCCACGGTGGACGACCCGACCGCCACGAGCTTCTACGGCGAGCGCTACGTGTTCGCCTACATCACCACCAACACGCTGTCGCTGAACACGCGCCTCAACTGGACGTTCACGCCGAACCTCACGCTCCAGCTCTTCGCGCAGCCGTTCATCGCCAGCGGCGACTACTCGTCATACCGCGAGTTCGTCGCCCCCCGGACGCTGGACAAGAACATCTACGGCCAGGACGCCGGTACCATCTCGTACGACGACCAGGAGGCGGTCTACACCGTCGACCCGGATGGAGACGGCCCCGCGGCCACCTTCACCTTCGACAACCCGGACTTCACCTCCCGGGCGCTGCGCGGCACGGCCGTGCTCCGCTGGGAATACCGCCCGGGGTCCACGATCTTCTTCGTCTGGACGCAGGAGCGGGCCGGGACCGACCCGTCCGGCCGCTTCGACTTCGGCCGCGACGGCGGTGCCATCTTCCGCGACCGGCCGCTGAACGTGTTCCAGATCAAGGCCACCTACTGGCTGGGCAGGTAACGCGCTGGCGCTCCGGCGCGCCTGCTCCGGGAGTCGGCCAGCCACGAGATGCTTGCGCCGCGCGCCCGTGGTCGGAGAGTTGGTGGATCGCTGACGGCCTGGCGGCCGCACGCTCCGAGTCATCGGGGGTGCGGCCGTCGTCGTCTGATACGACCACCCCAGCGGAGAGTGCCATTGTGCCGATGTACATGATCCAGGCGAAGTACGTGGGCGAAGGCGTGCGCGGCCTCATGTCGGAAGGGGGGACGGGCCGGAGGAACGCGATCGACCGGCTCGTGAAGTCGCTCGGCGGGAGGCTGGACAGCGTCTATTATGCCTTCGGCGACACGGACATCTTCGTGATCGCGGAGATGCCGGACGCGGTGAGCGCCGCGGCCACTTCCCTGATCACCAACGCCAGCGGCCTGGTCGAAGTGAAGACCACGGTGCTGCTCACGGTCGAGCAGATGGACGAGGCGGCCAAGAAGACGCCGTCCTACCGCGCCCCGGGAATGGCTCTGGCCGGCGGCTGACGGTGCACCGGCTCGCCGGACCTCGCGGGCCGCCATGCCGAGACGCGGCGCCGGCCGGGGCGCACACGGCATCCTTGCGCCCGCGACCCCGCCCCCATATCTAGTGCTCCGCGCCGACTGCACCCCCGTGGCACGCAGTGCGGCGTTCCTCCGGTGCTTCAGTCGTCGCCGTTCGGGCGATCCGTCCGGATCGCTCGATTCGAGCCCGCCTCCGGCGCGGGCAGAATCCCCCTTTCACGGAGGTCATCATGCAGCAGTTCCCCCTACCCGCAGTGCTCACCCTCGTCGGCTTCGCCGTGCTGGCGCCCGGGCTGACCGCCCAGGGCGCAGCGGCGCCCTCGCCCGGCTCGGTTGCTCCATTCGGATCTCGCCGCCATCCGCGCGGCCACCGCCAGGTACCAGGACTACGACGCCGCGGTCGCGGACGGATACGTCGATCCGCTGCACATGTGCGTGACGTCCGTCATGGAAGGGCAGCCGTCCCAGCTCGGGGCGATGGGCGTGCACTACGTCCGGCCCGACCTGCTCGGGATCACCGGCGACCAGCCGCGCGTGGACGGCAACGGGACCCACACCGACTTCACCAAGCCGGCGATCCTGATCTACGAGCCGCAGGCCGACGGCTCCATGGTGCTGGTGGGAATCGAGAACCTGGTGTGGGCCAAGGCGTGGAAGGATGCGGGGCACGACGCGCCGCCGTCCTTCCACGGCAATCAGTACTACTACATGCAGGACAACCCGGAGACGGCGGTGGACGAGGCCCACGGGTTCATGCCCCATTACGAGCTGCATTTCTGGCTCTACAGGGACAACCCGGCCGGCATGTTCATGCCGTGGAACGCGGCGGTGACCTGCGCCAACTTCAAGCCCGCGAACGGCGCCTGACGCGGGCGAGCCGCGAGGCCAGACGCGTGCGGGGCTCCCGGGCTGCCCGGCCCATACGGCGCCATGCCCCCGGGAGCCGCCGCGCCGTCCGCTCGGCGACTACTGGAACACCGACAGGTTGTTGACCCGGATCTGCCACCGCACCTGGGCCCCGTCGAAGAGCGAGAACTGCCGCGACACGCTGGAGGCGCCGCTCGTCTGCTGCGCCACCAGGCGGAAGCTGTCGTCCAGTTTGGACGTGGCGTACGTGAGCGTCCGCTCCTCCCCCGCGGGGACGGTGCCGAGCGTGGCCACGTCCTTGTCACCCCGACGAAGGACCACGGTCACCGTGGCAGCCGGCTGCACGTCGTTGTACACGATGAACGACGTCTGCCCCTTCTCGCCTCCACCGGACAGCAGCCCGAAGCAGCCGAAGCTGAGCAGCGCCAGCACCAGCACCGGGAGCAGACTCCATTTGCGTGCCATCACGGTTTCCTCCGGATTCAGGGATCGTCCGTGTCCGCTGGATGCGGATGTCGTGCCAGCGTGGGACTCGAGCGGACTCGTGTGCAATGTGGCGGCCGGGGGACGGGTACGCCACGGGAAGCCGCGAGCCGTCAGGGCGCTGGGCGTAGCGGTCGTCGCCCTCGCCTTCTGCCACGGCCGCGCTCAGGCCCAGTTCGGGCCGGTGGAAGCGTTTCTCCGCAACGTCACGGACGTGAGCTTCTACGGCGCTACCGGTCGGCTCCTGCCCGCCTCGAAGCAGCTGACGGATGACGCGCTGTACGCGTACGGCGTGGAGCTCCTCTTCCAGATCGGCCAGGTCCAGCGCGCGATCCCCGGAGCGGCGAGGCCGCCCGCGAAGGACACGGCCCAGCTGGTGTGGAAAGGCGTGGAGATCCGCCGCTCCGGCGGCGAGGCGGACACGGTCTACACGTACGACGTGAAGATCGTGCCACCGCCCGGGCCGCCGCTGCGGACGATCTGGACGTTCGAGATGGGGCTGGGCTACGGCCAGGTCGTGGGTCTCGCGCTGCGCGACTCGACGCTCGACCTGCGCGGCTCGGTCCGCGACCTTCCGGCCGCCTCGCTCTACGCCACCTTCGAGCCGACGGGAACGTACGGGGGGCTGCGCGCCGGCTACATGAAGACCCAGGGGCTCCAGGTCATCACGGGCGACGGCGCCCGTGTCGCCGGGAGCGCGGAAGCCTTCCTTGCGGGCGCCGCTTTCGGCCAGGCCCTCGAGGTCGGCGCCATGTCCCTCTTCGTCGAGACGGCGTACACGGTCCGCTACTTCCCCAGCCTGCAATGGCAGACCGACGTGGTGCCGGACGGCGCGCCCCGCGACCTCCGGCTCAACCAGTGGTCCATCGGGGCGGGGATCCAGGTTTCGCTGCGCCAGGAATGACGCCCCGGCAGCCGGCGGGCGCGCCGGATGCGTGACGCTCGACGCAGCTATTCCAGCGCGATGTCGCCGTTCACCACGTGCTCGTCCAGCACGCCGTCGATGGTGAGCACGGCGCGCACGGCCAGCGTCTCATCGCCCTTCAGGCGCCCTGCGTCCAGCCCCGCCTGGACCGCCCGCTCGATCTCCCGCTGGGCCGTCACACCGAAGGTCTTGAGGAATTTCCGCAGGTCCATGTTGAAGCGTTCTTCGTCCATCACAGGCTCCGCGTTGAAGTGAAGTGTGTCCGCGGGCGCCCGAGGCGGGCGCCATCCCCACGCCGCGGCCGGCTCCGTTCACACCGGTGCCGGAAGCAGCTTCTCGCCTGTGCCCTCCATCCGCAACGCCCTCGCCCGCCGCCCCCCCGGAAAGCGCGGGGCCGACGGAGCGCGCTGCCGGCGAGATCGTTGTTCCCACAGCCCGCGGCGGCGATCTTGTGCGACGCGGTGTCGTGCTTTCCGCCGCCAACGTCCCCCGTTCGACGGGCCCACCATGTCCTCTGCCCCCACACCCGCAGCCGTCGCCGTCCCCGCCCGCGCCGGCGCCCCGGGCGACGCCATTGCCGGCGCGTTCTGGCTCGTCCTGGTCGGTCTCGCCCTCCCGTTCGGGATCGCGTTCCTCGCCGGCCTCACCAGCCTCCATTCCTCAAGTGCCGACTACGTTCTGGCCGCCCTGATCATACTGGCGGGCGCGAGCATTGGCGGAGCCGGGTTCGGTCGCTACGTGGGCCGGCGCGCCGGCGGCGATCTCCGGCTCTGCGCCCGCGCGGGGGCCCTCGGCTACGCGCTCCCGGCCGTGGCGGCCGCCGTCATCCTCGGCATCAGCGAGCCGCTGGCCCTCAGCGCCGCGACGGCTGCCCATTTCAAGATCCACGTCCTCTTCACGCTGCTGTTCGCCCCGACCACCTTCGCCGTCGTGGCCGTGCTCGGCCTCTCCCTGGGACGCGGGCTGCGGGATCGAGCGCTCGGGAAGGTGCTCGCGTGGAAGGGTGGCGCGGCCGCCGGCGCGACGTTCCTCGTCGTCGACGTGCTGCAGGACCAGGTCGGCCGGCGCGTCGGCGCGCCGGGGGCGGCGGCGAGCGCCACCATGGTCACCGTCGCCCTCATCTCGCTCACGGCCGCCGCGGCCGCCGCAGGGATCGCCATGGGCCGCGCCATCGAAGCCGCCCGCGCCAGCGTCCCGTCGGACGGCTGAGCCGCCGGCGTCAGGGCGCGGGGCTCTCCACGACGGCCACTCGCCCGTCCGATTGCGGCACCAGCAACTCGCCACCACGCACTGCGACCGCCACCGGCTGCTCGATCCCCGGCAGCGCGTAAGCCGCGGTCACCTGCTTCGTCGCCAGGTCGATGACCAGCAGCGTGGAGTACGCGGCGCTGAGCGCGTACAGCCGGCCCCCGGCGACGGCGGCGCCCGTCACCACGTAGTCCGCCAGCGTCCGCTCCTTCCCCGCGAGCGCCAGCCGGGGCGCGAGGGCGGGAATGAACTCCGAAGCGAGGACCATGTCCGCGCGCGCGAAGCGGGACACGACCAGCTGCCGGTGTCGCGGCGAGGGGATGCCGACCGTGATCAGCTCGTCCGCCGCCGGGTCGTACGCCAGCGACAGCGCGTACATCTGGCGCGCGCGCACGGTCGCGAAGCGGGAGCGGCGCAGCTCGCTCACTCCCCCGTCCGTCTCCAGGAAGTGGCGCCACTCCAGGTCGGCGTCCGCCGCGGAGTCGGGCCGCAGCAGCACGTAGCTCTTGTTCCGCGACAGCACCGCCGCCGTGTCGCCCAGGAGCGCGGCGCCGACGAGCGGCGTCAGGTCGATGCTGAAGCCGGGGTCCAGCACCACCCGGTGCAGCACCCGCGACAGCGTGGGATCCAGCCAGTACACGCCGAACCGGTCCGTCACCGCCAGCACGGGGCCGCCCGCCGGCGACGTCGCCAGCCCCGTCAGCCTTCCGTCCAGCCTAGCCCCGACCCGCTCCCAACGCACGATCTCCAGCGAGGGCAGGTCCACCAGTGGCCCGTTGGCCGGGTCCGGATCCACGCCGGCGCCCGCCGGGTCCGGCGCCGCGATCGTCCAGGATCCGCGCCAGGAGATCGCCCCCGTCGCCTCCTCCCGCGACCAGACCCAGTGGCGCGGGTTCCACGACAGGCGGATCGGATCGCCCTGCCCGAAGAACGGCGGCGGGCCCGTGGACGCGAACGCCTGCACCGCGTTCGCCGCCGTGAGCACGACGAGCAGCCCCATGGCGAAGCTGCCGACGCGCCCCGGCTTCAGCTCCGGGTTCCCCTGGAGTGGCCCGCGGAACAGCAGCAGCAGCACGCCCGCAACCACCAGCACCACCCAGTGGATCACGCCCGCCCAGACGTACGTGTGCGCGCCCAGGACGTTGCCCGCGAAGCCCTGCCCCACGTCCCGGGCCAGGTGCAGCGCGGAATGGCGCAGCGCCATGAACGCACCCCACGCGCCGAGCAGCACCAGCATCCCCAGGTAGCGCGGGCGCGGCCCGTAACGGATCACGAACACACCCACCAGCGCCATCAGCAGCATGGACGTGCGTTGCGCCCAGCACAGGATGCACGGTGACTCGCCGTGCACGAAGCCGAGCCAGAGCGCGCCACCCACCGGCACGACCAGGAGCGCGATCACCAGCCACGACAGCACCGCGCGCAGACGCGCGTCCGTCAGCACCCCCGCCGGCCCCGCCGTCACAGGTTCACCCCGGGAACCAGCGACGTGTGCGTGCCGATCAGGAAGATGGCGGCCATGAGGAGGAAGCTGAGCACCAGCAGTCCGAACGCCAGTCGCTCCCGCTCCGGCCGCCGCCAGACCAGCCACCCCGCCGTCAGGATGATCACGAAGTTGAGGAATTCCATGGCGGGACGATGGGCGGCCGTGGCGCGGCGAGCAAGTCCGGACGACTCTTGATCTTATTTCCCACAAAATTGTATCTTTAATCACCCCCAGAACGGCGACCGGTCCGGCTCATGTACGTGGTCGGGACCATGCCGCGGTGCAGATGACCACGCCTTCGCTCGATATCGAGACCGTCCGGTCCCTGGCGAAGAATGCCCTCGAAGCCCTCCCCGGTAGTGTGGTCTATGCTGATCGCGCGCTGCGCCCGCCGGGCACGGTCGAGGTCGGCACTCGAACCGTAGCCACCGATCACGCCACCGTTCTCGTCTTCCGGGATGACATGCCCGGGGCGAACTGGATGCACCCTGCCGCATACGCGCTCGTCGATGCCACCACGCGGACCGTGGTGACGCGTGCGGACGCCGACCGCCCGCCCGTGTTCGGGTTCCTTCCGGACAGCTGGGTGGTGGTGAGCGACCCCGATGGGCGCGCGGACCTGATCCGTCACGAATGATCGCCCTTCCACCCGAGGAGACTTCATGCCACCCGAAGACGCCCGCCAGCTGCCGCACAAGGCCGTTCTCGACCGGATCCGTGCGCGCGCGTTCGCGACCCTGACGGAGCGGACAGCCGCGTCGACCCACCTCAGCGTCGTCCAGCGCATATACCCGGAAGGGCACGTGCTGCGGCTGGTCGACCGACAGATCCGGGTCCCGGCCACATTGGTCCTCGTGTTCGTGGACGAGATGCCCGAGGCGAATTTCGGGCACCCGTGCCGCTACGAGTTCCATTCGCCGACGGACGGCAGGTTGATCGCCGTGCACGAGGCGATGTTCCCGCCCGAGGTGTCGGATCCGGACGCGGTTCGGGAGGAATTCCATGCGCCGCGGACGGCGACGTTCACACGCCCGACGGTCTACGGGAGGATCGACTGGGCGAAGATCCGGCCGTTGCCGTGGTTCGTCGATGACAACCGCTACGCGCTGCTCTTCACCAGCCAGATCAGCAACCGCCGCCACGTCGAGGATCTCGAATTCGCCTACCGGATCCTCCGGCATCGCTTCGGGTTCCCGGCATCCCACATCCGCGTGCTCTGCTACGACGGGAGCATTGGGGCGACGGATGCCACGGCTGCCGGCATGGCCACCTGGGCCGGAGATGGGACGGCGTACCAGATGCAGGTGGACGGGGCGGCGACGAAGGCCAACCTGCAGTCGACGCTGAGCACGCTGAGCAACCAGATGGACGGCGACAGCCTCCTGTTCGTGCACACGAACAATCACGGCTCGCCGAGCGGCCTCTGCATCGACAACTCGAGCGTCGTCACGCCGATGGAGTGGGGCAGCATGCTCGCGGGGATGAAGGCCTTCGGCGCGCTCGTGGTGACGATGGAGCAGTGCTACTCGGGCGCCTTCAGCCAGCCGACGCTCGACAACAGCCAGGCTTCCCGGACCTCGTTCGCGAGCGCCGTCCCCGCCGACAAGGTGAGCGCCGGCGCGACCCATTTCGACCCCTGGGCGCTCGCGTGGTTCGAGAGCGTGAATGGCGCCACGGCGTATGGCAGCACCCTCGGCCACGACCCCGATGCCAACGGCAACGGGCGGATCAGCGTTCGGGAAGCGTTCGACTATTCGGACGCGTACGATACGGCCGCCATCGACGACCCACAGTACGCCGATTCGCCCATCGGCTGCGGCGCCTTCATCCACCTGACCCGGGCGCCGTCGCTCGCGGAGATCGTGGAGGCGTTGACGCAGCGGCTGAAGGCGGTCCAGAAGGAAATCGGCAAGCGGCCGCCGCTGCCGGATCCTGCGCCCGACTGGGCCGGCGAGATGATCCGCTCCCTCACCGCCGTCGACACCCTGGCGCAACGCCTCGAGGCGGAAGCGGCGGCGGAGAAGCGGCTGCGCCGGGTCCGCCCGCGCTCGCCGCAGATCGCCTGACGCGGAGGCGACCGCAGCTGGCAGGGCGACGGCCCCGGGGCACAGCACGCGCCGGGGCCGTCGCTCGCCCACCCGACGGCGCTCGCCTCCGCGAGCCCGCGCGAATCCAACGGGGCACAACCGGCTCGACGGCCGGCCGCCTGGCGCTGGCCTTGTCCGGACGACCACCCCCGGCCCACATTCCCGGAGCGCATCCCCCCGGGTCCACCGTCAACCGGAGACCACCCCCATGATCCGGCTCGCTCGCTGCTTCTTCGTCGCCCTGCTCGCTGCCGCGTGCTCCAGCGCACCGCGCACCGCCGACCGGGCCTCGCCTCCAGCCCCCGCGGCCCCAGCCCCTGCTGCCGCCCCGGCGGCTCCAGGCGCGCCGGCGGCCTCCGCGGCCTACCTCGCGGAGCTGCCGCCGCTCATCGACCGCGACGTCTTCTTCGGCGACCCGGAGATCTCGGGGGCGCAGATATCGCCGGACGGCCGCTGGATCACGTTCCGCAAGCCGTACCGTGACGTGATGAACATCTCGGGTCAAGGGCGTGGACGAGCCGTTCGACGCCGCCCGGCCCATCACCGCCGACACCACCCGACCGGTCACCGGGTACGGCTGGACGCAGGACAGCCGCTACGTCCTCTACGTCCAGGACAAGGGGGGAGACGAGAACTTCCACGCGTATGCGGTGGACCCCGCCGCCCCGGCCGAAGCCGGCACCGGCGTTCCCGCGGCGCGCGACCTGACGCCGTACTCCGGCGTCCGGGCCGTCCTCATAGCCATGCCGGAATCCACCCCGGACGAGATCCTGATGGGCCTCAACGACCGTGACCCGTCGTACCACGACGTGTACCGGGTGGACATCGACACCGGCGAGCGCGAGCTCGTGTTCAGGAACGACCAGAAGATCGCGGGCTGGCAGGCGGATCTCGACGGCAACCTCCGGCTCGGCGTGCGCGTGGACGACCAGGGCGACACCCACATCCTGCGCGTCGACGACGGTGGCAAGCTGACCGAGGTCTACTCCTGCAGCTTCGAGGAGGAGTGCGGCCCGTTGCGCTTCCACAAGGACGGCAAGCGCGTCTACATGATCACCAACAAGGGCGACGCCGATCTGACCCGTCTCGTCCTCTTCGACCCGGCCACGCAGCAGACCGAGCTCGTCGAGAGCGACCCGGAGGGCCAGGTGGACTTCGGCGGCGCGGACTTCAGTGATGCCACGGACGACCTCGTCGCCACCTACTACGTGGGCGACCGGCTCCGCACCTACCCGAAGGACGCCGAGTTCGCCCGCCACTACCAGCACCTCGAGCAGGAGCTCCCGCGCGGCGACATCTACCTGGGCTCCACGACCGAGGACGAGTCGAAGGTCATCGTCACCGTCACCTCGGACGTCGATCCCGGGGCCACGTACCTGTACGACACCCGCTCGGGCGACCTCCAGCTCCTGTACCGGCCGCGGCCCGATCTCCCCACGGAGTACCTGGCCCAGATGAAGCCGGTCCGCTATCCCGCCCGCGACGGCGAGGAGGTGCCGGCGTACCTCACGGTGCCGAAGGGCGTCGAGGCCAGCGGGCTCCCCGCCGTCGTCTTCCCCCACGGCGGTCCCTGGGCCCGGGACGAATGGGGCTACAGCGCCTACCCCCAGTGGCTCGCCAACCGCGGCTACGTCGTGCTCCAGCCGAACTTCCGCGGCTCCACCGGCTACGGGAAGCGCTGGCTGAACCTCGGAAACAGGCAGTGGGGCACGGGCACCATGCAGCACGACCTGAGCGACGGCGTGCGCTGGCTCGTCGGCGAGGGGATCGCCGACCCCGACCGGGTCTGCATCATGGGCGGCTCGTACGGCGGCTACGCGACCCTCGCCGGCCTCGCCTTCACCCCCGAGCTCTACGACTGCGGCGTGGACATCGTCGGACCGTCGAACCTGATCACCCTGATCAAGTCCGTGCCGCCCTACTGGGCCCCGGCCCTCGCCATCTTCCGCAACCGAATGGGCGACTGGGAGGACCCCGAAGGACGCGCCCTGCTGGAGCAGCAGTCGCCTCTGTTCTCCGCCGAGAAGATCGAGGACCCGCTCCTGGTCATCCAGGGCGCCAACGATCCGCGCGTCAACAAGGCCGAGTCGGACCAGATCGTCGTCGCCATGCGCGACCTCGGTCGCGACGTCGAGTACATGGTCGCTCCGGACGAGGGCCACGGCTACGCCGGCGAGATGAACCGCCTGGCCATGAACGCCAAGATCGAGGAGTTCCTGGCCGGCCAGCTCGGCGGCCGCTATCAGAGCGAGATGTCCCCTGAGCTGCGACAGCACCTCGCCGGCCTCATGGTGGACGTCGATACCGTCACGGTGCGACGTCCCGGCGAGGGCGACGCGGGCGTGGCCGCCACCGTCGATCCCGCGGCCGTCACCGCGGGCTCGCGCAGCTACACCCTCGAGGTCAACGCGGGCGGCCAGACCATGAGCCTGGAGTCCACCCACGACGCGCAGCGGGGGCAGTGGGACGGGCGAGACGCCTGGCTGGCGATCCAGACCACGCGCCTGCCGGCCGGTTCGGCGGTCGACACGACCTGGCTCGATGCCACGACGCTGCGGCCCGTCGCCCGCCACGCCCACCAGGGTGCCGCGACCATCACCCTGGACTTCGGCGACGCCGGCGTGACCGGCTCGATCGACGCCGGCGCCCGGCAGATGAAAGTGGATGTGAAGAGCGATGAGCCGCTTTACGGCGACGATTTCGCCCTCGAGCTCGCCATCGGCGCCATGCCTCTCGAGCCGGGGTACGCGACGA
Source organism: uncultured Gemmatimonadales bacterium (assembly GCA_963798845.1). Taxonomy (GTDB): domain Bacteria; phylum Gemmatimonadota; class Gemmatimonadetes; order Longimicrobiales; family RSA9; genus CAVUKA01. The sequence continues at coordinate 1,235,399 of CAWCUS010000006.1, read as the reverse complement.
CGGTCCACCAGCTGGACGTCATGCGCGGCGCCACCACCCCTGTCCGTGTCGCGGTCACGGGAACCGAGGAGGTCACCGTGCCCGGCGGAACGTTCGACGCATGGGTGGTGACCACCACGCCCGAGAACGGTGCCACGTCCACGTTCTGGATGGACCGCGCCTCACACCGGGCAGTGAAGGCCGAGCTGAGCATGGGACCGCAGATGGGAGGCGCCACGGCGACCATGGCGCTCAAGGGTACCCCGCCGACGGACTGACCCGAGTCGATCGCGCCCACCGGGATCGCGGCCCGGGATACGATGATGGCCGACCACGACACGCGTCGCGGCATTGGCTTCTGGAGTGCCGTGGAGGGCGGGGAGCCCTAGCCGTCAGCGCTGGCTGCCTCGCTCAGGTCACGGGCGTCGCGGGCGAAGGATCGGCCGCCGGCGTGCGAATCCGGAACGCCTGCGCGATGGCCGCCGCGATCCTCGCGCCCCCGCGCTCGCCCGGCTCGATCGGGTTCCAGTAGTCATCGGGGCTGGCGCAAACGCTGCGCAGGTCCACCACGGGCACCTGACGCTCGACACCCGCGTTCACGATCTCCTGGTCGAACACGCGCAGCGCCGTTTCCACCATGGCGTGGTAGGCGGGGTCCTCGAACGCGCCGTTGTAGACCGTGCAGATCACCGGGGGCAGCCCTGCCTCGACCACGGCGTCGAGGAGCGCCCGGTAGCTCGCTCCGAAACGCCGCGCCGCCTGGCGCAGCCGCAGCAGCCCCTCCCCCACCGACCCCACCGGCTCCGCCAGCACGTCGATCATCCCCAGCAAGTCGTTTCCGCCGGCGCTCAGCGCCACGTGCGTGGGGCCGTCCGGCTCGCTGATGAGGCCGCTCAGCGCCTCCAGCTGCGCGTGGACGGTGGCCAGCGTGGCGCCATCCCGGGCGAGGAGCGTCGCGCGCCCCGTGCCCTCCAGGAGCCGGTTCAGGTGGTCCACCACGGCCGGCCCGCCGTCGGTGTACGCCCCGTTGTCGAACGTCGAGTCACCGAGCAGTGCGATGTGCATGGAAGCGACCCTCTCGAGAGGAAGAGCGGACGTCACGACCCGGGTTCCAAGATAGCATCCGCCGGCGATCTCACCGCGGTGTGACGCATTGGCCGCCCGCCCGCCCGGCTGGACGGGCCGTGGCCGCGAGGATCACCGCAGCGGTGCGGTGCCGGCGCTCACGACGCTGTGGCCCGGCGCAGCTCGCCCACCAGCTCGGCCAGAATCGAGAGGGCGATCTCGGCAGGGGTGCGGGCGCCGATGTCCAGCCCGACCGGCGCACGGATCCGGGCGACCGCATCCTCGGCGACACCCTGCTCCCGCAGACGCGCGAGGCGCTTCGCGTGCGTGCGCCGGCTCCCGAGGGCGCCGATGTAGAAGGCGGGGGTGGCGAGCGCGGCGACGAGGGCGGGGTCGTCCAGCTTCGCGTCGTGGGTGAGCGTCACCACGGCGGTACGGTGGTCCGGCCGCAGCTCCTCGAGCGCCTTGCGCGGCCACGCGCGAACCAGGTGCAGGCCCGGAAACCGCTCGTCGGTGGCGAACGCGGTACGGGGATCGACGAGGTGCACTTCCAGGCCGGTCGTGGCGGCCATGCGGGCCAGGGGCGCAGCGATGTGGACCGCGCCCACCACCACCAGCCGCACCGGCGGGTTGTACGGCCGGAGGAACACTTCGCCCGACGCGTCGGACACCGTGGCGGGCAGGTCGTCCAGCAGCGCCCGGCGCGCCGCGTCGACCGGCCAGGCGCCGCTGCGCGCTTCAGCGTCCGCCTCCAGCGGGAAGAGGAGCTCCTGCTCGCCACCGTCCAGGCGCGTTGCGACCACGGCCGCCCGCTTCCTTTCCAGCGCGCGGAGCAGCTCCGGCAGGAGCGCGTCCCGCACCGGGTCGACATGGATCGCCACCTGGCCTCCGCACGCCAGCCCGACCTCCCACGCCGTCTCATCATTCACGCCGAAGGACAGGCTCCGGCACTCGCCGGTCCGGATCACTTCCAGGGCGGCCTCCACCACGGCGGCCTCCACGCAGCCGCCGGACACCGAGCCGACGAACGCGCCGTCGCCGGCCACCGCCATGTGGCTCCCGGCCGCCCGGGGCGAGGAGCCCCAGGTACCCACCACCGTGGCCAGTGCCACGTCCCTCCCGCCAGCCCGCCAGGATGCGGCCGTTGCGAGCACATCCGCGTCGGTGTTCGTGGCCGGGACGCCGTCGTCCGCGTGGGTCACGGGGTACCACGGACGCGTTTCCATGCGCATGTCGTCGGGAAGAGAGGACCACGTGCACGACCCGAGGGTCGGAAGGGGAAGCACCTGCAGGTATACCGCGCGCGGCCCGGGCGCGTCAAGCTACCCGGGGATCGGCGGCCGGGGCCCCGCCGCGGCACCCGGATCGTCTCCCGCGGTGAGTCGTGCGCGGGCCTGCTGGCGGCGGACTCGCCGTCGCCTTACCCGCCCGACCTGCCTTCCCCGCCCGACCGGCCTTCCCCGCCCTCCTCGAACGTCCCCCGGGCCCTCACCTGGCCGTCCTCCACCATCACTCGTCCGCGCGCGATCACCCAGCACGGCTCGAGCGCGGAGTCGAGGAGAAGGAGGTCGGCGTCGGCTCCGACCGCGACCCGGCCCTTGCGGGGCAGGCGCAACAGCCGCGCGGGTGTGGCGGTGACCGGGAGCAGCGCCGTTTCCATGGCGATGCCTTCCTCCTCGACCGTATCCCGCACCTCGCGCCAGAGCGACTCCGGCCGGCCCGACGTCAGAGACAGCAGCTCCCCTTGCGCGTCGAACTGCGGGAGCGAGCCGCCGGCGTCGGACGTGAACGTGATGTGATCCAGCGGAACGCCCGCGTCCACGAGCTCGCGCAGCGCCCGTGAGGGCTTCACCTCCTCGTCGGGGAAGGCCGGCCATGCCGACGTGGTGAGGTCGAGCGTGGCTTCGCGGCCGTACGATTTCGCCGCTTCGAAGACCGCCCGGCTCCGGTTCGCGTGCGTGGGGTGGAACTGGCGGTACGTGAGCTCGCTCGTGGCCACGGCTTCGCGGATCAGGCGGAACGGGTCCTCGGCGTCGCCGAGGTGGAGGTGGACCAGGCCGCACTTCCCGCCGAGCATCCCGCCGAGGCGCGACCGCCTTGGCCAGCGCCACCAGGTCGTGCACCGTGGGGCTGGACGAGCGGTGGTCGGCGATGGCGATCTCGCCCGCCCCGATCACTTCCTCGATCAGGGCCAGGTCCCGGGTGATGTCGCCGGTGAGGGTCGGCGTCGGGACCGGGTAGGCGCCGGTCCAGATCCACGCCGAGATCCCCTCCGCGCGGAGCCCCTTCGCCCGCATCAGCACGCTCTCGACGCCGCGCGTGACGCCGTCCGCGCCCAGCAGCCCCACCACGGTGGTGGTCCCGCCCGCCACCAGCCAGGACAGCGGCACCTCCGGCGTCCGCGTGGCCGGACCGCCCTCGCCGCCGGCCCCAGCGATGTGGACGTGGCCGTCGATCAGGCCCGGGATGACGGTGCGCCCGCCCGCGTCCACTTCCCGGGCCCCGAGCGACGCCGGGATCGTCAGATCCGGGGCCACCGCCACGATGCGGCCGCCGGCGCAGAGGATGTCGCGGCGCCCGAGCGGTTCCGGGGCGTAGACCTCCGCGTCACGGACGAGGAGCGGAGCGGGCGTGTCTTCGTGGCTGGTCATGGGCGGACCTCGATGGAGTCGGTGGCGGCCGTCGCCGGCAGCGGTCGGTGCGTGAAGCGCATCGTGAGGTGCGGTGTCTCAGTGGTATCCGATGGCCACCGCGAACACCACGAACGCGGAGGCGGCGACGATCAGCGCCAGCAGGAACTTCCAGATGAAGCGCGCCCAGATCGCCCACTCGACCCGGGCCACCCCCAGCGTGCCGATCAGTGCGCCCGACGTCGGGACGATGATGTTGGTGAAGCCGTCGCCGAGCTGGAAGGCGAGCACGGCCACCTGGCGGGTCACGCCGGCGAGGTCGGCGAGAGGGGCCATGAGCGGCATGGTGAGGGCCGCCTGCCCCGACCCGGAGACCACGAAGAAGTTGAAGATGGACTGGAACACGAGCATGAGCCACGCGGACGCGGCGGCCGGCAGCGTGGCGATCACGCTCGCCTCGTGCAGGAGCGTGTTGAGCACGGATGGCTCGGCGGGCGTGTCGCCGCCCAGGACGAGCACGATCCCCTTGGCCATGCCGACGATGAGCGCCGCGTCCAGGATGTCGCGGGCACCCGTCCGGAAAGCCCGGCCGATGTCGTTGACGCCCATGTCGTTGAGCCGGAACAGCGCGCCGATGATCCCCGCCGCCACGCCCATGACGAAGAACTGGGTAGCGATCTCGGGGATGTAGTACTGCCGGGCGACGACGCCCCACACGACCCAGACCACGGTGGCGAGCACGCTCAGGAGCACCAGCTTGTGGCCGAACGTGAACGCCGGATCGAGCGCCCGCGCCTCCTCCACCTCCCTCGCCAGCGGGTTCGGAATGCCGTGCAGCGGCGAGCGCTCCGGCGTCCGCCGCACCCGCTGCGCGTACCACCACGTCCAGCCGGTCCCGAACAGGGTGAAGAACGCCCACATGAAGATCCGGAAGGGCGCACCGGACATCACCGGCACGTCCGCCACGCCCTGCGCGATCGCCACGCTGAACGGGTTCATCCACGACGTGGCGAACCCCACCTGCGTGGCGACGTAGGTGATGAGCACCCCCACGATGGCGTCGTAGCCGAGGGCGAGCACGAGCGGCACCAGGATCATGGCGAACGCGATCGCCTCCTCGCCCATCCCGAAGACGGCGCCGCCCACCGAGAAGAGCACGAACATCACGGGAACGATGAGCGCTTCCGCGCCGGCCGTCCGCTTGATGACCGCCAGGATCCCCGCCTCGATGGCGCCCGTCCGCAGCACGATCCCGAACGCGCCGCCGATGACCAGGATGAAGGCGACGACGCCGATGGCCGCGCCGAACTTGTTCCCGGAGACCAGCCCTTCGAACGCGTAATTGAAAACGCCGACGCCCCCGCCCGGCGCGAAGGCCGGGACGCCGCGCCGCACCGGCTCTCCGGCGGCGTTCCTCAGCAGCTCGAAGCTGCCCGGCACCAGCACCTCCCGCTCCTGGGCCGCGCCGGCCGCGTCGATGAAGTGGACGGTGGTGGTCTCGAACGATCCCGCCGGCACCAGGTACGTCAGCAGCGCCGCGAACAGGATGACGAAGAAGATGATGACGTACGTGTCCGGCGCCTGGAACCGCGGCCGCCCCGGGTCCCGCGCCGCCGCTGCGGTCATGGCGCTACTCCTCGATCACGCGCCGGCGCGCGAGGTCGTAGCGCTCGCCGCTCCCGAGCAGGTGGAGCTTCAGCCCGTGGCCGACCAGGTCGCCGTCGTCGTCCACCCCGATGCCCGTGGCCTCCGACGCGTCGATCACCATGACGGTGTTGTCCCCGAAAACCTCGAACTCGGCCTGGCCCGAAGTGATGATCGCGGTGGCCTCGTCGATCCCCACGCCCACCAGCTCCGGGTGCTCCAGCACCAGGGAGATCAGGCGATTCTCCCGCTGGCGCGCGATGAAGTGCTGGTCGATGATCGCGCGCGTGATGAAGCCGAAGCCGGGGGCCGTGATTACGTTGCCCCGCTCGATCGTGGTGAACGGGTACTCGGCGTCCGGGTGCAGCGCCTCGTCGCCCGTGACCATGATCTCGCTCATCACCGCGGCGCCTGCACTCGTGCCCGCCAGCACACCGCCCTCCCGGTAGATCTCGCGCACCCGGTCCAGAACACGCGTGCCGAGCATGTGCGACGTGAGCCGGTTCTGGTCGCCGCCCGAGAAGAAGATCCCCGTGGCGCCATCGAGCGCGGCCACGGTGGCGTCATCGTTGGCGGTGATGCTGTCGAACTGGACGAAGCCGACCTGCGGGCAGCCCGCGTCCCGGAGCTGCTGGCTCTGGTACTCCGCCACGTCCACCGGCTCCGCGCTCGCCATGGGGATCACCACCATGCGGCAGGCGTCTCCGCCCGCCAGCTCCACGATCTTCTCCATGAGGTAGGCGGGGCGATCGCCGCCGCCGATGATCACCAGGTGGCCGGGACCCGCTGGCGGGGTGAAGCCGGCCGCTGGCGGGGCGAAGCCGGCCAGCAGGAAGGCCCCCAGCAGAAGGGCTGCCGGGCGCGCGCGCGCGACGTGACGATGCATGGCTCCGTTTCCGTTCGTTGATGTCGTGGCCGGGGGCCCGGCGGGCTGGGCGCCCGCGGACCGTCCACCAGGTCGATTTGCCGCACCCGCCCGGGAGCGGGACGGCCCGGTCAGACCGCAGTCTACGCGGTGGAGCGCGCGCACGCACGCACGACTAAGCCGGCCGCACGTCGTGGTTGCTCCGTGGCCGCGGCGTGGGGGCTCGGCCGCCCCCGCGCCGAGTAGCGGCGGCCGGCTCGAGTAGCGGCTGCCGGCTCGAGTAGCGGGGGGCGCGCCGGGCGGCCAGCGCAGCCGTCGCGGCCTCCGCTGACCAACCGCTGGCTGCGCTGGCCGGTCGGCCGCGGTCCGGCTGCCCGGGCTGCGCTGGAATCCGACCACTCGGCACGGCGTCGAGCGCGCCGGATCGCAACCCGGTCCCAGACCCCGCAAACTGACCAACGAGCGCCCCCACCCCGCGCTCGGACGGTCACTCTCCGGCCTCTTCGACCGCTTCTCGACCAGTCGGCGCTGCGGCGATCACGATTGGTCGATTCCCGGCGCCCCCCGCGCATCCCGGCGCGGCGCGGGCCCCTGCCGCCGCCGGCCTACAGCGGCAGCGCGATCGTGTGGATCAGCGAGACGTGCGCGGGCCTGCTGGCCGCGGTCTCGCCGTAGAGATTGAAGCCCCACGCGTAGAGCCGCCCGGCGCCGTCCAGGGCGAGCGAGTAGTCGTCCCCGGCGACGATGGCGCGGAGGCCCCTGCCCTCCGTTCCCGTCAGCGGCGCGGGCGTCGGGGAGCACGGGTAGTGGTCGGCCCGGCACGTGGTCTGGACCGCGCTCCCGGTCTGCCCGAAGCCGCTGGCGCCCCAGCACCAGGCGACGCCGCGCTCGGTCACGGCGCAGGCGAACCCGACCCCGGCGGCCACGGCCCTCGCGGGCGGCACCCCGACGGCGAGGGTCGGGATGGTGGCCGGGTCGTCGCTCCCGTTCCCCAGCTGGCCCTGGTCGTTGTGCCCCCAGCAGACGACCTCCGACTGGTCGTCCACGCCGCAATACCACGGCAGCGCCCCGACCGCGAGAGCGGCGAAGCGGAGCGGCGCTCCCCACGGGATCGGAGACCGGTGTCGCCTGGAGTACGCAGTGATCCCCTCGGAATGGTCGTACAGGAAGCCCCAGCACTCCGCGGCGCCGTCCGCGGTCAGGCCGCACACTGCTCCCCCGCCGGCCGTGATCCGGTCGTACGGGCCGCCTGCCACGGCGACGGGGCGAAGGGCCGGCGTGTCGAGATCCTGACCGTCGCCGATCTGCCCGCCGCTCCGGTCGCCCCAGCACCACACCTGGCCGCTCCCTTCCCGGCCGCAGGTCACTCGCCGGCCAGCGGCGATGTCGACGAACGTGTGGCCCTCCGCCGCGGGGGCCGGGGCCGCGCGGTCCGTGGTGGTGCCGTCGCCCAGCTCCCCCACCTCGTTCGTCCCCCAGCACCAGGCCGAGCCCAGGGTATCGAGCCCGCACACGTGGGAAACGCCGATGGCGACGTCCCGGAGACGCAGCTCCGGAGCGACCGCCACGGGGTCCGGGTGGCACGGGACCGCGGACGCGCACGTCTCGGCCGGCGCACCGCCGAAGAGGCCCCGATCGGCGCCCCAGCAATAGAGCCGCCCCTCGGAGGTGACCGCGCAGCTGGTGGCTCCGCCGGCGGCCATGGCCGTCCAGCCTACCACGATCAGACGGGTCGTTACGCGCGCGCTGTCCAGCCTCGCCGTCACCAGGGCTTCGCCGGGGGACCGAACCAGCAGACCCTCCCGGTCCGTCGCCACCACGCTCGCGTCCGCCGGACGTCCACTTCGGCCGGCGGTCCGTCACGACGTTCCCCCACCGGTCGCGGAACCGGGGCGCCGGCGGGGCGAAGGGATCCACCGCGACCCGCACCGAGTCCGGGAGCGGATCCGCGCGCGTCGCGACGCCGGCGAGGACGGTGAGGCGGACCTCCGTAGCCCGGCCGTCGGAGCCGGCCGGGGAAACGCTCGCCGAAACGGTGCCGGCCAGCGTGTCGCCCCGGACGGAGAGCTCCGCGCGACCGTCCGGGCCGGTCTCCAGGACCGTGTCGCGCGGTGCGCCGCGGTCCAGCGTCCAGTGAAGCCGCACCCCGGCGGCCGCACGCCCGTCGGCGTCCAGCGCCTGGAGGACCACCGGCGAAGGGAATGCCGTGCCCGCCCGGGTGCTCTGCCGGTCGCCGGCGACCACGGTCACGGCGGGGGTCGAAGGGCCCGTGCCATCGCCGGCACAGGCGGCGAGCACGAGGACGACCAGCAGGCAGGCGAGACGACGCATCGGGTCCGGGGCCTCATCGCGGCCGCGGGTCTCGCCGGCTCCGGAGTCGGCCGCACAGCCAGGTGTTGCATCCACAGGGAGTAAAGTAACACGACCGGCGCCGTCTGAGATGGCGAGAGCGGGCCGGGCGCGATGCCCGGCCCGCTCCCGGTCAGGGGCCGTTCGCCGTTTTCAGAGCCCCGTCAGAACCCGGCGATGGTCGAGCACACGCTCGTTCCGGCGTCGCACACCTTGTACTGCGCGCTGCCGTTGAAGTTCTTCCCCAGCTTGTCCGAGTACGAGCCGCTGTTGGACGTCGTGGTGTAGAGCGCCAGCGCGCTGCCGTTCAGGCCTCGCCAGATGTCCACGCTGCCCGCGCTCGCGCCGGTCCAGGACAGGTCCGCGAATACGTTCGGACCGTGCGTCGACCGCGCGACCGTCAGCTCGATCACGTCGCTGCCGCCGCCCGACGTGGGGTTCACGTCGTGGCTGACGGAGTTCGTCCCGCCGTCGTTGTCCGTGACCGTGAGCGTCACCGTGTAGGTGCCGCCGGACGAGTAGGTGTGGGACGGGCTCGTCGCCGACGACGTGGCGCCATCACCGAACACCCAGCTGCGGCTGGCGATCGTGCCATCGCTGTCGCTGCTGCCATCCGTGAACGTGCAGGCCAGGCCCGCGCAGCTGGACGTGAACGCGGCGGTCGGCGGCTGGTTCCCGGTTCCGCCTCCGCCGGGCACGTCGTTGGCGGCGGAGAGCGTGGTGTTCGTCACGGCGCGGTAGGTGTTGACTCGCCCGGCGCCGAAATGGGTGGCGTCGTGCAGGTCGTCCGCCGTTCCGAGGATCCGGCTGCGGAGCCCGGAGCCGCGCAGCCCGGTCACCGACGCCACGACGCCCGCCGTGCCCGTGACCTGCGGCGCGGCCATCGACGTCCCCTGCAGGTAGGCGTATCCGCCGCCCAGGTACGAGCTGTAGATCCCGCCGTCCGCGGTGGTGTTCGAGTACATCTCCCCGCCGGGCGCCGAGATGTCGAGCCCGGCCCCCCAGTTCGAATAGTACGAGAGCTCGTCCTGCCAGTTCGTCGCGGCGACGGAGATCGCGTTCGCATCGCACGCCGGGCACGAGACAGTCCCCGTCCCGTCGTTGCCCGCGGACGCGATCACGAGCGCGTTCTTGCTGGTGGCGTAGGCGATGGCGTCCTTCTCCGACTGCGACTCGCTGGACCCGCCCAGGCTCATGTTCATCGCCACCACACCGTAGTCCGCCGCCGCGCGGATCGCGCTCACGATCGCGGACGTCGGGCAGCCCACCGCACCGCACACGCGCTGGACGTACACGCTCACGTGGCCGCCGGCGCCGGAGACGCCGGCCACGCCGACCGTGCGGCCGACCATGGTCCCCGTCGTGTGCGTGCCGTGGCCGTCCTCGTCGGACGGGTCGCTGTCGCCGGAGTACCAGTCCTGGCCCGCGATCAGGGTCACGCCCTGGAACTCCGTGTGGTTGAGCTGCACGCCCGTGTCGATGCTGCCGATCACGACGTTCCCGCCGCCCGCACCGAAGCCGCTGTCGATGTTGTCCTCGTCCGCGTCCGCCTTGGAGTCGTACCCGGTCACGATCTGGCCGTTGTTCTTGCCACGGGTGTACTCGAGATGCAGACCGCCCGGGTTGTAGAACGCCCAGAGCTTCGGGTTGAGCTCCGTGGTCTGGCGCAGGTAATTCGGCTCCGCGTACACCACGCGAGCGTCCCGCGCCACCGCCGCGGCGTTCGCGTGCTCCGATCCGGCCGCCCCGCGGAAGATCCGGAACGCGTCATGGTAGCCGCTGCGGCCCAGCGCGAGACCGTGGTCGTTCGCCACCGCCGCGGCGTCCACGCCGTCCTTCAGCTTGACGATCACCTCTCCCCCCACCACACGGTCGCGGCCGCTCTGCACCGAGGCCTGGGGCGCCACGGAAGAGAGGGATTCCTGGGGGGCTTCGGGCTGGGTCAGGTCCTGGCACGCTGCAGCGCCGAGGGCGAGCAGCAGGACGAGAGCACGACGCATTGAGTGCACTCCTGATTTGTAGGGCTTCTGACCGCCGGAGAGGGTCGGACTGAGGTTTCGGCGCGCAACGACCACCCGCGCCGGGCATCGTCCGACCCGTCATCGGGCGTCCTGGCAGGCCCTCAAGGATAGGAGAGTCTCGCCCGCGCATCAAGCGTGAGCGTGACACCGACAGGGCTGATTCATGGGCGCGGAGCTTGGGGAAGGCCTGACCGACCGCGCATCACAGCGTGTTGCCGGGAAAGCTCCATCGACAACGGTGATGACTTCCGCGCCGCAACCTGCGTCAGGCCGCCGCCGGCTCCAGCCCGCAGTTCTCGACCGCCACCCGCTCTCCGTCCTCCACCACCAGCAACGGCTGGAGTGGCCAGGACGTGTCCAGACCCACCACCCGCTGCACGTGCCGGCGCACCCGGAACCGGGAGTGGATCCGGATCACCGGGCTCCGCCCCTTTTCGATGTCCTGCCTGACCTGCTCGAACTCCTGCTGGGTCATGGTACTCGCTCGCCTGTCTCTCGTGTCCCCCCGGCCGTGCGCTTCGCACACGGCCACACCGGCGTAGCTGCGGGGCGCCCCGGGGCACGTGGCCGCCGAGATTGTTGCCCGAAGATTCAAACTCGCACTTCCACTCCCGTTCCGGAAGACCCTCGCCTCACACCCCACGCCCGGGACTCCGGTTGCGGACCCCAGCCCCTGCCCGCGCAGGGGCACACCCGGCACACGCTCCTGCTCACGAACGCGCAGACCCCTGCCCGCGCAGGGGCACACCCCTTGCCCATTCCACTCCTGAGGGACCCGCAACAGGAGGTATTCATGCCCGATTGGATCGTGGCTGTCCTGGTGATCGCGGCGCTCGTCGTCGGCGCTGTGGCGGCCTGGCTGATTCTGCGAAGGCGGCGGAGCAGCGATCTCCGCTCGTCGTTCGGACGGGAGTACGAGCGGACCGTGGCGGTGACGGGAGACCGCGCGGCCGCGGAGCGGGAGCTCGAGCACCGCCGCGAGCGGGTCGAGCAGCTCCAGATCCGCCCGCTGCCGCCCCGTGACGTCGAGCGTTTCGGCGCCGCCTGGGTGGACGTGCAGAAGCGGTTCGTGGACGAGCCTGCCGGCGCGGTGGGTGAAGCGGACCGACTGGTCACGCAGCTGATGGAGCGCCGCGGCTACCCGATGGCGGAGTTCGAGCAGCGCGCCGCCGACCTGTCTGTCGACCACCCTCGGGTGGTCGACCATTACCGCCGCGGCCACCGGCTCGCCGCCCGCACCCGGGATGGCGGCGCGGCCACCGAGGACCTGCGCCAGGCGATGGTTCACTATCGGACGCTCTTCGAGGATCTCCTCGAGGAGGGACCCCAGCAGAGGGAGGCACTTTGACCGAACATGACGAAGGCCACCGGAACGACAGGACCCGTGACCTGACGCCTGGAGAGGAGGCGTTCTACAGCGCGGACGAGGAGGACCGAAGCGCGGACGGGCGGCTCGAGCGCATTGAGGAGGAGGAGCGGCTCGAGGCGGGCGGCGCGGCGCCAGCGGCGCCGAGGCGGGAGCGCCAGCGCACGGAAGTGGGGCGCGACGACCCGGATCGGGTGACCGGTGAGGCGACGCTCGACGAGCCCCGGACGGCCGCTACGCGCGGGCGACGGGGCCGGAGCGAGCCCATGGCCGAATCAGACTCCGACGCCATTGATGCGCCCGTCCGGCTTTTCCCTGCCGAGGAGACGGACAGCCTGCGGGCTCGCTGGGACAGGATCCAGACCGAGTTCGTGGATCAGCCGCGCGACGCCGTCGAGCAGGCCGATGGCCTCGTCGGGGATGTCATGCAGCGTCTGACGGAGGGCTTCAGCGGTGAGCGCGCCCGCCTCGAGCGGCAGTGGGACCGCGGCGATTCCGTTTCCACCGAGGACCTGCGCATGGCGCTCAAGCGCTACCGCGCGTTCTTCGACCGCCTGCTGACCATTCTGAGGAGCGAGGGCGGCGGCGGGGCGCCCGCCCCGCCGCCGGCCGCGGATCTCCGGGCAGCGGATCGGTCGGGAGGAGTGCCTTCTCCTGGCGCACCGGTGACCTCCCGCCACCTTCGGGAATCCACGGATCACCGGATTTCAACTCCCCGGGCCACGTATGCCAGGGAAAGCTGGTAGGGCCTCTGCGTCCCCACTTCCCAGGCGCGGAGGACTTCCTCCATGCTGGAGTCCGCGAGGCCGAGCTCGGCGCCTTCGCCATCGTGGAACACTCCCGGCCGGTACGCGTTCAGGTGGTCGGCCGTCAGCACGGGCTCGGCATTGATGGCCTGCATGACCCAGCCTGCGATCTCCTGCTGTCGCGCGGCCGTCCTCGCCCATGCGGTCAGGAGGAAGTGCAGCTCGAGGGGCAACCCGGGGCGCTGGGGCCGCCCCTCGATCAGCGGGCTGCGCGGCATCCGGCGTACGTCGTGCGACCAGATCCGGTACAGGAAGAGGGAAACCCCTTCCCGTATGGGGTTCTGGAAGTCTTCGGGACCGAAGACCCGGAACTCCAGCGGGGCCCCGTCGAAATCCGCCGGGTCATGGCTCCTCTGGAGCAGTCGCATGACTGCGTCCGTTGTCGCTGCGATTGCCTGGTGCCCTGCCATCTGAGACGTCTCCCGGGTTTGGGTATCGACGCCGCGGCTCGGCCGCGGACCTCCTAGAGCGGCGGGGCGGGGAGCCTGCCCTCGCCCAGCGCCGCGAGCTGCACCGCCGTGTACGGCGGATCGAAGAGCGGAGCCCAGTCGTGGTAGCGGCGGAACAGGTCTGCGATCAGGTGCATCCGCTGCTCGAGCACGCTCCAGTCCAGCGCGCCGCCGCCGGCCAGCGAGAGCGGGTCCGGGTCGATCCGTGCGACCAGCGCCACCAGCCGCGGCTCGGACAGCGCGGCGAGGGAAACGGAGTCCCGGCCGCCGACCTCGCGCCCCAGCCGGACCGTAACCCCGGCCGGGAAGTGAAGCGTCATGGCCTGGGCGGTGAGCAGGTGCCGCAGCTCGCGCTGGGCTTCCGCAACGAGCGCGTCGACGACGTCGTCCAGGGGCGGTCGCCGGCCGAAGAGCGCGGCCACCCGGTATCGGATGCTGCGCCAGGCCCCGGGCAGCAGAGCGCGGACGATCCGGTCGCGCACGGCTTCGCCGTCGAACGCCGCGTTCATCGCCGCCGCGATCTCGGGCTGGAGCCGCGTCTGCTCGTGCATGCCGATGAGCAGGTTGGCGAGGTACTGGAGCTGGGCCCGGTCGGTGTCGGACTCGCGACTCGTCGCTTCGACGTACGCGGCGAACGCCTCGCGCAGCATGGCCTGCCCCTCCGGCGGGTCCCCGGGGCGGAGGCCGTCCAGGAAGGCGGGAAGGGCGTCCGGCGATGGGCTTGACGCCGCCTCCAGGAACCGGGCGAAGGCCGCGCCGATCTCCGCGAACACTTTCAGGTTCCCCGCCGCCACCGCCGCGGCCGCGCGCTCCACTGCCCCATCGGCGTCGAGAGCGTCCGCGACCGCGTCCAGGAGCCCCGACACGGTCCGGATCGGCGGGAGCCCCCGCACCGCGGTCAGGAGACCTTCCGCCAGCTCACGGACCGGCGGCGAGATGCCCAGGCGCTCGCGCAGCGTGTCCCGCACGTCCTCGCCCCGGATCGAGCGGCCCGCCTGTCGCGAGGCCCAGGTGGCGAACGTGCACCAGTTCGCGCCCGCCCCGACCCGGGCGCGGGCGCCGAGGGCGAGCTGATGGTAGCAGCCGGTGATGCGCAGGTTGCGGAGGATCGGATCGGCACCGCCGGCGATCGCGTCGACATCCCCGGGCGTGGGGACGGTCGTGCCTGTCGTCATGGCGACGGCGGCAGCGCCAGCGGCTCCAGCCCCGCTTTCGCGCGCTCGGCGTTGTAGGCTGCCAGCCCGCTGGTGCTCAGGGCCGCCCACTGCTTCATCACTCCCGCGGCTTCGGTCCTGGCCGCATCGCTCGCCGCCACCTCCCGGGCCGTGGGCGCGACCTCGGCATCGTTCATGGCCATGGCCGCGCGCAGCATGGCCTGGCTCACGGTCTCCAGCGTGGGCGGACCGGACGGCGCGCCCCCGAAGAAGCGGCGGCCGCCGGCGTCCGGACCCGGTGCCGGGGCCAGCGCTTCCACCTGCCGGCGAAACGCCGCCGCACCCGCATTGGTGGCGCCCTCGAGGCGCCCGACGAGCCCCCGGGCCTGCTCGTAGGCGGCGTGGGCCGCGATCGCGCCGTCGTACAGCTCACGGGAGAGCGCGGCCACCCGGTCCAGGTCCGCCGCGGGCGTGCGGACCCGCGGATCCAGGCGGAGCGAGAGCGGCTGCGTGGACGCGTGGCCGTCCACGGTGAGTCGGACCGTATACTCGCCGCGAGGCGCCCATGGCGCGTTCACCGACGGGTACGTGTGGTGCGGAACGGCGCCCTCGCCGCTGGCCTCCCGCGGCTCCGCGCCGATCGGGTCGAAGCGCAGGTCCCAGGCGAACCGGTGCATCCCCTGATCCGTGGCCAGGACCCTCTGCGGGGCCGGCCAGTACAGCGGCACGTTGCAGTTGGGCGCCCCGGGGTCCTCGCGGCAGACGCGGTCGTACCCCTCGGGGTCGAGCGCCGGGTCGGGCTCGAGGACCGGGTCGTCGCTCGAGTAGGAGCGGATGACCGCGCCGCTGGCATCGAGGATGTCCAGCCCCACGGGGCCAGCCGCGTCCGCGGCGAGATAGTAGTCGATGATCCCCCCGGCCGGCGGGTTCTCCCCCGCGGGCAGCTCCGGCGGCCACTCCGTGGGGTCGTTGGTGCCGAAGCGCACGCGCACGGCCGTGGCCGGACGGAACAGGTAGGCGACGCCGCCGCCCCCGGTCGCGGCCATGGCCTCCTTCGCCTGCCGCAGCGGGGTCACGTCGTCCAGGATCCAGAAGCCCCGTCCGTGGGTGGCGGCCACGAGGTCGGAGCAGAGGCACGTGGAGTCGTCCTTCACCTGGATGTCGCGCACGGAGATGGCCGGCATGTCCAGCCGGAGCGAGTGCCACCGGCCGCCGTCGTCGAACGAGACCCAGACCTGCGTCTCGGTGGCCGCGTACAGCAGCCCCGGCTCTCGCGGGTCCTCCCGGATCGAGTTGGCCACCGCGCCCGGCGTCAGACCGCCGTCGATCTCCGTCCACGTCTTCCCGCCATCGTGGGTGCGGAAGAAGTGCGGGTCCATGTCGTCGATCCGCATGGTGTTGGCGGCCGCGTACGCGGTCCCGGTGTCGAAGTGGCCCGCTTCGATGTTGAAGATCCGGGTCCACGGCGCGACGGCCGGCGGCGTCACGTCGCGCCAGTGCGCCCCCCCGTCCATGGTCACCTGGATGGCGCCGTCGTCGGTGCCCGCCCAGATCACGTCCACGTCCAGGGGCGAAGCCGAGAGCGCGGTGATCGTGCCCTGGACGCCCACTTCGACGTGCTTCGCGTACTTCCCCGCGCTGGCCGGCACCTTCCACGACTGCCTGGCCAGGTCGGGGCTGATCCGGGTCCAGGAGTGGCCGTCGTCGGTGGTCTTCCACACCACGTTCGACGTGTAGAAGAGCACGGCCGGGTCCACCGGCGACCACTGGATCGGCATGGTGCGCACGTCCCGGTTGAACGGCCCGCCGCGCGGGCCCATGTCCGGCCCCACCCGGCTGGTCTGGCGCGTCCTGCGGTTGAACAGCGACACGTCCGTGCGTGCGCTGCCGTAGACCAGGTCCGGATCCCGCGGGTCGGGCGCCGCTATGCCGTACTCCTGGATGTTCACCGGGTGCCAGTCGTGGAACGTGATCTCCCCGTCGTCCGACCGGCTCTGAACGCACGCCGAGCCGGCGTCCTGCTGGCCGCCGCACACCCGGTACGGGAACGCGTTGTCCGTGGTGACGTGGTACATGGCGGCCGTGGGCTGGTTGTACCAGTTGCTCCACGACTCGCCGCCGTTGGTCGAGATGACGGCGCCCTGGTCGGACACCGTGAAGATGACGTTCGGGTCCTCCGGGTGGATCCAGATCTTCTGGTAGTCGTCGCCGCCGTAGGCGCCCCGCACCGCCGACCAGTGCTCGCCGCCATCGCGGGTCCGCCACATCACCACCGTGGCGCTGTAGACCGTGTTCGGGTCCTTCGGGTCCACCGTGATGGTCGGGAGGTCACCCCCGCCGATGCGACGCAGCGGGCGCGCGTCCACGTGCGCCGTGGCCGCCCCCATCGGCCCCGCCGGCACGTCCACCGGCGTCCAGTGCTCGCCCCCGTCCTCCGAACGGTAGAAGCCGACCACCCCCGTGGTCCCGCCATCCCGCCCGGCGCCCGTCACCGTGCCCGGCCCCGCCGCTGCGGCGGCGCTCGGGTTGGGCGTGCCGGCCACCATGGCGTACACGATCCGCGGGTCGCTCGGCGCCACCGCCAGGTTGGCCTCGATCACGTTGGGCAGCCCGGTCGTCAGCGGCTTCCAGCTGTCGCCGCCATCGGTGGACTTGAAGATCCCGGTGCCCTTTCCCGCGCCGCCGAACTCCGCGCTCTCCCGGAAGCCCTGCTGCTGCTGCCAGAGCGTGGCGTAGACGGTGTTCGGGTCCGACGGGTCCAGGACGACGTCGTTCCCGCTGGTGTACTCGTCGCGGTAGAGCACTTTCTCGAACGTCTTCCCGCCATTGACGGACCGGAAGATCCCGCGCTCCGGGTTCGGGCCGTACGGGTGTCCCAGCGCGGCCACGAAGAGCCGGTCCGGGTTCGTCGGGTCCACCACCACGTCCGCGATCATCTGCGTCTCGCGCAGCCCCAGGTGCGTCCACGTCCGCCCGGCGTCCGAGGACCTGTACAGGCCATCGCCCGTGGCCAGGTCCGGCCGGATGATCCCGGCGCCGCTCCCCACGTACAGGATGTCAGGATCCGACGGCGCCACCGCGATCGCGCCGATCGAGCCCGTGGGCTGGTCGTCGAAGATCGGCTGCCAGGTCGAGCCGTAGTCCGTCGTGCGCCAGATCCCGCCGTTGTCGAACCCGGCGTAGAACACCGTCGGGTTCCCCGGCACCGCCGCCAGCGCCCGCGTCCTGCCGCCCCGCGTCGGGCCGATGGCGCGCCAGTGCATGTCGGAATAGAGCGCCGGGCCGGGCCCGGCCGCCGCGCTCGGCGCCTGCGCCGCGACGGAGGACGCGGGAACGGAAAGAAACGCGAGAGCCGCTACGACGCGGATCGATGGCGTGCGCACGGGCACCACCTCCTGGAGGATCCGGCAGCGCGCCGGATGGACGTGTTCGCGAGGGACAGATAAGTTTGGTGAACGTCGGCCGCCCTGGCCAGGTGAGGGCTGGGGGCGCTTCGCGGCCGCTCGCTTCCATCGTCTCGAGCTCCAGATCCCGGAGACACCATGATTGTCCTGTTCGCAGGTACCTGTACGGCATGAGCGCCGGCGTCCTGCTCGGCGCGCTCGCGGTGTTCTTCGTCCCGCTCGCGGCACAGCTCCTCCCCGCCTCGGCGCCCGTCGGTCCGCTGCGCATCATCGCGGCGCTCATCGCCTTGGCCGCCGTCGTGACGCTCGCCCGTGAGATCGTCGGCTGGAACCGCTCCGATCCGGGGTCCCGCCGTCCGGAAACGTGGGCCAACGTCCGTCTCTCCGCGCTCGTGCTCCTGCTGCTGTTCCTCGTCTCCGAGGTGGGCGCCGCCGCCGTGATCCAGGCCGGCGGGATGACCGGCTCCTTCTATCAGTTCCGCGCCCGCCAGACCCTGACCTCCAGGCCGGAGAAGATCCCGCATCCGTTCCTGCTCCTGACGAACAACCCCGAGCGGCCGGGCGTGAACGCGCTGGGCTTCCTGGACCGGGACTGGCCGAAGGAGAAGCCGGCGGGCACGATCCGGATCGCCTGCCTGGGAGCATCGACGACCGAGGACGGGTACCCGCGGCTGCTGGCGGACGAGCTGGCCCGTCGGCTGCCTGACCGCCGGATCGAGGTGATGAACTTCGCGAACGGCGCGTGGACCACGGCCCAGACGCTCATCAACTACGAGCTCACGGTGCGGCACTACTCGCCCGACTGGATCGTCGTTCACCACGCCGCCAACGACCTCAAGAGCTGGGGCCTGGGCCTGACGCGCACGGACTACTCGGACTACTACACGGTCCTCTCCGTGCAGCCCCACGCGGACGACTTCTGGGTGCGCTACTACTACAGCTACGCCTTCGGCAAGTACCTTTTCTACAGGCTCACCGGGAGGAACCCGGGCGTGGACTTCTACCAGGTCATGGCCCGGAAGGGCGTTCGCGGCAGGAAGAGCCGGGGCCCCGCTTCGGCCGCGGACGTCGCCCTGTTCGCGGGCAACCTGCGGGAAATCGCCGAAGCCGCGCAGGCCCACGGAACCAGGGTGCTCCTGACCACGCAGCCCTACTCGCTGAGCAACCTTTCCTGGAGCGACTACTGGGTCGAAGACATGCGCCGCGCCGACGCCGCAATACGCGACCTCGCGCGCGACATGGACCTGCCCCTGGTGGACCTCGATTCGCTCATCACCGGCCACGACGACCAGTTCCGCGACCCCGTCCACCTCCACGAGCCGGCCGTCGCCGCGAAAGCCCATGCCATCGCCGGCGCGCTGGTGCCTCTGCTGCGAGCGACTCCGGATCCGTAGTCGGCCGCGGAGGCCCCGCTCGGCTCACCCCTCCACCAGCGCCCCCTTCCCCTGTCGCACCGCGGCGTCCTTCAACGCAGCCAGGAAGCGCGACCGCAGCGCGTCGCTCATCAGCGCCCGCTTCACCGGCGGGATGCGCAGGAACCCGCCCACCACCGCGCGGGCGAACCCCTGCGTCAGACTGGCCGGGTCGTCGAACAGCTGGTTCTGGAGCGTGCCCCGCTCGAGGCACTGGAGGATGATCCGCTCGAACGTGGTCTCGGGGTGCAGCACGCGCTGCTCCCGGTGCGTCAGGCGCATCGCGCCCGGCTTGCACCGGACGGTGCACACGCCGCAGCCGAGGCACAGCTCCTGGTTCACCACCGGCCGGCCGAACTTCCGGTACTTCGGGTCCGGGTCCGGCACCCTGTCGATGGCGCCGATGGGGCACTGACGGGAGCAGATCCCGCACCCGATGCACTTCTCCGGGTCCGACTCGGCGATCCAGTTGGAGGTGACCACCGCGTTGGTGTAGCCGTGCCGGTTGATCCCGCCCAGCACGTTGCAGCAGCAGCCGCAGCAATGGCAGAAGAAGCTCACATCGCGCTGCACGTTGTCGGCGTTGATGACCAGCCCGAGCTCCCGCGACCGCTCGACGTTCTCCAGCATCTCCTGCTTCGATACCTCGCGCGCCAGACCGTTCCGGACCATGTAATCCACGGAGCGGCCGCCCAGCGTGGAGCAGGTCTCCAGCGGCGCGTCGCAGTCGTTGACCCCCAGGTGGCGGTGCTCGTGGCGGCACGAGCAGAGGCCGATGGCGAAGCGGTCCGTGGCGTCCACGATCGCCGCCGCCTTCTCGTAGTCCAGCACCTCCACGTACTCTTCCGGCCGGATCGAGCCGTCGTGCGGGACCGCGCGCATGATGGAGACCCTCTTCCCGTCCCCGAACATGGCTTCGGCGAACGGCCCCTCCTCCAGGTAGTCCCGGAACAGCGCCGACCACCGGTCGTACGGCAGCTTGCCGCCCGTCCGCATCATGGTGAACTCGAAGACCCCGATCACCATGGGCGACGGAGCGTAGCGGTACGCCCCGCCCGCCCACACGTCGATGACCAGTCCCCGGGGACAGAGGCTCGCGAGCAGCCGCTCCAGCTCCGAGCGGCCCACGCCCGTGACTTCCTCCAGCCGCGAAAGGGTGGAGAACCCCCACGGCATGGCCGCGATCAGGCGCGCGTCCTCCTCGCTGTACAGCTCCTCGAGCAGGCTGCGGAGCCTCCCGCTCCACGGCGCGCGCACGGTCAGACCGTCGAGCTTGCGGCCCAGCTGGCGGTAGACGTCCTTCCCGACGGTGTGGCCCATGGCGGCTCCCCTGCGCACGGTGGCCCGTGCCGGAGGCGGGCGGTGCTCCAGCATGCTCCCCCGCGCCGGGAAACGCAACGGGCGAGCGGCACTGCCGCGGGGAGCGCTCGCCTCGCCAACCCGGTACCGTGTCGCGAGCGAGGCCGTGGATCGTGCAACCAACCCGCACCTCGCCTCTGCCGCCGCCTCCGCCGTCAGGGCGGCGCGACGTTCATCGGACGACGGCGAAGTGCGCCATCATCCCCCCGGCGTGGTGCTCCAGGATGTGGCAGTGGTACATCCACTCGCCCGGCCGATCGTCCGGCATCCAGGCGATGCGCACCCGCCCCTGCGCCGGGACGTTGACCGTGTCCTCCCAGGAAAGGAACGGCGGCGGATCCCCGTTGACCTCCAGCACCTGGAAGAAGAAGCCGTGGAGGTGGAACGGGTGATCAACCGGCGAACGGTTGACGATGTCCCAGATCTGAAGGTCCCCCACCGCCACCAGCTCGGCCCGGTGGTGCGACTCGCGGTTGATGACGAAGTCCACGCCCCGCTTCCGACTGAGCTTGAACCCGAGCACCACCTCGCGGTCGACTGCCATGTCTCGCGTGGCAAGCGGCTCGATGTGCCGCAGCCGCTCCGGAAGCGAAGCCCGCGACGGTCGCGCGGCTTCCACGCGCACGGTCCCGAGCGGCTCCCGCCGCGGGCGACGGAACGTCCCCCGCTTGAAGCGCAGCGACTCCATGTCCAGCACTTCCCCTTCATCGAACGGGCCGACGGCCAGTTCCACGCGGTCCGCCGGCGCGATCAGGACTTCGGACGTTTCGAAGGGCGCCGGGATGAGCCCGCCGTCGGTGCCGATGATCCGGAACGGCCTGCCGCCGAGCGACAGACGGACGTACCGTGCGCTGGCGGCGTTCACGATCCGCCACCGTTCCACCTGCCCGGCGGCCAGGGTGAGCGTCGGCTCGCAGGTGCCGTTCACCAGCCGCGTCTCGCCCTGCCGCCCATCGTGCTGCTCGAACCACCCGCCGGGAGGCTTGATCTGTCCATCGCGGTCCAGCGCCACGTCGTCCAGCACCAGGACCCGGTCCGCGTCGAGAACCGGCTCGTCGGGCCCGCGCACGACGAGTGCGCCGTAAAGGCCGCGCTCCAGCTGCACCGTCTCGTTGCTGTGCGGGTGGTACCAGAACGTGCCGGCGTCCGGGAGCAGAAATCGATAGGTGTAGGTCTCCCCCGGCGCGATCGGGTGCTGGACGTTCTCCGTTCCATCCATTGCCGCCGGGATCCGCAGACCGTGCCAGTGGATCGTGGTGGGCTCCGGGAGCGAGTTCGTCAGCCGCACCTCCAGCACGTCGCCCACGTTCGCCTCGATCGTCGGGCCCGGGATCCGGCCATTGTAGGACCAGACGTGCGTACGTGTTCCGGGGACGAATTCCCATTCCGCCGGGGCGGCTTCGAGCTCGACGACCACCACGCTCCCGCCCGGCTCCGGCCGGGCCGCTTCGTATGCCGCCTGGTAGGCTTCTCGATGCCCGCCAGGCGCCGCGTGTAGATGACCCTCGCCAGTGTGCTGGGCTGTTTCCTCGTGGTGCTGGGGATGACCGGCGTGCGTGTGTGGGCGCATGGGGAACTCCGGGGAGTCGGGTTGAGGGGGCCGGGGCCGGAAAACGAACAGTGAATATGGCGATCCGCCGGGCGCCGGATCAATGTTCTCTCATATAATGGGGTCGTGGCATGGCCCGCCCCCTCCACGCAGATTGGCGGCACGGAAACCAACGTGACGCCCTTGCGAGCCCGGGAACCATGTCCGCGACCGAGAATCCGTTCCAGGTAGGAGAGCACGTGCGCGGCGAAGCACGGCCCCGGGCGCGCCCGGGCATGATCGTGCTCCTCACCGGCGCCACGGGCTACGTGGGCGGCCGGCTCCTCGGCCGCCTACTGGAGCGCGGCTTCCAGGTGCGCGCCATGACGCGGCGCCCCGAAGAGCTCCGGCAGCGCGTCCCCCCGGGCCTGGAGGTGGTGGGCGGAGACGTCCTCGATCGGGACTCCCTCGACGGCGCGCTGCACGGCGTGGACGCGGCCTACTACCTCGTCCACTCCATGGGCTCGCCTGGCGACTTCCGCGAGCAGGACCGCGCGGCCGCCGCCAACTTCGCGGGCGCCGCGAGGGAGGCGGGCGTGGGCCGGGTGATCTATCTGGGCGGGCTGGGCCACGACACGGACCTCTCGCCCCACCTGGCCAGCCGGCAGGAAGTGGGTCGCGTCCTGCGCGAGCAGGGGCCACCCGCCATCGAGCTGCGCGCGTCCGTGATCCTCGGCTCCGGCAGCCTCTCCTTCGAGATGATCCGCGCGCTCGTGGAGCGGCTCCCGGTGCTGGTCACCCCGCGCTGGGTGAACCGGCTGGCGCAGCCCATCGCGGTGGAAGACGTCCTCGACTACCTCGTCGCCGCGCTGGCGGTCCCGCTCGAGGAGCCGGAGGTCGTCGAGATCGGCGGCGAGGAGCGCGTGTCCTACCGCGGCCTCATGGAGGAGTACGCCCGGCAGCGGGAGCTGCGCCGCGTCTTCCTCCCCGTGCCGGTCCTGACGCCCGGCCTGTCGTCGCTCTGGCTCGGCCTCGTCACGCCCATCTACGCCCGGGTCGGACGCAAGCTCATCGACAGCGTGCGCTACGACACGGTCGTCGAGTCGACCCGCGCCCGCGAGCTCTTCCCGTCCATCCGACCCATGGGCGTGGCCGACGCCATCGCCCGCTCCCTCGCCCGCGAGGACCTCGACTTCGCCCGCACCCGCTGGTCCGACGCCCGCTCCGCCGCCGGCGACCCGCAGCCGTTCGGCGGCGAGCGCTTCGGCTCCCGCCTGGTCGACACCCGGGAGGTCACGGTCGCCGCGCCACCCGACCTGGCGTTCGAGCCGGTGCGCCGCGTCGGGGGCCGCGTGGGCTGGTACTTCGGCGATGCGCTCTGGCGGCTGCGCGGGTTGCTCGACCTGCTCGTGGGCGGCCCCGGGCTCCGGCGAGGACGGCGCGACCCGGCCACCCCGCTGCCCGGTGACGCGGTCGACTTCTGGCGCGTCGAGGCGTACGAGCCCGATCGGCTGTTGCGGCTGCGGGCCGAGATGCGCCTCCCGGGACGCGCCTGGCTGCAGTTCGAGGTGGAGGACGACGGCGACGGCCGGTCCCGCATCCGCCAGACCGCACTCTTCGACCCCGCCGGCCTCGCCGGCCTGGCCTACTGGTACGCCCTCTGGCCGATCCACTCGCTCGTCTTCGGCCGCATGCTGCGCGGCATCGCCGCCGCCGTCCCACGCTCCCGGGAGCCACTGCACTCCGGATAGGGCGGACCGCCCCATGTGTCCGCACGCGACGGCAAACCGATCGGCGTCGGGTCGGACCGGGTCATGAATCGTCGCTGCGGGCGCCGGATGCCGATGGGGTCCATTCAGGGATGAGCTCCACCTGGCGCCGGAGCCGCTCGGCCAGCGCGGAATCGTACTCGTCGACGTGCATGGGCACGATCGCGATCTCGCCCGCGGCCACGGCCATGACGTCGGTGCGGGCGCTAGTCGAGCCTGAAGAGCAGCTCCGTCACGCCGTCCTCGCCGACCTCCGCCTCCTCGTCGACCGGGATGAACCCGCATTTCTCCAGCACCCGACGGGAGCCCACGTTGTGCACCGCCACGTGCGCGAAGAGCGGGCGCGCCTGGATCTCGCGCAGGAACTGGCCGAGCGCCGCGGTGGCGATCCCCTTCCCCCAGAACGAGCGGCCGAGCCAGTAGCCGACGTTCAGGACGTCATTCAGCGGGAAGCAGGCCACGTGACCGGCCACGGTCCCGGCCACCTCGATGGTCCGCGTTCGATTCTCCGCGTTGGCGAGCACGCGGGCCCAGTGGCTCCGGAAGGCCTCCTCGTCCCGCGACGGGAAAGCCGCCATCGCCACCCCTTCGGGATCCCGCTGGTGCTCGAAGAAGGCGTCGAGATCTTCCGCCCGGACGTCCCGCAGCCGAACGAGTGTCGCCGTCATCCGTCCTCCCACACCTCGCCGCCCGGCGACTGGATCGACGCCTGTACCCCCTTCTCCGCCGCCTGCTGCCCGGCGAAGCACGCCCACTCGTGATCACCCGCCTCGCGGGCGTTCCCGGCATGGCGGAGGTCGGCCTCAGCCTGTGGATCCCAGTGTCCGTGGCGGTTCGGCATGGGCGAAGGGTAGGACGCGATCGCCGCCGTAGGCAATACTGCGGCCTGTATCGCGCCGCGAGTCAGCCACCGGGATGCGGCTCCGGCGACGAGTGTTCTATCCCGGCGTGCCTTCTGTCCGCTCTCCCGCACGCTGGCGCTCAGAACCAGTCGACCAGGTGCGTCCACTGTCGAACAGGACGATGTGGCCGAATGGCCAGGAATGATTCTTGACCTCACGCCCGCGTGTGTGTACCAGGGAGGCCCTGCAGTTTCCGCGGACCACCCGATCCCCTATGACTCCCCTCGCTCCTGTCCAGCACGACCTTGGCGGCCTGTGGTCGAAGTTGGCGACGGACCACCGATGATCGTTCTCCACGGCGGCCCAGGATTCGACCACACCTATCTACGCCCCTACCGTCGGCAGGCGATCAGCCCGCCGAGGCCGAGCCCGCCGAGGTACGGGCTCGCCGGGAAGCGGTCGCGGCAATGGCCGTCGCTGTCTGAGGTCCCGAGAGTGGTTCGCCCGCGAGCCAGGGCGAGTTGGCGCGCAGAACCGCCTACCAGAGGGACCCTTCCCTTCCCTTCGCTTCACCTGCTGTCGTCGCAAACGACGCGGCTTCACCAGGTAGGGCAAAACGCCCCATGCGATGTGGTAGGGGGGCTCCCTACACTGGTAAGCGAGTCCCCTACAGTCGGGCGATCCTCGTTCGCCCACTGCGCGCTCCTCAGATCCGGGAGATTGTCATGCGGTGCATCAAACTGTTCACACTGGGTCTCGCGCTGACTGTCCTCGGCGCATGTTCAGACGCTTCCACCCGTCTCGCCGGCGTGGACGATGCAGCCTTCGCCAGGGGCGGCCGCCCCGGAGGGGACGGCGGGGGGCTCCAGAACAGCGAGTGCGGGGGGAAGACGGACCTGCTGGACTCGAGGGTCCAGCTGACCTGGGGCGGGGCCATCGGCGGGGACGGCCTCGGCAACACGTTCGTCGGTGATCAGGACGGCGTCCACGCGAAGATCTTCTATCACGACCAGGGCTGCAGCGTCTCGGGCGACCTCGTCTTCGACGCCGACATGAACGGCCACAAGGTCAAGCGGCACGTGACGATCTCATTCCCGGCGGGCAACGACCTGGGGCTCGGCACGGTGGAGACGGCGCCGTTCATCAACTTCCAGAACGTCATGATGCTGGGGGCCGATGCGGGCGGGCTCGGGGTCGTGGACGGGCGCGATGCGAAGATGGAGGCGAAGGCGCCGGGGCGGGACCGCAACCTCGAATATCCGAGCACCTCCGCGGAGTATCCCGGCTATGAGCGGCGCCAGAACCCGGCCGCGCCCTTCGCGATCTCCTCCACGGGGATCCCGGGTTGCGACCGGCTGGAGTTCGAGAAGGTCCGGATCGAGCGGACGTCGGGGACGTACGTCGACTCGGGCGACACGAACGGGGCAGGCGAGGCGCTCGGGTCGTGGGACCCGGCGGCGCCGGGGAGCTGGTCGATCCAAACGGTGGCGAACGGCGCGGGGATCCATGCCGCCCAGTGCTACGACGTCTCCGGGAACGCATCCATCCCGAACGGGGGCGCGATGGACCTCCCGTTCAGCGTCACGGCCGTCGAAGTGCGGTAGCTATCCGGCCCGGCGGAGCGCCCGCCTACGGTAGGCGGGCGCTTGTGTTCTCGTCGCAAACGCGCTGGCGGTGACGTGGCGCGCCGGTTGGGAACTTGGCGACTCGGGACGAACTCGTCGTCAACACAGAACACGCCGATGCGGCGGATAGCCCGACGACCGGAACGGGCTAATCCAGAATCACGCGAATCTCGGGCTACGGGAAGGATTTTTCGATGAATCTGTAACCGGGCGGTTCCGGGCGTGGGCAGTTCTCTCGTAATTACTCGAACTGCTTCAGCCGAACGCGCTCGCCCTCAGGAAATGCAGCCACCACTTCAAGGTGACCACCCATTGCCTCCACAACCTCTCGGACCTTGCTGAGCTTGGCGTCCTTGCCATGGAGTCGCCGGGAAACCGAGGACTGGACGATGTCGAGTCGCTTCGCCAGATCCTCCTGTGAGATGTGACGATGCTGCCGAAGATCGTCCATGTCCATGGCCGCGATCAGCCGGGCCGTCTTCTCCGCAGCGCGCTCCTGCGACTCCGGAGACATCTCTTTCCGAAGGGTATTGAAGTTCTTAGCCATCGATTCTTTCCTCCCTGCGTAGCTCCTCTACATGCTCGTCATACAGGCGATCCGCCACGGGCACATACGCCTCATACCACCGATCATCGCCCGTCTTGTCTCCGCCGACCAGCAGGATAGCCGTGCGCCGCGGATCGAACGCATAGAGAACCCGGTACGGACTGCCCTGATGCTGAAGGGCGCCGTTACCGGCCGCCACCTCCCCGCGCTGTGTAAGCTGTTTTCTGTAGAAGTGGGTTGAAGGGGGTCGGTCGAGGCGGTTGCAGAGACGGGCCCCGACCCCTTCGGTTGAGTGAAATCGCAAAAAATCACTTGACTGAGGAGGGAATCGTGACCCGTCAGGACCAATCTCAGGATGTGACGGAGTGGATGCAAGCGGTGCTGGAGTCGGACCGGGATCTGCTGGCGGAGATTCTCCGGGCGGGTGTCCAGGCGCTGATGGAGTCGGAGCGGGACGTGTACGTGGGCGCGGCGCCGTTCGAGCGGGGTGAGGCGCGGAGAGCGCAGCGGAATGGCTATAAGCCGCGGACGCAGCGGACGCGGGTGGGGGTGCTGGAGCTTCGGGTGCCGCAGACGCGGGATGGGGGCTTCTACCCGTCGGTGCTGGAGCGGTACCAGCGGAGCGAGGGCGCGCTGATCAGCGCGCTGGCGCAGTGCTACGTGCAGGGCGTGTCGACGCGGAAGGTGGCTGCGATCTGCGAGGAGCTGTTCGGAGAGGGTCTGAGCCACGAGACGGTGAGCCGGTACGCGCAGGAGCTGGATGCGGAGCTCGAGCCGTGGCGGACGCGAGAGCTGGCGGAGGCCTTCCCGTACCTGGTCCTGGATGCGCGCTATGAGAAGGTGCGGGTGGACCACCGGATCGTGGACGTCGCGGTGCTGGTGGCGATCGGGGTGAGCGAGACCGGACATCGGCACGTGCTGGGCGTGGACGTGGCCATGGGCGAGACCACCGCGACCTGGTCGGACTTCCTGGCCGGGTTGCAGGAGCGGGGCTTGAGGGGGGTGGAGCTCGTGGTGGCGGATGCCCATCCGGGCCTGGCCGAGGCTCGGCGGCGTCATCTGCCGGGCGTGCCGTGGCAGCGGTGCCAGCGGCACTTCCTGATGAACGCGCTGGAGAAGGCTCCGAAGGCGCTCGAGGACGAGCTCCACACGCGGTTGCGCCGGGTCTGGGACGACAGCGAGGATCACGAGGCGGCCCGGGCGGCGCTGGGGGATCTCGCGGCCGAGCTGGCTCCGGAGCATCCGGACCTGGCCGAGTGGCTCGAGGTCATGGGGGAGGAGACCTTGAGCTGCTTCCACTTCCCGGAGAAGCACCGCCGGCGCATCCGGACCACGAACGGGAACGAACGGGTGAACCAGGAGCTGCTGCGCCGGACCCGGGTCGTGCGGATCTTCCCGAACCTCGAGAGCCTGCGGCGGCTCGTGACCGCGCTCTTGAAGGAGTGGCACGAGGACTGGGTGACCGGGCGGCGCTACCTGCGAATGGAACCGCTGGCGGAACAGAGGAAGGAGAGGTCGGCGGAGGCTCTCGAGTCGGCCGCCTGAGCTGTGCGGCGGATGCAGGATATCGGTGGAAGTCAACGTGGCCTCCCGCGCCTTCGGCGCTCCGGCCCTCGACCCCACCAGGGCGAGAATGAGGGATCACACAACCGAAGGGCTCAGGCCACTTCTACAGAAAAAAGTTGACAGCACTCCTCCCCGCTCGCCATCTCCTTGCCTCAACGAGGCTTCTGTGGTTCGCCGCGATCTACCGTAGCTCGCAGGCGCGGCTATCGTAAGTTGCCCGCTTGGATTGCCAACCTCTATCGTAGTTGCCGGGATCCGGACAGCCGAGGATCCGGAAGGCCAGACACCTTCGCGGGCTACGGCACTTCCCGCCGCTGCCAGTCGAATTGCACCGAGTGCCGCCGCCCGTCCCGAACGTACTCCAGCACCACCGCACTCCCGCACGGCAACTCCCGCAGCAGACGAACGAGGCGGCGATCCGGATCCTCCGGATCTCCGCGGTCCGACTCGAGCGCGATCCCTTTGAACGAGACGACCACATTGCCCTTCTGGAGGCCCACGGCAGCCGCGAGGCCTGTCGGTACCACCGACTCGATCATCACCCCCCGCTCATGGCCGTCCGCATCCTCGGCATCATCGATGGTCGCCCCGAAGCCAGCATCGCAGGCGAAACCGACGCTGCGGGCGCCGGGCACCGCTGGAATCCATTCAGGAATGAGCTCCACCCGGCGCCGAAGCCGTTCGGCGAGCGCGGGATCGTACTCGTCGACCCGCATCGGGACGATCGCGATCTCGCCGGCGGCCACCGCCCCGACGTCCGTGCCGGGCGCCGCTACCAGCGGATCCGTCGTCAGGTTGAACTGCCAGACGGCGACGGAGTCGTCCCCCTCGATTCTGTTCGACCTGCCTTCCATCAGCCCGCGCGCCCGCTCCACGACCCGTACGCCTCGGATTTCGGGAGGGGACCCCACAGGGAGGCTCACCGTCAGGTACTCCGGTGGCTCCAGCGTGGCCACGATCGGACTGCGGACGAAGCGGACCACCCAGGAGGTGGCAGCCGCCACGGCGGCAGGGTCATCGTCCTCGAGACCGGATACGGCTACGGCCGGTATCCCGAAGTAGGCCGCGGTGCGGGCGGCGCCAATGGTCCCGGAACCGAACCAGTCGTCCGCCAGATTCGCCCCCCCGTTTATGCCCGAGACGACGATGTCCGGCAGGCGATCGCGAAGCGGCCCGGTGAGGGCAAAGATGACGCAGTCGGCGGGGTAGCCTTCCAACGCCCACGCCTCGATTCCCACTCCCAGATCCCTGCGCTCGACGCTGTAGCGACCGGTTTGAGTCGCGCCCAGAAAGTTGGACGTGCCGCTGCGGTCCCGGGTCGCAGCCACCACCACGACCTCGAAACTGGTGTCGCGGGCGAACGCACGCGCCAATTCGACTAGCCCGACGTCGTCGATTCCGTTGTCATTGGTCAGGAGCACCCTACGGGGGACAGGAACGTCCTGAGGCATCGACCCAGCGCAGGACGCACCAACCGTAAGGGCAATCACGACACAACAGAGAACCAGCCATGGCGCGCGGTACGACATCCCATCCTCCAGGCCGACGGTTCATCCGGGTGACCTTGACACCGGACGCTGCACTCGGCCCGATCATCCGACAATCGCCCGATCGGATGATCTCCCGCCCCTCACCCGATCGGGTGATTCCGCATCTGCGCGATGAGGGCCGTGCGCGTGCGGAAGCCGCTCTTGTCGAAGATGGCGCGCAGGTGAGACTTCACGGTGTTGGGAGAAATGGTGAGCTCCCGCGCGACGGCCTGATTGCTCAACCCTCGCTGCACGAGCCGAAGTACCTCCTCCTCCCGTTCGGAAAGGTCCCACTCGCGGGGCGGGGCGGCGCCGGAGGCGGCGTGGCGGCGGAAGAGGGTGAGAATCACGACGAAGCCCAGGGCGCAGTACCAGAGAGGGTAAAGCCGGGGGCCCTCGTCGCCGGCGATGAAGAGGTCCCAGACCGCTACCGGCAAACCGGCGACCAGAAGCGCGAGGAATCGCCCGGCCAGCGGTGGATAGGCCCCACGGCGTCTCCTCGCCACCCCAATCACGACGGTGTATGCGACGATGCCCGCAAACACGACGTCCTCGGCGACATCCCCGCGTGCATCCCAGACGCCCCCGAGCATGAACTCGGTCACGTGCTGAGCGGCAAGGCTCGCCAACACGACGCCGATCAGCGCGGAATCCCGGCGGCGGTCCCGGATGCTGAATGCCCGGTGCGCGAACAACGGAAGCGCGAGCATCACGCCATAGCGTCCTACGAATGCCTCCAGGTATACGAGGACCGAGGTCGCGCCGGGGGATACTGCTGGCTGCGTCGCCGCGAGCGCGAGCAGAAGCGTAGCCAGAACGGCCACGGTAAGAGCGGCATAGAGCCACAGGAAGGCGCGCGCGAGCTCGTCACGCCGGAGCCACGCCAGCATGAGCACGGACCCGATGCAGACGGCTCCGGCCACGAGCGTGATGAAGACGTAGGCGAGGAGGAGTTGTGCAGGCACGTCGCACCGCCATTGCTCGAGAACCTGCCTGAAAGTGGAAAAGCTAGGCGGATCTGGAATTCACCACAACGCTGACAGGGACGAGCGGTCCCGCCCGTCCCTGCCCCTCGATCAGCGCTGACAACTCGGCGTAACGCCTACTGCGTCCTACGATACGGGTTGCCGCGAATTACGATAGAAGGCGGCGTCGTCCTACGATCCGTCCTGGGGAACCACAGGCTTCCGCGAAATTACGAAACAGCGTGCAACAAATTACGACAGATTCCGCTCAGGACTTACGAAACACCGTGTAAACCCACACCGTGTAAACCCACACACGTGACCTTCAGGGACACCCCCTACTGCTGCACCGTGTTGATCATGTCGAAGATCGGCAGGTACATGGCGACGATCATGCCGCCGACGATGCCGCCGAGGAACACGATCATGATCGGCTCGAGGGCGCTGAGGAGCGCTTCGACGGCCTGGTCGACCTCCTCGTCGTAGAAGTCGGCGATCTTGGTGAGCATCTCGTCGAGGCCGCCGGTCTGCTCGCCCACGTGGATCATGGAGACGACCATGGGCGGGAAGACTTCGGCGCGCTTGAGCGGCTCGGCGATGGTCTCGCCGCCGGCGATGCTGCTGCGGCTGGCCATGACGGCGTCCTGGATGACGCGGTTGCCGGCGGTCTTGGCGGTGATCTCGAGGCCGTCGAGGATGGAGACGCCGGAGGAGACCAGGGTGCCGAGGGTGCGTGTGAAGCGTGCGACGGCGGTCTTCCTCAGGAGGGGTCCGATGATGGGGATCCTGAGCATGAAGCGGTCGATGGCGAGCTCGCCGTTGCGGGTCTTGTAGTAGGAGCGGAGGCCGATGACGACGGCGGCGATCACGGCGAGAACGATGTACCAGTAGGACTGGAGTCCCTGGGACAGCCCGATGACCACGCGGGTGGGCGCGGGCAGGGGCACGCCGGCGCTTTCGAACATCTCCTGGAAGGTGGGGATGACCACGATCAGGAGGGTGGCGACGGCGCCGATGGCGACGAGGAAGATGACGGCCGGGTAGACCATGGCGCCCTTGATCTTGCGCTTGAGGGCGTCGTTCTTCTCGAGGAAGACGGCCAGGCGGAGCAGGATGATGTCCAGGATGCCGCCCACTTCGCCGGCGGCGACCATGTTGACGAAGAGCTCGGTGAAGACCTTGGGGTGCTGGCGCAGGGCGTCGGCGAGGGTGTTGCCGCTCTCGACGTCGTGCTGGACCTGCTCGATGACGCGGGACAGCGCCTTGTTCTCGGTCTGTCGCGCGAGGATGTCGAGGGACTGCACGAGCGGCAGCCCGGCGTTGATCATGGTCGCGAACTGTCGTGTGAAGATGACGATGTCGCGGGTCTTGATCGGATTGCCGAGCGTCAGGTTGAGGGTGAAGGCACCCTTCTTCTGGTCGATCTTGACCGGAATCAGCTTCTGCCGGCGGAGGAATCCGACGACCTCCTCGCGGGTGGGCACGTCGATCTCGCCGCGCTGGAGCATCCCGGTGGGGTTGCGGGCCGAGTAGGTGTAGGTCGGCATGGTCAGGCTGCCTCTCTGGTCGTGTTGTCCGCGCGAGCGGTCACGCGGTGGATACGGGCTCGCCCAGGAGCCGGAGCAGCTCGTTCGGCTCGCTGGAGTGGCGCAGCGCTTCGTCCCGGGTGACGTCGCCTGCGATCACGAGCTGGGCGAGGGAATCGCTCATGGTCTGCATCCCGTGCTTCTTCCCCGCCTGCATGATGGAGTAGATCTGGTGGATCTTGTCGTCGCGGATGGTGGCGCGGATCGCGGGAGTGGCCACCATGATCTCGAGGGCGGCGACGCGCCCCTTCCCGCCCTTGCGGGGGACGAGGGTCTGGGTGATGACGCCTTCCAGGACGAACGCGAGCTGGGCCCGCACCTGGCTCTGCTGGTTGGAGGGGAAGACGTCGATGATGCGGTTGATGGTCTCGGCCGCGGAGTTGGTGTGCAGCGTGGCCAGGGCGAGGTGTCCGGTCTCGGCGATGGTGAGCGCGGCGGAGATGGTCTCCAGGTCGCGCATCTCGCCGATGAGCACCACGTCGGGGTCCTGCCGGAGCGCGTACTTGAGCGCGTTGGCGAAGGAGCCGGTGTCGGCGCCGACCTCGCGCTGGTTGACGATGGACTTCTTGTGCCGGTGCACGAACTCGATCGGATCCTCGACGGTGAGGATGTGCCCGGGCTCCTCGCGGTTGATCTTGTCGATCATGGCGGCGAGCGTGGTGGACTTTCCGGACCCGGTGGGGCCGGTGACCAGGACGAGCCCCTTGGGTCGGTCTGCGAAGCGGGCCACGATCGGGGGCAGCCCGAGCTTGTCGAAGGTCAGGATCTCGTAGGGGATCGCGCGGATCACGACGGTGACGCAGCCGCGCTGCTTGAACACGTTGCCGCGGAAGCGCGAGAGGTTCTGGATCCCGAACGAGAAGTCGAGCTCGTCCTCGGTCTCGAAGCGCTTCTTCTGGTTCTCGGTGAGGATGGAGTACGCCAGGTTGAGCGTGTCCTTGGGGTCCAGCTCCTTGGTGGCGCTGTTGGCCATGATGATGGCGCCGTCCACCCGGATCATCGGCTGCTGGCCGGCAGTGAGGTGGAGGTCGCTCGCGTTGCGGGCGATCATCTCCTCGAGCAGCGCCCTGAGGTTCAGCTGCTTGCCCTGCTGCGGGGGTGCCGTCTGCGTGGTCATTGACCGGATGTCTCCTTGATGACTTCCTCGAGCGTGGTGATCCCGCGCTCCACCTTTCGCATGCCGTCCATGCGGAGCGTGAGCATGCCGTCATCGAGCGCCTGCTGGCGGAGCTCGTCCACGCTGGCGCTCTGCATGATGAGCTTGCGCAGCTCGGCCGTGGCGGCCATGACCTCGTACAGTCCCTGCCGTCCCTTGTAGCCGGTGCCGGCGCACGCGTCGCACCCCTCGCCCTTGTAGAAGGTCATGCCCCGCTGGTCGTAAGGGACGCGCGCGGCCGCCAGGTACTCGTCGCTGTAGTGCGTCTCCGCCTTGCAGTTCACGCAGATCCGACGCACCAGGCGCTGGGCGGTGATGACGTTGAAGGCGGCGGCCACGTTGAACGGCTCGAGCCCCATGTCGATCATGCGGGTGATGGTGGACGGGGCGTCGTTCGTGTGCAGCGTGGAAAGCACGAGGTGGCCGGTGAGGGCGGCCTTGATGGCGATGCCGCCCGTCTCGATGTCGCGGATCTCACCCACCATGATGATGTTCGGGTCCTGGCGCAGGAACGCCCTCAGCGCCGCGGCGAACGTCATCCCGATCTCGTTGCGGACCTGAACCTGGTTGATCCCGTGGAGGTTGTACTCCACCGGGTCCTCCGCGGTCATGATGTTGACCTGCTCGTCGTTGACCTTGGACAGGGCGGAGTAGAGCGTCGTGGTCTTCCCGGAGCCGGTGGGGCCGGTCACGAGCACCATGCCGTACGGCTGCATGATGGCGTGCATGAACTCCTTCTCGGCCTTCGGCTCGAAGCCGAACTTCTCCAGGTCCAGGGTGAGGTTCCCCTTGTCCAGGATGCGCAGCACGATCTTCTCGCCGAAGATCACGGGCAGCGTGGACACGCGGAAATCCACCACCTTGTTCTTCACCTTCAGCTTGATCCGTCCGTCCTGCGGGATACGGCGCTCGGCGATGTTCAGGTCGGCCAGGATCTTCACGCGGGAGGTGAGCGCCGCCTTCATGCGCATGGGCGGCTTCATGATCTCGCGGAGCGCGCCGTCGATCCGGTATCGGATCCGGATCTCCTTCTCGTACGGCTCGATGTGGACGTCGCTCACGCCCTTGAGCACCGCGTCGGTGAGGATGCCGTTGATCAGCTTGACGACCGGGGCGTCCTCCACCTGCGCCTTGAGCGCGGCCTCGCTGACCTCGTCTTCCGTCTCGTCGATGACCTCGACGCCCTCGTCGTCGATCTCGCCGAGGATCTCCGCCAGCGCGTCATCCTCCTGCTTGCCGTAGTAGGTGTCGATGTGGCGCTTGAGCGTGAACTCGCCCGCCACCACCGGCTCGATGTCGTGGCGGGTGACGAAGCGCAGCTGGTCCAGCGTCCCCGGGTCGGCGGGGTTGGCCATGGCCACGGTCAGCGTGCGCCCCGCGCGGCGGAGCGGG
This sequence comes from uncultured Gemmatimonadales bacterium, assembly GCA_963798845.1. Classification (GTDB taxonomy): domain Bacteria; phylum Gemmatimonadota; class Gemmatimonadetes; order Longimicrobiales; family RSA9; genus CAVUKA01. The sequence continues at coordinate 1,200,391 of CAWCUS010000006.1, read as the reverse complement.
AGGACGAGGTGCTTGTGGGCGATGTCCGCCGGAACCAGCTTCAGGATCCGGGCATCGACCTGGACCTTGTTCATGTCCACGGCCGGCACCCGGTACTGGCGGCTGAGCATGCGCGCCAGCGCCTCCTCCTCGAGGAACCCCAGCTTGATCAGGGAGAAGCCCAGGCGCGTCCCGTTGGTGCGCGAATCCTGGAGCCCGCCTTCCAGCTGGTCCTGGGAGATGAGCCCTTCCCTGAGCAGAATGGTGCCCAGCCGGTCAGCTGTGCTCGTCTGCGTCGCCATGGCGCGATTTCGAGTTGTGATGCGTGCGTGGATGGCCGAAGGCCCTGGGGAGGTCAGTAAAGCTAGATCCTCATGCCCCGGCGGGTCAAGCCTTTGTCATCCGCGCATTTCCACTTTCCCGCTCCCGCCGGTCAGTTCACCCGCAGGCGACGCCGGAGCCGCGCCAGCGTCGCGGGCCCGATCCCCTTCACCGCCAGAAGCGAATCCACCGCCGGCCACGGTCCCGCGGAGTCGCGGTGCGCCACGATCCGGGCGGCGATCGCCGGTCCGATGCCGGGGAGCGCGGCGAGATCCTCGGCGCTGGCGGTGTTGATGTCGACGCGGTCCGGTCGCGCCACCTCGTCCGGGCCCGGGATCCTGCGCGCCGCCGCCGCCCCGCGCGGTGCGACCGCCGCTCGCGGCACTCCCGTCACTTCCAGGTGCGGGGCGAGGCGGGCCACGGTGGCCGGGCCGACGCCGCTCACGCGGGCGAGGTCGTCCACGGACCGGAACGGACCGTCGCGCTCGCGGTTCTCGACCATGCGGCGGGCGAGGGCGTCGCCGACGCGGGGGAGGCGGGTGAAATCGGAAGCGGAAGCGCGGTTGAGGTCGAGGCGCTCGCCGGGGCCGAGCGGCCGGTCCGCCTCGCGCGCGCTGTCGAGCGCGGCCTCGCTGGCGGCCAGGTGCGCTGCGAGGTCCAGGGCGTTGGGCGGCGCGGGGACGGCATCGGGGAGCGTCGCCAGGCGGACCGCGGCGGAGAGGAAGAGGAGCGCGGCGACGAACGCCATGGCCCGCTCCTCGTCGCGGGTCAGCTTCACGGCGCCGTCCCCGCCTGCGCGCGGAGGGCGCGGCCGCGGGAGGCGCGGCGCGGCCTACCCGCCGCGGTAGATGAGCTCGGCGAGCGTGGTGCCGACCACGCCCAGCCCCGTGGGCGCGACGTGATCGAGGTCGTCCTGGAGCGTGTGCCAGTACACGTTCCCGGGGCCGTACTCGAAGTCGATGATGTCGATCGTGTGGATCCCGGCCTCGATGAGCTTGAGGTGGTCGTCGCCGATGGCCATCCCCGGGGTGCCGGGGAAGTAGGCGCCGAAGCCCAGGCGCTCCGCCATCCGCCAGACCCGGTCCACCACTTCCGGCGCGTACTGCTGCGAGTACTGCTCGGGCGGATAGAGGGGGTTCTGGTCCCCCACCATGTCCACCAGCACGCCGTAGAGCGGCTCGTAGCCGGGCGCCAGGTGCGCGGCGAAGTACTCGGCCCCCAGGTACATGTAGTCCGGCGCATAGTCCTCTCCGTCCACGAAGAGTAGGTCCACGCCGATCGGGGGCGAATGGCTGGAAAGGACGTTCGCAAGCTCCATCAGGACGGCCGTCCCGCTGGCGCCGTCGTTGGCGCCCGGGATCGGCCTGTCGCGGTCCGCCGGGTCCTCGGCGTTGTCGGCCGTGGGACGCGTGTCCCAGTGCGTCAGGAGCAGCACGCGCGTCGGCTCGTCAGGGCGGAATCGCGCGAACACGTTGGTGAGGTGGAGCGTTTCACCGGACGGCCCGGCGTGCGTGAACGCCTGCGCCACGACCGTGTCCGCACGCTCGCGCAGGAACGCCTCCATCCACGCCAGCTGCCGCTCGTGTCCCTCCGTCCCCGGCACCCGCGGCCCGAACTCCACCTGGCGACGCAGCAGCGTCATGGCCGAGTCCCGATCGAACGCCGGCGCCACCCGCTTCTCCGTCGTGATCCGCTCCGACGAGCCCACGTCCTGTTCCGCCCCCCTGCCATCCGAGCATCCGCCCGCGAGCGCGAGCGCAGCGAGCGCGAGCGCCTGCCAAGCCATTTGTCCCCCACCCCCGGATCCGTTCAACGTTCCCTCCCGTCAAGGTGTCGCCGGCGAAGCCCGAAGCCCCGGCGAAGCCCGAAGTCGCCGGCGAAGCGGCGCCCCGCGCCCGTCCCGGCCGCTACAGCACGCCCGCCTGGAGGCTGAACTGCCCGAACAACCCCAGCTGGAACTGGCTCGAGCCCGCCATGGTCCCGATGAAGCTGCGGCGGTCCACGTAGCTCCCCTGGAGCCCCACCTCGAGCTGTCGCACGAGCGTGGACAGCGACACGTTCAGCCGCCGGTTGAGGTAGTCCACGAAATCGGTACACTCGGCGGCCACGCGGTTGCCCTCCGTCCGGCACTCGCGCTGGCCCTGGTAGTCGTACCCGAGCGAGAGCCGCATCGGCTCCGTGAGACCGCGCGCCGACAGGATGAGCGGGGGCGTGAAGCGGCCGCTCAGGTCCACCGAGTGGGTCTGCGCGTGCTCGGTCGTGGTGCCGGCCGGGTCGACGCCGTTCCCGCGCGTGCGCGAGGCAATGTAGGCCAGGGACAGCCCACCCGCGAACGACAGGCGCACTTCCACGGGGATGGTCCGCTCGCCCATCCGGTTGACGCGCGTCACGGCGCCGAGGAGGCGGAGCTCCCGCACGGTGTGGGCGTACCCCGTGGAGAACGACCATCCGTCCAGCAGCGCCCCGAGCTGCGCCGGCACCGGCAGCTCGCGCAGGCTCAGCTGGACGTCCGGCCACGCTCGCTCGAGCTGGTCCCGCGGCCCCACCCGTACGTCGTAGACGCGGGCGATGGTCCGGCTGTACCCCACGTTGACGGTGGCGGCGCGGGTCAGCCGCAGCCCGGAGCGCGCCCGGAACCCGTCGCTCACGAGCGCGGTCGCGGCGGTGTCCTGGCCGAGGAACCGCACGCCGTCGAGCGCGCGCAGCCCCACCTGGTACCCCCAGCCGGGGGCGGCCAGCCCCCGGTCGAAGCGCGAGCCGACCTCGTCCGTCCACGCCAGGTCCACCGGCTGGAGCACGGAAGCCGCGGACAGGAGCAGCCGGGCGACGCGGCCGTGCGCCGGCGCGCCGGCGGCGGAGTCGGGCGCCCCGGCCGCCGCTCCGCCTCCGCCGAGCAGGGCGCCCAGGGCCCCGGCGGGGTCGACCGCGAGCGTGCGGCTGAGGCGGCGGTCGGTGTTGAACGTGCGCTGGAGCTCCGCCACGCTCCCGTCCGGGCCGTCCACCCGCTCGATCTGGGACGGCTCGCGGCGCTGCGCGAACTGGCTCGTCCACGTGACGCCGGGGCGGAGCCAGTCGGCGATGACGGGGCGCCAGGCCAGGTCGGAGGTCACCAGCCGGTCGCGCTCCCACCCCAGGGAGAAGCCGCCCAGGTCGGTGCGCGCGCGCCGGAGCGCCTCCTGCTGCGCGGCCACGGGCGTCGCCCGCGTCGGGTCGAGGATGTCGCGCCCCGACGTCACGCCGATGTGGCCGGACAGCGACTCCAGCGGCCGGAACGCCACGCGCGCGCCGCCCTCCAGCGTGCGGCGGGGGGAGAGGAGCGGCTCCACGTCGGCGTCGCCGGGGGTCTCCAGCACCTGGTCGAAGCGGCGGACGGACGCGTTCTCCCCGGTGAACGAGCCGGACAGCCCGATGCGCTCGGGCGTGAGGCGGAGGTGGGCGTCCGACAGCCTGCGGAAGAACTCGCTCCGCTCCACGGCGCGCGGGGCGAGCCAGCGCAGCGCGCGCTCGAGGATGGAGGGGACGATGTCCAGCTCGACCGGCGCCACCGCCCGGTCCACGTCCACGCCGCCGTCCACGGCGTCGAGCCGGGCCTGGGTGGTGACGGTGTTCTCCCGCAGGCGGCTGTAGCCCAGCCGGAGCGATGTCCCATCCATCACCGCCGACAGGAGCGGGTTCCCGGACGGCGTGGTCTTGCGCAGCGCGATCCCCACGCGCTGGTGGGAAGTCCCCGTGTCGCGCAGCCCCGGCAGGCGGTCGGCGCGCACGTCGGTCCCCTGGAGGAAGATGGGGGAGAGGCTCATGCGGTCGTACGTCACGGTCACGGGCATGGACACCCCCCACGCGGCGGGGGCGAAGCGACCCAGCTCCGCGCTCGCGGAGAGGCGCAGGTCGCCGCTGGTCTCGTACGGGGCGACGTCGTCCAGCTGGCGGAAGCGGCCCCCCCGCCCGCCGTACGACAGCGCCGCCGACAGGAAGCCGCCCGCCTCCAGCCCCACGTCCAGCCGGCCCGCCATCCCCGTGGCCCTCGCCGCCGCGTCCAGGCGCAGGTCGTCCAGCCACACCTCACCGTCCGAGGCCACGTCGCCGCCGTTGTACACGGCGAACGTCAGCTCCCTCACCGCAGCCAGGTTCGGCGCCCGCGCCCGGTCCTCGAGGACCACGGCGTACGTGCTGTCCTCGCTCCACACCGTGAGCGGCCCGCCCTCCTCCGCCAGCCGCCGCTCCGCTTCCGCCTTCAGGTCGAACCATTCGGCGAAGTCCACCACGTGCTCGGGGAGCCAGTCGCCCGGCGCGACGCCGCCGCCCACGGCCACGGGTCGCAGCCGCGTCTGGTACAGGTAGTAGTTGCGGGAGTCGGTGCCGAGCTTCACCAGCAGCCGGTCGTCGCCTTCCGAACCCCAGTGCCCGGAGCGCGGCACGGCCCAGAATCGAAGCTTGCGATAGTCGAGGAAGCTGCGCGGCTGCTGAGGGTAACGGTAGTACACTTCCGCGCGCTCACCCGCCGGCAGCCCGTCCCAGCTGAGGCGCAGCGACTTCTCGTTGTACTCCACACCGTTCGCGCCCAGCACCGACTTCGGGTCCTGCAGCTGGTCCTCCACTCCCGGCGGCGACGCGTACGCCGCCCCGTCCGTCAGCCGGCTCACCGACCCGACCCGGAACTCCGTGGTCGCCGCGCCGCTGCCGGTCGCGTCGTCCACCAGCCCGGCCAGGATCCCCTGGATGTCGCGCTTGGTCCAGCGTGAACCGGCGATGCGCAGGCGGGCGAGGGCGAGCGTGCCGACGCCGCCCGAGCTCTTCACCACCGTGATTCGCATCTGCTGGATGAAGCGCCACGTGGCTTCGCTCGCGCCGTTCAGCGCCGAGCCGTTCCCGCCGCGCAGCGGGATGCGGTAAAGGCGGAACTGGGTTCCCGTGGCCGACTCGTCGCGGACCAGGTACGGCGATGCCTTCCCGAGCCGTATGACGTAGCGGAACAGGGGCCCGTCGCTGGCGTCCAGCACGCCGTTCCCGTTGAGGTCCTCGGTGTCGGGCCGGCCGTTGTTCACCGTGCAGTTGGCGCGCGGATCGCCGAGCGGGACCGGCTTCAGCCGCTCGGCCTCGCACGACTGGTTCCACAGGCCGAGGCGGTCGTCGTCCGGGCCCCACACGTCCCGGAGCGCCAGCGACGCCTCCTCGTCCAGCACCCCCTGCCCCCACGGCCGCCCGAACGTGCCGGTCCCCTGGCGGACGCCCGCGCTGTCGAAGTAGAACGCGTCCTCGCCCACCGTCCCCAGGTCCACGACCAGCACCGCATTGCCCATGCTGGCGGTGTACGGCGCCGCGTAGAACTCCAGGTATTCCGAGCGGGAGAGGTCGCGGCCGGTGATGCTCAGAACGGTGGTGATGGAGCGCCAGTGCGGGAGCGGGGCCGTGGTCGTGGGACTGCTGCGCATCGTGAGGTGCAGCACCGGCTCCGAGAGTCGTGCGCCAGCCAGCGCGATCTTCTCGTCGATGCGGTCGGGCGTGAGGAACCCCACTTCCCGGTCGTCGGCCAGGTAGCGGTCCTGCCACACGAGGGACGCGGCGTTCGCCACCGTGGGTGGCCACGGCAGCTCCGGGACCGCCGTGGCGTCCTGGGGCGCGCTCCCCAGCTTCCACTGCGTGGCATCGAGGGAGAGCGGGATCTCGTCGGTCGACTCGAAATCGTCCAGGTACGTCGCGCCCTCCCGGTTCGGGTCGGGGGAGGAGAGCGCCAGCTCCCCCGAGACGTCCAGGCGGGCGGTCGAGTCGGCGTCCAGGCCCGGGACGGCCGCGAGCGCCCGGGCGAGCCAGTCGGCCTGGAACGCCATTCGTCCGCTCGCGCCGCCGAGCAGGACGGCGCCGGGCGCGGTCCCCAGCTGGGGGCGCGCGACGATGGCCTGCTCGGCCTGGTACAGCCCCACGACGTTGAGCTCCCCGTACCGGCCGAGCGGGGAGCTGGCGTTCAGCCCGAACACGCTGGTGGGCGCCACGTCGAAGAGCGCCTTCTGCTCCCAGCTGGCCAGGATGACCGCGTCCGGATTGCCGCCCAGCGTGGCGCCCGGGTCGAGCAGCGTGACCAGCCCCAGGTCGTAGTCGATGACGTAGTCCTGCCCGCGCACGAGGAGACGGTCGTCCACCGTGATCCGCTCGCTCCCCTGCCGGATCCCGAACGCGCCGAGATTGAAGCTGCTCAACAGCCCCTCGAGCTCGACCCGGTAGCGGAAGTTCAGCCGGAACCGGCTGCTGCCTCGCCGCACCACCGGGTCCGGCTGGTCGTAGATCGCGGGGTTCGCGTCGTCGCCCAGGACCGCCGCCGCCTCGGCCGCGCTCAGCCCTTCCGACGGCACGGGCGGCGGGCGAGCGAACGGCTCCAGCGTGGGGAACACGACGAACGTGCCCCGGAGCGCAGCCTCGCCCACCGTCTCCAGCTCCGAGCCCGGCCGGAAGAGGTGGGCCAGGTCGAGGACGTCGGCCGGGGCATCGTCGTCCAGGCCGAACAGCCGCAGGAAGGGGATGCGGTCCTCGCCGCGGCGCTTGAACGTGACGCCGCCCGCCAGGTGTCCGAGCGAGATCGTCAGCGCCAGCGACGACGTCTCCACTTCCGCCGAGCTGTCCAGCCTGTAGACCTGGTGCATTCTCGTACGCCCACGTGGGCTGCCCCGGCTGGTGCACCGTGACCGGCCCGCGGATGAGCCGCAGGTCCGGCGTCTCCCCCGGCGGCGAGGTTTCCGGAGACGGGTCGCCCACCGGCTGGCCGGAATCCGTCACGTACACCACGGCCAGCGATTCGTCGTCGCGCAGCGGCGCGCGCAGTGCGATCCACAGCCCGCTCGAATGGACGTAGTAGTCCTTCCCCGGCTCGAGCAGCGTGAACAGGCCGCTGTGGCGCAGCGTGCCATCCGCGGACACGGCGTCCGCCAGGAACTTCCCCGTCTTCGCCTGGTCCGCGTACTGGGCGAAGCTCGCGCCCTCATCCCGGTACACGGCGAGCCGCCCGCGCGCCGGACGCACCGACGCCGGCGCATCCGCCGCCCGCAGCGCGAGCACGTCCACGTTCGGGGCGCCCGCCAGGGTGGACGGGTCGACGAGGAAGAAGAACTGCCCGGTGACGTAGTCGGCGTCGTCGAGCACCAGCTCCTGCTCCTGCACCAGCCCTTCCGCGCCGTCGCCGCCGAGCCGGAACTCGCGCGTGGCGACGTCGCCCTTCTGCTGAGCCCACAGCGCCTCCACCTTCGCGGGCCCCACCTGCGCCGCCGCCTTGAAGCCGAAGTTGCCGGCCGGGATCCCCTGCGTCAGGTAGCGCGACGCCGGCAGGTCGATCGACACGTCGCCCATCTCCACGCGCTGCAGCAGCTCGCCCGGCTCCCCCTGGTAGTAGACGCTGATGTTGTTCGCGGCGTCGAACTCGCGGCGCTGGTCGTAGTCCACGTCGACGTGGATCCGGTCCGTGATCGTGCCGCCCACCTGCACGCCGAACTGCACATCGGGGCGCAGCTGCGGGAGCAGGCCCGGGCTGCAGTTGAGCCGCAACCCCGGCTCGCATGGACGGTACTCGTTCCACACGCCGCCCAGGTCGCCCCGACCCTCCACCCGCAGCTGCAGGTCCGCCGCGTCCTGCACCGCCCGTGCGACCTGGCTCTCGCTGAACCGCCCGCCGCCCGAGGTGTCCCCGGGCGCGGGCGCCGCGCCTGGGCCCGCGGACTCCGGCGCGGCGCCGGCCACCCGGACCGACGGCGGCACTGCCGGAAGCCGGCGCGGTGTCGGCACCGGCGCGACCGGAACGGGCGGAGCCGGGTACCACGCGGAGCGCAGTGACCCCGGCCCGGCGCCCGGGAGGCGCAGACGATGCCGGAGATCGGCCGGTAGCGGGGCCAGCCCGAGGCGGAGCCCGCCGGTCGTGGCGGGGGCGAGGAGCTCGGCGGGCGTGAGCACGAGGCCGGATCGCGGACGCACGGGCACCTGCGCGTGGGCTCGGCCCACGGCGAGGAGCACGATGAGGGGCAGGAACTTCTTCACCGGATGCCTGGTTCTATGTGCGCCCGCTGCTCCCGCGGAAGGCACGGTCCCGCCTTGGACGGTGCTGTTGTAGGGGGTGGAACCGTTCGATACTATAGCCATTTACGCGACCGCGGGACAACGAGCCGGGCATGCGGATCCTGACACGATACATACTGAAGACCCACGTGGGTCCGTTCGTCTTTTCGCTGAGCGTGCTCACCGGGATCCTCATGATCAACACGGTGGCGCGGCGGCTGGAAGCGCTGGCCGGGAAGGGCCTGCCGTGGTCGGTCATGGCGGAGGTCTTCGTCCTCTCGCTGCCGCACATCCTCGCCCTCACGCTGCCCATGGCGGTGCTCGTGGCGACGCTCTACGCCTTCAGCGCGCTGGCGGCGGACAACGAGATCACGGCGCTGAAGGCGAGCGGCGTGAACCTGAACCGGACGCTGGTGCCGCTCCTGGTCGTGGCCGTGCTGTTCGGCGGCGGGATGATGTGGTTCAACGACTACCTGCTCCCGGAGACGAACCATCAGCTGAAGATCCTGCTGCTCGACATCCAGCGGAAGACGCCGACGCTCTCGCTGAAGGAGCAGACCATCAATCCGATCAGGACCAGCGGGAGCGCGCGGCCGAAGTACTACCTCCAGGCGGCGGAGATCACGCCGGCCACGAACCGGCTGAAGGACGTGGTGATCTACGACTTCAGCGAGCCTCGCCGCGAGCGGAGCGTCTACGCGGACAGCGGGCAGATGGCGATCAACGGCGATCAGACGGACCTCTTCCTCACGCTCTACGACGGCTGGATCAACCAGCTCGACAACGACACCCCGGAGCGCTTCGTCCGCAGTTTCTTCGACCAGTACCGGATCCAGATCCGGGGCGTGGGCAACGAGCTGACGCGCTCCGACTCGAGCGCCTCGCGCTCGGACCGCGAGATGTCGCTCGCGATGCTGCGGCACCGCGCCGTGGAATCGGAGCTGAAGCGGGACACGCTGAAGACCCAGCTGGCGCAGCTGTCCACGAGCGTGGTGAACCGGATCCTGGACGGGCCGTCCGAGAACGAGCTGGGAAGGGATCGGCCGGGGCGTCGCCTGGCTGCATGGCAGGAGCGGATGCCGGTCACCGCCTCCGGTGACACGGTCTTCGACGAGTACGTCCGGCGCACGTTCGTGGAAGTCTCCTCCCTGAATGCGCGGGCGCAGCAGCTGGTTCGCCTGGCGGACAGCTACATGGTGGAGTACCACAAGAAGTTCGCCATCTCCTGGGCCGTCATCGTGTTCGTGCTGCTCGGCGCACCCATTGCCGTGCGCTTCCCCCGCGGCGGCGTGGGGCTGGTGATCGCCGTCTCCATCGCCATCTTCGCCGTCTACTACGCCGGCCTGATCGGCGGGGAGAGCCTGGCCGACGACGCCGCGATCTCGCCGTGGGCGGCCATGTGGGCGCCCAACATCCTCTTCCTGCTGGTGGCGGTGTGGGGGCTGATGCAGATCGGGAAGGAGGCGGCCACCACCCGGGGCGGCGGCTGGGACGACCTGCTGCAATCGCTGCGCACGCTCGTCATGCGGCCGATCCGCCTCCTGCGCCGGCCGCTCCGCCTCGCCGGACGGAAGGAGGGCTCGGCGTGAGGATCCTCGACCGGGTCGTGGTCAGGGACTTCTTCCGGCTGTTCGCCATCTTCCTCGTCGCCTCACCGGTGCTGTTCGTCCTGGGCGACCTGACGGACAACCTGGACACGTACATGGACCGCGGGTACTCCTCCGCCCACGTGGCGCTCGGGTACGTCTACCAGATGCCGCTCTACATCTCCTGGGGGCTGCCGGTCGCGGCGCTCATCGCGACCATCTTCACGGTCAACAACATGACGCGGCACTCGGAGGTGGCCGCGGCCAAAGCGGGCGGGATCAGCTTTTACCGCCTGTTCGCGGTGCTTCCGCTCATCGGCATCGTGCTGACCCTGCTCGGCCTGGTGCTCACCGAGCTCGTGCCGGTGGGCAACCGCCTGCGCGCGGAGCTGCTGGGCGGCCAGCCGACCCACTACATGTCCCGCTCCGACTTCCTCTACCGCGACCTGGACGGGCGGGTGTACGCCATCCGCCGGCTGGACGTGGGGAACGGCGAGATCGACGGGATCACGGTGGAGCGGGAAGGGAACGAGCCGGACGTCCCGAGCGTCTACATCTACGCCCCGCGCGCCTCCTACGACTCCATCAGCGGCTGGACGCTGCACGACGGGTATCTCCGCCTCATGGCGGGCCCGGAAATGGAGCGCGCCTACCGCTTCGCCGCGCTGCACCCGCGTGGCTTCGACGAGCGCCCCGACGAGCTGCTGGACCAGCAGAAGGATCCCGAGCAGATGCGATACGGCGAGCTCGGCCGTCTGATCCAGATCCTGAAGCGGTCGGGCGGGCAGCCCAACGACCTGATGGTGGACCGCGCCCAGAAGATCGCCATTCCCGTGGCGGCGCTCATCATCATCCTGTTCGCCGCCCCGCTGGCCAACTCCTCGCCCCGTGGCGGCGCCGCGTACGGCGTCGGCGTCTCCCTCGCCATCACCATCGTCTACCTGATGCTCTTCAAGGTGGCCGGCGCGGCCGGGAGCAGCGGGGCGATCCCGCCGGACGTGGCCGCGTGGACGCCGAACGCGGTGTTCGCCGTGGCGTCGACGTTCCTCATCGCCCGGGTGCGGACCTAGCCTCCGAGCGCGCCGGGGAGCAGGACGCCCTCGCAGACCAGGCGCGCCGTGCCAGTGAGCGTCACCGACCAGTCGTCGCCGACGGTCACTTCTACGTCCCCGCCCGGCATGCGGACCTCGATGCGCGACTCCGCGAGGCGGCCGGCCCGCCGCGCCGCCGCGGCCGCCGCGCACGCGCTCGACCCGCTGGCCAGCGTCTCTCCGGCGCCGCGCTCCCAGATCAGGATCTCCAGCACGGCCGGGCCCACGACCCTCGCCAGCTGGACGTTCACCCCGCGTGTGAACGCCGGGTGCGACTGGATGGCCGGCCCCACGCGGCGCAGCTCGTCCTCGTCCAGCCGGTCCGTGAACACCACGCAGTGCGGGTTGCCCATGGACACCAGGTGCACCGCCGCCGGCGCCCCCCCGACCTGCACCACCGGTCCGTCACCGGGGAGCGACTCGCCGGCGACGATCGCGTCCGGATCCGCGCCGGCATAGCCGACGTCGCCGGCCCGGAACGACGCCCGCCCCATGGCGACCCGGAGCGTGCGCTCGCCGTCCGCCGCAGCCTCCACCACCTCCAGCTCCACGGTCTCTCCCGGCAGAGCGACGCGGAACGGACCGCCTCCCGCCGCACCCACGTGGTGCAGCCACGCACCGAAGATGCGGAGGCCGTTCCCGCTCTTCTCCGCTTCGCCCCCGTCCGGATTGAAGATGCGGAGCGCAACCGGGTCGACGGAGCGATCGCCCACGAGCACGCCGTCGGCCCCCACGCCGCGGTGGCGGTCGCACAGCGCCCGGATCCGGGCGGGAGACGGACGCTCCCGTGACTCGATCACCACGTAGTCGTTGCCGAGGGCGTGTCCCTTCCAGAATTGCATGCGCGTTGACCCTGTGGTGCACCGCCTCGCTGAAACATGACCGCGGAGCGGCGCGTAGAGGACCCCAGCGGCCCACCGGGCGCGGCCGGGCAACGATTCGCCGGGACCGCCCGTCTAAGAAACAGAGCCGGTGGAAGAAGAGCAGGACCGGGACGACAACTTCGGGGCCAATGAATGTCGTGGCAACATGCCGCGACCCTCCAGGGAAAGGAGCGCTGGCACCGAAACGGCGAGCGGGAGGCCGGGCGGAACTGACGTGACCTCCTGGCAGGGTGGAATCGGGCACCGACCGTCTCCCGCCGCCAATCATTGCCCGCCTCCGGGCGGGAGCCCCGCTGCGCGAATCAGGTCTCCGCGTGCAGCGGGGCTTTTCTGTGCGGGTCGGGCGCTGCGGAGCGGAACGGTGGCGGGAACACGGCGGCCTCCGCGTGGCCTGGCGGGTCGTCATCCCCCGCGCCGGCGTCGATCCCTTCGACATTGGCGAAGACGTCGAGCGCCAGGGAGACCCGACCGAAGGGGGCGCTGACCTGGAGCCCCTGTACCGCGTGTCGCACGGCGGCGAACATCTCCCGGGCGATGGCGATCCCCTCCGCGACCGCGTGCTCCTTTCCCTTCTCCTGGGCGCGCCGCATGCGCTCGAGCACGCGCTGCGGCACCGTGATCCCCGGCACCTCGTTCGCGAGGAACTCGGCGTTTCGCGCGCTCACCAGCGGCCAGATCCCGGCCACCACCGGGATCCGGATCTCCCGTCGGTCCAGCTCCGCCAGGAACTCGAGGAGCGGCTCCGCCTCGAACACCGGCTGCGTGATGGCGTACTCCGCGCCCGCCTCCACCTTCCAGTAGAACCGGTTCAGCTCGTACTCGCGGTCCAGCGCCCCCGGGTTCACGCCCACGCCGATGGTGAACGCCGTCGGCTCGCCAATGCCGTTCCCCCCCGGGTCCAGCCCGTGGTTGAGGCGGTTCACCAGGTTGGTGAGGCCGATGGAGTCGATGTCGAAGACGGCAGTGGCGTCCGGGTACGGCCCCATCTTCGGCGGGTCGCCGGTGATGAGGAGGAGGTTGCGCAGCCCGAGCGCGTGTGCGCCCAGCAGGTCGGAGAGCATTCCGAGCAGGTTGCGGTCCCGGCACGTGTAGTGGACCACCGCCTCGATCCCCACCGCCTGCTCGATCAGCGTGCTGGTCGGCGATCACGCCCATGCGCATCTGCGCCCGCGGCCCGTCCGGCACGTTCACCGCGTCCAGCCCCGCCCGCTTCAGCCGACGCACGCCCGCCAGCATGGCCGCCGGCGCGACCCCCTTCGGCGGCACGATCTCGACGCTCGTCACCAGCTCCCCCGCCGCCAGCTTGCGACCCAGACGCGAGCGCTCGGCCAGCGCGAGCGGGGCGACCGCGCCGTCTTCGCCATCCGTCACGCGCTCGACTTCCAGCCGCGTCCGGCTCCGCCCCGGCGACATGGCCCGCACCGCGTCGCCGATGCGCCGGATGTGCGCCGGGGTGGTGCCGCAGCACCCGCCCACGAAGCGCGCGCCCGCCTGGATCAGCCGCTGCGCGTACTTGGCCATGTACTCCGGCGATGCCATGTAGATCTTGCGACCGTCGATCTCCCGGGGCATGCCCGCGTTCGGCTGCGCCGACAGCGGGGTCGCCGACACCGCCGCCATACGCTCCACCCCGGCCAGGATGCCGTGCGGCCCCACCGAGCAGTTCAGCCCGATCACTTCCGCGCCCCACTCCTCCAGCCGGCGCGCGATCAGCTCCACCGCCGTCCCGTACAGCGTCGTCCCGTCATCGCGCACCGTCATCTGCGCCACCATCGGAAGGTCGCACGCAGCGCGTACCGCCTCCATTGCCTGCCGGATCTCCGACAGGTCCGCGAACGTCTCCAGGATGAAGAAGTCCACGCCCCCCTCCAGCAGCCCGGCCACCTGCTCGGCGAAGAACGATCGGGCCTCCTCCAGCGAGGTCGGACCGTAGGGCTCGATCCGGATCCCCAGCGGCCCGATCGACCCGCCCACCAGTGCCCGCTCCCTCGCGGCCCGCCTCGCCAGCTCCGCAGCCCGCGCGTTGATCTCGCGCACCCGCCGCTCCAGCCCGTGCTGCCCCAGCTTCACCGGGTTCGCCCCGAACGTGTTGGTCTCCAGCAGCTCCGCACCCGCGTCCACATACTCCCGGTGCACGGTCCCTACCAGGTCCGGGTCCGTGACGTTCAGCTCGTCGTAGCACCGGTTGATGAATACCCCTCGGGCGTAGAGCATCGTGCCCATGCCGCCGTCGAAGAGGTGGGGGCGGTCGTCGTGGAGCAGGTCGATGAAGGTCATCTCGGGGTCGTCGCGGGTCGATCGCCTTCGGCCGCTGACGCGGCCTCGGCGACCCCGCTCTGCGGGGATTCGAACCGCGGCGAGCCTTCGGCTGCCGCGGCGCCGCCTGGCGGCGATTCGATGCCCCTTCGCCGCTGCGCGGCTCGGAGCACCCCGCTGCGCGGGGATTCGAAGCTCGACCGCGGCGCCGTCTCGCCCCGCGCAGCTCGCGCCGCTTTGCGCCGGAGCGTCTGCTTCTGCATCAGGCGGGTGAGCATGGCCGAAACGCGGGACAGGCGCTCCTCGGCCAGGTTGTACTCATCGTCCGAGATCACGCCCATGGCGACGAGGGCATCCAGGTAGGCCGCCGCTTCGAATGCGGAACCGAGCGCGTAGCGCAGGTGCTGCGACATCTCCCTCGGCTTCCGCTCACGACCGAACCCCTCGGCGATGTTCCCCGGGATCGACAGCGCCGAACCGAGCGCCTGGTTCACCACCACGAACGGCCCCCTCGGCAGCCGCCGGGCCACCGTGCCCACCCAGGCGAAGTGCTCGACCGCCAGGCGGTAGACATCGAGCCGCTTGAATCCGAACCGCGTCGTTCGTGCCATGCTCCCTCCCCCGGTGAAGACGTAGTGCCCGGGAAGTACGCTCGGCCCGAAGGGCAAGGGAATGGCCGAACCGGCCAGCGTACCCGAAGGAGCCAGACAGCCCCATCGAATCGCCGCGAAGCGGCGGGGAGGCGGCGTAGCCGCCGACCTTCGAATCGCCGCGAAGCGGCGGGGAGGCGGCGCAGCCGCCGACCTTCGAATCCCCGCGCAGCGGGGTCGCCGAGGCCGCGCAGCGGCCGAAGGCGAACGACCTACGCAGCGCCTAGACACTGAAGTACTTCGCCGCCGGGTGATGCACCACGAGCGCCGCAGTCGACAGCTCCGGCACCAGCGCCCCCGCCTCCGTCACCTCCATCCCCAGACGCTCCCTGGCCGGAAGCAAGCGGAACAGGATCTCGTGCTGCGTCGGATCAGGGCACGCCGGGTATCCCCACGCGTAGCGGAGCCCCCGCCCGGCCTCGATCCCCCACTCCTCCCGCATGCGACGATGGACGTACTCCGCCGCCGCCTCCGCCAGCCGCACCCCGAATCCGTGGAGGTAGTAGCCCTCCGTGTACTCCCCTCCCTTCATCATCGCCTCGGATTCCTGCAGCAGTGTGTCCGACACCGACACGATGAGGAAGCCGACGTAATCCGCCGGGCCCCGAAGCGAGCGGTCGCCCCCGGAGTCGGCGGAGCCGCGATCGACCGACGAATCGCCGCGAAGCGGCGGGGAGTCGGCGGAGCCGCGATCGACCGACGAATCGCCGCGCAGCGGCGGGGAGGCGGCGTAGCCGCCGACCTTCGACTCCCCGCGAAGCGGGGGGGAGCGGCGTAGCCGCGATCCGCCATCGACTCCCCGCGAAGCGGGGTGGCGGGAGCGGCGTAGCCGCGATCCGCCATCGACTCCCCGCGAAGCGGGGTCGCCGAGGCCGCGCCAGCGGCCGAGGCGATCGAACCTCGCACGTAATCCGCCAGACACAACCGCTCACGCCCCTCCTGCCGGGGGAACGCGAACCGCTCCAGCTCCCGCGACGGATCTTCCGGATCGAACACCACCACCTCGTCGCCTGCCGCCGCCGCGGGGAAGAAACCGTAGGCCGCGCGCACCCGCACCCGGCCCCGGGACAGCGCCTCCCGCTGATAGCGCTTCAGACGCGGCTCGAACTCCTCCCGCTTCAGCCGCTCGTACGCCTCGCCTTTGGCGTTCTTCGCGCCCCAGTGCAGGCGGTAGAGCGTGTTCAGGTCGATCAGCCGGTACAGCTCCGCCAGCGGGATCCGCTCCAGGACCTTCACCCCGAGGAACGACGGGACCGGAACTTCGACCTCGAGGCTCGGCTCCGCCCGCTCCGCCGGGCGCGACTCCATCGCCTTTTCCTGCAGCGCGGCCCGCTTTGCCACGCCCGCCCGGATCTCCTCCAGGCGACGCCGGGCGAAGCCGGCCGCGTCGTCGCCCACCAGCGCCTCGACCACGCCCAGCCCCTCGAACGCGTCCTTGCAGTACCAGACCCCCGGCTCGTACAGCGTCTCCTGCTCGTCGTCGAGGAACGCCGCGCTCCGCACGAACGACGGATTGATGGCCGCACCCCCGCACATGACCGGGAACCGGAGGCCCCGCTTGTGGAGCTCCCGCACGGCCGCCGGCATCTGCTTGGACGTGGAGACCAGCAGCGCGCTCAGACCGATGGCGTCCGCGCGCACCTCCTCCGCCCTGGCGATGATGTCGTTGACCGGAACCTGCTTGCCCAGGTCGTGGACCGCGTAGCCGTTGTTCTCGAGGATGGTGTGGACGAGGTTCTTCCCGATGTCGTGCACGTCGCCGAAGACGGTGGCCAGCACCACCGTCCCCTTCGACTCCCCCTCGACTTTCTCCAGGTACGTCTCCATGCGCGCGACCGCCTTCTTCATCACCTCCGCCGACTGCAGCACGAACGGCAGGATCAGCTCGCCCGCCCCGAACTTGTCGCCCACCTCCTTCATGGCGGGGAGAAGGACATGGTTGAGGACGGTGACGCCCGCCTTGTGGGATTGCGGCGTCGGCGTGCGCCCCGTCCCCGGCACAGGCGAGCGCGCGCTTTCGCGATCCGAATCCCCGCGAAGCGGGGCGCCCGGAGCGGCGGAGCCGCGATCGGCCGTCGAATCCCCGCGAAGCGGGGCGTCCGGAGCGGCGGAGCCGCGATCGGCCGTCGAATCCCCGCGAAGCGGGGCGTCCGGAGCCGCGGAGCCGCGATCGGCCGTCGAATCCCTGCGAAGCGGGGTGGGGGGCGCCCGGAGCGGCGGAGCCGCGATCGGCCGTCGAATCCCCGCGAAGCGGGGTGGCCGAGGGCGCGCCAGCGCCCGAGGCCATCGTCCCCGACATCCGCGATGCGACAGCCGCGTCCACCAGCGCCTCCACGCCTTCCTTCTTCCGATGCAAAATCGACCAGTGGATCGCCGCGTCCACGTCCATGTCCTCGCGCGGGTCCCCGGCCTCCTCCTCCTCCACGTCGTGCGACTCGAAGAACGCGATGAAGCGCGCCAGCGCGTCCTCGCGGCGGTCGAAGATCAGGTCGTCGGCGAGACCGCGCTGCTCCTGGTCGATCTCGGCGTAGGGAGTGATGTGGGCGGGGTTCACGATCGCCATGTCCAGCCCCGCCTCCACGCAGTGGTGGAGGAAGACGGAGTTGAGAACGGCGCGGGCGGGGCGCTGCAGCCCGAAGCTGACGTTGCTGACGCCGAGCGACGTGAACACGCCGGGCAGCTCGTCCTTGATGCGGCGGATTCCGTCCAGGGTGGCCACGGCGCTCTTCCGGAACTCGTCGTCGCCGGTGGCCAGCGTGAAGGTCAGGGCGTCGAAGACCAGGTCGGTCGGCTGGAGCCCGAAGTCGCCGGTGACGATGTCGTGGATGCGGCGGGCCACCTCGAGCTTCCGCTCCGCGGTCTTCGCCATCCCTTCCTCATCGATGGTCAGGGCGACGACGGCGGCGCCGTGCTTCACGGCCAGCGGGACCACGTCGTCGATCCGCTTCCGGCCGTTCTCCAGGTTGATGGAGTTGATGATGGCGCGGCCGGGGTACTGCCGGAGCGCCGCCTCCACCACGTCCGCCTCGGTCGAGTCGACCACCAGCGGAGTCTCGACGCTCTGGGCCAGCAGCTTGACGAGCGTCCGCATCTGCGCGGCCTCGTCCTGCCGCTCGGTGAGCGCCACGCACACGTCCAGCAGGTGCGCGCCGCCGTCCACCTGCCCGCGCGCCACGTCGCGCACGCCCTCGTAGTCGTCGGCCACGAGCAGACGCTTGACCGCGCGGCTTCCCTGCGTGTTCACGCGCTCGCCGATGAGCGTGGGCGCCGGGATCTGCGCCATGTCGAATGCCGTCATGCCGCTGGCGACGCGCGGCGTCCACTGCGGCGATCGCGGCTTCGGCTCCGTCCCCCACACCCGCTCCACCACGTGGCGCAGGTGCTCGGGGGTGGTCCCGCAGCAGCCGCCCACCACGTTCACGCCCATCTCGCGCACGAACTCGTCGTGCGCGGCCGCCAGCGCCTCCGGCGTGAGCGGGTACACGGCGCGGCCGCCCTCGTTGTGGGGGATCCCCGCGTTCGGGATGACGCTGATGGGGAGCGGGACGTTCTCCGTGAGCCAGCGCACCGGCTGGCGCATGTGCTCGGGACCCGTGGAGCAGTTCAGTCCGATGACGTCCACGCCCAGCGCGACCAGGACCGTGGCCGCCGCGGCGATGTCGGTGCCGAGCAGCATGCGTCCGCTGGTGTCCAGCGTCACCTGGGCCTGGATGGGGACGTACTCCCGCCCGGCGTCCGCCCGCGCCTGCTTCAGCCCCGCCACCTGGGCCTTCACTTCCAGCATGTCCTGGCTGGTCTCGATCAGAAGCACGTCCACTCCCCCATCGAGCAGTCCGCGGGCCTGCTCCGCGAACGCGGCCATCAGCTCCTCGTACGTCATGGCGCCGAGCGACGGGTCGCTCGTGGACGGGAGGAAGCCGCTCGGGCCGATGCTGCCGGCGACGAAGCGCGGGCGATCCGGCGTCGCATACCGATCGCACGCGCGCCGGGCCAGCTCCGCGGCCGCCCGGTTCAGCGCCACTACCCGGTCCTGCAGCCCGTACTCCCGCATGGTGAGCCGGTTGGCGCGGAACGTGTCCGTCTCCACCGCGTCGCAACCCACCTCCAGGAAGCTGGCGTGGATCTCCTCGATCACGTCCGGGCGGCTCAGGACCAGGTGGTCGTTGCACCCCTCCAGCGCGTCTCCGCCGAAGTCCGCCCGCGTCAGCTCCCGCGCCTGGATGCTCGTGCCCATGGCGCCATCGAAGACCACGACGCGCCGTGAGATGGCATCCAGGTACGGGGAGTGGCTCATGTCTTACCTCGTTCGTTCGTGAAGGTAGCTGCGGGCGCCTCGTGGTCGGGGGAGCGGGCCGCGCTGCCCGCGCATCGCGGCTCCGCCGCGGGTCGCACGCTGCGCGTGCGGGACGCCGCCTCCCGCGGCGCCGAACGCGCTTCGGCCCCAACAAAAAACCCCGACACTCCAGAAGTGTCGGGGCCCGCACAACCAAGGCTGTTCCCGGCACTTTAGTCCTTTGTTTCGACGGCCCGGGAACGACGGCTCGAACCGGGCGCTCCCTCGCGCCCATTGCCGACCGTTCCCCTCCGCCCCGCGGTGTCAAGCGGCCTCAAATGCGTCCGCGGGTGCTGCCAGGCTGTATCGAATGGTAGGCGAACGTCGCGACGGGGTCAATCTCGACGCTGGCCGCGGCAATGGCGGCCGTGGGCGGGCTCAGCCGAGCCGGCGGCTCAGTCGGGCTGCACCCGGAGGCGGTCGCGCAGCCAGGCCCGCGCCTCCCGGAGTGCGCCGAAGGTGGCCAGCGGCCGGCTCTCGGTCTCGGCGGTGAGCTCCACCATCCGTGCGAGCCCGAACTGTGTGCCGGAGCGCGCGACCATGGCCACGGCCGCGAACCGGAGCTGCCGGCGCAGCGCTTCACCGATGGCCCGAACGGAGGGCGTGCTGGGAAGATTCGTGCGCTTGCGGAGGTCGATCAGCAGCCCGCACTCGTGCGGCCTGACCCCCGTCGGCGCATCCCGGTTCAGCCTGATCCAGTCCAGGACGTCGGCCTCGCCCACGGCGCGGACGAGGAGGATCTCACCACCGTCGATGACTCGATACCGGAAGGGCATCTACACAGATTCGCATATGGGAATGGGGAATGATGCCCTCGATGGAAAGGGGCCGCAAGGGGCAGGCGGGCCGGCGCGTGCGAGACGCCGCCGGCCCGCCCTGGGGTCCGCTACGCTTCCGCCGGTCGCGCTTCCTGCGACGCCATGACCGATTCGCGGGCCGGGCGCGGAGCGGGCTCGAACGGCCCCGCCACCGGCTCCTCGGGCTCCGCTTCCACCGGGCGGGTGTAGTGCCGGCGGAAGAAGGCGGCGACGTCGTCCACGAGGGAGTACATGACGGGGACGAGGATCAGCGTCAGGATCGTGGCGAAGCTGAGGCCGACGATGACGGAGATGGCCATGGATCCCCACCAGGCGGCCTGCTCGCCACCCCAGTAGATGTCCGGCTGGAGTCGCGTGAAGAGGCCGAGGAAGTCGATGTTCAGGCCGATGGCCAGCGGCACGAGCCCCAGCACGGTGGTCACGGCGGTCAGGATGACGGGGCGGAAGCGGGTCTTGCCGGCCTGGACGAGCGCCTCGCGCCGGTCCATGCCATTGCGATCGCGCAGGATGTCCACGTAGTCGATGAGGACGATGGCGTTGTTCACGACGACGCCGGCCAGGCTGATGATCCCCACGCCGGTCATGATGATGCCGAACGGCATGCGGAAGACGACGAGGCCCAGGAGCACGCCCACGGTGGACATGAGGACGGACGTCAGGATGATGACCGGCTTCACCACCGAGTTGAACTGGCTGATGAGGATGAAGCCGATGAGCATGAGCGCCACCAGGAACGCGTTGGAGAGGAACGCCATCGCCTCCTGCTGGTCTTCCTGCTCGCCGGTGTACTTCAGCGTGTAGCCCGGGGGCAGCTCGCGGTCGAAGCCGGCGGAGGCCAGCGTCGCCTGGACCTGCTTCAGCACCGCGTTGCTGTTCTGACCCGACACCACGTCGCTCGTGATCGTGGCCACGCGGTCCAGGTCCTTCCGCTTGACGGACCCGGCGCCTTCAGCCACCTGCCAGCTGGCGACGGACGAGAGCGGCACCTGCACGCCGTCGTCGGACAGGACCGTCATCTCCTGGAGCGCGTCCAGGTTGTTGCGGTACTTCTCGGCCAGGCGCACCACGATGTCGTACTCGTCCTGACCCTGCCGGAACTTGGCCGCCTCCGTCCCCTGGATGGCGCTGCGGATGGTGCCGCCCACCTGCGCCGTGCTCAGGCCGTAGAGCGCCGCCTTCTCGCGGTCCACGTCGATGACCAGCTCCTGGCGGGCATCGTCCATGTCGCTCTCCAGACCTTCCAGCTTCCGACCCACCGCCTGCGACTGGAGGATGGAGACGGCGCGGTCGGACAGCCGCTTCAGCACGTCCGGGTCGTCGCCCGCGATCTCGATGCTCACGGGCGCGCCCGTGGGCGGTCCCATGTCCTGCTTCGCCATGGTGACCTCGGCGCCGGCGATCCCGGCCCCGACGCTGTCCTGCATGTGGGCGAGCGTCGCGAAGACGTCCCCTTTTCGGTTCTCGAAATCCACGAACTGCACGGTGATGTTGGCTTCACCGCTCCCGCCGAACAGCCCGCCCATCGGGCCGCCGGAGCCGACCGTGGCCACCATGGACTCCACGTCCTCGACACCGGAGACGCGGCGGAGCTGGGCTTCCACGCCCTCCGCCACGCTGTTGATGAACTCAGGGCGCGTGCCGCTGGGAACGTCGATCTGCGCCATCACCTGGGCGGGCGGGATCGACTCCGGGAAGTACTCCACGCCCGCGTTGAACGCGATGAAGAGGATCACCGCGACGATGAATACGACGGGCGCGGTGCCGAGCGCGATGAGGCGGTGGCGGAGCGCCCAGCGCAGCCGCTTCTCGTACCAGGCGATGGTGGCGGGCACCGCGCGCTCCTGGAACCAGCGGGCGACGCGGACCATGACCAGCTTGTGCACGGTCACCACGGCGGCCGCCGTGGCGCCGAGCAGCAGCGCGGTGAGCGGGTTGGCCGCGGCGATCAGGAGCAGCAGGAGCGCCACGGCGCCGAACAGCGTATAGCGGGCGACCGGGGTGAGCGGTGCGCTCGGCTCGCCGTCCAGCTTCATGAACATGGCGCACAGCACGGGCACGATGATCAGCGCCACGAACAGCGAGCTGGACAGGGTGATGATGAGCGTGAGCGGAAGGTAGCTCATGAACTCGCCGGCGATCCCCGGCCAGAACAGGAGCGGCGCGAACGCGGCCAGGGTCGTGGCCGTGGACGCGATCACGGGGAGAGCGATCTCCCCCGTCGCGAGGCGGGCGGCCCGCCAGTTGTCGTACCCCTGCTCGATGTGGCGGTAGATGTTCTCCACCACGACGATGGCGTTGTCGACCAGCATCCCCAGGGCGAGGATCAGACTGAACAGCACCACCATGTTCATGCTCACTCCGAGCAGCTTCATGACGATGAAGCTGAGGAGCATGCTGAGCGGGATGGACGTGGCCACGAAGCCGGCGTTGCGCGCGCCCAGGAAGAACATGAGGATCGCCAGCACCAGGATCAGGCCGCTGATGATGTTGTTCTCCAGCGAGCTGACCATGTCGTGGATGTCCTCGGACTGGTCGCCCGTGATCTTCACCACCGTCTCCGGAGGGAAGGACGGCGCCAGCTGGTCGAGCGTCGCCTTCACGGACTCGGCAGTGGCGATGATGTTCTCGCCCGAGCGCTTCACCACGTTGAGCGTCACGACGGGCGTGCCGTCGAGGCGCGCGTACGTCTCCCGATCCTTGTAGCCGAAGTCGACCGTGGCGACATCCCGCACGTAGATGGGACGGCCGCCGCGCGTGGTCACCACCACGTCCTCGATCGGCTGCGCCTCCTTGAACTCGCCCGCCACCCGGAGCGTGTACTGCTGGTTGCCCATGTCCACCACGCCGCCCGGGATGTTCACGTTCTCGTTCCGGATGGCGCTCACCACGTCGGTGAAGCTCAGGCCGTAGTACTTCAGGCGCGGCAGGTCCACCGCCACCTTGACCTCCCGCTCCAGCCCGCCGGACAGGTCGACGCTCAGGACCGACGGGATCTGCTCGAGATGGTCCTGGACGTCCTCGGCCACGTCCTTCAGGCGCTCGAGGCCGTACGGGGCCGAGATGTTGACCTGCATGATCGGGAACTCGGACAGGTTGAACTCCATGACCATGGGCTCTTCCACGTCCGATGGCAGGTCGACCTTCGCCACGTCCACCTTCTCGCGCACCTTCCGGAGCGCGTCCTCCATGTCCATCCCGTTCTCGAACTCGGCGATGATGTTCGTGTAGCCCTCGATGGACGTGGAGCTCAGCTCATCGATGTCCGCGATCGTGTTGAGCTCCTCCTCCAGCGGCCGGGCCACGAGCGTCTCCATGTCCCGCGGCGACACGCCGGGGTAGATGACGCTCACTGCGATGATCGGAATCGTGATCTCGGGGGACGCCTCCTTAGGCACGCTCGTGTAGGACACCAGCCCCAGGATCGTGACGATGCCGAGCAGCATCAGCACGCTCACGCGGTGCCGGAGCGCGAAGTTGGTCAGCCCGAACTGCCTGTGCTCGCCCTTGTGGTGCCCCGACTGCCTGGGCGGCTCTCCATGACTGCCGCGAGGACGCTCGCTCATCCCTCACCTCCGGGTGTTCCTCCGGCCGTCGACTCCCCCGCGGCCGGGTCCGCCGGCGCGGGCGCAGAAGTCTCAGTCGCCGCCGCGCGCACGGTCCCGGGCTCGCCGAGCCGGAGCGCATTGCCGTCCGCCAGGCGCTGCTGGCCCACCACCACCACGCGCTCGCCCGCGGACAGGCCCCCGGTGATCACCACTTCCTGCTCGCCGGACGGGCCCGGCACCACCGGCCTCGCCTCGGCGCGCCAGCCGCCATTCCCATCGGGGCGCGCCACGAACACCACGTAGCCGGCCTCGCGGCGCAGCACGGCGGGCCGGGCGACGACCAGGACGCTGTCCAGCGCGCGACGCGCGATGCTCACGTTCGCCACCATCCCGGGCTTGATCCCGAGCCCCGGGTTCGGCACGTGGACCTCCACCTTGAACGTGCGGTCGCCGCCGTCGACGGCAGAGCCGACGAAGTCGATGGTGCCCGCGTACTCGCGGCCGCCCAGCGCGTCCACGGTGACGGTCACGGGGGTGCCGCGCGCCACGTCGGACGCGAAACGCTCGGGGACTCCGCCCGCGATCTTGACGGTGTCCACGTCCAGGACACGGGCGACGGGGGCGCCGGCCGGCACCGTGCTCCCGACCTCCACCATCCGGTCGTCCAGGATCCCGGCGAACGGGGCGCGCACCACGGCGCGGTCCACGCGCTCGCTCAGCACCTGCGCCTGCGCCCGGGCCGTGCGCGCGTTGTACTTGGCCTGCAGATACGCCATCTCGGTGCCGACGGAGTCGCGCTCCCAGAGCTGACGCTGCCGGGTCCAGGTCTCCTCGGCCAGCGCGGCCTGGCTGACGGCCTGCTCGAGCTGCGCGCGCAGCACGTCGTCGTCGATCCGCAGGAGCGCCTGGCCGGCGGCCATGCGCGCGCCCTTCTTCGCCACCAGCGCCTCCACGGTGCCGCCCTCCTGCGCGGTGACCACCACGTCGCGCTCGGCCTCCACGGTGCCGACGATGCGAACGAAATTCGTGAACGGCCGCGGCTCGAGCACCACGGTCTCGACGTTCACGAGCCGGATGGGAGCGTCTCCCGGCGAGGACGCCACCGCCTCCCGAACCTCCGCGCCACCCGCCCGCCCGCACGCCGGGAGCGAGAGCACGGCCATACCGGCCGTCGCCACGAACGCCAGTCCCACGATCCGCTTCATGATCTCCATCTCCGATCTAGCCCCGGAGGGCGACGCCGTCCTCGTCATCGACCAGCGGCACGTGCCCGATGGCGACGTCCAGCCTGGCCTGCGCGCTCAGGTAGTCGTAGACCGCCTGGGCGTAGTTGAACTCGCTCTGCCGCAACGCCAGCTCGGCATCGGTCACCTGGAGCTGGCTCCCCATCCCTGCGCGGTACTCCTTGCGCGCGATCTCGTAGCCGCGCTGCGCCTGATCCACCGCCCGCCGCTGCGCCACGGCCCGGTCGTACGACTCCCTCGCCTGGTCCAGCAGCGTGCGCACCTCGTTGGCCGCCTGGTCCGCCGCGTACGCAAGCTGCGACGCCGCCTGGTTCACCTGCGCGCTCAGGCGGCCGACCCGCGCCGGACGCTGGAAACCGCCGAACAGCGGCACGCTCACCTCCACGCCCACCGCCTTCGCCGAGAACCGGTTCTCGCCGAACCACGTGGGATTGCCGTTTCCCTGCCCCTGCGTGGTCCACGTCCCGAAGAGCGTGATGCGCGGCAGGTACTGCGCGATCTCCACTTTCCGCTCCGTCTCCCGCAGGTCCCGCGTGAGCGTCAGCTGGCGCAGGTCGCTCCGGTCCGCCGGCGCGTTCGCCACCAGCTCCGCCGTGGGTGGCGCCGGCAGCTCCTGCGTCAGGAGCGATCCCGCCAGCTCCACCCCGTCCAGCGACGCTTCGCCCATGGTCACCGCCAGCGCCCGCCTCGCCGCCTCCGCGGCGTTCGCCGACCGCGTGAGGTTCGGCTGCAGGTTCGACAGCTCCACTTCCAGCCGAAGCACATCGTACTCCGACGCCAGCCCGGCCCGATTCAGCTTCCGCGTTTCCTCGAGCACCTGCGCCACTCGCTCCACGCTGTTCGACATCAGCCGGTGCTGCTCGCGCGCCAGCAGCACGCCGTAGTAGCTCAGCCGCGCGTCCGTCGCTACCTGCTGCGCCTGGCCACGCACGACCTCGCGCTGCAGAGCCGTGTAGCGGTGCGCCGCGCCCACGCCCAGCAGCACCGCCGGGTTGAACAGCGTCTGGTCCGCCCTCGCCTGCGCGTACCACGAGTTGTCCGACCCACCCTGCACCGGGATCACGTCGCCCGGCGCCGCCGTGCTGTCGAAGAAGATCGCAGGAAGGAAGAACTGCGGGACGTCCAGGTTCCGCGTGTAGCTCGCGCTGAAGCTCACCTGCGGCAGCATGGTTCCCCACGCTTCACGCACCTGCGCCTGCGCCCCCTCCAGCGTCCAGCGCACCCCCTCCAGCGTCTCGTTCTGCTCCAGCGCCGTCGCCACGGCCTGCGCCAGCGTCAGCACCCGCCCCTGTGACGGAGCAGCCGCAGCCGCCGAAGCAACCTCCGGCGACCCCGCCACCGCCCCGCCCGCCGGTCGGGATGGCGCCTGCGCCCGCGCCCCCGACGGACGCGCGCCCATGCACACCACCACCACCACCAGCTCCAGAAGGAACGCTCTCCCCAGCAGCCGCTTCGCTACCTGGCTCATGCCGCGCCTCGCTCTCCCGTCACCTCCGGCCGTGGCCTCCACCCCAGCCGGAGCGCCTCGATGGCGTTCTCCACCAGATCCATGAACTCCTCGTGCGTCCTCGCCTGCGCGCCCAGGTGCCCACTCACGTACAGCGACGTCAGCCCGTGGATCAGCCCCCACCCCACCACCGCCGCACGCTCCGGGTCCGCCACGCTCACCTGACCCGCTGCCGCCGCTTCCCGGACCAGCGACACCACCACCGACTTCGATCCCTCGTGCATCGCCGTCAGGTCCGCGGCCACCGCCGGACACCCGGCCAGCGCCGGCACCCGCGGCATCTGGAACATCGCCCGGAAGTAGCCCGTGTTCTCCACCGCGAATCGCGCGTACGCACGACCCGTCGCCGCGTACCGCTCGATCGCCGTCGCATCCGCCGGCATCACCCCCAGCTCCCGCTCCATCACCTCGCCCAGCCGCCGGAACCCTTCCGTCATCACGCTCCGCAGCAGCTCCTCCTTGTCCTGGAAGTGCAGGTAGATCGTCCCCGGCGAATGGCCGATCCGCGCCGCCAGCGCCCGCATCGACAGGGCGTCCAGCCCTTCATCGCCGACGATATCCCGCGCCGCCTCCACGATCCTCTTCCTGAGATCGTCGCGCTGCGCATCCTTTTCTGTCGTGCTCATGCGGTCGTCATCCGGTGGTCCTGTCGAGCGAGGTGCCAGCGCTGAACGGTGTTCAGGCGCGCCAGTCTAAACGGTGTTCAGTCCGCCGTCAAGGTCATACGGGAGCGGGGGCGGGTGGGTTTCAGGGGGGGCGCGCCGGAGGCGCGCAGAGGGGCTCACTTCGTTCGCAGAGGGGCTCACTTCGTTCGCAGAGGGGCTCACTTCGTTCGCAGAGGGGCGCGCCGGAGGGCGCGCAGAGGGGCTCACTTCGTTCGCAGAGGGGCTCACTTCGTTCGCAGAGGGGCGCGCCGGGGGCGCGCAGAGGGGCTCACTTCGTTCGCAGAGGGGCGCGCCGGAGGCGCGCAGAGGGGGGGGCGCGTGCTACCGGGCCAGGGCCGCGACCTCTCGCGCGTCGACGGGCAGGGCGGCGCTCAGGACGTCGCTGCCGGAATCGGTGACCAGGATGTCGTCCTCGATGCGGACACCGATGCCGCGGAAGTGGGTTGGGACGTCGTCGCCGTCGGCAGGGATGTAGAGGCCTGGCTCGACGGTGAGGACCATGCCGGGCTGGAGGGGGCGGGGTGTGCCGGCGCGGGCGTAGGTGCCGACGTCGTGGACATTGAGCCCGAGCCAGTGGCTGGTCTTGTGGGGATAGAAGCGTTTGACGGCATTGTCGTCGTGGACCAGCGCCTCGACTTCGCCGGTGAGGAGGCCGAGGTCGATCATCCCCTGGACGAGGACGCGCACGGCGGCGAGGTGGACGTCGTCGACGGAGCCGGCCGGGCGGACCTCGTGGATGGCGGCACGATTGGCGGCGAGGACCACGTCGTACACGTCGCGCTGGGGCCCGGAGAACGCGCCGCCGACGGGGATCGTGCGGGTCAGGTCGCCGTTGTAGATGCGGTGGCGAGCGCCGGCGTCCAGCAGGAGGAGGTCCCCGGCCGCCATGCGCCGGTCGTTGGCGGTGTAGTGGAGGATGGTGGCGTTGGGTCCGGAAGCGGCGATGGTGGCGAAGGCGACGCCGTCGGCGCCGGCGCTCCGGAACGCGCCGTCCACGGCGGCTTCCACCTCCCACTCCCCCGCACCGGGGCGCGCGACGGCGAGCCCGGCGCGGAAGGCATTGACGGTGATGCGGACTGCGTCGCGGAGGGCGTCGATCTCGCCGGGCTCCTTGATCAGCCGCATCTCGTCCAGGACGACGCCCGGGTCCACGAGCTCCGCGGGACCGGCTCCCTTGCGCTGGCGACCGGCCCGGCCGGCGCGGAGGACGTCGAGGACGAGGCGCTCGACGTCGGCGCGGCCGGTTCCGAGCCGGAAGAAGATCCGGTCGCGATCGTTCAGCAGTTCCGGCAGGCGTCGGGCCAGCTCGCCGATCGGGTGGGCGGCGTCCGCGGAAAAGCGTTCGGTGGCCGCCTCCACCCCGCCCCTGGGCCCGGTCCAGACCTCGCGTTCGGGATCGCGCTCGCGCGCGAAGAGCGTGAACGGCGCATCGCTTCCCGGCAGCAGAACGGCCACGGCCTCGGGCTCGGGGTAGCCGGTGAGGTACCAGAGGTCGGGATCGACCGCGTAGCGGAGCTCGAGGTCGCGCCCGATGGTCACCTGGGGGGCGGCCGGGAGGATCATGGCGGCATGCTCGCCGACGGCATCCAGGACGCGGCGGCGGCGGGCTTCGAATGTGGCTGCGGGCATGGAGCGAAGGTAGGCTGGAGTGGGAGCGGTCACAACGGGCCGAGGATCGATCGGGGTTTCGAATCCGGGCAGCGCGCGGCCACGGCGGCCAGAGGCCCGCCATGGTTCGAATCCGCCTCCGGCGAGCGGCGCGCCAGCGCCGCTTCGACAGCGAGCGCAGCGAGCGTTCGGTGCGCGGACGCGGCCCCGACGCCTCCCGGGTGATGGAGGGACGTGATCGCAGCGCTCATCCCGCTACCACGGCTCAGGCTCGTCCCAGCTCTCCTCCCAGAACCGCTCTTCCTCCTCGGCGGCTTCCTCGAGGTCGAGCGGCTCGTCCGCCTCGATGCGCCCGGTGGCCTCGATGCGACGGATCGTGTCGTCGGTGAGGCGGCCGTGTCCCCGAAACCGGGCCAGCCGACGTCGCCCGGTCCACCAGGCGGCGGCCACGATCAGGGCGCCGGCAGCGAACAGCCAGGTCACCGGGCGCCGGACGCCTCGCCGCCTTCCTGCTCCGCGCGGCGCTTGCACTCGATGCACAGCCGGGCCCATGGCACGATGTCCAGGCGTTCCATGGAGATCTCTCCGCCGCACTCCTCGCACGTGCCGAAGGACTCGGGGTCCTTGTAGAGGCGGCGGAGCGAATCGTCGATGGCGATCAGCTGGCGCCCTTCCTGGCTGGCGAGGAGAAACTCCTTCTCCTGGTCCATGGTGTCGGTGCCCTCGTCCGCCATGTGGAGCGGGTAGTGGCTCAGGTCGTCGTCGCCTGTCTCCAGCCCCTCCTTGAAGCGCTCGTCCATCTCGGCCAGCAGCGCCAGCCGCTCCTCACGCTCCTCCAGGAGGCGGTCCCGGATCGTATCGCGTTCCTTGTCGTTCATGCTTCCCTCGGTCTGGGGTCCGCCATACCGGGGGGCAAACTACGTTCCGACGCCGCCGGTGTCGGGCGGCAGCGTGTCCGGCCGCGGCACCGGACGCGTGCTGTCGGACCGCGCCGCGCCCTCCGGCCGGCGGATGAGGCTCGAGCTGTCGGGCCGCGCCGTGCTGTCCGGCCGACTCGCGCTTTCGAGCCCCAGCGCTGGCGCCGGGGCGGGCGCCGGAGCGGAGTCCCCGGCCAGCGTGTCCGGGGGCGTGGGCTCGGCGGGCACCGGGACCAGGAAGCCCGGGACCGGGAGTCGGGTGCGGCGGGTGGTGTCGAAGCGCCCGTCGCCGTCGGGATCCCAGCTTTCGCGCTCGATGACGCCGTCTCCGTCCAGGTCGTAGAGGCGCTTGCGAACGCGGCCGCCGTAGTCGAGCGTGTAGAAGCGACCCCCGTCCTCTGTCGCCCACACGCTGCTCAGCAGCTCCATCGGGTCTTCGGGCGCGCCGCAGAGCGCGCGACGGCTCCCGACGTACGTGAGCGCCCCGAGCGGCGGGTGCGCGGCGGCACCGGTCTCCACCGGGTACGACGGCGGCTGGGGCGCCGAAGGCGGACGCAGCGCCGAGCTGTCCAGACGCACCGACAGCACCCCGGTGCGGCGCGCGCGCAGGTCGCCGCCGCTGAAGGCGTAGAAGATCAGGACGTTGGCCAGGGCGGGCAGCGCCGGGGGGGAGCGGGGACGAAAGCCGGGATGGAGTCCGCCACGGCCACGCAGTAGAACGCGGGCATGAGCACCTCGAGCCAGAGCGTGTCGGGGATGAGGGCGGGCATGCGGTGGGGCGGCACGGCGCCGATCCGGGGCCGGAGCCGATACGTGACCAGCGGCGAGCCGGGATCGGCCTCGGCTGTGAGCGGCGCGCCCCCGGACACGGCCAGGCGGTAGCGGAGGGGGAGGCTCAGATCGAGCCGGCCGGGAGTGACGCTGTCGTCTCCCTCGTTGCGGATTCCGAGGATGAGGGGAAAGCGCACGGCGATGTCGTGGGCGGCGCTGCCGGTGTCCGCCCAGGTCCCCGGGATGGCGACGGTGTCGCCGAAGTTGCCGCTCGCGTCGAGGGCGAGCAGGTCGAGGGGCGGAGCCGGCCCTTCCCCGCCCAGGCTGCGCAGCCCCACCACTGCGCCGACCACCACGGCGATGGCGATGACCCAGCGCGCGTCGAGCTGGGGCATGAGCCGACGGACGTAATGGCCGACCGCCATCAGGTGTACTTGAGGCCGCTGCCGGTGATGAAGAGGACCACTTCCTCACCGCGGTGCATCAGCCCGCGCTCCAGGAGGTGCGGGATGGCCGCCGCCGTGGCGCCGCCTTCGGGGGCGGCGAATACCCCCGTGCTGCGGCCGATCAGTCGCACCATGTCCAGCATCTCGTCATCCGCAACGGCGATGGCCGCGCCGCCCGAGCTGCGCACGGCGTCCAGGATCAGGAAGTCACCGATGGCGCTGGGAACGCGCAGACCATTGGCACAGGTCTCCGCGTTCTCCCACGGCCTCGCGCTCTCCGCGCCCTCGTCCCACGCCCGCACGATGGGGGCGCAGCCGGCGCCCTGCACCGAGATCATGCGCGGGCGCTCCGAGCCGATCCAGCCCAGCTCCTCCATCTCGTCGAACGCCTTCCACATCCCGACCAGGCCGGTGCCCCCTCCGGTGGGATAGATGATGACGTCCGGAATGCGTCCGAGCTGCTCCACGAGCTCGTAGCCCATGGTCTTCTTGCCCTCCAGCCGGTACGGCTCCTTCAGCGTGGAGAGGTCGAACCAGCCGTGCCGCTCCACGCCCTGCGCGATCAGGCGGGCAGCATCGGTGATCAGGCCGTCCACGAGCTGGAGGTCGGCGCCCAGCGCGCGGATCTCCTCGAGGATCGGACGCGGCGTGTCCGAGGGCACGGCCACGTGCGCCGGGAGCCCCGCGGCCGCCGCGTACGCCGCCGCCGCGGAGCCTGCGTTGCCGGCGGAGGGGATCGCCACGGCCTCGACGCCGAGCTCCTTCGCCCGGGCCACGGCCATGGCCAGCCCGCGGGCCTTGAAGCTGCCGGTCGGGTTCTGCCCCTCGTCCTTCAGCCAGAGACGATCGATGCCGAGGGCGTCGGCCACCCGCGGAGCGTCGAGCAGCGGCGTGAATCCTTCGCCGAGGGTGAGCCGGTACTCCGGGTCGCGAACGGGGAGCACTTCCGCGTAGCGCCACATGTCGGGCGCGCGGCCCAGAAGGGTGGCCGGGGTGAGCCGCCCACGCAGCGGAGCGAGGTCGTATCGGGCGAGCAGCGGCTTCCCGCAGCAGGGGGAAGTGCGCCAGGGCTGTTCAGTGTCCGCGTACACGGCGCCGCATTGGCCGCACTCGAGGTGGGCCACGCCCGATGGACCGATCAATGTGATGGTGTTCATGGCCCGTCAATGTAGCGGGCGCGCTGCGTCGTGCCAGATACGCTCAGGTCGCGTCGCTGGCCGGCTTGCCGGGCCTCCCGTAGTGGTCCCCGGCGATGGGGCGAGCGCGACGGTAGGCCCGGTGCAGCGCCTCACGGTCCATGCTGTCCAGCGTGCCGGCGCCCACCGCCAGGCGCCGCGCCTTCCGCGTGCCGTCCAGACACACGAACTCGAGAATCTCCTCGTCGCCCTCGAGCCCCGGCTCCATCTGCCGCGGACCCGGCACCGTCCTCGCCTCCCACTCCGCACCATCCTCCTGGATCCGACGCCACTTCTCGTGCTGCTCTGGCATGCGCGTGCAACTTCCTGTTGTGTGGTGTTGTACGTTCCCGGGAGCCGAAGGGGCAAAGGCGGTGCCACGGGGCTCCGGGCCGCGAGCATGGCGGAGTCCGGTGGCGTCGGATGCCGCGCGACGCGCCCCGAGCAACCGTTTCCGCGGCTGACCGCATCCGAAAGAACGGAGCGGCAGTCGAAACACAACCGGCCGCAATGACCGACAACGAGCTGATCCAGAGGGCGAGGCACGGCGACGAGCCGGCGATGCAGGCGCTCTACCGGCGCCATGCGCCGCGGGTGTACGCCGTGGTGCGGCGGCTGGCAGGCGACGACTCGCTGGCGGACGACTGGGCGCAGGAAGCCTGGATCCGGGCCTTTCGAGCGCTGCCGAAGTTCCGTGGCGATTCGGCGTTCTCCACCTGGCTGCACCGGGTGGCCGTGAACAGTGCGCTGCAGGGGAGGCGGCAACGGGGCCGCCACGATAACCGCGAGAGCGACCTGCCGGCGTCGCTGCCCGGAGACACGTCGGATCCGACGGTGCTCCGGATCACGCTGGAGCGGGCCCTGGAGCAGCTGCCGGAGGGGATGCGCCGGGTGATGGTGCTGCACGACGTTGAAGGATTCACGCACGAGGAGATCGGAGACATGCTCGGGATCAACCCCGGCACATCGAAGAGCCAGCTGTTCAAGGGCCGGGCGAAGATGCGGGACATGCTCCGTGGAGTCGACGATGAAGCAGAGAGCGGGACCTATGTCGCATCTGACGCCTGAGACGCTGGCCCGGCTCGTGGACGAGCCCGCCAGCGGCGAGGAAGAGAGCCACCTCACCGCCTGCCCCGGCTGCAGACGGGAGATGGAGGCGCTCCGGCAGCAGCGGGAGATGCTCGCGGCCTTGCCCAACATGATGCCGGCCCCGGACCAGTGGGCAACGATCCGGCAGCGGCTGCGGGCGGAAGGGCTGGCCCGCTCGCCGGGCCGGTGGTGGCGCTCGCCCGCCCTGACCCGCGCCGCCGCGGCTGCGGCGCTGTTCGTCGGCGGCGCCGGCGCGGGATGGGTCGCCCACGGGCTACCGGCGGGGCCCCGAGCGGCGCCTTCATCGGCGATGGTCGCCGACGGCCGAGCGGACGGCGCCTCATCGCCCGCGGACGGCCGGACGTTCGCGGCGGACGGGCAGGAAGCCGCATCGCCGCGGGTCACGACGCTGGCGGACGCCGCCTCCGGCGACGCGGCCGACGATGTGGAGCAGGCGGAGCAGGCGTTCCGCGCGGCGCTGAACCGCTACATGGGGCAGAACTCCACGACCGCGGCTGACCCTGCGGCCCGCCTGGCCGCGCTGGACAACATCGTGCTCACCACGGCGGAAGCCCTCAAGGCCGCGCCCGCCGACCCGGTGATCAACGGGTACTATCTCACGGCCGTCGCCCAGCGGGACGCGGTGCTCCGCCAGATCTCGGCCGGGGAGCCGGTGTTCTGATGCGCGCGGCGACGGACGGGCCGGTGCCACCTCGCCGTGGGTTTTCGGTGGCCACGGTGGTGGCGGCCGGAATGGCGCTGCTCGCGCTCGCGCCCCTCCAGGCGGGAGCGCAGGTGTGGCAGACGGCGCCCGAAGCCCGGCGCCCGGCGTGGCTGGGGGTCGGCTACGAGGTCCGATGGGTCGAGCACGGCGACGAATGCCGCCCCCAGGTGGTGGTCGCCTCCGTCGTCCACGGCTCGCCCGCCGAGCGGGCCGGTCTGCGCTCCGGCGACGCCATTGTCCAGCTGGACGGTCACCCTCTCGGGGCTTTCGACCTCCCGCGCATGATGGGCGGCCTCGTCGCGGGCGACTCCGTCCGACTCCGCTTCCTGCGCCGCGGCGCCCTTCGGGAGGTGACCGCGGTCGCGGACCGGCGGCCCGAGCACATCGTGGTCGCGCCGTCCCCGACGCTCCCCGCCGATCGCGGGGCGCCCCTGATCGAGCTGCACGGCGATTCGCTGGTGGCAACCAACCTGGAGCCGGAGCGCAGCTGGAACGGCCCGCTGCCGGCCGGCTACTGGGTGGCGTACGGCAACGGACGGACCGAGTTCCGGCGACTTTCGTCCTGGTCGCTCAGTCCGCTGGACGACCGGGTGGTGAACCTGGTGCAGTGC
Source organism: uncultured Gemmatimonadales bacterium (assembly GCA_963798845.1). Taxonomy (GTDB): domain Bacteria; phylum Gemmatimonadota; class Gemmatimonadetes; order Longimicrobiales; family RSA9; genus CAVUKA01. The sequence continues at coordinate 1,166,137 of CAWCUS010000006.1, read as the reverse complement.
GCGCGCTCCGAACGCCTGCGGGCCGCGGCCATGCCCCTGCTCGCGTCGCCACCCGCTGCCATCCACGCCCGCGCGGAGAGCATCCGCGTCGAGTGGGCACGCCGCGCCCTGGAGCCCGGCGCCGCCCCGCCCGCACCGGGCGCCGTCCTCCGCTATCTGCCGCGGCCGGCGCCCGCAGCGCCCGACCCGGAGGCGGCCGCCCGCCCGCACACGTTCGTGTTCTCCGTGGAAGAGCACCTCGCCACGGGCATGAGGGCCGTGGCCGGAGCGGAGCTGAGCGCGCTCGAACCGGAGCTTGCCGACTACTTCCCCGGCGCGAGCGGAGGCCTGCTGGTGCTGCGCGTCGCGCCGGGAAGCCCGGCCCACGCCGCCGGTCTCCGGCCCGGCGATGTCATCACGGAGGCCGACGGAAAGAACGTGGGGTCCGTCGACGGGCTGCGGTGGGTGCTCTCCTCGGACGAGGCCGGGACGATGACCCTGCGCGTCATCCGGCACGGGCAGGCCCGCACGATCACCATCCCGCGCGAATGATCCGGTCCGCGGCGGCGAGACCCGAGCGGACGGCGCCCTCGACGGTGGGCGAGGCCAGGTAGTCGCCCGCCAGCGCCAGCCGCGCCGGCCAGGTCGCCGGATCGTCCGCCTTCAGCCGCCGGAAGTGGCCGGGCGAGGGGACGAACGTGGCCGCCGGGAGCCGCACCACCCGCGCCTCCACGACCTCCCGGCGCACCCCGGGGAGCACCTGGTCCAGGGCGTGCGCCCCGGCATCCGCGATCGCTCCCGCATCCATCTCCATCCAGCGCTCCCCCTCGTCGGGCGACGGGACCAGCACCACGCTCCCGCCTTCGCCGCCCACCACCCCGGTCTCCTTCTCTGCCTGCACGCACACCGCCGCAAGCGTCCGGCCCGGCGGCTCCAACCGCGGGATCGACAGCCCGAACCAGCCGGTCCGAAGCGGCGATCGCAGCGCCAGCACGAGCGTCGCCGTGGACCGGGTCCGCACCGAGCGCAGCCACGGCACTTCCGGCACCAGGCCCGCAGCCACGGGCGCCGGGACCGCCACCACCACCGCGTCGTGCCGCTCCCACGCATTGCCAGACCGGACCCGCACGGCTGCCTCGCCCACCTCCAGCGCCTCCACCGGCCGGCTCACCGCCAGTTCCACACCCCTCCCCTCCAGCGCCGACGACAGCGCCGCCGACAGCGTGCCCGCGCCGCCCAGCATTCCGAGCACTGTCACGCCAAGCCCGGCGCGAGCAAGCGCATGGAACAGCGCCGCGCTGGTCTCCTCCGGCGTCACGCCGTAGTACGCCGCCAGCAGCGGGTAGACCATGATCTCGACGAACTCGTCCCCCAGCTCCCGCCGACCCCACGCAGCGATGCTCTCGGCATCCAGCTCCGGAACCGCCGTGCCCGCCAGGTCGTTCAGGTCCAGCGCCGCCGCGTGCCGCTCCAGGAATGGCAGGTAGCGAAGCCCGAGCCGCAGCTTCAGCCCCACCGGAAGCGCACCCGACGCCGCCATCCGGGCCGCCGACCCGTACCGCACGGCGTGCGCTCGGCCCCCCCGCCAGAGCGCATCACGCCCGGGCACCTCCACCAGGAGCGACCGCACCCCGAGCGCTTCCACCAGCTCGAGCGTGCGCGAGTAGTCCGCGGACAGCAGCTGCACCACAGGGTCCGCCCCCACGCCCGCAACGTGCTCCGTCCGCAGCCGACCGCCGGCGCGGTCGCGGCCCTCGTACACCCGCACACGACGGCCAGCCGACCACAGCCGCCACGCAGCCGCCAGCCCGGCGGGCCCCGCGCCCACCACCGCCACTGTCCCTCGCTCCACCCCCATGCGCCGATCATAGACGCAAAAAAGCCCGCGGACCACATTGTCCACGGGCTCGAGCCCTCGCTACACTCGCGCGCTCAGACCGGCGTCGGCTTCCAGCGCCCGAACGGCAGCGTCGGCTCCGGCCGAACCTTGCCGCCCCAGATGAACGCGCTGATCATCGGCTTCTGCTCCGCCTCGGGCGTCCCCCGGATCACGATCCCCGCCGGCAGCTCACGTTCCGCTCTCTTCGGCTCTGTCACTTCCCCACTCCTCACCCCAGGTTCTCGCCGGACGCCCACGCTACGCCAACTCCAGATACAAGGCAGAGCGCGTACCATTCTGGAGCAACCCGTGTTTCGCGTTGTGGCAGAAGGACTTACGACGCCTGTCTCCCAGGCTCGCCGGCTTCGTTTGTCCCTTCAGGGGGACGGTCGGGCGTGTCTATATGACACGTTTTCAGCCACTGGCGGAAGCCGGGGAGCTTGAGGCGCTGGAAGATGAGGGCGTCGACGGCGTCGCGGAGGAGGATCTCGGTGAGGGGGTACTGCTCGTCGTCGGACGCGAAGAGTCCGGCGACGGCGCAATCGGCGAGGGAGAGGAGCTCGTCGCGGGTGAGGGCGGCCTTGCAGTCCTCGATCTGCTCCTCGACCCAATCGGCGTAGGCCTGGCGGGGGGAGAGGGGGCGTCCACGTCAGCGCTCGTCGAGCAAGGCGAGGGCGGTGTCCAGGAGCGAACGTCGATCGGCGCGGCTTCGCCGGAGGAGATCGGCGGCGACGGAGGCGAGGAGACGGCCGTCAGCTGTGGCGAGCACGGCCCGGGCAATGGTGGTGCGTTCGTCGCGAGCGCTGGCGGTGCGGCGGTCCTCGTCCGGGTTGGCGAGGCACCAGTCGCGGAAGCGAACGAAGGCGGCGTCGATGGCGGACCGCAACTCGGCCATGCCGATGGGCTTGGCGGCGCGGCCGAAGATGGGGGGTGCCGAGAGGTCGTCCGGGAGGTCAGCCGCGTCGAAGCCGGTGAGGAGGACCACGGGCGTGGGGGCGAGGTCGAAGAGGTCGCGGGCGGCGTCGAGGCCGGACCGGCGGGGCATCCGCAGGTCGAAGAGGCCGAGGTCGACGGGGAAGCATACGCCGAGGGCGAAGGCGTCATCGCCGTCGCGGGCTGGCCCGAGGACGCGGAAGTCGAGAGCCTCGAGCTGCTCGCGGAGCGCCATGCTGGTGATGGGCTCGTCCTCGGCGACGAGGATCAGGGGCCGTTCGTCCGTGCTCAAGGCTTCTGCTCCTGCGCGGCGTCGCCGACGACCACGGCGTCGATGCCGTGCCGCTTCAGGTCGGCGACCATGGCCGCGGCCCGATCGGCGCTGGTGAAGCGTCCCACCCGGACGCGAACCAGCCCGCTGCCGGGAACGCGCACGACGCGCGGATCGTAGCCGGCCCCACGCAGCTTCGCCACCATGGCGTCCACGCTCTTCTGGTACCGGTACGCGCCCAGCTGCGCGGAGAAGGCGCCCGACGCCGAGGCTGCCGCAGGGGTCTTCCCGGGCGTCCTGGCGGGCCCGCTGCCCGGGGCGCTCCCTTTCGGCGCCGCAGCGGCCGTCCTGGGCTCCGTCCTGGGCTCCGTCCTGGGCTCCGTCCTGGGCTCCGTTTTCGCGATGGGCTGCGCCTGGGTCGCCGGCCTGGTCGCGGACTTCGCGGCGGTGGCGGGCTCGGGGCGGGCGGCGGCGGCGCACGCCTCGGACGCCTCGGCCTCGAGCATCGCGTTCAGGTCAGCGTCGTGGGCATCCTCGAGTCCGTCCCGTGCGGCAGCGCAGGCGGCGGTGAAGCGGCGGAGGCGGGTTTCGGCGCGGGCGAGCCAGAGAAGCCCGGGGGTGTGCTGGGGCCGGCCGGGGTAGTCGGCGGCGAGGCGGCGGAGGTATCCGTCGGCGCGGGTGGCGTCCCCGGCGTTGAGGAAGCCCTGCCCGAGGCGGAGCAGCGCTTCGGGCGCGTAGTCGGAAGTGGGGTAGCCCAGGACCACGCCGAGGTAGTCGGACTCGGCGGACTTCAGGTCGGGCGCCAGGCGGGCGCGGAGCATGAGGCCGCGGGCGCGGTCGGAGCCAGGGACGTCGAACTCGTCGCGGGCGGACCACCAACGGTTCAGGGTGACGCGGGCGAGCGAGTAGCTGCCGGCGGTCACCAGGCTGTCCACGCGGTCGAGGGTCGGGATGGGGTCCTGGGCGCGGGCGGCCGTGGCTGCGGCGAGGATCGGAGCCGCCAGCACGAGCGCGGCCGCAGCCGCGCGGAACGCGCGGGCGAGAGCCCGGGGCGGCCCGCCGCCGCTCACGCGACCCTCCTGTCCGAGCGGTGCTGGAGGCGGAGAAGGAGCTCCTCCATGATCTGTGCGTCGGACAGGGGCGCGGACTTCAGGAGGCGGTCGGCGCGGTGCAGGTCTTCGATCGCTTCTTCGAGGGACTGGAGCGTCCACTGCTTCGCCTGCGTCTCCACCCGCCTGGCCAGCCAGCGCTGGTGCGGGGGCAGCGCTGCCTCGAGTGCGCGCCTGCCGCCGGTGGCAGAGATTGCCAGGCGGAGGAACTGGTTGGCGAGGCCGATGACGAGGCCCACTCCGTTGTCGCCCGCGTCCAGGAGCACCGGCAGCCCCGCACGGGCGTAGTCGAAGCGGCGCTCGGCGACCGCATCGATCCACTTCCAGCGGTCCTGGCGGGGGATGGCGCCGACCACGGCCTCCACGTCCTCGCGCGTGATCCGGCGCCGATCGCCGACGTACTCCCGCAGCTTCTCCAGCTCGCGGACGACGGCGCCGAGGTCCTGGCCCACGGCCACGGCCGCCGCCCGGGCGGCGTCGGCGTCCAGGTCGATCCCTTCCCGGACCGCCCACGCCATCATCCAGCCGGGCATGTCGCCTTCGGAGAGGCGGGGGAACTCGACCGCGACGGTATCCTTCTTGACCTGCGTCCAGAGCCTGGCCTTGCTGCCGGAGATGTCCGCCAGGAGCACGAGCGCCAGCCCGGGCGGCGGCGACCCGGTCGCCTGCTCCAGGACCGAGCGGGCGGTGGAGCTGACGGCGAGCGCCTGCGCGTCGCGCACCACCACGACACGCCACTCGGCCATCATCGGCGGCGTCTGGATCAGCGACGCGAGGGTCTCCGGCGAGACGTCCGTTCCCCGAACCTCGTCCAGGTTGAAATCACGGGTGGCGGCGTCGAGGTGCGCGGCCACCAGCTCGCGCGCCGCCGCTTCCTTCAGGTGGTCTTCCTCGCCATACAAGAAAAAAACGCCTCCCCGCGCTCCATCCTGGAGCGTGCGGGAGAGACGTTCGTGGCTCAGAGCCGGCATTGCGTTTCAGTCGATGGCGCGCGCAGTGGAGGCGGCGGCACCCGCCGTGTAACCCGCCGGCGGCGCGCGGTACAGCGGAGGTCCCGTGACCAGTGGAGAATACGAGGCGCGGACCGGCCGGTCCACCCTCACCGTCATCCAATCGCGCGGCCTCGGCGTCGATTCCTGGGCCAGGCGCAGGAACGGCGCCGACTCCCCGACGTTCGCCGCCCAGGCGGCATCGCTGCGGCCGACCAGCGTCGGAAGGGGTTCTCCCGCCCCACCACCACGCACGGGCGCCCCGACGGCGCGCCCGCCGAACCCGCCGTCCGTGGCTGCGTCCGAGAGCTCCGCCCCGCGGAGCAGCCCGAGACCGCCGACCGCCGCCAGCACCACCGTCGCCGCCGCCAGCGTGCCCGTGGCCCCCACGCGCGCCTGGCGGCGCTGCCGCCGCACTTCGTCCAGTCGCGCGTGCAGGCATGGAAAGAAGTCGCGCGAAGGCTCGGGGTGGGGCAGCTGTCGCGCGATCATCCGCCCCTTCCGCAGCACCCGGTCGTAGCGCGCGCAGGATGCGCACACCGCCATGTGGGCGCGGCAAGCGGCGTTCTCCTCCGGCGACAGCAGGCTGTCGTCGTAGTCCGAATATCTCCGCAGGAACTCGCTACAGGTCATTGAGACTGGCCCCGTGTCGCTTCTGACGCTCAGCCGGATGGTACAGCGGGTGGAATCCGCAGGTTCCGCTCCGCCACCGACGGAGATCGGCGGAGCGGGCGGATGGGAGGCGAACCGGCGGCGACGACGGGCGTGCGGCGAGCGACGACGGGCGTGCGGCGAGCGACGTCGCCAGGCGCGGAGGTCCCGGGCAGGTCCACTCCCGCCCCGGTCGGGCGACGCACCGGAAGACGAAGGCGGCCCGCGCCCATGCTGCTGGCGCGGACCGCCCGCCCCCTGCGCGCAGGGGTCTACTCCATGTACGGCGCGATCTTCTCGGCGAACGCGTTGCGCGCGCGGTTCAGACGGCTCTTCACGGTGCCGAGATTGACGCCGGTGATGTCCGAGATCTCCTCGTAGCTCTTCCCCTCGAGCTCGCGCAGAACGAAAACCTCGCGGTGGTGCTCCGGCAGCAGCGCCACCACCTGCTCCACCTTCTCCCTCAGGTCGCGCTTCCGGAACATGTCATCCGGGCGGTAGCGGTTGTCCTCCCACTCCAGCGGACGATGGTCCGCGTCCCAGTGCTTCTTGATGGTCTGGAACAGCACCATCGGGTTCCGTGACCGGTTGCGCAGCTCGTTCTTTGCCAGGTTCCCGGCGATGGTGTACGCCCAGGTCGAGAACTTCCGGTTCTGGTCGTAGCGGTGCAGGTGCCGGTACACGCGCACGAACGTCTCCTGCACCAGGTCCTCCGCCCGCTCCCGATCGCCGATCATGCGGTGAATGAAGTTCAGCAGCCGCAGGTGGTAGCGGTCCGCCAGCGCGGTGAACGCACGGGCCTCGCCGCTCAGCGTCGCCGCCGCCAGTGCCGCGTCGTCCAGCTCCGCCAGCTCCTGCCCGCGCGTCTTCCGCTCGGGCTCCCGGATCCGTAGCGCTCGTGCCATGCCCCGCCTCCTGGTCCGCATCACCGCCGGGTGCCGCCGCCCGGCCCCGGTCGCGGGACAGCCGCCCGCGGCCGCGACCCAGAGGGGGCACACACCGGACCAGGGCTCATCGCCGGTCGCAACGTATTGGGCCACATGACATAAGGCCTTTTTCGCCGCGCCGGCACCGGTCCCAAAATGTCACCGTGAGGGGACAGGGGGAGTGGCGGGAAAGGGACAACGGCGCGCTCGGCGCTCCGCGCCTCGCAGAGGGGCGCCGCTTCGCGGCGCAGAGGGGCGCCGCTTCGCGGCGCAGAGGGGCGCCGCTTCGCGGCGCAGAGGGGCGCCGCTTCGCGGCGCAGGGGGCGCCGCTTCGCGGGTGCAGGGGGGCGCCGCTTCGCGGCGCAGGGGGGCGCCGCTTCGCGGGCGCAGGGGGGCGCGGCTTCGCGGGCGCAGGGGGGCGCGGCTTCGCGGGCGCAGGGGGGCGCGGCTTCGCGGGCGCAGGGGGGCGCCGCTTCGCGGGCGCAGGGGGGCGCCGCTTCGCGGCGCGGGGGGGCGCCGCTTCGCGGCGCGGGGGGGGCGCGGCTTCGCGGCGCGGGGGGGGCGCGGCTTCGCGGCGCGGGGACGTTGGGACGAAGGGCCGAGCTCCGTGCGAGGGCGTCAGGCCGAGCCGGCCCCGAAGGTCGCGAAATAGAGGACGGCGCAAATGGACTTGGCGTCGATGATCCGGCCGTCGCGGATGGCTTCCAGTGCTTCGGCCCGGCGCATCCGCACGGTCTCCATGAACTCGTCGGTGTCGAAGGACGTGGTGCCGGGGGTGAGGCGCGTGGCGAGGAAGAGGTGTATGCGCTCGTCGGTGAAGCCGGGCGTCGTGTAGATGGTGGTGAGTGGGGTGATCTTGGCGGCGACGTAGCCGGTCTCCTCCTCGAGCTCGCGCGCGGCGACGTCGGTCCACGGCTCGCCGGGGTGGTGGGGGCGCCCGGCCGGGATCTCGTAGATGTCGCCGCCGGCGGCGTAGCGGAACTGCCGGACGAGCACGATCTCGGGGTCATCGTCGCGGGGATCGCCGAGCAGGGGGACGACGGCGGCGGCGCCGGAGTGTCGGATGAGCTCGAGGCTGCCGGTGGAGCCGTCGGGGAAGCGCACGGTGTCGACGGCGAGGTGGACGATGGGCCCGTCGTGGACGGGGCGGGATTCGATCTGGAACGGCTTCTCGCCGCCGAGCTCGGAGGCGAGGCGAGCGTCGACGAGGCGCGGGCGGTCGTTCACGCCAGGTTCTGGTGGACCTGGACGGGGCCGATCCCGAGCTTTTGCAGAGGCTCGGCGACGCGACCGGCGTCGCCCACCACGACCACGGCCATGCGGTCGGGGCGCACGGCCTCGCTGGCCACGCGCATGACGTCGTCGCGGGAGACGGCGGCGATGCGGTCGCGGTAGCGGGCGAAGTAGTCGTCGGGGAGGCCGAACACGACGAGCTCGGCTATGCGCGCGGCCACGGCGGAAGTGGTCTCGAGCCGGAGCGGGAACACGCCCCGGAGGTAGTCGCGGGCGGAATCGAGCTCGTCGCCGGTGGGGCCGTCCTCGCGCAGCTGGCGGACCTCCTGGAGGATGGCCTCGATGGCGGGCGCCGTCACTTCGGTGGCGACTGCGGTGTCCACGGTGAAGGGCCCGGCGCGGCGGCGGAAAGCGAAGCCGCTGCGGATGCCGTACGTGAAGCCGTGGTGCTCGCGCAGGCTCATGTTGAGCCGGCTGGTGAACGCGCCACCGAGGATCGTGTTCATAACCACGAGCGGGAAGTAGTCGGCGGTGCGGCGGTCCACGCCGACGTGGGCGAGGCGGAGCTCGGACTGCACGGAGCCGGGGCGATCGACGACGTACACGACGGTCGCGTCGCTGCGGGGCCGGACGCGGAACTCGGAGGAGTGCGCGGCCGGGCCGCGCCAGTCGCCGAAGTGCTGGTCCACCAACGCGCGGGCGCGCTCGGACTGGACGCGGCCGGTGAGGATGATGGCGGCGGAGCCGGCGGCGTAGCGATCGCGGTGAAAAGCGCGCAGCTGCCCGGGCCCGAGCTCGCGTACGGTCGCCTCGCGGCCGATGAGCGGGCGTCCGTAGGGGACGTCGTCGTCGAATACGAAACGGGCTGCGGCGTCGGACGCGAGGGCACCCGGCTCCTTGCGGCGCTGGAGGATGTCGGCCAGCTGCTCGTCGCGGAGCCGATCGACCTGGTCGGCCGGGAACCCGGGGTTGCGGACGACGTCGGCCAGGAGGGCCAGAGCGGGTTCCAGGCGGTCGGCGTGCACGGTGACGCCGATGGACGCCGCGTCCCAGCTGGCGGCGGTCTCGAGCTCGACGCCGAGTCGCTCCAGCTCCCACGCCAGAGTGTCGACGTCACGGGTGGTGGTGCCGCCCTCGAGCGCCTCCGCGGTGAGGCGGGCGACCCCGGCCAGCTCCGGCGGCTCCGCGTCCGCCCCTCCCCGCACGATCACCTCGGCGGTCACCAGCGGCATGTCTCCGTACGGCACCACCACGAGCTCGGCCGTCTGGTCGTCGCCGAGGCGCTCGCGGTGCACGGCCGGGAAATCGAACGGCTTCACCGGTCCCGGCTCGGGGGGACGCGCGCGATCCAGCGCCTGCTCCGTGCTCATGCCACCTCTCCTTCCGGCACATAGACCAGCGTGGCGGCGGATTCCCCGCCCAGGTGGCGCTCGGCCACCGCGCGGACGTCCTCGGGCCGTACGGCCCGGACGCGCTCGATCTCGGTGTTCACCCGGCCCGGATCGTCGAACAGGCAGGTGTGCATGGAGAGCTGGTCCGCCCGCTCGCCCGCCTGCTGCAGCTCCTGCATCTGGCGCGACTCGATCAGCCGGATCGCGCGTGTGACCTCCTCGTCGCCGACCCCGGACAGCGCCGCCATCTCCTCGTCGAGCGCGGCTTCCAGCACGCCCACCTCGACGCCCGGCCGCGCGGTGGTCCACACCGTGAGCATGGCCGCGCCCACGACGACGGGGAATGCGAACGCGGCCACGTCCTGGGCCAGACGGCGCTCACGAACGAGGCGGCGCTCCAGGCGCGAAGCCTTCCCCCACGCCAGCACGTGCGCCGCCACCGCGGCCGCGTACCAGCCGTCTTCCCCGTACGGCGGGGTGCGGTGGGCCCGGTAGATCCGGGGGAGAGAGATATCCTGCGCACGCACCCTCCGGACCGGGGCCTCCAGCGTGGTCGGAATGTCGATTCGGCCGGGGATCGGCGGCACGGGCTCGCCGGCAGGGAGGTCGTCGAAGAAGTACCGGACGCGGTCGAGGGCGTGCTCCTCGTCGATGTCGCCGCACACGGTGAGGACGGCGTTGCGGGGCCGGTAGTACGTCCGGAAGAAGGCTTCGACGTCCTCGAGCGAGGCGGCGTCCAGGTCCTCCATCGATCCGATCACGGAGTGGTGGTAGGGGTGGTCCCGAGGGTAGACCATCTCCTGGAGCTGCTCGTCCCAGTCGCCGTAAGGCTGGTTGTCCACTCGCCAGCGGCGCTCGTTCTTCACCACGTCCCGCTGGTTGTCCAGCTTCTCCTGGGTCATCGCGTCCAGCAGCCAGCCCAGGCGGTCCGACTCCAGCCAGAGACCCAGGTCCAGGTAGTTCGACGGCAGCGTCTCGAAGTAGTTCGTCCGATCCAGCCAGGTGGAGCCGTTCAGCGACCCTCCCGCCCGCTCGATGAACGCGAAGTGCCCCGCCTCCGGGACGTGCCCGGAGCCCTGGAACATCATGTGCTCGAACAGGTGGGCGAAGCCGGTCCGCCCCGGGCGCTCGTCCCGGGAGCCGACGCGATACCAGAGGTTCACCGCCACGACGGGTGCGCCGGGGTCCGGCGACAGCACCACCTCCAGGCCGTTGTCCAGCCTGTGCCGCGAGAACGGGATTTCGATCATTGCAGCGCCTCGAGGGGAAGATCTCGACGAGGCGGGAACGTAGGCGTCGAGCGCGCCCGTGGGCAACCCGCGGGATGAGCGGACGCGATGAGCCGGCCCCGCACCTCCGGGGCCGGCCTCCGGCCTTCAGCGGCCAACGCCCATCCGGCCCTCCCGCCTCCTGGCCTCAGCGGACCGCGTAGCTGGACAGCGGGAGGTAGTTCTGGAGCGTCCAGTACACCGCGTCCCCCGGGTGCACCAGGATCTCGTCCGTGGTCCGTGCCGCGTTCGAGCCGATCAGCTCCGCCCGCAGCTGCACCGACCCGGGCCGCATGGCGCCGGGCGGAACGGTGAAGCGCTCCGTGTCCATGCTGCTCACCGTCCCCAGCCGGACCCTCGGGCCCGCACCCACCGCGAAGATGTTCGCGTCCTGCCAGTTGTCGTTCTCCACTACCACGGCCACGCCATTCGCGCTGGTCGCGGGAGCCGGCTCGTCCTTCCCGCTGGTGAGCGACGCACAGCCACCCATGCTCCCGGCAAGGAGGAGGGCGCCTATGGCAGCTTTCATCGTGTATCGGCGCATACGTCATCGTCCCTCTTCAAAAGAAAAAGGGGCCCGAATCATCGAGCCCCCTCACCTTCGATCTTCCACCGGCCTGGCGTGCATGGCTCATGCCGGACTTTGTTCGCGCGAGCACATGCGGGAATACGGTTCAGGCTGCGACGTTGCCGCGGTCCGCCGCGGCGTCGTACCGCCGGCCCGGCCGGCAGCCTCAGAGCGGCTGCGCCAGACGCTCCCGGAGCACCGAGGGACCGATGCTCGTGCGCAGCAGGCGACCTGCGGCGTCGGCGCCCGATCGTACCGCGCTCTCCGCCTCTTCGACCATCTTCACGTCCGCGCCCTCGAGGGCGTACTCGGCCCGCGCCAGGAGGTCCTCGGCCGCGTCCTCCCACCCGGCGCTGGCGGCGGCGAGAGCACCGATGAGGATCGCCTCGCCATCCTCGTCGCGTTCGCGCGCCGCGCGCACGATCTCTTCTGCGGCGTCCTCCATGCGCTCGAGATCGGAGAGCACGAGGCCGTAGAGGAGGCGGGTCCAGGAGTCGTCGGGGGCGAGGGCGAGAGCCTCCTCGAAATGGTCGAGCGCCTCTTCCGGCGCGCCGCGCAGGACGTGGGCGGCGCCGAGCTCGGCTCGAACGATGGGGTCTTCGGGCGTCAGCTCACGGGCGGCTCGCAGCTGGTCGAGCGCCTCGTGGAACATCCCGCTCCTGGAAAGGAACGCGCCGTAATTGAGGTGCGCGAGGGGAAGGTCGGGCGCGGAGAGGGCGGCGGCGCGGAGGGCGGTCTCGGCGTCGGGGTCGTCGAACTCGGCGAGCCCGGCGCCGGCGAGGGAGAGCACGACGGGGTCGGTGGGCTCCAGGTCGACGCACCGGCGGAATCCTTCGTACGCTGCGCCGTCGTTCCCGAGCTCGCTCTCGGCCACGGCGAGCCAGCACAGGAGGTGCGGGTCGTCCTCCTCGCGGTCGAGGGCGTCGGCGAGCAGCTGGGCCATCTCCTCCCAGAGGCCGTCCTCGCCGAGCTCGAGGGCGCGGGCGAGCACCGCCTCGACGTCCGCGGCCGGTCCCGGGGAGGCGAGCTCGCCGCCGCCGTTGTCGCCGCCGCTCATGCGCCGAACTTGGCCAGCCGGCGGGCGTGGGCCAGCGCCAGCGTCATGAGGTGCTTCGCCTCGAAGATGCCCAGCTCTCCGCGCATGCACGCGCGCTCGCCGAAGCCGTCGACGTCGGCGGGGCGGCACCAGGGGGAGGCGATGAGCACCGGCACCGGGTGCCACGAGTGGGCCTTCAGCCGCGACGGCGTGGAGTGGTCGCCGGTGACGACGATGACATCCGGCTCCAGCGCCTCGACGCGGGCGACGAGCGCGTCCACGGCCTCGATCGCGGCCACCTTCGCGTCGAAGTCGCCGTCCTCGCCCCGGCTGTCCGTGTACTTGAAGTGGACGAAGGCGAAGTCGTGCGTCTCCATCTCGCGGGCGAGCACGTCGATGCTGCCGGCGTCGGTCTCGGCGGCGTCGGCGATGTCCATCCCCAGGAGCCGCGACACGCCGCGGTACATGGGATAGCGGGCGATGCACACGGGACGCAGGCCGAAGCGCTCCGAGATGGACGGGTAGCGGTGGAAGTTGGCGAAGCCCCGGGCGAGCACGCCGTTGGCCACCGGCTCGTCGCTGAGCACCTCGTTGGCCCGATCGAGCACCATCTCCACGGCGCGCACGGTTCGCTCCCCGTCCGGTGACGTGGCCGCGAGCGGCAGCGCCGGCACGCCCGTCTCCTGGGGGTCGGTGTCCGTCAGGTCCTCGGAGAGGTTCGCTCCTCGGAGCACGAGGACCACCCGGTGCTCCTTCTCCGATTCCCAGAACACCTCCACCCCGCCCACCTGGCTGACGGCCCCCCGCAGCCGGGCGACGAGGCGCGCGTTCTCCCCGTCCGAGGGCCGCCCCGCCCGCCGGTCCACGATCTTACGGTCCTCATCGAACGTGGCCAGGTTCAGGCGCGCGGCCAGGTCGCCGTGCTGGAGGTGGAAGTCCACGCCCAGAGCGCTCAGCACGCCGCGACCGATGTTGTAGCGGACCGGGTCGTACCCGAAGAGCGCCAGGTGCCCGGGTCCGCTGCCCGGGGCGATCCCCGGAGCCACCGGCGTGATGAGCCCGAGCGCAGACGTCCGGGCCAGCCGGTCCAGGTTCGGCGTATTCGCCGTCTCCAGCTCGGTCCGGCCCGTTTCCTCGCTCGGGAGCCCGCCGAGGCCGTCCATGACCAGGTAGACGATCTTGCCGCCGTTCCGCTCGACGACTGCATTGGGGAGAGTCACATCCATCGGGCCTCCGCTCGCTCCTGGGTGCATCTTCGGTCGCCTCCCCGCACGGGCGAGGGACGGGCACGAAAGGTAGGCGCGCGGCCCGCCGGGTGACAGGGGGCGGGGTCGGCATCCGCCGTGCGGGCGAGCGGGTGGACCGGGACGTCGGGCGGCCATACGTTGCGGCCGAGCGAAGGAAGCCCCGGTCTGGAGAGAGTCGCGATGGAGCCGTTCGCCATGGAGCGCTGGCAGTCCCACCACGAGAACACAGTGCGGTGGAACCTGAGTGAGAGCGGCGTGCATCCGCTGTCGCTCCGGGAGCTGCTGTCGCTGGCCGGCGAGACGGAAGCGGCGCTGGACACGCCGCTGGGCTACGGCCACTCCAACGGCACGCCGACGCTGCGCGCGCGGATCGCTGCGCTGTACCCGGGCGCCACGGCGGAGCAGGTGGTGGTGACGAACGGGAGCGCCGAAGCGAACTTCGTCGTCGCGTGGCGGCTGGTGGAGCCGGGCGACGACGTGGCCGTGCTGACGCCCACGTACATGCAGCTGCCCGGTCTCGCCGCGTCCCTGGGCGCCCGCGCCCGCTCGATCCCGCTGCGTGAGGAGAACGGCTGGCAACCCGACCCCGCGGACCTGGCGGAAGGGGTGGTGCCAGGCACCCGCCTGGTGGTGGTCACCAACCCGCAGAATCCCACCGGCGTCGTGCTGAGCGAGGACGCCATCGTGGCTGTGCTGGCGGCGGCGGAGCGGGTCGGGGCCTGGGTCCTTGCCGACGAGGTCTACGCCGGGGCCGAGATCGCGGGCCCCGCGACGCCCACGCTGTTCGGCCGCTACGGTCGTGTGATCGCCACGGGCTCGCTGTCGAAGGCGTACGGCCTGCCCGGGCTGCGCATCGGCTGGCTGCTGGCGCCGCCGCAGCTCACCGAGGACCTCTGGGCGAGGAAGGACTACACCACCATCTCGCCGGGCACCCTGACCGACGCCCTCGCCGCGCTGGCGCTGCGAGAGGACGTGCGTCCCAGGATCGTGGACCGGGCCCGCGGCATCATCCGGGAGCATCGGGAGATCGTGCAGGCCTGGGCGGAAGCCTCCGGCCGCTTCCGATTCGGGCGACACGACGCGGGCGCGGTCTGCCTCCCGTCCTACGACCTCCCCCTGGACTCGATGGAGCTGGCGGAGCGGCTCCGAACCGAAGAGGACGTGCTGCTGGTCCCCGGCGCCCACTTCGGGCTCGGGCGGTACGTCCGGATCGGCTTCGGGATCGAGCGGACCACCCTGGAGGAAGCGCTGGAGCGGGTGTCCGCGTTCGCGCGCAGAGTCGCACCGGGGTAAGGCGGCGGCGGGTGCCCGGCTGTGGCCTTGCACGGCACGCATAGTGCACTGGAATGGCGTTCGGAAGCACCGCGTATCACCGACCTCCGGCTAACCCGCATGGCTAGAATCCTGGTCGTCGAGGACAACCCCGACCTGCTGACCATCCTGCGGGACCTGCTCGCGGCCGAGCACGAAGTCGTGACCGCCCGCCGCGGCGAGGAAGCCATCGACTGCGCGCGCGAGGCGCCACCGGACGTGGTGATCATGGACCTGCAGCTCCCCTCCATGAGCGGGATCGAAGCCGGTCGCTGGATCAAGCGGGAAATCGCCGACGTGCCGATCCTGGCGCTCACGGCGCTGGCGCAGAGCGGCGACTCGGAGATGGTGCTCCGTTCGGGCTGCTGTGACGCGTACATGGCCAAGCCAGCGTCGCTGGCCGACATCCGTCGCAAGGTCGAAGAGCTGCTCGAGGACCCGAAGGCGGCCTGACCGTCGGGCGGAGCCCTCTGCCCGATCGCAAGCGCCACGCTGGCTCTGGCGCCGGACGCCCCCGGGCGGGCTGACCGCCTGGCTGCGGGCACGGCCGCTCTCGCTTGACCCATCCGCGGCCGCTCCCGACATTGCTCTTCTTGCCTGGACCCACCATCCACACAGACAGGACCGGAACCATGCAGAGCAGAGCACTGCTCGCGTGCGCGGCCGCAGCGGCGACCCTCGCGGGAGCCCCCGGAGCGCTCCGCGCGCAGTACACGGGAGTGCCGGCGCCGGCGGCGTACGCGCTGCGCGGCGTGACCCTGGTGCAGGCGGGAGGGGCGCGAACCGAAGCGGTGACGATCGTGGTCCGCGGCGCCTTCGTCGAGGCGATCGGCCCGACGGTCGAAGTGCCCGGCGACGCTCGCGTGCTCGAAGGCGACTCGCTGTTCGTCTACCCCGGGCTGGTGGACGGGAATGGCGAAGCCGACGCCGAGATCCCCCGCCCGGACGTCGACCGGAGCAAGATCGAGATCTGGAACGCGCCGCGGGAGCTGCGCGGCTTCACGCCGTCGCGGCGGCTGGTGGACTACCTGACCGCCACGGGGGAGGATGGCGCCGACGCGCGACAGGAAGGGATCGTGGCCGCCGCGGTGTACCCATCGGGTCCGGTCATGCCGGGGCGCGGAGCGCTGGTCCTCTACCGCATCGACGAGGAAACGCCGCAAGCGCTGGTGGTGCAGCCGGCGCTGGGCCCCACGTTCGAGCTGCGCGGTGCCCCGGGTGTCTATCCCGGCACGCTGTTCGGGGTGATGGCCACCTTCCGCCAGGCGTTCGAGGACGCCCGCCATCGGGAGGCGGTGCTGGTGGCGCGGGAGAAGGACCCCCGCGGCATGACGTTCCCCTCGTACGACCCGGACGAGGCAGTGCTCCGTCAGGTCCTGGCCGGTGACCTGCCCGTGTACTTCAAGGCGGACGCCGCCGACGACATCCTGCGGGTGACCGAGCTGGCCGACGAGTACGGCTTCCACCCGGTGATCGTGGGTGGCGGAGAGGCCTGGAAGGTGGCGGACGCGCTCAGGCGACGCCGCATCCCGGTCCTGGTGTCGATGGACTTCTCGAAGCCGCGCCGGTGGAAGCCGGAGAGCGACACGGGCGCCGTGGCGCTCGACGCCGCCGCACAGCGGGAGCGGGACGAATTCCTCGATCGGTACGCGAACGCCGGCCGACTCGACTCGGCGGGCGTGACCTTCGCCCTGACCAGCGGCGGCACGGGCGAGATCCTGGACGGAGTGCGGAAGGCCCTGGAGCACGGCCTGTCTCCGGACGCCGCGCTGCTCGCGCTCACCGCTACGCCGGCCCGGCTCTTCGGCGTGCCCGAGCTGGCGCGGGTGGAGGCGCATCTCCCGGCCACGTTCGTGGTGTCGCGCGGCCCGCTCTTTTCGGAGCACGGCCGCGTGGCCTACACGTTCGTGGAGGGGCGTCTGCAGGAAGGTGCGTCGCCGAGCAAGGCTGGCGCCGGATCGGCGGAGGAAGCGGTGGACTTCGGCGGCGAGTGGTCGATGACCGTCGACGCGGAAGGCGAGGTCATGGAGGCGACGCTGGAGATCGTGCAGGACGGCGCCACCTTCACGGGCACCATGACCCTCCACGACCAGAAGCTCCCCGTGCGCGACGGCACCATTGATGGCGACCACATCTCCGCCGTGGCCACGATGGACCAGGGTGGCCAGACGCTGGACGTGAAGATCACCGGGACGGTTCAAGGCGATGAGGCGTCGGGCGAGGCGGACGCGGGCCCGCTCGGCGTCGCCCGGTGGACCGCAAAGCGGGTGGGACCGGGAGGTGCGCGATGAGAAGCTCGATTCGGGCGAGGCGGCGGTCGATGAACCGCACGGCATGCGTGCTGCCCGTCGCGATCGCTGCCATGGCCTGGGCATCGGCGGTGTCGGCGCAGGGGGCGGCCACACCCGGCATGGAGGCGCCGTCGCAGGTGGCCGCGGTAGCGGCCACGCCCACGGTCCTCACGCACCCGGACTACAAGGTGCAGATGGAGCCGGGCGCGGTGTCCGTGCCCCGCGGATCGCTCCTGATCCAGGACATCGACAGCATCTGGACGGCCGCGGGCACCATCCTGACGCACGCGGACATCCTGATCCGCGATGGCGTGATCCGCGACATCGGTCAGAGGCTCGCGGCGCCGCAGGGGGTGAAGGTCCTGGACGGGCGGGGGTACACGGCGATCCCGGGGTTCGTGGATCCGCACTCCCACATCGCCATGACCACGAGCAACGAGTGCACCTCGCCCGTGGTCCCCGAAGTCCGGGTGATCGACCAGCTGGACCCTGAGGACTTCGGCATCTTCCGGGCGCTGACCGGCGGCGTGACCACGGCGCACGTCGTCCACGGCAGCTGCAACCCGATCGGTGGCCAGAGCGCGATCATCAAGCCGCGCTGGGGGTTGAAGGACCCGGAGCAGTTCCTGGTCCAGGGCGCGCCGCAGCTCGTGAAGTTCGCGCTCGGGGAAAACGTGACGCGCAAGGGCTGGAGCGGCGAGGGCGTGCGGCGCTACCCGTGGTCGCGCCAGGGCGTGGAAGCGATCTACGTCCAGGCCTTCGAGGCCGCGCAGGCGTACCAGGCGGAGTGGGACCGGTACCGCAGGGACCCGAAGTCGTTCCGGGTTCCGCCGCGGCGAGATCTCCGGCTGGAAGCGCTGTCGGAGATCATGGCGGGGAAGATCCGCGTGCACGCCCACGCGTACCGCGCGGACGAGATCCTGATGCTGATGAACGTCGCGGATCGGTTCGGCTTCAAGATCGACGGCTTCGTGCACGTGCTGGAAGGCTACAAGGTGGCGGACGAGCTGGCCGCTCACGGAGCGTACGCCACGACGTTCAGCGACTGGTGGCACTACAAGCTGGAAGCCATCGACGCGATCCCGTACAACGCGGCGATCCTGTGGGACCACGGGGTGCTGACCAGCCTGAACTCCGACAGTGAAGAGCTCCAGACGCTGGCCCTTTACGAGATACAGAAGCCGGTGAAGTACGGCGGCGTGCCGAAGGAGGAGGCGCTCCGGATGTACACGCTGTATCCGGCCGAGCAGCTCATGATCTCGGACAAGGTCGGATCACTCGAGAAGGGGAAGCAGGGCGACGTCGCCCTGCTCAGCGGCGACCCGTTCGACAGCTCGACGCGCGTCCAGATGACGATCATGGACGGCCTGGTCTACTGGGACGCAGGGCACGAATCGGAGTACCGGCACTTCCCGATGCGCACGCTCGCCCCCCCGACGCGAACGGCGGCCGCCGCCGCCGCCGTGCCGTGGGCCGCGGCGCGCTCTCTCACGGACGACGAGGCGCTGCACACGGCGGCCAGCCGGCAGCCGTCGCCCGGGCTCGCCGGCCCGGCCGGCCCGGCGGATCCCGCCGCCCGGGCGGCCGACGAGGGCGCCCCGGCGCGCGGGGCAGCCGGGGTGACGACGGGGCCGTCGTTCGCGCTGGTGGGCGCGACCGTGCACACGGGTGACGGCCAGACCATCGAGAACGGCACCGTGGTGGTGATCGACGGTCGGATCGCGGCCGTGGGCGGGGCTGCGGAGGTGGAGGTGCCGGCGGGGGTGGAGCGGATCGACGTCGCCGGGAAGCAGCTGTTCCCCGGTCTCGTGGACCTCGACACGGAGCTCGGGCTGCAGCCGATCGGCTCTGTGCCCACCGCGACGGACCAGCAGGAAGTGGGCAAGTTCAACCCGCACCTGCGCGCGATGGTGGGAATGCAGCCGCACTCGTCCACGTACGGCGTGGCCCGGGCGAACGGCGTGACCACGGCGCTGACCCACATGTCCGGCAGCATCATTCCAGGCGCCGGGTCGCTGATCCAGCTCCACGGGGACACGCCGGCGAAGCTGTCGATCCTGGATCGCGCGGCCATGATCGTGGAGTTCCCGCGGCCGGAAGGGAACGAGTGGGACGCGCCGAAGCTGGAAGGCGACGACCTGGAGGCTCTGGTCTCGCTGTTCGAGCGCGCGGAGCTGTACGCGCAGCGGCCGTCCACGCGCGATGCGGCCGACCAGCCGTTCGAAGCGCAGGTCCACGGGGGCGATCGGGCCATGCTCGACGCGCTCGTGCCGGTGGTGCTGGGCGAAATGCCGGTGCTCTTCGAAGCGTCGCGGGAGCGCGACATCCGCACGCTCCTGCTCTTCCTCGACAAGTTCCCGGACGTACGGGCCGCCGTTCTCGGTGGCGAGGCGGCCCACCACGTGGCGAGCGACCTGGCGGAGCGCCGGATCCCCGTCATCCTCACCACCGGCAACAGCGTGACGCGCGACCGCGACGAGTCCTACGCGGCGGCGTGGGCGAATGCCGCAGTGTTGAACGCCGCGGGCGTGCCCGTGGCGGTCGCGACCGGCGGCGTCGAGGCCGTGCGCAACCTGCCCTACTTCGCGGCAAGGCACTGGGCGTACGGGCTTCCGCACGACGTGGCGCTGCGCGCGATCACGCTGACACCGGCCGAGATCCTCGGGCTGGGCGGCGAGCTCGGGAGCATCGCACCCGGCAAGCGGGCCGACCTGGTGCTGACCGACGGTGATATCCTGGAGATCACCAGCCACGTTCAGCGCATGTGGATCGCCGGCGACGAGGTGAACCCCCGAGACAACCGGCACTACGAGCTGTACCAGGAGTTCCGGGACCGGCACTGAGGGGGTTCCGGCCGGCGCGGAGCGAGCGGCGTGGAGGGCCGCCGGCGCGAGTGCGCCGCGGCCCTCCCGCCATACTCGCCTCTACTGCCTCGCGTGCTTCCCGGCGGCCAGGCGGTCTCGGCCGGACGGGAGCTGGTCGGCGGGCACGGGCGCGCCCGTGAAGTGGCCCTGGATCAGGTCGCACCCCACACCGCGCAGCCAGTTCAGCTGGGCCTCCGTTTCCACGCCCTTCGCCACCACCCGGGCGCCCAGACCGTGAGCCAGGGAAATGGTGGCTTCCACCACCCGCTCGTCGGCCGGGTCCACGCCGATCCCGCGAATGAAGTCCGGGTGCAGCTTCAGGAAGTCGACGGGCAGGCGCCGCAGCTGCGACAGCGAGGTGGACCAGACGCCGTAGTCGTCCAGGGCGATGCCGGCGCCGGTGCTCTTGAGCGCCCACACCAGGTCGGCCGCGTCGGCGGGATCCGGACCGAGGACGCCGTCCGGCAGCTCGAGGACCAGCGCGCCGGGATCGAGCCCGGCGTGCTCGAGGGTGGCGCGGATGTAGTCGGGGAGGTCGGCGTCGCCCAGGGACTGGGGCGACAGGTTGACCGCGACCCAGCCGGGAAAGCGGTCCTGCGGCTCGTTCTTCCGCTGGTGCACGGCACGTGCGATGGCCCAGCGGTCGAGAGAGCGGATCAGCCCGGAGCGCTCCGCCAGGCCGATGAAGTGGGCGGCAGCCACGATCCCCTGGGTGAAGTGTCGCCAGCGGGAGAGCCCTTCCGCCCCGACCCGCTCGCCCGTCCCGATGTGGAACACGGGCTGATAGTGGAGCTGGAACTCGTGGTGCTCCAGGCCCCAGCGCAGGTCGTTCTCCAGCCGCAGCCCCTGCTCCATCTTCTCCCGGAGCTCCGGGCGATAGAACTGGATCCCGAGCCCGGCGCTCTTCGCGCGGTACATGGCGACGTCGGCCGCCTCCAGCAGCTCCTGCAGCCCCGCCGCGTCCTCCGGGAACAGCGCCACGCCGATGCTGGCGGACACCGGCACGTCGTGGCCCTCCGCCACCGTGCTGTGCGGGAGAGCTTCCAGGATCCGGTGCGCCACGCGGCCCGCGGCCTCCTCATCGCGGATGTCCGGGAGCAGGATGGCGAACTCGTCGCCACCCATGCGGCCCAGGACGTCGGTCTCCCTCAGCGTTCGGCTCAGCGCCGCGGCGACGCTCGCGAGCAGCGCGTCGCCGGCCTCGTGACCCAGGACTTCGTTCACCTGCCGGAAGTGGTCGAGGTCCAGGTACAGCACCGCGGCCACGTGGTTCTGCCGCCGGGCAAGGGAGAGCGCGGAGGCGCCGTGCTCGAAGAAAAAGCGACGGTTGGCCAGCCCGGTGAGGGCGTCGTAGTAGGCCAGGTGCTGGATCTCGCTGTCCAGCGTCCGGCGCGGCGTCACCTCCCGCAGCGTCACCAGGACGCCGCCCACGTCGGGATCGTCCGAGAGGTTCAGCGCCCTGACATCCACCGTGAGCTCGCCGCCGTCCGGCTGCACCACCACGACTTCGAGGGCCACGCTGGCGCCCGGCTGTCGCCTCACCTTGGCGAACTCCTGCAGGACCCGGCGACGATCCGACCGCCGCACCAGGTCGAGCAGGCCCCCGTTCTCCTGGAGCGCGGCAACATTGGCACCCACCAGTCGCTCGAAATTGGGACTGGCGAAGAGGAGCTCGCCGCGGAGCCCGAGCAGGAGGTGCGATTCTCCGCCCTCCTCGATGACCCGACGGAACAGCGCCGTGGCGTTCCGCTCCCGACGGCTCGCGCCCGCAGCCTCGCGGACGCCCCGCCGGTAAAGGACCCACAGCGCAGCGAGACCCCCGACCCAGACCATGGTCGCGATGACGGCGGCCACGGCCGAGCCGTCGAGGGCGAGCGTCGGCACGAAGTAGAGGAGCGTGCCGGCGAGGAGCACCCCGAAGAGGACATTGACCATCGGGTTGGGGCGACGGTCGGATTCGGACTGTGACATCGACGCAATATGCCGCAGCCGGACGGCAGGCGGCAAGAAAGGCCTGACCGGATCTCGCGGCCGGATGCCTACCGCACCGGCTTGCTGTCGTCCGCGCGATCGTTCTCGAGGAGGACGTGGTCGGGGTCGAGCAGCACGGCGTCCGGCTTCCGGTCGAGCCGGAACGTCACGTGCTGGACCCGATCGGACGACTCGACCCGCTCCCGCTTTCCGCCAGCTTCGACCACCACGGGCATCCAGGCCTCACCTTCGCGGATGATCTCGGCCGTGACGGTGTAGGCGCCCGGGCCGCCACTCACGCTGACGTCCCCCACCGCATAGTCGAGGAGCTCCGTCTTCCGGATCCACTCATCGAAGAACCAGTCCAGGTCGCGACCGGAAACGGACTCCATCACGTTCTCGAAGTCCTGGCCCGTGACCTGGCGGAAGCGGAAGCGGTCATAGTACTCGTGCATGGCACGCAGGAACGTGTCCTCGCCCAGGACGTAGCGGAGCATGCGGAGCACGGCCGCGCCCTTCTCGTACGTCATCATGCTGTACATCGGGTAGCTGCTGAACTCGGCGCCCGGGAGCCCCACGGGCTCACCCCGCCCCGCCGCGTCGAGGCGCGCGATCTCGGTCATGGTGCGACCCCAGACGCGATCGGGGTCGGCACCGTTCCGCACCGCCAGCCAATCCGACAGGAAGCTGGCCATGCCCTCGTCCAGCCAGCCCTCCCGCCACTCGTTGTTGGCCAGCACGCCGTGGAAGATCATGTGCATGGTCTCGTGCGTGATGGCGCCGCCGCTGGTCATGAAGAGCATCTCGAACTCGGTGGCGCCGCGCTCGATGCGATCCGTGATCGTCATCTGGGGCCACGGGTACTCACCCACGACCGTCACGATCCAGTCCAGCGCCGCTTTCTCCTGGGCCATCGTGCGCTCCGGGTCCCAGCGCGTGTTCGACGGCTCCCAGAGCAGGTTGATCGGCCGGCCGTTCCAGCGCCCGCCCATGTAGACGTAGTCTGGCGACGTGCTCCAGGCGAAGTTGTGCACCTTCTCCGCGTGCCACCGGATCCTCTTGCGGCCGGACGCCGCGGCCCCCTTCAACAGCCCGAGAGAGTCGGCCGGTCCGGTGTCGTAGAAATCGCGCAGATAGCGCGGCGGCTCGGATCCCTGCACGGCCACGGCCGCCCACCCCGGGTCACCCTCGAGGGGTAGGCCGGTGGCGCCCACCACCTGGTCCTCGGGCAGGTCCATGGTGACGTCGTAGGTGGCGAAGTTGCCGTTCAGCTCGCCCGGCCGGATGTGCGCCCGGTACTCCCAGCCGCCGGGTCCGTAGACGGCGATCCGGGGATACCAGTGCGCCCAGTCGTAGTGTCGCCCCTTGCGCCCCTGGCGCCGTGGGTGCGTCGACAGCCGCGCCGTCCAGTCCATCTCCGCCACGAGGCTGTCTCCGGGCTCCAGCGGCTGCGGAA
Source organism: uncultured Gemmatimonadales bacterium (assembly GCA_963798845.1). GTDB lineage: Bacteria > Gemmatimonadota > Gemmatimonadetes > Longimicrobiales > RSA9 > CAVUKA01. The sequence goes on along the minus strand of CAWCUS010000006.1, from coordinate 1,142,764 downwards.
GCTCGACGTAGAACACCGTCGAGTCCGGCGACCCCGGATAGACGGCGGCCACGGCCTTCCCGTCCACGGTGAAGCCGGACAGGCGCTCGAAGCCCTGATCCGCCGGGGCCAGGTCCTGGTACTCGCGGTCCCCGTGCTCCAGGTCGTACGCCGCCCACGCGCTGTTCGGCCGGAACGCGTTCAGGTACTGGTGGAAGTACAGCCGCTCGAGCGCCGTGGGCGCGTGATTCGTGTACGTGAGCTTCGCCCGTCCGCGAAGGACATCGCTCCCGTCGTCCTCGAACGCCTCGATGCGGTACCGCACGCCCTGCTGAAACGGGTGCGACCGCGGCACGGCCGCCGTCGAGTCCTGCGCCGCCAGCGACACGGCCGTGATGAGAATCGTCGCGACCGTGGCCGGGATGATGGCGGTGATGGTTCGGATCACGAGCGTTGCCCCTGTCATCGATGGTTCTTCACGCGCGGACGTTTGCATCCGAACCTGCCTCCTGCCCCGGCCGTTTGCAAACGCACCCCGGGCGCGTCCATTTTCCATCCCGGTACACGCCTGAACAGGAGACATACCGAAATGCACCGACCCGGGTTTCGCTCGGCGGCGGCTCTCGCCGACGCCCTCATCCTCGCGCTTGTCGTTCCGGTCGCCCGCGCCGCCGCGCAATCACCCACTTCGCCGCCCGATCGCGACCTCCGCATCCGCGCCATGGTGGACTCCGTCTCCGCCGCCCGGATGGAGCGGGACGTGCGCACGCTCGTGGATTTCGGTACACGCCACACTCTTTCGGATACGCTTTCCTCCACCCATGGGATTGGCGCCGCGCGGCGCTGGGTGCACGCCGAGTTCCAGCGCATCAGCCAGGCGTGCGGCGGGTGCCTGGACGTGGAGTACCAGCCCTACCTGGTGAAGGCGGACCCGCGCAGCCGGATCGAGCAGGACACGTGGGTGGTGAGCGTATCGGCCACACTCCGGGGAACGACCCAGCCCGACCACTACGTCCTCATGAGCGGCGACATTGACTCGCGGGTGTCGGACGTGATGAATGACACGGCCTACAGCCCCGGAGCGAACGACAACGCCAGCGGTCTGGCGGGAACACTGGAAGCCGCGAGGGTGATGACGAAGCACCGCTATGACCGGACGATCGTCTTCGCGGCGCTCTCCGGCGAGGAGCAGGGGCTGTTCGGGGGACAGGACCTGGCCAGGAAGGCGAAGGATGCCGGGTGGAAGCTGGACGCGGTCCTGAACAACGACATGATCGGGAACGTGCAGGGGATCGACGGCGTGATCGACAACACGTCCTTCCGCGTGTTCAGCCAGCCTCGCCCGGTTACCGACACGGAGCGCACCACGCAGGCGCTGCGCTTCTACGGCGGCGAGGTGGACGGGCCGTCGCGGGAGCTCGCGCGCTACGTCGCCCGCATCGCGGATGACTACTTCGCCGCCATGCTGAAGCCGATGATGGTCTACCGCCTCGACCGCTTCGGGCGCGGCGGCCACCACAAGCCGTTCAACGACCAGGGTTTCCCCGCCGTGCGCATCATGGAGACGCACGAGAACTACAATCGGCAGCACCAGGACGTCCGAGTGGAGAACGGCATCCACTACGGCGACGTCATCGAGGGCGTGGACTTCGACTACGCCCGCAAGCTCACCGGCGTGAACGTGGCCGTGCTGGCGTCGCTGGCCTGGGCACCTCCGCAGCCGGACACGGTGCGGATCGCGGGCGCGGTAGAGCCCGCTGCCCGCCTGAGCTGGAAGGTGAATCCCGCGCCGGACCTGGCGGGGTACAAGATCTACTGGCGGCTCACCACCGCGCCCCAGTGGACCCACTGGATCTTCATCCCGTGGGACGGGGAGCAGGAAGCCATGCAGCACGTCATGGACGGGCTGGTCATCGACAACTACCTGTTCGGCGTGGCGGCGGTCGATAGGGAGGGGCACGAGAGCGTGGTGGCGTTCCCGACGCCAGGGCGGTAGCCCCCTCCCCGCCACGGCCAGGGGACCGCGGCGCGAGCGCGGCGAGCGCCTACGTCGAGCCCGCGTCAGAACCGCAGCGTCTCCCCTATGGCAGGGATCCTGAGCGCGTCCGTGGGCAGGCCCAGGGCGTCCCACGCGGCCCGGGCACGCACCGGCGGCTCCAGCGGATCCTCGTCGGTGAGGCGGAAGGTGCCCCAGTGCATGGCCACCATGGTCCTGGCCCGGACATCCAGGCTCGCCTGCACGGCTTCCTCGGGATTCATGTGGGCGGTGCGCATGAACCACCGCGGCTCGTAGGCACCGATGGGGAGGAGCGCTGCATCGAAGGGAGGTTCCCGCCCGCCGATCTCGACGAACGCCGGGCAATAGCCGCTGTCTCCGGCGAAGTAGAGCCTGCGCCCGCCCATGGAGATGGCCCAGGAACACCAGAGGCGCCGGCGCGTGTCCCAGAAGTGACGCCGGCACCAGTGCCTCGCAGGGAGCGCGCGCAGCTCGACGCGCGGGCCGGCAGTGCTCTCGAAGGCAGCCTCCTGCCACCAGTCCAGCTCCGCCACGCGCCGGATCCGGTGCTTGCGGAACCAGGCGGCGTGGCCGAGCGGAGCGAACCACGTCGTCTCCCCGCCGCCGGGGCGGTCGCGCAGCCGGGCGACCGTGCGGGCGTCGAGGTGGTCGTAGTGGTCGTGAGAGATCACCACCGCGTGGATCAGGGGGAGGTCCTGCACCCGGAGACCGGGCGGCGAGAAGCGGCGGGGCCCGGCCCACGGGACCGGTGACGCGCGCTGGCTGAGGATCGGATCGGTGAGCACGTTCGCGCCCGGGCCCTGGAGCAGGAAGCTCGCCTGCCCCAGCCAGGTCACGCGCAGCCCGTCGGCGTCCGCGGGCAGCTCCGGCCTCGCCACCTGCGGGTCGGCGCGGGGGATGCGGCCCGGGTCGGGGTCCGGGGGCAGCTCGGCCCACAGCCGCTGCCACCCCCATTTCAGGACGTCCAGCCCACCTTCCTCGGCGCGATCCTTCATCGGCCATGGATTGCGGAATCGCCCGTCGGGGGCGTGGTGTGCCGGCCGCTCGCTCACTTTCGCGCTCCTCGCTCCACCCGCGCGGAACGGCCGCGTTCGCTCCCGCTCCGCTACTCCACCCGCTCCGCCACGCGGGCCAGGTCCTCGTCCGCCCCCGCCACCAGGATCGTGTCCGACTCCTTCAGCGGAGCGTCGGGATCGGGGACCGGTGTGATGACGTCGTTGAGGACGTCGTGGACGGCCAGCACGCTGATCCTGTGCCGCCGCGGCAGCTCCAGCTGGCGCAGCGACTTGCCGATCCAGCGCTCCGGCACGGCCAGCTCCTGGAGCGAGAAGTCACGGCCGAGCCGGATGTAGTTCAGGATCTCGGTACTGACGATCCGCTCGGCCAGGCGGATCGCCGACTCGCGCTCCGGGAAGATGGTCTCCGTCACGCCGAGCTGGTCCATGATGCGGGCATGGTCGCGGGAGATGACCTTCGCGTAGATCTCGCGCACGCCCACGTCGCGCAGCGCCATGATGGCGAGCACGGACGAGGCCAGATCGTGTCCGGTCGAAACGACCGCGGCGTCGGCATCGTCGGCGCCGACCCGCTCCAGCACCGCCCGCTGGCGCGCATCGCCCACCACGGCGCGGGAGACCTGCGCGCCGATGCGATCGACGGCATCCTCGTCCAGGTCGATGGCCACCACGTCGTGGCCCTTGGCGTGGAGCGACTCCGCCACGCCGGACCCGAAGTTCCCGAGCCCGATCACCACGAATCGCTTTCGTCTGCGGGTGCTCATCCGATCACCACGTCTTCGTAGGAGAAGCGGACGCGAGCGCCCCGGCTCGCCCGCCGCGCCAGGGCGGCGGCGAAGACCAGCGGTCCGACGCGTCCGACGAACATGAGAAGGACGGTGAGGAACCGTCCACTGGAGGAAAGGTGCGGCGTCGCGCCGAGCGAGAGACCGACGGTGTTGAACGCGCTCACCGCCTCGAACATATGGGCGAGGAATGGCCCGCCGCCGTGGGCCGCGCCGCGCAGCTCCGTGTGGGCGTAGCCGAAGATGGCGAACGTCACCACCGCGAACGCGAGCACGAACAGCCCCACGGCCCGCTGGATCGTTTCCTCCGGCACCGACCGGCCCCAGATGGAGACCATCTGGTCGCCGCGCAGGCGAGCGAACGCCAGCAGCCCGATCAGCGCGAACGTCGTCGTCTTGATTCCGCCCGCGGTGGAGCCGGGGGACCCGCCGATGGACATGAGGAGGATGGTGAGGAAGTTCGTGTCGTCGCCTGCGGCCGCGTAGTTGATGCTGTTGAACCCGGCCGTGCGGGCGGTGGCGCTCATGAACAGCGCGTTGCTGACGCGGTCGGCCACGTTCATGTGGGAGAGCACCCCGTTCCACTCGAACATCAGGTACAGCGCAGTGCCGAGCGCCAGCAGCAGGCCGGTGGTGACGATGGCCAGGCGGGTGTGAAGGGAAAGGCGCATTCCGCGGGGGTCACGCCACGATCTGCGCCGCAGGTACAGCTCTTCGAGGACCAGGAATCCGATGCCGCCCGCCACGATGAGCGTCGTGATGGTGAGCAGCGCGATCGCCGATGTCTGGAATCCCATGAGCGAGTCGGAGAAGGTCGAGAAGCCTGCATTGCAGAACGCGCTGATGGACTGGAACACGGCATGCCAGGCGGCCGTCGTGATTCCGAAGTGCGGCACCCACAGGACGTAGAGGATCAGTGCGCCCGCAGCTTCCAGCGCGAAAGCGAAGCGCAGGATGTCGTACGCGAGGCGCTTTCGGTCCAGCTCCTCCCCCAGCTCGATCTCCGCACCCGCGAGCGCTTCGTGGCGCAGCGACAGCCGGCGCCCCAGGGCCAGAATGATGAAGGTGGTGAAGGTGATGATCCCGAGACCGCCCAGCTGAACGAGCACGAGGATCCAGAGCTGGCCCCAGAAGGTGAAGTAGGTGGCAGTGTCCACCACGATCAGACCGGTGACGCAGACGGCGCTCGTGGAGGTGAAGAGGGCGTCGAGCCACGACAGCGGCTCGCCCGTGTAGAGGTTCGGAAGCACCTTCAGCCCCACGGTCCCGCCCAGGATGAGGAGCGCGAAGGAGGCAATGAAGAGCTGCGGCGGGGTCAGCCGCTCCCAGATGCCGCGGCGCGCTTTGCCCCGGACCTCCCATTCGGCGATGCTCGGCAGGACTCTGGTCCTCACGGGCGTCTGGCCTGGTCGATGCTGTTCACGGCGCGAAGTCTGTAACCATTGGTCCGGCGTGGCAAGCGCGTTCCCGCCCCTGGCAGCCGGCGTCCTCCGCCCGTAGCATCCTGCGCATCACGTCCCGCGACCCGAGGCCCGGAGCGCCCGACCCGATGAATCGATCCCGACCGAAGCGCGTGACCGGGCGGCGCGGCATGATGCGCCCGCCGCCCGACATCGTCGCCATCGCGCTTGCAGCGGCCGTGGCGCTGGCGCTCTCCCCCCGTTCCTGCCTCGCCCAGGACGTGAGCGACATCCACCTCCTGGCGATGGAGCGGTCCGGAGACCGCCTCGTGCTGGTGCAGTCCGCCCGCGCGGTGACCGACCGCGCCGGCTACGACAACCAGCCCGCGTTCACGCCGGACGGACGCGGCCTGCTCTACACCTCGATCCGCAACGACCAGGCGGACAGCTACAGGTTCGATCTCGCCACCGGCACCGGACTCCGGCTCACCCGCACGCGTGAATCCGAATACTCCCCCACTCCGATCCCCGGCAGCGACCGGTTCTCCGTCGTGCGCGTGGACGCCGATTCCGTCCAGCGCCTCTGGTCCTTCGCCGCGGACGGGAGCGATCCGCAGCTGCTCCTGGAGCACATCGACTCCATCGGCTATCACGCGTGGGTCACCCCGGAGCGCGTGGCGCTCTACATCCTCGGGGAACCCGCCACGCTCCGCATCGCCGACCTGGGCACGGGGCTGGAGCGGACGGTGGCGGAAGGGATCGGGCGCTCGCTCCAGCCGGTCCCAGGCCTGAACGCCGTCTCGTTCACGCAGCAGCTCGGGGGGCGATGGTGGCTGCGCGAGCTGGACCTCGACAGCGGGGAGACCCGGACCCTGGCGCCGCTGCTCGGGGAGGACGAGTATCACGCCTGGACCCCGGACGGCGCGGTGGTCACTGCCCACGGCAGCCGCATCTACCAGCTCGAGCCGGAATCCCGCAGCTGGCGACAGGTAGGCGACCTCGCCCGCTTCGGGCTGCGCGGGCTCACACGCCTCGCCGTTTCCCCGGACGGCCGCCGCCTCGCCGTCGTCGCCGCGCGACCCGAGCCAGCCGGCGGTGCCGCGCGTGGCGTGCCGGCCGGCGACGGCACCCTCGTCGCCTTCGCCACGGTCGTCTTCGGCTCCCTCCTCGCCATGGTCAACCCCCTGGGCGCCCTCACCATCTTCGTCGGTCTGACGGAAGAGATGACCGCGGGCCAGCGCGCACGGACTGCCATCTTCGCCTGCGTCACCGCCGCCGCCATCCTGCTCATCTTCGCCGGGTTCGGCACCGCGATCCTGCGCTTCTTCGGGATCACCACGTACGCCTTCCGCATCGCGGGCGGCGTCCTTTTCTTCGGCATCGGCTGGGACATGCTGCAGGCCAGGCGGTCGCGCTCGAAGACGACCGAAGAGGAGGAGGCCGAGAGCGCGGATCGCACGGGAGTCGCGGTCGTGCCGCTCGGGATCCCGACACTGGCGGGTCCCGGCGCCATCACCACGGTGATCGCCCTCATGGGCCAGACCACGAGCCCGCTTCAGGTCGGGCTGGTGTATGCCGGGATCTCTGCCGTGCTCGTCGTCAGCCTCGTGGTCCTGCTGGCCGGTCCCGGCCTCTTCCGGCTCCTGGGCCAGACGGGAATCAACGTCGTCACCCGTCTCATGGGGCTGCTCGTGATGGTGGTGGGCGTCCAGTTCGTCCTGGACGGGCTGCGCACCGTGGTGATGGAGATCCTCGCGAACGTATGAGCCGCGGAGGCGGCAGTCACCCGGAGCCGAGACGCGCTCCGCCGGCCGGCCGTCCTCCGCGGCTCCGTCGGGTCAGGCCGTGGCGCCCGTCTCACCCCACACGGGCTCGGGCCTGAGCCCCGACTGCTCCAGCTCCTCCTGGATGGCGTGCTCCTTCTCCGCGGTGACGAAGCGGTGCTTCATCCATGTGCCGAAGTCGTCCATGAACGTGTAGGCCACGGGTACGACGACGAGCGTGAGCATGGTGGACGTGATCAGCCCGCCGATCACTGCCCGCGCCATGGGCGCGCGGAAGCCGCCGCCTTCGCCGATTCCCAGCGCGATGGGGAGCATCCCGAAGATCATGGCCGCGGTGGTCATCATGATCGGTCGGAGCCGGACGCGGCCGGCCTCGATGAGCGCGGTGCGCCTGTCCCTGCCCAGCGTGCGTCGCTCGTTCGCGTTGTCCACCAGGAGGATGGCGTTCTTGGTCACGAGGCCCATGAGCATGATCACGCCGATCATGGACATCATGTTCAGGGTGCTGTTCGTGATCAGGAGCGCCAGCAGCACGCCGATGAGCGAGAGCGGCAGGCTGACCATGATGGCGAGCGGCTGCGTGTAGCTCTCGAACTGGCTCGCCAGGATCAGGAAGATGAGGATGATGGCGAGGACGAGCGCCTCGATCACGTACCCGACCGTCTCCTGGAGCGCTTCCGTCTCGCCGCCGAACTGCGCGGAGTAGCCCGGCGGCAGGTCCATCCCGGAAATGGCCTGCCGGATCGCCGAGGACGCCTCGGCCACGGACAGGTCCGGCGCCACGCCGGCCGAGACCGTGGCCACGCGCTGCAGGTCCTGTCGGTCGATCTCGGCCGGAGCCGTCCCGCGACGGATCGTGGCGACCTGCCCCAGCGGCACGGTCACCGACGAGCCGCCATCCTGGTGCACCGATGTCGCGATGGGGAGCGTGAGCAGGTCCTCGAGCGACGCCCGCTCGGACGGCGCCACCTGGACGACCACGTCCCGCAGCTCACCGCTTGGATCTTCCCACGTCGTGGCCGTCTGGCCGGCGAGCAGCGGCCGCACGGTGGCAGACACCTGGCCCACGTCGAGCTCGAGCTTGTTCGCGACGTCCCGGTTCACGTCCACCCTGAACTCCGGTCGCGGCTCGCCCATGGACGTCTGCACGTCCACCACGCCCGGGATCTGCTCCATGCGCCCGGCCAGGCTGTCCGACAGCTGCTGGAGCATGGCGACCGCGGGGCCCCGCACGTTCACCTGGATCGGCTGCTGCGCGCCGCCCATGCCACCGGCGTCGACCACCGCCGTCTTCATGCCGTAGAGCCCCGCCATCCCCTCGCGGGCCGCGACCATGAGCTCGTCCTGTGAGCGGTCGCGCTCCGAGCGCGGCTTCAGCGCCACGTAGACCTGCCCCGAGGTGACGGTGCCGGTGGCTCCGCTCCCCACGGTGGTGTAGGTGTAGTCCACCCCGTCGATCGAGCGGAGCAGCTCGCTCAGCTGCTCGGATTTCCGCCGCGTGTAGTCGATGGACGACCCCTCGGGCGTCTCGAACGTGACGGCGAACTCGCTGTTGTCGGAATCCGGCATGAAGCCGCCGCCAATGAACGGGAACAGCATGAACGAGCCGATGAATGCGGCCGTCGCGATCCCCACGGTGGCGTAGCGGTGCCGGAGCGCCCAGCCGATGACGCCGCGGTAGCGGTCCGCCTGGCGATCGAACCAGGCGTTGAAGACGACGACGGGCCGGGTCACCACACGCCAGACCCCCTTCGCCTCCTGGTGCGGTTCGACGCCCCACCACGCCGACAGCATGGGCGTCAGCGTGAAGGAGACGAAGAGCGAGACCAGCACCGCGAACGTGACCGTGAGTCCGAACTGGTAGAAGAAGCGGCCCACGATCCCGCCCATGAACGCCACCGGGACGAACACGGCCACGATGGTCAGCGTGGTGGCCATCACCGCCAGGAAGATCTCCTTCGTCCCCCACTTCGCCGCGTTGAAATGGTTCTCCCCCAGCTCGCGGTGCCGCACGATGTTCTCGATCACCACGATGGCGTCATCGATCAGGATCCCGATCGAGAGCGACAGCGCCATGAGGGTGATCATGTTGAGCGTGAAGCCGAGCGCGTTCATCAGGATGAAGGCGGAGATGACCGAGACCGGGAGCGCGAGCGACGTGATGGCCGTCGCCTTCCAGTCGTTCAGGAAGAGCATGACCACGAGAACGGTGAGCAGCGCCCCCAGCAGCAGCTCGTGGATGACGTCGTTCACCATGGCCCGGATCGACTCGGAATTGTCCCGGACGATCCGCACCCGCGTGTTGGCCGGGAGCGTCGGCTTCATCCGCTCGAGCTCCGCCTTCACGTCCTCGGCGACGCGCACCGTGTTGGCCCCCGAGACCTTGAGGATGTCGAGGGCGACGGCGCGTTCGCCGTTCACGAACGCCAGCGAGCGCTCCTCCTCGGTGGCGTCCCGCACGGTCGCCACCTGGCCGAGGCGCACCGGCTGCCCCTGCCGCGTGGCCAGGATGATGTCGGCGAACTGCGCGGGATCCGTGATCCGGCCCGTGACCCGGACGAGCTGCTCGCGCGTTCCGCGTTCCAGGCGCCCCGCCGGCACTTCCACGTTCTGGCGCTGGAGGGCGCCCATGACCTCGTTGGCGGAGACGCCCAGCGACTGCATCGCCTCGCTGTTCAGGTTGATGCGGATCTCACGGGCGAGCCCACCCGCGATCTGCACCTGCCCCACGCCCGAGACGGCTTCCAGGCGCCGGCGCATGTCCTCGTCCGCCAGCCGGGTCAGCTCCGCCGCGCTCAGCCGGCTCGACGACAGCGCCAGCGACAGGATCGGCTGGGCCGAGGGGTCGAACGTCTGCACCACCGGCGGCTCCAGCTCCGTCGGGAGCGACCTCCGCACGCCGTCGATCTTCGCGCGGACGTCCTGCGCCGCCTGCTCCGCCTTCCGGTCCAGGTCGAACTCGATGATGATCTGGCTCACGCCCTCCAGCGACACGGACGTGATCCGGTCCACCCCCTGAACCGGGTTGAACGCTTCCTCCAGCCGCCGCGTCACCTCCCGTTCCACCGCCTCCGGGCTCGCGCCCGGGTAGACGGATTGCACCACGACGATCGGGATGTCGATGTTCGGGAACTGGTCGATCGCCAGCTTCCGGAAGCTGAAGATCCCGAGCACCACCAGCCCCAACACCATCATGCTGGTGAATACCGGTCGCCGGATGGCGATCCCGCTCAGACCGCCACCGCCCGAGCTCCGCGCCTCCCCGCGCTGGGCCCCCGCTTCCGGCGATTTCCGCGACTCGTGCGCCATGCTACTGCTCCTCCTCGGCCACCGGCGGCTTCGCCTCGCCGATCCGCACCGCCTCTCCATCCCGGATCTCGCCCGGGCTCACGATCACAGTCTCACCATCCTGCAGCCCCTGGGTGATCTCCGTGGTGCCGGCCGCGACGTCCGTGCCGCCCACCACCACGGGCTGGCGCACCGCTACGCCATCGCGAATCACGTACACGTACTGCTCGGCTCCCTCACCGCGCACCGCGCCCGTGGGAACCACCGCCGCCAGCTCGCTGCCGCCCGTCAGGATCCGTCCCGTGGCGTACACACCGCCCACCAGGCTGCGGCTCTCGTTGGGCAGCCGCGCGTACACCCCCACCTGTCGCGTGGTACGGTCGGCCGTCGGCTCGACCCGCGCCACCTTCCCCTCGAAGGTGCGCCCTGGGAACGCCGCCACCTGGAAGACCACGGTCATCCCGGGGTGGATCTCCAGCGCCTCGTCCACCCCCACCTGCCCGGCCAGCTCCAGCTGCGTCGCGTCCACGATGCTCAGCAAGGCCTGGCCGGGGTTCACGGCCTCGCCCTCGTTCACCGTGCGCTCGCTCACCTCGCCGGAGATCGGCGCCGTCACCGTGGCGCGGCGGGCGGACTCGTTCGCGCCCGCTGCCTGCGCCTTCGCCGCCGCCAGCTGGGCCTGCGCCGCCTCGAACGCCGCCTGCGCCTGCTGGTACTCCAGATCCGAGAGCGCCCCGGCGTCGTGCAGCTTCTGCGAGGAATCGAGCTGGCGACGCGCCAGCGCCACCTGCGCCTCCGCCGAAGCCACGCCGGCCCTCGCACTCGCGGCCGCGCCCCGGATCCCCGCCGCCTCGATACGCGCCAGAGGCTGGCCCGCACGCACCGCGTCTCCGCGATCCACCCGCAGGTCCATCACCGTGCCGGGCACCTGCGCCCGCACTTCCACGTCCCGGTATGGCTCCAGCGTGCCGCTGACCACCACGCCGGTCTGAAACGTGTCCGTCCGTACGGTCGCCACGTCCTCCGCCGACAACGCCACGACCGTCTCCTGGCCGCCGCCCTCCGCCTCCGCGCCCCGGTTCCCGCCGCACGCTGCCGCCCCTGACAGGAGCGCGGCCAGCGCCACGCCGGCGTGGATCTTCACCCTCATCGCTCGCTTCATCTCACGTCCCAGTCCGTGATCGCCCCGTCCGGTCATCGCTCCACCAGCTCCACGCCCGTGCCCAGCGCCCGCTGCGCCTGGGCCAGGGCCACATAGGCATCGTGATACGCCTGCACGTCGTTCAGGCGCGCCTGCTGCAGCGACAGCCGCGCCTGGGAGACCTCCAGCTGCGTCGCCAGCCCCTCGCGGAACCGCATCTCCGTCAGCTCGTACACCTTCTCCGCCTGCGCCACCGTGCGTCGCGCGGCTTCGATCTGCGCACGCGACCGCTCCAGCTCGCCGAGCGCCTGCTGGTACTGCACCTGCACGCCTTCGACCAGCTGCTTCTGCTGCAGCTCCGCTTCCTTCGCCTGCGCCTTCGCCGCATCCACCTGCGCGTCCCGGAGCGCCGCGAACACCGGCCACTGGATCGAAAAGCCCACCGTCCAGTCGTCCCGCCAGTCGCCCCCGCTCGGGAACCGCAGCGTGGTCGGGTACGCCTGCCGCGACAGGTTCCCCGTCAGAGATACAGTGGGGAAGTACGCCGCGCGCGCCATGTCCACCTGCTCCTCTCGGATCGCGACCTGCGCCTCCCCGGCCCGCACCGACGCCCTCTGCTTCAGCTGCTCCGCAGCCGCGTCCAGCCCCGGAAGCCCCGAGTCGAACGCCTCGGCGCCCCCGGACGGGACGATCGACGTGGTGAGCGCGATGTCCGCGTCCAGCGGGATGTTGACCAGCCGCTTCAGGTTCAGGGTGGACAGCTCCACCGCGTTCTTCGCCTGCACCAGCTGCGGCCGCAGGTTCTGCAGCTCCACCTCGGCCCGCATCACGTCCAGTTCCGATTCCCGACCAGCCTCGTAGCGCAGCTGCACGTCGTTCCGGTGCTCCTGCGCCAGCTTCACGCTCGATTCCACGATCTCCACCGCCGAACGCGCCAGGGCAGCGTCGTAGTACGCCTGCTTGACCTGCAGCACGATGTCCCCGGCAGCCTCCTCGTACGTCGCCTCCGCCGCGTCCTCGTTGTAGTGCGCCAGCTGGATCTCCGAGCGCACCCGCCCCCCCGTGAACAGCGGCTGCGAGAAGCTCAGCCCCGCCAGCCACGTGTTCTCGTTCCCGAACGGGAGTCCGCTGAAGAGCTGGCCCAGCGCGCCGAACGCAGCCGATGGGACCTTGTCCTCCAGGTAGCTGACCCGCTGCTCCAGCGGCGCGTTGGGGTTCGGGTCGAACTTGAGGCTGTCCGGCAGCGTGAAGCCCCCGCCTACGTTCTGGAACACCGAGCGCAGCGTCTTCGTGTAGCCGAGCTGCGCGCTCACCTGCGGCAGCGCCGCCGCCCACGACTTCCGCGCCTGCGCCTGGGCGCCCGTGAGCCGCGCCCGCGCCACCCCCACCTCTTCGCTGCGGTCCAGCGCCAGAGACACCGCCTCGGCCACGCTCAGCGCCACCGCCCCCTGTGCCGTATCCGGCGACGACCCTGCCGCCGCCTCCTGCGCCGCCACCGGGCCGGAAACGCCCAGCAGCGCCAGGGCCACCCACACCCACTTCCTTGCCATTGCCTCTATGCCTTTCCGCCCCCGGCCGCCCCCCGGCCCGGCGCGTCCTCGTTCGCGTACCTCTCTCGCCACTCCCGCGACGCCTCCGACACCGCTTCCACCATGTGCGTGTGGAACGCTACCCACGTGCGCAGCCGCGCCTCCACCACCGGGTCGTCCCCCGAAACCACCTCCAGCGCGTCCGCCAGCAGGTCCCGCGTGTCCTGCAGCTGCCGCAGACGCACGTCCAGCAGACGCGCGTGCAGGTCCTCCGTGATCCGGTAGTAGTCCCTTCGATCCCCCGGCCGCGACGCCCGCTCCACCACGCCCGCTCTCTCCAGCAGACGCGCGTTCGTGCTCGCGCTCGTCTTGCTCACGAGCAGCTCGCCCGCAAGCGCGTCCAGCGACTTCGGCTCCGGCGCCAGCAGCAGGTATCCAAGGATCCGGCCCGCGATCCGAGGCAGCCCATCCGCCTCGAACTTCAGCCCCGTCCGCTCGACGATCTCCTTCGCTCCGCCCAATTCCTCGCCTCCGCGACGCTCGCTCTGTCCCGTGCTGCCACTCCTCACCCGCGATCTCTCTCCACCTGGACCGAACTCTCTCCACCTCGAGTGAATCCGTCACCCGGCTCGTACGCCCGCCCGCCGCCGCCCCCGGTCACACCTCCATCCGCCCGGGCACACCAGGCCTGACCCCCGGGCCACACCCGCCTGCCCCCGCCACACCACGCCTGCCCCTCGGGCACACCACGCCTGCCCCCCGCCGCACACCACGCCTGCCCCTCGGGCACACCACGCCTGTCCCCCGGGCACACCACGCCTGCCCCTCGGGCACACCACGCCTGCCCCCCGCGAACGGGCCTCCAACCCTAATGGGCGCACTAAATTCGGTCAAGACCGAACGAACCGTCAGAACCGCACCCGCCGCGCCGGCCGCCGCGACCCTGACCGCCCGACCGGGCGCCGCAATGCACGCGGGCCCGGACGGCGGATCATCCCGCCGTCCGGGCCCGTGGGTTCCGGCTGTGATGCGCGCTACCGGCCGGGGTTCTGCCGCTGCAGGTCGTTGCGCCACGCCTCGTCGGCGTAAATGACCACCTCGACGCGGCGGTTCAGCTGCCGGCCCTCGGCGCTGTCATTGGAGGCGACGGGGTCGCTCTCACCCAGGCCGCGGGTGGAAATCCGGTCGTCGCCCACGCCCATGGAGCGAAGATACTGGGCGGCCGATGCCGCGCGACGCTGCGAGAGCGCCTGGTTGTAGGAGTCCGAGCCCGTCGCGTCGGTGTGGCCGAGAATGGTCACATCGGTGTTCGGGTACTTGTTCAGGTTGTCGGCCAGCGCGCCCAGGTTCTCTCTGGCCGTCGAGCGCAGGTTCGAGCTGTCGAAATCGAAGAGGATGCCGTTGTCGAAGGTGACCACGATTCCCTCGCCCACCCGCGAGACTGTCGCTCCCTCGACGTTCTGGTCGATGGACTTCGCCTGCTGGTCCATCTGGTGACCGATGATCGCCCCGGCGGCACCGCCGACCGCGGCGCCGACGATGGCGCCCTTCGCGGTCGAGCCGACCTGGTTGCCGACCACGGCGCCCACGGCCGCGCCCGTCCCGGCGCCGATCACGGCGCCCTTCTCCTTGTTGTTCCAACTCGCGCACGCGCTGGTGCCGAGCACCGCGCCCAGCGCCACCGCGGCCAGTGGCAATCGTATCGACTTGAGCATATCCACCACTCCCGGTCACGGGGACAGAATCGGATTCGGCCGCACTGTAGTGGCAAGCGCGGTGCCACGGAGGTCGAGCCCGCCGCCACGGAGCCACGCGGCAGAACCTGTCCTCGATCGAGGACAGTTCGGTCCTTTTTGCAGCGGACACCGGATCGAAGCCTGGCCGGGCGCCGCGGCCGGGCTGCCCGGGTTCTACGGCCGCCGGCCGGGCTGCCCGGGTTCTACGGCGCCGCCGGCCGGGCAGCCCGGGTTCTACCGCGCCGCGGCCGGGCCCCGGGTTCTCGGCCGCCGGCCGGGCTGCCCGGGTTCTACGGCCGCGGGCGCCTACCCGCGTGCCGCGGTCGCCCGCTCGGCCCGCATCCGTTCCACCACGTCGTGGGCCAGCGGGAACCAGCGCATCCGTTCGAAGTCCGGCTCGAGGCTGACCGGCTCGAAAGCCATGTCGGGTATCTCCTCCTCGGCACGGCGACGGATCTCGTCGGCGGCGAGGAAGTAATCCTCGAATGCGCCCTCATCGGCGCGCGTGTGGTGGGATCGGAAGCGGAGGGCCCCGCCGTCGTAACGGACGTCGTGCAGGCTCATGGGGGCGTGCGCCTTCCAGTCCCGGTGTCTCCACTCCCCTGTACCGGCATCGAAGTCGTAGTAGGGCAGCAGCTTCCAGCCGTGGGTGGCCACCCAGTCCACGGCGAGGAGGATGAAGTCGGCCTCGTCCCGGGAGATGAAATAGTTGAAGCCGACACGGGTCCAGCCCGGCTTGAGGCCGCGACACCCTTCCTCGATCTTGCGGACATGGTCGTCCAGCTGCTTCCCATTGATGTGGAGCAGCCGTGCGCCGTACGGTCCGGCGCACGAGCAGCCGCCGCGCGCCTGGATGCCGAAGAGGTCGTTCAGCAGGGCGGTCACGAGGTCGTGGTGTACGTGCCCCCCGCCTGCGTAGCGTACGGCGAACGAGATGATGGCCAGGCGGTCCGCTTCGTGGGGGCCGAGGACGTCGAGGTTCGGGTTCCGCTCCCACGCCTCGATGGCCCGTCGGGTGAAGCCGTCCTCGAGCGCATGGATCGTTGTCGTCCCCACCGCCTCCTTCAGCTGGAACACCAGCCCGGCGCGGATCGACTCGATGATGGCCGGCGTTCCGCCCTCCTCGCGCAGCTCCGGCTCGTCGATGTAGCGGTGGTAGCTCTCCGTCACGAAGTCCACGGTTCCGCCGCCCGGGCGGCCGGGCACCCGGTTCGTGAACAGGCGACGCTTGGCGAGAAGCGCCCCGGGCGTGCCCGGGCCTCCCACGAACTTGTGAGGGGAGAGGAAGACGGCGTCCTTGTAGTCGAGCGGGTCACCGTGGCCGTTCATCTCGACCTCCAGGTACGGCCCGGCGGCGGCGAAGTCCCAGAACGACAGCGCGCCGTGCTGGTGCAGCAGTCGAGAGACGGCGCCGGCGTCGGTGACCACCCCGGTGACGTTCGACGCGGCGGAGAAGCTGCCGATGCGCAGCGGCCGACTCGCGAACTCCTCCAGCCGGCGCTCCAGCTCGCCCAGGTGGATGCGGCCGTCCGCGTCCTCGTGGATCACCACCACGTCGGCGATGGACTCGCGCCAGGGCAGCTCGTTGCTGTGGTGCTCGTACGGACCGATGAAGACCACGGGCCGGTCCGCTTCCGGGATCTCTCCCATCAGATCGTAACGGGACGCCAGGTCGCTGGGGAGGCAGAGGTTCAGGACCTCGAGCAGCGTGTGCACCGCGCCCGTGGCGCCCGAGCCCGTGAAGATCAGAACGTCCTCCGGCCCCGCGCCGGATGCGTCCTTGATGATCCGCCTCGCCTCTTCGCGGAAACGCGTGGTCTGCCGGCCCGTGCCCGACGTCTCCGTGTGGGTGTTCGCGTAGAGCGGCAGGACCTCGCGGCGGATGAAGTCCTCGATGAAGGAGAGCGACCGCCCCGACGCCGTGTAGTCGGCGTACGTGATTCGGCGGAAGCCGTACGGCGTCTCGATGGCCTCGTCCGCTCCGATCACCGACGAGCGGATCAGCTCGATCAGGTCCTTCGCGCTGGGTTCCATGCGGAGAATCTAGACCCCGCGACCCGCTTTCCTCAACGTCTCGAGCGCTTCACCCAGCCGGATCTCGCCGCCTGACTCCAGATCCTGCCGCAGCGCCATCGGCCTCTCGAACAGGAGCACCACCGTCGAGCCGAGGTGGAACGCCATGAGCGGCTCGCCACGCTCCACCCGCACCGCAGGCTCGTAGCGCCGGGTCTCGGCCCGGACCCCGGCCCGGTTCGTCACCAGCGACGCGTCGAAGTCGGCCGTGATGCGACCCACGTTGAACGCACCCACCGCGACCACCGCCACGGCGCCGGCCCCCCCGTCGGCGACGGCCTCCTCGCCGACGCCTTCGACTTCCGCCGCGGGCTCCATCAGCGCCACCAGCCGCTCGTTCCGCGGAAACAGCCGATCGAACCGGCGCACGGCCGGCGAGCTCACCGGCAGGAGCCTGCCCGGGATGTGGCGCGCCCACGGGATCCGCCCCGACACAGGCGCGTGGATCCGGTGGTAGTGCCGGGGCGCGAGGTAGAGGGTGAGATAGCTCCCGCCCCGAAAGCGGTCGGCCAGCGCGTCGTCGCCAAGCAGCTCGGACACCGTGTACCAGCGCCCTTTCGCCTGCAGCACCCGCCCACCGCGGACCCGGCCCGCCTCTCCGACCACGCCGTCCACCGGCGACGCCGCCACACCCTCGGCGGCCGGCCACGCGCGCGCGCCCGCCCTCAGGCGTCGGACGAAGAGGTCGTCCAGCGAGCGGAACTCCCCGAGCGGCGCCTCCGCCTCGCCCAGGTCCATGCGGAGGAGCCAGGCGGCCGCCCCGAGGAGCGGTCCGCGGAGCGGCCCCGGCAGTGGAATCCGCGCGAGCCGGCCGGTGGCCCGCGAGAGCAGGGCGGTGAGCCAGCGGGTCAGCCGAGCACCCCGTGGATGTAGTCCTTGAGGTGGCGGTTCTCCGCCTCCATGCCGCGGCGCACCGCGTTCACCACGTCCCCGATGGAGACGATCCCCTCGAGCCGACCATCCACCACGATGGGAAGATGGCGCACCCGGTTCTCCGTCATGATGTTCATGACGTACTCGAGGTCGTCCTCCGGGACAGCCACCAGCACGTCCGACGTCATCACGTCCTCCACGCGCGTGGATTCGACTCTTCGGGGGTCACCCGCCGCCAGGTCCAGGACGTCGCGCTCGGTCAGGATGCCGAGCACCTCGTCGCCGGTCCGCACCACCAGCGCGCCGATCCGGTGCTCGGAGAGGATGCGCACCGCCGTGAGGACCGTCTGGTTCGGCGCGACGGAGATGACTTCGCTGCCCTTGGTGTGGAGGATGTCGCTGATCCTCATGCGGCCTCTCGGGTGAGGGTGAACGGAGTCCGGCATCGGAAGGGATTCACAATATGCCCGGAGCGCAGGAGGAGGGCCAGAAGAGAATGGCCTCCTCCCGGTGCCGTTTGACCGCCGGCCGTCGACAGGAGGCGGGAGCGCGGTTCAGCGATGCGGGGCCTGGCTCAGCGAGGGGGGGAGGGGGGGCCGGCTCAGCGAGGCGGGCGCGGGGCGCGGGTGAGGTCGAGGACGGAGACTTCGGGTCGAGCCATGAAGCGGATGTGGAAGCCGGACGTTCCGACGCCGCGCGACGTGTAGACCTGGGTCCAGGGACGGCGCCGGAGCCCGTCCTCGTACAGGTCCGGATTCTCGGCGGAGTTGACGGGTGCTCCCACGACCGGGAGGCGCACCTGCCCGCCGTGGGTGTGGCCGCTGACGATGAGGTCCACGGCGTCGTAGGATCGGCGGCAGCGCTCGGCCTGATCGGGGGAGTGGGCGAGGACGATGGTCAGGTCCCGCGTCGCGGGCGGGGGGAGCACGAGGCGGGGCTCGCCTTCGACCAGGTCGTCGACACCGGCCACGCACACGCGGCCGCCGGCGTGCTCCAGCGCGACGTAGCGGTTGGTCAGGTCGGTGATCGCCTTGCGGCGGCCCACTGCGCGGTGCCAGCGCTCGATACCGCTCTTGAAGTCGTGGTTGCCCGGCACGGCATAGACGCCGAGCTGGGCGGACAGCGGCGTGAGCGCGTCCAGCACCAGCTCCAGCCCCTCGGCGTCCTCGGCGAAATCTCCGGTCACGGCCACCATGTCCGGCCTGGCCGCCGAGAGCGCGCGCACGGCGCGCCGGACGAGGCCGGCCTCACGCCGCCCGCGCACGTGCAGGTCCGACAGCACCCCCAGGCGCAGCCCCTCGAGCCCCGACGGCAGCGCGGCGATGTGGATCCTCTCGTGGCGACGCTCGAGCCAGCGCGGCTCCACCAGCACCGCATAGCCCAGAGCCGCGGCCGCGCCGCCCGCCAGCCACCACTTCTTCTTCACGTCGCGACGCCTCCGTCCGGTCCGATCCTCGCCCTCGCCGAATCCGCCCGTGCGCCGGGCAAGCGCCGGGCCAGTCGAAGCGACCGCACCCGGGGGCCGGCTATGCCGCGGGCAGCAGCCGGTCCAGCACGCGTGCAGACGACAGCACCCCCGGCACGCCGGCTCCCGGGTGTGTCCCAGCGCCGACAAAGTAGAGGCCGTCGACGTCCGGCGCGCGGTTGTGGTAGCGGAACCACGCGGACTGGGTGAGCATCGGCTCGGGGCCGAACGCCGCACCGTCCACGGAGCGCAGCGTATGCTCGAAGTCGGCCGGCGTCATGGCCGTGCGTGTCACCACGGCGTCGCGCAGCCCCGGCATGAGCCGCCATTCGAGCACCTCGAGGATGCGGTCGAAATAGCCGTCCGCCCGCGCGCTCCAGTCCACGCCGCTACGCGTGTTCGGCACGGGCGAGAGGACGTAGAACGCGTCCCGCCCCGGCGGCGCCATGCCCGGATCCGTGCGGGCGGGCGCGTGCAGATAGAGGGAGAAGTCGTCGGCGAGGACGCGCTTCCGATAGATGTCGTCGAGAAGCGGACGGTAGCGCGGGCCCAGCACGATCGTGTGGTGGGCGAGACGGTCGTACACGCGGTCGGTGCCGAAGTAGCCGACGAACAGGCTGGGCGATGACCGCATGCGGGACGCCTGTCGCCGGCCCCGGGGCGCGTCGCACCGGGCCAGCATGTGGCGGTAGACCCAGGAGGGGTCGGCGTTGCTCACCACCACGTCCGCATCGACCCGCTCTCCGTCCGCGGTGATCACGCCCCTCGCCCTTCCGTCCCGCACCACCACTTCCTCCACGGGCGACGCCAGGCGCACTTCCACCCCGTTCTCCTCAAGCAGCCGGACCAGCCCCTCCACGATCCCACCGGTGCCGCCCAGCGCGAAGTGGACCCCCCACTTCCGCTCCAGCCAGTGGATCAGCAGGTAGAGGGACGGGGCGTCGAACGGATTCCCGCCCACCAGCAGCGGCTCGAACGTAAACGCCTGGCGCAGTCGCTCGTCCCTGATGTAGCGCGAAACAAGGGCGTGCACGCTGCGATAGCTCTTCAGCCGCACCATCGACGGGATCACCCGCGCCATCGTCGTCCAGCGGTGGAACGGACGGTCCGCCAGCCGGGTGTAGCCGACGTCGAAGATCCGCTTCGCTTCTTCCGCCAGACGACGATAGTTGTCCACGTCCCGCGGGCTCAGCGCCTCGATCTGCGCCAGCAGCCGCCCTTCGTCCCCGACGTAGTCGAACGTCGCTCCGTCCGGGAACAGGATCCTGTAGAACGGATCCACCGGCACCAGCTCGAAATAGTCGCGCGAGTCCCGGCCCAGCAGCTCGAACAGCTCGTGCAGCAGGTACGGCGCGGTGATCACCGTCGGACCCGCGTCGAAACGGAAGCCGTCCTTCTCGATCACCCGCGCTCGCCCGCCCGGCCGGTCCAACGCTTCCAGGACCGTCACGGCGTACCCCTTCGCCCGGAGGCGCACGGCCGCGGCCAGGCCCCCGAATCCGCTCCCGATCACGACTGCCCGCATCACGACACTCCCCCCTGCGCGGTCGACAGCACCTCACGCAGCGACGCCAGGTCGCGGACCCGCGTCACGCCCCCTACCTCGCACCCCCTCGACTGCCTCCCGCCCACCAGCAACGGGATCCCGGCAGACAGCCGCCCGCGCAGCGCCCGCAGCTCCTCCACCGCCTCCCCGCCCTCCGCCGCCACCACGCTCACCCCCACCACCCCTGCACCCGACCGCTCGGCCGCCATCGCGATCTCCGCCGCCGGAAGCGACGGGCCCAGGTACAGGACCCGCCAGCCCGCGTCGGCGGCCACCACCGCCGCCAGCATCGCCCCGAACTCGTGCAGCTCCCCCCTCGGCGTTCCCAACACCATCAGCGGCGCGCCCGACTCCGACGGAAGCTGGCTCAGCAGCCAGTCCAGCACCTGCCGAACCGCGGTCGATACCACGTGCTCCTGCGCCGGTCGCAGCGACCCCGACTCCCACAACGAACCCACCCTCTCGAGCAGCGGTCCCACGACACCCGTCACGAAGCCGTCCACCTCCAGTCGCACCACCGCCCGCATCAGCTCCGACCGCAGCGCAACCGGGTCCATCCCCTCCGCCGCCGCCACGCACGCCCCCAGATACCACCCGACGTCCCGACCGCCGCCCGCACCGCTCGCGCCCACCGCCGCAACATCCTCCCCCACCAGCGCCACCAGCTCCTCCAGCGCGAGCCCGGCCACGCTCCCGATGCTTCGGCCCCCTTCCGTCGCCCGCCTCAGCAGACCCAGGCGCACCACGTCCGCATCGCTGTACAGCCGTTGTCCACCTTCCGTACGCCCCGGCGCCACCGCACCGTACCGACGCTCCCACGCCCGCAGCACGTGCGGCGACAACCCGGTCCGCTGCACGACTACGCCCATCGGGTGCCGCCCTTCCCCCGCTCGCGCCATCCCGCTCTCCTCTCCTCGCCCCGACCCGCCGCTCGGCCTCGCGCCGCAACACTTCGACACCCGCTCGCCCGCCCCTCCAGATCTCGCCCGAACCTACGTGCCCGGCCCGTCTGCGTCAAGATAGGATCAGATTAAACCTTGACAATACATAGACGCCTCGCTATTCGTTCTGTCCACACAAACGGAGCGAGGCGGATGAGCGGGCCCACGAACGTGGAAGGACGCCGCCGGGCGGAGTGGGTGGATGTGGCGGGGGTGGCGGTGCTGGCGGCGTTCGCGCTGGTGGCGGCGGGCGGGTACGCGCTGTACGGCCGGGACCCGGCGCGGGTGGCGGCGATGGGTGTGGGCGCGGCGCGTTTCTACGCAGCGTCGTTCGGGCTGTTCGGACGCGGTCAGGTGCTGCTGGCGGCGGGCGTGCTGGGAGTGGTGCTGTGGCGGCGGGCGGGGCCAGCGTGGCTTCCGTCGCTGGCTCTGGTGTACGCGGCGAGCCTGGGAAGCGAGCTGCTGGGGACATCGTGGGGGGTTCCGTTCGGGCCATACCAATACACGTCTCTGCTGGGTGTGAAGTGGCTCGGTCTGGTGCCAGTGCTGATCCCGCTGAGCTGGTTCTACATGGCAGTTCCGTCGTACGGTCTGGCGCTGCGCGTGATGCGGGAGCGGGGCCGCTGGGCGCGGTTGCTGGCGGGTTCGCTGCTGCTTCTGGCGTGGGACCTGGTGCTGGACCCGGCGATGAGCGAGGTGACGCGATACTGGGCGTGGGGGGAGCGCGGGCCGTACTACGGGATGCCGCTGACGAACGTGGTGGGGTGGTACGTGACCGGGCTGGTACTGATGGGCGTGCTGGAGGGGACGGGTGGGCGGAGCTGGCTGTCGGGTGTGTCGCCGGCGTGGCTGGCGGGCTTTTACACGGCCAACCTGGTGCTCCCGCTCGGCCTGGCAGCCGCGGCCGGGCTGTGGGGCGCCGTGCTGGCGCCCGTGGCGGTGCTCGGGGTGGTCGCGCTGGTGGGGTGGCGGCGGAGCCCGCGTGGACCGGTCCTGTCCGTGGTCCGTTCAGCGGCGTCGTCGGGCGGTGAGGTGGTGCGGTGATGAGGGGGCCCGGCGGCGCCGTTGCGGGGCGGGGAGAGGGGTCGAGGAGCGTGCTCGCGGGCGCATCGTCGCGCGTAGCCGAAGGGCTGGCGCGGGTGGGGGAGGAGCTGAGGGCGGCCGGGATGCCGGTGCCTGCCTGGGAGGGCAGGCGGATCCGACCTCTCGTGGGGTGGGCTGCCTCGCGCCGGATCGCGCCCGCGGCGCCGGGCTCGCCCGAGGAGCTCCGGCTCTGGCGGGCACTCGGCGCGGTGCAGCTGGCGCACGAAGCATCGCTGCTGCACGACGATGTGATCGACGGCGCGCCGATTCGCCGCGGGGCGCCCACGGTGGTCGCGGCTCGCGGGGTGGGGGCGGCGCTGGTGGAAGGGGATCATCTCCTGACCTCGGCCTACCGGCTGGCCGCGGCGACGCGGAGCCTGGCGTGGGTCGACCGGTTCGCCCGCGCGGTGGAGCGGACGGTTGCGGGGGAGCGGGCGCAGGCGGTGGCCGGCCGGCCGCCCGGTCCGGGCGAGTACGAGGAGATCCTGCTGGGGAAGTCGGGAGAGCTGCTCGGCGCCGCGCTGGCAGCGCCGGCGGTGCTGGCGGGGCACCCCGCCGCGCCGCGGCATTACGAGCTCGGACGGCGCATCGGCCTGGTCTACCAGATGCTGGACGACCTCCTCGACTACTGTCCGGGTGCGGGCGGGGGAAAGGCGGCGCTGGCGGATCACGGGCGGGGCCTGTGGACGTGGCCGCTGGAGTTCGTGGACGCCCATGGGCATCTCCCGGCGGAGGAGGTGATGCGGCGGCTCGGCCGTCCCGACCACGCTGGGACGGCCCCCGTGGACCGCGCCGTGGAGCGGCTCCGCGACGAGGCCGTTCGCGTGGCCGCCGAGGCCGGCGAGCTGCTGCCGGGCGACGCGATCATCGGTGAGCTCCTCGGCGGTTGGATCGTCCGGGCCGAGGAGGCCGCTGCCATGCTCCGGCCCGATGGGCCGCGGGCGCCGGCGGCGGCGATCCCCTCGCCGGCGCGTGAGGCGATCCCTTCGCCGGCGCGTGAGCGGGCCGCGGCCGCGCTCCCGCCGGTCGATGGCTGGGAAGACCTCCTGCGCACCCACGCCCGCTCGTTCCACTTCGCCTCGCGCCTCTTCCCGGCGGCGCGCCGCCGCCACGTGGCGGGCGTATACGCCTGGTGTCGCTACACCGACGAGCTGGTGGACGGGGGGGACGCGGGGGACGGGGGGGCGCTGCCCGAGCCGGCGCTGGAGGCGCGCCTGGATGCCTGGCTCGACGTCTCCGGCCGCGCCTATCGCGGGGAGCGCACCGGCAACGACCTGGCGGACCGAGTCATGTCGGACATGCGCGCCGCGGGGGTGCCGTTCGGCTACGCCGCAGAGCTGATCGAGGGGATGCGCATGGACGTGCGAGGGGACTCCTACGCGACGCTCGCGGATCTGCGACGCTACACGTACCGCGTCGCGTCGGTGGTCGGCCTGTGGCTGTGCGAGCTGTTCGGCATCCGCGACCCTTGGATGCTCACGCGGGCGTCATCGTTGGGGCACGCCATGCAGCTCACGAACATCGCCCGCGATGTGGGCGAGGACCTCCGCGTCGGGCGCGTGTACATCCCGGCCGAATGGCTGGCGCAGGAGAGCCTCTCGCGCGCGGACCTGGTCCGGATGATGGAGGCTGGTGCCCCGGGCGACGGGCTCCGCGCCGTGATCGAGCGCCTCCTCGACGCGGCCGAAGCCGAGTACGACGTCGCCGCCGCTGCGATCCCGCTCCTCCCCGGCTTCTTCCGGCGGCCCGTGGCCGTGGCGGCGGCGCTGTATCGAGGCATCCACGACGACATCCGACGGACCCGGCACGACACGCTCACGCGACGGGCCCACACGACGCTGCGGACAAAGCTGCGGCTGGGCGGCGCCGCGCTCCGGCGACTCGCGGTGATGCGGCGAAGGCCGTGCTCCTGCGTCCGCCTCGCCGCCGCCCTCGGCCTGGTCTTCGTCGCGTTCCTCGCCGCGGCCGGGGTCGCGGCCCAGACGCCGCCGGGTTCGCAGTCCGCGCCGCCGGCCAGGCCCATGCCCGCCCCGGTTCATGCGCCCGCCGCGATTTCTGCCGAAGCCGGCCCGCCCGCCGCGCTGGTGGTCGGACCGGCGTCGGTGTCGGCCGTCTCCTTGCCGCGGGCCCCGGCGGATGCCGCGCTGGACGCGGTGCGCCGGCTGTGGGAACTGGGCGTGGACGAGGAGCGGGCGGTGGACGCGGGGCTCGAGGCGATCGGGGCGCTCAGGGAGCGGCGTCGCCCGGCGCCGTCGTCTCGGCTGGACCTGGTGCTGCGGGCGTACGCGGGTTCGTTCACGGCGCTGCGCGGAAAGCACGGCGGGTGGCCCCCCGCTCGGCTACGGGCGCTGCGAGACGGCTTCGCGCTCATGGATTCCGCGGTGGCGGAAGCGCCCGAGGCCGCGGAGATCCGCTACATCCGCCTCCTGAGCGGGTTCCATCTCCCGGGCATTCTCGGCCGGAAGGGGGAGGTGGCGCAGGACATGGCCGCGCTGATCCGACTCCTCCCCACGAGCGCCGGCGCCTTCGCCCCGGACCTGTTCCCTCGCGTCGTGACCTTCGTGCTGGAGAACGGCGATCCGCCGCCGGAGCGTCGGAAGGCGCTGGAGGCGACCATCAGCGATCCGTCAGCCTGGCCGCCACCAGGTCGATGACGCGGCGGCTGCGGGGCATCCAACCGTGCCACGCGACCGGAATCCGGCACGTCTCGCCCCCGTCGAGCACCGATGTGCGGGGCGGGAAGGACATGAGGTCGAGCGGCGACCAGACCGAGACCGCCACCCGGGCCAGCGCCCCCGCGTCGCGGTTGAGATCGTGAAGGAACTCGCTCCCGCGCCGCATCTGGCGCATGGCGGGAAGCGGCAGGAGGCGGGCGAGCCAGCTGCCGTGGTGCGGCGTCGCCAGCATGATCAGACGCTCCACGCGATGCAGCCCGTCCAGCCGCTGGACGTACCAGCGGGCCACGAGGCCGCCCATGCTGAACCCGGCGATGGACACCGGCCGCTCGGGGCCGAAGCGCTGGTCGATGAACCGAGCCAGGCCGAGCGCCAGGCCGTCCAGCGGCGCCGCCCCCGTGCTCGGCTCCAGCACGTACGTGTCGACGTCCAGCCCCTCCGCTCGCAGGCGGCGACGCATCCGGCGAAACAACCCGGCGCCATCCATCCAGCCGGGGATCAGAACCACCCCCGGTGCTGCCGCGCCGGCCCCGTCACGCCCGGCTTGACGACTCACGCCGTCACCGTTCATCTACCCGCCATGAAAACGACCACAGCCTCACTCGCGTTCCTGGTCCTCGCCCTCTCGCCCGGCATGACCCGCGCCCAGGAGTCCGCCGACTCCCCGGCGGCGCCCGACCCGTGGGCCGCGGAGATCAGCCTCTCCCTCAACAGCGCCGCCGGGAACGAGCAGCTCACGGTGCTCACCACGGAGCTGGGCATCACCCACCTCCAGACCGAGAAGTACGAGATCTCCTTCAAAGGCCGCTACCGCTACGGCCGCAGCGACGGCGAAATCGTGGCTCGCAACATTCGCGGGTCCCTGAACCTGGACCTGTTCCCGTCGGCCGGCTGGTCCCCGTTCATCTTCACCACCGTCGAGCAGGACCCGTTCCGCAAGCTCGATGTCCGCGCCGACGGGGGTGCAGGCATCAAGCGCACCTTCTACCAGAGCGACTGGGACGAAGTTTCGCTGAGCGGCGCGGTGCTCTACAGCTACGAGCAGCTCGAGGTGACCGAGCCGGGCGAGGACGGTCTCGACCGGACGGCCCGCTGGAGCTGGCGGGCCCGGGCCCGCCACCAGTTCCGGGAGGGCACGCGCCTCGAGCAGGTGTTCTTCTACCAGCCCGCGTGGGATCGCGCGAACGACTACCTGATCGAAGCCCAGACCGCCGGGCGGCTCGCCCTCACGTCGAAGCTCGCGGTCACCGGGAACGTGCTCTACCAGCGCGACAGCACCCCCGCGCCCGACGTGGAGCCGGACGACCTCTCCATCTCCATCGGTCTCAGCCTCGCCGCCACCTGGTAGCGAACGGCCGTCGGTGAGCCGACCTCCGGCCCCCACGGCGGGTGCCGGGCACGGACGCGGCGGCCGGACGTGAGAGAGGCCCGGCCGATGCCCCGGCCGGGCCTCTCTCGCTGCCCTGGTTTCGGTCGTGCGCGGACGGGACGGCTCGCCCCGGCACCACGCAGACCGTCTTCACGCCACCTTGTCCGCCTCCCGCTTCGCCGTGCTGTAGAAGAACCAGAGCACCAGCGGGAACACCAGCAGGCCGAGGAGCCCCCGGGCCAGCGGGCTGCTGACGAGGACGGGGAGATGCATATTGGCCACGATGATGCCGGCGATGATCACTCCCATGAGTGCTTCCCCGGCGACGAGCCCGGAAGCGACCAGAACGCCCGTGTTCTCCGCCCTCGCCCGCGGCCCCGCGGCGGCGTGGCGCCGCTCAATGAGCCGGTCCACGATCCAGCGGAACACGCCGCCTACGAAGATCGCGAACGTGCTCCAGATCGGCAGGTACATGCCCACGGCCACCAGCATGACGGAAGGCGCACGCACGAGGATCAGCATGACCGCGAACAGCATCCCGGCGATGAAGAGTGGCCATGGCATCTGGCCGTTGATGATGCCGGTGCTGACCAGCGCCATGAGACCCGCTTGCGGAGCCGGCAGCGCCGTTGCCGGGTTCGCGCCCGGGGCGCCCGCGAAGCCGTATGCCTGGCTCAACAGCGCGAGCACGAAGGCGAGGGCGGGCGCTGCGGCGATCACGGCGATCATCTCGCCCATCTCCATGCTCTTCGGTGTGCCGCCCAGGATGTGGCCGACCTTCAGGTCCTGCATCATGTCCCCGGCGATGCCCATGGCGGTGCACACCACCGCGGCGACGCCCAGCACGGCCAGGACCCCCTGGTCGCCCTTCAGGCCAATCGCCACCATGAGCAGCGCGGCCAGGATAAGCGTGGACAGCGTCAGTCCGCTGATGGGATTGTTGCTGCTCCCGATCAGCCCCACCAGGTACCCGGCCACGGCCGCGAAGAGGATCCCGGCCACCACCATGACCAGCGCGGCCAGGATCGATCCGCCGAAGCTCTTCGTGAAGTAGTAGTAGAGCACGGCGATCGGGATCAGCAGGCCGAAGATCCCGAATACGATCCACTTGTAGCGGATATCGGTCTCGTGACGGTTCGGCGCTTGCGTTGTCGGCGTCACTTTGCGGAGGTCGGCGAACACGCGGCCGAAGCCCTGCCCGAGGCTCTTCCGCATCCTCCACAGCGTCCACGCCGCGCCCACCACCATGGTCCCCACGGCGAGGGGCCGGACCTGCTGCTGCCAGACCACGCCCATGGCCGTGGCGCCGTAGCCGTTGGCCGCCGCAGCGGCCATGAGGTCACGGTTCACGAACGTCATCACGGGCACCAGGCACCACCACCCCAGCACGCCACCCGCGAAGACGACGGCGGCGAGCGACGGCCCGATGATGTAGCCCACGCCCAGGAGCGCAGGCGAAGCGGAGGGGGTCGACGCGAACATGCCGCCCGTGTAGGTCGAGCCGACCGGGCCGCCGATGCGCTCGCCCATGGCCTTGCCCCAGCCCCACCAGCCGGTCATCTCCGAAGCCAGCACGCGGATCCCCGAGCCGTTCTTCAGCAGCTCGATGAACGCCGACATCAGGCCGGCGGCCAGCAGGTACTTCCCTCCGCTCGCGCCCGCCTGCCCCGCCTTGTGGATCTCGGAAGCCGCGATGGACTCCGGGAAGGGCAGTCCCGACTCCTCCACCAGCGTCCGACGGAGGATGATCACGAAGAGGACGCCCAGGATCCCGCCCACCATCATGATGAACGTCGAGATCCAGAGGTTGATGGTGGTCCACACGCCCGTGATCACGAACGCCGGGATCGTGAAGATCGCGCCGGCCACCAGCGCCTCGCCCACCGAGGCGGTGGTGCGCGCGATGTTCTCCTCCAGGATCGTCCCGCCCATGGGCCGCAGCGCCGCCATGGCCACGACGGCCGCTGGGAAGGTGGCCGCGATGGTCAGGCCGGCCACCATCCCGATGTACGCGTTGGCAGCGCCCAGGACCACCGCCATGACCACCCCGAGCAGGACTGCGCGGAGCGAGAACTCCTTGGGACTCTGGTCTGCCGGGATGTACGGCTCGTACGGCAATTGGTCCGCCATCAGACACTTCCATGATTCGAGGAAGATGACCCCTCGGCTCCCGGAATCCCCCCTGGCCGCGGGCTTGGACATTCTGAGCCGGTGACACGCTGCTCTCGCGGCTGGCCACTGTCAACCCCCGGGCACCCCGCACAGCGCCCGCGAGCACCCGTCTGCCCCGGCCGCTTGCCCCGAGGCTCGACACCCAGGAGGCATGGGAGGTCCGCCGCGAGATCCACCGGTTCCTCGCCCGATACCTGAAGCCACCGCGACCCGACATCCGACTCGGCGTCCGCACGGACGGTCGGGCGGCCCCGTAGCTCGTCCCGCCCGTTGCTCCGGCGGACGCTTGCCCGCCGACGGCGGCGCGCGTACGCTCCGCCGGCAATCGACCCGGAGGAGAGAGAGGGGAGCGATGAGGATGCGCGGGTGGCGATGGACCGGACCGGCGGGGCTGGCGATGGGCGTCCTGTTGGCGACATTGCCGGGGCGGGCGTGTGGGCAACAGTCGCCCCTGACCGTTCCGGAGCGGACGGACTATCAGCGCACATCCACCACGGCGGAGGTGGCGGCGTTCCTGGACAGCCTCCAGGCCACGGGCGCGCCGCTGACAGTCGGGACCATTGGGAGGACCGCCCAGGGGCGTCCGCTCCTTCTCGCCGTCGCGTCCGAGCCGCTCATCACGTCGCCGCGGGACGCCGCCCGCTCCGGCAAGCTCGTGGTCTACCTCCAGGCCAACATCCACGGCGGCGAAGTGGAGGGGAAGGAAGCGGTGCAGCAGCTGCTCCGGGAGCTGGCCGGGCCGCGTCGCCAGCTGCTGGAGAAGCTGATCCTGCTCGTCGCTCCGGTCTACAACGCCGACGGCAACGACGCGTTCGGCCCGGTGGAGGAGCACCGCCCCGAGCAGGACGGACCGCCCCTGGTGGGGCTGCGCCCGGACGGGCTTAAGCTCGACCTCAACCGCGATTACCTGAAGGCCGAAGCACCCGAGACGCGCGCGTCCCTCGCCCGCGTCTACGACACGTGGGATCCCGCCGTCATGATGGACCTCCATACCACCGACGGCACGCTCCACGGCTACCTCCTCACCTACTCGCCAGGGCTGGACCCGAACGGCCCCCCGGGGCCCATTGCCTTCGCCCAGGACACGCTGCTCCCGGCCGTCCGTGCGGCGATGCAGCGCAGGTACGGTGAGCCGGTGTTCCCATACGGGAACGTGCGCGACCCAACCGCGCCCACAGCGTGGACCACATACTCCCCGCTGGCGTGGTACGGGACGAACTACGTGGGCCTCCGCGGCCGCATCGCGATCCTGAGCGAGGCCTACTCCCACGCCGATTTCCGGACGCGGGTGAAGGTGACGCACGACTTCGTGGCGGAAGTGCTGGACTACGTCGCGGCTCACGCCGACCAGATCCGCGCGCTCGAAGCGGAAGCGGACCGCCGGACCACGATGGAGGGAGCCGGCGACGCCCCCCGCCCCGACCTCGCCGTGGCCTACCAGCCAGCCGGGAGAGGGACAGAGCCCGTGGTGCTGCGGAGGATGCGGCAGAGCGGGACGTCGCCCTCGGGGCGCCCACGCTTCACCCCGATCGAGGGGTACGACACGCTCGACCTTCCCGTGTACGACCGGTTCACCGCTACCGCTACCGAGAAGCTGCCGGGCGGCTACTTCCTGCCGCCGGGCGAGGGAGCCATCGCCGACCTGATCCGGCTGCACGGGATCCAGGTTCGCCGGCTCGAGCGCGAATGGGAGGGCGCGGCGCAGGCCTTCCGGGTCGACAGCCTGCGCTGGAGCGCGGACGAGTTCCAGGGACACCACCTGCTCGCCGCCGCGGGCGCCTGGACGCCGACACGGGTCACCGTCCCCGCCGGGGCCTACTACGTCAGCACGGCCCAGCCGCTCGGCCGGCTCGTCTTCTCGCTGCTCGAGCCCCGGGGGTACGGGCTGCCGCGGTGGAACTTCTTCGACCGCCTCCTCGGCTCGGAAGAGGGCGCACTCTCGGGGCTGGTCTACGGCTCCACCGCTCTGGCGACGTTCCCGCTCTGGCGCGTGGAGCGCGATCCCGCCACTGCCATGACCACCCTGCCGCCCACGGGCGAGAAGCCTTGAGCGAATGAGGCCCGGCGTGGACGATCCCACGCACGGGCCTCCAGGCCGCTCCGCCGGCGGCGTCAGAGCCTGGCGCGCGGGGCGGTGGTACGCGGACGGGCGTCGGAGTCAGGCGGCCTCGATCTCGAACGCGAAGCGCCAGTCGCCCAGCTGCTCCGGGTCCGTGACGTCGTCGGTGCCCTGGTCCCACGGCGTGTGGCTCCCAAGGTAGCTGGCCACCGGACCAGCGAACTCCCGGCGGTACGGGTTCAGCTGATCGTTCGCGGAGAACGTGTCCAGCTCCTCCCCGCTCGCCTCCAGCACGAAGGTCTGGTCGTCCGCCACCTCGCCCTCGAACACCACCGTGTCCAGCGTCACCTTGTTCATCGACGGGTGGTCCGAGATGGAAAGGTGGCCCTTCGCCGGGATCCGCGTCGTCTGCTGCGTCCCGCCCGCCGATCCCTTGAACTGGAAGACGAACTCGCCCTCGGCGTCCAGGTCCTTCCTGTCCAGGATCTCCACGTACTTCAGGATGACGCGGATGCGCGTGCTGGCCATTGCTTTCTCCGGATGAGTAACGGCTGCCCTACGTGCATATCGTGGGACCAGGGTGCCCGAATTCGCAAGGGGCGAGCGACGTTTTTCCCGAAAAGGAGCGGCCGCGGCGAAATCGCGCTCGGGGCCGGGCGGCCATCATCCCACGCCCCCCGTCCGTCCGGGCATTCCTCTTCGCCGGGTGACGCCCGTGTTCCGAAGCCCATCGGCCCCCGGCCGCCCCCGAGGCGGTTGGCGGACAGGGCCTGCCGCGGCCGCGGGGGAGAACAGCTGATCGCCCAGCATCCGCGCCAGGGACCGGATGTCGCGGACATAGACGGAGCGGCCACCGCTCATCACTACCGGCCGCCCGTGGTTCAGGGCATGCTGAACGGCGACGTCGTCCCGGCGGAGCCGCTGGCTCACCTCCATGTTGAGCGCGCGCGAGACTTCCCGGGCTGTCACGTCGTCCGAATCTCCCGCTTTCGAGAGCAGCACCACCGGCCTTGTGCGCGGCCGGCCCGTGAGCCCGAGCGCGCCGAGCAGCCGCGCGGTGTTCCGGAGCGCCGCGACGTCGGGGGTGACGAGCATCAGCATGCAGTCGGCCTGCTCCACGGCCACCCGCGCGGCTCCGGAGAGGGGACGGCCGGCGTCCACGATCACGACCTCGTAGGACTGACGGAGGAAGTCCAGAACAGCTTCCGTCACGCCGCGCTCCGGCGCCGCCCCGCCAGGAGGCAGGTCCGCTGGCGCGGACAGGACATCAATGCCCGACTCGTGGCTCTCGACCAGCGACCGCAGCAGCGGCCCATCCAGCCGCTGCACTCCGCCAAGCAGGTCCAGCACGCTGTAGCGGGGCTTCACTCCGGTCAGAATGGAGACCGCTCCGAAGTCCACGTCCAGATCCACCAGGAGCGTGCGCCGCCCGGTCGACTCACGCATTTGCACGGCCAGGTTCACCGCGGCCGTCGTCACCCCCGCCCCACCGCGCGCCGAGAAGACGGTCACCAGCCGGCCGATCTCGGCCGGGTCCATGGGCTCGTCCGCACGACGCCGCCGGACCAGACGGTCGAGCCCCGCGGTGAGCTCCGTCTCGGTTGCGGGCGTGGGGATGTACTCCCACACGCCCGCGCGCATCACCTGCAGCAGCCCCGGCCCGGCGAGCGGCGGGCCCACGGCCAGCAGCGGCACCGAAGGCCGGTCCGCACTCAGCCGTTGGAGCGTCCGGAACGCCGCCGGGCTCGCGTCGCCCAGGTCGGCGACGATCAGATCCAGATGGGGCACCGCCCAGACGCTCGCCAGCGACTCGCCGTCCAGCTCCGAGCCTGGGCGCTCCAGGTCCGCCGCCACGTCCACCAGCGATCCGAGGGATCGCAGCGCCTTCGCCAGCCGCTGTCGGAGCTCCCGATTCCCCGATATGACCGCGCACGTGATGCCGTTCGGCGTCATTTTCACGTCTCTCCCGCAGGAAATGGCTGTCGCACCCGTCCGGAGCGTAACCATGCCTCCATCGGCATCAGGGGCCCCGGACCCACCGCTGGAGAACGGGACGACGGCACTCCGCCGGCCTTGGGATGTCTTCCGATACGCGGCGGTGCTCCCCCGTCGGCAGGGGTGCGGAAACGCCTCTCGGCCGGCAAGACCGGCTTCGGAAGACCTGCGAGATCGCACGATCGCGCACTCCAGCGTGCGCGCCGATCTGCGGTTCCGCAAGGGTCTCGTGGCGCGTCCCCGGAGCGGGTCCGGCTCGCCGTCTCGACACGTCCTACATATGGTATTGCGCCTCCGGAAAAGGCCCAACATATTGCGGAATACCACTGAACTCCCGAGGCGCCGATGCTGCTCTCTCTCCCCGACGGCAGAACGGTTGAGGCGGATTACAACCGCGTCACTCACCGCGTTTTCGTCGAGAACTGGCCCGACGTTCGGGTAGGCCAG
The DNA here is from genome assembly GCA_963798845.1 of uncultured Gemmatimonadales bacterium. Classification (GTDB taxonomy): domain Bacteria; phylum Gemmatimonadota; class Gemmatimonadetes; order Longimicrobiales; family RSA9; genus CAVUKA01. The sequence goes on along the minus strand of CAWCUS010000006.1, from coordinate 1,109,391 downwards.
GCGGTCACTGCCGAAGGCCGGCGCCAGCGCGTGGCCTGCGTCACGTTCCTGACGCCGAGGCTGGTCGCCGTCCAGCTCCTTCCGTTCGCACCGGGCGCGGATTTCTGCCGCACGTGCGCGGGCTTCTGGAAGAGCGCGTCGTGCCGCCTGATGCCGCACCACGACAGCCTCACGGCCTGAGCCGATCGGATCCGGTCAAGACTCCGCCGGAGAAGCGCCGGGCGGAGAGCCGCCCGCTCGTCGCCGGCTTCCACCGCTCCGGCCTCCGCGCCTCCCGACTCACGGCTCCCAACTCACGGCTCCGCCCCGCGGCTCCACCCCTCCGCACGGGCACTGCTTCTCCGACCTGCTTCCGCAGGAGCCCGCGTCCCGACGCACCCCTGGAAGTCGGGAGGGGTCCGCACCTGTTGCGCTCACGCTACAGGTGAGCCCATGGGACGGTCCCCAGGAGAGCCGGAGTGCCGCGCACCGACGGTGGCGCCTCGCTCATCGCGGTCGACCGGAGCTCGCGTGCATTGACACGGCCTGAATCGTGCACCCAACTTCCGGATGCCAGCTGGTCATTCCCACATTGATCAACAACTGAAATCCCGTGCGGAAGGCGAGGCGCCTTACCGCGAATGTGGGATGTGTATCCCCCTGCGCAGCTAAAATGGGCCGTTCCGAGCCGAACATCCTGGGCATATCCGCCTACTATCACGACAGCGCAGCCTGCCTCATGAGAGGCGGGGATCTGGTGGCGGCCGCTCAGGAGGAGCGGTTCACCCGGAAGAAGGGCGACGCGTCGTTCCCGAGCAGGGCGGTCGAGTACTGCCTCGCGCAGGGCGGGATCGGTGTGGACGACCTCGACTACGTGGGGTTCTACGACAAGCCGCTGCTGAAATTCGAGCGCATCCTGGAGACGTACCTGGGGGTTGCTCCCCGCGGGCTCCGCTCGTTCCTCATGGCAGGTCCGTTGTGGATCAAGGACAAGCTGTTCATGGACCGCCAGATCCGGGCGGAGCTCGGCTTCGAGGGAGAGGTGCTTTACTCCGAGCACCACGAGTCGCACGCGGCGAGCGCGTTCTTCCCGTCGCCGTTCAGGGAGGCGGCGATCCTGACGATGGACGGCGTGGGGGAGTGGGCGACGGCATTGATCGGGGTGGGGCGCGGGAACGACATCGAGCTGCTGCGGGAGCTGCACTGGCCGGACTCGCTCGGACTCCTGTACTCGGCCTTCACCTACTATCTCGGCTTCAAGGTGAACTCCGGGGAGTACAAGGTGATGGGGCTGGCGCCGTACGGAGAGCCGAAGTACGTGCAGACGATCCTGACGGAGCTCATCGATCTGCAGGAGGACGGCTCGTTCACGCTGAACCAGGAGTACTTCGGGTATTTGACGGGCCTGACGATGACGAATGCGGCCTTCGACCGGCTGTTCGGAGCGCCGCCGCGAAAGCCGGAGACCGGGCTGACGCAGCGGGACATGGACCTGGCGCGGTCGGTCCAGGACGTGTGCGAGGAAGTGATGCTCCGCATGGCGCGGACCGCCCACGTCGCCACGGGCCTGACCGATCTCTGCCTCGCGGGCGGGGTGGCGCTGAACTGCGTGGGGAACGGCCGGATCCTGCGGGAGGGTCCGTTCGAGCGGCTGTGGATCCAGCCGGCGTCGGGGGATGCGGGCGGGGCGCTGGGTGTGGCGCAGCTCGTCTGGCACCGGCACCTGAAGAATGAACGCACGCCGAGCTGCCGCGATGGGATGAAGGGGGCGTATCTCGGGCCCGAGTTCACGCCGGAAGAGATCCAGGGTTATCTGGATTCCGTTGGCGCCCCTTACACTCGGCTCGAGCCGGGCGACCTGATCGAGACCGCGGCGGACCTGCTCGCGGGCGGCAACGTTGTGGGCTGGTTCCGAGGTCGCATGGAGTTCGGTCCGCGGGCGCTGGGATCCCGGAGCATCATCGGCGACCCCCGGGACCCGAAGATGCAGGCCCAGATGAACCTGAAGATCAAGTTCCGGGAGAGCTTCCGGCCCTTCGCGCCCAGCGTGCTGCGCGAGCGGGCGTCGGACTATTTCGAGCTGGACGTGGAGTCGCCGTACATGCTGCTGGTCGCGCCGGTGCAGCCATCGCAGCGGCATGCGCTGGCCGACGATCAGAAGTCGCTGTGGGGACTGGACCTGCTGAACGTCAAGCGGTCCGAGATTCCGGCCGTGACCCACGTCGACTATTCGGCGCGCATCCAGACCGTGAGCGCCGAGGACAATCCGGAGTACCACGCTCTGATCTCGGCGTTCGACCGGCGAACCGGGTGCGGACTCGTGGTGAACACCTCGTTCAACGTGCGCGGAGAGCCGATCGTCTGCACCCCGGCCGATGCGTATCGTTGCTTCATGCGCACCAACATGGACCATTCTGGTGCTCTGGCCGTTCCTTCTGGACAAGAAGGACCAGCCGGAGTGGCACGAGGAGGTAGATTGGCGAGAACAGGTGCCACTGGATTGACGTCCGCGGAGGGACGGAAGTTCGGCTTCACGGTCGGCGGAGCCTTCCTGGTGCTCGCCGCCATCGCTTTCTGGCGAGGGCACCCGATCAGCACGGCCGTCCTCGGCTCACTGGCCTTCCTGCTCCTGGCGGGGGCACTGCTGCTGCCTGCGCACCTGGGGCCCGTCCGGGACGCCTGGATGGGGCTGGCGCACGCGATCTCGAAGGTGACCACCCCGATCTTCATGGGAGCGGTCTACTACGTGGTGATCACGCCCATGGGGCTGGTGCGGCGGATGCTGGGCAAGAACTCGCTGGTCCATCCCCGGGTAGGGGACGGACACTGGGTCCCGCGGGAGCGGCCTCGCGGCGATCTGGAGCGGCAGTTCTGAAAGTGGAGAGGCGGCAGCGACGCTTCCGCCCTGAATGTGGAGAGAGAGGAGATTCATGGCCCGACGCAGTCTCGTGCTCGAGCTCTGGGATTACATGCACGTGCGGAAGAAGTGGTGGCTAACGCCTTTGATCGTGGTACTTTTCCTCGTGGGCGCGTTGCTGGTGTTCGCACACACGTCGGCGCTCGCACCCTTCATCTACACGATCTTCTGAGCGGGGCGACGACGCCCCGCCGAGCGTTGGTTCTACGCCGGTGACATGATACTGCTGACCGTGTACGTGCACATCATGTGCGCGATCGTCTGGATCGGCTACGTGCTGTTCTGGCTGATCCTCACGCCGCCCGTGGAGCGGCGATTCGGAGCCCCGGTGGCCGCGGACATCCTGGGGCTGGTGACGCGTTCGGAATGGCCGCCGCGGGCGATTCCGGCTCCGTTCCGCCTGACTTTTCCGCAGGTCGCGTGGGGGCTGCTCCTGCTCCTTGCGCTGACGGGGACCATAATGGCGGTGAGCCGCGGGGTGACCGGCGCGGATGTCGTGTCCGGGGACATCATCCGGACCGTGTTCGGGCGGGTCCTCGTCCTCAAGCTGGCGGTGGTCGCCGTGGTGATCGCGCTGCAGGTCCGGCTGGCGCGGCGGCCGAATCGCGCGGCCGTGTACGCGACGAGCGCCGCGGCGTTCGGGTTGATCGTGCTGTCCGCCATCCTCGCACGGGTGGCCACGCCATGACCGACTGGTACCTGCTTCTCGTCATTCTGCACGTGTCCGCCGCGCTGATCTGGTTCGGGCACATGTTCTTCTGGTCGCTGGTCGCCGGGTTCGCGACCAAGACGATCGAGCCGCCGGAGAAGCGGCAGCTGATCCGGGACATCGGGACCCGATGGGGCGGATTCGGCTGGCCATCCCTGTTCGTGCTGATCGTCACCGGCGTCGCGATGATCGCGGCCAACGGGATCACGGTCCATCACGTGGTTTCCGGGGAGTTCATGACCGAGCCGATCGGCCGGGTCATGGCGCTGAAGATCACGATTGTCGCGGGTATGGTCGGCTACCAGTGGTTCGTGGGCCACAAGCCCGCGCCCCGGCTGATCTACGTGAACATGATGGCGGCGGCGCTGGTGATCGGGCTGTCGGTCCTGCGGGTGAGGTCGCCCTGGTAGTCGGCAAAGCGCGGGGCTCGTCGCGTTCGGCCGGAGGCGGCCCGGCGCTGCCCGCGGAGGCGACCATGACCGCGCCTACGGTGTGCGTGATCAACTACAACGGCGAGTCGTTCCTGGAGGAGTCGCTCGGAGCGGTCCAGCGCATCGCTTCGCGGGTGGCCGAGATCGTGGTAGTGGACAACGGCTCCACCGATGGAAGCCGCGCGCTGGTGGAGCGGTGCTTCCCGCACGTGCGCTGGGTGTCGATGCCGGCCAATCTGGGTGCGGCCGCGGCGCGCAATGCCGCGCTTGCGCAGTCGGAGACGGACCTGGTCCTCCTGGTCGACAACGATGTGAGCCTGACGCCCGGGGCGGTGGAAGAGATGATGGGAGCGCTTCGATGCCATCCCGACGCCGTCACCGCCATGCCGACGATCCTCTACGGCGGCGATCCGGCGACGATCCAGTACGATGGCGCACAGGCGCACTATCTGGGGCAGCAGGTGCTGGAGCATCCGGACGCGCGCTACGGTGAAGCGCCCGTCGAGGTGCGCCAGCTGAACTCGATCATCAGCGCGTGCATCCTGGTGGACCGATCGCGACTGCCGCTCGGCAGCGATGCCGCCCTGTTCGATGAGGACTTCTTCATCTACTTCGAGGATCACGACTTCGGCTATCGCATGCGGGCCCTGGGGCGCGATGTCCTGGCCGTACCCGCCGCGTGCTGCCACCACGGGTCGGGCACGCCGGGTCTGTCCATCCGGGCGCTGGGCTCGTATTCGCGCCGGCGTGTCTTCTTCGTCATCAGGAACCGCTGGCTCTTCATCCTGAAGAACTACTCCGTTCGCACGCTGGTGCTGCTCTCGCCCATGCTGGCGCTCTACGAGGCCATCCAGCTGGCCGGCGTGATCAAGAAGGGATGGCTGCGCGAGTGGGTGGCGGCCGCTCGCTGGGTGGTGGTCAATCTGCCCAGGATCCACCGGAAGCGAAGGCAGTTCCAGCGCGCACGGACGCGGAGGGACGGTGCGCTGCTGTCCGGTGGACCGGTGCCGCTGCGACCGGAGGCCACGACCTCGCCGCTGGAGCGCGGCGTCCGGCGCCTCCTCGACCTGGTTGCCGGGGGGTACTGGGGTCTCGTCCGCGGGTGGGCATGAGCCGGCCGGGCGGCTCCGGGCGAAGATGGATGCCGAACGGCTCCCTCGGCCCCGCTGTGGAGAGCGGCCGCGGGGCGCGTCGTCCGGACGCCCCTCTCCGGGTGGCGGTGGTGGCGGCGTGTCCCTTCCCCGAGCGCCGCGGCACGCCCGTCCGAATCCAGAGGCTGGCCGAGGGCCTGCTCCAGCGCGGTCACGAGGTTCACGTCGTCACGTACGGCGGATCGGGCGCGGTGGCCGAAGGGCTTCGCGTGCACCGCGCAGGACGGGCGTTGGGCCCCTCATCCTCCGGGCCCGGTCCTTCGGCAATGAAGCTGCTCCGCCTGGATCCGGTTCTCATGACCACGCTGCGGCGGCTGCTTCGCCAGCATGACATCGACGTGGTACACGCGCACCATTACGAGGGACTCCTGGTCGGGCTCGCCGCGCGGTCGGGGCGGTGGCCCCCTCTCGTATACGACGCCCACACGCTGCTGGAAACGGAGCTGCCCACGTACGGCCGGTACGTGCCCCGTCGGGCCAAACGGGGCCTCGGCGCGTTCATGGACCGGTGGCTGCCTCCGCGAGCCGATCACGTCATCGCGGTGTCCGACACGATCCGGGACCACCTGCTTGCGCGCACATCCCTGGTGGACGCGGAAGTGACGACGATCTCGGACGGGGTGGAGCTGGAGCTGTTCCAGGCGGCCGGCTCGCGGCCGCGGGAGAGCCACCGTCCGACGGTGGTGTTCACCGGGAACCTCGCCGCCTACCAGGGCATCGACCTCCTCCTGGCGGCGTTCCGTGAAGTTCTCCGGGCGCGCCCGGACGCCCGGCTCGTCATCGTCACCGAATCCTCCTTCGAGCCGTACGCGGCCCGCGCTGGGGCGCTCGGTGTGGCCGACGCCATCGATGTCGTGGTGGCCGGCTTCGATCGGGTGCCTGCGGCGCTCGCCGAGGCCGACGTGGCGGTCAATCCCCGGCCGGACTGCTCCGGGATCCCGCTCAAGCTGCTGAACTACATGGCCGCGGGGAAACCGGTGGTCTCGTTCCGTGGCTCCGCTCCCGGCGTGGAGCACGGCCGGAACGGGTGGCTGGCCGAGAGCGGCGACATCGCCGACTTCGCCCGGGGCATCCTCCGGATGCTGGAGAGCCCGGAGCTCGCGCGGGAAATCGGGGACAGTGCGCGGCGCCACGTCGAGGCGCATCACTCGTGGGACGCCCTGGCGGGGGCCGTCGAATCCGTCCTCCGGGGTGTGCTCGCGCGCGGCGACACGGACACCGGCGACCATGCCGACCCGGAGCGCGGCACGCGCCCCGGCCGGCCGAACGGGCGTCACCAGCGGCTGCGGGGAAGCGCATGACCCGCCGTACGCGGCCATCCCTCCTCTACATGGCCCCGGGCCACGACTTCCTGCCGTCGGCGGGTCCGACACGGAACATGCTCGGGCTCGCGCGCGCTATGAGCGGGTGGGCCGACATCACGCTCGCGTTCCGACAGGTCGCGTCACGTCCCGGTCCGGACCATCCGCCCGTCCTCGAGATCGCGCCCGCTTCGCCGGACGCTCCGCCGCCCGCCGGCGACGTGGGGACGACGGGCATGGGCTACGTCGAGTTCGTACGCTACCTGCGGAGCATCCAGCGCTTCTGTGCGGAACGGGCTGGCGTCGTGGACGTGGTGCTGGAAAAGGACTGGATGCTGACCGGGTTCGCCGCCCGCGAGTGGAGGAAGCGGGGGCTGGCCGCGATCCCGGTCAAGAACTGGCTCGGCGGCTATCGGGCCGGTCCCAGGAATCGGGGGACGCGCCGGCGTCGCGGCGTTGCGGCCACGATCGAAGGCATGTTCCTCCGGCGGGCCCCGTGCATCGTGGCGGAGACCGACGTGCTGAAGGCCGGGATGGTGGCGCGATGGGGGCTCGACCCGTCCCGGATCCAGGTGATCGGAATGGGCGTGGACCGGGACCTCTTCAGACCGGGCGATCCGGCTGAGGCGAGAGCCCGCCTGGGAATCCATGCCGATGCGATGGTGCTGCTCTACGTCGGGATCCTGGACCAGACCCACGACCTCGCGCCCCTTCTGCGCGCGCTGGTGCGAGTCGAGAATCCGAGCCTCCAGCTGCACGTGCTCGGCGACGGGCCGCGCCGGGCGGAATACGGAGACCTGGCGTCCGGACGGCCGGGCGCGGTGTTCTTCCACGGCCGCGTTCCACACACGGAAGTCCCGGCCTACGTCACGGCCGCCGACCTGTGCGCGGCCCCGTACGACCCGGCCATGTTCTCCGGTGGAACGGTCGGCTACTCGACATTGAAGGTGCGGGAGTACATGAGCGCCGGACGGCCGGTCGCCACAGTGGGCAGCGGGACGCTGACCCGTCTCGTGCAGGACGGGGTGACGGGATTCCTGCTCGACAACGACGTGGACAGCTGGGATCGCCTTCTGCGTCGACGGCTCCCGTCGGCCGACCTTCGCCGGATGGGTGCCGCCGCTGCGGCGGCGGACCTGAAGTCATGGAGCGAAATCGGCCGCATGTTCCAGCAGTTGTGTCTGGACCAGATGCCGAGTACGCTCAGGGATGCCGAGCCCGTCGGCAGCCGCGCCCCCGCACGGGGGCCGGACGATCAACGATCCAGCACGGCCCGGACAGCTGACCATGTCGTCCCCTGAGCTCATGAAGGTGTTGGTGATCGGCCTCGACCTGGGAGACGGCGCCCTGATCCGCCAGTGGGCGGATCGCGGCGAGCTCCCGCACTTCGCCGACCTCATCCGGGAAGGCACGATGGTGGAGCTCGGCACCACGGCCGAAGCCCTCCACGTCTCCGCCTGGCCCACGCTGTACACCGGGACCGGCCCGGCCCAGCACGGCGTCTATTACACGTTCCAGCCAGCGCCCGGGCTGCAGGGCTATCGTCGGTTCGGCGCGGGACAGTATGGCCGACCGACCTTCTGGCGTCTCCTCGGAGATGCGGGAGTCCGGTGCGCCGTGATCGATGCCCCGTACACGCACCCGGAGGCCGGGCCGAACGTGGCCCAGGTCATCGACTGGGGCGCGTGGGCGCATTACTGGAAGACGGACGCGGTGCCCCGCTCGCTGCTCGGGCACCTCCGGCGCGGCGTGGGCAGCTACCCTGTGGGGCTGGAAGCGCACGACCTCGGCCTGGTCGGCCTCGACCCGGATGATCTGGGGCCTCGCCTGGTAGCGGGCGCGCGCGCGAAAACGGAGGCCACGCTGGCGTTGATGGGGCGTGACCACTGGGACTGCCTGGTGACCGTCTACGGCGAGACGCACGCGGGATCCCACTACTGCTGGTGGCCCTCACCCGACGGCGCCACCGATCGCTCCGACCTGTCCGCGCTTCTGGCTCTCTACAGGGCGATCGACGAGGGGATCGGGCGCATCGTCGCGGCGCTCCCGCCGGACGCCACGGTATTCGTCGTCTCCGGCGATGGTGTCGGGCCCAATCGATCCGGATGGCACCTCCTTCCGGACGTGCTGCGCCGGCTCGGTCTGCTGGCCGAGCCGCAGTCCGCGGGGGACGCGGGACCCGCGGCGGAAGGGTCGGGGGAAGACGCGCGCAGCCAGCCGGGCGACGTTGCGGGCAGCCAGCGCGGCGAGGATGCCAGTGGCCGGCCCGGGTTCGATCCGGTGAAGGCGCTACGGGACCTCCTGCCCAAGGACTTCCGCAAGGCGCTCGCCCGACGACTCCCCACTCGCCTGCGCGATGCGCTGGCCCGGCGGGTGGACACGGCAGGGATCGACTGGAGCCGCACGCGCGCGTTCACGCTGCCCACCGACCTCGAAGGGCTCGTCCGCGTCAACCTGCGGGGCCGCGAGCCGCAGGGGATCGTGGAGCCGGGCCGGGAGTACGATCAGCTCTGTGAAGAGCTGACCGTCGCGCTGCTCGAGCTCGTCAATCCCGCCACCGGAAAGGCCGCGGTCCGCGAGGTGATCCGGACGGATCGCGACCTCGACGGTCCGCGCCGTGACTACCTGCCCGACCTCGTGGTGCAGTGGGCGGCCGACGCGCCCATCCGCGCGCTTTCGTCGGACCGGATCGGCAGTGTTTCGGGCGAAAGCCCGGATGGTCGGACCGGGACCCACGTGCCGCCGGGGTTCCTGATCGCGCGGGGACCCGGAATCGGCGAAGCGTCGCTCACCGGCGACGCCCACGCCCGCGATCTCGCGCCGACCGTTCTCGCACTGTTCGGCGTGGAGCGCCCCGCCTACATGGAGGGCCGGTCCCTGGTGGAGCCCCCGGTGGCGTCCGTGAGAGAGGAGCAGACGCAGTGAGCATCCGAATCCTGCAGGTCGGCGTCGGCATCCGTGGCGGTCACTGGGCCGGCTTCGTCGACGCCCACCCGGACACGACCTGCGTCGGGTTCGTCGATTCCCGGCCCGACGCCCTCGCTGCGATGCGCGAGCGCTTTCCCGCGGACGGGCGCGAGTACTACGAGGACCTGGGCAGGGCGCTGGCGGAAGCCGGGGCCGACGCGGTCCTGATCGCGAGCCCTTCCAGGCTGCACGCCGAGCACAGCTGTCAGGCGCTGGAAGCCGGACTCGCCGTCCTGGTGGAGAAGCCGCTCGCCACCTCCATCGAAGACGCCGAGCGCGTGCTCGAGACGTCCCGCAGCACCGGCAAGCCCGTGATCGTCGCGGAGAACTACCGCTACTGGCCGTCGGAGCGGACGGTCCGGAAGATGGTCCTGGAAGGTCGGATCGGGGACGTCGACTCCGCCACGCTGATCGATCGACGGCGCATGCCCAGCCACACTGAAGGCCCGTGGCTCGCCTCCATCGAGTACCCGCAGCTTCAGGAGATCGCCGTCCACCACTTCGACAGCCTGCGCGCAATCCTGGGCCGGCGCCCGGTGAGCCTGACGGCCCACGCATGGAACCCGCCGTGGAGCGACTACGGGCACGGTGCGGCGAGCGAGGCGTTCATCGACCTCGAGGGCGTCCGGGTGCAGTACCTCGGCACCATGACCTCGCACCGCTACTCCTTCTCCCTCTGGATCGAAGGCGAGAAGGGCGTCCTATGGACGAATCGGAAATACGTGGCGTGGCGGCCTGCCGGCTCGCGATTCTTCCGCCCCGTGCGCCGGGTCTCCGTTCCGTCCGGCGACGAGGCGAAGTACCCCCAGGGTGGAACGACCTCCCTGCTCGACGCGCTGCACGACGCGGTCAGGACTGGTGCCCTGGCCGAGACGCGCGGAGAGGACAACATCTGGAACGTGGCCATGCTCCAGGCGGCAAAACGCTCGGATCAGGAGGGCCGCACGGTTCGGATCGAGGAGGTCTGGCCGGGCGCGCCCGCTGCGGATCGACACGCCGCGGGCGCATCGGCGACGCGCGACGGGCGCTGACATGTCGCGTCTCCTCCTGATCGGGCTGGACTCCGCCGATGCGGACCTGATCGAGCGCTGGTGCGACGAGGGCGACCTCCCGCACCTGGCGGCGCTGCGCGGTGAGGGCGCATGGGGGCGGCTGGGCACGACCGCGGACATCCTGCACGTCTCGGCGTGGCCGACCATCTACACGGGCGCGTCACCCGGACACCACGGGCTTTACCACGCCTACCAGACGAGCCCGGGTGTGCAGGGCGTTGCACCGCACCGATCCCTCCGCATCCGGCCTCCCGCCGTTCTGGGCGCAGCTCGATGAGGCAGGTCGGCGCTGCATCGTCTTCGACGCGTTCATGGACTACCCGCTCCCCGGGTTCGGCGGCCTCCAGATCCTCGAGTATGGGACGTGGACCTGGTTCGGCTCACCCGGCTCGACGCCGCGCGGGTTGCGCCGGGAGCTGACGCGCGCGGTCGGACCCTATCCGGGGCCCGAGCACCTGCACGTGCTGAGCGTGCCGGACCCCGCGCCGTTCCGCGATCGACTGGTGGAGGGCGCCCGCACCAAGGGCCGCGCGGCGCGCTGGCTCCTGACGACGAAACCGTGGGACATGGTGTTTGTCTCGTTCGGTGAGCCGCACGGCGCGGGTCACTACCTCTGGCACACCGGCGACCCGCTCCACCCGGCCGCGCGCGACTACGCGTTGCGAGCGCGCCGGATGCGCTGCGCGACGTCTACGTGGCGGTCGACGCCGCCATCGGCGACATCCTGGAGGCAGCGGACGACCGGACCACGGGATGATCTTCTCGGGTGATGGGATGGGGCCGAACTACTCAGGCTGCCATCTCATGCCGGAGCTCCTGCGCAGGATGGGCTGGCTTTCCGACGGCGCGGGCAGCGCGTCCCCGCGACGACAGCGCCGCTCCCCGCAAGAAGCTCCTCTCCAGGCTCCGCCAGCTGGTGCCGCTCCAGGCCCGCCAGGCGGTCAGTCGCTGCCTCCCGCGGAGCCTGCACTACCGGCTCAGCATGAAATGGGTCAACGACGCCATCCGCTGGGATGGCTCCCGCGTCTTCTGCATCCCGAACTCGAACGAGGCGTTTTTCCGCCTCAACCTCCGCGGTCGGGAGCCGGCCGGGATCGTAGAGCATGGCCCCGAGTCCGAAGACGTCGTCGCCGCGGTGCGCGAGCAGCTCGAGGAGCTCAAGAATCCCCGCAACGGCGCACGCGTGGCGGAGCGAATCAGCACCAGCGAGCACGCGTTTCCCGGTGCCATGCGCGGGGATCTCCCGGACCTGATGGTCTCCTGGGATGCGGCCGCGCGCATCGGCCGAGAGCTGGCGACTCCACGGCTCGGCGAGATCGCCGGCTCCGCGGCTCACGAGGTTTCTCCGTTCTACACCGGAAACCACCGGCCGAACGCTTTCGTCCTGGCACGGGGGCCGGGGCTTTCCGCTGGATCCTCGTGCGCCGGGGGTCACATCCTCGACCTTGCCCCGTCCGTTCTTCAGCTGCTGGGCGTGGAGCCGCCAGATCATTTCGAAGGACGCGCCTGGAGCATCTTCGCCTGATCGAACGCGGCCGTCCACGTCGCGACGCGTCGTCCTCTCCGCCTGAGAAAACACCCGCATGACTGACAAGCACAAGAAGCGATTCGGCGCAGTTCGGATGGTGCTGCTCTCGATTCTGGCGCTGGTGGCGCTGGCCGTGGTCGCCGGCGAGATCGGCCTGCGCCTGCGCGGCGGGACCGAGCGCTCACAGGCGATCATCCGTGACCAGATGGACGCGGCGGGTGCGGCCGAAAAGTACGTGCCCGACCCGGATTTCGGCGCCCGGGTGACGCCGTTCCTCACCGACACGATTCGCACGCCCGATTACGAGTTCGTCCTGAGGACAGACCACCTCGGGTTCCCGAATCCCGAACCCTGGCCGGACCAGGTCGACATTGCCGTCCTCGGCAACTCACTCCTGGAAGGTCGGGGCGTGGGCATCGACGGCAGCATGACGACGCTGCTCCAGAAGGACCTGCCCGGAACCCGCGTGCTGAACCTCGGGCTCGTAGGCGGCGGGATGGGGCGGGAGCTGACCATGTGGCGCAAGTATGCCGAACCGTTGAATCCGCGGCTGGTCATTGCCACCATCTGGGTCCTCTGGGACGTGGACAATACGCGCAAGTTCGCTCACTGGGTCAGCGAAGGTCGGCCGGATCCGGACTACACGCATTATCGCAAGACGTACGAGCTCACCCACGCATCCCCACGCCGCCCCCATTCGCCGCCGCCGCTGTCCCGACGGATCGGGCAGTCCGTGAAGTCACTGCTCGGCCGCTCCTACCTGGTTTCGGCCGTGTACCGGCGCACCAAGTCCGACCTGGGCGGATCACTGATGAAGGGCGTCGTGGTGCTGCCGGCCGGCGACACGGTATACCTGTCGGTCCCGTCCCAGCAGCGCCTTGCCCAGGGCCTGGACCGGGCCGATACGCCCGACCTCCGGGAATTGCTGTTCGGTCCGCTCGAAGAGATGCGGCGGGAGGTGGAGGCCGGAGGCGGGACCTTCCTCGTCGCCCTTATCCCGAGCAAGGAGGAGATCTACGGCTCCGACGCCTACCCTCCGACGCTGCGCGCGATACGGGAGCTGCGGACTGAGCTGGAGACGAGGAATCTGCCGGTCCTCGATACGTATGACCTCTTCCGGCGGCGCGGGGCCGAGCAGCCGGTATTCTATTCCGTGGACATGCATTTGAACCAGAACGGAAACCGGATCCTGGCCGACACGATCGCGGACTGGGTCAGGGAACAGGGGATCTTCGACAGCCCGCCGGCCACGGCCTCGGCGTCGCACCAGCAGGTTGGCCTTCTACCGCGGTGACGCACCAGCCAAATCCGGCCACGGCAGCGGTCGGCCCAGCAGGTCTTGCAGGCCGCGGACATCCTCCTCGTAATACGCAGTCAGGATCGAACGACCCTCGTCGGGCATGTGCGGCTTCGCGGCCGGCTTCACGAAAAATCTCTCGCGAATCGCCGTTCGGACCCGGGGCGAAAAGAGCATCTCCGACGCACGGGCGACGGACCGGCTCCGGAAGAGCAGCTTGGCCATGGGGCCGCGCGCTACCCCGTATCTCCGGTGCACCTGCGCCTGGAAGTCGTCGAGGGGGTGGTCGATGCCGAGGAAATTCAGCACGCGCTCCAACGTGCCACGGGGGTCGGCGCTGAACTCCCTGAAGATCACCACCAGCGTGCGGCGCCTGTCGATGACCTGCCACATCCTGGTGAGCTGTTCGCAATACCGGCCGATCTCGGGCCTAAGAAGCATGAGGCTCTTGTTGTGCTCGTTGCGAAGTCCCCGCTCGATCTCCACAGGGAAAGAACCCTGCGCCACGCCATTGTTGACCATCATGAGATAATGGGAGAAGGCGCGCTCCACGGGGTTACGCAGGATGACCAGCAGCTTCGCCTCCGGAGCCACCTCGTTGATGAGGCTCGCGGCTTCCGGATCGGCAAGATAGGTCGGACTCGCCTCCCCGATCACGGTCTCCGTGGTCACGTCGGAAAAGAGCTGGAGATACCGTGATCGGTCGCGGATCGGCCGGACCGGGTGGTCGTCAGGGACGAGGACCCTAGAGAAGTAGTTTGGCTCCTTGATCTTCGACATGTAGATGCCGGGGATGTCCCGCAGATACGCATACAACGACGATGTCCCGGCTTTGGGCGCTCCCGCGATGAAGAAATTGGGCCAGACTTCCATTCCTGTAGTCCTGGGTCGAGGGGGGGCATCCACGTGGAAGCGTGACACCACCCGGTTGCGTGCCGGGGGCGGTTCAGAGGTTCCAGATCGAGAGGTCCCGCCCGAGGATGCCTTCCAGGCGGGCGACATCTTCCGAGAACAGATCCCGAAGGCGAGCGCGAGAGTGCGCGTCGATTCTCCCCTTCTCTCCGACGTTCAACCGCGCGATCGCTTGCTTTGCACCCCGCACCAGCGGTTCGGGGAGGGATCGGACGACGCGTTTCACGATGGGGCCGGGGCGGTTCACGAAGGCAGCCACGAGACGGGAATGGGGGCGCCCCGACCGGTTGTAGACCTCCCCCGACTCGAATCGCCACGCAGGATCCACGCCCAGGAACGCGCAGAGCTCCGAGAGCACGCGCGACGGACCCCGGACGAAATCCTCGAACAGGACCACCTTCATGCGCGCGGGTCCGAACGTGTCGAGGTACTTCTGTGTGCGATCCGAGTAGAACGAGCCGCGGGTGTAATGCCAGAGGTTGCCCCAGCCGGCACGAACGCGATCGGGCTCTGCATCCAAGGCGTCCGGGAAAGGCAGCCTTTCCCTCGCATCCCGGACAAGGTGCATGTACTGTGAATATGTCCTCTCGATCGGGTTCCTGAGCAGAAGCACGATCTCAGGGTCCTCGAGCTCGGATCGGATCCGATCGCTCACCTCGGCGTGCTCGAAGTACGAGGGAGACATGTCACCGAGAGCCGTCTCGGTCGTCGCGCTGGCGAAGGCGCGCTCATAATCGGCTCTCGTCGGGCAGGCGAATCGCACGACGTCCTCGTCGCCCGGGCCCGCCACCCTGTCGGCCAGCTTCTCGTACGTGAAGTAGTGCAGCTCCTTCTTCTGTGGCAGAAATATGCCCGGATGCTGCCGGAGGTACTGGTAGAGGGAAGTAGTACCGCACTTGGTCGCCCCGATCACGACGAACGTCGGGAGATGTGTCAAGCGGCCTCCGGCCAGGTAGCGGATTGCGGGCGACGCTGGTACGATCGGGTGGCTCCGCACGCGGCCCCCCGGTGCAATGTGACCGGGACCGGCGGATTGTGATCGCGACGTCATCATTTGTTGAGGAGCTGGAAGATACCAGCCGGCTCTCCTCGTGTCGAGTGCCGGCGCACCCCAGCAATCTTGAGAACCCTTTCCCTCAAGGGATAGAACATGTGCGGAATCGCAGGGCTGATCTCTTCTTCTGTCCCTGACGGCGGTGCGGTCAGAGAGCTGGTTCGCGGCATGTGCGGCGGGGAGCAACATCGCGGTCCTGACGATGTCGGCGTGGTCCTGAACGAGAACGTATGCCTCGGCTCTGTACGTTTGAGCATCATCGACCTTTCGGACGCGGGTCACATGCCCATGAGCGATCCGACGGAACGGTGGTGGATCACGTACAACGGCGAGGTCTACAACTTCAAGGCGCTGCGAGAGGAGCTCGTTGCGCTGGGCCACGTCTTCCGCTCCCAGACCGACACCGAGGTGGTCCTCCATTCATTCATCGAGTGGGGGGAGGCTTGCCTCGACCGATTCGTCGGGATGTTCGCGTTCGCGGTCCACGATCGACAGGCGGAGACCGTCTTCCTCGTTCGGGACCGTTACGGGATCAAGCCTCTCTACTATCACCGACAGGACGCCGGGATCGCCTTCGCCTCCGAGATCAAGGCCCTGGACGGGGAGCGTGTCGAGCACAGGCTCGACCAGCGATCCCTGCTCGAATGGTCGTTCCACAGGAACGTCGACATTCTGACGCCAGAGACGCTCCTCGTGGGCATCCATTCGGTGCTTCCGGGTGAGATAGTGATCATCGAGGGCGGAACCGCCAGACACAGCCAGTTCTACTCGGCGGCCGATCATGTCGATCCCACCGCGTTCCAGCGGTACAGAGACGCGTCTCCGGACGACGTGGTGGCCGAGATCGGCGCGACGCTCGCTCTCGCCGTGGAGCAGCGGCTGGTCAGTGACGTGCCGGTCGGCACTCTGTGCAGTGGAGGACTCGACTCGAGTCTCGTGACGGCCATGGCCGCGAGGCATTCGACCGACCTCACGGTGTTCAACGTGGCCATCCAGGGGTACAGCGATCTCGACGAGAGCATCCATGCGCGCCGTCTCGCCGAACATTTCGGGCTGCCGTTCGTGTCCTTTCCGCTGGACGGCGAGACCTTCCGGCGCGAGCTGCCCAAAGTGGTGTACCAGTGCGACTTCCCGTTGACCCATCCGAACTCCGTCGCTTACCACCTGATCTGTCGCGTCGCGAGAAGCCACGGAGTCGTCGTGCTGCTGTCCGGTGAAGGGGCGGACGAGCTCTTCGGCGGTTACGACCGCTACCGCAAGACCTGGCGCATCCTTCAGATCCAGTCGCTCCTCGATCGGCTGCCGGCGAGTGTGCGCGCGAGGCTCCAGATTCTCGGCCTGTCCTCCGCCGGGGTGTCCGTGAGCATGCACACGCGCGAGCTTCTTCCGTTCACGATCCAGCTCGCGGACCGATTCGCCCGTCAGGCCTGGCATCTTCGCTGTGAGCGCGCCTACGACTTCGTCGAACACCGCATCGAGCGGGCGCTCCTCGGCGACATGCTCGCCGACCTGAGCGATTTCCTCACGCCGCTCCTGCGCCGACTGGACCGGACGAGCATGGCGAACTCCATCGAGTGCCGTGTTCCGTTCCTCGACCATCGACTGGTCCACAAGGCGATCAATCTTCCCCTGGAGTACCGGGTGGGAAAACGGGCGAGCAAATGGGTCCTGCGGAAGGTGGCCGAAGACTACCTTCCCGCGACGATCCGGAAGAGGAAGAAGACGGGTTCCCCTTGCCGCTGAAGGAGTACCTCGCACCTCTCATCAGCGTCGAACTTTTCCGTAACGGTTTCTGCGAGGAGGAACTCGGCCTTCGCGGCGAGGTCCTGGACGCTTTCCTGGAGGGGTGGGAGCAGCGCGTACAGGGGTTCTTCAGCATCCTGTGCCTGGAGATCTGGGGACGCACGGTAATGCGAGGCGAACCCATGGAGGCGATCGAACAGCTGCTGACCCGCGTGGCGCACGACGCGGGGTCGCCGGCGAACGCAGCCCGGCACGTCCATGCCACGAACAACCCGTGAAGTCGATGGAGGCGGACTCCCTACTCGCACACCCTTTGCTGCCTGGAAGGTCGTGTCCCCAGCGTGCTGCAATGAATTTCGGAATCTCAATGCCCCCACCCCTTCGAGAGACGCCGGCTCCTTGTCTCCTTTCACGAGCCTTCACCCGGCGTGGAGCGCCGGGTGAAGGACTTCGCGCGACTGGACATCCTCCCGCTCGACGCAGAGTTGCCTTGACCTGGCGGGTTGGCCGAGCATGAGTGACATAGCGTCGCCGCCTTCCAGCGACCCCTCGCCTGGCGAGCTGGCGAGGGCCCGTGATCGAGACGAAGCTCGCCAACGTCGCGGCACCCGACAGCTCCTGATCACGCAAGCCGTTTTCATGGTCTTCAGCTACCTGGTGTCGATCACGTTGGCCAGGCAGCTGGGTCCGGCCGACTTCGGGGTTTACGGCCTCGTCCTGTCGGCGCTGGCGTGGCTGGAGATGGTCAGCCACGCGGGCGTTCCCGCAGCCGTCGGCAAAATGATCGCGGAGCACCAGGATGACAGGCCGGCTGTCAAGCGGAGCGCTCTGTTCGTCGTGCTCATCAGAGCCGGGGTTCTCTTCGTCATCGGGTGGCTGGCCGCTCCCTGATCGCCCGGCTCTTCGGCATCGCGGGCGGCACCCCGCTGGTGCGGCTCGCACTGCTCGACCTGCCGCTCATGGCGGTCTACTACGTCTATCGCGGCATCTTGATGGGCGAGCGCGATTTCGGCCCGGTCGGCGTGAGCCAGGTGACGCTCGGCGCGGCGAAGTACCTGGGAGTCCTGGCTCTCGTCGCCCTCGGCATGTCGGTCAAAGGGGCTCTGATCGCCAACGTGCTCGGCACCCTCGCGGCCCTTCTCTATCTGATGGCGGCGCACCGTCCTCCGGGGTTGCGGCCGGCCGGCGGCGTACTCCGCGAGCTCGCCCTGCTGGCGCTTCCCATGGGGGTCTTCTCCATCGCGTTGCGAACCCTGACAAGCCTCGATCTCTGGTCGCTCGGCAGTCTCTGGCACGGGAACAATGCGGTGGTCGGGCAGTACGTGGCGGCGCTCAAGCTCGGGCAAACGCTCACTTTGATCCCGATCGTCCAGTCGGGCGTCGTGTTCGCTTCCATTGCCTGGGCGCTCGCGCGGAGTGATCGCGCGGGAGCATGGCGCCAGATCCGTGAAGCCACCCGGTTCGCGCTGATCCTCGCGGTTCCGATCTGTGTCGTCGTCGGTCTGAGCGCGTCCTCGCTGCTCGGCGTGGTCTATTCCAGCGCATACCGGGCGGGGGCGGCCTTCCTCGTACTCCAGCTCGTCGCGTTCCTCTGGTTCGGGCTTCTGGACATCTTCGCGCACGTCCTCATGGCGGCCGGGCGCGAGAGGACGGCGGCCGCCGTGCTCGTGGGCGTGATCCCCCTCGTGCTCGTCGCCAACGTGCTTCTCATCCCCGCCGTGGGTCCGATTGGCGCGGCCACGTCGCTGATGCTCGGGACCCTACTCGCGGCAGCGCTCCTGGGGGGGCTCGTGTGGCGGGACTTCGGGGCGCCAGTGGCGGCGAAGACTTTCGGCCGCATCGCCCTGGCCGCGGGCCTGGTAGCGATTCCGGCAGCGATGTGGGATGTGGAAGGACCGCTCGTCCTCGCGAAGATCACGGCGCTGGGCGGAGTGTACCTGGGCTTGCTGTGGGTCACGGGCGAGATCAGCAGGAAGGATTTCGTCCTCCCCCGCGTCGACCGTGGTGGAGACGGAATCACGAGCAGTCAGTGACGGCTTACCGTTGTTCGGCTACGTAGCGCCGGGGGGAGGGGTGGCGGCGCGGACGAGCGCTGAAGCCCTGCTCACCAGGTGCTCCGCCAGTCGAACCGCCAGCGCGACGATCGTCAGAGTCGGGTTCTTGTGGCTCGCGGAGGGGAAGATGGAGCTGCCGGCGACGAACAGCCCACTCACGCCGTGTACCTGGCAGGCAGTGTCGACCACTCCATTGCGCGGGCTCTCGCTCATCCGCGTGGTGCCCATGTGGTGGGACGCATCCGTGAAGCGCGGCTCTCCGCTGCCGGGCTCGAGCGAACCCACTTCCGCCTCCCTGAGCCGGCGCGCCAGGAGCTCCTGGAGACGGTGCACCGATTCGCGCACGTCCGCACCGACCTTCCAGTCCAGGATCAGCCGGTTCACGCCAAGCGCGTCGCGGTCCCGGCCCAGGGTGACCCGGCTCTCGGGGTCCGGCGGCTGCTCACAGAAGTAGACCACCACCCGGGAGCCGCCACGGTCCTGCCGGGTGAGCAGGCGGCGCGCATTCCAGTACAGCCGGTAGAGGGAATGCGGCATCAGCTCCTTCGGCGTCAACAGGTACATCAAGCCGGAAATGTCGCCGAGCTGCGCGCGCCCGACTTTCCACCGGCTGCCGGCGTAACCCCGCCGAAGGAGAACCTTCATGGTCTGGATGAACGACTGGTACTGCTTCGCCGTGTATTCGCTGTGCTCGGCCTCGAAGGTAGCGTAATGGTCGAGGAGCCCTTCCCGCCGCTGCACCTCGGCGGAGAACCCGATGCCGAGCTGAACCTTTCCGTCCGGCAGCGGCCGACCATCCAGGAGGGAGAGCCGCTCGCCTTCACGCACCCGCAGCCTGCCGTAGACAGCGCGCGGGTGGTCCATGAAGTAGCGCCCGACGTTGTCGTGCGCGTTGCCGACGCCGCAGGCGTGCTGGCCCCGCGACACCAGCAGCAGCCGGGCGTTCTCGAGCCCGCCGCAGGCCAGGACGACAGCGGGCGCGCGCACACGGAGTCGATGGCCCGAGAGTGTCGCCAGGTCCACCGATTCGACGCGCCTTCCGTCCGGAAGGAGGTTGATCCCGACCGCGTTGGCGTGGAGGATGAGCCGGACGTTGTGAGACTTGCGGAGAGCGCTGCGGTACTTCTCTCCGAAGCGTCGGGGCCGCTTCGCCCAGAGCGATACGGCGGGCTCGACCGCTGGATCGCGGTACAGCCTGCGCTCGGCGTCGGAAAGGCCCGCCTGGTGGCGCTCGGTCTCGAACGCCGCCATGTCCGGCAGCCCCATGATCTCCGCGGCCCGCGGGTAGTAGCGGCTCAGCTCGCTGTACTGGAGCGGCCATCCGGAATTCGCGACCCACGGCCTCGGTTCGAAATCGGCCGGGCCGAGCCTCATGCTGCGGCCCGCCCACAGATTGCAGCTGCCGCCGTAGTAGCGGGCGCGGGACATGAAGTTCTCGCGCACCGGATAACCCCGGCTCTCCAGGTCGTAAAGCGCCTGCGTATCCGGATCAGGGGCCAGTCCACCGCTCTCGACGACGCACACCCCGAGCCCGGAGCCGTCGAGCTCCCCTGCCAGAGAGAGGCCCGCGGCGCCCGCCCCTACGATGCAAACTTCCGCATCGAGGGTGCGGCCGTCATCGAGCCGCCGCGCGTCGATGATGCTCAAGAGAGGGAGCCGACCCCGGTGCGAGCGCCGTCGGTCGGCGGCTGCGGGATGAAACGTGAGCGGCAGATCTCACGGAAAGGGCCCACCACGGACCGGGCCGAGCGCTCCTGCGTCACGAAATCGACGCCGTACAGTCCGAAGCGCGCCGTGGTCCCGAGCGTCCACTCATAGTTGTCCATGAGAGTCCAGTACATGTATCCGCGGACATCGATCCCCTCCTCCAGCGCTCGCCCGACGCCGGCCAGGTGCTCGAGGAGGAACGAGGTCCTCTGCGTCTCGTTCGTGGTCGCGATCCCGTTCTCCGTGATCAGCAGCGGGACGCCGTACCCGGAGAACCGCCGGAGCGTCTCGACCATGCCCCGAGGATAGACCTCCCACCCCGTTTCCATCCTCGGACCGCGGTCGGCGTGGTGGTCGGACTGGCACTCCGATCCGGCAAACGGAATCAGCCCGGAGCGCGAGCCCCGGACCACGGTCCTGGTATAGTAGTTCAAACCGATGAAGTCGAAAGGGGCGCGGCGGCCGGGGCGCGCCCCCATCAGGCGGAAGAACGCGCGGTTCAGCACGACGTCCCTGAGGGTGGCAGAGATGCGGTCCGCTCGCCGCGCAGGGTCGCACGGCTGCACGAGGGGTGCGCTGTGCGCGAAGCCCACCAACGCGTGCGGCCAGTGGCGGCGGATCGCCTGTCGGCCGGCACGGTGCGCGCGCGCCATGTTGAAGAATGCGACGGCGCCGCGCGCCCACGACCGCCGCCGCTGCGGCGGCCAGTCACCGGTCACGTAGCCGTGCTTCAGGCACACCGACGGCTCGTTGATGGTGATCCAGTAGCGCACGCCGTCGCCCAGCTCCCGGGCGACGTGCCCGGCGTAGCGGTGGAACCACCCGCAGCTCGCCGGGTTGCTCCAGCCGCCGCGGCGCGCCGCCCAGAGCGGGAGGGTGAAATGCTGCAGGGTGACGATCGGCTCGATGCCGCGGGCTGTGCACGCGCGGATCACCTGGCGGTAATGCTCGAGCGCCGCCGGGTCCCACACACCTGGGGCCCGCTCCACGCGGCTCCACTCGATGGAAAAGCGGTGCGCGTTGTGACCGGCCTCGCGCGCCAGGTCGAGGTCGAGCTCGAACAGGTCGTAGTGCCGGCAGGCCGCGCCGGACCGATGCGGCAGCCGGCCGGCTTCCTCGGCCGCCCACCAGTCGTTCCAGCGGTTGTTCCCCTCCACCTGGTGGCTCGAT
The DNA here is from genome assembly GCA_963798845.1 of uncultured Gemmatimonadales bacterium. GTDB lineage: Bacteria > Gemmatimonadota > Gemmatimonadetes > Longimicrobiales > RSA9 > CAVUKA01. The sequence continues at coordinate 1,087,419 of CAWCUS010000006.1, read as the reverse complement.
GTCGCTGCGCCGAGCAGGAAACCCTCCGGCAAACGGTAACCACCCTCCACTGGCCCATGCCCTCCGCTCACCACCATCCCGCTAATCGCAGCCGGCGAGCCCGTAGTCCCGAGCGTCCTGACGCAGCCGATCGAGCACGGCTCGCGCGATCACGCGGTAGCCGGCTGCGTTCGGGTGTCCGTCCACCTCGAAGAACAGCCGCTGACCTCCCCTCGCCTTTTCCTGCATCGGCTCGGTCAGATCCAGGTACGGCATGCCTCGCCGCTCCAGCTCGTCGACGATCGGGCCGGTCAGGTCGGGCACCGATTCGCCCCGGAGCGGAAGGTAGACCTCCTCCTTCGTCGGAAAGAGCATGACGATCATGCGCGTTCCCGCAGCCTTCGCCTCCTGGCGGGTCTGCTCCAGGACCTGGAGCACGCGGTCGAACGCGGGCTTCCCGGGTTGCATGTACGCCGCCTGGCTCTCCAGCATCGAAGGCGTGAACCGGATGCGGCTGCCATCCGCGAAGGTCTGCGGCTTCTCTGTCGACCAGGAGAAGTTGTGGGCCGTCTCGCGCACCAGCCAGTACAGGTAGGTGCGCTGCAGCGCGCGGTCCACAATGTTGGGGCGACGGCCTCGGTTGAACTTCCAGCCGCCGAAGTCCCCGGGCGCACCCGCCCTCTCCCAGGCCGTGAACTCGGCCTGGTCCTGCATGTCGTTGCCGGGGAACAGACCGAACAGCAGCACCTTCGGGTGGAGCCGGACGCCGTACCGTCGGAACGTTCGCATGTACTGCTCGGGGGCCATGCCGGGAAGGGAGAGATTCACGAGGCGGCAGTAAGGCATGGCCCCGGAAACCAGTGCTGCCCACGTGGAGTCGTAGCCCACGCCGAATCCGAACGTCTCCGAATCCCCGACCGCCACCACATCCGCGCTATCCGGCCAGGGAGTCGGATTGCGGAAGCCGTGCTCGTCTGTAGTGAACCGGAACAGCGCCTCCCCGGCTCCACCCTCTCCCGTATAGTGACCCGGATAGACGAACCCCAGGTACGGGTCGGCCGTCGACGTGACCGCGCGCTGCCGGGCCCAGTGCACGCGCAGCCGCGGACCCGCCGGCATCAGCTCGGGAAACAAACGCAGCGCGCCCTCGATCAGGACCAGCACCACGACGATCGTGCCGACCATCAGCGCGAGATTCGCGGCGATCGACCTCCATCGCGAACGGGGCTTCGTCGGGGGCTTGGACATGCGCTGTCGTCACCGTGAAAGCGCCACACCCGGCTGAAAGCCGGCGGCGCGAGGGTAGAGACGTCGGAGAATGTGGATGTGTGAGTGGTTCGAACAATGCAAATCTCGTGCGTGGCCGCCAAGCCGTGGCCACACCCCGGGCCGATTCCCCGAGAATGGGGACTCACGGTGCTGCAGGCCGAGCGGGACCGCGGCTCTGACGGCCGCGGGTGATCGCGCCCGCGCCACATTGTGCCGCCCTCGTGCAACAGCGCACCGCGCGATCAAAGTCCCTTCCCGGGCGCGGCAACCTGGCTCCGAACCGACGAGGGGCCGACCGCGTTTTCCGCGGCCGGCCCCTCTCCGAGTGCGCCCGACAGGATTCGAACCTGTGACCTCATGCTCCGGAGGCATGCGCTCTATCCAACTGAGCTACGGGCGCAGATGCGTGTGGAACCTCAACCTACTCTCCACCCGCCTGCACGTCCGCCCTTCGACAAAGTCTCGTCACGCGCAGCGTGGCGAGAACTGAGCTACGGGCGCAGATGCGTGTGGAACCTCAACCGGCTGTCCACCCGCCTGCACGTCTGCCCTTCGACAAAGTCTCGTCACGCGCAGCGTGGCGAGAACTGAGCTACGGGCGCAGATGCGTGTGGAACCTCAACCTACTGTCCACCCGCCTGCACGTCTGCCCTTCGACAAAGTCTCGTCACGCGCAGCGTGGCGAGAACTGAGCTACGGGCGCAGATGCGTGTGGAACCTCAACCTACTGTCCACCCGCCTGCACGTCTGCCCTTCGACAAAGTCTCGTCACGCGCAGCGTGGCGAGAACTGAGCTACGGGCGCCCGACCGCGCCACGTATCGGGGACGGATGAAACCGCCGCGCTTGCGCGTGTCGGCCCGTTCCGGCCGGGCAAGGAACAAAAGGGAAGCGGAATAAGCCGAGTTCTGTCTCCACTCGCGTGGAGGCGAGCCATTTCTCTGGGACGGCGGTCGCCCGCCGCCTCGAGCAGCCTACCCGGGACTGTCGCGACCGGAGTCGCGGCGGCGCGGGCCGCGCCATTGTCCCTGCTTGGCCTTGCTCCGGGTGGGGTTTACCATGCGACGCCTGTTGCCAGGCGCCCGGTGGTCTCTTGCACCACCCTTTCACCCTTGCCTGTACCGGCGCCTTTCGGCTTCGGCCATCGGCGGTCTGCTCTCTGTGGCACTTTCCAGCGCCTCGCGGCGTCCGGGCGTTACCCGGCACCCTGCCCTGCGGAGCTCGGACTTTCCTCGACCGTCTCTCGGACGGCCGCGGCTCGCACTCGCTTCCCTCTGATGTCAAACAGCACGGCCCCCGCTGCGGGGGGCCGGCAGTGCGCCCGGGAGGATTCGAACCCCCGGCCTTCTGATCCGTAGTCAGACGCTCTATCCAGCTGAGCTACGGGCGCAACCCGGAGAAAGAACTGCCCGCGGTTCGCGATGCGCCCCGCGGGGTTGATTGCCCTCCCCGATCAGCCTCGGAATTGTAGTGCCGGCGCCCCGGCCTGTCAACCGTCGGCGCGCCCTGGAGGACGGCGCCGACAAGGCAGCCCTTCCGGACGACGCGAGGCGACACCGGGCGACCCCGGCTCCGCCTCACTCGGCTCGGAGCGACCGTGAGGGATCGATCGCGGTGACACGCCGGGCCGGGATCCAGCACGCGACAGAGGCGACCGCCACGAGCCCGGCGGCCACGGCCGCGAGGGTCACGGGATCGAACGGGGACACGTCGACCAGGAGGCCGCGCAGCAGCCGGCCGGCCGCCCAGATCCCGGGGACCGCGACGACCAGGCCTAGCCCGACGAGGGCGAGGCCGTCCCGCACGACCATGCGCAGCACGCGCCCGGCATCAGCGCCCAGGGCCATGCGGATCCCGAGCTCGGGGCGCCGGCGCGTGACCGTCGCCGAGACGATGCCGGAGAGGCCCATGGCGGCCAGCGCCAGGGCGCCCAGGGCGAAAGCGGCGATCAGCGTGGCGCTGAGGCGCTGTCGCCCGAGGGCTTCGCTCACCAGGTCGCCGATCGGTCGGACGTCCGAGAGCGGAAGCGCGGGGTCCGTGGCGCGCAGCGCAGCGCGCACATCCCCGACCAGGGAGGCCGGCCGACGCTCCGAGCGGATGACGTAGTGGAGCGAGCGCGCGACGGCGTCGCGACTGCGAACCCAGAGCTGCCCGCGGTCGTCGCGGTGGACGTCGTAGAGCCGGGGCTGCTGGAGCACGCCCACCACCCGGAGCGTCTCGTCGCCCGCCACCACCGTGGCCCCGAGCGCGCTCCCGTCCGGGTAGAAGGTCGCGGCGAGCGTCTGGTCGATCATGACTTCGTTCTCACCGCTCTCCGCGTCGAAGGCCGGGACGCGGCCGGCCAGGAGGCGGGCGCCGAGCGCCGGGACCGCGCCTTCCGTGGCCCGTACGACGTCGACGAGGGGCTCGTCGTGATCCTTCTGCCCGGTGTTCCCCGGCGCTCCCGCAAAGCCGACGGTGATCTGCTGGGCGGCTGCGGACAGCGGCAGCGCGGAGACGCCCCCGGCCGTCGTGACGCCCGGAATCGAGCGCAGCGACCGGAGAAAGCGGTCCTGGAAGTCAAGCACGGATCCATCGTCAGCATAGGCGCCGCCGGAGAGGGACACCGCGAACGTGAGTGCCCCCGTCGCCCGGAATCCCGGATCGGTCCGGAGGAGCGCCTGGACGCTCCGCACCAGCACGCCGCCGGCGCTCAGCAGGACCAGGGAGAGGGCGACCTGGACCACGATCATCCCACGGCGGAGCCGACCGCCGCCCGCGCCGCCGCGCACGCTGGCCTGCCGGAGCACGTCGCCCAGGCGGGAGCGGGCGGCCCACGCGGCGGGAATGGCGGCCGCGGCGAGGCCCAGGAGGAGCCCGAGCCCCAGCACCACGGCCACCACTGTCCCGTCCACGGAGATCGCGGCGCGGCGCGGCAGGTCGGGGGGGACCCGGGCCACCAGCGCGCGCGTGCCGCGGAGCGCCAGCAGCAGGCCGCCTCCGGCGCCGAGGAGCCCCAGGAGCGCCCCCTCCAGCAGCGTCGCCCGTGCCAACGGCCACCGGCCGGCGCCGAGCGCGCGAGCCACGGCCAGCTCCCGCTCGCGCTGGGCGGCCCGGCCCAGGAGGAGCGTCGCCAGATTGGCGCCCAGGACCAGGACGAGAAATGCGCCCGCGAGGGCGAGGACGACCAGCGCAGGACGCACCGGCGCAACCAGATCGGGCAGGAGACCCACGGCGTAGTAGCGGACGCCGCGCGAGCCGAACAGACGCTCGTCGAGCCCCGTGCCGACGGCCGCCACCGCCGCGTCCACCCGCGCCGGGTCCTCGCCGGGCCTGGCCCGCAGCAGTCCGGCCACCGAGCCGCCCGCCGGGCTGCGCAGGGCCACATTGTACGGGAACGTCAGGTAGAGGTCCGCCGTCTCGGGCCCCCCGAGGCTCGAGTGGCGTGCGAACCTGAAGCCTTCCGGCATGACGCCGATCACCACGTACGGGTCACCGTCGATCCGGAGCGTCCGCCCCACGATCGCCGCGTCGGCACCGAACGACGTGCGCCAGAGATCGTGACCGAGCACCGCCAGGTCGGGACGGCCCGCGCCCCCCTCGTCGGGAGCGAAGCCGCGGCCGAGCGCAGGGGCGACTCCCACCAGGTCGAAGAAGCCGGGCCCCGTGTACATCGCCTTCAGCTCCTCGGGGCCGCCACCCTCCCCCGTCGCGACGGCCACCCGACCCACCTGAGTCGCCACAGCGCCCTCGATGGGGCCTCCTGCCGTGTCCAGCGCCGCCACGTCCGCACCGCTCAGCCACCCACGGTCCAGGTCCATGAACGCGCTGTAGTCCCGCCACACCCAGTACAGGTCCTGCGGTCGCTCGTAGGCCGGCGCTTCCAGCAGGACGTTGTCCACCACCGCCCACACTACCGCGAAAGCGCCCAGCCCCACCGCCAGCGTGCCCGCCGTCGCAAGCGTGAACGCCGGCGCCCGTACCAATCGACGAACCGCCCGCTGGGTGTCCCGCCCCCAGTCGCCGCGCCGGCGCCACGCCACCGCCGGGCGCGCCCGCTCGCCCAGACCATTGCGCACCGAGTCTGCCACCGCGGACCACCAGAACGACACAGTCGGGCCGATCCCGGCCGAGCGAGCCACCCGCGCCCGCTCGCGATACGTCGACAGCCACTCGGGACCCACGTCGGCCCGGAAATCCTCGGGGTAACAACGGAGCAACCACCGCAGCACGGCCGCCGCAGCGCCGCCCGCGTCGCGCCCCGTCACGCCAGCCCCTCCAGCAGGCCCCCCGCCCGCGCCGCCCGCGTCAGGGTCTCCAGCCGGCGCGCCTCTCCTCGCGCCACGCGCAGACCGAGATCCGTGATCCGGTAGTAGTTCCGACGGTCGTCCCCCGCCGCCGCCTCCGACGCCGGCGCATCCGCGTCCTCGATCAGGCCACGCTCGCGGAACCGTCGCAGCGCCCGGTAGAGTGTGCCCACGTCGGGCACCGGCGCGTCGCTCCGTGCCTCCGCGTCCTGGATGATCCCGTACCCGTGGCGCGCACCGCGAGCCAGGCTCAGGAGGATGTGAAACTCGACAGGCCGGAGCGGCAGGAAGTCATCGACCCCGAAGCGGGAGCGGTCCATGTGGGAGCCCGTGGTTGTGGGGGCAGAAGCCTGTGTCGCACATATATGCGTAACGCATACATTGCGGCGTGGCAAGCGTCCCCTGTGACCCGGGGATAACGGAACGGAAGTCGGCCTGCCGGGGCGAGCGTAGCGCGGCGGGGGCGGGCGAGGGCGGGGGCCGGCGAGGGCGGGCCGGCGAGGGCGGGCAGGCGAGGGCGGGCCGGCGACGGTGGGCAGGCGAGGGCGGCAGGCGGCGCCGCGCACGCACCGCCCACCTGCCGGGTCCCGCTCCGGGGCCGGGGCTCCGCCGGACGCGAGCGGACGGAGGCCGACCTCGGTACGTCAGCGCTCCGGCTCGGCCGGCTCGGAGATCTCCTCCACGGTCCGCTCCACCTCGCGCGCTTCGCTGTCCGGCATTTCCACGGCCAGGTCCGCCTGGGCGATCATGCCGACCACCCGCTCGTCCTCCACCACCGGGATCCGCCGCACCTGCCCCTCCCTCATCCGGCTCATCACGGTGTCGGTGCTGTCCTCGGGCGTAACCGTGAACAGGTCGCCCCGCGACATCTCGTCGCCCACGCGGCAGCTGCCGGCGTCGTGGCCTTCGGCCACGTGACGGATGGCGATGTCCCGGTCCGTGATCACCCCGCGCAGCCGGCGGCTCGAGGCGTCGTCCACCACCGGGATGAGTCCCACGTTCAGGTCGCGCATGAGCTGCGCGGCGCGCTGCACGCTCTCGCCCTCGCTCACGCACTCCGGGTTCTCGGTCATGAGCTCTCGTGCCTTCATGAATCGCCTCCGGTCGGGGTTTCGGAAGGGACTGCTCCAGAGGGTGGTGGAGGTGCAATCGCCATGCCGGGAATGGTTGTAAGCAGCTGCTGCACAACGACTTGACGTGAGACGCAGCCGCCCGGACCGGCCCCGCGCCTCCGGGCCGGCCGCGCCCGCGGCCCGACGTCCACGGGGTGAGGGGGGACGCGGGCGGGGCCGTTTAGAAAGCAGGGTATCCCGTGACGTCCTGACCCAGGATCAGCGTGTGGATGTCGTGGGTGCCTTCGTACGTGTAGACGCTCTCGAGGTTGGCCATGTGGCGCATGGCGGAGTACTCGACGAGGATGCCGTTTGCGCCGAGGAGGCGGCGCGCCTCCCGAGCGGTATCCGCGGCCATGGAGACCATGGCGCGCTTGGCCAGGGAGACCTGCTGGGGGCGCATGGTGCCGCGGTCCTTGAGCCGGCCGAGCTGGAGGACGAGGAGCTGGCCCTGGGTTATGGCGGTGAGCATCTCGGCGAGGCGAGCCTGCTGGAGCTGCTTTCCGCCGATGGGGACGTCGCCGAACTGCGTGCGCTGCCGGGAGTAGCCGAGCGCCTCGTCGTAGCAGGCCATGGCGGCGCCGACGCCGCCCCAGGCGATGCCGTAGCGCGCCTGCGTGAGGCACATGAGGGGACTCTTCAGCCCGCCGGAGTCCGGCAGCAGCGCGTCATCGCCCACGCGCACGTCCTCGAGGACGAGCTCGGACGTGTCCGACGCCAGGAGGCTGAGCTTCCCCTTCTGGTCGCGGGCGGTGAATCCCTCCGTGTCGGTTGGGACGATGAAGCCGCGGATGGAGGAGGCGTCCTCGATGTCGCCGGTCTTGGCCCAGACGATGGCGATGTGGGCCATGGATCCGTTGGTGATCCACATCTTGGCGCCGTTCAGGACCCAGCCCTCCCCGTCTTTCCGGGCGGTGGTGAGCATCCCGCCGGGGTTGGAGCCGAAGTCGGGCTCGGTGAGGCCGAAGCAGCCGATGATCTCGCCGCGTGCCATGGGCGGGAGCCACTTCTTCTTCTGCTCTTCGCTGCCGAAGGCGAAGATCGGGTACATGCACAGCGCGCCCTGGACGGACGCGAAGCTGCGGATGCCGGAGTCGCCCCGCTCGAGCTCCTGCATGATGAGTCCGTAGGCCACGTTGTTGAGCCCCGCGCCGCCGTACTCCTCGGGGAGGTTGGCGCCGAGCATGCCAAGCTCGGCGATCTGCGGGATCAGCTCCGTGGGGAAGCGCCGCTCGATGTACGCCTCCTGGATGATCGGGAGGAGCGCGTCATCCACCCACTGGCGGATGGTGTCGCGCACCATGCGCTCCTCTTCGGAGAGGAGGGAGTCGATGTCGTAGTAGTCCACACCCTGGAATTTCGGCATATCCTTGTAGAGCTCAGTGGTTCAGTGGGGGGCGTTCAAGCTATGGCGTTCGTCCGGCGCGGGCGAGAGGAGAGCGCCCTCGCTCGAGCACCCGGTGAATGGTCACACCAACCGTCTGATGATCGCGTCGGCGAACGCGTCGGTGGTGGCGTGCCCGCCGAGGTCGCGAGGGAGCGACTCGGTGTCGCACTCCCGGAGGCAGCCGTCGAGGGAAGCCCGGATCCGGTCGGCCACGTCGTTCTGGCCGATATGGTCGAGCATCATGCAGGCGGCGAGGATCTGGGCGGTCGGGTTGGCCACGTTCTGCCCCGCGATGTCGGGCGCCGACCCGTGAACGGGCTCGAACATGGCCATGTCGTCGCCGATGTTGGCGCCGGGGGCCATGCCGAGCCCACCGACCAACCCGGCCATGAGGTCGCTGAGGATGTCGCCGAACATGTTCTCCATGACCAGGACGTCGAACCGGTAGGGGTTCATCACGAGGTGCATGGCGGTGGCGTCGATGATCATGTCCTCGAACTCGATGCGACCTTCGTACTGTCCGTAGACTTCGCGGCCGACGTCCAGGAAGAGCCCCTGCGTGTACTTCAGGATGTTCGCCTTGTGGGCCAGCGTCACCTTCCGGCGACCGTTCCTGACGGCGTAGTCGAAGGCGTACTCGACGATCCGCTTCGCGCCGAAACGCGTGATGATCATGACCGACTCCGCCGCCGCCTTCGGGTCCCCGTCCATCCCGATGTAGTGCTCCACGCCGACGTAGAGCCCCTCGGTGTTCTCGCGGATGAGGACCAGGTCGATGTCCTCGTAACGGCCGCCGCGCATGAGGCTCACCGCGGGGCGGACATTGGCGAAGAGATCGAACTCCTTGCGCAGCGCCACGTTGATGGAGCGGAAGCCGGAGCCCACCGGCGTGGTGAGCGGCCCCTTCAGGATGACGCCCGTACGGCGGGCGGAATCGAGCGTTTCGTCCGGGAGCGGTGTGTCACGCTCGTGCACCGCGGTCATGCCGGCGAGCTGCGGATCGTACTCGAGCACGGCGCCAGCGGCGTCGAGGACTGCGAGCGTCGCCCGTGTGATCGACGGCCCGATGCCGTCACCCGGGATGAGTGTGATCTCCGTGGCCATCGCTCAGGATTTTGCGAATTTCGGATTGTAGTGGAACTGGGTGTACTCCTCGCTCCACTCGGTGAGCTCCTCGAGCTTGCGCGGATTCTGCCGCCCTTCCTGAAGCGCGTGGCCCAGCAGGTTCAGAGTCCGGCGCCAGCGGATGTCGGTCAGCGCCTCCCTGCGGAGCATCGCGCGCGCCACCTCCTCGCCGTCGGGGAGGACCGTGGTCACGCGCACCGCCGCGACGCCCGGGAACTCGGTGAACACCGAGCGCGTGGCGGGGGTCATGAGGTATATGAAGGGGCCGACGCGCGCCCAGATGGAGCCGCCGCGCTCGAGCTGGCGGAACGGCTGGCGCACCGTGAGCTCGACCACGTTGCCGTTCATCTGCACGCTGTCCACGCCCTTCGCGCCCGCGTAGTACGGCCTGACCTGATCGGCGCTCGGGGCGCTCGGTCTGCCCCGGCCCAGCACGTGCTGGACCCGGTCGCACCCGCCAGAAAAGAAAACGCAGGCGATCACGCCCGCGGTTGTCAGTTGCTTCGCTGTCCGTCGCACTGCCATTACCATCCGCGTTGCTCACACCCCATCGGGGGCCCAAAGCCTATCACGGCGACAGCGCCCGCGCCAGCGCCGCAGCAGCCGCGGCTATCGCCCCCTCTCCGTTCCCGCCCCGCGCCTTGCCTTCCACCGTCCCGAGCCATGCCACCGTGCCGCCCCGGATGTCCACGAACGCGGCGGTGATGGTCGCGGCCATGGCGCCCATGCTGTCTGCCGCCACCCCTCTCCGCACATTGATCGGCACCAGGGCGTAATTCGCGTCCAGTACTGCGCCCAGCCGACGGAGGTCACCGTACAGCGGGTCGGCCAGACGTCGATGGCCCGGGCTGGTCTCCACCACCGTGCGCGGATCGTTCCGCAATTTCAGGCGCCACTGGGGCGTCCGGTCGGCCACCGCCTGCAGCTCGTCGGGCAGAATCCACTCCGTGTCGGGCGAACCGTCCTGGAGCCAGAACGCGAGCTCCGCATCGACCTGATCCGGCGAACCCGCCAGCGCGGGAACCAGCATCACACGAGCCCCGCGCAGGTCGAGCGGCGGGGGCGTGGGCGCTGCGCCGGCCGGCGTCGCTCGGCCGCCGCAGCCGCCCACCGTTGCAGCGACGACGGCGGTCACCGCCCCCCATATGGCGGCCGAACGGCGTGCGGTCCGCGCAGCCTGACCCCGCATCAGAGGAGGTGGCCGCCGTCCACGGGGATGACCACCCCCGTGATGTGGCGCGCCTGCTCCGAGCAGAGGAACAGCACCACGTTGGCCACGTCCTGGGGATCCCCGAGCCGGCCGAGCACGCTGCGCTCCCGTGCCCGGTCGAGGATCTCCGCGGGCACGGCGTCGGTCAGGCGAGTGGTCCGGATGTATCCAGGTGCGACGGCGTTCACGTTCACGTTCGACGGCCCGAGCTCGATCGCCGCCGAGCGCGTGAGGCTGAGGAGGCCCGCCTTCGAAGCCGAGTAGTTGGCCAGCCCGAACTCGGGCTGGAGCCCATGGACCGAACTGATGTTCACGATCTTTCCATCCTGCTGGGAGCGGAACAGTGGGGCCACGGCCCGGATCATGTTGAACGCGCCCGTGAGGTTCGTGGCCAGGACCTCGTCCCACTCCGAGTCGCTCATGCGCCAGAGCGCCCGGTCCCTCGCCACCCCGGCGTTGTTCACCAGGATGTCCACCCTCCCCAGCGCCTCGCGGGCGCCATTGACGAACTCCTTCACCGCGTCCGGGTCGCGGATGTCGCACTCCATGGAGTAAACCGCGACCTCCAGCTGGCGCAGCTCCAGCGCAGTGCGCTCCGCGTCCTCCCGCACGCCGTCGCCGTGGTCGAGGTAGTTGAACGCGATAGCGGCGCCATGGCGAGCCAGCTCCAGCGCGATGGCCCGGCCGATCCCGGTGGCCGCACCCGTGATGATCGCACCGCGGCCCCGCAGATCCGCGAACCAGGGGACTGCGCGTGGCTGGGTCTCCTCCACGACCTGCGCGAGCAGCTCCTCGAGGACTTCGACCTCGTCCACGACGGGGTGGCCGGGATGACCGGGTCGCTCGGCCTGCGGGTCTCCATTGGACCGCGCCCGCTGCGCTCGCTCCGACGGCTCGTGGCGCGGCATCGCCCCCTCTCGCTGCGGGGTGGAATGGATGGGACCGAACCGGGGCAGGATGGGGATGGCGCCCGCGCGGTGTCAAGCCGGGAGGCGCTCTCCGGTCGCCGCCACCACGCCTGGACCGGTGGAGCCGCGGCCCGGGCGACCTGCGCCAGTCAGCCGCCCGACGGGCCTGCAGCCGCGGCTTCGCCGTAGCCGTGCTTGATGGTCCGGCCCTCGACCATGAACACCACGTCCTCCGCGATGTTGGTGGCGAGGTCGGCGATCCGCTCCAGGTTGCGCGACACGAGGATGATGTCCATCCCGGGTCCGATCTTCCGCGAGTCCTCCATCATGTGCGTGAGGAGGATCCGGAACACGTTGTCGTGCAACTCGTCCACGCGATCATCGCGTCGGCCGATGTCGAGTGCGGCGGTGCTGTCGCTGCGGACGAAGGCGTCCAGAGCGTCGTTGAGCATGTCCGTGGCCAGGCCGGTCATCTCCTCGAGCTCGGGGAGGTGAGGGAGCGGATGCGCCTTGGCGATGGAGGCCACGTTTTCGGCGATGTTGACCGCGTGGTCGCCCACACGCTCCAGGTCGTTGCCGATCTTCATGGCCATGGTGATGAAGCGGAGATCGCGAGCCATGGGCTGCTGGAGGGCCAGGAGCTGGATCGCCTGGTTGTCCACCTTGATCTCCAGCGCGTCCACCTCGTGGTCGCGATCGATCACCACCTGCGCTTTCACCGCGTCCCGCTCCATGAGCGCGGACACCGCCGTGTCCACCAGCTCTTCGGCGAGGCCGGCCATGCGTACCAGGCTCTCCTTGAGGCGATCCAGCTCGTCCTCGAAGTGCCGGTGCTGCCTCGTCATCCGAACCTCCCCGTGATGTACGCCTCCGTCCGCTCTTCCACCGGGTTCGTGAAGAGCCCGTCCGTGGCGCCGTATTCCACCAGCTCGCCCATGTAAAGGAACGCCGTGTAGTCGGAAATGCGGGCCGCCTGCTGCATGTTATGCGTAACGATCACGACGGAGTAGTCCTGCTTCAGGTCGTAGATCAGCTCCTCGATCTTCTGCGTCGCGATCGGGTCCAGCGCCGAAGTCGGCTCGTCCATGAGGATCACGTCCGGCTCGATGGCCAGCGCACGCGCCACCACCAGCCGCTGTTGCTGCCCACCCGAAAGGCTCAGCGCGCTCTCCGTCAGCCGATCCTTCACCTCCTCCCACAGGGCTGCCTGCCGCAGCGCCCGCTCCACGAGCTCGTCCAGGCTCCCCTTGAACCCATTGATGCGGACGCCGAACGCCACGTTGTCGTAGATCGACTTCGGGAACGGGTTCGGCTTCTGGAACACCATCCCGATCCGCCGGCGAACGTCCACGGGATCCACGTCGTCGCCGTACAGGTTCTTGCCGTGGTAACGAACGGTCCCCTTCACGCGCGCGGCCGGAACCAGGTCGTTCATCCGGTTGAAGCAGCGCAGCAGCGTGCTCTTGCCGCAACCCGACGGACCGATGAACGCCACGACCTGGTTGCGCGGGATCTTGAGCGTGACCTCCCGCACGGCCGCGTTCTCCCCGTACGAGACCCACAGGTCCTCCGTCTCCAGCACGGCATCGCCCGGCGGCGTCTGGATCGCGTCTGTCATCCGTTCCCGTTTCGTTCGCCTAAAAAACGACCTGGAGCTCCGCCATGAACGACGACTCCAGCTCCGACCCCGGTGCCGACCGGGACGACACGTAGGCGTCCCAGTTCAGCATGAACCGGCTCTGTTCCGCGAAGTACAGGTTGACCCCCGGCGTCAGCAGCAGGCCGGCGTCCGCGGGAATGCCCCGGTCCGGGTCCGCCCAGCTCACCCGAAGCACCGGCTCCCAGCCACGGAACACCCGCCGCCCAGGGATGAAGTAGGTGGCCGCGACCTGCGCACCCATCATGGCCGGCGCCGCACCGTCCGCGACCAGCGCCAGATCGTCGCCGTACATCCACTCGCCGAGCACGTGCGGGCCCGGCAAACCGAACCGGCCATATTCCGCGTCCAGCCCCCACACCGCCCCCGACACTTCCGTGCCATCGGCATCCCGCACCGGCTGCACGCTCGCGCCACCGCCCAGCACCAGCGCGGCCGCCGTCCATGTCAGCCGGGCGGTGTACGCCTTCGACGCACTCACCTCCCGCCGGTTCGCACCCTCGCCGTTGAACACGCCCGCGGCGTAGCCGAGCGGCCCGGCCGCCCCGTGGACCATCGCCCCGACCTGCCGGCCCGCGTACAGGCCGGCCGCCAGCAGCCACTGCTCCTCTCCCGGCACTGGCACCACCTTCTCCAGCCCCGGAATCCTGACCTGCCGCTCGATCGTCAGGAGCCGCGGGCTCCCGTAGAGCGCCAGCGGGCTGAATGGCTTCTTGTACTGCCCGGCCCGCACCCACACGCCCTGTGCGAGCCGCACGTCCGCATACGCGTCCTTGATCGTCAGCACGCCATCGCCGAAGTCCACCTGGATGAACGCCAGGACCCCATCCGAAACCGTGGCCTCCGCCCCCAGGTGCGCGCGACGAAGCTCCATCTCCGTCGCCGCCGGCGCTGACACCCCTTCCCCGACGTCCTCCGACCCCACGGACGTCGTGTGAAACTGCAGCTCGCTCCGACCGAATACACGCACGGACTGTCCCCGAGCACCGCCCGCCCCGAGCAGCACCAGGACCGCCGTCGTCAGCATTGCCCGTTTCATTGTTCCCACTCCACACCCGACCCGCCTCGCCGATGTGACGTGCGGGGCTGGAGGAGAGATAGCCGAATCGGTACTCGGACACCGTCACGACGGTGTAACGGAAATGTAACTGCCGGCCCCGGGCGCCGCGCGGGAGCGAGGTCGTCCCGTTCAGGCCACGCGCCCCGCAGGATCAGCGAACAGCTCGCGATCCGGATCGATGAACAGGTGCTCGTCGGTCTCCAGGAAGGAAACGAGAGGGTGTAGCGCGACTCGGGAGGCCGTGTGGGCAGCCAGGTTCAGGATGTCGACCGAGCGGTCGCCCGCACCCTGGCTCCAGTGGAGGAGCGCGGCCGAGAGGATCCGGGCGCCAGCGGCATCCACGTGCTCGAGCGCCGAGCATTCCAGCCGCAGCCGTATGCTCTGCCGGTCCTGCCGGAGATGGGCAGCAATGGCCCGGGCAGTTTCGGCGTCGAGATCTCCCGTCAACCGGATGCAGGCCGAGCGCCCCTCGCGGAAGGTGGCGTAGCCATTATCGCGGTCCACGTGCGGTGTCATCTCATCCTCCACGAGTCGATTGGCCCTCATGGAGAAGTCTGGCGGGCCACCGTCGCCGCCCAGCCACGGAACCGTCGCGGCTGTGTAACAGCACCCTCCGACTCCCCGCGAAGCGGGGCCGAGGCGGCGCCAGCCGCCGAGGCTCGACTCCCCGCGCAGCGGGGCCGAGGCGGCGCCAGCCGCCGAGGTTCGAATCCCCGCGCAGCGGGGCCGAGGCGGCGCCAGCCGCCGAGGTTCGACTCCCCGCGCAGCGGGGCCGAGGCGGCGCCAGCCGCCGAGGCTCGACTCCCCGCGCAGCGGGGCCGCGCGAGCGCCCCGCGTCACCTCGTCCGTAGCCAGAACCGGATCGTCGTCCCCTTTCCGAGCGCGCTGTCCGCAGTGATCCCGCCGCCCATGCTGTCCACCATGTGCCTGACGATGGAGAGGCCGAGACCGGTGCCGCCCTCGGCGCGGGAGCGGGCGGGATCGACGCGGTAGAAGCGCTCGAAGATGCGTGGCAGCGCATCGCGTGGGATGCCGGATCCGGTGTCGGCGACCTCGACCACCCGCCAGGGTCCGCGGGTGGCGCCGCTTCCCGGCGCGGTCTCGCTGGTGGAGGCGGTGACGGTTACGCTGCCATTTCCGGGCGTGTAGCGGAGGGCGTTGTCGAAGAGGTTGGCGAAGACCTGCTCGACGGCTCGGGGGTCGGCGAGTGCGGTGTCGGCGACCGGGTCGCCGGCCGCCGCGACGCGGAAGGAGACGCCGGCGTCGGCGGCGCGGTCAGCGAAGGGTGCCCACGCGTTCTCGGCGTGCTGGAGCAGGTGGACGGGCTGCAGCTCCGGGTGCCAGCGTCCGGACTCGAGTCGGGAGAGGTCGAGCAGGTCGTCCACGATGTGCTGGAGGCGCTCGGCGTTGCGGGCTATGGTGGCGAGGAACTGACGCTGGTCGTCTTCGGGGAGCCCGCCGCCGAGGAGCGTCTCGGTGTACCCGCGGATGGAGGTCAGCGGCGTCTTCAGCTCGTGGCTGGCATTGGCGACGAAGTCGCGGCGCACCTCCTCGAGGCGACGCAGGTCGGTGAGGTCCACCACCGTGGCCACGATGCCGTCGCCGGGGCCGCGACCGGTGGTGACGAGCAGCCGCTTGTCATCGAGCGCCAGTTCCACGGGCTCGCCCCCGATCGACCCCGTGTCGAGAAGGCGACGGAGCTCCGGGTTCCGGAGCAGCGACGCGGCGCGCCGGCCCGCAGCGTCGGCGGGCCACCCCATCATCTTGCGAGCGGCGCCGTTCACCCGGACGATTCGGCCGTCCGGATCGAGCTGGATGATCCCTTCGGAGAACGCTTCCACCAGCGCGGCGAGCTCCGCCCGCTCGCTCGCCTCACGCTCTCCCCGATCCCGCAGCTCGCCGGCGGTCCGCGCCATGGAGCGCACCACGTCCTGCACTTCCGCCACCACGCTGGCGCCGGCTGTGGCCGGCCGCTCGCCTCCGAGCTGCTCTGCCAGGCGCCGCACCTGCTCCAGGGGACGCGCCATGGCCCGTCCGGCTATGATGCTGGCGACGATGGACAACGCGAGCGCCAGGACGCCCCAGCGCAGCACGGCGTCGCGCGCCGCGTGGGCGGCGCGCGTCATGCCGGAAGGGTCCTCGGAAAGGGCCCGGGCCACGTCGACGCCCACCGCGTTGGCAGCCACGACGACCACGACGGCGCCCAGGACGCCGACGAGGGCCGGGAGCAGGACGCGGAGCCGGATGCGCATTGGAACGGCGCCCTGTTCAGGCGTTCTCTGCGCCGCGGAGTCTATAGCCGAACCCGCGGACCGTCTCGATGAGGTCCCCGGCCTCCCCCAGCTTCGAGCGCAGCCGCTGGATGTGCATGTCGACCGTGCGCGTCTCGATATGCACGTGGATGTCCCACGCGCTCTCCAGCAGCTGCTGCCGGCTCTGCACCCGCCCCTTCCGCTCCAGCAGCGCCATCAGCAGCCTGTACTCCGTGGGCGTCAGGTCCACGGGCTCGCCGTTCACGGTCACGGTCATGGCGGACACGTCCACGACCACCGGGCCGGAGCGGAGCGTCCGCCCGGCCCCCGCCACGGGCGGCGCCTGCACCCGCCGCAGCACCGCACCGATGCGGAGCACGAGCTCCTGCGGGCTGAACGGCTTCGTCATGTAGTCGTCCGCGCCCAGCTCCAGCCCCTTGATCCGGTCCGCCTCCTCACGACGGGCGGTGAGCACCACCACCGGCACTTCCCGCATCTCGCTCCGACGTCGCAGCTCCGTCAGCACTTCGTATCCGGAACGCTCGGGGAGCATCAGATCCAGCACTACCAGATCCGGGCGGTCCGCCCGCACGGCTTCAAGCGCTTCATCGCCGCTCGCCACCGTGCGCACACGGAATCCTTCGCGCGTCAGGTGATAGGCCACCAGGGCCGCGATGTCGCGCTCGTCTTCCACCACCAGGATCTGCGCCGAGGCCGTCGTGGCTCCTGCCATCCTGTTCCTCTCGCGGGTGAGGCGGCGCCGGCGGAGGAGGCGCCCCGGAGCGGGGCACCCGCCCGGCGGGCGGCCTGGTTGGACTCGTCCCCTGTAGGACTAGGGGGTAAGGGTCAACCCGAGGTAACCGGCATGTAACATACACATCACGGGCTTCCGCCGCCGCACCTCCTCGACTCCCCGGACGAGCCAGGCCCGGCCGGGACGTTCCGGCCGGGCCTGGCGCCGCTCCACCGCGTGAGCGCTCAATCCAGCTGAACGCTGAACCCGAGGGAAAGCCTGCGGCCTGTGGTGTAGCGGTAGCGGACGACGTCGCCCTGACGCTCTTCGTACGGGGAGTCGAGCAGGTTCTTGGCGTCCAGCTTCGCGTCGACGCCGCGGGTGAGCGGCAGGCGCAGGGAGAAGTCGAGCTGTTGGCGGCGCTGCTCGTACGTGTCCACCGTGATCGGCGTGACGGCAGCGGAGGAGATCCGCCTGCCCACGACGTTGTACAGGACCGTCGCACTGGCGCCGCCGCCACGGGCGTAGGACAGCCCGGCGTTGACGACGTAGGGTGCCTGTCCGACCATGGGTCGCTCGTCGTTGGTGAGTGCCGAGAGGGTGCTGTTGCTGGTGTTGATCCGGCTGTGCATGAAGGTCACGTTCGCGAACGCCCCGAGCGGCTCCAGAGGGTCGGCGAGAAAGCCGAGTCCTTTTCGGAGCTCGAGCTCGACGCCGTAGTTGATCGCGGACCGGGCGTTGATGAAGCTGAGCTGCGACACCCCGGAGGTGGCGACGTCGATCTGCTCGATCGGGTGGTCGAAGTGCTTGGCGAACAGACCGACGCTGACGACCTCGGTGAGGGACGGGTAGTACTCCCAGCGCAGGTCGTAGTTCTGGACCAGCGTGCGGACCAGGCTCGAATCTCCGAACACCTCGCGCTCCCCCAGCATGTCGCGGTAGCTGATCGGCGCGAGCTCCCGGTACTCGGGCCTCGCCAGCGTCTGCGTGGCCGACAGCCGGAGCGCCTGGTTCTCCCCCAGCCGCGCGTTGAGCGCGAGCGACGGGAGCACGTCCGTGTTGTCGCGGCCGATGTCCACCAAGCCGCGATCCGTGGGCTCCGCCTGCATGTCCAGCGTCCACCGCTCCACGCGTGCCCCCCCGACCACCCGCAGCCACCACGCGAGCGGCACCTCCGCCATGAGGTAGCCCGCGCGCACGCGATCCGTAGCGTCGTACGCGCCCCCGCTCGCGTTCGGCTCGAGGATGATGTGCGTCGCGTCACCGGCCGTGTAGCGGCCGTAGAAGAGCTGGTCGGGCGTCGCCGCGCGCGCGGCGGCATCGAGCCCCACCGCGCGCAGGTTGTACGACGCGCTCGACGCGTCCCGCCTCGTGTATCGGTACGAGCCGCCGATCCGCAGGGTGGTCTCGTGCTCGGGTGTGCCAAGCGAGAGCGCGTACTCCAGGTCGCCGTTCCAGGCGTCCTCGCTCAGACTCGAGGTGGTCCGCTTGGCCGCTTCCGGGATGAACCCCAGCCACGCGAGCGGGAGGCGCTCGCCCGTGGGCGCGGTCTCCAACCCGTACGCCAGGTCGGCGCGATCCGGCTCCACGCGGGAGACCGCGGAGGACGTGACCGCCCACGTGATCCTGTTCCGATCGTTCAGCTGGTGCGCCGCGCGCAGCTGGTTGGAGCGAACGCTCCGCTCCACGTACCGGAGCGACGTCCGCTGCACGCTGTCCACCTGGGTGAACTCCTCCAGAGTGCCCCAGTCCTGGTGCGCGATGTTGTCGGCCGTGCGGTCGTACGTGTTGTTCAGCTCGATCTTCGTGGCCGGGCCGACATACGTGCTCAGGTTCAGCAGGCCGCCCCACAGCACGCTGCTCTGGCCCGTGCTCCCCAGGAACGTGTTGTACGGAACGGGCGTCCCGGTCGCGTCGCCGGGGACGGCGCGAGCCCGGATCTCACCGAGGTGCGCAGACTGGTTGTGGGAGTAGGAGAGAGACCCCACGTAGCCGAAGCGGTGGCCGAGGACCGGGTCCTCGCCGCCGAACGACAGGCTCCCCGACAGGTTCGGCTGCCCCGACCCCTCGCCCGCGGTCCAGTCGCGCGGCAGCGCCCGGATCATGGTGTTCAGCTCCGAGCGCGACAGCTGCGAGAAGTCCTGCACGCTCGTCAGCGACGACGGGAGCGAACGCTGACTCGCCGCCAGCGCCGCCCACTCGCCGCCCTGCGTCGCCGGCAGGAGCATGGCCTTGCCCGTCACTGCCGTATTGTACCCGCTCGACACCGAGAGGCGGAGCATACGGTTCGCCGGGAACGAGCGCGTGCGCAGGTCCACCGACGCTCCGCTGAAGTCCCCCGGCTGGTCCGGCGTGAACGTCTTCGACGTGGTGATCGCTTCCAGGAGGTTCGAGGGGAAGAGGTCCAGCGGCACCACCTTCTTCTCCGGCTCCGGGCTCGGCACCCGGGCGCCGTTCAGCGACGTCGTGGTGTAGCGCTCCCCGAGTCCCCGCACGAACACGTACTTCCCGTCCTCCACCGTCACGCCGCTGACCCGTCGCACGGCCTCCGCCGCGTCGCTGTCCGGGCTCTTCGCCATCTGCTCCGCCGTGGTGGCGCTGGTGACCCCCACCGCCGTCCGCTGCTCGTTCACCGCCGACGCCACCGTGCCCCGTTCCCTCACCGCCGACACCTTCACGGCCCCGAGGTTCAGCGCCTGCGGCGACAGCGCGATGTTCTGCTCCACCGCGCCCCCGGCCGGCACCTCCACTGCCTCCACGGTCTTGGAGCCGTAGCCCAGATACGCGGCCGTGACCGACCGTTGACCAGCCGGCACGTTCGACAGCATGAAGCGCCCGTCCACGCTCGCCAGGACGCTGAGCCCGGTGCCGTCCACCGTGACCTGCGTTCCCGGAACCGCCTCGCCCGTCTGGCTGTCCATGACGCGCCCCACGATCCGACCCGTCTGGCCGGCAGCGGGGGCCGCGGCGACGCAGGGCCGCGAACACGAGCAACAGCGAACGGAAGTGATGTCGCATCAGGTCTGATTCCTCTGTTCTCTCGGTCGCGGCGAGCGGATCCCTCCGCGTCTGTCTGATGGTGGCCGTTCGCGGTCACGCCCGTGCGGCCCTCGAGTCACGACCACGTCACGATCTGGCCATGGCGGGCGCACCTGTGTGCACACGGGCGAGGTCGCGCGCGGCGCGGGGACCCGGGAAAGGAGGGCGTTGCGTGACCGCCTTCAGGATGCCGTCGGGCCCCGTCGCCCGCGCGGGCCCGTTCGCCACCCCGCCCAGGCCGTCCGCGGTCTTCCGCTCGCGCGTCATAGACCGAACGGTGGGACGGACGTGACCCGGGCGTTACGGGCGCGTGATCGCCTCCGTGCAGGAGCCGCTCATGTTGTGGTGATCACTCGATCCCGAACCCGAGAGGGAGAACAACCGACGATGCGATTCGACTTTCGCAGACTGGCCGTCTTCGCCGCGGCGCTGGCCACAGGCGCGACGGTGGCTTGCAGTGACAACGGCGGCGACGGCGGCACGGAGCCGGTGGTGCTGGACGCACCCACGAACGTTCAGGCGCAGGCCGTCTCCGCCACCACCGTACAGGTCACGTGGAGCCAGGTCACGGGCGCCGCGAGCTACGAGATCGACCGCGCCCAGGGGAGCGGCAGCCACACCACGCTGGCGACGGGGCTCACCGCCACGGCGTTCACCGATGACGGCGTCTCGCCCGCGACCACCTACAGCTACCAGGTGCGCGCGGTCCAGGGGACCTCGAAGAGCTCGAACAGCAACGCGGTCAGCGTGACCACGCCCGGGGATGGGCCGAAGGTGGCCATGGTCACCGGCGTCACGCTCGACCGCACCTTCCACAGCGACACCACGTACGTCCTGAGCGGATACGTGAAGGTGAGCAACGGTGCCACGCTGACGGTGGAGCCCGGTACGACCGTGGTGGGCGACACCCTGGTGCCAGGCAGCTCGCTGTGGATCCTGCGCGGCTCCAGGCTCATGGCCGAGGGCACGGCCGACCAGCCGATCCGCTTCACGTCTCAGCGCGCGGAGGGGAAGCGGGCGCCCGGCGACTGGGGCGGCATCATCATGGTCGGCAACGGGCTGATCAACCGCACCGCCAGCCCCATTTTCACCGAGGGGCCCACGGGCGCCGCCGAGGACTACTCGGGCGGCACGGACTTCAACGACAGCTCGGGCTCGCTCGAGTACGTGCGGGTGGAGTTCGCCGGCTACGACGTTTCGAACGGCGCCGGGCAGGAGCTCAACAGCATCTCCAACTACGCGGTCGGCCGCGGGACCACGCTGGACTACGTGGAGGTGATGGCGGGTCTCGATGATGGCATTGAGTCGTTCGGCGGCGCCGGCGACTATCGCCACATCGTCTCCTTCGAGACCGGCGATGACCACTTCGACTGGACCGAGGGCTTCGAAGGCCGGGCGCAGTTCCTGATCGCGCTCCAGACGTCCGTGCTCCAGCCACGCCCCGGCACCGGCACGGTGTCCAGCGATCCGCGCGGATTCGAAGGTGACGGGTGCGAGATCGACAAGGCCGGCTGCGCCTATTCGAATGCGCCCCACTCGGCGCCGGTGTGGGCCAACTTCACGGTCATCGGCCCGGGAGCGGGCGTGTTCTCGACCTCGGACGGCAGCGGTGCGGTGGTCCGGCGTGGTTCGGGCGGCACGTTCGTGAACGGGATCATCGCCCGCTGGCCCGGCGTGGGCATCAGCGTCCGCAACCAGGAGAGCAAGGACCTGCTGGACGCCGATTCGCTCTACTTTCGCAACATCATCCTGGCGGAGAACGGGAGCAACTTCGAGCCGGCGGGCACCAACTTCGGCTCGGTGCTGTTCGACAACGCGAGCGCCTGGAACATCCTCACCGCCCAGATCGCCGACCTGTTCGGCGGCTCGCTTCCCACCAGCTCGGACGACGTGACGAACAGCAGCCTCGACCTCGCCCCGGCCTCTGGGTCGGCCGCGGCGGACGGCGGTATGAGCTCGTTCGCCGGCACGCCCATCGCCAGACGCGTCGAGAACTTCTTCGGCGGGCCCATGCCGGCCACGTCGTACGTGGGCGCCGTGGACCCGGCGGCGACGCCGTGGTACCAGGGCTGGACGCTGTTCGCGCGGAACTGACCCTTCCCGCAGGACAGGCCGACTACGGCGGCCGGGGCCATCCAGGCTCCGGCCGCTCGGCTTGCCTGCGTCGGCCTCGACGCACGATCTTGCCGGTCCACGAACCACGATCATGAGCATCACCACACCGAACTCGCGACCGCCAGCCTTGGCGGCACCGGGGCGCAGGCCGACTCGCGCCTGCCGCCGCGCCACGCCGCCGCGGACCCGCGCTCTCCGGCTGGCCACGGCGACCGCCATGGCCGCCCTCCCGTTCGCCGCCTCTGGCTGCGGCGACACCGGCGAGCACGAGGCCGCGGCCGACGCCGCGCCTGTGGCCGTGGTGGACAGCGTCGTGCCGATGGACGTGGCGTTCGAGCGCTTCCGGCAGGGCCTCGCGCGCCCGTCTTCGCTCCACAGCACCATCACGGACCGGGACACGCTGGTGTCACGCGTCATCGACGCCCTCGAATCCAGCGACACGATGGCGTTCGAGGCCATGGCGCTGGACCGGGCCGAGTTCGCGTGGCTCTACTACCCGTACGCCACCCTCGCCCGACCGCCCTACGAGCTGCCGCCCGGCCTCGCCTGGATGCAGACGCGGGAGAGCAATCGAAAGGGCGTGCTGCGCGCGCTGCGCGAGCTCGGTGGCCGGAAGCTCGACTTCCGCGGCTATCGCTGTGATCCCGAGCCCGGGATCGAGGGGGACAACCGGCTGTGGACCGGGTGCGTCGTCACCATCGCGGCAGATGGTGGGGAGCCGCAGGAGCTGCGTCTCTTCGGCACGATCATCGAGCGCGGTGGCCTCTACGAGTTCATCAGCTACGCCAACGACTTCTGAGCTGCCTGGCTTGGAGACCAGAACTCTGGCGACTCCGTTACATTCACCACTGCTATGCGCAGCCTTCACGACCTGCTCCTGATCCCGCCCGGGTGCCACTCCGGCCGCAACGTTCTGTGTCCCCCGTGCGTCGTGAAGGCATGACGGGGGATGCGGAGCTGGTGGCCCGCACCCTCCGGGGTGATGGCGTCGCGTTCGAGGCGCTGGTGCGGCAGTACGCCCGCACGGCCCACGCGGTGGCGCTGGCGGTGGTGAAGGAGCCGGCCGACGCGGAGGACGTGGTGCAGGACGCGTTCATTCGTGCGCTGGAGCGCCTGGAGGACTGCCGCGACCCGGACCGGTTCTCGTCCTGGCTGCTGCGCATCGTCCGCAACCGAGCGCACAGCGTTCGCCGTTACCTGGGCGTGCGCGAGGCGGCGCCGCTGGAGGCGGTGTCGCCGTCGTCTCGGGACCCCGGGCCGGAACGGGAGACGGAGCGGTCGCAGCTCCGGGGCGACCTCCTCACGGCGCTGGCCGAGCTGACGGAGGTCCAGCGCCAGGTGGTGCTGCTGCACGACCTGGAGGGGTGGAAGCACCGGGAGATCGGTGATCTCCTGGAGCTGCCGGAGGGGACCGTGCGCGCGCACCTGTTTCACGCGCGCCGCACGTTGAGAGACAACGAAGCGCTTCGACGCTCGATGGAGGACTAGAGGTATGGAACCGCAACGGCTCGACCTGTCGTCGCTCGATCCCACGCGGGATCAGCTCGGCTACGAGCGGCTCGTCCAACGCATCCTGGATGTGGCCGCCCCCGAGCTCGCCCGCCGCGCGGCCTCCAACACGCCGCTGGCCGCCGTTGCCGGCTGGGCCCGCCCCGCCCTCGCCGCCGCCGCGATCGTGGCCGCCATGGCGGCCGGCGCCATGTTCCAGATGGCCGGTCGTGCGGCCGAGCCGACGTTGGGCTCGGTGGCCGAAGCGCTCGGCGTCCCGGCCCCCGCGGCGGACTGGCTGTCCGAGGGTCGCGCTCCCACGCGTGCCGATCTCGTCCTGGCCATGGAGCGCCGCCCGTGAACGGCGACCCGGCGCGCAGCCGACGACTGGTCGGTCTCGGCCTCCTCCTCGTGGTCTTCGTCACCGGCCTCCTGGCGGGCGCGGCGATCGATCGCTTCGCCATGTCGCCGGACGGCGTCGGACGGGCCGGTCGCCGTGACGACGGGCACCGCCGCTACGTCATCGACCAGGTCGACCTGTCTGCCGAGCAGCACCAGGCCATCGACGCCATCCTCGACCGCAGGGCCACCCGCATGAGGGCGCTCTGGCAGGAGGCAGCGCCCCGGCTCGACGCCATCTCCGACTCAGCGCGCGCAGAGATCATGGATGTACTGACGCCAGCTCAACGCGCCGATTACGAGCGGCTGCTGCAGCAGCGGGAAGCCGCGGCGCGGGCGCGGCGCCTGGAGCGGGAGGACAGCGCGGGGACGAGAGGGGTCGGCACTGGCGCACGCGAGGACAGCGCTGCCATGAACGGTGAGGGCGGTCAGGCGCACGGGGGCGCGGCGGCCTCGGCGTCGCACGGCGGATAGCGCAGCCCTCCCGCCACCCGCCCGATCGCGGAGACGTGACCCTCGCGCCGCGGCGGGATGCGACCTATCGCCGTGGCTACACGCGCAGCAGCAGCTTTCCTGAAGTCTGCCTCGCCTCCAGTCGCCGGTGGGCGGCCCCCGCCTCGTCGAGGGGGAGGACATCGTCGATCCGGACCCGCAGCGCGCCCCTCGCCACCGCGTCCAGCACGTCTCCAGCCCGCCAATTCACCTCCGCGCTGTCCCGCGTGTAGTCCGCGAGCGCCGGGCGGGTCAGGAACAGCGACCCTCCTGAAGCCAGCATGGCCGGGTCCAGCGGCTCCACCCTTCCGCTGGACTGCCCGAACAGGACCAGGTAGCCACGGGGGCGCAGCGATCGCAAGCTGTCGCGGAACGTCGTGCGCCCGACGGAGTCGTAGACCACGGTCGCGCCGCGCCCCTGGGTGAGCCGCATCACCGCCGGCTGGAACGGCTCTTCGGTGTAGCGCACGACATGATCGGCGCCGCGGTCGAGGACGCGTGCCGCCTTCTCCTCGGTCGAGCACGTGGCGATCACGGTGGCCCGCTTCTCCTTCGCCATCTGGACCAGCAGGAGCCCCACGCCGCCCGCGGCCGCGTGGACCACTGCCACGTCCCCCTCCCCGAGTGCGTAGGTGCTGTTGACCAGGTAGTGCGCGGTCATCCCCTGGAGCAGCACGGCGGCCGCGTCCTCCATCGCCATTCCGTCCGGCACCCGCGCCAGCTTCCACGCCGGCACCACCGCGGCTTCCGCGTACGAGCCTCCGGCCATGGCCCAGACGACGCGGTCGCCCGTGGCGACGCCGCCCACCCCCTCTCCGACCGCGTCCACCACGCCGGCCCCCTCCTGTCCGGGAGTGAACGGCAGGTCACGGCGGTAGAGGCCGGTGCGGTGGTAGACGTCGACGAAGTTGACCCCGGCCAGCTGCACCCGCACGCGCGCCTCTCCCGGACCCGGCTCCGGGACCGCGATGTCCTGGATTCCGAGCACCTCCGGGCCACCCACCGCCTCCACCCGTATGGCCCGCATCACGCCTCCCTTTCAACGGCGGGCACGCCGCAGCACGCCGCCACCTCCTCCGCCGAGAGCGTGTGTCCTACGCTCTTCGCCAGCTCGAAGACACGCCGGCAGAGCGCCTCGTCCTCGGCGTCGTAGCCGTGCTCCGCGAGCCAGTAGCGCACGTTCGACATCCCGCTCATGTGGCTGATCTCGATCCGCTGGTGCCGCCCGAAGAAGCCGGCCGGGACACCGGAGTAGACGCGGTCGGCGAGCCAGTCGTCGCCCTTCTTGCGCGCCTTGATGATGGCCGCGGCGTGAACGCCGGTGCCCGTCCGGAAGGCGTCCTCCCCGATCACCGGGTAGTTGGCCGGGAGCGGAACACCCGTGGCATCGGCGACAGCCGCGCAGTACTCCCCCAGGCGCGAGAGGTCGTAGTCGTGCAGCCCGAGCAGCTTCAGGTTGACCAGCAGCAGGTCCATCTCCGTGTTCCCCACCCGCTCCCCGACCCCGAGCGCGGTGCCGTGGACCCGGTCCACCCCCTCCTCGATCGCCGCGAGGGCGTTGGGCACGCCCAGGCCGCGATCGCGGTGGCCGTGGAAGTCCACCTTCACATCTTCACCGCTGGGCTCGACGATCTCGGATCGGACGAAGCGCACCAGCTGGCGCACGCCGTTCGGCGTGGCGTGCCCCACGGTGTCGGCCAGGCAGATGCGGCGGGCGCCGTGCTCGATCGCGGTGCGGTACAGCGCCTTCAGCGTGTCCGGCCTCGCCCGCGTGGTGTCCTCCGTGACGTACATGACCGACAGTCCCTCGGACACGGCGTAGCGGACCGCATCCTCCGTCACGCGCAGCATCCGGTCGAGGGTCCACTCCTCGGCGTACTGCCGGATCGGAGACGAGCCGATGAACGTGCACGCCTCGATCGGGATTCCCGTCTCCTGCACGATGCGGGCGATCGGCTCGATGTCGGCGCGCACGGTCCTCGCCGCGCAGTTCGGGCGGATGGCCATGCCCGCGCCGGCGATTTCCGCCGCCAGCGCCCGCACGTCCGCCACCGCCCGTGGCCCGGCGCCGGGGAGCCCGATGTCCGCGCAGTGGATCCCCACCGCCTCCATCAGGTGGAGGATACGGATCTTGTCCTCGATGGTGGGGTCTCGGACGGAAGGCGACTGGAGCCCGTCGCGGAGCGTCTCGTCATCCAGCTCGACCGGTCGGAGTCCACGGTAGTCGAACGCGTCGCCGACGGTGTTCCAGTCGTGGATGAGTTCGCGCTCGTCCATGGAGATGCCTTGGCTTCGGGGTGAGGAGGCTGCTGCATCTAGGCGTCAACGCGCGGGCCTGCTCGCGGGCGGTGCTGGGAAGCGGAAGATGTCGACGGTCCGGGCCCCCTGTCAAAGGCCCCCCCGACGGCCACCGGCCGCGAGCGAATCTCTACGCCCGGATGTCGGAGTCGGGCGCGACGTTGACGCTCCCGGTCACGCCGTGCACCACCGCGCGGTCGCCCACGATGCTGTCGTGCAGCTCGCACTGCTCCACGACCGCGTCCTTCCCGATGATGCAATCGCGTAGCGTGGAGCTCGAGATCCGCGCTCCTTCCTCGAGGGTGACGTTCGGCCCGATCCGGGAGTGCCTCAGCGCCACGCCCTCCTCCACGCGCACCGGCCCCTCCACCTTCGTGGACACCGCGCCCACGGGCGAACGGCCGCGGCTGGTCTCGAGCAGGTGGCGGTTGGTCTGGATGAGGGTGTCCGGCTTTCCGCAGTCGTACCACCCCTCCACTTCGGCGGTGCGGATCTTGGCGCCGTTGTCGATCATGTACTGGAACGCGTCGGTCAGGAAGTACTCCCCGCCCGGGCCGAGGGTGTGCTTGAGCGTGTCCCGTACGCCCTCGAAAAGCAGCTGCCAGTCACGGATGTAGTAGAGGCCGATGTTGGCCAGCTTCGAGACGGGATCCTTCGGCTTTTCGATGATCCGCTTCATGTACCCGTCCCCGTCCGTCACGATGACCCCGAAGCGCTGGTAGTCCTCCACTTCCTTCGCCCAGATCACGCCGGCCTCGTCCTCCGGCAAATCGCGGATGATGGTCAGGTCGGCGTCGAACAGCGTGTCCACGAAGATGATGAGCACGTCCTCGTCGACGTATGGCTCCGCCAGCTTGACGGCGCCCGCGGTCCCGTCCTGCACCTTCTGCTCGACGTAGTGGGCCGTGAACTCCGGGTATTCCTCGCCGATGTACGCCTCGATGTGCTCCTTGAGGTAGCCGGTGATGAAGACGATCTCCTCCACGCCGAGCGCCTTCAGGTCATCCAGGATGTAGCTCATCACCGGCCGTCCCCCGACCCGGACGAGAGGCTTCGGCGTGGCATACGTGTGCGGACGCAGGCGAGTCCCCCTGCCTGCCAACGGAATGACGACCTTCACCTGTTCTCCTCTCTCGGGTTCTTCCGGTACGGTGGTTGCGCGGCACGCAAGCACGGTACCCCCGCGCGCCAGAATACCCGCGGCATGCCGGAAGCGTCAACGCAGGATCCTCGCGCGCGCCAGGCCTCGCTTCTATCTTCTTCGCCATGATGAGAACTGTCACGATTATCGTCGCTACCGCCCTCGCCGGCTGCACTTCGCTCCCCACGCCCGGCTCGGCGCAGGAAGCCCCCGGGGGGGCGGCCGCCGCCCCGCGGGCCGTCCAGGTCAACGCCCAGGCATCCGTGACCCGCGTGCCCGACCGCGCCGCCGTGGATCTCGCCGTGGAGACGACCGCACGCACCGCGCGCGACGCCACGGACGAAAACTCCCGGGCCATGCAGGCGGTGCTGGCCGCCGTTCGCGACCTGGGAGTACCCGAGCGGGCCATCCGCACCCGGCGCGTGGAGCTCGCGCCGCGCTACGACAACCGGCCGCAGGCGAGCGAACCGACCATCACCGGCTACCAGGCCACGAACCAGGTGAGCGTTCGCCTGGACGACCTCGCCCGGCTGGGCCCGCTCATCGACGCCGCCGTCTCCGCGGGCGCGAACCGTGTCACCGGGATCCGCTTCGAAGTGTCCGACGCCGATTCGGCGTACCAGGAGGCGCTGCGCGCCGCCATCGCCCGTGCGAAAGATGAGGCCCGCACCGTCGCGGACGCGCTCGACGAGACGCTCGGACCGCCGATCGAGGTGTCCACCGGCGGATTCTCGCCGCCGGCCATGCCCATGCCCATGGAGGCGGCCCGGATGAACGCCGCGGGCAAGTTCGCGCCGCCGGTGCAGCCGGGGGAGATGGAGATCCAGGCCAGCGTGAGCATCCGCTTCCGCCTAGGGACGTGAAGCCCGGGTCCCTCCACTCGCTATGGGTCGACATGACCCGAAACGTGGCCTTCACAGACCCCACCTCCGAAGAGCCGCACCTGCGCGGCCGCACCTACGCCATCCCGTTCGAAGCGGTCTGGCGCGCGTCCATGACCCTGGTGGCCGGCGGTCTGCGCGGCTGGAAGCTCGTGCAATCGGACGATGAGGATGGCATCATCCGTGGCCGCGTCCACGGCCGCCTGAGCCGCTTCGACAGCACCGTGACCATCCGCATCACGCTGGACATGGACGCCCAGACCCGTGTCGATGCCCTCGCCGCCGCCGAGAGCGGCCGCGCCGACCTGGGCGCCAGCGCTCGCCGCCTCCGCCGCTACTTCAGGGCCCTCGACCACGAGCTCGAGCGCGTCCGCGGCCGAGGCATCGACTCCGCCCGGCTCGCCTGAGCCCGCGCTGGCGCCTTGATCGACTTCCACACCCACCCGTGGCTCCCACGCTTCCTGAACCCGGCGACGGAGGCCTTCATCCGCCACACCTCCCCCGCCGTGGCCGAGCACGGGGAGCGGCTGTCCGACCCTTCCTTCGCCGCCATGGTGCTCCGCTCGCAGGGCGTCCAACGAGCCGTGGTTCTCCCGGAGCACTGCCGCGAGACGTCCGGCGACGTGCGCACCGAGACCGTCCTCCGGTTCGCCGCCGCCGCGCCGGACTTCTACGTGCCGTTCGCGTGCGTGAACCCGAACCTGGATCCGGACCCCGCCGCGCTCCTGCGCGTCTACATCGCCGCCGGGGCGCGGGGACTGAAGCTGTACCCTTCCTACCAGTTCTTTCGCCCGGACGAGCGACGCGTGTACCCGATTTACGAAGCCTGCGCCGAGGCCGGGATCCCGCTCCTCCTCCACGTGGGCAGCTCGGTGATCCCCGGCACCGAGCTCGAGTTCTGCAACCCTGTACACCTGGAGCCGGTGGCCCGCGACTTCCCGCAGCTTCCGATCGTCATGGCGCACGGCGGCCGCGGCCACTGGTACGACGAGTGCGCCCGGCTCGTGGGCGAGCACGAGCGCGTCTACATCGACGTCACCGGCCTCGTCCCCGCCCGTCTCCCGGAGCACTTCCCGGGTCTCGCGTCAATGGCGGCCCGGGTCATCTTCGGAAGCGACTGGCCAGCCATGCCGAAGAGCGTGGAGCACAACGTCGCCGTCATCCGCCGCCTCGGCCTCGACGCGCGGGCAGAGCGACTCATCCTCCACGACAACGCCGCCGCCCTCCTCCACCTCTGACCTGCCTGCCCCGACCGCCTGCCCCGACCGCCTGCCCCCTATCGCCTCACCCCCTCCGCGCCTTATCGTCCTATCGCCTCATCGTGTTGTCCGCTCCGGGCCCTCGCGGTCCCGAACGTGCAACCGCTCGGGGCGGCCCGAACTCCCGCCTTCCAACCGCGAATCCATGGCGCAGAAGAAGAGGACCGAGACGCTGCCGTTGATGCCTCTCCGAAGCACCGTGGTCTACCCGTCGGCGGCGATGTCCGTCCAGATCGGGATGGAAGAGACCCTGGCGATGCTGGAGGCGCATCCGGATGATGCGCTCGAGGTCGTCACCGTCGTGGACCCCGGCGGCGCCGACGACGCAGTGGATCGCGCCAAGCTGATGAAGATCGGCGTCCACTCCCGTCTCACCGACCGGCTGTACATGCCGGGCGGGTCCGTGCAGGCCACGGTCCAGGGCGTGCGGCGGGTACGCATCCGCACCATCGACCGCCGCGACGGCTACTTCATGGCCGCGGTGGAGAAGGCCCGGGAGACCGAGCCAGCCGCCGGGGAAGCGGAGGAAGTCATCACCCGCATCCTCACCGCACTGGACACCCTCGCGGCGGAGATCGACCGGATCTCGGAGGAAGTGCCGGCGGTGCTGCGCATGAACGTGGGCAAGCCCGGTCGCTTCGCCGACCTCGTGGCCACCCTGGCCCACTTCACCGTGGCGGGAAAGGACGAAGTGCTGCAGCGGCTGAACGTCCACTCGCGGCTGCGGTTCGTGCTCCGTGAGCTCGAGTACGCCGTGGGCAAGGTCGGCGTCTCGGAGCCCGCGGAGTCGGACGAGGAAGTGGAGCGGAAGCCGCGGGAGCGGGCGGCCGACCTGCGTCGTCGGATCAAGCGGCTCGAAGCGCAGCTTGGGCGCATCGACCCGGCGGAGCGCGAGACGGTGCAGCTGCTCCAGCGCATCGAGGCGTCTCACCTTCCCGCGCGAGTGGCCAGCCGCGCGCGCCACGAGGTGGAGCGACTCCGCACCGCGGGGTCGTCCAGCCGGGAATCGGACGAGGTCCGCGCCTACGTGGACTGGCTGCTGCACATGCCATGGGACGAGTGCTCCACCGACGGTCCATCGCGCATCGAGCTGGAGGCCGTACGCTCCGCCCTGGACGACCGGCTCCTCGGGCTCGAGGAGCCCAAGGAGCGGCTTCTGGACGACCTGGCCGTGGCGAGGCTCCGGGGCGACCTGCGGGGGCCGATTCCGTGCATCGTCGGGCCGCCCGACGTGGGCAAGAGCGCCCTGGTGGCGGCCATGGCCGCGGGACTGGAGCGCCCGCTGGCCCACATCGACCTGGGTGGACGCGGCGAGGCGGAGATCGTCGGCGCGCGCCGGACGCACCGCGATGCCGGCCCGGGGAAGCTCGCGGGAGCGCTCCGCGACCTGGGCGTTTGCGACCCGGTGCTGGTGCTGGACGAGATCGACCAGGTCGGGCTCGGCAAGGTGGACGGCGATCCCGTCGCCGCGCTCGAGGAGGCGCTCACGTGGGAGACCCGCTGCGCCTTCGTGGACCGCTACCTGGACGTGGAGCTGGACCTTTCCCGCGCCATCATCGTGGCCATTGCCCAGGACTTCCAGCGCATCCCGCGGGAGCTGCGTGAGAAGCTCGTCGAGATCCGGCTGGCCGGCTACACGCCCGAGGAGAAGGTGGCGATCGCCCGCGAGAAGCTGCTGCCGATCATGTACAGCGAGCACGGCCTCGACAACGACGACGTGGTGTTCTCCGACACCGCGCTATTCGACCTCATTCGCGGCTACGCCCGCGACTCCGGCATGGAGCGCACCCGCCGCACGCTGGCTACCCTGCTGCGCACCCGCGCCCGGGCCAAGGCGGCGGGCGACGAGGGCGTCTGGGTCTACGACGACGACCGCATCGAGGAGATCCTCGGCCCCGTCCGCTACGTCGCCACTCCAGCCGAAAGCGCCCCCGAAGTGGGCGTGGTCACCGGCCTGGCGTGGACTGCCGCCGGCGGCGAGCTCCTCTTCATTGAGGCGCTCCAGATGGCCGGGTCGGGTCGGCTCATCATCACCGGCTATCTCGGCGACGTCATGCGCGAGTCCGTGAACGCGGCTTACTCCTACGTACGGAGCCGAGCCTCCACCCTCGGCATCCCCGACCAGGACTTCGGAGAGATCGACGTGCACGTCCACTTCCCGGTGGGCGCCGTGCCCAAGGACGGCCCGTCCGCCGGCATCGCGGTCACACTCGCCATCGCCTCGGCGCTCGCCGGCATGCCCGTCCGCCACGATGTCGCCATGACCGGTGAGGTGACGCTGCGCGGCAAGGTGCTGGAAGTGGGCGGCATCAAGGAGAAGGTCCTCGCCGCCTACCGCGCCGGCATCCGACGGGTCATCCTCCCGACCGGCAACGAGCGCGACCTGCGGGAGGTACCGGACGAGGCCCGCAAGCGCACCGATTTCCATTTTGTCGATACCATGGAACAGGTGTTCGACATCGCGCTGCTCGGCAAGCCGGAGCTGGCGGAAAGCGGCGAGGCCCGCTCACGGAAGGAGACGGACCGGTCCCACCGCTCCGAGAAACGGGCAGCCCGTCAACGCTAGGAGAGGCGAGGGAGCGGAAAGCGCGGAGAACGGCTTTTCACGAGGTGCTCCGCCGTGTCTCCGCGTCGATCCGCCGTGCTCCGCGTCGATCCGCCGCGCTCCGCCTCTCACCGACCCATGCGGATCGGGTGGTCCACCACCCTCGGCTCCAGCATCTCCCCCTCGCTGCGGGCCACGAAGCTGGCGGCGGTGAGGTCGCCGGTGACGTTCACGGCGGTGCGCAGCATGTCCAGGATCCGGTCCACGCCCAGGATCAGGGCGATCCCGGCCGCGGCGTGGCCGCCGAGGCCGACGGAATTGAGGACGAGGACCAGGATGATGATGCCCGCGCTGGGCACGCCCGCGGCGCCGATGCTCGCCAGCGTGGCCGTGAGCACGATGGTCAGCTGATCGAGGGGTCCGAGCGCCACGCCGTAGATCTGGGCGATGAACATCGTGGCCACGGCCTGGTACAGCGCCGTACCGTCCATGTTGATGGTGGCGCCCAGCGGGAGGACGAACGACGCCACCGAGGGCGAGATGCCCAGCTTTTCCTCGGCGGTCTCCATGGTCACCGGCAGCGTGGCGTTCGAGCTGGACGTGGAGAACGCGACCACGGGAGCCTCGATGATGCGCCGGAAGAACGTCGCCGGGTTCATCTTCACCAGGAACCGGATCACGAGGGCGTAGGTCCCGAAGGCATGGAGCGCCAGCCCCGCCACCACGGTGAGCGTGTAGATGAGGAGGGAGCGCAGCAGGTCGAGACCGAAGCGCGCCACAACCGATCCGATCAGCGCGAAGACGGCGTACGGGGCCAGCTTCATGATCCAGTCGATCAGGACCATGACGGCGTCGTTCACCCCTTCCGCCACCATGAGCACGGCTCTTCGCTTCTCCTCCTCGACGAGCGTGATGGCGGCGCCGAACAGCACGGTGAAGACGATGAGCGGCAGCAGGTCCATGTTCGCCGCCGCCTGCACCGGGTTGCGCGGGATCATCTCCAGCAGCGTCTGAACGACCGGCGGCTTTTCCGCCGCCAGCTCGACGCTCTGGCCCGCCTGCGTCGCGTAGGCCTGGGCAAGCTCGTCGCGGGTGGCCGGGTCGATGCGCCCGCCGGGGCGCACCACGTTCGATAGGATGATCCCGATCGTCACGGCGATGGCCGTGGTGATCATGTAGTACGCGACCGTCTTCCCGCCGATGCGCCCGAGCTTCCGCAGGTCGCCGAGCGACGCCGTGCCGATGAGCAGACTGGCGGCCACCAGAGGGACGACCACCATGGTGATGAGCCGGATGAACACGGTGCCGATGGGCTCGATGGCCACCAGCGTCGCCTGGAGCCACTCGATCCCCATGAGGTTGGCGACCATGCCCGCGGCGACCCCCAGGGCCAGTCCGATGAGGATCTTCGTGTAGAGCTGCATAGCCGTTCTGCACTGTTCTCGCGGGATCCCGGCACCGGGCGGCCGGAGCGGAGCCGAAGTTAGCGGGCGACGGTGCACGGTGCTAGTTTTCGGCGCTCGCGAACGGTCTCGCCGGCCCAGCAGCACCGATCCTGGAACCCATGCCCTCACGCTCGATATCGCTCATCACGGCGCTCCTTCTCGCCGCTGCTGCCGGGCTGGGCGCCTGTGACCGAGGCTCCTCACCGCGCAGCGAGCGGGCGGACCGGACGACGACCGATCCCGCGGACTTCGGCCCAACGGCCGCCTACGATCGCCTCTTCGTATTCATGGGCCCCGGTACGGAGATGCCCACGGCGGCCGTCTTCGACTTCAGCACGCTCGCCGACAGCAGCGCCGCGCACAGGGGGCAGCGGGTGCGTCTGCTCGAAGGCCGCAACTGGCTTCCGCTCCTGGACGTCGGCTGGCGCAGCGAGCCGCTGCGCGAGCCCTGGCGAATCGTTCCCCATGGGCCGCTGAAGCTCATGGTTGGCGAAGGGGGCGACCTGTCCGGGCTCGTGATCCGCGGCGACCCCACCGTTCGCCTGGAACCGGATTCGACCATCGCCGAGGACAGTCCGGACGCCGGGACGCAGCTGGTCCTGCGGAAAGCCACCCTGCGAGTGGATGACGAGCCCACCGAGGGCGTGGTCCTGGACGCGCAGCTCGGCCGCACGGTCGAGCCGGTGCTGGCCCGCGAGCTCGCCCGACTCGCCCAGGAGGACGACTCCGCCGCCGCCGAGGAGGCTCGGGGTCGGGGCGACACGGCGGCGGCCGGTGCGGGCGCGACCGCGATCTCCTGGCAAGGCGCGCAGGCGTTCCTTCTCGACGACACCGGGTACTACCTGGTCTTCGTCGCCTCCACCGACGGCGACCTGGCGTGGATCCACGACGGGGAGGGTGATGATGTCCGCCGCGGCGTACATCTCGAAGCCACGGCGTGGGAGGACTTCCACGAGGCGGGGGTGCAGTTCCCCACCGCCTGGCGCTTCACCGCCTCCGCCGGCGACCTGGCCGGTGAGCTGAAGACGGAGGTGGCCGATCGCTCCGTCCTCCACGGCATGCCCGACATCTCCGCCCTCGGGTACGCGGTGGTCTCCGGCTGGATCGAGGACCACGGCATGCGCCGCGGCGTGTTCGGCCTCGTCCGGCAGGTCCGGTGATCGTGGGTCCCACCATCCAGGCCGCCGTCACGGTGGCGTTCGGCGCGCTCGCCGGCGGGATCACCAACAGCGTCGCGATCTGGATGCTCTTCCACCCCTACGAGCCTCCCCGCCTCGGCCGCTGGCGGCTCCGGCTCCTGCAGGGCGCGATTCCCAAGAACCGCGAGCGGCTCGCGGCCGCCATGGGCCGCACCGTCGGCGAGCGCCTGCTCACCGGCGACGACCTCGCCCGCGCGCTGGCCGAGCCGGCGTTCCGGGAGACTTTCGACGACCGCCTCGACCACTTCCTTCGCGACCTCCTGGAGCAGGAGCGGCCCGCCCTCGCGGAGCTGCTGCCGCCCCGGGCGCTGGACGAGATCCGGCCGCTGCTGGACGAAGTCACGGACTCGGCTCTCCGTCGCCTGGATGGCTACCTGGAGAGCGACGCGTTCATCGACGCGGCCCGGCGCTGGAGCGCGCGGCTGCTCGAGGAACTCCGCGACCGCCCGGTATCGGAGATCCTCACCGAGGAGCGCGAGGAGGCAGTGACGGACCTCGCCCATCGGCTCATCCAGGACGCGGTCGAGGGCACCGGCTTCGAGCTGGCCGTGCGCGACTACCTGGACCGCGCCGGCAACCGGCTCCTGGCTCCGGGCCGGACCTTCGAAGCGCTGCTCCCCATGGGGCTGGTGGCCGCGGTGGAGAAAGGGATCGCGGGCTACCTCCCACTGGCCATCGAGCGCCTGGCCGGGTTGCTGGACGACCCGGACGCCCGCGAGAAGCTCCGGGCCGTGCTCCACCGCCTCCTGGAGCGATTCCTCCAGGACCTGAACTTCTACAAGCGCGTGGTCGCCGCCCTGATCATTCCGCCCGACACCGTGGACCGGGTGATCCGCGCCATGGAGACGGAAGGCGCGGCGAACCTGTCGGAGCTCCTGCACGAGCCGGCCGTGAGGGACGCCATGGCGCGCAGCGTCAACGACGCCATCGTGGATTTTCTGCGCCGACCGGTGGCGGAAGTCCTCGGGCGCCCCGGCGACCCGAGTGTGGAGCAGGCGAAGGAGACCGTGGGCGGCTGGGTGCTGGGCGTCGCCCGCGATGCCCAGACGCGGGAGTTCCTCGTCGAGAAGCTGCGGTCGACTCTGGGCGCCGCGGAGCAGCGCACCTGGGGCGACCTCCTCCGCCGCCTTCCGCCCGATCGGGTGGCGGACACACTGGTCGCGGCTGCGCGCAGCGACGAGGCGGCGAGGCTCTACCGTGAAGTGGTGGAGCGGGGCCTGGAGCTGCTGCTGAACCGGGCGATCGGCCGACCCGCCGACCTGCTCGGCGACGATGCCGCGCAGCGCCTGCGGGCCGCGATCGAGGACCCGCTCTGGAACTGGCTCCAGGAGCAGGTTCCCGCCGTCGCCCAGCGCATCGACATCGCGGGCAAGGTCGAGCAGAAGATCCTGGAGTACCCGATGGTGAAGGTGGAGGAGCTGGTGCGGGGCGTCACACAGCGCGAGCTCCAGCTGATCGTCTACCTGGGCTACGTGCT
Organism: uncultured Gemmatimonadales bacterium; assembly: GCA_963798845.1. GTDB lineage: Bacteria > Gemmatimonadota > Gemmatimonadetes > Longimicrobiales > RSA9 > CAVUKA01. Next base: position 1,050,664 of record CAWCUS010000006.1, on the reverse strand, counting down.
CGGCGCGATCATCGGCGTCACCCTGGTCGCGGTGCAGGCGCTCACCTGAGCGGCCGCCCTTCGAAAGCCTCGATCCGGGCCCGCGTTTCGGGGTCGAGCGGCTTCGACGACCCGGCCGCGTAGTCGAACATCACCTGCGTGCTCCTCCCGGAAGCGAGCGGCGTCCCGTCCTCCGACCACAGTCCGTACTCCATTTCCCAGCTCCGCCCGCCGAGCCGCGTCACACGGACGCCCGCGCGCAGCTGCGCGGGGAATCGGATCCGCTGGTGGAAACGGAGCGTGAACTCGCCCATCACGTAGTCGATGGCGTCGACCGTCGCCCGGCCCGCAACCTGGCGCCAGTACCGCGCACGAGCCTCCTCCCAGTACATGAGCGGGAGCGAGTGATGCACGTGCCCCATGGGGTCGAGGTCCCGGAAGCGCACCTCCACGGGGTGGACGAAGCGGAACTCATCGGGACGCGCCCGCGCCGGCTGGACCGCGCCCGCTTCGATCGCGCCCGCTTCCCCCGCTGTCACCGACGCCGCTCGCTCGGACGCTCCCACCGCCGGAGCAGGTCGAGCGGCGTGAAGGTTCGCCGCCGCCGCCTCATCCCTCTGGGCAGCACGCGGTCCTTGCGCCCGGGAAGCCCGGGAAAGCCGAACCCAATGTAGAAGCCGACCAGGAGTGCCACCACCATCCCGACGATCTGCAGCATCAATCCTCTCCTTCCGCGGTCCGCATGCCCCCTCCGCTGTCTTCGCGACGGGCGCCGAGCCGGGCCACCGTGGCCAGCAGTCGACGGTGCAGCACCGGCGCGGCGACCAGGGCGACGGAGATGGCGAACTCGCGGTACCCCGCGATGAATGACCGGGTCCCGTCGATCGGATCCACCACCGCTTCCCCCGCCTCCGTGGCGGCGAGGAGGGCGAGCTCCAGGTCGGCTCCCCGGTCACCCTCCCGGTTCATCGACCACCAGCTCCGGCTGACGGTGACAGCCGTAGCACTCCAGCACCTCCGGATTGCGGATCCTCGACCCCGACTTCAGCTCCAGCGCGCCGCCGCAGCGCGGACACGCGCCCTCGAACTCGGTGACGTAGTACTCGCCGATCCAGTACTTCCGGGCGAAGTAGATCCCGGCCGCCAGCGACAGGAGCGGCCAGAGGAAGTGCGGTGGGATGAAGAACACGACGGGCATGATCAGGATGGAGACCACCAGGATCATCATCGCTCGTGCTATGCGGGTCGGCCGCGGCTGGTAGATGATCTCCACGGACGCCGGGGCGTCGCCGGAGCCGGGGAGATGGAGGTGCGCCGGAGGCCGGCTCCGCTCGGTCGTCGCCATGGCCTACGACTCCTCCTCCGCGATCCGTCGCCCGTCCAATCGCGGCGGAACGAAGGCGGGGGCCGGGGACTGCGTCGGCGTGCCGATGGCGAAAGTCGCGAAGAGGATCGTCGCTGGGGAGAGCGTCGTCATGAATGGGCCCGCGTTCAGTGCTTGGTTCGTGCCCACGGCCAGGCCGGGGCGGCGTTCGTACCTCCGGCCCCGAGCGGCGAACAGGAATCGTGCCGCCAGGGCCTCGGGGTCAGGCCCTCTTCCCCGACAGCTTTCCCGCGTGGCGCGCCACTGCGGCGGCGAACGCGTCGCGCTGGTAGGCGTCCTCCACGGCCAGGATGATGGTGGACGGGTGACGGCTTCCGCGCATGTGCTCCACCAGCACCGGCAGCATCGCGTCCGCTGACTCCTCCGCGTCGAGGTTCCCCGCCCCCACCCCCAGCGGCGCGACGGCCACGCTCTCGATCCCCCACTGCTCCAGCCGCCTCAGACCGTTGAGCAGACCGCGTTGCACGGCTGCACGCGAGACGTTCTCGTCCGTGGAGCGCACCGCCACGTGCACGATGTACTCGGCATCCAGCTCTCCGCCCGGCGTGATCACCGCCGAGCCGACCGGAATGTCGCCCAGGCTCGCGCACTGCGCCGCCACGGCCGCGCCCGCTGCCCGGTCGAAGCGGATCATGGCCGGGTTCACTGGTGAGAAGTCCGAAGCCACGGGGCGGAGCGCGGCGCCCGCCGGCACGTCCGCCAGCTCGGCCACGCGGACTTCGATCATCCCGAGCCGACCTCCCGGGCCTTCCGGTACATGGCCGTGGCTTCCTCGGTCAGGTGCTTGCGGTCGTAGAGGATGCCCATCGTGTAGTACGCGCGCGCGTTGCCCGGCTGGAAGCGTACCGCACGCTGCAGCATCTCCAGCGCTCCATCCACTTCCCCGAGCTGGTTCAGCGCTTCGCCCCGGTAGAAGCACGCGTCCGCGTCCCGCTCGTCCAGCTCGATTGCGCGGCGAAGCTCCGTCTCCGCCTGGCGGCAGAGCCCTCGCTTGAAGAGCAGCACGCCCAGCTGGGTGTGTGGCTCCGCCCGCTGCGGGTCCAGCCGCTGGGCTCGCCGGAGCTCCTTCTCGGCGTCGTTCGAACGGCCCGCCGCCGCCAGCGCCACCCCGAGCGCCACCAGCACGTCGACGTCGTCCGGCACCTGCGCGCGCACCGCCTCCAGCTGCTCCACCGCCAGCGGCGCTTCTCCGCGCTCGCGGTGGATCGCCGCCAGCGCCAGCCGCGCGGCGACATCGCCCGGATCATCCACCACACGCTGGCGAGCTTCGGCGAGCGCGGCCGCGCCCGCGCTCTCCGCCCCTGATCCGGATTTCGGGCCAACGCCTGCTCGAGCCGCCCCGCCCGGCGCACTCGTCCCCGGCTGCGCTTGCTCGACCTCGCCTTTCCCCTTCCGTCCGCGTCTCTGGCCTACGCCTTCCATCACGAATCTCCGCCCACGTTTGCGCCCACCCAGTCGAGGTACGGGCCGTGACCGGATTCCACCGGCAGCACCAGCACCTCCGGGACATCGTACGGGTGCAGCTCGGGCACCCGCTGGATCAACCGCTCCGCCGAGGCGGCCGTGGTCTTGAACACGATCACTGCCTCGTCCGCACGCTCCACCTCGCCCTCCCACCGGTAAATGGACGTGGCGCCGGGAAGGATGGTCCCGCACGCGACCACCCGCTCGTCCACGAGCCGGCGCACCAGCGACTCCGCCGTGACGGGATCGGGCGCGGTCACGAGCACGATCCGGGCGCCCCCGTCACTCACCATCGCCCACCGCGATCCGCTCCTCATTGTACAGTCCTTCGATGGCGTCGCGGTAGCGCTCCTCGACCACGCGGCGCTTCACCTTCTGCGTCGGCGTCAGCTCCCCCCCGCCCACCGAGAATTCCGCGTCCAGGAGCGCGACCTTCTTCGGGCGCTCGAAGCGGGCGAACCCTTCCCCCAGTCGACCCAGCGACTCGGCTTCCAGCTTCTCCACCGTGCGCGGATCGGCCAGGAACCCGCCCGCGCTCGCGTCCATTCCCTGCGACGCCGCCCACTCCGACAGCTTCTCCGGGTTCGGCACCAGGAGCAGCACCGGATACGGGCGCCGGTCTCCAACCATGACCGCCTCGTCGATGAACGGGCTCTCCTTCACCCGGTTCTCGATGGGCTGCGGCGCGATGTTCTTCCCGCCGGCCGTGACGATCAGGTCCTTCTTCCGGTCCGTGATCCGCAGGTAGCCGTCGTGGTCGATCTCACCGATATCCCCCGTGTGGAACCACCCGTCGCTGTCGATGACCGCCGCCGTGTCCTCCGGCCGGTTGAAGTAGCCCTGCATCACCTGCGGCCCCCGGACCAGGATCTCGCCGTCGTCCGCGATCATGATCTCCGTTCCGGCGACGGGCTTCCCAACCGTCCCGAAGCGCAGGTCCGCCTCCGTGTTCACGTTCGTCACGGGTGAGGTCTCGGTGAGTCCGTACCCCTCCAGCACGAGCACGCCGGCGCCGTAGAAGAACGTGGCTACGTGCTGCGCCAGCGGCGCGCCGCCCGAGATGAAGAACCGGAGCCGCCCGCCGATCCGACCTCGCAGCTTGTGGAACACCAGCCGGTCCGCCACCGGCCGCTGCAGCGCCGTGGCGATACCGGGCGAGCGGCCCGCCATCTTCGCCGCCGTCCACTCCCTTGCCACGCCCGCCGCCCACGACACGATCTTCCCCTTCGCGCCGGTCTGGGACATGACCCGGTCGTACACCTTCTCGTAGAGCCGCGGCGTGGAAACCGCGATCGTGGGGCGCACCTCCACCAGCGAGTCGGCCACGAGCTGGATGTCGTGAACGTACGCGATGGTCACGCCGTGCGAGAACAGCCAGTAGTCCACCATCCGCTCCAGGATGTGGGAGAGCGGAAGAAAGCTCACGGCCACGTCCTCGGGGCCGGCGTAGAACGCCCGGTCCACCGCCTGCACGTTGCTGTAGATGTTGTTGTGCGACAGGAGCACGCCCTTCGGTGGACCCGTGGTGCCCGACGTGTACAGCATGGTGGCGACATCGTCCGGCTGCGTCGCGAGCGCGCGCTCGCGAAAGTCGCTCCCTCGCCCGGCCGCCTCTTCCTCCGCCCCCTGCTCCTGGAGCTTCGCCAGCGTCAGCACGCGGGCGTCGTCCGATGTCCCGTCGAACAGCACGGCCCGCTCCAGCGACGGAACCTCGTCCCAGATCTCCTGCACCTTCGCGAGCTGCTCGGGACTGGACACGAAGATCAGCCGGATCTCCGCGTCCTTGAGGATGTACGCCACCTGGTTGGACGGGAGCGTGTCGTAAACCGGGATGTCCGTGATCCCGGCGCACAGCGCAGCCCAGTCCGCCTGCGCCCACTCCGGCCGGTTCTCGGACAGGATCGCCACGCGCTGCCCACGCTCCAGCCCGAGGGCACGGAGCCCCAGCGACGTGTGTCGGACCCGCTCGAGGAAGGCACGGTGCGAGATCGACCTCCACTCGCCCGGCGCCACCCGGTGACGAAGAGCGTCCTCGCTGTCCACCTCATCCACGGCATGGAAGAACAGCTCCAGCAGGGTCCCCCGGGGGAGGTCGGCGGGGTTGGCGGCGTACTGGCGGGTGCTGTCGGGAGCCATCGCCATGGCAGTCTCCGGTTGTCTGGGGGGCGCTCAGCCGCGCTGGACCTCGATGGACAGCTCGAGCTCCGGCTGGAGCGTGTGCAGCACGCTGCAATACCTGTCCCGCGAAAGATCGATCGCCCGCTGGAGCTTGCCCGCACTCTCCTCGGCGATCCCCTCCGTCTCGTATACCAGGCGCACCGCCTCGTAGCGGCGGGGGGCCTTCGCCCGACGATCCCCTTCGGCCCTCACGCTCAGCGCCGTGAATGGCACGTGCATCCGCGTGAGGATGTCGGCCACGTCGGCGCCCATGCACGTGGCGAGCCCGATCAGGAGCAGCTCCATCGGAGACACGCCCGCTTCGCGGTTCCCGTCCACCGCGACCGGCGTTCCCGCCGCCCCGGTCGCCTCGAAGCGGAGATCTCCCTGCCACCGGGCCACGACGAGGACGTCGCTCACATCAGCTCGCCCCCGGCCCCCTCGGTCCCATGGCCCCCTTCCAGCCGGTCGAGCGTTGCCCGGGCATGGTCGACGTGCCGCTGCGCCTCCGCATCCTGCGGCGGCGAGGCGAGGAAGCTGCGCAGGTGCTCCTTCGCCTGGTCGGCGCGCCCTGCCGACAGGTGCAGGAACGCAAGGCCGTAGTGAGCGCCAGCGGCCCCGGGATCGCGTTCCAGGACGGTGCGGTACGTCTTCGCCGCCTCATCGGTCATGCCGATCCGGGTATAGGTGATGGCGATCTGTTGCAGCACCGCCAGGTCCTTTGGACGGTCCCGCTGCGCCAGCCGGAAGGAGGTGAGCGCTTCGTGGTACCGCCCCGCCCGGAGCAGTTCCGTTCCCTCGCGGTAGTAGTCCACCGCCTTCTCGTCCGGTGAGGCGAACAGTCTCTTCAGGAAGTCCATGGACTCCGGGATCGGGAGGGTGCTGCAGGATCGATGGGGTCAGTCGGCAAGATAGAAATGGCTCAGGGCCGACGCAATCGGCTCACCGCGCGGCCACCACCGTGGCGCCCTGTTTCGCCAGGATCCGCAGACCGGCGTCCGTCAGCCGCGCTTCGGCGTCTTGCGGCGCCGGCTCCAGGACCAGGCGCCCCCCAATGCCTACCACGCGGGCTCCTTCCTCTATCCATTCCGACGCCCACCCCGTGAGCGCCGCCGCCCTCGCCCCGCGGCTCCGTAGCGGCAGCACCGAGGAGACGCGCAGCACGGACCATCCGGGCCCATCCGGTTCGTCGGCCGCCCCGTCACCACCCCCCGCCGCGGCCCCCGCGGGCGCGTCCCTCACCACCTCCACCACATCCACGTCGGGGAGCAGGGCGGCGATCCGCGCCGCGTCGGTTGCCGCCACGCCGGCCAGAACCACCGTGCCCCCGCCCTCGGCAAGGCCGAGGAGCGCGGCGAAGCGCACCGCCCGCTCGGCGGCCGCGCCCTCCTCCGCAGGCTCCGGGTCGGCCGCGGCCGCCTCCGCCTGGTCGTCGCCGCCCTCGCGCGGGGCCTCGCCGGGCACTTCCAGGCTGGCCACGCCACCGGCGATCCGGTACCGCTCCCGGCAGTTCGGACAGCCCAGCACGCCCTCCTCCACCCGCCGGCCCGCAGTGCGTGTGGGGATGAGGACCAGCCCCCACTCGGGTCCGCAGCGGGGGCAGGTCACCAGGTCGCTCAGCGACGACTTCATGTCTGCGGTGAGACGGGCGCCAGCGGCGGGCGGCAGAGGCGGCGGGCGCTCAGAAGAACAGCTGCTTCTCGGAGTACTGGGCCCACTGGGTGGGCGTCTCCCAGATCCGGACGAAGAGGAGCGCGTCGCGCATGCCCTCGGGAAGCAGCCGCTTCAGCTCGTCGAAAAAGAAACGCGCCTGGTTCTCGGCCGACGGCTCCAGCTCGGTGAACGGCGCCAGCTCGTTGATGTTCTGGTGGTCCATCCAGTCCGCGAGATCCCGCAGGTGCCGCTTGATCTCGACGAAGTCGTAAGCCAGCCCCCCCTCGTTCAGCTCTTCGGAGGTCAACGCGGCTTCGACCACGTAATGGTGCCCGTGCAGCTTCTCGCACTTCCCCTTGTACTTCCGGAGATAGTGGGCCGAGTCGTAGTGCGCCTGAACCGTCACAACGTACATGGATCAGCTCCGTTGAACCGACACGACGGGGATCCGCACCTCCGCCGGCCGGGAAAGGACATACAGGACCACGTCCGCCACGGCATCGGCGGACAGCATCCCGCTTCGCGATGGCAGGTCCTCGCGCGTGTCCGGGTCGAGCGCGTCCCAGATCCGGGTGTCCGTCGCCGATGGCTCCACGAGCGTCGCGCGCACACCCGTGCCCCGTAGCTCCTGGTCCAGCACAGCGTGCAGCCCGCGCACCCCGAACTTCGACGCCGAGTAGGCGCCGTTGCCGGGGAAAGGCACCCGCCCGGCCACCGAGCCCACGGTCACCACATGGCCGGACTTCCGCTCCAGCATGGCCGGCAGGAACGCCCGGATGCAGAGGAACGGACCTCGAAGATTGCCCTCCACCATGCGGTCGAACATCGCGGTGTCCGTCTCGGCCACGGGCGCGAGGTCGAACGCGCCCGCAGCGTTCACCAGGGCATCCAGCGGACCGTCGGCGGTCGCCCGACGGCGGATCCGTTCCACCGTCCCGGCATCGCCCACGTCTCCGGGCAGCGCCTCTCCCCCCAGCTCCGCCGCCAGCGCCCGCAGGGGCTCCTCGCGCCGCGCGTTCAGCAGCAGCCGGGCGCCCCGGCCCGCCAGCGCCCGGGACACCGCGCGTCCGATCCCGCCCGTTGCCCCCGTTACCAGGATCCGACGACCCCGGAGCTCAGTCGATGATGCCATGGATGGCGCTCAGGCGCAGAAACTCTTCGCGCGTGCGGAGGTCCTCCAGGAACACGCCCTTCATGGCGCTGGTGATGGTCTTGGAGTTCTGCTTCTCCACCCCGCGCATCATCATGCACAGGTGGTACGCTTCGCAGACCACGGCCACCCCCTCCGGCTCCAGCACCCGCTGGATCGCGTCCGCGATCTGCTCGGTCATCCGCTCCTGCACCTGGAGCCGGCGCGCGAACATGTCCACTACTCTCGGCACTTTGGAGAGCCCCACGATGCGGCCGTTCGGGATGTAAGCGACGTGCACCTTGCCGAAGAACGGCAGCATGTGGTGCTCGCACATGGAGTACATCTCGATGTCCTTCACCACCACCATGTTGTGGTGGTCCTCATCGAAGATGGCGTCGCCGATCAATTCCTCCACCGACTGCCGGTAGCCCCGCGTCAGCCAGGTCAGGCTGTCCGCCACCCGGGTCGGCGTCCTCAGAAGACCCTGGCGCTCCGGGTCCTCGCCCAGACGCACGAGCAGCTCCCGCACCAGCGCCGGCAGCTCCACCGACGACAGCACGCCCTCCCGCGAATCCGTGCCCACCCCGCCCTCCCCGTTCCGTGTCATCACGCCCCGCTGTATTCGACGTAGTTCCGCGGCGTCTCCCAGAGCACCAGCCGCACCAGCCGCACGTCCGCCGGCATCGACGGCTCCAGCCGCCCCCAGATCGCCACCACCAGGTTCTCCGTGGTGGGATTCAACCCTTCCATCCACCCCACATCCAGATTCAGGTTCCGGTGGTCCACGTCCCCGATCACCCGCTCCTGCACCAGCGCCTTCAGCGCCTTCAGGTCCAGCACGAAGCCCGTCTCCGGCGAGATCTCGCCTTCCACGGTCACGTCCAGCTCGTAGTTGTGACCGTGCCAGTTCGGGTTCGAGCAATCCCCGAACACCCGCGCGTTGCGCTCGGCACTCCACTCCGCTCGCCCCAGCCTGTGCGCCGCCGCGAAGTGCAGCCGCCGCGTCACCGCCACCTTCGCCATGCCAGCCTCCTCTCTCGCCACGGGCGGTGTGATGCCGACCGCCGCGTACGATAGCCACGCCGCGCCCTGCGGCTTCCGCGCCGACCCACCGACGGACGCCCGGATACCGAAAGGGCCGGCCCGTGACGATCCACAGGCCGGCCCGATCGGCGCACCGAAGGGTGAATTTGAAGCCCAGTTGTCAACAACTGGTGACCTCCCCGTTCCTTCCGCCTTCCCTGTCGGGCCTGGCGTCCGGAACAGAAGCCGGTCCCTGCATCTTCAGTGTCGGCTCAAATTGAGAGCCCTCCAGCGCACCGCACGTTCAATCTCGACGGAACCCGCCGGCGCGTCAACGGGCTGCCGCGCGCCCCGCCCCTCCGCCAGCCGTCACGGCGTTCCCCACATCAGGCTTTCGGTGCTCGGGCCGGTCGACGGCCGGTCACTGGCAAACGACGAAACGGCCGTTGCCTGAGCAACGACCGTTCGTCTGTCCGCGGCGCTCTCCCCGGTTATCCCGCCGCCACGGCCACCCTTGTTGTGCCCCGGTCGATGGGCACGAACGGGTCCAAATCCTGGCATGCAGGCGTAAGTCGTTGTGGCTCAACAGCTAGCGGAAAACGAGAGCGCACCCGCCAGGGCCGGAACACGGGTACTCTTTGCGCGCATCTGTCACTTTGGTCCCGATCGGTAGCCGCGCAGGCGAGCCAGGTTGGCCCGGTCGGCGGCCAGGGCGTCATCGCCCTTCGGCGTCTCGATGACCTTGGGGACGCCGCGCAGGGCGGGGTGATGCATGAGGGCGCGGAATGGAGCGTCGCCGATGGTGCCTTCGGCGATGCCGGCGTGGCGGTCCCTGTGCGCGCCGAACGGCGCCACGGAGTCGTTGAGGTGGAGAAGCCGGAGGTAACGGAGGCCGATCACGCGGTCGAGTCGCTCCAGGACGTCGTCGAGGCGGAGGAGGTCGTACCCGGCGGCCCAGAGGTGGCAGGTGTCGAGGCATACGGCGGCGCGGTCGGGGTGGCGCCGGTCAATGTCGCCGAGCATCCGGGCGAGCTCTTCGAAGGTCGCGCCGAGAGCGGTCCCGGTGCCGGCCGTCCCCTCCAGGAGAACGCGGACGCGGCCCGGGACGTCGTCGAGCGCATCGGCGATGGCCGTGGCGTTCTGTCGCATTCCGCGTTGCGCGTCCCCATCGGTGGCGTTGCCCGGGTGCGTCACGACGAAGTCGAGCCCGAGGGCTTCGGCGCGGCGCAGCTCGGCGGTGAACGAGGCCCGCGACCGCTCGAGGAGCGATGGATCCGGGGTGGCCAGGTTGATGAGGTACGAGTCGTGCGACGCCGTCACGCGCACGCCGTGGGCGGCGCAGGCGTCGCGGAACGCCGCCGCCTCGTCGGGGTCGATCTCCCTCTCGGCCCAGCGGCTCGGCTGCTTCGAGAACAGCTGGAGGACTACGGAATCCAGCTCGGCCGCTCGCCCCGGCGCCATGGCGACGCCACCGGCCGTGGAGACGTGGGCCCCCAGCTCGTCGGCATGTTTGGAGTGGCCGTGAAAGGCCTGGCTTCGGTCCGCAACTTGCTCGGTCATGAAGCTGAAGGTGGGTCCCCAGGAGCGAGTGTCAAATGGTGCTGGGTCTGGTTCTGTCACTGGTGATCGCGCTGCCGCTGGCGATCGGGATCTTCGCCCGGGTCCGGTCTCTGCCGCGCACTCGCCGGTGCCCGAGCTGCTCCCAGGAGACGCTACGGCTCCGCTCCCGCGTGAACGCCGCGGTGAGCGTCGCCCTCCCGGCGCACGAGGTCCACCGCCGCTGGTGCCCGGCGTGTGACTGGAGCGGCGCCGTGCGCATCCCGCGCCACGCGCCGGTGAGTCTGCCCGGAGAGGCGCCCGCTTCCGCGCCGCCCGAGCCCTCCATGGGCAGCATCGCCGAGAGCGTCGACATCCGGGACCTCGAGGTGGCGGGCAGCCAGTGGCGCGTCATGGTGCAGTGCTGGCAGACGCGCGGGCGTTGGGTGGGTCGTCTTCTCTTCGTCGGCCCCGGCGGTCGCGCGTGGATGGAGGAGGACTGGTCCATCGCCGGCCGGTCCATCCCCGAAATCCTGTCTCACGCGCTCACGATCCCGGAAGATTCGCTCAGCGGGCGGCTCCGCCGCGCGCTCCTCTACTGAATGACACGACTGTACGGTCCGGCGCCGGGCGAGCCGCCTGCTCTCATCGCGACAGACGACCTGGCGGGGCTTTCGACGGCCGACGTGGAAGGGCGTCCCGTGGGCGGCCTGGTGGGCACGCTCTCGGAGAAGCGAACCGGGCTGATCCGCTACCTCGACATCGGCATGGCGGACGAGCCGAAGCACGTCCTCGTCCCCATCGGCCACGCCCGCTTCGAGCGCAACCGCGTCCCACCCCGCTTACAGTTGAGAGCGGCCACGTACGAGGACCTGCTGTCCATCCCGTCCTACGACGGCGACCCCTCGGACGTGGACGCCACCTTTCAGGACCGCGTCCTGGCGGCCAGCGGCCGCCTGTTCTACGGCTCGCGCTATTACGCCCACCCGTCTTTCGACCACGGCGCCATCTACGTCGGGGAGCACCCGATCGAGGGGCCGGACGCCGCGGCCGGGGAGGGTTCGCCGCTGCGCCCGCTTTCCGCGCTCTCCGAGTTCAGGCTGGCACGCGGCGAGCCCGACATCCGCGGCTGGAAGCTGTGCGACGCGCGGGGCGAGGACGTGGGCGAGGTCACGGAGCTGCTGGTGGAGCCGTCGGCCAGAAAGGTGCGCTACGCGGTGGTGGCGCTCGACGACCCGGCGCGGGAAGCGGCGCTCCCCATCGGTTACGTGGATGTGGGCGAGACCGCCGGCCGCCTGACCACGCCGGTGCTCGAGCGCGACGACATCCGCGTTCTTCCGCCCTACGAGCCGCCGTTGGACCGCCCGCAGGAGACGCGCATCCATGCCACTCTCGACAGCCGGCTGAGCGGGAGCCGAACCTACGAACGGCTGGATTTCCGGGAAGGTTGAGGCGTCCCCGATCCGGCCGCGGCGCCAGGCGGATCCCCGTTCGGCCCGGCGCACGCTCAGAACAGTCGCTCACTGAATGCGGCCGCCGTCTCCCAGGCGTCGAAGCGCTCGGCGGCCGCGACGCCGTGGGGCTCGCCGGCGCGCCTGAGCCGGTCCCGCAGCCAGTCGGGCGGCGGCCACCCGACCCGCTCGCGGTAGAAGGCCCCGAGCTCCAGGACGCGGTCGAGCTGCGCGCTCACGTCCACGAGCGTCTCCGGCAGCGTGGAGTGCTCGCCACGAAGGGTGAAGACGGGCGCGGGATCACGGTGGGGCCTCGGGCCCACCACCCGACCGAGCCGCGCCAGCGTGATGGCGTCCCGGACGATTCGACCCGTGGCCTGGTGGTCCGGGTGGCGCATCCCTCTCGCCCACGCATCCCCCCACGTGATCACGGCGTTCGGCCGGACGTCTGCGATCACCCGCGCCACTTCCCGTGCGGCGTCGGGCGTGGCCTCGATCCGCGTGTCCGGGAAGTCGAGAAAGCGCGGCTCGGCACCGAGGATCCCGGCCGCCTCCTCCCCCTGTGCAGTGCGCCGCTCCGCCACCTCTTCCGGCGAGAGCTGCCCGTAGATCTCCGTCATCTCCCCCCGCGTGAGCCAGAGCAGCACCACGCGGTCGCCGGCGGCGACGTGGGTGGCCATGGTCCCTGCGCAGCCCATCTCGTCGTCCGGGTGTGACAGGGCGACCAGCAGCGTCCTCAACGATCCCTCCGGTTGACGTTCGTATCCATCTCCGTCATCATCGCGGCGCCATGAAGCTACTTCTTTCACTGGCCTGCGAGGACGCCCGCGAGCGTCCGGACGGCCGTCTCGATTTCCACGGCGTGTTCGACCGGCTCCAGGCCCCGGGCTTCCCGGCGGCGCAGGACCGGATGACCGTCGTGTTCGTCATGGAATGGTCGCCCTCGGAGCGGGGGCGGAAGGCGTTCCAGGCCGACCTCCTCGATGGCGCCGACCGCAAGGTCCTCACCATCACCGGGCACACGGACGTGGCGCCCGCCTCCGACGAGCCGGAGCGTCCGCGGACCCGTCTCCTGATGCCGCTGGAGAACGTGGTCTTCCCGCACGCCGGCCACTATCGCTTCGTCGTTCGTTTTGAAAGCGAATCGCTGGAAGCCTTCTCCCTCCACCTTTCCCAGGCTCCGGCCCGGGGCGGACCCCGGTCGTGACACGCGGGTAGTATCGGCCCGAGCCCGAGAACGACCACCGCCCAGGCAGCACCGGAGGACCAGTGCAGGATTCCCAGTCGACGTCGAGCGAGACCATCCGCGTGCTCGCAGCGCTTTCGGACGAGAAGCGCTTCCGCATCGTGGAGCTGCTCGCAGGCGAGGACACGGAGATGACGTGCGGCGCCATCGGCACCGCCCTGGACCTCTCCCCTTCCCTCCTCTCGCACCACCTGGCCATCCTGGCCGAGGCCGGGCTCATCGGGCGTCGCAAGAACGGGCTCTGGACCATGAACGTGCTGCAGCGTCCGGTCATTGCCCGGGAGGTGGAGAAGCTGAAAACGCTGCTCGGAAACGGGAACGCGGACGCCGCCGTCGCCCCGCCGCCACCCGCCGACGAAGGGGCCATAGCGGGCTCATGAGCCCGGAATCCCCGGCTCTGTCATGGAGCGGGGGTCCAGCACCCTCTCCAGCTCCTCCTCCGGCAGCACCCTCTTCTCCCGCGCCACGTCGCGCACCGTCCGGTTCTCCCTGAACGCCTCCTTGGCGAGCGCCGCCGCCGCGTCGTAGCCGATGCGCGGCGCGAGCGCCGTGCCCATGGAGAGGTTCCCCTCCAGCAGCGCCTGGATCCGCTCGCGGTTGGCGACGATCCCGTCCACGCACTTCTCCGCCAGCACCGTCGACGCGTTCGCCAGGATCGAGATGGACTGCAGCAGCGCGTACGCCATGACCGGCATCATGAGATTGAGCTCGAAATAGGCGCCCGTCCCGGCCACGGTGATGGTGGTGTTGTTCCCCATCACCTGCGCCGCCACCATGGTCACGGCCTCCGGGATCACCGGGTTCACCTTCCCGGGCATGATGCTCGAGCCCGGCTGCGTGGCCGGAAGGGTTATCTCCGCCAGTCCGGCCCGGGGTCCGCTCGCCAGCCAGCGGATGTCGTTGGCGATCTTCATGAGCGACACGGCCAGCGTGTTCAGCGCGCCATGCAGGTAGACCACCGTGTCGCGCGTGGACTGGCGCTCGAAGTGGTTGTCGGCCTCCCTGAACTCCACCCCAACCGCCTCGACGATCCGGGCAATGGTGCGGCGCGCGAACTCCGGGTGCGTGTTGATCCCCGTGCCGACCGCGGTCCCGCCCAGCGGCAGCTCCCGCAGGTCCGCCAGCCCGTCCTGGATCCGCCGGATCCCGTGCTGCACCTGGCTCGCGTAGCCGCCGAACTCCTGGCCCAGGCGCACGGGCGTCGCGTCCATCAGGTGCGTGCGTCCCGACTTGACGATCCCGTCGAACTCCCTCGCCTTCCGCTCCAGTGAATCCTGGAGCCGCTCGAGAGCCGGCAGAAGAGACCGCACCGCCAGCAGCGCCGCCGAGATCTGCATGGCCGTGGGTATGACGTCGTTGGACGACTGCGCGTAGTTCACATGGTCGTTCGGGTGCACGGTCGATCCGAGCCGACGACTCGCCAGCGTCGCGATCACCTCGTTCGCGTTCATGTTGGTCGAGGTGCCGCTTCCGGTCTGGAAGATGTCGATCGGGAACTGGTCGTCGTGCTCCCCGGAGATGACTTCCTCCGCCGCTTCCACGATGGCGCCGCCCACGTCCTCGCCGAGCAGCCCCAGCTCGACGTTCGTCTGTGCTGCCGCGCGCTTGATGATCCCGAGCGCGGCGATGAACTCCCGCGGGAAGCGCAGGTCGCTGACAGGGAAGTTCTCCACCGCCCGCTGCGTCTGCGCCGCGTAGAGTGCGTCCGCGGGCACCTTGATCTCACCCAGCGAGTCTTTTTCAGTCCGGTAGTCGGTCATGTCAGGAGCACCCGGTCAGAGCGTGAAAGGTGTGGCAGACGTGTACGACGGTGAAGACGTGTTCGACCTGGAGACGGGGCTCTCACTTGCGCGGAGGGCGGGAGGGGCGGACCTCGACGCGGCTGGGGAGCGTGCGATCGGGCGTCGCCAGAAGGTCGAGGACGATGGCGGCGATGTCCGGCGGCTGGATCTTCCAGGCGTCGTCGCTGGCCGGATCGGGATGGGAGAAGTCGCTCGCCACGCTCCCGGGCATGATGTAGCTGACCCGGATGCCGTCGTGTCGGACTTCCTGCATGAGCGCTTCGCTGAAGCCGACGAGGCCGAACTTGCTGGCGTTGTACGCCGCGCCGCCCGGGAAGGCGTTCTTCCCTGCCAGGCTCCCGATGTTGATGATCCAGCCGCCACCTCGATCCACCAGGAGCGGTATGGCGGCATGGGACGCGTAGAACAGGCCGTTCAGGTTCGTCTCGATCACGGCGTCCCAGCTCGCCGGCGACATCGCCGCTACTCGCTCGAACCGGCCGATGCCCGCGTTGTTCACCAGGATGTCGAGCCCGCCGAACGCGCTCACCGCGGCCTGGACCAGCCGCTCACAATCGCCGCTGCGTCGCACGTCGCACACCACGCCCCGGGCCCGCTCACCGAGCTCGGCCGCGGACCGCACCACGTCCGGCTCCGTTCGCGCACCCACCACCACGCGTGCGCCCGCGTCCAGCAGCCCTTCCGCAATGGCGCGCCCGATACCTTTCGTTCCCCCCGTCACCACCGCGACCTTCCCCCTGAGATCCGGCACCATTCAAATGCCTCCCGCGCATTGATTCCCGCCTCGAGTGTGTCACCACCCCAGCAAGCACGATACCCACGTCTTCCTCTCCACCACAGGGATGATGTACACTCGGTGCCGCGAAGGCCACACGGCCCTGCTCTCGAGGGCTGCACTGTCGAGGGGGCGGGGCATCACCTATGCTTCGGCCCGTGCGCGGGCTGCGCGGCGCGCGGCGATTCTCCGCCGACCCTTCCGACCGACGTCAGAATGACGAACCTTCGACACATAGCCCTCGCCGCCGCCGTCGCGGTGACCGGCTGCGCCCGTTCCGTGCCGTCTCCGGCGCCCACGCCGGCGGCCGCGGAGCAGGAACAGCGCCCCACCGCCGAGAACCAGGAATGGCGCGGGCCGTCCGCCGATCTCGGTCACCGCATCGTGGCTCCGCACGGGGCCGTGGCGTCCGCCAACGCGCTGGCGAGCGAAGCCGGTGTCGAGATCCTGCGCGCGGGCGGGAACGCTGTCGATGCAGCGGTCGCCACCGCGTTCGCCGTAGGCGTGGTGGAGCCTCAGATGTCGGGGCTGGGCGGGAGCGGGGCGGCGGTGGTCTGGATCGCGGGCACTCGAAAGGCGTACGATCTCGACTTCTACGCGGCGCAGTACGCGCCGGAGTTCGAGGGCCGAACCGGCGGTCCGTATGCACCCGGCGACCTGCGGGTGGCCGGAGTACCTGGCGACGTGGCCGGCCTGCTCGAGCTCCAGCAGCGCTTCGGCGTGCTGTCGCGGCCCCGCGTGATGGCACCGGCGATCCGCCTTGCCGAGGATGGGTTCCCCATCGGCCAGGTTCTCGCCGCCATGATCGCGGCCGACTCCGCCAAGCTGCACCGCTCGCCGGAAGCCGGGGCCCGGTTCTGGCCCGACGGCCACCCGCTGCCCGCCGGCGCCTGGATGCGCAACCCCGAGCTTGCCGCTTCTCTGCGCGACGTCGCCGCGGGCGGGCGCGACGCATTCTACACCGGGCGCATCGCCGGGGATCTCCTCGCCACCCTGAACGCCGGCGGCCACCCCGCCCTCGCCGCCGACCTCGCCCGCTATCGCACCCGCTGGCTCCGTCCCCTCTGTGCCGAATACCGCGGCCACGTCATCCTCTCGGCGGCCCCGCCCCAGACAGGGCTCCAGGTGCTGCACACACTCGAGCTGCTCGAGCCGTTCGACCTCCGCTCGCTCGGGCTCCCCACCCGCTCCGCCAGGGCCTTCGACGTGCTCACCTCCGCGCTGCGCGTCGGGATGGCCGACGCTCGCGTGAACGACGACCCCGACTGGGCCCCGGTGCCCGCCGCCGGAATCGTCTCCAGCGCCTACACCGCCGCTCGCGAATTCCTGGTCGGCACCGGACACCCGACCGACTCGATCCCGCCCGGCGACCCGACCGCCTTCGACACGCTCCCGCCTCCCCCGGGCTGCCTCGCATTCGAGCCCTACGGCGCCGCGCGCCCCGTGGTCGCGGCCCCCACGACCAGCCCGGCAGGTGACGCCGGCCACGACCGTGGCGAGACCACCCACATGTCCGTGATCGACTCGGACGGCAACGCGGTCGCGCTCACCCAGACCAACAGCAGCATCTTCGGCTCCGGCGCCTGGGTTGATGGCTTCTTCCTCAACGATTCCGGATTCCGGTTCACGGACCGGATTCTCGAGACGCCCCATCTCAGCCCCTGGCGCACCCGTATCAGCACCATCGCGCCGACCCTCGTCCTCGACCATGACAGCGTTCGCATGGTCATCGGCGCGCCCGGGGGCGGGCGCATCCCCACCGAGATCGCCCAGGTCATGGTCTACATCCTCGATTACGGCCTCGACCCCCTCGACGCCGTCCTCATGCCCCGCATCTTCCCCTCCCGCTCCAGCCGCCAGGTGCAGCTCGAGCACGGCTTCCCGGCCGCTCTCCTCCATGAGGTCCATGAGCAGGGCTATGAGATCGTCCGGCCCAGCCCCGAATACGCCCGCCTCTATATCATCGTCCGCGGCCCCCACGGCTGGATCGCAGTCTCCGACCCACGCCACGACGGGGAGCCGCGTGGCTACTGACGCGGCAGCACGTCCGCCTCCCGGATCGATCGGGCGAGCCTGCGCACCTTCGGCCCCCGCCGCCTCGCCGGCGGACAGGGACGATGAGAACAGTGCCAGGCCGACGGTTCCGCCGTATACTGTCTTCTTCCGACGAATGCCCCTCTCTACCCATAAAGACCGGCCCCGGAGTCCTGTGCTGGACCAGGCCAAGGCAGTCGCGCCTGCGCGCGGCCGCGTTCGCCCGATGTCGGCTTGCACCTGACCGGGGTTCGACCTGGTGGGCGCCCCGCGGGCGCTGAACCCGCAGCACATCACCACTCACCTCCGACACTGAAGATCAGGAGGGCGCAATGGCAGGCGGAAGAAAGGGTTGGCTGGCGATAGCGCTCGGCCTCGGGCTCCTGGCGGGAACTGGCCCGCTCGCCGCCCAACAGGCGGAGAGCACGATTCATGGCAGAGTCACGGACGCGGGTACGGGCCAACCGATTGTCGGCGCCCAGCTGTCGGTGAGCGGCACCGGCCTTGGCGCGCTTTCGAACACGCAGGGCCAGTATCTGATCATCGGCGTGAAGGCGGGTCGCGCGCAGGTCCGCGTCACCATTATCGGCTACGGCCCGGTGACGAAGGAAGTGGTGGTCGCCGACGGACCGGTGACGCTGGACTTCGAGATCTCCCAGACAGCGGTCGCACTGGACGAGCTGGTGGTGACGGCCACGGGACAGGAGCGCAAGCGGCAGATCGGCAACAGCGTCTCCACCATCGATCCGAAGCAGTTCGCGGCCACGGCCGTCGCGAATCCCCAGGACATCCTGGCTGCGAGCTCGCCCGGCGTGAGCGTGCTTCAGAACTCCGGGCAGCCCGGCGCGGGCGGCAACATCCGCCTGCGCGGCAACAACAGCGTGAGCCAGGGGAACAGTCCGATCATCTACGTGGACGGGATCCGGATCTACAACGGCTCCGCCCCCACGAGCATCGCCTCGCGCCAGGCCGCGATGCCGCTGAACGACCTCTCGCCCAATGACATCGCGCGCATCGAGGTGATCAAGGGCCCGGCGGCTACGACGCTCTATGGCACCGAGGCGTCCGGCGGCGTGATCCAGATCTTCACGAAGGGCGGCTCGACCGGGGCGCCGCAGTGGAACGCCGAGGTCGGGGCGGGCTTCAACAGCATGGGGCACGTGGGTGCATCGAGCGACCCGACCGGGATGTTCCTGAACGAGTGCCGCGGCCCGAACATGGTGGCCGGGGACGGGACGCGCTTCGAGGATCCGAGCTGCCCGGCCAGCGGGAGCTGGCTCAAGCGCGGCCCGATCCAGCGCTACGGCCTCTCGGTGCACGGCGGTGCGGGCGACATGACCTACTATTTGGCCGGCAACTACAGGAACGAGCGCGGCGTGCTCGGCGACGGCGGCACCGCCGACGGTGGGTTCCGCGCCAACTTCTCCTTCCTGCCCTCGCCCAAGGTCAAGGTCGCGGTCAGCTCCGCGTACACGCGGCGCAACACTCAGTGGGTTCCGGATGGCAACAACGCCAACGGTGTCCTGCTGAACATGTCTCGCGGCCCGTTCAACAACTTCAAGGGGACGGACTGCAGCGATCCAGACGTGGTATGCCTCGACAACGGCGCCATCTTCACGACGGACAACACCACGAAGTCGGATCACTACATCAGCGGGATATCGCTCAACTACAACCCCTCACAGGCGCTCACGAACCGGTTCAGTCTGGGCTACGACTACAACAACCTGGACAACAACACCCTCGACCCGTTCGGCTTCCCGCGCGTCCCGCTCGGTGAGCTGTGGTGGGATGGGTGGAAACGGGTCCTGCTGTCCGCCGACTACGCGGGCTCCTTCAACATCGACCTGTTCGGCCTGGCCACTACCTCGTCCTGGGGCGCCCAGCTGTTCGACAGCCGCAGCACCCGGACCAGCGTGGACGCCGCCGACTTCTCCGGCCCCGGCGAGCCGACGCTGACGTCGGCGGCGCAGCGAGACGTCACCACCTCCAGCTATCTGCGGGAGGTCAATGCCGGTTTCTTCCTGCAGGAGCAGGTGGCCTTCCAGGACCGGCTCTTCGTGACGGCGGGGCTGCGCGTGGATGGCAACAGCTCGTTCGGTGAGAGCTTCGGTCTGCAGCCCTACCCGAAGCTGAGCGCCTCCTACGTCCTGTCCGACTACGACTTCTGGCCGGAGGCCATCGAGACCTTCAAGCTGCGCGGCGCGATCGGCGAATCGGGTAAGGCCCCGGGCGCCTTCGACGCCGTGCGCACCTGGGATCCGGTCGCCGGCGACAACGGTCAGCCGGGCTTCACGCCGGCGCAGATCGGCAACCCGGAGCTGGGCCCGGAGCGCACGCGTGAGACGGAGGTCGGCTTCGACGCCAGCGCGCTCAGAGGGCGCATTGGCCTGGAAGTCACGTATTATCACCAGCACACCTTCGATGCGCTCATCCCGGTCGTATTCCCGCCGTCGGAAGGGTTCAGCGCCACGCAGCTCGAGAACGTCGGGGAGATCTACAACAGCGGCTTCGAGAGCCGCCTGGACCTCGGGCTCGTGCGCGCCGACGAGGTGGAGCTGAACGCACACCTGAACTTCTCCACCGTCCAAAGCGAGGCGGGTGACGTCGGTGGCGAGCGGCTCATCATCAACGACCTCTCGCGCACGTACGTGGAGGACGGCTATCCCGTTCCCTCGTACTTCGGCAAGAAGGTGGCGAACCCGGATGCCTACGAGGATCCCGTGTTCGTGACCGACTCCACCGGCTCCGTGGCCAGCACCTATCTCGGCTCCGCCTATCCGACGAAGATCATCTCGCCGTCGGTGGACATCACGCTGATGAAGAGCCTCACCTTCCAGGCGGTCGGAGAGTGGCAGCTCGGTGGACACCTGCTGAATGCCACGGCCTATCAGAACGCGTACAAACAGACGTGGCAGCCATGTTACGGCGTGCAGGCCAAGCTCAAGGCCGCGGCCGCCGGAGATGATCACGCTCTCGACGATGTCACCGCGCTGGAACGAGCGCGCTGCACGCTCACCAGCAGTGTCCGGGACTATGCCCTGTGGGTCGAGCCCACGGACTTCTTCAAGCTGCGCAGTGTGGCGCTGACCTACGCCATTCCCGACCGGTTCTTCCCGGGCGGCCACAACGCAAGCCTCACGGTGGCCGGGCGGAACCTGTTCAAGTGGTCCAGGTTCAGCGGGGCCGACCCCGAGGTGGCCGACCAGCGCGACGGCAGCTTCTCGAGGCGCGACTATTACGTCCTGCCGCCGGCGCGGACGTTCCTGGCCACTCTGCGCGTCGACTTCTGACGGAGGAGCAAACATGACGAATCACATTCGGCTCGCCGGAGCCCTGTTCGTCGCGACCGCCCTCCTGGTGGCGGCGTGCGACCTGAACGTAACGAACCCCGGCCCGCTTCCCGACGAGGCGTTGAACACGGCCGCCGCCATGCCCGGACTGGTTACCGGCATGTCGGCGGACCTCTCCCAGGCCGTCAGCGACCTGTCCATGTCCGTCTCCGTCATGAGTGACGAGATGATGCATTCGGGCAACTACTCGGACGAGAACTTCTACGCCGCCGGTGAGATCCCGTCCGACGCGGTCGTAGGCGAGTGGGCGGAGATGCACGGCGCACGCTGGGTCGCCGAAACCGGGATCCAGCGGCTGCGCGACGTACTCGGCTCGGACTTTGCCTCGAGCACGCTCGCCGTACGAGCCTACCTGTACATGGGCTTCGCCAACCGGCTGCTCGGCGAAAACGTCTGCTACGCCGTGATCGATGGCGGGCCCAGTCAGGACTACACCGTACACTTCGAGCGTGCGGACTCGGCGTTCACCCAGGCGCTCGCGCTCGCGAACGCCCAGGGCCACGGCGACCTCGCCAGCGCCGCGCTCGCCGGCCGGGCGTCCGTGCGCGCGGACCTCGGCGACTGGGAGGGCGCCGCGGCCGATGCTGAGCAGGTGCCGATCACTCTCCAGTACGACGCCATCATGTCGATGAACACCAGCCGCGAGAACAACGAGCTCGCCTACGAGACACAGACGCGCCGCGAATTCAGCGTCTGGGGCACGCAGTGGGCGGCAAACCCGGGCAACGACCCGCGCGTTCCGTGGGACACGGTCCTGACGTCGAGCGGAAAACTCCAGGTGGGGCAGGACGGTCACACCATCTATTTCCGCCAGATGAAGTACCCGACCCTCGACGCCAACATCCCGCTGGCCAAGGGCACCGAAATGCTGCTCATCCGCGCCGAGGCTGCGCTGCGCAACAACGACCTGCCTGGTGCTGTCGCCCTCATGAACGAAGAACGGGACGCCTACGCCCTCGACCCCATCTCAGCGGCGACGGCCGCTGATGCATGGACCGCACTCGAGAAGGAGCGGGGCGCCGTGCTGTGGCTGGAGGCGCGCCGCCTGGGCGATCTGCGACGCTGGTACAGCGCGACCGGCGCCTCGCACAACGGCTTCCTCGACGGTCGCGACGCCTGTATCCCGATCAGCCTCAACGAGCGGATCTCCAACCCCAACCTGAACTAGCGACAGCGCAGGCGCGCCGCTTCAGAACGGCACGGCCCCGGCAGCAGCTGCCGGGGCCGTGCTCGTGCAGGGGACGCCGCTTCCCGGACCGGCGCTTCGCCCTGGCCCGTCCCCCCACACGCCACTAACCTTCCACGCATGGACCTCGCCGACCGTACCGCCCTGGTCACCGGCGGCGCCCGCCGGGTGGGCCGGGCTCTCGTCCTGGCGCTGGCCCGCGCCGGCGCCGACGTGGCCGTCCACTATCACGCCTCCTGCGACGCCGCCCGCGATACCGCTCGCGCCGTGGAAGCGCTGGGGCGCAGGGCCTGGGCCGTCGGCGCCGACCTCGGCGATCCGGCCGAGGCCGAAGCGCTGCCCGGGCGCGTGGCGGAGCATTTCGGCGGCCTCGACGTGCTCGTGAACAGCGCGTCCCTCTTCGAGTCCGGCCCCTTCCTCGAGATCACGGCCGAGTCGTGGGACCGCGTCATGGCGGTCAACCTGCGGGCGCCGTTCCTCCTCACGCGCTCCGCGGCACCCTTCCTCCAGGCCGGGGCGGGCGTGATCATCAACGTCGCCGACCTGGCCGGGCTGCAGGCGTGGCCGCGTTTCGCGCACCACGGCGTGTCGAAAGCCGGGCTGATCCAGCTCACGCGTGTCTCCGCCCGCGTTCTCGCGCCCCACGTGCGCGTGAATTGCATAGTTCCGGGAACCGTACTGCCGCCCGAGGACTATACAGAGGAGCAGATCGCCGCCACGGTGGAGCGGACGGTCCTGAAACGGCTGGGGAGCCCCGACGACGTCGCCGAGGCGCTTCTTTTCCTGATCCGTTCGGATTTCGCAACCGGCTCCATCGTCGCCGTGGACGGGGGTCGGCTGCTGAAGTAGCGCGCACGAGGAGTCGCACGCATGAAGAAGCTGTTCGCCCGCTGGAGGCGCTGGGGCCGGTTCCGGCGTGCCCTGGTCGCCCTCACCCTCCTGCTGGCACTGGCCGCGGCCGGACTCCTCACGTGGTCCGCCCTCACTGTCACGGGCGTGCGGGGCGAGGGGTGCCCCTCGGTGGCGGACCTGCGCGACTATCGCCCGCCCGAAGCCACGCGCGTCCTGGCCATGGACGGCTCCCTGGTGGCCGACCTGTCGCCGCAGCGCCGGGTTGTGGTGGACATGGCCGAGATCCCGCCCCTCCTGCGCGAAGGCTTCGTCTCCGTCGAGGACCGCCGCTTCTGGGAGCACGGCGGCGTGGACCTGCGCGGCGTGGCGCGCGCGGCTTTGCACGACCTGCGAAGCCTGTCGTTCGAGGAGGGGTCCAGCACCATCACCATGCAGCTGGCCCGGAGCATCTTCCCCGAGCGGCTGCCCATGAGCGCCAAGCTCGGCCGCAAGGTGTGCGAGGTCTACCTCGCCCGCCGCATCGAGGCAGAGCTGCCCAAGCGTGCGATCCTGCAGCTCTACCTCAACCAGATCTACCTGGGCGGCGGACTCTACGGCGTCGAGGCCGCCTCCGAAGGGTATTTCGGAAAGCAGGCGCGGGACCTCGACGCGGCCGAGGCCGCCATGCTCGTCGCGCTGGTCAAGAGCCCGGAAGGATACAACCCCCGGAAGAACCCGGACCGCGCCCTCGAACGGCGCGACATCGTCCTCGACGTCATGGCCCGGGCCGGTGTCATCGACGAGGCGACCGCCGCCCGAGCCCGCCGCGAGGCGATCAGTCTCGCCCCGCCGCCGGAGGCCGCCGGGGCGGCGCCGTACTTCGTGGCCGCCGTGCGAAAGGAGCTGAAGGAGCGGTTCGGTCCCGATGCCGACGTCCGCGGACTGGTCGTGCACACGGGTCTCGACCCCGATCTCCAGAAGCTCTCCCGCGACGAGCTCCGGGCGCAGATCGGCCGCATCGAGGAAGGGCGCTACGGCAAGTACTCCCACCCCAAGGGGCCGGCACGGGATCCCGACTCACCCGTGCTCCAGGGGCTCGTCGTCGTGATGGACCCGGCAACCGGGCTGCTGCGGGCACTGGTCGGCGGTCGCGACTTCGCGACATCCCAGTTCGACAGGGCGCTTCAGGCGCGCCGGCAGCCAGGGTCGGCATTCAAGCCCATCGTTTACGCCACCGCACTGGAATCCGGCCTGCCGCCCACCGCGAGGCTGGAGACCACGCCGGTCGAGATCGATGAGGCAGGCTCCCGCGCATGGCGCCCCGGCGACCACCTCGCCGACACGGTCAGGACCCTCTCGGTCCGGACCGCCCTGGCGGTTTCCTCCAACAACGCCGCCGTCCGGCTGGGCCACTGGGTCGGGGAGAAGCGCGTCGCGGAAATGGGCAAGCGCCTTGGCCTGTCCACGCCGATCCCGCCGTACCCGTCCATCAACCTCGGTTCGGCTGAAGTCATTCCCGCCGAGCTGGTGGCGGCGTTCGCGGCCTTCGGCAACGGCGGATTCCGGGTGCGGCCGACGCTGATCCAGAGCGTCGAGGACGGCGAGGGGAACGTGCTCTGGCAGGCCGCCCCGCCGGCACGGCAGGTGCTGGACCCCGGCGTCGCCTTCCTCACCCTCAGCCTCATGGAGGAGGTGGTGAACTCCGGCACCGCGGCCTCCATCCGCCGCGACGGCTTCTGGCTCCCGGCCGCAGGGAAGACGGGCACCACCAACGACGGCAAGGACGTATGGTTCGTCGGCCTCACGCCGGATCTCGTGGCGGGCGTCTGGTTGGGATTCGACCAGCCCCGGCCGATCATGCCCGGCGCGAGCGGCGGGCGCCTCGCGGCCCCCGTCTGGGCCCACCTCATGGAAAAGGCGTACGAGAATCGCCCGGCTCCGGCCCCGTGGACGCCGCCGTCCAACATCGTGAGTGCCCAGGTGGACGAGCAGACGGGCTATCTCGCCACCGACGACTGCCCGCCCGAGGACGTGCGCATCGAGTATTTCCTCGTCGGCACCGAGCCCCGGAGCTACTGCCCCGTCCACCCCGAGACCGGAGTCGACCGCATCTTCGACCGGCTCTGGAACCGCGTGCGCAAGATCTTCTGATCACGGCGAGCGGCAGACGGAGCGAACAACGGCATCTCGCGCCGTTGGCCGTCCCCTCCCGCCACCTCCGCGCCTCAGTCCGTTGCGGGGACCGGCGCCTCGGCCGTCTCCAGGACGGGGGACTCGCCGATGCCGTGGTGCGACAGCCACCGCTCGGCCTCGAGCGCGGCCATGCACCCGGTCCCGGCGGCGGTTATGGCCTGCCGGTAGTAGTCGTCCATCACGTCGCCGGCGGCGAACACGCCGTCGATCTCCGTGGCGGTGCGCCACGGCTTCGTCCTGATGTAGCCGTGGGCGGTCAGCTCCAGCTGCCCGGCGAGGAAGGCCGTGTTCGGCTTATGGCCGATGGCGACGAACATTCCACCCACTTCCAGCTCGCTCGTCTCGCCGGTCACCGTGTCCTCGAGCTTCACCCCTGTGATCTGGTCGTAACCGATGACCTCCGAGACCACCTTGTTCCAGACGACCTCGATCTTCGGGTGCCCGAGCACGCGTTCGGCCATGATCCGGGAAGCGCGCAGCTCGTCCCGACGATGGATGATGTAGACCTTGCTCGCGAACTTGCTGGCGTACAGCGCCTCTTCCATGGCCGAGTCGCCACCGCCCACCACGGCCAGCACCTGCTCCCTGAAGACCGGGAGCGCGGCGTCGCACACGGCGCACGCGGACACTCCGCCGCCGCTCTGCGCCAGCCTCTCCTCGTTCGGCACGCCCAACCAGCGCGCGTTGGCGCCGGTGGAGATGATGAGCGTGTGGGACCTCACCTCCTCGCCGCCACGGGTGGTGATCGTGAACGGGCGCTCCGAAAGGTCGACCTTCTCCACCATCTCCATCCTGGAGCGCGCTCCGAAGCGCATGGCCTGTTCCTTCATGCGCTCCATCAGCTCCGGCCCGGTGATCCCCTCCGGGAAGCCGGGGAAGTTCTCCACCTCGGTCGTGATCATGAGCTGCCCGCCGGGGAGCATGATCCCCTCGGGCTCACCCTCCAGGACCCACGGCTTCAGATCGGCCCTGGCGGCGTACAGCGCCGCTGTCCACGCGGAGGGCCCTGAGCCGATGATCACCACGTTCTCTATCCTGTCCATGTCATCACCCATTTCGATTCCGGTTCGCTCTTTCCCGTGATGCTGCCGAAAGGTAAGATTCCTGCCAACCCCCTCCAACCCGAATGGTTGAAGGCTACATTCGAGACCGATGCACGGCGACGGAATGCACTCAATGCCCTGCGAATGAGCTCTGCCCAGAAGCCCGCACCCACGACTCGCGCTGCCGAGGAGCTCCTCGCCTCCCTGGCCGGAATCGTTTCCGCGCACGTGGTCGCCGACGATACGGGCAGGCTCGTCGAGATCCACATCCTGTGCACTCCCGACATCCACCCCAAGCAGGTGGTGCGCAACGTGGAATCGGCGCTCACCGCCGGGCTCGGTTTGCACATCGATCGCCGGGTCGTGAGCGTCGCCCAGATCCGGTCGAGCCTGACCGCGGAGGGGGAGGCGGACGAGGAGGACCTGAGCCCCGCCCTCGGCGCGCTCGTGGGCGACGAGGGCGAGCCGGCACAGTCGCCGGGCGACCGGCAGCCGGCCCCGGAGTCCACCCCCGCGCGGGTGGAGTTCGTCCGCTTCGAGGCGCGCCGCGACGCTGAGTACTGCACCTGTGATGTGACGCTCATCGCGCACGGGCGCGAGATCATCGGCACCAGCTCCGGCGCCGACACGGCGCCGGGGCGGGCGGAAGCCGCGGCAAGGGCCGTGTTCAACGCGCTCGAGCAGGCGCGGCCGGATCTCCGGTTGGAGCTCGAGGGCGCGGTGATCGCGGCGGCTCGCGGCGCCAACTACGTGATCGTGGCCGCCCACGCACTCCTCGACCGCAACACCGTTCCGCTCGCAGGCGCGGCCCCGCTCGCCCGATCACCGGAGGAAGCGGCGATCCTCGCCGCGCTTCAGGCCACCAACCGCTGGAGCGCCTGAGCAACCGTGGCTCGGGGCGGCGCCGCTTCCGACCTCGAAAGGCTCCCCGGTGTTCTGGCCGCCACGATCTTCGTCGAAAGCGGCGCACCCCCGCTCGTCTACCTGGCCACCACCCCGGATGCCGACCCCGACGCGCTTCGTGCCGCCACCGCGGCATTGCTCGACGAGCGAGGCACGCCCGCGCCTCTCGACCGGATCCACATTGCCGTCCCGGTCGCCTTCCGCGGCGTACAGCCGAGAGGGGCGGTGCCACGCTTCTCATTCGAGGGCTTCGAGGTTCACCGCAGCGAAGGTCGCGTCACGTGCACCGTTCGACTGCGCTCTGACATACGACCTGCGGAAGGTCGCGCCACCGAGTCCGACACCCCGTCGGGCCGGGCGCGGGCGGCCGCGCGCGCCGCGCTCCTGGCAGCGGAGGCCTTCGATCCGGCCTATCGCCTCGGTCTGGAAGGTCTCTTGATCATGGACCTGTTCGGGCACCAGGCGGTGTTCGTCCTGATCGACGCCGCGGCCGGGCGCACGCAGGCGCACCTCCCCGGCGCGGCGCTCCTCGACCGGTCCATCGAGGAGGGTGCCGCCCTCGCCGTGGTGCACGCGCTGCGCGCCTGGACTGTGTGATCACCGTGGCCGCCGCGGCGTTCCCGGGCCGTTTTGGCCGCGGACGGCGAACGCACTTCCCGCGGAGGCCGGCCTGGCCTACTTGGCCACGGTGGGCGGCCCGATGAACTTCTCGACTTCCTGGACCACTCGCCTCGGCTCCACCGGCTTGGCCAGGTAGCCGTCGCACCCGGCGCGCATGGCCTTCACCCGGTCCTCCTCGAGGGCGTGGGCGGTGAGGGCGATGATCGGAATGCCGGCAGTGGCATCATCGCCCTTCAGGCGCTGCGTCGCCTCCCAGCCGTCCATCTTCGGGATGGAGATGTCCATCAGGATGATGTCCGGCTGTTGGGACCGGGCGCGCGACACACCCTCCTCGCCATCCCGGGCCTCGATCACGCGGAAGCCCACGTGCTCCAGGATGGTTCGGTAGACCACGAGGTTGTCCTCGTTGTCTTCCACGAGCAGCACTGTCTTCCCGCTCTTCTCACCCATCGCCTGACCTCGGCGCCCGAGTCGTCAATCGCCGCCGACGGCTGCCGGCAGCGGCTCCTCACGGTCCTTGAATACTTTCAGATTCGTCGAATGGCCCGCCGAAAGCCTCGCCTTCGGATCGATGTGGTGGACCGCGTGGTTCACGGCCACCGCCGCCTCTGCGAATCCCGTCGCGATCAGCTCCAGCTTCCCCTCGTACGCCGTGATGTCCCCCGCAGCAAACACGCCGGGGATGTTGGTGGCCATGGTGGGCGCCACCTTCACGCTGTTCCGCTCGAGCTCCAGACCCCACCCCGCCAGAGGCCCGAGGTCGGGGCGGAAGCCGATGAGGGAGAGCACCGCATCGACTTCGAAGCGCTCGTCCTCGTCGGTCCGGTTGTCGAAGATCGTCACCGCCTCGACGCAATCTTCACCATGGATCACCCGCACCTCCCGGTGCGTCAGCAGCTCGATCCGGCCGGAGCTCACGGCGTCGTACAGCTGACGCATCGAATGCGCGTGGGCGCGGAAGCCCTCGCGGCGGTGGATCAGGATGAGTCGCTCCGTCTCGTCCTTGAGGCCGAGCGCCCAGTCCACGGCCGAGTCTCCGCCGCCCACGATGAGCACGCGCTTTCCGTGATACAGGCGAGGGTCTCGAACGTGGTACGACACCCCCCTGCCGAGCAGCTCTTCGTATCCGGGACACTCCAGAATGCGGGGCGAGAAGGCACCCTTCCCGGCCGCGATGATCAGCGCCCGACTCGGGTACTTCCCGCGTTCCGTCACGAGCGTGAAGCCAGTCTCCTCGCGCACCAGCTCGCGCACCTCCTCCTCGAGCCGGATCTCCGGATCGAACTGCGTGCCCTGCTCGACGAGGTTGCGCACGAGGTCGCGCCCCAGGATCTGCGGAAAGCCGCCGACGTCGTAGATGTACTTCTCGGGATACAGCGCCATCAGCTGTCCGCCCAGCTCCGGCAACGAATCGACGATCCGGACGCTGGCGCCGCGCATGCCGGCGTAGAACGCGGCGAACAGCCCGGTGGGGCCGCCGCCGATGATGTTGATGTCGCGACGTTCTGCTTCGGACACGTCTTTGTTTCCCGTGGGATACAGTCGAGAGCTGCGGCGCCATGCTACCCCGGCGCGGTTCGTGGGGCAACCTCGACGCAGCGCGCGCCGCAGGATGCAAGCCGTATTCCCGATCGCGCCGCCATGCCTGCCGGCCTGCCGCCCTATTGTCCTTCCGCCTCCCCCAGGTACAGCGCCGACTCCCGGTACCGCCGAAGCCCCGATGTCAGCAGCAGCTTGATCAGGATGGCGCCGGGAATGGCCAGCAGGAGGCCGACGAAGCCGAAGAAGAACGCCGCCACCGCGATCGCCAGCATGACCCACACCGGGTGCAGCCCGACGGAGCCGCCCACGATCCGCGGCCCGAGCACGTTGCCATCCAGGAACTGCACGGCGAAGAACACCAGCGCGAGCTTCAGCAGGTTCGCCAGGAACCCGCCGCTGACCACGGCGATGATGAGGCCGGGCACGAGACTGACCACCAGCCCGAGATACGGCACCAGGTTGAACACGCCGGCCACCGCGCCGACCAGTCCGGAATACGGGAACCCGGCGATCCAGAGGCCGAGCCAGGTCAGCACGCCCACCAGAGCCGCCTCGATGAGCTGCCCGCGGAGGTAGCGGGAGAGGAGGAGGTCGTACTCGGCCACGAAGCCGGACCACGCGGCCTGACGCGGCCGGGGCACGTACGTGCTGAGCCGCGCCATCATCCCGTCGTAGTCGCGCAGGAGGTAGAACGTCAGCACGGGCGTCAGCACGACATAGCCGATCACGGTGAAGACGCCGGCCAGCCCACGCCCGAGTCCCAGGACGGCCTGCCATCCGTGCTGCGCGATGGCCAACCGCCGCTCCTGGAGATACGCGGTCACCCGGTCCGGCGTCAGGGTCCGAAGACGGGCGGCCAGCTCCCGCTCGTCCACGAACGGGATGTCCAGGCCGAGCAGGCCCTGGCGCAGCCCCTCGATCCAGAGCGCCATTCGGTCCACGAGCTCGGGGGCGCGTCGGATCAGGCTCTCCACCTGCGCGGTGAGCGCCGGGATCCCCACCGCCACGAGGAGCACCAGCAGGCCCGCGACCGGGAGCGCGAGGACGAGGATCGCCGCCGGCCGCGGGAGGCGGAGCCGCTCCAGACGGTCGACCGCAGGGTCGAGGATGTAGGCGAGCACGAACGCGAGGACGAACGGCGCCAGCAGGGTCCCCAGGGCGCGAAGCAGCCAGAGCGCGAGGAGGACTGCGGCCGTGGTCACCACCAGGCGGTGGAACGTGCTCCCCGTGTAGGGGGTCATGAGCGCCAGCAGCGCGACGAAGAGCACGAGCGGCGATAGCACGTCGCCCAGCTCGAACAGGAACAGGCCCAGCACCCCCAGCACGGCCGCGCCGTGCACCCAGCGCCAGTCCAGCACCCTCATCGGCTCGTTCATCGCTGTCGCCCCGCTCAGTCGTTCCCGCGCTCCGGCGACGTCACCCGCTCGCCCGCCGTTTCCAGCACCGCCCGCGCGTTGTCGTACGTCAGCGTCTCCAGCGCGTCGGGCAGCGGCAGCCACAGGCACGCCGTGATCCCCTCCTCGATCTGGGGGACAGTGGCTTCCGTGCCCGTCTCCATGAGGTAGAAGTGGCAGTACTTGTGGATCAGGTCCGGCCCCTCGCGAAAGAACCAGTCGATGGTGTCCAGCGGCTCCTGCAGCCGCAGCTCGGCGATCCCCGTCTCCTCCTGCACCTCCCGCAGCGCCGTCTGCTCGGGCGTCTCCCCCCGCTCCACATGACCTTTCGGCAGGCCCCAGTTCTGGTAGGGGTCGCGGATGAGCAGGAAGAACACCTCCGTGCCGTTCCTCCGGAACACCACCCCGCCCGCGCTGGTCTCGATCCGGACCGGCCGTCGCGGACCGTACCGCCTGCGGGACCCCGCCCCCCTACTCACGCAGGAGCGCCGCGATCTGCACGGCGTTGGTCGCCGCGCCCTTCCGGAGGTTGTCGGCCACGATCCACATGTGGACAAGGTGTGCCCGATCGGGATCCCCCCGCAATCGCCCCACCCACACGTCGTCCGTGCCGGCCACGTCGCGCGGCAGCGGGTCCGCGTGCTCGTCCGCCACGCGGACGCCCGGGGTCGCGGCGAGGGCGGCACGGGCGTCGGCCAGCGCCAGCGGCCGCGCCAGCTCCACCACCACGCTGACCGCGTGGCCCACCTCCACCGGGACGCGCACACACGTGGCGGTCACCTCCAGCGACGGGAGCCCGAGGATCTTGCGGCTCTCGTTCCGCATCTTGACCTCCTCCTCGGTCCAGCCGTCGGCCAGCATGGGCCCGATGCGCGGGATCACGTTGCCCGCGATGATCCCCGGAAACGGCGAAGAAGCCGCTGCCCCACCGTCCAGCTCGGCGCGGTACGCCAGAATGCCCTTCTGTCCCGCGCCGGACACCGACTGGTAGGTCGTGGCCTGGACACGCCGGAGCCCTGCCGCGTTGTGCAGCGCGAACAACGGCAGGACCAGCTGGATCGTGGAGCAGTTCGGATTCGCGATGATCCCCCTGGGCGCCGCGTCGATCGCTCCGGCGTTCACTTCCGGGACCACCAGCGGCACTTCCGGGTCCATTCGCCATGCCGAGGAGTTGTCCACCACCACGGCCCCTTCCGACGCCGCCACCGGCGCCCACTCCCGGCTCAGAGACGCGCCCGCGGAGAACAGGGCGACGTCGCAACCCGCGAAGATTCCCGCCTCCGGCAGTTCCACCGTCCAGTCCCGCCCTCGCCACGCAAGCGTGGTCCCCCTCGACCGCTCGGACGCGAGCGGGATGATCTCGTCCGCTTCCGGGAGCCGCTCTTCCAGGACCTGGAGCATCGTGCGACCGACGGCGCCAGTGGCGCCCAGCACCGCGACCCTCACGCCGCTCCCGCGGACCCGAGACCGAAGGCGTGGTGGACCAGCCGGACGGCTCGCTCCTCCTCGGCCGCGTCCACCATGAGAACGATGGAAACCGACGACGACGAGACCGCGTGCACGTCGACCCCTTCAGCCCGGAGCGTCTCGAACACCCGGGCGAACACGCCCGGTCGCTTGTGCATCCCGCCCCCGACCAGGGCGACCCGGGCGAGGCCCCGGCGCTCGTCCACTCCCTCTCCACCCAGCTCGCCCACCACGGACCGGCAGATCTCCAGCGCATCCGGCAGCTCCGCCTCGCTGACCGTGATCTGGATCGCCCTTCGCCCGTCCGCGCGGTCGACCTGCGTCAGCAGGTCCACGCTCACGCCCGCATCCGTCAGCCGCGACAGCACCGTCGTCATGGTGGTCATGGCCGGGGGAAGCCCGCGCAGCACCAGCTGTGCATATCCCCCTTCCGAGGCCACGCCGGTGATGGCGGGATCCTCCATGGTCGGCCGTCTGCTCGCGATCAGGGTGCCTCCCTCCTCTCCGGGATCCAGCGATGAAAGAACGCGCACCGGGACCTGGTAGCGAGCCGCGATCTCCACGGCCCTGGGGTGCAACACCTGCGCGCCCGAGACCGCGAGCTCGACCATTTCCTCATAGCCCACACACGGCAGCCGCCGCGCATCGGGCACTACGTGGGGATCGGCGCTGTAGACACCGTCCACGTCCGTGAAGATGTCGCACCGTTCCGCGCCCAGCGCCGCGGCGAGCGCCACCGCCGTCGTGTCCGAGCCACCCCGCCC
Organism: uncultured Gemmatimonadales bacterium; assembly: GCA_963798845.1. GTDB lineage: Bacteria > Gemmatimonadota > Gemmatimonadetes > Longimicrobiales > RSA9 > CAVUKA01. The sequence goes on along the minus strand of CAWCUS010000006.1, from coordinate 1,017,731 downwards.
CAGCGTGGTCACCTCCCGGCTGCGACTCACCCCCTGGAAGCCGGCGACAATGACCACCCGCCCGCCCGCAAGCTCCTCGCGCACGCGATCCGCCCGCACCTCCTCGATCCGTGCGCCCGTGTGCTGCGAGTCCGTGATGATCGCCGCCTGCGACCCGGTGAAGCTGATGGCCTCGACACCCGCGTCCCGGATCGCCATCGCCAGCAGCGCGATGGAGACGCGCTCACCCGCCGTCAGCAGCATGTCCAGCTCACGCGGATGCCGCCGCTCCGGCCGTTCCGTCACCGACCTCGCCAGCGCCAGCAGGTCGTCCGTCGTGTCCCCCATCGCCGAGACCACCACCACCAGATCGTGACCCTCGCGCCGGCATCGGGAGACACGCTCCGCCACGCGCCGGATCCGCTCCGGGCTGCCCACGGACGTGCCGCCGAATTTCTGGACCAGTAGCGCCATCGCCGCCCCGCTCCCCCCCGGGGTGCGCAAGTTGCCCAACCCCCCGCCCCCCACGCAACAGCCGGACCCACCCCCCTGCGAGGCCCCAGGCCGAGCCCCCCTGCGAGGCCGCAGGCCGAGCCCCCCTGCGAGGCCCCAGGCCGAGCCCCCCTGCGAGGCCGCAGGCCGAGCCCCCCTGCGAGGCCGCAGGCCGAGCCCCTCTGCGAGGCCGCAGGCCGAGCCCCTCTGCGAGGCCGCAGGCCGAGCCCCTCTGCGAGGCCGCAGGCCGAGCCCCTCTGCGAGGCCGCAGGCCGAGCCCCTCTGCGAGGCCGCAGGCCGAGCCCCTCTGCGAGGCCGCAGGCCGAGCCCCTCTGCGAGGCCGCAGGCCGAGCCCCGCCCCTAAAACACCGTCAAATTGATGTACTTCTTCGGGTTCCGCTGGAAGTCCAGGAGCAGGTCCTGGACGAGGGCGTTGGTCTGGACCAGATGGTTGTAGAGCGCCGTGTCCTGCAGCAGCTGTCCGAGCGTCCCCTGCCCCTGCTGCACCTGGGCGAGGATCGAGCTCAGGGAAGCGAACGCGCTGTCCGCGGACACGATGGTGTTCTGGATGTTGCCGCTGGTGGCGCCCAGCTGCCGGGCGAGGGTGTCGAGCGCCGCCGTCGTCGTCTGGACATTGTTCACGATCGCGGCCAGCTGCCCTTGCGAGATCGCGCCCTCGATCTCGACGAACGCGCGGTTGGCGGTCTCGGCCGCTTCCCCGAGCGTCTTCGCCGTGGTCTCCAGCCCGGCGGCCACCCCCTCCACCGTGTGCTCCTGCGCCTGCATGAGGTCCGTCAGCTGGGCCGTGACTTCCTGGATGTTGTCGATGGCCTGCCGGATGTTCTTCGCCGTCTCGTCGGTGAAAGCGATGTCCACGCGATCCGTGATTACCGCCAGGTTCTGCGCGATCCGGTCGGCGACCGCGGTGAGGCGGGACATGTCCGGCAGCGAGTAGCCGGGGAGCACCCCCTGCTCCTGGGGGATCGCATAGTCGTAGAACTCGTAGCGGGAGCGGGACGAGATCTCGGCCTGCCAGTCGCCGAACATGGACTCGGGCGCGAGGATCACGACCGCGTCCTCGGGCAGCGCCGCGTCCGATGAGACGCTCATCTGCACCATCACGCCGGCCGCACGGGTGTCCAGCGTGATGTCCTCGACCCGTCCGATGGGCACGCCGCGCAGCTTCACCGCGCTGCCCGTCTGGAGCTGGCCGACTTCCCGGAACCACGCCCGGACCTCGTGCTCCTCCTGTCCCACCCGCCACCCCTGCATCCAGATGGTGCCGGTGACGATCAGGATGATGCTCAGGATGAAGACGAGCCCCACGCGGACTTCGGATCGCATGCTCACGTCGTCGTCTCCTGCATCAGCTCGGGCCGCCCCTCGATGAAGCCGCGGACGATCGGGTCGTCCGTGGCCTGGATCTGTTCCGGCGTCCCCACGCTGCGGATGCGGCCTTCGTACAGCATGGCGATCCGATCGGCTACACGGTACGCGCTGGTCATGTCGTGCGTCACCACCACGCTGGTGACGCCGATCTCCCGATCCATCTTCAGGATCAGCCCGTCGATCACCGACGTGGTCACCGGGTCGAGGCCCGTGGTGGGCTCGTCGTACAGCAGGTACTTCGGGTGCGTGGCCACCGCACGGGCGAGGCCCACCCGCTTGCGCTGCCCGCCCGAGAGCTGCCCCGGCATCTGCGGTCCGTAGCCCTCCAGCTCCACGAGCCGGAGCGACTCCTCCACCCGCTGCGACCGCTCCGCGGCGGGCAGATCCGTCATCCGCCGCAGCCCCATCTCAATGTTCTCCTGCACTGTCATGGAGTCGAACAGCGCTGCGAACTGGAAGACGTAGCCCACGCCGCGACGAAGCTCGTAAAGCGCCTCGCGCGACAGCTCCATCACGATCAGTCCGTCCACCTCCACGTGCCCCTGGTCCGGCTCCAGGAGGCCCACGATGGTCTTGAGCAGCACCGACTTCCCCACGCCCGACGCGCCGATCACGGCAACCGTCTCACCCTCGTGGACCTCCAGCGAGACTTCCTCCAGGACCCGCTTCGGGCCGAAGGACTTCGACACGCGCTCCAGCACGATGCTCACAGCAGCGTCACCGCCCAGAACGCGTCCAGGACCAGGATCAGCATGCTGCTGATCACGACGGCCTGCGTGGTCGAGCGGCCCACGGCCTCGGCGCCGCCACGGGTGGTGAAGCCGAAGAAGGAGCCGATGGCGGTCACGGCGAAGCCGAAGGACGCGGCCTTGATGAGCGAGTACGTCACGTCGAACGACACAAAGTAAAGCCGCAGGCCACGGGCGAACTCGGGCGACGAGAGGTCCAGCAAATTGATCGCCGTGACCCACCCGGCGACGATTCCCATGGCGTCCGCGAACGCCACCACCAGCGGGAACATGATCACGCCCGCGAGCACCCGCGGCACCACCAGGTAGGAGAAGGGGTTGTACGCCAGGGTCTCGAGCGCGTCGATCTGCTCGGTGACCCGCATGGTCCCGATCTCCGCCGCGATGTTCGCGCCCACGCGTCCGGCGAGCGCCAGTCCGGTGAGCACGGGGCCCAGCTCCAGGAGCATGGTCTTGCCCACGAGCACGCCCACGAAGTAGAGCGGCACCGCGCCCGTGAAGGTATAGGAGGCCTGGAGGGCCAGCACGATCCCCGTGAACGCCGCGATGAAGAGCGCGATGGGGATGGACGCGACGCCCACCCTCGCCATCTGCCCCACCAGCTCCTGCGTCCACGTGGCCGTGTCAGTCACCGCGCGCGTGGCCCGGAAAAGGAATCGTCCGAATGCGCCGAAGCCCGCCAGAACGGTGAGCACGGTGCTGCCGATCCATGCCAGGGGCGCGCTCAATGCGCCGGTCATGCCGGGCAACATAGAATCGCCCCTCTCGCCCGGCCACCCTCCTGCCGCCGAGCGGCCCGGCGCTTGCACCCGGGGCCCACCGTGCCCAACGACAAAGTCCGGCCGGGGCGGCCGGCGCGCGGATACGTCATGATCGGCGTGCTCGTGCTTTCTGCCGTCCTCATCGTCAACCTGGATGCCATCCAGGAGCTCTTCCGCGACCACCTCGAGATCGTGGCCCTGGTCCCGGAGGCGCCCGCCGTCCGGATCGGCTCGCCCGTGCTCCTCGAGGGCGTGCCCGTGGGCCGCGTCACCCGCATCGGCTTCCAGAAGGCCGGCGACTCGGCGGCGATCGCGCTACGGCTCCGACTCGAAGGTCGCGCCGGCGCTGTCCTGCGTGCCGATAGCCGCGCCCGCGCCACGCGCCAGCGCTTCGTCGGCCAGCCGGTGGTCGCGCTCACGGCCGGTCACGACAGCGCGGCCGTGCTCCGCGACGGGGATACCCTCGCCGCCCACGACCTCCCGTCCCTCGATACCATCCTGGCCCGCGGCCGGGCACTGAGCGCGGGCGTGCACTCCGTCCTGGCCGACACCGGTGCGGTCCACGCCCTGGTGAGCGCCCGGGTGCCGGAGCTTCAGCGCCTGGGCGCCGCCCTGTCCGCGCTGGACCGGGAAGCGGGAGCGCTGAGCGGCGGCCTGCGTTCGGGTGCCATGAAACGAGCGTGGGGAGAAGGGGAGGTGCTCGACCGCCTCCACGCGGTGCGCCGTGACCTGGAAGCCGTGGACACCGCGCTCGCTGCCGCTGCCGCTCGCTTCGACCCCGGCCGCAGCGGCGGCCTGCGAGAGCCGCTCCTCGACCTGGGCAGGCAGGCCACGGAGCTGGGGGTCTCCGTGGACAGCCTGCAGGACCGGCTGCGGAGCGGGACCGGGATCGTCGCCCGGATCCAGCGCGATTCGGCGCTGCTGCACGCCGTGCAGCGGCTCCGCGCGCAGGTCGACTCCATGGTCGCGAACGCCAGCGGCCTCGCCGTGCGGATGTTTCTTCCGTGAGCGTCAGCCGTGCGGGTCGATGATGAACTGGATGTCGGAGTCGCCCAGTTCGCCCGCGCTCGACCCGGCTGCTCCGGTCTCGATGATGATCCGACGCACGACCTTGCGGGGGTCGTGCAGCACAACCTGGAACCGGAGCCCCTGATCATCACTGCCGATCTCCGTACGGACCTGCCGGCCCGGCGAACGCTCGGGTGCGTCCGGGTTCGTAAAGAGCGTTTTCGTCGACTGCCGACCCGATTCCAGCAGCCGTGTCACCTTCACGTGGCCGAGCCAGTCCGGCTGATAGCTGATGACGTACTCGTAGCCTCGCTGGTCCGTCCCCTGGCCTTCACGATTATGGCGCGCCATGCGTTCTCTCGTCGGTGGGAGGATAAAGTCCTCCCCGCCCGCACCGGTGTCAAGCGAACCTTTGCATCGCACACCGGCCTACGTCACGCCGTTCGGGGCCACAGCCTCTTGACCGGGGAGCCACCCGGTGGTAACCTTGCGCCAATCACCCGCGACCACAAACCTGCCGAAGGCGGGGCACCGGTTCCGCCGATCGACATTTCCGTTCTTCCCAATTCACACCCTCCGCGACGTACCATCGCGCCGGCGCACCCTGCCGGGGCATGGGCGGAATGAAGCGGACGTGAAATGGAGACTCACGTGGACATCGCAGAACTGAAGAGTAAATCGATCCCCGAGCTCCACGACATGGCCGAGGAGCTCCAGATTTCCAATTTTTCGGGCCTCCGGAAGCAGGACCTCATATTCCGGATCGAGCAGAACCTGCTGGACAGCGATGTAGTGCTGCGCGGAGAGGGCGTCCTCGAAGTGCTTCCGGAGGGCTACGGCTTCCTGCGCTCCCAGGACTGGAACTACCTCTACGGCCCGGACGACATCTACGTCTCGCCCTCGCAGATCAAGCGGTTCGACCTGCGCACGGGCGACACGGTGCTCGGACAGGTGCGCCCACCGAAGGAGGGCGAGCGCTACCTCGCCCTGCTGAAGGTGGAGGAGGTCAACGGGGCGGACCCGGACACCGCGAAGCACCGGATCGCGTTCGACAACCTCCGCCCCCGCTACCCGGAAAAGCGGCTGCGACTGGAGAACGCCACCGGCGACCTGTCCATGCGGCTGATGGACCTGATCAGCCCGATCGGCGAGGGGCAGCGCGGGCTCATCGTCTCGCCGCCGAAGGCCGGAAAGACGATCCTCCTCCAGAAGATCGCCAACTCGGTGATCGAGAATCAGCCCGAGGTCCACCTCATCGTTCTGCTCATCGACGAGCGGCCCGAGGAGGTCACGGACATGGAGGAGCACGTTCCGGCCGAGATCATCTCCTCCACGTTCGACGAGCCGGCCGACCGTCACACCCAGGTGGCGGAGATGGTCCTGGAGAAGGCGAAGCGCCTCGTGGAAGCCGGACGCGACGTCGTCATCCTCCTCGACTCCATCACCCGCCTCGCCCGCGCGTACAACGTCACGGTGCCGCATTCCGGGAAGATCCTCTCCGGCGGCGTGGACGCCAATGCGCTGCACAAGCCCAAGCGCTTCTTCGGCGCAGCCCGGAACATTGACGGCGGCGGGTCCCTCACCATCATCGCCACCGCGCTCATCGAGACGGGCTCGAGGATGGACGAGGTGATCTTCGAGGAGTTCAAGGGGACGGGGAACATGGAGGTGATCCTCGACCGGCACATTGCCGACAAGCGGATTTTCCCCGCCATCGACATCAACCGGTCGAGCACCCGCAAGGAGGAGCTCCTCCTCAACGATTCGGAGCTCAACCGCGTCTACCTGCTGCGCAATTTCCTCTCGGACATGCCCCCGGCGGAGGCCCTGGAGTTCCTGCTCGAGCGGATGCGCCGCACCAAGACGAACCAGGAGTTCCTGGACAGCATGACCAAGGCCGGATAGCGGACCCGCCAGGGGTTCGCAGAGGAAGCAGTTCCACCGCCCGGGTCGCCTGAGCCACCGGGACGACCGTCTACCGCCGCGGCTCTTCGTATGCGGAGGCGGTGACTCGCCCCTGAACCAGCAGCTCCACGGTGGCCTCCTGCGCCCGCGTCCACTTCCGGGGAGCTCGGAGCAGGGTCGCGGGCGCTGCCTCATCGTCCGGGAGCCACAACAGCAGGCCACGCCCCGGGCGCTGAACGTCGGGCGCCAGCACGCGGCCGGACGGGTCGACCTCCACTTCGCATCCGGGCCCGATCTCGCCGGCGATCATGCGGCCGTACGCGAGCCACGAGGTCAGGGGATCCCCGTCGCCGGCGACGGTTGGGACGAGTTGCTCGTCGAAGTACGCCACCGCCCGGGCGTAACCATTGGGACTGCGCTGCTTCAGCTGGACGAGCGCGTGCCGATAGTACGGCCTGGGGTCGCGAATGGAGGCCGATTCCAGCGCCGCCGCCAGGCGGGCGTCGGCGACGGCCCGGGATTCGTCGGATGCTGCTGCCATGGCCGGAGGATGCCGGCAGCCGGCGGGACGGTCAAGCCGCTTCCATGCGCCGGGACCCACCGCTAACTTAGCCTTGCGTTCCCCCGAACCGGAGAACACCCATGCCTGCGCAGCGGCTTCAGTCCCAACTTCCGGGTGCACCGGAGGCGTCCCTCGACGGCGACGGCATCCTGGAGCTGACCTGGGAGGTGTTCGGTGAGCTGTCCCGCGCCCTGGCGCTGAACGTGGCCCGCGAGTACGCGCCGGACCTCATCATCGGCATTGCCAAGGCGGGCGTGATTCCAGGGGCGGTGATCGCCACGATCCTGCGCCAGGACTTCTTCTCCATGACCATAACCCGCCGGTCCGGCATGGAGCGGGTGCGCGAGCAGCCCAAGGTCCTGAGCGCCGCCCCGCTTCAGGCCAGGGGCCGCCGCGTGCTCATCGTGGACGAGATCTGCACCTCGGGGGAGACCCTGCGCATGGCCGTGTCCGCGGTGCGGGCCGTGAGCCCCGCCGCCCTCAAGACCGCGACCAGCATCGTGAAAACGGGCGGGTACAAGCCGGACTTCTACGCCGTGGAGACGGACGCGGCCGTGATCTTCCCGTGGGATCGCCAGGTGGTGGGCGAGCAGGGCGAGCTCATGGTGAATCCACAGTACCGCGGCCTGCTCTGACCGCGACACCGCCTCCTTCGGGGCGGTCGCAGCATCGCCCGGCCGTGCCGCTAGCGCCCGGGACCGTCGCCGATGTGGTGCTGCTTCGCCTTCGGGTCCGTCGGGTAGTCGAACGGCTCGGAGCGATCGAACAGCTCCGCGATCCGCACGCGCGGGACCTCGTCCAGGCTGCCGTCCGCCGGCAGCTCGGACGCCGAAAGCTCCACCACGCGCCACCCCCACGACGTGTTGCTCTTGCAGTGGAATATGACCGGTCGCAATCCCGGGTGCCCTCTCTCGGGACCTTCCTCCGACAGGAACACGTCCCAGGTTTGGCCCTTGGCGCGGTACTCCATGATCATTCACGTCCGGTTCGTGCCCTCCCACCGCTTCGATATCACCTCCACACGCGAGAGCCGTGCCCACGTTCAGAGCACTGATTCCACGTCCCGCCGCAGCCCTGGCCGCCTTCCTCGCCTGCGCCGCCAGCGTGGCCGCGTGCGGCGGAGGTGGCCGCGAGAGCGGAGCGGGGGAAGGCACCCGGAACCCCGCCCGCCCAGCCGGGGCCGACACCACCGCAGCGACCCGGGCCCCGCTCCGCAGCGACACCGTGGACATCGAGGGGATGCCTGTCCCCATGCGGCTGAAGCTGTTCCGCACCGGCGGCGACTTCCCCCTCCCGTTCAGCGCCTACGTTCCGGCCGACATGGCCGCTGAAGTCTCCACGGAGAATGGCGGCGGCGCGTCCGTGCACTTCTACGCGGAGTTCGGCGGCCACCGGAACGAGAACGCCTTCCTCCACCTGTTCGTCTTCCCTGCCGGCACCCCGGAGCCCGAGGCGGTGGCGGCGGCGCGCGGCTACGAGACGGGACGCGGAGTGCCCGTGAGCCGCGGGCTCGAGCCGGCCTCGGACTCCGCGGCCGCGTCGAGCATCCCCGGAGCGATCGCCGGGTATCGGTTCCGGTATCAGGACGGAGGCGGGGCCTGGTTCGTCGGCAGGATCGAAGTCCGGCGGTACGACGGGCGGCTTTTCCTGCTCGTCCACCACTATCCCGCCGAGTACGGCGACGGCTTCGCCCCCCGGGCCGCGGTCATCACGGACACGTGGCAATGGTCTGGCGACGGCCCGCTCCAGCCGAGCCCCGGACGACCGTGAGCGGACGCGCGGGCTTCCCACCCGCGACCTGAACTCACTTCCCACCCTTCCACTTCCGGATGAGAGCGCCCTCATCGCTCAGCTGGCCCCACACGCGCTCCGCCTGGCGGCGGGCGCGGTCGTCGTGGCGCAGCTCGTAGGCGCGGGCCTCGCGCTGGAGCTTGTGGTAGCTGTCGAGGCGTTCCGGGTGGAGCCGGCCGGCGGCGACCGCCGCGAGGACGGCGCACCCCGGCTCGGCGACGTGGCCGCAATCGCGGAAGCGGCACTGATCGGCGAGGGCGGTGATGTCGTCGAAGACGATGTCGAGCCCGTCCTCGTCCACCACCTCGAGCTCCCTCATCCCGGGCGTGTCCAGCAGCAGCCCGCCGCCCGGCAGTAGCAGGAGCTCCCGCCGGGTAGTGGTGTGCCGACCGCGGGCTCCCCCGGGCAGCACCTCCGCGGTGGCCTGCCGTGTTTCTCCGAGCAGCGCGTTGGCCAGCGTGGACTTGCCGGCGCCGGAAGCCCCCACCAGCGCGATGGTGCGCCCGGGCGGGATGGCGGCGCGGATCCGGTCCAGGCCTTCGCTGTGGAGGGCGCTGACCGCCAGCACCTGGACCCCGATGCAGCGGCGCTCGATCTCCGCCACGGCGCTTTCGGCATCGGACGTCAGGTCCGCCTTGTTGAGCACCACCAGCGGCTCCGCGCCGCCCGCCCAGATACGGGCCAGATAGCGGTCGAGCGCGCGCCCGTTGGGGCCCGCGTCCAGCCCGACCACGACGAACACGCGGTCCACGTTGGCGGCCACCACCTGAGGACGCGCCTCGCGTCCCGCGGCGCCGCGCGTGAACGCGCTGCGCCGCGTCAGAACGCCGCGGATGAGCACGGTGTCACCCGCGCGGCCGGGCGCGTCGGCCACCACCCAATCACCGACACCGGGCAGGGCATCGTCCGCCAGCTGGCGCCGGAGCGCGCCGGCCAGACGCGCCCGGAGTGGTCCGGGCGAGGACCAGAGATCGTAGCGGGCACGGTGTGCGCCAGCCACGCGCGCCGGCAGCAGCGGCGGAACCGGCCAGCGGGTGAGCTGTTCCTGAAAGAACCGATCGAAGCCGAAGGGCGTGAGCTCCGGCATGGTGTTCCTCCACGTGCGCGGATGGACGCAAAGGCCGCGCGCAACTCGCACCGGTCGCGTATCGTCCGGCGAGCGAGCGGCCGGGATTCCGGAACGGGCTCGGGCGTGCCGCGGTTGGCCGCGGCTGCTCCCCGAGCCGCTACCCGAGATCCGCGTGAAGGACTGCGAAGCTCATCAACCCCCGCAGGGAAGAGTGGTGCGGTAGCCGCTGGTCCAGCGCAGCCAGGAGTCGCGCTTCAGATGGAGCTGCAAGTGCAGCCTCAGAATGTCGAGGTTCTTCACGAACTGGGCGTTCTTCTCGATGAAGTCCCGGCGTGGCTCCACGTCGTCGCCCATGAGCTGGCTGAAGATCCGGTCCGCGGCCACGGCGTCCTCGAGCGTCACCTTCATGATGGTGCGCGCGTCCGGATCCATGGTGGTGCGCCACAGCTGGTCGGCGTTCATCTCGCCCAGACCCTTGTAGCGCTGGAGGCTCACGCCCCGGCCACCGCCTTCCTTCCCGTTGGGCGACAGCCGCTTCATGATCTCGTCGCGCTCGCTGTCGTTGTAGGCGTAGTGCTCCTCGCGCCCCTTCGCTACGCGGTAGAGCGGCGGCATGGCGATGTAGATCATCCCGTTCTCCACCAGCTCGCGCATGTGGCGGAAGAAGAAGGTGAGGAGCAGCGTGCGGATGTGGGCACCGTCCACGTCGGCGTCCGTCATGATGATGATCTTGTGGTAGCGTGCGCCTTTCAGGTCGAACTCGTCCTCGCCGATGCCGGTCCCGATCGCGGTGATCATGGTCCGGATCTCCTCGTTGCTGAGGACCCTGTCCAGCCGCGCCTTTTCCACGTTCAGGATCTTCCCGCGTAGCGGCAGGATGGCCTGGTAGGCACGATCGCGCCCCTGCTTGGCCGTTCCGCCGGCGGAGTCGCCCTCCACCAGGTACAGCTCGCACACGGCTGGATCGGTGATGGAGCAGTCTGCCAGCTTGCCCGGGAGCACGCTTCCCTCCAGCGCGCTCTTCCGTCGGGTCAGGTCGCGGGCCTTGCGCGCGGCGATGCGCGCGCGCGCCGCCTGCACGGCCTTCTCCACGATCGCCTTCCCGACCGACGGGTGCTCCTCCAGGTACATCGCGAGCTTCTCGTTCACCACCTGCTCGACGGCGCCCCGGACCTCGCTGTTCCCCAGCTTGGTCTTGGTCTGGCCCTCGAACTGCGGCTCCTTGACACGGATGCTCAGGACGGCCGTCAACCCCTCGCGGATGTCCTCACCCGAGAGCGATTCCAGGTCCTTCTTCAGCAGGTTGTTCTTCTTCGCGTAGTCGTTCAGCGTGCGCGTGAGCGCCGCCTTGAAGCCGGTGAGATGCGTCCCGCCTTCGTGCGTGTTGATGTTGTTGACGAAGGTGAACGTGCTCTCGTTGTAGCCCTGGTCGTACTGGATCGCGAGCTCGATTTCCGCTTCCTCTCTCGCCGCCTCGATGTAGACCGGCTTCGGGTGCAGCGGCTGACGGGTGCCACGGAGGTACTCCACGAACTCCATGATCCCGCCGTCGTACTTGTACTCCTCCGTCCGGGGCTCGGCGCCCCCGTCCACACGCTCGTCGCGGAGCGTGATCAGGAGACCCTTGTTGAGGAACGCCATCTCGCGTAGCCGACTCGCCAGCGTGTCGAAGCTGAACGTCAGCTCGGTCATGATCTCGGCGTCGGGCTTGAACGAGGTGCGCGTCCCGCTCTCCCCCTTCTTCGCCTTCCCCACCGTCTGAAGGTCCGTCACCTTCAGGCCCCGGGCGTAGCGCTGGCGGTAGACCTCACCGTCGCGGCGGATCTCCACTTCCAGCCACTCGCTCAACGCGTTCACCACGCTCACGCCCACGCCGTGGAGCCCGCCCGAGACCTTGTACGTGTTGCGGTCGAACTTCCCGCCCGCATGCAGCGTGGTCATGGCGAGCTCGACGCCGGGCACGCCTTCCGTCGGGTGGACGTCCACCGGGATGCCCCGGCCGTCGTCCACCACGGTCACCGAATCATCCTGCCGCAGGATCACATTGATCCGGGTGCAGTATCCGGCCATGGCTTCGTCCACCGAGTTGTCCACCACCTCGTACACGAGGTGGTGGAGCCCGCGAGCGGCAGTGGAGCCGATGTACATTCCCGGCCGCTTCCGCACGGCTTCCAGACCCTTGAGGACCTGGATCTGGCCAGCCATGTAGTCGTTCTGATTCGGCTTCTTCGCCATGTTCACCCGATTCGGACTCGTTTCGTTTTCGCCACTTCCGACCCAACCCTGTCTGCTACCCTGCAGCACCCCGGATGTGCCCGATTCTCAACGGCTTTCGCCCTTCGGGCGACGACCACGACCAACCCCGTCCATCCCGCCCGCCGCGCTCCCGCGCCCGGGCTCATCCTCGCCCGCCATCACGAACCGGATCCGCTGGATTCGGCCGCGCTGCCGACCCTCGTTCAGGCGATTCCGGATCTCGGCCTCCATCATCCGCAGCTCCATGAGCCACGCACTCGAGCGAACGGCCACCAGAAGCACCCCCTCCGCCACGTGCACCGGCTCCGCCACCGCCGCGATGCGCGAGCCGACGCGCTCCGCCCACTCATCCACCGACGCGGCCTGCTCCAGCCGCTGTCCCAGCCCGCTCTTCGCCAGGTAGGCAGAGAGCGCCTCGGACACGCGCATCGGGCGCTGCGGCTTGCCGCTCACGCCGCCGCCACGATCTGGCCGGACGCGATCCGCCACCGGGGCAGCGCGCCACGGCGCACCTCCACGTCGGACGCCTTCGGCGCCGTCAGGACGACCTGTCCGGGCTGCTCCTCGAGCAGCGCCAGCACGCGCTCCGAACGCCCGGGGTCCAGCTCGGCGAAGATGTCGTCCAGAAGGATCATGGGTGCGTGCGTCCTCGATTCCCGAATCGTTTCCGCTTCCATCAGGCGTAGCGAGACCGCCGCCGTCCGCTGCTGACCTCCCGAGCCGTAATCTCGCAGGTCCCGCCCCCCCGCTCCGTCCTCCCGCACGAAGCCGAGATCGTCTCGATGCGGCCCGCGCAGCGTCACGCCCCGTTCCCGCTCCCGCGCCGCGAGCCGCTCCAGCGACGCGGCCAACGCCGCCCCCATGTCCTCACCCTCCTCAGGCAGCGACCCCACGCTCGGCCGGTACTCCAGCCGAGCCGGCGCCTCACTGCCGATCCGCTCGTACCGCTCGGCGAACCCGTCCCCGTGCGACGACACCCACGCCGCCCTCGCCGCCATGACCTTCCCTCCGAGCTCGGCCACCGACGCCGTCCACGGCTCCACCGCCGCCCACCGCGCTCCGTCCTTCAGCAGCGCGTTTCGCTGGCGCAGCGCGTGGCGGTAGCGCTGCAGCGTCGCCAGGTAGCCGCGCACGTTGAGCGAGAGCACGATGTCGAGGAAGCGACGACGCTCTCCCGGCGACCCCGCCACGATCCCCACGTCCGAAGGCGAGAACACCACCATGCCGACGTGGCCGACCCCGGCCCCCAGCCGCTCCGGTTCGACGCCGTTCACCTGCACCCGCTTCCTCTTCCGGCGCGGCTCGTACGCCGCCGTGAGCTCCAGCTCGCGCCCTGATGCCGGCTCCTGGAAGCGGCCCCGGATGTGGAACGCCTCCTCGCCGAAGCGCACCAGCTGGTCGTCCAGCGCGCCCCGGAAGGAACGAAAGATCTCGAGATAGTAGAGGGCTTCGATGAGGTTGGTCTTTCCGGATCCGTTCGGTCCGACCACCGCCGCGCCCGCCGGTTGGAAGGCCAGGTCCAGGTCCGGGAAGTTCCGGAACTGGCGCAGACGGAGCTCACGACAAACCAGCTCGGGTGGGGCCTCCATGTGAAGAAAACCTATCACGCGTGCGCGCGCGAGGCAACCCGCCCCTGCGAGCCCCGCCCCCCTGCGAGGCCGAAGGCCGAGCCCCCTGCGAGGCCCGAAGGCCGAGCCCCTCTGCGAGGCCCGAAGGCCGAGCCCCTCTGCGAGGCCGAAGGCCGAGCCCCTCTGCGAGGCCCGAAGGCCGAGCCCCTCTGCGAGGCCCGAAGGCCGAGCCCCTCTGCGAGGCCCGAAGGCCGAGCCCCTCTGCGAGGCCGAAGGCCGAGCCCCTCTGCGAGGCCCGAAGGCCGAGCCCCTCTGCGAGGCCCGAAGGCCGAGCCCCTCTGCGAGGCCCCGAAGGGCCGAGCCCCCGTCCCCCCTACCGCCCGCTGAACTCCGCCGCCCTCTTCTCCAGAAACGCCCCCATCCCCTCCCGCATGTCCGCCGTCGACGCCAGGAGCCCGAACAGGTGCGACTCCAGGCCCAGCCCCTCTTCGATCCCCGTCTCGAGGCTCCGGTCCACCGCCTCGAGGGCGAAGCGCAGCGCCACGGGTCCGTTCTTCAGGATGGTGTCCAGCAGCCGCTCGGCCGCGTCCCGGACCTCGTCCTGGGCCACGACCCTGTTGACGAGTCCGATCTCGTAGGCCCGCTGCGCGTCGATCATCTCGCCCGTCAGGATCAGCTCCAGCGCGCGGCCCCGCCCCACGATCCGCGGCAGCCGGACCGTCCCCCCGTATCCGGGGATGATCCCCAGCTTCACCTCCGGAAGCCCGAAGCGCGCCTTCTCGCCCGCTACGCGGAGGTGGCACGCCAGCGCCAGCTCCATCCCGCCGCCCAGCGCGTACCCGTTCACCGCGGCCACCACTGGCTTTCCCATCCGTTCCAGGCGACGGAACGCGTCCTGGCCCTGGCGAGACACGGAGATCCCGCCAATGGAGTCCATCTTCGCCAGCTCGGCGATGTCCGCGCCGGCGACGAACGCCTTCTCTCCGTCTCCCGTGATCAACACACCGCCCACGTCGCGGTCGCGCTCCAGCTCACGGAACGCCGCATCCAGCTCGTCGATCGTCTCCGCGTTCAGCGCGTTCAGCTTGTCCGGGCGCGACACGATCACTGTCGCGCGCCGCTCCGCCCGCTCGATGCGGATGTTCCGGTATTCGGCCATGGCTCGCTCGGTTGTGGGGTTGACGACGGCGGGAATATAGGCGCCGCCGCGACCCGCCTCAAACCGTGGACGGCGCCGGGCCTCACGGGCGACCACCCTGCCGTCGGCCGTCAGCGCTCTCGGGCGGTCCCCCGCACCATCCCCTCCACGACGCGGTCGGCGTCGAACCACCGCCGGGTGGCCTCGAGCACGTCGTCGCGGGTGACGCCGCGGATGCGGCCTTCGAAATCACGGATCTCCTCGAGCCCGGAGCCGAGCATGAGGGCGGCGGCGAGTTCGCCGAGCTGGGCGGCGTTGCTCTGGGTCCGGATCTGCCACCCGCCCACCGTGTACTGCCGCGCCCGCTCGAGCTCTTCCTCCGTGGGTGGCTCGTCGCGCAGGCGGAGCAGCTCGGTGAGGAGCGCCTCGCGGGCTTCCTCACCGCGGTCGCGGGAGGAAGCGATGTAGCCCACGAACGCCCCGGCGTGTCGCCGCACCAGGGGGTAGGCGGCCACCGTGTACGCGAGCGAGCGGCGACTGCGGAGCTCCTCGAACAGGCGGTTTCCCAGCCCGCTCACGGCGTTGGACAGCACTTCCATGGCTGCCCGGTCCTCGTCACTGCGGCTCGGCCCTGGGAAAGCCAGCGCGAGCGCGGTCTGCGCCCGCTCTCGCCTCGCTTCCTCGAATACAGGGGAGGCGGGCCATGACGGCCGGGGCTCCTGCACGTCGACAGGGTGGGTGAGCGGCCCCACGTTCGCCGCAACGACGTCGGCCGCGTGCTCGGGGTCGATGTCGCCAACGACGAACACCCACGGCTCGGCCAGCGCCTCCGCGTGCCAGCTTCGAAGCGCCTCCGCGTCCACGTCGGAGACAGCGGCGGCGATGTCGTCCGGCGAACGCCCGTACGGGTGATCGCCGAAAGCCGCCGACAGCATCAGGCGCAGCGGATATCGGTACATGTCGTCGCGCAGCCGCTCCAGGTCCGCCAGCACCATGGAGCGCTCCTGGGCGACTTCGAAGTCCGGGAAGGTGGGGTGGAGCGCCACGTCCGCCAGAAGGCCGAACCCTTCGCGGAAATGCTGCGCGGGGACCGTAAGATCCCACGAGAGCAGGTCGGCGCCGGCCGACGCCCCTATGCTCCCGCCCAGCCGCTCGGACTCCCGGGCGATCCGTTCCGCATCCCGCGAGGTGGTCCCCTTCACCGAAGTGCGCATGACCAGCGCCGTGCGCCCCGCCGTCTCACGGGTCTCGTTCAGCACGCCGCCCCGCCGCGCCAGCGCCATCGAGACGAGCGGCGCGTGCGAGCGCCGCTTCACCACCAGACGCCCGCCATTCATCGGATACTGCACCACGCCGTCCTCGATCGCGGGAGACCCGACGGTCGACGGCGTGGGCGCCGGCGCCGCGGCGGACGCATCGATCGGTTCGCCGGATCCCTCCGGCGGAGGCTCCGCCGCCCCGGCCGTGGCCGCTCTCGACCCGTCGTCCCGGAGCCCGGCGACGAAGCCGTCATCGCCCCAGCCCAGCGCTTCAGTTCCGGAGGGGCGATAGACCAGCGCGGTCGCGCGCTCGGCGTCGAGGTAGCGGTCGGCGACGTCGCGCAGCCGATCGACGGTGAGCCCCCGGAGCCGGTCGAGGTAGTCTCCCGCCCGGCGCCAGTCGCCGAGTGCCTGCCACTCGGCGAGCAGGTTCGCCTGCCCTTCAGCGGTCTCCAGCCGCCGCAGCAGCCTCGCCTCCAGCAGCGTTCGGACCCGCTCCAGCTCGTCGACGTGAACGCCGGTCTCCCGCGCCCCGTCCACCTCCGTCCAGACGGCCCGCAGCGCTGCCGCCGTCCCGGGCGGCTTGCACTCCAGCCCGATACCGAACACGCCGATGTCCGCGGGCGTGAAGTTGTACGCCTCCACGCTCGAGGCCAGTCCGCGCTCGCGCACCCTGCGGTACAGTCGGGACGCACGACCCTGTCCCAGCACGACGCCGAGCGCGTCCAGCGCGGGCGTGTCCTCGTGAAGCTCACCGGGCGAATGCCACCCGAGCTCCACGTACGTGTGGGCGATGTCGCCACTCATCTCGCGCAGGCGAGCCCCCGTGCGCTCGGGCTCCGAGCGCTCCGGCCGCTCCGGTGACCCCGGTGGGAGCTCGGCGTAGAGCGCCTCCACGCGGTCGACGACGCGGCCGGGATCGACGTCGCCGGAAACGACGAGCGTGATGTTGGATGCCCGATACATGGAGCGGTAGTAGTCGAACACCTGCGCGCGCTCCAGCCGCCTCAGTCCCTTCTCCGTCCCCATGCGCCAGCGCCGGATCGGGTGCACGTCGAACATGGCCTCGTACAGCTTCTCCGTGGCCAGCGCGCCCGGGTTGTCGTACTTCCGCTTGACCTCCTCGATGATCACCAGCAGCTCCTTGCGGAGCTCCTCCTCGTCGATCTGCGAATGGATCAGCGCGTCCGCCTGGATGTCCAGGCCCATGTCCACCGCCGCCGACGGAAGCACGGTATAGTACGACGTGTGATCGTAGATCGTCCCGGCGTTCAGGTACCCGCCGGCCGCCTTCGTCGCCCGCGCGATCTCGCCCACCGCACGACGCTCCGTCCCCTTGAAGAACATGTGCTCCAGGACGTGACTGATCCCCACCAGCTCGTCCGGCTCGTCGAAGTAGCCGGCCCGCACGTGCGTCACGATCGACACCACGGGGGCGACGTGGACTTCCCGGACCAGGAGCATGAGCCCGTTTTCCAGGCGGTGCTCGGTGGGACGGATGCGGTCCAGCAGCTCGGTTCCGGTCATGGGCTCCATCGGGGCATGAACTTTTCGTGCCGTTGCGCAAGGCGGCCGCTGGGCCGCAATCTGCTCACAGTTGGCGTGACGACAACCCCGGAGACCAGGACCGTGCTCGTTTACCTGAACGGTGATTACGTACCGCTGGAGGATGCCTGTGTCTCGGTGCAGGACCGCGGCTTCCTCCTGGCCGATGGCGTTTACGAGGTGATCCGGATCTACGCCGGCCAGCCCTACGAGCTGGAGGAGCACCTGGCCCGTATGCGCCGCGGGCTCGCCGCGCTCCAGATGGATCCCCACACCGTCCGTCAGGTCGAGCCCGCGGCCCGGCACCTCATGCGCGAGAACGGCATCGACGGCGCGGGCGCCATCTACGTCCAGGTCACCCGCGGCGCCGCGCCCCGGCGCCACGCGTTCCCCGCCCCCGACACGCCGCCGACCGTGTACGTCAACGTGCATCCGTACTCCCCACACCCCGAAGCGATGGCGGAGGACGGCGTGGATGCCATCACCGTGCCCGACAACCGCTGGGCACGCTGCGACGTGAAATCCATCGCCCTGCTCCCGAACGTCCTTGCCAACCAGGCCGCGCACGCGGCCGGGGCGTTCGAGGCGCTGTTCGTCAAGGACGGCGTCCTCATCGAAGGGTCGCACTCGAATGTCTGGGCCGTGCGCGACGGCACCCTGATCACCTATCCGGAGTGCAACTACGTGCTGCCGGGGATCACCCGCGCCCGCGTGTTCGGCCTCGCCCGCGAGCTCGGCATCCCCGCCGAGGAAGCGCCCATCTTCATTCACGAACTCGACGCCTGCGACGAGATCTTCCTCTCCGGAACCACCACCGAGATCATGCCCGTGGTGCGCGTCGACGGCCGCGACATCGTCGACGCACAGCCGGGTCCCATCACGTGCAGGCTGCGCGACGCGTTCCAGGCCGTCCTTCCGCGCTGAAGACCCCGCCCCGGCGCGTCCCTCCCCGCCATGGCACCGCCCCGCTCTGCTCGCCACCTTGCCGGCGGGAGACCGGCGGCCTAGCGTGGGGAAGCGCGCCGGCCAGCCCGGTTCACGTCCACCTCCACGCCGAATACGAACGAATGAGCCGCTCCCTGAACAAAGTCATGCTGATCGGCAACGTCGGGGCGGAGCCGGAAATCCGCTCCACCGCCTCGGGCACCCGCGTCGCCAAGCTCTCCCTCGCCACCAACCGCACCTTCTCCGACCGCGCCGGCCAGCAGCAGGAGAAGACGGAGTGGCACCGCCTCACCTTCTTCGGCAAGATCGTCGACGTCATCGAGCGCTACGTCCACAAGGGCGACCGGCTCTACGTCGACGGGCGGATCGAGTACTCCCAGACCCAGGACGAGCAGGGCAACGTCAAGTACTGGACCGACATCGTCGTCGGCGACATGGTCATGCTCGGCGCCGGCGGCCAGGACGGCGGGGGCGGGGGCGGGGGCGGGGCGGGGGCGGCTACAGTGGCGGGGGCCGCGGTGGAAGCGGTGGCACACGTTCCGGCGGCGGAGCGGGCGGCGGCGGCTACGACCCGGAGCCGCCGAGCGGCAGCCCCTTCGACCAGGACGACGACCTGCCGTTCTGAAGAGGACTCCCGGGCGACCGCGGCGCCTCGCCGCCGGATGGCGGCCGCGAGCGTCCGACCGCACATGAAGGGCCCCGACCGAACCGGCCGGGGCCCTTCGTGCCACGTGTGCGGTCCCGCCGGGACCGGTCCCGCCAGCTAGGGGCGGCTGAGCCGCTTCCTCGCCGCCGCCTCGTCCGGCGGCAGCGCCTCCGGCGACGAGGCCACCAGCAGCTCCTCCGGGGCGAACGTCCGGATCTCCGGCTCCCCGTCCAGCTGGACCTCCACCTTGTGCGGGAAGTACGGCGAGTTCTCCACCACCGTCCCCTGCCGTCCCACCAGCGCCGGGTCGGCAGGGAACCGACCCCGCGTCACTTCGACCCGCGACCCCTCGGGAATCACCGAACGCTCCGTGATCGCCATTGCCGCTCCTCTCGCTTTGCCGTGGACACGAAGGATGGCGGAAGCGCTCGCGCGCCCGCAACCCGCCGCCGAAATCCCGGCCATGCCCCGGCACCGTCGTCCGCATCCGAGCTTGCAGCACCCGCCGATCCGCGGCTATCTTCGCGTCCCCGTACCCGACTCCGAGACGATGACATGAAGGAAACCCGCAGCATCTCCCGTGGCGCCGCCACGATTCCCGGATTCATCATCGGCATCCTCTGGCTCGCCATGGCGGCCGCCGTCATTCTGGAGCTCCGCACGAGGCTACGCCAACGGACGCCCGGACTGGGGACTGGGATGGGCGGTGGTGGGGTTCTTCCTGGCCGCCGCCGGGCTCTCCGCTCTCGTCGGCACCTGGTGGCACAACTTCAGGGTGGCCCGGCACGATCGGTGATCGGCGGCATCCTGCGACCCGCTCCCTGACCCGCTACGCCGCCTACTCCTTCGGGGCCACGTCCTTCCAGAACCCCAGCATCTCCGCGTCGTAGCGCTCCGGTGAAGACGCGTACGCCTCCTGCCACTCATTGAACGGCGGCAGCGACATCCGGTCCAGGAGCGACTCCGTCACACGCTGCACCAGCGTTCGATAGCTGTCGTCGCCCGGCGGCGGCAACGGCGGCCCGGGGCTCGGTGCCTCCTTGCCGCTCTCCGGTCGCGCCAGCGCGTAGATCTCCTCAGGACTCAGATCGAGAAAACGCTCGGCCACCCGGGCTGAACACCAGTCCAGGTACTTCGCCCGCAGCACCCTCTCCCCCGCTCCGTCCATTCGGTCCGCCGATGCTCGGGATCACCGCTCCAACGCCCGAAGCCTAGAGCGGTGCCCGGATGCCCGTCAATACCGAATCTCCGAAGCCCCGCCCCGGAGCGCCTCCCGTGCCACCAGATGATCGAAGATGAACCGACGCGTCAACCCGTACGCCAGGATCCGACTCAGTACATCCGGGTCGCTTTCCTTCACTCGCTCCGCCTCGTCTGCCAGCGGCCGGGGGAGGCGTACGCGAAGGTCGATCGCACAGGTGTCCGTCATTGGATCGGTCTCGGCAGGTCGTTGTGGAAAACTTGTCGAAAACTTGCGGAAAAACGGATCTTTCACTCCGCCCGCCGCACCTTGAGTCCCGCTCGTAGCTTCTCGCCTCGAAGGACTGCGAAGTTACGGCTCGGGTCCGAGCGCGTCAAGGCTTTCGTGGAACCTCCCGTGGCGCATGGAGTTACAGCTATCTCCTTTCCCCACAACGACTTACGGTTATCTTCAAATTCGCGGTTTTCGCTATTTTCGCCCTGCGCGCGGGTGAAGGAAACGCGTGGTTCTTGGATGGCGATTCGTTGCCATTGCGTTACATCCGCCAGATGGTAGGTGGAAAACGGCTGCTTCACCGCGCCCCGGAAACACCTGTTTTTGCGCGTTGATAAGTCGCCGCCTCGCTTGACCGCGATGGGGGGCAGGCGCTACGCTGTCCCCGTGCCGAATCCAGGGGAGCGCCAGGGCGGCGACGCGTCGCGATCGGCCCCGCGTGGGGGCGACCGGGAACGGGCGCGTCGCCGCTCGTTCTGTTTTCTGGAGCGGGGCGGCGAGCGGTGGTCGGTGTTCCTGGCCACGTACGCGGGGGAGGACGGGCGCTGGCGCGGCTACTTCAGCTTCCGGACGGGTGCGGCGGGGCTGGAGGGGCAGGACATCCGGACCACGGACCTGTTCGTGGAGAGCGCGGAAGCGGACGTGGATGCGCGGGCCCGCGGTCTGGGTCGACCGCTGCTGGAGTCGCTGCTGGAGTCGGCGCTGCACACGCACGAGCGTCGATATGGCATGTCCGCCGACGTGCGTCGGTGGTTCCGTCGGCTGCTGGCGAGCCGGTCGGAAGCGATGGTGCCGCCGGGCGGAGCCAGGGAGCCGTCGCTCTCGCACCTGCGGTCGCTGTACGACTCCTACCGGATCGACCAGGTGTCACACCTGATCGCGCTGGTGGATCCGGCGGACTTCCGGGAGCTGGTGGACCGTGTCCTGGAGGGTCGCGAGATCGATTTCCGGGCGAGCGACCGGCTGCAGCTGGCCATGCTGGTGGTCCAGGAGATCGAGCGCCACCTGCCCCTCCCCCCGTTCGAGGTATGGGTGGAGGACTACATGGCTCGGCCGGAGGTGTACCAGCGCTACAGCCACCAGCTGCACCGGGAGCAGGCGGCGCCCGAGTAGCCGGTCCGGTCTAGCGACCGACCCCGAAGATGACGCCCAGGGCCGCGATCGCGGCGGGCACCGTGGACCAGAGGACCACGGCGAGGGCCGCGGGGGCGACCACGCGGAGCATCCAGATCCAGCCCTTGAAGAAGCCCCTCATGCGGGGGCTGCTCCCGATGGCGATCTCGTCGATGGGGTTTTTCATGACCCAGCCGACGAGGACGGCCAGGCCCAGGGCGCCGAGGGGGAGCATGACGTTGCCGGTGAGCTTGTCGTAGGCGTCGAGGGCATTGAGGTTCATGGCCGGCCAGGCGCCGGCGAGGGCGATGACCATGCCCATGGAGACGGCCGCCTTTTTCCGGGACCAGCCGAACTCGTCGATCATGGAGGACGTGACCACCTCCAGGAGGGAGATCGCCGAGGTCAGCGCGCCGATGAACAGGGCGACGAAGAAGATGCTGCCAATGAGGCGCCCGGCCACGGTGCCCATGGCGGCGAAGCCGCCGGGCAGCGCGATGAAGAGGGCGCCGACCGTGCTTTCGCCGACGGCTCCCTGGAGCCCCAGGGCGAAGATGACGGGGAACACCACCAGCCCGGCGACGAACGCGACGCCGAAGTCGGAGAATGCGATGATGGTCCCCTCCCTCGGCAGGCTCTCCTTCTTGGACAGGTAGCTGGCGAACGTGAGCATTGCGCCCATGCCGAGGGAGAGGGAGAACGCGGCCTGAGAAGCGGCGGCTCCGAACGTGTCGAGCGAGAAGATCTCGTTCCAGCTCGGCCGGAGGTAGTAGCCGTAGCCGGCGCCGCTGCCGGTCAGTGTGGCGGCCCAGACTGCGAGCCCGGCGACGATGAGGAACAGCGTCGGCATCATCACCACGCTGGCACGCTCGATCCCCTTTTCGACGCCGCCCATGACGATGGCGATGGTGATGGTCATGAAGAGGAAATGGTAGCCGATGGCATCCACCCCCGTGGACACGGCGGCGAAGCGGGCGGCCGGGTCGCCCTGGAAGCCGGTGAAGACGAACGTGAGCGCGTAGCGGGTCACCCAGCCGGCGATGACGGAGTAGAAGGCGAGGATCAGGAAGCCGGCGAGGACGAACATGTAGCCCATGGGCACCCACCCCCGGCCTCCGACTTTGCGGAGCGCGCCGATGGGACTGAGGTGAGTCCGGCGTCCGACCGTGAACTCGGCCAGGAGCAGCGGGATGCCCAGGGCGAAGGTGAGCGCCACGTAGAGCGCCACGAAAGCCGCCCCGCCGTGCTCGGCGGTGTAGTACGGGAAGCGCCACATGTTGCCGAGCCCCACGGCGGACCCGACCGCGGCCAGGATGAAGCCGATGCGGGTGTTCCACAGCTCGCGGGCGAACTCTTTCGGCTCCTCGTGCTCGGGCCCGGCGTGGGAGGGAGACGCCGGCGAGTCGGACGCGGACGGCGGGGGGAAGTCGGTCATGGGCGGCTCCGCTCGGGTCGGTTCCTGTAGATCGACGAACACGCGAAATTGCGGCGCGGCCTGCTGGAAACGCAAGCCGCGCCGCACGATGTGCGGGGATGCGGCTCAGGCGCCGAGATTCGTGGCCACCGGCGCATCGCCTGAATGATCGTAGAAGCCGCGGCCGGACTTGCGGCCGAAATACCCGAGCGTGACCATGCGCCGCAGGAGCGGGGGCGGAGCGAAGCGGGTTTCGGCGTATTCCTGGTACATGATCTCGGCGATCCGGAAGAGCGTGTCGATGCCGACGAAGTCGGCTAGGGTGAACGGACCCATGGGGTAGCCGGTACCGAGCACCATCCCCCTGTCGATGTCCTCGATGGTGCCGAGCCCCTGCTCGAGAGCGCGGATGGCGTCGAGCATGTAGGGGACCAGGAGCCGGTTCACGATGAACCCCGACGCGTCCTTGGCCTCGATCGCCTGCTTCCCCAGCGAGCCGACGAAGTCGAACGCGGTGCGGTAGGCCTCGTCGCTCGTGGCGATGGTGCGGACCACCTCCACCAGCTTCATGACGGGGACGGGGTTGAAGAAGTGGAGCCCGAGGAACCGGTCCGGTCGGTCCGTGGCCGCGGCCATTTCCGTGACGGTGAGGGAGCTCGTATTGGAGGCGAAGATGGTTCCCGGGCCACAGAGGCCGTCCAGGGTCGAGAACAGCTCCTTCTTCGCGTCCAGGCTCTCCACGATCGCCTCGATCACCAGGTCGGCGTCCCGCAGATCCTCCAGCGCCGTGGTGCCACGTATCCTGGCGACGGCGGCGTCGCGCTCGCCGCCGTCCAGCTTCCCCTTCGCCACCGCGCGATCCATGCTGTTCCGCATGCGGCCGAGCGCCTTGTCCACCAGGTCGTCGCCGACTTCACGCACGACCGTGTCGTAGCCGGATTTCGCGCACACTTCCGCGATGCCGCTGCCCATGAGGCCGCCGCCCACCACGGCCACGTTCCTGATCTCCATTCCGCCTCCGGAGTCGCCTGCGCGCGCGTGCGCGCCGTAGGGTTCGCATGAGAGTCCGTCAGAGGCCGCCAATATGGGCGCCCCCCGCGGTCGCTTCAACCGGAGGGCCGCGCCGGCGGCTCAGGAGCGGGCGTCAGCCGTGCAGCGTGCCGGCGATGCGGGAGCGGAGGCTCCGCAACCATGGGGCCGGCGGCGGGTCGAGCTTGCGCCCTCCTTCCAGCCGATCGAGGAGCGCGGCCACCTCAAGGCGCGCGGCGTCCACGCGGCTGCGAAACCGGCTCCGCGCGACCGCCACGCCGCCCGCCACGCTGGCGGCGAAGGCGCTGGCGCCGGCCGCGAGCCCCGCGGCGTACGCGGCGGTGTCACCCGCGCTGGCGATGACCATGTGGCCGACGGGGAAGAAGAGGCCGGCCGCCAACGGGAGGCCGACGAGGGCGCCGCCCACGAGCCCGCCAGTGACCGCGCGTGTCCGGTGGTGCCCGACATCCAGCTCGAGCCGTACGTGGCTCTCGTCGGCTGGCATGGGCCGCACTTCCACGAGGACGCGACGGCTGCGCGCGATCTGCCACTGGCGCTGGTGCCGGCGCACCGCGCGCGCCACGTTGGAGATGGCATCGTCGGCGGGCGTGAACGCCGCTTTCCCTCCCTGGCGGCGCAGGACCTGGAGGAACTCGCGGGTGACGAGATAGTCCTCCAGGCGGTCCATGACCTCATCGGGTACGCCGCGGACCACTCGCGTTCCCTGGACGTGCTCGGAGCCGTACCAGCGGTCGACCAGGCCGAGATCGCCGCGGTCGGGTGGCAGCTCGTAGAGCGCCTGGCGGACGTAGCGGCCGGGCAGCCCCAGCTCATCGGCCACGCGGAGCACCTCGGCCTCGCTCAGCCGCTCGTCGCCCTCGGCATCGCTGGTGTACAGCTCGGCCGCCCGCCGGATGACCAGAGGCAGCTGCCGGCGCGTGATCGCCTCCCCCGCGTCGGGGGACGTGGGCGACTCCGGCGTGTCCCGGGAAACGGGGTCGTCAGGCATGCTGCCGCGTGTCAGCGCTCGATCCGCTCATCCTCCGGCAGCTTGCCGGCGGGCTCGAGCTCGGCGCGAGGGCCGGGCAGCCGGGCGGGCCCGGCCTCCTTCGGGCCATCCTCGTCCTTCACGGGCTCGTCATCCGCGGCCACGATCTTCCTGGCCACCTTGTCCAGCATGGGTCGGAAGAGGTCGATGGGGAGAGGGAAGAGCGTGGTGGAGTTGTTCTCCGCGGCGATCTCCGTGACGGTCTGGAGAAAGCGCAGCGTGATGGACGCGGGCTCCTGCGACATGACGCCCGCGGCCTGCGCCAGCTTCTCCGACGCCTGGAGCTCGCCTTCCGCATTGATCACCTTGGCCCGGCGGTCGCGCTCCGCCTCGGCCTGGCGGGCCATGGCGCGCTTCATCTCCTGCGGCAGGTCGATGTCCTTCACCTCCACGGCGGAGACGTCGATGCCCCAGGAATCGGTGCCCGAGTCGATGTGGTCGCGCAGGATCTTGTTGATCCGCTCCCGCTCGGCCAGGAGCTCGTCCAGCTCCGCCTGCCCCACCACGCTGCGCAGCGTGGTCTGCGCCAGCTGGCTGGTGGCGAAAAGGTAGTCCTCGATCTCAACGATCGCCTTCACGGGGTCGCTCACCCGGAAGTAGACCACCGCGTTCACCTTCACCGACACGTTGTCCCTCGTGATGACGTCCTGCGGCGGGATGTCCATCGCCACGATCCTCAGCGGCACCTTCACCATCCGCTCCAGGCCGAACGGCCAGAGGACGATCAGGCCGGGCCCCCGGGGCTCGCGCAGGCGCCCGAGGCGGAATACCACCGCACGCTCGTACTCGCGCAGCACGCGCAGCATCATCCCGGCAAGCGCCACCACCGCGCCACCGGCCGCGATCAGGATCGGGATCATGGTACAGCTCCTTTCTCAGGCCAGCGCTTCCACCACCACCGCCATCCCCTGCCCTCCGCCGATGCACGCCGAGCCGAGGGCGAACCGGCCGCCCGTGCGGCGCAGCTCGTGGATCAGGTGCACGGTGATGCGCGCACCCGAGGCAGCGAGCGGATGCGTCAGAGCGATGGCCCCACCGTTCACGTTGGTCTTCTCCATGTCGAGACCCAGCTCCCGGACCACGGCCGCCACCTGCGGCGCGAAGGCCTCGTTGACCTCTACGAGATCCATGTCGTCCAGCGTCATTCCGGCCGCTTCGAGCGCCTTCCGCGCCGCCGGGACGGGGCCGATCCCCATGATGTGCGGGTCGACACCGGCCACGCCCCAGCTGACCAGCCGCGCCAGCGGCTTCAGATCCTTCCGCTCCGCCCATGCCTGGCTCGCCACGACGACCGCCGCCGCACCGTCACCGATCCCGCTGGCGTTTCCGGCGGTCACCAGGCCGTCCTTCTTGAAGTAGGGGCGGAGCTTTCCTAGCGCCTCCATGGTGGTCTCGGGACGCATGTGCTCGTCCCTGCGGAACTCCACCGGGCCCTTCCGTGTCTCCACCGTGACCGCGACCACCTCCGCATCGAAGCGACCTTCCTCCCAGGCGCGCGCAGCGCGCTGCTGCGACTCGTACGCGACCCGGTCCGCCTCCTCCCGCTTCACGTCGTAGCGGCCCGCCAGCTCTTCGGCGGTCTGCGCCATGGACAGCCCGCACTGGGTGTCCGTGAGCGCCTCCCAGAGCACGTCCTCGAAAAAGCCGCCCGCCTCGCCCAGGCGGAGCGAGCCCCAGCGCGCGCCGCGGACCACGTGGGGGGCCTGGCTCATGGACTCCGTCCCTCCGGCCAGGCAGACGTCCGCCTGCCCCAGCATGATCTCCTGGGCCGCGCTCACGATCCCCTGGAACCCGCTGCCGCACAGGCGGTTGACCGTGAGTGCGGGCACCTCCTGCGGTACCCCCGACTGCAGCCCCACGTGCCTCGCCAGGTAAATCGCGTCCGCCGAAGTCTGGAGCGCGTTTCCGAAGATGACGTGACCGATCTCCGCCGGGTCCACACCGGCCTCCTCCAGCGCCGACCGCGCGGCAATGGCGCCGAGCTGCGTGGCCGAGAACCCCTTGAGCGTGCCGCCGAACGTGCCGAACGGGGTTCGGCGGCCGGAAAGGAAGACGATGTCGGTGGTGTGGCCCTGTGTTCCCATGGAACTCCTGGTGGTGAGGTTCAACGCGCCAGCGCAGGCGCAGAGAGCTGCCGTTTGCCAAAGGTAGTGCAGACGCCGGAGCGCGGCCACGCATTGCCCGCGCGAAATCGCGAGGAAGGCGCTGCCTCACGGGAGGCCGCGAAGATGCGCGGCGGCTCGACGTGCCTACCTGCGAAGCTCCCGGCAGAGCCAGTCACCGGCCTCGGCGGTGCTGAGGTCGCCCCCGAGGTCGGGGGTGGTGGCGCCGCGGCGGATGGCGGCATCCACCGCCGCCTCGATGCGGCGGGCGGCGGCGGTCTCATCGAGATGGTCGAGCATGAGGGCGGCGCTGAGGACGGCGGCTATGGGGTTGGCCACGCCCTTCCCGGCGATGTCGGGGGCGGAGCCGTGGACGGGCTCGAAGAGTCCGATCCTGCCGGGGTGCAGGTTGGCCGACGGCGCCAGGCCGAGCCCGCCGACGAGCCCGGCGGCGAGGTCGCTGATGATGTCGCCGAACAGATTGGACGTGACGATCACCTGGTAGAGGCCGGGGTGGAGGACCAGGTCCATGGCGAGGGCATCGATGTACATGGCGCCGCGCTCGACGTCCGGAAACTCGGCGCCCACTTCCGCGAAGACGCGCCGCCAGAGCTGTCCGCCAAAGCGCATGGCGTTGGACTTGTCCGCGAGCGTGACCCGACGCCCGGTGCGCTGAGCGTGCTGGAAGGCGGCGCGGACGATCCGCTCCACGCCCTTGCGCGTATTCACGTCCTCCTCGATCGCCACCTCGTCGGGCGTGCCCTGCTTGAACACGCCGCCCATGCCCACGTACGTGCCCTCTGTGTTTTCCCGGAAGACGACGAGGTCCAGCTGGTCCGGGGCGACGTCCCGCAGCGGCCCCTGCTGCCCCGCCAGCAGCCGGACGGGTCGGAGATTGACGTAGAGGTCCAGCTTGAAGCGCATGCCCAGCAGGATGTCGCGGGCGTGCTCGTTCCCGGGAACGCGCGGGTCGCCGAGGGCGCCGAGGAGGATGGCATCGTAATCCGACGCCAGCTCCGCCATCTCGGCGGCCGTGATGGCGATGCCGGTTTCGAGGAACCGGTCGGCGCCGAGAGGCCATTCGACGAGCTCGAGCCCCAGCCCCATCTCATGGTCCAGGCAGTGCAGGACCTTCACTGCCTCCGCCGTCACCTCCTGTCCGATCCCGTCTCCGGGAATGATCGCGACCCTGGGCATGGCTCAGTCCGGGCCGCCCGGCCTCACGACGATGACGCCGCGAGCGCCGTGGGCGACGCACTGGAATGGATAGGAGCCCGGAGGCGCGTCGCGCAGGACGACGACCCAGGTCGACCCTTCATCCACGAGCGGCGGGCCGCGCAGCTGCATGCTCTGCTCCAGGTAGCGCCGCGCCGCTGGCGAAAGAGCGTCCTGGAGAAAGGCGATCGCGTGGGTGCGCCGGTCGCCCGCGACGAACCGGACCGCATCCCCGGGTCTCGCGCGCACGGTATCGGGCACGAGCGTGTCGGTCGCCTCCCCACCGCGGATCCGGATTTCGTGGACGGCCGTCCCCGGCCCCAGGTCCACGGCCGTGGAATCATTGAGATGCACCGACGCCCCGATTTCGGGGGGGTGGTCGCACCCGGCCGCAGAAACGAGTGCGAGCAGCGCCAGCAGGGCGGAAAAAGGAACGCCGGAGCGCTCCCGGGGGCGCTCCGGCGTCGGCAGCATGCTCAAGACTTCAGCTCTGGCTGAGGGAGACCACGTAGGCGGCCACCGCGTGAACCTGCTCGTCGGTGAGGTTCGCTCCGCCCATCGGCGGCATCGGACCGGGGTGGTTCACGGGCTGCGGGACGCCCGTCTTGATCAGGTTGACGATCGCGTCGTAGTCGGGACCGGAGACGTGCAGCCACTCGCTGTCGGTCAGGTCCGGGGCCAGCGCCGTCCCCTTGGCGTCCGGCCCGTGGCAGGCGATGCACCCGCCCGCTCCCGTGAAGATCTGCCGGCCCTGCGTCACCTGCTCCTGCGTGATTCCCTCCGGCAGGTTGGCAGCCGTCTGCGCTCCTTCTTCCGCCCCGACCGCGGCCATGCCCGTGTCGGGCGCGGGCGTGGTGCTCGCCGGCTGAGCCGACTCGGTCTCGCCGCCACCCTGGTCCCCACCTCCACACGCCGCCAGCCCCACGGCCGTGATCGTCGCGAGGGCAAGCAGGCTCCAACGTGTGCCGCGCATATGCGTCTTCCTCCTCTGGATCTCTGGTTCGGGGAAACGGCCCCCAGGACCGCTGCTTCCGGTGGAAGCCGCGAACTTAGATACGGGCTCCTGCCACCGTCAAGCGGCGCGGACGGACAACGCAATCGGCAAGCCGGGCGCCTACCAGAGAGGGGCTTCCGCGCCGCAGCCGATGCAGTAGCGCCAGCCCCGCTCCAGCTCCGCGCCGCATCGCGGACAGGCGATCCGCTCCTGGTCCCCTCCGCAATGGGGACAAAAGTGCACGCTCAGGCCCTGGGGCAGCGGCTCGTCACAGTAGGGGCACGGGCGTTCGGACGCCGGCTCCTCGCTCGCGGGCGCGGCCGCCTCGGTCCGATGCGACGCCTCGGGCTCATCGCTCCCGGGCGCCGGGGGGTCCTCGTGCCCGGGCTCCGCCTCCGTCGCCTGCGATGGCAGGCGCACCTGGACCAGGCAGCCGGCGTAGTCGCGGAACGCGCCCACTGCGGGATACGGGGCTTCCGCCTCGCGCCTGAGCTCCTCGCGGGCGGACTCCGGCTCCAGGCGGACCAGCTCCCGCTCGCCGGCCAGGAGGCGCAGCAGGGCGTGCTCGTAATCCGCGTTCAGATCCACACCGAGCGAATGCCGGACCGCGCGGTAGGGGACGATCTCCTCGTAGAGGCGCGAGACGCGGACCCCCTCCCCTTCGACGTAGCCGTGCTCCTGCAGCCGGTCCACGAGGCACCGGTAGAGCCGTGTCACCACGTCGTCCGTCATCGGCATCCTTCCTCCTGGGCTGAGGCGTTGAAGGTCCGGTCAGCCGCCGGTCGCGCCGAACCCGGCCTGAACCTCGGCCGGGGCTCGGGCGAGCGTGCTGTCCGCACGCGGGTCGCCGGCCATCCGCTGGGCGCGGATCAGCGCCGTCCAGTTGGCCGCGTCCTCCGGTGCGCGCTCGAGCGCCAGCTCGTACTGGCGCGCCGCCATCTCCGGGTGGCCGACGTCGAGGAAGAGATGCCCCAGCTCCCGTCGCACCGCCGGATCGTCGGGGGCGTCCTCCGCCGCCTTCCGCAAGGTACTCGCTGCGGCGTCGAGCCGCCCCTGCCGCCGCTGGATGCGCGCCAGGTACAGGCGAGTGGTCACGTCGTCCGGCGCGCGCGCGAGCGCCTGCTGGAAGAGCACCTCCGCGCTGTCGAGGCGACCTGCCCGGAACGCGACGATCGCCGCGTCCACGTCGCGACCCCGCCCTCGGAGCAGCACCCACGCGAAGCCTACCAGCATGAGTGCGGCGAGGGCTGCGCCGAGCCACGCCATCCAACGTCCCGCATGGCGAGAGCCGGCTGGAACCGCTCGGGCCGCGCTCCGCTCGAGCGGCGGGGTGGGCTGCGGTCCCGGCCCGGTTGCAGGTGCGGGCGGAGCGGCCAGCTCGGCACGCAGCTGTTCCAGCACCCGCAGGGCGACGTCGGCGTCGTCGGGGCGCGAGTCCCCGTCCCTGGCCCTGGCGACGACGCCGTCGAGCTCGTGGAGCTTCCCCGCCAGGTGGAGGGAGATCAGATCGCGGCTGCGAAGGCTGCGGATGACCCGGTCCATGGGGAGCTGGTCCTCGGAGAACGCGCTCAGTCGCTCGGACTCGGGCGCTGAAGGGTCATCCCGGAGGCGCAGTCGGAGCACGCTCTGGACCGCGACGTGCACGCGTTCCAGGGCGGTGCCCAGCTCCTCGAGGGTGTGATATTCGTGGAGGCGACGGATGGAATCCGCCGCCTCCGTGAGAGGCCGCAGTGGGCCCGATGCGTCCATTCCGATTCAGCGCTCGATCTTCAGCAGCCCTGCGCGCGCGTGGGCGAGGATGAACCCCTCCGCGTCGTCTACGGGAACGCCCACGCCGATCCGGACGCGCGTGTCCTCCGCCCAGCGACGCATGAACTGTGCGACGCTCTCGCCCGCGCGGCCCGCCTGATCCCGGATCTGCCGGACGATATCCAGCCACGAACCGTCGAACGCCGTCCCGTCGGGGAGCCGCACCCGGTGCCGCGCGGCCGTCTCGCTGCGTGCTGCCGCCGAGCTGCGCGTTCCCCACGCCTCGTCCTCGGCGAGCGGCTCCGGGTCCATGGCTTCGATCTCGGCGAGAAGCTCGTCCACGGGATCGGCGGTCTCCTCCAGGTCGTCGAGCCGGGATTCCCACACCATGATCTCGGGGTCGTCGTCGCGCAGGCCGCCGACGCTCTTGTGCAGCTCAACCAGCCGCCAGACCGCCAGCGGGTCCCAGTGCTCGGCCGGCGCGAGGGCGGCGAAGCCTTCCAGCGCACCCTGCCAGTCGCCCCGGTCGTAGAGCAGGTGGGCCAGGTAGATCCTGGCCTCGACATGGTCGGGATTCAGCGCCAGCGCAGCGCGCAGCTCCCTGATCGCGGCCTTCTCCTTGCCCATGCGGTGGAGCACGAAGCCTAGCCCCGCGGTGGCCTCGGCGCTATCCGGCTGCGCGTCGAGCGCGGCCTCGAAGAACCCCCGTGCCGCTTCGAATTGCTCGTCGCGATAGAGCGCGCGGGCCATGGACATGAGCAGCTCCGAGTCCTCGCCGCCCGGTCCGCCGCGCACGCGGCCGAACAGCTCGGCGGTCTCCTCGCGCCGCCCGAATCGGAGCAGTGTCTCGCCGTATCCCACCATCCCGTCGTCGTGCTCGGGATCGAGGACCATGGCCTTCTCGAACGCGTGGAGTGCCCAGATGAACTCTTCCCTGGCGAGGCGGGTGTAGCCGATACCGACGTAGAGATCGACGGAGTGGGGGTAAAGCCGGAGCCCTTCCTTCAATACCTCGAGTGCTGCGTCGTAGTCACCGCGGTCGTACAGCACGTGCGCACGTTCATCATACTCCTCGGAGTTGAGGAACGAGTCAGGCATAAGCGGCGCCTCCGGTTCCGGTTGTCTGGCTGGGCTATTTTGGAAGGACCGCCGCGGCGGTCATTTGAATGTAAACGATCCCGACATCGGGTGCTACCCTGATGAGCCGCGTTTTCAGGAGCCCCGGCGGAGGCGGCAGAGGAGAGGCCCGGGAGGGCGCCGCTCAGTTGTCGCCGTAGTCGTTGACCGGGTAGTCCTGGACCGGAGCCGTCGTCTCACCCCAGTCCACGGACATCCCGTGCGCCAGGCGTTCGCGCGGCGTTGGGAAGCGCTCGAAGGGGAGGCCGTGGCGCCGGTCGAGGTAGAAGTTGATGGCGTTCATCAGGGGCCCCGACGCGGTGGTCCCATGCTGGCCGTTGTAGATGAGCATGGCGGCCACGATCTCCGGCTCCTTCCCCGGGACGGCGCCGACGCCGACGAACCAGGCGTGGTCGGCGCCGTGCGGGTTCTGTGCGGTGCCTGTCTTGCCGAAGATGTCCCAGTGCGCGACGCGGCTGAGATAGGCAGTGCCTCCCGGCGCCAGCACGCGGCGCATCCCCTTCCGGATACCGTCGATGTCCTCCCTGGAGAGGCCGAACTGGTGGAGGAATTGCGGCGGCTCGTCGGTCTGTACGAGGCGAGGGACGGGCATGCGTCCATCGGGGCGGGCGAGGCCGCTGACCATCTGGACCAGCTTGAGCGGGGTGAGCGTGACCGCCCCCTGGCCGATGGAGAGAGACATGACCTCGGGCGGCTGGGGCTCATACCCGAACCGGTCCTCGAACCACTTGGCGCTCTTCGGGAAGATGGGCGCGATCTCGGACGGCAGATCCACGCCGGTCTTCTCCGCGAAGCCGAGGGCGCTTCCGTGCTTCATGAACTCCGTGAGCCCGAGCGCGATCCCGACCTGATAGAAGTAGACGTCGCAGGAGTTCTTGATCCCGCCGATGAGGTCGAATCGCTGGCCGTGGTTGGTCCAGCACCGGGCGTACCGTCCCTGGTACGTCATCCCGCCCGTGCAGGGGATGGGGCAGACCCAGTCGGGGGTGATCGCCCCCGCTTCCAGCGCCATGGCTGCCACTTCCATCTTGAAAGTGGAGCCCGGCGGCTGGGCGGCCCCGCCCGCGCGGTCGAGCAGCGGCTTCGTGGGGTCGTCGCGCAGCGCGGTCCAGATCTTCGCGGGTATTCCGCCCGTGAAGAGGTTGGGGTCGTACGACGGATTGCTGTAGTAGGCCAGGACGCCGCCGGTGCGCGGGTCCATGGCGACGAACGCCCCCTGCGCCTTTTCCATCCCCAGCTCGCGCGCGGTCTCCTGGAGCAGGAACGCGCCGTAGCGCTGGAGGTCGAGGTCCAGATAGAGGTGCAGGTCCAGCCCGGGGATGGAGGGCACGCCCGCGCTTTCGGGGAGCCAGCGCTTGATGCGGCCGCGGGCGTCCACTTCCATGTAGCGCAGCCCCGGCTCGCCTCCCAGCGCGCCCTCGTACTCCCGCTCGAGGCCGGCCTTGCCGATCCAGCGACCCTGCCGGTAGTGGGCGAACTCCGGCCGTTCGAGCTCGGACCTGCTGATCTCGGCCACGTAGCCGATGAGGTGCGCCACCGCCGCCCCCGCCGGGTAGAAGCGCTTCGGGTATTCGTGGATCAGGACGTCCGGGAACTCCATCCGCCGCTCCTCCAGCCGTGCCACCTGGTCGGGATTGGCGTCGGAGAGGACGACGAACGGACGGTTGGGCGAAGCGTGAAACCGCTTGAACGCCGTCTCGACGTCCCCGTCGGTCAGGTCCAGCACGGATCGGAGTCGCTCCACCTGAGCGCGGAGCGAGTCCATCGGCGCGGGCATGATCTGCACCTGGTAGGCCACGCGGTTCTCGGCGACGACCCGGCCGTGTCGATCGTAGATGGTGCCCCGGGGAGCGCGCACGGTCACGGGGCGCAGCATGTTCTGCCTCGCCTGCGTCTTGAACTCCTCGGCGCGCAGCACCTGGAGTCGAACCAGGGAGTAGATCAGGCCGAGGATGACGATGCTGACGGCGACGCGAGCCCACACTGCGCGTCGCTCTCTCGCCCACCGGGGCGTCTGGTGATGTCCCCCGCTCCTGTACGGCATTCCCGCTCCTGGCTGCGACCCGCGCCTCCCGACCTGATACGCACGAGCGCGCGGCAAGTGCCGAGCCACCCTCCCCCTCGGTCAACGCCCGAAGCGGTGCGCCCCGTCGCGCTCGCGGCCGGGGCGAAGCAGCTCCACCACGGTCGCCGCCGGCGTGGAGGGTGTCGAGGGCGTGCCGGATGGCGGCATGGGCGTTTCGATCTCCGCGCATGTCTCCGGGAGGAGACAACGGCGAAGACTACACCGCACCGAGCCTCGGCGTTCTAGGCGAGCGCCGCAAGGGGTGCGGCGAGCGCGCGGCTGGCCAGGGGGACGAGGGTCGGGTCGAACTGGCGTCCGGCTTCGCGGTTCAGCTCGGCGATGGCGGCGACCGCGGACAGGGCGGGGCGATAGGGCCGCAAAGAAGTCATGGCGTCGAAGCTGTCGGCGATGGCGACGATCCGGGCGCCCACCGGGATGTTCTCGCCGGCCAGGCCGTCGGGGTAGCCGCGTCCGTCCCAGCGCTCGTGGTGGTGCCGGACCACGCCGAGCGCCACCGGGTCGTCGAGGAGCGGCGAGAGGATCTCGACGCCGATGCGTGGGTGATCGCGCACGTGCCCCAGCTCCAGCCCGTCCAGCGGCCCCTCCTTCCGCAGGATCTCCCCGCGAATCCCGATCTTGCCGATGTCGTGGAGCTGGGCGCCGACACGCAGCGACTCCGGGTCAACGCCGCCCACCTCCTGCTGGATGAGGAGGGCGTAATCCGTCACCCGGTCCGAGTGACCGCGGGTGTGAGCGTCTTTTGCCTCGAGCGCCCGCACGAGGGCGTGGATGCTGGAGAGGTACAGCCGTTCGATGCGGTGCGTCTGCAGCCGGACCTGGTCTTCCAGGTGATTGCGGTAGCGCCGATTCTCGAGCAGCAGGTTACGATGCTCCACGGCCCTGCGGGTGGCGTGGAGCAGGCCGGCGGACTGAAAAGGCTTCACGAGATAGTCGTCGGCGTGGAGACGCAGTGCCTCGACGGCCGTCTCCACACCCGTGTTCCCGGTCATGATGATGACCTGAACGAGCGGGTCCATCGACCGGATGGTGCCGGCCAGCTCGAGTCCCGATCCGCCGGGCATGTGGATGTCCGTGAGCACGAGCCCGTAGCGTCCGGGCTCGAACAGGGACAGGGCCTGCTCCCCCGAGTACGCGCCCACGCACTCGATACCCTCCCCCTCGAGCCAGCGCACGACCGTCCTCACCACTGCGGGCTGGTCATCCACGACCAGCGCCCGGACCACGCCATTGGACAGGTCGGACATGCCCTCGTACGTCCCCATGTCGTACCACTCGCGGCAAAATGGACCTGCCTTCAGCGTCGGCAGCGCTCGGCGAATCTTCTGGCCGGATCGTCAGGCGGGGTGCGCCGGTGACCGGGAGGCACTGCGTTCAAGGTAATGCAAAAGCGCCGACACCCTGGAGTGCCGGCGCCCCCGATCTCCAGCCGCTTTCAGCTAGGCCGCGCTCGTCTCCGTCTCCTGCCACTCGGACGAGGCCGTGTGAGCCTTGCCGTGGCGGATCACCGGCATGCAATACCGCATTCCGAGCTCCTCGAGCTGCTTCAGCTCGGCGTTGTTGAGCTGCGGGTAGCGCTCCTCGAGGAACTTCATCGTGTCGTCAAGCCACTCCCGCTGCTGGTCGTCGCTGGCGTCGAGGACGCCGCAGCGGTTGATATGACTGAAAAGCTCGTCGCGAGCCCTGTCCAGAACCGTACGTTCGTGCTTGGCCAAATGAACCTCCGTATCTTCTATTCCAAAGTCGAGATCTCTCGCCCGACGAGCGTACACTTGACGGGAAGATTGGTGCCAGAACCGGAATGTAGGGAGGCGTCCGGATGATGGAAACCCCGGGGGTGATGGAAGATCCGATTCGCCTCGAGATCTACCGCCACCTCCTGACCGCGCTGGCCGAGGAGATGGGCGCCACGCTGCGCCGATCGGCGTATTCGCCCAACATCAAGGAGCGACGCGACTATTCGTGCGCGCTCTTCGATGCGCACGCGCGAGCGGTGGCGCTGGGCGACCACATGCCGGTCCATCTCGGAGCGATGCCCATGAGCGTGGCAGCGGCAGTGGCCGAGCTGGGGCCGCTGGTTCCGGGAGACGTGGTGGCGCTGAACGACCCGTTCCGGGGGGGGACGCACCTGCCGGACATCACGCTCATCGCCCCCGTCTACCTTCCGGCGCCGGAGCCGCCGACGGCCGGAGCGCGTGCTCTGGGATACGTCGCGGCGAGAGCGCACCACGCGGACGTGGGCGGGATGGCCGCCGGCTCGATGCCGCTCGCGCGCGAGATCTATCAGGAGGGCCTGCGGATTCCGTCGGTGCGGCTGGTGACGGGCGGGCGGCGGCAGGAGGACGTCT
Source organism: uncultured Gemmatimonadales bacterium (assembly GCA_963798845.1). Taxonomy (GTDB): domain Bacteria; phylum Gemmatimonadota; class Gemmatimonadetes; order Longimicrobiales; family RSA9; genus CAVUKA01. The sequence continues at coordinate 980,963 of CAWCUS010000006.1, read as the reverse complement.
GGCGCCTGATCCTCGCGAACGTGCGGACGCCCGGCGAGCGGGAGGGGGACCTGGACGCGCAGCTCGCTGCGCTGGTGGCCGGGGAACGCCGCCTGCTGGAGCTCGTCGAGCGCCGCGGGGAGGAGGAAGTGCGCGCCGCCATGGCCGGGCTGCTGCGCTACGCCGACCGGCTGGTGCGTGCCGGCATCGCCCGCATTCCCGACGGCACGTACGAGGCCGAGGACGCCATGGAGGATGACGGCGTCGACGACGCGCCGCTGCCGATCCGGGCCCGTGTCATCGTGTCCGGCGAGGAGGTGCGCGTGGACTTCGCGGGCACGGCGCCGCAGGCGAGGGGGGGGATCAACGCCGTGGAGGCGATCACGGCATCCGCCACGCGCTACGCGGTGCGCGTGGTGGTGGAACGGCTGCTCGGCCAGCCGCTCCCGGCGGGCGGCGGGGCGATGGATGCCGTGCGGATCGACATGCCGCCCGGGAGCCTCGTCGCCGCACGCGTCCCGGCGAGCGTGGCGGGCGGAAACGTGGAGACGTCGCAGCGGATCACGGACGTGCTGCTGGCCGCGCTGTCGCGGGCGGTTCCCGGCATTGGCGTGGCGGGCTCGCAGGGGACGATGAACAACCTGGCGGTGGGCGGAGTCGATCCGCGCAGCGGTGAGGCGTTCGCGTATTACGAGACCATGGGCGGCGGCATGGGCGGCGGCGCGGACGGGCCGGGTCTCTCGGGCGTGCACGTGCACATGAGCAACTCGCTCAACACGCCGGTGGAGGCGCTGGAGCACGCCTATCCCTTCCGGATCCGGCACTACGCGCTGCGCCGGGCGACGGGGGGCGCGGGGCGTCATCCGGGCGGCGACGGGCTCCGTCGCGACCTCCAGCTCCTGGCCGATTGCGACGTCAGCCTGCTGACCGAGCGGCGGCGATCCGCGCCTCGCGGGGCGGCGGGCGGCGGGGATGGCGCGCGGGGCCGGAACGTGCTGATCCGGGACGGCCAGGAGACGGAGCTGCCGGCGAAGGCGACGTTCTCCGTCCGCGCGGGGGACATCATCAGCCTGCGCAGCCCGGGTGGAGGCGGCTGGGGTGCTCCGCCCGACGCCGACGCTTCCGGAGCCGCGGACCCGCGGCCGGACGCGGGGTAAACGCTCGTCGTCCCGCGTCCGTCCCACGGACGTGAGCGCAACCACTGCCCTTTCCCAAGCGGAGCCCCGGGTGAGCCGCACGGAGCTTGACGAGCTCCCACAGGGCAGGCCGTGGTCCCGGGAAAGGCGGAGGCGCCGGGATTCGCGGGCGCGCTCATCGTGGTGGTGCGGGCGGAAGTGCAGACCGCGCGGGCGTCCGCGAGCGAGGGCGCCGCGGCGCAGTGATGCCGCGTTACGGGTTCCCGCCGCCGGCGAGGATCTCCTCGAAGGCGTCCGTGACGCGCGGATCGTCGAACTGGGCGAGCCAGAAGAGCGCCTTGCCGCGCACCAGGGGGTCGGTGGAGCTGCGGCCGAGATCCAGCAGCCGTGGCACCGCCTGCTCCTCCGGCAGCTGCGAAAGCGCGAAAACCGCTGCCGCGCGGACCTCGTCCGCCTCGGTCCGGTCACGGGCGATCCCGCCGATGGCGTCCGCCACGTGCTCCTCCACCTGGCGGGCGAGCCAGAAGAGGGCGTCGCGGCGCGTGCCGCTCGCGAGCGTGCGGTCGCGGGCGAGACGGAGGAGGGCCGGCCACGTGGTGGCAGCGTCGGCCAGGCCTGCTGCGAAGATCAGCTGCCCGGCGGAGCGACGAGGCGCGGAGGCGGCGAGCTCAAGGAGCGCGTCGGCAGCTTCCTGACCCTGGAACGCGCCCAGGTCCACGGCCAGCCCCGACACGGGATCGGCTGCGGCATCCGCCCTCGAGCCCACGCGCACCGCGGCCGAAACGATGCCCCGGTCCCGGTCGCGCTCCACCCGGATGACGACGTCTCCCGTCTCGCAAGGCGGCTCGCCGTCGCGCCAGCCGCCCCGGCCCTTCCCGTCGTGGTTGACGAAGGTGACGCCCCCATCCGGCTCGCGGATGAGGATCGCGGCGCCGGCGCCACAGACGTTCGGGCGGGCGGGGAACGAGAATTGGACGAGGGGAGCAGGGGTGCGACGGAGCGCGTCGCCGAGTCGCTGGGCGGCGACGGGTGCGGCCAGTGGCGCCGTGGCGATCGCACCCGCACACAGCACGAGCGCCCCGGGAGCGGCGAGGCGGATCGTGGCGGCCGGGGGGGACGAAGAGGCGGCCGCCGCCCCGTTCGGGAACGGACCGGCGGCTCGTCGCAGCGTGAGCCTCACTGGCCGCCCGGCCCGCTCAGGATCTCCATGAGCACGTCGGCCGCTCGCGGGTCGTTGGAGTTGCCGAGCCAGAAGAGCGCCTTCTTCCTGAGCTCGGGGTCCTTCTCGGTGCGCGCGATCCGGATCAGCCGATCGATGGCCGCCGGCTGGTCACTCTCGGAGAGCGCGAACAGCACGCGCTCCTTCAGCTCACGGGTCTCGAGGCGGCCGTACAGCGCGCCCAGGTCTTCGGCGGATACGCCCGCCTCGGCGGCCCAGAAGATCGCCTTGCTCCGGAGCTCGCTGTCCACGTTCGGATTGCTCCCGAGGGCGAGCAGCCATGCGCCGTCCGGGTGGTCCCCCTGCGCGACGGCCATGATCACGCGCTCCTGCAGCTCGCGCGACTGCAGCTTCCCGAACAGCCCCTTCAGGAACTGCACGTCGTCCGCGTTCCCCTCGCTGCCGAGCCAGAAGATGGCCTTGGACCGTACGCTCTCCGACATCGACGCGTCCTGCGTCACGGAGCGGAGCACCTGGCGCGCGCGCGGGCTCGAATGCTGGGACAGGGCGAACACGGCGCGCTCGCGCGTCTCGGCGTCGGCCGAGCTTTTCACGAACTGCGCGAGAGCGTCCACCGCGCGGTCGTCGTCCACTTCGGACAGCCAGAAAACCGCCTGCCTCTGCACTTCCACGTCCGGATCGTTCTTCGCCGCGTCCAGGAGCATGTCGACGCTCGTGGGCGTCTGCTGCTCCGCGATCAGGAAGACGGCCCGGCGGCGGAGTGGAGGCGCGCACTCGTCGCGCCGCGCCATGATCTTCTTCAGCACCGGCATGGCGCGATCGGCATTCATGTGCAGCAGCGCGTTGAGTGCGGACATCTGCACCTCCACCTGCTCACGGCACTGCTCGGGAATGTCGTCTCCGGCGCGGATGTGGACGCCGCCCATGGCCGAGGCCACCTCTTCGGCCACGCCGCTCATGGCGCCGCCGATCTCGTCCGCGAGGACGCGGCTGTGCTCGGCCATGCGCTCGCCCAGCTCCGCCATCCGCGCCTGGAACTCGGGATCGTTGACCACGCCGGCCACACGGTTTGCCGCGGCCACCACCGTGGCCGCCGACTGCTCGTCGCCGCGCCGGGCGAGGATCCCGAGGATGCGCGTCTCGAGCGCCTGGGCGTCTCCGTTCGTGCGCGTCGGGGCCTTGGCGAACCGCTCTCGCTGCATGGCCAGCGCTTCCAGCGCCTGCTGCAGCGCGTCCGTCTCGCTCGTGCGATAGCGGTTGAACGCCTCCCAGTACGGCGCGTCGGGCGCGTAGGTGGACTTCGGGAACTGGTTCCAGATCCGGTGGAAGAGCGTTGCCGCGCGGTTGGGCTCCCCCTGGTTCATCGCTTCCCGTGCGGTCCGGTAGAGCGAGTCGGCCGGATCCTGCTGGCTCCACGCCTCCGGGGCCAGCGCCGCGAGGCCGTCCCCCCCGATCAGGTCCGCCCGGGCCTGGTCCGCGTGCAGGGCGGCCGGCACGAGCACGAGCGCGAGGGAAATGATACGTATGCGGTTCATCGTCGAGCTCCTTTGTATTCCGGCCATCACAGCGCCATCTCGTTTTTCAGCGAGCTCGCCGAACGCAGCTTGGCCAGCAGCTGCGTGTCGTCGATCCCGTCTGCGATCAGCTTCTGCTCTTCGCTCCCCGAGCCGTCGGCGTCCGCGATCTGGACCAGCACGAGCTCGAGGTCGGAGAGCAGGTCCGCCATCTTCGGGTCCTTGCCCACACGCGAGTCCAGCAGCAGGCGAGTCGTGCCGAGAAGGTCGCGCGCCCACTTCGCCGTAGCCGCCCTGTCTTCCTCGTCGTGCGCGGTCCGGTAGACGGTGAGCAGCGCCTCGGCTTCATCCATGTGCTCGGCCGTGGCCAGGCGCACGGGGAGCGACGGGCCGGATGAATCGGACCTCTTCGCTATCGTGGTGCCGGCGGCCCCGGACTGCGGGCCGGGCAGCGCCGGTCGGGACACCCGCCCCAGACCGAACCCCACCGCCAGCATCGCGGCGGCGGCGAACCCCAGCGCCCACGGCGTCCAGCGGCGGGGGCTCCAGCGGCGGTTCTTCGCCTCGCGCCGGGCGTCGAGGTCGATGGCCTCGCCGTCGGCGGCCTCCGCCCACACCCGGCGGCGGATCTCCGACCACATCTCCTCCCGCGGCGGCGCGGGCGGCGCGTTGTAGTCCGCGGCGTCGTCGAGCAGCCGCTCAAGGTTCATGTCCCGCTCACTCATACGGCATACTCCTCGGCGAATTCCGACAGCTCTTCGCGCAGGATCCTGCGCGCCCGGAACAGCCTGGCCTTGGATGTCCCGGCCGCGACGTCCAGCGTCTCACCGATCTCCTCGTGCGTGTAGCCTTCCACGTCGTGCATCACGAACACCATCCTGTAGATCTCGGGCAGCCCGTCTATGGCCTGGTGCAGCCGCTGCTTCAGGTCCGGCTCCACCGCCACGGGCCGGGTCTGCCCCGGCGCCGCAGCGTCCAGCTCCACTTCCCGGCTCCGGTGCCGCTTCACCTTCCGCAGTCCGTTCAGCGTGACCGAGACGGTGATCGCGTGCAGCCAGGTGCCCAGCGCCGCCTGGCCCCGGAACTGGTGGAGCCGCTGGAAGGCACGGACGAACGACTCCTGCGTGAACTCCCGCGCCAGGTCCTCGTCTCCGGACATCCGGTATGCGAGCCGGTAGACGCGGTCCACGTTCTCGTCGTAGAGCGTTCGCGCCGCCGCTTCGTCGCCCTCGAGCGCGCGCTCCACCAGCCTTGTCTCGGTCAATCGCGATCGCGGAACGGTTTGCGTTGTCCTCGGTCTATGGGACACGACCGGGGTCCGTAGGGTTGCGAGAAGACGCAACGACGGCAGGAGGATAAGGCGATGCGACGGATGGCGTCACGACCCCTTCGCCGCGGCCGGCTGACTTTCGGCCGCGAGCTACGCGGGTTTCGCGGTCTTCTCCGGCAGCGTCAGGATGAAGGTGGACCCGCTGCCCAGCTCGCTCTCCAGGCGGAGCTCGCCGCCCAGGAGCTCGGCGAGCCGCCGGGAGATGGCGAGGCCGAGGCCGGTGCCGCCGGGGCCGGTTCCGCCAGGTCCCGCGTTCCGGCCGACCTGCTCGAACTCGTCGAAGACGCGCTCGCGGTCCGCAGCCGAGATGCCGGGGCCGGTGTCCCGCACTCGCACCTCCACGTGGCCGCGCCCGTCGCCGGAGTCGGGCGTGCCGAGGGTGACCTTGACGCCGCCGTCATCGGTGAACTTGACGGCGTTGGACAGGAGGTTGAGAACGATCTGCCGGACGCGTGCGGGGTCGGTTTCGACCACCACGCGCTCGGGGGCCTCGATGTCCAGGTAGATCCCCTTCTCGCGGGCCTGGAGCTGGAGCGACGTGGCGGTGTCCCGGAGCAGCGCCGACAGCTCGACCTGCTCCGGGAATATCTGCAGCTTGCCCGCCTCGATCTTGGAGATGTCCAGGATGTCATCCACCAGCTCGAGCAGGTGTTGCGCGCTCCGGTTGGCCTTGCCGAGGGCATCCATCTGCTGCTCCCCGAGGTCGCCGAAGATCTTCTCCTGGAGCAGGTGATTGTATCCGATCACCGCGTTGATCGGCGTTCTCAGCTCGTGGCTGAGCGAAGCGAAGAACCTCGATCGCTCCGTGATGGCGCGCTCCAGATCTCTCGCCTGCCGACGCGCCCGCTCGTTGAGCAGCGCATGATCGAGCGCCATCGCCGCCTGATTGCTCAGCGTCTTCAGGAGCGGACCATCGACATCCTCCCGGAAGGCGCCCGCGCCCCGGGCAAGGAGGACGACCAGTACGCGGCTGGGCCGGCGGCTGACGCACGCGACGGCGGCAGATCCGAAACCGTCCGTCACCCGGGGCGAGACGACCACGGCGACGGCCTGGTCGTCGAGGAACTCGGTCACGGCGCTGTCGCCATCGCGGACGCGGTCGCCGAGAGCGGCAAGGAGATCGTCGAGATCCTCCACGTCGTCGAGCCCCTCCTGCGCGCGGACGCGATCGCTCCCGCGGCGCCGAACCGCCACGGCGACGGCGTCGGCGCGGAACACCTTGCGCGCTTCCCGAATGAACTGGCTCGCGAGCGCCTCCGGATCGACCGAATGGAGCAACGCGTCCGAGATCCGGGCGATGGCAGAGAGCTCGTCGTGCCCGCGCTTGATGCGCTCCATCACGCCGACCCTGGCCAGCAGCTCCGCCTTGCTGCACCCCTTGCTCAGGAAGTCGTACGCGCCGAGGTCCAGGCCACGGACGATGAGCTCGTCGGTGGGCGGGTCGCCTGTCAGGAAGACCACGGGGATCGACTCGGTGAGCGGATCCTGCTTCAGCCGCTCGACCACGGCGAAGCCGTCCATTCCGGGCATGTGGACATCGAGGATGATGACGTCCGGCAGCCAGGATCGCGCGGCGCTCAACCCCTCGGCTCCGCTCGCCTCCACGCGCACGCTGTGGCTCGCCTCGCCCAGGATCCCGGCGAGAGTGAGGCGGGAGATCTTCTGGTCGTCCACCACCAGGATCCGCGCCATCAGCCGGACTCCGCCGCGAAGAGGTCGACGATGGCGGCCGGGAGTCGATCCAGCGGGAGCACCTGCTCGGCGTGCGGAGCGGCGGCGCGCGGCATGCCGAAGATCACGGCGCTCTCCTCCGACTCCGCCAGCGTGCGCCCGCCCGCACGGCGCACATCGGCGAGCCCTTTCGCCCCGTCCTGACCCATCCCCGTGAGCACCATTCCGATGGCGCGCGAGCCCGCCGCCCGCGCAACGGAAGAGAGGAGGTGGTCCACTGAGGGGCGGTGGAGGAAGCGGTCCGGCTCTGAGGGTACGCGGGCGCGGAGGCCATCAGGGCCACTCTCGACCCGAAACTGCCGTCCTCCCACCCCGAGCAGCGCCACACCCGGCTCGATCCGGTCTCCGTCGCGGGCTTCGCGGACCTGCAGCTCCGAGCGACGGTCCAGGCGCTCGGCGAGCGTGGCGGTGAACCCCGCCGGCATGTGCTGCGCGATGACGATCCCGGCCGGGAAAGGGGAGGGGAGCGAGCCGAGGATCCGGACGAGCGCGCGCGGCCCACCCGTGGAGGCGCCGATGGCCAGGACATCGTACGAGGGCGTTCGGAACGTGCGGCGCTCGGCACGCCCGATCTCCACATCCGCGGACGAGGGGGCCCCGGCCGAGAGCCTGGACACGGCTACGCCCAGGACCTTCTCCCGGAGTGCGGGCGCGAGCTGGTAAATGTCCATGCGGGTTCCTGCCTGCGCCTTGCTTATGAAGTCGACGGCCCCGAGGTCCAGCGCCCTCAGCGTGATCTCGGCGCCAGGGCGAGTGTGCGAGCTGAGCACGAGGATGGGCGTGGGCCGTGTCGCCATGATCTGGCGTATGGCTTCCAGCCCGTCCACCTCCGGCATGGCGATGTCGAGGATGACCACGTCCGGATGAAGGCGCTCCACCTGCTCCACCGCCTCCCGACCGTCCCCCGCCGTACCCACCACCCGGACCTGCTCGAGCGGCGCGAGCATCCGCTTCACCGCGCTGCGGACGAACGGCGAGTCGTCCACTACCAGCACCTCGATCGGCTCCGGCACATCACTCCTTCGCCCGCGAGTACATGACGGCACCGGGCCGCCGCTCCGGCACGAACCGGGTCGGGACGCGGCTCAGCGTCTCCGAATGGCCCAGGAAGAGATAGCCCCCGGGCCGCACGACCTCGTAGAGGTTGTCCACGGCGCGCCGGATCCCGGCGTCGTCGAAGTAGATCAGGACGTTGCGACAGAACACCACGTCCTGCTCCGGCAGCTTCGCGGGGAAGCCGGGATCCACCAGGTTGCCCTGCTGAAACCGTGCCGCAGCGCGCACGCGGGAATCCAGCCGCCACATCCCGTCTCCGTCCGCGGTGAAGAGGCGGTCGCGGAGCTCGGCGTCGACGCCCCGGAAGGCGTGGCCACGATAGACGGCGCGCCGGGCCCGCTCGAGCGCAGACTCGTCCAGGTCCACGCCGGTGACCAGCGGGCCAATGCCGGTGCCACGGAGCGCGTCCAGGGCGACGCTGGCCAGCGAATACGCCTCCTCTCCCGAGGCGCTCCCGGCGCTCAGGATCCGCAGCTGCGACCTGCCGGCCGCCTTCGCTTCCCGCGCCAGCTTCGGGAGCACCTCGTCGCGCAGCACATCCAGCTTCCCGCGCTCCCGGAAGAAGTAGCTCTCGTTGTTCGTCAGGTGCGAGACGAGCCGCAGTCGCTCCTCCCCCGCCGATGGGTGATAGCGCACACGAAAGAGGAGCTGCTCGAACGTCGGCAGGTTCAGCGCCGCGCGGCGGGGCTCCAGTCGAGCTCGCAGGATCTCCCGCTTCTCGGGCCCGAAGCGGAGACCGTACTCGCGCGCCAGCCACTCGGCGAACAGGCGGTACTCGTCGTCCGTGAGGGGTGGCGGCAAATCAGCCCTCCCGATCGAGCAGGCGCCTCGCCTCCGCGCGCACGGCCGGGGACCGATCCGACGACGCCAACCGCGCCAGCGCCTCCTGCCCCTCCTCACCCCGCCGGGCGAGGATCCGCGCGGCTCCGACCCGCACCCATTCATCTGCGTCCGTGAGGACGCGCCGCACCGCGTCCTCCGGGAGGTGCGGCGCCAGCGCCACGGCGGAGTGGACCGCCGCCCGGCGGCGTTCCAGGTCCGGCGATGCGAAGCTCGGAACCAGCCCCTCCGCCGCCCCTCCGTTCCCCACCTGGCCGAGCGCGCGCAGCGCCGCCAGCGCCTCCGCCTCCGGCGCGGGCCGGTCGAGATGGCGACGCAGATGCGGCACCGATGCCCGGTCTCCGGCGGTGCCGAGTGCCTCGATGGCCGCAACGCGTGTCTCGGGGTCGGGGTCGTCGAGAGCGAGGACCAGGGGGCCGAGCGGGCCGCCGGCGCTGCCGAGGGCCCGCAGCAGCGCGCGCCGCGTCGCCGGCCAGGTCTCCTCCGCCAGGGCGTCCTCCAGCGCCGCCGCGGCGGACGCGCCGGCGCACCGCGCCAGCGCTTCGGCCGCCGCGGTCCGCACCTCGGGGGACGGATCGGTCATGAGCGGAACGAGGGCGGCGCAAACCGTGTCCCGCAGCCCACCCATGGCCCGCACCACCTCCGGCGCCGCGCCCGCCCGCTCCAGCTCGGCTGTGAGGAGCGGTAGCGCCGTGTCCGCGGGCGCGCGGGCCAGCGCGGCTGCTGCTGCGCCTCGAACGTCCGGGTCGTCGTGCGAGAGCAGGGGGACGAGCACGGCGATGTGGTCGGGGTCCTCCACGGGCGGGAGGAGGGAGAGGAGCGTTACCATGTCGTCCGGGTCGGCCGCGGCGAGGTGAGCGACGAGCGGGACGGCGCGGTCGCGGGGAGGCGCCGCCAGTAGGCCGGCGAGCGCCGCCTCGCTGCGTCTTGGCGGGCCTGCGAGGTCCACCAGCATCTCCAGCCCCTGCGGGTGCCCGGCGATCCCGACCAGCCGGGCCACGGCCGGATCGTCCTCCCTCGACAGCCGCGCGCGCAGCTCCGCTTCGTGTTCCAGCGCCGCCGCGCGCACCCAGGCGGGAACGGCCGTGTCCGGGAACGCGGACAGGAGGGCCCCGGCCGCGAGGAGCGCGTCCAGCGGAGCGGTGCGGGAGACCTGCTGCAGCACCGGCAGCGAATCGGGATCACTGATCTGAAGCAGCGCCTCGATGAGCGGAACCTCCAGCCCCGGCTGACGGGCGACCCTGGCCAGGGCAGTGAGCGCCCGCGCGTCCCGGAGCCGCCCCAGCGCCACCACCACGGCGGCCCGGACCCAGAGGTCCTCCGTCCCGATGCGCGCCGCCAGGGGCCCCACGGCTGCGGGCGCGCCCAGCTGCCCCAGCGCGTCGGCGGCGGCCGCCGCGACATTGGACGACGGGTCGTCGAGGGCGTCGATCAGGGGTCCGACGGCGTCATCCGACCCGCTCTCCCCGAGGGCGGAGGCGGCGAGGACGCGGAGGCCTTCGTCACGCGAGCCGAGGGCGTCGAGCAGGAGCCGGCGGGCGGGCGCGGCCGACGGCGACCCCTCCGCCGCGGTCGCCGCCAGCGCCATCCGGGCGGCCGCACGGGCTGTGGCATTGGGGTCGCCGAGGGCGGACCGGAAGGCAGCGAGCTGGTCGTCGGAAGCCCCGGCGGCCCGGAGTCGCTCGAGAACGCGGTGCCGAAGCCATTCGTCGTCCCCGACCAGCGCCTGGAGCGCGTCGGATTCAGACATGGAACGTGCTCACCAGGGTAGTGAGGCGGCTGGCCTGTGCGGACAGGTCCTGCGCGGCCTTCACCAGCTCCTGGACGGCCGCCTGGGCGTCGCGCGCGCCGATGCTGATCTCCTCCGTGCTCTGCAGGACCAGCTCCCCACCCTTCTTCTGCTCCGCCGTCGCCTCGAACACCTCCTGCGTCTGCCGGTTCATCCGCTCCACCGCCTCCACGATCTGGCGACTGCTCAGCGCCTGCTCCTTCGTGGCGATGCGCGACTGCTCCGCGATCCCCTGGATGTGGCGCATCGCCTCGTGCGTCTGCGACGCCGCCTTCGTCTGCTCCTGCGTCGCCACCGCCACTTCGTCCATCAGGCTCCGGGTCCGCCCCGACGATTCGAGGATCTTCGACAGCGTCTCCGCGGCCCGGCTCACCACCTCCCGCCCTTCCCGCGTGCGCGCGGCCATGACGTCGCTCGACACGCTGGCGTCGCGAACCCGGTCCCGGACTTCGTTGATGGTGTCGCGGATGTCGCGCGCCGACTCGACGGAGCGCTCGGCGAGGCGACGGACCTCCTGCGCCACGACCGCGAAGCCGCGACCGTGCTCGCCGGCCCGCGCCGCCTCGATCGATGCGTTCAGGGCCAGCAGGTTGGTCTGGTCCGCGATGTCCTCCATGAGCTCCGAGATCCGCCCCACCGACTCCCCCGCCCGGTCGAGCGCCTGGATCGTCGCCACGAGCTGGTCCAGCTCTTCGTGGATCCCTTCCATTCCCGCCGTGACCTGGCTCATGGCGGCCCCCCCCTCCTGCGCATCCTCCGCCGCCGTTTCCGCGATCCGGCGCGTCTCGTCGGCATGCCGCTCCGCCTGCGTGATGGACGCCGCCATCTCCTCCATGGTGGTCGATGTCTCGTCCACCGCGCTGCCCAGCGCTTCCGAGTTCACCGCCGTCGATTCGATCGCCTGACCCATCTGCGCGATCGAGCTCGAATGTCTGGTCCACCGATGCCGCCAGGTCCTCCGTGTTCTGCGCAACCCGGGCGATCTGCGCGGCAATCTCTTCCATTGACGACGACATGGCCTCCGTCGCCCCGACCTGGTCGTCCACCGTCCCGGAGATCCGCTCGGATGTCGCGGCGATCTCTTCCGCCGCCGAAGCCACCTGCGTCGTGGTCTCGTTCACTTCGCCCACCAGCTGGCGCAGCTTGGACGACATTGTGTTCAGGGACTCCTCCAGCCGCCCCAGCTCGTCGTCTCCCGTGGACGCCAGCCGACCGGTGAGGTCTCCGCCGGCCACCGATTCCGCGAACAGAACCGCACGGTTCAGCGGTCCGGCGATGCGCGAGGCGATCCACGCCGCGACGGCGATCCCGACCGCCACCGCCAGAACCGTCAGCACCACGGTCAGGAGCTGCATCCGCGCCACGGCTTCCTGCATGCGGGCATGCCGCTCATCCGCGATGTCCTGCGCCCGCTGGTCCAGGCGACGGAGCACGTCCCTCGCGCGCGCACCCTCCCCGCCGCTCAGCGCCGCCAGGACGTTCTGCGGCAGCTGCATGCTGCCCACGGTGCGGCGCGCCTCGATGGCTGGCTCCGCCACCTCGTGCGTCCACACCTCAGCCACCGTCACAGCCGTGTCCAGCCGAGCCAGCTGCGTCGAATCGCGGATGAGCGAGCGCGCCTCCTGCGCGTGCTGCCGGAGTCGCTCCCCGGCCGCGGTGTACTGCTCCAGCGCCCCGGGTTGCCCCGTGATGATGAAGTCGCGCAGCGCCGTCAGCCGGTCCGCGACGGCCGCGTTCATGAGCGCTGTGGCGGTCTGCACGTTCTCCACGCGATCCAGCTGCGTGCGCTCCCCTTCCAGTGCCGCGCCCTGGACGAAGACGACCACGCCGATGAGCGCCGCGAACAGGACGACGATGCCGTAGCCCAGCAGGATCTTGTTGCGAACGCGCGTGTTCCTGAACCATTCGACCATCCGCTCACGCCTCCTGATTCGTCGGTTCGGGCGGCGCCGTCGCGCGCCCCAGGTGCAGCACCGTGACCGCACCCTCGTCGTCCGGCACCAGCCCGATCGCCACGCCAGCCGGCAGGCCGGAATCGGACGGGCGAGGCGGCGGGTCGATCTCCCCGGCGGGCACCTGGAGGAGCGTGCGGGCGCCGTCCACCAGGAGCCCCACGGTGGTCCCGGTCTCGCTGTTCCGGGCCAGGACCAGACGCCCGGGCCGCCGCGCGGAAACGCCGAGCAGCCGCAACCCAAGGTCCAGCACGGGGACGATGTCCCCCCGAACATGCGTCACCCCGGCCACTTCCGGGCTCGAGACCGGAAGCCGGCTGATGGGCGGTGTAACCACGATCTCCAGCACCTCGTCCGCCCAGATCCCGAAGCGGGCGCTGCCCAGCCCCACCACGAGCAGGTCCCGGGTCGGTGCCGGGTCGGCGAGGTCCCCGGCGCGCTCGCCCGCTCCGGCCGGAAGATCCGGATCCGCCGCGGCGCTCACGCGTGCTCCCCGCCTCGGACGCTCCGGATCGTGGACAGGAGCTCGTCCGGCTCCCACGGCTTGCACAGGTAGCGGTCGGCGCCCGCCTCGAACGCTGCGGCCCTGTCGGCGTCGGCGCACTCCGTGGACACCACCACGATGCGCACGGCCTCGAAGCCGAGCTCCGTGCGCAGGCGGCGTATGAAGGCGATCCCGTCCAGGCGTGGGAGGTTCACGTCCACGATGCAGAGGTCCAGGTCCGGCTCCGCGGCGGCGAGGTCCAGCCCCTCGATCCCATCCCCCGCGAAGCGCAGCGATTCGGCTTCTCCGGACAGGACCATCCGGTACAGGCTCCGCATCATGGGGCTGTCCTCCAGGACCAGCACTTTGCCGGTGCTCATGCCGCGGCGCTCCCGCCCGGCCGTTCCTCGTTCAGCTGCATGACTTCCAGCGCGTCCAGGACCAGGATCACGCGGCCGCCCGGCCTGAGGCTGGCGGCGGAGACGCCGAGGGGGCGGGATCCGAACGGAGGCAGTTGCTTCACCACCAGGTCACGCTGGTCCAGGAAACGGTCGGCCGCCAGAACTGCCGCGTCGGCGCCGCTGCGAACCAGCACGCCCAGGGAGCCCCGGCCGTCTTCCTTCCAGCCGAAAAGCCGCCCGGGCACGATCACGGGGACCAGCTTCCCATCGACGCGCACCATCTCGCCCGCCCCCACCCGCTCCACCGCCATCAGCTTGAGCGTGCGGACGACGTCCGCCGCCGCGACCGCCAGCACCTCCCCGCCCGTCTCCAGGATCAGGCTCGGCACCACCGCGACCGTCAGCGGGAGTCGCATCACGAAGCGCGTTCCGCCTTCCTGCAGTCGCTCGACCCGCAGGTCACCGCGCAGCTCCCGGATGCTCCGGCGCACCACGTCCAGTCCCACGCCCCGGCCCGACACCGTGCTGACGTCCGTCCGCGTGCTGAACCCGGGCAGGAAGATCAGGCCCGCGATCTCCTCGGCGGTTCGCGTCGCCCCGGGCTGAACCAGCCCCGCCGCTTCCGCTCGACTTCGGATCGCCGGCAGGTCCAGTCCACTGCCGTCGTCTTCCACCACCAGCCGCACTCCATCGCCGTCCTGCGAAGCGATCACCCGGATCGTGCCATGGCGCGGCTTGCCCACCGCTTCCCGCTCCGCCGGCGTCTGGATCCCGTGATCGATGGCGTTGCGAACGAGGTGCAGCAGCGGCTCGGATAGCGCGTCCGCCGTGCTCTTGTCCACTTCCGTCCCCTCGCCCTCCACGACCAGCCTCGCCTCCTTCCCCTGCTCCCGCGCAAGCCGCCGCACCAGCGCGTGGAAGCGCGCCAGCACCCGTGCCATCGGCACCAGGCGCAACCCCATCACCCCGTCGCGTATCCCCCGCGCCCTGCGCCGCACCGCCTGCACGCTGGCCCGGACCGACCTCGACACGCCCACGCTCTGGAGCGCCTCTTCGACCCCGGCCAGCTCTGCCGCCAGCTCGCCCACCTCGCTCAGCAGCGCGTCGAGCTTCTGGAACGGCACCCGGACGCGATCGAGCGGCGCACCCCCACCCCCCTCGGCCTCCGCCCCCGCACCGCTCCCCCCCGCCACGACGGAGGTCGGCCGCCCCGGCGGCTCGAGCTCCTCGACCCGGTGACGCGCCGCCGTCAGCTCACCAAACGCTTCGGTCTGGTCGTCCGTTCCCGCCGCCTCCACTGCTCGGCGCACCGCGGCCGCACCCTCGAAAAGCCGCTCCAGCATCGGGTCCGCCCACGCGTCCGGCGGCGATTTCAACACGTTCTCCAGCACGTGGACGAAGTCCCGAATCGCGGAGAGACCGAGCATCCCGGCGTTCCCCTTCAACGTGTGGAGAGCGCGCAGCAACTCGCTTCGGGGCTCCTCCGAGAGCCCCCCTTCCCGCTCCAGCTGGATCAGCCCTCCGTCGAGCCGGTCCACCTGGTCACGGGCTTCGTCCCGGAACTCCTCGACCAGCGCCCCGAGGTCGAACGATTCCGCCACGGCTGCCTCTTCGAGGGGGTTGCGTCGCGCACCGCCCGATGCGGGATTCGTTCCATTCACGCACACGCGCGTCGCCACGTGGCCGACCGGGTTGCCCGATGTGTTATCCATCGAAACAGAAAGGCGGGGCAGGGCGCCCCGCCCACCTACACCGAAAATCGGAGCCGAACCGTGATCACAGAAGCCGCTTCCTACGCCCTCGCCCGCACTCTCGAGGTGTCCTTCGATGAGGCCGACCGTCGAGTCAGAGACGCCCTTCAGGCCGAGGGGTTCGGCGTCCTCACCGAGATCGACGTCAAGGCGACCATGAAGAAGAAGCTCGACATCGACTTCCCCAGGTACCTCATCCTGGGCGCCTGCAATCCACCGCTCGCCCACCAGGCGCTCCAGGCCGAGCCCGACATCGGACTCCTCCTCCCCTGCAACGTGGTCGTGCGGGAACTCCCCGACGGGCGCACCATGGTCGAGGCCATCGACCCCGTGAGGCAGCTCTCCGTCGCCGACAACGCCGACCTCCCCGCCCTGGCCGAGCAGGTCCGGCAGCGGATGCAGCGGGCCATCGACGCGGTCTGACCCGAAATGACGAGCGCCGCCGGTTCCCAGAACCGGCGGCGCTCTATTTCCTGTCGCGATCCTGACGCAATGCCGCGATCGGCACCCGTCGGTCTTCGGACAGCGTCCTGCGAATACCTCTCGGCTAGGCGCCGATCAGGCGATCGCTTGCCCGTGTCAGGTCGCGCACAGTACTGGAACCACTTGACAAGGATCACCTCCTTTTCAGAATGAAACATCGGGCGTTGGCACCAGCGGGGTCTTCCCCGCGGTCCCCCGGCCGCGCCCCCTGGGACGTCGGCCTTGGGCCCAGCCGCCGATTCCGGCGACGCCAACAAGCTAGCGTCGATCCCGTTCCCGCACAAGCTCTTGGACACTGAGGTCCGGAATCCCGGCAGCGCGGTCCGCCGCGCCCCGTCCTGCCCCCTCCTCACCCCCTCCCCACCTCCTCCTCGTGCCCTCCTCGATCGGCTCCCGCCCTGCCCCCGTTCCCCGCCCCCGGCTCCATCCCCTCCTGCTGGCCTGTGGTGTGTGAGCTCGGTCTTGACACGACGCCCGCCGTGTGGCAATCTTTACCATCCAGTTAAACTGCATGGTTAAGAATGCCCGAACGAGAGACTGAAGAACGCATCCTGGACGCGGCGCACGCGGTCTTCCTGCGAAAGGGGACGGCGGGGGCGCGGATGCAGGAGGTGGCGGACGAGGCGGGGGTGAACAAGGCCCTGCTGCACTACTACTTCCGCAGCAAGGATGGGCTGGCGCTGGCGGTGTTCCGGCGGGCGCTGGCGAGCCTCCTGCCGCAGGTGATCGGGATCCTGTGCTCGGCAGTTCCACTGGAGGAGAAGGTGCGGCGGGTAGTGGAGGTGGAGACGGAGGAGCTGCGTCGCAGTCCGTTCCTGCCGGGGTACGTCCTGGGCGAGCTGACGCACCACCCGGAGCGGGTGAAGGAGGCATTCGCGGCGGCGGCCGGGGCGCAGCTGGAGCGGATGGGGGAATCGGTGCTCACGGCGGTGGGCCGTCAGCTGAGGGAGGAGGCGGAGGCGGGGCGAATCCGGTCGATTTCGGCGGAGGAGCTCGTCCTGAACCTGTTCTCGCTGGTCATGTTCCCCTTTGCCGGGCGGCCGCTCCTGCGCGTGGTGCTCGGGGTGGGGGAGGAGGGGTATGCCGATCTGCTGGAGGAGCGAAAGGAGCGGCTGCCCGAATTCATCCTGAACGCGTTGAGACCATGAGGATCGCGTTGATCTTGGCGGTGCTGGCTGCGGCGCCGGCGTTGCTGGCGGCGGGCGGCGCGGCGGCGCAGGAGAGAACATCCCTTCCCGCGGCTGCGGGGGCGTCATTGCCCGGCTCGGGCGCCGACGGTCCGGCTGGCCCCGGAGGCGGGGCCGGAGCGGACTCTGCGCGGCCGCTGTCACTGGCGGAAGTGGTCTCCTCTGCGCTCTCCACGCACCCGGCGCTGGCCGGGGCGCGGGCGCGGCGGGACGCGGCGGAAGCGGCGGCGGGAGAAGCGAAGGCGGCGTGGCTGCCCACGCTCTCCACGTCCGCGCTCGTGAAGCGGTACCAGGAGCCGATGGTGGTGGCGCCGCTGCACGGCTTCGACCCGCTCGACCCGCCGACGTTCGACGAGACCCTGTACCAGGGTCACGCCTCGCTGGACTACACGTTGTTCGACGGCGGCGCCCGACGGGCGCGGGTGCGCGCTGCGGAGAACGCGGCGGCGGCCGCGGGCGCGGGGGCGGAGGCGTCGGCGGACGCGGTCATCGCCGAGGCGGTGTCGTCGTATCTCGCCGTGCTCACGGCGGAGGAGGTGATGGCCGCCCACCGGGAGCGGGTGACGGCGCTGGAGCAGGAGCACGACCGTTCGCAGCTGATGTTCGGCCAGGGGAAGGCCGCGCGCGTGGCGGTGCTCCGGACGGACGCCGCGCTGAGCCGGGCGCATGCGGAGGCGGTATCGGCGGAGCAGCAGCTCCGGCTGGCTCGACGTCGGCTGGCGCGGGTTTCGGGTCTGGCGGACGCGCGCGTGCTCGACGCGCGCCTGTCCCCTGTCGTGCCGGCTGGGGAGCCGTCGCTCGACCGGGACTCCCTGGTGGCCGAGGCGCTGGCGCAGAGTCCGCGGGTGGCGCAGGCGGAGGACCGGAGCGCCGCGGCGAGGACGGGCGTGTCCGGCGCGCGATCGGCGTTCTTCCCCCGCCTTGCGCTGTCCGGCGTGTACAGCGCCTTCGGCTCCCCGTCGATCGACCTCCAGCCGGAATGGAACGCCGGCGTGCAGGTCAGCTACCCGGTCTTCACCGGGGGCGCGCGCGGCCGGGCGGTGGACCGTGCGCGCGCCGAGGCGTCTGCGGCGGCGTCGGACGCGGAGTCGGTTCGTCGCCAGGTAGCGGACGCGGTGGACGGTGCGCTGCTGGCCTACCGCTCCGCCCGTGCTCGGGCCGAGGCGCTGGACGCGGCAGTGGCGCAATCGGCCGAGGTGGCGAGGATCGAGGCGCTGTCGCTGAAGTCGGGCGCGGGGGTGCAGACGGACTATCTGCAGGCGGAGGCGGACCTGCTCTCGGCGAGGGCGTCGCGGTCGGAGGCGAGGCACGCGGTGCTGGACGCGATGGTGAGGCTGGCTCAGGCCACCGGGCGCCTGAGCGTGGACTGGGTGGAACGGATGACGGAAGAGGTGGAGCGATGAGGCGACGGATCGCGGTGGGTGTCGTGGGAGCCCTTGTCGTTGCGCTCGTGCTGTTCCTGGCGCTGCGCCCGGGCGCTGGCGACGGAGGCCTGGAAGCCTCGGGCACGGTGGAGGCCACGGAAGCGGACCTCGGCTTCCAGCTCCCGGGACGCATCGCGGCGATCGCGGTGCGGGAGGGCGATCCGGTGACGCGGGGGCAGTTCCTCGCCCGGCTGGACGCGGCGGAGCTCGACGCTCGGAAGGCCGCGGCTGAGTCCCAGCTCGCGGGTGCGCGGGCGGTCCTCGCCGAGATGCAGGCGGGCGGCCGCCCGGAAGAGGTGGCCCAGGGGCGTGCCGGCGTGCGGGCGGCCTCGCAGCGGATGGAAGACGCGCGCCGGGACCTCGAGCGGGCGAACAACCTGTACGAAGGCGGGGCGATCAGCCGGGAGGCGCTGGACAAGGCGAAGACCGCGGCCGAAGTGGCCGAGGCGTCGCTCGACCAGGTCCGTGAGCAGCTGAGCGCGGTGGAGACCGGACCGCGTCCGCAGCGCGTGGAAGCGCAGAAAGCGGCGGTCTCGGCCGCGGAGGCGCAGGTCCGGCAGGTGGAAGCGCAGCTGGCGAACGCCGAGATCCGCGCCCCCTTCGACGGCGTGGTGACCATCCGCCACCGGGAGGAGGGGGAAACCGTGCAGCCCGGACTTCCGGTCCTCACGGTGATGGACCCGGCGGACCGCTGGGTCCGGATCTACATCCCGGAGGACCGGATCGGCGCCGTTTCGCTCGGACAGGCCGCGCGCATCACCTCCGACAGCTTCGAGGACCGCGACTACCCGGGCCGGGTGAGCTTCATCGCGCGCGAGGCCGAGTTCACGCCCCGCAACGTCCAGACGAAGGAAGAGCGGGTGAAGCTGGTGTATGCGGTGCGCGTTGAGATCGCGGGCGACCCGGAGCTCCAGCTGAAGCCTGGCGTCCCTGCGGACGTGACGCTGCTCCGGAGCGCGGGACAGGCCGCGCCGTCGGAGGGTTGATGTCGGAAGTGCCGACCGGGGCCACGGCCCCGCCCGGGGACGCTCCGGGGGATGCCGTCGTCCTCGATGGGCTGTCCCGCCGATTCGGCGACCTCGTGGCTGTCGACGGGCTCACGTTCCGGGTCTCGCGCGGCGAGCTGTTCGGCCTGGTGGGCCCGGACGGGGCCGGGAAGACCACCACGCTGCGCATTCTCGCGGGCGTGGTGCGTCCGACCTCGGGCGACGCTCTGGTGGCCGGGTTCTCGGTGGCCCGGGAGCCCGACCTCATCCGCCCCCACGTGGCGTACATGGCGCAGAGGTTCGGTCTCTACGAGGACCTGACGGTTCGGGAGAACCTCGACTTCTATGCCGACCTCTACCGCGTGCCGCGTCGCGAGCGGAAGCAACGGCTCGAGCGCCTCTTCGCCTTCAGCAACCTGGAGGAGTTCCAGGATCGTCTGGCGGGAAAGCTCTCGGGCGGGATGAAGCAGAAGCTCTCGCTCTCCTGCGCCCTGATCCACCGCCCCGACATCCTCCTGCTGGACGAGCCCACGTTCGGCGTCGATCCGATCTCCCGCCGCGACCTCTGGCTCATCCTCCACGAGATGGTGCAGGAAGGCGTCACCATCCTGGTTTCCACCGCCTACATGGACGAGGCGGAGCGATGCGACCGCGTCGCCTTCCTCCACCACGGGCGCGTCCTCGCGCTCGACACGCCCGACGCCCTCCAGCAGCGCCTCTCCGGCGTCGTAGAGGTGCGGGCGGACGACCCCAGGGCTGCACGCGACGCCCTCCGGGCCTCCCCGGCCGTGGAGCGCGCGTCGCTCTTCGGGGAGACGGTCCACGCCGTGGTGGCAGGAGAGGTCTCCGCGGATGCGGTCCGGCGGGCGCTCCACGACGCCGGCGTGACCGTTCGCGAGATCCGTCCCGTCACCGCGTCGCTGGAGGACGTGTTCATCGAGCAGGTCTGGGCGAGCGACCATGGCTGAGCGGGCGACGACCGGCGGCTCCGGCCAGCCGGACGAGCGGGCGCCCGATGCCGGCGCCACCCCGGCGCCGGCCGACGGCTCCGCCTCCCCGGCCGTGCGCGTCCGCAACCTGACGCGCAGGTTCGGCGACTTCACGGCGGTCGACGACGTCAGCTTCGACGTGCGCGAGGGCGAGATCTTCGCGTTCCTGGGCCCGAACGGCGCGGGCAAGACCACGACCATCAAGATGCTGATCGGGCTGCTCCAGCCCACGTCGGGCGAGGCCACGGTCGCCGGGGTGGACGCGCGCACGGGTGGCGACGCGCTCCGCCAGCGGATCGGCTACATGTCTCAGCTGTTCTCCCTGTACGGCGATCTCACAGTGGACGAGAACATCGAGCTGTTCGCGGGGCTGTACGGGGTCACCGGCGATCGTTACGAGGAGCGGCGTCGCTGGGCCCTGTCCATGGCGGGGCTCGACGGCCAGGCCGACCGCATGACCGCGGACCTTCCCCTCGGCTGGAAGCAGCGCCTCGCCCTCGGGTGCGCGGTGCTCCACCAGCCCCCGATCCTGTTCCTGGACGAGCCCACGTCCGGCGTGGACCCGCTCTCGCGACGCCGCTTCTGGGACCTGATCGACGATCTGTCCGCCGGAGGGACGACCGTGCTCGTGAGCACCCACTACATGGAAGAGGCCGAGTACTGCCACCGGCTCGCGCTCATGAATCGCGGCCGCCTCATCGCCCTCGACCGGCCGGCCGCGCTCCGACAGCGCCTCGACCTCCCGCTCTACGAGGTGGTCGTCGATGACCCGGCCGCGGCCGTCGAAGCGCTGCGGCACTCCCCTGCCGTGCTGGAGGCCGCCATGTTCGGCCGCGTGGTCCACGTCATGACGCGCCGAGAAGCGGAGGCCGGCATCCGGAGCGCGCTGGAAGCGGCCGGCCACCCGCCTTCGCGCGTGGCCCGCGTGGCGCCATCGCTCGAGGACGTCTTCGTCGCCCTGATCCGCCGCGAAGGCGGCGCGGTGGAAGGATAGCCGGGGTGCGCGCGCCCATGAGCTGGACTCGGCTGCGTGCCATCGCGCGCAAGGAATGGATCCAGCTGCGACGGGACCCGCGCAGCATGGCGCTGGCTTTCGCGCTCCCCGTGCTCATGCTCCTCTTCTTCGGCTACGCCCTGAAGTGGGACGTGCGCGACCTGGAGCTGGTGGTGTTCGACCAGGACAACACCGCCCGCAGCCGGGGGCTCGTGGCCGCCTTCGAGGCCAGCGGCTACTTCGACATCGAAGGGCGACTCTCGTCCTTCGGCCAGATCGACGCGGCCGTGGGAAGGGGCGACGCCACATCGGTGCTGGTCATCCCGCCCCGCTTCGCCGCCGACCTCGCGGCCGGTCGCGGCGCCGCGGTGCAGCTCCTCCTGGACGGCGCCGACGCGAACACGGCCACCATCGCGCACAACTACGCCGACGCCGTGGTGGATCGCTGGTCGCGCGACGTCGTGCTACGCGGGCGAAGCATGACGTCCCCGCTCAGCGCGGAGGTGCGGACGTGGTACAATCCCACGCTCGAGAGCCGGAACATGATCGTGCCCGGGCTGATCGCGGTGATCATGATGACCATCTCGGCCATGCTCACGGCGCTCACCATCGCCCGCGAATGGGAGCGCGGGACCATGGAGCAGCTGGCAGCCACGCCCGCCACGCGGCTCGAGATCATCCTGGGCAAGCTGGCGCCGTACGTGGGCATCGGCGTCTTCGACGTGGCCACGATCGTGATCGCGGGCGTGCTGATCTTCGGCGTCCCGTTCCGCGGCTCCGTGGTGGTGTTCTTCGCCCAGACCGTGCTCTTCCTGGTGGGCGCCCTGGGGCTCGGGGTATTCATCTCCGCGGCCACGCGCAGCCAGTTCCTCGCGACCCAGATCGCGCTCATCACCACCCTGCTCCCGGCCATGCTCCTTTCCGGCTTCCTCTTCGAGATCGAAGCCATGCCGCGGGTGCTCCGGCTGGTCACCTACCTCGTGCCGGCGCGCTACTTCGTCGTGGTCACGCGCGGGATCATGCTCAAGGGCGTGGGCCCGGGGGTGCTCTGGGTCCAGTCGGTGCTCATGATCGCCTTCGCCGTGGTCGGCCTCGGCCTCGCCACCCACGTGTTCAGGAAGGAGATCGCGTGATCGGCATCGAGCCCAGGCGCGTCCTCCGCCTGCTGCGCAAGGAGCTCCGCCAGATATTCCGCGACCCGCGGACCAAGAGGATCGTCTTCGTCGCGCCCGTGGTCCAGCTCGTGATCTTCGGCTACGCGGTGAACACCGACATCCGCCAGACCCCCATGTTCGTCGTGGACCACGACGCCACCCAGGAGTCCCGCCAGCTCATCGATGGCCTCACCGCCTCCGGATACTTCCGCGTGGTGGACCGCTCGGAGCGGCCCGCGGACCTGACCCGCGCCCTCGACAAGGGGAAGGCCATCGTCGGAATCGAGATCCCAGCCGGCTACAGCGCCGACCTCGAGGGCGATGGCGCGACGGTCCAGGTGCTCGTGGACGGGACCAACTCCAACACCGCCACCGTAGCTCAGGGCAACGCCCTCCGGATCATCCGCCAGTTCGCCGCCCGCAGGGTGGCAGAGCAGGCGGGCACGCCTCCCCAGGGGGTCGATCTGCGCATCCGCGCATGGTACAACCCCGACCTGGCCAGCCGCGTGTACAACGTGCCGGCCGTGCTCGGGGTCATCGTCATGCTCATGAGCCTGCTCCTGACCTCCATCACGGTCGTGCGCGAGCGCGAGCTCGGCACCCTGGAGCAGCTCATGGTGACGCCGCTCCGTCCCGCGGAGTTCATCCTCGGAAAGACGCTGCCCGTGGCGCTCATCGCCATGGTTCAGCTGACGCTCGTCATGGTCGTCGCCATCGCATGGTTCGGGATACCGTTCCGCGGCAACCTCCTGGTCCTTCTCCTCGCCGCGGTCATCTACATCGTCGCCGGGCTCTCCTTCGGCCTCCTCATTTCCACCATCTCCCGGACCCAGCAGGAGGCCCTGATGGTGATGTTCCTCTTCTTCATGCCAGCCATCATCCTGAGCGGCTTCATGTTCCCCATCTTCACCATGCCGCCGCTCTTTCAGTGGCTCACCCTCGCCAACCCGATCCGCCACTTCCTCGCCATCGTCCGCCCCGTCTTCCTCAAAGGCGAAGGCCTGCGGGAGCTCTGGCCCAGCTATCTGGGACTGGTGATCCTGGCCAGTCTCGGCTTCGCGGCCGCGAGGTGGAGGTTCGCACGAGGCGGGTTCACGGGAGGGTGAGAAGCCGAAAAGCCGAGAATCCCGACTGCCGACGTGCCGAAGCACCCGGGTTTCCCGGGCAGCCCGGCACCTCGGCGGTCCGCTACAACCTGAACGTTCCCGAAACCAGCCGCTTCTCCCGCTCCCCCTCGATCTCCGCCTCCAGCTCGATGTACCGCTCGAGACCGCTCCCCTTCAGCTTTTCGCGGAAGAGCTGGTCGAGCTGGAACACGCCTGCGGAGTTCGTCATCTCGATGAGCAGTCGGATCGGCTTGGTCTCGCCGCGGTCGATGTGGACGCGCTCGATCGCGGCCGCCGACACGCTGTGGATGCTCACCGAGCTCCCCTGCTCGAACGGGATCCGCGAGCGCCCCTTTGCCATGTCCAGCGCGTCCGCGATCCGCACGATCCCGGCCTCCAGCGTGAGGGGCGACCCGCCGGAGCGGTGGGCGATGATGGCGTGCAGGACCTCGCTCCGGATGATGGTGGCGGTGGCGACGTCGTATTCCTCGGCGAGGATCTCGCGCAGCTTCATCTGCGCGATGAATAGAGACATCTCCTCGTGCCCCGACCTGTGCACGCTCATGCCGAGGTCGTGGCAGAGGGCGGCGAGCGCCACGACCACCCCTGCGTCGTCGGGGGTGAGGCCGTGATCCTTGACGATGTTCGGCTCGACGCCCGCCTCCTGGAGCAGGTGGAGCAGACGGATGGCGATGTTCATGACGATCTTCACGTGCACCGGCCCGTGATCGGTCATGCCCAGACGCGTGATGGCGTTCACGTTCGCCGCGGTCCAGAGCGCGTACAGCTCGTCATCCCGGTTGATGCGCTCGATCAGGCGCGCGAGGCGAGCGTTCTTCCGGTCCGGGACGTTGATCCCCAGACGCTTCGCCATGCGCTCGGCCAGAGTGCGCGGGAAATCGTGCTCCGCCTCCGCTTCGGACGGTGCCGACGCCGCGTCCTCCGTCGCGTCCCGTCGCGGCTCCGACCCGGGCTCGCCCTCGCTGGACATCCGCTCCTCCTTCATCTCGCCCCATCGAGCGACCGTAGCTCCTCCACCGTGGCACGCACGACGGCAGGGTCTTGATCCCGGACGGTCATGTGCGCGACCTTCCTTCCCGGCCGCGGCTCCTTGCCGTACAGGTGCAGGTGCGCCCCGCGGTGCCGCAGGACCTCGGCCACCGGGGGCAGGGCGCCGATCAGGTTCACCATGGCGGCGTGGCCGCGCATCGCGGTCGATCCCAGCGGCAGGCCGAGCACGGCGCGCACGTGGTTCTCGAACTGGCTCGTCTCCGCCCCCTCGATGGACCAGTGCCCGGAGTTGTGCACGCGCGGCGCCATCTCGTTGGCGAGCAGACGGTCGCCCACCTGGAACAGCTCGATCGCCAGCACGCCCACGTAGTCCAGCGATTCCAGCACCGTCCGCGCAAACGACTCCGCGGCCGCCTGCAGCGCCGGCGTCCACTCCGGCGCGGGCGCGAAGGAGACGCGCAGGATCCCGCTCTCGTGGTGGTTCTCCACCAGCGGGTAGAACGCCTCCTCCCCGCCGGTTCCCCTGACCGACAGGATCGACAGCTCCCGGTCGAAGGCGACGAACCCCTCGAGGATCAGCGGCACCCCGCCCAGCGACGCCCACGCCGACTCCACGTCTGCGGCCGTGCGGATCAGCGCCTGCCCCTTCCCATCGTAGCCGAAGCGACGGGTCTTCAGCACGGCCGGAAGCCCCACGGACCCCACTGCCGCTTCCAGCCCACCGAGCGAGTCCACCGCCGCGAAAGGGGCCGTGGCGATCCCGTGCTCCCGGAAGAAGAGCTTTTCCGTCAGCCGGTCCTGTGACACTTCCAGCGCCCGGCGAGGCGGCCGCACGGGGAGGTGGTCGTCCAGGTAGTCGAGCGCCGCCGCGTCCACGTTCTCGAACTCGTAAGTCACCGCGTCGAGACCTTCGGCGAAGCTCGCCAGTGCGGACGCGTCGTCATACGGATGCGCCAGCACCGTGGACACCTCCGCCGAGGACTTCGGGTCCTTGGGATCCAGCAGGCGAGTGCCGACTCCGAGCGGGTAGCCCGCCAGCGCCATCATCCGCCCCAGCTGTCCGCCCCCGAGGATGCCCAGATGCATCACGTCTCCGGGTCCGGGTGCGCCAGGACCCGCTCCGTCTGCGCGCTGCGAAAACGCTCCAGCGCCTCGAGCACCTCGGGGTACTTGTTCGCCAGGATCGATCCCGCCAGCAGCGCCGCGTTCACGGCCCCCGACCGTCCGATCGCCAGCGTCCCCACCGGCACGCCCGCCGGCATCTGCGCGATCGAGAGCAGCGAATCCACGCCGCTCAACGCCCGGCTCTTCACGGGCACCCCGAGCACGGGCAGCGATGTCTTGGCCGCAGTCATCCCGGGCAGGTGCGCCGCGCCGCCCGCGCCCGCGATGATCACTTCCAGTCCCCGATCACGGGCCGAGCTGGCGTATTCGTACAGCAGGTCCGGCGTCCGGTGCGCCGAGACCACCCGCTTCTCGTACCAGATGCCCAGCTCGTCCAGCATCGCGGCCGCGTGGCGCATGGTCTCCCAGTCCGACGCGGAACCCATGATCAGCCCCACCAGTGGCGTCTTCGACATGGTCGGATCATCCCCGGCTTCGAGGGTCTCGGAGCGCGCGGGCACGCTCTCCCGCCCGGCGTCGCGGAACGAGCGACAAGCTAGGAGCCCGCCCCGACCCGGGCAAAGACTCGCTCACCCCTCGAAGAAGTCGCGGCTCTCACCCTCCTGCCGCTCGCCGTCACGGTCCAGCAGCGACCACGCAACGGAGATCCCCAGGATCCCCACCACCACCCCGAGCGCTACCCAGACCGGCACGTGGATCACGTCCGACAGCAGCATCTTCAAACCCACGAACGTGAGAACCGCCGCCAGCCCCGTCGGCAGGTGCCGGAACAGCCCGATCACGCCCGCCAGCGCGAAGTACAGCGAGCGCAGCCCCAGAATCGCGAAGATGTTCGACGTGTACACGATGAACGCCTCGCGAGTGATCCCGAAGATCGCCGGGATCGAGTCCAACGCGAACATCACGTCGCTCGCTTCCACCACCAGCAACACCACGAAAAGCGGCGTCGCCGCCAGGATCCCCTGCCGCCGCACGAAGAACTTGTCCCCGTGATAGCGCTGCAGCACCGGCATCACGCGACCCGCCAACCGGACCACCCGGTTGTCCTTCAGGTTCAGTTCCGGTCCCCTGTGCCGGAACATCCGCACGCCCGTGTATACGAGAAAGGCGCCGAACAGGTAGATCACGAACTCGAACCGACGGATCAGCGCTGCTCCCAGGAAGATCATCCCCGCCCGCATGCCGAGCGCACCCAGGATCCCCCAGAACAGCACCCGATGCTGCAGCCTGCGCGGCACCCGGAAATACGAGAACGCCAGCGCGAACACGAAGATGTTGTCCACGCTCAACGACAGCTCGATGATGTACCCCGTCAGATACTCCAGCGCCGGGCCACCACCCTCGAACCGCCAAAGCCCCAGCCCGAACAGCAGGGCCAGCGCTGCCCACGTCCCCGTCCACGCCAGCGCCTCCCGCAGCTTCACCTCGTGCGTGCGCCGGTGGAATACGCCGAGATCGAGCGCGAGCATCGCGAGGACGAACGCATTGAACCCGATCCAGAACCAGATGTTGTCGCGCACCGCCTCTTCC
The DNA here is from genome assembly GCA_963798845.1 of uncultured Gemmatimonadales bacterium. Taxonomy (GTDB): domain Bacteria; phylum Gemmatimonadota; class Gemmatimonadetes; order Longimicrobiales; family RSA9; genus CAVUKA01. Next base: position 953,831 of record CAWCUS010000006.1, on the reverse strand, counting down.
TCGTCTCGCCCCTGACCGCGCACGTGCCGATCCGGCCCGCGGTTGTGGCAACGCCTGCCTCTTCTGCATCGTTTTCCTGCAACCGCCCCCGCCATCCGGATCTGCGATGCCGGAAATGCGCCGTATTGCGCGGCGCTGCAGGGCGGGTTCTAATGTAGCCGGCTTCCAGATCTACGCTAACCGCGTACCCGTGTCGATCCTCGATCATCTCCTGCCGGATTTCCCGGAGGACCAGAAGGGCGAGCGCAAGCGTCTGCTCGGCCTCATGGCCGTGTATTTCCTCGTGGTCACGGCCGTGGGGATCATGAAGCCGGCGAAGAACGCGCTGGCGCTGTCGGGTCTGCCATCGGGCGCGTTCTACAGGACGTACCTGGTCAGCGCGGCGGTGATCCTGTTCGTGCCCATCTACAACCGGCTGGCGGACAAAGTGGGGTGGCGCACGCTGGTGCCGGCGGTGGCGTTCTTCTTCTCGGCGAACCTGGTGCTGTTCCGGCTGGCCTACCGGGAGGGGAGCATGGTGTACGGGCTGGCGTTCTACGGCTGGTACGACCTCTTCTCGGCGGCACTGGTGACGCAGTTCTTCGCGGCGACGCAGCTGTTGCTGAACGCGCGCACGGCGAGGAGCGCGTATCCGCTGGTGATCGGCGGCGGCGCGATCGGCGCGGCGCTCGGAGGCGGGATCTCCGCGTCGCTGGCCCACGTCATCGGGACGCCGGACCTTCTGCTGGTGGCGGCAGCGTTCATCCTGGCGTTCGGGATCGGGATCCTCTTCGTGTGGCCGGAGGACGAGTCGGGGGTGCAGCGGGCGAGGGCGAAGCAGATCCATCGTCGCGAGCAGATCGTCGTGGGCGAGTTCCGGCAGGTGTTCTCGAACCCGCACGTCCAGCTGATCGCGCTGACGGTGCTGCTCGCCATCATGACGAAGCAGTTCGTGGACTACGAGTTCAACACGCTTTCCGAGCAGCAGTTCGGGACGCTGGACGCGATCACCCGCTTCCAGGGCATCATCGGCGTGATCTCCTCGACGCTCCCCATCCTCTCGGTGCTGGCGCTGCGGCCGGTGCTCCGTCGCTGGGGCGTGGGCGTGGCCGTGTTCATCCTCCCCGTGCTGATGCTGGTCTCGACCGCGGTCATGGCGGCGGCCTTCAGCATCTACACGGTGGTCATCGCCCGCACCTCCGACCTCACCTTCCGCTATTCGGCCGAGCGCGCCGGCCGCGAGATCCTGTACGTCCCGGTTCCGGACCCGATCAAGCTGAAGGCGAAGACGTACATCGACGTCGGCATCGAGAAGGGGTTCGGCAAGGCGTTCACGGCCGTCCTGATCTTCGCGCTGGTCGATCTCATCGGCGTGCCCCCGTTCCGGCTGCGCTTCGTGGTGGTGGGACTGGCGCTGGCCTGGCTGGCGGCGACGGTCGCGATACGGCGCGAGTACGTCCGCACGCTCGCCCGTTCGATCCGCGGGCGCTTCGCGAGCTTCCAGGGGCTCTCCACCCTGGCCGACGCCAGCACGGTCCAGGTGGTCCGGAGCGCGCTCACCGGCTCCGATCCCGTCCAGACGTCGTTCGCCCTCGACCTGGTGGACCAGAGCGGGACCACGAACACCGCGCCGATCAAGGACGCGCTGCACGACCTTCTGGACCACGCCTCGCCCGACATCCGGGGCAAGGCGCTCTCCATCCTGGCCCGGGACCCCGGCATCGTGGACATCGACCGGGTGCGCGCGCGCCTCCACGACACCGCGCGCGGCGTGCGGGAGCAGGCGGTCCTGGCCGTGGTGGCCGTGAATCGCGGCCACGTGAGGGACACGGTCGCGGAGCTGATGCGCGACCCCGACACGGGCGTGCGCACGGCCACCCTCGCCTGTCTGACGCGCGGCGAGATCGAAGTGGAAGGCGGCGACGTCCTGGACCCGGGATACCTGGACGAGCGGTGGCAGCAGGCGTACGAAGGCGATCGCAGCGCCCGCATCGAGCTGGCCCTCGCCGCCGGGGCGATGCGTACGCACCCCCGTGCCCGCGAGCTGCTGGAACCGTTCCTCCACGACCCCGACCCCCTCGTGGCCTCGGCCGCGATCCGCAGCGCCGGTCTGATCGGCGAGCCGGACTTCCACGCCGCGATCATCGCCGGGCTGAAGGCGCCGGGCACGCGCCACGCCGCGCGCGAGGCCCTCGCCGACCAGGGACCCCGCGCGGTCGACATCCTCGGCAGCTACCTCCTGGACGAGTCGGCGCACCCGTCGATCCGGCGGCACATCCCGTCGGTGCTGGCGAGGGTCGCGGACCAGAAGGCGGCGACGCTGATGCTGCACAGCGTCGTCGCGCCGGAGACGGACCAGCTCCTGGACTATCGCACGCTGAAAGCGCTGAGCCAGCTGCGAGCCCGGTTTCCCGACCTGAGCTTCGACCGTGACCTGGTCCTGGCCAGCATCTTCCGCGAGGTGGACGCCGCGGCCCGTTACGCCATGGCCCGGGGCTGCCTCCACCGCCTGGAGGCGCGCGGCCCCGCCGCATCGCTCCTGGCGCGGTCGCTGAAGGAGGCGTGGTCCGAGCGCCAGGAGGGGGTGTTCCGGCTCATGGGCCTGCTCTACCCCCACGACGAGGTGTACCGCTGCTTCCTCGCCGTCCGCGCCGGCGAGCGGTCGTCCAGCGCGAACGCCGTGGAATGGCTGGAGGAGGTGCTCGATCGCAGCCTGTTCGAGAAGGTGGGACCGGTCCTGGGCGAGGCTCGCCTGCCGCGCGGGACCCCCGCACCCGACGTCACGCTGGCCCCGCTCCTCCTGGACGGAGACCCGTGGATCGCCCGCCTGGCCGTGGCGACGCTGATCGAGATCGGAGCGCACTGGAGCCTGGAGGCGGTTCGTGGTATCATCGTTCCGTCCACGCGCGGTGACCTGCGCACGCTGGCCGAACGCCTGCTGGCGGACGGCGACGCCGGCACGCGGAGCTCCATGGATCTCATCGAGAAGGTCTTCCTGCTCCAGAAGATCGACCTGCTCCAGGATGCGCGCAGCGCGCACCTGGCGCTGCTGGCGTCCATCGCCGAGGAGGTCGAGGTGGAGGCAGGGACCGTGCTGATCCGGGAGGACGAGCCGACCGATGCGCTCTACGTCGTGGTGGATGGCAGGGTCGAGATGCGTGGGGTGGCGGACCAGCGCCTGCTAGCGGGCCCGGGGCAGGCGTTCGGGACCTGGGCCCTCATCGACGAGGCGCCGAGCCTGGTGACGGCCACCACGGTAATGCCCAGCCGGCTCCTGCGCATCGCCCGGGCCGATTTCTACGATCTCCTCGCGGACCACGCCGAGCTCGCCCTCGGGTTGCTCCAGGGGCTGGCGCGCCGCGTCCGCACGCTGGTGGCCTGACCACCGCTCCTCGCCGCTTTCGTGAAAAATGCCTGACCCGCAGACGCCTACCGTCATGATCGTGGACGACGAGGACATGGTCGCCACGGCGCTCCGCAGCTTCCTGGAGCTGGAGACCTCCTACCGGATCCTCACCTACACCTCTCCGCTGCGAGCCCTGGAGGACGTGGAGTCGGAGCCCGTGAGCGTGGTGGTCGCGGACTTCATGATGCCGGAGATGGACGGCATCACGTTCCTGCGGAACCTCCGGTCGAAGAAGCCGCAGGCCACGCGCATCCTGCTCACCGGGTACGCGGACAAGGAGAACGCGATCCGCGCGATCAACGAGGCGGGGCTTTACTACTACCTCGAGAAGCCCTGGAACAACGAGCACCTGAAGCTGGTGATCCGGAACGGGGTGGAGCGCTCGACACTGTTCAACGAGCTGGAAAGCCGCGTCATGGCTCTCGAGGACGCGCACTCGGAGCTGTTCGAGATCCGGCGCCGCCTGGTGAAGGCCTTCCTGTGAGTGCAACGGAGGCCCCGCTCTACCGGCCGATCCGCGCACGGGCGGCGGTGGCGGGTTGGTCGCTCGCCGCCGGGGCGCTCTTCCTCGCCGTGCTCCGTCTCCCGCTCGATGTCCGCTTCTTCGCCATCACCGCCGTCTGGTTCTCCGCCTCCTCCCTGGCCCTGATGTGGCTCGATGCCCACCGCCACACACCCTACTTCTTCTTCTTCCGCTTCGCGGTCTTCTCCCTGGAGATCCTCGCGGCCGTGCTCGTGGCCCACTACATCGGGGCGAGCAGCTGGCTGGCGACGCTCTTCCTCCTGTTCCCGGCGGTGGAGTGGAACATGCTCTACCCCGGCGGCTGGGGGATGGCCGGTTCGGCCATGGCCATCGTCGCCAGCGCCGCGCTCATCCTGGCGGAAGCGGTCGGCGCCGTCCCGGCCGGCGCCCTCTTTTCCGCCATCGACCCGGAGTACGCCCAGCCCCGCTACGCGCTGGGCGCCTTCTTCATCTCCATGTCGGTCATCGCGGGGCTGTCGACCGTGGTCGGACGGTACGCCGAAGCCGGCAGGCGACAGAGCCGTGAGCTCGCCCGGGCGAACGACCGGCTGACGGAGATGTCGGACCGCATCCAGCAGTCTCACGATGAGGTCGAAGCGGCCTACGCCAAGCTGCGAAGCGCGCAGGCCGAGCTGGTCGGGTCCGCGAAGCTGGCCACGCTCGGAAACCTGATCGCTGGCGTGGCGCACGAGATCAACACTCCTCTCGGCGCGCTGCACAGCAACCACGACACGATCCACCGGGCGCTGACCCGGCTCCGGGAGATCCTCGCCGACGAGGTCGTGGACGAGGACGAGCTCGAGGATGTCCGACGCATTGTCAAGGCAGTGGACGGCGTAACGGATACAAACAACCTGGCGGTCGACCGGATGATGCGCCTGGTGACCAGCCTGCGCACCTTCGGCCGGGACGATCGCTCGGAAGTCGACTTCGCCGACCTGCACGAGGGGCTCGAGAGCACGCTCGCCATCGTGGACCACCAGCTCAAGGGCCGAGTGGAGGTCGTGAAGGAGTACGGAGCGCTGCCGCGGGTGGAGTGTTATCCGAACCAGGTCCACCAGGTCTTCATGAACCTCATCGTGAACGCCGCGCAGGCCATGCACGGCAACGGCACCATCACGATCCGCACGCGCCATCAGGGGGACGAGGTCGCCATCGACGTGGAGGACACGGGCGTCGGCATTGCTCCAGACAACCTCGCGCGCATCTTCGATCCGGGGTTCACGACCAAGGGGAAGCGCATGGGAATGGGCATGGGTCTCCTCATCACGCGCCAGATCGTGGATCGGCACCATGGCCACATCGACATCCGGAGCGAGCCGGGGAAAGGCACCCGGTTCACGGTCCGCCTCCCCGTCCGGCTCCCCGCCTCGGCAAGGCCGAATCGCGACCCGTCAACCCAGCCCGCCCCCGCCGGCAGCCCGGCACCGGGGCGGTAGGAGGATCCGATGATCCGCATCCACCGTTCACACTCCGCCGCCCTCTCTGCGCTGCTCTGGCTCGCACTCGTCCCGGGCGCCCGCGCCCAGGGCAACTTCCTCGCTCCCGTGGACACCATCGATGCGCGGCTCCATCACGGGGCGTTCACGATCGTGGACGAGCGAGGTTCGCGGTTCGAGGGGGACCGAACCAGCCGCATGGCGCTGAAGTTCGGCGACGGCGAGATGTTCGTGACGAAGTGGGCGCCGGCGGCCCCGGGTGGCGAGGCATTCAACAACAGCCCGCGTTACGAGGTGGCCGCGTACCAGCTCCAGCGGCTGTTCCTGGACAACAGCCAGATCGTGGTGCCGCCCACGGTCCTGCGCGCATTCCCGCTGGTCTGGTACCGCACGCTGAACCCGAATGCCCACGCCACGTTCCTGGATACCGAGTCCGTCGTCGTCGCGCTCCAGTACTGGCTCTTCAACGTCACGCCCGAGGACTTCTGGCAGCCGGACCGCGTCGAGACCGACACCGCCTACGCCCGCGCCATCGGCAACTTCAACCTCTTCACCTACCTGGTCCGGCACTCCGACTCGAACGCCGGCAACTTCCTGATCTCCCGCGACTCCACCGGACCGCGCGTGTACTCGGTAGACAACGGTGTCGCCTTCGCGAGCGAAGCGAGCAACCGCGGCGCGGAATGGCGGCGCATCCGTGTGAAGCGCCTCCCGCGCTCCACCGTCGAGCGTCTGCGCACCCTGACCGAGGACGACCTCACGGCGCAGCTCGAGACCGTCGCGGAGTTCCGGATCGGCCCCGACCGGCTCCTCGAATCCGTGCCGCCCGGGCCGAACCTTTCGGCCGACCGGGGCGTCCGCCGCCACGGCGACCGGATCCAGCTGGGCCTGACCCGGGGCGAGATCCACGGTGTCTGGCGGCGACTCCAGGACCTCCTCGAGGACGTGGACCGCGGACGCTACGAGCTCTTCTGAGAACACACCGTCGCCGCACCGGTGGCAGGGGAAACGGGAAAGCGGCTGGCGGGGTGACCCGCCAGCCGCTTTCCCGTCCGGCCCGACAGTGAATGCGCCTGCTATCTGTCGCTGTCGCCGGAGGGGCGTCCCGGCGTGTACGGCGCCCCCATCTCCTCGAGCCGCGACTCCAGCGCGCGGACGTCCCGCACCAGCGCGTCAACGGCCGGTGCCACCTCGGCCATCTGGTCCTTCGCGATGGCGAGCTGGTCCCGCTGCGTCCCCGTCGGCGCGGAAGTGGCGCCGTACGACGAGTAGACGGCCGTCTGCACCCGGTCGCTGATGGAAGGCGTGGTCTCGAACTGCCGCGCCGCCACGCTCTGATCTCCGTCCAGCCGGACCTGAAGATCGGCGATCCGCTCTTCCAGCTCCCTCGCCTGCTGAAGCACGCTCGTGGGCACGCGGGTGGATCGGAGCGTGGCCTGCTTCACGCTGGCCAGCGTGGTCGCTGCCTCGTCCAGGCGACGCGACGCCCTCATCACCTGGCCAAGCAGCGCGTCCGCCTCCTGCTGGAACGCGACCAGCGCGTCGCGGTCGCTCGTGGCCAGCGTCGCGTTGTTCAGCGGCACCACCTGGAACTCGACGGGCGCCACCAGCTCGGTCGGCACCCCGTCCACCACCCTGGCGAGAGATACGCGGTACGCACCGGGCGCGACGTAGGGCCCGTCACGCCCCTCCTCCAGCGGCTTGAACGCGCCGCTCGCGTCCACCGGCGTGCTGGCCGGGTAGCGCAGGTTCCACGCGATCCGGTGCATCCCCTTCGACGGTTTCGCCGCGATGCGGCGCACCACGTCGCCCGACGGCTTCGTGATGGTGAATAGCAGGTAGGGGTCCTGCTCCCGGTCCTCCGCTCGCATCTCCTCGAAGCTCGGGTAGGCGACGTCCCGCCCGGCCTTCGCGGTCTCCTTCTCCGCTTCGTGCCTCGCCTCCTCCCGCGTCTCGATGTCGTCCTTCAGATAGTACGTGAAGACCGCCCCGAACGGCGGGTTGTCCGCGCCGTAGTAGCTCTCTCCCTGGAACCCCTTCCCGGCGTAGGCGAACGGATCTTTCACGATATAGAGGAGCGCGTCGCGGACCGGGAAGATGTGCGCGTCCGCGGACAGCGTCGCCGCGTCGGCGCCGCGCAGCGGAGAGTAGTCGTCCAGGACCCAGAATCCGCGTCCGAACGTGGCGAGCACCAGGTCGTTCTCCGGCTCGTGGATCTTCAGGTCGCGCACGGCGATCGTCGGTATCCCGCCCTTCAGCTGGACCCAGTGCTGACCGCTGTCGCGCGTGAAGAAGACGCCGAACTCCGTGCCCGCGAAGAGGAGCTGCGGGTCCACCGGATCCTCGGCGAGCGTGTACACGGAGCCGCGCTCCGGGAGGTCCCCTGCGATGGACGCCCAGTGCTTCCCCTTGTCCGTACTCTTCACCAGGTACGGCTTGAAGTCCCCGTTCTTCTTGTTGTTGAACGCCGCGTAAACGGTCGACGCATCGTGCCGCGAGGCGATGACGGCGTCCACGTACGTCCGCTCCGGCACGCCCGGGAACCGATCGTACCGGGTCCACTGCCCTCCGGCGTCCTCGGTCACCTGGATCAGGCCGTCATCCGTGCCCAGGTACAGCAGGTCCTCCTGCACCGGCGACTCGGTCAGCGCCACCGCGTTGCCGTAGATCGTGGTGGAGGCGTTCTTCGCCACCGCGTCCATCCCCCACACCCTGCCCATGACGGGGAGCTTGTTCCGATCGAGCTGCCGAGACAGGTCCGGGCTGATGGCGCGCCAGCTGTCGCCCCGATCCTCGCTGCGGTACAGCCGGTTGGCGGCGAAGTAGAGCCGCGTGGGCGAGTGGGGGCTGATCAGGAGCGGCGAGTCCCAGTTCCAGCGCAGCGCCTCCCCCTTCTCCGGCTGCGGCTGGATGTACACCCCTTCGCCGCTCTTCCGATCGTAGCGCTGCAGCCCGCCATACTGGCTCTCCGCGTAGACGATGTCCGGGTTCTCCGGGTCCACCTGGCTCTGGAACCCGTCGCCGCCCGCCGTGACGAACCAGTCCGCGTTCACGATGCCCGCGCTGGAGATGGTCCGTGACGGCCCGCCCATGGAGAAGTTGTCCTGGGTGCCGCCGTACACGTTGTAGAACGGCTTTTCGTTGTCCAGGGCAACGTCGTAGAACTGGGTCACCGGCAGGTTTGGCTTGAACTGCCAGCTGGCGCCCCGGTCGTAGCTCTCGTAGAGCCCGCCGTCCGTGCCCATCAGGTAATGGTCGGTGTCGGCCGGGTCGATCCAGAGCGCGTGGTTGTCCACGTGCTTGTTCTTCTCGCCCAGCCGCTCCCACGTCTTCCCGCCGTCGGTGGTGATCATGGCGTACGTGTCCATGGCCGCCACGACGTCCCGATTCTTTGGGTCGCAGATCAGTTCGTTGTAGTAGTTGCCGCTGCCGTTGTAGCTGTCGCGCTTCGTCCACGATGCGCCACGGTCGGTGGACCGGTACACGCCGCCCTGCTCCCCGCTCGCTTCCACTATGGCGTATATGAAGTCCGGGTCAGCCGGGGAGATGCAGAGGCCGTAGCGACCCACGTCGCCGGAAGGGAGGCCCTTCGTCAGCTTCGTCCAGCTCGCGCCGCCGTCCGTGGACCGGTACAGCGCCGACTCGGGGCCCCCGCCGATGTAGGTCCACACGTGACGCCGCCGCTGCCACGCCGCCGCGATGAGCAGGTCCGGGTCGCGCGGATCCATGACGAGGTCGGTCACGCCCGTGTTCTCGCTGACATCCAGCACCTTCGACCACGTCTTCCCGCCGTCCGTGGTCTTGTACAGCCCCCGGTCGCCGCCCGCGCTCCACACCGGGCCCTGCGCCGCGACGTACACCACGTCCGTGTTGCGGGGGTCGATGACGATCCGGCCGACATGCTCGCTGGACTCCAGCCCCACCCGCTTCCAGCTCTTCCCGCCGTCCTCCGATTTGTAGACGCCGTCGCCGTAGGACACGCTGCGCTGCGCGTTGTTCTCCCCCGTCCCCACCCATACCACGTGCGGGTTCGACGGGTCGAGCGCCACCACGCCGATGGAGTAGGAGCCCTCGTGGTCGAAGATCGGACGGTAGCTGATCCCGGCGTCCGTCGTCTTCCAGACGCCACCGGAGGCGGTGGCCACGTAGTACTCCGCCGGATTGGCGGGATTCACCGCGAGGTCGGCGATCCGCCCCGACGTCATGGCCGGCCCGATCTCCCGCAGGGCAAGACCGCGGTAGGTGGATGAGCTGTCCTCCTGCGCCGCCACCGGGGCGGCCGCCAGCGAGAGGAGCGTGAGCGCGAGCAGCGAGCGTGCCATCCTCATGGTTGCCGTTCCCGTCTTCGGGGTGTTCGTGTCGTGACGTCCGTACGTTGGGGGGGGCCGCCCGGAAACTGGGCGCGCGATCGAGGCGGCGCCAGGGGCGTGCGGCTCCGCCCTCCCGCGCTACGGCGACTTCGATTATCCTCCCGCCCATGCGCACCCCCGCCTTCCCGCCCGCCCGCGAGTTCGCGTCGCTCATCCGCCTCGCCGTGCCGATCGTCACGGTGCAGGTCGGTCTCATGCTGATGGGGGTGGTGGATACCATGATGGTCGGGCGCGTCTCGGGTACCGCGCTCGCCGCCGTCGCCCTCGGCAACCTGTACTTCTTCGGGGTGGCGGTGTTCGGGATGGGCGTGCTCTTCGCGCTGGACCCGGTCATCTCCCAGGCCGTGGGGGCGGAGGACGAGCCCGCCATCGCCCGGGGGCTCCAGCGCGGGCTCGTGCTTGCCGGCGTGTTGTCGCTCCTGGCGCTCGTGCCCCTGGCGCTTGCGCGTCCCGTCATGATCCTGCTCCGCCAGCCCGCGGACGTGATCACGCTGGCGGCCGGCTACGTCGACGCGGCGACGCCCGGTATCGTCGCGTTCTTTGGTTTTGTCGTGCTGCGCCAGACGCTCCAGTCCATGGATCGCGTCCGGCCGGTGGTGATCGCCATTGTCGCCGCCAACGTGGTCAACGTGGCGCTCAACTGGACGCTCGTGTTCGGGCGCTTCGGGCTTCCGGCCCTCGGGCCGGTGGGGACCGGATGGGCCTCGACCGTCAGTCGCTGGACCATGTTCCTCGGGCTGGGCGCCCTCGCGTTCGCCCGTCTCGGCCCCTACCTGAAGGCCGACAGGCGCGAGATGCTGCGCCTCCGGCCCCTCCTGCGCATGCTCCGTCTCGGCGCCCCGGTGGGCGCGCAGATGCAGCTCGAGGTCGGCGCGTTCGGCGCCGTCGCCCTGCTGATGGGATGGCTCGGGACCGAGCAGATGGCCGGGCACCAGGTGGCGATCAACCTCGCCTCCCTCACGTTCATGGTCCCGCTCGGCATCGGACAGGCAGGGTCGGTGCGCGTCGGCCAGGCGGTGGGGAGGAGCGACAGCGCGGGCGCGCGCAGCGCCGTGGCGGCCGCGCTCACCAGCGGCGTGGGGTTCATGAGCTGTACGGCCGTGCTCTTCCTGACCTCGCCGGCGCTGCTCACGAACCTGTACACCGACGACCCGGCCGTCACGGCCGTGGCCCTCTCGTTGATCCCGATCGCGGGCGTGTTCCAGGTGTTCGATGGCCTCCAGGTCGTGAGCGCGGGCGTGCTGCGCGGCGTGGGCGACACCACCGCGCCCTTCATCGCCAACCTCGTCTCGTTCTGGATGCTGGGACTTCCCGTCGGGGTGTACCTCGCGTTCGCGACCGGCGCCGGCCCACGGGGTCTCTGGTGGGGGCTCACGGTGGGGCTCGCCGGGGTAGCGCTGTTCCTCGTCGCCCGGGTGCGGGTGCGCATGCGGCGGGAGCTGAAACGCCTGGTCTTCGACCCCGACTCGCCTCCGCGCACGCCTGCCACCACGGGTCTCTCGTGAGGCCGGCATGATGACCGGGCAGCCCCCGGCGCGTGCTCCGGATCGTCGCATTCCTCCGCGGCATCAACCTGGGGAGGCGACGGCTGACCATGGACCGGCTGTCCGAAGTCGTCGCCGCCGCCGGTCTGGCGAACGTGGCCACCTTCCTGGCCAGCGGGAACGTGGTGTTCGACGACCCGGGCGAGGACGTGGATGCCCTTGCCACCCGCCTCGGCTCGCACCTGGAGGCGTCGCTGGCCTACCCGGTCGATACCTTCCTTCGCCGGATGCACGCGCTCGAGCAGGTCGCCGCATTCCCGGAAGCGGCCGCCGCCGAGCAGGAAGGGTTCAAGGTCCACGTCATCTTCCTGCACGCCGCGCCGCCCGATTCCGTGCTGCGCGATCTCGCGTCAATGGAGACGCCCGACGACCTGTTCAGGGCCCGTGGCCGCGAGATCTTCTGGTTCCGACGAGGGCGTTTGAGCGACTCCGTCATCCCGGCCTCCGATCCGGGCCGCCTCACCGGCGGAGCGAGCAGTACGATGCGTACGTTGAACACCGTGCGGAGAATCCTGCACAAGTACGGTTGACCGCCTTGTCCCGACGCGCCGGACGGCTTCATCTTGGCTCTCCGGCCACGTCCCGGCGCCCGACCTCTCCCCTCGGACCAGGAGCGCGTCATGCCCCGCACACGTTTCACCTTCGTCCTCGCGCTGACCCTGTTCGCCGCCCAGGCCCGGGCGCAGGCGCCGGGCGACGTCCTTCCACCCGACGCCGAGCACGCCGTCGACGCCCTGAACGCATCACCCCGCCATGGCGAATGGGTGACCGTGTCCGCCGGCGGCGCGGACAGCCTGCGGGCCTGGGTCGTCTACCCGGAGCGGAGCGGGCCTGCGCCGGTGGTCGTCGTCATCCACGAGATCTTCGGCCTCACCAACTGGGTCCGCGCGGTGGCGGACGACGTGGCGAAGCAGGGCTACCTGGCCGTCGCTCCGGATTTGCTGTCGGGCCAGGACATCCCCACCACGGGGGCAGGCGACCCCGAGCGGCAGGCCGCGGTAGCCGCCATCCGGGAGCTCGACGCCGACCAGGTTCAGCGGAGGATCCGGGCCGCGGCCGAGTACGCCATGGGCCTTCCCGCCGCGCAGCCACGGTACGCGACCCTGGGCTTCTGCTGGGGAGGCACCACCTCCTTCCAGCACGCCACGCGCTATGCGGACAGCCTCATGGCGGCCATCGTCTTCTATGGCACGTCGCCGGACTCGGCCGCTCTCGGGCGCGTGCGCACCCCCGTGCTCGGTCTGTACGGCGGCGATGATGCGCGCGTCACCGCCACTGTCCCGCGGGCCGAGTCGGTGCTCGGCGGCCGCTACACCGCGCACGTATTCCCCGGGGCCGGCCATGGGTTCGCACGGCAGCAATCGGGGCGGGACGGGGCCAACCTGGAGGCGATCCGGCAGGCCTGGCCGTCTGTCTTCGGCTTCCTGCGCGGCATCGCGCCGGGCGGCGGGAGCCGGTAGACGACGATCCGCCCGAGCCGCTATTCCTCCGCCAGCACCCCGGCGGGATCAACCCGCGTCGCCTGTCGGGCCGGGAGCCAGCTCGCTGCCGCGGTGATGAGGAGCAGGAGCAGCGCCGTGCCGGCGAGCACCAGCGGCTCGACCGCCCCCACTCCGTAGAGGAGCGAAGCGGCGAGACGGCCGGCGGCCACGGCGCCCGCGAGGCCGATCGCCACCCCGATGGCCCCGAGCACGAGGCCGTGGCGCACCACGTCGGCCAGCAGCTGCCACGGCTCCGCGCCCATGGCGGACCGAACGGCGAGCTCCTTCCTGCGCCCCCGGACCACGAATGCCAGCACGCCGTAGAGCCCGACGGCCGCGACGGCGAGCGCCAGCGCGGCGAACACGCCGAGAAGCACGGAGACGAGCCGGGAGAGCGCCGTCTGCGCCGCCAGGGCATCGCCGAGCGGGGCCACCGCGAACAGCGGGAGCGACGGGTCCAGCGCGCTCAGCTGCGCTCGGATCGGCGCGGCCAGGAGCCCGGCGTCGCGGCGGGTCCGCGCCAGGATGTCGAAGCTCCCCGTGGGAAGCTGCGCGTAGGCGATGTAGACGTCTGGATCCTCACCCGGGTCCATGAGGCTGGTGGTGAGCGTGCGCTGCCTGACGTTGCCGGCCACTCCGACCACGGTGGCGGTGTCGTCGCCGAGCAGGACGCGGCGGCCCAAGGCACCCTGGCCCGGCCACACCCGGGCCGCGAACGCCTCGCTCACCACCACCACCGGCGGGGAGCCCTCCTCGTCCGCGTCGGTGAAGCCGCGACCGCGCACGATGGGGATGCCCAGCGTCGCGAAGAAGGATGGCGTCACCGAGTGGCGGTAGAAGCGGATCCGGGTCTCCGGCGAGACCGGGTCCTCCGCCCGGAAGATGAATGCGGCGCTCGAGCTCCCGCGCAGCGGCGGGTCCGACGTCAGGGCCGCGGCGTCCACGCCCGCCACGGATTCGACGCGCTCCAGAAGGTCCCGGGCGAACGCCGCCCTGCCGGCCCGATCGTAGTCGGCGCCCGAGAGCGACACCGTCGCCGCGAGCACGCCATCCGCCCGGAACCCGGGCCGGATCGCCAGCTGCTCCCGCAGGCTCCGGAGCGCCATCCCCGCCCCCACCAGCAGGACCAGCGTCAGGGCGACTTCCCCCACCACGATGACCTGCTGCGCCCCCGCGCGGCGCCGCGAGCCGCTTCCCTGCGTCATCCTCTGGCCGCCGCTCCGCAGCACGGCCCCCACGTCCACGATCCCGCCCCTGAGCGCCGGGACCAGCCCGAACGCCAGTCCCGTGAGCAGCGCAACGCCCAGGCCGAACGCCAGAACGGGCAGGTCCACCGACGGCGAGGCGTAGGGCGGCAGGACTCCCACCGGGATCAGCGGCACGAGCGCGCCAAGCCCGAGCCACGCCAGCGCCAGCCCCGCCGCCCCACCGAGGATCGCCAGGACGACGCTCTCCGCCAGAAGCTCCCGCGCGATCCGGCCCCGACCGGCACCCAGGGCGTGGCGCACGGCCAGCTCGCGGTTCCGCTCCAGCGCCCGCACCAGCTGCAGGTTGGCCACGTTGGCGGAGGCCACCGCGATCAGGAGCGCGACGGCGCCCAGCACCATGAGCAGGAGCGATCGGCTGCCCGCCACGTAGAAGTCGCGGAGCGGGAGCAGCATCGCGCCGCGGTCACCGTTGGTCTCGGGGTACGCCTCGGCCAGCCTCGCCGCGACCGCGTCCAGCTGCGCCTGTGCGGCGTCCATTCCCGCCCCCGGCGCAAGCCGGCCTACCGCCGCGAGCCAGCGACCGCCCCGTTGCGCGAAGAGGTCGGGCGTCGCGAACGGGCCCAGCGGCAGCCACACCTCCGTGTCGAAGCTCAGACCCCTGAACCCCGCCGGCATCACGCCCACGATCGAGAACGATGTCCCGTTCAGCAGGACCTCCCGACCCAGCACAGCGCCGTCACCTCCGTACCGCCGCTGCCAGAGGTCGTACGAGATCACCGCGCTCCCGGCCGCGCCGGGCTCGTCGTCCTCGGCGACGAGCGCGCGGCCGAGCGCCGGCGCCACCCCCAGGATCCCGAAGAAGCCCGGCGACACCATCTCCGCTCGGAGCTGCGTCGCCTCCCCCTCGCCGCTCGCGTTCACGGTCGTCGCGTTGTAGCGCGACAGTGGCCCCAGCGCGTCCACAGCCTCGTCCCAGTCGCGGATCTCCACCACGGACGCACCCCGCACGTCCCGCTCCGGGCCCGCCACGCCCCAGACCACCGCGAGCCGGTCCGGCTCCCGGAACGGCAGCGGCCGGATCAGTGACGACTCCACCACGCTGAACACACCTGCCCCCGCCCCCGTCCCGAGGGCGAGCGTCAGCACGGCGGCCCCGAGGAAGAGCGGACGGCGTCGCAGCGTGCGGAAGGCGAGACGGAGGTCGCGGATCAGGTCGCGCATGGAGACACCGGTCAGGGGGGGTGGCGACGGCCGACGGCGGAGTCCAGGGGGCAACCACGGTGCCACACGGGCGGCGCACTCCGGAAGCGCCTGTGAAATGGAGATTTGAACCAGCCTGAGCCCGGCGCCCCCGGAGGCCGCCGCTGTACCGGAACCGGACCGACCCGCCCATTTCCGGACAGTCGGGTCGAACGCCGCCCCGTCTCCCGCGGACGGCGGCGGCCGCCTAGGTTGCTTCCATGTTCCCTCTCTACGACGACAACCCGACCGACAGCTTCCCTATCATCACCATCCTGCTCATCGCCATCAACGTGGCGGTTTGGGTGATGATCCAGGGTGCGGGAATCGAGCCGACCGTGCTGCGCGACTCGGTGTGCGCCTTCGGCGCCATACCGGCCGAGCTCACGGGCCGCCTCGCGCCGCTGCCACCGGGGGTGCACGCGCTCCCGTGCGAGCTGGGCGGGTTCCGCTGGGCTGGCAGTGTTCACGAGCATGTTCCTGCACGGCGGCTGGCTGCACCTGCTGGGCAACATGTGGTTCCTGTGGATCTTCGGGAACAACATCGAGGACAGCACGGGGCACGTTCGCTTTCTGGTCTTCTACCTGCTCACCGGCACCATCGCCGCCGTCACCCACGTGTACAGCGCGCCGGGATCACCCATTCCCACCGTCGGGGCCTCGGGCGCGATCAGCGGAGTGATGGGCGCGTACCTGCTGCTCTACCCGCGCGTCCGGATCCACACCCTCTTCATCATCATCATCTTCATCCGGGTGATCCCGATCCCCGCCTGGCTCATCCTGGGCGAGTGGTTCGCCCTCCAGGTGCTCGCCGGCTCGGTGAGCCCCTCCGCCACCGGCGGCGTTGCCGTATTCGCGCACATCGGCGGCTTCATCGCCGGCGTGCTCCTGATCAAGCTGTTCGAGAACCGGAATCGCGTCGCGGCCAAGCGTGGGAGGGCTCCCCTGCGGCCGACCCGGGCGGAAGCCCGCTGGTGGTAGCGGCCGGGCTCTAGTTGCCCACCGCGGCCGCGTCGGGGTCGCGCGGGTCGGGCGCCCCCAGTCGTGTGCCGTCCGGGGCGATCTCGATGGCGTGAACGGTGCCCTGCGTCCCGCCCACGTCCAGCACGTACCCGCGCTGCTCCAGGTCTGCGATCACCGTGTCGCCCCACGCCGCCCACTCCATGGTGACGCGGTCGGGGAGCCACTGCTCGTGGATCCGCGGCGCCTCCACCGCCTCCAGGACGCCCATGTGGAAATCGATGAGGTCGAGCGTCACCTGAAGGACCGAGTTGATGATGGTCCGGCCGCCCGGCGTGCCGATGACCGCGAACAGCGTCCCGTCCGGGCGCGTCACGATCGTCGGCGTCATGCTCGACAGCATCCGCTTGCCGGGAGCGGCGAGGTTGGCCTCCGTCCCGATGAGGCCGCCGCGTGTGGTCAGCCCGGGCGCCGCGTTGAAGTCGCCCATCTCGTTGTTGAGCAGAAAGCCCGCTCCGGCCACGACGATCCGCGACCCGTAGCTGTATTCCAGCGTGTAGGTCGTCGCGACCGCCATGCCGTCGCCGTCCACCACCGAGTAGTGCGTCGTTTCCCTGCTCTCCGACGCCGGCTGCACATCCTCCACGGCCGATTCCGAGGCCGCGTACGGGTCGATGGTCGCGCGCTGCTCCGCCGCGTACGCCTTGCTCGTCAGCCGCTCCACCGGCATGTCGACGAAGTCGGGGTCGCCCAGGTACCGCGCCCGGTCGCGGTAGCCCCGGCGCATCGCCTCCGCCAGATAGTGCAGGTACTCCGCCCCGTTGTGCCGCATCGACCCGAGGTCGTACCCCTCGAGGATGTCCAGCATCTCCACCAGCACCACCCCGCCGCTCGACGGCGGCGGCATCCCAATGATACCGTAGCCGCGGTACGTCCCGGTCACCGGAGCACGCTCCACTGCACGGTAGGCCGCCAGGTCCTCGGCCGTGATCAGCCCACCGCCCCGCTCCATCTCCGCCGCGATCAGGCGCGCGGTCTCACCCCGATAGAAGCCGGCGGCACCCCGGTCCCGGATCCGCTCCAGTGTTGCGGCCAGGTCCGGCTGGCGCAGCACCTCCCCAGCCTCGTACGGGCGGCCATGGTCCGTGTACGCCGCCACGCTCGCCGGGTACTTCGCCAGATCCGGGAGCACGCCCGCCAGCGATGCCGCCAGCCCGGGCGTCAGCTCGAATCCGTCGCGCGCGAGCCGGACAGCCGGCTCCACCAGGTCCGCCCACGGCAGGCGGCCGTACCGCCCGTGCACGAACTCGAATCCCGCCACGGTCCCGGGCACACCCACGGACCGGTAGCTCATGTGGTGCAGCGTCTGGCTGTATTCGCCCGCCGAGTCCAGCCACATCCCCGCGCCAGCGGCCGCCGGCGCCCGCTCCCGGAAGTCCACGGTCGTCGCCCGCCCGTCCGGCAGCCGCACGACCATGAACCCGCCGCCCCCAATGTTGCCGGCCCGCGGGTACACCACTGCCAGCGCCAGCCCGGTCGCCACCGCGGCGTCCACTGCGTTGCCGCCTTCGCGCAGCACCTGCGCGCCCACCTGGCTCGCCAGCAGCTGCGCCGACACCACCATCCCCGAGTCCGCCCGGGCCGGTGCCTCCGCCGGCACCATCACCTGCGCAGCGAAATCGGCCGGCCACCGCCGCTCGACAGGCGGAGACGACGCAGGCACCGCAGGAGCGCCACACCCCGCCAGCACTCCGGCCAGCCAAACCAGGGCGCACACCGCCTCGCCCGCGCGTGCTCTCCTCATCGCGGTGTCACCGCGTCTTCGTGGTGACGTCGATGGCGCCATGCACGTTCCCCACGCCGAACCGGTACTGGGCCTGCGCAGCGGTGTAGCGGTGGACCTCCCTCACGTTGACCGGCGAGATTCGGGAGAGCTCGTCCAGACTGCCGGCGCGGACGCCGTTGACGTAGACCACGATCTCGGGCTCATGGGTGAAGCTGGTGCTGCCCCGATAGCGGAGCCAGTGGGGCCGGATCGACTGGATGAGGTCGAGGAGATTCGTCTGGGCGGCATCCGCCAGCTCGTCCTGCGTGATGACCTGCGAATCCCCGCTTCCGGCGCCCTGGCCGGCGGAGGCGCAGGCGGTGAAGGTGCCGAGGAGGGCGACGAAGAGAACGGCGCGGATGACCATTTCAGGCTCTCGTTTCACGGTCGACGACGTAGGCGTTCCGCTGCGCGCTGGGCAGGAGCACCATGCGCAGGACGTTCGCATGCGGTGGCAGGTTGGCTGCGTAGGCGACGGCGTCGGCCACGTCGTCGCCGGTCAGCGGCTGGAAACCCTGGTAGACGCCTCCTGCGCGCTCCTCGTCCCCGTGGAAGCGGACGAGGGAGAATTCGGTCTCCACGAAGCCGGGGTCGATGCTGGAGACGCGCAGCGGCGTTCCGGCGAGGTCGAGGTTGATGGCCTCGGTCAGCGCCGTGACGCCGAACTTGGTGGCGTTGTAGACGTTGCCGCGGGGATAGACCTGGTGGCCGGCCGTGCTGCCGATGTTGATGACGTGTCCGCGCCCCGCATCGATCATCGGGGGGAGGAGGAGTCTGGTCACGTTGAGGAGCCCCTTGATGTTGGTGTCGATCATCCGATCCCAGTCGTCGAAGCTCCCTTCCTGCACCCGGTCGAGACCGGCGGCGAGACCGGCGTTGTTCACCAGCACGTGTGGAGGTCCGGCCGCCTCGAGGAGCGCGTCCACGGCTTCCCGGACCGCCTCTCGGTCGCGCACGTCGACCGCCGCGGTGTGGACGGCTACGCCGTGCTCGCGCGCCAGCTCCTCGCCCAGGCGGTCGAGCCGGTCGGCTCGCCGCGCCCACAGTGCCAGATCCGCCCCCTCCGCCGCGAAGCGACGGGCGCAGGCCTCTCCGATGCCCGAGCTCGCCCCGGTGACGAGCGCGAGCTTCCCCTGTAGTCTGTTCATGGCGTGAAGGTCCGGTGCGGCCGGGAACCTGTCAACTCCCGTCAATCAGGAGCGCAGGCGTGGAGCGGGAGCTTGTGGCGGGGGTTGCGCACGCGCGCCTGGATGCGCGCCACGATGGTGTCGCGCATGGCCACGAACCGGCGGGCGAGCGTGGGATCGAGGACCCCGTCGACCGCGGCGGCGAGGGAGTCGGCAGGGAGGGTGCGGTAGCGCTCGAAGGGGGCACCCAGCTGCCCGGGCCTGGAGATCGAGTCCACTTCCGTCTCCCAGCACGACTTCGAGCGCGGGAGTGGCGCGTAGTCGAACGCCCGGTTGTGGTCGATGGCCACCACGTGACCGCCGGGCGTGGCCAGCCAGTTCCCGCCGTGACGGTCACTGTTCCCTATGACCGCGTCGAAGAAGCGGAGGAGGTCCGGCTTGCGCTCGCCGTGCTCCGCGGGGCGGGTGGCATCGCGGATGTAGTACATGGCCGAGCCCGGGACCGTCTCGCCCCCGTTCACGATCTGCTGCGGTACGGTCATCGGCGTGAGGTCGACCCCCAGCAGTCGATCGACATTGTAGACCGCCACCTCACGGCTCGCGCCGCACTGCGGGCAGAAGATGTCCGAACCGTCGACCTTGAAGATGGCCTCCACCCCGCTCCCGTTGGTGAGCCTGAACGTGTAGGAGACGCCCTGGCTGTCGACGGACAGCGGGGTGGCCTCCTCCGGGGAGGCGAGCAGGATGCGACGCAGCCTGTTCAGGATGGAGTCGGCCCTGGCGGTGTCGCCGACAGCGCGCGCGGCCCAGGCGGCCTCCTGGAAGCGGCCCTCCGCAAGAAGCGATTCGACGCGTTCGCCCGACCGCGCCTGGGCAGCGGCCGGAAGCGCGGACGCGAGGATGAGCAGCGTGGCTGCGCGGAACTGCATGGACCGTTCGAGCTCCCGGGGGATGAAGGCGCGCGTCGCAGCTTCACACCAAGATGGCGAACGGGCAGGGTCCGGGTCGAGTCGGGGCGCTACGGGCCTGTCGTGAAACAGCCGGCCTCGTCCCGGACCACGCGCCCTCGCGCGACGCGCCCCGACTGCACGCAGGACAGCCCTATCGGGTGCGTGGCCACCGCCTGCCACTCGCCCGCCTCGACGGTCAGGGCGACTTCGACGCTGTCGGGCGGGGTTACGGCCAGGTCTCCGAGCTCGGCGGCGAAACGACCGTTGCTCGCGTGGTACGCTTCCTCGGCCCGAGCCACCCGCTGCAGGGTGCCCAGCACCTTCCCATGGGGCGTCTCATCGCCGTAGCCGGTCCCGAACAGGACGCTGGCGGCCGCGCTGACCGTCACCACGCCCACCACCATCACGATCAGCAGACTCACCGGACTCTTCCTCGGCCGGTCCGTCAGCGCCCCGCTACCGCGGCGGCGTTCTCGCCGTTCCCGTTCTGCCACTGCTGCCTCCTTCGCGCGATCTCGACCCACGCTCCTTCAAGAGTCGCGCCGGACTGAGCGAGGGGCGGCGGCGCCTGCCTGCCGCCCCTCGCGTCTAGGGCGCCACGTGCTTTCCGGCCCAGCGGCGGTAGAGCAGGAGCAGGAGCAGCGCGCCCACGATCGAGCCGATCCACCCTGCCGGGGTCAGCACCGATCGGCCAGGCCAGATCAGGCCGATGAGGAATCCGCCCAGCACAGACCCGAGGATCCCGAGGGCGATGGTGGCGAGGCAGCCGCCGGGGTCCTTCCCCGGCATGATGAGCTTGGCGATGGCGCCCACCACGGCGCCGAACAGGATCCACCACAGCAGCGTGAACATTCGCGTCACCGTCCAGTGGAGAGTCTTCGGACAGATTCCGACCGGGCGATACGCAAGATGTGGACGCGGACGCGGTGGGAATCAGCGCGCCGGTCGAGCCGAAAACCTCGCAACGAATTTGCCAGCCCCTGCGCTCTGCCAAAAGATCGGCCCCCGGATCGCGCGCCGGGGGCCGATGCTTCGGTGCGGAGCGGCGCCGCCGATCAGAGCGGCTCCACCTCTCTCGCCTCCGGGCTCTTCTCGGTAGGAACGCGGCGGAACCGAACGCGCTGCCCATCATCGAGCGACTTGAATCCGTCGCCGAGGATGTTGGAGTGGTGGACGAAGACGTCTTCTCCGCCGTCGTCCGGCTCGATGAATCCGAAGCCCTTGCTGTTGCTGAACCAGCGCACCGTCCCGGCGATCTGGCCCTCCGCGCCGGCGGAGACGGCGCCGGAGATGACACGCTCCGGGCGCTCGAACGCCGGCTGGCCCGGGCGGCGGGAAGGGGGCGGGGGCGAGGCTGCCACCTCCACGCGCATCGGCTCGCTCATCACCGTGCGGGCCAGGTCCTGCGCCTCGCTCGAGAGCGTGCGGCCGACGAATACCACCTGGCAGTTGTCCGGGGCGCTCTCCACGATCCGCTGGATCTCGCGGTGCTTCCCTCGCTGGAGAAGCGCGTCGAGCGGATCGAATACGAGGACTTCGACCTGGCCGAGACGGACGTTCCCGGCTTCCATGTGCTCGAGCAGCCGGTCGGGCGTGGCGACGAGGACGTCGAAGCCGGCCCGGAGGTCGCGCACCTGGTCCACCGCGGGCTCGCCGCCGTGGATCTCGCCGACCCAGAGGTCGACTTCCCGCGCGAGGTCGCGCGCCTGCGCGCCGATGTCGCGGACCATGTCCTCCGTTGGGGCGATCACCAGGGTGAACAGCCCTTCACGGTGCAGCTGGCGCTCCAGCGCCGGGACGATGTAGGCGCCCGTCTTCCCGGACCCTTCCGGTGCGCTGAGCAGGATGTCACGCCCGCTCGGCACCAGATCCGCCATCCGGACCTGTACCGGCGTCGGCTCCACCCAGCCCACCGACGAGAGCGCGCGGCGGAGCTCGTCGTGCTCCACCAGGTCACCGAAGCTCTCCGCCTCGGTGCGCGCTGGCGTTCGCCCTGGCGCGCGTTCCACGGCCGCAGCCGCTGCCGGCCGCTCCCGTCGCCTCAGGAAGGCAATGGCGGCCCAGACCACCATGATCACGACGGCGACAACCAGCAGCGTCGTCCAGAAACCGTTGATTCCGTTCATGTCCTCATCTTCCGCGGCGCGCGCCGCGATTGTCAAGCGAGTCCGGCCTGCGCCTGCGCCGTTTCTTGCAAGGCCGGCCGATCAGCCCCAGAGGGATTCCCGATGCCAGGAGGCGAGCCCCCCATGTCACTCGGCCCGATGACCAGGAAGTGGCTGATCGTGGCCATCGTCGCGCTGGTCGTACTCGTCATAGCCGCTCTGATCTACACCGCCTATGCCGTCCAGGGCGTTCAGCCTGAGGTTGGGCGCGGCGACCCGGATCAGGTCAGCGCCAACGCGCCGCCGTCCCCGTCGCTCCCGCGGCCCAGCCGCTTCCGTCTCGGCTGAACCCGACGGCATTGTAGCCCCTGTCGCCCGCCGTTCGCCACGTGGCTCCGTCATCTGTCGAGTACGCGGAGCCGGTCGGGCCCACCGCCACCAGCAACGGCGGAGTCCTGCCGGGCACGTAGGCCACGCCGTACCATACCCCCGGCGGGGCCGGCGCGGCGACGGGAGTCCAGGTCCGACCTCCGTCTTCCGTCCTCGCCAGCCGCGCCGGAACCGACGTGCTGTCCGTGTAGTCCCCGCCCACCACCACGCCGTGCAGTGTGTCACGGAAAGCCACACCGAATATTCCCGCCGTGGGACCACCGCGCAGCGGCGAATCCACCACGCTCCACGTCCGGCCGCCGTCGCCGCTGTGCAGGACCCTCGCCCGCGGCCCGGCGCCCGTTCCGATCCACGAATGGCCAGTGCCGGCCAGCGCGAGCGCGGTTCCGCTCGCCGCGAAGCCCCCCTCCCCCTCGAGCGCGGCGGGCACGGAGTCGGCGGGGACCCAGTGCTCGCCGTCATCGGTACGGATGATCGTCATCCGGCCGGAGACGGCGTCGCCGAACGCGACGCCGTGGCGGTCGTCCCAGAAGGCCATGCCGTCGTAGAAGGCGCCCGGACGATCGTCCTGGAACGTGGTTCGCCAGCTCCGCCCGCCGTCGTCGGTCCGGTAGATGCGGGCGAGGCCGCCGTCGAAATGGGTCCCGAGCACCACGGCGTGAAGCGAGTCGAAGGCGCTCACGTCCACGAGGAAGAGCGACTCCGCACCGGCGATCGTGTCGACGCGCCACGGCGCGCCGGCCGCGGCGCGCGAGGCCACGACCCCACCGCGTCCCGACAGCCACACCCCGCCGTCCGGAATCGCCGATACACCGCGGAACTCCGCGTCGGTCGGCACCGCATTGGGGCTCCAGCCGTGCTCCACGGCCCGAGTGGCCGCGCACGCAGTGAGCGACAGGAAGCCGATGATCACGCGGCCGCGAATTCGCCTCGTCGCATTCATGGCCGCATCATGGACCTCGCGCCGGTCCGCCGCAACGGGCGGCCGCGTTCCCGTCGGCGTCGGGGGGACATGGACTGGAAGCGGGCTTTGGCCGAGGCCGCGTGGCGGACGGAGGAGAGCGTGGACCGTCTCCGCCGCAGGGTGGACCGCGTCGTTCGACCGGGACGCCCCGCCCGCGTGGAGGCGTACCGCACCTACGGGACGAAGTCCCTCGTCCGGGTCCGCGGGCGGGTCCTCCACGGCGACCCGCCCGCCCCTGCCACGCCCGCCGACCCCTGGTGGCTGAACCTGGCCAACGCCTACCGCCGCCTCGGCAGCGCCGAGGTGGGTGGCGCGCGTTTGCGCATTTCCTTCGGGGACCAGGTTCTGGAAGCTCGTTCGGACGACGAAGGCCACTTCGCCGCGGCCTTCACCCCCGACTCCCTCCCGGACCCGTCACGCCTGTGGCACACCGCCGGCGTCGAGCTCGTCTCCCCGGAGGGTAAGGGAGCCGTGTGCATGGTGGCCGTGCCCTCGAGGCCACGCTTCGGGATCATCAGCGATCTGGACGACACGGTCGTCCGGACGGGCGCAACCAGCCTGCTGCGCATGGGGAGGGAGGTGCTCTTCGGGAACGTGCATACGCGCATGCCGTTCCCCGGCGTGGGCGCGTTCTACCGCGCCCTGCACACCTCCGGCGGGGATGAGCTCAATCCCGTATTCTACGTCTCGAGCAGCCCCTGGAACCTCTACGACATCCTGAGCGAGTTCCTCCACCTGCACGGCATTCCGGCCGGCCCGATGGAGCTGCGCGACTGGGGCATAACGCACGACGACCTTCTCCCGACCGGCCACCGCCGTCACAAGGGCCGGGCCATCAACCGCATCCTCGAGACGTACCCCGACCTCGATTTCCTGCTGGTGGGGGACAGCGGGCAGGAAGATCCCGAGATCTACCGCGAAGTGGTGCACGACCACCCGGGACGGGTGCTCGGCATCTACATTCGCAGCGTCGTCGCCGACGCCCGCCGGATCGAGGCGATCGACGCCCTGGCCGCCGAGCTCGCGTCCACCGGCGCCGCCGAGCTCGTCCTCGTGCACGACACCCTCGAAGCGGCCACCCACGCCGCCCGCCGCGGGTGGATCCGACCGGCAGACGTGGACGCCGTCGCCCGCACCCGGTCCGCCGAACAGTGACGGGCCCGGCACTGCGAGCAGTGACGGACCCGGCGCCCGAGTCCGCACGACACGCTCACTCGCCGGTCGATCGCCGGCCGTTCTTCTCCAGCTTCGCCCGCAGCTCCTCGGCCAGCTCGTCGAGGCGGTCTGACCGGTCCTCGGCCAGCTCCACCAGCTTCTGGAGGTTGCGCCGGCCCGGACGACGCCGGCCGGTGGCCCACGAGTACAGTGCTGAATAGGACACGCCCGCTTCCTGGGCCACATCCTCCATCCGCCCAGCGATCCCTTCCAGCAGATCGCTGATCAGGCCTGAGACGGCTTCCACTTTGGCCACCTGCATCCCTCCCAGGCCCGGTTGGAGAGCGGGACTCTTCGCACCAGACCTCGACGTTCCTCTGTCGGTTCACGTTCCGCGTGCTGTCCTTTCGCCCGGCGTGCATCATGCCCTCCACGCCGACCCACGACCGATCCCCTTTCGCAAGAACTGTTCGCAGTCGCACTGAACCGCCATCCGTCCTACTCCTCCCGCATCACGGGCCCCCTCAGCTTCTTCAGCCGGCCACGCTGCTTCTTCGCCCGCAAACGCCGCTCCTTCGAGGCCTTGGTCGGCCGCGTCGGCTTCCGCTCCTTCCGCAGCCGCAACGCCTCCGCCACCAGATCCCCGAACCGCTCGACTACTTCTTCCCGATTCCGGTGCTGGCTCCGGTGCGTGTCCGCCGACAGGTGCAGCACGCCCTCCTTGTCGATCCGGTTGCCCAGCCGCGACTGGATCAGCTGACGACGACGCTCCGTCAGCGACGGCGAGCCCGCCACGTCCCACGACAGCTGCACCCGCGTCGACGTCGTGTTGACGTGCTGCCCCCCCGGCCCGCCAGAGCGCGTCGCCCGCAGCTCCAGCTCCGACAACGGGATCGTCAGCCGCTGATTGATCCGGACCCTTCCACCTTCTTCCATTGGTCCGCAGTGTGCGAGGATTCTCTTCCGTTCACTGGGGCAAGCTACGCGCCGCCGGCGAGGTTGCATCCCGCGCCGGCGGCGCACTCCCCGACAAGCATGGCCCGGCCGGGGTGGGGCAATCCCCGCCGCGCGATATCCGGGTCTCCCCTACAGACGACTCGCGAGGAGGCAGATACTATCTTACGGGGGCAGTCTGACCCTGCACATTCGGCTCCATTCGAGCCGTCGCACCTTCCCGAGGAGGCCAACAACATGCCGGATACGCTCACCGTCGTAGACAATCGTACCGGAAAGCAGCTCGAGCTCCCGGTCACTCACGGGACGTACCCTGAGTACGGATCGAACGCGCCCGCCGCGCCGTTGCGCCAGCTGAAGATCTCCGACGAGGATTTCGGTCTGCTCTCGTACGACCCGGCGTTCAAGAACACGGCCTCGTGCAAGAGCTCCATCACGTTCATCGACGGAGAGCGAGGGATCCTACGCTACCGCGGGATCCCCATCGAGGAGCTGGCGGAGAAGAGCAATTTCCTGGAATCGGCGTACCTGACGCTGTTCGGGGAGCTGCCCACGGCCGAGCAGCTGGAGGACTGGAATCACCACATCAAGCACCACACGTACACGCACGAGAACCTGAAGAAGTTCATCGACGGGTTCCACCACGACGCCCATCCCATGGGCATGTTCGTGAGCACGGTGGCGGCGCTTTCGACGTTCTACCCCGAAGCCCGGAACATCCAGGACCCGGAGGTCCGGCAGAAGCAGATCGTGCGGCTCATTGCGAAGGTGCCGACCGTGGCAGCGTTCGCGTACCGGCACAGCGTCGGTCAGCCGTACGTGTACCCGGACAACGACCTCAGCTTCGCCGGCAACTTCTTGAACATGCTGTACAAGATGTCCGAGCCGAAGTACGCGCCGGATCCGGTCCTCGAGAAGGTGCTGGACGTCCTCTTCATCCTGCACATCGACCACGAGCAGAACTGCAGCACCACCACCATGCGGACGGTGGGCAGCTCGCACGCGGACCCGTACGTGGCCGTATCGGCTGCGGCCGCGGCGCTCTACGGCCCCCTGCACGGCGGAGCCAACGAGAAGGTGCTGCGGATGCTGAACGAGATCGGGACGAAGGAGCGGGTCGGCGAGTTCGTGAAGCGGGCCAAGGAAGGCGAATTCCGCCTCATGGGCTTCGGCCACCGGGTGTACAAGAACTACGATCCGCGGGCGAAGATCCTCCGCGAGCTGGCGCCGAAGGTGTTCGAGGTGACGGGCAAGGACCCGCTCCTCGACCTGGCCGTCGAGCTCGAGAAGATCGCGCTGGAAGACGAGTATTTCGTGAAGCGCAACCTGTACCCGAACGTCGACTTCTACTCGGGTATCATCTACAAGGCGCTGGGCTTCCCCGTGGACATGTTCCCCGTCCTCTTCGCCATCGGCCGCACCGTCGGCTGGCTGGCGCAGTGGCAGGAGATGCTCATGGATCCCGAGCAGGCGATCTCCCGCCCGCGACAGATCTACACGGGGTACGACACGCGGCCGTTCGTGCCGATGTCCGACCGCAACCGTGAGCCCGCCACGAGCGGCGCACAGGGCTGATCCCGCCCGGTCCGCGGGCACGTGCCCGCGGACCGGACATGGATACGCTCTCGCGGGAAGGGGCGCGGCCTGGCCGCGCCCCTTCCTCGTTCCCGCCCGCAGGAGATCGTTGACGGACGCCCCTGCTCGGCCCTTCTTTGAAGACCGTGGAAGGCCGCCGCGCCCGGACACCCGCGCGCGGGCACCACGACCATGGCCCACCTCTCCCCGGAGGGAGACATGCACGGCATCAACCTAAAGCGAGTGATCGTCGGCGGCCTCCTTGCGGGCCTGCTGATCAACGTCAGCGAGACGATCCTCAATCTCTTCGTGGCCGCCGACGACATGGCCGCCGCCCTCGAGGCCGCGAACACGCAGATGGCTGCGTGGGCCATTCCCTTCTTCGTCGTGGTCGCGTTCCTCTGGGGAATCGCCCTCACCGGGCTCTACGCCGCCGTCCGTCCCCGCTTCGGCCCGGGTCCCGCCACCGCGATCGGCGTGGGCGCGACCTTCTGGGCGTTCGTCTCCCTGATTCCGACCTTCTCGTACGCGGCCATGGGCTTCACGACCGGCTCTCCAGGCGGAACGGTCCTCGCCCTCGCCTGGACCCTCGTCGAGTTCACCCTCGCCGCCGCGCTCGGCGCCTGGGTCTACCATGAAGGCGCCACCGCCGATCCGGCCATGCCCGGCTCCTGGAGCGCTGCGCGCTGACCGGGCGCCACGCCGGACCGAGCAGAACGGCCGGGTACGCCCGCACAGGTCAGAACCGCTCGCCCTTCGCCTCGCGCAGGTGGCTGCCTACGGGACGGATCCGCGTCCACATCGTCCAGAAGTAGAAGAGCAGACCCACCACCTGACCCACACCGCTCGCCACCACCGGCCAACCCAGCCACCGCCACGACACCCATGCCCTCGCCGCCTCCGTCACCAGCCGCACCGACGTCGAGGTCACCAGGATCCAGTACGACGCCGCCGCCCGCCCCGGCGAGTATCGACGGTCGCCTGTCGGCGCCCGCGGGAACAGCCATAGCGCCACCCCCAGGATCAGGAACATCACGAATCCCACCAGCACCGCGTGCACGTGCGCCGACACCAGGTGCGGGTCCGGCCAGTGGCCCAGCAGGTCCCGCTGGACCATGAGCCAAACCCCCAGCCCGAGCCCCAGCGCCAGGAAAACGATGCCGGTCTTGATGAATCGCCGTACGAGGGTGTACATGGTCAGGAATCGGCGTGTGGGTTATTATACGACACCAGTTTATGATAAATCCCCCCGGCGTGGGAGGGGCGATGCTGTCCAACACGGCAGAATACGCGCTAAGGGCCATGATCTACCTGGGCAAGCGCGAGGGGACGGAGCGGGTGCGGGTGGAGGAGATCGCTGAGGCGCTGGACGTGCCGCGGAACTACCTGTCGAAGATCCTGCATACGCTGGTGAAGGAGGGCGTGCTGCGATCGGTGCGTGGGCCGCGTGGCGGTTTCGAGCTGGCGGTGCCGACGGAGTCCGTGTCGCTGTTCGACGTGGTGGAGCCGTTCCAGGACATCGAGGCCCGGCGGACGTGCCTTCTGGGGCGGAAGGAGTGCAGCGATCAGAATCCGTGCTCGGTGCACCACCGTTGGCGGGACACGGCGACGCGGGTGGCGGCGTTCTTCCGGGAGACGCGGCTGTCGGACGTGGTGCAGGACGCGGAGCGGCTGGGAGGCGTGATGGGCAGGCAGGGAGCCCGGGCGGTCCACTGAGGCATGCCGGAGCTGCCGGAGGTCGCGACGTACCTGGAGACGCTGCGTCCCCGTGTGGTGGGAGAGCGCCTGGAGCGGGTGCGGGTGCGGTCGCCTTCTCTGCTCCGGACGTACGACCCGCCCCTGTCGTCGCTGGACGGCCGGTCGGTGGTGGAGCTGCGGCGGATCGGCAAGCGGATCGTTCTGGTGCTGGAGGACGAGCTGTTCGCGGTCATTCACCTGATGATCGCGGGCCGCTTTCGCTGGCGAGAGCGCGGGGCGGCAGTGCCCGGAAAGGTCGGACACGCCGCGTTCGACTTCCCGAAGGGCACCCTCCTGCTGGTTGAAGCGGCCACGAAGAAGCGCGCCTCGCTGCACGTGGTGCGGGGCGAAGCGGCGCTGCACGACTTCGACCGGGGCGGCATCGACGCCCTGTCCTCCTCGCTCGACGACTTCGCTGCCGCACTCACGCGGGAGAACAGGACCCTGAAGCGAGCGCTCACCGACCCCCGCATCCTGGACGGGATCGGGAACGCGCACTCGGACGAGATCCTCCACCGTGCGCGCCTGTCCCCGACGCAGCGCACGCGCAATCTGAGCCCGGCGGAGATGAGAGCGCTCCACGAGGCGACGCGCTCGGAGCTGATGGAGTGGATCGAGCGGCGTCTGGCGGACGCGGGAGGCGAAGTCCCGTCGCGGGTGTCGGCATTCCATCCCGCCATGGCGGTCCACGGCAGGTATCGCGAGCCGTGCCGGCGCTGCGGCTCCCCCGTCCAGCGCATCCGCTACGCGTCCAACGAGACGAACTACTGCCCGGCCTGCCAGACCGGTGGGAAGCTCCTCGCCGACCGGGCGCTGTCGCGGCTTCTTGGGGAGGAATGGCCGCGCACCCTCGAGGAGCTTGAAGAGATCGAGAACCGCTGAATCAAGGATTCCCCCACAGACGGGGCGGGGCGGCGGCGATTACGCTCAGCGTATACACCACCCCCAATCCGGAGCGCGGCCATGGACGAGAAGGAATTCACCCTGACCTTGAGCCTCGAGGACGGGTTCAGGTTCGACACCGAGTTCGACGGGGAGAAGATGCCGAACCTCCTCTTCGACGAGCCGGCCCCGCTCGGCGAAGGGGAAGGCCCGAACGCGTCGCGCGTTCTTGCGGCCGCGGTGGGGAACTGCCTGAGCGCCAGCCTGCTCTTCTGCCTGAAGAAGGCGAGGGTGGAGGTGGCGGGCATGCGCACGGAGGTCACGGGCCGCCTGGTGCGCAACGAGAAGGGCAAACTGCGCGTGGAGAACATCGCGGCGCGGCTGGTCACGGCGGTGCCTCCAGAGCAGCAGGAGCGTCTCGGCCGCTGCCTTCAGGTGTTCGAGGACTTCTGCATCGTGAGCGCGAGCGTTCGCCAGGGCATCCACATCGACGTCGAGGTGGACGTGGTGAACCCGGTGTCCTCGGGAGCCTGACGACGACGCGGCCGGCGATACGCCGTCCGCTGCGGATCCGGGGTCACCGCCGACTCTGGCCGCCGTCCCGATCGTAACGCTGGATGGCGCTCCGGATGGCGTGGAACGCGGCTTCGCAGCCGTGCCACCCGCCCGTGGTGGTCTCCTTGCCCTCGAGCTCCTTGTAGACCGCGAAGAAGTGGTCGATCTCCCGCAGCGTGTGCGCCGGGACGTCGTCCAGGTCATGGTACTCCTCCATGAACGGGTCCGAGACGGGGACCGCCAGCACCTTGTTGTCCCGACCCTTCTCGTCCTGCATCTCGAACATTCCCAGCGGCCTCACGTCCATGAGACAGCCCGGGAACGTCGGCTCCGTGATCAGGATCAACACGTCCAGCGGGTCGCCGTCCTCCGCCAGCGTTCTCGGTATGAAGCCGTAGTCGCCGGGGTAATGGACGGCGCTGTACAGGAGCCGGTCGAAGCGCAGCAGCCCGGTGGGCTTGTCGACCTCGTACTTGTTCCGGGAACCGCGCGGGATCTCGATGTAGGCGTTCACGCGCGCGGGCACGTCCACGCCGGGAGGGAGGTCGTGGATCGGGTGCACGGCCGTCACATGATGCGCCGCAACGCCTGGGTCGCCGCCGCCGTGATCGTGCCGTAGACCAGGTGCGCTCCGAGCGCCGTTGCGTGCTCCTGCCACGGGTGGGCCGTCGGACCCTCGGACAGCCCCAGCAGCGGCACCATCACCTCGTCGCCGAGCACCCACGCGGCCGTGCCGTAGCCGAGACCACCGGCGATATCGGGGAGCCCCGCTTCCGGGCGCAGGGCGCCATACAGTCCGCCCAGGAGCACGCCATATCCCCAGTGCACCGCCTGGCCCAGCCTGTGGCGCGTTTCCTCGTCTGGCTCGTGCCCCGTCACCGCGTCATATCCGATCCGCCCCACCGCCTCGGTGGCGTTCTCGTCCTCGCGTGCCGTCTGCCCCACTGCGGAGATGTCGTCGAGGGCGTGGATCCGCTCCACCGGCCCCTCGTCCGACGCCGCTGGATCCTCCCCGTCGGACCCACCGCTGAGCTTCGCCGCCGCGCGGAAGAACAGTCCCATCGCCGCGACACCGGCCAGGCTACCCACCGCGCCCCGCAACATCCCGTTCACATGCTCGTGATCCATGGTGGCCATGCGAGCGTGCTCCTTTTCGTGTGAGGTGGGAAGTGGTTGTGTGGGTGGGGGTTGTTGGATAATTCGTGCCAGGGGGGCTCGGCCTGGCGGCCTCGCAGAGGGGCTCGGCCTTCGGCCTCGCAGAGGGGCTCGGCCTTCGGCCTCGCAGAGGGGCTCGGCCTTCGGCCTCGCAGAGGGGCTCGGCCTTCGGCCTCGCAGAGGGGCTCGGGCCTTCGGCCTCGCAGGAGGGCTCGGGCCTTCGGCCTCGCAGGAGGGCTCGGCCTTCGGCCTCGCAGAGGGGGTCAGCCCGCCAGGCGCCACACCTGCGCCACCAGGAAGCAGACCACGAAGCCCATGACGAGGGGCATGAACGTCGCCACGGCCGTCCACTTGGCGCTGCCCGTCTCCCGGTAGATCGTGTAGATGGTCGTGGAGCACGGGTTGTGGAGCAGACTGAACAGCATCAGGCAGACGCCGGTCAGGACGGTCCAGCCGCCGGCGTGGAGAAGGGTGCCGATGGCCATGCTCGACCCGGGGTCGAACATCACGCCGGTCCCCTGCCCCGCCCCGCTGATTCCGGCGGTGAGCACGGTGAGCATGAGCACGGTCGGAATGACGATCTCGTTGGCGGGGATCGCCACCACGTAGGCCAGCAGCACCACGCCGTTCAGTCCGATCAGAATGCCCACCGGATGGAGCGCGTCGATCGCGTATTCGGCCAGGCTCGTCCCACCTGCGTGGATGTTGGCGATGAGCCAGATCACGGCGCCCGCGGGCATGGCGAAGACCACGGCCCGCCAGAGCACGATGAGGGTGCGATCGATGACGGAGGTGTAGAGCGTCTGGAGGATCCGCGGCGGCCGGTACGGCGGCAGCTCGAGGCTGAACGTCGTCGCTTCCCCGCGCAGCACGGTGTTGGACAGGAGCCACGACGAGAAGAACATGAACATCACGCCCAGCAGCGCGATTGCCACGACGGCGGTGGCCGAGATGATGCCCGCCCAGGCGGCAGGCGCGAGCGCGCCGATGAAGATGGTCGCGATCAGGATCTGCGTGGGCCAGCGGCCGTTGCAGAGTGAGAAATTGTTGGTGATGATGGCGATCAGCCGCTCGCGAGGGCTGTCGATGACGCGCGTCGCCACGACGCCCGCGGCGTTGCACCCGAAGCCCATGGCCATGGTGAGCGCCTGCTTCCCGTGGGCGCCGGCCTTCCTGAAGAGGGAGTCGAGGTTGAACGCCACCCTGGGCAGGTAGCCGAAATCCTCCAGCAGCGTGAAGAGCGGGAAGAAGATGGCCATGGGCGGGAGCATCACGCTCACCACCCACGCGGTGGCGAGATACACACCGTCGATCAGGAACCCGCTGAGCCACCAGGGGGTGCCCACGAGCCCCGCCAGCCCGTGCAGCCACGGCACGGCGTCGTGGATGAGCACCTTCGACAGGAACTGCGACGGGATGTTGGCCCCCGAGATCGTGATCCAGAAAACCAGGGCCAGCACGGCCAGCATGATCGGGAAACCGAAAAGGCGGCTGGTGAGCAGCGCGTCCAGCTTCCGGTCCAGCTCGTATCCCGCACGCTTGATCCCGCGGGTCTGCGACGCGCGCGCGATCCGCTCGGCCGCGCCGTACAGTCGTTCCATCAGCGCATCGTGGAAATCCGAGCGAAGCTTCCACCGCAGCCGCGACGCGGTAGCCAGGATCCCCTCGATCGCTGCTCCGTCCGGCGCGCCCGAGGCCTCCTGTCCCTCCCGGGGCTCCGGCTGACCCAGGGTGCCCAGCTCGCCATCACGCACGGCCTGCTGCACCGCGTCGTCGGCGTTGAGCAGCCGGAGCGCCACCCAGCGCGCGTTGGCCACACCCGGGTACGCGTGCTGGATCGCCGGGACCAGCTCCGCCACCGCCTCCTCCACCTCCGGCGCGTGCGTCGTCAGCCGGAACGGCGACGTGACGCGCGTCCCGGACGCCACTTCCTCGATGACGCCCAGAAGCTCGTCGATCCCCTCGTTCCTGCGCGCCACGGCGGCGACGACGGGTACCCCCAGCTCCTTCTCCAGGCGCGCCGGGTCGATGAGCATCCCGTGGCGCTTCGCCTCGTCCACCAGGTTCAGGCACACCACGACCCGATCCGTGATCTCCAGCACCTGGAGCACCAGGTTGAGGTTCCGCTCCAGGTGCGTGGCGTCCACCACCACAACGGTCACGTCCGGGCGCCCGAACACGATGAAATCCCGCGCCACCTCCTCGTCCGAGCTGCCCGCCTGCAGCGAATAGGTGCCCGGCAGGTCCACCACCTTCACCCGCTTCCCCTGATGCGCGAATGCGCCCTCGGCCCGCGCGACAGTCTTACCGGGCCAGTTCCCGGTGTGCTGCCGCAGCCCCGTCAGCGCGTTGAAGACCGTCGTCTTCCCCACGTTCGGGTTCCCCGCCAGGGCCACCAGGTAATCCCACCGGTCCGGGCTCAAGCCCAGACGCACGAGCTGCTGACGACGGTGACCCGCGCTCGCCGGCCGCCCCGCTTCCGTCTCCAGCCTCGTCGCCATCAGCTCGCTTCCTCCAGCTCCGGTGCCGCCTCCTCCGCCGCCGCGGGCTCTACCCCGATCCACGCCGCCTGCTCACGCCGCAGTGCGATCAGCGCGCCGCGCACCCGGTACGCCACCGGGTCGCCCGACGTGCTCACCAGCTCCGGAACGATCACCGTTCCGGGTACCACCCCGAGGTCCAGCAGACGACGCCGCTGCGGTCCCTGGCAGGACGGCGAGATCCCCGTCGCCCGCACCCACTCACCCGGCGCCACCTCCGCAAGGGTTCGCCCGCCCGATGGCGCGCCCGCGCCCGGAGGCAGGATCTCCACCGTCACGTTCGCCGCATCCACCGCCCGGATCTCCCGCTCCTCCCCGTTCGCACGCAGCGCCACCATCCCGCCCTCCCCGCGCCCATCCACTGCCCGCACGACCTCGACCGCCGCGCCCGGCGCGAGGCCGGCTGCGACCAGTCGGGAGTATACCTCCGGCGGCTCGTCTTCCACGTGCCGCACCACCACCGCCCGCCCCTCCTCCACCCGCGTCAGCGGGATTCCTTCCGGCGCCGGGATCTCCCCCGTGGCCGTAGGGATCGGATCGCCGTGCGGATCGTAGCGCGGGTGCCCGAGCCGCGATGCCAGCCGATCCGCCTCCTCCTCCGTCATCACGTGCTCCACCCGCTCCGCTTCAGCGTGCCACTCCCCCGGCGGCACTCCCGTCCGATCCGCCAGATACCGCTCCCACAGCCGATGCGTCCGCACGATCCGCAACGCGTACGCCCGACCATCCTCCGTCAGTCCGAACCCGGACACCCGCGACTCCGCCAGGCCCCGCTGCGCCAGCCGGGTCAGCACGTCCGACGCATCCCCCCGCGTGACCTCCAGCCGCCCCGCCAGGTTCTCCAGCGTGCACGCCCGCCCCGTCCGCTCGCACTCCAGCAGGTGCTTGAGGCCGTCCTCCAGACGCACCCGCTCGCTCTCCCGCCGCATGCGCGACAGGCGCGGCACCAGCCCCGAGCGCGGCCAGAACGCCACCCCCAGCACCAGCGACACCACGCCGAACACCAGCAGACTCAACCCCGGATCAGGCGGCACAATCCCTCCTCCCAACAATTTTTAGGCTCGCCTAACACTATTCAGGACCTCCGTGTCCGTCAATACCCGGCGCACCGGCAGCGGGAACCGGGAGGGCCGGTGGCGACGCGCAGAGCAGCGGCCATGCGGTGACGGTCGGGCGAGGCGTCCCCGTGCGGCGGCTGGGGATCGCCGATATGTTGCCGGGCGAAGCTCGTGCGGGCGTGCGGGGCCGCTCGCGAGCGAGGTCGTCCGCCGGCGAGCGGCGACGAAGCGGGGCCACACGGCGGGAGGACGCATGGTGAGGAAGAGCTGGCTGGCGCTGGGTCTCGGGCTGCTCGTGGTGGCGGGAGGCACGAGTGCACAGGGGCAGGAGCAGATCGGGAGCGTGCGGGAAGCGCTGATGGTCTCGAGTCGGCTGTCGGGCGCGGGCGGCCCGCAGAGCCTCAACTGGATCGACAGCGGGAACCGCTTCGTGTTCACGAGGCGAGCCGAGGGCGGTACGCCGGAGGTACGGGTGTACGACCCGAAGGCGCTGAGCGACGAGGAGCTGTTCGATCCCCGCAAGCTGACGCTGCCCGGCACGGCGGAGCCGATCAGCTACCGGAGCTTCCAGATCTCGCAGGACTCGAGGCACCTGGTCTTCCAGACCAATTTCCGGCCGATCTACCGGCGGTCCGGGCTTGCGGATTTCTACATCTACAGGCTGTCGGGCGGCGCGCTCCGGCTCGGCGTCAAGGATGCGCGGACGGCGGATCTTTCTCCGGATGGCAGCCTGCTGGGGTTCGAGCGGGGCGGGAACATCTACGTTCGGGACATGGAGGCGGACACGTCGAGGCAGCTGACCGCCGTGGACGGGGACAGCGTGTTCAACGGGGTGTTCGACTGGGTGTACGAGGAGGAATTCGGGTTCGCGCAGGCATGGAAGTGGAGCCCGGACAGCAAGCGGATCGCGTTCTGGCAGACGGACGAGCGCGGCGTTCCGGCGATCCAGCTGACGGACTGGTCGGGCGAATACCCGAGCTGGTTCAGGATCAACTACCCGAAGGTGGGCGCGCACAACCCGCAGGTGAAGATCGGCGTGCTGGACGTGGCCACGGGGGAGCAGCGTTGGATGGACGTGGGGGTGGCCGAGGACCATTACATCCCGCGCATCTACTGGACGAGCGACCCGAACACGCTGGCTGTGGTGGTGCTGAACCGGGCGCAGAACCACCTGCAGCTCTTCTTCTTCGACGTTCGTACGGGGGAGCGGCGGATGGTGATGGAGGAGAAGTCGGACGCATGGATCGACGTGTACGACTTTTTCGCCCAGGTGGATGACTACTTCTACTTCCCGAAGGGCGTGCGCGAGTTCTTCTGGGTGAGCGACCGCGACGGCTACAACCACCTGTACCGCTACAGCTACGACGGGAAGCTCCTGAACCAGGTCACGAAGGGCTCGTGGGTGGTGACGAGAGTGGAGGGGATCGACCCGGCCTCCAGGACGATCTACTACACGTCGACGGAGGCGAGCCCGCTGCAGCGCCAGCTGTACGCGATCCGGTTCGACGGCGGGAACGAGCGGCGGATCACGAAGGCGGAAGGCACACACAACATCGACATGGGTCCGAACGCTGCCTATTTCCTGGACCGCTGGTCGAACACGGAGACCCCGCGGCAGATCGAGCTGTGGACTGCGGCGGGCGGCGGGAAGATGGTGCGGAAGCTGGAAGACAACGCGAGCGTGCGCGAGTACGTGTCGTCGCACGCGTACTCGCCGCTGGAGCTGTTCACCTTCACGACCTCCGACGGACAGAAGCTGGACGGCTCGATGATCAAGCCACCGGACTTCGACGCGTCGAAGAAATACCCGGTGCTGCTGTCCATCTACGGGGGTCCTGGCTCGCAGCAGGTGTACGACGCCTGGACCAGCAACGGCTGGCAGCAGTACCTGGCGCAGCACGGATACATTGTGGTGGGGCTCAACAACCGCGGCTCGGGCAACTACGGCCGTGACTTCATGGAGGTCGTCTACGGCGAGCTCGGCAAGTGGGAAGCGAACGACTTCGCCGAAGTGGGCCGCTGGCTCGCCGCGCAGCCGTACGTGGACGGGAGCCGCATGGCGATTCAGGGTACGAGCTACGGCGGCTTCATGACGCTGGCCACCCTGCTCCGCCACCCGGATGTCTTCGCTCTCGGGCTCTCCAACTCGCCGGTCACCGACTGGCGCCTGTACGATTCGATCTACACCGAGCGCTACATGGGGCTGCTGGCGGACAACGAGGAGGGATACGAGAGGACGTCGCTGATCCCGCGTGCGGACCAGCTCGAGGGGCACCTCCTCCTGGTGCACTCCGGAATGGACGAGAACGTGCACCCGCAGAACACCATGCAGATGCTCACCGCGTTCGCGAAGGCGGGGAAGGACGCGGACCTGCGCTTCTTCCCCCCGGGCGCCCACGGAGCGGCGTTCGACATGGCGAGCTACGTCACCATGACCGAGGTGTACACGAACGAGCTGTGCGAGTACATCGCGCTGAGCTGCATCCCGGACGACCTCAACAGGGAGTGAGGCGCGCTCTCCGCGCCTTCGCGTGAGAATGCTGTCTCCGCGCCTCGCGTTAGACGCCGCTGATCGGGAGGCGACGATGCCAGGCTTCGACAACATCTACAGTCACGGCTACGTCCGGGCGGCCGTCTGCATCCCGCACGTGCGGATAGCGGATCCGGCATTCAACCTGGAGCGCACGCTCGAGCTGGCGCGGCGGGCGCACGGGCTGCACGCGGGGATCGCCCTCTTCCCCGAGCTGGGACTGACGGCGTATTCGAACGATGACCTGTTCCAGCAGGACGCGCTCCTGGACGCGGCGCTGGACGCGGCGGGGCGACTGGTGGAAGCGAGCGCCGAGCTGTCCCCGGTGCTCCTGGTGGGGATCCCCCTCCGCTTCGAGGGGAAGCTCTTCAACTGCGCGCTCGTGGTGCACAGGGGCCGGCTCCTCGGGATCGTGCCGAAGACCTACATCCCGAACTACCGCGAGTTCTACGAGAAGCGCCAGTTCACGTCGGGCCGCGACGCGGTGGCCAGCGAGGTCAGGGTGCTGGGAGAGCGGGTCCCCTTCGGCCGCGACCTCATCTTCGACGCCGACGACGTCACCGGGCTGTCTCTGCACGTCGAGATCTGCGAGGACCTGTGGGCGCCCGTGCCGCCCAGCACGTACGCGGCGCTCGCCGGCGCCACCGTGATCGGGAACCTGTCGGCGAGCAACATCATCATCGGCAAGGCGAAGTATCGGAAGGACCTGTGCGCCGCCCAGTCGGGGAAATGCGTGTCCGCGTACATGTACGCCGCGGCGGGCCCGGGCGAGTCCACGACGGACCTGGCGTGGGACGGCCACGCGCTCATCTACGAGAACAACGAGCTGCTGGCGGAAGGCGAGCGTTTCAGCGACGAAGAGCAGGTGGTGTTCGCCGACCTGGACCTGGAGCGGCTGGCGCAGGACCGGATGCGGCTGACCACCTTCAACGACGCCGTGGGAGACCACCTCGAGGGCGTTCAGCGGATCCGGCGCGTCCCGTTCACCTTTGGTGCGCCCTCCGGGTCCATCCCCCTGCACCGTCCGCTCGACCGCTTCCCCTACGTGCCGAGCGAGGCCCGGGAGCGCGACGCCCGCTGCTACGAGGCGTACAACATCCAGGTGCACGGTCTGATGCAGCGGCTCCGGGCCACCGGGATCCGGAAAGTGGTGATCGGCGTCTCGGGCGGTCTCGATTCCACACAGGCGCTCATCGTCTGCGCCCGGGCCATGGACCGCCTGGGCCTCCCGCGGGAGAACATCCTGGCGTTCACCATGCCGGGGTTCGCGACCAGCGACACCACCAGGTCCAACGCCTGGCAGCTGATGCGGTCGCTGGGCGTGACGGCGGAGGAGATCGACATCCGCCCTTCAGCCCGCCAGATGCTGTCCGACCTGGGCCATCCGTTTGCCGACGGCGAGGAGGTCTACGACGTCACGTTCGAGAATGTGCAGGCGGGCGAACGCACGTCGCACCTCTTCCGCCTGGCCAACTACCGCGACGCGCTGGTGGTGGGCACCGGCGATCTGAGCGAGGCGGCGTTGGGCTGGACCACGTACGGCGTCGGGGACCAGATGTCGCACTACAACGTCAACGCCTCGGTCCCCAAGACGCTGATCCAGTACCTCATCCGCTGGGTGGCGGCGAGCGGCCAGTTCGACGACGAGACCAACGCCACACTCAGCGCCATCCTCAACACCGAGATCTCCCCCGAGCTCGTTCCGGGAGCGGCCGGCCACGACGGGCCGGCCCAGAGCACCGAGGAGCAGGTCGGCCCGTACGAGCTGCAGGACTTCCACCTGTACTTCGTCTCGCGCTACGGATTCCGCCCGAGCAAGGTGGCGTTCCTCGCCCTCGCGGCATGGGGCGATCGCGACCAGGGTGGCTGGCCGGACGGAATCCCCCCGGAGCACCGGCACGAGTACGACCTCCCCACCATAAAGAAGTGGCTCGAGGTGTTCCTGCACCGGTTCTTCGAGATCAGCCAGTTCAAGCGCTCCGCCATGCCCAACGGTCCCAAGGTCGGGTCCGGCGGCAGCCTTTCCCCGCGGGGTGACTGGCGCGCGCCCAGCGACGCGTCGGCCCGGCCGTGGCTGGAAGAGCTGCGGCGAACCGTCCCGTAATCGCTTTTCCCGCTGCCCCCTCAGCGCTTCCCCGTGACGGGGATGGCGGCGGCTGACGTGCGCCGCAGAAGCGCCGTCGCCTGCTCCAGGGCACCGGACACCCGCTCGAGGGAGTCGGCGATCTTCGAGGCGTACGCCTCCGCCTCGTCGTAGTGCTTCTCCTCGATCCCCTCGCGCACGCCGGGCAGGGTCTTGACGCCGTAGCCCGTGTAGAACCCCGGGGCGTAGATCATGTGCTTGAACCACGGACGTCGGGGGAGCCCCTCGTCGCGGGTCATGAGCCGCTCCGTGCTCATGAGGAGCGCGTTGAGCCGTCCGGTGTCGATCCCGGCCATCCCATGGGCGACGCCGCCGGCGCCGGTCGCGCCCTCGCCCGTCGTGGTGCCCGCCGTCGTGGTGCCGGCCGTCGGGGTGTCGCCCGCCTCGGGTCCGGTGGCCACGCCGAGGGCGGCGTCGTACGCCTGCGCCGCGGCCTTCAGCCTGGTCGCGGCGTTCTCCAGCGGAGCGATGTTGAGGAACGGCACCGTCGCTTCGGAGTCGGGCGCCACGTACGCCTCGGTGGGATCCGAGGCGAGGGTGTAGGCGTTCATGGCGACCAGCCGATTGCGCAGCTTCGCTTCGTCCCGCAGGCGTCCGGCGAGCTCGTCCACCTCGTCAACGTAGTCGGCCACGTGCCCGGCGAAGTTCGTGAAGCGGAAGGGGAGCACGGGTGCGTTGGCCAGGCGGAGCGTTGCGCGCCCGGCCACCTTGGCCAGGGCGATGCCGTACTGGAAGTCGGGATCACCGAAGCGGACATAGTGGTCGAACGAGTCGTACTGGGAGTGGTACTGCCCGCCGCCGTTCTCGCCGCCAAACCCGATGTTGAGGGACGGGATCCCCAGGTGCTGGAGGAACGGGGTGTAGTCCGAGCCGGAACCGAGCGGCGAGATGGGCATGTCCACGGCGTCCAGCACCTTGTCCTCACCATGCACGGCCCGGCGGGCGCGCGCCCGGTCCCATACGCTGACACCGGTCTCCGGGTCGATGACATCCTTCCCCAGCTGGTTGGCGAAGCGCTCGAGCGTGTGCGAGCCACCGATCCCGAGGAAGCCGCGCCCGTTGCCGTCGCTGTTGATGTACGCCACCGCCCTGGTGCGCAGCTCATCGGCGTGGTCCTCGACCCACTCGGTCGAGCCGAGCAGTCCCGGCTCCTCCCCATCCCAGGCGGCGTAGACGATGGTCCGCTTCGGGGCCCATCCGGACCGGGCCAGCGCGCCCACGGCCTTCGCCTCTTCGAGCATCGCCACCTGCCCGCTGATCGGGTCCGCCGCGCCCATCGCCCAGCCGTCACGGTGGTTCCCCCGCACGACCCATTGGTCGGGCAGCTCGCTTCCGCGCAGCACCGCGATGATGTCCTGGGCCGGCTTCAGCGACCAGTCGAACGCCAGCTTCAGGTGCACCGTCGCGGGGCCCGGTCCGACGTGGTACGTGATCGGGAGCGCGCCGCGCCACCCTTCAGGCGCCACCGGGCCGTCCAGCGCGTCCAGCAGGGGCTTCGCGTCGCCCCACGAGATCGGGAGGACCGGGATCTTCATGATGACCGGCGACTCGGCCACGCTGTACCGCTTCGCGTCCTCCGTCGCCGCGACGCCTGGCGTCAGCGGATCACCCGGGTAGCGCGGCATGTCCTCGACGGAGCCGCGCTGCACGCCCTGCTCCGGCCGGTACGCGCCCTCCGGCCACGCATCCCCCTCGAAGTAGCCATCATCGCGCGGGTCGGAGTAGATGAGACAGCCGATCGCACCGTGCTCCGCCGCCACCTTCGGCTTGATCCCGCGCCAGGAGCCGCCGTAACGGGCGATGACGATCTTCCCCTTCACATCGATCCCGCGCCGCTCCAGCTCCTCGTAGTCACCGGGGATTCCGTAGTTCACGTACACCAGCTGGCCGGTGACGTCGCCATCCGCGGAGTAGGCGTTGTACGTGGGGAGTCGACCTGCCGCGCCCGACGTCCGGTCCCCCGTCACCTGCGGCTCGGCGAGCTTCGCCCGGAAGCGCGTCGGCGCCGTCATCTCCAGGAGCCGCTCCTTCGGCGTCGGGAAGAGCACCTGGTAGGTCTCGATCCGGGTCTCGTAACCCCAGGAGCGGAACAGGTCGGCGATGTACTGCGCGTTCGCGCGGTCCCCCGGCGAGCCGACGAAGAACGGCTGGTCGGTCAGCTCCTCCATCCAGCCGCGCAGATCGGCGGCGTCGAGGTGGCCGTCGAACTGCTGCTCCAGCCGCCGCTCGGCCGCGCTCGCCTCGGGCGTGTAGCCGAGGAGCGCGGGGTCCCGGGCGGGCTGCGGCGAGGCCGCGATGAGGAAGAGGGCGATGAGCGCGAGGGGGCCGCGTCGCATGGATGTTCTCCGGTGGCAGGGATCACGGGACGTGTGAGACAAGGGAGGATGGCGAGAAGCCGACCACCCGACAAGCCGGAAAGCCGGCGCTTCGGCAGGGCGGCAGTTCGGCGGAAGGCGGCGGCAGGGCTACAGGAAGGACCAGAGCCGGGGGTCGACGCTGAACATCAGCGTCCCGGCGCGGCCGTCGGCGCCGACACCCACAGGCACGGCGTAATCGAGTCGGACCACGCCGTGCACGAGCCCGACGCCGAGCCCCAGGCTGGCCGCCAGGCCGTGCGTCGGCCCCGGCGACCACGGCTCCGCGCCGTCCGCGGGCAAGCGGACCGGCATCACCCGGTTCTCGGGACCGGCCCAGCCCGCGGCCGCGAACCCACGCAGCCGAACCCAGCCTGGCAGCACCGTCCGCCAGCCGGTGACGTCGAGGAGCGCGGCCTGGCGGCCCACGAACTCGTGGAAGTCGTAGCCGGGGAGTGTGTTGCGCCCGCCGAGATAGCGGTACGCCTGGGGCGGCGAGGCGCCCGTGGTCGCGGACGCTTCCAGGCGGAGCATCACCCCGTCGGAGTACCGCCCGCTGCGCCAGGTCGCGTCCGCGTCCAGAGAGCCCCGCAGGAACGGGCCTGTCTCGGACAGCCCGATCAGGCGGTCGTCCCAGCTCCCGACCTCGACGCGCGGGTCCACGTGCAGCTCGAACGGGCCTGCCCTCATCTCGCGCTCGTACTCCGCGGCCAGACCGAGCGACCGGCCCCGCCACGCCTGCGCGACGGATCGGAACGGCTCGCTCTCGCGCAGGGGCGCGACCGCGACCGCCTGCCGGTACTCGTCCTGCCACTCCGCCCGGGCGGTGACCGCCAGCCGACCTGTTGCCGGTCGCCCCCACGTCCTCGCGACCGCTCCGCCGTTCGCGCGCGCGATGTCCCGGAAATCCTCGCCCAGCACCGCCGCAGCCGTGGAAACGACGCCCGCCGCGGCCTGCCGGAGCCCGAGGTCTAGAGGCCGCCGCCGGTACGCTTCCAGCGACCAGCCGGGGGCGCCGGGCGCATCGGAGCGCCAGCCGACCTCCCCGAGCAGCGCTTCGTCGCCCCAGGCGCGCGCCGCGTACGCGTGGAGCTGCGTTCGGCCGAGGGCGACGGAGACCCCCGCGCCCGTGACCAGGCCCTCGCTCCGGTCATAGCGGACGATGGAGGAGACGTCGGGGGCGTAGAAGCGGACGCGGGACAGCCCGCCCAGGTAGCGCTCCCGGAGGATCCGGCCCGCGATGGCGTGGACGTCCACCTCGTCCAGCGACCCCGGGCTCGTGCCGGGCGCCAGCCCCACGTCCTCGTACCCCTCGTACAGCCCCTTCTCGAACGGGTATTGCGCCAGCTGGCGCGGCGTGTCGCCGAGCACCACGCTGCGCCCTCGGAAGAAGCCCTCCGGCAGATCCGGGTTGAGCGTGTAGTCCTTCACCTCGAGCGCTGCACGGATCACCGTGCCCACGTCCAGATCGAGCTCCGGGATCTCCCGCCGGACCAGCAGCCGCTGTTCCCGCGGCAGCCAGTACTTCCCCTCCCACAGCGCGTTCTCGAGTGTGATCTCGACCCGCTGGTTGCGCGCGTCTATGTA
This sequence comes from uncultured Gemmatimonadales bacterium, assembly GCA_963798845.1. GTDB lineage: Bacteria > Gemmatimonadota > Gemmatimonadetes > Longimicrobiales > RSA9 > CAVUKA01. The sequence continues at coordinate 910,096 of CAWCUS010000006.1, read as the reverse complement.
CGACGACGGCGTGAAGGTGAAGGCGAGGCGCACGAGGTCCGCGCGGGCACGCTCGATGAACAGCGAGCCGATGATGGCCGGGCGAGAGAAGTCGCGGGGACGCACCTGGATCTCGTACACCCGGATCGGCTCCGGCTGGCCGGGAAGCCGGATCGTGGTGGAATCCCCGAGACGGTAGTCGTAGATGGAGTCGGCGCCCGGGGCCAGCGGGTGCGGGACGTTCCGCACGTCGCGGCCCTCCCCCACGCGGATGACGTCCCCGAACCCGTTCTGGATGACCGTGTAGCGGTCGAGATAGTAGCGGAAGTCCTTGATCGGGAACTGCTCCTCCGAGCGCATCCCGCGGATGATCTGCTTGGTGTAGGCCGGACGCCCCCAGTAGAGCAGCAGCGCGACCTGGTCCGCGCGCAGCAGCACGGGCTTCGGCTCACCCTCCCGGTCCAGGAAGAAGTAGATGTAGCCTTCCACGTCCGCGCGATAGCTGCGCAGCGCGCTGTCGGCCATCGGCTCGCGCCGCCGGGCACGCGCCCGATCGACCAGCTGCAGTTCCCGCGTTCCGTTCCACGCGCCCTCCTGGGCGCTCGCCCGCCTCGCGCCGGACGGGGCGGCGAGGCCGACGAGGGCAAGGAGGCACCCGGAGAGGAGTCGACGCACGAGCCGCTATGCCGTTCGCCGCAGCAGGCGTTGTCCGGCCGCCGCCATGAAGAAGATGACGGCGCCGAGCAGGACGATCGCGGCGCCGGACGGGAGATCCAGCAGCCAGGCGAGCCAGAGTCCGCCCACGACGGAAGCGAGGGCGAACAGCGCGGAGAGCAGGAGCATCGCGCGCATGCTGGGCGCCACCAGCTGGGCGGTGGCGGCGGGGATGACCAGGAACGCGGACACGAGGACGATCCCCACGACCTTGATGGCGGACACGATGGTCACGGCCAGGAGGGTGAAGAGGACGTAGCGCAGCCGGGTGGCCGGCAGCCCCGCCGCGCGAGCGGTCTCCTCGTCCACGCTCACGAACAGAAGCTCCTTGAACAGGAATATGGTGGCGATCAGCGATCCGCCGACCAGCACGGCGGCGAGCGCCAGGTCCGCCGGACGCACCAGGAGAATGTTGCCGAACAGGTAGGCGAGCAGGCTCTGGCGGTAGTCCGGCGTGCCGGCCATCAGCGCCACGCCGAGCGCCATGGCCGTGGGAAAGAGAATCCCGATCGCGGTCTCCTCGCTCAGCCGCCCGCGTCCGCTCGTGGCGGCGATCAGCCAGGCCACCGCGACCGAGAAGCCGAGCGCCGCCAGCACCGGGTCGATGCCGAGAAGGACGCCGATCGCCACGCCGCCGAGCGCCGCGTGCGAGATCCCGATGCCGACGAACGCCATGCGCCGGAGAACGACGAAGAAGCCGAGCACAGCGCAGCCGAGCCCGACCAGCAGCCCGGCGGCGAGCGCGCGCTGCCCGAAGTCGTAGGCGAGGAACTCCGTCACGCCGCCCCTTCCGGCCTCTCGGCGGGCGCGTGTACGTGGCCGTGAGGGAAATTGTACACGAGGTCGAGGCGGTCGGACGCCAGCACGTCCGCCGGCCGGCCGATGGCCTGCACCGTCCGATCCAGAAGCAGCACCATGTCCGCGTGGCGCGCTACGACGTCGATGTCGTGAGAGGCGGCCAGCAGCGTGATCCCCTCTTCTCGCTGCAGCGTGCAGCAGGTGTCGTAGAACCGGGCCTGCGCCGCGGGATCCAGGCCCGCGGTGGGCTCGTCCATGAGGAGGAGGCGGGGCCCGGACACGAGCGCACGCGCGATGAGGGCGCGGCGCTGCTGCCCGCCGGACAGCTCGCTGAACCGGTGGCGCGCCACATCCGAGAGGCCGACGCGGGCGAGGGCCCGCGCCACCGCTTCGTGATCGGCCCGACCCGGTCGGCGACCCAGTCCCACGCTTGCATACCGGCCCATGAGCACGACCTCCCGGGTGCTCATGGGAAAACCTTCCGGAACGCCGGTGCGCTGCGGCACGTAGCCGATCTCCTGCTTCGAGCCGGCCGGCTGGCGGAAGACGAAGATGCGCCCCTGATCGGGCTGATCGAGACCCAGGAGGAGGCGCAGCAGCGTGGTCTTCCCCGCCCCGTTGGGACCGATCAGCGCGGTGAACGTGCCCTCACCGAGCGTGAACGTGACGTCGCGCAGGACAACGTCGCCGCGGTAGCCGAAGAAGACCCCAGTGAACTCGATGGCCGCCTCCGCGGCCGCCGCTCCACCCCCCACCGGGTCCGGACGCCCTGGCCCGCTCACGTGCTCCCCCCTCCGAGCGCCCGCGCGAACGCACGGGCATTGTACCGCATGAGCGAAAGGTAGTCTTCTCGACCGGAAACGCCGGGGCCTCCCACGGGATCCGCGATCTCGACCGGGAGCCCCAGCTCACGCGCCAGCGCCTCCGTTCCCGCCGCGCCGAGCTGCGGCTCCGCGATCACCGCGGCGACCCCCCGCTCGCGCGCCGCGTCCACCAGCCTGGCCAGATCCCGCGTGCCGAGCTCGGACCCGGGCGAAGGATGAAGCGATCCCACCTCCTCCAGTCGGTACCGGCGGGCGAAGTACACCCAGGCGGGATGTGCCGCGACGAAGCGCCCGTCCGCCACCGGCGCCAGCAGCTCCCGGATCCACGCGTCGAGCGTGGTCAGAGAATCGGCGAACGCCGCGGCCCGTCCGCGGATGGCCGCGGCGGAATCCGGTGCGACGCCCTCCAGGGCATCGGCGAGGCGAGGCAGCAGCGAATCCCTGACCAGGATCGGGTCGAGCCAGACGTGCGGGTTGCCCGTGCCGGGCCCGCGCTCGTGGATGAGCGGCATCCCGGCCGTCAGGTCGAGCGCCCGGGCGCCGCCCGGCACCACCAGCCAGTCGTCCGCCGGCCCGCCCACCCGCACGATCAGGGCGGAGCCCGCCAGCGCCTCCGCCACCCGGGGCGTGGCTTCGTACGTGTCCGGATGCGCTCCGGGGGGGAGAAGCGTTCGCACCTCCACGGCCCCGCCACCAACGAATTCGAGTATGCTCGCGATCGGATAGAGCGTCGCCGACACGGGCACCCGCCCGGAGGCCCCGCGGGCCGGCCGATCCCGGGAACAGGCGGCGGCGATCGCCACTACGAGAACGAGCAGACCGGTGGTGCGCATGGGCCGTGATGATAGAACGGGTGGCACGCGGACGATAGCCCCGCAGGGGCTCCTGTTCAGGTGCCTCTTGCCAGCGGCGATGAAAAACCGAACCTTTGTACCGTTTGCCGCAGTCCCCCAGACATAGACAGGAGGCGCCGTATGGGTCGCAACATGGTTCGACCCGCCGGATTCTCCCTGCTCCTGGCGGCCATGGCCGCCCCGGCAGCAGGGCAGGGGTTCGCTATTTATAATCAGAGCGCGTGCTCGAGCGCACGCGGTGGAGCCGTCGTCGCCGCGCCGTGCCCGGACGCGTCCAGCATCTACTTCAGCCCGGCCGCGCTCGCGTTCCAGCCGTCCACCATCTCGCTCGGCGCCACCGCCGTGAACAACTCGGGCTCGTTCAAGTACGACAACGGCGGCATGACCGTGGACCGTGAAGCCGCGACTCCGCTCGTGCCACAGGCGTACGCCTCCTTCCGCTTCGGGCCGGAAGGCCGGCTGGCGGCGGGCATCGGGGTATGGGCTCCCTTCGGCCTGACCCTGGAATGGCCGGAGACCTTCGAAGGCCGCTTCCTTTCGTGGAACACGACGGTGTCCGGGATCTACCTCCAGCCCACGCTCGCGTTCCAGGTGGTGCCCGGCAAGTTCTCCATCGCCGCGGGTCCGCAGGTCATCTTCGGCGGCATGGAGATCAACCAGCACCTGGACGCGCCGGTGGAAGTCCCGCAGCTGGCGCTCCTGGGCGTTCCCCTCGGAACCGACCTGGCCAGCGCCAAGATGAACGGCACCGGCACCGGCTACGGGTTCCAGGTCGGGGCGTTCTGGATCGCGAGCGATCGCGTTTCCATCGCCGCCCGCTACATGAACCAGGTCAAGGTGGACCTGAGCGGCGATGCCACCTTCGAGCAGGTCATGCACCCGGACCTCGTGCTCACCACTCCGGCCGGGCCCGTGCCGTTCGACGTCCTCATCGGCTCACAGGGTCTCTTCCTGCCCGGCGGGCCACTCGCGGACCAGGGCGTGGAGGCCAGCATCACCTTCCCGGCCGAGCTCGTGGTCGGCGCCAACCTGAAGCTGACCCCGCAGCTCGCCATAGAGGGCGACTACCAGTGGGTGCGCTGGAGCGTTTTCGACACGGTGGCGGCCACCTTCGAGAACGGCCAGGAGCTGTCGCTGGCCATGGACTACAACGACGCCAGCGTCTATCGCGCCGGCTTCACCTACAGCGCCTCGCCCGCTTTCGACCTGATCGGCGGCTTCAGCTACAACAAGCCGGCCGCCCCTGACCAGACGGTGACGCCCCTCCTGCCGGACGCCACCCGGCAGATTTACGGGCTCGGGTTCGTCTACAGCTTCGGGTCGCTGAGGGCGGAGGCGTACTACAACTACGTGAACCAGGAGGACCGCGCGGGCCGTGTCCGCAGCGAGCTGCCCGGCGTCACGGATCCAATGGCGCTGAACGTCGGCGTCTACTCCAACCAGGCGAGCCTGTTCGGACTCACGCTCGCCTACGTATTCGATCACTGACCGCTGACGCCCACGACGGCGGGCTCAGCCAGCCGCAATGGCTGAGCCCGCCCGGGTCCGCCGAAGGTGGCGCATGAAAATACACGCGCAGACATCCGGAGCGTCTACCGTTCCGCCCAGGGCACTGCTGCTGTCGCTGCTGTGCCTCGGCGTGCCCGTGCTGAGCTCGGCGCTCTTCCCCTCGTGGACCAGCGACATCGGCGCCCTCGTCTGGCTGCTCGCGCTGATCCCGCCCTTCCTGCTCTCCTACTATCACGGCTGGGGAGGCGCATCGCTCGCGCTCGCCGCAGGAATGGCCGCCCTCACCCTCGGCCAGCTGGCATCCAACCTCGCCGGCGCCGCCCTTCCCCGGCAGGAGGTCCTCCTCGCGTTCACGGTCGTCCTGATCGTCGTCTCACTCGGGACCGGCGCCCTCTCCGCCCTTTTCAGGAAGAAGCTCGAAGAAGCGCAGCAGATGGCGCTGACCGATGCGGCGACGGGGCTTCCGAACCGCCGCCACGGCGAGATCCACCTCAACCGCGCCGTTGCCGCCGCCCAGCGAGGCGAGGCCCTGTCGGTGGTGCTTTTCGACCTCGACCACTTCAAGCGCCTCAACGACAGCTACGGCCATCGCGCAGGCGACGAGGCAATCCGCGTCTTCGCCGCCATCCTCGTCGCCCGCACCCGCACGATGCACCTCAGCGTCCGGTACGGCGGTGAGGAGTTCCTGGCCATCCTGGATGGCGTGACCGCCACCGGGGCTCGCGTGATGGCGGAACGCGTCCTCGATGGGCTGCGACAGAGCGACATGCCGTGGGGACCTCTCACCTGCAGCGCCGGCGTCGCCGAGTACGAGGCCGGAATGACGTCGGGCGACGACCTCGTCGCCGCCGCCGACCAGGCCCTCTATCGGGCCAAGGGCGCCGGACGCGACCGCGTGGCCGTCCTGGAACGCTACGCCAACCGGCTCGACACGGCGGCCGCGGGGTCCGCGAGCTGACTCGCACCCGGGAGGACGCCGCGTCTGCGGAGCCCCGGGACCACCGTCGTCGAACGAGAACTCAGACCGCGATACGCCGGGGCTCCGCCTCCACCTCCGACGCCGGGTGCTCCACTCGCACCTGCACGTCCGCTCCGTGCACCAGCGTGTTGTGCGCCGGACAGCTGCGCGCCACACGGTCCAGCATCCGCGCGTACTCCTCCGGGATCGCTTCCTTCAAGACCACCCGCACGTCGAACACGCCCACCCGACCCGGATTGCGAGCCCCGATCTGCTGGACCTCGACCCGCATTCCTTCATGCGGCAGACCCCGCGCGTGGCAGAACTGCTGAACGTACAGCGCCACGCACGTCCCCAGCGACGCACCCAGCAGCTCGATCGGCATCGGCCCCGCGTCCGCACCGGCCCCGGCCGGCTGATCCACGATCAGCCGATGCCCCCGGATGTCCGTGGCGAACTTCAGTCCGCCCTCGTGCGTGACGACCATGGGTGGATACGGCATCTCTCCTCCATAACCATATAGTTGTTTAGTTGCTCAACGGTAACACCCCTGTCAAGAGGACGGCGGGTCAGCTCACTGGTACTGGATGTAGACGGGGGGCGGATCGAGCTGGAGCAGCTCGTCCGGGGTGAGCATGCGCGAGCCGTCCTTGCGGTCGTTGTGGAAGAAGAGCTTGAAGCCGGTGAACTGCTCGGCTTCGGGGGCGACGATGTCGGTGTAGGCGTGGATCTTCTGGGAGGGCGGACCCCAGCCATCCATGTTGATGACCACCTGGACGCGAGGGTCGAGATGGATGTCGCCCGCGTCGCGGAGCATGTTCTGGGTGAAGCGGTGGACGACGAGGACCTTCGGGGGGAGGTGGTATTTTTCCACGAGGTCGGCCAGGAAGTGAATGGCGTAATTGACGTCGGCGGCCTTCATGGAGCCGATCTGCCGCCCGGGAACGGCACTGCCGGGCATGGACCATTCCGGGTCGAGGGCGAGGTGCACGTCGGGGTTCCGGAGCCACTCGGTCAGCCGGGGCAGCTCGGAGGGAACGTCGCTGCGACCGGGCTGGATGTCGAGGAAGAGGAGGGCGTTGCGGCGCTTGGCCCAGTCCATCACCTGCTGGATGCGCCAGTCGGGCATGCGGACCCGGTAGAGGCTGTCGGGGCCCGGGTCGCCCGCGGCCATGACCGCGATGAGCTGGAGCGCCGGTCGCACGGGGGTAGCCGGGTCGGCGGCGCGCCAGGCTGCCACTTCCTTGTCGAGCCGACGCAGCATCTCGTCCGGCGGCAGCTCGCCGAGGATCCCCATGCGTGACGACGCCGGGTTGCCATAGAACGCCACGATGCGCTCGCGCGGGAGGAGGGAGCCCGGCAGCACGGGCACGGGAGAGCGCCTGGGCGCACGCGGCTTCCGCTTCGGCGCGGGACTCGGTTCCGGTTTCGTGGGCGCTTCCGCTTCCGCCGGCGGGCGGCTCTCCTCGCCGACGGGTGGCTCCGCCTCGGACGTGTCCGCCTCGGCCACCTTCCCCTCCGGCGGCCGGGCCTCCGGCGATGCCGCCGTGTCGGGCCGCTCTCGGCGCGGGACGGGCGATGCCGGCGGCGGCGTCCCGCACGCCGCGAGGAACATGGCCAGCGCCAGCACGTTCGGCCCGGATCTCCACACCCTCCCCGTCATCCTATGCTCGCCCCTGCTCGGTTGTGCCGCGCCTCACCGGCGGCGCGCCCGTCCCGCGGACGGACGGCTGCGCCGACATGAAGCGATAAAGATAACGGAAGGTGGGAGAAGCGTCGCCCCGGGGGGAGCCGTCAGCGACGCGCTGCCGCGCTGCCCCCGACGCCGAGCCGCCAGGCGGCCACGGCCACGCACGGCACCAGCAGCGCCAGCAGAGCCCGGGCAGAGTACAGCAGCCAGGGTGGCGCCCGTCCTCCTTCCACCGCCAGCGCCACCAGCTCCACGATGGCCCACGCCCCCGCCGCGTACACGCACAGGAACTGCGGAACACGCCGATGGAGGATTGCGCCCAGCAACCTGCGAAGCATGCGTCCCCCATTTCCCTGGGAATCCGCTTCTCCAACCTACGCTCTCCCGCGCGCCCGCGCAGTCGGGTGATTCTCCTCACCCATGTCTCCATCCAGATCCGTCGTGCGGGATCCTCCCTTTGTCGCTTGTAGTCCGTGTCCCTACAGGGCGCTTGACCCCTGTAGTACATTCCCCTACAGTGATGGACGGACGCTCCGTCGTGCTCCCGCTCCGGCCCGGGCGAGCAACTCGCCAACGCCAGCGGAGGGAGGCGGCAGGAAGGAGGATGGAGCCTTGAGGAGGGATGGGTGAAGAAGGGCGGACGCACGACCGGGAGCGCGGCACTGTCGCTTCCGAACGCGAGGGAGCCGTGGCCCGGCGTGATCTCGGCCGGCCAACCGATGGCGCGGCAGTGGGCCGGGCTTCGGGCGGCTGGCATTGCTGCGGTCGTGGATATCCGGGAGGATTGGGAGCCTCGGGGTCATGACGAGGCCGGGGCGGTGGAGCGCGCGGGTCTGCGGTACGTGAGGGTGCCTTTTGGCCACGGCCCGATCCGTGACGAAACGTTCGCGCGCGTCCGGGAGGTGATGCGCGCTGCGCGCTCGGAGCCGGTGGTGGTCCACTGCGCGTCCGGGAACCGGGTGGGCGCGGCGCTGATCCCGTGGTGGATCCTGGATGAGGGCCTGACGGAGGAGCAGGCACTGGGGGCCGCCGTGAAGGCGGGGCTCTCGAGCCGTCCGCTGGCGATGATGGCGCTCGACTACGCGCGCCGCGTGAGGAAGGAGCGGGAGGCGGCCGCGTGATCGCGTTCACCGCGCGGACGGCATGGCTGGTCGCTTATGGGCGGGGTTCCTACTTTGTCGGGAGTCGAGCCCTTGCAGGTGACGCGGCGGACGGGCCGCGTGCCGCTCGGCTGGACCGCGTGGCCGTCGTGTTCGCGTCGCGAGCCGTCCGGGACGCGGCATGACGAACCGCACGCTGGAGGCGTTGATGGCAGGAATGGAGGAGGAGCCGCTTTCGCCGGAGCTGATCACGCTGGTGGCCCAGCGCTTCAAGGCCCTGGCTGAGCCGGCGCGCCTGCTCATCCTCCAGACGCTGCGTGAAGGAGAGCGGACGGTGTCGGGCATGGTGGAGGAGACCGAGCTCGGCCAGGCGAACGTCTCGAAGCACCTGCAGCTGCTCCACTCCCTCGGCTTCGTGAAGCGGCGCAAGGAAGGGCTCTACGTCTACTACAGCCTAGCCGGCGACGACATCTTCGTGATGTGCGACATCATGTGCGGCCGGATCGAGGCCGACACGGACCGGCGCAGCGCCATGCTTCGCGACCGCTGATCGGCCGCCTCACCGGTCCGAGAGCGCGCCCGTCAGGCACTCTCGCCACTCGGCCTCGGCCTTGATGCGCTGCAGCGCCCGCCGCACCACCACCTCGTTTCCCCGCGCGATCACCTTCCAGTAGCGGACGAACTGTCGCCTCGCCTCCGCGTCCGTGGCCTCCACCCTCGCCTCGTAGTGCAGCAGGCTGCGGCCGTAGCCGCGGGGCTCAACCTCCGACGCGACGGCCAGCTTGAGGTAGCCCGGCTCCGAGAACGACGCGAACTCCTCTCCAGGCACCTTCCTCGGACCGTAATCACGACGCCAGAACCGGCCGATCGCGCCCAGCACCAGTCCGCGCCCCGGCTCCTCCGCCAGCTTCACCCAGCCCGGCCCTGCGTCCGGGATGTTCGCGAACGACGTCCCACCCGCGTCCGGCTGCGGCCGGCCGAGTCGCCGGGCCACCCGGTTCGGGAGATCGCGCACGGCGAAGAGCGTGGCGATCACCGGGTCCCGCAGCTCGGCCGCCTTGATCACGCCCATCACCACCTCCGGGACCGCATCGACCTCCAGCTCGCGGGCTTCCTCGAAATCGGGCTCCGGTATGAATCGCTCGATCAGCATCGCCGAGGCTCCTCTCCCTCCGCCAGGCGCCCACCGCGGAGACCCGCGGCCGCTTGCCCGGCACGACGTGGATGATGGCCCTTCCCTGCCTCCCCGTTTGCCCCTTCTTCCCCGTCTCCGACCACGGACGTCAGCTCATCCAGAAAATGGGCAGCGAGCTCCGCGCGGCCGCCCATCCTCGACTTCTGGTACACGCTCACCGCGTGCTGGCGGACCGTCCGCTCCGACCGTTCCGTGAGGCGGGCGACCGCCTTGTGGCTGTGTCCCTTCAGCAGGAGCACGGCGACATCCCGCTCCGCAGGCGTCAGGTCCCAGGACGAGAACGCCACCTCCATCCTCTGCGGCAGCCCGTCCTGCATCCGCTGCGCGGAGGCACGCCAGCGGTCGCGCTCGTCACGCCGCTCGCGGAGCGCCCGACGCAGCGCCTCTCCCCGCTCGTGCGCGCGCCACCAGCCCAGCCACAGCGCGCACGAGACGCCCAGCGCGCCCAGATAGGTGGTGAGCTCGAACACCGCGTGCGCCGACGCATCCGTGGCTCGGTCCAGGACCAGGTTCGTCACCCCGACGAGGAGCACCAGCACGACCACGGTCGGCAAGACCATCCGCAGTTGCCGCCCATCGAGCTCCCGCATTCCTCTCTCCCCTTCCCGCCCGCCCGCGCCGGAGCGGCGTATCCGTCATTTGCCGGATCGTCGGGTCGGGTGGAGGCCGACGATCCTGGTGAGCAATCTCGACCGTTCGCCTCGCAGGCACAATGTCGGCGGACCGGTCCGCACCCGAACCGGGGGGCAGCATGAGGAACAGGCGTCGACTTTCGATGATGGCGGTCCTGGCAGCGGGCGCCGCCGCGTGTGGCGGAAGTGCGGGCGGTGACGGCGCGGTGGCCGACGTGGATCCGGAGCTGCTGGCCGCCTACGGGCCCCTGCCGACGGCCATGATGTCGGAGTCCAACGCCATGACAGCCGAGAAGGTGGCGCTCGGTCGGATGCTCTACTACGACACGCGCTTCTCGGTGAGCGGCGACATTTCGTGCTATGTCTGCCACCCTCTTCACGACTACGGCACCAGCCATCGGTCCACGGGTGTGGGCCACGACGGCCACGTCGGTGCCCGCAACGAGCCGACCGTCTACAACGCGGCCGGGCACATTGCCCAGTTCTGGGATGGACGGGCCGCGGACGTGGAAACCCAGGCGCTCGGACCCGTCTTGAACCCGGTGGAGATGGGAATGCCGACGGAGCCGGAAGTGGTTGCAGTGCTGAAGTCGATCCCGGGCTATGTGCGGGCGTTCGAGGCGTCGTTCCCGGGGGAGCCCGAGCCCGTCACGTTCCGGAACTTCGGCCAGGCGATCGGGGCGTTCGAGCGGGGCCTGGTGACGCCCTCCCGCTGGGACGCGTTCCTGGCAGGCGACGCGGCCGCGCTGGAGCCCACCGAAATGGCGGGCTTCGAGGCGTTCGTGGACGCCGGCTGCGGGGCCTGCCACGCCGGCGTGTACGTGGGTGGCGCGAGCTACCAGAAGGCCGGCCTGGTCCACGCGTGGTACGACCAGAGCGACCCCGGGCGCGTTCAGGTCACCGGCCAGGAACCGGACCGGATGATGTTCAAGGTCCCGTCGCTGAGGAACGTGGAGGAAACCTGGCCGTACTTCCACGACGGCTCGGTGCAGCGCCTGTCGGATGCGGTCCGGATCATGGGCTGGCACCAGCTCGGGGCCAACCTGTCGGAAGACGACGTGGCCGCGATCACGACCTGGCTGCGCACGCTCACCGGCCCCGTGGACTTCGACTACGTCAACGAGCCCACGCTCCCGGCCGCCCCCGCTCCGGCGATGCCGGCGGAGGTGGCCGCGCGCTAGCCCTGAACGCCGCGCGAGCGGAGCCGTCCTGGTGTGCTCGGGCGACCTTCCGCTCCGCGGGCTTGCGGCTCGCCCGGGCTCTCCCGAACTTCGCAGCCACGCGCGCGGCGCGGCGGAGGCGCGAGGCCTCCACGGCTACCTGATCGACCGAGAGATGTCAGTCATGGACACGCAAGCATACCTGCAGCAGGCGGACCGATTCGGCGCCCACAACTACCATCCGCTTCCCGTGGTCCTGACGCGCGGGGAGGGGGTGTGGGTGTGGGATGTGGAAGGGCGCAAGTACATGGACATGCTCTCGGCCTATTCCGCCGTCAACCAGGGTCACGCACACCCGCGCATCGTGGAAGCGCTGATAGAGCAGGCCCGCCGCCTCCCGCTCACGTCGCGCGCCTTCCAGAACGACCGCATGGGGCCCTTCCTCGAGCGACTCTGCGAGCTGTCCGGCTACGACAAGGCACTCCCCATGAACACGGGGGCCGAAGCGGTGGAGACCGCGATCAAGGCCGTGCGCAAATGGGGCTACGACCTGAAAGGTGTGCCCGCGGACCGGGCCGAGATCCTCGTGTTCGAGGGCAACTTCCACGGCCGCACCACGACCATCATCAGCTTCTCCTCCGAGCCGCTCTACAAGGAGGGTTTCGGGCCCCTGACACCCGGGTTCCGGATCCTCCCGTATGGCGACCTGGACGCGCTGACCGAGGCCATGTCGGAACGCACGGTGGGGGTGCTGGTCGAGCCGATCCAGGGCGAGGCGGGCGTGGTGGTGCCGCCGGACGGCTTCCTGAAGGGCGCCCGCGACCTGTGTCGCCGGCACGGCGCCCTTCTGATCGCGGACGAGATCCAGACGGGCCTCGGCCGTACCGGGCGGATGTTCGCCAGCGAGTGGGAGGACGTGCGGCCGGACGTGATGATCGTCGGCAAGGCGCTGGGCGGCGGTGTCTATCCAGTGTCCGCGATCCTGGCCGACGACGAGGTGATGCAGGTGTTCACCCCGGGAAGCCACGGTTCCACGTTCGGCGGGAATCCGCTGGGCGCCGCCGTCGGCCTCGCCGCGCTCGACGTGATCGTGGAGGAGCGCCTACCGCAGCGCGCCGCGGAGCTGGGCGAATGGTTCATGGGCGAGCTCCGGGCAATGGAATCGCCAAACGTGAGGCAGGTCCGCGGCCGCGGCCTCCTGATCGGCGTCGTCATGACAGGCGCTGCCCGCCCCTACTGCGAGGCGCTGAAGGAGCGCGGGATCCTGGCCAAGGAGACGCACGAAGAGGTGGTCCGGTTCGCTCCGCCGCTGATCGTCACGAAGGAGCAGCTCGAGGGCGTGCTTCCGGACATCCGCGAGGTGCTCGGAACCGCGTGATCGCACCAAGTCACGATCGCCCGTCCTCCTCGTGGCCTACACGTCGAAGTAGAGCATGACTTCGTAGGGGTGCGGCCGGGCCCTGACGGGCAGGACCTCCTTCTCCCGCTTCACGCGGATCCAGCGCTCGATCAGCTCAGCGCTGAACACGCCTCCGCCCAGGAGGAAGTCGTGGTCGGCGGCGAGGGCGTCGAGCGCGTCCTCCAGTGACGTGGGCAGCTGTCCGATCGCGGCGCTCCGCTCCGGCGGCAGAGAGAAGACATCCTCGTCGATCGGCCCGAACCCGTGCTCGGACGGCTCCACTCGCCTGCGGATGCCATCGATCCCCGCCATGAGCTGCGCGGCCATCGACAGGTAGATGTTGCCGGTGGCGTCCGGCGGCCGGAACTCCATGCGCACGGCCTCGCGGGACGTGGCGTACTTCGGGATGCGGACGGCGGCGCTGCGGTTGGCCAGCGAGAAGAAGGTGCGCACGGGCGCCTCGAACCCTGGCACGAGCCTCCGATACGAGTTGGTGCTCGGGTTCGTGAGCCCCAGGAGCGCCGGGGCGTGCAGCAGCAGCCCGCCGATGTACCACCGCGCCGGGTCGCTCAGGAAGCCGTAGCCGTCGGCGTCGTAGAACAGGTTGTCGCCGGCGCGGAGAAGCTGCTGGTGGAAGTGCATTCCGCTCCCCGCCTCCCCGAAGAGCGGCTTGGGCATGAACGTCGTGGTCTGACCGTGCTTCGCCGCCGTCATCTTGGCGACGTACTTCACCAGCATCCCCATGTCCCCCGCCGCCACCAGCCCGGCCAGCGGGATCTCGAGCTCCACCTGCCCCGGTCCACCGACCTCGTGGTGGTGATACTTGACCGGCACGCCCATGGCGCCGAGGTGCATGGAGATCTCTGCCCGAAGGTTGTAGAGCCGGTCGGCCGGCGGCATGGCGTGGTACCCACCGTGCAGCGGGATCGTGTGCCCGCTCGCACCGTTCGAGCCGTTCGTGGTGGACCATTCCGCCTCGCGCGACTCGACGCGATACGAGGCCCGGTTCACCCCGTTCTCGAAACGGACGTCGTCGAACACGTAGAACTCGAATTCGGGGCCCCAGCGGCTGGTGTCGGCCACGTTCGACGTCTGCAGGAACGTCTCGGCGTTCGCCGCGATGTTGCGGGGATCGTGCGGGTGGGGAGCCCTGGTGTCCGCTTCCCTGGCGAAGCAGATGAAGGAGAGCGTCGCCGAGTCCCAGAACGGGTCCGGCGCCCCCGTGGCCAGATCGGGCACCAGCACCATGTCGCCGGACGCCACGTTGCGGAAGCCGACGGCCGAGCCGTCGAAGCCGATCCCCTCCTCCATCACGGCCTCGTCGAAATGGTCTGCGGGCACGGTCACGTGGTGCCACCGTCCCCACAGATCGACGAACTTCAGGTCCACCATCCGCGTCTCGCTCTCGGCGATGTAGCGGCGTACCTCCTGGAAATCCGAGAACATCCTCAAGCCTCCATCGGCCCGCGCCCTCAGGCCTCGCGTTAGCTGCGTCGCTCGGCGCCCGCATCGGCGCCGCCGTTGAAGCTAGCGAGCGTGACCAGACGGGGCACCCCCGGCACGAGGTGGGCGCGAACGCCTGGCCCGGCCGCGAAGCCAGGAGGGGTCGGGGGGTGGGCCCTCGCGTCTCCGCCGCCTCCGCCGCCTACACCCCGAACCAGTAGCTGACCTTCAGGAGCAACACGTTGGTGCCCGGAGCGTTCCAGAGTGAGCTCACCTCGTTGCCGAAGCGGAAGCGGCCGTCGTCGGACGAGTCGGTGCGCCCGTGGCTCCACACCACGAACAGGGTCGATCCGGGCCGGTACTCCCAGCGCAGCACCACGTTCGACCGGAGCTGCTTGAAATTGAAGCCGGGGTCGGTGAACTCGAAGTCCGCGTCGCCATCACCGTTCGTGTCGATGGCGTGGACCAGCTCACCATCTTCGTTCAGCGACGACGCCATCTCGTCCCCGCCGATGACGTGGAACCGATCCGTGTACTCCGCCGCCCGCGGGTTCGTCACGTACTTGAACGTCGAGTATGTCCCCGCGCTGATGAACGGCTGCGCATACAACTGGAGCGACAGCGCGGGCGAGAAGGTGTAGTTGAGCCGCGCGGTCATGGACACCGTGGTCTGGTCCACCGTGCCGAGGATCCAGTACGGCGTGCCGTCGGCGTCCTGCTCGTCCACGTACTGGAGCGGGTCGCGGTCCTTCGAGAAGGACGGCCCGAGGTGGAAGTCCGCGTTGTCGGAGGGACGGATCGTGATGCCGGGAGAGAACCAGTAGCCGCGGCCGCCGGAATCTTCCGCCACGTTCCCGCCGAAGTCGACGCCGAACTGCACGGGCTTGCGGTGATCGGTGTACGCGCTGGACCAGGCGCTCCACCCCGTCGGGCGCAGGAACCCCGGTCCTCCGCGGAGCATGGACGTGGAGAGCGCCGACCCGTTGTAGTTGATGCCGCCGTAGAAGCCCCAGAGATTGTTGAGCTCGAAGCCGCCGTTGACGTTCCCGCCAAGCGAGACGCGGTCGCCCCCGTACGTGTATCCGTTCCAGAAGTTGGAGCCGATGTTCCAGCTCCGGAACACCGGTCCCCGGTCGTTTTCCCGGTATCCGGTCCAGAAGCCGCTGAACGTCATGTCGCCGTTGGACTGGAAGCCGAGGTCGTTCGCGTCGAATCCGGGCGAGATGCTCATGCCGAAGAGCGCGAACCGCCAGTCGCCCTGCAGCTTCCACAGCTCGACCTTCCCCGCGGTGCCGGACAGGGACGTGCGCGTGGGGTCGTACTCCAGGTAATCGGCGTCGGGCCGCTGGAAGTAGTGGACGGGCGCCGTCTGCACCTCGTCGATGGCGTCGGCCGTGCCGGTGACGTAGCTGCCGACCAGCGAGCCGGAAACCTGGTACGCGTCGTCCGGACCGAAGCGGTGCCTCACGTCGACGCCGGCCGTGTACGCGGACTTGCGCAGCCAGTCCAGCTCGCCGGAGCGCGGGAGCGAGCGGTTCGTCGACGTGAGGATCCCGCCAATGGCGCTCTTCCCGTCGCGGAAGTCCCTGATCACCCTCGCCACGCCGTAATTCGTCAGCGGCTCGATCGCCGTGGTGCTCTCCTCACCGTCGCTGACCGACCGTGCCCTCTCCTTGCCGGTGAGGGCGTCCAGCACGCCGATCGACCAGCCACTCGCGGTCTTTCCCGACAGCTTGGCGGCGCCCAGGATCGTGGTCGCTTCCGGCGCGTCCACGAAGTCGCCGTCCACGTCTCCCTGGGGCGAGCGGCCGATCCGACGGGAGTAGAAGAGGCTCTCGTTCCCGAGATCGCCGTCGCCGATGCCGAGGCCGAAGCGGAAGATGTCCATCCCTTCCATGAAGAACGGGCGCTTCTCCGGAAAGAAGGTTTCGAACGCGGACAGGTTCACCACGGACGGGTCCGCCTCAACCTGTCCGAAGTCCGGGTTGATGGTGGCCGTGAGCGTCAGGTCGGACGTGATCCCGGCCTTCACATCGGCACCCGCTCCGCCGAACGGAGCGACGGAGTGATAGAACGGGTCGCCATCCTCTCTCGGCGCGCGCGTGGCGCTGGCCACGGCATACGGCATCACTTCCAGGCGACGCGGGGGATGCAGGTTCCGGAGCCCGCGAAGCTCGCCGAACAGGGAGACCACGCGGGCGTCGCTCGGGAGCGTCGGCGCCCAGAAGTCCTGCTCGTTGTTGCGCGCGATCTTGCGCACGAAGTTGATCCCCCACACCTGATCCCGGCCGTCCGGACTCGGCCTGAAGCGGAGCTGGGACAGCGGGATCCGGAACTCGGCCGTCCAGCCATCCGGGTCCCGGCGCGCTGCGCCTTCCCACACCGCGTCCCACGATTCGTCATCCTCGGTGTCGTCGAACAGCAGCACGTCCACCATCACGCCCCGCGGATTCAACCCGAACGCGAACCCGGTCCGACGATCGAAGTAGCTGTCCACCCCCACGTACATCCAGTCGGAATAGTTCTCGTTGTCGCGTCGGCCCAGCTGCGCCACCACCGAGTCCGGAGCGGTGTCGTGCATGCGGGCGGCGACGTAGAGCGCCTGGTCGTCGTACAGCACTCGCACGTCGGTGCTCTGCGTGGCCGGGTTGCCCGGGTTCGGCTGCATCTGGGTGAACCCCGTGGCGACCTGGGCCGCCGCCCACACAGGATCGCTCAGGTCCCCATCGATCGTGGGCGGCGCCTGCACCCGCTCCGCCCGCAGCGCGAGCACCGCGTCCTTGTCGCCGCCGGGGTCGGGGCGCCGGCCGGAAACGGCGGCGACCGCCCCGCTGTCCTGGGCGGAGGCAACGCTGGAGAAGAGGATGACGGAAATGAATGCAGAAAGTCTTATCGCGTTCATGGGCGCTTCTTCTGTCAGGCGAGAACGCCCGACCTGCTCACCAGGCCGGGCGATCACCACCTCCCGCCGCTCGGTCCTACGTACGGGCCGTGGGATCCGAGAGTTTCGACAGCAGAACCAGCGGAGAGGTTGCCGAGGGGCCGCCACGTCCCCATTTCTTTCCCGCTGCCCACACCTGGAGGTTTCGAGTGATGAAGCTGATCGCGGCCGCACCCGGACGGTCTCTCCTTCTCCCGTTCGCGCTCGTGTGCGCGGCCGGGCCCGCGGCCGCCCAACAGATCCTGCTCCGGCCCGATCGCGTGTTCGATGGCCACGCCATCCACGCCGGCTGGGTCGTGCTGGTGGACGGCGACCGCGTCGCCGCCGTCGGCCCCGCCGATCGGATCGACGCCGGCGGGGCCCGCGTGACGGACCTGCCCGGCACCACTCTCCTGCCGGGGCTCATCGACGGCCACGTACACATGTTCCTGCACCCGTACGACGAGGTTGCGTGGAACGACCAGGTGCTCAAGGAGTCGCGGGCGGAGCGTACGCTCCGGGCCGGGAACCACGCGCGGGCCACGCTCATGGCGGGGTTCACCACGGCCCGCGACCTGGGCACGGAGGGCGCCGGCTACGCCGACGCGGGCCTCAGGACGGCCATCGCCAAGGGAGTGGTGGAAGGACCGCGGCTGCTCATCGCGACGAAAGCCATCGTCGCGACGGGAAGCTACGGCCCGAAGGGGTACGTGCCGGAACTGGACATGCTCCTGGGCGCCGAGGAGGCGGATGGTCCAACCATGGCGCACGTGGTGCGCGATCAGATCGGCCACGGCGCCGACTGGGTGAAGGTCTATGCCGATTACGGCTGGGGTCCCGGCGGCCAGGCCATGCCCACGTTCACGGAAGCGGAGATCCAAACGGCGGTGGAGGTGGCCGAGAGCAGCGGCCGCCACGTCTCCGCCCACGCCTCCACGGCCGAGGGCATGCGCCGGGCGACGCTCGCGGGGGTCGCCACCATCGAGCATGGCGACGGCGGCACCCCCGAGGTTTTCCGCCTCATGGCGGAGCGAGGCGTGGCGCTCTGTCCCACCCTCGCCGCTTCGGAGGCCGTCGCCCGCTACCGCGGCTGGACTCCCGGCAGCAAGCCGGAGCCGGAGCGCATACGGCAGAGTCGCGAGAGCTTCCGCGCCGCACTGGACGCGGGCGTGCCCATGTGCCTGGGCGGGGACACGGGAGTCTTCAGCCACGGCGATAACGCGCGTGAGGCCGAGCTCATGGCGGAATACGGCATGCCCGTGCTGGACGTCCTCCGGGCCGCCACCTCCGGGAACGCGGAGATCCTGGATCTCGGCGACCGCGGCGTGATCGAGCCCGGGCGCCTGGCCGATCTCGTGGCCGTGCGGGGCGATCCGTCGGAGGACATAACCGCGCTGCGCCAGGTCCGCTTCGTCATGAAGGGCGGCCGGGTGGTACGCTCCGGGGAGTAAGCCTCCGCTGCCGCATGGAGAAGGTCGAGGCTCACGGAAGAAGTGCTTGCCCGCGACCCCCGGTCCGGGGAGAATCGGCCACCGGCGGGGAGGTCGAGCCGGGTCGTCGCCGGATGACGCGCGCCGCAGGCGGCTCGCGCCGGCGTGAATGTCCTTGTTGGCCGCCCCGGCTCCCGGTACAATGCGCGCAGCCCTTCCCGTCAATCCGGCGAGCCTAACGGGAGCTTGCGCGTATGGACGTACTGCTGCTATCGCGAATCCAGTTCGCCGCGACAGTGATGTTCCACTACATCTTCCCGCCTCTGACCATCGGGCTCGGCGCAGTGATGGTCTACCTGGAAGCGCAGTACCTCCGGACGCGGGACCCGGAATACGAGTCCGCCGCGCGGTTCTGGACCAAGATCTTCGCCGTGAACTTCGCCATGGGCGTGGCCACGGGGATCGTCATGGAGTTCCAGTTCGGAACCAACTGGGCTGCCTATTCACGGTTCGTGGGAGACGTGTTCGGCTCCGCCCTGGCCGCCGAAGGGATCTTCGCGTTCTTCCTGGAGTCCGGGTTCCTGGCGGTGCTGGTGTTCGGCTGGGACCGCGTGTCCGCCAGGATGCACTTCTTCGCCACGCTCATGGTGGCGCTGGGCAGCATGTTCTCCGCCGTCTGGATCGTGGTGGCAAACTCGTTCCAGCAGACGCCCGCCGGCTACCACCTGGTCGAGAGCGGCGGCGCGGTTCGGGCGGAGATCACGGACTTCTGGGCGCTGGTGTTCAATCCATCCAGCATGGTGCGCCTCGGCCACGTCCTCATCGGCGCGTTCATCCTGGGCGCGTTCTTCGTCATGAGCATCGGTGCCTGGTACGTGCTCCACGGGCGCCACGAGGAGTTCGCCAAGCGTACGTTCGGTGGCGGACTGCTCCTGGGCCTGATCGCAACCATCCTGGCGCCGATCACGGGCGACTTCCATGGCCGCATCGTCGCCGAATACCAGCCGACGAAGCTGGCCGCCATGGAAGGGCTGTACAGGACGCCGGAAGCAGGCGCCCCCCTGCACATCTTCGGCATCGTCGACGAGCCCGCGCGAGAGGTCAGGGCGGCCTGGGTGATCCCGGGCGGCCTCAGCTTCCTGGTGCACCGCAACCTCCACGAGACGGTGCCGGGGCTCGATCGGTTCCCGGAATCGGACTGGCCCCCCGTGGCGATCACATTTTACAGCTTCCATATCATGGTCGGGCTCGGGCTCTTCTTCATCCTGATCACCGCGGCGGGCCTCTGGTTCCACTGGCGGGACACGCTCGTGGAGAAACGGTGGCTGCTCTGGATCTTCGTCTTCGCCGTGCTCGGCCCGTACGCGGCGAACCAGCTCGGTTGGGTCACCGCGGAGGTGGGCCG
Organism: uncultured Gemmatimonadales bacterium; assembly: GCA_963798845.1. Classification (GTDB taxonomy): domain Bacteria; phylum Gemmatimonadota; class Gemmatimonadetes; order Longimicrobiales; family RSA9; genus CAVUKA01. The sequence continues at coordinate 890,086 of CAWCUS010000006.1, read as the reverse complement.
GCAGCCGTGGGCCGTCTACGGCCTGCTGCGGACGGGGGACTCGTTCTCCACCAATCTGGCCACGGGTGAAGTTCTGACCTCCCTGGCGGGCTTCGGCCTCATCTACCTGCTCCTGTTCCTGGTGTGGGTGCTCGTGCTCAACGACAAGATCCAGCACGGCCCGGAGCCCGTGGCCATGCGGGCGGAGACTCGCCCCAGCGACCTGGTGGAGGCAGCGTCGCGGCGCGTGCAGGAGGACCGCTTCTCCATGACCGAGGCGCACGGCCCGGAGGACCCGGACCACCGCACCGGCCCCGGGACGGCCGCGTCCGACCGGACTCCCGAGGAGGACTGACCATGGACATCTACACGTTCTGGTTCTTCACCATGGGCGTCCTGCTGACCGGCTACGCCATCCTGGACGGCTTCGATCTCGGTGTCGGGATCCTCCACCCGCTGGCGAAGACGGACGAGGAGCGGCGGGTGGTCATGAACTCCATCGGCCCGCTCTGGGACGGCAACGAAGTCTGGCTGGTGACGTTCGGCGGCGCTCTCTTCGCCGCTTTCCCCGTGGCGTACGCCGCCGCATTCAGCGGCTTCTACCTGCCCTTCATGCTGCTCCTCTTCGCCCTGATCTTCCGGGCGGTCTCGCTGGAGTTCCGCAGCAAACGGGAGCACGTGCGCTGGCGGGCTGCCTGGGACTGGGCCTTCTTCGGCGCTAGCCTCCTCGCCAGTCTCCTGTTTGGCGTGGCCGTTGGGAACGCCATCCAGGGCGTGCCGCTGGGCGCGAACCACCAGTTCGTCGGGGGGATCCTCCGCCTGCTCACGCCCTACCCCATCCTCGTCGGGATCCTGGTGGTGGCCACCTTCGCCATGCATGGCTCGATTTACCTCTACCTCAAGACCGAGGGCGAGCTGCAGCAGCGGATCCACGGCTGGATGTGGCGCACGTTCGGGTTCTTCCTCGTGGCCTACCTGCTCACGACCATCTTCACGCTGGCGACCGTTCCCCACGCAACCACCAACTTCCGGGACATCCCGCTCGCGTGGGTGGTGGTGGTGCTCAACGTCCTGGCCGTAGCCAACGTGCCGCGCGCCATCTATAGCGGTCGCCCGGTCGCGGCGTTCATCTCGTCCGTGGCCGCCATTGCAGCGCTGTCCTTCCTGTTCGGCATGGCGATCTTCCCGCACATCCTGGTGAGCAGCATCGACCCGGCGTACAGCCTCACGATCTACAACGCCGCGAGCTCGATCAAGACGCTCCGGATCATGCGGGTCATTGCCTTCATCGGCATGCCGTTCGTGCTGACCTACACGGCGGTGATCTACTGGGTGTTCCGCGGGAAGGTGAAGATCGGGACGCATTCGTACTGAGGGGCTCGGCCTCCGGCCTCGCAGAGGGGCGCCGCTCCGCGGCGCAGAGGGGCGCCGCTTCGCGGCGCAGAGGGGCGCCGCTCGCGGCGCAGGGGGGCGCCGCTTCGCGGCGCGGAGGGGCGCCGCTTCGCGGCGCGGGGGGGCGCGGCTCGCGGCGCAGCGTCCTTGACTTTCCAGCGCCATTTCTTCGATCATGGGCTGACTCCGCAACCGTGGCCCCATGCTCAACCGCCCCGGCACCCTCAGGGAAGACCTGGCGGCGCAGCGTGAATTCGTTCGTTCACGCGCCCCCTCCTACGCAAGGCTGATCGAGCTCATCGAGCTCGAGTTCGATCACGGGCTCGAGGCGAGGCTGGACGAAGCGTGGCGCGGCCGCGAATTCAGCGCATTCTACGAGCGACCGCTGCTCCTCCTCGCTGCGCTGCGCGACGACGCCCTGCTCGAAGGCGAGACGCACCCGCTGTGGCAGGGCATCGCTGGCTCTCCCCCCGAGCCGTCGACGCTGACCTCGTCGGCGGTGCGGCGGGCTCTCCGCCCCGATTCCGAGCGCTTCTGGCGCATCGTCCGCAACCGGCACGTCCAGACGAACGAAACTTCTCGCGCCGTGGCGTGGCGATGGCCGGCCCGTGTGGCGGAGGAGGCCCACCCGGGCCGTCCCATCGCGCTCTTCGACGTGGGGACCAGCGCCGGGCTCAACCTCGTGGCGGACCACCTCACGCCCACCTGGTCGCGGGAGGACGGCGCGCCGCTGACGGTTTCGCCGTCGGGGCCTGTCCTCGCCCGCACGGGCTTCGATCCGCGCCCGCTCGACGTGCTCGACGAGGACGACGCTCGCTGGCTCCTCGCCTGTGTCTGGCCCGGCCAGGGCGACCGGGAAGCGCGGCTCCGGGACGCCATCGCGGCGTTCCGCCGGCTGCACGCGGCGGACGCGGCGCCGAGCCTCGAAATCGCGCGCGCGGGCGAAGTGCCGGAGCGGCTCCCGCGCGGGAGCGACGACGTTCTCGCGATCGTCGCCCAGACCGTGGTCCGGGACTACATCCCGGGCGACGAATGGGGCTCCTATCTCGGCGGCATGGAGCGCTGGCTCGCCGAGCGCCCGCCCGGCTCCGCCCTGTGGATCGAGCTGGAGGTCACGGCCGCAGCCCGGACGGGCGGCACGCCCGCAGCCATCACCGCGCACGTGGGCACGAGCCGGGGAGCGCTCAGCCTGGATCTGGCCCGGTGCGACCCGCACCCTCGGCAGCTCGCGGTAGACGAACACGCGGTGGGTGCGCTGCGCTCAGCGCTGGCCGTGGCGCACTAGTCCCGGTGGGGTAGGCCGGCCGCGCCTCGGCCCGCAGGTCGGGCATCGAAGCCGTGCAAAGGAGTCGCCCGGGCGCAATCCATGCGTGTCCGGGAGCGTCGGGTGAGTCGGCCCCTTGCCGGCCGCCCACGGAGCATCGGCGCGGCTTGACACGCCCTCCGATCTCGTAGAGATGCGACCCGGCCGCCCCGGGATGGGGCAGGCCGAGAGGCGGTCGTTCCCGAACACGACCGTCCCGAAAGGAAGCGGGAGATGTGAGAGCGGTCCGGCCGCAGCGTCTCCTCCTCACATGGGCAGTCCGTGCAGAGGCGGTCCCCGCACCGGGGTCCGCCTCTTCGACACATAGAGCGGTACGTGTAGCGGCGGTCCCTGCCCCAGGGAGCCGCCGTTTCCTGTCCCTCGCAGCGGAGGAAGGCCCATGTGCCTGGCCATCCCGGCGCAGGTGGTGGAGGTCTCCGACGAGGAGAGGCGGCTTGCCCGAGTCAGCGTGGCGGGTGTGGTTCGGACGGTGAACATCGGCCTCCTCGACTCGGATGACGGCGGTGTCGGGCCAGATGACTGGGTCCTCGTCCACGTGGGCTTCGCGATCTCGAAGGTGGACGAAGCGGAAGCCGCCGCCACGCTCCGGATCCTCGAGGCGATGGGCAGGGAATACGAGACCGAGCTCGAGGAGCTCCGCACCAGCGCCATCCAGTGAGCGGTCGCATGCGAAACGGCCCCATGCTCCACCTGGCGCCCCGCCCCCTGGACAGCCGCCCCCCCCGACAGCGCTCGCCTCTGCATCCCGCGCCTGCCCCCAGGTGCGAGGACGGCCACTGCGTCACGTGCGCGGATGAGGGGATAGCCATGCGGGTGGTCGCGCTCACCTCCGATGGCCTGGCTTGGTGCGAGGACGCGAGCGGCTCCCGGTCGGATGTCATGACCGGTCTGTTGGACCGCGTCGAGATCGGCGATGTGCTGCTCGTCCACGCGGGGACGGCGCTGGTCAGCCTGGGAGGGGAGCGAGCGGACGAGCGGGGCGAGCGCGACGAGCGGGAGGAGCGGGAGGAGCGGGAGGAGCGGGAGGAGCGGGAGGAGCGGGCGGGATCATCGCGGGCGGCGCGTCGAGCAGGGAGGTCGGATGAAGTACGTCGAGGAATTCCGGAACGCGCGGCTGGGCGAATCACTGGCGGCGAGCATCCGCGAGCTGGTCGACCCCTCGCACCACTACAAGATCATGGAGGTGTGCGGCGGGCACACCCATACCATCTATCGCTACGGTGTGGACGACCTGCTGCCAGAGAACGTGGAGCTGGTGCACGGACCCGGCTGCCCTGTCTGCGTCATCCCCATGGGCCGCGTGGACGACGGCATCGCCATCGCCCGCCGCGACGAGGTCATCTTCACCTGCTTCGGCGACATGCTCCGTGTCCCGGGCGGTGACGGCACGCTCACGGAAGCCAAGGCCACGGGCGCGGACGTGCGCATGGTCTACTCTCCGCTCGACGCGCTGCGCATCGCCCGGGACAATCCGGATCGCGAGGTGGTCTTCTTCGCCATCGGCTTCGAGACCACGGCGCCGTCCACCGCCCTCACGCTCATGCGCGCGAAGGCGGAGCGCGTGGCGAACTTCTTCGTGATGTGCAACCACGTCACCATCGTCCCGCCGATCCGGGCATTGCTCGAGTCGCCCGACCTGCGCCTGGACGGCTTTGTCGGGCCCGGCCACGTGGCCACGGTGGTGGGCGCACGCCCGTTCGAGTTCATCCCGGCCCAGTACGACAAGCCGCTCGTGGTCTCGGGCTTCGAGCCGCTGGACCTGCTCCAGAGCGTGCAGATGATCCTGCAGCAGATCCACGAGGGGCGCTGCGAGGTGGAGAATCAGTACCGGCGAGTGGTGCCCTACGAGGGCAATCGGCAGGCGCTCCGGGTGATGGCCGAGGTGTTCGCGCTCCGGCCCCACTTCGAGTGGCGGGGGCTCGGCTTCATATCCCAGAGCGGCCTCCGCCTCTCCGACGCTTACGCCGATTTCGACGCAGAGCTCCGGTACCAGGTCCCGGGCGTGCGCATCGCCGATCCGAAGGCGTGCCAGTGCGGCGAGGTGCTCAAGGGCGTGATCAAGCCATGGGAGTGCAAGGTGTTCGGCACCGCGTGCACCCCCGATCACCCCATCGGCACGTGCATGGTCTCCAGCGAAGGCGCCTGCGCCGCGTACTACAACTTCGGCCGCTTCAACCGCCATAAGGAGAGGGTGACCGCATGAGCGACGCCACCCTGCAGGCCCGCGAGGCGGACGCGCTCGCCCGCATCGAGCGCGTCCGGGCCATGCCGGCACGCTTCAGGGACGAGCGCATCACCATGGCGCACGGCGCGGGAGGCAAGGCGACCAACTCCCTCATCGAAGGACTCTTCGTCCCCGTTCTCACGGGCGGCGAGGCGCCCCGGCCGGGCGGCTCGCCCGGGGAGCGTGCAGAGCGGGTCGCCCGGTCCACGGCCACGGACGACGGCCACCCTCTCCGCCTCCTGGACGACGCCGGCCGCGTCACCATCGACGGTCTGGGACTGGCGCTCACCACCGACAGCTTCGTGGTCAAGCCGATCCGCTTCCCCGGCGGCTCGATCGGGGAGCTGGCGGTGAACGGCACCGCCAACGACCTGGCTGTGGCGGGGGCGCAGCCGGTCGCGCTCACGCTCTCGCTGGTCCTGGAAGAGGGGCTCGACGCGGAAACGCTGCGCCAGGAGATCGAGGCGATCGCCCGCGCGGCCAATGCCGCCGGCGTCCGGATCGTCGCCGGGGATACCAAGGTCGTCGAGAAGGGCGCGGCGGACGCCATGTACATCTGCACGACCGGGCTGGGTCGGCTGGACCCCCGCGCCGACCTCTCCCCGCGCTCCTTGCGACCAGGGGACCGGATCCTGGTCTCCGGCCGCGTGGGCGACCACGGCACGGCCATCATGCTGGCCCGTGGCGAGTTCGATCTGGCCGCGCCCATCGAGTCCGACTCCCGCTGCCTCTGGCCGTCGGTGGACGCACTCCTGGCCGCGGCGGGACCGTCGCTGCGTTGCATGCGGGATGCGACCCGCGGCGGGGTGGCCTCGGTCCTCAACGAGCTGGCGTCGGCCTCGGGCGTGGCCATCCAGATCCTGGAAGACCGGGTCCCCGTCCACCCCGCCGTGGCCGGCGCCTGTGAGCTGCTGGGCATCGACCCGATGTACGTGGCGAACGAGGGAAAGCTGGTCGCCGTGGTGGCCTCCGATGCGGCGGATGCCGCGCTCGAGGCGCTGCGGGCGTCACCCGGGGGCGAGGAGGCGGCGCTGATCGGCGACGTGGAGGACGGCCCGGCAGGGATGGTGATCGTGAGGAGCGGCTTTGGCGGGCGACGCGTCATGGACCTGCTGGTCGGCGATCCGCTTCCCCGGATCTGCTGAATGGAGGGGTGAATGCACGAGATGTCCATCGCCGGCGCCGTCCTCGCCTCCGTCCTCGGCCACGCGGACGGACGCAGGGTCACGCGCGTCCAGCTCAGGGTGGGCCACCTGCGGCAGGTGGTGCCCTCGGCGCTCGAGTTCAGCTGGGAGCTGATCACGCGCGAGACCGCCGCCGAGGGAGCGGCGCTGGGGATGGACATCGTGGAGGCCCGTGGCGTGTGCCGGGCGTGCGGGGAGGAGAGCGTGCAGCCGTCGTTTCCGATGCGCTGCCCGTCGTGTGGCGGACTGGGCCTGACGGTGGTGCAGGGCGAGGAGCTGAGCATCGACTGGCTGGAAGTGGAAGAGATGGCGAAACCGTTGGCGGAAGTGGCGAAAGGAGAGGTCCATGGGCAGTGAGCTGAGTGCGACCCCGAACCTGGACGAGATCCACATCCTCTGGACCTCGGAGGGGATGAGCTGTGATGGCGACAGCGTGTCCGTGACGGCGGCCATGCAGCCCGCGCTGGAGGACGTGGTGACCGGGATGGTCCCCGGGCTGCCGAAGGTCCATCTCCACAACAAGGTGCTGGCGATGTCGCTGGGCGGAGGCCACGGCGACTTCCTCGATCCGTTCTGGAAGGCCGCGCGCGGCGAGCTGGACGCGCCATTCATCCTGGTGGTCGAAGGCTCGATTCCGAACGAGAACATCAACGGGGACGGCTACTGGACGTCCATGGGCAATCACCCGGACGGGACCCCCAAGACGCTGAACGAATGGCTGGACGAGCTCGCGCCCAAAGCGTGGGCCGTTGTCGCCATCGGGACGTGCGCCGCGTACGGCGGCATCCACGCCATGGCCGGCAACGCCACCGGCTGCATGGGGCTGGCGGACTACCTGGGCTGGGACTTCCGATCGGCCGGCGGGCTCCCCGTCGTCAACGTCCCGGGATGCCCGGTGCAGCCGGACAACTTCATGGAGACGCTCACCTGGGTCCTCTACCAGGCGGCCGGACAGGCGCCCGTGATCCCTCTGGACGAGCAGCTCCGTCCCACCTGGCTCTTCGGCAAGACGGTGCACGAAGGATGCGACCGCGCCGGCTACTACGAGCAGGGCGATTTCGCCCTCGACTACAACTCGCCCAAGTGCCAGGTGAAGATCGGCTGCTGGGGCCCGGTGGTGAACTGCAACGTGCCGAAGCGCGGGTGGATGAACGGCATCGGCGGCTGCCCGAACGTGGGCGGGATCTGCATCGGCTGCACGATGCCCGGCTTCCCGGACAAGTTCATGCCGTTCATGGACATGCCCCCCGGCGGCACCGTTTCCAGCACGGCCGTGAACATCTACGGCAGCATGATCCGCCGCCTGCGTGAGATCACGAACCGCACGGTGAACCAGGAGCCGAAATGGCGCCACAATCGGCACGCGCTCACCACCGGCTACGACCCCTACTACCCCCGGAGCTGAGAGAGGAACGGATGGCCACGACCGAACGGGAAGTGATCGAGCCGGAGCGCGGCGACCTGGTGGAGATGGCCTGGGACCCCATCACCCGGATCATCGGCAACCTCGGCATCTACACGAAGATCGACTTCGCCAACAACGAAGTGGTGGAGTGCAACAGCACATCGTCGCTGTTCCGGGGCTACAGCGTCTTCATGAAGGGGAAGGACCCGCGCGACGCGGGCTTCATCACCAGCCGCATCTGCGGCATCTGCGGCGACAATCACACCACGTGCTCGATCTACGCCCAGAACATGGCTTACGGCATCAAGCCGCCGCCGCTGGCCGAATGGATCATAAACCTGGGTGAGGCGGCGGAGTACATGTTCGACCACACCATCTTCCAGGACAACCTGGTCTTCGTGGACTTCTGCGAGCAGATGGTGAAGGAGACCAATCCGTCGCTCCTCGACAAGGCGAACAATACTTCCGCGCCCCACTCCGACATCCACGGCTTCCGCACCATCGGCGACATCATGCGCGCCTTCAACCCCTTCGAGGGGGCCGTCTACATGGAAGCGCTCCAGGTGAGCCGGACCACGCGCGAGATGTTCTGCCTCATGGAGGGACGCCACGTCCACCCCTCCACGCTCTATCCGGGCGGCGTGGGCACGGTGGCGACGCCCCAGGTCTTCACCGATTACCTCAGCCGTCTGCTCAAGGTGCTGGACTTCGTCAAGAAGGCCATCCCGATGAACGACGACGTCTTCGACTTCTTCTACGACGCACTCCCCGGGTACGAGCACGTCGGGGAGCGTCGGATCCAGCTGGGCTGCTGGGGCTCCTTCATGAACCCCGACGCCACGGACTACAGGTACGAGAACATGGCCGACTGGGGCCGCGAGATGTTCGTCACGCCCGGCGTCGTCGTGGACGGGAAGCTGGTCACCACGAGCCTGGTGGACATCAACCTCGGCATCCGCATCCTGCTCGGCTCCTCCTATTACGAGGACTGGGAGGACTCCGGCGAAGTGTTCGTCGAGCGTGACCCGCTGGGCAATCCGGTGGACAAGCGGCACCCGTGGAACCAGACCACCGTGCCCAAGCCGCAGAAACGGAACTTCGGCGGCAACTACAGCTGGGTCATGAGCCCGCGCTGGCTGCACGAGGGGGAGCACCTGGCCATGGACACGGGCGGCGGGCCGCTCGCCCGACTCTGGGCCACCGCGCTGGCCAACCGCGTGGACACTCCTTACGTCCAGTCCACCGGCAACAGCGTACGGATGCAGCTCCCGAAGAGCCCCCAGTTCGGGGAGATGGAGTTCGAGTGGAAGGTGCCCGAGCGCTCCAACACGCTCGAGCGCGACCGTGCCCGCGCCTATTTCGTGGGCTACGCGGCGGCCATGGCCCTCTTCTTCTACGAGAAGGCCATGGGCGAGATCCGGGCTGGCCGGACCAAGGTGTTCGAGGACTTCGACGTGCCGGATGACGCCATCGGCTGCGGCTTCCACGAGGCCGTTCGGGGCGTGCTCTCGCACCACCTGGTCATTCGCGACGGGAAGATCGCCAACTACCACCCCTACCCGCCCACGCCCTGGAACGGGAGTCCCCGGGACTCCTACGGAACGCCCGGGCCGTACGAGGACGCGGTGCAGGGCCTGCACATCTTCGAGGAGAACGGCCGGGAGAACTTCAAGGGGATCGACATCATGCGCACCGTGCGCAGCTTCGATCCCTGCCTCCCGTGCGGCGTTCACATGTACCTGGGAGGCGGCAAGACGCTCAAGACCGTTCACTCGCCCATGCTCGGGGCCCACGGCGGATGAGCGGCTCCGCCGGGGAGGCGAGGCGCCCGGGTCGTGCCGAGACCCGTTCGAGCCAGCGCGGTGACAGTGGAGGCCAGGGCTCCCGCGCCACTGCGGCGGATGGGGGCGCCGATCCGCGCAGGCTGGTCGAGGAAGTCGAGGCGGCGCTGGCCGCGCTCGACGCGCTGCCCGCCCCGGAGCGCGAGCGCGCGCTGGACGCCATCCAGGCCCTCCTCGGCCTGTACGCGGACGGATTTCGCCGCGTGCTCGAGCGGCTTGCCCGTCCCGACTCCACCGTTGGCCCGAACGACATCGCGGTGGACGAGCTGGTCGGGCACCTCCTCATGATCCACGACCTCCACCCCGCCGGCTTCCGGCACGCGGAGGATGTCCCGGGCGCGCCCGGCGGCCCGCCGCTGGTGCGGCTGGAGTCTGGCGGAGGCGGCCGACCGTGAGCCAGATCCCCTCCCTGGATTCACCGCGCCTCCGCGACCTGGCCACCGGCCGCCGGCGGGCGAGCGCTGTCCCCGGCACCGGCCGCCCACCGCCGGCTCGTGGAGCCGGGATGGCGGCGGAAGTGGAGGGGATGCTCGCCGCGGTCCGGAGGCCCGTGGTGGCGGCGGCGGCGCCCGAAACGGAACCGGGCCTCCGCTGCGAGCTGTGTTCGGAGCCGATCGCGGAGCGCCACCGCCACCTGGTCGACCTGGAGGAGCGGGGGCTCCGCTGCGTCTGCCACGCATGCTCCATCCTGTTCGACCGGCGGGAGGCGGGTTGGGGCCATTACCGGCTGGTCCCGGATCGCGTGGTTCGCCTGGACGAGTTCGACCTTCCCGACCCGCTGTGGCGGGCGTTCCAGGTCCCGGTCGACATGGCCTTCTTCTTCCACGACAGCGCCGTGGGAAGAGTGGTGGCGTTCTATCCCGGTCCGATGGGTGCCGTCGAGTCGCGCCTGGAGCTTGCCCGGTGGCAGGAGCTGGTGGAGCGGAACCCGGCGCTGGGCGGGATGGAAGAGGACGTGGAGGCGCTGCTGGCGAACCGCACCGGCGACGGGTCGCCGTCGTACTGGCTGGTGCCGGTGGACGTGTGCTACGAGCTGGTGGCGCTGATCCGGGAAAGCTGGAAGGGGCTGGGCGGTGGCAGCGAGGTCTGGGAGCGGCTCGAGCGGTTCTTCCGAGCGCTGGACGGGCGTGATTCGACCCGCCCGGGCAAGCACGACGGCGAGGCGGCGCCAGGGCCGGTACACGGGGAGATGACCACGACAGCGGGGGAGGATTGAGATGTCGATGAAGCACAACCTGCAGGTCGGCAAGGCGGACACGTCGCCCGACAAGCCTTCGCACGTGAAGGGTGTGGGCCAGGGGAACGCCAAGGGGAGCTACGATGCGATGAAAGGCCACCTCGCGGACGGCCGCTCCACCGCGCGCCGCTCCACGGGCATCAATCCGGATTCCAGCGACGCGATCCTCCCGGACATGCCGAACCTGTCTCCGGCATGAGCCCGCGGACGGTGGCCGCGCGGCCCGAGCTCTCGTTCGCCGTCGAGTCGGCCGGGGTCGTGCGGCACGCCGCGGTGCCCATGCTGGAGCTGCGGCTCCGCGTGGACGCGGGCGAGGCGGAGGTCCGCTCCATCGTGATGAACGCGCAGATCCGCATAATGGCCGGGGAGCGCGGCTACGGTTCCGACCCGGCGTCCGGGCTGCGTGAGCTCTTCGGCGAGCCGGGAGACTGGGGCCGCAACCTCCGCAGCCTGCTCTGGTCCCAGACCACGATGGTCGTGCCTGCATTCGACCGCCGCACCACGGTCTCGCTGCGAGTTCCGTGCGGCTACGACTTCGACGTGGTGGCCTCGAAGTACCTGAACGCCGTGCGGGATGGCGAGATCCCGCTCGAGCTGCTCTTCAGCGGCAGCGTGTTCTACGCCGACGTGGGCGGGGAGCTCCGCATGATCCGGCTTCCCTGGGATCGGGAGGCGCGCTTCGCCATGCCCGCGCGGCTCTGGCACGAGCTCATGGACCACTACTACCCCAACACGGCCTGGCTGCGCGTCAGGCGGGACGTCTTCGACCGCCTCGACGCGTTCCGCTCCGTCCAGTCGCCGCCCACGTGGGAGGCGGCGCTCGAGCGCCTGCTCCCGGCCGAGGAGGCATGATGACGCTCACCGCCACGGATCCGGTCCGCGACATCGCGCGCGCGGTGCTGTACGAGGGCTACATGCTGTGGCCCTACCGGCGCAGCACGCTGAAGAACCAGAAGCGATGGAACTTCGGGTGCGTGTTCCCGCCCGGGTGGAGCGACCGCGACCACGCGGATGACCCCCCGAAGCTCGGAGCCGAGTGCCTGGTGGAGGTGCCGGACACTCCCGCCGGCAGGCCGCCCACGGTGGACGTGGGGGTCCGTTTCCTCCACGTCGTGCAGCGGCGGGTGACGGCGGTAGAGCAGGGTCATGCCCGCTTCGTGGACGAGGTCGTCGTGGACGGGGCGCGGCACGTCGCCTGGGACGAAGCCATGGAGCGGGAAGCTGCCCTGCGAGGGGTGCGCGTGGCCCGGCCGGACGCGGTCGCGAGCCGGATCCGGATCGAGGCCGGTGAAGTGGAGGAGCCGATCACGGCGGCGGCGGGGCGGCGCGCCGGCTCCGTCGTGCGCAGCTGGGCCCGTCTCGAAGGGCGGATGGAGGTCCGGACGCAGCTCCTCGATGCAAACCTGGCGGGCGCCGGGAGCCGCGTCGCCAGGCTGACCATGACCGTGCGCAACACGACCCCGTGGACTGGCGACGAGCGCGCCTCGGCCCTCCGCTCCGCCTTCATCTCGGCGCACCTCGTCCTGCACGCTCACGGCGCCCGCTTCATCTCGCTGACCGACCCGCCCGCGCACCTGCGGTCGGCCGCAGATGGCTGCCGGAACGGGGGATGGTGGCCGGTGCTCGTGGGCGAGCCCGGGAGCACGGACCGCCTGCTCGTGTCCCCGATCATCCTCTCCGACCACCCGCGTGTCGCACCCGAGAGCCCGGGCGACCTTTTCGACGGCGGGGAGATCGACGAGCTGCTGGTCCTCAGCATCCTCGGCCTCACGGACGAGGAGCATGAGGAGATGCGCGCGGCCGACCCGCGCACCCGCCAGATCCTGGAGCGGACCGAGAGCCTCACGCCGCACCAGCGCATGGGGCTCCACGGCACGTTTCGCGACCTCCGGCCCGCGCGAGGCGTGGCCCGCCCGGCGGGCGAGGAGGAGGGCTGATGCAGCCGCCCCGGGACCCGATGGCGTTCTGGGCGGAGATGGAGCGACCGGGCCCTGAAAGCGTCACCGTCGAGGGCGTCGAGCTGCGGCGTGGAAGCCGTGTACGGCTCAGACCCGACCCGGGCGGCGACATCATGGACCTCGCGCTGGCCGGACGCGTTGCAGTGATCGAGGGCATTGATGAGGACGACGAGGGCGGTGTCCACGTCGCTGTCGCCGTGGAAGACGACCCCGGCCGCGACCTCGGCCTGGCCCGCCATCCCGGGCACCGCTTCTATTTCCGCGCCCGGGAGGTGCAGCCGCTGCCACTCCACCGCGTCCTGGTGGCCGGAATCGGGAACGTGTTCCTGGGCGACGATGGCTTCGGCGTGTGCGTCGCCCGGAAGCTCGCCGCCCGCGGGCTCCCGGCCGGGGCCACGGTGCGCGACTTCGGGATCCGGGGGATGGACCTGGCCTACGCGCTGCGCGACTACGGCACGGTCATCTTCGTCGATGCGGTGCCGCGCGGCCGGCCGCCGGGCACCGTGTACGTCATCGAAGCGGAAGTGGCCGAGGAGGGGCCGGTGGGCGTGGACACCCACGGCATGGACCCGGTTCGCGTTCTGGCGTTCGCCCGCGCCCTCGGACCACTCCCGGACCGGGTCCTGGTCGTAGGCTGCGAGCCGGCCGTTGTCCCCGACCCGAGCGCGGATGAGATCCTCGGAGAGCTCAGCCCGGCAGTGGCCGCCGCCGTGGATGTCGCCATGGCTCAGGTCGCGACGCTGCTTTCGGAAATCCTCGAACTGGACGGGTGACCCATGAAGAAGGACAATGGGCGGGAAGATGCCGGTGACCGCGACCACGGAAGCTGGCTCAGCAAGATGGTGCTCCTCGGGGTGGTCTACCTTGCGGCGCGCGCGTTCAGGGCCGAGCTCCCGGCGCTGCGCCGGTACATGAACATCGAGCGGATGTAGCACCGGCGAACGCCGACCCGTCGGTCAGGGAGGGGAGATGGACCGCACGCCGGTCCGGAACGCAACGGTCAATAGCTGAGCACGGAGCACGGAAGAATGCACCTCAAGCGCATCCGCGTCGCCGAGGACGCCCTCGACGCCAATAACACGATCGCCCGCGCCAACCGCGCCGACTTCGACCGCACCGACGTGACCGTCGTCAACTTCATGAGCGCCCCGGGCTCAGGGAAGACGGCCCTCCTGGAGCGGGTCCTTCCCCTCGTCCAGGACCGCCTCGAAATCGGGATCCTCGAAGGCGACGTGCAGGGACAGCTCGACGCCGAACGGCTCATGCCGTTCCACGTCCACGTCGCACAGATCAACACGGATCCAGGCTTCGGCGGCGAGTGCCACCTGGACGCCAACATGGTCCGCTCCGCCCTCGACGCGCTCCCCCTCGGCGCCATCGACCTGCTCATCGTCGAGAACGTGGGTAACCTGGTGTGTCCCGCTGAGTTCCGCATCGGGGAGGATGCGCGCGTCATGGCCATCTCGGTCACCGAGGGGGAGGACAAGCCGCTCAAGTACCCGCTCATGTTCCGCACTTCGGACCTGGTCCTGATCAACAAGGTGGACCTCCTCCCACACCTCGATTTCGACCTCCCGCGCCTCGAGGCCGCGCTCGGTGCCGTCCACCCGGGCGTGCCCCGTCTGAGGGTCAGCGCCCGCACCGGGGAAGGCGTGGCTGCGTGGGCCGAGTGGCTGGTGCAGCTTCATGCCAGATCGCGTAGCAGGCGCCGGCAGCCCGCGTGAGCACCCGCACGGGCAGCCCCCGCGCCGCCGGGCAGGCCGTGCCCGCCGCGCCCGCCGCGTCCGTCGCGTCCGCCGCGACCGCCGCGACCTCGCTTGCCAATGCGGTCGCGCGGAGGACGGCGGCGAATTCCGACTTCTTCCACGCCGAAGCGTCCCGGATCGCGCGGCTCTGCCACGGAATGGCGGAGCGCTTCGCCCGCGGCGGCCGGCTCCTCGCCGCCGGTGCCTCACCCGCCGCACGCTCGGATGCCCGGCACGTCGCCGTTGAGTTCGTCCACCCGGTGATCGTCGGCAAGCGAGCGCTTCCCGCCCTGGGGCTCACGGCGGACGGCGGCGCGCTCGACGTGCAGGTGGACACGCTCCTCGAGCCCGACGACATGCTCATGATCTTCGGGCCGGAGACCGACGCGGCCCCGCTCGGGGAGGTGAGCGCGCTGGCTCGCGCGCGCGGCGCCCTCTCCATCGGGTTCGGCGGGACGGGGTCGGAGTGGGAGCTGTCTCCGCCGTCTCCCGACCCGTTCGTCCAGCAGGAGCTCGTGGAGACGCTATACCACGTGCTCTGGGAGCTGGTCCACGTCTTCTTCGAGCACAGGGGCCTTCTCGAAGGGCGCACCGTGGAGGCCGCGCACGACGCCGGCGCCTCCAGCTTCCTCTACCCCTTCCTCCGCGAGCAGGAGCAGGACCTCGAGGCGGTGCTCGAGGACGTCCGCCGCTCTGTGCTCATGAAGGCCGAGGAGGTAGGCGCGCTCAGGGAGGCGATGGTGGGGGCGGCGGATATCGAGGCCGCGGCCGACGCAGTTCGCGCCGCGCTCGGGAGAGGCGGCCGCATCCTCGCGTTCGGCAACGGCGGCTCGGCCACGGACGCCATGGACGTGGTGGCCGACTTCCGCAGTGCGCCGCAAGGGTGGCCGGCCCGGCGGGCGCTCGACCTCACGGAGGACGCATCCATCCTGACCGCCATCGCCAACGACGTGGGCACCGAGTCCATCTTCGCACGCCAGGTCATAGCCCACGGCCGCGAGGGCGACGTCGCCCTCGCCTTCTCCACCAGCGGCGACTCCCGCAACATCGTGCGCGCGCTCCAGGAGTCGCGTCGCCGCGGCATCGCGACGCTCGCGTTCGTTGGCTACGAGGGCGGCCGGATCGCGGCGGAACGGCTGGCGGACCATGTCGTCATCGCTCCGTCGCAGCACATCCCGCGCATCCAGGAGGCCCACGCCACGGCGTACCACCTCCTGCGCGAGCGGGTGGAGGCCGCCCCCGCCGGCTGAGGCAGCGCTCGGCGGCCGGGGCCGCGGTCGTCCGCCGTCGGCGATCCGCGTCAGGGCGCGATCGTGACCAGCCCCACCTTGTTCAGCGCGCTTTCCGCGATCGCGAGGTCCCCCGTGCGCGTGCGCACCATGTTCCGGACCACGCCGCCGCCTGCCGGGATCGGCCAGGATTGGAAAGTGGCGCTGGCCGGGTCGAAACGGACCAGCGCGTTCGGCACCACGCCCGTCTCGACGTACCACACGGCGCCCCGTGTGACCGCGATGGCGTACGGTCTCGCCCGGTCTCCGCTGGGCGACTGCCACTCCTCCACCTCCCCCGTGACCGGCTCGACCCGTCCCAGATAGCCACGGGCGAAGTCGGTGTACCAGAGCACGTCGTCATCATCGATGGCGATTCGACGCGGGCGCGCCTCGGCCGACGGGAGAGCGAGCTCCCGCAGCGCCAGGGTCTCCGGGTCGATGGTGCCGATGCGATTTCCGCCGAACTCCGCGAACCACGGCCGGCCCCGGGAATCCATCACGAGGCCATACGGGTTGGACCGGGGCGTCGGCAGCTTCACGATCTCCGCCCTGCCGGTGGCCGGGTCGAGCCGGCCCACCTCGTTCGCGCCCTGAGCCGTGAACCACAGCTGGCCGGCAGGGTCGAAGAGGGGCGTGTGCGGGTCACGGGCGTCCACTGGATGCTCGGTCACCTCGCCCGTGGCCGGGTCGAGCCGACCGATGTAGCCGGCGCGGTTCGCCGTGAACCAGATCCGCCCCCGGGCGTCGGCGGTCAGGCCGTGCGGTCCGGAGCCCGGCCGCGGCAGCGGGTACTCCCTGATTTGACCGGTCCCGGGGTCCACGCGGCCCAGCGTGTTGGACATCATGCCGGTGTACCAGATGGCGCCGTCGGACGTGGCCAGAGGGTCGTGCGGACGGGAACCCTTCGTCGGCAGATCCCACTCCCGGAACGAAACCTTCACCGCCCCGGGCACCAGCGCGGGGTGCGGCTTGGGCTTCTCCGGAAAGTTCGCAGCCAGGTAGTCGGCCACCCGGCTCGCCTGATCCGGATTCAGGTCCACCATCGTCCCGAACAGCCGCAGCCACCCCTCGCGCGTGTATCCGTCGGACGTGACCCGCTCCAGCCCATGGCACGAGGCGCATACCGACTGCACGATCTCGCGACCGGGACCGGGCGGGAGCTCGACCGCCCGGCCATCGGGGCGCTGGGCGACCGCCGGGGACGGGAGCGCGGCCGCGGCCAGCACGAGCGCCGCGGCGGCCGCGAGCGCCACCGGCAGGACGAACGTCATGCGCGTCGGATACAGCGGGGTCAGAGATCGCGACGGGGGACGGCTCGGCATGGGGGCCTCCGGGAGAGCAGGGGGAATCGCACTGATGGGCGGCCGGCGCGACGGCCGCAAGGGGGCTGCGCCCGGGGTCCCTGCCGTCCCGCCGGCCGCTTGCGCACGCTCCCGACCCGTTCCAGCTTCGGCGGGGGGCCCGAACCGGCCGCCGCTCCTCGAACCCACAACCGCGACCCGCCCATGCGACGACTCGCCTCGACCCCGTTCGCCTTCGTCCTCGCGCTGGCGACCTCCCTCCCCGCGCAGGCATCCGGTCAGGCTCCGGCGCCGGCTCCGGCGCAGCGCGGTGACCGGCCGGCGCTCTCGGAGACCGTGCGCCGGTACGTGGCGGTGGACACACCCGTGGTGGCCTTCACCCACGCCCGCGTCATCGATGGAACGGGGGCGGCGCCAATGGCGGATCGGACGGTTCTGGTCCGGGACGGACGTGTCGTCGCCATCGGGTCGACCGGATCGGTGGCCATCCCCGCCGACGCAAAGGTCGTGGACCTCACAGGGAAGACGCTGATCCCCGGGCTGGTCATGGTGCACGAGCACCTGTATTACCCGACCGGGCCGGGGGTGTACGCGAACCTGAGCGAGAGCTTCACCCGGCTCTACCTGGCCGGCGGCGTCACTTCCATGCGCACGGCCGGCAACATGAACGGCTACGGCGAGCTGACAATCGCGCGCGATATCGAGGCGGGAGAGAAGCCCGGTCCCTGGATCGACGCCACGGCGCCTTACCTCGAAGGGCCGGGGCTGCCGCTGGACCAGGTCCACGCCCTCACCGGTCCCGCGGACGCGCGTCGCATGGTGGACTTCTGGGCGGACGCCGGCGCCACGTCGCTCAAGGCGTACATGCACATCACGCGGGCGGAGCTGGCGGCGGCGCTCCAGGCAGCCCACGCCCGCGGCATGAAGGTGACCGGGCACCTCTGCTCCATCACGTACCGCGAGGCCGCGGAGCTCGGGATCGACGACCTCGAGCACGGGTTCTACGTCTCTACCGACTTCGTCCCAGGCAAAGCGCCGGACGAGTGCCCCGGCCAGCGAGAAGGAATGGCCGCGCTCGTGCGCGTCCAGCCGGGCGACTCCGCCTTCCAGTCGCTCATCGCCGACCTGGTCCGCCACCACGTGGCCGTCACCTCCACCCCCACCGTCTTCGAGACGTTCACCCCCGGGCGCCCCCGGCCGCCCGGCCTCGAGGTGCTCGACCCGATCCTGCGCCAGCAGTTCGAACAGACCTACCGCCGCATCGCCGCGGACACGGCGTCCGTCTATTCCACCCTTTTCCCCAAGGTAGGCGCGCTCGAGCGCGCCTTCGTCCGCGCAGGCGGCCTGCTGCTCGTCGGCACCGACCCCACCGGCTATGGCGGAGTCGTGCCCGGCTTCTCCAATCAGCGCGCCCTCGAGCTGCTCGTGGAGGAAGGGTTCACGCCCGTCGAAGCGATCCGGATCGGCACACTGAACGGCGCCCTCTATCTGGGACGCGCGGACCGCGTCGGCAGCATCGCGCCCGGCAAGCAGGCGGACCTCGTAGTCATCGATGGGAACCCGGCCGCCGACATCGCCGACATCCGCCACGTGGAAATGGTGTTCAAGCAGGGGGTCGGCTACGACCCCGCACGGCTCATCGACTCCGTCCGCGGGCGGGTCGGCCTCTTCTGACCCGGTGCCCACGCCACGCCGGTCACGGCCCGCGGAAATGGGCCGGGAAATGGGCCTGCGTTTGATTGGAGGGCGGCCGCGTTCGCGGCCCCGATCCGCGATCGGCCGGCCAGTGACTGCCTGCGTTGCGCCGCCCGCGCCTCGGCGCGACCTTCACGTTCCATGAAAACGGCGCGGCTGCTGTTTGCGGGCCTGGCCCTCTTCGCCTTCGCCTCGCTCCTCGATGCGTGGGCGTTCCATCATTTCCAGATGGTGGACGTCTACGCCACGGATTGGGGACGATTCCTCCGAATCCAGGGGTTCCTCCCCACCTGGATCGTGGCTGCGACCGCACTCGCCCTGCAGGACCGAACCCCCGGACGACGGCTCCACCGCTCCCGAGCCGGCCTCCTCTTCTTCGGCGCTGCCTTCGGCGGGATCGCCGCGGAGCTCCTCAAGCTCGTGCTCCGGCGCCAGCGCCCGGGCGAGCTGGGCCTCTACGTGTTCCGCCCGTTCTCCGATCGGCCCCTCTTCAACGGCGGCCTCGCACTCCCGTCCAGCCACGCCCTCGTGGCCTTCACGGCAGCAGCGATCCTCGCCCGGCTGTTCCCCCGCTCGCGCTACGTCTGGTGGGCGCTCGCGTGGGGGTGCGCTCTCACACGTGTCGCCGCACACGCCCACTTCTTCAGCGACGTCATGGCCTCGTTCGTCATCAGCTGGGCCGTGGGCGCGTGGGTCTGGCGCTGGCGCGACCCGACCCTCGTCCCGGAAGCGCGCCCGGCAAGAAGGCGGTTGAGGCCAGTCGGCGAACCCCTGAGAGGACAGCGACTGTCCCATGAAGAGGACGAGCCCACCCCGGAAGAGGAAGCCGTCCTCGTGGCAGAACTGTTTACACCGCAATAATTTGGGATTGCGCGGGGGCGCACCGGCTTGGTTCCTGCCCCGATGAACGGTGCCCCTGCCCTTTCTCAGACGAGTTGCGACCATGAAGCGCTCAGCACTGATCGTCTGCGCCGCCCTCCTGGCACCGGGTTCCCTCGTCGCTCCTGGCGTCCTCGCGGCGCAGTCGCAAGGCAGCCACCCGTCCTCGTCACGGCCGACCACCCGCCCGAGCGCGCGGCCGGCACCGCAGGCGAAGCCGACGGTCCCGTCGCGAAGCACGGCGTCGCGGCCGAGACAGGAGCCCACCCGCCCGCAGTCGACGCGACCGCAGACGCGACCCGAGACCGCACGGCCTCAAACCTCCCGTCCACAGACGCGCCCCGAGACGACGAGGCCCCAGACCAGCCGTCCCCAGAGTGCGCGCCCGGAGGCGACGCGACCGCGCACCGTGACCCCTCCGAGCGCGCGTCCGGAAACGACGCAGCGAGGAGCCGAGCCGTCGACCCGCAGCCGGACCACGGTGGTGCCGTCGTATCCCGATCGGGAGCGCGCGAGCCCCCCGGTGCCGGGGAGCGATCGATCGGGCGAGCGGGGCACCATGCGAACGGTGGTCCCCGGACGTCCAGACGTCACACGGCCGGGCCCGCCGGTGTCCGGCGGGACGGATCGGGGGCGTCCGGATGAAGGCGGGTACGATCGGGGACGGACCGACCGGGATCGCGACAGCCGGGGCTATGACCGGTACCGCTACGACTGGAACCGCGCGGGTGCGTACGAGCGCAGCCACTATGACCGGTCCTGGTACGCCGGGTGGCGTGCTCATCGCGGGCCGCGCTGGTACCCGGGCCACCCCGGCGTCTGGATCGAGCTGGTGTACGTTCGGAGCCCGGAACGCTGGAGCTACGGTGCGCGCGGCGTCCGCTGCTCGGTCCTCGCGGACGAGCTGGAGAACGCGCACGACGAGTGGCACTGGCGGAACGACCGGTACCAGTGGGAGTGGTGGTACCCGGACGAGCACGCGCAGCTGACGCAGGCGCTGGACCTGGAGTGGGCCCGGTCCGGGTGCGGACGCCGTCCGATCTACGACATTGACTGCCGGTATCGCGGCGCCCACCACCCGCGGACCTCGGCCGCCGTCATCGTTGCCCTCGAGGTGCTCGACGTCCTGATGGACGGGCACGTCCACCACTGAGCCGAAAACGCCCCGGAGCGGTGCACGGCCGCGCCGGGGCGCTGGCCCTCCTCCGCTGCCGATCGGCGCTCAGCGCACCGCCGGCAGCGGCTTGCCATCCAGGTCATCCGGTGCCGGGATCCCGGCCAGGCGGGCGAGCGTCGGCGCGATGTCCACCGTGCGAACGCGGGTGCCATCGCGTCCAGGGGCGATCCCCGGCCCGAGGAGCGCGATCGGGACCCACCGGTCGTACAGGTAGGGGGTGCCGTGGTTGGTGCCGGTGAACGCCTTGTCCACCCAGTACTCCTGCGGGCGAACGTCGGCGCCGAACGGCCCCACCCGCGTGTTCGGGCGGCGGCCCTTCTGGAAGGAGTTCCGGTACAGCGCCACGAACGAGTCGGCCGGCTCCTTCCCGATCAGCTCGCTCAGCGGCATGGCGTCCGCCACGGACTCCAGGCGCCGGAGCGCTGATGCCACCCGACGCTGCGCGCGCTCGGCGTTGAGCGGGATGGCCACCGGAGCGTTCGCGCTGGTGGCCAGCTTCGCAGCGTCCCCCGCCACGCGCACCTCGTCCCGCCGCATGTCGTTCGTCATCCGCATTGCGGCGACGCCTTCGTGCTGCCACCACTCCGGCACGTCCGCGGTCCCGTGGTCCGCAGTCAGCAGCAGCGCCCAGCGGCCTTTGCCGACGGTACGATCCAGGTGATCGAGGAAAACGCCCAGCGCCCGGTCCAGGCGCATGAGGTTGTCGAGCTGCTCACGGCTCAACGGACCGTACGCGTGCCCGATCGCATCCGTCTGCGACAGCTCCAGCGCCAGGTAGTCCGTGGCCCCACCTCGCCCCAGCTCCAGCGCCGATACCGCGCGCTCCGCCAGAGCGAGGACTGCCGAATCCGGCGCCGGGGTCCCCATCCACCAGTCGTCGTACGCCGGCCACATGGCCGACGGGCTTTCGGCGGACGCGCGGTGCGGGAAGGCCGTGTGCTGACCGTCGCCCTCGAACGGGAACGTGTCCGGACGCGTCAGCGCGGGCGACGCCGTCGCGGCCAGCGCCCCCGTCCACACGCTGTCTGCGTGGATCTTCGGCATGTCCTCGTCGTTGAATCGCTCCACCCAATCCGGGATCCCGCCCTCGTACCAGCTCGACGTGACGAACCGCCCGGTCCCGGGGCCGATCCAGAAGACGTGCGCAGTGTGGGAGCGGCCGCCCATGGTGATCGCGGCGCGGTCCTTCCGCGACAACGACACCACCCTCGCCTCCGGCTCCGCCGCCTGCAGCCAGTCCCCGAACGCGTCGCGGAGCATGTTTCGCGGAGAGCGCCCCGGCAGGTCCGACGCACCCACGGTGTGCGACGCCGTGTCGTCCACGGCGTATTCCAGCTGCCACTCGTCCCCCTTCTGCCGCCACCAGGCGTTCGACACGATCCCGTGGCGTGACGGCGTCACCCCCGTCGCGATGGTGGCGTGGCCGGCCGCGGTCTCGGTGTGCGCGTGGTCGTGCACGGCGTTCGTGTAGAGGAGGCCCTGGTCGAGCACACGGGCCAGTCCGCCGCTGAAGGCCAATGCATAGCGGGGCAGCAGGTCGCCGCGCAGCTGGTCCACCACGACCGTCACGAGCAGGCGCGGCGGGGCCGTCGAGTCCGGCGCCTGCGCGGCCGCCGGCGAGACGGAGGCCAGGGCGCCGAGCGTCAGTGCGGCCGCCAGCGCCGCGGACGCATGGGAGCGGTTGGGTCGTCTCGGGTGCGGAAGGTCGGTCATGGCTTCCTGTTCCAGCTGTTGTTGGTCCGGTCCACGTCCGACGCGGTGTCCAGACGCGCCCGAATCGCGTAATCGGCACGGTTCTGACAGTAGCCGGACCCCGGCCCCCCGCTCACCGGCGGGGACGGCCGCTGCGCGGCTGTTGGCATCGAGGAAACGACCAGGGCCAACGGCAGCAGGACCGCCGCTGCCGCGGACGGCAATCGGATCATGGGCTCCTCTGTTCGCGCCGTGGGGACGGCGGAACATAGGATCATCAACGCCGCGCGGAAATCCGGGGCGAACGTTAGCTTTCTGGCCATGCTCGACCTGCACAACCACATCATCCCGGGCGTGGACGACGGCGCCCGCTCCCTCGAATGAGTCGCACGACGCCCTCGTCGCCATGCGGGACGACGGCGTCACGAGCGTGCTGTGTACCCCCCATTTCGACGCCTCGTTCACCCGCCAGCCGGAAGCGTACGCCGCCCGCTTCGACCAGATCGACCAGGCATGGACCGCGCTGATCGAGATGGCGAGAGAGCGGATCCCGGAGCTGGAGCTGCAGCGCGGAGTCGAGCTCCGCCTGGACACCCCGAACCCCGACCTGGACGATCCGCGCATCCGGCTTGCGGGCGGCCGCGCCGTGCTGGTCGAGTTCCACGGCTTCTTCGTGCCTCCGGGTGCCGAGGACGCGCTGCGCGGAATCGTCCACACCGGCCTGATCCCCCTTCTGGCACACCCGGAGCGGTACCGCACCATGTCTCCCGACCTCGCCCGCCGGCTGCTGGACGCCGGCGCGTTCCTCCAGGTCAACGCGGGCTCGCTCGTGGGCCGCTACGGGAACGGCGCGCGCGATGCCGCCTGGCAGCTCCTCGACCTGGGCGTCGTCTCGGTCGTCGCCAGCGACTATCACGCGCGCGGACCCACCCAGCTTCCCAGCGCGCGCGCACGGCTCGAGCGGCGGCTCGGAGAAGAGCCCACCTGGCAGCTGCTCGACGGCAACCCCCGGCGCATCGTTGCGGGAGAGGTCCCGCTCCCCGTGATCGGGACCGCCAGGCGCCCGGGCTTGCTGCGTCGGATGCTGCGCGTGTTGCCGGGAGATTGGCGACGGTAGCGCGGCGCCGGCGTCGACGGGATCCGCACCTGGATCCCCCACCCGCCAGGCGGAAGGCGGGCGCCGTCGGCGAGGGAACCGGGCAATGCCAGGACTGCTTCCGCAGCTGCCGCTACGCGGACGCTGGCACGACCTCGCTGGTCGGGCCACCCGGCTCGGCGATTCGAGCGTCCACGGGCACGAGCGCGGACCGCCTCATCACACCGAACGCGTACAGCGCCAGCAGGTACGCCGCCAGGGCGAACGTCAGGGTGATCCTGAAGCCGAAGGCGTGTGAGAGCAGCGCTGCGGCGAGCCCTCCGATCACCGTGAACAGCCCGTTCATCCCCCAGGCCCACGCCACGGCGCTTCGGGGCCGGCCCTCCAGCGCCAGGATCCCGAGCGGGAACGGCATGCCGAGGAAGAAACCGAGCGGGAATATGAAGCCGCCGGTGACGGCGCACCGTCCCAGCAGCGGCAATCCAAGCAGGGCATGGAAGAACGACGGCACCACGAACGCCCCGAGCAGCCCCGTGATCACCACCCCCAGGAACGGGAGCGCCCAGAATCTCTGCGGCGTGATCCCCAGGCGCTCCGACGTGCCGCTGCCGATTCCCGCGGCCAGGAGCAGGGCGAAGATAACCACGGAGAAGGTGTAGGCTGGCGAGCCGATCAGCTGCATGAACAGCTGTATGAAGACGATCTCGATGATGATGAAGCCCATGCCCAGGGAAGAGAAATAGGTCAGCACCATCCCCCTGTGGGGCCATCGCACCTTCCCCGCGCTCGAATATCGCAGGGGAACGAGTACCAGCGCACTCGCGAACAGGATCGCCAGGATCCCGACCCCGAACAGGTGGACCCAGTCCAGGGGGATCACACCTCCCGCGAGTCGGCTGTTGAGCATGGCGGCGGTCGAGACTGTGACGTAGCGGCTCGGGTCCGGGGAAAGGACGCCGAAGTGCTTTCGCATTGCGGCGAAGAACGGCCGGTCATCCGTCACCGGCGTCAGGTCGACCGGGATCCGCTTCGCCAGGTCACGGGGGAAGTCACCCGAGAAGAAGTCGTCGCTCAGGTAGCGGTGCTCGGGCCGCAGCGGGTCTTCCACCATCAACTCAGCGCCCCCGAACTGGAGCCTGAAGACCTGCTGTAGGTCGTCCAACTCCGACTGTGTCCAGGGCTGCATCTTGATCAGCATCGTGGGCAGGTAGTCCACGCCCTTCGCCTGCTGGAAGATCGCGACGTGGGCGCGGAAGTTCGTGCGCCCCATGCGCCGCCACGCCAGTGCCGCGGTCGCCACAGCCCGTGGATAGGTGTGGTCGTTGATGTGCAGAATCCCGTTCGGCTTCAGATGGCTGAAATACTCCTGATAGGCATCGGCGGTCTCGAGATACACCGGGCCGAGCGCGCTCCCGCCGGACGCTATGCTCGAGGACGTGTAGTTGCTGAAGATCTGGATGATGTCGTACTGGCGGCCGGAAGCTTTCAGATAATTGCGGCCCTCCGCCACGATGTTGTGTACTTCCGGCCGATCGAACACCCTGCCGATGTAGTCCGCGTACTTCCCCGTTCGCAGCGACACGACGGTCGGGACCATTTCCACGGCATCGACCCTGTGCGCGCCGAACGTCAGCGCCGCCACGGTCTCCTGGCCGCCGGCGCTGCCGATCACCAGGACGTCCGCCCCGGTGCCGCGCTTCAGGTAGTGAGAGGCCAGAACTCCCGCTCGCCAGAACCGGTGCCCCATCACCTCGAGCTGGGCTGAATCGGGCTCTGGCGCTTCCAACGCGCGAGCGAGCGCCCCGAAATCGCCGTCGAACGCGTAGAAGAACGAGCTCTGCGTGCCGCCGTCGTACGCGATGTGCTTGTTGGCGCCGTTGTCGATGATGTCGATCCGGGCGATCGGATCCCAGCGCGTGAGCTCCACCCTGCCCTCGCTGCGGGCAGTCTTGACTCCGCGCTTGTCCATGTGGTCCGAGAAGGCCAGGTAGCCCGGATATCGGAAGGCCGGAACGCTCGCGAGAGCCACGGCCCCGACCACCGCCACCACCCTCCACCTCGTGCTTCCGCTGAACAGCCCCGACCCGATGAGAGCGGCGGCCGCGGCCAGCATCAGGATCGACCCCGGACCCAGCGGCCCGATCAGCGGGATCAGCAGGATCGACCCCACGGCCGCGCCGCAGAGGTCCCAGAAGTACAGGCGCCGGATCCGGCGGGCGTACGTCGCGAACGTCACAGCCATGATCAGCCCGGCCGCTACGAACGGCACGATCAGTACGACATACGTCGCCCCGAAGTACAGGAGCTCCCGTGCGCTGTGCTCCACCAGCTCATAGTAGTTGAACGGAAACGCGTTCATCACCGGCCGGATCAGCAGGATGCTCACCGCCAGGATGCCCGCGAGAACCGGCAGCGTCTTCTCCGGGTCCCGATGCAGGACCTCGTTCCACGCAGCTGCGATCGCCCCGGCAAGCCCGAACCCGAAGATCGCTGACGTGATCACCAGGTAGGACATGTTGGGATAGAACAGCACATCGAGGACTCTCGTCATCACCAGCTCGGTGACGAGCGTGACGAGAGAAACCAGGAAGATTCCGAACGTGAGGCGCCGCATCGTTGTCTCCTGCGACCGGTCGGGCCGGGCTGCGATTCGATTCGCGGGAAGTGGGCAAGGGGCCAGGTCGGCGGATGGCTGGCAAAGACCGGGCCCGGAAAACGGTCGGCACGGCTGGCCAATTTGTCAATGGCGGAATCGAGCCTGCGCAGGCAGAATCCGTCGGCTGCGGAACCGTCCCGGACCCTCATGCCGCCACACGAGCGATCCGCGATCACGGATCCCATGGCGGCCCATGCTGCTGGCGTCGGAGCGGGCCGGACTGTAACATTGCTCCTCCCCGTTCCCAGTAGAATCGCCGTATGGACCGTCCCGCGGACAGCTACCGCATTCTCCTCGCCGATGACGACGACAGCGTCCGCGAGATGCTCCGACGCGCGCTCACCGTAGCGGGCTTCGAGGTGGAAGCGGTGGCGGATGGGGATGATGCCCGCGACGCGTATCGTCGCCGGTGCCCCAATGTGCTTCTGGCCGACCTGGTGATGCCCGGTGTCAACGGGCAGGAGCTGGCGGCCGGGTGCCGCGACGCATGCCCCGAGACGGTGCTCATCTTCATGAGCGGCTATACGGAACATGAGCTCCAGCGCCTGGACATACGTCAGGTGGTGTTCATCCCCAAGCCGATCTCGACACACGACCTGGTCGGGACCATCCGGCAGCTCCTGCGCGGACGCTCCCCGGCGCACTGAAACTGCCGCCGCTCCACCCTCCCCTCCACCCCGAACGACGGCTCGCGGGGCGCGTTTCGGGAACATTTCCACCACTGGCGTGCTACTGGTCTGCGACTGTGCCCGGCATTACGTTCCTGCCTGGCCAATCACGCTCGCAGCTCCAAACTCAAGACCACAAGCCCATGCGACCTGCCCGAGGTGCGACATCGCTCCTCCTGATCGTTGCCACACTCTGTCCGGCGACGCTGGCGGCCCAGAGCCCCACCACCGCCGCATTGCAGGGCACCGTGCGCGATCCGGACGGCGTCCCCGTGGCCCAGGTGGGAATGACGCTCCGCCGCGTCGGCGGGAGCGCCGCCACCGTCGGCGAGACCGACATGGACGGCCGGTTCGAATTCTCCCTGCTCCCGGCGGGTGATTACGAGCTTCTGGTCGAGCAGCTCGGCTATCGCCCCGCGCTCGTCGGCCCGATCCCTCTCGGCCTCGACCGGCGACTGACCGTGGATGTGAAGCTGCGGCCGGCGGAAGGCGTGGTCGAGGAACCGGACCGCATTCCCTTCAGCGGGCCCGCGAACGGCGGGTCCCGCGCGGGCCGCAGCCACGTCTTCGCGGAATGGGAGAGGGCGGCGGTGCCACACGCCGATGGGGAGGTCGGCGAGATCCTCTCCACCACCACACTCGGCGAGCCGCCGCTGACGGTGGAGGGGCTGCCGTCGTCGCTGGGCGCGCTCACCGTGGATGGCGTGCCCTTCCGCCCCCTCGCTCTGCCAGCGCTCTCGGGACTCGAGTCGCTGCGGACCCCGATTCCGGCCCTCGGCCAGGCCGAGCTGGTGACGGGCCGTCCGGACGTCGAGTGGCCCAGCGTCGCCGGAGGCATCCTGGGCACCATCCTGCGCACCGGCGTCGGGCGTACCACGGGGAGCCTGGCCGCCACGGTGGGCATGGACCCCCTCGCCATCGATCCCGTGAGCTCGCCGTACACATCGTGGCGCGGTGTGGCCACGCTCGGTGGCGCGGCCGCGAGCGACAGCGCCCATGCCTGGATCGGGGTGCAGGCGCTGCATCGCGAGCAGCCCGTCTCCAGGGTGCCGGGCTCCGCCACGGACCTGCAGCTCGGCAACGGGGACGAGTTCGTTCGGGCTGAAGCGCCCATCTCCGAGCAGCACGTGGACGCCGCCGGGACGTTCGACTGGATGCTCCCCGAGGGACGCTACGTTCGCTTGAGCACGATCTTCACGGATGCGCAGGACGAGCTCCCGGCGCTCGCTCCCGAGGGTGGGCGGATCCCGGTATCCGCCAAGGCCCGCGACATCATGGCCACCGGCATGGTCCTCGCCCCGGTGAGCGAGCAGGTCTCGGCGCAATTCCGCGCGGGGTTCAGCAACAGCAGCCGGACTTTCGAAATGGGAGCGGGCGACCGCACCCCCTTCGGCGATGCGGCGGTGGTGGTCGCTTCCGTGCCGATCCAGCTCGGCGGCACGGCCGCCCTCCCGGCGGACCTGACGCGGACCGAGATCGACGGCCAGGCCACGCTCTACATCACCTCGGGGCCGCACCGGCTGAAGGTCGGCGCCGGCTTCACCGCGGACTGGCACGACCGAACGCAGCTGTACGGCCAGACCGGCACCTACCTTTTCGCCACGCCCGGCGACTTGCGGGGCCGGATCGGAGCCTTCGAAGGCACCACAGGTCCAGTGGCCTCCGCCAAGTTCACCACGCAGGGCGTCTTCGGATACGCCCAGGATACCTGGCAGCTCGCGGCCGGGTTCGATTTCACCACGGGTGTCCGGTTCGACCTGGAGACGCTGCCTGCCTCGGCCGTCCTCCGCAACCGTCGCTGGTTCGAGCTTACGGGCGTGGACAACACCGCAATCGGGTCTTCCGCGAGCACGTTCGGGGCGGTAGCGGCGCTGAACTGGGACATCGAGGAGCTGCACCAGTGGTTCGTCCGTGGGGCGCTCACCGTCCTCCCGGGCGAAGTGTCGCCGGCCCTGCTCGCCGAAGCCCTCACGTACGACGGACGGGTCTCGGCTACGGCCGCCGTCGGCAACCTCGATTCCGCCACGCCACAGCAGCTCGGGCCGATCCTCACGGTGCTGCGGCCGGACGTCCAGCCACCGCTCACGACACGGGGCAGCATCGGCATCACCTACGCCCTAGGCACCACGGCTGCGCTGAACCTCGACGCCGTGGTCCGGAGAACGGAGCACCTTCCCCGGCGACGCGATCTGAATCTGGCGCCCGCCGCGCTCTATTTCGACCAGTACGATCGCCCGGTGTACGGAACGCTGGTGCGCCAGGGGGGACTCCTGGTAGCCGAGCCGGGGAGCAACCGCCGCTTCTCGGAGTTCGACCGCGTGTCCGGCATCACCACCGACGGCCTCTCGACGTACTGGGGCGTGACGGCCAGCGTCGAGAAGAGCGCGGGTGACTGGGTCCGCCTCCTCGGCTCCTACACCTACTCCGCCACCCAGGACGAGTGGCCGGGCGTCGGGGCCGTCCCGGGGGCACAGGAGTTGCCCCCCTTCCCCGGAATCGAGGGACTCGACGACTGGCAGGACGGCATCTCCGACCTGGACGCGCCGAACCGGGCGACGGCGGCGATCGACGTCCGCCTCCCCGTCATCTCGGCCGTGCACGTCGGCGCCCTCTACCGGACTGCGTCCGGGCGCCCGTTCACACCCGGCTTCGGGCCCGCCGTCGACGCGAACGGCGACGGCGTGCTCGGGAACGACCCCGCGTACGTCGATGAATCCCTGCCGGGGATGGACGACATGCTTGCGCGCTGGTCGTGTCTGCGTGAAAACGCGGGTCGGTTCGCCGAGCGGAACTCGTGCCGGCTGCCCACGCGTCGCTCGATCGATGCATGGGTGACCGCGGTGCTGCCGCCGGTGAGCGGCGTCAACGCGGAGCTGCGTGTCGAGGGGCTGGACCTGTCTCCCCGTGGCATGGGCGTCTACGACACGGCGCTCTACAACCTCGACCCGAACGGCTCCCTGAACATCGATCCACATACAGGCCGCGTCGCGGTACCCCTTGCCGTCAACTCCCATTTCCGGCTGGGGCAGCTCCCGGACACACGGCTGTCGAGGCTACGAATCTCTCTGAGGCTGCTCTTCTGATGAGAACGACCCTGCTGCTCCTGCTTGCACTCGCTTCCTCCGCGCTCCTGGTCGCGTGCGACCAGACGCCGTCGTCGATCCCGGGCATCGATGCGGAGGGGACCGCGCTCGGAGTGGTCTGGCTGGACCGGAACGGCAATGGTCAGCTGGACGGGCCCGACCTGCCGGTGTCGAACGTCGAGGTCGAGCTGGCCCAGCGGCATGGCGGGAACCTCCAGCTCACGCGCTCCTCAGGCACGGGTGGCGAGGTGGTCTTCGATGCCGTCCCCGTGGGCGATTACCTGGCCCGCGTCACCGACTCCGCCATCCCGGACAGTCTCCGCCTGCTGCGCATCGACTCGGCGAATGTCACGATCGCGGCCGGAGACACGACCGGGTTCCTCGTCGGCTTCACCTACCCCAGCCTGCCCATCGACTCGGTCCGGCGGCAGCCGGCGGAGACCCGTGTGTTCGTGGAAGGGATCGCCCTGAACGGCTGGAGCACGTTCGCCGACTCGACCATACATCTGCGGGACAACACCGGGGCCATCCGCGCCGTCCGTGTCCCGCCCGCAGGCGTCGCCATCGGAGACAGCATCCGTCTGCTCGGACGTGTCGGCACCGACGCCGGGCAGCCGGTGCTCACGGAGGTACAAACGGTCATCCTGCGCCCCAGCGTGCGCTCGCCGGAGCCGGTTCCGGTGACGGCCGCCGAGGCGGCTGTGGCAAAGGCCGGAACCCTGGATGCGGATCTCGTGCACATTGACAGTGCCGTCGTGCGCGACACGATCCTCGACAGCTTCGGCAACATCACGTTCGTCGTGGAGGATGGCAGCGGCCAGGCGCGCGTCCTGCTCGACCGCCACATCAACTTCGGGCTCTTCTTCCCTTCCGGCATTCTCGGGTCGATCCTGAAGATCACCGGCATCCTCGTTCCTCAGGGGTCCGGCGCCTGGGTGGTCAAGCCGCGCTCCGCGAGTGATGTCGTCGTTGGGCCACTGTCCTATCCGCTGCTGACGGTGAATGCGGCGAGGGCTCGGCCGCCGGGGACGCGGCTCCAGGTCAAGGGCGTGGCACTGAACACGTGGAACACGTTCGCCGACTCGACACTCCACATCCGGGACGCCACGGGTGCCATACGCGCCTTCAAGGTGCCCGCGACTCCGATCGCCACCGGTGACAGTGTCGGACTCCTGGGGACAATCGACGTGGCGTACGGACAGCCCGTCCTGAGGGACGTGTACCCGAACCTGCTGCGCGCGGGCCTGCAGCCCGCACAGCCCAGTCAGGTGCTGACCACGGGCGCTGCCTCGTCGGCCAAGGCGGGGACGCTCGACGCCGATCTGATCCGCGTCGCGGGAGCGGTGATCCAGGACACGTCCCGCACCGCTGACATGGACCAGGTGTTCACGGTCAACGATGGATCGGGGCCTCTGAACGTCGTTCTGGACCGGGACGTGCCCTTCTACCTGAGCTGGCCGGCAAGCGGGAACGGTCAGCCGGTCATCATCAAGACCACCATCTCCGTGACCGGCCTGCTCGTGCCCGCCGCCCTGCCCGCGGGTACGTGGATCCTGAAGCCCCGCGGCACGGCCGACGTCACGGTCCACTAGAAATCGGCCACCCGGCTCCTCCCCGGCCGGACGTGAGACACCTCCCCTCTCACGCCCGGCCGGCGAGCATCGCGGCGATCCTATCGATCGTCCTCGTGTCGACCCACCCGTGCACGGGTGCGGTAAACAGCTCCCTCGCAAGTGTCTCGGCCCCCGGAGCCGGCGCGTGCGTGCCGACCCGATCCTGGACCTGCGGCAGCAGCGAAAGGGGCACCGGATAGCTCGGCAGCACGCCGAGACGCCGCAGGCGTTGCACTGCGACCTCCGCACGCTCCCCCGGACGACGCACCGGCAGCCGCAGGTAGCCCGCGACACCTCGCGGCCCCGGAGCGGGGGGCAGCCACACCCCCTCGACGGTGCCGAGCCGGGCGCGCAGCATCACGGCAACATCCCGGCGGACCGCCGCTGCCCGGAGCGAGGCTCGATCAGACGCCAGCACGGCGGCCGCCGCGGCCGGCGCCATGGCGCGGGGCCGGGTCGGCGCGGCGTAGTGCGTCTCCCCCAGGCCCAGCCAGGGTAGTGCGGCCGGAACCCCGTAGAGCGCAGGCCGACCCAGCGCGCTCTGCGCCGCGAGCTTCACCAGGAGTGGGGCTCCACCCGGAGGACCGGCAAGGGTGAGGTCCGCCGCCACGGCGCGCGCTTCTCCGCCACGGAGCAGGAGTGCTCCGCCGCTTCCCCCCGTCCACCCCTTGCCCCGACCGAAGCTGAGCACGCTCGCCGGCGCGAGGGACCCGAGCACACGCCCCTCCTGGGAACCACCGTGCGCCTGCGCCGCGTCCTCGATCACCCGCACCCCGGTCCCTTCGAGCTCCCGCTGAAGCCAACCCAGGTCCATGGGCAATCCGAACGGATGAACCACCACCACCGCCGCCACCCCGCGCTCGATTGCGGACCGCAGCGATGGTCGATCCGGGGCCAGCGTGTCCGCCTCGATGTCGTAGAACTCCAGTCGCGCCGCAGCACCCGCGCCCGCCGTGGCCACGTCGTAGCAGCTGTACGCCGGGAGCGCCACGGCGTCCCGGCCGCTCGCGCGTACCGCGATCCCGATCGCGAGCTGCAGCGCGTGCGTCCCCGAAGCGGTCAGGACCACGGCATCCGCTGCGTAGCGCTCCTTCAACAGCGCGATCAGCGCGTTCCGGGGGTCGCGCCGCGCGACCACGGCGGCGGCGGCCCGGGTCAGGGCGCGCGCGGGAACCGGTGTATGGACGGGGGGCAGCATGATGGGGAAAGGTGTGGCCGCTCCCGACCCTCGCGCAATTGCGCGCGGGACATCATCATTCTTCCATGATGGATCATGCCACCACGGATGCTGCGCTCCTCACCGTGCTGGCCGTGCTCGAGCCGGACGCGGCCGCCCTCGCCGTGGAACGCCTGATGGCGGAGGCACGGCTGTGCGTCGATCGACGTCGCCCCGACGACCCCGACGTCTGGCGCGCGGCCGCTTCAGCCGATGCAGTCGTTCTGGACGACGGGTCGGACCCGGCCTCGCTCCAGCGAGCGCTCGCCGACGGCCAGCTGGCAGGCACCACCCCCATCTTCATCGCCGCACGGGCACGCCCGGCACCGGACCGCTACGGCGCCTGGCTCCACGCCGGCGCCTGGGATGTCGTCGAGCTCCCTGGCGATGGTCCCGCCCTCGTGCTCCGCCTCCGCAACATGCTCCGCAGCCGGGAGGCGCACCTCCCCGGCTCCGATCCGCCCGCCGTCCGCCATTCGCGCGCAGGCCTCACCCGCGTCGCCGAAGAGACCTACGCACTCGCCCGCCGATACGGTCGGCCCCTGCACTGCATCACTCTCTCCCTCGAGCGCCAGGACCGCTCCATCGGTGATCCCGCCCCCCTGCTCGAGCGCCTCGCCGATGTCGTGAAGCCGCTGCTCCGCGGCTCCGACGTGATCGGCGTCTTCGAGCGCGGCCCCCTCTTCATACTCCTCCCGGACACCGACCGCGAAGCCGCCATGGCCTCGCTGAGACGGATCCGCGTGGACCTCCAGCGTCGCATTCAGGACTGGGGGGCCGCCGCCACGATCAGCGCCGCCGTGGCAGGGGCCGACGAAGTGGCCACCGGGGCCGAGCTGCTCGATCGAGCGGCCCGCGGATTGGAGTGACCGTTCGAGGTATGCCAGCCTTCGGGTTTGGCCCACTGTAAGCACAAACCGGATGTGGTGTAATTGCAACACTATTGCGGCGCGCCCGCGATACTTGACCGGGACAACGCCGTCAGCCCACCATAGCCGGACATATTCAGGACAGTGGTTTGCGCGGTCGCGCGCTGATAGCACAGAACGTGCTGGATACGACGCATTCAGCTCCAATGAGAAACCGCGCCTGCTGAGATCGCAGTCGGGCGAAGCGTCCGGGAAACGCTTTTGGCCAGAGCACCTATCGTACTCATCGTCAGCGAGCACGAGTGGGCATCACGCTCGCTGGACACAGTGCTGGGTCACCGGGGATACGCGGTGCTCAGGGCGTACACAGGTGCGCAGGCGCTGGAGCGTGCCGCGGCGTCCGGAGCTGACGCGGTGTTCATCGAGCAGAACCTGCCCGACATGACGGGGGCCGAGCTCTGCCGCGCGCTGACGGCCTCGGAGGCGGTTTCGCCCGCTGCTGCGTTCATTGTCATGAGCTCGGGACCGGTGAGGTACGAGCAGCGGATGGAGGTGCTGCGGGCGGGCGCGTGGGATCTCATCGCCCTTCCGGTCGATGCCGAAGAGCTGGTCCTCCGCCTCGACCGCTACGTCCGGGCCAAGCTGGAATCCGACCGGTTTCACGACGCCACCATGGTGGATCCCGATACCGGGCTGTACACCCGCGTCGGAGTGCTGCAGCGTGCCCAGGAGCTGGCGGCCGCGGCGGCACGGTACGGACGGCCCATCGCGTGTATCGTGCTCGAAACCGGCGAGGCCGACGATACGCCGGAGAACCGGGCGCTGCTGGGTGAGATCGGCCGGGCGCTGCGCAGCTCGACCCGGCGATCGGACATCCTGGGGCAGATCGGACCGCGCCAGTTTGCCATCCTCGCCCCCGATACTCCGGAGCAGGGCGCGCGGGTGGTCGCAGAGCGGCTGCGGCGCTCCGCGGACTCGCCGGCGAGCGCCTTCCGCGGGCACCCGCGAGCGGGCGTCTTCGCCCTCTCCGACTTCGACCGGGCGAGCCTCGACGCCGACATGTTCGTTCGCCGGGCCGCCGAGGTGCTGAGCTCCGATTCCGGGGCGCGGCTGAACTGAGCAGGCCCTCCCACGGGCCTTCCACCCGTAGCCCTTGCCCACGCGAGGGTCCCTATCTTCGTGCGCGCCTACGTCGTTCCGGTTGACCTTTACGGGCGTTTATTGTATCTCTGAATCGCCTTCCGGCGGCGGGAGCGGCTCCTGTCGCCGCCCCCCGTGGCGCCGTGTAGAGCGGCCCTTGCCGCAGGCGCCCACGTCCTTCAACCCGGTCATATGTCGACACCTGCCGCAGCTCCGAGCTTCTCGCCGCTCACGCACGAGGACCGAGACTCGATCCGGATCCTGGTCGTGGACGACGAGGCGACGTTGCGCGACACCTGTGTGAACGTGCTTCGAATGCAGGGCTACAACGTTTCCGCGGAAGCCCGCGGCGACAACGCCCTCGACACCATCCGCAGGCGCGACTTCGACATCATGCTGCTCGACCTGTACATGACCGGGGTGCCGGGAATCGATCTGCTGCGGGCGGCGGTCGAGCACCGGCCGGGCACCGTCGTCATCATGATGACCGGGAACCCGAGCGTGGAATCCAATCTCGAGGTCCTGGGTGCGGGTGCCTGGGACTACCTGCCGAAGCCGTTTTCGGCCTCGCACGTGGAGGTCCTGATCGGCCGGGCGGCGCACGCGGTGCGCGCTCAGCGCATGGAGCAGCAGGCGCAGGTGCGGGATGATGGCCGGGCGGCCGATGGTGATGACGGCGACGACGTGATCGGGTCGTCCGCGGCGATCCGGGCGGTCCTCGATCTCGCCCGCAAGGTGGCCCGGAGCAACGCGTCGGTCTTCATCACGGGAGAGAGTGGCAGCGGCAAGGAGCTGATCGCCAACTTCATCCACCACCGGAGCCGCAGGGCGTCCAAGCCGCTCGTGGCCGTGAACTGTGCTGCGCTTCCGGAGCCCCTTCTGGAGTCGGAGATGTTCGGGCACGTGAAGGGAGCCTTCACGGGAGCGGTGCGGGAAAAGGAAGGACTCTTCGAGATCGCCGACGGCGGGACGCTCTTCCTGGACGAGCTGACCGAGATGTCGGTCGCGATCCAGGCGAAGCTGCTCCGCGTGATCCAGGACGGGGTCGTGCGGCGCGTGGGGAGCACCACCCCGGACGCCCACGTGGACGTGCGGATCATCGCGGCCACGAACCGGGATCCGAAGCAGGCGGTCCGGGACGGCGAGCTCCGCTCCGACCTCTACTACCGGCTCCGCGTCGTGCCCATCCACGTGCCGCCGCTGCGGGAGCGCACCGACGACATCGCGGAGCTGGCCACGCATTTCCTCCTGCAATACTGGACCCGGGACCACCCGGAGGCCGAGCCGCCCCACTTCACCGAGGGAGCGATTCGCGCGCTGCGCGACTATCCGTGGCCCGGCAACGTGCGGGAGCTGCAGAACGTCATCGAGCACTGCGTCGTGCTGGTGGAGGAGAGAGAGGCCATTGAGGCTTCGGCCATTCCGTTCATGCACGAAGCGGCGCTCGAGCTCGAGACCGACAACTCGCTCGCGACGCTCCTCGAGAGCCTCCACGGCCGATCGTATCACGAAGCCAGGGAGGCGCTGCTTTCGGAGTTCGAGCGGTCGTACCTGAGCTCCCTCGTTACGCGCGCCGATGGGAACATGTCGAAGGCCGCGCGCCTGGCGGGCGTGGACCGTACCACCCTTTACCGGCTGATCGACAAGCACGACCTTCAACGGGACAGCATTCTCAGGTCGAAGTGACGGATCGAACCGGACTTCCCATGGCTGAGCCGCGCGCGCACAAAGGAGGCGCCGAGCGCACCAGGACTTTCTTTTCGAGCGCGCGTGAAGCGCCGCCCGACGCCGTGGTGTGCGCCGTGCGCGCTGCCGCGGAAGCCGTCCTTTCCGAGCCGGAGGCGTGGCGGCGGCACGCCCTCGGTGGAGATGAGGCCGCTGCCAACATGGAGGAGCTGCTCTCGTTCGTCTTCGGCGTGGCTGCGCCCCGGGTCGAACGGCCCGGAAAGTCGGGCGGGGAGATCGGCCTCGCGCTGCGCATGCAGGAGCTCCTTTCTCAGAGCATGCTGAGGGATTCACGCGGCCTCGAGCCGGAGCAGGTGCTCGACGTGCTGCGGCGGCTGGACGCGTTCCGCTCGGCCGTCTATCCGGACAACCGACAGAACCTGGCCTTCCTCCTTACCGGCGCCAACGCTCTCGATCTCGTGGTCGAGTTCGCCCACGACCTCCGCTCACCGCTCACGTCGATCATGTTCCTGGCGGAGACGCTGCGGAAGGGCCAGAGCGGCGAGATCAGCGACCTGCAGCGCCAGCAGCTCGGAATCGTCT
Organism: uncultured Gemmatimonadales bacterium; assembly: GCA_963798845.1. Taxonomy (GTDB): domain Bacteria; phylum Gemmatimonadota; class Gemmatimonadetes; order Longimicrobiales; family RSA9; genus CAVUKA01. The sequence goes on along the minus strand of CAWCUS010000006.1, from coordinate 853,173 downwards.
ACAGCGCGGCGCTCAGCATGGTGGGTGTAGCCAACGACCTCATGGACCTGGCCACCAGTCGAGCAGAAGATGGCTGGCGAAGCCTGCCCGAGGAGTCCTTCTCCCTTCAGACGCTCGTCGAAAGCGTCCGCGACATCGTCGCACCCATGGCCGAGCAGAAGCGGCTCGGGATCTCGTTCTTCACCCCGCGCCAGGACCTGCGCATCGGCAAGCCCGTACCGCTCACCCGCGTCCTCCTCAATCTCACGTCGAACGCCATCAAGTTCACCGAGACCGGACGCGTCGAGATCGTCGTGGGTGAGCTGCCCGGCGAACGCGTGGAGTTCTCCGTCCGCGATACGGGACCCGGGATCAGCGAGCAACAGCTGATCTCCCTCAACGAGATGTTCACCCGCAGCCGCAGCGCGACCGGCTACCACTTCTCGGAATCCGGGCTCGGCCTCTCCATCTGCCGCCGGATGGTCGACCTCATGGGCGGGCAGCTCCAGGTCGACAGCCAGCCGGGCGAAGGCACTCGCTTCTACTTCAGCGTGCCCCTGCCGCGGGCCTGAGACCCGCTCCGCCTGCCATGCCGGCGGCGCATGCCCGGCCAGTTCGTGACAGACAAGGGCGGCCGTGCCGATCGCCGGATCGGCACGGCCGCCCTTCTGCTCCGAGGAAGAGCGTTCGTTCCTGCTGCTTCAACGCAGCGTCAGGATTCTCCGCCGGAACGACGGCGACGGTACCCGACGAGACCGAGCCCGAACAGCCCGGTGCCCAGGAGAAGCAGGGTCGCGGGCTCCGGGACGACTTCGCTGCCGTTGCCACAACCGTCCACATCCGCATCACTCGGCAGGACGTCCGTCCCCATCTTCAGCGAACAGCTGCCGAAGCTCTGGATGTGAACGCGCGCGCCGATCGCCGGGTCCTCGCCGCTCAGAGCGTCCACGAGGCTGGTGTTGCCACCACTGTACGCGAACCGGAACGCGACGTAGCCCGTCGGGCCAAACCCGTTCTGCACGCCACTGGTGCAGGCCGACGCCAGGATGGTCGAGGGGCCCGAGGTGTGGAGGTCATTGCAGTTGCCGTCCACCGAAGGCGGGTAAAGATACCAGCCGCTCGGGCCGTCGAGGTCCGACAGAGGCGTGAACGTGAACGGGCTGTCGTGGCCGTTGAACACGAGCCCGGCCGCCGTGACCACGCCGGGGTCGCTCGCGGCCGACGACACGTAGGTCGCCAAGAACGAGTAGACCCCGCTGCTTACCTCCTCGACGCTGAAGCCCACGCACGTCGTGAGCGAGGCGCCAGCGCAGATGTTGCCGCTGCTCCAGAGTGGAACGGCCGAAACGCCCTGCGGGACAGCCAGTGCCAGACCCAGAAGCAGAGTCCAGGGGGAGAGATGTGCGCGCTTCATGTGCCCTTCCTCGGTGATAGGGTACGGAGCAGAGAGATCCCGGACACCAGGTAGCCCAGGCCGAATCCGACCGCCATGACAGTCGTTCGGACCAGGGCACGGATGAGGACCGGACCTTGGGGTCCGCTCGCCGCTTTCAACGCGAGCGGGACATTGAGAACGAACAGGGTGTAGATGCCCGCTACGGCCAGCGCCACGAGCAGCAGACAGAGCGCCAGCACGATCCGACTCGCCCGACCCCCTCGCGCCAGCGCCCACGCCAGCAGCGCGGCAAACCCGATCGTCGGAAGCGGGAGACTGCTGACCATCGCGGCCGCAGTCCCGAACTCCCACTCGGGCGAGCTGAACGCGGTCGGATACGCGTACAGGGCGACGTCCACGAGGCCGATCACCGCCAGCAGAAGCCCCAGCAACGGCAGCACCCGCCACGCCGCCTCGGGGGCGGCGAGTGCGTCGGCCCGCCCGGAACCCCCAATGTCGTCGACACCAGCGGGCCCGGCGGCCGGTTCGGACTCCGCTTCGTGCCCTGCGCTAGGGTCTCTGGTTCAGTCATACGGGTGACGAGGGTTCCGGCCGGTCATTCCCCGACCTCGCGATTCGCGATTAGGTCGGTCTAAACTGCACCTTTCAAGCCATTTCGCCCCAGCAAGAGTCAAAACCGAGTAATTGACTGCGGTTAAACGTTTTTGGGCCACTGTTCCCAATGCCCGGGCCGGGCGCCGGCATGCCGCCTACTGAGGCAGAGGCACAACAGCACCGAGGTGCGTTCGCACCAATGCCCTCTCGGACCGACCGAATTGCAGGGGCGCCCCGGCACCCGACCCCGCCTGCTCAGCGCGCAGTGCGAACACAGCCGCCACAACGGTCCAAAAAACACACCCCCGGAGCGTTGAGCTCCGGGGGCGGCCCGGTTGGCGAAAGTTACCTGGCCCGCTTCAGCCGATCGCGCGCATCGTCAGGCGGCATCGCTCCGCTGCCGCCGCCGCCGCACCACCAGCCCCAATCCTAGCAGCCCCGTGCCCAGCAGCAGCACGCTCGCGGGCTCCGGCACCGTTTCCGACGGTGCGCAGTCCCGCCCGTCCTCCTCCGTACCGCACTTGAAGGACACGCCGTTGGGCCCCGCTATTCCGCGCATGGAATACGTCCAGTTGGTGCTGTTGAACATCTCCTCCGTGTAATTCTGGGTACCGAAGGTGAACAGCACCTTGCCGCCGCCGCAGGTCTGGAAGTACGACAGCGGGCTCCCGGTCCACTCGCACCCCACGACCGACCCATGCTGGTGATCAGGGTCTGTCACCCCGCCGGCCTCGACCGTGATATTGCCGCTGAGGCTCGTGTCGAAGCTCCAGTGCGAGCCGGGATTGTTCACTTCCGTGGCGCCATCGGAAGTGACCGAAAGGTCCCCCGTGAGATAGCTCGCGATCGATGGGTCCCCGGTGATCCCGATCGCGCGCAACAGCCACCCGCCGGCCAGATTGTTCATGGCCAGGTCGCTGTAGGCGTCCAGGTTCTGGACCGACAGCACGATCGCGTTCGCCGTGTTGTCCCAGTCGATCATCACGCTGGCACAGGCGTAGAACCCGGCGGGGTCCGAGGGCGCGCAGATCGTCTCCCCTTTCGCGCCCAACGGCATGATCGCGAGCCCCGCGACCGCGCTCGCCAGTGCGATCTTTGCTTTCATCATACGGCTCCTTTCGCGGCGCCTCCCCGGCGCCAGGTGTACCAACTCAGCCAACCGTAGAACAACAGATACAATACCGCGAACAACGTCGTGCGAACGATCGCTCGAACCAGCCCCGCCCGCGCCGTCGCCGGCACGGCCGAGAGCGCCAGGGGCACGTTCAGCCCGAACAACACGAACGCGGCCAGCAGAAACAGCGTCCCGAAAAGCGAGACGACCGCGAGAGCCCGCAGCCCTCTGGTCCATCCCCCGAGCACCCCGGCCGAAACCAGGGCGATGAAGCCCGTCGTGCCCAGTGCCAGGGAGTTGAACGTCCGGCTCGCAGTCCCGAACTCCCACTCCCCCTTCCCGAAGTGCGGTGGCCACCAGGCCATCGCCAGGTCGATCAGCCCGACCATGGCCATCGTGAGACCGAACGCCACCAGCACGGGGACCACCTGCCGCGCCGATCCCGGACCCGAAGCCTGCCTCTGCCCTGCCGCTGCCGCACCCGGGAGGATGACACCGCTCATCTGTGACTGGTCCTCCTGATGATGTGACCGCCCCCGGGTGAGCCGCGCCGCTGTACCAGCGGTCGCGCCGCCAATTGAGCAGGTTTCAAGCCAATGGCAACGCTTCCGCGTCAACCGGCGCAAACAGTTGTATGATAACGATTTAAACAACTGTCGACGGGGGAGCTACGGCGCCGGCGGACCGCCTTGTGATGCGTGGACACAACAGTGCCGCCGCACGACCGCGCCACTCCCACGGCAGCCGACCGCTGTTGGACCGCGGATCAGGAAGGGAGGGATGCGGTTACGGGGAGCGCACCGGCGAGTTCGCGCACACACCGTTCGATCCTGGCATAGACCTCATCGAACGCCTCCCTGGGCCCGCCCCACGGATCGCGGATGGCGCGCCGCCGGATGGGGCGGGGGTCGAGGTCCCCGAGGATCAGGATCTCGCGCGCGGGGCGGTGCGCGATGCGGGCGATAGCGCGTCGTTGGCGGGTGTCCATGACAACCGGCAGCAAGGGGCCGTCGAGCGAGACGTCGCCGAGAAGGCGGGATCGATGAGGGGCCAGGTCGAGGCCGAGAGCGCGGGCAGCGTCGAGCGCTTCGTGGGGCGAAGGTCGTCCGGGTCCGATGAACCCGGCGGAGACCACCGGGAGGTCGATGTTGCGGGACCGAGCTTCGCGTCGGAGGGCGGCCTCGGCGAAGGGGCTGCGGCAAACGTTGCCGTGGCAGATGAACAGCACCGGTGTGCCGGGCGGAAGGCGACGGAGGTAGCGCAGTGCCGCTGTTCGTCGTACGGTATGGAGCGTGCGATCGACGAAGTCGAGCGAGGCACGCGCCGTGCTACGGAGCACGCGCACCGGCCGGGCTTGACGATCTGACCCGTTCGGAGTTCCCATGGGCCGGAAGAAACCCGTCTGGAGGCGTGGGGTCGATCCCCGCCTTCGGCGCAGGACCTCATCCGGCACCCGAACCAGGGGAAGATGAACCGATCCATGAAACCGGCCGCTTGCCGGGAAGAAGCCGAGACCCGGTGATCCGCCATCATTTCACGATAGACGTCGAAGAGTACTTCCAGGTCAGCGCGCTCGAGCCGCACGTGTCGCGTGATGCATGGGTGCGCCTGCCGTCGCGGATAGAGGGTTCGGTCGATCGGCTGTTGGAGCTGCTGGATGCGGCGGACGCGACAGGTACGTTCTTCGTTCTCGGCTGGATCGGCGAGCGACACCCCGCTCTCATCCGCAGGATCGCGACCGCGGGGCACGAGATCGCCTCGCACGGACAGGCCCACCGGCGTGTGACGGAGCTGACGCCGCCGGAGCTCCGAGAAAGCGTGCGTCGGAGCCGGGACGTGCTGCAGCAGCTCGCGGGACATCCGGTGGTGGGGTACAGGGCCCCGAGCTTCAGCATCACGCCCGGGCTGGAGTGGGCGCTGGAGATCCTGGTGGAGGAAGGCTATCGTTACGATTCGTCGCTCTTTCCAGTCCGGCGGCGCGGCTACGGCTACCCCGGCGGCCGTCGCGACCCCCACCGGATTGAATGCGCGGCGGGCCCCCTGATCGAGTTCCCCCCGACCACGCTGCAGCTGGCTGGCGCTGTCCTCCCCGCCGCAGGCGGTGCGTACTTCCGCCTCCTGCCGTACCGTCTCGTGACGTCCGGCCTGCGCCAGGCGGAGCGGGCAGGGCACGCGGGCACGTTCTACATCCATCCCTGGGAGATCGACCCGGATCAGCCGCGGCTGCCCGTGGCCCCGGCGACGCGCCTCCGCCACTACGGCGGCCTCAGGAAGACGGAGCCTCGCCTTCGCACGCTGCTGCAAGAGTTCCGGTTCCAGTCCATCTCCGCCTCACTCGAGCCCGACACGCGGGCCGAACCGATGGCTCGCGTGCACGATTGCGACCCCGAATGCACAGGCTCTTGACGACGAACCGTACCCTCTACCTCGACGCAGCGAGCTTCTCCGACGCCCCGGAGTGGGACGCGTTCGTCCGCGCTCAGCCTGGATCAACCTTCTGCCACCTGCACGGCTGGCGTCCGGTGGTCGAGGAGATCTTCGGACACGAAGCACGCTATGTGATGGCCCGGACGAAGGAAGGCCGCCTGAGGGGGATCCTGCCGCTGGTCCGGGTCCGCAGCCGGTTGTTTGGCGATTACCTGCTGAGCATGCCCTTCCTCAACTACGGCGGACCGCTGGGCGACGAGGACGCCGTGGAGGCCCTGGTGGGCTACGCGCGGGAAGTCGCCGAGGCCACGGGGGTGGACCTGCTGGAGCTCCGCTCGCGGACCGAGCTGCCCGGCGGGCTACGCACCTCCGAGAGGAAGATCACCGTGCTCCTGGATCTTCCGGACGATCCGGAGATCCTCTGGAAAGCGCTGAAGTCCAAGGTGCGGAGCCAGGTTCGACGGCCGATGAAGGAGGGCATGGAGTTCCGGCTGAATCTCGACCAGATCCGCGCGTTCTACGGCATCTACTGCCGCAACATGCGCGACCTGGGCACGCCCGTTCTCCCGATGAGCTTCTTCACCCGCGCCCTCCACCTGTTCGAGGACCACATCGTTTTCGCAGCCGTGTACCATCGCGGGGAAGCGGTCGCCGCGGGCGCCGGATTCGTCCACGGCGACGAGTTCGAGATCACGTGGGCTTCCTCGCTGCGGGAGTACAACAGTCTGGCGCCCAACATGCTCCTCTACTGGAGCCTGATGGAGGAAATGAGCCGCCGCGGGGTCCGGACGTTCAACTTCGGGCGCTGCTCCCCCGGGGGCGGAACCCACCGCTTCAAGAGCCAGTGGGGCGGGCGCGACGTCCCTCTCCCGTGGGCCCAGTGGTCTCCCGACGGAACCAACGCCACGCCTTCCGCGGACTCCGCGAAGTTCCGCCTGGCCACGCGCGTCTGGCAGAGGCTCCCGCTCCGCCTCACCAACCGGCTCGGCCCGGTCCTGGCGAAGAACCTGCCCTAGGCGACGATTGGCACCGCCACGGCGGGTCCTGGGCGCCCTCGCCGCCGCCGCGGTCACGGCGGCCATCCTGGTGCTGACACTCCGATCCGGCTCCGCCCCGCATGGCCCCGGCGAGGCGTTGACGAGAACGTGCCTGATCTGCGGGTCCCGCGGGACGGCCGACGCCATCCTGAACGTCTTCCTCTTCGCACCGCTCGGCGTGGCGCTCGTGCTGGCGGGCTGGCGCGTGGGCTGGGTGGTGCTGGTGGGTGCCCTCCTGTCCACCGGGATCGAGGCGACGCAGCTGGGGCTGGCGGGGCGCTACGCCACGCTGGGCGATGTCGTCTGGAACACCACGGGCGCTGCGCTGGGAGCGCTGGCCACGGACCGAGCCCGATCGCTGCGCGCGTGGGGCCGGGCGCGCCCGCGCAGAGTGGGCGTCACTCTTGTCGCACTACCCTTCGCCGTGGCCTGCGCCGCGGCCTGGCTCCTCCTCCCTGCCCCACAGAAGGCCACGTACTACGGGCAGTGGACCGCCGACCTCGGACCCTCTCTGGGCGTGTACGGAGGCGGCATCCTGCAGGCGACGATCGGCGACCAGCCCGCCCCGTCCCGTCGCCTGAGCGACAGCGGAGCCGCTCGCCGGGCGATCCTGCGCGGCGAGCCGATCCGGATCCGCTTCGATGCCGGACCTCCCCCGCGACGCCTCGCCCCGGTGTTCAGCATCTACGACGAGCGTCAGCAGGAGGTCCTTCTGCTGGGCGCGGATGGCGCCGATATCGTCTTCCGGATCCGGCGCAACGCCGAGAAATTGCGGCTGGAAGAGCCGGCCCTCCGCTGGACCGGCGCCCTCGCCCCCGCCAGTCCCGGTGACACGGTCCGGGCCACACTGCGCCGATCGGGCGCCTGGGGCTTCTGCCTTGCCGTCGACGGTGGAGAGCGGTGCCGGAGGGTGGGACCGTGGCGCGGGTGGGCCCTGCTCGCCTACCCCTCGAACGCTCCGGGCTGGCTGGTCGCCGCGGCGGACAGCGCGTGGGTGACGGCCGGTTTCGTCGCGTTCATGGTCGGGGTCGGGATCGCGCGGAAGAAGCGGCCGCTCGAGCCGGTCACTCCGCTCCGGCCCGGCGGCGGGTAGGCTCCCAAACCGCCTGCTGCGCTGACCGCTCACCAGCCTGAACAGGGCGCGCATTGCGGCCACGTTCCCCATCAGTCCGTAGGCAAGGACCGACAGCGGGCGGGGAATCGAGCGGCCCTTCGCGGCCAATGCCCATCCCAACGCACCCAGGAACAGTGCCCCTGCACCCAGCGCGGCCAGAACCGCGGCCCAGGCATGCACGAAGGCGAGGTAGACCAGAGCCACGAATGCAGCGACGCCCGCCCATGGCAGTCCCCACCGGGCCAGCTTGTGGCTCCAGAGCATCCATGCGAACTCGGGATGCCGCAATGGGTTCAGCAGGTGGCGCTTGTACCAGAGCGTGTGCATTCCTCGCTCGATCGTGCGCACCTTCCTGCGGTATTCCCGCTGCAGCGAATCGGTGCGGGGGACGTAGCAGACGGCTTCCGGCACGGACACCGCCCGGAATCCCTGCTCCTCGGCATGCAGCGCCGCGGCGAAATCGCGGCTGAGGTCGGCCCGCAGAGGCCATCGGTGCAGCTCGGTCCTGATGGCGTACAGAGAGCCGGACGCCCCGACGATCCCGTACAGCCGCGTTTCCGCGTCCCGCACCACCATCTCGTACCCCACGTACCCCGCCTCACCGGCACTCTGCTCCTGCGCGGCGTGGGAAATACTGACATCGCGGCCGGATGCGACGCCGACGCGCGGATCGCGAAAGCGGGCGACGAGCGGCCTGATCGCGTTCGGCGCGATCCGGATGGAAGCGTCAGTGTTCACGACGATGTCGCCCCGGACCTGCGCCGCGGCCAGCTCCTCGGCAGCCGTCTTGCCCATCCGCTGCGGCTGCCGCACCAGCTCCACGCCGCGATCGGCATAGCTCCGGACGATCTCGTCCGTGCGATCGGTCGAAGCGTCCGAGACGATGATGATCTGGCGACGATCCGCCGGGTAGTCGATGGCGAGCAGGGACTCGATGACCCCGGCGATCTCGGCCTCTTCATTGTATGCGGGCACGCTGAAGGAGATCAGCGGCCACTCGCCGCCTCCGATGGCAGGCTCCGCCTCGCCGCGGGGCCGCGGCCGCAGCAGGGCCAGCATCCTGACCAGCCATGGATAGCCGACATAGGTGTACACGGCCGCCAGTCCGGCCCCGGCGAGAACGGCGTACGCGATCCACATCAGGCCCTTCGTCTCCGCTCGATCGCGCTCCGATACACGTTCTGATATGCCTCCACCCACTGCCCGGCGCCGAACTCGCGCGCCAGCCTTTCTGTGGCGGCCCGTGCCCTCGCCTGCGCCGCCGCCGGGTCGTCCCGAACCGCCCGGATGGCCGCGGCCAGCGCGTCCGGATCGTCCGGCGGCACGAGCAGCGCCTCCGTTTCCCCGACCACGTCCGGCACGCCGCCCACCTTCGTTGCGACGATCGGCACACCCGCGTGCATCGCCTCCAGTAGCACCATGGGCGTTCCCTCCGTCCGGGAGCTGAGCACGAAAACGTCGAAGGCCCGGAAGAGAGTGTCCGCACCGTGGATGACGCCGTGCCAGCGCACGGGGAGACGTGACGAGGCGCTCGCCTCGGCCAGAGCGGCGCGCAGCGGGCCGTCGCCGATGACCGAGGCTACGAACGTGTTTGCATCCAACCGTCGGAGCGCCTCGAGCAGCACGTCGGGCCCCTTCTCCTGGCTCACTCGCCCCACCCAGCCGATTCGATACCGCGAGTCCACCCCGAGACGGGTCCGGGCCTCTTCGCGATCGAGCAGGCATGCCATCGGCAGCCATCCATTGCGGACCACGTGGAGCCGGTCGCGGGAGACGCCCGAAGCGAGCAACCGGTCGCGCATTGGCTGGCTCACCACGACCACGCCGTCTAGGCCCCGGGCCACCCGCCGCTGAAGCCGCTCGTAGAGGCGGTTTCTCCAGCCGCCATCCACGAACCCGTGCAGCGTGCACACGGCCGGAAAGCCAGCGCGCCTCGCCGCCGGAGCATCGACCACGTCGGCGCGGTAGCCGTGGGTGTGTACGACATCCGGCTTGAGCGACCTCGCGTGACGCACGACACTCCTTCGTTCCGCGATGTAGGCGCGGGTCCGGGCCAGCAGGACCTGCCGGACCTCGATTCCGTGACGGGCCAGGCCCTCGGTCACCGGGTGCGACACGAGGGCGGGATCGGTGACGACCGTGAGCACCACCGGCGACATGCCGGCTTGCTGTTGAGCCGTGGCGAGAGCCTCGACGACCCTGAGCTGACCTCCGATGACGCCGAGCTCGAAGGTGTGCAACACCGTCCGAGGCTCGATCACAGCAGGATACGTCCTGCAGCGAACCAGCGGGCTCCAGTGATCGGTGATCGCATTCCTGTGGCGTGACTCCGGCCTGGGTGCCAACCGGTACGGCAGGTGTATCTTACGCAGCATTGACGGTTCGGGTCCAGTCACGCGGATAGGAGAGAATGGGCAACCGAGACAGAAGCCGCCCCCGATTGCTGTTCCTGGCTCAGACCCTCCCGTATCCACCTCACGGGGGTGTTCAGATCCGGACGTTCAATGTTCTCCGACTTCTTGCCCGCGAGTACGACGTTCACGCTCTCTGTTTCTTTCGCCGCGCGTCGCACCCGACCATGGGTCACGTTCAGCGTAGCGCCCGGGAGTTGGGCAAGCTGTGCCGAATCGAGGCGTTCCCGATCCCTCAGGAGCATTCGCGACTGCGCATGATCGCAGACCATCTCCATAGTGGGCTCGCAGGCCGCGTGTACACCATCGACGCGTACGAGTCGGCGACGTTTCGTGGGCGTCTGCGCGCGCTGCTGCGTGATGAACACTTCGATCTCGTTCACGTGGATAGCCTCGACCTTTCGACGTACCTGCCCGAAGTCCGGGGGATTCCGACAGTATGCACCCACCACAACGTCGAATCGGCGCTGCTCGACCGCCGGTCCGCTCAGGAGACCGGGGTCCTGCGGCGCGGCTACATCCGGCTGCAGGCGCGCCGCACGCGCAGCGAGGAAGCTCGCTGGGCGCCCCGCATCGACCTGAACGTCACGGTGTCTCGACACGACGCCGACACGCTCGCAGCGATCGCCCCGGCGGCCACCATCATGGTCGTGCCGAACGGAGTCGATACGGCGGCTTTCCGCCCGCAACAAGGCGTAACCGACGGGATCGTGTTCGTGGGCGGGCGTACGTGGTTCCCCAACCGCGATGCGATGGAGTATTTCGCTCACGCCATCCTGCCCCGGATCCGCCGCTCTGTCCATGCGCCGGTCCGTGTGACCTGGGTCGGCCGCGCCGGCAGCGAAGTCGGATCACGATACCAGGAGGACCACGGGATCGAGCTCACCGGCTATGTCGAATCCATCCAGCCCTATGTGGCGCGAGCCGCATGCTATGTCGTTCCACTCCGTGTCGGCGGCGGCACGCGGCTGAAGATCCTCGACGCGTGGGCCATGGGGAAGGCCGTGGTCAGCACCTCCGTCGGATGTGAGGGGCTCGACGCCCGCGACGGCCAGAACATCCTCGTGCGAGACGAGCCCGAAGAGTTCGCGGAAGCGGTGGTGGCGGTTCTGTCGGATCCGGATCTCAGGAACAGCCTGGGTCGAGCGGCCCGACGGACGGCGGAGCAGCAATACGACTGGGACGTGATCGCCAGCAGCATGATCCCTGCCTACGAGAGTCTGCTCGGACGCTGATCGCGCGCGAAATCTGTTCACACCCTCCGCAAAATTTGCGTGATCCGGCCGTGGCCGGAACCCCGGCGACCACCTCCGGGATGATCAAATCGGCCCGCCCTTGAGCCGTTTCCTTCCGCAGGCGTGATCCCGCGCACCGCCCTTGCTCCTGCCCTCCCGCGGCAGTTGGACTTCCGCCGGGAAAATTCGGAGTAATCGCTGCTCAGAGCAAAACCGCCGAAAGGCGGCGACGCAGAGCTACGGGGCTACAGCGAAACCATCGCCAAGCCCGCCGGGCCGCCAGTGAAACGAGCCACCTCCAGCGGTGGCACGCCCCGGCGGTCGTCCTTTTTCTGGACCCATGAACGCAGGAGACCGGGTTGATGCCGACCCCGCCACGCGCATTCGGACGGAGCCGCCGTAACGATCTCTTTCGCCTGGTGACCGCCCTTGCGGCCGTCGCCGGCATGACCGCTTGCGAGAGCAGCTCGGCATTGGAGCCGCAGCTGGAAGCCACGCTGCAGCTGAGCGCTGCGTCCGTGAAGTTCACCGCGCTGACCGAATCCAAGCAGCTGACCGCCACCGTGGTGAACGCGGCCGGTGAGCCGCTCGGGGACCCGGGCTTCCAGTGGTCGAGCAGCAACCCACAGGTCGCGTCCGTGAACGGCACGGGCCTGATCACCGCCCGGTCATCGGGGCAGGCCGAGGTGACGGTGCGGGCGACGTGCTGTGATCTGTCGAAGACGGTGCCGGTCACCGTCCAGCAGGTCGCCGCTTCCCTGGCCGTGAGCTCGGATGAGGTCCAGTTCACCGCTCTTACCCAGACGGCGAAGCTGGAAGCCCGGGCCGTGGACGGTGCCGGGACGCCGATCGAGGGGCTGATTCTCCAGTGGACCAGCGGCGACCCGTCGGTCGCGACGGTGGATGAAGGAGGCATGATCACCGCCAGGGCGGTCGGAGCCACGCAGGTGGTCGTTTCCGCGAGCTGCTGCGGCCTCGCGGACACGGTTGCCGTATCGGTCGAGCAGGTCCCCACGAATCTCATCGTCACCCCGGATCAGGCCGAGATGGACGTGGGCGAGACTCTGCGCCTGGAGGCCAAGGCCGAGGACGCGTACGGGAACGCCATTCAGAACCTGACCTACACCACCCTCAACGAGGCGGTGGTCGCCGTGACCGCGGATGGCGTCGTCGAGGCCAAGACCGAAGGCGCCGCGGTCGTCGAAGTGTCGGTGTCCGGGGTCCGCGTACAGGCGAATCTGAACGTGCGCGGGAAGAGCAACACCCCGATCTCGGAAGTGCGCGCGTCCGTCGACAGCTACCAGTTCAAAGCCGTTGGAGAGATGCTCGACGCCGGCGCCGAGGCGCTGGACGCCAGCGGCAACGTGGTCCACGGTATCGCGTTCGACTGGAGCAGCTCCAAGAAGTCCGTCGCGACCGTCGACAAGAACGGCGTCATCACGGCGGTTGGCGAGGGGAGCGCGACGATCACCGTTAGCGCCCCGTGTTGCGGGAAGGCGGACCAGATCGCCGTGTCCGTCGCCTCGCCGGTCGCCACCAGCCTCGTCCTCATTCCCGGGACCGCCGACCTGCAGCCGGGACACACGGTCAAGCTGTCGGTCAAGGACAACCAGGGGAACTCTCTGTCCGGTGCGACCATGGCGTTCTCGTCGAGCAAGCCCGCAGTGGCTACCGTCGCATCCGACGGGACGGTCTCGGCCGTGAGCGCCGGGTCCGCCACCATCACCGCGACGGCAGGATCGCTGTCGGGCACCGCCGCCATCGCCGTTTCGCCGGCGGCCGCCACCAGCCTCGTCCTGAACCCCGGGACGGCCTACCTGCACACGGGAGATACGGTCAAGCTGTCGGTCAGGGACAACCAGGGAAATTCTCTCGCCGGGGCGACCATCGCGTTCTCGTCGAGCAAGCCCGCAGTCGCGAAGGTCGCGTCCGATGGGACGGTTACGGCCGCCGGCGCCGGCTCGGCCACGATCACCGCCACGTCCGGATCGCTATCGGGCAGCGCCACCATCACCGTGACATCCGCCACTCCGCCCCCGCCGACCATCAACGTGGCGCGGGTACAGAGCAGCAAATCCAGCGTCCGGTTCACCGCCGTCGGCGACACGGCGCACCTGAACGCCAGCGCCTTCGATGGAACCGGTGCACTGGTCCAGGGGGTAAGCTTCGGGTGGAACACCTCGAACTCGTCGGTCGTTACGGTGGACAGCATGGGATTGCTCAGGGCGCGCGGTGTCGGAACCGCTTCTGTCGTCGTGGCCGCGCTTTGTTGCTCGGCCGCCGACACGGTGGCGGTCGAGGTCGTGCTGCAGGCGCTCGCGGCCGGGACCGCTACGGCTGCTGCCGGAAACGCAACGGTCGCGCTGTCGGCCACGCCCCCAACCGGCGGTGAGCCCCCCTACACCTACCGCTGGTATCGCTCCACCTCCAGCGGGTTCACTCCCGGTTCCGGGAACCTGCTCTCGGGGCTCTCCAGCCTCTCCGGCACCGATTCGGGCGTTTCGAACGGGACGCGGTATTACTACAGGCTCGTCGCCTCGGACGGAGCCGGCGCCGCGGTCAAGTTCGCCGAGATCAACGCCACTCCGACCGCTCCCGCCCCGGCCGCGCCGCAGAGCGCGCTGCACCCGAACGAGCCAGCGGGAATGACAGTTCTCGGCAGCGCGGACGGGTCGATCGCCTACAACGGCACTGGCGCCTTCGGAATAGCGGGGTTCACTAGCACCTCGTTTGCCGATAACGGGAACGTCCATGTTGTAGACGATGCGAGTAATCCGACAGGTTCCGGCAAAGCCGTCCGCTTCGAATGGAAGGCGGCGAACCAAGGTGTTGGCAAGGGCAATTACATCTTCCCCGGAACCGGCTGGCGGGAACTCTACATAATGCTGCGCGTGGTTAAGCCAACCAGTTGGCCGGACGCCCAAGGACACAAGTGGTTCTACCTGGTCCCGAAGAGCGCCGGTAATGTGGCGTGGGGCGAGGGGATCTGGTCGTCCCAGGAGCCGAACGACAACTGGCGGGTCCTGGACGGCGACAACCATCAACTGAACGCCGGGCCCGTTCTCACGATGAGGGCGCCAAATGAGATGGCGATGGAATACCATTGTGTGGCGGAGTCAAGTGCCCATGCGAACGATGGAAGATGCACGATTTGGCTAAACGGGAGACAGGTCGGGTCTGACGATCAGATGGTAATGGCTGCGTCGTACACGAGCTACGAACCGCTCTTCGCTCGTCTGCAACTGTACGTCCACGCGAACACGGTATACGCGGACACGCACTACGACGTGCGGGAGTTGTATGTCAGCGCTAAGAACTGACAGGGCCGCGCAGAAGAAGGAGAGCTGACTCGCTCCGCCGGTTGAAGGCTCCACCGGGCATCAGGACTGGCGCCCGGTGGAGCCTTCAACCATCCTCAGTCAGGGTAAGCTCATGTACGATGAACCGGCCTGCGCGCTCCTGCCCGCCTCAATTCCTTTACAGATGCCAGAGTCGAACCGCACAACTGACCACCCGGTCTCATGATGGACGACCTTCGACACGCGGTCGCCGGAGAGTTTCCCTACCGCCTTGCGGTCTGGTTGCGAGGAGAACAGTCGGTGTTTCGCCGGCTGGAGATCCTGCGCCTCTTGGAACGATCCTCCGAGGACGAACTGCTCGCGGCGCAGCGCCGGAGTCTCGTGGACGTCATCCGTCATGCGAGTGATCACGTTCCGTACTACCAGAACCGTGTCTCGAGTCGGAGCATCGGAATCGACAACGCACCGGACGCTCTTCGGCGAATGCCGGTCCTGGAGAAGGAAGCGCTTCAGCGGCATCCGGAGTTGTTGACGGCGGAAACCTGGTCGGGCCGGGCGACGACAAAGACGACCGGCGGATCAACCGGACGCCCAGTGACTATCCGGAAAGACCCCGACGCCGTGGCCCAAGAGATGGCAACGACGTGGCTGGGCTACGGCTGGTTCGGCATACGGGTTGGCGACGCGTGCGTTAGGTTCTGGGGACGACCGGCGCGCAACTTGAGGCGTAAATTTCGGTATTTCGCCGCGGATATGGCGACTCGCAGAAAGACACTATCCGCATTCGGCTATACCCGCCGCGATCTGGCCGAGTACGTAAAGAAGATCGAGCATTCACGACCGGCCTTTCTCTATGGATACGTCTCCGTGCTCGAAGATCTCGCGCGATATTTGATGCAGCGAGGCGAGGGATTACACGGCGATTATCTCCGTCTAGTTGTGACCACTTCCGAAGTATTGTCCGCCCCCCAACGTCAGGTCATCGCTGACGCTTTCGGTGTCCCTATTCAAAATGAGTACGGCTGCGGAGAAATGGGGCCTATCGCGTACGAGTGCCCTGAGGGCTCTCTGCACCTCTTCCCCACGAATCAATATGTCGAAATCCTAAATGACGAGAACCGGCCGGTTGCCCACGGGCAACCCGGACACCTCATCGTCACGGACCTGACGAACCGTATCATGCCACTGGTCCGGTATCGAATTGGTGACCTTGGCAGGTTTGGCGACCGCTGCCGTTGCGGACGGCCCTTTCCAGTGCTTGGGGATGTCTTCGGGAGGGAGTACGATTTCGTGGAGGCTCCGGACGGCCGACGTTTTCATGGCGAGTTCTTCATGTACGCCTTTGAAGATCTTCGGAAGAAAAGCCCCGAGATAGGTCAATTCCAGGTCGTACAGACGGACGCAAGCGAGCTACTGGTTCGCGTGGTGGCCCAAGAAAAATCGGTCGGGACGCTTGCCACCATCCGGGACGAACTCGCAGGAAGGTTGCCAGGATTCGAACTGCAGATCGATTTCGTCGAGAGTTTGTCGCGGCAGCCGTCAGGAAAGATGCGAGTCGTGGAGAATCGGCTCAGGCAGGCTGCACCGGGGCAAGACAAGGCCGCGGAGTGAACGGTTCGGGGACGCGCGTGTTTCGTTGCCGGGGGAGCGGGAAACGGGCGAATGCACTTGCGCGAGCGTTCTGCTATCAGGGATCTTTGATGCCCACGTTTTCTGCAACACAATCCCCCGCCAGGTGATGCAAACGGTAGCCGCGGTCTTCCAGCAGGTGGGTGACAGCGACCCGTTCGGCGGCCGCCATCTGGTGGGTCTCGAACAGGATCAAATGCGGCGAAAGGGTTTCCAGCTCCAACCCCCGGATGATCTCGCCGTCCAAACCTTCAGCATCGATCGCAACGACATTGACGCTGGGGACGTTCCACCTCCGCCGGACCAAGTCGGCGACCGACACCGTCCGCACGAGCCGGCCCGTGAGCGCTGTATCCGGAAGGCCTGCGGCTGCGGCAGCCGTCTCGACCAAACGACGATCGAACGAGGACCTCCGCAGAAGGCTCAATCGGCTTTCTAGCGGCAATGCCGCGATCTTGGCCTTGTCAAATGTCCAGAACGTCAAATTCGAGTCGGTGGCGCCTATCGCGGCCTGAACCAGTTCGATTCTCCGCTTCGGGACCATGGAATAATTCCTGGCCAACAACTCGAAGGCAGCTGGCAGCGGCTCAACGAGAATTCCGTTCCACTTCCGCCACACGATGAAGAACCGCACCGGGTCATTGCGGAGCCCGTCGTTCGCCCCAATCTGTATGAAACGCGGTGCGCGGCCGAGTCGGGTCTGTAGCCGGTCCAGATACCATTCTGGCTCGGACGGCCGCCATTCGCGGTGGATCCGGCGCTGCAAGAGGTCGTAAAGCAAAGGATGACGTCGGACGAAGCTCCGCAAACGCTCTGACGGTTTTCTTATCATGGCATCACCGTTGGCCGCGCAGAAAGCCTTGCAGTCGCTGATATCCAGGATCGAGTCGTACCCGGTCGGCTTCATGCGCGTACTTCAGATTGGGCTGGTTCCTCTTGGGCGCTATGTGAGTGGACCATGGTGCCCCCCGTTCCGCGGCCCGGGACGAAAGAGCACGCTCCAGGACGCGGGTTGCGTTCACGTATCCCGTGTTCTCCAGCGCCCACGCGCGCGGGTGGTATGTTTCCCAGCGGTCGATCCCTCTCAGGAGCGCTTCCGTCAAATGCCGCGCTGTGAAGGTCAACCCCGTTCGTTCGTTGAGGTGGTCCAGGTTGATGCCTCGATGCATCCGGGGCGCTAGGACCGCAGTGTCGCAGAACATTGCTTCGTACATTGCTTTGTTGGCGCCTTCCCGCCGCGACAATAACACGTAGAGGCGAGAGGAGCCCACGATCCTGGCCACCTCGGACTGGGGCACGGACTGGAACATCCGCACTGATCCGCCACTCCATACCGGTCGGCCCGCTGGCGAATGTCGGCCATGGTCAGCCCATTCGGGTAGCCGACCAGAGCCGCAGACAGGTCGCGGCCATGCTCTTCCTTCGCCTGGCGCATGGCTGCGAACAGGTCAGTGTGCCGCTTGAACCGGTTCCAGCTCGAGACCATCACGACGTCGTACTTCCGGGCGCCGTCGACCGGGGTGAACGTCTCCGGATCGATCCAGTCACCGGCTCCCAGCCGGAGCGGAACCAGACCCATGCCACGCGCGGCGATGAACCGGTAGTCGGCTTCCGCCGGCGCCTGTACGAAGACGTCCGCATCGGACCCGATCAAAGCGAAGAAAAGGGGATCCTGGTATCCCCACCAGCTCGGCTCGAGCACGATCATGTACTGCTGGACCAGCCGTTCGACCTCGAACAGGGCCAGCATACGCCGGATCGATTCTGTGTATTTCACCAGCAGAACGCCCTTTTCGCCGGTCTGTGGATCGGGAGCCTTCAAGAGGATGAGGTCTCCCTGGCGCTGCGGGCTGGGATCCGGTCTGGGGAACCTGATCCGGACGCGGTGGTCCATGTGGTACCCGGCGAATTCGCGTCGAATCCCTGAGGCCACCTTCGATCTCGCGAACGAGCGGAGAAGCGGGTTTTCGGTAAGCGGGTGGAGTCGACCTCGTGGCGCCAGACGGCGTTGGAGAAAGCGTAGGGCGCTCGCGGACACCCACCAGCGGTCGTCTACCCGCCAGGCCCGGAGCAAGCTCGACGCCCTGTTGTAGTCTCCGCGGGGCAGGATCGAGGAGGCGAGCTGAAAGCCCGAAAACAGGGATCGAGCCAGGGCGGTCTCCACCGCCCAGTCCCGCAGAAGCGTCGCGACCTGTTTCATTCACGAAACTCGCTGGTTCCGGAGTGTACGCGGATCGGAAGAGCGGAGTCGAGCAGGCGGCGAACGCCCTAGCAACACGCCAGCGCCCTGGATCACGCTCCCCGAGAACTCGATGTCTCCGAAGCGATCTTCCCGCGCTCGAGGAGGATTGTACGATCCGCCGCGGCCCGGAGCGCCACCTGATGCGAGACCGCCAGGATGGTGACGCGCTCCCTCAGCGACTGGAGCGTGGTCAGTATGGCCGCCTCCGTGTCCGGATCCAGTCCGGTCGTCGCTTCGTCCAGGACGAGAAGGACTGGCTCCTTCACGAGTGCTCGGGCAATGGCGAGCCGCTGACGCTGACCTCCGGACAGGTTCGAGCCCTGTGGCGAGACCCAGGCGTCGATCCCCTCCGGGTCCCGCGCGATGAAATCCCACGCTCCCGCGGCTTTGAGGGCGCGCTCGACGCGCTCATCGCTGATCGACTCGTCTCCGAGGGTGACGTTGCGGCGCACCGTGTCATGAAAGAGGAAAACGTCCTGGGGAACGTATCCGATCTGTTGCCGCCAGGCCCTCAGGTCGATCTCGGCCAGAGCCACATTGTCAATGAACACCTCTCCGTGACCGGGCCGCCGCAGCCCTGTGATGAGGTCGAGGATCGTACTTTTCCCGCTGCCGGATTCGCCGATCAGAGCCGTCAACTGATAAGCGGGAATGTCGAGCCAGAGCTGATCGAGAACGCTGAGGTCACCGTAGGCGAAACTGACGTTCCTCAATTCCACGCCGACCTCCAACGGGATGGAAGCCCGAGAGCCTTCATGACGCTCCTCCGCATCGCGGGCTTCCTGGATCTGGCCCCAGAGAGACCAGAACGCACTTACGCCGTTCACCGCCACCTGGTAACGCATCTGCAGCGTGTTCACGTTCGCCATCAGGCGATAGAAGACAAATGCGAGCACAATGATCGACGAGAAGCTGGTCCCCGTCGCGGTGAGCAAGACCACGAACCCGGACGCGAGCACGACCGTGACGATAGGTTCCTGGAACAGCCGCAACGTCTCTGAGGCGACGACGTTCGTGCGGTGAGCCTGATTCAATCCCTCCGCCTCCGCCTCAAGGAGCGGCCAGAAGAGGTCCTCCCGCGCCATCGCCTTCATCGGCTTCATCCCCTGGAGCGCGTCGACGAGCCTGCGGGTGAGGCTCTTGGTCAGCACGGTCTGCTGGTGACCGGCGTCCCTGCTCATCGTG
This sequence comes from uncultured Gemmatimonadales bacterium, assembly GCA_963798845.1. Classification (GTDB taxonomy): domain Bacteria; phylum Gemmatimonadota; class Gemmatimonadetes; order Longimicrobiales; family RSA9; genus CAVUKA01. The sequence continues at coordinate 833,511 of CAWCUS010000006.1, read as the reverse complement.
ATGAACCGGCGTAATCCGTGAATCAGGACGAACCCGGTCACAAAGGCGGCCACGGTCACCTGCCACGAGATCAGCAGCGAGATCGATGCGTAGATGGCGGCCTGGATGATGCCTGCCAGCACGATGCACGATTCACGGTACGCCGATGCCGACCTGATCGCCTCGGTGCTGATCGAGTTCGCGAACCCTCCGACGGGCTGATTGCCGAAGTAGTCCCAACGGGCTCGGAGCAGCGCCCTGACGAGGTGCAGGCGCAGGTCGAGCGTGACCTGGGCGACCGTGAAGCCGACCTGGCGCATGGCGAGCCAAAGGAACACGGCCTTCAGCGTGATCCCGATGACCACCACTGCCACCAGGACCACAAGGGTCGGGTGAACACCTACGTTCTGGAGAACACCCTCGAGCAAGCGGGCCCTGCCGGAGCTGACCCCCGACGCGGGATCAGCCGCGAGCTGCAGCAACGGAATGAGAGTGAGGACGCTGATACCCTCGAGGAAGCCGCTGATGGCCAGCAGCGCGACCATCAGGAGCGTTCTGCCCTTGTATGCTCCCGCGAAATAGCGCAGGAAATTCAGTGCGCTCTCGTCGGTGTGGCCGGTAGTGCGGATAGGTGGCACGGCGCTCGAGTTGCTCGTCTGACGTTGACGTGGGCGATACGGAGGGTCGGCCGCCGTTCGCATGTCGTGGCACGCTCGTCGTGCCACGAAAGGCGCACAGGATGCGAAGAGGTTGCGCGTGCCGCCGCCTCGCCGCGATGCGGACGGGCGACGCTGCATCTTTCCGAACGCCGCTCGGATTGGTAGAGTCCTGATGGTACTCCACGGGGAAGGGTCCAGCAAGTGCAGATGAAGCCGAATCTCTTCGTGATCGGGGCTGCGAAGTCCGGTACGACCTCCCTGCATCAGGCACTTGCGGACCATCCAGACATCTTCATGTCGGAGCCCAAGGAGCCGGCGTTTTTCGTGCCCGAGGTGGGATACTACCCGGCGGATGTCGACTGGTACATGAGCCTGTTCGAAGCCGCCGGTGAAGCCCGCTACAGGGGAGAGTCCAGCACGCACTACTCCAAGCTGCCGCTCTTCCCCGACGTTCCGCGCCGGATCGCGGAATTCGTGGACGAGCCTCCGCGCTTCATCTACCTGATGCGGGATCCTCTCGACCGGTTGATCAGCCACTACTGGCACAATGTCAGGAAGTTGTCCGAGCATCGGCAGATCGGCCCCGCGATCCGTGACTCCGACGAATACCTCGCCCTCAGTCACTACCGCATGCAACTCGAGCCATATTTTGCTCGATTCGGGCGGGAGAGCGTGTCGTGTATCACGTTCGAAGCAATGCGCGATCACCCCGACGATGTCCTGGGGCAGGTGTTCCAGTGGCTGGGCGTCGATCCGCGGCACCGCAGTGGCGTGGATCGGGCCAACGCCCGACCCCCGGTTATCAGGGGGGTTCAGGGTCGCGGTCGGCTGGACCGATTGGCTCGAACGGCGGTATGGGGAAGGCTGTCCCCGTTCGTGCCCGGGCGGCTCAAGAACGCTGCGAAGTCGCTGGCGTATCAGACTGTACACCCGGATGCCGGGAAGGTCGAGAGGCTCATCGAGGAATTGAGACCTGACATGCGGACGCAGGTGCGGGAACTGGAGGGTTACCTTGGACGCACGTTCCCCGAATGGACACTCACAATGGGTGACAACGCTGGCGGGGAGCGACCATGACTGGATTCCGCGCCGAAGGCCCGGATTTCGTCGGGATCGGTGCCCAGAAGGCGGGGACGACCTGGCTGCACGACAATCTCGAGATTCAACAGGGTTATTGGCTTCCCCCAGTCAAGGAGTTGCATTTCTTCAACAGGCTGTGCCCTGCCGAGGAGCTGCTCGGGATCGAAACGATGGGTGTGCCGCCTATCCGGCAAAGATACCGGCCCGCCTTCGAGCGTCGTAGTATCGCGACTCTGAAGTGGCTGCGGAGATTCTACTTCGACCCGCTTTCCATGTCCTGGTATCGACGGCTCTTCGCTGACACCCCGGCCGGGACCCGGCTGTGCGGCGAGATCACACCCGCGTACAGCACGCTGGACGAGCGAGGGGTGGACTTCGCCCGGCGAGTGCTCAAGCCCGACTGCAGGGTGTTCCTGATCGTTCGGAACCCGATCGATAGGATCTGGTCCGCTGTCAAGATGCTGTACCGCTGGCGCGGCGTGGATATCGGCCAGGCCATGGCGGCGAGATTGCGTGAAGAATTGGAGGCGGCAAGCAATCGTTTGAGGAGCGATTACCCGCGCATGATCGCCCTCTGGCAGGGCCACTTCGGCGACAATTTCCGGGTCTTCCTGTATGATGATCTGGTTTCCGACCCCGAGAAATTCCTCGAGAGTATGATGTGCTTTCTCGGGCACGAAGTACCCATCGATGTGCGTCGGCTGCGTACTCGGTCCAACCGCGATCCCGCCCGCAGGCCCATGCCCGATGCGATCCGCGCGTTTCTGACGTCCAGCTACGCAGACCAGATTCGGGAGATGGATCGGTACCGACCCGGGCTCAGCGATGTCTGGCTGATGCAGTAGATGCCCCACCGAGTCAGGATCCTGTACCTGGATAACTCTTACACGTTCGGGGGGGCGATCCATGCCCTTTCCCATCTCGTGGGTGCGCTAGACTCTGACCGCTACGAGCCGGTGGTCCTGAGCGCTCAACCGCCGGAGGTACTGCACAGGCTGTTTCCGGGAATCGAGACGCACCACCAACCGATGCGGGTGATCTGGGCGCATGGCCGGGGCATGAAACGCCTGAAAGCCCTGAAGCCCACCTGGCTCAATCGCACCATGAGGAAGGGTTACGCGGCCTGGTGGCTCCTTTTCGTGGATCTCCCGGCAATGATCCGCATCGCGCGCTTCGCGCGACGCAGGCGCGTGCAGCTCGTTCACCTCAACAACGGAGTCACGGGACATCTTCCCGGTCTTCTCGCCGGGAAGCTCCTCCGCGTGCCGGTCGTCGGTCACTACCGAGCGGCGGAACGGACGTCCGGAAACGCAGCGCGCTACGCGCGATGGGTGGACCGCTGGATCTCCGTCTCCGGCGTGATGTCCTCCCGACTGCTGAAGGCAGGCGTTGCGGCGGAGCGGGTCCATACGGTCCACGACGCGCTGGATTTGAAATCCTTTACGGACCCCGTCGACCCCGGCGAACAGCTCCGCCTCCGGGCCGGACTCGGGATCCCCGCCGACTCGCCGGTTTTCGGCATATTCGGCCGGATCATACGGTGGAAGGGGATACGCGAGTTCGTACTCGCGGCGGCGCGCGTTCTGGAGCGTGACGCGGGCGCTGTGGCCCTCGTCGTCGGAGACCGTTCGGACGGGTCGGAAGCGTATTTTGAAGGGCTCGTCCAGCTGACGCGCGACCTGAACATCGAAGAGCGCGTCATATTCACCGGCTACCGGGAGGACGTTCCGTCGCTGATGCGGCTGTGCGACGTGGTGGTACACGCCTCCCTCATCCCGGAGCCCTTCGGGATGACGGTCATCGAGGGGATGGCGGCCGGCGCGGCCGTAGTCGCGGCCAATACGGGGGGGCCGACGGAGATCATCGATCCCGGCGCGACGGGACTCTTGGTGGATCCCACGGACACCGAAGCACTGGCAGAGGCCATTGGAGGCTTTCTGCTGAACCCGTCACGGAGAGCGGAGTTCGGAAGGCGAGCCGCAGCCCGCGCCAGGGAGCACTACTCGGCCGAGCGATACGCCGATGAGGTGCAGACCGTTTATGAACTGGTCATGTCTCGGCAGTGACCGCCGTCACCATGGCAGCTGCGTGCATCAACCGACGTCGCTCCCGCTTGGCTGCCAGATGTAGAGAGACCGTCATGGCGAGATTGATCCAGAAGTAGGGGTAGTACAGCACCGTCACGAAGAAGCCACTGCCGATGTACCCGATCAACGCCCCATCCAGTCCCCATGCCATGTGGCTCATGAATGAGGTGGTCGCGGGCAGGTCCTTCAATAATCGACGAGTCCGACGATTCGTCCAGAAGGTCACGCCGATCAGCGCCAGAAAAGCGAGCAGGCCAGTGTAGCCGAGCTCCGAGACCGCCTGAATGAAGATGTTGTGCGAGAGATGACCGTTGAAATACGTGTACCAGTTGTTGTATCCGATGCCGAGGACCGGATACTGGCGAGCCAGCTCGAGACCGTCCTCCCACCGATCCATGCGCGTAACCGACGAATTGTCCTCTCCGGCTGTCGCGAACCGCTCTTTGGACCCTTCCGGCACCACTGCCCAGGTGATGGCAGCCAATACTGCAATGGCCAACAGACCACGAACGCGGTGCTTGGACCTGGCCACCCACCAGATGCCGACGGCCGCGGCTCCCACCATGGCGCCGCGAGAGGAGGTCGCCACGATGCTGATCAGGGCCGTGACTGGCACTGCATAGAAAAACCAGCGCGTCCACTTCGCCCAGTGTTTGCGGAAAGCCAGTGTGAACTCGGTCACCAGGGGCAGGAACACGCACATCTGGACCCCGAATTCGCCCGAGTTCTGGAACCAGCCCGGCGCCCCGGTCGCCCCCCAATCCACGAACCTCCCGCCGTGAACGATGAAGGTCTGCACGCCATGCTGGGACATCTTGAACGAGTACAGCAGAAACGCGAGCATGAATATGAAGAACCGCGTCTCCGACACCATGATGTTCGTGATCAGCAGGTAGATCAGCACCCACGAGAAGTACAGCACCCAGCCGCTGTAGGCCGCCGGCGGACTGTAGGCGGTGATCGATGAGGCCACGACGACCAGAGAAAAGAAGAGGAGGAACCCGCCCGCCGACGTCTTGAACCTCGGGATCTTCCCTTCGAGCAGAAGCGCCATGACGGTCAGGATCAGCGTGGTCTGCGCCCACGGCAGGATGTTCAGTACCGGCCAGACTGCCTGGGGCCTGACGTACTCGAGGAAGAGATAGAAGTTCACGAGCCAGAACGACGCCGGCTGCGTGAGCAGGTAGCGCCATATGGCCCGAACGTTCACGCGATAGACGGCGGGAACCGGCTGGGGGCCGATCGGATACGTGGTGGAACTCATGTGCGACGCAGCGTCATATTCGGGTCGTAATCGTTCAAGCTAACCGGGTCCCGTACCAGCCGGTAGAGGCCGCGCCCGGCGGCTGAAAGGCGGTCCCGCACCCGGTCGTGCCACGCCGGGAGGCCGCATGGCGGGGTCAGTCGGGACCCCCGGTCGCGCCGTACGACAGGCGGCGCAGCTCGATCTCCCTGCCGAAAACCGTGCCGAGAGGTACCGGCTCGCCAACGTCGATCGCCGGATCAGCCTGCAGCATGGCGAGCGTCTTGTCGTCCCAGACTGTCTGGCTGTCCAGGAAGAACGTGGGCCGGATCCTGGCCACGTTGTCGGTGTTCAGCTCCTTGCTCACGAACAGCGCCGGGACCGTCGTCCCGAGAGCGAAATAAGGCGCCCAGTCGCCCCCGACGGACTCGCCCTCCGCGACCATCGACGCGAGCCGCTCCTGGACGGCTACCGTGGCGTAGGCGGGCCGCCGCGTCGCGCGGAAATCCGAGCTGGCGGAGAAGGTGACCTGGAGCGCGATCCCTGCGGCGATGCCGGCCACCACGGCTGGCCTGAGCCACTGGCCCCGCGCGAGGATTCCCGCGGTCACCACGGCGGCGAGGAGCACCACAGGATAGAACTCGATCAGCGTCGAGTAGTCGATCCCGGGGTCCTCTCCCTGCGGAACGAAGGGGAGCACGGGGATCAGGTGGCTTCCGACGAAGCCGAAGAGCGAAGCCGTGAGCGGCAGGAGGAGGACGGCGCCCACCGCGAGGCGGAGCGGTGAAAGGTGGTAATCCTGGCGGCGTAGGCGCGACGGGTACAAGCGGAGCCATTCGACGACCACCAGGAGCGCGGCCGGCACCACGGCGAGGTAGTACCTCGGCGGGTTGTAGCGGAACAGCGCCAGAAGCAGAGGCGAGAGGAAGGCCATGGAGAGGAGGGTCAGGAGGTAGCGGTTCTCCCGGATCTCCGCCCACCCGATTCGGAAATAGATGTCCAGTGCAGCGAGGTAGGCCAGCGATATCGCCAGCGGCGACAGCAGGTAGAGCGGATTGAAGAGCAGCCCCGACGGCGACTCGATCGCGCCGCTGACGTCGACCCGGCTCTGCCAGATGTCCCTCGTCAGGAACAGCAGTATCAGCCCGACCGGAATCGCGACCGCGACCACCACCTTCCGGGCGCGAGCGCCGGCGCCGGCGCCCAGGACCTGGGTCAGCAGCAGGATGCCGATGGGTGGCGCCAGATACAGCAACGCCGACTTCTTGATCCCGAAGGCGCAGACGATCGCCGTGGCGCCCAGCGCGGCCAGGGAAGCCGGCCCTTCCTTCGGCAGGGAGCTCGCGACGAACACGCCGATGTACAGGAGGGCGGCGAGCGGGACCTCGAAGATCGCGACCCTCGAGAAGTGGAACAGCCCCATGTCCAGGCCGAGAAGCAGGATGCCGGCGAGCGCCACGGCCGGCGGACCGCGGCGGTTCAGGAACACTGCGGCGCCTACCAGGAACGCGGCGAAGAAAAGGATGGTCACCACGCGTGCGCTTCCCCGCTCGACGCCGAAGGCCCTGAAGCTCAGGTAGTCGGGCCACTGGGTGAGAGGACTCCGCCGCATCCAGCCGGTGTACTCGTCAGCCTTGTTCCAGTGCGTGGTATGGAAAAGGGCAAGGTTCCTCGGGCTGAGGGTCTTGTACCCTTCGTCGATGTGGTATCCGACATCCTGGGGAATGAAGTCCGCCCGCGGGTCCGAGCCGAGGCTCACGCCTCGCCAGGCCACGAGCAGGACGATGGCCAGCCCCTGGACCGACCACCAGATGGCGGACGACCGCCGCCCTGATCGCGCCCCCCCGTTGCGATGGCTCGGCATGGCGGTCCGGGACACCGTCGATTCAGTCACCCGACTCCCTCCTCCCTCATTAGAGGAGTTGGCCGTACGCGGACAGCACCGACTCCACCTGCCGGTCCTGCGAGTACTTCTCCGCCGTCTTCCTCGCCTCCACGGTCCTGGCGCTCCACTCCTCCTTCCGGGACGGGTCCGCCACGGATTCGGCGACCTCCAGCAGCCCTTCGATGTCGCCCCAGGGACGTCGGTAGGCGGCGGGGAGGAACTCGTCCATGGGCCCGATATCGTAGCCGAGCACGACCACGCCGGAGGCGATCGCCTCCAGCGCCAGAAGCCCGAGCCCCTCGTCGTTGCTCAGGAAGAGCAGGAGCTTGGCCTCCTTGAGCGTGGCCCGGACCACGGAGTCGGGGACCCCCTGTATGACCTGGACCTGGAACCCCGCGAATGGGCCGGTCGCCCGCTCTGCGCGTGAGCGCAGCAGGTTGAGGACCATGCGCATGTGGCGAGGGTTCTTGCGCTCCCTCTTCAGCCAGTTCAGCACCACCACATCGCGCTTCTCGCTCCATGGGCGGAACGGGAACTCGTCCAGCTCGATGCGGTTGTACGTCACCAGCACCGGGCACTGGGGCTGCGCCAGACGCATGAGATCGGCGTTGTGATCCGAGACCGCAAGGATCGCCCTCAAGCTCTCCTGGTGCCACGGATACGGCCCCTTGAAGTCGGGCGGGAACGTGGCAAGGGTATCCTGGGCGAGCTGGGTCAGCATGACCTTGTTGCGACCCGGGAGCCGACCCCACTTTCGCCGCCAGGCGCCCGGGGATCACGACGAGATCGTCCGGCCCGACACGGCGCGCGAGGTCGCCGCTCGGGATGAAGAGCGGGTCGCGTGAGCGGGTCCACGGACGGCGTCGCTGGAAGGTGATGGAAGCGGGGATCCCGTGAGCGTTGAGGATCTCCGCGTGCTGCACGACCACCTTCGGCCCGCCGAGCTGCGAAGAGCGGTCGGGTGCTACGAACTGCATGTCGAAATAGACGTGTGGTTTTGCCATGCGTGACTCAGAAGGATCGTAGACCTCTCGCCGATCCGGCGGCGAGGCGGTCTGGTTCTTGGCTGTGCCCTGGGCTGGATGCCGCGGCCCGCGAAGGGTCCTGCCGTACAGCTCGGTGTAGGCGCCGATCATCGACTCCATGGAGAACCTGTCCCGCACCGCCGCCCTACCGGCGACGGCGAGAGTCGTTCCCGAGCTCCGGCTCCCTGGATCAACCGCTCGAGGGCACGGGCGAGCGCCGCGGCGTCACCGGGCGTCCACCAGCAGCCCGGAAATGAGGTCCTCGATCATCTCTTCGGGACCGCCGCTGCGGGTGGCCACGACCGGCCGTCCGGCGGCGAGTGCCTGGACGGTGGCGAGGGAGAAGCCCTCGGACAGCGAGGGAAGGACGAACACATCGAAGCTGGCGAGGACTTCCGGGACATCCTCGCGGAAGCCGACGAAAGAGACCCGATCCTCGAGCCCCAGCTCCCGACGCAGCGCGTCCAGCGACGGGAACACCGAGCCCGAGGTGTCGCCGACGATCGCGACGTGCCACCGTGGCAGGGTGTCCGGCAGCAGCGCAGCGGCGCGCAGGAGATACTCGTAACCTTTCGGACCGCGGACATTCCCGAGGGACCCGAACAGGAGCGTCCCCTCGGGGAGGCCGAGGTCCCGGCGCAGCGCCCTCTCGGGCCCTGCCTTCGAACCGATCGAGCCTCACGCCGTTCGGGATCACCTCCGTTGCCGCGGCGGCGATCGCCGTAGACTCCGAGGAAGAACCGGCGCAGCGACTCCGAAACGAACACCAGCCGGGCGCCGTTGCTTCAGCAGGGCGATGCGCGCGGCGCGGAAGGCATCTCCGTGCGGGCAGGTCGGCGTGGCCGTGAAAGGTGCAGACCGCCGGGACCCCGGCGAGTCGGGCGGCGACCGACCCGTACACGGCCGACCCGAGCAGATGAGCGTGGACCAGGTCCGCGCCGGACCGTCGGATCGCTCTCACCAGGCGGCCATGTAGCGGACGCGACCCGTTTCCGCACCCTGGAAACAGCAATCGGCTCGACATCCGCGGAGCGGAGGCGATCCAGAAGCCAGCCGCGCTTTGTGCAGGACCGGCATCGGTCGGTAGCGCTCGCGGGGAAGTCCCAGAACGAGGTCCACGAATATGGTCTCGGCCCCGCCGGGGCCGGCGGTGTCGATCAAGTGGAGCACGTTCGTCACGCGTCTGTGCAGCGCCCCCGGTGTGCGTGCTTCCCGGCGTCCGATGCCGGGCCTCAACGCTCGCCTCTCAGGAACGGAGTCCGCTCGTGCGGAGCGCCAGGCCGCGTCTGGACAGCCCTGCCGGCACGTTCACGCGCGGGACGGACGACCGCGCTGCACCAGGATTCCAGAGGCCGCCGCGGATTTCGAGCACCCCTTCGTACCCCAGATCGAGGGCAAGTGCGGACACGGTCGGGCTCCCCTCACCGTAGGGCAGCGCCAGCCACGGCACCGACCCGCCCGGATACCCTCGCACCCAGGCGAGCGTGTCGGCCAGGTCGGTCCGCAGGGCTTCGGCGTCGAGCGATGGGAGGCACGCGTGGTCCCAGCCGTGCGCCGCCACGGCGATGCCTTCGGTAGTCTGCTCCGACAGCTCTTCCATGGTGGAAACTCCGTAGGACCGGGGGAGCGCCGGGCGACGCGCGCCACCGAGCGCCGAGGCCCGCACTTCCGCAGCCCGCCCATGGTGTTCGAACATTGCTTCCGTCCGGTTCTGCTCCGTGAGGCGACCCGCCTCGGCCAGCTCATCCCACCAGACACTCTCGTCCCCGAGCAGGCCCGGCGACACGAAGACGGTCGCGGGCACATGTTCACGCGCGAGGACCGGCAGTGCCAGCGTCACGGCGCCGCGGTACGCGTCGTCGAAAGTGATCACCGCGCGGGGCTTCGGCTCGGTCCTCGGCGCCAGGGCAGCCTCCAGCGGCACGATGTCGTGCGTGCGGCGGAGCGCCGCCAGCTGCGCCAGGAATCCCGACAACGGGAGGTGAAGACTCGCGTCCCCTCTCCCGGATTCGTGGTCGCGTACGACGTTGTGATAGGCCAGTATCGGCGACCCGATCCCTCACCCGGTGGCGGCCCAGCGCAGCCGCACCACCGGCCGTGAGCAGGAACTCCGCCACCGCCTTTCCCGCACTCCGGATCACCACGGGCTCGCGCGGCCCTCCGGGGCCGAGCTCCGGGGGCCGAGCGTTCCTCGGGGACGCCCTCACGCTTCTTCGGGAGGCGGCACGCCGACGAGGGCCCATCAATCGGCGTCGAGATCCCAGACGCGGTAGGGCTTGTGCCGTCCCGCGTGCAGATGGACGATGATCTCGCCCACGAGCCCGAGCGCCACCGCCTGGATCCCGACGACCACCAGCAGGACGCCGAGGAGGAGCATGGGGCGGTCGGCGATGCCCTTGCCCAGGACCTTCTGGAAGAGCAGGACGAGAAGCACGGCGAACCCGGCCCCGGACGCGGAGCTCCCGAGGAGACCGAAGAAGCGGAGCGGCTTTTCGGTGAACCGCGTCAGGAAGAAGAGGCCAAGCACGTCCAGCAGCCGGCGCAGGTAGACGCCTGGCGAGTGGACGCGCGTGGGCCGATCGAGCTCGTGCTGCTCGGCATCCACTTCCACGACCCTGTAGCCGCTACGCTGCGCCAGCACGGGGAGGAACCGGCCGAAGTCGCCGTACATCGGAACCTCTTCCAGGAGCGCGGGCCGCATCGCCCGAACCCCGGAGGCGACGTCGGAGAGACTCGAGCCGGTGAGGCCACGCAGCAGCGCGTGGAACCCGCGTGTCTGGAGGCGGTTTGCAAAGCTGTCGTGGCGCGGCCAGCGCCGCGCAACCGCCATGTCGGCCCCGTCGAGGACCCGCTGCACGAGCTCCGGCAGGACCGACAGCGCCACCCGATGGTAGGCGGGCATGATCACCACGACGTCGGCGTTGACCAGGGTGGCGCCGGCGCGGACGAGCGCGGTCTCCCCCACCGCCTGTCCGGCCAGGAAGAGCCGCAACGGCTCGCCCGCATCCCGTTGTTCCCGCAACGGTTCCAGGAGATCCCGCGCCCACGGCTCGCCGACGAGGACGAACTCCACGTTCCACGCCCTGCCCTCGAAGGCATGGCGCGCGCCATCATAGAGCGCCTCCAGCCGCTGGGGGCGCTCGGAGATGGCCACCACCACGGCCACGGTCACCTGCCCCGGAGCCGCGCCCGGCCCGCTGGTCGAAGCCTCCGGGGCCGCCGCGAACGTGGTCACACGACCTCCCGGAGAAGGATGTCACCGGCCGAGGCGTCCCGCATCTCGGCTACCGCGATCTCCGAGACGAGCCCCACCAGGAGCAGGTACGTGGTGAGGAACACGAACAGCAGCGCGGTGCCGGGAAGCACGTAGCCGGGAACGCCGACAGGCCCAGACGCGGCGACGATCATGATCGCGAGGATGACCAGCGCCACAGCCATGCTGACGAGCGCGGCGGCGCCGAACAGCATGAGCGGGCGCTCCCGGAAGGAGCGCACCATGAGGATGGTCAGGAGATCGGCCAGGACCTTCGCCACGCGGGTCAGCCCGTACTTGCTCGCTCCATGCAGGCGGGGATGGTGCCGCACCGGCACCTCGGCGATCCGGGCCCCGGCCGTTCCGGCGGCCACGGCAGGGATGAAGCGGTGCATGTCCGAATAGAGGTGCATCCGCTGGAGCAGGTCGGCGCGGTACGCCTTCAGAGAGCAACCGTTGTCGCGGATCGAGACGCCCGTGATCCGACGGATGATCCTGTTGGCCACCCACGATGGCAACTTGCGCTTCAGGGCCGCGTCCTTCCGGTCCACCCGGTAGCCCGCGACGAGGTCGTAGCCCTCATCGAGCTTCTCCAGCAGCGAGGGGATGTCCAGCGGGTCGTTCTGCAGGTCGCCGTCCATGGTCACCACCACCCGTCCTCGGGCGTGCTCGAAGCCGGCCTGGATCGCCGGCGTCTGTCCGAAGTTGGCCGCCAGGCGGACCAGGCGGACCCGCGGGTCCGACGCCGCCGCTTCCCGGGCACGCGACGCCGTGGCGTCGCTGCTGCCGTCGTCCACCAGCACCAGCTCCCACGCATCCTCGCCCGCGAGCGCGGAACGGACCGCCTCCACCAGCGGGCCGACGTTGCCCTCCTCGTTGAAGACGGGGACCACCACCGATATCGACGGCGTACTTCCGACTCGCACCATCACCGGTCCATCAAGCTGGACATCCGTTGCATTGCCCGCGTTGATTCACGCACCCGCGCCAGCGCGGAGTGGAAGGAGTGGAACACGTGCAGGTCTGGCGATCCGTGATGGCTCCGGCGCCGTCGGGGAGAGGTTCGGCGCCGTGTCAGTTCACCCGTTGATTATAGTGGCGCCGCGCTGGAAAGGCACGGCCTCCGATCATTCGCCGGCACCACCATCCGAAACGGGCGGCGGAGAAACCCGGGGTCCCTCCGCCGCCCGTCCGATCCGGTCGACTCGCTCGGGCGGAGCTACGTCATCCTGAAAGCGATCCCGACGACCCTCAGACCCGCGCCTCGCTGCGCCGGCGGCGCTTCAGGGCGGCGAAGCCCAGGAGCCCGAGGAGACCGGTGGCGAGGAGCAGAATGGAGGACGGCTCGGGCACCACGCCCACACCCTCGGCGGCGAACACGACGTCGTTGTAGTCGCGGTCGCCGCCGCCGTACAGGTCCTCGAAGCCCAACTGCCTATCGAAGGTCCGGGTTCCCGCGGCCCCCGTCAGGGAGCCCACAGGAGGCGCGTACCACCCGATGCCGGCGTAGGTGGCGAGCTTCGCGTGGTCCAGGCCGTCCGGATTCGACGACGGGTCGTCCGTGAAGTACCACTGGTTCTGGTCGGCCGCGTGTGCCCACCTCGTCGTCGTGGACTCCACGTGGGCCGCAAAGACCAGCCGGTCCCATTTGTCGAACGTGAAGGGGTTCGACGTCGCGGCCTCGATCACGTCGTTCAGCCGGAAAACAGTACCCACGGGGCTCGAATGATTGTTGAACAGCGGGTACAGCACGCCACCGTAGTACAGGTAGGTGACGTCGTTGTAGTCGGCGCTGTAGCCGAGATACTGGACGAAGACCTCGGGCCCCGTGGCCACGAGGTTGCGCGCGAAGCCGAGATCCGCGCCGCTGCCGTCGGGGAACGGCACCTGGGCCGCCGCTGTGCCCGGCAGCGCGATGAAACCTGCGACGGCGGCAAGGACTGTCCAGCGCTTTATGGTACCTGTCATGACGCTTCCTCTCGAGCACTCGATTTCACCAAAACTCCGACGCGACCGGATCGCCCGGATACAGCGTCGCGCCTGGAAACGGCGCGCGCAGCCCTCCAGCCGCCTGCGCCGAGCCAGGCCGTCACCACCACGGCCAGCAGCAGCAGCACTCCGGCCTTGACCGAAGCGACATCGTACCGACCCAGCATCGTCGGCTCCACGTTCCCCCGGAGCTGGAGGAAGTCCAGCGCAAAGAGCCCTGCGCCGAACAGCATCCCGATCGCGGCCACGTAGGCGCCCAGGGACAGCACCCGCAGGGTTCGTCGATGCCGGAGCGCCGCGGCCGTACCGAGCGCAACGGCCAGCCCCAGCAACGGCAGAAGGAGCGCGCTGGCGAAGAGACCGGACGTGCCGAAGCGCCAGTTGGGCGATCCGGGGTGGACCGGCCAAACACGCGTCGAAAGGTCCATCAGCGGGGCGAGCACGAGGATCGCGGCCACGCCGTACATGGCCCTCAGCACCTTCCCGAGCGGATCACCTCTGTTCAACTGCCCCTCCTCACGACGGCAAGGCGGACCAGAGCGCCGGTATGATGGCCTGCGCGGCGGTCGTCGCCCGGCCGAGCGCCTCGTCCGCCGTGCGGGTCACGGGGACCACGATCCGGACCAGCGCCTCGTCGCTCCGGCCCTTCAGTGCGGAGTCGCGCAGGAGATCGAGCTTGACCCGATACTCGTTCGACGCAACCCGGCCCCGACCCTGGTACCAGTAAAGCACCAGCGCCCGCTCGTCCTCCCTCTGGATCAGGTAGCGGTTCACCGTCACCGCGCCGTTTCCGACCGCGATCTTCTGGCTCGCCGACGTCAGCGCCTCCCACCCGGCACCCGGGAGGCAGTTCTTCGGCGAGTGGATGGTCCTGCCTCGCTGCTGCTGGTCGTAGTAGCCGACGTAGAGCGAGTACGGCGACGCCTCCGCGCCGGCCACTGCGGGCGCCGAAGCACCGGCCGGCGCGGGCCGGAAGACCCGGTACAGGTAGTCGGACACGCCCACTACCCGGAGCTCCTCCTCCGCGATCTGCTGGTCGGCGCCGAGGTAACCGTCGATACGCCGGGGGACGGCGTCGTCCAGGCCGCGCTGAAGCGGGAGCGCGCGCTGGGTGTCGACGCCCACGGTCACCGCGGCCCCGAGAACCAGGACTGCGGCCGGGAACCAGAGCGCGATGTGCCGATTCACGAAGCCCTTCCCAGCCGCTCTTCGGCCGCGGTGAGGAGCCAGGCGAAGCCGCCGAGGATCGCGAACGCCGCGACGAAAATCACCCAGCCTTCCGTGTAGTGCATCAAGCCGCGTCCCATCTCCGGGCTCACGTAGAACACGAAAAAGCCCGTTAGAAAGACCCGGATCCCGTTCAGGAACACGGCCACGGGGAGGGCAAGCAGGACCAGCAGCGCCCGCGACACGGGCTTCTGCAGCCACAAGCCCCCGATGAGGACTCCGAGCGCGAGCAGCGCCGTGAGCGATCGCAGTCCGCTGCACGCTTCCGTGACGAACAGGCTCTGGCCCGGCATGTGGATCACGTTCCCCTCCAGCAGGACCGGGACGTGACGCCACCCGAGCAGCGCGGCGCCCATCTGCGACGCCCTGAACTGGAGCGGGAGCGCGAGCGTGCCGGTCACGACTGCAGGCAACGGGATGGAGAGCAGGAGAAGCGTGACCGGGAGCCACCAGTGAAGAAGCTGACGGAAGCCGCGCGTGTAAACCACCAGCGCCGCCCCGGCGAGCAGCAGCGAGAACCGCATGGTGAAAAGTTCCGCCGCGAGACCCGACGCGTAGCGGAGCGCGACAGCGGCCAGCAGCATTGCACCGCCCAGAAGACGCTGGCGTCGCGGCTCAGCGATCAGTCCCCGGCGCCACAGCAGCCAGGCGGCAAGCGGCGCCAGCAGCAGCCCGTGCGCGGCCTCCGGGTCGGACCACCAGTCGCGGACCAGCGTCCTGAACGGCTCTGCGTACAGAATGACGAACGCCGCCACCGCTACGGCTATGGGGACGGCGATCTGCCACTGAAAACGCTCCGTCCGGGCCACCGCCCGCTGTTGCGGCGAGGCGCGGACGTGCACGGCGGCACCCTTCACCAGGCTCCTTTTCTTCCGATCAGTACCGGGACCGTCTGCAGCATGATCAGGAAATCGTGCGCAACCGAGGTCCGGTTGATGTACTCCAGGTCGAGCTCCACCTTGCGCCGGACATCCTCGACCGAGGTGTCGTACGGGCGACTGACCTGCGCCCAGCCCGTGATCCCCGGCAGCACCCGCTGCCTGTGCTCGTAGCCAGGCACCTGCTCCCGCAGCTCGGCGAAGATGCTCGGCTGCTCCGGCCGCGGGCCCACGATGTTCATGTCGCCCTTCAGCACGTTCACCAGCTGCGGCAGCTCGTCCAGACGGAACTGCCGGAGAATCCGCCCCAACGGCGTGACCCGCGGATCGTCCGGCGTGGCCCAGACCTCCACCGCCTGATCGGCCTCGTACATGGTCCGGAACTTGTACATCGTGAACGGCCGACCGCCGAGATCGTCACTCCGCCGCCAGTTCCCCGACGGCAGACGCGGGCTCCTGCGGTCCACGCCTACCCGCGTCTGACGATAGATCACCGGACCCGGCGAGGAAAGCCAGACCAGCAGCGCGACCAGCGCCATCACGGGAAGGAGGACCACGAGCGCGACGAATGCGACCACCACGTTCAACACGCGTCGCGTCCCTTCACCACCCAGGGCGCCGAAGTCGAGGCTCGCCCAGGTGGGGAGGTCCGCCGTCACGATGCTCGTGCCGTCGAACTTCAGAGGTGCCAAATTCACGGCCCTGCGTCGGGCGCCGTGCAACCCGGGATCCTGGAAAGTGGGGATCACGCTTTCTCGTTCCGACTGTTGGAGGTAGACCGACAAGGGTGTGCAATTGACCGCTGCCGGAAACGAGTGCAAGGCGCGTTCGCATTGTGGCTCATCGCGGTATCTCCCTCGCAAGTGCCTGTGGCACAACGACTTTAGAATTTGGTGGCCGAGCCGCCGATGGGGCCGCTCTGTGGTGATCCGGCCACGAACTGTGGATGGACCGCAACACCGGCCGGTTCGAGCCGCCGTCCGGGGGCGTCGCGCGGGGTGGTGCCCCTGCGGGACGCAGGTTATCGTTAGTTTTCGGGCAAGTTCGCGCAATATGATGCGCGAGAGGGCGATTTGGCGGCATTGCAGTTGCAGATGAGCCGATGCTTCTGGGGTGCCCGTCCTCTCCCCACCCCATTTGGATTTCCGCCCAGGACAAGATAAAGCGCAGTCATGGCAGAGAACCGATCTTCAGAGACTCCGGTGGACCTGGTCCGCACGGAGCAGGCGCCGGTGCCCCGGGCGCGGGACAACGCGTTGCCGCCGTCCTTCCCGAAGGATGAGGAGGAAGGCGGCGCGAACCCGAAGCGGATGCTGGCGGCCGTGCTTCGGTACAAGTGGGTCATCCTCGCGCTCACGGTTCTGGGCACGGGTGGCGGTGCGTTCGCCACGCGGTACGTGGAGCCGGAGTATGTGGCGCAGGCGACGGTATGGATCGAGCAGCCGGACCGGAGGGGCGGCGGATCGGACGCGGGGCCGATCCAATCGGAGGAGCTGCTGGCGTCGTCGGCATGGGTGGACCTCCTGCGGTCGTTCGTCGTGCTGGATTACGTGGTCCGCTCGGAGAAGCTCTACCTGCACCCGGTGCAGCCGGCGGACTCGATGCTTCTGGACGGGTTCACCCTGAAGGAGCGGTTCGCACCCGGTGATTTCCGGCTCCGGGTGGACCGGCGGGCGCGCACGTACGTGCTGGAGCGTGGGGACGGGACCCGGGTCGAGAGCGGGAGCTTCGGCGATTCCGTGGGTGCGAGGATCGGGTTCCAATGGCAGCCGACGCTCTCCTCGTTCCCGGCGGACCGGCCCGTGGATTTCCATATCTCGGTGCCGCGCCAGGAATCGCTGATGCTGGGGAACAGACTGCGCACGTCGCTGGACAAGATGGGCAACTTCCTGCGCCTGGAGCTGCGCGGGAATGACCCGTCCAAGACGGCGGGGACCCTGAACGCCATCGCGGAGCGCTACATTGAGGTAGCGGGTCAGCTGAAGCGGGCGAAGCAGGATGAGCTGGTCAAGATCCTGGACGAGCAGCTGGCGGACGCGCAGGAGTCGCTGAAGGAGTCGGAAGGGGAGCTGGAGAGCTTCAAGATCCACACGGTGACGCTGCCGTCGGAGCCATCGACGCCGATCACTCCCGGGATCGCGATGACGCAGGGCCCGGTCTTCCAGAACTTCTTCGACATGCGGGTGCAGTCGGAGCAGCTGACCCGGGACCGGGAAGCGATCCTGCGCGCGCTGCAGGACCCGAACGGCGTGCAGCCGGAGGCGTTCGAAGCGATCGGGTCGGTTCAGAACTCGGCGGAGCTGTCGGCGGCGCTGAACGAGCTGACGAAGAAGCGAGCGGACCTGCGGGCGCTGCAGTACCAGTACACGGAGGAGTACCCGCCGTTGAAGCAGCTTGCGGAGGAGATCCGGACGCTGGAGCAATCAACGATCCCGCGGCTGGCGCGCTCGCTCGCATCGGAGCTCGCAGCGCGCCGCGGCGCGATCGAGAAGAACCTGACGTCCGCCTCGTCGGAGCTCCGGCAGGTGCCTCCGCGGACGATCGAGGAAGCGCGGCTGCAGCGGCGTGTGTCGATCGCGACCAACCTGTACACGACGCTCCAGTCCCGCTATGAAGCCGCCCGCCTGGCGGCGGCGAGCAGCATTCCGGACGTCCGGGTGCTGGACGAGGCGACCGTGCCGCAGGCACCGCTGGCGGACCAGAAGATCCAGCTGATCCTGATGGCGTTCGGCCTGAGTCTGGGCCTGGGCGTCGCGGGCGCGATCCTGCGCGACCGCTTCGACCCGCGGCTTCGCTACGCGGACCAGGTCACGAGGGAGATGGGGCTGACCATGCTGGGCAGCATCCCGAACCTTCGGAAGAAGCGGGTGAACACGGAGCATACGGACGAGGTCCTGGAGGCGTTCCGGACGATCCGGCTGAACGTGGTGAACGCGTACGGCTCCGCCGGCCCGCTGATGCTCACGATATCGAGCCCGGGGCCCGGAGACGGCAAATCCTTCGTCGCGTCGAACCTGGCGCTCTCGTTCTCGGAGCTCGGCTACCGGACGCTCCTGGTCGACGGAGACATCCGCCGGGGGACGCTCCACCGCGTCCTGGACAGCGAGCGCAAGCCGGGCCTGATGGACTTCCTGGACGGGACCATCGAGGAAGACCAGCTGATCCGCCATACGCGCTATGAGCGGCTGCACCTGATCACTTCCGGTTCCCGCCTCAGGCACGGGCCGGAGCTGCTCAGCTCCGCGGCCATGCGGGACCTGCTCCTGGGTCTGCGCGGCGACTACGACGCAATCCTCGTGGACAGCCCGCCGCTGGGCGCGGGCGTGGACCCGTTCGCCCTCGGGACGCTCACCGGCAACATGCTGGTGGTGGTGCGGAGCGGGACCACGAACCGGGACATGGCGGAGAGCAAGCTGGACCTGCTGGAGCGGCTTCCGATCCGCCTTCTCGGCGCAGTGTTCAACGGGGTGCCGCCATTGTCCGGGTACGGGTATTACCGCTACGTCCCGGGCTACGCCGCGCGGGATGAGAACGAGCTACACGAACCGGCACAGCTGGAGGCTCCAGCATGAGCAGGATATATCCACTTCTGGCGCGGAGCCTCGTCGCCGCGGGCCTGCTGGCCGCAGGCACGGCTCCGGTGGCTGCCCAGAGCGGGATCCGTTGGGACCCCCGCACCACCGAGATGACCCGGGCCCAGCTGACCGAAATCGTCCAGCGGCTGGACGAGGCCGCGGAATCTCCCGGCTACAGCTCGAAGGTGCGGGACCAGGCCCAGAGGGAGGCGGAGTTCATCCGCAGCCGTCTGCAGACGGGTGACTTCCAGATCGGAGACCGCGTGGTCCTGTGGGTCCAGGGACAGCCGCAGCTGAGCGACACCGTGGCGGTTCAGCCCGGCCGTGTAATCGTGCTGCCCGATATCGGCGAAGTGTCGCTGGCGGGCGTTCTGCGATCGGAGCTGGAGCAGCACCTGGCGCAGCAGATCGCTCGCTACGTACGGGATGCCAACGTGCGCGCCCACAGCCTGATCCGGCTCGCCGTACTGGGGCAGGTGGGGCAGCAGGGCTTCTATGTCATCCCTGCCGACGCCATGATCCAGGATGCCCTCATGACGGCCGGCGGCCCGATCTCGAGTGCGGACCTCGACCACATGGAGATCCGCCGCGGCGACCGCGTGGTGTGGGCAGGCGACGCCCTCCAGCAGGCCGTCACCGCAGGACGGACGCTCGACCAGCTCAATCTCCAGGCCGGCGACCGCATCATGGTTCCGGAGAAGAAGAAGGGCGGCATCTTCTCGCTCGGAATGCTGAGGAGCGTGCTGGTACTGATCCCGCCGATCGTCTATCTGATCACCCGTTTGTAGGTGAACACTTCGAAGCCGGGGCCCTGACCGCCTGCGCCGATGGCCGGCGATCGGTCGGCGTGCGCCGGCTCACGACTTCCCGGGCCTGCGTCACCAGAAGCTCCAGCTTCCCGTCACGAGGACGTAGGCGCCCAACAGCCCGTTGGTGACGGCGTGGGCGAAGATGGCCACGCGGAGGCTCCCGGTGCGCCTGTACAGCTCCCCATAGGCGAGGCCCGCCAGCAACCCCGCCAGCCAGAGGCGGTGCTCCAGCGCGAAAACGGCGGAAGAGATGAGCAGCGCCTTCCACCCCACGTTGCGCGGGAGCACTTCGAGGAAGCGAGGGCGCTCCAGCCAGCGCATGATGAAGCAGCGCCAGAACAGCTCCTCCATGACGGGGACCACGAGCGTCGCCCCCGCCACGCGGGCCGCGGCGAGGCCGACGTGCACCCGGTCGCCGACCGTGGGGTCGAAGGCGTGCGCTTCCCCGAGCACGAACGGAGGCACGTCCAGGAGGACCCAGGCGACGAGCACCGCGACGCCGACGAGCCCGCCCGCCACCCACGCCGCACCCCCTGCCGCGCGGGGCCCCCAGATGCCGGGAATCGCGGCGTACCGGGGCCAAAGGGCGATGAGCAGCGCGGCGGTGAGGGCGGAGCGGATGCCGTAGAGCCAGCGCGGATCGAGGGTCGGCGCCACGGCGTCCGCAAGGTACGGCTCGACTGCGAGCAGGCCGATGAAGAGCGCGAACGGCGCGACGAACGGCCAGATCGGCGCGCCTGCGGATGCCGGCGCTGAGCGGTCGTTCACGGCCGCAGTCGGGATGCGAACTCCACCACGGCGGGTGACACCACCTCCGGGTACTCGGCCTGTGGGTAGTGGCCGGCCCCCGGCACCATGAGGACCGTCGCTCCGAGACGGTCCGCGACCCAGCGAGCCTCGGCCGCGGGATCGGGGAAGTCGGGGTCCGCCGAGCCCATGACCACGAGCGTCGGTGCGCGGACGTCGTCGAGCCTCGCCTCCACCGGCGCGTGCGACGTCCGGGTAGTGGCCGCGAAGGCGTCCCACCGCCCCGGCTCGCGCAGCGCTCGCCCGATCCGGCGCCGGTGCTCTTCGAAGTCCGGTGGCTTGCGCCCCGGAAACAGGCGGGGGTACCAGGACAGCCATGCGGCGCGACCCCACGGGCGCATCATGGCAACGCGAAACAGCAGCTCCATGGCGCGTCCCACGGGCACCTGCCGAACGAACGGCCCGACCAGGACCAGCCCGGCCACCTTTTCCGGCACCTCCGCCGCCGCCCAGGCAGCGGCCCCGGCGCCCATGGAGTTCCCCACGAGAATACCGACGCCGCCCAGCTCTTCCAGCAGAGAAACGACATTGGTGCCCGCGGCCACATTGTCGTAGGAGCGGAAGCCCACGTCGCTCTCGCCGTGACCCCGGAGGTCCATGGTCGCCACGCGGAAGCCCGCGCTCACCAGCTCCGGGGCGAGGAACCGGAACGACGACCGCAGCTCGCCCATCCCGGGGACACAAAGCACGAGCGGGCCATCGCCAGCGACGTCGTACGCGATGCGCCCATCCCGAGATTGAAGGAACTGTGTCGGCCCCGCCAACGTGTCCGCCCGACTCATCGCCGCTCCGTCCGTCGTGGTTCGCTCCACCGCCGATCGTCCGCGCTGCAGGCGCCGCTCAACGGATGCTCCCGGACTTCAGCATCTCGGCGATGTATTCACGCTCCGCCACGCACGGCTCCTTTCTTCCCTTCGGGTGCGACGCCCCGCACGCAGCATCCGAGCCGCCGCAGGCCCGCCCCGCCGACCGGGGACGGGGTGAGTCACCCGGCCGAGCGGCCGAACATCCAGCGCCGGCCGCCGCGCGCGGCGTCGTGGACGGTGTCACCGAAGCGGCGGACCTCCTCCAGCCGCCCCGGCTCCAGTGGTCCTGCCCGCGCGCCTTCAACGTCCTCGCGGAGCTCGGCGCTGCTGCCGGGTGCACACCAGACCGTGTCCACGGCCGGGTGGCCGAGAGAAAAACGGTAGCACTCCGCCGCCGTCATGCCCGTGAAGCCCAGCTCGGGGAGAGGCTCGAGCAGCATTCCCCAGCGGGTGGCGGTGTAGGCGATCACGCCCGGCCGGTCCTCGCGGCTCGCCGCGAGATGCGGGAACACCTCACGCTCCGCCCCCCGGTGGGCAGCATTGTACCGCACCATGAGCACGTCGGGATCCAGCTCCGCCACCAGGTCCGCCGCCAGCGGCCGGTCGTGGGAGGAATATCCGATCGCCCGGGTGCGACCCTCCTCCCGCAGGCGTCGCATCTCGTCCCACACCGACTGCCGCACATGCCAGCGCGCGCGCACCCAGCCGAACAGCCAGGCGTCGAGGTGGTCGGTGCCCAGCACGCGCAGGTGACGCTGGAGGCCTCGGCGCACCGATCCCGGGAGCGGGACCCCGACCTCGGAGACGAGGACCAGCTCGTCGCGGTGGCCGGCGCGGATCAGGCGACGCACACCCTCGCAGATCGCCGGCATCAGATAGCTCGCCAGGAACGTGTTGACGCCGTGCTCGTGGAACGCGGCCTCCACGTCCTCCGGCGTGAGCCCGCGCTGTCTGCGGACCGCGCCACGTACCGAGAACGCCGCCAGTCCGAGCGGCGAGACGACCAGCCCCGTGCGGCCCAGACGCCGCCGTTGCAGCGGGGCGAGGGTGACGCTCATGCGCTGCCTCCGGCTGGGGGGCACCCGTCAGGACAGTTTATCAGCGTTGCCCGTCGGCGGGACAGGTTCTCGGCGGCGGGTGGATGGTGGGACGGCGTCCGCGGCCCCCCGTCTCGCCGCGGTCCAGGACTCAGGTCCGAAGCGACCGGTCAGTCAACGTCAAGCGGGCGGAAACGGAGATCCCGGCGGAGCCCGACGTCAGCTGCCGCCCGACGCCGCGGCCCTTGCCCTGCGCCGCCAGCGCAGCAGCACGATGGTCAGCAGGAACAGGCGGGTGGCCATCGGAAGCTCCTCGAGCCCTTCCACGAGGGCGGTCCGGCTGAAGAGGTGCGCGGGGCGCACGGCCCCGATCTCCCGGTCGCCATGGCGGACGACGAACGTCCGGCCAGGAAGGCGTGAGCGCAGCTCGAGCATCCGGTTCTCGGTCCGTACGCGGTACGCCGGCGGGAGTAGAGATGCCCGTTCCGCCCGGGCGATCGTGCGGGCGGCGATCTCGAGGATGTAAGAGCCGTGGGTCAACCCTTCCGGGCGCACCGTGTACCTCTCTGGCCCGAGCTCGAAGAAGGCGCGGGAGCGCACGCGCGCCAGGTCGAGGACGGTGACGGGCGCATTGTCCGCGAACACGTCGTAGTCGCTGGAAAAGAGGGTGCGCCGGATGGCTTGGATCGACATGGTTCTGTCCGGTTGTCAGCGCCGCTGTGGATGGCCCAATATACGAACGTCCCTCCGACATGGTTCAGGCGAGGGGCGATTGCATTGCGGATGGTGGCGGGCGCGGCCCATCTTGAGGCGTTCGCTGGCCAGAAAGGTGCCCGCCATGAAACGCTCCATTCGTCGTTTCGCCGCCGAGCTGCAGCGACGGAGGGTCTACCGCGCGGCAATCACTTACGCCGTGGCCGCTTTCGCAGTGTGGCTGATCGCGGATCTCGCCTTTCCTTCCCTCGGGCTGCGGTCGCCGGCAGTGCGCGTGGTCCTGATCGCGACGATCCTCGTTTTCCCGATGGCGCTCGTACTGGCGTGGATCTCCGAGCGGTCCGCGCCCTCCCGGTCGCGCGGGCGCGGCGGCAAAGCCCCGTGGTACGGCCGACCGGGGCCATCCGTCGCCGTCCTGCCATTTTCCAACCTGAGCACGGAAATCGGGAGCCAGCATTCGGTTGACGGAATGGTGGAGGAGCTGACCAACACGCTGGCGCAGGTGCGCAGCCTCCGCGTCGTGGCGAGGACGTCGTCCTTCGAGTATGGCGACCCGAGCGTCGACGTGCGGGAGATCGGTGGGGCATTGGGGGTGTCGCACGTCCTGCGGGGGAGCGTGCGCCGGACAGGCGGGCTGGTGAGCGTCACGGCGCAGCTGGTCGATGCGAGCCACGGCGGCGCTCTCTGGTCGGAGCGTTACGACCGGCTCACGGGGGATCTCTTCGACGTGCTGGACGGGCTCGTGGAGGCGGTGACGACTACCCTGCTTCGGCGTCGGCCCGAGACGACCGAGGAGCGGGGCTCGGTACGGACGCGGGTTCCGGAGGCGTACGACGCCTTTCTCCGGGCCCGCAGCGCGCACATGGAGCTGGACGCGGAATCGCTGTCCCGGGCGACGAAGCTGTACGAAGCGGCGGTCAGCCACGACCCCACCTTCGCCCTTGCCCACGCCGGTCTCGCCGAAGCCCTCCTCCTGCTCGCCGGCGCCGGGGGGGCGGGATCTCCGGAGCTCCTCGCGCGGCGAGCCCGCGCGGCCCTCGACGAGGCGTTGGATCTCGCGCCCGATCTCCCCGAGGCCCACGCCGCACGGGCGTCCCTGCTCCTCCACCACGAGTGGGACTTCGAACGGGCCAGGGCGGAGGCGGAGCGCGCGCTGGAGCTGTGCCCCAGCTCGGTGGAGGCGCACCTCACGCTCGAGAGGTACTACACCTGCGTCCGGCCCGATGCGGACGCCGCGCTGCGCATGGCATCGCGCGCCTGCGAGCTGAGCCCCGTCGAATCCCGCCCCCGCCTCCGCCTCGGCTATCTGCACGCGTTTGCCGGCCGGTTCCAGGAGGCGGAGGCGGTGTTTCACCGGCTGCTGGAAAGTGGCAGCGCACCGGGGAGCGCCGCGCTCGGAATGGCGGACATCCTCGCCCGAATAGGCCGGACGGAGGAAGCGGTGGAGTGGACGCGGCGCGGCATGAGCCACGGGCGGGTTCCAGACCGCGCTCTCGCGCAGTCCGGAGCGATCCTGGCGGCCGGTGGCCACAGCCGCGAGGCCCTCGACTGCCTCCGGGACATGGAGTCTCGCAGCGCAGGCGGCACCGCCGCCGGCGTCTGGACCGGGGTGCTGATGATCGTGCTCGGCCGTGGCAACGAGGGCTTCGCGCTCCTGGAGCAGGCGCTGCGCGAGCACGAACCCGGCCTCCTCTACCTCTCGCTCGTGCCTTCGGCCACCCTCCGCGCCGACCCCCGGTATGCGGCGCTGCTGGAGAAGATCGGGCTCGGCCATCTCGCCGCCGGGAGCGGGGCCGTGTACCCGGCCGCGATCCTCGCCCCGACTTCGTAGGGCGGCTGCCTCGCCTGCTCGCGTCGGCCGTGCGGCCCGCGGTACGCGCCTTGCCCCTCGTGTACCGCGTCCGGGAAACGGCCACCGAACCACGACGTCCATGGGATTCGATCAGTATCACGAGCCTGCGAACGAGCTTTCGCAGGAGACCCGTACATTCGCCCGCATGATCACCTCGCTCATTGAGGAGGCGGAGGCGATCGACTGGTACGAGCAGCGGCTGGCGGTGGAGCAGGACGAGGAAGCCAGCGCCATCATGCGCAACGCCCAGAAGGAGGAGTTCAAGCACTTCTCCATGGACCTGGAGTGGCTGCTCCGGCACAAGGAGGAGTGGAGGGAGGTCGGCCGGAAGATCCTGTTCCACGAAGGCGACATTGTCGAGCTCGGCGAGGGTGCGGAGGACGCAGTCCTGGACCAGTAGCTCCGCCCACTCGCATGGTGATCGAGGATCGGGACGCGAGCCCGGGCGGGTCGCGTCGCCTCATTCGCCGTCGTCGGCGTCAGCCGTGAAGTCCTCCTCCCAGAACTCGAGCCGCCGCCGATCCTCGGGCCGTCCGGTTTGAAGCTCTCCAGCTCGAACGGGCTGATCCGGTAGTCGGCGCTCTTGAAGACATTGTCGGCGCGGCCGATGTACGTCAGGTAGCCGTCGGCGTCGCGGGAAGCGACGTCGCCGGTGCGGTAATGGGATCCCCCCAGCGCGTCCCGCGTCCGCTCCGGATCGTCGGCGTACTCCTGCATGAGGGCGAGCGGGCGCTCCTCGCCGAGGCGGAGCGCGATCTCCCCCTCCCCTTCTCCCTCGATCTCGTTTCCGTCCCTGTCGAGGAGGACGACGGGATAGCCCGGAAGCGGCCGCCCCATGGAGCCCACCTTCAGCGGCTGCCCCGGTGCATTCGCCACCTGCGCGGTGGTCTCGGTCTGCCCGTATCCGTCGCGCGGCCTGATCCCCCACGCAGCTTCGAGGGCGTCGATCACCTTCGGGTTCAGCGGCTCACCCGCGCTGACGATAGCTGCTCCAGGCGTGCTTGGCCCAGCCGGGGGAGGAGACGTTCAGGTGCACATTGCCTTCCTGGAGCCCGATCCAGTACATTGTGGAAAGGTGCCCCACCGGGTAGCTCTGGTGCGAGTGCAGCACCAGCTTCGGCTCCGACGTGGTGCCGCTGGTGAAGTAGAGGAGCAGCGGGTCCGTGGCCCGCGTCGGACCGTCCGGCTCGAACTGCACATTGCCCCGCACGAGCCGGTCCCGGAGGTCATCTTCCGACAGCAGCAGGGTGGCCGGGATCACCACCGCGCCCAGCTTCATGGCAGCAAGCATGGTCTCCCAGATCGGCACGGCGTTCGGCAGCATCAGCAGCATGCGATCGCCCCGCCCGACACCGCGGGCCCGGAGGAAGCCGGCCACCCGATCGGATCGCTCCGACATCTCGCGGAAGCTGAGCCTGG
The DNA here is from genome assembly GCA_963798845.1 of uncultured Gemmatimonadales bacterium. GTDB lineage: Bacteria > Gemmatimonadota > Gemmatimonadetes > Longimicrobiales > RSA9 > CAVUKA01. The sequence goes on along the minus strand of CAWCUS010000006.1, from coordinate 807,187 downwards.
CGACCGTCCCGGCGTCGTTCTCCACCCACAGCGCGGGGTGATCGTTGCTCCGGGCGAAGACGTCGAACCAGTCCAGCGCCCAGTTGAACGCATCCAGCTCGGGCCAGCGGAAATCGCGCACGGCAGAGGCGGCATTGGTCCGATGATCGAGGAGCAGCTGGCGGGCCTCACGGAAGGGGTCGTCGGACATGGGCGGGGGGGTTGGAGGACGGATCGGACGCTGGGGCTCCCGGGTAGGAGCAGCGCCGGAGCGAGAGACTCACCATAGGAGCGTTGTGGCGGCGGCGAAAGCCCGGCTCGTGCGCGGCACGGGCTTGTGGGCTGGGCGAGACGTGACCACTATTTGTCTCATCCCTGAACCATTCTACGAGAAGTGATGCTGCGCCATCCTGATGCAAGCTTTCGTGATACTGGCACCAGCAACGCCCGCATCCTGCTGGTGGACGACGAGCCATCGAATCTCCGGTTCCTGCACGACGTGCTGAAGCCGGAACGGTACGGGTCCCTGGTCCAACACACCGACGCCGGCAAAGCGGCCGCGCTGCTCGACGAGATCCGGCCGGACCTGGTGCTCCTCGACCTGATGATGCCCGGGTTCGACGGGTTCCAGTTCCTGGAATACTTCAGGAACTGGCTCCCGGAGGGGGATTACATCCCGGTTCTCGTGGCCACCGGCGATCCCGCGGCGGATTCGCGGCGGCGGGCGCTGGCCCTCGGCGCCTCGGACTTCCTGACGAAGCCGCTGAGCCCCGCCGAGATCCGGCTGCGCGTCCGCAATCTGGTCCGCACGCGCTTCCTCCATGCGCAGCTGCGGGAACAGAACACCCAGCTCGAGGAGCGCGTGCAGGAGCGGACGAGCGAGCTGGAGGAAGCGCGCCAGGAGGTGCTGGACCGGCTGGCGCAGGCGGCGGAGTTCCGGGACGACGACACCGGACAGCACACCCAGCGTGTCGGGCGCCTGTCGGCGCGCCTGGCGCAGGTGCTGGGGTTCCCCGAGGAGCGGGTGGCGCTCCTGCGAAAAGCGGCGCCGCTTCACGACATTCGGAAAGATAGGGATTCCGGACTCGATCCTGCTGAAAGAAGGGCGTCTCACGGCCGAGGAGCAGGCGCTCATGCGCACCCACACGACGATGGGTGCCCAGATCCTGTCCGGGAGCGAGTACCCGCTGCTCAGGCTGGCGGAGGAGATCGCGCTGTGCCACCACGAGCGGTGGGATGGGGCGGGCTACCCGAACGGACTCAGGGGTGAGGAGATCCCGCGCTCGAGCCGGGTGGTGGCGGTGGCCGACGTGTTCGACTCGCTCACGCACGAACGTCCCTACAAGCGGGCGTGGACCATCCGGGAGACGCTGACGGAGATCCGGGGCAACGCCGGACGACACTTCGATCCGAGCGTGGTCGCGGCCATGATGCGGATCGCGCCGGAAGCGGCGCCATGGGCGGCGTCGCCCAGGCGGCAAAAGGACCCGGGGCCGGCCCGTCCGGGCGCAGGTTCCGTGGAGCGAGAGCTCGAGGCACTGCTCGACGAGCGGCGCAGCATCGAGGCGCGCATCCGTCGGCTGCGGCTGCAGATGAGCGGCGCCGATGCGGCGACGGCCACGGCAGTGGGAGCGTTGCGATGAGGCTGCGCAGCCGTCTCCTGCTGAGCCTGCTCGCCGTCATCGGCGTGATGACCGTCCCGGCCGTGTACGCCGCCGCGCGTGTCCACACGGTGCGTGGCCTCGTGCACGAGATCCGCACCGGTGCCGCGCAGGCGGCGAACGCCGTCGGACTCCTGCGCCGGGGCGTCTCGGACCTGGATCGACTGGAGCGGGCGTACGTGGCCACCGTGGATCCGCAGCTGGAACCGCAGGTGGAGCGGGCCCTCGCCCGGATCGAGGAGCAGACCCGCGTGCTCCGCACCCTCGGCTATGGCGACCGCGTGGTGGCCAGCGCGCTGCCGCTGGTGGCACTCCGGCAAACCACCGACTCCCTTCGCTCCCTCGTCGAGGCCGACTCCCTCGAGAGCGCCACCGCCTTCCTGAATGCCGCCGCCGTGCCGCTCCTGCACTCGAGCGACGCCGCCGTGGCGAGGCTGTCTCAGGCCATCGATGAAAGCACGACGGGCGCCGCCGATGAGGCGGACGATCTCGCCTCCACGGCGTCGGCCACGGCGGGGACCGCGATCCTGGTCGCCATGCTGCTCGCCGTGGTGCTGGCCTGGCTCGCGGCGCGAGTCCACAGCGGTCCGCTCGAGCGTCTGCGTCGGGCAATGATGGACGTGGCGAACGGACGCTTCGAAGCCCAGACCGACGCCGGGTACGGCCGCTCCGACGAAGTGGGCGACCTGTTCCGCTCGTTCCGAACGATGGCGACGCAGCTGTCCGAGCTGGACCGGACGAAAGCCGAGCTGGTCGGAATCGCGACCCACGACCTGAAGACGCCGGTCAGCATCATCGCCGGGTACGCCGAGCTCCTGGACGAAGAGATGGCGGGCAAGCTGGAGCCCCGTCAGCGGGAGCTGCTGCTGAACCTCGTGGGCCAGGCCAGGGCGCTGAGCGCCAGGGCCGACCACCTCATGGAGATCAGCCGCATGGAAGCGCGCGGCATCCGCCCGGGACTCGAGGAGATCAAGATCCGGCATTTCGCACGTGGCGTCGAGCGGGCCTTCGCCCCCGTCGCCCGGGGGAGGCAGGTTCGCCTGCACGTCCACAGCGACGCGTCCACACCCCCCCTCATCGTCGCGGACCCGGACTCCCTCCGCGGCGACATCCTGGGCAACCTGCTGGAGAACGCGTTCAAGTTCACTGCGCCCGGCGGCCGGGTCGAGGTCCGGTTCCTCGGCGAGCCGGGCTGGCTGGTCGTGGAAGTCGAGGACGACGGCCTTGCCGTGACGACCGAGGAGGCGGCACACGTCTTCGACCGGTACTTCCAGGGGCGTGCCCCTTCCGGCCGCGCCGGGTCCGGGGCCGGTCTACCCATCGCCCGCGCCGCGGCGGAGGCTCACGGCGGCCGCGTCGCTGCGGTCCCCCGTGGCGACAGCGGCGTCGTTTTCCGCGTGGAGATCCCCGTGCGCCCCCCCACGGGCGCGCCGGCCTCACGTGCCCGTGCGCGCGTCGGGGCTGCCGCGTAGCGCCGGGCCGCGCCCGCCGCAGCAGCGGCCGGACCTGTCAGGTGGGGCCGCGAGGGGGTAGAATGGTCGCACAGGCTTCGCAGCGACCGACCGCACCTTCCCTGGGCTCATGATCAGACACCTCTCCGGCATCCTCTCCATGGTCGGCCTCGCCGGCATCGCCACCGTCGGCTCCGCGCAGGAGCCGGCCCACGAGGCCCTGGACACCGCCTACGTGCCCGGTGACTACCGCGTATTCACCGGAAGCGGCGAGCCGGCGTCACTGGACGACGTCGTGGCCGCAATGGGGGCGAACGACGTCGTCTTCATTGGCGAGACGCACGACGATCCTACCGGCCACATGGTGGAAGCCAGGCTGCTGGAAGACGCGTGGAAGCGATTCGGCGCGACATCTCCCACCGACTCCGCCTCAGGCCCCCCCCGCGCGGCGGAAGGCCAACCCGGCCGCACCGTGGCGCTCTCCCTCGAATTCTTCGAGCACGACGTTCAGCCTGTGGTGGACGAGTACCTGGCCGGGCTGATCACCGAAACGGCGTTCGAGGAGGCGAGCCGGCCGTGGCCGCGCTACGCGAGCGACTATCGCCCGCTCATCGAGCTGGCCAGGGAGCACGGCATCGACGTCGTCGCGGCCAACGCACCCCGGCGCTACGTAACGCGCGTGAGTCTCCACGGGCGGGAGTCTCTCGCAGACCTGCCCGCCTACGCTCGCGCCAATCTCCCGCCGCTGCCGTACGGGGAGGCGTCCGAGGCGTACAAGCAGCAGTGGATCCAGACCATCTCCGACGTCATGGCCCAGGAGGGGACGAAGTGCGGCGTCCCTGTCGAGCACCCGTCGGCACCGATGGGCTCCCATCACCAGATGGGCAACCAGCTGGACAGCCAGGTGCTGTGGGACGCCACGATGGGCTGGTGGATCTCCCGCTACCTGGACGCGCACCCGCACGCCCTCGTCCTCCATATGGTCGGTGGCTTCCATGTCGAGCGAGGCACCGGTATCCCGGAGCAGCTCGAGGCCTACCGGCCCGGCGTCCGCGCCATGGTCGTCTCGCTCCGGCCGGTCGAAAATGTCGACGCGTTCGAGCCGGCGCCCGGCGGCCAGTGGGGCGACTTCGTCATCCAGACCGACGAGGCGCACACCCTCGAGGCCATCGAATGCCGCGCCTTTCGGGCGACACACGGGTCCCGCTAGCGACTCTCGCCGCCGTCCCTGCCCGCCCGTAGGGGTGCCGGGCCGGGACTGGATCCTCGGTCCGGCAGCTTGCACGTCGCAATGGCAGTGCCTATTACGAATCTCGTCGAACCCACGGAAAGCGGCAGGCCTTGCCATACCGCCTCATTACCTTGGGCGAGCCCGGTCTGGAGATGGACGGCGCGCGGGTGGACATCCCGCTCGGCAAGCCGTTCGCCGTGCTCGTCCGCCTTGCGTTCACGCCGGAAGGTGTGACCCGGGCCGAGCTGGCGCGGCTGCTCTGGGCTCATGCCGACTCGGCGCGGGCGCGCCAGTCGGTGCGTCAGGCGCTCTCCCAGCTCCGCAGTATCCTGGACCCCGAGCTGCTGGTGGGGGACGACCCGGTGCATCTGGACCGTTCCCGCCTGAGCACCGACGTCGCGGAAGTCCGGGCGGCTTTGGCAGCGGGCCGGGTGGAGGAGGCGCTGGCCCTGCGCGGCGGGCGATTCCTCGAATCGTTCGAAGTGGACTCGTCGCGGTTCGAGCGGTGGGCGGAAGAGCTTCGCAGCGGCCTGGACCGGGAGGTGTCGGAGGCGCTGGTCCGTGGCGCGAGAGCGGCGGCAGCAGCCGGTGAGCCGGAGCGCTCGCGGGAGCTTGCGGAGAGGGCGGTGGAGGTGGCGCCGCACCGAATGGAGACGCACGAGGCCCGGATCGCGGCGCTGCTGGGGCTGGGACGGCTGGAGGAGGCGGCGGCGGGGCTGCGGGACGCCGAGGAGCAGACCGGCGCGGAAGCGGACGAGGAGCCGCTGTCCGGGCTCCGTCACCGTCTCGAGGCGATGAGGCATGCGGCCCCGGGTCCGGGCGAGGAGCGGTCGACCCTGTTCGAGTTCACGGACCGGCGCCGCGAGCTCTCGATCCTGACGCGGGTCTGGCACCGGGCGGCGGCCGGGCAGCGTGAGGTGGCGCTGGTCAAGGGACCGGCGGGGATCGGCAAGACCCGGCTGTCGCAGGAGCTGGCGGCGTTGGTACGAGCGTCGGGCGGGGTGGTCGTTCGGGCGAGGGCGCTGCCGTCGGACCGAACGATAGAGCTGGGGCTGGTGGCCGAGCTGGTGTCCGGGCTGCTGGCGCTGCCCGGAGCGGCGGGGACCAGCCCCGGGTCGGACCGTGTTCTCCGCTCCCTGGTGCCCAGCCGTCGCGGCGCTGGAGACGGCGCGGAAAACGCTGCCGGGCTCCCCGCCCACGTGGCACTCGCGGACGCCTTCGCCGACCTGCTGGGCGCCGTGGCGTTCGAATCGCCCCTTCTCGTGGTGTGCGACGACGTGCAGTGGGCCGACGCCGCATCGCGCGCGCTCCTGGTCCGTGTGGCGCGGCGACTCCGCGCCGAGCCGATCATGCTCGTGAACCTGTACCGCGCCGACGCTGCGACGGCCGCGGACCGCGCGGCCGAAGAACAGGTGATCCGTGAGCTCGGCGCCGTGCCGCTGCCGCTCCGGCCGCTCACCGTGAACGAAGTGGGGGAGCTACTCGAGGCTTCCGGCCTTTCGCGCCCATCCGACGACGTGGCGCGGCGGATCGACCCGGTGGTGCGGGGCAATCCGCTCTTCCTCCGGCACCTGGTTGAGGACCTGGAGGTCCGGGGCCTCCTTCGCTCGGACGGGACCATCGACCCGGGCCAGCTCGCCGATCCACCCGCACTTCCCGGCCCCGTCGCGGCCGAGCTGAGGCGGCGCCTCGACGCGCTCCGCCCGGACGCGATCGCTCTGGCCGGGGCCCTCGCCCGGGCCGGTCCCCCCACGCCCTCCTCCCGGCTTCGCCGCGCGGCCGGCCTGAGCACCCACGCCTTCGACCGCGCAGCCGCCGAGCTGGGGGAGGCGGGCGTGGTGCACTGGGAAGGGGATGACTCGCTCGGGTTCGTCCACCCGCAGGTCCGGCTGGCGGCGCTCTCCGTGACGCGGGAGCCGCCGGCCGAGCGCCCGCTCCCGTCGTGGCCGAAGGTGGTGCTGGGAGCCGGCGCGCTTGCCCTGCTCACGGTGTTCGCAGTGGGCGCCTACGCCCTCGGCGTGTTCACGAGCGGCGCGCCGGCGTACGGCGGCGGCACGGTGTTCATGCACACGCCGGACGGGTGGGTGACTCTGGACGCGGAGGGGCGCGACCCGGCAAGGTGGAAGATGCGGGCGCTCGGCGACTCCGTGCCCGCCAGCGCCGACAGGCCGCTCCGCGGACCGGACGGCTCCATCCTCTGGTACGCGCGTGTCCGGCATGAGGATCGCGGGCCCGACATCGCGATTCTCCGCGCCTCTGGCGACACGTTGGCGGACATCCGCAGCCGGGGCGATCTGTATCTCGGATCGCTGTCACCGGACGCGCAATGGGTGGCGTACAGCCGGGAGGACACGACCGCCGACCACTACCGCGAGGACGAGGTCACCAGGCGAATCACCGGGGGGCAGGCGCGCGTGGTCTATCCGGGCCGGGGGCTCGTGTCAGCACCGGAATGGTCGCCGGACGGGCAGCTGCTCGCCTTCGTCGCGCAGGGCCCGGCGGACACCCTCCGGGTGCTCACTCCCGGCGGCGACACGGTCGCGAGCTGGACCGGGCAGAGGATCTCGACCGTGGACTGGTGTGGCGCCGGGCTTGCCGCCGATATCACCCGGGGCAATGCCCACCAGATCGCTTTCTACCGGCCCGGTGAGGCCGAGCCGCGCATCTTCGACGGCATCGGTTTCGCGCCTCTCGCCTGCTCGCCCGACGGCTCGGTGCTGATCCACAGCGGTGTCCGCGACGGCCGCCGCGTCCTCGTGTTGCGCGATCTGACCACCGGAGAAACCCGGGTCGTGCCCGCCCCCGCCCACGCCGGGCAACGCATTCTGGTGGCTTCCGGACCGGCTCACGGCGATCCCGGTGTCGCTGGATCCGGGCGGCGAGCCGCTGAAGCTGGCGTGGGGCGAGCGACGTCGCCTCTCCGCGGCGGTCGTCTATTCGGACGGCAGCCGTCGCCCGGCGGAGTCCGTGCAGTGGAGCACGGACGACGCGAGCGTCGCGTCCGTGCTCGAAGGGGATCGCATCACGGCGAACGCCCCGGGGGCCACCGTGCTCGAGGCGCGCTGGGGCTGGTCGCTCTCGGCCAGGCGCGCGATCCGCGTGAGCGGGGATCGGCCCCGGGCCGCGAGGGTCGCGGAAGCGTTCACACGCATCGACACGAGCCGCTGGATCCCGGTGGGCTGGCCCCGACCCGAGATCGACAGCGTGGACGGACAGCGCGTGCTTCACCTTCTGGGCGATGAGAAATACCAGGACGGCCTGGTGCTCCGGCACGCCGTGCCGGCGGACCACGGCCTGACGCTGGAGCTGGAAGTGCGCATCCCCCTCACCGCCCGGGACTATCAGGACATCGACGTGTGCCTCGTCGCTGCGCCGCCGGACGAGGTGGACCGCACCACCGGCATGTGGAGCGACGAGGACCAGGCGGTCTGTTTCCGCTATCCCTCGCGCGTGGCGTCCCGGTTCGATGCCACCAGCGTCACGTTCGCCGTTCCGGAGAACCCGGAGCTCGATGCGTTCTTCGACGAGCCGCCGGGGCAGCATTGGTTCCACGTGGCCCTCGAGCTTCAGCCGGACGGGCAGGCGTCGCTGTGGGTGGACCATCACGAGGTCCTGACGGCCCCCGTCCACGTGGCGGTCGATCCGGCGCGTCCCTGGACGGTGCGCCTGGCCGCACGCACCGTCGGAACCGACGTCTACGTTCGGGACCTGGCGGTCTGGACGGAGCCGCGCTTCAGTCCGTGAAGGGGTGGAGGGCGTCTCCGGAAGGTGGGCGGCCACGCCGCGGAGCGGTCGGCCGGCGGGCCGGCCTTCGGGTGGGCCTGCGGGTCGGCGCCGTGCCGGCCTGTCAGCGCTGGTTGTCCGCCATCCGCAGCCCGATCGGCGTGGCTCCGTCGGCTCGAAGCGGCTCCACGTGGCCGCTCTCCCTCTCGTAAAGCGCTTTCAGCACCCGCAGCTCGACCATCTCGGCGACTGCGGGCCTGAGCGCGAGCATCTCGGCGTAGAGCGCCACGGCGTCCTTCGGCGCAACATGCTCTTCGGCGAGCCGGACCATCTCGAGTGCCTTTTCGACGTGGATGTCCAGCACCGCCAGCTCCGCCCTGGCCGTATGCCGCTCCACCCACGAGCGGAGCTCGGGGTTCGTCCGCCCCCTGAGACGGCGGCGGGCGCGGGCGAAGAGTGAGCGCGGACCGGACAGCGAGCCCAGCTCCGTCGCGCTCCGGCCGAGCGTGGCCAAGGCACGCTCGCGCAACTGGCGCGACTCCTTGCCATCCATGTGGTGGAGCCGGCCGTACGCCGCGAGGAGCCGCTCGATGGGAGCCCGGTCCGCGCCCTCCTCCACCAGCTCGACCGCGGAGCGCACGTGCTCGTCCATCGCCCGTTGCGCTGCCACGATCGCCGCGACGTGGAGTCGATCCTCCATCTCCGGTGGAACCCGTCCCCTGCGAATGCGTGGGGTCATGCGCCTCACCTCCCGGGGGTGCGGCGGGAATTCACGGCAAGACGCGTTCTTCATCCGTAGGGCGGCGCCCACGAGGCGCCCATCTCCATGCCGCACAGGGCGATAGCGGGACTCTTGACGCTGCGCGCCGGGTCCACCCGGGGGCGAGGTGCGAACTGTTTTTCGCCGCCCCCGCACCTTTCTGTTGGGGCGGCCGGGCAGCAGCGCGGCCGGCGCGTGCGGATAGGCCGTCGGCGGCTAACGCCGTGGGAGCGCGATCACCAGCGTCGCGTCCGCCCCGCCTCTCCGGACTTCGAAGTCGCGAGAGCGGCTCGCCGCAGCACCGGTCCGGGCGACGCGTACGGCCACGGTGAGCCGGTAGAGCCCGTCGTCCAGGTCGGCGGCGATGGCCCGCAGCTCGCGGACGGTCCGGTCCGCTGCGGCGGATGAGCGGGCTTCGAACCGGACACCCACCGCCGCGTCGTCGGGTTGGCCGGCTTCGTCGATCGGCTGGAAGGTGATCTCCGTGGCGTATTCCTCGAGCGGCGGCATGTTGTAGATCTCGTAGTACAGGTCGAGCGCGCTCTGCGGGAAGCGTGCGAGGGGCAGGATGGCCACCGTATCTCCGCCGCGAGCGAGGCCACCGGTCGGGTCGGCCTGCCCGAGGGCGATGTCGCTGAGCATCAGGGTGTCGCCGCCGTAGTCGGGGATCGGGAACGCGGAGTCGTAGAGCTGCCCCACCCCGACCTCGTTCGGATCCGTCATGACCAGGCGCTGGACCATGCTGGCCGACGGCGGCGCCTCGACCGCCACCTGCGTGTACAGCAGGTGCTCGTCCGGGAGGTCGGCGGCGGCCGCCACGGAAACCGTGTCGTCGCTCCTGAAGACGGCGCGGGTGGTGGTATCGGCCAGAACGAACGAAAGGTCGAAGCGGTACACATCCTCGCCGTGGACCTCCTTTCGCTCGAGCCAGCGCGCCGCCACGGCCACCGCCGCCACCACCAGCGTCTCGCCGTGTTCGCCGCGGAACGTGTACAGGTCGTAGAAGAAGGGCAGCGAGCCCGGATATCGCGGCGCCCCCGGCCGCTCCTCCGGGAGGATCTGTCCCCGCGCCGGTGAGGTGATGGACACGACGCAGAAGAACGCCAACAGGGTGCGACGCAGGGTCCCGGTCACGTCCGGCGCCCCGGCGGCCCGCGATCGGCGGCGCCCGGACTCTTTCGTCGAGGATGGGTGGCGATGCAGCATGGTGGCCGATGCAGTCGGTTGATCGCCCTCGCCCCGGAGGCGGGATGCCCCTGCGGCGACGCCGAGTAACCTGTGAACGCCTCGACCGTCCCGGCAAGGGACGGCCTCCACCTTGCGGACGCCAGGCGCCGAGATGTCGAGCATGACAGACACAGCCAGGACGAGCGCGCGGCCACGGAGGCGGGCGCGGCACCTCCGCCGGGGGATCCTCGTCGTCGCCCTCGTGCCGGTGGCGTACTACTTCCTCTGTGTCCTCGGCCTCGTCTATCTCCGATTCCTGCCGCCGGTGGCCACGGCGGTCCAGGTCCAGCGGAGCGTGGAGCGGATCGTCCACGGGGAGCGGCCGGTGCGGGTGTATCACTGGCGATCTCTCGACCGGATGTCGTCGGCGTTGCCGCACGCGGTAGTGGCGGCGGAGGATGCGCGCTTCTACCGGCATCACGGCTTCGACTGGGTGGAGCTGCGGAAGGCGAGGCGGGAAGCGAAGGCGCGAGGACGGCCGATGAGAGGCGCGTCGACGCTCACGCAGCAACTGATCAAGAACCTGTACTTCACAACCCACCGCAACCCCGTGCGGAAGCTGTACGAATGGGGCCTCACGCTTCCGGCGGAGTGGATCCTCGGAAAGCACAGGATCGTCGAGCTGTACGTCAACGTGGTCGAGCTCGGCCCCGGCATCTTCGGCGCCCAGGCGGCCGCGCACCACTACTACGGCATCGACGCCGCGCGGGTCTCCCGCCACCAGGCCGCGAGCCTCGCCGCCGTGCTCCCTGCCCCGCTCCACCGCACCCCCGGACGCATGGGATGGTACGCGAGGATCATCGAAGGGAGGATGCGCCAGATGGGGTGGTGATGCAGGAACTCCGCGGTTGTGGGCCCATGCCGCCGGCGAGCGCCGGCCCCGCCGGATCCACGTCCGGAAAGGAGCCACGGCCGAAGAACACCCGCGCCGCCAGCTTCCGCCCGGGCCGCGTGCGCAGAAGGCCGCAGGCGGCCTCGGCCAGCGCCGGTTGACGGACGGCCTCGAGCGCCCGCCGGGTCCATCGTCGCCTGCTGAAGTGGCGCTGGAACGGACTGCCGGAGTACGTCTCCAGCAGCGCCGGCGGAGCCCCCTCCAGCACTGAGGCGATCCTTGCCGCCGCCAGACGCGTCAACCGATAGCAGGGGTCCAGCCCTCCCGCCGTGAGGGGCGACACAGCCCCGGCGGCATCGCCGATCAGAAGACCGCGCGCACACCCGATCCGCCGCAGCAGGCCGCCCACCGGAATCCGCCCTCCGCGCCGCTCCTGGCGGCGTAGCGTGCGCACCCGCGCAAGCTCGGGGTCGCACTCGAGCCGGGCGTACAGCGCCGCAAGCGCCGCGGCCGGCTCGAAGCGCGCGGGAATTCCGCCAACCCCCACGTGCACCGACTCCCCATCGTCCGCCAGCCAGGCGATGTACCCGGGCGCGAGGCGCGGATCCACGATGCAGTGCAGCTCGGGCTCCGCCGGGCCGAGCGTACCCTCGAAGACATCCTCGACCCCGACGATCCACCGGCGGTTCTCGTCCAGACCCAGGTCCCGCGCCACACGCGAGCGCGCGCCGTCTGCCCCCACCAGCAGCAACGTGCGCACCCGGGCCACCCGCCCCCGCCGCTCCAGCCTCGCCACGCTCCCTCGCGCGCCAGCCTCGGAACCGACGTAGCGCGTTCCCGGCCGGTACTCCACCCCGAGTCCGCGCGCCTCCTCCAGCAGGCGACGGTACAGCCGACGCATCCGCCCTACCCGGAACTCATCCGCGGACGCAGTCAAGGCCAACAGCCGTCCCGCGGGGGAATGCAGCACCACCCGGCGGATCCCCGGGCCCACGCAGTCTTCCGGAGGACGAAAGTCCTCCAGCGTCCGGCGAACGAAGATGCCCGTGGTATGGACGGATCGGTCCACGGCCGGGCGTGCATCCACCAGCAGCACGCGGGCGCCCCGTCGCCCCAGGTCTCCCGCCGCAACGAGCCCGGCGAGCCCTGCCCCGACGATCGTGACGTCGTAGTGTTCGACCGTTTCCTTCCGCAGAGAACTTTGCACAACAAAGTATACCCCCGTCTCCTCGCCGCCGCCACCCCCCGGCGAACCCCGAACCGCACTCTGGCAGCCGGGATCTGCGAAACCGAAGAGCGCGGGCCACCGTACTGCCTGCACGACCCTCGCGCCCGCGCCCCGGTGGGACGCGCGCCCGGACTGCACGACCCTGACTCACGTTTCCATGTTCCACGACCTGCGGTATGCGATCCGCCGCCTGGCGCGCGCGCCGGGCTTCACGGCCGCCGCCATCCTCTCGCTCGCGCTGGGGATCGGCGCGAACACGGCCATCTTCAGCATCGTCGACACGGTGCTGTTCAGGGACATGCCGGCGCGCTCGCCGTCGGAGCTGGTGGAGCTCTACACCCGCGATTCCGGCGGCTACGAGTTTTCGACGTTCTCGTATCCCGACCTCCGTGACGTCCGGGACGAAGCCACCGTCTTCGACGACGTGGCCGCCCGCTACCCCGCCATGGTGAGTCTGGCCAACGCCGACGGGACGAGCGACATCCTCTGGGGGGAGGTGGTGACGCCGAACCTGTTCGACCTGCTGGGGGTTGGACCGGCGATGGGGCGGACGCTCCATGCCGATGCGGATGCGGTGACGGGGGCCAGTCCGGTGGCCGTGATCAGCCACCGGACGTGGGAACGCCGGTTCGGCGGCGACCCGGGCGTCGTCGGACGGACGCTCCGCTTGAACGGCCGTGCCATCACGGTGGTGGGGGTGATGCCGGAGGGGTTCACGGGCCAGTTCCCTGCGTTCCAGATGGACCTGTGGCTGCCCACGTCCATGGCGGTTGCGCTGCACATCGAGGACGCGGACCAGGCGGACTCCCGGGGTGGTCGCAGCCTGTTCCCCGTGGCTCGCCTGAAGCGGGGCGTCACGAGCGAGCAGGCGCGGGCCGAGCTGCGGGTTCTTTCGGACCGTCTCGCCGCCGCCTACCCGGACACCAACGACGGGCGGTCGATGACGCTGCTCCGCTCCGATCAGGTGAGCTTCAACCCCATGGTCGACCGGGTGCTGACGCCCATCGCCGTGCTTCTCATGGCGGTGGTGGGGCTGGTCCTGGCGATCGCGTGCGCGAACATTGCCAGCCTGCTGCTGGTCCGTGCCGCGGGTCGGCAGCGCGAGATCGCCACCCGGCTGGCCGTGGGTGCCGGCCGCGGCCGGGTCGTTCGCCAGCTTCTCACCGAGAGCGTGGTGCTGGCGCTGGCCGGTGGGGTGGTCGGGCTGGGACTGGCCTACGTTCTGGTCCGCGTCCTCAGCGGCTTCACACCCCCGATCCCGATCCCGGTGAACCTGGACCTGGGGCTCGACCGGACCGTGCTCCTGTTCACGTTCGGGCTGTCCATCATCACAGGGATCCTGTTCGGCCTCGCCCCCGCGTTGCGCGCGTCCCGGCCCGACCTCCTGCCGGCGCTCAAAGAGGCAACGGTCAGCGGTCTGGGCCGGCGACGCCGGTTCGGTCTTCGGAACGGGCTGGTAGTCGGCCAGGTCGTCGTCTCGCTCCTGCTCCTGGTCACCGCCGGCCTGTTCCTGCGCAGCCTCGCCGAGACGGGGAAGGTGGACCCGGGCTTCGATACCGAGCACCTGGCCATGGCCGCGCTCAACCTGGAGCAGATCGGCTACTCGCCCGAAAAGGGGCGCGTGTTCATTGACCGACTCGTGGAGCGGCTCGAAGCGCTTCCCGAGGTCCGGTCCGCCACAGTCACCGCCCGAATGCCGGTCGGCATCGCGATCCAGACGCGCGAATTCCTCCCGGAAGGTCAGGCGGTCCCGGCCGATGGCCGCGTTCCGTCGTACGACTACACCCGGACGGACGCCGGCTACTTCGAGACGCTGGGCGTGCGCATCGTTCGCGGCCGGGGCTTCACCCGCGCGGACCGCACGGGGCCCGAGGTGGTCATCGTCAGCGAGACCGCGGGCCGTCGCTTCTGGCCCGGCGAGGATCCCATCGGCAAGCGGCTGCGCAGGGGGGAGGACGGACCGTGGCAGACGGTGGTGGGAGTCGCCGCGGACACGAAGGTCCGGACTCTGGGCGAGGCGCCGCGGCCGTACGTGTACCTGCCGCTGGACCGCCGCGGCACCGACATCGCCATGGTGGTGGCGGCCACCCGGGGCGACCCGGCCGCCTTCCTGCCCCGGTTGCTGGCCGAGATCCAGGCCATCGACCCGGCCGTCACACCCTTCCAGAGCGGCACGATCCGCGACCAGATGTCCATCATGCTCTACCCGGCGCGAATGGGCGCCCTCCTCCTGGCTGCGTTCGGCGCCCTGGCCCTGCTCCTGGCGGTCACGGGGCTGTATGGCGTCGCCAGCTACACCGCCTCCCGCCGCACCCGGGAGATCGGCATCCGCATGGCCATCGGCGCCGGCCCTGGCGACGTCCGCGGCATGGTCCTGCGCGATGGTGCGATCCTGGTGGCCGCCGGCCTCGCGATCGGGGTGGGTCTGGCGCTCGTCGCCACACGCTTCCTCGCCCGTTTCCTCTACGGCGTCGGCGTCATCGACCCTGTCACGTTCGTCGGGATCCCGCTGCTCCTCGGTGGCATCGCGCTCCTGGCCACCTGGCTCCCGGCCCGGCGCGCGGGCCGACTCGATCCCATGCGGGCGCTGCGATACGAGTAAGCGGGGCAGCGGGGCCGGCGCACGGTGGAGCGCGCGCCGGCGTCGCGACATTGCGACCCGGACACGCGGACCAACGTCGCCGCCCTGACGGGGCCATGCGCGTCGGTTCAGGTGCGGGCGGGCAGCAGCGTCCTGTAGCGCCGGAACGCCCGGAAACGACCACTCGCTGCCATCCGCGCCGGCGATCGGTCGGTCGGGTGGCGACCACGGCCGCGAACCGACCCCCCGTATCGGCTGGCCCGGACCCGCTGATCGATTTCCGGGCTGTGCGACCCGCTCCCGACCACCGGCCGCGATGCGTGCGCGACTGGTCGGTGGGCGGGACGCGCCGGGACTCGCGCGGGGCGGTCGTACCACCCTCCCGCTCCGGGCAGGCGAGCGCGCCGCCGGGCTCCCCGCCCTGGCGGCGCCACCGGTCGGTGGGTGCCTCCGGCTGCGATCGACACTACATTCCGGTCCCCTCGATCGTCCAACTCTACCGAACCCCCTGGTGAACGATCTGTGAAGATCCTGCAGCTGTGCTATGAGTTCCCGCCGGTGGGGGGCGGAGGAAGCCGTGTGGTCCACGGCCTGAGTCGCGAGCTGGCGCGGCGAGGACACGAGGTACACGTGGTGACCATGGGCTTCCGGGGCCGCCCCTCCGAGGAGGTGGTGGATGGCGTGGCGGTCCACAGAGTTCGCAGCATACGCCGCCGCAAGGACCATTGCAGCGTCCCGGAGGTCGCCCACCACATGCTGATGGCGCGCTCGCGGCTGCGAGAGCTTCTGGAGACGCACCGGTTCGACATCAACCACGCGCATTTCATCCTGCCGGGCGGGCTGCTCGCCGGCTGGGTGCGAGACATTGCCCGCCTGCCGTACGTGATCACCGCTCACGGGTCGGACGTTCCGGGCTACAACCCCGACCGGCTACGGCTGGCGCATCTCCTGTCGCGGCGTGCGTGGGATCGGGCGGTGCGCGGGGCATCGGCGGTCGTCTGTCCCAGCCGGGCCATCGAGGCCCTCACACGGAAGCGAGCGCCCGACCTCGAGACGGTCACCATCCCGTACGGGTTCGACACCGGCCGCTACCGGATCGACCAGGCGCGCGAAAAGCGGATCCTGGTGGT
Source organism: uncultured Gemmatimonadales bacterium (assembly GCA_963798845.1). Taxonomy (GTDB): domain Bacteria; phylum Gemmatimonadota; class Gemmatimonadetes; order Longimicrobiales; family RSA9; genus CAVUKA01. Next base: position 791,384 of record CAWCUS010000006.1, on the reverse strand, counting down.
CAGCCGACTCCTTCGTCGCAAGGGAGTGCAACACCTGATCGAAGCGGTCGATGGCCTGGAACTCGACCACGAGATCCATATCGTAGGAGACGGGCCCTACCTAGAGACCCTGCGCCGCAAGGCGAGGCAGAACGCAGCGCGGATCGTTTTCCACGGGTGGCTGGACAACGGATCTCCGGAGCTCACCCATCTCTCCGAATCGTCCGAGATCTTCGTCCTTCCTTCCGAGCGGGAGAACTTCCCCGTCGCGCTCATGGAAGCCATGAGTGCGGGTCTGGCCATCATCACGAGTCGGGGCACCGGGTGCGCCGAGCCGGTCGGCGATGCCGCCGTGCTGGTGAACCCCCGCGATACGGAGGAGCTTCGCAGGGCCGTCCTCAGCCTCACCTCGGACCCCGAGCGCTGCCGGGAGCTCGGCCGGGCCGCGCGAAGGCGCCTCGACGAGGAATTCTCCTGGCAGCGGGTCGGCGATCGTTACGTGGAGCTCTACGAGCAACATCGTGTCGGCTCGGCGGGAGGATAGCGTGCCCGCGCGGCGGCGTCTGCTGCGCATGGGGTTGCGCCTGGCCCTTACGGGAGCCCTGCTGCTCATCATCCTGCATTTCGTCTCACTCGGTTCCGTGTTGATGGTCGTGCGGTCGGTGCGCCGCGGCTGGCTGGTAGCCGCCGTGCCGTTCGTGCTGCTGGCCCCGGTTCTGTCCGCCGCGCGGCTGGGCGTGCTCCTGACTGCCCAGGGGTCGAGGTTGAGTGTCGGACGGATCGTGCGCATCAACTTCACCACCGGCTTCTGGATGCTCTTCGTGCCCGGAACCCTTGCCGCGGGCCCGATCCGCTGGATCAAGCTGTCACGCGCCGGCGCTGGAACGGTGGAGCCCATTGCGGCGATCGTGTACAGCCGCATCGCGTATATGGGAGGGATGGCGCTGCTGGGCGCCGTGTTCGTGTCCCTGGAGGCGTCGCGCGGGACCACCACCCTCGCGCTCGTGAGCCTGCTCCTTTTCGTCGGGTTGATGGTGGCGCTGGCGACGGTGCTGGCGCGCGTGGATGGATGGAAGCTGGTGCGCCGGCTGCCGGGCGGGGAGGATGGCCTGTTGTCCAGGTCGATCGCGGCCGCCGCGCGTCATCGCCAGCTTTCCGGCCGTGACCGCGCCCGCGTAGTGGGTTTCGCGCTCGCCGAGAACCTGGCCGGAACCCTGGTGATCTTCTTTCTGGCGCGGGCCCTCCGGCTTTCACTGTCGTTCATCACGCTCGGATGGGTCCGGGCCATCGTCAACCTGCTCACCGGGCTATCGATCACGATCTCGGGACTGGGCGTACGCGAGGGCGGGCTGATGGTTGCCCTGGAGCCCTACGGGGTCCCGGGGTCTCAGGCCGTTGCGCTCTCGCTGCTGGTGCTGGGCGCGACTGTGCTCGTCGCCGTTGTCGGCGGCGTGCTCGAGCTGCAGGCACTTCTGGCCATCGGTCAGGCGACGCCGCGCACTGAACCGGAAAAGGGCTAGTCGAAGAGCGGAAGCGGCCGGCCGTCGCAGTCGGGCGGGATGGGCACGCCGAACGCGTCCAGGACTGTCGGCGCGATATCCTCTAGCCGTGCGCGGGACTCGCCCGGGATGACGCCGCGCCCCCAGGCCAGGAAGATGCTCTCGTTCCAGTGGTCGCTGGACTGGCTTAGAGGACTCTCGCCGACCAGGGTTCCGCTCGTGTCCATGTCGGAGTGGGCCGCCCATCCGTCCTTCAGGTGCACGACGAGATCGGGCGCATCCTCGAGGTGCGGCCCGCCATAGATCTCGTCACGGGCGACGACCCGGTCCACGACCGCCTCTCCGGTGCGCGGATCGCGCAGCGCTTCGAGCCGCTCGCGCAGCCCCTCTCGCTCCTGCTCATAGTCGGCGGGATCGATGACGCCGGCTGGCCGGCGGCCCCGCACATTGAGGTGGATCTGGCCCAGGTAGCCCGTCGCCACCGCGCGGGTCCGTCGCCAATCGACGTCGGCGAGGGAGAGGAAGGCCGCCTGCTTCATGGCGGCGCGTCGTCCGCGCGGAATCCCGTAGTGGAAGAGCTTCCATAGCCCGAGACGCCGCGCCAGACGCTCCGCCGTCGCCAGTGAAAAGCCGGTCCGGGACATCAGGCGCTTGAGGACCACCTTCGGGCGCCGGCGAAGCGTCAGGTAGCGCTCCCGCTGCAACCAGGCGTTGAGGAAGAGCCGGGAGTGTTCGAGGCGGTGGCCCCACGCCCCGACGACGAGGACCAGCCCTTCCGGTCCCGCCAGATCGAGGATCTCGCCCAGGAGCTCGTCGAGCTTCAGCAGCGTCTCCAGCAACGGATCGGACCCGCCAAAAACTTGCTCGAACGGACGATGGCGCGGATGCCGTGCATCGTAGAAGCGCCAGAACGCGTGGAGAATCTCGCCGAGCTCGTACAGGCTCAGCATGCCGAAGTCCCACGGCCTCTCCCCGAACAGGGCACGGCAGGCGTCGCGACGCATCTCGATGGAGTCGAGCACGTGACGGTGGAACTCGCGCTCGCCACCCGGCCTGTAGGATGCCCCGAAGGGAACCGAGTAGCCGCGCGCGTCCAGCAGGCGCTGCACCTCTGGAGGGCACGCGTACACATCCCCGATCCCCTCGTCGCCGGCCACGGTGAAGCCGTTCACTGCCGGCGGCGGGTTAAGGAGGAGCGTGTTGAGGATACCGACGCGCAGACCGCGGTCGGACAGGACCTCGTATACAGGCTTCGCGCGCAATGCCGAACGGTCGTAGGGGATCCGCTCGTAGCCCCCAGCGGGAAACCGAAAGAAGTCGAAGACCCCGGTTTTCGCCGGGTTCTTCCCTGTGAACAGAGTGGCATGGCATTGAGGAGACACCGGCTGGAGAGGCCCCTCGAGATGCCCCCAGGCGCCGCGCGCCAGCAGCCGCCCGAAATTCGGCAGCCGGTGGGCCCGCTCCCGCAACAGCTCGACGGTCAGCCCATTCAGGTCGAGGACGAAGACCCTGTCGTATCGAGCCGTTCTGCGGGTCTCCCGACCGCTCATGCGGAGCTCCCTCGCGACGTCCCTCCACACAGCCCGGCGTAGAGCGCCTCGGTGCGCTCGGTCAGGCGACGACGGGACCCGCGCTCGCGCACCCAGCGGTCCGCCGACGCTCTCAGCTCGGCCCGTCGGTCCGGGTCCGCGAGGAGTTGGACGATCGCCGCCGCCAGCGCCTTCGGATCACCGGGGGGGACCAGGACCCCCGTACGGCCGTCCTCCACGGCGTCCATCGATCCCGTCACCAGCGTGCCGACCACGGGCACGCCCATGGCCATGGCCTCGAGGAAGACGAGCCCGAACCCCTCGTGCCGGCTCGGCACCACCAATATGTCCATGGCGGCGAAGGCGACCCTCGGATCGGCCATGTATCCTGGCATCAGGAGCGCTTGCTCGACGCCGAGTCGGCGTGCCAGTCGCCCGAGCGCCGGCCGCTCGCGACCCTCACCCGCGATGAGCACGCGCATCTTCGGGTCGGCGGCGAGGAGCTCGGGCATCGCGTCGATCAGCACGTCGAAGCCCTTCTGGCGCGTCAGCCTTCCCACCGACCCGATGACGGATGTCGCTCCGCCTCGCAGCCGCGCGACGGCCTCTGGATCCACCGCGCCCGGGGTGAAACGGCCGAGGTCGATTCCGGGCGCGATCGTCTCGATCCGCCGGGCTCGCTTCAGCAGGGGACCCGCCGCCTCCCGCAGGCTCGGCGAGAGAACCACCACGACGTCGGCCCGAGGGACCAGCGCCCGCAACGCCAGCCGCACCGGAACGGCATAATGAAGGAAGGGGTCGTTCTCGAGCGTGAGCACGAGGCGTGGCCGGGGCCGGGGGAGCACGAGCGTATAGAGCGGGCCGAGGCAGTTGCTCACGTCCAGGTGCGTGTGCAGCACGTCCGGACGGCGCTCCGCCAGCAGCGATCGCAGTCGATTGAGGGCCGCCGGCCCTCCCGCGCGAATATCGACGACGTCGAGCTGAACGCCCGCCTGATGAAGGCGGTGACGCCAGCCCGGCAGAACCCGATCGTTGAGCGTGACGACGCCGGCGTCGACCCCGGGGCTTCTCGTCTCGACCAGGTCGACCACCAGCGCCTGCGACCCTCCCGGGCCCATGTGGTCGATGAGATGGACGACCTTCACGGCACACTGGCGGTGCGGTCGACATCGATCGGGCGGCCGGCTGCCAGCTGGGAGCGGCGCAGGGCCTCCAATGTCGCCAGCGCCGTCCGGGCCTGCGAGCCCGTGACCAGCGGCTGACCGTCCCCTCGCGCGGCGGCCGCCATGGCGTCCAGCACGGCGGCGTGTCCCTGCAGCTCACCGGTCTCCCGTTGAGCCTTGCGGTCGACCTGCCGTCGAAGGTATCCGCGGACGCTGCGGAACGGAGACGCGCCCCGCTCCGCGCCCGCGGCGCGGCCGAGCGCGCGCCAGGGCCACGCCCGCGGTCCACCCCGCCACTCGCCTCCCTCCTCTGTCACGATCCGCTCGATCTCGCCGCTGGCGAGCCGGCGAGCCCGGCGCCCTTCTTCGGAAGCGAGGTCCAGCCAGGCGATCTCGGCATGATCGTAATCGCGGATCTCCAGGCGCACGCTTCCCAGGGAGCCGTAGAGCTCCACGGCGATGTCGTCCCGCATTGCGTTCGTGACCGTGCTCGCGGCCACCGTCGCGATCACGTCGCCATCGAACGCGAGCACCCCCGCTACCGTGTGCTCGCCGCGTCCGCCCGGCCTCGCGACGATCCGGCCGCTCGCCCAGCGCGGTGCGCCCAGCAGCCAGACGAGAAGGTCGAGGGCGTGAATCGCCTGATCGGCGAGGACCCCGCCCCCGGCGGATGGATCCGCCCGCCAGGAGCCCGAGAGATCCTCCGACTCGGGGCGAAACCACGTATGCACCACCACCGCCAGGGAGGGAACGCCCAGACGGCCCGAACGGAGGAGCCGCTGGACCGCCCGGCTCGCAGAGCGCGCGCGCTGCTGATGCACCACGCCGAGATGGACCCCGGCATTCGCGCACGCCGAGATCGCCCGGTCCGCCTCCTCCAGGTCGAGCGCGAGGGGCTTCTCCACCAACACGTGCTTGCCGGCGGCCGCCGCTGCCGTTGCGACCGCTACGTGATCGAGCGGCGGCGTACAGACGCTGATCACCTGGACCTCGGGAAGGGCCAGCAGCTCGGCCAGCGAAGCGTAGGTGGTGACACCGAACCTGCGGGCGAAGGTGTCGCGGGAGGAGGTGTCGTTGTCGACCGCGCCCACGAGCGCAGCTCCGGGGAGATCGGCGATGGTTTTCGCGTGCCACCGGCCGATGGCGCCGCAGCCGACGATGCCGAAACCGACCACAGCGGCGCCGGCCCTCTCACCAGCGCCCGTCTTCTCGGGGCGCCCGTTCACGTCGCTCTCTCCGCCGCCCGGGAAAGGTCGAGCCGCCTCCACACCTCGTCGAGGGAGGCCACCACGGCGCGGCCATCTTCCGCAGTCACCGGAGGCGCCACCTCTGCCCGGAGGCTGTCGTAGAAGGATCGGATCAGCGTTTGACGACCGGTGGGAGACCTCCCGACCAGGGTCCGGGCCGCGGCGACGCCGGTCCCGAACAGGTATTGCGCGCTCCGATCGAGGGCGGCTCCGACCTTCGCGACCCTCCCGAGCCCGAGCTTCCGCAGTCTCACCAGCACGTTGGTGGTCAGATCGACCAGCACGCTCGCACGCGTGCCGTGGATCCGCAGCGTGACGAGGTGCGGCTCGGAACGCTGCGAGATCGCCACAGAGCCCACCGCCGTGGCGGACTCGAACAGCACCCGCAGCTCATCGGGCCCGCCGTTGGCCGTCCCGGTCGCCTTCGCCGAGACCGCCGCGACGCGAGGAGCGTCGAGAAGGCTGTGCATCAGATAGAAGGCGTGCGGCGCCACCTCCTGAAAGACGCCACCGGGCAGCTCGTGGATCCACGCGGGCGTCCGCTCGTCCACGGCGCCCCGCAGTACCCTCCAGTAGATCTCGACCGCGGTGAGGGTCCCCAGCGCGCCGCGCTCGCACATTGCTCTCGCGCGACGGACCGCGGGCTCGAACAGAAAGTTGTGAGCCACGCACAGACGCGCGCCGCCGCGCCCGGCCGCTTCGACCATGTCGTCGGCCTCGCGGGCGTTCAGCGCCATCGGCTTCTCCACGAGGACGTGGCATCCAGCCTCGAGCGCCTTCCTGGCCAGGGCATGGTGGCTGGCGGGCGGTGTGACGATGTGCACGACATCGGGGGGGTCGGCGGCGAGCATCGCCTCGATGCCGGGGTAAGGCGCGCCTCCGGGATGCGCAGCGGCGGCGGCGGCCGCAAGCCTCGGGTCGCTGTCGCAGAGGCCGGTGACGACCACCCCGGGGACCCGCCGAAGGCAGTCCAGGTGGCGGGTTCCCATGTGCCCGCACCCCACCAGCCCCGTACGGATGCTGCGGTTGCGAGCCCCGCGAGCCCCTCGCGCCGTCTCGTGCTGCATGGACATTGGTTTGGCGATCGCCAGGCTGGGTGTAAGATTCCGCCATGAATCAGACCGGTCGCTCGCCCGCCGGACGGTCTCCACACCCCCGATCCGCTCCCGGTCGGGCGCTGGGCCGACGACGGCGCGGCAGCCAATATACCACCGGCATCGGAACATGGGGTATCACGGCGGAGACGGGACACCCCGGCGTTCGGAGCCAGTGCCGGTAGTGCTCGGGCGCCATCCTTCCGTGGCCGACGGTCCGCGTCCCCGGGACGGCTCCGGGACGAAAGTCGTCTTCATCGCGGCATCCAGCTACAGCGGGTCCACGTTGTTGGGGCTGCTTCTCGGCACCGATCCCGGGGCCGCCTACCTGGGCGAGCCCGACCAGTTCAGGCACCACCGCGATCCGGCCAGGCGCGACGTCGAGGGGTTTCGGGTCTGCACGTGCGGCCAGCGCTTCGAGGTCTGCTCCTTCTGGTCGCCGGTACTGGCGCAGAATCGGGACGAAGAGCGCCTCGATGTCGATCCCGGGTTCTCGTTGTCGAATCTCCGTCTGCTGCTCCGGATCCTGAACCCTCTCCACCCTCGGCGGAAACGACAGCGCCACCGCCGGACGCGGTACGCCCGCCTCCTGGAAGGCGCCTTCCTGGCGGCCGCCCGGAACCATCCCGGCCTCGAGTTCGTCGTGGATTCCTCCAAGTCGATGAAGAGCCTGGACGCGCTCCTCCAGTCCGGGATCGACGTGACCGTCATACACCTGGTGCGTGACTGCGCGGAAGTCGCGAGCTCGTACAAGTCGCGGGGACACGGAACGCTTTACGCCATCACGGCCTGGGCTCTGTACAACGTCTCGCTGGTCCTGTACGCGCGTCGCGAGCGCCTGCCGCTCCTTGCCATTGACTATGCCGGGTTATGCCATGGCGCTCAGCGTGAGATGGATCGGCTGAACGAGGTCCTTGGCACCGAGCTCATGGAGGCGGGCATCGCCGAACGGGTGCGCCGGGAACCCTATCATCTGCTGGGCGGGAACGAGTCGGTGCGGATGGCTATGGGAGAGTTCCCCGGGCTGAGCTACCGGGACCATCGGGATCGACTCGGCCGGTTCGAGCGCTTCGCCGCCGCGGGCGTCGACGAGCTCGTGAACGCCTTGCTGCGGCGAATATCGCCTGACGCAGGCGCGGGATGATCGGGCGAGTGATGACGCGGCGGCGCTGAGACCTGTTTCTTCCCGCAACGTGCCAGTGTAAGATGCCGCCATGAGAAATCGTCGCGTGCTGCTGATCGGCCTCGATGCGGGCGATCCCCTCCTGGTGGAGCGCTGGACCGAGGAAGGGGTGCTTCCCAATCTGGCCCGGCTGAAGGCGGCGGGCGCCTACGGTCGCCTGCAGAGCTCCGCCCGCTACCTCTCAGGCTCGCCCTGGCCGACCTTCTACACCGGTCGGCCTCCGTCCAGTCACGGCATTTACCACGACTTCCAGTGGCGCCATGAGCACATGGGGTATGCGCGCCCATCCTGGGACTGGTTGCCGAACATCCCGTTCTGGCGCCAGCTCGAGGATGAGGTCCGCGTCGTGGCCTACGATGTCCCGATGGCCCTGGGCTGCCAATCGGCCTCCGGAATCGAGATCACCGGCTGGGCGGGGCACGACAGCCTGACGGCGGCACGCTCGCATCCACCCGATCTGCTCGACCAGATCCGGGCGAAATTCGGTGAGTGGCCGATGGAAGCGGAGGGGTACGGTCGTTCGTCCCCATCCGAGCTTCTCGACCTCCGCCGACGGTTGCTGCAGGACATCGACCGCTCGAAGGAGCTGGCGAAGTGGCTCCTCGAACGCGACTGGGATCTCGGGCTGGTCGTCTTCGGCGCCCTGCACCGGGGCGGTCACCGGTTATGGGACCGCTCCAGCCTGCGCGGATCCCTGGACGGCCAGGATGGCGCGGCCTTCGACGGCGCGCTCCGCGACCTGTACCAGGCCTGCGACCGCGCGGTGGGCGAGCTGGTTGCCGCGTCGCCCGATGCGACGGTCATGGTCTTCTCCGTCCACGGGATGATGGCGAACACGTCCCGCTCGGACCTCCTCGATGGCATGCTCACCCGTGTGCTGCGCGGCAGGGATGCCGAGCTGCCGAAGCCCGGGCGGATGCGCCGTCTGGGCGAGGCGCTCCCGCTGGGTTTTCGGCGACGACTGACGCGGGCCCTCCCCCTCCCGGTGCAGGCCTTCCTGATGACCCGGTGGACCGCCGGCGGGATCGACTGGAGCAACACACCTGCGTTCACGCTGCGCGCCGACCTTCAGGGCTACGTCCGGATAAACCTGGCGGGTCGCGAGGCCGAGGGCATCGTGTCCTCCGCCGCCTACGGCGAACTGTGCGAGCGGCTGGAGCAGGGGCTCCGCTCGTTCAGGGACGCGCAGACCGGCGAACCGTTCCTGACAGACGTCCGTCGCGCCAGCGACGTGTTCATGGATGCCGACCGCACAACACGCCTGCCGGACCTCCTGGTCCTGTGGGATGAGACGCCGGCTGCAAGCCATTCGGCGGTTGAGTCTGAGCGCTACGGGCGTGTCGAGCGGAGCACCCCCGGCCGCATCCCCAATGCGCGAAGCGGCAACCATCGGCCCGAGGGCTTCCTGGTCGCGCAGGGCGACGGGATATCCGCGGGCAGCCGCATCCGCGCCGACGCGCACATCCTCGACCTGGCGCCGACCATCCTGGACCTCCTGGGCACTCGAGCCGCGACGCCGCTGGCCGGCCGACCTCTATCGTTGTGATGGATCCGGCGGCCGCCCGGGAGGCCGCACGGCAGAAGCGCTGCACACTCCCGAGATCACGTCTCGGGACCGCTACCCCCGCTCCTGATGACCTTCATGGAATTCAGGAGCGCCACCCGCCAGTATGGGGAACCGGAGTCGCTCCATGAGCGACGCGAACCGCGGATCGGATCGTACCGGGTCGAACAGCGGATCGGTCCGGAGGAGGAAGGCACCGGGGGCGCCGTCGTCGACCATGGAATCCCAGATGCGAAACGCCTGATCGAGCTCGCCGAGGCCGGCATGGGCGGCGGCCACGAAGTGAGGGTTGACGTACCGTCGACCGGCGAGCTGACCGAGCCGCTCGAGCAATGCGCGGGCCTCCCGATGCTCGCCGGCGAAGCCGAGGATGGAGGCGCAGATGCCCGTGAGCAACGGGTCCTCGGGCATGAGAGTCGCGGCCGACCGTGCCGCCTGGATCGCGGCATCCGTTCGCCCGAGCCTGAGATCGTTCTCGGCCACGAACATACGGGCGAGTGAGTGATGCGGCTCCAGCTCCACCAGCGCCAGCAGCTCTTCCAGGGACGCCTCGTAGCGGCGGGCCCGGTAGAGCGCGAACCCGTGCAGAAAAGAAGCCAGAGGGTCGAGCGGGTCCAGCTCCACGGCGCGCGAAGCCTGGACGACCCCCTCTTCCAGCCAGCCCATCGTGCTGAGGAAGAAGGCCAGGTGGGCGTGCGCGCGGGCGCTCAACGGATCAAGCTCGACCGCGCGCCGGAACGCGCGTTCGGCGCCGTCCCAATCTCGCGAGAACACGAGTCTGCCCACCCCCTGAGCGACGTGGGGGTCACTCTGCTCGGGACCGAGCTCCATCGCCCGTCGCGCGGCTGCTTCGAGCCGGTCGGCGGCCTGCTCGCGCGACAGGTGACCCAGAAGGGCCAGCGTGGCCAGGCACTCCGCGACCCCGGCATGGGCCTCCGGGTAGTCCGGATCGCGCGCTATCGCACGCCCGAAGCTCGATAGTGCCGCCTCCGCCTGCCCCGGAACGCCGCTCATGTGGCGACCGCGCAGGAAGGCCTGCCGTGCTCCCGGATCCGGCGCGCGATGCGTCCTCCGGAGCTCCTCCGCCAGGGCACGGGTCGACCGGCTCGGCTCCGATTCGAAATCCACCCACAGCTTCGCCGCCGCGGCATCGTATGCGCGGATCGCCCCCGCCGTGTCGCCGATTCGTCGCAGGCTCCGGATCAGCCGCTGGAGCGTGGTATCATCCTCCGGACAGATGTCGACCGCACGACGCAGCCACCTGCTGGCCTCGGCCGCTCGACCTGCCGCCTCCTGGCGCTCGGCGAGCGTGAGTGCCGCACCGAACGCGGCCTCCCTCACGTCGTGCCGCTGGACATCAAGCCAGTGCTCGAACGCGCTGGCGCTGGAGACGTGGAAGGCCTCGAGGAGCGAGCCGCGGACGAGGGCCAGTGCCGCGGGAAGCTCGTCGCCCGCGAGTGCCTCGCGGAAACGGCGGACATCACACCAGACCCGTTCCGAAAGCCCAACTTCCTCCCGGCCGCGGCTGACGATCGCACCCGGCCCGAGGTGCCGCCGCAGACGGTGCAGCGCCTGGCTGAGCGCATTACGTCCCTTTACGGTGTCGACCTCCGGCCACAGCAGGGCCAGCAGGGCATCGCGTCGGACGAGCCCGTTGCCCGGCGTAAGCGCCAGCCGGGCCAGAACGGCGAACGCCTTCGGCTGGACCACCACCTGACGGACCACGCCGTCGGAGCGCCACAGACGCCCCGGTCCGAACAGGACCACCTGGAGCGGCGCCGGCTCACGCGCTGCCGACCGAGAGCGCTGCTCCTCGTAAGACTCCGGTAAGGGTCCGCCCGCTATCATGGCTCCGGTCAGGCCTCATGGGGGACAGCTCGCAGCCGGATCCCGACGAAACGATCCGGCCTGCTCTCCAAGGTCGCACCGCAACCAGAGGAGGTAAACGATGCCGAGGAGTCCCGACCCCCGACCGGAACGTGCGCTCCTGCTGCTGATCTTCGCTGCCGCCTGCTCGGACGCAGGCCCGACGACCGTCGACGCGGCGGCCCTTCCCACCGCTGCGGCGACGCCGGCTGCCCAGCTTGCCCTCGACGACGGCGCGGTGCGTCCGATCGCCTCCCTACCGGGCTATTCGCCGGAGAACCTCGCCCTCGACCGCCTCGGCCGGATATGGGTCGGGCGCCGGTATCGCGACCCGGCCTCGGGCGTCTTCCTCCGCAACGAGATCGTGCGAATCGACCGCGATGGCGACCTGGACGTGATCGCCGACCTCGGACCAGCCGCCTCGGGCGGAGCGGGCGTGCTCGGGATCGCCATCGACAGATCGGACGACGTTTACGCCGCTTTCGCCTCTGGAGACCCCGCGACGAGGGGCGTGTACCGTCTATCGCGCGACGGCTCGACCGTACAACGCCTTTCCGGATCCGAAGACATCCCATTCCCCAACGGCCTCACGTTCGACGTCTTCGAGAACCTCTACGCCACCGACAGCCTGGCCGGCGCCGTCTGGCGGTGCCCTCGTGGCGGCACCTTCGATCTGTGGATCCAGGACCCGCTCCTCGCTCCGACGCCCGTTCCGGGGTTCCCACCCCTCCCCGGAGCCAACGGCATCGCCTATCAGGTTCGCGGCGGGATCTTCGTCGCCAACAGCTCCCGCGGTACCATTGTGAGCATACCGATCCGACGCCGCGGCGGCGCCGGTGCGCCGGCGATACTCGCATCCGGTGTACTCGGCATCGACGGACTCGCCGCTCCACTCGTCGGCCCGCTCTACTTCGTCAACGCGGGCGCCAATCTCCTCGGGATCCCCGCCGTGAATCGCGTCGATCCGAGGACCGGGGAGGTGACTGGCGTCACGAGCGATCTGGTCCTGTTCGACGATCCCACCGGCATCGCCATGGGAGGGGGAAGGAGCGGCCCCGCGACCGTGCTCATCGCGAACGCCGACATCTTCCCCCCGACCGGCGCCGGTCCGGGAATCGTTCAGGTCGGGGTGCGCTGAAAGGCCGGATGCGAAAGGGTACGTTCCCGAGTCCCGGGTGCCGCTCCCCTTGACAGCCTGGGAGAAGGGGATCAACCTTCTCCTAAATCAGATAGGAGAGAAGGCCGTGAGCCGGCGGTCGAGTGAAGCGGAAGCGAGCTGGCGTCGCCTGGTGGCCGCCATGACGGCAGCGTTGAAAGCGACGCCGGAGGCGATCTGAACATGGGCGTATGGCATTCAACGCCGCTCACCGGCGTCGTCGCCCGTTTCCGTTCGATGTGGCGCGGACTTCGGCGGAGGGACGAGGTCGAGGCGGAAATGGTGGAGGAGTTCCGGCACCACATTGAGCTTCGGGCCGAGGACCTGGTCGCGCGAGGAATGGCGCGAGAAGAAGCGGCCCGGCAAGCACGGCTCGAGTTCGGTCCGCTGGAAGCTCTGCGGGATGAGGCCCGGGCGTCGCGGGGGCTCCACAAGTTCGACCAGATCCGCTTCTCGTGGCTGGACGCGAAGCTCGGGGCCCGCATGCTGGCCAAGTACCCGGGGCTGACGTTGGTGGGCGGGTTCGGGCTCGCTGTCGGTGTGGCGGTGAGCGTCGGGTTCTTCACGATCCTCCGCGCCTACGTGTATCCGGCGCTCCCCCTGGACGAGGGCGACAGCATTGTCGCGCTGGAGAACCGCGATGTGCGGACGAGCAACGAGGATCGCCGTGTGCTCCACGATTTCCTCAGGTGGCGCGAGCAGCTGCACACGGTGGAGCAGCTCGGGGCGTTCCGAACGGTCGCGCGCAATCTGATTCCTGGCGATGGTCCACCGGTCGTGGTGCAGGTGGCCGAGATGACGGCGTCCGGTTTCTCGGTGGCGCGTGTGCCGCCGTTGCTCGGCCGGACGCTGGTTCCGGCGGATGAGCAGAACGGCGCTCGGCCCGCGGTCGTGATCGGCCACGACGTGTGGCTGGCGCGGTTCGGCGGCGACCCGGCCGCCGTCGGCAAGGAGCTCCAACTCGGCGGGACGAGGTACACGATCGTCGGCGTGATGCCGAAGGGGTTCTATTTTCCGGAGAACCACCAGTACTGGATCGCGCTCCCGATCGATCCGAACGTCGCCGCCCTCGGCGGGCCGGAAGTATACGTCTTCGGTCGGCTCGCGCCCGGCATCGGCATGAGCGAGGCCCAGGCAGAGCTGTCGGTCAGCCCCGCCGAGGCGGACGCGGGGACGGACGCCATGATGCGGCCGATGGTCATGCCGTACACGCAGTCCCTCGCCGACGTGCAGGGGATCAGCGCATGGCAGACGGTGGTCATGCAGCTCTTCATGACGCTGCTGCTGCTCGTCGTGGCAGCAAACGTGGCGGTTCTCTTCTATGCTCGAACGGCGACCCGGCGCGGTGAGATCACGGTGCGCGCGGCGCTGGGAGCGAGCCGTCTGCGCATTGCCGCCCAGTTCTTCGCGGAAGCGCTGGTCCTGGCCCTGGTCGCCGCGGGGGCCGGACTGCTGCTGGCGCAGGTCGGCGTACAGCTCGGCTACCGGATGCTGGACATGGAGACGGAGGTGGGCACGCCCTTCTGGGTCGACCACGGGCTGCAGCCGCTCACCGTCCTCTTCACGGTCGGGCTGGCGGTGTTTTCCGCTGTGATCATTGGCGTGGTGCCGGCCTTCCAGGCGACCGGCCGCGAGCTCCAGTCCGACCTGCGCCAGCTCGGCGGCGGGACCGGGATGCGCCTGGGGCGGACATGGACGGCGCTGGTGGTCGCACAGGTGGCCATGGCGGTGGCGGTGCTTCCCAACCTGCTGGCGGACGGGTGGAGCGACATCAGCAAGGAGTGGGCGACGCGGCCTACCTATTCGGCGAACCAGTTCCTGGTGGCCGAGCTCAGCGGCGAGGAGGAACCGGGGTCCGGGGCGACCGGGTTCGGCGAGACTTTGAAAGAGGTGTTGCGGCGGCTGGAGCTGGAGCCCGATGTCGCGGGCGCCAGCTTCCGGGCAACGTTGCCTGGCCATGCGGACCGGGTCGTGGTGGACGGCGTTCCCGCCCCGCCCACGTCGCCGTCGGGGTACGTCGTGCGCTCGCTCGGCGGAGATGCGGATCTCCTCGATCTGTTCGATGCGCGCTTGCTCGCAGGTCGAGCGCTTGGCCCGGTGGACACCGCCTGGTCCGCGGGTGGCGTCGTGGTGACCGAGTCGTTCGTGCGTCGGGTGCTCGGCGGTGGCGAGGCGGTGGGCCGCCGTCTGCGCTGGGTCCCGGACAGCGGCCGGACGGGGCCGGCGGAGCCGGAGCGGTGGCACACCATCGTCGGGGTCGTCGCGAACCTCCGAACGAATTCCGTGAACCCCGACAGCGTGCCGTCCGAGGTTGTCTACGCCGTTTCGCCGGAGCAGGTGAACAGCGCGACGCTCGCGGTGCGGCTGCGCGGCCCGGAGCGGACGGGGGTGTCGGCCCGGATGCGCGAGATCGTGGTGTCCGCGGATCCCGGGCTCCGACTCGGCAGGGTGTTCTCCCTCGCCGATACCGACCGGCAGGGCACCATGGCCGCGCAGTTGATAGCGCTGGCGCTGATCTCGGTCCTGATCGCCGTGCTGCTGCTCTCCGCCGCGGGCGTGTACGCGATGACGTCGTTCGCCGTGACCCGGCGCCGGCGCGAGATCGGCATACGCTCCGCGCTAGGGGCCACGCCGCGGCAGGTCGTCCGCACCATGTTCTCTCGCGTCGCCGCCCAGGTGGCGATCGGCGTGACCGCCGGCATGCTCCTGGCCCTGATCGTCGACCGGCTGGTCGGCGGAATCGCGCTCGCCGGACGAACCGCCCTGCTCGTGCCGCTGCTCGCAGCGACGATGGCGGTGGTGGCCACGCTCGCCACCGTCGGCCCAGCCCGGCGCGGGCTCGGCGTGCCGATCGTCGGTTCCCTGCGCGAGGAGTAGGGGAAGCCGAGCGAGAGCGCCCGATCTGGAAGGCGGGCGTTCCCCCACAACGATTTCCGGGCTTTCCTGACCGGAAACGCGCACACTCGCGCGTTAACTTGCGGTCATTCCCCACTTCCGCGTCCTTTGTGCCGAGGCAACGCATGCCACGCCCGCTCCCGGACCGCCTTCTCTCCATCGCCTTCGTCGCGGCATTCCTGGCTCCCCATCCCGCCGTATGCCAGCGGTCGGACCGCGACCGCACCGGCCGCCTGGGCATCGCCGTCGGCGTACTGCACCAGGGCATCGCCGACGTGATCGCCTCGCCGCTGCGCCAGACCGGCGGCGGAGCGGACGTGTCGCTGCGCTACCGCTCTGTCGGCCGCGCCGGCACGTGGGGCGTCGAGGTGGGCTACGCCGGCCCGACGCTTCGGCCCGCGGGAGTGCACACGTCGGAAGCGGCGCACGAGGCGCGGCTGGGGTTCGACTGGCAGCGCGCGGTGTACCGCTCCGGAGACGACGGCTTCGTCGCGTTCGCCGGCGCAGGCACGCGCATCCAGCTCATCGCGCGCACCCACGACTACACGCAGGCGACCGAGCTCTTCGCCGACCTGTTCGCTCCGGTGGAGCTGCGCGGCAGCTGGACCCGACAGCTGGGTCCGGACGGCGGGCTGGAGGGCGGGCTCGCCGTGGCGGTCCTTTCGCTGGCGATGCGAGACCCTTGGAGCGGGCTCAAGCGGGTGCCGGACCTGGAGGTGCTGGACCCGGTCCGGGCGCCCATGCTGCGCCACGTGCTGGCGTACCGCCGGCGCCTGGGCCCGGCGGTGGACGCGGTGGTGGCCCACGAGCTGTCGTACCTGCGCTACCCGGAGCCGCGGCGACTGGTCGTCGCCTCGCAGAGCCTGTCGCTGGCGCTGGAGTGGCGGCCGTGAGCGCGCCGCGGAGCCCGCGCTTCGGCCCGGCCGCCGCGTTCGCGCTGGCCGCCGTCGCCGCGGGCGGCTGCGTGGACACGCTGCTGCTGCCGCCCGACCCGGCGGACGATCCGGAGACGAACTTCGAGCTGCTGTGGACGCAGGTCGACCGCAGCTACTCGTTCTTCGGCCAGAAGGGCATTGACTGGGACTCGCTGTACGCGGTGTACCGGCCGCGCGTGGACCCGGAGACCGGTGACACCGAGCTGTTCGGCATCATGGCGGAACTGCTGGACCACCTCGAGGACGGCCACGTCAACCTCTGGACACCGGTGGGCGAGTACCGCTACACGGCGTGGTGGGACCGCTACCCTGCCAACTTCGACCCGGCCCTGGCGAGCTCGCAGGTCATCCCACCGATCCGCCGCACCGCCAGCCGACGCATCGAGTACGGGCTGCTCACGGCCGATATCGGCTACATCCGCGTGCCCGGCTTCGACGCCTCGTGGAGCGGTGAGATGGACGAGGCGATGGCCGGACTGGATGGCGTGAAGGCGCTGGTCATCGACGTGCGAGACAACGGCGGCGGCACCACGGACGCGGTGCCGGACATCGTCGGCCGCTTCGTGGACCGGCGGCGGGTGGCCGAGCGCTACCAGTACCGGGACGGCCCGGGGCACGACGACTTCTCGCCGCTGATCGACGGCGTCGTCGAGCCGCGCGGCACCCGCTTCGTCGGCCCGGTCGCCGTGCTCACGAACCGTCGCTGCTTCAGCACCACGGAGGACTTCCTGATGGGCGTGCGGGTGGTGCCCACCATGTTCACGGTGGGCGACACCACGGGCGGCGGCCGGGGCAACCCCATCCACCGGGAGCTGCCCAACGGCTGGATCTTCCGCATCTCGCGCTGGCGCGTGTTCTTCCCGGACGGCACGCCGGCCATCGATGGCGTCGGCCTGCCGCCCGACTACCCGGTACAGCAGTCGGGCGACGACACCGTGCGCGGCGTGGACAGCATCATCGCCGCGGCCGTGTCGCAGCTGGAGGAGCGGCTGGCGGCGGCGCCGGGGGGCTGAGCCCCGGCGAGAGCAAGTTCGTGGGCATCGGTTTCGGCGGAGTCTACGGCCGTACCGCGCCCGGATGCAGCCGGATTCTGCATCCGGGCGCGGCTCTGTCGTTACCGGCCGCTCCCGTCCAGCAGGATCGCCCGCGGCATGAGCAGCTTGTCCGGGTCGGGGCCGCGCGCCGAGCCCGGCACCACGTAGTTGCGCACGATCGCCTTGATGGTTTCTCCGTCTGGAATCAGCTTGCGCGGCACCTCGAGGCAGTGCTCGATCCCCGTGCAATCCCGCGCGAAGTAGTACACGTAGAACGAGTCCGACACGGGGCTGTCGAGGTACGCCGCGGCCGTGCCTGCCAGGTCGGAGTCCGACAGGTTCTGGAGTCCGACCAGCATCGGGAACCAGTTGACCGAGAGGCTCACGTAGGTCGCGTTGTTCGTTGCGGTCGCAAGCGATCCGACCACGGCCAGCACCGTGTCCGCGTCGAGGTGGACCGAGGGTCCGATGAGGGGCTCGTCGTCCTGGTTGTCACCGAGGCAGTCCATCGGGCCGCGATTCGGAATCGAGCCGAGGCAGTGCTGGCCCATCAGGTCGAAGTCACGGGTGAGGCTGAAGTACCGGATCGTCGTCGCGCTCGGCTGCTGCCACTCCGCCTTCACCGCGTCTACCAACGCATCCAACGCGGCAGGGAGGCCGCTCGTCACGTCGGTCTCGTCGGTGTTGTACGTGCGCGCCTCGTAGTCCGCCAGCTCGAACGGCTCCGGGATGCGGGACGAGCTCTTGTCCCTGACGCGCAGCACGGTGAGCGGCAACGCCTTCCGCCATTCGATCGCCCGCCACCGGGTTGTCGGGGAGCGCGTAGCGCATGTACGTGATGAAGTCGTCCGCTTCCGGGCCGAGCCCCAGCGTCATGAGGCTGGGGGCGACGCGCTCTGTGAAGACATGCTCGGTGGCCACGCCAGCCGACACCAGCGCCGCGGTCACGTCACCGGCCACGCCCTGGTCGGCGGTGACGACGAAGAAGCGCTGCTGGTTCCACGGCGGGCTCCCGCTCTGCGCCTCCATGGTCACGTTGTTGGTGGCGTCGCCGATGCTCGCGATCAGCATCAGCCGCGAGGGCACGGGCGAGGCTGCGAACAGGATCGAGCGCATCTCGTCCGGAATCAGTGGATTCTCGAAGATCGGGTCGTTCGGGTTCGGCTCCGCTTCCCTCGTGAAGACGTTCGTCATCACCCCGAAGTACCGGGCCGGCGGCGGCATCTCGGCCAGGATCACCAGCGCCTCACCCTCATCCAGCCGGTGGATCGCCGACATGTTCCGCTGAGCCTTGAGCAGCGCGTGATGCAGCGCCTGGTCCACATGCTCGTCGTTCCACTGCGGAACCACCGCGAGGACGTATGGCGCGGTCGGGTTGTTGCCATAGCAGAACCCGACGGTCTGCATGGGAGCCTTGCAGTCCTCGGCGCCCCACAGGGTCATGTACCCACGGGCCACCTCGTAACCCCTGCTTTCCAGATCCGCCCTCGTGAGCTGGACCTTCCGCTCCAGCGACGCGGGCAACCGGTTCGCCTTGCTCAGCGGATCCGTGGCCGGCGACGCACTGGTCGGCACCAGCCGCCCCTCGCCGGTGGGCAGCGGGGCATCCGTACACGCGGTGATGGCGGCGGCGAGAAACACGACGCCGAAAACGAGATGCTTCATTGCACCCTCGATTCCCTGAACTGTCGGACGTTGAGATGCAGCCGACGGACGCCGGCTGTCGAAAAGGTGGATAGGGGCACGTCCTGTACCGAAATAGTGGACATGCGAGGCGAGTTTTCTACGGCTGTTTCTCGCCACGACTTAGCTCGCCGGGGTTCCCGCCGGGACACGGCATCAGATGCAGGATGAGCGCTACAGCTGGTGCGACGGGCCGGCTGCCGATCGCCACAGCACGCGTGTACGAGGAGCCCGTGCGCTCCGGGTGCCTACGGGCCAAGCATCGCGGCCCGGATCGCACCGACGCCGTCCGCGCGGCGATAGGCCGCCGTACCTGGAGTCACGTCAAGGCGTCCGGGAGATCGCGGCCCATGCGATCGCGGAGCCACAGGAGGTCTTGGACGTCATCGTCGGATACCGTGCGGCAGAAGCGGCGCCATACGCCCCAGCAGCGTAAGCCATTGGGGCGCAACAACTTCTAAAATGTATGGGCGCGGTAGGACTGCCTCGCGATTCCCGGCTTCCGGACGATCACACGTTTCAACGCTGTTACTGGCTGTTCGGCCGGGAAAGACGCCTTGAGGATGACCGAACGCGGAGTGTTCCGCGGGGAGGTTCCACACCTTGGCTTCCACACCTGCGTCCCGGGACGAGCGGGACAGTGGCGATCGATTGATGCCGCCTACCGCATCTCCGCCCTGTCCGCCTACTCAGAGCTCGACCTGCGCCCCCAGCTCCACGACCCGGTTGGGCGGCAGTCGGAAGAAAGCGGTCGCGGTCGTGCGTTGCGGCTCATGAACGCGAACAGCCGCTCCCGCCACAGCGCCATGCCCGGCGCCGCCTGGTGGCGATCAGGTTCTCCCGCCCCAGGAAGTAGGTGGTCCGCATGGGCTCGAGCTGCAGCCCCTCCTCGGCCGTGAAGCGCGCGCGAGCGCCGCCGGGACGTCGGGGTCCTCCATGAAGCCGTAGCGGAGCACCACCCTGTAGAAGCCCTCGCCCAGCGGCTCCACCAGCGTGACCCGCTCCGCCGCGGGCACCTGCGGGATCTCCTCCGTCTGGACGGCGAGGAGCACCACGCTGCTCGTGCAGCACCTTGTTGTGCTTGAGGTTGTGCAGCAGCGCCGGCGGCGTGCCGTCCGGGTCGCCGTACATGAAGACCGCCGTGCCCGGCACGCGTGGGCGGGCTGGCCTGCGAGGTCGCTGGAGGAACTCCTCGACGGGAGGGCTCTCGGCGCTTGCCAGCCGCTCCGCCAGGATCTCGCGGCCGCGTTCCAGGTGGTCATCAGCATGAAGACGCCCAGCGGCGACCAGCAGCGGGAACCAGCCGCCGTCGGGGATCTTCACCATGTTGGCGCCCCAGAAGGCGACGTCGACGCACAGGAAGAAGCGCCGAGCAGGCCGCCGCCGGCGCGCCGCAGCGGCCACTTCCAGCTGCCGGGCGCCACCACGTAGAAGAGGATGGTGGTGATCACCATGGTGGTGGTCACCGCCACGCCGTACGCCGCCGCCAGGTTGCTGGAGCTGCCGAAGCCGATCACCAGGGCGATGCACGCCACCATCAGCGCCCAGTTGACGGCGGGGATGTAGATCTGCCCGATCTCCTCGTCGGAGGTGTGCTCGATGTCCAGGCGCGGGATGTAGCCGAGCTGCACCGCCTGCATGGCCAGGGAGAAGGCGCCGGAGATCACCGCCTGCGAGGCGATCACCGTGGCCAGGGTGGCCAGGACGACCAGCGGGTAGAGCGCCCAGTCCGGCGCCATCCGGTAGAACGGGTTCTCCATCGGCGCCGGGTGCGCGGAGGAGGAGCGCCCCCTGGCCGAAGTAGTTGAGCAGCAGCGCCGGCAGCACCAGGGCGAACCAGGTCAGGCGGATCGGGCGCCGCCCGAAGTGGCCCATGTCGGCGTAGAGCGCCTCGCCGCCGGTGACCACCAGGAAGACGCGCCCAGCACCAGGAAGCCGCGCACCCCGTTGTCGACGAAGAACGCGCACGCGCGTGCAGCGGGATCACGGCCGCGAGCACGGCGGGCTGCCTGCACGATCTGGATAGACCCCGAGCACCGCGAGCGTGCACGAACCAGACCAGGGTGACCGGCCCGAACACCTTCCCCACCCCGCCGTGCCCCGCTCTGGAACAGGAAGAGCCCAACCAGGATGCGCGACCGTGATCGGGATCATGTACGGCTGAAGAAGCGGCGTGGCCACCTCCAGGCCCTCCACCGCGGTCAGCACGAGATGGCCGGCGTGATCATGCCGTCCCCGTACAGGAGCGCGGCGCCGAAGAGGCCCAGCAGGATCAGAGCACCCAGCCTCGTCCTTCTCGCTGCCCGCGCCTGGACGGACGTGACCAGCGCGGTGAGCGCCAGGATGCCCCCCTCGCCCCGGTTGTCGGCCCGCAGGATGAAGACCAGGTACTTGACCGAGATGACCAGGATGAGCGACCAGAAGATCAGCGAGAGGACGCCGAGCATGTTCGTCGCGGCACGACGGGCGAGGCCGTAGGCCTCGTGGAAGCTCTCGCGGATGGCGTAGAGCGGGCTGGTGCCGATGTCGCCGTAGACCACCCCGAGCGCCGCGAGCGAGAGCACCGCCAGCCGCTTCCCGGTGGGATCGGCGGAGGGGTGGTGGTCCGCGGTCTCGGCGCCGGTGCGGCCGAGGTCGTGCTGTCCGTCTTGGATGCTCACGTTGGCTCGCCAGAGGGTTAAGCGGGCGTCGTCCGGTCGGGCCACGCTCGGGCGGCAAACCGATAAAATCATGGTCACAAGAGCGTGATGAACGTATGAAGAGGACCGGCAGAGGTGTGAAGAACCCACAAAGACCCGGTCCGGCCCGCGGGTCGGGTCAACGGGGTCGCTTCAGCCGAGCGACGGCGGCCCGCGGCGGGTGTTCCCGGCGGGTGGACGCGTGCAGGTTGTCGCGGGCCGTGCGGCTACGTCGGGATCCAGCTCGAGGGCGACCCGGTACTGCTTCTGGGCCTCGGGGCGGTCGTGGCGCAGCTCGGCGACGACGCCGCTGCAGGTTGAACGCCTCGGGGCGATCGGGGACGAGCCCTTCCGCGCGCCTCAGGTGGGCGAGGGCGACGTCCAGCCGGCCAGCGCCGATCTCGTCCCGGGCCAGCGCGACCTCACGCTCGTAGGCCTCGGAGCGAACCCGGGTCCGCTCCGCTGGATCCAGCTCATGCCGGACCAGCGCCCGGACCTGCTCGACCGAGAACGGCTTCTGGAGGAAGTCCACGGCGCCCAGCTTCATGCTCTCCACGCCCGCATCCACGGTCCCGTGGGCGGTGATGATGATGACGCGGAGGTCCGGCCGCTCCTGCTCGATCCGCCGCAGGACGTCGAGCCCGCTGATGTCAGGCATCCTGAGGTCGAGCAGCACGAGGCCGATCGACAGGTCGCGCCAGCTGGTCGAGGGCCTCTTCGCCGGACGCGGCCAGCGGCGACGTCGTAGCCGAGCGGCGCCAGCGCGGCCTGCAGCGTGACGCGCGTGTTCTCTTCGTCATCCGCGACGAGCAGTCTTCTCTCAGGCATCATCCGTCTCCTGGTTTGACAACCCCGATACGATCCGCTTCCAGCCGCGGCAGCGTGAAGCTGAACACCGCGCCCGGCCCCGGGCCGGAATCCACCCACACCTCACCCCCGTGGGCGCGGACGATCCCGCGGACAATGGCGAGCCCGAGTCCCGCCCGCCCTTCGGCCCGCTGCCCGCCCACGAACGGCTCGAAGATACGGTCCTGCTCCGCCACAGTGAGCCCCGGACCGTCGTCCGCCACCGAGAACTGGACGCAGTCCGGCATCTCGTCCACGCTCACCACCACGCGTCCCCGTCCGCCGGCGTGCCGCATCGCGTTCTCCACGAGGTTGCGGAGCGCCCGTTCCACGTGGGCCGGTGTCCGCGAGTACCGGCGGCAACCCCGGGGGCACGTCCGAGCGGACGTCCGGCTTCGCACCCGTCCATCCCGAGAGCGCTCGATCCACGGCCCCGGCCACCACTCGGTCCGGAGCCAGCGGAGTCAGGTCCAGCTGTGTTTCGCGGCTCTCGAGCCGTGACAGGTCCAGAAGATCGTTCACGAGGAAGCGGAGCCGGCCAACGTCGTCCAGGGCGACGCCGAGCATTCGCCGCGCCCCTCGCCCAGCGAGACTCCCGCGTCCCCAACCTGCTCGGCCAGGAGCTCGACGGCCATTCCGAGGCTCGTGAGCGGAGTCCTCAGCTCGTGCGCGGCCACGGCCACGAACTCCGACTTCAGCCGGTTCAGCTCGACCAGCTGCTGTGTGCGGCGGCTCTCGGCGGCCAGCCTCCCTCGCTCCAGCGCCGCGGCGGCCTGCCGGCCAATGGTCTCGGCGAGCTGGAGCCGGGCCGGGTCGCGCAGAATCGGGCGGGCGTCCGCGGGCAGCTCGACCACATCGTTGGCTGGTCCGGGTCCCAGGGAGAGCGGGAGATAGATCGCCTCGGCGTCTTCCATCTGGTCCGGTCCCCGGGCCGACGCTGCGCCCGTGCTCGAGCGACCGGCGGGCGGCCTCTCCGTCCGCGGCCTCGCTCCCCGGCCCACCGTTGCGCTCCCGGGGAACGCCGAAGGGATCCACGGCTAGCACGCGGGCCGTGACTCCGAACGTCCGCCGGAAGTGGCGCGCGGTTGCGGCGTCGATGGCCGCGGGCTCCTCGAGTCGCACCAGGTCGCCCGCCACGGCGAAGAGGGCGGCGGAGCGCTCCTCCCGCTGTCGCCACGCCACCGCCTGGCCCCGGAGCTCCGCGGTAAGCGCGCTGACCGCTAGCGCCACCACCAGCATGACACCGAACGCCCAGAAGTACTGTGCGTCCGCCACCTCGAACGTCCCGAACGGGGGCACCGAGAACCAGTCGAACGCGGCGACGGCGAGCACGGATGCCGCCACGGACGGCCCCCTACCCAGTCGCGCGGCGGCGGCGAGGACGGGGAGGAGATAGAGCATGATCACAGTCGCCAGCGCCAGGTGGGGCCGAAGCAGGATCGACGCGACCGTCACCACGGCCACGCCGGCGGCCGCAAGGACGTATCGGCCGACGGGGGACTCCTCGGCGCGGCCGCGGCCGTCCAGGCCGGCGAGCTTCTGGAAGGCCCAATGGCGGGCGGTGCCGCCGTCGAGGGCTCCGCCTCGCCCGTTCATGCCCGACTCGCCTCGAGCCCCGCCCGGCCATCCATGACCACGCGGAAGACGCCGATAAACACGGTGAAGAACTCGAGACGGCCGAGCAGCATCCCGGCCGTTTCCGTCCACAGCACCCCCGCCGCCGCTCCGGGCGCGGTCACCCCCACCGACAGCCCGACGGTGCCGAGCGCGCTGGCGAACTCGAAGACGCTCTCCCGCATGCCGTAGCCGTAGCCCATGAGGACGGCGGCGCCCAGCGCGTACACAACCAGGTAGAGGAACACGAACACGGCGACGCTGCGGATCTCCCGATCGTCCAGGAAACGCTGCTCCTCGCCCACCCAGACCGAGTGGGGTCCGAAGCGAGCTCCGGGGCGATACTCCCCGCTGGAGCTCCCACCACAACGCCCGGAAGAGCACGTAGATGCGGTACTGCTTAATGCCACCTGCCGTGGATCCCGTTCCGCCCCCGACGAGCATCGCCAGAATGAGCGCCAGTACGGGCAGTGCCCGCCAGTCCAGGTAGCCGACAGTAGAGAAGCCCGTCGTTGACGCCGCGCTCGCCACCTCGAACACGGTCACGCGGACGGCCTTTCCTACCGACGCGTACAGGGCAGCCCGACCACGGAGCCGAACACCACCACGCTGCCCCGCCAGGAGAAGCCGCGCAAGGAGCCGCACTTCGCCGTTCCTGAGGAAGGTCCGCACCTTTCCCGCGGGCCAGCGCCCAGCTGGTCAGGAAGTTCAGCGTCCCCAGCGATCATGAGGACGATGGTCACGGCTTCGATCGGCCGGGCTGTCCCAGTACCGATGGACTCGGGCCGCGTCGAGAAACCGCCTGTGGAAACAGCGGCGAACGAAGTGGTTCACGGCGTCGAACCAGCCCATCCCAGCCAGACGCAGCGCCACCGTACCGCCGATGGCGTAGGCGGAGTACAGCGCCATCACCATGGCGGCGGAGCGCCGGACATGCGGGGCGAGCTGGTCGCGAGCGGCCCTCCGCGGAGCTCAGCCCGGCGCCGGCCGGCCCCACCAGCGCGCTCAGCATGATGATGGCCAGGCCCGCGCCGCCCGGCGAGCTCGAGGTCGCTGCGGAACAGCAGGACGAGGTGCGACGCCTTCGTCACGTCCACGACGGACAGCCCCGTGGTGGTCCAGCCGCTCGTCGCCTCGAAAACCGCCTGGGTGAACGTGAGCCCCGGCGCAGCCATGAACACGCCGGCGGCGGCGAGGATCGAGCGCCCGGCCCAGGCAAGGACGACCACGACGGCGCCTTCCTGCCAGCGTGAGGGTGGTCCCGGCGCCGCGGCCGGAAGCGCCGCCAGAGTCGCCGCGCCAAGGACGGCCAGGATCCCACCAGGCACGAGGAACGCCCTCGCCTGGCCGAGCTCGCGGGGGTAGAACGGGAGCGCCAGGAGCGTGGACAGGATCACGCCGGCGGCGATCAGGAGAACCAGGCCCGTGTAGCCGAGGATGGCGCGGTAGCGCTCGCGCAGGAGCGCCTGATGCCGCGTCGGTCTCACGCATCCTCGCCCAGCAGGAGCCGCAGGAAACGGCCGTAGTCGTCCGGCTGACTCACGAGCACCAGGCGGTCTCCGGCCCGGAGCGCGCTCCCGCCGCTCGGCACCATGACCTCATCGCCGCGGATCACGCACGCCACAAGCGCGCCGGCTCGGCGCCTTGAGGTCGCGGACCGCGCGTCCATCCGCGGGCGCTCCCGCCGGGATCCCCACCTCGGTCATGTGGACGCGGCCGCTGGCCACTGGGAAGAGGTCCATCACCGCCGCGACGCCGGTCGCTCCTCGATCAGACGGGCGAGCAGGTCGGTGGCCGAGAACGTGGCCGTGATGCCGAGGCGATGGAACAGCTCCGCGTTCTCGGGATCGTTGACCAGCGCCACCACGTGCGGCACGCCGAACATGCGCCGGGCCACCTGGCACGCGATGAGGTTGTCCTCGTCGCGCGGAAGCAGGGCGAGCAACGCGTCAGCCCGGGTGGCCTCGGCGTCCTTCAGAAGCGGCAGGCGACGTTCCGTCCCCGAGCAGCACCTGCGCGCGCAGATCCCGTGCGTACCGCTTCGCCTCCGCTGCTTCACGCGTGATCACGGTGACGTGGAAGTTCTTGCCGAGGAACCGACGGGCCAGGAAGAACACCGTCTTCCCGCCACCGACCAGGATCACCCTCATGACGGCGCGTCCCGCACGAAGCCGAGGAACGCTTCCGCCGCGAGCATGGTCGGCGAGATCGTGGCCACGTCGAGCTCCTCGAACACCGGCTCGCGCGTGGGATCGAACACGCGGGCCACCACCCGCTCGACGCCGAACAGCTCCTTTGCCGCCTGCGCCACGAAGAGGTTGAGGTTGTCCCGCTCCGTGGCGGCGCAGACGATGTCGGCCTGCTCCACTTTCGCCTGGCGCAGCACGGAAAGCTCCGCGGCGTCGCCCGCGATGCGGAAGCCGCTGAACTCGGGCGGCAGCTTCGCGAACGCGGTCTCCTCCCGGTCGATGACGACCACCGAGTCCCCCTGGCTGCTGAGCGTGCCAGCGAGCGTGGAGCCGAAACGGCCGCAGCCCACGATGACCACGTAGCGGGCGCTCATGAGCCGCTGGCGTTCCGGACAGCCTGGCGGACCTCTTCGGCCGCGAACGGCTTCTCAATGAAGTCAACGGCCCCGAGCTTCATGGCCTCCACCGCCGTGGCCACCGTCCCGTGGGCCGTGATCACGATCACGCGGGTGTCCGGCCACGCGTCCCGGATCCGCCGGAGGACTTCGATCCCGCCCATGCCCGGGAGCTTCAGGTCGAGGAGAACCACGTCGGCCGCGCCGTCCTCCAGCCGCTGCAGAGCGTCCTCTCCGTTCACCGCGCTCCGCACCGACAGCTCCGGCCCCTCGAGCGCGCCGGTGATCACCGTCCTGATGTTCTTTTCGTCGTCCACGACGAGGACCCTGGTTTCACGCATGGCTCAGCGCGTCGCCTGCCGTCTCAGGTCCAGTGCACCGGGCCCGACCTGCCGCGGTGCCGCTTCGCCTGCGGGGGCGAGCTGGATCCGGATCCGGGAATCCGATCGCAGCTGCAGCAGCCCGCGCGTGATCCGCGCGTCTGGCTCGTCGCCCACTGTCAGCCGGATCAGGTTGGGGTATCCGCAGGTCCACCTCGTACCGCAGCGGCTCGGTGCGGCCGGCGGCCACGCGATAGCCGCTGCCGTCGGGCTCGAAATGATAGACCACGCGCATGCCCACGGAGTCCCGGCCGACCCACGTCCCCACGATGGGAAGCGGCGAGGGACGGAACAGCAGGGTGATCGCGAACACCACCAGCGCCGCCACAAGGACGTATCCCGCTACCCACCAGACCGTCCGTGGAACCAGCCCCGTCCGCTTTCCGGTGCGTGTTTCTGCGGTCGCTTGCATGGGGTCCCCCTTGCATTGACTTCCGTCGTCGGAGTCAAGATGGGGGCAAGGCCGTAAGCGCCGCGTGAACGCCGTGGGTGAAGGCGTGAAGATCCCGTAAAGAGATGCGGCTACCCCGCCGGGATGGGGTCGGGATGTCTTGGTGTCCGGCCCGCCGGCGACGTAGCTTCCGGTGAAGCCCGCCCCCTTCGGACTGGAGCACACGCTTGGCGGAACCCGAGACGGTCGCCCTCGTCATTGACGATGAGCCCCACATCGTGCGCGCGGTCCGGAACGCCCTCGCGGAAGACATGGACCGCGTGCTCGAAGCGGAGACGGCGCGCGCGGGCGTCGATCTCGCCGCCGCCCAGCGGCCTGACGTGGTCATCCTCGACCTGGGCCTCCCGGACAAGCCGGGGCTCTGGGTCTGTGGAGAGATCCGGAAGTGGTCCACCGCCCCCATCCTCGTGCTGTCGGCGCACCACTCGGAGAAGGAGAAGGTCCGCCTGCTCGAGGAAGGGGCGGACGATTACATCACGAAGCCGTTCAGCCCCGGCGAGCTGCGCGCCCGGGTTCGTGCCCAGTTGAGACGCGCGCGCATGGCGGAGGTCCCCGGCGGCGAAGGTGTCATGGATCTCGGACGGCCTCGTGATCGACACCGCGTCCCGCACCGTCCGCCGCGGGGGCGACGACATCCATCTCACGCCGACGGAGTGGGAGCTTCTCCGCGCGTTCCTCGCGCTCGGCGGGGAAGACGCTCACGCACCACCAGCTGTTCGACGCCGTGTGGCCGCGTTCCGGGGGCGACCCGCAGCAGTACCTGCGGGTGTACGTCGCCAACCTCAGACGGAAGCTGGAGCCGGACGCACTTCGTCCCAAGCTCATCATCACGGAGCCCGGCGTTGGCTACAGGTTCGAGATCCCGGGCTGAAGGCGGGGCGGTGACCGGCCTTCCGGGATGGCGGCCCGTGCTGGTGTCACTGGCGGCGCTCACGCTCCTCACGGCTGCCCTGTGGTTCTTCCACGGCCGCCTCGAGAAGGCCCACCTCGCGCTCGCCTACCTTCTGCTCGTGCTCGCCGGCAGCGCCCGGGGCGGACGAGCCATCGTGCGATCCTCCTTGCCGTGGCCAGCTTCTTCGCATTCAACTTCTTCCTGCTGCCGCCGTTCTACACGCTCCGGATCGCCAACGCGCTGGACTGGTGGGTCCTGGTGGCGTTTCTCATCACCGCCATGGTGGCCGCCGAGCTCGTCCACCGTCAGCAGCTCGCCACAGTGACGGCGGAACGCCGGACGGCCGAGGTGGAGCGCCTGGCCGCGCTCGGTGCCGAAAGCCTTTCCGTCCCCCGCGCGGAGGATGCGCTGGACGCCATCACCCTGGTGATCTCCTCCGAGCTTCCCGTCAGCCACGCCAGCGTCCTCCGCCCCGCGGCCCTCGCGGCGGACCCGGTGCCGTCGGCGGTCGCGGGCTCGGCGTACGGCGAGACGGCGAACCCGGAGCTGGTTGCGTTCGCCCTGGAGCACGCGCGCATCGTCGGCGTCCGTCTCGACGGGACGTCGTCCGTCCAGCCCGGCCATGCCTCACTGGCGACCGCGCTGACCACGTCCGCGGGGCTCCGGGAGATCATGGTCCCGCTACGGGTCCGGGATCGAACGGTGGGCGTCCTTCGCCTGGCGGACCCGGAGGGGCTGCGGTTCCGCTCCGCCCAGGCGGCCTTCGCGGACGCCCTGGCTTACTACGCCGCCCTCGCTCTGGACCGATCGGCTCTGGAAGCGGAAGCCGAGCACGTCGCCGCGCTGCGGGAAGCCGACCGCTTGAAGGATGCGTTGCTCGCCAGCGTGTCCCACGACCTCCGGACCCCGCTCACGGCTATCCGCGCCGCCGCGAGCGAGCTCCGCTCCGCCGGAGAGGAGAGAGGAGCCGTGATCGAGGAGGAGAGCATCCGGCTGAACCGGCTGGTTTCTGACCTGCTCGACCTGTCCCGGGCCCGTGCCGGCGCCCTCCCGGTGCAGCCGGAGATCAATGCGGCCGAGGATCTGGTCGGCGCGGCGCTCCACCAGCTCGCGGGCGTTCCCGGGGCCGCCGAAATGACCATCCGCCCGCTCTCGGGCGATCCCCTGCTCCTCGGGCGATTCGATTTCGTCCACGCGCTCCGCGCCCTCTCCAACCTGCTGGAGAACGCGCTCCGCCACTCGCCGGAGCCGAGCTCCGTGGAGCTGAACGTCCGGCGCGAAGACGAGCAGCTGGTGTTCGAGGTCGCGGACCGTGGGCCGGGAATCCAGCCGGGTGAGGAGGCGCGGATGTTCGAGCCGTACTTCCGCTCAGCCTCCGCTGCCGGCGCGCAGGGCACGGGCCTCGGGCTGGCCATCGCTCGCCACGTCGCCGAAGCGCAGGGCGGGACCGTGGTGTACCGGCCTCGGCCCGGCGGCGGCAGCATCTTCGAGCTCCGCCTCCCTGCGGCCGATTTCGACGTGAGCATCTCGAGCCGTTTCGGGACGCCGCCCGGCAGCCGAGCACTCTTCACGTCTTCTTTACGCCACGCGCTCCGATCCTTATGCGGTCGTAACAGGATCGGCGTTACCGTGGCGCATGCCCTCCTACCCACAGCACGCACCCGCCGAGTTGAGCCGGGATCTCGGCCTCTTCACCATCACGATGGTGGGCGTCGGCGCCATGATCGGCGCGGGCATCTTCGTCCTGACCGGCATCGCGGCCGGGACCGCGCGGGCCCGGCGCTGATCCTGTCTTCGCCGCTCAACGGCGTCATCACGTTCCTCACCGCCATGGTCTACGCCGAGCTGGGCTCGGCCATCCCCGAGGCCGGCGGCGGCTATCTCTGGGTGAAGGAGGGGCTGCCCGGGCCAACGCGTTCCTGGCCGGCTGGATGAGCTGGTTCGCCCACGCCGTCGCCGGCAGCCTCTACGCTCTCGGGCTTCGGTGCATACGTCGGTCTGGTCGCTGCAGGACCTCGGCGTGGAGCATCTTCGGGCTCAGCCGGAAGCGCGCTGGAGAAGCTCGTTCGCGGTGCTTATCGCGCTCGTCTTCATCGGCATCAACTTCCGCGGCGTCGTCGGAGACGGGGCTGGCGGGCAACATCGTGACCGTGGCCAAGGTCGTCGATCATCGGGCATCTTCATCGCCAGCGGCCTCTGGGCCATGTTCCGCGAGCCGT
Source organism: uncultured Gemmatimonadales bacterium (assembly GCA_963798845.1). Lineage (GTDB taxonomy): Bacteria > Gemmatimonadota > Gemmatimonadetes > Longimicrobiales > RSA9 > CAVUKA01. The sequence continues at coordinate 760,893 of CAWCUS010000006.1, read as the reverse complement.
CGAGCTGGAGCAAGCTTCACCCCGTTCGCTCCCGCGGGATGGGCGGCGTGTTCACGGCCATGGGGCTCACGTTCATCGCCTTCGAGGGCTACGAGATCATCGTCCAGGCGGGCGAGGAGGTCCGGGACCCGCAACGGAACATCCCCCGGGCGGTGTTCTGTCGCTCGCCATCGTCATCCCGATCTACATGCTGGTCGCCGTCGCCGCCGTCGGCGCCGTTCATACCGGGCACTGGCGAGCCTACCTGGCACTGGCTCGGGGAGCACAAGGAGCTCGGACTCGCCGAGGCGGCGCGCCAGTTCATGCCGCTGCGGCAGCATCGCTGCTGCTGGTGGGCGGGATTCTGTCCACCATGTCGGCCCTCAACGCCACCACGTTCTAGCTCCACGCGCGTTTCGTTCGCCATGGGCCGGGACCGGAACCTCCCGGACTTCTTCGCCCGCGTTCACCGCCGGGACCCGCACGCCGTTCCTCGCCCTCCTGGCGAGCGGCACGCTCATCATCTTCATGGCAGTGGCCGTGCCGATCGAGCACGTTGCCGCCGCCGCCGACGTGATGTTCCTGCTGCTGTTCCTTCAGGTGAACGTCGCCATCCTCACCATCCGGAAGAAGTACGGCGACAAGCTCGACTACGGCTTTCTGATCCCGTTCTTCCCCTATCTGCCGATCCTCGGCGTGGTCACGAAGCTCGGCCTGGCGCTGTTCATGTTCCACTACTCGCACCTGGCGTGGTACGCGGCGCTCGGCTGGATCGGCGTGGGGGGGCTGATCTACTACTTCTACGCCCGGGGACGTGAACGGGCCAAAGTCGCGACGGCCGTGGTGCTCCGCGAGCGGGCGCCCAGGGCCGCGTACCGCGTCCTGGTGCCGGTCGCCAATCCCAGGCGCGCGGGTGCGCTCATCGATTTCGCCGCCACAATGGCTCGAGCCCACGACGGCGAGGTCGTGCTTCTGCACGTGATCACCGTTCCCAGTCAGACCCCGCTCGAGGTCGGGCGCCGGTTCATCCGGGAGGCGTACGAGGAAGTGCTCGACCAGGCCACCGAGACGCTGGAACGGCAGGGCGTCCGCTCCAGCTCCATCATCCGGATCGGCCACAAACCGGCGGAGGCCATCATCCATGAGATCGAGGACAGCGACATCGACCTGGTGGTCCTCGGGTGGCGCGGCAGCCGGCGTGGCGAGAACACGCTGGGCAGCAATATCGACTGGATCCTCCGCGCCGCGCCCTCCGAGGTGGCCGTGCTGCGCGCTGACGACCTGTCGGGGCTGCACCGCATCCTGGTCCCGGTGGCGTACCCCCGCCAGGCACGCCGCATGATCGAGGTCGCTTCCATCCTCGCCGGAACCGAGGGCGGCGTCGAGCTGATGCACGTCGTGCCCCCGGACCTCCCCGATCAGGACCGGCGGGACCGCGTCGATGAGCTGTACCACAATCTTTCCGACCTCGGCGTCGGCGGGCTCGGCACCCACCCCAATCTCCCGCTGCGCGAGGTCTCCTCCCGGGACGTGGCCGAGACCGTCGGCGAGGAGTCGGCCGACTACGACCTCACCGTCATCGGTGCCGCCCGAGAGGGCCTCATCCAGCGACTCGTCCTCGGCACCAAGCCAGAGCAGATCGCGCGCAGGTCCCGGGGGCGGCTCCTGCTCTTCAAGCAGCGGCGCCACCCCCTCCGATCCCGCGTCCTGGACATCGTGGACTTCTTCCGCGGAGATGCGCCCACGGTGGCACCCGCCACGGAGGCCCGCGCATGAGCATGGATGACCTCAGGCAGCACGGGGTCCTGCTCCCGGAGGAGGAATGGGGGCAGCACCGCCTCACGACCACCGTCTCGGAGGGGCAGCTCGGAGCGGCCTTCGCCCTCGCCGTCGCCGCCCTGGTCACGATCTATCTGGGGGCAGGCGGGACGTGGACCTGGGTCGGCCTCGGCGCCTTCCTCGTCGCGCTCTACTGGATCGTCGCCACCTGCGACCGCGCCGTCCGCCGGCAGCAGAAGCGGAGTCGGCGGGAGTCCGGGCAGCACGGAGCCGGCGAAGGGCCCTGAGCCGCTCGCGGTCCGCGCGACGGCGCCCGCTCGCTCCCATCGCCCTATTGCAGCAGCAACCGGCAAACCATCCCTAAAAGAAAACGCCGTAAACCATTGTGGTGCAACGGTTTACGGCGTTCATGGTCGCGGTAGGACTCGAACCTACGACCTCACGGATGTGAACCGTGCGCTCTAACCAACTGAGCTACGCGACCGCCCACATACCCCCACGGGGAATCGAACCCCGGTCTCCTGGCTGAGAACCAGATATCCTAGGCCACTAGACGATGGGGGCAAGGCAGCCCGAATTATAGCGTTGGCTGGAGAGAGGTCAACCCCTGGATCGGGAAGCTTGACGGTGCGCGTGGGCGGGTGGAACATTTGTAGTGCGAGGGGCTGTGGAGGGCCTCTCGTTCCCGGTCGGAATCTCCTCGTCGAACGCCACACACGAGCAGTCCCCGCGAGGGAGCGGGGCAACCCCATCCAGGAGGGAGTCATCCACCGACTTCCCTTCGCAGGGTCGGGCGTACGGGTGCTGCTTCTCGGCATCCTCGTCTGGACCGGAGCGACGGAAGCGAGCGCGCAGGACGCGGCCGTGCTGCCCGCAGCCGGGGGAGCGCTGGTGCCTTCGGAGATCGAGGGCCTGGGGCGGAGCGGGAGCTCGCTCCAGGAATTCAGCCGCGCATGGCTGCGAAAGACGGACGCGGTGATCCGTCGGCGCGCCGAGCTGAGGGCTGCGGGCCTCCTGGACGGGGCCTCTCCAGCCGACATGGCGCGGGTGGGCGGCGCGCTCACGGGCGATCTCCGGGTGCCGGTGATCCTGGTCCGCTACGCGGACGTGGCCGCCCCGTTCGCTCCGGTGTCGATGGCGAACCGGCTGTTCGGGGAGAGCCGGGGTGACACCGTGAGCTACGCCGCCTACTGGCGGGAGGTGAGTGGCGGACTGGTGGATGTGCACGGCATGGTCACTTCCTGGGTGCGCCTTCCCAACCCGGCGCGCCATTACCTGCGAGGCGAGGACGAGGGGTGGGGGCGCTTCGGCCGGGTGGCGGAGCTCCGGCAGGAGGCGCTGGACAGGGCGGATCCGGCGCTGGACTTCTCGACGTTCGACAACGACGGCCCCGACGGCATTCCCAACTCGGGCGACGACGACGGTTTCGTCGACTTCGTCGCCTTCTTCTACGCCACTCGTTGCGGCCGGCGTTCGGGCGAGGGGGCGATCTGGCCACACCGTGGAGCGATGGCGCCGTACGTCACCGACGACCGGGCGGCGGGCGGCGGGTTCATCCGGATCGCCGACTACGTCATCCTCCCCGCCCTCTCCGCTGCGACGTGCGCGCCGTCTCAGATCGGCGTGCTGGCCCACGAGACTGCGCACGCGTTCGGAATGCCGGACCTGTACGACTACGACGGCAGCTCGTACGGCATCGGGTCGTGGGGTCTCATGGGGACGGGTAGCCATTCCAGCCCGCATTCCCCTGCGCACCCCGGGGCGTGGGTCAGGGAAAAGCTGGGCTGGGTGCGGGAGGACCGGCTCGAGCTGGACAGCACGGGCGTGATTCAGGCGAGCGGTGGGCGGGACCGGATCCTCCGCGTGACCGTCCCCGATGGCAGCGGGCGCTACCTGCTGCTGGAGGAGCGGACGGTGGCGGGATCGGACCGGGACCTTCCAGGTCACGGCCTGCTGGTGTGGATGGTGGACCCGGAGCGCGCGCAGGCCGGGATGTGGAACGGAGATGAGCGCCAGCCGGCCGTCGCGCTCGTCGCCCGGGACGCCGACGGCATCCTGGCGGTGGTGGACGGGGAGGACACTGCCGGTCCCTTCCCCGGCCTGCGGGTCCCGCCCGAATCGGAGCGCCTGCCGTTGACGCTGGATGCGATCGGGAATGCGACGGAAACGCTCGTCCGGGCGCGCAGCATCCCCGGTCTCGCGTGGTCGCGCCTCGCCGTCGCACTCACCACCAGCGTGGACGGACCCGCCATTGAGACGGACGTCGACGTGCGCGCCGACGGCGCTGCGGCGGAGTGGCGGCCGCGGTCGGCCGCGACCTGGCTGCACGTGCGGCGCGTGAGGGGCGCGGTCCGGCTCGTCGCCGACGGGGGTCACCTCGCCCCCGGCGACCACCCCGCGGACGTGGAGCTGGTGGAGTCGCGCACCGGACGGGTGGCCGACCGGCTGTCGGTGACGATGCGCGTGGCCGCTCCGGGCGCCCCGGCGGCGGTGGCCAGGGAGATCGACTGGACGTGGGGGCTTGCGGCGGCCGGGAGCGGAGTGGTGCTGGGCGGCATGGCCTGGAACGCTGTGGGGCTTCGGCCGCGCCCCCGGCTCCTCCTCCTGCCGGGCGACGGCGGCTTCGCCCGCACCCTCGTCCGGCTCCCCGCCGACGCCCTCTACTCCCCCACCCCCGCCCCTGGCGGGGGGGTGTACGTGCTCGCCCGGGCGCACGACGAGACGTATCTCTACCGTGCCGATCCGGATGGCACCGCCGCGCTGGTGGCCGCGAGGCCGGTGGACGGGCCTGCCTACGGACTGACGACGCTCCCGGACGGGAGCCTGCTGGTGGCCGAGTGGTCCGGGCGTCTGACGCGGGTGTCTCCGGGCGGCGTCGCCGCGGTCTGGCTCGACCTGCGGCAGGCGGTCTACCAGGTCGCGGCGGATCGGGACGGGCGCGTGTTCGCCGCGCTGTATTCGGGCGACATCGCGCGCGTGGATCCCGACGGGACGGTCACGGTGGTGCGAACGGGAGTCGAGCGGGGCCGGCTGGTGGCCGTGGCGGCGGCCCCCGGCGGCGGCGTCTACGCGGCGGAGCGAGGGGGCGAGGGACGGATCCTGGCCGTGGACGGCGACGGGGTCCGCACCGTCGCGCGCGTTCCCGGCGCGGCGTTCTACGGGCTGGCGGCCGACCGGCTCTTCGTGTACGCCGCGGACCTGTCGCACCGCCTGCTGCTGCGCTTCGCCCGGCCGCAGTCCGGCCCGGCGCCGCGGCCCGGCGGGATCAGCGTTCCAGCCGATCGAGCACCGCCCACACCAGCAGCGGTACCATGATCTCGTGGTGCCCGGTGATCTGATACCCCGTCCCGCCACCCGTCCGCGTGGGTCGCTCCACGACGTTCATGCGCGGCCGGTAATGCCGGATCATGTCCAGGTCCACGGCCGTGAACGCACCGGGTCGCCCGTCATGGATGTTCCGGCACACGGTGAGCGCCTTCAGGAAGACCTCGGGCATGACGACGGCCGAGCCGAGGTTCAGCACCACCCCGTCCTCCAGCCCGGTCAGCGACTCGGCCAGACGGCGGAAATCCCGCATGCTCGTGTCGCCGATGGCGGCGCCATTGGCGGCAGGGTGCTGATGGATGATCTCCGCGCCCAGCGCCGCGTGGACGGTGAATTGCACGCCTGCGGCCCGCGCGGCCAGGAGCAGCGACCGTTCCCCGTGCGCCAGCTCGCCTCGCCCCGCGAACGCTTCCAGCTCCCGGCCGAGCGACTCGCCGAGTCCCCATCCCTCTCGGGCGCCGCGGCGGATCGCCTCGTTCATCTCGCGACCGGTCTCGTCCGCCATGCCGAAGGTGCCATCGGCGAGCCCCGCCTCCACGTCCTCGCTGGTTCCACCCCAGCGAGCCATTCTCGTAGTCGTGGATCACGGCGGAGCCGTTGCTGGCCAGCTGCGTGACCACGCCCCGTCGCACGAGCTCGATGAGAAGGGGTCCGACGCCGGTCTTGACCACGTGGCCGCCCATCATGCACACCACGCCACGGCCCGACCTCGCCGCCGCCGCGATGGCGTCCACGACCGCGAGGAAGCTGCGCGCCTGGAGGATGTCGGGGAGGGAGTGCAGGAAGGCGGCGAACGAGCGATCGTCGCCCGGAACGCCGGCGAAGTCCTCGGCCCGGACCTTGTTCGGCCGCAACGCGACCGGAAACGTCCGGACCCGCGAAAGGTCGACCTCGCCGTGATCGCTCATCCTCGCCTCCCCTTCGGATCCGGAACCCGCGGCCGGCTCAGCGGGGCACGGGCGTGTAGCTGGTGAGCATGAGGCCGAGGCGACCGATGACCGGAACCTTGGACGTCATCTTCACCAGGATCCGGCGCCAGTCATCCGTGAAGTAGACCTCCGCCTCTCCACCCTCGCCGAACAGCCCCTGGGTCTGGATGATCGGCCGCACCACGATCACGGGGATCCTGCTCCCGTTGAGTCCCTCCATCGTGTCGCGACGCACCACCTTCAGCGTCACCGGGTTGCCCGAGCGCTTGTAGTACCGCTCGAACGTGTACGTCTCGCCCACTTCCAGCGGGAGCGTACGGATGTAGTAGAGGAACGAGACCTCGTCCAGCGGCTGGGCGCTGGCGAGCGTGTCCACGGAGCCGGTCGAGCGGCGCCGGTAGATCATCTGCTCGGGATAGACGTCGTACCAGCGGTCCGTCTCGTAGTTGACCTCGTCCTGGTCCTTGTGGATGCGACGGGTGAACAGCCCGTTCACGTCCATCCACGACTCGAGCACGTCGTCCACGCCAGCGAACGCCACTTTCCCCTTCACGGTGAAACGGAGGTGGAACGTCGGGTGCCCGTCGACCGAGTCGACGCCCACCACTTCCATGGAGCCTTTTCCGACGTTCCCGAACAGCCCGAGCGACACGGCGTATTCCGCCCGCTCCCCGGGGCCGAACGGCACGAAGCGATCGGGGGGTGCCGTCTGCGCGCCCCCGCCGGTGGTGAAGGCGAGGCAGCACGCGAGCACCGCGACGGCCAGGCGCGGGCGCTTCACGCCGACCCCCGCGTCTCCCGGTCACGGCGGGCGCCCGGGCGCCGCGCTCCCTCGCCTCCGTTCCCCGGCGACTCCGCGTCCGCAACGCTCACCGCGCCCGCCGCCTCCGCCGGTGGCGCGAAGCTCGACCGCGCCGTGCCGGATCGGAACAGCCGCGCGAGATCCGCCGAGGACCGCCAGCCATCGAAGCGGCTGGTGCGCTGGCGGCGAGCGGGGCGGAAGCGAACCTCCACGGTCTCGGTGCGCCGGGAATGGGGGAGCACGCGTCCCAGCAGCTCTGCGCTGGCGGCCCAGACGTCGCCCGTGGCCAGTGGAGCATCCGCCGCCGCTTCCATCGCGTTGCGCAGAACGATCACGCGGTACGCCCGGAATCCTGAGAAGAGGTCGGCGTCGCCGTGCCCGGCGCGCAGCCGGCGGAGCAGGTGGTGCCAGAGTCTGCGGGCCCACCGCACCAGGGGCCGGGCACCGTCCGGACCGCGCTGGACCCGTCCGGTGACCACGTCCGCGCCGCCCTCGATCCGCTTGACCAGCGTGGCCACATCCTCGGGCTCGTCGGTGAAGTCGGCCTGGAGTGTGACCACGATGTCCCGCTTGGGATAGGCCGACCGCACCACGGCTTCCCGGAGGAGCGCGTCGAGCGACGACGCGTATCCCTCCCGTCGCTCGTGGCGCCGGACGTGGACGGGCATGATCCGGGCGTACGGCTCGATGACGTCCCCCGTCCCGTCGGTGGAGCCGTCATCGACCACCAGCACCTCGTAGTCCCGGTCGAACTCCGACATCACCTGCCGGATCTTCCAGAGGACCACGCCGATCGTCCGTTCCTCGTTGTACGCCGGTATGCAGATGTAGACCACGAAATAGCTTCCAGAGCCAGGGTTCCGTTCCGCTACGCGCTTATACCTCCCCGCCTGGGGGCCGTTCCCCTGCGGGCGGCGGCGTCTTCCAGCGGCGGTGGTGCCAGAAGTACTGCTCGGGTGCGGATCGGACAGCGGATTCCAGGGCCGCCACGTGAGCGGCGGTCAGGGCCCGCACCTGCGCTTCCGGGTCGTCGCCGGACGGCAGCGGGATCTCGCGGACGCGCACGTCGTAGCGCCCGTCCGGCCGGCGCAGCGCCGTGCCAATGAATACGGGCGCGCCGGACCTCTGCGCCAGGACGGCTGGTCCCCGAAAGGTGGAGGCCGGGCGCCCCATGAACGGCACGAAAACGCCCGCAGCCCGCGCGTCCTGGTCCGCGACCAGGGCGAGAACCCTGCCCTCCCGCAGCGTGCGCAGGGACTTCCGGGTGGCCTCCCAGCGCTCGATCACGCGCATCCCGAGGCGTTCGCGAGCCGAGTTCACCAGCCGGTCGAAGAGCGGGTTGGACTGGCGCCGGGCCACCACGTCCAGCGGGATGCCCCGTGCGGCGATGGCGGCGCCGCCGATCTCCCAGTTGCCGAAATGCCCCGCGACCAGAACGGCGCCGGTCCCTTCGTCCACGGCGCGCTTCATGGCATCGACGCCCTCGTCGACTTCGGTGAGCGCCAGGATGTCGTCGCGGCCGAGGCGCGAGACCCGCAGCAGCGCGAGGCCTTCCCGGGCCACGTGCCCGTACGCCGCCGCGGCGGTGCGGCGGACCCACGCCTCGTCCCGGTCCGGAAACGCGCGGCGAAGCTGGTCTTCGACCACGCGCGCCCGGATCCCGAGCGGGCGGTAGGCGAAGCGCCCGAGCCGCGTCACTCCCCATTCCATGACCCGGCGGCCGAGGATGCGGTCGAGACCTCGCGCAAGCAGGACCAGGGCGTATTCGATACGGTGCTGAACGCCGCGACGCAGCCCCTTCACCCCCGCGCCCCCGCGCCCACCCCCGCTCACCGGCTGCCCCGCCCTCACCCGCGCGGCCGTGCGGTGTCCGTCCCCGCCCCGGGCCTGCCGTCCGGCGGATAGCGCTCCACCGCCAGCGCCACGCGCTCCAGCACCTTCTCCACGGTGATCCGCTCCATCCGTCCCAGCTTCGGGGTGGCGTTCGAGGGGTCCGGGGCCTCGCCGGGCTCGGTGTAGGCGTCCACCCACAGCTCCTGGTAGCGGCGATACGGCCCCACGCGCCACGGGTTCGTATGCCCGTACAGCCCTATGACGGGAACGCCCATGGCCCGGGCAAGGTGCACGGGGCCGGTGTCCGGCGCCAGCACCAGCCCACTTCCCTCCAGCATCCAGATCAGCCGCCGGATCCCCCCGCCGAGGGCGACCACCGGCGCCGCGTCCGCAGCGGCCACGATCGCTTCCGCGGTCGCGCGCTCCCTCTCCGAGGGCCCGCCGACGATCAGCGTGGCGAAGCCGTGATCGCGCTCCAGGCTTTCCACCACCCGTGCGTACCGCTCCGCGACCCAGTCCTTCTTCGGATTCGCCGATGCCGGCACCACCGCCACCACGGGACGATCGAAGCGCGCGAAGAACGCCGCCTGCTCCGCCCGCTCGGTGCGGGTGGGGGAGAGGCGCCACTCGAGCGGATCCGGGCTCAGGCCGAACGGCTCGAGGAACTCCAGGAACATGTCCTGGGTGTGGGCCCTCGGACGCGGCGGAAGGGGGTGGTTCGCGAACAGCCAGACCGCGTCCGCCGCCCGACCCCGATCGAAGCCGAGCCGCACCGGAGCGCGGGAGAGGACCGTGGGGAAGACGCTCTTGAAGTAGATGTTGAGGTTGATGGCGACGTCGAAGCGCGAGCGCCGGAGCTCGCCCGCCAGCCGGCCGACGCCGCGCACCCCGTCCTTCTTGTGGAAGACCACCACCCGGTCCACGGCCGGGTGCTCCTCGAGCACAGGCGCGGGCATCGGCTCCACCACCCACGTGATCCGGCGCTCCGGAACTGCCCGCTTGAGCGCGTTCACCACCGGCAGCCCGTGCACCACGTCGCCCAGCCCGGTGAGCAGGACGACGCAGATGTCCCGCGCCTCCGCCAGCTCCGCCTTGCCACCTCCGCCGGCCGTCACCCTGCCTCCCCCGTTCCCAGCAGGACCCGCTCGGTGTGCGCCACCGTGCGCTCCGGCGAGAACCATTCGGACACACGGTATGCCAGCTCGCGCCGCATGGCCGCCGACGAAGCGGCGTCGGCGCCGAGGGCCGCTCCGAGCGCCGCGGCCATGGCATCCACGTCGTCCGGGGGAACGATCCAGCCGCCCCCCTTCCTTCCATCCACGGGACCCAGCGCCTCCATGACACCACTCACGTCCGTGGCCACGACCAGGCATCCCGCCGCCATGGCCTCGAGCATGACGTTGGCCATCCCCTCGCGTCGGCTGGCCAGCGCGAAAACGTCCGCCCCCGCAAGGACCTGCTCCAGGTCGGTGCGGAACCCGAGCCAGTGCACCCGTTCCGCCACGCCCAGCACGGCAGCCAGCGACCGCAGCTCCGACGCCGAGGGTCCGCTTCCGGCCACGGCCAGGTGCGCGGAGCCGCCGCGCACGCGTGCGAACGCGCGCAGCAGGACGTCGAACCCCTTCCGCTCCTCCAGCCGCCCCGCCCCCAGCACCAGGCTCTCGTCCGCGCCGAGGCGGAGCTCCTCGCGGATGGTGCTGCGTCCGGACGAGGGCGGACGGATGCCGTTCAGCACCACGTGCACTTCCCCGGCCGGGAACCACGGCGCCGATGACAGCCACGTCTCCCGGATCGCCCGTGAGTTCACGATCAGCGCATTGATGTAATGGCGGAACGCGTGGACGTACTTCCAGCGACGGGGCAGGGCGCGCTCGATCCCGAGTCGCTCCACGATGCGCGGCACCCCGGCACGCCGCCCCGCCCACCCCCCCCAGAAGGAGCGCTTGAACGCGGACAGAAGGAGCGCATCCGGCCGCTCGCGGCGAAGCATGCGCGCGAAGCCCAGGGCGTGGAGGAGGTCGGCGTCGCCTGACGGGCGGGCGTGGGTGACGCGCAGCCCCGCGGCCCGCGCCCGCTCCGCCACTGTCCCTCCCCGCTGGCAGGACACCAGCACGTCGTGGCCCCGGTCGGCCAGACCTTCGCCCACCAGCATCAGCCACTTCTCGTTTCCGCCCCAGGCGCGGCTGTCGCTCTGGACCACCAGCTTCATCGGGCCCTCAGGCCGCAGGCACGGGGCGGAGCACCAACTGCTCGCCCGGCCACGGAAGGTCGAACGGCTCCTTCGACTCGAGCCGGAAGCCGCCGCCGACCAGTCGCGAGAGCAGGGCGTCCACGTCCGTCCACACCATCGCCTCGTACGGTCCCGCCGAGGCCGCCCCGTCTCCGGCGCTCGCGTTGGCCTCGACGATCAGCGTGCCGGCGGGGCGAAGCACCCGTTTCACCTCGGCGATGACCCGGTCCAGGGCGAACGCGTGGTCCAGCGAGTTCGTGTAGACATATTGCACGGACCGGTCGGCGAACTGCAGCGCGTGGAAATCGCCCACCACGACGTGCCGGTTGTCGCTGCCGGGATTCAGGTCGATGCCCACCGCGAACGCGCCCCTGTCGATGAACGCCCGCACTTCCGTCCCCTGCCTGGCCGCGAGGCAGAGGACCGATGCTCCACGAAAGTCCTTCCCCAGCCGGTCGAGACGGCCGCTCAGGGCGGCGTGGAAACGGGTGTCGTGACGCGCCACGGACTTCCACCGCAGCGCGCCGAACTTCGTGCGCTGATGGGACACGTACGTTGCATAGTCCGGATAGCTGCGTTGCCGGAAGTCGCCGAGCCGATTCCACTCGTCGCCCAGCCTGCGCCGGAGGACGGTGTGGGCGAGCTGATATCGCAGCCGCCGGAGCTCGCGCATTGCCAGGGCCTTCAGGTTCACCGATCCTCCGCTCCGAGGAGAACGCGCTCCCACGCGTCCAGCATTCGGGCCTCCGAGAAGCGTTCCCGCGAAACGCGGAGCGCGGCTTCGCGCATCCCCTGCAGTCTCCCGGGCGAGCCCAGCAGAACGCCGAGCGCGCGCGCGATCTCCGCAGGATCGCTCGACACCAGCACACCGGGAGATGCGCCGTCCGGCAGCGGAGCGAGCGCTTCGGCCGCGCCACTCACGTCGGTGCTCACCACCGGGAGTCCGGCCGCCATCGCCTCCAGCAAGGCATTGCTCATCCCCTCCCGATCCGACGTGAGCACGAACACGTCCATCGCGTCCAGCGCGGGTCCCACGTCGGCGAAGTGCCCGGGCAGGTGGAGCCTGTCCGCCACGCCCTCCGCCGCCGCCAGTGCCAGCAGCGCGTGCCGTTCCTCACCCTCGCCCACGATCAGCGCGTGCGCGTCGGACAGCGTCGCCAGCGCCCTGACCAGCCGGTCGTACCGCTTCTGCCCGGCCAGACGCCCCACCGAACCCACCACTCGCGCGGCCGCCGGAATGCCGAGCTCGTCCCGAAGGCTGCCGCCCCCCCGGGCTACGGGGGTCGGGACGCCGGTGTAGATGGTGACGGCCGGGCCGCGGAAGGAGGGCATCGTCGCCAGGAACCGCTGCCGCGTGGCCTCCGCGTTGAACACCACGGCGTCCACCCAGCGGCCGAAGACGAAGCGGTACTTGGCGTTGCGGGCGACGTCCGTCTCCAGCCCGATGCGCGACACCACGCGCGGCACGCGGGCCACCCGCGCGCCCAGCGTTCCGAGCCAGCTCTTGCGGAACGTCCCGAGGATGAGCACGTCGGGGCGGAAATGGCGGAGCGCCATTGCGAAATGCAGCGCGTCGTGAATGGCGAGGTCGCCGCCGAGGCGCCGCCGCTCGGTACGGATGCCCAGCTCCGCCGCTCCCCGCGCGACCGCGGGATCGTTGCAGTAGAGGACGACGTCGTGGCCGCGGCCCTCGAGCCCGGCCAGGATCCGCGCCAGCGCGATCTCGGCGCCGCCCCAGACGGGGGCGCCGTTTTGCGCGGCGATGCGGAGCGGGCGGGGGGCCACCTCAGGTCGGCAGCGGCCGGAGCGGTGCGTCGCTGGCGAACTGGAGCTCGTAGAGGCGGCGGTACAGGCCGTCGCGCGCCAGCAGCTCGTCGTGCGTGCCCTGGTCCTCCACGCTCCCGTTCTGGAGCACCACGATCCGGTCCGCGCGGCGCACCGTGGACAGCCTGTGCGCGATGACGAGCACGGTGCGGTCCTCCATCAGACGCTCGATGGCGTCCTGGACCAGCACTTCGCTCTCGGTGTCCAGCGCGCTCGTGGCTTCGTCCAGGATCAGCACCGGTGCGTTCCGCAGCAGGGCCCGGGCGATGGCCACGCGCTGACGCTGCCCGCCGGACAGGCGCGTCCCCCGCTCGCCGAGGACGGTGTCGTACCCGTCCGGCAGCTGCATGATGAAGTCATGGGCGTGAGCCGCCTTCGCCGCGGTTTCCAGCTCCTCGTCCGAGGTGGCGAGCCTCCCGTAGGCGATGTTCGCGCGTACGGTGTCGTGGAAGAGGATCGTCTCCTGGGTGACGATCCCCATCAGGCTCCGGAGCTGCTCCACCCGGAGCTCCCGCAGGTCCTCCCCGTCCAGTGTGATGCGGCCGCCGCTCGGGTCGTAGAAGCGCGGAACCAGGTTGGCGATCGTCGTCTTCCCCGCCCCGCTCGGCCCCACCAGCGCCACGACCTGTCCGCGGGCGATGTCGATGTCCACGCCCCGCAGAACCGGCTCGCCCTTCTCGTACTCGAAGCGCACACGCTCCAGCCGGATCCCCTCCCGCAGGCCGTCCACCGGGCGCGCGCCCGGTCGGTTGTCGATCTCGGCGTCCACGTCCAGCAGCTCGAACCCCCGCTGCGCCGCCGCCAGCCCCGGCTGTACTACCGACGGGAATTTCCCGAGCCACTTCACCGGCGGGAGGATGCGCGCGGCCATGACCGTGAACGCGAGGAACGCGTCGGGGGCCAGCGACCCGTGCACCAGCACCAGGCGGCTGCCGAACCAGAGCACGGCCAGCAGCGCCGTCGCGATGATCATCTCGTTCGCCGACGGGAAGAAGGTGCGCCACCGCTCGTTTCGCACGGCCGCCTTGTACTGCCGCCGCGTCAGCTCTCGGAAGCGCTCCGACTCGTACCGCTCAGCGCCGCTGGCCTTCACGAGCCGCACGCCGCCCACGGTCTCCTGGATGTGCGACGACACCTCGCCCACCGCGTTCCAGACCCGCAGCACGCCTTTCCAGACCCGGTCCCGGAACTTGTTCCACAGCCCGACCATGAGTGGCAGGGCGATGAGCGTGGCCAGCGTGAGCTGCCAGGAGATGATCAGCAGCACCACGAGGAACACCATCGTCTGGATCACGTTCGACAGACCCGTCGCCAGGTTGCGCGTCACCAGCGTGCGAAGCTGGTCCACGTCGTTCGTGATCCGCGAGATGATCTGGCCTGCCTTCGTGCGCTGGAAGAAGCCGAGGTCCATCTCCATCAGGTGCTCGTAGATCTCGTTCCGGAGATCCCGCGTCACCCGCTGCTCGATCACCGCCACCGTGTACGTCTGTACGTAGAGCGCGATGTTCTTCACGAGGAACAGCCCGAAAAGAAGCAGCAGGACGTTGCGCAGGCCCACCATCGGCTCGCCCGTCGGCACCAGCCCGCCGATCGCGGCCTCGAGGAGATCGTAGATCCGTCCCTCGCGCCCCGCGAAGAGCGACATTCCCGCCTGTGATGCGTTGCCGAACAGCATCCCCAGGAACGGGATCAGCATGACCATGCTGAATGCGTCCAGGGCGCTGAACACCACCATGGCGACGACGCTGACCACGAACAGCCCCACGTAGGGCCGCAGGTAGCCGAGGATTCTCAGGTACAGGCGCACATCAGCGTCCGCGTTGCAGCCATGGAGGATGCGGCGCTCCCCGCCGCGTCACAGTCCGCATTGTACCGCGCATCAGGGCGAGGGGTCCAGCCCGGGGAGCGGGCGCCGGGGGCGAGCCGGGGGCGGGATTCGCAAGCCGTTGATCGGGACCGGGAGCCCGTCAACGGGTCCGGGCAACTGGTTCCCGGTCCACGGATCCCGGTCACCTCGGCGTGAGCGTCGCGATCGGCAGGATCATCTCTTCCGGGGTGGCGCCGCCGTGGAGGAACGAGCCCCGGTAGCGGGCCTGGTATTCCCGCAGCTTGGTCGGGTATACGAAGAAGTAGTCTTCCAGGGCGATGAGGTAGTTGGTGGCGAGGCGGCCCGGGGGGAAGCGGAGCAGGCGCTCGTCCTTCACCGCCAGCACCGCCTCTGGCTCCTCGGCGCGCAGGTCCTGGCCGAACTTGTAGCGAAGGTTGGAGGTCGCGTCCCGGCGCGCGTACACCGTCACAGGCCTCTCGCAGAGGATGGAGCCGTGGTCGCTGGTGAGGACCACCTCGATCCCCTCCGCCGCGGCATCGCGGAGGATCCGGAGCGCCGCAGAGCGCTCGAACCACTGGCGCGTGAGCGCGCGCAGCCCATGGACGTCCCGTGCCACCTCCATGAGAAGCGACGACTCGCTCCGGCCGTGGGTGAGCAGGTCCACGAAATTGAAGACCATGCTCACCACCGACCCGCTCCGGATGGCGTTCCGGACCCTCGCCGCCAGCTCGTCCGCCTCGTCGTCGGTGAACACCTTCTCGTAATGGACCGGCACATTCTCGCCCACCAGCTCTGCCAGGTGCTCCCGCAGCAGCTCGTCCTCGAACCCGTTCAGGCTGCCCTCGTCGGTGCCCCACCAGTCCGGCCGGGCGCGCGCGATCTCGTCCGGGAAGCGGCCGCTGAACAGCGCGTTGCGGGAGTATGGCGTGGCCGTCGGGAGAATGCTGAGATACAGCTCCTCCTCGATGTCGAACACGTCGGCGAGCAGCGGCCGCAGGCTGCGCCACTGGTCGAGGCGGAGGCAGTCGATCACCACGAACAGGATGGCGCCGGCGCCGACGCGCGGCGCCAGCCAGCGACGCACCACGTCGGTGCTCAGCGGAGGCCTCCCCGACGGGGAGGCGCGCAGCCATTCCACGTAGGCACTCTGCATGTAGGTGCCGAACTGCCGCCGCAGGTCGCTCTTCAGGGCGCGCACCGAGTCCAGCAGCCCCGCCTCCTTCGCTTCCTCGAGGCGGAGATCCCAGTCCACGAGCTCGGAATAGACCTCGACGTAGTCCTGCCACCCCGAGGCACTGTCCTTCGCACGAGACAGGTCCAGGAAGCGCCCCGCGAAATCCTGGGCCGCCTGCTGCTGCCGCAGCTGCGAGCCTTCCAGCAGGCGAGTCACCACCGAGAGCACCTGCCGGGGTGACGCCGGCTTGACCAGGTAGTCGTCCACACGGCGACCGATCGCCTCCTCGAGCGTGCGGTCCTCCTCGGACTTGGTCACCATGACGATCCGGGCGTGCGGCTCCTGGCGCCGGATCAGCGACAGGACCTCCAGTCCGCTGCGGCCGGGCATCTGCTCGTCCAGCAGGACCAGGTCGTACACGGAGCGGCGCAGCAGCTCCAGCGCATCGTCGCCGTTGGTCGTGGTGTCGACGCCGTAGCCACGCTGCCGCAGAAACAGGAGATGCGGCTCGAGGAGCTCGACTTCGTCGTCCACCCAGAGGATTCGCTTTTCGATGGCCATGGCTCGGGGGGGTAGAGGCTGCGAGGGGGGTCCTGCCAATCTACGTCGGCCCGCCTCTCCCGGCGATGCCGCTTCCTGGCGCTGCCCCCTACCCGGTGCCCGCCACGCTCAGCCCCCGCTCCACCGCCGCCAGCACGTCGTCCACGTGAACCCGCTTCATCCCGTCCGGGCGGTACTCCATGCTCGGCGGGTAGTCTTCCCCGGGATGCCGCGCATATCCGTCCACGACGAGCTCGCCGTACTTGCGGTACGGGCCGTACCGCTTGGGGTTGGTGTAGCCGTAGAGTCCCACGACGGGTGTGTCCAGGGCGCGGGCCAGGTGCAGCGGCCCGGTGTCCGGGCTGACGACGAGCGGCAGCCCGTCAAGCAGCCAGATCAGCCGGCGCAGGTCGTCCCCGAGCGTGTCGACGACCCTCGCCCCCGTGCGCGACAGGATGTCGTCCGCCAGCCGGCGCTCGACCGCCGAAGGGCCGCCGACGAGGACGGGGCGCAGGCCGAAATCCTGCTCCAGCGCGTCGAGGAGCCGCGCGTACCGCTCGGGAGCCCAGTTCTTCTCCGGCTTGCTCGTCCCGACGACGACGCCGCACCCCGGGCGATCCAGACCGTCCAGGAACGATCGCTGCGCCGCGCGCTCCTCGTCCCGGATCTGGATCCGCCACTCGACCGGAAACGGGTCCACGCCCAGGTGCTCGAGGAATTCGAGATACTGGTCCTGGACGTGCTGAACGGGGTGCGGGCGGATCCGCTCATTCGTGACCAGCCAGTTCAGGTCCCGGGCGCGGGCGCGGTCGAAGCCGATCTTGCGGTCGGCCCTGGCGAGCGCGGCCAGGACACCGGCCTTCGCGTACACCTGGAGCGCCA
This sequence comes from uncultured Gemmatimonadales bacterium, assembly GCA_963798845.1. Lineage (GTDB taxonomy): Bacteria > Gemmatimonadota > Gemmatimonadetes > Longimicrobiales > RSA9 > CAVUKA01. The sequence goes on along the minus strand of CAWCUS010000006.1, from coordinate 743,769 downwards.
GCAGGATGTCGAAGCGGGACTCGCGCAGCTTGCGGGCGGTGTCCGCGAAGGAGCGCCAGGCCGCCATGCCCCGCCGGCGGTGGAAGACCACGAGGCGGTCCACCGCCGGGTGGTCGCGCACCAGGAGATAGGGCACCGGCTGCACCACCCAGGTGATCCGGGTCTCCGGCCAGGCGCGCTTCAATGCGTTCACCACGGGGAGCACGTGGACGGCGTCTCCCAGCGCGCTCAACATGACGATGCAGATCCGGGCCGGGGCCGGCGAGTGGCTTCGATTCATGGCGCCGGGAAGCTCCCGTCTGGGCCGGTCGAAGTCAACCGCCCGCGAGACGGGAGTCCGTCAAGCCTCACTCGTTCCGGAGCGCCGTGGCGGGATCCACGCCAGCGGCGCGGCGGGCGGGGATCCAGCTCGCCGCCGCGGCCACTGCCGTGAGGAGCGCGGCCACCGCGGCGTAGGTCAGCGGATCCGTGGCGCTTACGCCATAGAGAAGAGAAGCCAGCAGGCGACTGGCGGCCGCCGCCGCGACCAGACCGAGCACGACGCCGACCCCCGCCAGCAGCATCCCCTGGCGCAGCACCATCCCGCGCACGGCCGATCCCGCGGCTCCGAGGGCCATGCGTACCCCGATCTCACGGGTGCGCTGGCTCACCACGTACGACACCACACCGTAGATTCCGATGACCCCGAGCAGGAGCGCCACCAGCGACGCGACTCCGAGCACGACCATTGTGAACGAAGTCCGCGACGCCGAGCGAGTCACCACCGTCTCCAGCGGGCGCGGGTTGGCCAGCGGGATGCGGGCGTTGAGCTCGCGGACCTCACGTCGCAGCACCGGGAGGAAGCGCGCGGGATCGCCGTCCACCCGCACCACGAGGTCCCGGCCGCGGATCGCCCCCGGCTGGTCGGGCTCCCCTACCAGCGTCGGGTAGTAGATCATCTCCTCGGGGTCGTCGGAGAGACTGCGGTTCCGGACGTTGCCGACCACGCCCACCACCTGCCACCACTCGCCGCCGCCGGGGCGCAGACGCTTTCCCAGCGCGCTCCCGTCCGGCCACCAGCGCTGCGCGAACGCCTGGCTCACCACGACCGCTCGGAAGCCGTTCCCCGCGTCGCCATCTTCGAAGCTGCGGCCTTCCACCAGCGGGATGCCCAGAGTCTCGAAGTAGCCGGGGTCCACCCACGCGCCGTGCGCGAGCGGTGGAATGGCATCGGGCGCCGTGGGGTGGTCCTCGATGTCGTGGGCGAAGAAGCTCACGTTCCCGGTAAGCGGGACGGCGCTGATCGCTCCCACCCCGCGGACGCCCGGCTGGCTGCGCAGCCGCGATTCCAGCGTCCGATAGTAGTCGGCGACGGCCGTCGCCTCCGGGATCTCCCCTGGCGGCACCGATAACCTCGCCGTCAGCACGCTCTCCGGCTGGAAACCCGGATCCACGGCCAGAAGCGCCATCATGCTCCGCACCATCAGCCCCGACCCGATCAGTAGCACCAGTGCCAGCGCTACCTGCGCCACCACCAGCGCGTTCCGCACCCGGTGCCGGTCCCGCCCCGCCGTGCCGCCGCGACCGCCCCCGTCCTTCAGGTGAGCCGACAGGTCGCTGCGCGCGTAGCGCAGTGCGGGCACGGGCCCGAAAAGGAGCGCGGCCAGGAGCGATGCAGCCGCCGTGAACGCCAGAACGCGCAGGTCCACGCCTACCTCCGCCGCCCTCGGCAGCTCTGCGCTCGCCATGCCGAGCGCTGCCCGCACCGCCACCGCGGCCAACCCGGCGCCGAGGGCGCCTCCGATCCCGGCCAGGACCACGCTCTCGGCGAGGAATGGACGCAGCACCTGCCACCGTCCCGCGCCGATCGCCCGTCGCAGCGCCAGCTCCCGCTGCCGCCCCTCCGCCCTGACCAGCAGCAGGTTGGCCACGTTGGCGCACGCGATCAGGAGCACGAACCCGACCATCCCCAGGAGCGTCCACAATGTCCTGCCGATATCGCCCACCGTCGCCGCTTTCAGCGGCCGGGGAACGGCCGCCAGCTTGACTTCGCGCAGGAATCCGAGCACCGGACCCGCATCGGGGCGCAGCTCCGGCAGCTGCTGGATCAGCCCGCTCAGCTCGGAGCGGACCGACTCCGGCGTGGCGCCGTCCACCATCCGCCCGACCGCGTCCGGAGAGAACGCCCCCAGCGGCGCGTTCACCGCGTCCACCTGCATGGGGATCCACAGGCGAGTCCCGGCCCCGGGGAACTGGAAGCCGGCCGGCATGACTCCCACCACCCGGCGCGAAACCCCGTCCACGCGCACGGTCTGCCCCACCACGCCCGGGTCCCGTCCGAACATGGTCCGCCAGAGCGCATCGCTCAGCACCATCACCGGCTCGGCACCCGACTCTCCGTCCGGGGCCAGCAACCCGCGTCCCATCGCGGGCGGGACCCGAAGCACGTCGAACAGAGACGGCGTCACAGCCTGCCCGTCCACCCGCTCCGCCTCCCCGTCGTCCCCTACGATGTTGGCGACGACGCCCTGGTACATGGCCAGCGACGAGAGCGTGCGTGCGTGCTCCTGGTACAGCACGTACAGGCCGGGGGAGATGGGCAGCTCGTCTTCCCCTCCGCGCCCTTCGTGGTCCAGCGAGACCAGCCGGTCCGGGGCCGGGTACGGCAGCGGGCGCAGCAGGACGCCGTCCACCAGCGTGAACACGGCCGTGCTCGCGCCGATCCCCAGGGCAAGCGTGAGAATCGCCACCAGGGCGAAGCCGGGGCTCCGTGCCAGGCCGCGCCAGGCGAAGCGGAAGTCCTTCCACATGGACTGCACCTCGGGACAAAGGGATGACGACGGACGGTGAATCCTTTGATGCACCATCCCGCTTCAGGGTTGCCGTCCGCACGGAATTCCGGCGAAGCCGCGCGCCGCCCCCGGCGTCAGCTTCCGTAACCTGCTTCGAAGGCGGCGTGCGCGGCGCCGTCGAGCACGCGCCCGGTTCGTCGCTCCCATTTCCGGGCCGAGCGCCAGAACCGCTCGATCATGCGACGACGCCCGGCCGCCTCGACGGGTTCCCCGACCCGCACGCCGTCCAGGTCGATCACGAAAGCAGCCGGACCATCGTCGCGCTCCACGACCAGGATGTTCTTGAGGTTGAGGTCCGGGTGCCGCACGCCCGCGTCGTGCAGGCGACGAAGCAGCCGCCCCGCAGCTTCCAGCGCCGCAGCGCCCCCGGCCGGGACGCCGCCGGACTCTTCGCCCCCTTCGGATTCCCGCCCCGGCCCACCATCCGCGGGCGCGCCCTCGAACAGCACTTCTGCCAGGTCGCGCGACGCCGGGATCCATTCCGTCACCAGGTCGCCGCGGTACCAGATGCCCGAAGGGTACACGGCCGCGCCTACCGGCGCCGGCGCGGGGATGCCCAGCTCCTGCAGCTTGGCCGAGACGTGGAACTCCCGGAAGGGCCTCGGCGTCCCGAGGCGCAGATAGCGGTCTCCGAGGTTGCCGGCCACCGCCCCGCCCCGGTGATAGTGTCTGACCACCCACCGCCCGGCGCCGCCGTCCGGCCGGGGCAACACGTAGACCGTGCCACGGCCCTGGAGAGGGCGCGCGTCCGGGCTGGCGGCCGCAGCGGCCATGAGCGAGCCGGACGTTTCGAGCCACCGCTCCAGGGCGGCACGAGCCCCGGGACGCGCAACGAGTCTGGGCAGTGGCTTCTCCTCTCGCCGCCGAGAAAGGCTGGCTCTCTTCGCTTCCCTGTTCCCCGCCGACCGCCGGCCACACAACGCTACGCCCGTGGCGTATGCCGCACCAGAGTACCTGCCGGGGCGGATTCTGGTCCGCGTCAGACCTCGAATTCTGCTCGATCCGGCCTTGAACCTTCCATGTTCGTCCATGAGAGTTGCTGTACAAGCTCTCCAGGATCGTCGGACGTGCGGCGGTCCCGGCCGACCCACGCAAGGTCCCGTTCGCACCGGGACCTTTGTTGTTTTTGCGCACTCACGCGCAAAATGCCGCCCTTGCGCGGCACAACTGCTCCTCAGGTTAAGGAGATCGTCGTGAAGACCCGTACCTTCTCGCGGGCGCTGGCAGCCGCCGTCGTCGTTCCCCTGGTGGCCGCGTGCAGTGCCGACTCCCCCACCTCGCCCCCACCCGCCCCGGCCGCACCGACGGCCATGGCGGCCGCCGCGGCCTCGTTCGCACCGGCGAGCGAGATGCCCACCGGCGAGCGCATCTTCGGCCAGGTCGCCATCGAGCCCGCATACAACGCGGACAGCGGCGAGCTGATGTACCTGCTCACGCCCATTCACGCCCCGTTGCCGTCCAAGGCAAACGCGCATGCGGTCTCACCGTTGTATCTGGTGGAGTATCCTGCGGATGCGGACGTGGGCGTCCTCAACTGCATGGGTGTACCGGGAAACTGCCCCGACCACGACGGCCTCGTGGCGCAGGTGGCCATGGATGCCATGCCTGACGTCTACGGCAGCGACCCGACGAACCTCGGCCACGACCACGTCGCGGACCCACCGGGAGGACCCGACTTCAACATCGCCTGGGAAGTGATCGAGGTGGTGTTCACGAGCAAGGAGGCGGCCCGCACGCACCTCACCACAGACGCGCAGATCGAAACCGCCGTAGCGGCCGGCGACGCGACCGAGATCGATCTCGGCTTCGCGTTCAACTGCAACGTGGTGCCGGCGACGCTCTACTGGAAGGGAACGCCGGTCGCTCCGGGGTCCTGAAGGTCTGAGGCAGGGCGGAGGCCGCCGCCGCTGGCGCCCGGGCGCCGCGAGCCGTGAGGCTTGCGGCGCCCGATCGCGTGGTGGCCCCGCTACCCGGATGCCCGGCGCAGGACGGACCGCAGGTCCTCGAACTCCTCGCTGCGCGGCAGGTCCCGGAGCGCGTCGGCAAGGTCGCCCGGCGGAGCGGCAAGCTTCCGGGCCGCCAGATCCATCCACGCCCCCTCCACCGTGACCCGGGCGGCCTCCTCGCCGTCCGGCCGCAGGATCCTGTGGATCACCCGCCAGCGCGAGACGTCGGGCGCCAGCCCGTGGGAGAGGATCTCGATGGTGACCGTGTCACCCAGGTGGAGCTCCCGCCGGAAGACCGTCTCCTCCCGGAAAAAGATCGGGCCCATCCCCATCGTGGTGAAACGCTCCGGCGGGAATCCGCGGGATGCCAGGAAACGAAGCCGGGCGTGCGTCGCGAACTCGCTGTAGGCGGTGTTCCGGACGTGGCCGTTGGCGTCCAGGTCCGCCCAGCGGACTTCCATCTCGGTTCGGTACGCGTGGCTCACGGACGTGTTCCGGGTTCCGCTACATGACGATCGTGTAGCGGAACCAGTCCGCCACCGCCCGGCCGTTCTTCTTCGCCGCCTCGAAGATCCAGGCGGCGGCGTGCTCTCGCAGCCGGCGGTCGAAAGACCGATCGCCCGTCGATGGATCGAGGCGCGTCGAGTCGGCGACCACATGGCCGTTCGGCGCTACGAACACCCAGACGTCGACTTCCTTGCCGCGTACCTGATCCGGACGATCGCCCGGAGGGAGGATCATCCCGCGCGGGCGAGGAGGGACCACGCCGCTCCGGCCGGACGACGCCGTCCCGCCACCACCGGCGCCGGAACCGTCGCCGGCGCCGACTCCGATCTCCGGCAGCGGGCCTGCTCCGCCGGACGTGCGAGGCCCTCGAACCAGCGCCACCGCCGGCAGCTCGTCCGGGACTTCCTCGGGGACCGGCTGCTCCACGTCGGGCGTCTCCACCACCGGCCGGACCTGAACGGGCGCGGGCGGGGTGGGCGCCGAGGGCGGCTCGAGAGCGACCTCCTGCATGCCGCCGCCGCGCGCGGCCCGGGAATCGCCCCGTTGCTCGCCGGCCGCGGCCAGCGGCAGGCGCGGCAGCGGATTCGCGTCGAAGTAGAGGAATGCCGCGGCGTGCACCAGGACGGAGATCGCCAGGGCCCAGCCGAGGGCTCGGCCGAAGCGGCGATCCGGGTCCAGCTGTCGAGCGTTTCGTGGCATCGTGCGGAGGCTCCCCTGTGCTACACCATCTACGCCCGGCCGGGGCGGCCGGGTTTCACTCAAAGGTAACGCGCGTGCCGCCGGAACTTGAACGCCGGCTCACCCGTACCGCTCCAGAAAACGCATGAGCGCGGCTTCCTCCGGGTAGTACTCCACAGGCTCCTGCGAGTGCACCGCACGCTCCTGCTTCCGCATCAGCGGCTCGATCGTCCGTCCCTCCGACTCGTACTCCTCGAACACCGCCGGATGGATGTAGGCGCTGCGCGCGATCGCCGGCGTGTTCCCGAGCTCGCTCGCCACCAGCCGTGCAGTCAGCACCGTATTCCTGTGCGCCTCGCGGTCGCTCGACGCCGAACCGATGTCCGCCAGGATCGTCGCCGCCCTCACCGTCCCCCCGAACGTGCGCAGGTCCTTCGACGTGTAGCGCTCCCCCACGATCTCCTTGATATAGCGGTTCACCTGCTTCGCCGTGACGTTGCACACGCTCCCTTCCCCGTTGCGATAGCGGAACAGCCGCGACCCCGGCAGTCCCTTGATCTCACGGAGAATCTCTACCAGCGGCGTGTCCGCCACCACCCGCCGCTGGTCCTTACGCCGCTTCCCCCGGTATGTGAAGATGAGGTCCGTTCCGCGGATCTCCAGGTGTCGCTTCTTCAGCGTCGCAATCCCGAACGTCCGGTTCTCCACCGCGTACCGCTCGCTCCCGATCCGGAAGAACGACCGGCTCATCAGACGCACCACCGTCGCCAGGACCTTCTCCGGCCCGGGACCCTCCCGCTTCAGATGCTCGTTCGTCGCCGCGCGCAGGCGAGGCACCACGCGCGCGTAAGCGAGCACCCTCGCCCACTTCCGCGCCTGACGCGCCTCCACCGCTTCCTCGCTGTAGATGTACTGCTTCCGACCCGCCGCATCCCGCCCCCACGCCTGTACCTTCCGCTGCGAGGTCGGTGCGATGTGCACGTCCGTCCATCCCGGCGGGATCGCCAGCCGCTCGATCCGCGACAGCCCTGCCTCCCACACGAGCTCGCCTCCGTCCACCTTCTCGTAGCGGAACCCGGAGTCCTTGTCGCCCAACCGTCGCCACCAGCCCTGTCGTTCGGTCATGGGCTCCGCTTCGTTTCACGAGGCATGCCACGGGCGGGACGCGCGCCGAGGCGCCCCCGGCGGGCACGCGGCTGCGTGCGGGTCGCGGCCCCCCTGGCCCGGCTTCACGGCCACCCTGGCCCGGCTTCACGCTCTCCACCTCCCCTTGACCGGTTCCCGGCACTTACATAGGGTAGGGGGGTACCGATTCCGCGGCGGGTTGGAGCCGCTACAGAGGCACAGCTGGCGGAGGAAGGCCGCGAAGCGGCCGTGGCCTGTCCGGATCGTATCCGATCGACCGGGGAGACTGGGGAGATACGACATGCAAGACCATTCAACCCACGGCGCTCTGGCCGAAAAGCCAGAGACGCGGGAGGCCGCGGCGAGGCGGCTGAAGCGGATCGAAGGGCAAGTCCGCGGGATCGAGAAGATGGTGGATGAGGGACGCTACTGCCCGGACATCCTGACGCAGATCGCGTCGGTTCACGCCGCGTTGCGGGGGGTCGGGAAGCTGCTGATGCGGAGCCACCTTCAGCACTGCGTGACGGACGCGCTGCGCTCGGGCGATCCGGTCGCGGCGGAGCGGACGTACGACGAGGTGATGGACCTGATGTACAGGCACGTGCGGGAGTAAGGGCAATCATGGTGGATGGCACTGCAACGGCCACGAAGGCGGACGGAGAGGGGCGCCGCACGTCCGGCTTCGCGAAGCTGGAGATCCCGGTGACCGGGATGACGTGCGCGGCGTGCGCGTCGCGGGTCCAGAAGGGGCTGTCGAAAGCGGCGGGGGTGCGGGCGGCGGGGGTGAACTTCGCCACCGAGCGGGCGACGGTGGAGTACGACCCGTCGTCGGCGAGCGCCACGTCCCTGGTCGACGCCATTCGCTCGGCGGGGTACGGCGCGCGCCTGGAGGAGACCGAGCTCCAGGTGGCGGGGCTGGAGATGGCGGTGACGGGAGGCGGGATCGAAGGCGAGCTGAAGCAGCTGACGGGCGTGCTGGCGGCGGCGGTGAACATCGCGACCGGCACGGCCCGGGTCGTCTACCTCCCGGACGTCGTGACGCCGCAGGACTTCGAGGCGGCGGTGGAGGCGGCCGGCTACAGGCTGGCGGCGCCCGTGGACGTGGCGGACCCGGCAGAGCGGGAGCGAATCGCGCGGGAGCGGGACTACCGGACGCTGCGCAGCAAGTTCTCCCTGGCGGCGGTGGTGAGCGTGTTCGCGATGCTGGCGTCCATGCCGCTGATGGCGCGCGACTCCGCGGCGATGCAGAACGACCTGTTCCATCATCTGATGGCGCCGGTGAACCAGGTCCTCGCCTCGGCGCTTCCGTGGCTCTACGCCATCGATCCACGGGTGCTGACCTGGATCCTGCTGGGGTTGACCCTCCCCGTGGTCTTCTGGGCCGGCCGTCAGTTCTACAAGGGCGCGTGGAGCGGCCTTCTCCACGCCAGCTCGGACATGAACACGCTGATCGCGGTGGGCACCGGCGCCGCGTTCCTGTACAGCATCGTGGCCACGGTGGCGCCCGGGGTCTTCACACGGGCGGGGCTCCCGGCGGACGTGTACTACGAGGCGGTGGTCATGATCATCGCCCTGATCCTGCTCGGGAAGATGCTTGAGGCGAGGGCGAAGGGGCGCACCAGCGAGGCGATCCGCAAGATGGCCGGTCTCCAGCCGCGCGTCGCGCGCGTGGTCCGGGGCGGCGAAGCGGCGGACGTGGACATTGACGATGTAGTCGTCGGAGACATTGTCGTCGTGCGACCGGGCGAGCGGATCCCGGTGGACGGCCGGGTCGTGGAAGGGCGGAGCGCGGTGGACGAGTCGCTCCTCACGGGCGAGTCGCTACCGGTCGGGAAAGCGGAGGGCGACGAGGTGGTGGGCGGCACGATGAACGGCCAGGGGAGCTTCCGGTTCCAGGCGACGAAGGTGGGGCGCGACACGGCGCTGGCCCAGATCGTCAAGCTGGTGCGCGACGCCCAGGGCTCGAAGGCGCCGATCCAGCGGCTGGCGGACGTCATCGCCGGGATCTTCGTGCCCGTCGTCATCGGCATCGCGCTGGTCGCGGCGGCCGCCTGGTGGATCGTGGGGCCTCAGCCGGCGTTCATGTACGCGCTGGTCACGTTCGTCACGGTGCTGATCATTGCGTGCCCGTGCGCCATGGGGCTGGCCACGCCCACGGCTGTCATGGCCGGGACTGGCGCCGGCGCCGAGCGGGGCGTGCTGTTCAAGGGTGGCGAGTCGCTCGAGACCGCCCACAAGCTTGACACCATCGTGCTGGACAAGACGGGGACCATCACCGAGGGGAAGCCGGCGGTGGTGGAGGTCGTGTCCGGCGACGGCTTCTCGGACGACGAGCTGCTCCGCCTGGCCGCATCGCTGGAGACCGCGTCCGAGCACCCGCTCGCCGCCGCCATCCTGGACGCAGCGCGCGCCCGCGAGCTCTTCCTCGCGGAGCCGGCGGATTTCTACGCGACGGCTGGCCGCGGAGCGGAAGCCGTGGTGGACGGACGTCTGGTGTTCGTGGGCAACCGCGCGTTCATGGCCGAGCAGGACATGGAGCCCGGGGCGCTGGCGGAGGCCGCAGAGGGGATGGCGGCGAAGGCGAGGACGCCGGTGTTCGTGGGAAGCGAGGGTCGGGTGCTGGGCGTGATCGGGATCGCGGACCCGGTGAAGCCGTCGAGCGCGGCGGCGATCCGCCGTCTCCGGTCCATGGGACTGGAGGTGGTGATGCTCACCGGGGACCACCGCGCCACGGCCGAAGCCATTGCCGCGGACGTGGGGGTGGACCGGGTGGTGGCGGAGGTGCTGCCGAAGGCGAAGGTCGATGAGATCCGGCGGCTGCAGTCGGATGGCCGCAAGGTGGGCATGGTGGGCGACGGCCTGAACGACGCCCCTGCCCTCGCGCAGGCCGACATCGGCATCGCCATTGGCACCGGGACCGACGTGGCGCTCGAGGCCTCCGACATCACGCTCATGGGCGGAGACCTCAACGGCGTTCCCGACGCCATCCACCTGTCGCGCCGAACCATGCGCGTGATCAAACAGAACCTGTTCTGGGCCTTCATTTACAATGCGATCGGGATCCCTATCGCGGCCGGCGTGCTGTACCCGGTCTGGGGGATCCTCCTCTCGCCCGTGATCGGGAGCGCCGCCATGGCGATGAGCTCCGTGAGCGTGGTGAGCAACTCGCTGCGTCTGCGCAGGCTGGGCAGGGCGACGATGGTCCGGTGATTTCCTGAAACCTGAACGAAGGGAGCCGACAATGGCGAGAACGACATTGAATGTGACGGGCATGACGTGCCACCACTGCGTGCACACCGTGAAGAGCGCGCTGGAGGGTCTGTCCGGCGTGCGCAGTGCGCGCGTGCAACTGGACGACGGCAAGGCGCTGGTGGACTACGACGAGAGCCTGACCAGCCCGCGGGAGATGAGCGCGGCGGTGGCGGACGCCGGCTACCAGGCCGCGGAGCAGGCGTGAGCCGATCGGACGGAGGCGCCGGTGGGCCCGACCCCTGCCGGCCGGCGCCTACGCTCCCTTACCGCTCCGTTCCCAGGAAAACGTAGCCGTCGGCGATGTCGTGCATCGTGTACCCGTGCGGCAGGATCTCCAGAGTCAGGCCCGGCGACGCGGGCGTGAGCACGGGGTCCGTGACCTCGTCGAAGGATTCGTCCACGCGCATACCGGTCGCGTTCCCGAGCGCGCGACCCAGCGGGCGGAAGAGGGCGGTGCCGCGGTATTCGGGCAGTGACCCGAGCACGCCGGCGCCGGGTCGCCCCGCGTCCAGCAGAACGGTGCGCGTGTCGCCCGCGTCTCGGCGCCGCAGGAGGTCCCCCAGCCACGTCACTTCCTGCGCGCGTCCTCCGGCCGAGCGGAGCTCTCCCCGGGTGCCGTGCAGCGTGAGGTACCCGTCGACGAAAACCAGCAGGCGAGCCTCGGGATTGATGGACAGAAGCCGCTCGTCGAGCTGACGCAGCATGTGCGCGGGCCGGCGAGCGTACATGGCCGCCACCCGCTCGGGCGGCGTCCCTTCGGGCGGCGGCCAGCCGGGAAGATCCGCGGCGATGATCCCCACGCGCCGGGCCGCCCCGACCTCACGGTTCACCGCCCGAACGGCCCGATAGATCTCGAGGTAGGCGCGCGCCGTGCCGTCCGCTTCCCGCACGGCGGCCGGGCGGGAGAGCAGCACCGTGGCGTTGTCATCCGGGCTGGCGAGATAGGAGTCTATGTAGGGCTGCTCGTCGCTCGGCACCTCGAGGACGACGGCGTCGAGCCCCGCGCCGCTGGCCATGGCGCGGATCGCGGATGCCGCCACCCGTTTCGGCGCCACCTGGCCGTGCTCGTCCGAGAGGAGCACGACCCGCGCACTGCGCCCGATGGTCGCCACCAGCTCCGCCGGCTCCTTGCCGCGGCTCTTCATGCGATCGATCACCGGCTGGAGCTCCGTGGTCCCGGCATTGTCCAGGTAGATCGAGGCGGCGGCCACGATCAGGAGCACCAGCAGTGCTATGGCGCCTCCGCGCCGCCACGAGAGCGGCTGCCGCATCCACCGTTTCTGTCGAGCCATTCACCGTCCCCTGCGACTGCGCCTCGTCGGCTCCGCTGCAACCCGCGGACGCTCGTCACGGACCTCCCGGCCGCGGGGCTCAGCCACCGGTCCACACGTTGTTGGAGCGATCGATGTCGGGGAAGAAATGGTCCGCGTCGATCTCTACGCGCGTCACCGGATCGCCCGCGGGAAGCGTGATCGTGACGGCGGCCGCTCCGTCGAGCCACGCGTCCACCGGAACCGTGCGGGTGCTCGTGGCGGACCCGCGCGTGACCGTGAGCGGCACCGGCATGGGGATCCAGCCGATGTTCCGGACCGTGACCCGGGTCTGCCCGTCCGCGAGCCGGGTCACGTCCGACACCGCCTGGTCGAGCCACCATTTCCCGTCCCCGCTGCTCTCGTAGTACCAGCTGCGCCAGAACCAGTCCAGGTCGCGACCGCTCACGTCCTCGAACGTGTTGAACAGGTCCCACGGGTAGGGGTGCTTGAACGCCCACCGCTCGAAGAACGCGCGGAACGCCTTGTTGAACGTGTCCTCGCCCAGGACGCCCGTGAGCGCGTGAAGCACCGATGCGGGCTTCGGATACGACGCCACGCCGTAGGCGGGACCCGGGTACTGGAAGTCGGACCAGCGCATGATCGGCCCTTCCGCCCTCGCCTTCGCCACCTGCAGGTACGTCTGCTGCTCGTTCAGGAACGGCTCGGACCCTGGATAGAAGCTGGCCTGTGCGTTGTCCTCGAGGAACGTCGTCGTGCCTTCGTCCATCCACGCGTAGCGACGCTCGTTCGAGCTGACCATCATCGGCAGCCACTCGTGCCCCAGCTCGTGCGCCACCACGCTGTACAGCGCCGTGTCCGAACGCCCTTCGTACGCCCCGATCAGCGTCATCATCGGGAACTCCATCCCGCCCCCGATGATTCCGCCGCCCTCCACGGCGCTCATGTGCGGCCACGCGTACGACAGTCCGGTGAACCGGGAGTGGAAGGCGATGGACTGCTGCGCGAAGCGCGCCGCCTCCGCCCACGTCTGCGCGTTCCGTCGCCAGAATGCGTCCACGCGCGCGTAGTCGGCGTGGCCGTCGCCATCGCGGTCGCCCACGTCCGTGCGGGCGGCGTCCCAGGCGAAGTCCTTCATCACGGCGAACGCCACGTCGTGGACGCTGTCGGCCTCGAAGTGCCAGCTGAGTCGGCCGTCGGGTGAGTCCGCGGTGGCATGCGCGCCGGCGTCGTGCGTGACCACGTGGATGATCGAGTCGCTCGACTCCGCCCGCCTGAGCCGCCGGACGACGTCCCCCTGGAGCACTTCGTCGGCGTTGTCCAGGGTCCCGGTCCCCATGACCAGCCAGCCCGCGGGCGCGTCCACGGTTACGTCGTAATCGCCGAAGTCGGCGTAGAACTCGGCGTTGCCCCGGAACGGCTCGGCGTGCCAGCCGATGACGTCGTCGTAGACCGCCATCTGGGGGTACCAGTAGCCGAGGTACAGCAGGTTGTCGTGGCTGTACCCCATGCGTCCGCCCACGCCCGACTGCGGCAGCTTGAAATCGAAATCCAGCGCCAGGTCGACGGTGTCCCCCGGCTGCACCGGGTCAGGCGGAACGATGTACATCACCGTGCCATCCACCGCCCACCCCGGGTTGCGCTCGCTGTCCGTCTTCCCCAGCTCCTCCCCGTTCACCGCCACCCGCCGGATGTTCATCCCCCCGGTCACCTCGGCCGGCCCGTTTCTCACAACTCCCTCGGCATGCACGTTCTGCGTCACGTTCAGCACGAGCACGGCCAGAGGCGTCGGGGCGTGGTTGTGGTATCGGATGGTCTCGGAGCCGTCCAGCGTCTTTGCCTCCACGTCCACCCGGGCCTCGATGGCGTACTCCGCCCACTGCTCCCAGTACGCAGACCCGGGCTCCCCAGAATGTCGTGCGCGTGTTGCGGGACACGGCCCCTTCGAACGACGGCGGCGGGATCACCGGATACGGCACCGGGCGCGCGCCCGCCGACTCCGCCGGCATCCCACCGGCCACGGGCGGTGGCGCCGCGGTGGCGGGAGGATTGGATGCGCACCCGGCTGCCGCGAGCGCGAGGAGGGGGATCATCAGGCGACGCATGGGTTCTGCTCCGTCGGGAATCGGTGGACCTGGCGTTCAACCTTGGCCGGAGTGTCACGGCCCGCAAGACGGAGGCCCCGCCCCTTCCCTGGAGACCGGCTAACCCTTCAGACCGGTGAGCTGAATGCCCCGGATGAAGTACCGCTGCGCGAACAGGAACAGCACCAGGATCGGCAGGATCGCCAGCACGGACACCGCCATTCTGATACGGCCAGTTGGCGTAGTAGATCCCGGCGAAGCGGGCGATCCCCACCTCCACTGGCCGCATGTCCATGGAGCGGGTCACGATGAGCGGCCAGAGGAAGCCCTTCCACTGGTCCACGAAGATGAAGAGCGCGACGGTCGCGAGCGCCGGACGTGCCAGCGGGAGGGCTATGCGGGTGAACACCCGCCATTCGCTCGCCCCATTGATCCGGGCCGCGTCCTCCAGGTCGCGGGGAACGGAGAGGAAGTACTGCCGCAGGAGGAAGATCCCCCAGACCTGCACCAGCTCGGTGACGATCAGCCCGCGGAAGGTGTCCACCCATCCCAGCGCATTGACCAGCAGGAAGCGGGGGATGAGCAGCACGATTCCCGGCACCATGAGCGTCGAGAGGTAGAGCAGGAAAACCCGGTCACGACCCGGGAACTCCAGTCGCGCGAAGGCGTACCCCGCTGTCGCGGAGGACAGGAGCGTGCCCAGCACCACCGTGACGCTGGTCACGCCGGAGACCAGAAAGAAGCGGCCGAACGGCAACGCGGTAAGCGCCTCCGGGTAGTTCCGCCAGCGCGGGTGGGCGGGCAGAAGCGGCGGCGGAAAACGAAAGACCTCCAGCTCGTCCATGAGGGACGTGCTGACCATGTAGAGGAATGGCGCGAGCATCGTGAGCGCCACCACGATCAGCAGCGCGTAGGCCAGGACGCCGCGCCAACCTGCGGCACCGTCGCCGCCTCCTCGCCCGATCCGCGTCACGCGCACCTCCTCGCACCCGCCGTGCTGCGCGACCTGCCCGTGCTGCACGCCGTGACTCTCACACCCGCTCCCTCCCGATCCATCGCCACTGCATCATCGTGAGCAGGAACACCACCGCGAAAAGCACCCAGGCCATGGCCGAGGCATACCCCATCCGCAGGTACTCCCATGCGTTCCGATAGATGTGGTAGACGATGACGTCGGTCGCGTGCAGCGGTCCGCCCTCCGTCATGACGTAGACTGCCGTGAAGACCTGGAACATGAAGATGACCATCGTGACCAGGACGAAGAACGTGGTGGGGCGGAGCAGCGGGAGCGTGATGTGCCGGAATCGCTGCCACGGCCCCGCCCCGTCCATTCGCGCGCTCTCGTACAGGCTCTCCGGGATCGCCTGCAGGCCGGCCAGGAAGAGGATCATCATGTAGCCCGCGTACATCCACACGCCCATGATCTGCAGCGACAGCATGGCCGTGGCGGGCGACGACAGCCATGGCAGCCCACCCAGCCCCAGCCGGCCCAGCACCAGGTTGAACAGCCCGAAGTCGGGCTCGTACATCCACTTCCAGACCAGGCTGATGGCGACGAAGCTGGTGATGTAGGGGAGGAACAGGATTGCGCGGACCACGCGCACGCCCCGGAACGGACGGTTCACCAGCAGAGCCAGCGCCAGCGCCACGGCCATGCCCACGGGGACGAAGAGGACATAGAGGGCGGTGTTGGCGAGCGACCGCAGGAACGCTCCGTCACCCGCGAGCTCGACGTAGTTCGCGAGCCCGACGAACGGACGGGCGGGCTCGACCAGGTTCCAGCGATGGAAGCTGAGCCAGAGCGCGAACGCGATGGGCCCCACGGAGAACACCAGCAGGTGGACCAGCGATGGCGCGAGGAAGGCCCACCCGGTCGCCGCTTCCCGCAGCGCGAGCGGCTGACGCTCCAGCGGCAGGAGTGACACGCCCACCCCCGCCAACGCCAGCCACGCCACGGTCACGATGCCCACCCCCGGCGCCGCTCCTGGCGCCAGCAGCGACACGGAAGCGCCGAGGGCGGCGCCGGGCGCCACGACGGCCGCCGCGCTGGCCCAGGTGGGACGCGCCCCGTAACTCCGCAGCGCGAGCCAGCCGAGCGACACCGCGACCGCGCCCAGCAGGAGCGGCCATCCCGGGACGCGCGCCGGGAGCCGCTGCCGCTGCGCCGCCGCCACCGCGCCGACCACCTCCCACCTCGTCGCGTCCTCGAGCGGCGCAACGGCAGCAGCGCGGCCGTCCAGGCGGACCTCGAACGCCCGATCGAGCCGGATCAATCGGGCGACCACGTCCTGGGGCAGACGCGACGGGAGCCGGCGCAGCGTGTCCGCCGGGTCCTGCCGCCCGGATGCGGCGCCCAGCTGGAACCCGGCTTCCGAGCGCCGGTAGATCGCTACATTGTAGAGCTCACGCGCCGGTGAGTCGGTCGCGCGGACCGAGAACGAGACGTTCACGACCGCTGTATCCTGCATCAGCTCCCGCCACCGCTCCGCCGTGGCCGTGGCCACCGCCGCGTCCGCCGCCGCCCGGTGGGCGCGCGCGTGCGCACCCACGAGCCCCGACATCAGCAAGGCCGCCAGCGCCATCGGACCGAGGATCAGCCACCGCCGGACGGCCCGGCCGGTCACGGGTGCTCCGCCAGCAGACCGTCGATGCGAACGGCCAGGTCGTGGGCGACCTCACTCACCGGCTCCCCCGCCACGAGCGGCCGGTCGAGAAGGTCGAACAGGAGGTCCTGCACCTCACGCCACTTCTCCACCTTCGCCCCCCACGTGTTGCGTCCCGTCGGTACGGCATCCAGGAACACGCGCTCGCGACCGGTGCTGTCCCCCGCCGCCATCTCCTCTGCCACGGCGGGCATGGACGGCACCGCGAGACCGCTGCGCGCCCTCACCCGCTGCGCCGTCGCGGACGACAGGAACGCCGCCAGCTCCACCGCCCGGCGACGGTGTTCCGCCGACTTCGGCACCGCCCAGCCGGCGGCGTACAGCACGGTGACAGGGGAAACGCCCGCCCGCGTGGGCATCGGCACCACTCCATAACGGAGCCGCCCCGCCGCTTCCTGCGGCGCCAGCGTGGGGCCGATCCAGTGACCCGACTGGAGCATGGCCACCTGCCCGCTGTAGAACATCCGGCTCAGCCCTCCCAGCCCGCGGCGGAACATCTCCACCCGGGGAGCCACGCCCCACCGCCGCACCAGGTCGAGGTAGTAGGAGACGGCGGCTTCGGTCGTGGGTGAGTCCAGGTAGCCCGTGGCGCGGTAGCCGCCTCCCGGCGCCGGACCCAGCAGCTCGCCGCCACCGGCCCAGATCCACGCCTGGAGATAGAAGAAGTCGCGGGGCCAGCCGAAGCCCCAGACGTCCGGCTCGCCATCCCCATCCGTGTCCCGTGTCAGGCGACGCGCCGTGTCCAGGAACTCCGCCCACGTCCAGCCGGCCCTCGGATACGGAACCCCGGCCGCGTCGAAAACGTCCTTGTTGTAGTACATCACCATGGGCGTGAAGTCCTTCGGGAACGCCCAGAGCGCGCTGTCGCCATCCGGCTTCGGCGTCCTGAACAGCGAAAGGACCCTGGGATCGTAGGCCGACAGGTCCACCCCCACCCGACCCACGTACGGCGACAGATCGAGAAGCACGCCGCGATTCACGAACGCCGGGATGTCGATCCCGTCCATCAGGAAAACCCCCGGCGGAACTCCACCGGCGATGGAGATCAGGACCTTCTCACGGTAGATCCCGGACCCTTCCAGCGACTCCATGCACACGGGGATCCCCGGGTGCCGGACGCGGAAGGAGTCCACCACCGCGCGG
Organism: uncultured Gemmatimonadales bacterium; assembly: GCA_963798845.1. Taxonomy (GTDB): domain Bacteria; phylum Gemmatimonadota; class Gemmatimonadetes; order Longimicrobiales; family RSA9; genus CAVUKA01. The sequence continues at coordinate 726,269 of CAWCUS010000006.1, read as the reverse complement.
TCCAGCCCCAGCTCGCGGTAGTCGGCCCAGGAAACGGCGCGGAGGCACTCACCCCCACCCCTCCCGCAGGCGGCGAGCGCGGCCGTGGCCATTACCGCCCAGTTGATCAGCCGGCGGAATTCGATTATTTTTGTTCGTTCCCTTCCGATCCCGACTTCAGGAGGATCCATGGACGAGGTGGCCAAGGATGCAAAGCGGCTGCTGCTCCGGTACGGCGCTCCCATCGGCGTCGTGACCCAGCTCTCAGACGACGACCGGATCAGCTATGCCCGGTCCGTTGTCCGCACCACGCTCGGTGACCGACCTGCAAAGGTGAAGGAGCTTCTGTCTGAGGGCGGGTGGCTGAGGCAGAGCTGACCACCGCCGACACATCCGGCTTCACCAGAGCGCCCGGCCCGAACGCCGGGCGCTCCTCGTTTTGCCCGGTTCGACCGGCCCGGCCGGACCCCGCTACCGTCCGAGCGGGAAGGCGAACCCGGCGCTGATCTCGAGACCGTTGTGCCGGGCGTCCATCGGGTTGTCCCCCGACTGAATGGACAGGATGCCGAGCGTGTAGCGCGCGTCCAGGTACACGCTGTTCTCCCCCATCAGCACGTCCAGCGCGCCGCCCACCACCATTCCGAAGTCCGTGGCCCTGGGTGAGAACGTGGCCCCGCCGCCATCGGACCCGGGAGCGCCGGCGCTGCAGTTCCGGGCAGAGCCGGTGGCGGGCGTGATCTCGCACCCGAGGAGGAATCCGGCGTACGGCCCCGCGAAAAAGCTCGGCATGAGCCGCCTGCCCGGGAAGCCGGTTCGCAGGAGTACCGGCACGTCGAGGTAGCGCATCCGCAGCTCGGATGCGGAAGCCGCCGGATCGAGCTGCCCCGTTCCGAGGTGAACGGATGTCGAGCCCCGGGTGCCGTAGACGGCCTCCAGCTGGAGTGCAACGTGGTCGGACAACCCCACCCCGAAGTAGCCGCCCACCACGACGCCGGCCAGGCTCCCGGTGGATCCGGCCGCTTCCAGACCCGCGCGGCGCACCCCTGCCCGCACGCCCACCGCGGCCTGCGCCGAGAGCGGAGCCACCGCCACGGTCAGAAGCATCAGGGCCCCGAGCCATCCGACCTTCACTTTCCGCATCCTGGCCTCTGTTCGTTTCGCTGTTGCGTTCCCCCGCGGGGGAATGCCCCGGCCGCAGCAACGTAGTGTGGAAGCACGACTCCGACGAGTCTCATAGAGCCATGGTCACTTCCAGCGACCGCTCCGCGTCCAGCACGAGCTGGACCGGAACCCGCCACCGCTCGCCGACGCGCGCAGGGTCGAGCTCGGCGGGCGCGCCATCCACGCTGGCTCCGGCCACGCGGGCCCCCGGCACTTCCGGGGCCAGCACGACCTGGAGCGGCGGCGACCCGCGCTCCTGGGCGAGGTCGAACCGGTGCACCCCGCCGCTCCGGCGATAGCCCAGGGTCACGGCCGCACCGCCCACGCGCAGGTGCCGGACGCTGAACCTGGACCAGGCTGCGGGCGGCCGCGGGCGGAGGACGAGGCGGCCGCGAACCGCCTCCGGCTCCGCGCCCAGCATCCCGTAGACCAGCGGGCTGAGCACCATGGCCGTGGACCACGCCTGGTCCGGGCACACGCCCCGCCCTTCCCGCGCGGTCCCGTGCAGTACTTCGTCCCATGCGCCGCGCTGGCGCCAGAACACCTGGTCCACGTTCATCCGCCAGTGCCGGTAGCCCGCTTCCGCGCGCCCGGCCGCGTACTCCGCCCAGCTCGTCCACCCGGTGAAGAGCGGCCATACGGCGCCGCCGTGATAGCTGATCGGGTTGTAGTCCGGGTCGTCCGTCGGCAGCATGCGCACGCCCCACGGGGCTGTGAAGCGGTCACTGGCGACCGCGTCCAGCCACCGCTCCATTGCGTCGCCCTGCACCGCCCCGAGCAGGAGCGGAACGCCGTGCGTCGCCGTCTGAATCGCCAGGCGACGCCACGAGCCCGCCTCCTCCGCGTCGCCCCCGCGCAGCACGCTCGCGGCCCACAGGCCAGTCGCCGGATCCAGGAACGTGCGCGCCAGCGAGGCGTCGGCCCGGTCGGCGAGGGGGCCGATCTCGGCGGCTTCGGCCGGGCGCCCGATCGCTTCCGCGGTCCAGGCCATCTCGCGCAGCGCGCGGCTCCAGATGGCGGCGTTGTAGAACGTGACGTCGCCGCCGCCGAGCCGGCCGAACTCGACCCACCCGTGCCCCTCGCCCGTGTTCTCGACCAGGCCATCGCCGTCGCGGTCGGTGGAGACGCAATAGGCGAGCGTCGCCCGCACCCTGGGCCATTCGCCCTGAACGAAGCGGATGTCGCCGGACCAGGCAAGGTACCGTGCCACGAGGAGGAGATAGAGCGGCGAGGCGTCGGCGGAGTCGTAATGGACGACGCCGCTCGTGCTGCACTCGTGGAGGATCTTCCCCGAGAGCGCCTGGTGGCGGCCGAGGAACGAAAGCACGTCGCGCACGGCTTCGAAGTCGCCGGCGGCCAGCGACGCCAGGGCGGTCCACACGGCATCGCGGCCGAAGTACCATGCGTACCCCGGCCGCCCGTGGCCGAACCACCCCTCGCCCGAGCCCCAGTACCCGGCCACCAGGGATCGGCCGAGCCCGGGCGTGTCCACGAGGTACGACGCCAGCCGGACCTTCGCCCACTCCACGGCCTGAGTCGCCATGGGATCCGGCGCGTCGAGCGACAGCTGCTCCGAGAGGAGCCGCTCGGTGGACCCCGACCTCGCCAGCGCGGACGCGGCCGCCCGGCCTGCCCCACGCAGCGCGCGGGACAGCTCACCGCGTGGAGCCGCCACCATGACCAGCCTGACGGGCTCGTGCTCTCCGAGGCGAACTCGAGCCCGGACCCGTACCGCGGCGGCGTCGCCGTCGGTCGCGTCCGTGACCTCCAGTGCTTCCGGTGCCCGGTTGAACGCGAACGCGGCCTCGTCCCCGGCGCCGGACGCCAGCACCAGTCCGCGCGCGACGCGCCGCCAGCGCAGCGGGGCGGTGGCGGTGGCTGGATAGGGCCACGCCAGGCGGAGGTCGGACGTCCATTCGAGCTCCATCTCCGCCGATCCGCCAACGGCCTGCCACTCCAGCAGGCAGGCCGGCACGTCGCGCGGAACCACGATCCGCTCCAGTACCAGCCGGTGGCCGAGCCGGAGCTTCCGCTCGATGCCCAGCGGAGTCACGGTGACGGACTCCGCCTGCGCGCCCTCGAGGCGGGGTCCGCGTGCGAGCCGCACGGGGTGGGCCCAAACCTCGGCCACCCCGCGCGCTTCCCGGCCGGACACGAAGGCCCGGCGCCCGGCCAGGGTGAACGGCGCGTCCGCAGCGGCGGACCCGGACGCCCGCAGGGGGAACTCGATCGACTCCACGCCACGTTCGAGGAGCGGCAGCTCCGGCATGGCGAGCGAGGGATCCTCCCTCGCCTCCACCACCGGGATCGACCAGGCGTGCCCCGCGCCGCGCGCGCCGCCATCGCCGCCATCGCCGCCATCGCCGCCATCGCCGCCGTACGCGGCGGAGCCGTCCGTGGCTCCCGCCACCCGACCGAGCGCGTTGGCGGTCAGCCGCTCGACGTTGAGCCGGAGCGCGCCGGTCCCCTCGCCGAGCGGCAGGTACGACCCGATGCAGAGGACCCGGCCCTGCTCTCCCTCGATCTCCCAGATCGTGGCGCGGTCGGCGTTGATGTGGATGTAGCTCCGCTCAACGGCCAGGACCCGGGCGCGCCGCGGCCAGGCCGGCATCACGTAGGCGACCCTCGTGAACGGCTCGCCGTCGACCGGCGCCCAGGTGAACGCGCCCGACCCCAGCCCATTGAAAAGCGGGTGGCCGCGGAAGCTGGCATGGCCGCGGATGCGCGGGTACGTCGAGAAGGTCGGGAACAGGTGGAGATCGTCGGTGTCGTCTCGCCATTCGAGCCGGGCCGCCTCCCCGGGCGCCACCGGTTCGAGCCCCGACTCGGAGGGCAGCGCGGCCGCGCCGCCGGTGAGCAGAAGCCTTCCGCGGCGCAGGAGCGCTCCGCCGCCGCGTCCGAGGGCGTCGAGGGAAACGGGCTCGACGCCGTGGATCCACACGACGGCCTCCCCCGCCTGCGCGAGGAGGCGGTCGAGGCGGACCTTCGTGACATCCCCGTCGCAGCGCTCTTCGAGCCACGCGGCGATCGCCGCCGCCTCGGGGTGATCCGGAGCGTCCGAGGCGAAGAAGACGCCAGCGGCGCCTCCCGTCACGCCTCCACCTCGATGCGGTCGCCGACCACACCGCCGCCGGCAACCCGTCCGTCCACGGTCACGCGGAACCGGCCTCCGGTGATCGCGACGCCGACTTCGTGGCCGCGCCACGGCAGCCGGTCGAGACGCAGCTCTTCCGGTCCGCCCGGGAACGGATCCACCACCGCCCGCTCACCCGCGGGACGGAACCCCGCTACGAAGCGGATGACCAGGTCGTTGATCCACGAGTGCTGATAGTCGTCGATGCCCCGGTACACCGCCGCACGTCCCGTGACCGGCGAATAGTGCTCGAAGCAGTTGGGGCGGGCCGGGTCGCCGTTGAAGAAGAGCATGCGGATGTAGCGCTGGAGCAGGTCGGCTGCGCGCGGACGCAGGTCGGCATCGTGCTCCGATGCGGCAGCCACCGCCTCCACCACGTGCGAGTTCGTCATGGGCCAGACGCGGCCGTTCCACGTGCAGCTTCGCCGCACGCCCGCCCACTCCGCGTCGGCGCTGAACGTGGGGTCGTCCGCGGCCGTGCTGGGCACCGGGTACGGCGTCCAGAACGTCGCCGGATCGAAGAGGTTTCGGGTGAGCCCGGGCACGTGCTCCGCCCCCGCCAGGTCGGTCATGTAGGGGTAGAAGCACACGGCCGCCTTCACGCCCGTGCGCCGGGTCCCGTGGCCATCCAGGTCCGAGAACATCTCCGTTTCCGGGTCCCACATCCGCTGGCGCACCGCCGTCCGGATCCGCTCCGCCACCGCGTCGTGCGCCGCCGCCTCCTCCCCTCGCCCGAGCCGGCGAGCTGCGCCGGCCAGGGCGCGGCGCAGCCTGTAGGAGTACACGGTGACGTCCACTCCCTTGAGGCGAAGCCGGAAGTCGAAATGCTGATGGTCGGCCTCCGGGTCCACCGCCGTGTAGCGGCTCATGAACTCCTGCCCCGTCTCGTACGGATCGCGCGCGTCGTAGAGCCCGGTGGCGTTCGGATCTCGGTCCCGGTCGAGCCACTCGGCGTACCGCCGCAGCGGCTCGTACATTGCCGACAGCGTGGCGCCGCCGGGGAGCACCTCGTCCAGCGCGGTGAGCGCGCCACCCCAGTCGGCGATGTAGAAGTCGGTGCGCTCCATGTGGTTCAGGTACACGCGACCGGGAAGTGACCCGTCCTCGCGCTGGTGGTCCAGGAACGTTTCCACAGTGCCGCGCGCCCGCGCCGCGTCCGGCAGCCAGCGCAGCTCGCGGGCGTGACACCATGCGCTGTAGCTGATGGCACAATGGAAGTAGTCGGTCCCCTCGGCGCAGGTCGGCCGCCGGTAGTTGCCCGCGGCATCGAGGAAATTGAGGCGGAGGCCGTACCACCGATAAGCGAAATAGCGGGCCAGCCAGGGGTCGGAGCAGCGCAGCGATGGCGCGCGCTCGAAGAACTGGATCCACTCGTCCCGCGACTCCACGGCCGCCGACGGCCGGGGCAGCTCCGGGGTGCGGCGCGCCATGGCCTCGTTACGCAGCCCCGGCAGCGTCGGGCGCACGGTGATTCCGGCCCGCACGCGGCCCACGCCGCGGGCGTTCAGCTCGACCCGCTTTGCCACCCCCATGTACAGGAGCGTCCGCCCCTTCTCCGCCGGCGCCGGCGCCACGGTCGAGCCCCCGAGACCGATCTCGCCGCCGTCCCAACGATCGGCGAACGGCGTCACGTCCCAGCGCGGGAGGTTGGGATAGTCGGGCATGATCTGCGACTCGTGCACCGCCCACCCGGACGCGTCCTCCAGCTCCAGGACGCACTCCAGCTCCAGCGGCCCTCCGCGCCCCTGCGCATCGCGCGCCCGGCGGGTGAAGCGGATGCCGCCGGGCCCCGCGTCGAGCGATGCACGGTCGGGGACCGCGTCGCCCTCCTGCGCCGTCCACACCACCACCCAGCCGCCGGCGCGCACCGCCGAGAACACATCCAGCTCGCTCACGAACCGGCCCCCCGGCCGGACTGAGCGCCGCTCCACCACCTCCACTTCGGCGTCCCTGTAGATGGCCGCCATGCCATGGGGCGACCACGCCCGCTCCACGAGCCGCAGCGGTCGCTCCAGCCCGCCGTCGTCCACCAGCGAGAAGGTGAAGAGCGGCGCCATCCGGTGGAGGTAGACCTGCCCCTCGTCCCAGAAGCCCGGGACGTCCAGCCAGAGCGGATGCGGGGGGGCGAAGAGCGTGCCGTCCCCCGCGCCGAGATAGTGCTTGTCGCTGCGGCGGAGCAGGTCGAGGGCTTCGTCGCCCGCCACGGGTGTATCGAAGCTCATGGCCTGGAGCTCATCCGCCCTGCGGGTCGTCCTCTTGCGGCTCGAAGCGCAGCGACGCGGAGTTCAGGCAATAGCGCAGCCCCGTCGGACGAGGGCCGTCGGGGAAGACGTGCCCCAGGTGCGACTCACAGCGCGCGCACCGGACCTCGGTGCGGCGCATGCCGTGGCTTCGATCCTCCCGGGTCGCCACCCGCTCCTCCGACAGCGGCTCGTAGAAGCTCGGCCATCCCGTTCCTGATTCGTACTTGGTCCTGGAGCTGAACAGCGGCTCGCCGCAGGCCACGCAGCGATACGTCCCGGGATCCTTGTTGTCCCAGTACTCGCCCGTGAACGCCGGCTCCGTCCCGCCCTGCCTCGCCACGCCGTACTGCTCCGGCGTCAGGGACGACCGCCACTCTTTCTCGCTCTTCCGCACCTTCTCCGGCTCTTCCGTCATGCCGCACAGCTCCGCGCTCGTTCGATCTAGATCCACTCCGGCACCGCCACGGTTCGTTCCGTTACTTCGGTCCCGGTGTTCCGCGTCCCACGAGGCTCCACCAGCAGCACGTGGCATTCCTCGGGCGCCACGGGCCGGTGCTCTTCCCCGCGCGGGACGAGCACCATCTCTCCCTCTTCCACCCACACGTCGCGGTCCCGGAACTGGAGCAGGAGCCGCCCCTTCATCACGAGGAACAGCTCGTCCTCGTCCGCGTGCCGATGCCAGTCGAACTCGCCGAGCAGCCGGGCCAGCTTCACGTGCGTGTCGTTGACCGCCGCGGCGATGCGCGGGGACCAGTGGCCGGGAATCCGCGACAGTTCCCGTGCCACGTCGATCGCCTCCTTCGTACGCCCCGGCATCCTATTCCCCACCCTTCCCGCGGAGCAGGCCCTCGAGCTCCCGGTCCAGCGCTTCCGGATACTCGTAGCCGCAGTCCCGCGCCACGGCCCGGGACGCCTTGCGGAAGAGCGACAGCATCGAGAACAGCCCCTCCCGCCCCTCAGCGAGCGTCTGGCCCCCGTAGCTTCCGTCGAGGAGCTCCCGGTCGGACGGGTCGAGCAGCCACCGCAACCCTCGCCCGCGCACGCCCACGGGCTGTTCCCATCCCCGTCCAAGCTGCACGTACCACTCCAGCATGGGAATCAGGCACCGGTACCTCATCACGCACTCCGCGCTGTAGCGCGCGGGTAGCAGCTCCCCCCGGTCGAGGTACTTCCCGACGTAGTAGCTCTCCCACCAGAACTCGTTCACCACATCCTCGAACTCCGACGCCCGCGGCTGGCGCGGGATGTAGGCGCTGCCCGTGGGAGGTGGCAGGCGCGTCGCGTCGCCGTCCCGATCGAGGAGGATGCGGTAGCCGTTCCCGAGCCAGTCCGGGAGGTTCACCTGCTCGGCGATGCGGTGCAACAGGTCCACCCGCGAGAGCGTGAAGTCGATCCGGTGTCCGCCCCGGTACTGCACCAGGCGCGTGGGCACGCGCTCGCCGCGGTGCTCCGTCCACTCGCGCAGCACGATCAGCGGCCGCCCGAACGACTCGATCCAGCCATCTTCCTCCGCGTGCCGCGAGCCGGAACCGAGGAACAGGACCACGTCGTAGTCCGAGTGGTGGTCAAGCGCGCCCTGCGGCGTCGCCCGCGAGCCCACCAGCAGCGCGGCCCGGATGCGCGGGTCGCTGCGCGCCCACACTTCCAGTCGGGTTTCAATCGGGTCCGTATACGGCGCTTCGCGTGTCACCGTCACCTCGCTGTCAGGGTCAGACGGAAACGTGCCGCCGTCACCCGGATTCCGAAAGTTGCTCGCCCCGACGACCCCTTCCGATCCGATCAGCCGGGAGCGGCCGTGGTGCGCTCTTCCAGCGCTGAAGCGAGCCGGTCCAGGAGAGTGCTCAGCACTGCACGGCGCCGCCCGACCGCGTAGCGGAACCCGCCGCGAGCGAGCAGATAGCTGCCGCCGAAGGCGATCAGTGGCACTCCCACCCCGATGACGACGGAGCCCAGCGTCGCGCCGACGCCGATGCCGACGCCGAGCCCGACACCGCCGCCCACGCCGCCTATGAGCCCGCCGAACAGCCCACCAGCCAGGCCGGCGTACCCCTCCTCGATGCGCACGATGGTCTCCCCCGCGGCCACGAACGCCATGATCTGAAGCGTGCGGGTGTTGGTCGGGCTCTGTCCCTGCCAGGTCAGCGAGCGGCCCACCAGGCTGGCGTGGCCCGGCAGGTCGGCGGCAGCCTGGATGACGGGGACCAGGGACGTCAGCGCTTCGGCGGATGCGTCGAATGGGAGCGCCCGCTCGAGCCGGACCCGGGCTGGCGCGCCCATGAGCCGCGTGCCGAGCGTCCCAACGGGGCCGGTGTCCAGCTCGAGCGCAGCCCTGCGCAGGTGGGTGGCGTCCAGCCCCGCCTCTCCGGCAATCGACTCGAGCTCCCGGAGCGTAAGCCCGCCTGCCTCCGGCGCCGCCGCGTCGCTCGCCTGCAGCTCGGCTGCCCGCTCCAGCAGGCGGCGGACTTCTCGCTCGTCATAGCGCCGGGGTTGGAGGGAATCGCTCATCCGCCCACAATAGTGCCGCCGGGCACCATTCCGCACCTCCACGTCGGCTCGCCGGCCCGCGCGTTCCGGGCCGGCACCATGGGGTCGCTCCCCCTGCGCCGTCTCCGCCCCGCTACCTTCTCCCGCCATGCAGACGACCGGAGGAGGCACACCTCGGCGAGGAGGTCATGAACCTGCGGGGTCGCCGGGACTCACGCCCGTCTTCGGGGGTCGCCGGAACACCCACTGGAAATGGAACAGCACCAGCGCGAGGCCGATGAGGCTGACCCCGATCGTACCGGCGTCCGGCCCGCGTCCGAGCTGTACGTTCACGAGGGCTTCGAGCGGCATCACCTCGTACCAGGCCGCACCACCCCAGTGGACTGCCGGCACCGCCACCCACGCGGCCAGCCCCAGCCAGCGGCGGATCAGCACGCCGGTGCGCAACAGGTGGACGAGGGACCGCACCACGAGCGTGACGAACAGGGTGGTGGCCACCAGGCGGCAGAGCCACGCGCGCACGCTCCCGCCTTCCAGGATCCCCGAGCCCAGCCACGCGCCGATCTCGTGTAGCCGCTCCACCGCCGCGCCCCCGGCGAGGAGCACGAAGACCGTCACGAGGAGCACCACCCGGTGCGACAGGAGCCCCGCGTCTCCCGAGACCATCAGAGCGCCCCGACCTGCGCCATCAGCGAGAGTACGTCTGCCACTCCCCGCTCCTCCACCACCCGGCCCTTCTCGGCGCGGTAAAGCGTCATGCCCCGAACCTTCACGCGCGCGCCGGCCGGCGCCACCCCGAACAGCTCACCCTGCGTGTGCGTCCCTTCGTACGTCCACTCGACCGCCGCCTCGTGCCCGTCCACCAGGACGGTGCGGGCGGAGGTGACCAGGTCCGGGAAGTGATGGAACGTCTGCTCGAGCGCGGACCGGAACGCCTCCACACCGTGGATCGGCTCTGGGAAATGGGCGTAGTCCACCACGATGTCCGGGGCGGCCAGCTCGTCCAGCCGGTCCATGTGGCCCGCGCTCCAGACCTGGATGAACTTCCGAGCCAGGACCTCCATCGCGGACGCCGTCACGCTGTCCCCTCTTCCGCTGTGAGCAGTCCGTCCAGGCCGCGCTTCAGCCCGACGCGCTCCGCCACGTGCCTCGTCGCCAGGAGCGTCCCCTCCACGTAGGGCGCGGCGCTGCTCCCGCCATCGTAGCGCAGCGACAGCCGCTCGCCCTCCCGTCCGAAGATGACCTCCGCCCCGATCACGATCCCTGGAATGCGCACCGAGTGGACCTGCATCCCCGCCATCGTCGCTCCGCGCGCGGCCCGCTCCCCTTCCGTCTCTTCCACCGGCACCGCGAGGCGGGGGCGTCCGATGAGCGACAGCCGGTGGACGAGCTCCCGGACGGTGCCGCTCGGGGCATCCGGTTTCCGGTCGTCCGCGTAGTCCAGCACCTCCCAGGCGGGGAGCTGGCCCGCCGCCATCTCGGCGAACCGCTGCAGCAGGACCGCACTCACCGCGAAGTTCCCCGCCGCCAGGACGCCGACGCCGGCCGCATTCGCGGCTCCGTCGATTTCGTCGTAATCCTCGTCGGTGAGCCCCGAGGTCCCGATGACCACGTGCACGCCGCGTGCGATTGCTTCCAGCGCGTGCGCCTTCGCCGCCGAGGGTGCCGTGTACTCGATGAGGACATTGGCGCCTCCGTTCAGCGCCTCCGCGACGGTGCCGCGCACCAGCAGGTCGCTGGTGCACCCCGACACCACCTCTTCGAGCGGACGTCCCGCCGCCGAGCGGGACACGACGCCGGCCAGCTCCATGTCCGGCGCCGCCTCCACCGCCGGCGTCAAGGCGCGTCCAACCCAGCCGGTCGCTCCCGCCACGCAAACGCGGATCACGCTCCACCTCCCGTCTCACCCGTCTCACCCGTCGCTTCACGGGCGCAGCCGGTTCGCTGCTCCCGGGCCACGACGATACCTGTGCGCCGGCGACTGGCGCAAACGCGATTACGTCGCGCCGATGCGCCCCGTCGACGCCGCTTCCGTCGGATCCATGCCGCTCATGATCGCTCGAAGAGGAAGGAAACCAGCCGGGGAGGCCGCCCCTCGGCCGCGTCGGCCTCGTCGCGCCATTCCCCCGCCCCCCCCACCCGGAGCTCCGCGGCCACTGCCGCGTTCACGTACTCGACCCGCTCGTGGAGGTACGCCGGCACGCGGATCCGCCGCCCGGCCGCTTGCTCGGAAAACTGCGCCTGCCCACCCTCCCGCTGGCGGTGCGGGTGCAGCTCGCAGGCGAACAGCCTGCCCCCCGGCCGCAGCACACGGGCGCACTCGGCGAGCACCGGTTCCAGCGCCTCCACGTGCTCCAGAACGAGCGTGATGACCAGCAGGTCGGCCGACCCGGAGGCGAGGGGGAGCGGGGTCCGGATGTCGTGCAACACGAACCGGGCGCCCGCCGGCACACGCTCTCTCGCCCGATCCAGCATGCCGGCAGAGAAGTCCAGCGCCACCACGCTTCGGGCGCGCCCCGCCAGCCACGCCGTGTTCAGCCCGGTACCGCACCCGAGCTCGACCACATTGCCGATCGTTCCGCCGTCCAGCTCCCGGCGCAGCACCACCCCGGCCAGATCACGCGTGCGGTTCGCGTCCTCGTCGTAGCTCGGGGACCATCGGTCGTAGAGCGCCGCGATGTCAGCGCTCCGTGTCATGCCCGTCCGCTTCCAGCACGAGTTCGTATCGCTCCTCGGTCACGCGCGCACCCCAGAGCTCGTGCGTCGTGCGCTCCGTGCGCTCGAACCCGGCACGCACATAGAGGCGGGCGGCTGTCGTCAGGTCGCTCGTGGTCCACAGGAAAACGCGCCGGTAGCCCGCACCACGGCAGAACGACAGCGCTTCCTGAAGGAGTCGCTGGCCCAGCCCATGTCCCCTCTCCGACGGGGCCACGAAGAACCAGCGCAGCTGCGCGGTGTCCTCTCCGCCGGCGACGATCCCGATGGCGCCCACCAGCTCGCCGTCATGCTCCGCCTGCCACAGCCGCTCCCTGACCGGGTCCCGTTCGATCCCGAACCGGGCGACGCTCTCCGCGACATATGCTTCGAACCCGACGTTCCATCCGTACTCGGCCGCGTACAACGTGCCCTGACGGCCGACCAGGCGACCCAGGTCCCCCGCTCGAAGCTCGGTCCGGAGCACCACTCCCCCGTCCGGATGAGCGTCCGACGCCGCCGCCACGGCGCGCCCGCTACCCGGCGGCCGGACTCGATGCGCTCCCCACTCTCCCCGCCCTCCCCGCCGCGAGGTGCCCGAGGTGGTGTCTGCCGTGCCACGCGTAGAGCTGGAGCAGCCGGTCCATCGTGATCCGCCCGGCGTCCGGGTGCGCCACGGCCCTCTGGAAGTCGGCGGTGTCCATCGAGCGGAGCAGGCGAACCCAGCGCGCGTGGAGGCCGTCCAGGACGGCCAGCGACGGCCCGACGTCGCCGGTGGTCGCATCCGGGAGCTCCGCCCAGGCCGCTTCCTCGAATGTCTTGATGGTCGGCTCGTCCTCCGTCAACGCCAGCTTGAAGCGGATGTAGGCGTTCAGGTGGCTGTCCGGGACGTGGTGGACGACCTGCCGCAGCGTCCATCCGCCGGGCCGGTAGGACGAGTCCAGCGCCGCCGGCGACAGAGGGGATACCGCTTCCCTCATGGCCGACGGCAGCGCCTCGATCTCGTCGATCAGCGCCAGCCGCTCCTCCGGCGAGAGGGCGTCCTTCGGGCGGAACCGCCCGATGGGGTAGCGCAGCCGCTCCAGCTCCTTGTCCGTGCTTTCCGCCAAGGTCGCCCTGCCGCTCGGCGCAACGAGTCCCGGCCTACGCCAGGCCGCTCGCGGATGTCCGTCCGGCCCCGTCTCGTACAGCCCCAGGCCTTGGCCCGCCCTCGACTTCGCGATCCACAGGATCTGCCCCGCATGCATGGAGAAGTGCTCCACGGCGTGGTAGACCGCCCTCATGACCGTGGTTTCGTGACCCTGGATCCGGATCCCGTCGCCCAGACGGGCCGGGTCCAGTCCCGCCAGCACCGCGTCCGCGTCGGCCACGGCAGACTCCAGGGCGGCCATGAGCGCGTCCTTGGCGCCGGCGTCGGCAGCGTCGAACTCCTCCTGGCGACGCCGTCGGTCCGGCTCCCCGCCCACGCCGCTCACGATCCACTGCCGGATGTTGCCGGCCATGTGCAGGAGCAGATTGCCGACGCTGTTGGATGCCTCGTTGGGCCGCCACCACACGTCGCCCGCCGGAAGCCGCTCCAGGGCGCGCCGGATCTTGGGCAGGTAGTCGTCCCCGATCAGGCGGCGCGACTCCGCTATCATCGCCGCGCCGGTACCCCCACCGACCGCCGCCAGCACGAAATGGTCGACGGTCTCGTCCCTCTCCACCAGCATCGCCTCGGCTTCCGGCAGGATGACGGCCCGCTTCGGGTCGTCTCCCGCGAACGCCGTCACCGCCTGCTCCGACGTCCACAGGCTGAGCACCAGGAACTCCACGACGTTCACGCCTTCGCGCTGCGAAACCCACACGCCGCGGTTCCCGGGCGCAGCTTCCATCTCCAGGACCGGCCCGCGACGGAGAAACTCCAGGTACCGTTCCGCGTCCTCGATCGACGTGCTGCCCCGCCACGTGCGCAGGATCATGGCCGCCTCCTTTCCCGGCTGCCTAAAGCGCCTTCCCCAGCCCGCGGAGGACACGGTTCGCCACCTCGCGATCGTGCTGCACGAGCTGGTTGGCGTACTCGTACACGAAGTCGCGCAGGCCGGGATGCCTGGCGCCCACCTCCGCCGGGCTCATGAGCGTGAGCTCCCCCTCCGCGATCTGCCGGAGCAGCGCCCACGGCTTCTCGTATTCCGTCCCGGGCCCCTCGATGGCGAACGTGTGAAGCATCACCCGCAGCGCCAGCATGAACGCGTCGAGCGCTGCCCGGTCCGCAGCCGCTTCGGGCGACGGCGCCGGTGCCGCCTCTTCAGCGCCCCGCGCCCCGCCGGCCTCGCCCGCTTCCGGGGGCAGCCGTGGCTCCTGCCCGGGGGCAAGGTCACCCTGCCATTCCAGGCGTCCGGGACGCTCTTCACCGGCGCCGCGGGACTCGTCCGCCGGGTCGCTCATGGCTTCAGCACGATCCTGCCCAGGACCTCTCTCGCACGCACGGCATCGAGGGCCTCCTGGAAGCGGTACAGCGGAAGCGTGCGGTCCACCAGCGTTCTAACTTTCCCCTCGGCCACGAGCCTCACCGCCTCCTCCAGCTCCGCCAGAGTATTGCCCACGCTCCCCATCACGCGTGTTTCGCCGATCACCAGTCCGATCGGGTGCGTCTCCAGCCGGTCGAACGAGTAGCCGATGAAGACGAGGGCGCCCCGCTTCGCCAGCATGCCCAGCGCCGCCGGCATCGTCTCGTTCGTCGCCACCAGCTCGAAGACGACGTCCGCGCCCCGGCCGCCCGTCAGCTCCCGCACCGCCGCCGCGACGTCTTCCGTCTCCGCCGCGTTGACGACGTGGTCCGCGCCCAGCGACACCGCCCGGTCCAGCTTCGCGGGCGTGCGTCCGATCCCGATGACCGTGGCGCCTCGCTGCTTCGCCACCTGCACCAGGCCGTAGCCCACGGCCCCCACCCCGTAGACCGCCACCACATCACCGCCACCCACTTCGGCGAGGTTGCACGCGTGGATGGCCGTGGTCACGCCGCAGCCGATCGGTGCCGCGTCGTCCAGCGACAGCCAATCGGGCAATTTCACGGCGTTCCTGGCCGGCACCACGACCGCCTCCGCGTACCCGCCGTCGTTGAAGAAGCCGTACTCCGCCCGCAGCTGACCGCACAGGTTCTCGTCGCCGCGCCGGCACCACTCGCACTCGCCGCACCCCGCGTAGTAGTAGACCAGCACCCGGTCCCCCACGGCACGGTCCGTAACCCCGGGGCCCGTCGCTTCGATCACGCCCGCGATCTCGTGGCCCATGGTCAGCGGGGCCACCCCGAGGTTCAGCAGACCGGTCTCGAAGTGCAGCTCCGTGTGGCACACCCCGGCCGCTTCTATCCGGACCCGGACCTCCGACTCGCCTGGCTCCGGACGCGACACGTCCTCCAGCCGGAACGGCTGCCCCGGCCCGTGGTAGCGGACCGCCTTCACCGGGCGCCCGCCGCGGCCCCGGGCCCCGCCGACGCGCCGGCTTCGCCAGGAGTGCCGGCGTCGCCCGTCGCCCCGGCGCTGTCGCCCTTCTCCGGCGTGCGGTTCTGCACGCCAAGCAGCTCCACGTCGAACACCAGCGTGGACATGGCCGGGATCACGCCGTTGCCGGCCGGACGTGTGCCGTAGCCCAGGGCCGGGGGGATGACAAGGCGACGTTCGCCGCCGATCCGCATCCCCGCCACGCCCTGGTCCCACCCGCTGATCACCTGGCCGTACCCCAGGGCGAACTCGAACGGGCGATCCCGATCGCGGCTCGAGTCGAACTTCTTCCCGGATGGCAGCCATCCGGTGTACTGCACGGTCACGATGTCGCCCGAGTCCGCCCGCGCGCCTTCGCCTACCTTCACGTCCTGCACGTACAGCCCGCTCGGGCGGTGCTGCATGGCGGACAGGTCCACCCCCAGTGAATCCGCGTAGTTGCGCGCGACGCGCTGTGTGGGGTCCGTGCTCTCCTGCGACCGCTCGGAACCGCTGCACGCGAAGAGCGCCGCCGCGGCGGGCAGCGCCAGGGCGATCATGGCCGCGCGCGCGGCGGCCGGGGGAGAGAGCCTCATGCAGTCCGTCCACCTTGAAGAGGGAGCCTTCTCAGCGGATGGTAGGGCGTAGCGGGCGGGATGCCAAGCGGGCAAGCGGCCGCGCGGCCGCTTGCCCGCCCCCCTCCTCGTCCGATCCCGGAACCTATTCCAGGTAGTACTCGACCGTGGACACCACGCGAACGGTCTTGTTGCGCTGGTCAGACTCGTTGATCCCGGGCGCCTGGTCCCGGGGCAGGATCTGGAACACGCCCTGGCTCGCGGTGCGGATTCCGCCCACACCGCTGCCCGAGTCCTTCGCGAATTGCGCCGCCGCCTCCCGCGCGCTGGCCGTGGCCTCGGCGATCATTCCCGGCTTGAGCTCGTTCAGGCGAGTGAACAGGAACGTCGGCTTCACCGGACCCCACCCGGTTCCGCTCCGGAGCAACACGCCCGCATCCACGAGCTCGCCCACCCGCTGACTCGCCGCTTGCACCGCTTCCACATCCTCGGAGCGCACGACCATCAGCTGCTGAATCGTGTACCGCATTCCCCGCTGGTTCGGGTCCCCATACGGCACGGCCAGCCGGTCCGTGACCTCCAGCCCCTGCAGCTCCACGCCCGTGGTGTCGATTCCGCTCCTCGACAGGAAGGACAGCACCGCCCGCATGCTCCGCTGCACCTGTGACTGCGCCTGTCCGAGATCGTCGCTCGCCGCCACGACCTGGAACGGCCACAGCGCCAGGTCGGCCGACACGTCCCGCTCCGCGAGGCCCTTCACCGTGACGTACCGGTCCCGCCTCGACTCCAGAACACCGTGCCCTGCCGCCCACCCGCCAAATCCGATCCCCACCGCCAGCACCAGCGCCGCCGCCAGCAACAGCGCCGCCACCACCCACCGGTTCCCGTTCATCGCCCAGCTCCTCCGCGTGCGTCCGCGAGCCCGGCTGCGCCGCCACCATGACGACGGCCGGACGCGCGGTCCGCTCCTCGCACCGTGTACCGGCGGCGCCACCCGCCGGTTCCGCGCTGCCCCGTATGCCGGTTCCGCGCTGCCGCCTACCGCGGCTCCGCGTTCGCCCGGATCGCGGCCGCCACGAACGCGCTCAGCCCTTCCGCACGCTCCTCGTAGTGCGCCGCGAAACGCGGGTCCGATTCGTACATCCCCGCCAGCGCCGCGTGCATTTCCCGGCTGCACGGGTAGAACCAGCGGTCGATGTGCTGGCGCGCCCGCTCCGCCACCTCCGTCGCCGCGCTCCCCGTCGGCGCCTCCCCCGCCGCCAGAAGCGAGGCCAGCTCCGCCTCGATGGCATCGGACTCCGCCCTCAGCTTCTCCCAGTCCGCCTTCGTGTACCGCCGCGACCGACGCATCGACTCCCGGTACGCTTCCGTCTCGCCCCACCTCTCCCGTGCCTCCGCCCCGTGCTTCGCCTGCTCCGCCTTCACCTCGTCCGGCGCATCCAAACTCTCGAATCCCTCGAACATCGCTTCCTCCTCCAGCCTCTTCCCCCGGTCCATGGCTTCCAGCGTCCGGTCCACCGCCCGGATCACTCCCCTCAGACGCTTTGCCTTCTCCTCCAGCAGCGCCCGCTGTGCCGACATCGCCGCACGCCGATCCGCCACCGGGCTGTCCAGCACCTTCCCGATCGCCTCCAGCGTGAACCCGAGCTCCCGGTACAGCAGCACGCGGTACAACCGGTCCAGGTCTTCGCGGGCATACAGCCGGTATCCCGACTCCGAGCGCCCCGACGGACGGAGCAGCCCCAGCTCGTCATAGTGATGGAGCGTCCGCACTGTCACGTGCGCCAGCTCAGCCACCTCCCCCACCCGCCATTGTTTCACCACCGATGCTCCTGTTCTGGGGCCGGATCCCGCCTGCGCACTGGAGCGTAACCCCTCACGCAACGTCAGGGTCAAGGGCCTTCGGGACGGGGGGTTCCGGATAACGCGGGGGCTGCGTTCCGGCCTCGTGGGGCGAACGCGGCCGAGGCAGCCACAGCCCGGAGCACGCGCTCGGCGAGCTCCACCACGCGCAGCATGCCGTACTCGTTCAGCAGCTCCACCCGGTCGCCGGCGGTGTGGTACTCGGCGTGGAGGCCGGTGAAAAGGTGGATGGCCGGGACCCCGCTGTCGTTGAAGGTGGCGTGGTCGGAATCGTCGTCGGGCGGTCGAAAGCGGAGCTCGAGGCCGACGTGGTCGTTGGCCCGCTTGAGCAGGCCGCTCCACCCGGGGTGGGTGGAGGCGCCAACGATCGTGAGGCGCCCTCGCCTCAGGCGCCCAACCATGTCCAGGTTGACCATGGCGACGGCCGAATCCAGGGGGAGCGGCGCGTGGCGGACGAAGTGCTCCGAGCCCAGCAGGCCCAGCTCCTCCGCATCGAACGCGACGAAGACGATCGTGCGCGCGGTCGGTCGCCGGGCCAGGCGTCGCGCCAGCTCCAGCAGCGCCGCCGCGCCCGAAGCATTGTCGTCGGCACCGGGTCGCACGCCGGTCTGGTCGGGGTCGCGGGAGAGGACGGCCAGGCGCCCGATGTGGTCGTAGTGGGCGCCGACCACGACGTACTGGCCGGCCAGAGATGGATCGGTCCCGCGCACGATCCCCGCCACGTTCGCGCCCTCGCCCGAGGTCAGGAGGCCGTGCACCTCGAAGGCCTGGCGGATGACCGGCTCGAGCCCCGCCTGACGGAATCCCCGAGCGATGTACTGCATGGCTTCGTCCCGCCCCTCCGAGCCGAGCACGCGGCCGTCCCTGTCCGGGTCGCCCAGGTAGCCGACGTCCGCAGCCATTTCGGCGGCCACGGGCGGTGCCGGCGGGGGCGGAAGCGGGGGCTGGCAGCCGACCAGGACGAACACCAGCACCGCGGCGATCCACCTCGTCACCCCGCGTCGACGCGTCCTCCCCGTGCGGCGTGCCGGACCGTTCGTCTCTATCATGGTGCCTCCGCTGCGCTTCCGGCCGCCCTGGCGTGGCGTGCTCCCCGCTCCCACGCCATTATACCGGTCACGCCGACGCACAGCCCAGCCATCACACGCTTCAGGAGACGCCGATGCGCATCACGGCACCGATGCTGTCCTTGCTCTTCGTGGCCGCGGGAGCCCTCCCCGGCAGCGCCCAGACCGGCTCACCGGACCCGGCGCCCGGACGTTTCACCGTCGATCGCGCCGTGGACATGACCCGCGTGGGCAGCCCGGAGATGAGCCCGGACGGGCGGCGCGTCCTGTACACGGTGACCGAGCTGAACTGGGAAGACAACGATCGCGATTCCCGCCTCTGGATCGCCGACGCGGATGGCAGCGACGCCCGCCCGTTCACGGCCCGGGAGGGCGATGGCTCGCCGCAGTGGTCCCCCGATGGGCGCTGGATCGCGTTCGCCCGCGCCGACGATGGGGACGACGAGGACGAAGAGGGCGACGCATCCGGCCGCCAGATCTGGCTCATCCGGACCGACGGCGGCGAAGCTCGCCAGCTCACGCACCACGCCAGCGGAATCCGCTCCTTCCGCTGGACCGGGGACTCCAGGCGGCTGGTCTTCGTCGCCAGCGACAGCGTTCCGAAGAAGGTGAAGGAGGCGAGAAAGAAGGGGTACGACGAGCTCTTCGTGGACGAGGGTCCGAACGGGCAGGAGCGCGGCAGCTGGTCGAACCTCTGGTGGGTCCCCGCCGACTTCGATGACGCCGATGCCCGGCCCATCACCACGGGCGAGCGCATGATCGCCGACTTCGCCGTGGCACCGGACGGGCGCCAGGTGGCGTTCACGTTCCGCACCGAAGACCGGCGCAACGACGAGTTCCGCGCGGAGATCGCCCTGGTCGGCATCGACGGGGGCGAGGTCCGCCAGCTCACGCACAACGAGGCCCCGGAGTCAGGGCTCCTCTGGACCCCGGACGGAAACTCGCTCCTCTTCGTCGCTCCGTCCCTCGAGACGTGGGCGCTCGATCAGGGCAACCTCTATCTCATGGACCTCGCCTCCGGCGACGTGCGGCAGCTCATCGCCGACTCCGACCTCGACGTCCGCGTCGGCGGCTTCACGCCCGACAGCCGATACCTCGACCTCACCGCCACGGACCGGACCGTCACCAACTTCTACCGCCTCGACCTGCGCAACGGCCGGCTCCGGCCCATGAGCGAGTGGAGCGGCGTGGTCGGCAGCGCGAGCTGGTCGCGTGATCACGACGCCGTCGCCTTCACCTTCACCGACCCCGCGTCTCCCGCGGAGGTCTACACGGCCGGCTTCGGCCGCCGAATGAGCCGCACCGCCATCACCGACGCCGGCGCCGACATCCGCGCCCTGGAGCTGTCCAGCCCGGAGGTCGTGCGCTGGACCAGCACCGACGGCCTCCCGATCGAGGGGATCCTCTACCCTGCCGCAGGGCAGCGCTCGGCACCGGGCGCCTTCGTCCTCCATATCCATGGCGGGCCGGCCGGCGGCTACACCCTCGGATTCGACCCCGACGCCCAGCTGCTCGCGGCCCACGGCTACGCCGTGCTCGAGCCGAACGTCCGCGGCTCCACCGGCTACGGCGACGCGCTCCTCGCCGGCAACAGCAAGGACATCGGCGGCGGTGACTATCAGGACCTCATGTCCGGCGTGGACGCCATGATCGAGCGCGGCGTGGCCGACCCCGATTCGATGGCGGTGAAAGGGTGGAGCTACGGCGGCATCCTCGGCGGCTGGACCATCACCCGAACGGACCGCTTCAAGGCAGCCTCCCTCGGAGCCATGGTCGCCGACTGGCCGGGCGAGTACGGCGTCGGCTTCAACTACGACGTGACCCGCTGGTACCTCGGTGGCGACCCGTGGTCGAACCAGGCGTTCTGGCTCGCCCGCAGCGCCTTCTACCACGCCGACCAGGTCCACACGCCCACCATCCTGTTCCACGGCGAGGAGGACACCACCGACACGCCCGGACAGTCCATGGACTTCCACGCCGCCCTGTCCACCTTCGACGTCCCCAACCGCCTCATCCTCTTCCCGCGCGAGCCCCACGGCTTCCGCGAGCCCCGCCACCAGCGCACCCGCATGGTCGAGGAGCTGCGCTGGTTCGAGCACTACGTCCGCGGCAACCCGGACTGGAATGCGCCCGAGCGCCCGGACGCCGGGAAGAAGGACGAGACGAAGGTGGCCGGCTGATCCCGTGAGGGTGTGAGGCTACGGATCACCGGAGGCCACCAGGTAAACGAAGAGTTCCACACGGAGAATGGCCCGGGGAGCAGCGACTCGCCCGGGCCATGTCCGTGCCAGACCGGGAGCGACCCCCCTTATCTCGCCGCTCCCCATCGCCGCGTGCTACGACTCGGCTTCTTCGTTCACGTGGCTCTCCGCGATCCGCGACAGCTTGTGGTCCGTCTCACCTTCCTCGTTCAGCGTCCGCTGCAGCAGGTCCGCGGCCCGGCCGTTCCCCAGCCGACGCGCGAACGTGCGCGCGCTCCCGTACGCCGCCATCTCGTAGTGTTCCACACGCTGCGCCGCCGCGATCATTGCCGCGTCCCGCACATCCCCCTCCTCGGCCTCCTTCATCCCCTTTTCGCCTTCCTCAATGATCCCGCGGATCCCCTTGCACTTCACCCCGCCCGGCTTCTCGCCGATGTCGTCGAAGATCCGCTCCAGCCGCCGTACGTGCTCCTCCGTCTGACGATGATGTTCCTCGAACGCACTCCTGAGATCCTCATGCTGCGACTTCTCCGCCATCTTCGGCAGCGCTTCGAGGATCTGGTTCTCCGCGTCGTGCAGGTCCCTCAGCTCGTGGACGAACAGATCCTGCAGGTTGTTGACTCCCATCTGACCTCCTCTGGTGCGGCATCTGCAGTTGTGAATCCTGAATTGCCGACGATGACTCCCGATCCCGACGGCACATCACACTGTAGCAATCACCATACCCGTCAACAGCGAACGCACACCCCGCCAGACGGCCCTGCAGGGGGCGAGCATCTTTGCGGGACAAAGTACTTGACGCAAGACCGCCGCAGCGCCATCCTCCTTCCATGAGCACACCCGAGCCATCGCCGAACATCGCGCTCCACGAGCGCGCCGCCGACAACCTCCGCTTCATCCGCGAGACGATGGAGCGGGCCACGGCATTCACGGCCTTGTCGGGCTCCGGCTTCGTTCTCGTGGGCGTGACGGCGATGATGGCGGCGGTGGTGGCGGCCGTGCAGCCCACGCCGGTTCGGTGGCTCGGCGTGTGGATGGTCGAGCTGGTGGTGGCCGGCCTGATCTCGGTGGGGATGACGGCCCGGAAGGCGCGGGCGCAGGGCGTCGCCCTCCGTTCGTACACGGTGCGGAAGCTGCTTCTGGCGTTCGCGCCGCCGATGGCGGCGGGTGCGGTCCTGACCGCCGCTGCGTTCCTGGACGGTGACATGTCGCTGATCCCCGGGATGTGGCTGGCGCTGTACGGCGCCGGCGTGATGACCGGCGGTGCGTACAGTGTTCGGGTGGTGCCGCTGGTGGGAGCGGCGTTCATCGCTGTTGGGGGAGCGGCGCTGCTTGCGCCGGTGGATGGGGACGTGCTCCTGGCGGTGGGACTGGGCGGGCTTCACGTGCTCATGGGATCGCTGATCTGGAGGCGGTACGGTGGGTGAAGCGCGGCCGTCACGGGAGTCGCGCTCCGCGGAGCCATCCGCGGACGAAGGCGGCGTGCCCGTGGGTCCCGGAGCGCCGGACCTGGACCGACTGATCCACGAGCGAGTGCGGCTCGGGATCGTGAGCGCGCTTGCCGTGAACCAGACGCTCTCGTTCAACGACCTGAAAGGGCTGCTGGCGGTGACGGACGGCAATCTCAGCGCGCACGCGCGGAAGCTGGAAGACGCCGGCTACATCGATTGCCTGAAGGACTATGACGGGCGGGTCCCGCGCACGCGCTACCGTTTGACCGGTGACGGGCGTGCGGCCCTGGAAGCCTATCTGGAGCACATGGAAGCCCTGATCCGGGCTGTCCGCGACTGATCGTTTCAACCGATCGACGATGACGCAACCCCGAGAATCCGTGCGGGACTTCCACGACCCGGGTGTGGCTCGAGCCGGCGGGCTGCACGTGGCGATCATCATGGACGGCAACGGTCGCTGGGCCACGCGTCGCAGGCGTCCCCGCTCGCTCGGCCACCGGCGGGGCTCGGGCGTGGTGCGCCCCATCGTGGAAGCGGCCGCGGCCACCGACCTCGGAATCGGCACGCTCACGCTGTACGCGTTCTCCTCCGACAACTGGTCGCGGCCGGCGCCGGAGGTGACCGCGCTGATGTCGCTCCTCGAGGAGTACCTGGCCGCCGAGACGCCCAGCTGCGTCGAGAACCGGATCCGCGTCGAGGCCATCGGGCGCCGTGATCGGATTCCCGGGCGGCTGGTCCGGGCGATCGAGGGAGCGGAGGCCGCGACCGCTGCCGGGCGGGCGCTGACGTTGCGGCTCGCGATCGACTATTCGGGTCGCGACGCAATCCTGCGAGCGGCCGCGCGCGCTCTCTCGAGCGACGGCTGCGCCAGCCGCGAGGCCTTCTCGGCTGCGCTCGGTCACGTCGAGGGCGGCGGGGGTGCGGCGCCGGACGTGGATCTCCTGATCCGCACGGGCGGGGAGCAGCGGCTGAGCGATTTCCTGCTCTGGGAATGCGCGTACGCGGAGCTGTACTTCACCCCGACCCTCTGGCCCGACTTCACCGCTGCCGACCTGCGGGAGGCGGTGATGGAGTTCCGTAGCCGGGATCGTCGCTTCGGGCGCGTCCTGGATCCGGCCGTCTGAGCCCGCAATGCGGCGCGCGCTCCGCGCCGCATTGCATCCGGCGCCGCACGCCCTACCTTGGCGCGAATGATCCGCTACCGCACGGTGGTCTTCGACTGCGACTCCACCCTTTCTGCGCTGGAAGGCATCGAGGCGCTGGCCGCCGACCACCGGCGTGAGGTGGAAACCCTCACCGACTCCGCCATGCGCGGGGAGCTGGCGCTGGACGCGGTCTACGCCCGCCGGCTGGAGCTGATCCGCCCCGACCGGAGCGCAGTCGAGGGACTCATCGAGCGCTACATCGCCGGCCTGGTGGAGGACGCCGCGGCCACGGTCCAGGCGCTGGTCGCGGCCGGCGTGAACGTGCGCGTGGTCTCGGGTGGGCTCCTCCCCGCCGTGCTGGGCCTGACGCGCAGCCTCGGTCTCCCGGACCTCGCCGTGGCCGCCGTGCCCCTCCGCTTCGACGAGCGGGGCGAGTACGTGGGGTTCGACGATGCGGCCCCGACGTCGCGGGCGGGCGGAAAGGCGGAGGTCCTCCGCGCGTGGAAGTCCGGACCGGATCCGCTCCCGGAGCCCATCATGTTCGTGGGTGATGGTGCCACCGACCTGGAGGCGCGCGGGGAGGTGGACCTGTTCGTGGCATACGCGGGCGTCGTCGAGCGTCCGGAAGTGCTGGCCGCGGCCCCCGTCGTCATCCGCTCGCGCTCCCTCTCGCCGGTCCTTCCGCTTGCGCTCGCCGACGCGCGTCCCGACGATGAGACGGGGCGCCGCCTGTACGACCGCGGCAAGGCGCTCGTGGACCGGGGGCTCGTCGAGTGGAAGTAGGCGCGGCGCCCATCCGATACGGACATCAGAACCACGCAGGGTTGGCCATGTCAGTGAACGTGCACGAGTTCGGCCGGTTCTTCCTACCGGGTCCGACGGAGGTCCGGCGCGAGGTCCTCGAGGCCATGCTCGGACCCATGATGGGCCACCGCACTCCCGAGATGGAAGCGCTCATGGAGCGCCTGCAGCCGGGCCTGAAGGATGTGTTCCGTACCCGGCGTCCGGTCTATGTCGCGCCCTGCTCCGGGACCGGCATGATGGAGATGGCAGTCCGCAACACCGCCCGGCGTCGCGTGCTCAGCCTGGTCAACGGCGCGTTCAGCGGCCGCTTCGCCACGATCGCCGAGCAGTCCGGGTTCGAGACCACCCGCCTCGAGGTCGACTTCGGCCGAAATCACACGCCGGAGATGCTGGACGACGCCCTAGCCGCCGGCGACTTCGACACGGTCACGATCTGCCACTCCGAGACGTCAACGGGCGTCCTCAACCCCATCCGTGAGCTCACGGCCGCCGCCCACCGCCACGGCGCCATGGCCTGCGTGGACACCGTGAGCTCCATGGCGGGCGCGCCGGTGGAGACCGACGAGTGGGAGATCGACTTCGTGGTCACCGGCTCCCAGAAGGCTTTCGCCCTCCCCCCTGGCCTGGGCTTCGGCGTCGCACAGCCCGCCGTTCTCGAACGGGCGGCGCAGAGCCCGACGCGCGGCCTGTATTTCGACGTGCTGGAGTTCGAGCGGAACCTCGAGAAGAGCCAGACGCCGAACACGCCCGCGGTCTCGCTCATGTATGCGGCCGCCGTGCAGGTCGAGGCGATCCGTGAGGAAGGGATCGAGAACCGGTGGGCACGGCATCGCGCCATGGCCGAGCGCACGTATACGTGGGTCGAGGAGCTCCGGGGACGGGGCGTGGAGGTGGGAATCCTTGCCCCCGAGGGCTACCGCTCGCCCACCGTCACGTGCGTGACCATGCCGCCCGGCGTGAACGCACCGGACATCTGCTCCGCCATGCGCGCCCGCGGCTACGTCATCGCCACCGGCTACGGACCCGCGAAGAACGACATGATCCGCATCGGCCATATGGGGGACCATGCGATCGGGGAGCTCGACTCGCTCCTCGACGTCCTCTCCGAACTGTTCGAGGAGGTGCTCGCGGCCCATGGCTGACCGCTTCCGGGTCCTCCTCGCCGACCGGATCCCCGAGTCCGGCCTGGCGCCGCTCGCCGACGACCACTTCCAGCTCGTTCCAGACTACGGCCTGTCAGGCGACGACCTCCGCGCGGCGCTCGACGATGCCGACGCCGTCATCGTTCGCTCCTCCACCACCATCACCCGCGACAGCCTGTCCACGACCAGCCGCCTCCGCGTCATCGGACGCGCGGGCGTCGGCGTCGACAATATCGACCTGCCCGCCGCCACCGAGCGGGGCATCGCGGTCTTCAACGCGCCGTCCGGCAACACCGTATCCGCGGCCGAGCTGACCATGGCTCTCATGCTCGCCGTGGTCCGGAAGGTCACCGCCGCCGACCGGTCCTTGCGCTCGGGCGAGTGGAGTCGGGAGCGCCTGCGCGGCTCCGAGCTGAAGGGGAAGATCCTGGCGCTGGTGGGAGCGGGTCGGATCGGCACCGAGGTCGCCGTCCGCGCCCGGGCGTTCGGAATGCGCATCCTCGCCAGTGATCCGTTCCTGCAGGAAGAGCGGGCGCGCCAGCTCGGTATCGAGACCGACTCCCTCGACGCCGTGCTGGCCTGCGCCGACATCGTTTCCCTTCACGTTCCGCTTACCGACGGCACCCGGAACCTGATCGACGCCCGCCGGCTCGACCTCCTCAAGCCCTCCGCCGTGCTCATCAACGCGGCACGCGGCGGACTCGTGGACGAAGCCGCCGTCGTCGAACGCCTCCGTGACGGCCGCCTGGCCGGCGCGGCCTTCGACGTGTACCGGGACGAACCTCTCGCGGGGGACAACCCCTTCCTCGCCCTCGAGAACGTCGTTTTGACGCCCCATATCGGCGCGGCCACGGAGGAGGCGCAGCACAACGTCGCCATCGAGGTGGCGGCCGCCGTCCGTGATGCGCTCCTGGACGAGGATTACTCGAGCTCCATCAATGCCCCGGCGGTCGGTGGTGAGCTCATGCGGCGTATCGCGCCGCTGCTCGACCTCGCCACCCGCCTCGGCCGCCTCGGTTGTGCCCTCGGCGGACGGGTGGAGTCGGTCGAGATTCGCTATGCCGGCCATCACGGCGAGGACGTGCTCCGCCCGATCGCGGCTGCCGCGCTGGTCGGCGTCCTCACCGAGATCGTCGGCCGGGGCGGGGTGAACCTGGTCAACGCCCTCCACCTGGCGGACACGCGCGGCATCCGGATGAGCCGCGTCTTCCTTCAGCCGATCCCCGACTTCTCGGAGCACCTCGAGCTCCGCGTCGTCGGCGGCGGCACGGAGACCCGCGTGGCCGGCGCCCTTCGCGGAGAGGACCTCCGCATCGTCCGCATCGACGCCTTCCCGGTGGATGTCCGCCCCCGCGGCGTGCTCGTGATCCTCCGCAACCGCGACGTTCCCGGCGTCATCGGCCGCGTGGGCACCGTGCTCGGCAACGCCGGGGTCAACATCGCCGAATACCACCAGGCCCGCCTCGAAGCCGGCGGGGAGGCGCTCGCCGCGGTAGCGGTGGACGAGAAGCTGCCGGGCGGGGTCGTGGATGCCCTCCGTCGCCTGGACGACGTGCTCGCGGTGCACCAGGCCGACCTCGGCTGACGACCGGGCCGCCGCAGATCCGTGCACCGGTCAGCCGCCCACGCGCCGCGGAAGACCGCTTCCACGACCGGAACACGCGCCCTACTTCCGGGTTTCATTCCGCCCCTGCACGGGGATCAGCCGAGCGAAGCAGAGGACCGACGTGATGGCAGCAAGAGGACGGCCGGTGCCGCCGGCGTCGTTGCTCCGGCGATACGCCGAGCGGGCGCTGGAGGAGGACCTGGGAGGCGGCGACGTCACCACCGACCTCCTGGTGCCTTTCGACGCCCGTGTCAGCGCTCGGCTTCTCGCCCGACAGGCGGGCGTGGCGTGCGGCCTGACCCTCGCCGGCGCCGTGTTTCACGCCCTCGACCCCGACATCCACGTGCGCTTCTACGCCGCCGACGGCGACGCGGTGGCCGCCGACGCGACGCTCCTCGTCGCCGAGGGCCGCGCGGGACCGATCCTCTCCGCCGAGCGGGTGGCGCTCAACTTCGTCGGCCGTCTGAGCGGCATTGCTTCCCTCACCCGCCGCTACGTCGAGGCCGTGGACGGGACCGGCGCCCGCATCGTGGACACCCGCAAGACCACACCCGGACTCCGGGCGCTCGAGAAATACGCAGTCCGATGCGGCGGCGGGAGCAACCACCGGTTCGGACTGGCGGACGGCTTCATGCTCAAGGATAATCACCGCGCGGCGCTGGCCGCGGCCGGCAAGTCGCTGGCGGACGCGGTGCGCGAGGCGAGACGCCATCTCGGCCACGGCGTCGCCATGACCATCGAGGTGGACCGGGTGGACCAGGTCGCCGAGGCCCTCGACGCGGGCGCCGACGCCATCCTGCTCGACAACATGACCCCCGAGCAGCTCGCCCTTGCGGTCGAACAGGTGGGCGGCCGGACCCTGACCGAGGCGTCCGGTGGCATTACTCTCGCTTCCGTTCGCGCCGCGGCGGAGAGCGGGGTCGACCTGATCTCAGTGGGCGCCCTCACGCACTCGGCCCCCGCCCTGGACGTGGCGCTGGAATTCGCGGGGTGGCAATGATGGGAGAAGGAATGAGCGGGAAGATCGACACGGCCCGGACCACGTCCGCCGACGAGATGTACCGTGCTCTGCACGAGCGGTTGAGCGACCTGATCCCCGACTTCGAGCTGCGCCACAAGGCGGAGCTGGCAGCGGAGATCAACCGCCTCAAGGCCGAGCGCGGCGCCGTGGTCCTCGGCCACAACTACATGGAGGCCGCCCTCTTCCACTCCGTGTGCGATTTCAAGGGCGACTCCCTGGAGCTCAGCCGCCTCGCCGCCGAAGCCCCCGGCGACCCCATCGTCTTCTGCGGCGTCCGCTTCATGGCCGAGACCGCCAAGATCCTGAGCCCCCGCAAGAAGGTGCTCCTCCCCACGCCCAGGGGCGGCTGCTCCCTCGCCGAGTCCATCACCGCCGAGGACGTCCGCCGCCTCAAGCGCAAGCACCCCGGCGTCCCTGTGGTCACGTACGTGAACACCTACGCGGACGTGAAAGCCGAGACCGACGTCTGCTGCACCTCCAGCAACGCCGTGAAGATCGTCGAGAGCTTCGACAGCGATCGCGTCATCTTTCTCCCCGACGAGTATCTGGCCAGGAACGTGGCTCGCGAGACCGGCAAGACCATCATCTTCCCCGTCATCAAGAGCCTCGCCGCGGGCCAGGCGGCGAACGGGAACAACGAGGCTCACCCGGCCGGGCTCTCCGGGAACGGGAGCTCGTCCAGACCCTCGGGCGAGCTCGCCTACGACATCATCGGCTGGCGCGGCCGCTGCGAGGTCCACGAGCAGTTCACCACCGCCGACATCGCCAACATCCGCAGCCAGTTCCCCGATGTCATGGTCCTCGCCCACCCCGAGTGCAGCCCCGAGGTGGTGGAGGCCAGCGACTTCAGCGGCAGCACCAGCGCCATGATCCGTGCAGTCAGGGAGGCCCACGCCCCGCGCTTCCTCCTCCTCACCGAGTGCAGCATGGCGGACAACATTGTCGCCGAGAATCCGGACAAGGAGATGGTCCGCCTCTGCTCCGTGCGCTGCCCCCACATGAACGAGATCACCCTCGAGAATGTCCGCGACGCGCTCCTCCACGACCGCTACGAGGTGGACGTCCCCGAGCCCACCCGCAGCCAGGCCCGCAGAGCCATAGAACGCATGCTGGAGATCTCCTACGGCACCCCCGTAGACGGCGACTAGCCCCCCCTGCGAGCAAAGCGAGCCCCCTGCGAGCGAAGCGAGCCCCTCTGCGAGCGAAGCGAGCCCCTCTGCGAGCAAAGCGAGCCCCTCTGCGAGCAAAGCGAGCCCCTCTGCGAGCAAAGCGAGCCCCTCTGCGAGGGCGCCAGCCCGAGCCCCTCTGCGAGGGCGCCAGCCCGAGCCCCTCTGCGAGCGAAGCGAGCCCACCCCCTACTTCCGCCGCTTCTGAAACACCCACCCCCGATGGATCGCCCGCGGCTCCTCCACGGTCAGGAACGAGTCGGGAGCCCACTCGTCCACGGTCCCGATGATCTGCCTCAGCTGCGCCCGACGGGCCACGGTGTACACCACTTCCACGGACCCGTGGCGACCCTGTCCCGAGAACTCGGTGACCCCGAATCCCTGGTCCCTCAGCGCATCCGCCACCTCCACCCCTCCGTGCTCGGAGATGATCCGCACCGTGGCCAGCCCGAGCGCCAGCTTCTCCTCCACCCAGAGCCCCACGGCGTTGCCCGCTGCGAAGCCGCCCGCGTAGCCGATCACGTGCAGGGGGCTGTTCAGGAAGCGCATGGCGGTCCCCGCTGCGAACAGCCAGATCAGCACTTCGAAGAAGGCGACGAACGGCACCAGCACCCGCTGGCCCCGCACCGACATCAGCATCCGGGTCGTGGCGAGCGACACGTCGAAGATGCGCGCGCAGAAGATCACCAGTGGGCCCCACGGGCCCGCGAACAGCGCCTCGATCATCCTTCCCCCCGACCCGAGTGAGCACCTCTCCCGCCAAGGCGCAACCAAGATGCCAAGAGCGGGCGTAGCGAGCGAGTTCAGCCGAGCGCCGCGATCCATCCTTGCGACGCGGCGCCCCGCCCCGTCTCTTCCCCTCCATGCGAATCCTCGCCTACACCCTTTACGGCAACAGCGTCTACACCTGGACCCTCGCGGTCGTCCTGGGTGGCGCGATCCTCGCCCTGCTCCTTTTCGCGCGACGTCTCCTGGTCCGCATGGTGCGCGGCTTCTCCACGCGCACCGCCACCGAGTTCGACGACATCGCCGCCGCCGTCCTGGCCAGCACCCACGGCTTCTTCCTCGCCGCCCTCGCCCTCCTCGCGGCCGTGCAGGTGCTCATCCTCCCCGCGCAGGTCGGCCTGGTGGTCCGCGGCATCGCTTCCCTGGCCACGCTCCTCCAGCTCGCCCTGTGGGGGAACACCGCCATTGGCGCCGGCCTCACCCGCTACACCACACGTCGCCTCGAGGAGGACGCCGCCGCCGCCACCACGGTCCGATTCGTCGGCTTCCTCCTCCGCCTCGCCCTCTGGGTCCTCATCGGCCTCGTGGCGCTCGACACCGCCGGCATAGACATCACCGCCCTCATCGCAGGGCTCGGTGTCGGCGGCATCGCTGTCGCACTCGCCGTCCAGAACATCCTGGGCGACCTGTTCGCCTCGCTCAGCATCGTTCTCGACAAGCCATTCGTGCTCGGCGACTTCATCATCGTCGGCGACATGATGGGCACGGTCGAGCACATCGGACTCAAGACGACCCGCATCCGCAGCCTCTCCGGCGAGCAGCTCGTCTTCAGCAACAACGACCTCCTCTCCAGCCGCATCCGCAACTACAAACGGATGCAGGAGCGCCGGATCGTGTTCTCCTTCGGTGTGGTCTACCAGACGCCCGCCGACCAGCTGGAGCAGATCCCCACGCTCGTCCGCGACGCCGTGGAGCACCGGGAGAACACGCGCCTGGACCGCGTCCACTTCGCACGCTTCGGCGCCTCATTGCTCGACTTCGAGGCCGTATACTACATGCTCGTGCCGGACTACAACGCGTACATGGACACCCAGCAGGCCATCAACCTCGATCTCTTCCGCCGCTTCGAAGCCCTCGGCATCGAGTTCGCCTATCCCACCCAGACCCTCTATCTGGCCGACACGACTCCGACTGAAGCGACGTCGCGCGCCGGTCGGCCTCCGGGCCAGCCCCCGCGCTGAGCTCACGATGCCACGATTCCGCTTCCCCCGGCTGACTCGCCGTGATCTGGACCGCTTCGGTCCGCTCGACACCTCGCCTTCTTCCCCCAGCGAGCTCGCGCTCGTTCTCACCGGTGGGGGCGCCCGCGGCGCCTACCAGGTCGGGACGCTCCGCTGCCTGGCCCGCCATTTCCCCGATCTCCAGGTCCCGATCATCACGGGCGTTTCGGCCGGCGCGGTCAACGCCGTCCACCTGGCGGCGCACCACGGGACCTTCCCCCAGGCCGTGGACGAGCTGACGGCTCTGTGGCAGGAGCTGACCACCGCGAAGGTCTTCCGCACCGATTCCCCGCACCTGGGGTGGGGCGTGTTCCGGTGGGTGGCACGCCTCCTCTCTGGCGGCGTGCTTCCCGCCCCCGAAGTTCGGGGGCTGCTCGACACCGCCCCCCTCGCCGAGTACCTGGGCGAGTGCATGGCGGCCATCGAAGGGGAGATCACCGGCATCGACTACAACCTCCACCGCGGCACGCTCAAGGCCGTGGCCGTGGGCGCAATCAATTACACGACGGGGCAGAACGTCGTCTTCGTGCAGGGCCGCAACTTCGACATGTGGGAGCGCCCACACCGCAAGAGCGTTCAGGCGAAGCTGCGCATCGACCACATCATGGCTTCCGCCGCCCTCCCCGGCTTCTTCCCGGCCGTCCGGATCGGCGACCAGTGGTACGGCGACGGCGGCGTCCGGCTCACGGCGCCCCTCTCGCCCGCCCTCCACCTCGGCGCGCGCCGCATCCTGAGCATCTCCACGCGCGCCGAGACATCACAGGAGGAGGGCGACAGGCCGGAGGTCACCGGCTATCCGCCGCCGGCGCAGATCCTCGGCACGCTGACCCAGTCCGTGTTCCTCGACACCATGGATCAGGACGTCCTCCGCCTCCAGACCATGAACCGGCTGCTCCGGCGCCTCCCGCCCGACCAGCGCGACGGCATGCGCATCGTCCAGAGCGTCAACCTCCGCCCCTCCATCGACCTGTCCGCGCTCGCCCGCGAATACGAGCGACACCTGCCCGGCAGCTTTCGCTTTCTCACCCGCGGCCTCGGAACCAGGCGCACCGGCAGCCCCGACATCCTCTCCCTCATGATGTTCGAGCCCGAATACATCCGACGCCTGATCGAGCTCGGCGACGCCGACGCCGAAGCGCACCTCGAGGAAATCCGGGGCCTGCTCGACCTGGGAGCCCCCGCTACCCGGCCCCCACACCCGACTGCATGACCGCTTCCAGCGGCAGCGCTTCCACCCGCCCCCGGTATCCCGTCACCGCCGTGGCCTTGAACAGGGAGTTGTAGATCGCCTCCTCCGTGGCCTCCGCCGCCGCCTGGAACAGCGGCGACATCAGGTCGTTCGGCAGGTCCGCAACCGGCCGCGGCGCGTCCGCTTCCCGGCGGCGCACCGCTTCCGCCGTCGAGAAGGCGATCACGTAGTCACCGGAGCCGTTGCTCATCGTCGACCCCGTCCGCGCCAGGCCCGCCAGTGCCCGTCTCGCCAGACGCTCCAGGCTCCGCGACGACAGCGGTGCGTCCGTCGCCAGCACGATCATGATGCTCCCATCCCCGCCATCCCGCTCCGGAGTTCCGGCCTCCAGCGCTTCCTTGAACGGATATCGCCCCAGAGCCCTTCCCACCGGTCGCCCTGCCACCGTGAGCACCCCGCCGAAGTTGGTCTGGACCAGCACGCCCACGGTCCACCCGCCCAGGCTTTCGGGCAGTGCCCGGGACGACGTGCCGATCCCGCCCTTCCAACCGAACGCCACCGTGCCGGTTCCCGCCCCAACGCTCCCCTCCTCCACGGCGCCCCCGCGCGCACCTTCCAGCGCCGCCACCACGTGCTCCGCACGGATCGGCCGCGCACGAATGTCGTTCAGGTACCCGTCGTTCGTCTCACCGACCACCGGGTTGATCGATCGAACATCCGCCATCCCCGGCCGCCCCAGCAGCCACGTCACCATCGCATCGGCCGCCCGCCACACGCACAGCGTGCACGTCAGCAGGATCGGGGTCTCGATCTCGCCGAGCTCCCGGACCTGCGTCGCACCCACCAGCTTGCCGAATCCGTTCCCCACCACGATCGCCGCCGGCACCTTTTCGTGGAAAAGGTCGCCCGGCTGCGGCAGCACGGCCGTCACACCCGTTCGAACACTGTCCCCCTCCACCACGGTCGTCTGCCCCACTCGCACACCCGCAACGTCCGTGATCGCGTTCAGCGGCCCCGGCGGCAGAATCCCGACCACGATCCCCGCCTCCCGCGCCCGCGGCCGCCCCGACCGCGCCTCTTCCGCCGCCTGCCCCTCCACCTCCCATGCGCACACCGGCACCAGAACCACCGCCATGAGCAGGAGCCGTACGAGCAGACGGACTCCGCCCCCGCGCCGCACCGCCTGTCCTCGCCTCATCGGTCCCCCTCCGCTCGAGGTCCACCTCCATCCCTCTTCCTCCGGCCACGATGCCGGACGCCGCCCCAACCCGTCAACGCGTCCACGCCCTTTCTCCCCTTCCAGCGCACCTGTCCTGCACCGCGGAACGCCCATCAGCCCACCCTTCCGAGGGTATTCCCCTACCCGTGTAGGGCTTTGCCTCTCGGGCTCGTCGGGCAACACTTGACTGCACGGTAATATTCTCCTACCGTTTGCGGCTCCGGGGCCCAGGCTGCGGCCCCGTTTCGTCGACGAACCCGGACCGTACATGCGAGAAGGTATCAGGAGATTCGGGCACCGCCTCGTCCCCGGCGCGCTCGTGCTGCTGGCGGCGTGCGCGGGTGATCACCCTCAGACCATGATCCGGCCGGTAACGGAATACGGTCGGATCCAGATCGGCCTCTGGGCGATGGTGACGTGGATCACCGTGGGGATCCTGCTGGTGGTGTTCGGGGTTCTGGCGGTGATCCTGATCCGGTTCCGCGACCGTCCGGGTCGCCCGGATCCGAAGCCGATCTACGGCAACAGCAAGCTGGAGATCACGTGGACGGCGATCCCGGCCCTGATCATCCTGTTCATCGCGATCCCCACCATCCGGTCGATCTTCGCGACGCAGGGCAAGCCGCCGCCCGACGCCCTGGAGATCCAGGTGACGGGGCATCAGTGGTGGTGGGAGTTCAGCTATCCGCAGCTCGGGGTCACCACGGCGAATGAGTTCTACGTGCCCGTGGGACGCCCCGTTGCGCTGGAGCTCCGTTCGGCTGACGTGATCCACAGCTTCTGGATTCCTCGGCTGGGTGGAAAGAAGGATGCGAACCCTGTGGTCCGAACCCCCGAGGGCGTCGCGCCGCCGCACCTGAACACGATCGTGCTCGAAGTGGACTCGGCCGGCGAGTATCTGGGGCAGTGCGCGGAGTTCTGCGGCGCGTCGCATGCCCAGATGCGCATGCGTGCGGTGGCGGTGTCGCCGGCGGAGTTCGACGCCTGGGTTCGCGACATGAAGACCCCGGTGGAGCCGAGTGGCGAGCTCGCGAAAATGGGGAAGGAGATCTTGCTGGGCAGCACGTGCATTGCGTGTCACACCATCGAGGGGACTTCGGCGCAGGGGAAGTTGGGCCCGAACCTCTCGCTTGTGGGTGAGCGGTGGACCATCGGGGCCGGCCGACTGGACAACACGCCGGAGAACATCCAGCGGTGGGTCCTGCATGCGCCTGAGCTGAAGGATGGCATCATCATGCCCGGCGCCGAGGTCGGAGCCGGCGGCATGCCGCCGACGGGCCTGTCGGAGGAGGACGCCCACGCCGTGGCGGCCTACCTGAGCGACCTGCGGCGCCCGCTCTACCACGGGCCGATGAAGCCGGCGTCGGCGCCCGCGCCGGACTCCGGCGCCGCGGCCGCGACCGTTGCGACTGATTCCGCGGCTGCGGCACCGCCGTCGCGGCCCGCGAGCGATACCACCGTCACCTCCGCGGCGCTGCCGCGGTAGTCGAGGACTGGGACCGAAACCATGGCAACTGCCGAAGCATACGCGCCCCCGCAGCCGGGGAGACGGAGCGGGATCTGGGACTGGCTCACGACGATCGACCACAAGAAGATCGGGATCCTCTACGGTGCTTCCGCCCTGGTGTTCTTCATCCTGGGTGGTGTGGAAGCCCTGATCATCCGTTGGCAGCTCGCGCAGCCCGGCCTTTCCGTGGTCAGCCCGGACGTCTACAACGAGCTCTTCACCATGCACGGGCTCACGATGGTCTTCCTGGTCGGCATGCCCATCGCCGTCGCCTTCTTCAACTTCGTGGTCCCGCTCCAGATCGGCGCCCGCGACGTAGCATTCCCGCGCCTCAACGCCTTCTCCTACTGGACGTTCCTGTTCGGCGGGCTCTTCATCTACTCGTCCTGGTTCATCGGGGCGGCCCCCAACGGCGGGTGGTTCGGCTACGCCAACCTGAGCACGCTCAAGTACTCGCCCGGGCCGAACATGGATTTCTACGCCCTCGGGCTCCAGATCCTGGGCATCGCGTCCATCGCCGGCGGCGTGAACTTCATCACCACCATCATCAACCTTCGGACGCCCGGCATGAAGCTCATGCGCATGCCGCTGTTCACCTGGATGGCGTTCGTCACCAGCTTCATCATCATCACTGCCCTCCCGGTCCTCGCGGTCGCTCTGTTCATGCTCACGTTCGACCGTTTCTGGGGCACGAATTTCTTCAACGTGGCGGCGGGCGGCGACCCGATCCTCTGGCAGCACCTGTTCTGGCTCTTCGGCCACCCCGAAGTCTACATCCTGATCCTGCCCGCCTTCGGGATCGCTTCCGACGTCATCCCCACGTTCTCCCGCAAGCCCCTCTTCGGCTACGCCATCATGGTCTTCAGTGGCGCCCTCATCGGATTCATCAGCTGGGGCGTCTGGAGCCACCACATGTTCACCGTCGGCCTCGGACCGGTGGCGGACTCCTTCTTCACCATCAGCACGATGATCATCGCCATTCCCACCGGGGTGAAGATCTTCAACTGGCTGGCCACCATGTGGGGCGGACGCCTGCAGTTCACCACGTCCATGATGTTCGCCATCGCCATGGTCGCGCTCTTCACCATTGGCGGGATCAGCGGGATCATGCACTCGGCCTCCCCCGCCGACCTGCAGCAGCACGACACGTACTTCGTCGTGGCGCACTTCCACTACGTCCTCATCGGCGGCCTGATCATGGGGGTGTTCTCCGGCTTCTACTACTGGTACCCGAAGGTGAGCGGCCGCCTCCTCAGCGAGACGTTGGGGAAGTGGCACTTCTGGCTTTTCGTCATTGGCTTCAATGCCGTCTTCTTCCCCATGCACTTCGTCGGGCTCCTGGGCATGCCCCGCCGGATCTACACCTACGCCCCGGAGCTCCACCTGGGTGGAATCAACCTGTTCATGTCCGTGAGCGCGCTGCTCATGGCCTTCGGAACCCTCGCCTTCGCCTGGAATCTCCTTCGGAGCTGGACCCGCGGCGAGCCCGCCGGCAACAATCCCTGGGGCGCCGCCACCCTCGAGTGGGCCACCGCTTCCCCACCCCCGGAGTACAACTTCGCGGAGCTCCCCGAGGTCAGGAGCCGCAACCCCCTCTGGGACCATCCGGACCACTACGACGACCGCGTCTGGCGCGAGCCGCCGGGCGGCGTCCACATGCCGAACCCGTCATTCTGGCCGCTGATCACCGCCGCCGGGACCGCGGGCACCCTGATCCTGTTCATGACCGACATCTGGTGGATGCCGCTCCTGGGGCTCGGCGCCACTGCGATCGCCGCGATCAACTGGGCCTTCGAGCCGGCCGGCTGAGGAGACAGACTCGATGGAAGCGCACGCGCACGCCGTTCACCCGCCCACGACCACGGGCATCCACACCTGGAAGCTCGGGTTCTGGACCTTTCTCGGCTCCGAGACCCTCTTCTTCGGCTCGTTCATCTCCTCGTACCTGATCTACGCGGGACGCAGCGTCGCGGGGCCCTATCCCGGCGACGTCATCAACATCCCCCTCACCTCCGTCAGCACCTTCGTCCTCCTCATGTCCAGCCTCGCCATGGTCCTCGCGCTGGCCAACGTTCAGAGGGGAAACCGGAAGTGGGGATTCATCTTCCTCCTGGTCACCGCCGCGCTCGGGCTCACCTTCCTCGGCTTCCAGGCCTTCGAGTTCACCCACTTCTACCACGAAGGCCTGACGCTCAGCAAGAACGTCTTCGGCTCGTCGTTCTTCATCCTCACCGGGTTCCACGGCGCCCACGTCTCCATTGGCGTCATCTCGGCTGCTCCTCCTCGCCCTCCAGACCTACGCAGGCCGGATCGGCCCCGCGGACTCGCTCAAGGTCGAGGTCGCGGGGCTCTACTGGCACTTCGTCGACATCGTGTGGATCGCCATCTTCACGCTCGTCTACCTGATCCGCTGACCCTGACCGCTCCCGAGGCCCCCATGGTTCACGCAGACGTCGAATCCCGCAGCCACGCCGACCCGCACGAGGAGAATCACCCCGGGTGGACCACCTACGTCGTGGTCGCCCTCATCCTCACCGCCATCACCGCGCTCGAGGTGTCGGTCTTTTACATCCCCGCTCTCCATCCCGTCCTCGTCCCCACCCTCGTCACCCTGTCCGCGGTCAAATTCGCCCTCGTCGTCATGTTCTACATGCACCTCAAGATGGACAGCCGCATCTTCACGGGCGTCTTCGCCGCACCCCTGGCCCTCGCCCTCTTCCTCGTCATCGCGCTCGTCGTCCTCTTCAAGGTCCTCCCCGCGCACTTCGGCTGAACTCACGGGCGCGGCGGCGCGCTCCGCCGCGCCCCCGCCCCCACGCTCCTTTGCGCTCTCCCGCTTCCGGCCCCAGCTTTCCGGAATGAGGACCCGCTCGCACCTCCCCGCTCTCCTCCTCGCCTCCAGCATCATCGCGGGCTGCGCACTCCCCCGCTGGCCCGTGGACGGCACCGTCACGTCCCCCTTCGGCCTCCGCCACGACGGGCTCCACTTCGAGATCCACCGAGGCACCGACATCTCCGTCCCCGTCGGAACCCCCGTTCACCCCATGGAGCCCGGCCGCGTCACCTTCGCCGGCGTCCTCTCCGGCTACGGAAACGTCGTCATTCTCGACCACGGCGGCGGAATTCGCTCCCTCTACGCCCATCTCTCCGAGATCCGCGTCTCCGCTGGCGACACCGTCTCACGAGACGATCTCGTCGGCCTTTCCGGCGCCTCCGGCAACGCCTCAGGACCACACCTGCACTTCGAGGTCCGTCGCCACGGCACTCCCGCCGACCCGGTCCTGCTTCTGGGCCAGCCCCCCCGCACCTCCGGGTCTTGACGACGGCCCCTCTCCCCATTAATCAATCCTGTCGTGGGGAAAACCCCCACTCGCGAACGCCCACCCTGTAGGGCGGATTCCCCTCACACTCGGAAGACCCGTGAGAAAAGCGCTCCGCTTCGCCGGCTTCGGGCTCGGCGGCGTAGTCGTTCTGCTCGTCCTTGCCGTGGCCGGCATTTACGCGTTCAGCCAGCCGCAGCTACGGCATCACTACGACGTGTCGGTCAAGCCATTGCCGGTGCCGGCGCAGCCGGATTCGGCGCTTCTGGCGAGGGGTGCGCACGTGGCCTCGATCCGCGGGTGCACGGACTGCCACGGAGCGGACCTGGCCGGGGGTCCGATGGTCGAAAACGCGGCCATGGGCCGGCTGTACGCCGCGAACCTCACGTCCGGTGCGGGCGGGATCGGGGGGACGTTCTCGATCGAGGACTGGGACCGGGCGATCCGGCATGGCGTCGGGCCGGACGGTCGGCCGTTGATGTTCATGCCGGCGCAGGAGTACTGGGCGCTGGGGGACGCGGACATGACGGCGTTGATCGCGTACCTGCGATCGCTGCCGCCGGTGGACCGTGAGCGACCCGCGACGCGAATCGGGCCCATGGCTCGAATGTTGCTCCTCGCCGGGAAGCTGCCGCTGGTCCCTGCGAAGCTGATCGATCAGACGGCGACGCGACCCGCCGCGCCGACGGAGAGCCCGACCGCGGCGTACGGCGCGTACCTGGCCAGCGGGTGCCGGGGGTGTCATGGCGCCGACTACTCGGGCGGCCCGATAGCGGGTGGCGATCCGAGCTGGCTGCCGGCGGCGAACCTCACGCCGGACTCGACGGCGGGGATCGGCGCCTGGTCGGAGGCGGACTTCGTCAGGGCGCTTCGTGAGGGAAGAAAGCCCGACGGTTCGGAGGTCCGACCTCCGATGCCGGTGGCGGCGACCCGGTCCATGACGGATACGGAGCTGCGAGCACTGTGGGCGTACCTGCGAACGCTACCGCCGAAGCACGGGTCCTGAGGAAGACCAACGTCACCGCCGCGGACGGCTGACGGAGAGGAGACAAGCGGGAAGCCCCAGGGCGGGCTCCCGGATCGTCGCGAGACGAGCCCCGGAGCCTGCCCCCCGCCCAGTTTCCCATGGCGCCCCTCCCCGGGGTCGCTGCCTCAGTCGAGGTCGAGCTTCGGCACGGCGGACTGCATCAGCTCCCCCACCTCCTCCCCCGGGCGCATTGTCCCGAGGTCGAGCTCGAAGTCGGGGCGTGACGATGGCCGCAGCTTTTCGGCGAGCTCGATCCTCTCTCGCTTGCTGAGCCCCAGGTCGCGGAGCGCGCCGCTGTCCAGCCCCGCACCGGACCGCGCCGTCAGCTTCACTTCGCCGTCCGCTTCCGTGACGCCGATCAGCGACCGCAGCGCCTCCAGCTCCGCATGCGACATTGGGGCCGCCGCCAGCCCATAGTCCACCCACGCTTCGTAAGAGAGCGGCGCCACTCGCTTGAGCATCCCTGCCATGACCTCGGCGAACGCGCGGATCTCATACTGCGCGTGGGGATCGGCCCGAAGCGTGAGGAAGTGGATGAGGTTGTGGAGATCGATCTTCCAGTACCACTGCGTGTACGTCGAGAGGGGAAGGTCGATCCGCGCCAGCTCCCTGGCGACGTCCTTCCCCAGGAGCCACTCGTAGTCTGCGCCGGCTCGCTCCCGGGTCGCCTCCCAGCGAGTCACCGCTTCCCGGTGCAGCACCGCATCCGCCCCGTCCGGCATTCCGACCCTGCTTGTTGTCCGTGCTCTGGAGCGCGAAGTGCTCGGCATCCGGCGAGTAGAAGAGCAGAGGCATGAGCGAATAGCGGCCGCTGTACTCGTTGACGTTCGCCGTGCGGTGCCGGATCCATTGCCGGGCCACGAAGATCGGCATGCAGACGTGGAACTTCAACTCGACCATCTCGCTCGGCGTCGTGTGGTGGTGCCGCCGGAGATACCGCACCAGCCCGCGCGTCTGACTCACCTTTCGGGTGCCGTAGCCGTAGCTCACGCGTGCGGCCCGCTCGATGTCCTCGTCGCTCCCCATGTAGTCGACCAGAGCGATGAAGCCGTGGTCCAGGACGGGGAAATAGCCGCCGAGGATCTCCTCGGCGGCCGGGCACGTGGGTCGGCGGGTCTCAGCCATGGTTCGGACCGGGTGGAAGGATCACGGGCGAGGCCGCTGCGCCGCGGGCGACGGTGGCCTGGGCATGAGCACGTCTCGCGCGAGCGGAAGCGGCAGGCCGAGCGAGAGCAGCTGTGCGTTGAAGTCGGCGTCGGAGAAGTCCTTCTTCTGCTTCTCCAGGTACGCCTGGTAGTCCGTGCGAAGCTGCTCGATCTGCACCCTGCCCAGTGCCGCGTCCAGGTACATGGGGTCGTAGGTCGCCCGCAGCACCTCCCGCCTCGCCGGAAGCTCCTGCACGTGCGCGATGTCCATGAAATGGCGCACCACGGTGTCCATCGGCTCCTCGAAAGCGTGCAGGTGCAGCGTCGCGTACCAGCGGGCTTGC
The DNA here is from genome assembly GCA_963798845.1 of uncultured Gemmatimonadales bacterium. Taxonomy (GTDB): domain Bacteria; phylum Gemmatimonadota; class Gemmatimonadetes; order Longimicrobiales; family RSA9; genus CAVUKA01. Next base: position 685,316 of record CAWCUS010000006.1, on the reverse strand, counting down.
TGCTCCAGCGCCCGACGCAGCTCGGCGATCCGCGCCAGGGAGTCCGGGCTCGCGAATCCCGTCTCCAGTGCTCGCTGCTCGGCGTATTGCGACCACCCCTCGGCCAGCGAGCGCGGCGTGAACACCCGGCGCACGTCGCTCGGGTACTTCCGGCGATACGCCAGCTGGACGGCGCGGCCGGGGAACGTCTCGTGGAGCGTGAGCCCGAGCAGTGAGCCGCTCCCGAAGTAGGACAGGAACGACTGCTGCTCCGTTTCTGACCACGTCGGAAGCGCGTTGGTGAGCTCGTAGTAGGTCGCGAGATCACCCGACTCCATCGGGCCCGGAGCGTCCACCCAGGCGAACCGCCCCCGCTTGTACGGCGGCGCCGGGCGGACGACGGGCGCAGTCGAATCGAGCACCGGCACCAGACCGCTCCCGAGCGTCCAGTCCCTCGCCCGACCCGCCAGCTCGCGCGCGGCCGGCACGAGGTCGTCGGGCGACGGATGGGCCCGCCCCAGCGAGTCGAGCACCGAGCCGACGGTGCGGCCCGGCGCCACGGCGGCCACAACCTTCTCGAGCTGGTCCTGATACGTCGCGATCTCCTGCTGGTTCAGCCGGTCGAGCGCTTCCACGCTGAGATCGATGTGCTCGGCGTAGAGCAGCTTGCGAGCGAAGAAGTAACGGCCCAGCCGGTACGCTCCCGTCGATTTCGGAAGCAGGTCCGACCGCAGCCACGTCGCATGCTCTCGCAGCGCCGCCACCAGCGCCAGCCTCGTGTCCTCCAGCCCGGCCGGCGCCGCGCTCGAATCGTCCCCCAGCAGCTTCGGAATCGCTTCCAGGTATTCGATCAGCCCCTCGGTTTCCGTGATCGCCAGCTCCGTCCACTCCCGGGGCGGGTTCTCCAGATTGTCCCGCGCCGCCTTCAGCACTCCCGGCGCAGCTTCCATGCGGCTCTTCAGCGCCGCGAGCCTGTCAGAAGCCGGAGCGTACGCGCGCGAAACGAGCGATGAGACCCCGTCCGCGATCACCTCCATGTACAGCCGTGGACTCGTCGCCCACAGGCGCATCTCCTCCAGATCGAGCAGCTCGCCGCGAATCGCGTATTCCAGCACCGAGTAGTCGTACCGGTCCGTGCCCTGGAGCACCCGGTACGAGATGTCCTCCAGCCGCGCGTCCCAGTCCAGCAGGTCCTGGATCCTCCCCTGCACCGAGGCGCGGTCCATGTCCGTGAGCAGGCGGTCGTAGGTGTGCACGCCCAGCTCGCTCGCCCGCACCGGATGGCTCTCGTAATACCATGCCAGGAACCCGTCCCTGAATGTGCCGAAGTCCTTCGTGGCTCGCGCGACCACTTCCGCGCTCGGTTGCGGCAGCCCGGGACCCGGCCGCTGTCCCGGTGGCTGCTGTGAAGGCGAGCCTCCACACCCGGCGACGAGCACGGCGGCCACTACCCAGAATCGTGCGCTCACGGAACCTCCTGCGGATCGATAGAGAATGAGAAGCTAGGCCGCACAACTCTGGCGCGCCAGCGATTTGGCGTGCATTCTGCACCCGGATCCCGGCCGCGGATCGACGTCGATTCATCCCAATTTTCCCACCTTTGCCGGACAGGGATGGTGAGCGAGCAGCGCTACCGTAGCCTCTTCGAGCGATCCCTCGACGCCATATACATGACCGGGGCTGATGGCGAGATCGTGGAGGCGAATGCCGCCGCCAGTGAGCTCCTGGCCTATCCGCCCGCCGGCCTTCTTGGCCGTGGCTTCGGCGACATCTTCGCCGACCCTGAGGACCACGTCCGCTTCCTGGAGAGCCTCGAGGCGGACGGCTTCGTCCGGGATATCCAGGTCCGTCTGCGGCGCAAGGACGATGCCGAGCGCTGGTGCCTCCTGAGTGCGTGGCTTCGCCGTTCGGACGCCGCATCCGGTCCGGGGTGCGGGCACCAGGGAATCATCCACGACATCTCGGCTCTCAAGGCGGAAGAGGAACGGCTGGCCCACGAGGCGTTCCACGACCCGCTGACGGGGCTGCCGAACCGTGCGCTCTTCATGGATCGGCTGGAGCGGGCGGTGGCGCGGCGGCGGCGAGGCGAGGAGCGGGAGATGGCGGTCCTGTTCCTCGACCTGGATCGGTTCAAGCTGGTCAACGACAGCCTCGGCCATACGGTCGGCGACGAGGTGTTGAAGCAGGTGGCCGTGCTCTTCCGCGAACAGGTCCGGGAAGAGGACACGGTGGCGCGGATGGGCGGGGACGAGTTCGCGATTCTCCTCGACGGCGTCGACGATGCCTCGGCTCCGACGCACGTGGCCGAGCGCATCCAGGAGAAGCTCCGACGACCGCTCTCCCTGCACGGTCACCATGTGTTCACCTCCGTGAGCATCGGCATCACCTTCGCCAGCTCCGCCGCCTCGACCCCAGACGCCCTGTTGCGGGACGCGGACACGGCCATGTACCGGGCGAAGGAGCTGGGACCCGCGCGGTACCAGATCTTCGACACGGAGATGCACGCCCATGCCGTCGCTCTCCTCCAGCTGGAGACCGACCTGCGCCTCGGGCTGGAGCGCGGCGAGTTCGTCCTCTACTACCAACCCGTGCTCGACCTCGATCTCGATCGCCTGACCGGCTTCGAGGCGCTCATACGCTGGATCCACCCCGAGAAGGGCCTGGTCCTCCCACAATCCTTCATCCCCGTCGCCGAGGACACCGGGATCATCGTCCCGCTCGGGAACTGGGTCCTCCGACAGGCCGCACACCAGCTCCGGCTATGGCAGGAGGGGAGTGCGGACCGGCAGGACCTGTTCGTTTCCGTCAACCTCTCCGCTCGCCAGTTCTCCCACCCCGAGCTCCTCGCCACCGTGCGCGACATCCTCGAGGAGACGGGGCTGGACGGCCACTCTCTCCGGCTCGAGCTCACCGAGGCCGTGGTGATGTCCAATCCCCAGGGCGCAATGCACACCTTCGACCAGCTCCGCCAGCTGGGCGTCGGTCTCTGCATCGACGACTTCGGCACCGGCTACTCCGCCCTCCAGTACCTCCACACCTTCCCCATCGACACCCTCAAGATCGACCGCAGCTTCGTCAGCCGCCTGGCCGACGAGGCCGGGACCGAGCTCGTCCGCACCATCCTCAGCTTCGCTCGCGCCCTCGGCATCCACGCCGTCGCCGAAGGCGTCGAAACCCCAGATCAGCTCGAACGCCTCCGCGCTTTCGGCCACGCCTCCGTCCAGGGGTTCCTCTTCTCCCTCCCGCTCGACAGCAGCGCCGCCTCCGCCCTCCTCGACCAGCACCGCCCACCGACAGACGCCCACTGACTGTCCGGAGCCGGAACGGCAGCAGCCCGCCGAAGCTGCGCGGCATCCGCTCCCGTCGGCTGCCAAAGTGGCGGACCAACCTGGTACGCGGGCTGCCTACCTGTTCGGCCAGTCACGCGCCGGCAGCGAGCCGGTCGCGAGCTGCGAGAGAACGACACAGCAAAGTGGAGGCAACGATGGTACGAGTTCCGGTGGTCCGGCGGTCGCGCTCGCCCTGGGGGGACATGAACCAGCTTGCGCGGGAGATGGACAGCCTGCTGGGTGGCGCGTTCGGGACGTCGAGCGACCTGTGGGCGCCGGCGGTGGACGTGGAGGAGACGCCCGACCATCTGCGGTTCCGGGCGGAGCTTCCCGGGGTGAGCCGGGATCACATCGATATCGAGCTGGAGGACGGGGTCCTCACGATCCAGGGCGAGAAGAAGGAGGAGCAGCGCGACGAGAACGCGGAGATGCTTCTCTACGAGCGGCGCTGGGGGACGTTCGCGCGTCGGTTCACGCTTCCGCGTGCGGTGGACGCGAACGGCATCACGGCGTCCTTCGAGCATGGGGTGCTGACGATCGAGGTCCCGAAGGCCGAGGAGGCGAAGGGTCGTAAGATCCAGATCAGCGATGGGGGACGGGACGTGAGTTGAGGGTCTGGTTCCGAGCTGTCGAAGGGCTCCCCGCCGCGGCCGCGGCGGGGAGCCCTTTCATCTGGCGGGTGCGGGCGGCGAAGGGCGCCCGCCTCCCTCTCAGTAGGTGGAGGTCGCGCCCCGCTCTAACCTGGCTTTGACGGTGGCGATGACGACGTCCACCCCCACCCGATTGTGACCACCGCGAGGGATGATCACGTCCGCGTAGCGCTTGCTGGGCTCGACGAACTCGAGGTGCATGGGTCGCACCGTCTTCATGTACTGCGTCAGCACGGACTCGGCTGAGCGCGCCCGCTCTTCCATGTCGCGCCGGAGGCGGCGGCCGAGCCGGACGTCGGCGTCGGCGTCCACGAACAGCTTCACGTCCATGAGGTCGCGCAGGCGCCGATCCCACAGGATGAGGATGCCGTCGAGAATGAGGACGGGGCGGGGATCGAGGTGCTGCGTCTCCGGACGGCGAACGTGCCGGGCGAAATCGTAGATGGGGACCTCTACCGACTCCCCGTCCATCAGGGAGCGCAGGTGTTCGATCAGGAGCGCGGTCTCCAGTGACTCCGGGTGATCGTAGTTGATCGTGGCCCGCTCCTCGAACGGGAGGTGCGAAGCATCCCGGTAGTAGGAGTCGTGGTGGAGCACGGCGGCGTCCGCCGGCCCGATCGCCTCCACGATCCGCCGGACCACGGTGGTCTTTCCCGAGCCGCTCCCGCCGGCCACCCCGATCAGGACAGGCCGGTCCGCCTGGTTCTCACGCATCGTTTCGCAAGATGTCCGCACCGCCGGGGCCGCAGCAAGGCGGTCCCGGGCTCGCCGGCGGGGTCAGGGCGTGTCGGCGCCCGTGAGCTGCTCCAGGATGTGGCGCTCGATCTCGCCCTTGCTGGAGCACGCGATCGGTTCGGTGCTCACGCCGGATGTCTTCGCCATGGCCTGCAAGCGGGTGCGAACCGTGGTCCCACCCTCCGCCGGCAGCAGCGTGGTCTGCAGCGTCACGTATACCTGACCCTGGTCGGCCTTGGGCGTCCCCAGCGAGTAGCCGCAGTCCAGGTACTGCGACATCCGGCGCCCGGCGAGCCGGCCCGTGCGGCGATCCGTGATCCCCACGGTGTGGTGCGCGGGGTCGACCGCGAGGTCCGCGTCCGGGATGCCGAGGCCCGGGTAAATGGCCAGCAGACGCGACCACGCATCGGCCATGGGAACGTCGGTGAGCGCCGAGGTAACCTGCTTCTCCCGCGTGATTTCGAGCGGACGCCCTCCGCCGGTCTCGACGTGCAGCGGCTGTGCCCGGACGTCGACCGACGCGGGCGCCGGGCCGTTGCCGGCGCAGGCGGCGATGGCGGCGGCGAACCCCAGCGACAGAATTCGGCTGGTCTTCATCATTTCGTGCTCCTGCGAATGCGATATGCGCCCGGATCCTCGACGCGTATGTTAGCACATGCACTGCCTGTTCTGCGACGACCCGCTTCAGCCTCCGCTCGCGCGACCGGCTTTCGACCCGTGGCTCGGGCGCCTCTGGCACGTTTGTCCCTCGTGCGGCCGCTGGAGTCCCGTGCCGCTGGAGGAACGCTGGTCGGATCTCGAGCGGCTCGAGGCCGCGGCCCGCGAGGGGCGCGTCCGGATCCGGACCGAGCACCTGGACCTGGTCGACTCGCCGCGGGGCGAGCTGGTGCGCGTCGGCCGAGCGCCCCGCCCCGAGATCGCGGTGTGGCGATACGGTGACATGATGCCGCGGCAGCGCGTGCGCGGTGTCCGGGGCTGGTTCCACCGGCTCCTGGAAGGCCTTCCGTCGTCGCCGTTCGGGTACGGCGGAGGGTATGGCGAGCTGGTGCTCGAGCGCACTGTGCAGCGGCGGTGGTTCGCTTCGCCGTTCGTCGATGACGCTGCTATCCTCACCGCTGCCTTCCTAACGGTTCCCCTGGCGCCGGACTGCCCTTCATGCCGGGGGCCACTCTGGATCGCGCCCTGGTCGTTCCAGCACATCCGCATCATCCTGGACGGCGGCGATGCAGCCGCGACCGCGCTGTGCGGCGCGTGCGGCCGCGAGGTCGGGGTGCCCGCCCGCGCCGCCCGGCCCGCGCTTCGACTCGGACTCTCGGTGGTGAACCGGAAGCTCCGGCAGCATCCGCTCCTGGAAGCGGCGGCCGGAGAGCTGGACGCTGCCGGCACGCCCTCGGAGCTTCTGCGCGGACTCGGCGCCGCGGCGCCGGCGCTGGGCGAGCTGGCCGCCGACGAGCGTGTGGCCCTGGGGTTGGCTCTCGATGAGGAAGCGGAGGGTGAGCTCCTCGAGCTGGAGTGGCGGCAGGCGGAGGAGCTGGCGAAGCTGGTGGACGGAGCGCTGACCGAGCTCGACGGCTTCGAAGCGTTCCGCCAGCGCGTCCTCGGCGGCTGATCCCGGTCAGATCTCCAGCGTGCCCGGGAACTGCGGTCCGGCGCCGCCCTTCGGTCGACGGGACCCGCGCGTGTAGCGTCCGGCGTCGCTGCGGCTGATCCGCTTCTGCGCGACGAGCGCTTCCAGCACCAGCTCGGCCGCCGCCGCCCGCAGCCCGGGCCCGTCGCCGCTCCCGATCTCCAGCCCGTCCACCACGTCCATGAGCGAAGGCACGCCGCGCAACCCTTCCAGGAGGGCGTCGTCCTTTGCCGTGTCCGCCAGCTGGACCACGCCCCCGCGGTCGAAGTGGTCGACGATCTCGTCCAGCTCCTCCTCGACCGGGAGCCGGCGCCGCGACTCGAAGGTCTCCAGCGCCGCCTGGGAGACGAGCTCACGCGCGATCCGCGGCGCGCCCTGCAGCTCGCCCTCGTATTCCAGCTCCATCTTCCCGGTGATCGCCGGAAGCGCGGCGTGCACGTCGCTGACGCGCGGCGTGACCCGGTCCTCTCCCAGCAGCACCGCCCGCAGCTCGGCGTTGCTCACCGCGTTCTCGAGGACGGTGATGGGCATGCGCTGGCTGACGCCGCTCCGCTGGTCGATGCGCTTGTCCGTGCGCGCCAGGAACGCCACCCGCTCCACGACCTCGGCCACGAACGCCGGGACCTGCACGGGCTTCCCACCACGGTCGAGCCACGCCTCCTGACGCGTGATCTCCATGCCGGCTTCCACGTCCTCGGGGTAGTGGGTCATCACCTCGGCACCGATCCGGTCCTTCAACGGAGTGATGATCTTGCCGCGGGCTGTGTAATCCTCCGGGTTGGCGGTGAAAACGAGGAGCACGTCCAGGGGCAGGCGGACGGGGTATCCTTTGATCTGGACGTCCCCCTCCTGCATGATGTTGAACAGCCCCACCTGGATGCGTCCGGCCAGGTCCGGCAGCTCGTTCACCGCGAAGATCCCGCGGTTGGCCCGGGGCAGGAGCCCGAAGTGGATCGTCAGCTCGTCCGCCAGCACATGGCCTCCGCGCGCTGCACGGATGGGGTCCAGATCGCCGATGATGTCAGCGATCGTGACGTCGGGCGTGGCCAGCTTCTCGATGTAGCGGGCGTCGCGACCGATCCACTCCACCGGCATGTCTTCGCCGTGCTGCTCCACCATCTGGCGACCGTACTTCGACACCGGCGCGAGCGGGTCGTCGTTGACTTCGCTCCCCGCTATGATCGGTATCTCTTCGTCCAGGAGAGATGCCAGCTGCCTCACGATCCGGCTCTTCGCCTGGCCCCGCAGCCCCAGGAGGATGAAGTTCTGGCGGGCCAGGACCGCGTTGACGATCTGCGGCTCCACCGTGTCCTCGTACCCCAGGATTCCAGGGAACAGCGGGTCCCCCGCCGCCAGCTTGCGCAGCAGGTTTTCGCGCATCTCGTCCTTGACGCGCTTCCCCTCGTAGCCGGAGTCCTTGAGCGCGCCGAGCGTGATAGGTCGGGACATTCGCTCCCTTGCTTCGGTCAGATTCGGTCCAGAACGATGCCCACTCCCGTGGCCGTGCGAACCAGCCGGGGCAGGATGCGGGGGATCTCGATGCCGCGCAGCGCGGCCAGCGCGTGCTCCACCGACGTGTAGCCGGTCAGCGCTTCCAGCGTCTTCACAGTCGGAAACACCATTGGCAGCTCGCGGGCGTGGAAGCGCGAGAGCGCCTGCCGCGGCGTGTGCCACGCGGCTTCCGTCATCTCGCGCGGATCCGGCCGCGCCTCCTTCCCGTCAGGAAGGGCGGCGGCGAAGAAATGCGTGTCGTAGCGACGTGGCTCGACCACGGGGGTGATCCAGTGCGCGATGTGGACCATGCCCGCCGCGTCGAGGGCGAGATCCAGCTCTTCGAGCACGTCGAGAAGAGTGGTGCTGCCATCCATCAGTCCGTGCCGCAGCGCTTCCACCCGACGGTCCGAGGCAGCATCCGCGGCCCACGTCCCGTCGACGTGTCGCGCGAGCAGCACGCCCGTCTCTTCGAAGGCTTCGCGCAGCGCGGCGACCCAGAACGGCGCCTCCGGCGTCATCCGGGTGGTCAGGCCCCCGATGCGCTCGTACAGGGGAGGGCCACTGTCCGCCGGGTCCACCCGCCCGCCGGGAAACACCCACGCCCCCGGCACGAACCTGCTGCTGCGGTGGCGCTGCAGGAGGAGCGCTTCGAGGCCCTCGGCCCCGTCGCGCAGGAGGACGATGGTCGCGGCAGGACGCGGGGTTGCCGGCTTTGAAGGGGGGCGGTCCACCGTCTCAGCGAAGCCTTCGGGGAGATTGTCCTGCGGGATCTCGAACATCACGCCTCGTTGTGGCCGAGCGCCGTCACGTCCCGCCCCGTCAGCCCGGCCGGCGCGATGTCCGGTCGGTCCGGCCGCCCTACGCGGAACTGGAGTCCGCCCGAGCCGCCTCCGCGCATGAAGTCATCGAGGCGGCCGAGCACGTGCTGGCGATAGCTTGTCTTCGCGGCGTTTCGAACGAAGAGCGCGATCAGGACCATCCACATGCCGCTCATGACCTGGCCCCGGAAAACCTCCCACACGCCGTAGGCGACGAGCGCCATCGACAGCCAGACGCCTACCCGGGACGCCCAGCGAGTGGCCAGCGTCACGTTTCCCGTTGCCTTCCAGATCGCCGCGCGCAACACTCGGCCGCCGTCCATTGGGAAGCCCGGAATGAGATTGAACGTGCCGAGCACCAGGTTCAGCGCGGCCATGTAGCCGGCCGCCCCCAGCAGCGGCGCCGGCCACCCCCAGCGCGCACCCGCCAGCCAGCTCCCGAAGAACGCCGCGGCCAGCGCGAAGCTGGCCGCCGGCCCCGCGATCGCGATCAGGAACTCCTCCCCGGGCGTGCGACTGTCGCGCTCCGTCTGCGCCATTCCGCCGAACAGAAAGAACGTGATTCGGCGGACGGGGATCCCTCGCCGGAGCGCCACCAGCGAATGCGCCATCTCGTGCGCCAGCAGCGACGCGAAGAAGAGCAGCATGATGCCGGCAGCCATGGCCAGCCGCTCGGGATCGGCCATTCGCGGGAAATCCATCGGCAGCGCGCTGGCGTAGAGCGTCCAGGTCACCAGCGCGGCGATGATGAACCAGGACGCGTGCACGCGCAGGTCGATTCCGAACAACCGTCCGATCTTGAAGCCGTCCATCCGCCTTCCTTCGACGAGGCACGCGCCCGCTCCCGCGGCGACTCACCGGCCGGGGAGCTACCCGATGACGGGTGGGGAGTTCCCCTCTCGGCCCGGATTTCCTGTGTGTTCGCAGCGTGTTCGCAGCCGGAGAGCGGGCCTGGCGATGCGCCGGACGCGAGGAGTGGGCCAGCGGCGCCCTGGACGTCACTCCGGGAGGAGCCGCACGAGGCGATGGACCCTCGCTGTGACGGGCAGGGGCGGGGCGCCCGGCGTCCGGATCTCGAGAGTCCCGTGAAGGTGCCCATCCTCCGTCCGCTCCACGAGCAAAGCCCTATCACGATCCCAGAGCGCAGCGCCGGAGATCACGCCGGTCAGCCGCTCCCGGATCTCGACACCGCCGGACGTGCCAGTGATGTCCACCTCCATCCGGGAGCGCGTGCCCAGGCGCAGCAGGGGACGGCCGCCCGCCACCGTGTCCCCCACGAACGTGGTCTCCACCTCCCGGCGGATCTCCGACGTCGTCCCGGACGCCCCCTCCCGGACCACGACCGTGTCCACCCACCGATCCCCGGGGGTTACCGGTCGGCCGGGGAGGGAGACGAAGAACAGGCGCGGCAAAGTCTCCGGTCCGGAAACGTCGTTGAACGCAGCCGTGAGGGAAGGAGAGTCGATCACGGTCACCCCACCGCGCCGGCTGACCGCGAGTCGGAACGCGCCGCGTACGTCCTGCCCGGTCACCAGCCGGGTCCCCTGTCCGGGGTTATCGAAGCTGCCCCGGAGACGCGGGAATCGGAGGCTCGCGATGAGGCCGGACGTGTCTCCCCCGAGCACCAGCTCGGCCGTCCCCGCCAGGGTCGCGACGGGCTCCATGGCGCCCATCTCCCCCGTATCGATGGAGAATGTCGTGCTGTCCTCGAACGCATACGTGAGCGCGCCCTCCTGGGGCGCGGCGTACGCGAGGACGTAGGGCGAGGGCGTTGTCTCGTGGCCCGTGCCGCACGCCGCGGCCGCGCACAGGAAGGCGGCGACGGGTGCATGGCGCCGCGCCCGGCTCCCGCTCACGGCGCTTCGCCGCGGCGCATCACAGCCGGCGGATCCGCACCGATCCCGACCCGGTGTCGATGTCGATCGAGCCGTTGCCGTCGCCGATGGTGCCGTCCAGCTCATCCCTCGCCCGGTGCGTGACCGTCAGGGGGAAGTCGACGTCGATCCCTCCGCTCCCCGTCTCCACGTGGAGCCGCGCCCCGAGCTCCTCAGCCAGCCGCAGCGTCACGCCGCCCGACCCCGTGTCCACCACCAGCCGGTCCACGTCCTTGGTCAGCTCGGCCTCGATGGACCCGCTCCCGGTGTCGAGCCTCACGTCCGACGCCGTCGCATTGAGCAAGGTGATGCCGCCGGAGCCGGTGTCGAGATCGACCGATCCGGCGGCCACGTCGCGGGCGCTGACGCTGCCCGAGCCGGTGTCGATACGGAGCGCGTCCGCCGTGACTTCGCTCACCCGCACGCTGCCCGACCCCGTGTCCACGTCGAGGTTTCCGGCCATCCCGTCCACCTGGACGCTCCCCGACCCGGTGTCGATCACGAGGCTGCCGGACATGGTACCCGCCTCCACGGCGCCTGCCGACGTGTCCAGCCTGATCTCGCCGTCGACGTTCTCGGCCGTGATGTGGCCCACGGCGAGGTAGATGTCCACTCGCTGCCCGCGCGGGACGCCAATGCGGAGGTCCGCGTGCGCGTCGAGCCCACCGCCACGGCTGGAGATCCGAACCCGGTCACCACCCCGCGTCTCATGCTCGCCCCAGGTCCCATCGGAACGCACTCGAAGCGTGGTATTTCCGTTCCAGCCCTGCGGATCGTAGTGGATGCGGTCGGACGGATAGTGAACGCGCAGCGTCGCGCGCCCCCCCACTTCGCCGGTCTGGATCTCGAGCCGACCCGCGTCACCTCCACCGCGCGTCACATTGACGCTCACCGCCGACCCCGCGGTGCTCCCGACCTGGACCTCGCCGGCGAGATTGAAGATCGCGACGTGGGCTCCGCTCACCTCGTAACGCTCCTGCCCCACGGTCCGCGCGGGGACAGCGAAGGCGAGGACGATCACGGGCGCCAGCGCGAGAAGCGTTCGACTCCCTGTCATTGGTCTCACTCCACGTTCGGGGCACAGGTACGGGCGTCCGGACGCTTCGATAGCTTGACGGCCCGGAAGGTTGTGTCGCATCCGCCCACCCGGTGCACTACGCGGCGGTGAGGCGGCAGGGTTTCGGCCCCGCCGCTACTCGATCTCGCTGATGTGATCGATGACCTTGCCAACGAGACCGTACTCCACCGCCTCATCGGCGCTCAGCCAGAAGTTGCGGTGGGTGTCGTCCACGATCCGTTCCAGCGGCTGCCCGGTCTGCTCGGCGAAGACGCGATTGAGACGCTCTCGCATCTTCAGGATCTCCTTCGCCTCGATCTCCACGTCCGCCGCGGTGCCGCGAGCGCCACCCGCTGGCTGGTGCAGGAGGAATCGCGTGTTCGGCAGCGAGAATCGCCGCTCCCTGGCGACGGCCACGAAGATGAGCGCGCCCGCGCTCGCCACCCACCCGGTCCCGACCATGCGCACCGGGGAGCGGATGAAGCGGATCACGTCGTGGATCGTGTCGCCGGATTCCACGTGCCCGCCCTGCGAGTTGATGAACACCGTGATCGGCTCTTCCGAGTCCGCGTCCAGGGCCAGGAGCTGGCCCATCACCTCCGCGGCCAGCTTCTGCGTCACTTCTCCGCTGATGATCAGCGTGCGGGCGCGAAACAGCCTGTTCCGGATGCTGTCCGTCCAGCGGCTCGCCGTCGGACGCCGACTTTCCTCCTCTCCCTCCTCGTCGGGCGGCTGCGTCTCGGGCTCACCCGGCTGCTGCAGCCGGACCAGCAGGTCCTGTTCGTATCCGTCGTTCCGCATGCGATTCCTCTTCGTCCGTTCTCGAGTTCCGGTCGCGCCGGCGCCGCCCCAGGCGGTCGGCCACAGACCCGGTCACTTCCAGGTGGTCACGCCGTCAGGCCCGCTCCTGCATCGGGAGCCGGACGCCCTGGCGACGCGCCGTGGCGAGGGCTTCTTCATAGCCCGCGTCCGCGTGGCGCGCCACGCCGATGGCGGGATCGTTCGTCAGCACCCGCTCCAGCCGGATCCGCATCTCCGGGGTGCCGTCGGCGACGATGACCTGGCCCGCGTGCAGGGCGTTGCCGATGCCGACGCCGCCGCCGTGATGGAAGCTGACCCAGGTCGCGCCACTCGCCGTGTTGAGGAGTGCGTTCAGGATCGGCCAGTCGGCCACGGCATCGGTCCCGTCCTTCATGGCCTCCGTTTCCCGGAACGGGCTGGCCACGGACCCCGTGTCCAGGTGGTCGCGCCCGATCACGATCGGTGCCTTGAGCTCTCCGCTAGCCACGAGGTCGTTGATGGCGACGCCGAACCGGGCCCGCTCACCGAGACCCAGCCAGCAGATCCGACTCGGCAGCCCCTGGAAGCGGACCCTTTCGCGGGCCTTGCGGATCCAGCGCGCCAGGTGCTCGTCCTCGGGGAAGAGCTCCAGGACCAGGTCGTCCGTCCGGTATATGTCGGCGGGATCGCCCGACAGCGCCGCCCACCTGAACGGTCCCTTGCCCTCGCAGAACAGCGGCCGCACATAGGCCGGCACGAAACCGGGAAAGGCGAAGGCGTCCTCGTAGCCCGCATCCTTCGCCTGACCGCGGAGGTTGTTGCCGTAGTCGAACGTGATCGAGCCGCGTCCCATCATATCGACCATCGCGCGACAATGCGTGGCCATGCTGCCCATGGCGCGGCGGCGGTACTCCTCGGGATCCGCCTCCCTGAGCGCGTCGGCTTCCTCCAGGGTGAGGCCGGCGGGGACGTACCCGTTCAGCTCGTCGTGGGCGCTGGTCTGGTCCGTGAGCACGTCCGGGACCATGCCCCGGCGCGCGATCTCGGGCAGCACCTCAGCGCAGTTCCCGACCAGCCCCACGCTCAGCGCCTCTCCGCGCTTCGCCGCCCCCGTGACCCACTCGAGCGCTTCGTCGAGGTCGTGGGTCATACGGTCGCAGTAGCCCGTGTCCAGACGCCGCTCGAGACGCTTCGGGTCCACCTCCACCACCAGGATCGAACCGTCGTTCATGGTCGCCGCGAGCGGCTGAGCCCCGCCCATCCCTCCCATGCCGCCCGTCAGGACCCACTTCCCCTTCAGCGTTCCGCCGAAGTGCTGGCGCGCCACCGCGCCGAACGTCTCGTACGTGCCCTGGAGGATGCCCTGGGTGCCGATGTAGATCCACGAGCCCGCCGTCATCTGGCCGAACATGATGAGCCCCTTCCGCTCGAGCTCCCGGAAATGGTCCCACGTGGCCCACCGTCCCACCAGGTTCGCGTTCGCAATCAGTACCCGGGGCGCGTGCGTGTGCGTGCGGAAGACGCCCACCGGCTTCCCGGACTGGACCAGAAGCGTTTCGTCGTTCTCCAGGTCGCGGAGCGTCGCGACTATGGCGTCGAACGCCTCCCAGCTCCGGGCAGCCCGCCCCGTGCCACCGTAGACGACGAGGTCCTCCGGACGCTCCGCCACCTCGGGATCCAGGTTGTTCATGAGCATCCGCAGCGCAGCCTCCTGCTGCCAGCTCTTGCAGGAGATCTCCGTGCCCCGCGGTGCCCGGACCGTCCTCGCCTTCTCTGCCGTGCGTGTTGCCATCGGACCCGCCTCAGCTCGTTTGCGCCCCGACCCGTTCATCCTCGCGCCACATGCCAGTCCCCGCCAGGATGGCCCGCCCCCCCCACCCGCGGCAAGTCCGCCCCCTCTGCGAGGCCGCAGGCCCGACCCCCTCTGCGAGGCCGCAGCCCCGACCCCCTCTGCGAGGCCGAAGGCCGAGCCCCTCTGCGAGGCCGAAGGCCCGAGCCCCTCTGCGAGGCCGAAGGCCGAGCCCCTCTGCGAGGCCGCAGGCCGAGCCCCTCTGCGAGGCCGCAGGCCGAGCCCCTCTGCGAGGCCGCAGGCCGAGCCCGCCGTCAAACATCGCTGGTCATGATGAACAGCGGCTGCCGGTTGAACGCCTGGTAGATGGGCCGGAGTCGCTCCGTGTTGTAGTGCCGGTCCACATCCACCACCTTCTTGCGGCCCACGACCACGTCGATCGGAACGTTGTCGTAGGCCCCGTTCCGCATGCTCACCAGCCGCCCCGACTTCCCCGCCAGCACCAGGTCCAGCGCCAGGTTGCCGAACGCCATGGGGACGATGGAGTCCACGGCGTCGGGATCCCCGCTCCGCACCAGGTAGCCGAGGCGCTGGTTCACGACGTTCACGCGCTGCCCGTTGTTGTGTCGCGCAGAGCGATCCTTCAGCTCGGCCGAGACGAGGTCGCCGATCCCGCCCAGCTTGCGGTGCCCGAACATGTCGGCCTCCAGCCCCTCGAACTGCATCACACCGCCCCGGACCGTCGCCCCCTCGGACACCAGCACCACCGAGTAGCGGGACGGGTGGCGGCTCCGGTCGTACACCAGCAGCTCCGTGAGCTGCTCGATGTCGAACGGGTGCTCGGGGATCAGGCACCGGTCCGCCGCGCCCGCCATGGTCGGGAGGAGCGCCGTGAATCCCGCGTACCGGCCGAACACCTCGATCACGAGGAAGCGCTCGTGGGAGCCGGCGGACGTGCGCAGCCGGTGCGTCAGCTCGATCGTTCGGGTCACGCACGTGCTGAAGCCGATGCAGTAGTCGGTTCCCGGCACATCGTTGTCCATCGTCTTCGGGATCGCCACGACCCGGACGCCCTCTCGGTGCAGCCGGTGGGCGTAGCTGAGCGTGTCGTCGCCGCCGATGGCGATCAGGGTGTCCACACCGAGCCGCTCGAGGTTGCGCAGGACCACCGGGGTGGCGTCGTTCTCCTCCTCGGTGAGCTCCGCCCGCAGGTGCTCCGGCACGAGCGTTCGCGGGAGGTGGCTCGGACGCGTTCGGGAAGTATGCAGGAACGTGCCACCCGTACGCCCGGCACGGTTTACCACGTCTTCCGTCAGGGTCTGTACGCTGGCGCTGTTGTCGGCTTCCTTCTCCGGCAGCAGGTCCACCAGCCCGGCCCACCCGCGTCGGATGCCGAGGACCCGATAGTTCTCCCGGAGCGCCCGGATCGTGATGGCGCGGATCGCCGGGTTCAGCCCCGGGACGTCGCCGCCGCCGGTGAGGATGCCGATTGTGCCTCGAGTATTCACTGCCTGACCCCCTCTCTTGCAGACCGAACGGACGAAGCTCCGCGGCCGGCCGGAGCGCGAACGGCGCCCATCCGCGGCTGCGAGGCGGCCCCCGGCGGCCAACGATCGCCGCTCAGTCGAATCTGCGCCGCAGGATCCGCCGACCGGCGCGGTACACCAGCACGATGACGAGGGCGGTCGCTATCGTCAGGACCAGCATCGCAAGCCAGCGTCGGTGCACCCAGTCCATCCGGTTCACGTCCATGGGCGTGGTCATGACGAACCACGTCACGAGCGCGAGGTCCGTGATGGCCAGGCGAGTGGCGAACAGCGACGACCACCATGGCCACAGGGCTGCGAGTACGACCGCGAGCTCCATCGCGCTGAACACTACCGCAGTGATGAACGTCCGGGGGGAGGGGATGGAGACCATCCGCTCCTGCTGCAGGCGTTCCGGCGATGGCACGGTGGTCATGGCGTCCCACATGTACCACACCGCCGCGAGCCAGCTGAGGATCAGGAGGAGCCACAGGACCTGCCGCCCGAGACGGGAGAGCCGCGGCGTTTCCACTCCGCGCGTCACCAAGGTCGTGCTCCGGTCACGCGCACGTCCTCGCCCGTGCCCGTCAAGGCTCCCGGTGACTGGCGCGCAGGAAGCGCCTGGCCACCGTCATCAGCCGCCCGTCCTGCTCCGCGATCGGGCGCTCGCGCTCCTTCTCCAGCAGCCGCTGCACGTGCGGCCGCAGCTGGGCCGCGCCCCAGCGGTAGCCGGTCGCATCCTCCGCGCTCTTCGTTTGCCCGTCCCTCGCCGCCTCCAGCATCGCGAACGCGGCCGCGGCATTGTAGCCGGCGTCCTGTACCGGTGGGAGCGCGAACCGACGCGGCGGATCGGGCGCATCTTCATTGACGAAAGCTCGTGACATGGCTCCTCCGCCTCCAATGTGCCGCGTGGCCGGCCCCGCTACAAGCCACCCCGCTGTCATAGCGGCAGAGGCCTTCGCTCGGGCGCCAATTAGGCGGGCGGCGGACAGCGGGAGCGTACGGCCGTGTTCCGGGTAGCATGAGAGGCGAAGGGCGTCCTGACGGGAAGAACCGGTGTCCGCCCGCTCGCTGGCAAGCATGCTGCTTTAATAGGGGCGGTGGGCGCGCCCTCCGTTCGAAACGGCAGGGAAAGCGTTGTGAGGCGAGGATCCGCGGTACGATCGGTGGCGGGGGCTCGCGAGAGCAATCAGCGGGAAGGAAGACGAAATGGGTGATCGCATCAGGTTGCCGGTGTTGCCACTGCGCGAGACGGTGGTCTTTCCCGGCGTGACCGTTCCGATCAGCGCGGGTCGGCCCGGTACCGTCGAGGCGATACAGAAGGCGATGAACGGGGACCGCAGGATGTTCGCGGTCTGCCAGCGCGAGAACGAGGACGATCCGACCCCTGAGATCCTGCACGACTTCGGGGTGATCGTGCGCGTGGTCCAGGCGCAGCGTGTCCGGGGTGGGCTGCAGCTACTGATCCAGGGCGAACAGCGCGCTCGCTCCCTGGAGGCCGCGCCGGAAGGGGAGCGGGGACTGGAGGCGGTCGTCCGTGTCGTGGAGGACCAGCCGGTCTGGAATCCCGAGGATCCCGCCTACAAGGCGCTGGATCGCGAGCTCAGGGACCGCTCGGTGGAGCTGGGCCGCCGTCGCGGGATCCCGGACGAGGCGCTCCAGCAGCTGGTGGAGGGGATCGAGGATCCCGGCCGCTTCGCAGACATGGTGGCGTTCTACCTGGAAGTGCCGGCCACTGAGAAGCAGGAGCTTCTCGAGATGCTGCCTGTGGAGAGCCGGATGCGGCAGGTCCTCCTTTCGGTGGAGCGCGATCTCGTCCGACTGGAAGCGCAGGAAGAGATCCAGCAGAGGGTGCAGCAGGAGCTCGGTGAGAAGCAGCGGGAGATGGTGCTGCGCGAGCAGCTGAAGGCGATCCAGAAGGAGCTGGGGGAAGAGGACGCGGAGAACGAGGCGGAGGAGCTGCGCCAGAAGCTGGACGCGCTGGATCTGCCGGAAGCGGCCAGGCAGGAGGCAGACCGGGAGTTGAACCGTCTCCGTCGCACGCACCCGCAGTCGGCGGAGTACCAGGTGATCCGCACGTATCTGGACTGGGTGACGGAGCTGCCGTGGAACAACCGGACCGAGGACGCCATCGTCCTGGACCGGGCGGAGCGCATCCTGGACGAGGACCACTACGGGCTGGAGGATGTGAAGGACCGGGTCATCGAGTTCCTGGCGGTGCGGAAGCTTCAGATGGAGCGCGCGGAGCGGGAAGCGCAGGAAGCGGAACAGGACGCCGAGGAGGAAGAGGCGGCGGCCGAGGCCGAGGCTGCGCCGGATCCCGGTATGGAATCCGTCGACGCGCCGGCAGTGGCCAGCACGGGGGCGGTCGAGGGCGGAGAGATCCCCGCGCCGAACAGGGAGCGGAAGTCGTCGATCGAGGAGGAAGCGCCCGAGGACCCGGAGAAGGCGCGGTCACGTGCGGTGGGCAAGGGTCCGATCCTGCTCTTCGTGGGGCCTCCCGGCGTGGGCAAGACGTCCATCGCCAAGTCCATCGCCCGGGCGCTCGGCCGGAAGTACGTCCGCATCGCCCTGGGCGGCGCGCGAGACGAAGCGGACATCCGCGGGCACAGGCGGACGTACGTGGGCGCCATGCCGGGCCGCATCATCCAGGGGCTGAAGCAGTCGGGGACGAAGAACCCCGTGTTCCTGCTGGACGAGGTGGACAAGCTCGGCGTCTCGCTCCAGGGCGATCCGTCGGCGGCGCTGCTCGAGGTCCTCGACCCCGCGCAGAACTTCCAGTTCGTGGACCACTACCTGGGAATGCCATTCGACCTCTCCGAAGTGCTGTTCATCGCCACGGCGAACTACCAGGACCGGATTCCGGCGCCGCTCCAGGACCGGATGGAGCTCGTGGACTTCAGCGGGTACACGGAGCGGGAGAAGCTGGAGATCGCGAAGCGCTACCTGCTGCCGCGGCAGCGCGACGAGAACGGGCTGGACGAGGACAAGCTCGAGGTCACGGATGACACCATCCTGCGCGTGATCAGCGAATACACGCGGGAGGCGGGCGTGCGCCAGCTGGAGCGCGAGCTGGGGAAGCTGGCGCGCAAGGCCGCGCGTCGCATCGCTGGAGGGGAGAGCGGGGTGGTCCATCTCGACACGGAGGACATCCAGCCGCTCCTCGGCCGGCCGCGGGTGCACCCGGAGGAGGCCGCGACGGTGGATACCGTCGGCGTGGCCACCGGGATGTACTACACGCCCATGGGCGGTGACATCATGTTCGTGGAGACCAGCGCCTCGCGGGGGAAGGACAAGCTGATCCTGACGGGCCAGCTGGGGGACGTCATGAAGGAGTCGGCTCGGGCGGCGCTCACCTACGCGAAGACGCACGCCGACCGACTCGGGATCTCGGCCGAGCAGCTGCGCGACACGGAGCTCCACATCCACGTGCCGGCAGGGGCGGTGCCGAAGGACGGGCCCTCGGCCGGTGTGGCCATGGCCACGTCCGTGGTCTCGGCACTGTCCGCGCGCCCCGTGCGCAACGATGTCGCCATGACGGGGGAGATCACGCTCACCGGGCGCGTGCTGCCCATCGGCGGCGTGAAGGAGAAGGTGCTGGGCGCGTTCCGCGCCGGCATACGAACCGTGATCCTGCCGCGGGACAACGAGCCGGACGTGGACGACCTGCCGGTCGAAGCCCGCGACCAGATCGAGTTCCACTTCGCGGAAGACCTCGGCGAGGTCCTGGCGCTGGCACTCCGCGGGGCGCGTCTCCAGGACGGAACGCTCACCTTCGCGGAGGGCGCGCTCGTGCACGAGCCCCGTTCCACGACGGAGCCAGGGCTGCACTGATCCACTGGCCGGTGCGGTGGCACGCGGGAAATGGGAGTCGAAGGAGGGTCGGGGACGGGGTCCCCGGCCCTTCTTGCGCTTGCGCGGTCGCCGCGCATCCCTAGAGCGAGATGGGAGCCGCACCGGCGCCGGCCGGCGCACGGTCAGCCGGTCAGGCGCCGAGCCCTTCGGTCACTCCGTCCACGGACAGGGTCTTGATATTCACGAACTCCCGGATCCCCACGCGGGCGAGCTCGCGGCCGTAGCCGCTCCGCTTGATCCCGCCGAACGGCAGGCGAGGATCGCTGGCGACCATGCGGTTGACGAAAACCGCGCCCGCCTCCAGGCGGTCCAGGAAGGCGTCCCGCTCGCGGGGCTCCCGCGTCCACGCGCTGGCGCCCAGCCCGAACTCCGTCCGGTTCGCCACATCGATCGCCTCGTCAAGCGACCGCACGGTGAAGATGGCCGCCAGGGGGCCGAACGTTTCCTCCGCGGCGGCGGCGCTGTCGGTGGGGACGTCGGTGAGCACCGTCGGTGCATAGAACCAGCCTGGGCGGTCCGGGGCGGTGCCGCCCGTCCGGAGCGTCGCCCCGGCGTTGACGGTCCGCTCCACCTGGTCGGCCAGGTCGTCGCGGATCTTTTCGGTGGCGAGGGGGCCCACGTCGGTGCCGGGATCCATCGGGTCGCCCACCGTCAGCGCCTCCGTCCTGCGGACGAACCCCGCGATGAACTCCGCGGCCACGGCCTCGTGCACGATGAACCGCTTGGCCGCGATGCAGCTCTGGCCGTTGTTGATGTGCCTGGCCGTGACGGCCGTCTCCACCGCCGCGGCCAGATCCGAGGTCGGCATCACAACGAACGGATCACTTCCGCCCAGCTCCAGCACCGTCTTCTTGATCCGCTGCCCGGCGGTGCTCGCCACCGCGGCTCCCGCGGCCTCGCTGCCCGTCAGCGTGACCGCGCGGACGCGCGGGTCTTCGACCACCGACGCGACGCGGTCCGACTCCAGGAGGAGCGTCTGAAAGGCGGCATCGGGGAAGCCGGCGCGACGCAGGATCTCCTCGATGGCCAGAGCGCACGCGGGCACGTTGGACGCGTGCTTCAGCAGGCCCACGTTGCCGGCCATGAGCGCCGGCGCCGCGAAACGGAAGAGCTGCCAGAACGGAAAATTCCACGGCATGACGGCGAGCACCGGTCCCAGCGGCTGATACCGTACGAGGCTGGCATCGGCGGCCGCCTCCACCATCTCGTCGGCCAGGAATTGCGCTCCATGGTCAGCGTAGTACCGGCAGACCCAGGCGCATTTCTCCGCTTCGGAGACCGCCGCCGCGAGCGGCTTCCCCATCTCGCGCGTCATGAGGGTCCCCCACCGTTCGCTGTCGGCGTCCAGCACGTCCGCCGCACGCCGCAGCCAGCCGGCGCGAGCCTGGAACGACGTCTTGCGGTAGTCGACGAAGGCGGCTTCGGCTCGGGACAGCTTCTCCTCCAGCTCGCGCTCGCTCAGCGTCTCGTACGTTTCCATCACCTCCGCTGTCGCGGGGTTCACGCTCCGCATGCTTCCCAATCGAGCCTCCTGCGTTGATCCCGGTGCGAACGTACCCACCATGCAAACACCGCGCACCTCGACCTGGCGGCGCACGCCCTTCGCCCATGTGCCCGGG
Source organism: uncultured Gemmatimonadales bacterium (assembly GCA_963798845.1). GTDB lineage: Bacteria > Gemmatimonadota > Gemmatimonadetes > Longimicrobiales > RSA9 > CAVUKA01. Next base: position 664,184 of record CAWCUS010000006.1, on the reverse strand, counting down.
AAAACCAGCTGCCGGTGCCGGCTCCCGGTCGGCGCCCGTATGTTGACCGGTGTCGAGACATCCGATCGGAGAGACCATGCGTTCCCTTGAGATCACGCGTTCCGGCGTCTTCGGAACGCTTGGCGTGTTCGTGGTCGCGGCGATCTGCGTCCGGCTGGGAATCTGGCAGCTGCACCGTCGGGAAGGCCGCCTGGCGCACAACGCCGTCGTGAGCGCGCGCATGGCCGGGGATCCCGTCACCCTTTCGCGCGCGATCCGGGACACCGCCGGCCTCACGTTCCGACGCGCCATCCTGGAGGGAGAATACGACGACGACCGCTCGCTGGTGCTGGCCGGGCGCAGCCACGACGAAATGCCGGGCGTCCACATCTATTCGCCGCTCCGCGTCGCGGGCGGCGCGGTGCTGGTCAACCGGGGGTGGGCACCGGCCGCGGATGCCGCGACGGTGGACCTCCACGACTTCAGGGTGGAGGGACCGGTGCGGCTGGAGGGCATTCTCCTCCCGTTCCCCGATATCCAGGTCGACGTTCCGCCGGAGGGCTTCCGCACGCGCTGGTTTCGACTCGCGGGCGACGCGATCCGTCGCCAGTACCCGTACCCGGTGGCGCCGCTCTACCTGCTCGCCACCTCGCCACTCCCCGCCGGGAGCGGAGGCGGGGCGGCGGCCGGAAGCGGCCCTGGCGCGCTGCCGGCGAGTGCGGCGAGGCCGAGTCTCCCGATCCGCGCGGAGCCGCCGGAACTCGGTCAGGGCCCGCACCTTTCGTACGCGATCCAGTGGTTCAGCTTCGCCACCATCTTCGTGGTCGGCTGGCTGGTCCTTCTGCTGCGCCGGCGCGAGGACCACGAGCCCGGGGGTCCGCGCGGACCGAAGGCGTGAACGGACGAGGGGAGGTCGGGAACAAACCGGGCGGAGGGGCCGCTATCATGTGCGAGGTTCCACTACCAGAGGAAGAGAGAGGAGCGTCCCCGATGGACAAGGTGATCACCGCGGTCGCCGTCACCGCGGCCGCGCTCGCGCTGCTGTCGGCCAGAGCTTCGGCCCAGAGCTGTCTCGGCCTTCCGACCCGTGATGGTGATGTCGCCGTGAACGCCGTGGTCGACCTGGGCGAGGGTGACCCGGTCTACGGCGGCGAGTTCGCGGCCGATGTCTCCGGGCCGACAGCCTTCCGCTTCGGATACTCGTCGGTCGGCGACGGCGACGCCCGTACCTTCAGCGCCCTCGCCAGCTACGACTTCTTCCTCGTCGAGCCCTCCGTGTGCGCCGTGGGCGGCATTGTTTACGTGAGCGAGCCGGGGCCGGGCATCCAGCACCGCTACGGGATCCCCCTCGGGATCGGGATCGGCAAGACGCTCGCGATGCGCGGCTACAGCGCCACGGTGTACGCGCTGCCGCAGTACCTGTGGGTCCGGGAGGCCTTTTCCGACGCCTTCGGCCACGACCGGACCGGGACCTCGAACGAGTTCCAGGCGGAGGCCGGGGCGACGCTGGCGGTCTTCCCGTTCTACGTCGGCGGCGCGATCGTGGTCTCCACCGTCGCCGACAGCGATCCGGCCTTCCGAGTCCGGGTCGGCATCGCCTTCTAGACGGCTGCGAGGTTGACCGCGCCGGCCGGACGGGGTCACCTTCCCCGTCCGGGCCGTTGTGGCCGCAGGGCTCTCCACCACTCGCCTGACCGAGGTGACGGGGACGACCCGGGACACCGGCACCTCCGACGTGAACGGAGACAGGCTGGTCCTGCACCCGGACAGCGGGGCGGACGTGGCGTTCGCCATGGCGCTGGATAACGCATACCTGACGCTGCGGCGAGAGGGCGTGACTTACGATTTCGACGGCGATGGGACCGCCCGGGGTGCCACGCTCTTCCTCCGCCTCGACCATTTCTAGGGAGACAGTCGACGGGCGGTCACGGACACCGCAGCCACGGCAGGAGCATTGCGCCGGTGGCGGATCGACGTAGCTTGGACGGCGGGAGATCCCCCCAGACGACACACCAGACGGAGGAAGATGGAATGGCCAAGGCACGCGGTGGACTCGCGCAGAAGGTGCAGCCGGACGCCCAGCTCGGGAAAGTGGTGGGCAGCGAGCCGATGACGCGCAGTGAGATCACGAAGAAGGTTTGGGACTACGTGAAGAAGCACAATCTCCAGGACGCGCAGAATCGGCGGATGATCAATGCGGATGACACCCTGCGACCGATCTTCAACGGGCAGAACCAGGTCTCGATGTTCGAGATGACGAAGCTGGTCAACCAGCACGTGAAGAAGGTCTGAGCGCTTCCACCTGGCCATTCGGAAGGGGGCCGGGCGCTCTCGTCGCCCGGCCCCCTTTCGTCCAGGTCATTCCGCCGTCGTCGCGGCGCCAGTGACCCAGCCTTTCTCCCGGATGTCCCACACCCCGATCCCTGCCAGCAGGGCGAGGTTGGGGAAAAGGAGGGGTGCGAAGATCGGCGCGCCGTAGATGATGCGCTCCCGCAGCGTGGCCACGCTGTCGGTCACGGCGGGGTAGACGTGGAGCACGAAGCCCACCACACCGGTGATCCCGGCCACGCCCAGGAGCCCCAGGGTGAGCCGCAGGAACAGCGGGGGCGTCGGCAGGAAGATCGGGACGAGGAGCCAGCCCATGACCAGCGCCGCCACGATCACCGGCGCCCACTCGGCGGCATAGAAGAACCCGTTCTGCGCGTGATCCAGGAGGGAGAGGAGGAAGTTCCCGCCGAACCCGCCCCACGCCAGCACCAGGACCCATTGCCCCCACTCCAGCGACCGCACCGGCACGAGGCGGTTGGCGAGCAGGACCAGGCCCAGCCCCGTAAACGCGAGGGGTGCGACGAACGGAGCCGAATAGACCAGGCTCCGGAGCGTCATCTCCTGGAAGAAGTTGCTGCGCAGGTGCCAGAGCATTCCGGCCACGCCCACCGCCACGCCGAGTGACCCGACCACCACGCCCGTCCACCACCCGGATCCCGCCCGGAACGAGCGTACCCCCGCACCGGCCGCATGGGCGCCCCTTCCGATCATTCCTCGCACCGGTGACGAGACGGAGAGATTGACCAAAATGGCCACCGCCGCCGCCAGCGTGTAGCCCAGCGGGATCCACTCGGCCGGATTCCGGAACGCGTTCACGGAGTGCGCAACGAAGATGTCCAGCGCAAGGAACGAGAAGTTCAGCGCGATGAACACCTCGACGAGGAAAGGGCGAGCGGCGGAGAACCCGATCCAGTGCGACCGCGAAGGGACCGGCACGGCCTCATCCCCCGGCGCCGCCCCGTATGCCGCCGGCGCCCGGGGCGCCCGGGGCGCCCGGCGACGCTCCGATCTCACCTTCCCTCCCTGCCCGCCGCGGCGCCCTCTCCGCCAGACCCGCCGGCTCCGCCGCCGTGTTCGCGCCGAAGCTCCGCCGCCTGGGCCTTCAGCTCCACCAGGTTCGTCAGCAGCTCGTAGTTGCCGTGCCACTGCACGTAGTCCGGACCGCCCATGAAAGCGGCGTGCTTGGCCGTCCGCCCGAAATAGTGCCAGTAGTTGAAGTACGTGAACTCGATCGGCTCGTCGAACGGCTCCGGCGTCAGCAGCCCGTCCGCCCGCAGCCCTTTCATGATCTCCTGCGCCTCGTTCACCTTCTGGTTCGTGGAGGCGACGACCTGCTCCGCCTGCACGTAGAACGTGTCGGTGTGCACCTGCGTGTGGCAGTTGGCGCACATCTCCTTCATGTTCGCCTGCCCCTGCAGGTACGTGGGCCGCCGCTCGCTCACCTCGGCGAACAGCCAGTAGCTCAGCCGCTCCGTCACGTCGTGCGTCATGCTCGCTCCGCCCAGCCCGCTCATGTGACACGTGCTGCACGTAGGCACGGGCATGTCCGCCACCGTCAGCGTCATCGGATCCGCTTCCAGGTTCATCTCCGACCGCTGCGATTCGAACAGCACCCCGTGCTTCGACTCCTCGTAGATCTCGATCTGCGAGTGGTCCGGTCCCAGGTGACACTGCCCGCACGTGCGCGGCTGCCGCGCCAGCGCCACCGACGCCATGTGACGCCCGTGGCACACCGTGCACGACCCGAGGCTCCCGTCCGCGTTCGGCTTCCCCACCGAGTGGCACGCCTCGCACCCGGACTGCACCGCGCTCTCCCCCTCCAGCTTGGTCAGCGGATTAGGCGCCCGCTCCACCGCACCCGGATGGTAGCGCTCCGCGAACGCCACCTGCTCCGCCGTGAACGGCGCGGCGCCGTGGATCGCCGCGTACGCCGGCGCCGCGTGCCGGCTGCGCAGGTACTCCCGGTACTGCGTCGCATGGCACTGCTCGCAATTCAGCGCGGTCACCGTCGTCGCGATCACGAACCCGTTGTGCTCCAAACCGACCTGCCCCTCCGCCGGCTGATGGCAGTCCAGGCACGTCGTGCCCACCCGCGCGTGCTTGCTCCGCTCGTACTCCAGCACGATCGCCGCCGTCTCCTCCCGGTGGCACGACGCACACTTCCCCGTCGCCGCCACCAGCTCCGGTGACGGCTGCTCCACCTCCAGCCGGGGCCGGCGCGCGTTGATGAGGAATGCCGCCACGAGCAGCGCCGTGCCGATGAACACGGCGAGGAACACGGAACGGAACAACGTCATTGCGGCCCCTCCCTTCAGGCGTTCGGTACCCGTTGGATGGTCAGGATGCCCGGTCTGCCGGGCACGCGCCAGTAGGGCGACCCACCACAGGTGCCTGCGAGAGAATCAGGCGAATTCCTACAGACGCGGCCGCTATTCACGACAATGTTGTGCTAAATACGAACCGGGACATGGAGGCGACGGTGACGGGACGACGGGTCGCGATGGTCTGGATGGCGGTGATGCTGGCCGGGCCGGTGACGGCGCAGGAGCTGGAGCTGGGGGGAGAGATCCGGCCGCGCGCGGAGCTTCGGAGCCCGGTGTACGGACCCGGGCGGGGGGAGGACCGGACGCTGGACTTGACGAGCATGCGGACGCGGCTGTCGGCTGCCGTGGCTCTGGCGAAGGGGGTCAGAGGGTTCGTGCAGCTGCAGGACGTGCGCGTGTGGGGCGAGGAAGCGTCGACTACGGATGGGGCGGGGAACGCGCTGGACCTGCACCAGGGGTGGGTGGAGCTGGGGAGCTCGTCGGAATCGCCGTGGTCGGTGCGGGTGGGCCGGCAGGAGGTGGCGTACGGGGACGAGCGCCTGCTGGGTGCGCTCGACTGGGCGCAGCAGGGGCGGGCAATGGACGGAATTCGCCTCCGCCTGCGGAGCTCGTCTGTGGTGGTGGACGGGCTGGCGATGACGTTGGGCGAGTGGGAGGCCGGCGCGGGGGAGTCCGCGCTGTACGGGCTGTACGGGACGGTGGGAGAGAGCGGGTCGCTACAGGCGTACGCGCTATACAACACGGCGGACGAGGTGATGACGGAGCCGCTGCGGCACGAAGGCGTGACCGATCAGTACACGCTGGGCGGGCGGTGGGCGGCCGGGGAAGGCGCCCTGGAGTGGCGATTGGAGGGTGCGTACCAGCTGGGACGACGCGACGCGCAGGACGTCTCGGCCTACCTGGTGGCGGCCGAGGCGGCGGCGGACCTCGGGTCGGGCTGGCGTGTGGGCGTTCTGTACGACCGCCTGTCGGGTGACGACGAGCCGACCGACGCGACGACGCGCGTCTTCGACACGCTGTTCGCCACGAACCACAAGTTCTACGGGTCCATGGACCTGTTCCTGAACATTCCGGTCCAGACGTCGGGGCGGGGCCTGCAGGACGTCGGTCTCGAGTCGCGGTACGCCCTGACCCCGGATGTCTCTGTGGCGCTGAACGGCCACCTGTTCAGCCTGTCCGCGACCAGCGGGGCAGAGAGTGCCCGGCTGGGTGAAGAGCTGGACTTCACGGCGCGGTGGGCGTATGCGCCTGGCGTAGCCGTGACAGCGGGGGCGTCGTACTTCTCGGCGCAGGATGCATGGACGGTGGTGCTCGGCCGCGAGGGCGACCACCAGGGGTGGGCCTACGTGATGCTGGACGTGCGGTTCTGAAGGTCGTTCAGCCCGAGGATCGGCAGCAGGTCTCCGGGTGAGGTGACGACCGTGGACCCCGCCTCGCGCGCGGCAGCAGCGAAGGCGGGGCGTTCGCCTTCGGCGCGGGCCCACAGTGCGGTGATGGGGCGGACGCCGGCTGCGAGGGCGGCGCGAGCGTCGGTCATGGTGTCGCCGATGTAGAAGGACCGGCCTGGCTCGGCGCCGAGGGTCTCGACGGCGAGGCGGAGTCCGTGGGGATCGGGCTTGGGAGCTCGGACGTCGTCGTCGAAGACGAGGGTGTCGAAGGGTCCCACGGACACGGCGGCGCGGGTGATCTCCCATGCCCGGCGGCTCTTGCCCGTGACGAGCCCGAGGGGCATGCGCGCGGCGCGGATGCGACCCAGGAGTTCGGGAATGCCGGGGTACACGCCCTCGAAGAGGTCTGCGTGGAGCCGACCGTAGGCGCCGTAGAAGTCCTCGACGCAGGCCTGGAAGTCGCGATCGGAGACCACCGCCCTGAGGAACGACAGCTCCGAAGTGGGCCGGAGCGCCATGATGTCCTCGCGGGTGAGGTCCTTCCGAACGTAGGGCTCGACCGCTACGCGATACGCTTCCAGGTAGAGTGCCCTGGTGGCGATGAGCGTTCCATCGAGGTCGAACAGGGCTGCCGCGCCGTCCACTCCCTCTCCTCCCGGGTCGCTGCCATGGTGGGTGCGGAGGATGGTCGAATCTCGCCGGATGGTCAACGGCCGGTGGCGCTCGAAGCGCCGCCGGCCGCGGTGGGTCCCCGGGGGGGGGCAGCGTGCAGCCTAGAGCGCGCGCGTCCGGTCCGGGTCGGACGTGTCGGACCCGGCGCCCGCGTCGGCGGTCGCCGGCACGCGGCCCACGCCGCGGTGGATCAGCACCGGGCGCTGAGTGCCCCGGACCACCGTGTCGGCGACGCTGCCCAGGATCAGCCGACGAAGCCCTCCTCGCCCGTGCGTGCCGAGCACGATCAGGTCTGCGTCCACGCGCTCGGCCGTGTCCATGATGGCGAGCGCCGGCTGGTAGTCGACGACGACTTTCGTCTCGACCGTGCGGCCCGCGAGCCAGTCCTGCGCCGCGATCGTTGCCAGGTACTGGCGCATGTGGTCCTCGCGGGCGCTGATCTCCTCGTGGGTGAGCTGGATCGTGTGGGGGAGGTAGGGCGACGCCGCTGCGACCGGCGGCTGGAGCACGTGGAGCAGGATGAGCGCGGCTTCATCCGTGAGTCCTATGTCGAAGGCGTCCCGGACCGCCAGCTCAGCAGTCTCGCTTCCGTCCACGGCCGCCAGGACGCGCTCGAAGCGACGGTCGTTCGCGGCCGTGATCTCGCGCGTCCGCTCGGACGGCCGGATCAGCAGGAGCGGGGCCATGCACTGTCGGAGCAGGCTGTCGGCGGTGCTGCCCAGCCACGCGCGCTTCAGCCCGCCCCGCCCGTGCGTGGTCATGACCACCAGCTCGATTCGCTCGGCCTCTACGTACCGGGAAAGCGCCGCCGCCACGTTACCCCTGAGCAACGCGGGGCGGACGGGAAGCCCCGACGCCCCGATCCGCTCGGCGAGCTCGTCGATGTACGCGGCGTCGAGATCCCGCTGCGCCTCGTGCTGCGCTTCGACGGCGTCGGCCAGCGGATGGTTCGGGCCGACGAGGTCCGCCGGAACGTGTACGAGGGCGACGTACACGGTGGCTGCGGTGCGACGTGCGATCCCGAGAGCGTACGGAAGGGCGTGCTCGGCGAAGTTGGAGCCGTCGACGGGAACCAGTACCGATTTCGGCATGAGAGGTCTGTGCCCCTCCTGGAGTTGAAAATGGGGCCCGACGGCGACTCTCCGGCGAAGCCCCTACCCGCGCGCCGCGGACCCCATTTCCAAATTGTGATTGCAAGATGCGCCGCGGAAGGCCGGAGAACAGTCGGGCACTGGATGAAATTTCTGTGGGAGTATTCCCGACCCGGGGTGCTCAGTTGGCCGTTACGGTCCTCCCGTCCGCCCACTGCCTCAGTGCGTCGATACGCTCGCGGGCCGCCACAGCGAGCGGCCGCGTGCGCGCGATCTCCTGGCGCAGCGCGTCCTGCGTGAGAGGCCGATCGGTGGCGAAAGCGGTGTAGAGGGCGCTGATGACGACCTGCTCGATCTCGGCGCCGGTGAAGGAGGCGGCGGCGTCGGCGAGGGCGGCGAGGTCGAACGCGGGGTCGAGGTGGTGGCGGCGGGCCAGGTGGATGCGGAAGATCTCGCGCCGGGCTTCCGGGTCGGGAAAATCGACGAAGAAGATCTCGTCGAATCGCCCCTTGCGCAGGAATTCCGGAGGGAGACGCCGGACGTCGTTGGCGGTGGCCACGATGAAGACGTCGCCGCTGCGGTCCTGCATCCAGCCGAGGAACGTGCCCAGGACTCGGGCGGAGACGCCACCGTCCTCGGCACCGCCTTCGGCGAACGCCTTCTCGAGCTCGTCGATCCAGAGCACGACGGGCGCCATCCTCTCCGCGATCTCCATGGCCCGGCGCAAGTTCTTCTCCGTCTCGCCGATGTACTTGTTGTACAATGCCGAGGGGTCGAGCTTCAGGAGCGGGAGACCCCACTCTGTGGCCACCGCCTTGGCGCACAGGGACTTGCCGGCGCCCGGGACGCCCACGAGGAGGATCCCCTTGGGGAAATCGAGTCCGAAGCGACGGGCTCGTTCTGGCTCCCTGATGAGGGCGGTCCGTGTAGCGAGCCATTGCTTGAGCGTCGCGAGGTCGGCGACGTCGGCCAGCGCCTCCTCGGCGGGGTAGTATTCCAGCAGCCCGTCTCGCTCCACGAGCTCCTGCTTGTGCTCGAAGACGGCGGCGATGTCCTCGGCCGTCAGGCGACCATCCTCGACGATGGCGCGCGTCAGGACCTTCTCCGCCTCCACCAGGGTGAGCCCCCTGAGGTTTGCGTACAGCCGCCGGAGCTCGCCGGGAGACATTTCGACGGTCACGTGCTGACGCGCCCGCAGGTCGCGGAGGATGCGTGTGAGGAGCTGCTGATAGTCGGCGTCGTCCGGCGGGGCGAGGCGCACCACGGCAGCGCGGTGGCGGACGGACGCGGGCAGCTCGAGGTCGGGGCCTGTGAGGACGATGATCCCCGGCACGCGCTCGTACGGCAGCACCGCGTCGGCGAGCGCGGCGGCGACGCGGGCATCGCCCAGGAATGGCCCGAGTCCGCTGAAGTGGTAGACGGCCGCGAAGGCGGCCTGCTCGACGTGCGCCAGCGCCGCCTGTGCCACCTGCGTCCCGTAAACGGGGCCATCCATGTCATCGCGGCGCAGCCCCCGGGACGGCGTCCACACGAAACGGGGCACGCCGAGACGGTCGGCGAGGTGGCGCAGCAAGCCGCCCGCGCGATCCTCGTCCTCCGTTTCCAGGACCGCGAGGCCGTGGTTGGAGCGGACCAGGAGCGCGAGCTCGTCGAGGGGATCCGGTTTCTTCATGGGGCAGAATCGTACGGCGCGATGGGCTCGCGGGAAACCGGCGCGGCAGTCGACGGCGGGCGCGGAATTGGCGTCCGGCGCGCCGGGGGCGCAGAATGATCCGGTGCGGCGGCCCGACCGGGGAGACGTCTCACCCGGGTCGGGGCCGCGGCCATTGTCGTTCCTCGATCCCGGAGTGACCGTGCCCATCCTGGATCCCGTGCGGCCGGCGTTCCGCGCGCTGGCGAAGGCCATCGTGCCGGAGGCGGAGCATCTCGACGCCCGCGGCTGGGGGGAGCTGGAATCGATCGTGGAGGACGCCCTGGCGGCGCGGCCGCGGTCCATGCGCCGGCAGCTGGTGCTGTTCATCCGCGCGCTGTCGGTTCTGCCCGTGTTCCGCTGGGGCCGCGGCTTCCGCCGCCTCGACCCTCACCTCCAGTCCCGCTTCCTGGCCAGCATGCAGAACTCGCCGGTCTTCCTCCTCCGGCGCGGCTTCTGGGGGCTGCGGACGCTGGTCTACATGGGATACTACGGCGCTCTCGACGGTTATCGCGCGGTGGGCTACGACGCGCGCCTGCGCGGCTGGCTCGAGCACCCTGCGGCGACCCGGTCCGCGCGCGAGGCCACGGAGGCCGGGATGGCGAGCGGCTCAGGCGGAACGTCCACCGGGCCTTCGTCCGCCGAGAGCCCATCGGCCGGACCGGAAGCCGGGAGCCCTCCCGGGTCGAAAGGCGGCGAATCATGAGCGGGCGGCGACGCTACGACGTGGTGATCGTCGGCTCGGGCGCGGGCGGAGGCACCGTGGCGCAGGTGCTCGGGCCGCTGGTGAGGCAGGGGCGGCGTGTCCTGGTGCTGGAGCAGGGCCCGCGGGTGGACGCGGGCGAGATGACGGGAGGGGAGCTCGAGATGGCGTCCGCGCTGTACGAGGATGATGGCGGGTTCCTGACCGCCGACGGGTCCATGACGCTGGCGTTCGGCCGGGCCTACGGCGGGAGCACCCTGGTGTACACGGGCACGAGCATGCTTCCACCGAAGCGAGTGGTCGACGGCTGGGGCGTGTCCGGGCTGGACCACGGGGACCTGACGTCGCGGGCGGAGCGGTACGCAGCGGACAACAACGTGCACCTGCTGCCGCCCGAGCTGATCAACGACAACAACCGGCTGTTCCGGGATGGGTGCGCGGCGCTGGGGTGGGAGGCGGAGCAGTTCCCGGTGAACCTGCGGGGCTGCCTGGGATCCTCGCTGTGCAACCTCGGCTGTCCGAACGGCGCGAAGATGGGAACGGCGTTCGTGCAGCTTCCGGCGGCCGAGCGGGCTGGCGTCGAAGTGGCGACGCGGGCCGAAGTGGTGCGGCTGGACCCGGTCGCGCGCACCTTGCGCGTGCGGGTGAGCGAGCGGGCTCCCGGGGCGAAGGGTCGGGATCCGGAATGGGAGCCCGGGGAATACGACGTGGATGCCGGCATGGTCGTGGTGGCGGGCGGCTCCATCGGCTCCAGCGCGCTCCTCCTGCGCTCCGGTCTGGGGCCGCGGCTTCCGGCGCTCGGCGCGGGCTTCACCTGTCACCCTGCCCACATCCTGGTCGCGGAGCACGAGGAGCCGATCACGAACGACGTCGGCCACCCGAAGAGCTATTTCCTGGACCGGTGGCGGGAAGGCTACGTGCTCGAGACGTGCATGTATTTCCCGTTCATCACGGCCAAGAACCTGACCGGCTTCGGCGCACCGCACAGCCGGCTGATGCGGGCGTTCCCCCGGCTCCAGATGATCCTGGTGCTGGCCCTCGACAAGGCGGTGTCCGGCAACCGCATCGACGTGGACCGGGCCGGCCGCGCGGTGGTGCGCTACCGGTTCACGGACGAGGTGGTGGACGCGCTGGTTGCCGCCACGCGCGCCTCGGCCCGCATCTTCTTCGCTGCGGGTGCGTTGCGCGTGCACGCGCCGGAAGCGGAGCCGCAGCTGATCGAGCGCGCGGACGCCGAGCGAGTGGACGCGCTCATCACGAGGCAGCACTTCCGCACGGGGAAGATCAGCATCTCGGCCGCGCACCTGATGGGCGGGTGCGCCATGGGCGCGACCGCCACGGACTCGGTGACGGATGCGTGGGGGCGGGTGCACGGCCTGCCGTGGCTGCGAGTGGCCGACTCCGCGCTGTTCCCCGACTCGCTGGAGATCAACCCGTATCTGACGATCATGGGACTGGCCGATCGCGTCGCCGAAAAGGTCCTCGATGAGATCGGCGAGCTGGTTCCGGCGGAAGGGGGCATCGGCTGATGGGTATTCCCGGAGCGAAGCTGGTGGTGGCGGCCCTGGAGGACGAGGGCGTTCCGTTCACGTTCGGCATCCCCGGCACGCACAACATCGAGCTCTACGATGCGCTCGCGGAGTCGGACGCGGTCCGGCCGATCCTGGTCACGGACGAGCAGGGCGCATCGTTCATGGCCGACGGGGTGTGGCGCGCGTCCGGCCGGCTGGGGTGCGTCAACGTGGTCCCGGGGGCGGGGCTGACCCACGCCATGTCGGGGATCGCCGAGGCGTGGATGGACTCCGTCCCCATGCTCGTGCTGGGATGCGGCATCCGGGGCGACACCGGTCACGGCTACCAGCTCCACGACGTGGACCAGGCGGCCATGGTCGCACCCGTGACGAAGGCGCAGTTCCGACCGGAGACGGGCGACGCCCTCTACTCCGCCGTTCGGCAAGCGTGCCGCCTCGCCCGTTCCGGCGTGCCCGGCCCCGTGTTCGTGGAAGTCCCGGCCAACCTGTACCTGTTCACCCACGACGTGAAGCTGGAGGAGGAGCGTGACCTGTTCGAGGCCGGCGCGGCCGTGTCCGCGCTCCCCGAGCCGGACGCCGCAGCGCTCGACCGGGCCGTGGCGCTGCTCGAGGGTGCCCGCCGGCCGCTGCTCTACGTGGGGCTGGGGGCGCTCCCGGCGGGCGACGATCTGCTGACTCTGGCCGAGCGGCTGGAGGCCCCGGTGGCCAGCACCTTCCAGGGGAAGGGGGTGTTCCCCGAGTCGCACCCGCTCTTCCTCTGGCCCGGCTTCGGCGACGCCGCGCCCCCCTTCGCCCGGAAGGTCGCCGCCGACTGCGACGCCGTCCTCGCCATCGGCTGCCGGTTCGGAGAGGTCGGGACGGGGAGCTACGGCCTGACGCTCCCGGGGCCGCTGGTGCACGTGGACGTGGATCCGGCGGTGCTCGGGCGGAACTACCCTCCCGCGGTGGCGCTGAACTCCGGTTCGGCGGCCACCGTGGCCGCGCTCCTCGAAGCGCTGGGGGAGCGGCCGGTGGACATCGACCTGCGACGTCGCATCGCCGCGGGGCACGACGCAGTGGAGGCGGAGTGGGCAGGCAAGCCGTCGGAGCGTATCCGACCGCACGCGCTGCTGCGAGCGATCCACGCCCACTTCGGCGCCGGAACCACGTTCACCACGGACAGCGGGAACGGCACCTTCCTGGCCATGGAGATGCTGCGCCTGGACGGTCCCCGTCAATTCCTGGCGCCCGTGGACTACTCGTGCATGGGCTACTCCGTGCCGGCGGCGATCGGGGCCAAGCTGGCCGCGCCCGACCGGACCGTGGTGGCACTCGCGGGCGACGGCGCGTTCCTCATGACCGGGCTCGAGCTTCTGACCGCGCGGAACTACGAGGTCCCCGTGGCGATCTTCGTCCTGCGCGACGCGGAGCTGGCGCAGATCGCCCAGTTCCAGGAGACGGCGCTCAACCGCAAGACCGCCAGCGCGGTCCACGACTACAGCGTGAGCGGCCTGTGCGAGGCGTTCGCCGGCCTGGGCTGCTGCCTCCGGCTCGACCGCGAGTCCGAGATCCCGGCCGTGCTGGAAGGCGTGGCGGCGGCGCTGGAGTCGGGGCGGCCGGCCGTCGTGGACGTCGCCATCGACTATTCCGAGAAGACGTACTTCACCCGGGGCGTGGTTCGGACCAACCTCCGGCGGCTGCCGTGGGCCGACCGGCTCCGCTTCATCGGCCGCGCCGTCGGACGCAGGGTGTTCGGCGGCTAGAGGGCGGCTAGAGCGCGGCTGCCGGGCGCGCGCCCGATCACTGCATCGCGCTCCCGGGGATCGAGCGCGTGGAGCACCCCGTTCGCCACGCGGTCATCGCGGACCGGGCGATCCGCTGCTGGGCAACGGGAAGGGCGTAGCCGTCGAGGTCGGAAACGGAAGCCCATTCTCGCGCTGGCCGGTGTCGGCGGCAGCGTCGGCCCGTCGCCTGGCCTCGCGGGTATGGCCAAGGCGTACACGGTGGGCACGTACGTGACCTTGAGGTGCGTGAACACGTGCACGACCGCCTCGAGCTCCGCGACCGGATCCGCGGCGTCGGCGAGCTCGCGCACCCAGGCATGGTCCGCGGGGACGGGGAACTCCCACATCCCGGCCAGCAGCCCGGTCTCCGGCCGACGCACCAGGAGCGTGTGGTCGCCGCCGGCCAGAACGACCGCCACGTCCACGGTGCGCTCCGGCACCGGCGCCCTTTTCATCGGTAGCGGTCGCTGCTCCTGGGTGCCGAGATCCCTGGCGACGCACCGGTCCGCGATGGGGCACGCGTCGCACGCCGGTCGCTTCGGCGTGCAGATCGTTGCGCCGAGCTCCATGAGCGCCTGGTTGAAGTCGCCCGGCCGATCGGCCGGCAGCAGGGCGGCGGCGAGGCCGCGCAGCGTGGCCGGGCCCGGCGCAGGAAGGTCGTACAGGCGGCTGAGGACCCGCCGGACGTTCCCGTCCACCGCGGGGATGGCGACGCCGTAGGCGATGCTGGCGACGGCGCCGGCCGTGTACTCGCCGACGCCGGGGAGCGCCCGGAGCGCCGCAGGGTCCGCGGGCAGATCGCCTCCGTGTCGTTCCCGCACAACGCGCGCCGCAGCGTGGAGGTTGCGGGCGCGAGAATAGTATCCGAGCCCCTTCCAGGCGAGCAGGACCTCGTCGATTTCGGCGCGGGCAAGCACGTGGACGGTGGGGAAGCGGTCCAGCCAGCGATGGTAATAGTCGCGGACGGTGTCCACCCGCGTCTGCTGGAGCATGACCTCGCTGACCCAGATCGCGTACGGGTCGGCGGTGCGGCGCCACGGCAGGTCGCGCCGGTGGCGGTCGAAGTGGTCGAGGACCGCTGCGGCGACTGGGTGGGTGGACACGGTCGGAGGGTAGGTCGCGCGGCCCCGGGTGTCCAGGGGCCCGGGGATTGCGCGAGGGTCCGGTTTGCGTGAGCGTTCGGGTGGCTCCTCTCACCGATGTGGCTCCATGCGTTTCACCACCTACAGCAAGTACAGCGGCACCTGGCTCGACGCACTCAACCTCGAGTCCCTCCTGGAGCGGCTGAGCGATTTCCTGCTCCAGTCCGGCTTCGCGGGCGGGCCGGAGGACCAGCCCTGGTGGGCGTGGGAAGAGCCGCCGACGGGGGACCGGTCTCTGGAGTCGCTCAAGGAGGCGCTGCTGCGCGCGCTCATGGCCAGCGGCCAGCTGACGCCCGAGATGCTGGAGGAGCTGCGGGGCGACGGCCCGGGGTCGGACGAGGTCCGCCAGCAGATCGCGCAGCTCCTGGACGACCTGATCCAGAAGCTGGTGGAGGAAGGCTATCTGACGCTGTCGGAAGGGACGGGCATGCCGTCGTCGTTCGAGGAGATGGAAGGGAGCGGCAAGGTCGACGACGCGGCGAAGGCGGCGAGGCAGGTCGAGTTCGATCTCACGGGCAAGGGGCTGGACTTCCTCGGGTACCGCACGCTGCGCGACCTGATGGGTGCGCTGGGGAAATCGAGCCTGGGAAGCCATGAGACGGCGCACCTGGCGACGGGCGTGGAGGCGGAGGCGGCATCGAGGCCGTACCGCTTCGGCGACACCATGAACCTGGACATCCCGGCCACGCTCAAGAGCGCCATGGCCCGGGAAGGGATCGGCGTGCCGCTGGACCTGCGGTACGAGGACCTGATGGTGCACCAGGCGGAGTTCCGCAGCTCGTGCGCGACGGTGCTCATGCTGGACGTCAGCCACAGCATGATCCTGTACGGCGAGGACCGGTTCACACCGGCGAAGAAGGTGGCGCTGGCGCTGAGCCACCTGATCCGGACGCAGTACCCGGGCGACACGCTGCGGGTGGTGACGTTCGGCGACCGCGCGGAGGAGGTGCCGCTGAAGAGCATCTCGCGCGCCCGGGTCGGGCCCTACCACACCAACACGGCCGAGGGGTTGAAGCTCGCCCGGCGCATCCTACAGGGGCAAAAGAAGGACATGCGCCAGATCGTGATGATCACGGACGGGAAGCCCAGCGCCGTGACCATGCCGGACGGCCGCGTGTACAAGAACCCGGCCGGGCTCGACCCGTTCGTGCTCCGTGAGACCTTCCACGAGGTTGCGGCGTGCAGGAAGAGCGGGATCGTGATCAACACGTTCATGCTGGCGCGGGAAGCGGCGTTGATGCAGTTCGTGTCGAAGGTGAGCGAAATGGCGCGCGGCCGGGCTTACTTCACGAGCACGATGACGCTGGGCCAGTATGTCATGCGCGACTTCCTGAAGCGGCGGACGAAGCGCCTGGGCTGAGGCCTCCCCGCTCCGGCGCCTCCGCCGCGCCGGCGGTTGCGGAAGGCGGGCCCGACCGGCCACCTTCATCGTGAAGCCCATCCCCACGACACCAATTCCGAGCGCCGATGAACAGGGTGCATACCCATGGCTCGTTCGGCCCGGGGCTCTTCGCCCTGGCCGTGCTGCTCCTTCCTGCCCCGGCCCGCTCGCAGATGCCGGACACGCTGCGGCAGGACACCGTCTACCCGATCGAGCCGATCGCCGTCCGGGCGGTACGCCCGGTCACCACTCCGGGCGGCGTCAGCGCCGTGGAGGTGCGGCTCGACTCCGTGCGCATCCGACCGGCTCCGCTGCTCGAGGACGTCCTGCGGGAGCTGCCGCTCGTGCAGGTCCGGACGAACTCCCGCGGTGAGGCGCAGCTCGCCATGCGGGGCGCCGACGAACGGCAGGTCGCGATCCTCCTGGACGGAGTGCCGCTGACCCTCGGCTGGGATCACCGCACGGACCTCTCGGTGGTTCCCGTCACGGCAGCACAACGCGTCCGGCTCGTGCGCGGGCTGTCCGACGTGCTGCACGGGCCGAACGTGCTCGGCGGTGCCGTGGAGATCGAAGTGTCGGCGGAGGGTGCCGGGGCGACACCGCTGCGCGCGGCGATCGGCGCGGAGGACAACGGCGGGTACGCCGTGTCGGCCCACGCTGGAACGGCGTTCGGCGCGGGCGCGGGAACGCTGTCGGCCCGGACGGGTGTCGCACGCCGGTGGCGTCCAGGGATCGCGTCGCCGGACGGGATCATCGCCGTTTACCCCGGGCTGGCCGGCGACGAGCGCCTCGTGAACAGCGACCTGTCCCACACCGACGGGTTCGTCGCTCTCCGCTACGGCCTCGACGGCGGCCCGTGGATCTCGGGGACGGGGTCCGCGTTCACGGCCGTCAGGGGTGTCCCACCCGAGCTTCACGAGACGGGTCCTCGGCTCTGGCGGTATCCAGAGCTGTGGCGGGCAGTCGGGATCTTCTCGGCCGGCACCGGTCCGCTGGTGAACGGCCTCGGCGCGGGCGATGTGCGCGTGAGCGTGGGCGTCGACCGCGGCGCAATGCGGATCGAAGGGTTCGCCATGCCCGACCGGCCCGAGCGCGCGACGCTCCCCGCCGACTCCTTCTTCTCAACCCTCGACGAGACCGAGGAGGACGACGACGTCACCGTCACCGCCCGCGTGCGGGCGGAGCAGACGCTGCCGGGCGGCGCGGCGCTGCGGGGTGCAGTCACCTACGCCGACATACGCCACGACGAGGTGATCGGGACTTCCCTCGCCGGCAGCTCGCCAGTGCGCGAAGACGGCGCGTATCGCCAGCGCCTGTGGAGCGCCGGCACCGAGCTCGAGATCCCCTTCGCCCTGGACCGCATCCCCGCCTTCCGCCGGGGACGCGTGAGCGCCGGTGTGGTCCTGGACGGCGGTGACACCCCGCGCACGGGCGGCGCGGGCCCCGGCCAGAGCGTGCAGCAGTGGGGCGGCCGCTTCGGGGTGAGCGCGAGCAGCCCCGGCGGATCCGTGCTCCTGCACGCCGCCGTGAGCCGTCGTGGCCGGTTCCCCGCCCTGCGCGAGATGTACTCGACGGGGCTCGGCAAATTCGAGCCGAACCCGGGGCTCCGTCCCGAGCTCCAGACGGCCGTGGAAGGCGGCTTCACCACCCTCCAGGGCGCTTACGACGTCCAGGTCGTGGCGTTCCACCAGCGCCTCTCCGACGCCATCGTTCGCGGCGCGGCACCGGAGGGATCGAGCGCCCGCTACATGCGGGTGAATCGGGACGAGGTCCGGAGCACGGGGGTCGAGCTGCTGGCCGGCTACACCGTACGGCGCTTCGCGTTGGAGGCCGAGCTGACGCTGCAGGACGTCCAGGCGGTGGCGGAAGGGGGCCAGCCCGTGCGCGCGGAGTACGAGCCCGAAGTGGCCGGGGGCGTGGGCGGCACGGCCCCGGTGCTCGCCGGGATCGAACTGGGGGCGGAAGTGGAGTACTGGGGCTCTCAGTACTGCGTGACGCCGTCGCCCGGCGACGAGAGCTATGCCCGACTCGACCCCGGCACCCGCACCGACGTGCAGCTCTCCCGGACGTTCCTCCTGCCCGGACAGGGGCGCAGGGTGGGCGTGGAGCTCGCGCTGGACAACATCACCGACCGGGCGGTCTACGACCAGTGCGGCCTGCCCCAGCCCGGGCGCACGCTGCGGCTCCAGCTCCGGCTGAATTGAGGCGCACAGCGCCGACCGCGGCTGTCCGGCCCGGGCGGGACCCGACGCCGGGTTCGGGGGCCGGCGCTAGGGTCGGGCAGTCAGGTTCGTGATGCGCTCGACCAGTGCCGGGTCGTCCGGAAACTGGCCGGCTGCGGGGAGGCGGCGTAGGAGCTCGCGCCAGTGCGTGTCCTCGGCGAACGCGCGGCGGAAGAGCGGCAGCGACTCATCGACCCGGCCCAGGCTGGCCAGAGTCACTCCGTGCCAGAACGGCATCTCGCCATTGCTGGACGAATCGGGCACCATGGCCTCGGCGGCGCCGTACTCGCGGAGCGCGCCCTCGAATGTCGCCCCGCGTCATGGCATCGTCCCCGGCGTTCATGCGGGCGTAGGCCCGGTTCAGGGTCACCAGGCGGCGAAGCTCCTGCACCGGGTGAGGGTTGTCCTCCACGCGCAGGTCCACGATCCGTCCCTGCCACGGCATGAGCGCGGTGTCTCCGCTCACCACCAGGATGGCGGCGGCCTGGCTCCCGCGGATGTCGCCTCCCTCGGCCTGCGCCGCCTCCAGCGCGGCCATCAACCGTTCGGTCAGGTCACCCTTCGTGGTGCGGTAGGCCTTCGCCATGGCCGCGGGCACGGTCGTGTTCAGCATCATGTTGGCCTGGACCGAAAACCCCTCGCCGGTGATGTGGCCGGCGTTCTGGATGTCCGAGCCGCCCGTGTGGGCAGCCACGTTCCCGTGGGCGTCCACCATGGCCACCTGGCGAACGTCCGGGTGCTCGTCGGCCACGAGCAGCGCGGCCAGCGCCTGCTGGGCGGTCTTCCCCGCCTTCATGAGCTCGAGCCCGAGCGGCCCGTACGACGGATCCACGAACGACTGCGTGGCCACCGCGCCGACGCCGGGAACCGCCCATGGCACCAGCGCCCCGACGCTGAACCAGTGCGATTGCACCGCGACCCCGATCTCACCGGAGTCGGGGTCGCGAGCGACGATCGAGAATGTGTGGACCGGTCGGCCCAGGTGGACCGGCCCGGAGGCGGCGGCAGCGCCGCCACCTCCCTCCTGGCTCTGGCCGGCTTCGGCGGGGCGGTAGACCCACGTGTACTTGAACGGCTCCTTCAGCTTGTCGCTGATCACCGTAACGCTCAGCTCAAGCGTACCGTCCGGGCGCAGCCGGTAGAGCATCTGCTTGTCGCCATCGTCGGAGTGAAAGAACTGGTCGATCACGCCGGGGGACAGCTCCGTCTTCACCTGCACCACTTCGCCGTCCTCGCGCGTGTACGGCATGAACTCGCCGTTGCGCAGCGAGTACACCGGCGGCTCGTCCGAGCGCAGTGAGATGTACACGCTGTCGGGCGGGTACTGGATGATGATGCGGTCGATTGGCTTGTTGGCGTTCCGGAGTCGCTTGCCGGCGATCCCGCGGATGGCGAAGAACATGTGGTGGACCGCTTCCTTCACCATCGGGCCGATGTCATCACTCTCATCGGGCACGAAGACGTAGGTCCCGGCGGGAATCGGAAGCGAGTCGACCGCAGGGGTGGCGATCACTTCCGTGCCGAGCGCCCCCGCCGCGGCCGGCGCGGCGGGCTGGGCGGGGACGGTGTCCACCTGTGCGGTGGCGGTCGCGGGCGCGCCGGCGATGAGCAGGAATGCCCCCGCCGCGAGCCAAATGGATCGGGCCATGGCTTTCACCCTCACTCTGGATGTCAATCGAAGGAACGATTCACTGTATGCCGATCGGGGCCCGCCGGTTCCGTGACGGCTGATGGTGCGGAGGGACGTGGCGGTCCGGATCGGCAGGATGCGCCTTCGGTCGTAGGCGGCGCAAGGGGCGGGCGAGGCAGCCGTCTTGCAACCGTGCTATATTGTGCGCCGCCGGCCACCGGGCCGGCGTTCGACGATCTTGACAACGAGGGTGAGGCATGGCGGAGCGTTTCGAGGACCTCGGCATCGCCGCGGAGCTGGTGGCCGGCGCGGGGCGCGCGGGATGGGAACAGCCAACGGCACTCCAGGCCGCGGCGATCCCGGTGATCCGGCGCGGAAACAACGTGGTGCTGCACGCGTCCACCGGCGCGGGCGTCACCGGTGCGTACGGACTGGGCGTGCTCGACCGCCTGGCGTCGGACGCCGATCCCGTTGCGGACAGCGTTCGCATCCTCATCCTCACGCCCGCCCCGGACGACGCATCCGCCGCCGCCGACGTCCTCGCCCTGCTCGCCGCTCCCACCCGTATCTCCGTTCGCGCTGCGGCCACCGGCTGGCCGGAGCGCCCGAGCCACGTCCTGGCCATGGCGGTGGACGATGCAGCAGCCGCCCTCCGCAAGTCCGAGCTCAAGCTGGACCAGCTGGTCTCATTCGTGCTCGCCGGCGCCGACCGCGTGGCGGCCCTCGAAGGCGGGCCCGCGCTGGAGACCGTGCTCGAGGCCGTTCCCCCGGCGGCGCAGCGCGTGGTGGCGACGGGCCGGTTCGACCAGGCGACCGCGGACCTCGTCGAGCGCCACGCCCGCCGCGCCATGACCATCCCGCCCCGCTCCGCGGCCGAGGAGGAGGGGACGCCCGCCGAGCGCACGGCCACGGTCCAGTTCGTCGTCGTGCCCGAGCCGGGGAAGGCGAGCGCCGCGGCCCAGCTCCTGTCCGCCGTCTCCGGCGGGGAAACCGCCGTGATCTGCCGCACCCCGGAGCGAGTCGCGGACGTCGCCGCGGCGCTCGCCGGGCGCGGTGTGCCCGTCGCCGGAGAGGGGCCCGGGGCCGGGGAGGCGCGCGTTCTGGTGCTGCCGTGGCTGGAAGCCGATCGCCGGTCCACCCGGGCGGACGTCCTGTCCTACGACGTCCCGTTCGATGCCGACACGCTGGCCGTGCTGCACGGGCGAGGCGGCTCTGTCCTGGTCACTCCGGGCGAGCTGGCGCACCTGCGGCTGATCGCGCGGCGCGCGGGCATGAAGCTCAAGCCCGTGAAAGTGAACGAGCCGGCGGGCCGCGACGCGACCCGGGAGCTGCGCGATCGCCTGCGCCAGATCGCGCTCGAGGCGGACCTCTCCGCGGACCTGGCACTCATCGAGCCGCTGCTCGCCGACCTTCCGGCAGCCGAGGTGGCCGCCGCGGCCACCTACCTGGCGCGCACCGCCCGCGCCGCTCCGGCGGACTCCTCGCGGCACGGCGGCCCCGCCATGGAGCAGGGCACCGGAGCCGGGGCGCAGGGCCCGGGCACCGGCGCACCGCCGCCTGCCACCGCGTGGACCAGGCTTTTCGTGAGCGCGGGGAGCAGGGACGGCGTGGGTCCCGGCGACCTGGTCGGCGCCATCGCCGGCGATGCGGGGATCCCGGGCGACCAGGTCGGCAAGATCGAGGTCAGGGAGTCTCACAGCACCGTGGAGGTGCCCGCCCCGCTGGCCGCTGCGGTGATACAGGCGCTCAACGGCCGCAGCTTGCGCGGGCGCAGCCTGCGGGTCGATTACGATCGCAAGGACCGCCCCCAGGGACGCTCGCCCGGTGGAGCGAGAAGCGCGCCAAGGACGGGCGGCGGCCGCGGAGCCCCGGGCCGCGGCGGCCCGGACCGCAGCGGAGGCCGTGGAGACCGGACCGGCGGGAGCCGCGGTGGGGCACCCCCCCGCAGACGCGGTCCCGGGCGGCCACCCGAGAGCGGCGACGCCTGACCGAGCGGCACCGGCCAATGAGAGGAGGGCCCCGGCGCAGCTGCGCCGGGGCCCTCCTCTTGGGTCGCCGCTCGTGCGAGCGCTTACTTCTTCACCGCGTCCTTGAGGGCCTTGCCGGGACGGAACGACGGGCTCGTCGTCGGGCCGATCTTGATCTCCTTGCCCGTGCGCGGATTCCGGCCGGTGCGGGCCTTCCGCTTGCGCGTCTCGAACGTGCCGAAGCCCGTGATCTGGACACGATCGCCCTTCTTGAGCGTCTTGGTCACGACGCCGTCCTTCGTGTTGAACAATGCATTGATCGCGCGCTGGGCGTCCGCCTTGGTCATGTCGGTCTTGCTCGCCAGCGCCTGTACCAGCTCGGACTTGTTCATGGGTTCTCCTCGACGTGGTGGTCACTAAGTTCGCGCTGCGGTCCGCGCCGAGGCGGACCACCCTCCGGCCGCGACCCGAGGCCGGGGTAAGGCTCGCTCTCAGCAGGCAGGCGGCGCCGTGAACTTGCCGGAACCGGGCGACGACGCCACGTTTTTCCCGCAACTGCCCTGGCCGAAAGGCTCCGATACAGTAGGACCGGCTCCAGAGCGCGTCAAGAGAAAACTCCGCGGAACCGCCGCACAAATCCGCCATGACCGCGATCCGGGACCCTCAACCCACGGAACGATCCCCGTGACTGCCGAACTACAGCCTGGCGACCGAGAACACGCCGATCCTCCGCGGGAGGTGCGGGAGCAGGAGCTTACCGTTGCCCGGGAGATCGCGGAGTCCGTTTTGACGGCTACGTCCCCGCTGGAAGTGTACCGGACGGCTCTCGGGCGCGTGACACCCATCGTGGGCGCGTCCTTCGCCTCCGTGTTCCTTCGCGACGAGGACGACCCGCAGCTGCTGCGGCTGGCCTGCGCCCACGACTGGCCGCAGAAGTCCGCCCGCTACCTCGGCGACATGCGCATCCGTGAAGGCCGCGGTCCCACGGGACGGGCCGTTAGCCTGGGCCGGCCGGTCGAGGTCGAGGACGTTTTCGCGAATCGCACGCTCAGGGAATGGTGGGAGCCGGCGAAGGAGCTCGGGTTCGTGTCCATGATCTCCCTCCCGCTCGTGGTCGAAGGGGAGGTGCTTGGCGCCCTCAGCTTCTATTTCCGGGAGCGGCAGTCGTTCGACTCCTCGGAGCGGGCGCTGCTCGGGGTGGTCGCGCACCAGCTCGCGGCCACCGCCCACCGTGCCAGCCGGACCGCCCGCCCGGGGAGCAACGAGCTTCGCCTGCACAGTGGCGACGAAGAACTGATGGACAGGATCGCGGAGGTCGAGGCGGCGCTCGAGAGGGCGCGCTCGGCAGCGCGAGAGGAAAGGGTCAGCCTTCCCCGTCCCGGGCCAGTGGAGGAATCGAGCTGAACGAGGCGGAGACCCGCCGCTTGCGGCGAAGCCGGATCCCCGCACCGTTTCCGTTCGCGGCCGGCCAGCCGCACGACCGCGCGCAACGCCGCAGCAGTCCGCTGCGGCTGCACGGGTGGAGCAGCGGGACCGCTACCGGGCCTTCCTCCGGCGCGTCGGGACGCGAACGTGCCTCTGAAGCGGGAACGGGCTTCTCCATACGTTGCCTGTGGATGGATGCACTGGGATCGCCGACATGCTACCCAGGCGGGACCGCGCTCCTGGTCCGGCGGTCCACCTCCGCACAGAGGGGCGCCTGACCCGCCAGGTCCAGGCTGCTGTGCGGTGCCTGCAACGGACCGGTACCGACGTCGAAAATAGTCCCGGAGGCATGACAGTGCAAACTGTCCATCCTCGTGCCGCGCCGGAGAAGTCGGCGCTCATCCTGCCGTTCGTGGGCACTGGAGGGCGCCACCGCGAGGAGAATCGTGATCATGTTCCGCGGCGCCGCCGGCGCGGCTATTCCCGAGCAGGCATCTCGCGCGGGCGGGTCATCGCCTCGGGCGACAGGATGCGGTCCAGCTCTCCACGCCCGAGCCACTCCTTCTCCAGCACCAGCTCCGTGACGCCGCGCCCGGTCTCGAGAGCCTCCCGCGCCACCGCGGTGGCCCGCTCGTAGCCGATGTAGGGAACCAGCGCGGTCACAACGCCGATGCTGTGGTCGAGCAGGTTCCGGATGCGCTCACGATCCGCCTCGATCCCCACCACGGCGCGCTCGCGCAGGACGATGCACGCCTGCGTGAGCATGTCCACCGACTGGAAGAGGTTGAACGCGATCACCGGCTCGAACACGTTCAGCTGAAGCTGCCCCGCTTCCGCCGCCATCGTCACGGTGAGGTCGTTGCCGACCACCTGGAAGCAGACCTGGTTCACCACTTCCGGGATCACGGGGTTCACCTTCCCGGGCATGATGCTGGACCCAGGCTGCATCGCCGGCAGGCGGATCTCGCCCAGCCCGACGCGCGGGCCGCTGGACAACAGGCGCAGGTCGTTGCAGATCTTCGACAGCTTGATGGCGAGCCGCTTCAGCGTCCCGGACAGGTGCACGAAGGAGCCCGTGTCCTGCGTGGCCTCCACCAGGTCCGGGCTCGTGATCAGCTCCAGTCCGGTCGCCGCGGACAGCGCCGCCCTGACCTTGTCGGCGTATTTCGGGTCCGTGTTGATCCCGGTTCCTATGGCCGTGGCGCCCATGTTCATCTCGCGGATCAACGACGCCGCCGTGCGCAGCCGCTCGATCTCCTCTCCGAGCGTGATGCCGAAAGCCTTGAACTCCTGTCCGAGCGTCATCGGCACCGCGTCCTGGAGCTGGGTCCGCCCCATCTTCACGATGTCCGCGAACTCCTCCGCCTTCTCGAGGAACGCGTCACGAAGCGCGGCCACCGTCTGCTCCAGGTCCGCCAGCGACCAGACGGCGGCGATCTTCAGCGCGGTGGGATACGCATCGTTCGTGGACTGCGAAAGGTTGACGTGGTTGTTGGGATGGACGATGTCGTACTCGCCCCGCTGCCGGCCCAGCAGCTCCAGCGCTCTGTTCGCGATCACCTCGTTCGCGTTCATGTTCGTGGACGTGCCCGCCCCACCCTGGATCACGTCCACCACGAACTCGCCGTGCAGCTTTCCCGTCCGGATCTCGCGGCAGGCGCCGATGATGGCCCCGGCGACGTCGTCGTCGAGCAGATCCAGCTCCAGGTTCGCCGCCGCCGCCGCTTCCTTCACCGCGGCCAGCGCGTTCACCAGAATGCGGATACTGCGAGATGGGAATGCCCGTGATGGGGAAGTTCTCCACGGCGCGGAGCGTCTGGAGCCCGTAGTAGTGGCGCTCCGGCACGTCGCGCTCCCCCAGGAGGTCGTGCTCGCGGCGCAGCGCCCCCGACAGGTAGACTGCCTCGCCCCCCGCCACCCGCCCGGGCGACGCGACCCGGGAAGCGATCAGCTGGACGGCCCCGCCCACCAGGCGCGAGTAAAGGTCCGGCCGCTCCCGCGCGATGCGGGCGATCCCCTCGCTCGGGATCTCGAACGCCTCGGTCGCCTCCCGGACCACCGCCGAGGCGGAGTGCGGATAGTCGTCCAGGAGGCTCCCCTCGCCGAAGGAATCGCCGGGGCCCAGAACCGCCAGCACCGTGGCACGGCCCCTGTGCCCGGTCCGGAGCTCCAGGGCCCCGCGCACGATGAAGCCGAACGCGCGCCGCGGCTGGCTCTCATGGAAAACGTAGGCGCCGGGCAGATAGCCGATCACCCGGCCGAGAGAGAAGATGTAGTCCCGCTCGTCTCCGCTCAGCGTGCGTGTGAGCGGATGATTGCGGAGGATCTTCAGCAGTTTCGTGTCCATGGTATCCCGGGCACGGGACGCACCCGTGCATGAGCGAAAAGGGGCCGCCTTCCCGGCGAGCCGCCGCCCCGGTGGCGTCGCGCATCCCGCGCTGCCCGGCGGGGCGACGTACGTGCGGTCGAGCCGGTGGACCGGCGGGCCCAAAAGCTAGAGGGGGTCCCATACCGCTACAAGGGCCCCGGCGCACTCGGGCACAGAAGGCTCCCGGTGCGCACGCGCAAATGGAACCCATGCCGGGGGACGCCGTGTACCCGTGCTGGTCGAAAGCGTCTCCAGTCCTTACCTTCGGACGCCTCCAACCCCCTTGAATCAGCGGATTGCCATGACCAAGGATCGCACGGGCGAGTTCGCGGACGAGCCGGCGGCGGCGATCGCCGGCGGGACCGCCGGCACTGGCGCCGACGCCTACGACACCGGGTTCTTCGGCCACCCACGCGGCCTCGCCACGCTCTTCTTCACGGAGATGTGGGAGCGCTTCAGCTATTACGGCATGCGGGGGATCCTGATCCTCTTCATGACGGCCGCGGTAGCGGACGGCGGACTGGGCTTCGACATCCCGAAGGCCGCGGCCGTTTACGGGCTCTACACGGCGTTCGTGTACCTGCTGGCGCTCCCGGGCGGGTGGATCGCCGACAAGGTGATCGGGCAGCGTGCGGCCGTCCTCACCGGCGGGGTGCTCATCGCCGCCGGCGAGTTCCTCCTGGCCGCGCCGGGGCTCTCGACCTTTTACGCCGGCCTGATCGTGATCATCGCCGGCACCGGTCTGCTGAAGCCGAACGTCAGCACCATGGTGGGCGAGCTGTACTCCGAGTCGGAGAGCGCGCGCCGGGACGCGGGCTTCACGATCTTCTACATGGGCATCAACATCGGCGCGCTGGTCGCGCCGATCGTGGTGGGCTGGATCGGTGAGAAGATCGAGTGGCGGCTGGGCTTCATGGCCGCGGGCATCGGCATGGTGCTCGGCCTGATCCAGTACTTCATCGGTCAGAAGTACTTCGGCGAGGCCGGCACCTACCGGGAGAGCCGCGAGGCGCGGAGCCGCGGGGTCCGGCTGCTGGCCGGTGGCGTGCTCCTGACCGCCGCGGTCTTCGGCGCGCTGTTCTGGCTCTCACGCGCGGGCACGATCCACATCACGATCTCCAATGTCGCCAACGCCGGCGGCGTGGTCATCGTCGGCATGGCCATCCTCTACCTGCTGTTCATGATGGTGGCGGGCGGGCTGAACGCGACGGAGCGGAAGCGGGTCGTCGCCATCTTCGTCTTCTTCATCTTCTCCGCCATCTTCTGGTCCGGCTTCGAGCAGGCCGGCTCGTCCCTGAACCTGGTGGCGGAGCGGATCACGGACCGGACCTACTTCGGCTGGGAGATGCCCGCCAGCTGGCTCCAGTCCATCAACCCGATCTTCATCATCTCGCTCGCCCCCGTGTTCGCCTGGATGTGGGTCGCGCTCAAGAAGCGCGAGCCATCCAGCCCCACCAAATTCGTCATGGGGCTGCTCTTCCTCGGCGCCGGGTTCCTCGTCATGACGTGGGCCACCGCGCAGGCCCGGGCGGGCGAGCAGATCAGCCCGCTCTGGCTCATCGTCACCTACCTGCTCCACACCTGCGGCGAGCTGTCCCTCAGCCCCGTCGGTCTCAGCATGGTGACCAAGCTCGCGCCGCAACGCATGGTCGGGCAGATGATGGGCGTTTGGTTCATGTCCATCTCGCTCGGCAACCTCATGGCCGGTCTCGTGGCCGGCTACTACGAGTCCATGGCCCTCCCGACCCTCTTCGGCGCCGTGGCCGCAACCGTGATCGGCGGAGGCCTCATCCTCGCCCTGCTCGTCCCCTTCATCCGGCGGCTCATGAGCGGCGTGCACTGAGCCCCGCTCCGTCGTCAGCTGCACCGGGAGCCAGGTCGAGGCCCCGTCCGCGGCACGCCGCGGGCGGGGCCCTTCCTTCGCTGCCCGCCGTCGCCTTGCGCGGCGGCCGACGGAAAGTGTGGCACTCCCGCCCGTTCAAGCCCCATATTGCCCCACCAGCCTCTCCCCGACACTGCACTGATGGAGGCGTCGTGTCCTGGTCTCGCGCACGCATTGCGGCCACTGTCACCTGTCTCACGCTCGCGCTGTTCCCGATCCGCATCCGGGCGCAGGAGCCCGTGCCCGTGGATCCCGCGGCCACGCTGTACCGTGCGGCGCAGACACTGGAAGCGGAGCGCTCGTACGACCTGGCGGACGCGCTGATGGACTACATCCTCCGCCGCTACCCGGACAGCGAGGCTGCGTCGTCGATCCGGGTCAGGCGGTCGCAGCCGGGCACGCGGCGGCTGGACAGCAGGGGGCGGACGGAGCTGGTGGTGTGGAGCACGCTGTATGGTCTGTGGCTGGGGGTGGCGGTGCCGGGGATGCTGGGGGCGGAGGAGGCGGCGCCGTACGGCCTCGGGCTGCTGGTGGGCGGCCCCGTCGGTTTCGCGTCGGCGATGAGCTGGAGCCGGCGTCGTCCGATCAGCGACGGCGCTGCGTCGGCCATGACGTTCGGCGGGACGTGGGGCACGTGGCAGGGATACGGGTGGGCGATGGTGCTGGGGTCGCGCCGGCGGTGCGACACGTACGCGAACGTGGCGATGGAGTACTGCTACGACGACGACCCGTCCGGGCCGGCGGTCTTCGGGAGCATGGTGGCGGGCGGGGTCGCGGGGCTTCTGGCCGGGTCCATCGTGGCGCGTACCCGCGACATCAGCCCCGGTCAGGCGACGACTGCCAGCCTCGGGGCCTCGTGGGGGATCTGGTACGGCTACGCGCTCTCGGTGCTTTCCGGGCTGGACGATTCGCGGCACGGCGCCATGACTTCCGCGCTGGTGGGAGGAGACCTGGGTCTGCTGGTCGGAGCGGCGATCGCGCGCCCCCATCGGCCCACGCGGAGCGCTGCCCGGATCGTGAGCATAGCCGGCGTCGCCGGAGGCCTGGCCGGGCTGGGGATCGACCTGATCGTGCAGCCCGAGAGCGACGCGGTGATGGTCGGGATTCCCGCCGCGGCCAGCGCCGTGGGCCTGCTGGCTGCATCCGCGGCCATGAGGACGCGATCGCGGGCCGACGACGAGCGCGCTGAGCCCGATGGTGGCAGGGACTGGGAGCTGGGCGGGCCGATCGTGCCGGTGCTGCGGGAGGACGGCCGCGGGCGGATGCGGCCCGCGCTCGGGCTGACGCTCCTGAGCGCGCGGTTCTGACCGTACCGGACGGCCTGAGCGGGGTGCGGCGGCGCGGAGGCGGACGACCGCCGCCCGGGGGACTCAGCCGCCGTCCCGCTGTATCCGCCGCTTCAGGTCCTCGAGGCGAGCATCGGCGGAGCGTCCCCGCTCGGCGTCTTCCAGGTTCCTGAACTCGCCTTCCCTGGGGTGCGCGTTGAGGTCGTCGAGCTCGGGGCGCTCGGTGTCCGCCACGCGGCCTTCGTGGAGCGCTTTCTCCATCTCGTCGAGATCGCGCCGGCAGAGGCGGCGCTCCGCGTCCAGCGCATTGACCTTCCGCTCCAGGACGCCCGCCCGCTCCCGGTGACGCGCGCCGTACTCGGCGGCGATGCGTGCCGTCTCGGCGTCGCTGATGTCGCGGGCCATGCGCTCGCGTCGGTCGCACGCGGCCGCCTGCTCTTTCTCTTCCTTCAGGCGCAGGCGCGTCTCACCGATCTCGTGGTCGAGGCGCTCGAGGTGGCTGCGTGCTCCGGCGACCTGGCGATAGACGCCGCTGCCGGCGGGATCGCCGCTCGCTTCCATCTCGTGCCAGAAGTTGTCGACGGCCTCGCGCCATGCGCGGCGGAGCTCAGCGATTCGTCCCACGGTCGCTCACCAGCTTATCTGACCTTCCTTGCTCGTATCGATGTCCTCGGCGTCTCCGGAGCGGAAGAGGAACGCGTCCATGTTCTGGGACAGGAACTCCCTCGCCTTCGGGTCCCTGACATTGAGTCCGTAATGATTGATCAGTGCGGTCTGGTACTGGAGCCATTCCTGCCAGCACGGCCTGCAGATCCCGGCATGGACGCGCTCGCCGAGATCGTTCCGCAAGGGCGGCCGGTCCAGTGGCTCGCCCGTCTTCCCGCACCGCTTGCATTCTATCGTCGCCATTCTGCTGCTCCTTCGGCTGCTCTGGGGCGCCGCCCCCGCGTCCGCAGGTCGGGAGCGAAGCATGCGGGAACGACCCACGCACAAGGTACGCCCGCCACGGGCGGTGTCCACCCCTGCACGGTCGGTGACGCTCACGTTCTTTCGCCTTCCCCGGGCGCCGTCGCCGCCGGCACCTCGAGCGGGCGCGCGAGCTGCCGGAGGACCGCCTCCACGTCTTCCCAACGGGTCCGGTGATTCATGATGCAGAGTCGCAGGGCGTACTCCCCACCGACGCGCGTGGAGGAGATGAGCCCGAGTCCGCTCTCGCGTACCCTGCGCAGGCGAGCTTCGTTCTCCGCTTCCCCGCCCGGAGCATGGAAGCACACGATCCCGAGGCTGGCCGGCGCCAGCATCTCCAGCGCGTCGGAGGTGCGGATCCACTGCTCTGCCCGCGCCGCGAGGCGGATCCCGCTCTCGATGGCCTCCCGGAACCGGTCGAGGCCGAAGCAGCGGACCGACAGCCAGATCTTGAGGGCCCGGGCGGAGCGGCTGAGCTGGGGCCCCCGCTCTCCGAAGTTGACTTCCGCATCGTCGGGTGCGGCTCCGGAGAGCAGGCGGGTGTCCTGGAGGTAGCTGGCCTCCGAGCGGAACGCGTCCACCAGCCCGCGCCCGCTCCGCACGAGCAGGCACCCGGCTTCGAACGGCTGGAACAGCCACTTGTGGGGGTCCAGCGTGACGGAGTCCGCACGCCGGATTCCGTCCAGCAGGCGCCGTCCGACGTCGGTGAGCACCGCGAACCCGCCGTACGCGGCATCCACGTGCAGCCAGAGCCGCTCCCGTTCGCACAGGTCGGCCAGGGCCGCCAGGGGGTCCACCGCCCCTGTGCTTGTGGAGCCGGCGTTCGCGGCCACGAGGAAGGGGTGGAGGCCGGCCGCGCGGTCTGCCGTGACGGCCGCGGCGAGCGCCTCGGGCGGGAGCCGCAGGTGGTCGTCGGTGGGGAGAATGCGGACGTTGCCCGGAGGGAAGCCCAGGATCCTCGTCGCCTTGACGACGGACGAGTGCGCCTCCGCCGACGTATAGACCACCGCGGAGCCCCACGCCTGCCCGAGCCGTGCCTCACGGGCCACGACCAGCGCGGAAAGGTTCGCCATGGAGCCGCCGCTCAGAAGCAGTCCCGCGGATTCAGCCGGGTAGCCGAGCCACTCCTTGAACCAGGAGAGCACTTCCAGCTCGAGCGCCGCGTAGCCGGCCGAGCCCATCCACGTGCCCGGATACAAGCCGCTTCCCGCCGCCAGGAAGTCGCCGAGTATGCCCGGCCACGTTGGGCAGCTCGGGATGAATCCGAAGAAACGGGGGTGGTCCGTGCTCAGCCCGTACGGCAGCACGTTTTCGAACAGATGATCCAGGACCGCCTCGAAAGGAGCGGGGTCCGCCGGGTCCACGCCCTCCAGCCGCGCCCGCATCGCGTCCCGCGTCGTCCCCCGCCACGCCGGCCGGGCATCGAGCGTCGCGATCCGCTCCACCAGCCGGTCGACCAGCGCGTAGCCCATGGCCCGCATGGCATCCGGCTCCAGGTCCAGCCCCGTGCGCGCCTTCGCGCGCCCGCCACCGTGCTCGGTCATGTGCTGAAGGTGGGCTTCCGACGCGCCGGATGCGAGGGGCCGGGGTGGCCAGCGCGCCGCTTCCGCCGTTATCATTGCCAGCGCGCCGCTGCGGGCGCCGTCGTTCACATAGCAGGCCTCGGCCGGCGGCAGCTTGCCGGGCCGAGCGTCCGGTGTATCGAAGACATGTCCGATTTCCGATTCCGCGTTTCAGACGCCTATTTCGTCCCGCTCCGCGGCTGGATGCTACGGCTCAAGCTGCTCGGCGGCGACTTCGCCCCGTCCATGCTGAAGCCGGGGAAGTCCCTGCGCCTGCGCGCGCCGGATGGCGAGGAGCGCACCGTCACCGTGAAAGGGCTCTCGGCCACCGGCGGGTTCCAGAGGAAGGACCGCGTCGATGAGTACAAGGAGTTCGACCTCGTCATTCCGACGGAGGACGCCGTTCGCGACGACCGCTCGGTGGCGATCGGGTGGGAGGCCGTTCCCGCTGAATAGCCCGTGGCGCCCGGCCTGATGGCGAAGCGGGGGCTCCTGGCGGGGCTGGGCCTCGTCGGATTGGCCGCGGTGGCCATTGTCGCCGCCGCGTTCCTGATCCCGGAGGAGGCGGTCGGGGCAGCCGCAGCGCGGCGTGCCGAAGCCGTGCTGGGCCAGCCGGTACGCGTGGGGGGCGCCAGGGTGATCCTCTTCCCACACCCCGGCGTGCGGCTCCGGGACGTCGCGGTGGGCGGGAGCGACAGCAGCGCGCTGGCGGCCGTCGACCGGGTGGACCTCACGGCGAGGCTGCTGCCACTCCTGCGCGGCCGGGTGGTCGTGGACCGGCTCGCTCTCGCCCGACCCCGCCTCTTCCTCCAGCTCGACTCCACGGGCAGGCCGAACCTCCGGCTCCTGGCCCGCGCGGCCGACACGACGGCCGCCACCCCCGCCGGGACGGGCGGAAGCGTCTCGTTCGACGTCCGTGATGTCCGGGTCGATGGTGGCCGGCTGGCGTTCCGCGACCAGCGGGATGGCCGGGTGATCCGCCTCGACGGCTGGTCACAGCAGCTGCGCCTCGCCGGCGACATCCGAGGCGGCGAGCTCGCCAGCGTGGACTTCTCCGGGTGGATCGCATTCGACGACGTCGACGCCCGGCTCCCGGGCGTCCTCCTTCCCACTCGCGACCTCAGCCTCCGCCTCGACCACGACGCGACCCTGGATCTCGCGCAGGACCACCTGGAGCTGCGGAGTGCGTCGCTGACGGTGAACGGCGTCACGCTCTCCGGGAGCGGCGACGTTCGCGACGCGCGCTCGAACACCGGCCGGACCGGGGACCTCCACTTCCGCGCGGCGGGGGTGGACGCCAGCGAGCTCATGGCCTGGATTCCCGATTCGGCGAGACAGCGCCTGGTCCTCCCGGACGGGCGCCCGATCAGGCTGGCCGGGACGGCCGCGCTCACGGTGGACATCGCGGGCGCTCTCACGCCCGACTCCCTCCCGGCGCTGGACGCGCGGCTGGAGCTGACCGATGGCGAGGTGCGCGCGGGCGACGACGTCCTCGCCGACGGCATCCGGCTCACCGCCGCCCTCTCCCGGGACTCCCTCGCCGCCGCCGCCCACGGGGCCGCGCTGGGCTCACCCTTCACCACCTCGCTGGCCGTCCGCTCCCCCGACGAGCCCGTCGCGGAGTTCACGATCGATGGCGGCGTCGATCTCGCGCGATTGAAGCCGTTCCGGCTCGTGCCCGACACGGCCAGCCTGGCCGGGCGCGTTGCCGCGGACCTTTCCGGTGCCGTGCCGCTGCGCCACCGGGAGCGCAGCCGGGTGCGCGGCACGATCCGGATGGATGAGCTGCGCGCTACGGGGCTCGGACCGGCTGCGGTGGCCGTTTCGCGCGCGGTGGCTCGCTTCGACGGGGACGCCGTCCGAATCGACTCGCTCCCGCTGGAGATCGGCCGCGATCGATCGCCGCTGCTCGTGAGCGCCCGGGCGTCCAACGTGCTCGCCGGCGTCCTGGACCGATCCGGACCGCCGCCGCGGGCGACGGTGCGCATCGTGGCCGACTCGCTCGACCTCGATGCCATTTTCGGTGCCCCGCAGAGCACTTATCCTCCGCTCCTGTTCGCTCGCCTGCGCGACCGCCCGGTGGACGGGCGCACCGCCGGCCAGGCGGCGGCCGACGAGGGACTGGCGGTTCCGGCGCTGCCACGCCTGGCGGCGGACGCGCGCATCGACGCTCGGAAGCTGGTCCGCAACGGGTTGTCGTACGGCGACGTGAGCGCCCGGGTCTCGCTCAGTTCGGAGCGGCTGGCGCTGGACAGCGTCTGGGCCCGGTTCATGGGCGGGACGCTGACCGGGAGCGGCGAGATCCGGCCGCTGCGCACCGACAGCACGGGCGCTCCCGTGGAGACGCTGCTCGCCGCGGACTACGCCATGGATGCCGTGGGCGCCGCGCCGTTCTTCGATCGCCTCACGCCGTTCCGCGACCACCTCACGGGCAGCCTGGCGCTCACCGGCACGCTGCGCATGACCCTCGACCGGACAGCCCTGCCGCTCCGCGAAAGCGTTCAGGCCGGCGGGACCGTCGCCCTCTCCGGCGGCCGCTTCACGGGGTGGGCCCCGCTGGACAGCATTGCTCGCCGCGTCGGCCTGCCTTCTCTCGACACGCTCCGGTTCCGCGAATGGGCCGGCAGCTTCGGTGTGAGCGGCACCGTGGTGACGCTCGACGAAACGGTTCTCGATGCGCCCGGGCTGGCGGGGCGCGCCGCCGGGGCGTTCGACCTGAGTGGCGCCCTCGATCTGGACGCCACCCTCTTCCTCCCCTCGGAGACGCTCGCGCGCGCGGGAAACCTGGGGCGGCAGGCGGCTCTGCTGGCGGACGCGGAGGGGCGGATCCCCGTCGGGATCCGTATCACCGGCACGGCCGCCGCGCCGAAGGTGGCGCTGGATTTCTCGTCTGCTGCGGACGCGGCCACGGCGAGGGCGAAGGCGGCGGCCGAGCAGGAGGCCGGTGCGCTGGCGCGGCGCGCGGCCGCAGCGGCCGCGTCCCGGCTCGGCGCGCCCGATTCCGTGGGCGGCATGGTCCTGGACTCGCTCGGTCGCCCCGCCGTGGACTCGGCCGCGGCCGCCGTGGCCGACTCCCTGGCCCAACGGGCGGACAGCCTCCGTGCGGCGGCCCAGGAAGCCATCCGCAAGCGGCTGCGCAAGCTGCTTCCTGGCGGCGGCAGGTGAGACTCACGTCCCCCCGAGGGCGCCGGAGCCACGTCCGAAAACCTTGACACCACTGCCCGCTCTCGACCCTATTAGCCATCCCCCTGGACCAAGATCGGAGGCTTGAACATGCGCATGTCGGCCCCGGAGCTGGGTGACAACCTGGCTCAGCTGGTGTGGGAAAGCTTCTCCGACTTCATCGAGCGTCGGGGAATCCCCGCGCAGGATGATGACCACGGCGATGCCGCCGTCCTGGTGCTCCCCACGATAGAGCCGGAAGAGGCGCTGATCTTCTTCATGTGGCTTCACACGCGGGCGTGCCAGCAGGCGTTCGGCGCCTACCCCGACGAAGTCCGTGAGGTGCTCGACGCCATGCACGGCGCGGTTTACGAGGACATGGCCGCGGGCTCTTTTTCCCGCGTCCAGCTGCCGCTCTTCGAGCAGCGGGTGAGCGCGCGCTACACGGAGTACTACGACGCTGCGTCGAACCAGACGGACAAGAAGGTCGTGGAGGTCGCCGCGCACCACGTCCTGGTGAACGGGATGCACCGGCCGGGCATCACGCTCGACCTGGCCGAGGCCGCCACCGTCACGGCCGGGCCGCTGCGCGACTTCCTCGAGGACATCGATCTGGCGAGCTGACGCCGCCTCGGCCCGGCGCCCGGCCCGGCAACGAGCTCACGGAGCGGGGTCACCCGGCGATACGCCGGGATCCCGCTCCTTCCATTTCACCCATTCGAACGCCGTGTAGCACCGGCGGCACCAGTAGGTGGAGACGGAGAGCGCGCTTCCGAACGGGGAGTGCAGCTCGGTGTCCTCGCCGCCGCAGAACGTGCACGGGACGTGCTCCGGCAGACCGTAGTCGCGGGCGTCGAACCTGGGCGTCGTCATCAATCCATGAGGAACGGACGGTTCCGGTCGCCCCGGATCTTCGCGACGGTCCCCTCGTCGGGCGCACCGCCACCCACCCGCCGGCGAACGGGGTCGAAGCCGGCCAGGTCGGGATCGGCCATGCCCGGGGCATCGAGTCCCGCAGCGTCGAGAAGCGGCGCCACCCTCTCCAGGAACCGACGACGCAGCCCGCCCCCTGCCGCGTCCGCGATCCCCGCCTCCACCAGTGACGCCCCGCTCCCGCCGTCGGGGCCGAACCACGCGAGCACCGGCCCGATCATCTCCTCGATGGCCGCCACCATCGCGGCGCGCGACGCATTGCCGCCGCCGGCCAGGCGTCGCAGCCACGCGCTGCCGTGGGCGGCGTGGAACCGCTCCTCCTCGAGCATCTTCGCCATGCGCTGGCGGAGCGGCTCGTAGGCGGAGCCGCGCAGCGCCTCGAACTGGACGCAGAGCGCGCCGTCGACCAGGACCATGAGCGCGACCACTCCCGGCCACCCGTCCGGCGGAGCGTCGAGCGCGGCAATGGACCGGTATTCGGCGGCGGGACGGCCGTGCTCCAGGGCGTCCACGTCGTCGTCGAAGTCCTTCAGCAGCGCGTACAGCAGGCGAGCGTGTCCCCACTCGTCCTGGGCCATGGACGAGCACGCGATGCCCGTCTCCAGCTCCGGGGCGCCCAGCATCCACTCGGCATAGCGGTAGCCGAGCAGCCGCTTGCTGTCCGCCAGCACGAGAATCAGGTCCCGGACGGCAGCGCGCGTCGACTCGTCGAGCGCCGCACGCGTCTGGGTGCTCACCCGGCCTCCACGGGCTCACCCCGATCGACCGTGAACACCTCGTGCAAGTCGTCCCTCGCCACCACGTACATGTCGAACCAGCGCTCCTCGTCGTACGTGTTGAAGGCGTACACCCTCGCCAGCTCGGCCTCGGGCGCGTTCAGGCTCCCGATGTGGCGCAGCGGCTCACCCCGGGACTTGCGAGCGAAGACTTCGAAGATCATTTGCCTGTCCCTGTCTCTGGCCGATCCTGTCAGGCGGCCACGCCGTACCTGCGCAGCGTCGCCCGCCCTTCCTCCGTGATCATGCCGCGGGTCCAGGGCGGGTCCCACACCACCTCCACCACGACCCGCTCCACGCCGGCCTGCCGCAGCAGACGATCCCGGACGTCCCCCTGCATCAGCGTCATGCACGGGCACGCCGTGGCAGTGAACGTCATGGTCACGTCCACGCAGCCGCCCGACTCCCGGATGTCGTAGATCAGCCCCATGTCCACCACGCTGATCGGGAGCTCCGGGTCCAGCACCTCCTTGAGCGCGCGCCAGTGCCGCTCCTGGCCGGGCCGCACGATCACGTGGTCCAGCAACGGCGCGCCGACCGACGCGTTCAGGGCCGGACCGCGGATCCCTACCGCGGAGCGCTCCGCCGCCCCGCTCCCCGACCGGGCACCCGGCTCGTCCGGTCCGATCGCCGGAGACGCACTCACGCGGCGAGCAGCCGGTTGACGTCCAGGTGACTGCGCCGCACCGACTCGACATAGCGCTCGTTCATCGGGCCTCGCGCCTTCCAGCGCTCGAAGACCCGGTCCCACGTGATCTCCCCGCCCGCGAAGTCCCACGCCTTCGCCTCCGCGTCGTACCCGCACGGGAACGGGTACTCCAGGACGTACTGGCCGGTGCGCTCGTCGAGATGGGCCGGGACCTCGATGCCGATGGACTCGCACAGCGGCACCGTTGAGCTCATCCACGTCTGCCGCAGCTCGTCGTTGGTCATCCCCTTGAGCCGGTAGGCGAGCTGGTCGCTGTGACGCTTGAGCTCGTCCGGGAGGCCGAACCACTCCACGGTGATCGGGAACATCCAGTCGACGGCCCGTTGCAGCTTCTCCTTCGCCTCGCCGCCGGCCGCGGAGAGGCGGCGCATCCAGACCTCGCCATGCCGGAGGTGGAACGTCTCCTCCATGTCCACCTTCACCAGCGCGCGCTTGAGCGGACCGTAGCTGGTGTTCCGGAAGACATCGGAGAGCAGCGTGATCCCGGCGCGGTCGAAGAAGCCGTTGGCCGTCACCAGCTCGGCCCAGTTCTCCAGAGGCTGGTCGAAGCCGTACGGGTGCTTGAACTCGTGGGGCTCGCGGCCGTACAGCAGGTGCTCCTTGTCCTGCCCCATGTCCTCCAGGATCCGATAGGCGATGTTCGCGTGGGCCAGCTCGTCCTGGATGATGGCCACCGCGCTCACCATTGTGTTCGTGGACGGGGCGTCCTGCGCCGCGCCCCAGTAGGCCGGGGCACTCATGAGCTCCGTGTCGCCCTGGACCAGCAGCTGGACGGTCAGCGCCTTGCGGTACCCCGGCGTCATCTCGTCCGGTGATTCCAGGATGTACCCGTCCTGGACCTTCTGCTTGAGCTCTTCCTCGGTGTACCGGGTCATGCAGGCTCCTCGGGTAGGGTGAGGGCCACCAAAGCTAGTCGCGTCCTCGACGATCCGCAAAATCCGGACGCCCCGCCGCGCTGCCCGGCCTGTTACTTGCCACATACGGACCCCGCAGCACGTACGGCGACATGACCCGCAACAACCAGGCTTCGTGGCAACCGAAGATCAGCGTTCCGGCCAGGGGCGGAAGAGCAGGAACCGCCCGGGAGCATTCTCTCTGACGGCGATCGTCGTCGCCGTATTCGTCGTCGGCTTCATCGTCGCCGGTGTGTTCTTCGCCGCCTACGAGACGTGCGCCTTCCAGGGCTGCCCATCCGTCGAGCAGGTGAGCGGGTTCGTCCCCGACGAGGCGTCCGTGGTGCTGGACCGAGACGGTGAGGAAGTGGGTCGGCTGTTCAAGGTGAACCGGGTGGTGGTGGGCCTCGACTCGCTGCCCGATTACGTGCCCCAGGCCTTCGTCGCCACGGAGGACCAGGACTTCTACCATCACGGCGGCGTCGACTGGTCGCGCGTGCTCGGCGCCCTCTGGCAGAACATCCGGGCGGGCGGGATCGAGGAAGGGTTCAGCACCATCACGATGCAGGTGGCGAGGAACGTCTTTCCGAAGCGTCTCCCCGTCCAGCAGCGGACGCTGACCCGGAAGATCTCGGAGATCAAGGTGGCGCGGGAGATCGAGGGCCGCTTCACGAAGGACGAGATCCTCGAGCTCTACCTCAACCAGATCTACTTCGGCAGTGGAGCATGGGGGATCGAAGCCGCGTCGCAGGAGTACTTCGGCCACCGTGCCACGCAGCTGACGCTGGGGGAGGCCGCGCTGCTGGCGGGGCTTCCGCAGGCCCCGTCCCGGCTCAACCCGCGAGAGAACATGGCCGCGGCGCTGCGGCGGCGGAAGACGGTGCTGCGGCGCATGGTGAGCGCCGGCTACATCACCGAGGCGAGGGCCAACGAGGTCGAGGAGTCGGAGCCCGAGCTGGCGCACGGCGAGGCGGAGTCGGCGAACCGCGCGCCCTACTTCGTCGAGCACGTCCGGAAGCTGCTCGAGGACCGTCTGGGCGATGCGCTGTACACGGAAGGGTACCGCATCCACACCACACTCGACCTGGAGGCGCAGGAGGCCGCGCAGAGTGACCTGAAGCAGCAGCTGCGCGCCATCGAGGCCGGGCGCTACGGGTATTACGGCCACGCCTCGTTCGAGGAGGCGACCGACGACGCGGCCGACGACTCCGCCGCCGCCTCGCCCTACCTCCAGGCCGCCGCCGTGGTCATGGACGCGCATTCCGGGGACGTGCTCGCCCTGGTGGGGGGGCGCGATTTCGAGGCGTCCAAGTTCAATCGCGCGACCCAGGCGCTGCGCCAGCCGGGAAGCGCGTTCAAGCCATTCGTCTACGCCGCCGCCGTCCAGGCCGGCTACCCGCCCACCACGATCCTGGAGGACACCCCCTACCGGCTGGTGCAGAACGGGCGGGTGTGGGAGCCGAAGAACTACGATGGGAGCTATTCGGGGCGGGTGACCATGCGCGAGGCGCTCATCGACTCGAAGAACGTGGCCACCATCCGGCTCGCCCAGGAGGTCGGCCTCGACCGCGTCATCGACATGGCCAGGAACCTCGGCATCTCCGAGGACATACCCCACTTCCCCTCCATCGCCATCGGAGCCGCCGACGTGAACCTCGTGGAGATGGTCGCTGCCTACTCCACCTTCGCCACGCTCGGGGACCGTCCCGACCCCCGCTACATCACGAGCGTCACGGATCGGGACGGCCGGGTCGTCCTCCAGGTCCCGCCACGCGCCCGTCACGTGCTGGACTCCGACGTGGCGTTCGTGACCGTCGACCTGATGCGGGGCGTGATCGACCAGGGCACCGGATACGCCGTCCGCCGCGCCGGCTTCACGGCCCCCGCCGCGGGGAAGACCGGCACCACCAACGAGTCCGCCGACGCCTGGTTCATCGGCTTCACGCCGGAGATCACGACGGGCATCTGGATCGGCATGGACCGCCCGCAGCGGATCATGCACGGCGCCACGGGCGGCCGCCTCGCGGCGCCGGTCTGGGGCCGGATCATGCGGACCGTGGCCACGCACAACCAGGACTGGACACCGCCGCCCGGCGTGGAGCGCTACGAGGTGGACGACAACGGCAACGTGCTCGCAGAGGGGTGTCCGGTGATGGGCGGGGTCCACCAAGAGTACTTCCTGCGCGGGACCGTCCGGGCGTGGGGCTGCGGCGGGTACGGCTACGGCTACGACTCCCTGTACACGGACTCCACAGGCCGGTACGAGTCCGGCTCGTCGTGGTGGGACCGCCTCCGCAACCGGATCTTCGGCGACGAGGACGAGGGGCAGCAGCACCGCCCCCAGGAGCGGCCCGATACGATCCTCCCGGACCGGAGCCGCACCCCACCACCCGACACGATCCGCATCCACCGCGACACCCTGCGCCTCCACGGCGAGGCGGAGCCCGACACCTCCGGCGCCCGGCCGACCAGGCCGGACACCGGGTCCACCAGGCCCGATACCGGCTCCACCGCCAGGCCCGACAGCACCAGCGGGGCGACGAAGCCCGCCGCCGGCCGACCGGCCCGTCCCCGCCCCGACACCTCGGGCGTGGGCCACGGGCACGCCCGCCGAGGCTGAACGAGGCGCGTGGCCGCAGCAACGAGGCGCGTGGCCGCAGCAACGAGGCGCGGGGCCGCAGCGCAGCCCGAGGTGTCGGGGGAACACTTGTTGCACTCGCTCCCCCAGGCGCGGCGGGGACGGCGGGTGGACGAAACCGGGCACTGGCATGAACCTATGCAGCACACCGACATCAGCAGGAAGCAGCGTTCCAACTGGCCGTGGCTTGCCGGGCTGGTGGTGCTCGGCTTGCTGGGATGGGGCGTCACCACGCTGCTGAGCGCAGACGAGCCGAACGGCTCACCGCCCGAGACCGCCGACTCGGCCGCCGACGTGACGCTGCCCGCCGAGATCCCCATGGCTCCGCGCGCAGCCTACCAGGGTTCGTCCTCCCCCAGCCTCGCGGAATTCGCCCCGCTCGATGGACGGGCCGAGCACAAGCAGGCCCACGCCAGCGGAAAGGTCGTGGCGACCGGGAGCGGCGTCTTCTGGCTGCTGTCGGGGTCGCGCATCATCCGCGTGGACTCGCCACATCACGTGCGCCGGGGCCAGACGGTCACGGCGGAGGGAACTCTGGAGAGCACCGACCCGGAACGGACCAACGAGATCGCGGCGGCGGTGCTGGCGCGCGATCCGGAAGCGCGCCAATCGACCCTCGTGCGCACCCTCAAGCTGGTCGCCGATCCGGGCGGCGTCCGCACCGCCACCGGCGAGGAAGCCGCCGCCGCCGCCCGCCCCGACAGCCCGGACAGCCCCGGATGACGGAACCCCGGCACGCTGCCGGGGCTAGATGGACGTGGAGTCAAAGGGAGGAGCTGGCCATGAAATTCTACAACGCGGTCGTCGTCGCAGCCGCGACGATGGGAACGGTCGTCGCCCCCGCGGCGGCCCAGGAGTGGCAGGTGGCCCGGCAGAGCTTCGCGTTCGCCGGAACCTCCCTCAGAGTGAACGTCGATGCCAACGCTGCCGGGTCGCTCCAGGTCATGCGCGGGGAGCCCGGTGCCGTCCACGTCGCCAGCCGCTCGGATCGCGGCTTCACCGACGCGGGACTCTCCGAGCAGGAGGAGCTCACGCTCGCCGCTTCCGGTGACGGGCCGGTGGACTACATGATCACCGTTCCCAGCGGCGTGTGGGTCTCGGTCCAGCTCCCCGGTCGCACGGGCGCCGAGACCATCGGCGGCTGGGATGCCGGCCGGTCGTTCCGGTGGCACGAGCAGGCCGCACCCGGCCAGCCCGCGGCCGCGGCCGCGTGGACTCCGGACGCCGCGGGCCGCTTCCACACCCGCCTCTTCACGACCTACGCCGACGCCACACCCGCGCGCACCGTCCGCGTGCCGGACCTGTCCGGGATCCGCAGCATCACCGTGCGCGTCGGCACCGAACATTTCCGGATCGACGCCAGCCGACCGCTGACCGTCCAGCCGGGCGACCCCGCGGACATCGAGATCAGGCCGGCCGGGCCACCCCTGGACCTCGTGGTCGAACTCCCCGCCGGCACCGCCGACTTCACCCTCGAGGCGGGCGACCAGCCCGCCCTCGTCGTTCGCGGCGACCACGTCGCTCCGCTCTGCTCCCCGGTCACGGACCAGCAGTTGTCCGACGGCCAGCGATGGGTCACCTTTACCCCCGCAGACGGCACGCTCCGCTGCACGCGCGACGACACACCGCGGCACCAGGGCTGACCCCCTCACCGCGACCACGCTCACTTCCCCGAGGAGGCTCTCATAGCCAGGACCAGAACCCGCGTCAACGACGACATCCGCATCAGCCCCATCCGCCTCATCGACCCCGACGGCGAACAGCTGGGCATCATCCCCATCGACGAAGCACGGCGGAAAGCCGCCGACTTCGGCCTCGACCTCGTCGAGGTCGCTCCCGGCGCCCGCCCGCCCGTCGTCCGCATCATGGACTGGGGCAAGTACCAGTACGAGCAGCAGAAGGCGGCCAAGGAAGCCAGGAAGAAGCAGCACACCTACGAGCTCAAGGAACTCAAGTTCCGGCCAAAGACCGACGAGCACGACATGGACTTCAAGGTCCGCAACGCCCGCCGCTTTCTCAGGAAGGGCCAGCACGTCCGCATCACCGTCCGCTTCCGCCGCCGCGAGATGCGACGCCCCGAGAACGGACTCCGCGTCCTCGACGAGGTCGCCGAGCGCCTCGATGACGTCGCCAACGTCTCCAGCAAGGACCGCGGGCTCCAGGGACGCGTCATGCAGATGACCCTCGAGCCCGACGCCGCCGAGTAGGACGCCCGGCACCGGAGCACGTCCCGCACAATTCCCGGCATCCTCCACTTTTTGGCGGGAAATGGGGGTTCTCCGCATCTCCGCGGGAAATGGGGGTTCTCC
Organism: uncultured Gemmatimonadales bacterium; assembly: GCA_963798845.1. Taxonomy (GTDB): domain Bacteria; phylum Gemmatimonadota; class Gemmatimonadetes; order Longimicrobiales; family RSA9; genus CAVUKA01. The sequence continues at coordinate 621,463 of CAWCUS010000006.1, read as the reverse complement.
GGATCTCCGGTGATCCCTCGCGTCTTGCGAACCGGAACCGTTCTCACTATAGTTCAACGCGGGTCGAAACAGGGCTTGCGGCTGTGGTGGTGTGGCCTTATATTTCAACGTCGGTTGAAGGAACGGCCCGGTTTTCGCTGCGGGTGAAACCGGGCCCGTGCTTTGGCGGTGGGTGAATCGAGGGGGCGCGGGTCCCCGTTGGGGTTGAGATAGCCGAGGGGTGTGCATGGCGATTATGAAGTCTGAAGAACAGAAGCGGGTGTCGCTGCTGGACATGACGGACAGCGAGCTGGTGGCGGCTCACCTGGAGGGTCATCCGCTTGCGTTCTCGGAGCTGTACAACAGGTACCGGGACCGCCTGGTGCATTTCATCGCGCGGAAGACGGGGGACCGGGACCGGGCCGAGGATCTGGTCCAGGAGGCGTTCGTGCGGGTGACGCGTCACCTGCACCGGTTCGATCAGTCGAAGAAGTTCTCGACCTGGATCTACACCATCTGCTCGAACCTGTCGAAGAACGAGCTGCGCAACCGTTCGCGGAGCCCGCTGGTGCTCTTCCAGAAGCTGACGACGCACTGGGAGCCGGACCATCGTCCGCTGCAGTTCGAGGACTCGGCGATGAAGCCGGACCGCCTGTACCGGAATCGGTACCTGGAAGAGATCGTGGAGAAGACGGTGTCGGAGCTGCCCGCGCATCATCAGCTGGTCTTCCGGCTGCGTGAGCTGGAGGGGAAGAGCTATGAGGAGATCGCGGAGATCACGGGCGTGAACCTGGGCACGGTCAAGAGCCGGCTGCACCGGGCCCGCACCAGCTTCGCAGAGCTGATCGAGCCCCTGCTGAACTAGCGCCCCCCGACGAGACGCCCGGCCCCCCCTCGCCCGGCGTCTCTCCCTCCCCCTCCCCCCTCCCCCCTCTGCGAGGGCGAAGCCCGAGCCCCTCTGCGAGGGCGAAGCCCGAGCCCCTCTGCGAGGGCGAAGCCCGAGCCCCTCTGCGAGGCCGCAGGCCGAGCCCCTCTGCGAGGCCGCAGGCCGAGCCCCTCTGCGAGCGCCAGCGAGCCAATCCCCCTATCTTCCCAACCATTCCCCCCCCCGCCCTATCTCAACACTCGGAATGGTTGAAACGGCCGAGATGCTTCGAACCACGGATGCGGACGACGTCGAGCTCGCGATGGCGGGCGACACCCGGGCATTCGAGCGCCTGTACCGGCAGCACGTGGGGCGGATCCACGCGCTCGCGATGCGGATGGTCGGGAGCGGGCTGGCGGAGGATGTGACGCAGGACGTGTTCGTCCGGGCGTGGGAGAAGCTGGAGCTGTTCGGAAGGAAGTCGTCGTTCGGGACGTGGCTGTACCGCCTGGCGATCAACGTCTGCCTGGCGCGGCGGGCGAAGGCGGGGAAGCGGCTCGACCGCTTCGTCGCGGACCAGGGAGCCCTGGAGCGGGCGACGGCTCCGCGGTCCCACCCGGAGCACCGGATGGACCTGGAACGGGCGATGGCCCGTCTGCCGAACGGGATGCGGGAGGTGTTCGTGCTCCACGATGTGGAGGGATTCAAGCACCGGGAGATCGGAGACATGCTCGGGATCTCGGCGGGAACTTCGAAGTCACAGCTGCACGAAGCGCGCATGGCGCTGCGGGCACACCTGAGGGCGTGAGATGAGAACGCGTGACGAGTGGACGGCACGACTGTCCGAGTACATCGACGGGGAGCTGGAGGAAGCCGAGCTCCGGGGCATGGAAGCCCACCTCCTCGAGTGCGGAGAGTGCGCTGCCACCGTGGATGAGCTGCGGGCGGTTGTCGCGCAGGCCGCGTCGCTGCCGCAGCTCCCGCCAGCCCACGATCTCTGGCCGGGCATCGAGGCGCAGCTGACGCCGCGCGCCCGGACGCTCGCCGCTCCGGACGCTCGCGTGGTCCCGCTGGCGCGCGTGCGCCGTCGCTTCCTGTTCACGGTCCCGCAGCTCGCGGCGGCCGTGCTGACCGCGGCGCTCCTTTCGGCGAGCGGCGTGTGGGCGGCGCTCCGGCACGCTCCGGCCGTCGAGCCGGGATCGGCCGTGGCCGCGGCGCCCGCGGACGGGAGGTCGGCTGCCACGGCAGTATCGTTCACAACGGCCTACGACCACGCGGTGGCGGATCTCGAGGCGGAGTTCGAGCACAGGCGCAACGAGCTGGACCCGGAGACCATCATCGTGGTGGAGCGGAACCTCCAGATCATCGACGGCGCGATCGCGGAAGCGCGGCGGGCACTGACCGCGGATCCCTCGAGCGCGTTCCTGAGCGAGCATCTGGCGGACACCATGCGACGGAAGATGGACCTGCTCCGGCAGGCGGCGAGCATCTAACGACGAAGGCGGGATAGATATCATGCTGACGGCATTGTTGACGGCGGCCCTCGCCCTGGCCGGATCGCCTCCTGCGGCCCAGGACACGGCCATAACGGTGTCCCGGGGAGCGCGCCTCGAGGTGGTGAACGTGCGGGGCGAGGTGATCGTGTCGACCTGGGATCGCAGCGCGGTCGGGATCGCGGGCGACGGGGACCGGGCGTCGCTGGACGTGGTGCGCGACGGCTCCACGGTCCGGGTGCGCCCCGGCCCCCGGTCCGCGCGGGAGGACATGGACGTGCGCATCACCGTCCCCGAGTGGATGAACGTGCGGGTGCAGGGGAATCGCGTGGACGTGACGGTGACCGGCACGCGGGGGGAGGTCTCCGTGGAGACGGTGGGCGGTGACGTCCACGTGGTGGGCGGCGCCGGACTGGTGAGCCTGCGGAGCATCCAGGGCGACATCACGGTGGCGAAGGCCAGCGGCCGGATCGAAGCGATCTCCGTCAACGAGGACGTGATGCTCGATGGCGTGGACGGCGACATCTACGTCGAGACGACGAACGGCGACATCACCATGCGCCGCGTCCGCTCCGCCAGTGCGCGGGCGACCACCGTGAACGGCGACGTGGTGTACGACGGCACCATCGTCGACGACGGGCGCTACGTCTTCTCGACCCACAACGGAGACGTCGCGGTTTCGGTGGGGGAGGGCGCCAACGCCATGGTGGTTGTGGCGACGTACCAGGGGGAGTTCGAGAGCGACTTCCCGATCCGTCTCAGCGGCTCGACGCGTGACCGGCAGTTCAGCTTCACGCTCGGTTCCGGCAGCGCGCGGCTCGAGCTGGAATCATTCAACGGTGAGATCAGGCTGACGCGCCCCCACTGAGGGGTCGCGCTGATAGAGGAGGGACCGATGAAGAGCAGCATTCTGCTCGCCGCCGCAGTGATCGTGGCCACGGCTGCGCCCGGCGCCGCCCAGTCGCCGGATTTCCGCTGGAACGGCAAGATCGCCGAGGGCGAGACGCTCGAGATCCGTGGCGTCAACGGGAGCATCGACGCCACCGCGAGCCCGGACGCCGAGGCCCACGTGGTAGCCAGCCGCAAGGGCCGGCGAGACGACCCGGGCAGCGTGCGCATCGAAGTGGTGGAGCACGACGACGGTGTCACGATCTGCGCGATCTACCCCACGCCGTCCGGCTCGCGGCGGGCCAACGAATGCCGCCCGGGCGGTGGGAGCAACAACGTCCGGGACAACGACGTCAAGGTCGAGTTCACGGTTCAGGTCCCGCGCGGCGTGAAGCTGGCCGGGGTCACGGTGAACGGTGAGATCCACGCCAGCGGCGTGCAGTCCGACGTGCACGCGACCACGGTCAACGGGGACGTGGACGTGCAGACCTCCGGCTTCGCCAATGCGAGCTCGGTGAACGGTGACATCACGTGTCGTCTGGGCGACAGCCGGCTCTCCGACGACGTGGAGTTCCAGACCGTGAATGGCAGCATCACCGTCGAGATACCGGAAGGGCTGAACGCCGACTTCCACGCCACCACGGTCAACGGCGGCATCGACTCGGACTTCCCCATCATGGTCCACGGGAAGATGAACCCGCGCAGCCTGCGCGGGAGCATCGGCGATGGCGGCCCGGAGATGCGTCTCTCCACGGTGAACGGAAGCATCCGGCTCCGTAAGATCTGACGAGTCGAAGCCCCGCCGGCCCTCGAGGGAGCCGGCGGGGCTGTCTTCCGCCGCGCGGAGCCGGACGTCAGGCCTGCGCCACGGCCCTCACCCCGTCAACACCTTCCCGGCGTACCCGTTGTCCGGGTTGCCGCCCCGCTTGAGGATCCTGTCCACGGTCCCGGGACCACGGTTGTACGCGGTCAGGGCCGTCTCCACGTCGCCGTCGTACCGGTCGATGAGCCGTTTCAGGTACCTGAAGCCGACATCCAGGTTCGTGGCCGGGTCGTAGAGGTCACGCGCCGTGGTGCCCGGCTTGAGCCAGCGCGCCGTGCGCGGCATGACCTGCGTCAGGCCGCGCGCGCCCACGTTGCTCACGGCGCGCTGCCGGAACGTGCTCTCGGTGAACACCAGTCCATACGCCACGTCGGGCTCGATCTGGTGGCGCGTGGCCGCGTCGTAGATCTGCGTCGCCAGCTCCGAATCGATGTTGTAGTGCGTGACCGCGCCCTGGACCGTCTGCTCCCGGACGGCCGCGGCGTTCGCCTCCGCCCACGCCTCCGACACGCTCGAGTCCAGGTCCGTCGCCTGCGCCGCCTGCGTCGCGCCCTCCCCCGGACGCGCGGCCCGTGGCTCCTTCACGGTCGCGGGCGTCCTGCCGTCCGCCGCGGAGCGTGTCCCGGCGTTGATCAGCGGAGCGGCGGCCCCCGCCAGCGTGAGGCCGATCAGCGGCTTCTGGAAACGACGGACGAACATCCGGCTTCGACCGAGCAGCGATTCCCTCGCCGACGTGGACAGGACGTCCGACTTCCGACGCCCCCAGCGCCGGCGACGCTCCATGTCCTCGTCGCCCGCGGCACCGGTGCCCCCCGCCTCCGCCGGGTCCAGTGCGCGCCGGTCCCCGGACCGCCGCCGCTCGAACGGCCCCCGCTCGATTTCCGTGGGCTCCCATACGTGATCGCCCACGCGTTCCTGCGGGAACGGCCCCGCACCCTGGTCCCGCCGCCGATCGTTCTGTTCCAGCTCGCCCATTCGTCTCTCCCCCCCATTCCCCGTGTAACCGCAAGGAATTCAACGTATTAGGGTGCATCACCCGTGCCACGGCCGGGGGCGGGCTTGGCCGCGGCCACTGGAGCCGTATCTTCATGGACCATGCCCACCATCGCCCGGTGCGCCGCGTCGGCGCTGGCTCTTTCGGTGCTCGTGCATGCCCCCGCCAGTGGACAGGGGGTGTCCAGTTTCGAGACCCCGGACCCGGCCCTGCGCCTGGAGGGACCTGCGCGTCCCGGCGCCTTCATCTCTGTGACGGGAAGGCGGGCGGCGGTGTTCGGAGACGAGACGGGCGCGCTCGAGCTGTGGGCGTGGCCGCTCAAGCTGGTGCGGGACCTGGAGCTCTCGTTCGCCATCCCCGAGTACGATGATCCGATCCCCGGCGCACGGGTCGCGACCACGGTCGAGGTCACGCCGGCTGCGACGACCGTGACGTACACCCACGCCACGTTCACCGTACGCGAGCACATCCTGGTGCCGCGGGACGAGCGCGGCGGCGTGATCCTCCTGGACGTTCGGACGGTCGGGCCGCTGGAGATCCGGGTCGGGATGCACGCCGACTTCGATCTGGCGTGGCCGGGGAGCTTCGGCGGGCAGTACATGACGTGGGACGAGGACCGCCGCGCGTTCCTGCTCTCGGAGGGCGGAGTGCACCGCTTCAACGCCATGGTGGGCTCCCCGTTCGCGGTGGACGGCACCACCCACCCCGCTCACGACGCCCCCACCATCCCGAGCCGGTTCACGCTCCGCTTCGATCCCGCGCGCTCGACGGGGGACCTGATCCCCATCGCTTTCGCGGGTGGCGCGATCAGCGCCGACAGCGTGGCCGGCATCTACGAGCGTCTGCTGACCGGCGCGCCGGCGTACTGGCGCGAGAGCGCCGGGCACTACCGCGGCGTGCTTTCGGGCGGACCCACGCTCCGCTCTCCCGAGCCCTGGCTGGACGCCGCGTACGACTGGGCGCGCGTCAACCTCGACCAGCAGCTGGTGTGCAATCCGGGCCTGGGCTGTGGCCTCGTCGCCGGCTTCGGTCGGGCCGGCGCGGGGAACTTCCGCCCCGGCTTCGGCTGGTATTTCGGCGGGGACGCCGCCATCAACTCCTTCGCCATGGACGGGACGGGACAGCTCGCGATGGTGCGGGCCGGGCTCGAGTTTCTCGCCCGGTACCAGCGCGCGGACGGCAAGATCCCGCACGAGATCTCCCACGCCGCGCCGTGGCTGCCGTGGTTCTCCGACTACCCCTACACCTGGTACCACGGCGACACGACCCCGTACTGGATCGTGGCGTGCTCCGAGTACTGGCGGGCCAGCGGGGACACCGGCTTCCTCCGCTCGGAATGGGCTGCCATCGAGCGCGCGTTCGAATGGTCGCGCAACACGGACGCCGATGGCGACGGCCTCATGGAGAACCCGGCAGCGGGAGCGGGAGCGATCGAGGTCGGAGGGCTCGGCGAGTCGCTCCACACGGACATCTACCTGGCCGGGATGTGGACGGTGGCGCTGGGCGGGGTCCGGGACATGGCCCGCGCGGTCGGCCGTGACAGCCTCGCCGCCGTCGCCGACCGGCTCCAGGAGCGCGCCCTCGCCACGATCGAGCGACAGTTCTGGCTCGGCGACGAAGGGATCTACGCCTTCGCCCTCCTGGAGCCGGGGGAGGAATCGGCGGAAGGTACGCGCGCCGCGGCGGAAGGCGACCTCCGCGTCAACGCGGCGGTGACGGTGTGGCCAGCGACCGTCATGTCGTTCGGCCTGCTCGACCCCGCGCGTGCGGACCGCATGCTGGCCCGGCTGGCGGCGGCGGACGTGACCACCGACTGGGGCACGCGGCTGCTCTCCGCGGAGCACCCGCTGTACCAGCCGCTGCACTACAACAACGGCGCCGTCTGGCCGTTCATGACCGGCTTCACGGCGCTCGCGCACTACCGCTACCACCGTTCGTGGGAGGGCTACGAGCTGCTGCGGGACATCGCGCGGACCACGTTCGACTTCGCCCGCGGCCGCAACCCGGAGCTCCTGTCAGGTGCGTTCTACCGGACCCTGGATACCACGGTCCCCCAGCAGTTCTTCGCCACCTCCATGCTCGTGACGCCGCTCGTGCGCGGCCTCCTGGGCGTGACTCAGGACGCCCCCCACGCGGCGCTCGAGCTCGCGCCGCACCTGCCCGCGGACTGGGACTCGCTCCAGGTCTCCGGTGTGGTGGTGGGGCGCGACACCGTCGATCTCTCCATCCGGCGCGGACACGGGACGTACTGCATCCACCTCGCCAGGCGCGGGCCGGTACGGCCGCTGCACGTGCGGGTCGCCCCCGCCCTGCCGCTCGGAAGCCGCGTCACGCGCGCCACCGTGAACGATCGCGACGCGGATGTCCAGGTCGAGGCGTCTCCTCACGACGTGCACGCCGGCGTGGAGCTCCCGCTCGATGACGAAGCGCTGGTGGAGCTGGAGTACGATGGCGGCGTGGAGATCGTGCCCCCACGCGAGCCCCTGCGCGTGGGGGACGCGCCGCATGGGCTCAGGATCCTGGATTTCCGGCGGGACGGCCCCGACTACGTGCTGCGCCTGCAGGCTCCCGCCGGCAGCGTGCACGAGGTCGAGCTGAGGACGGACCGCGTTCGCCGGCTCAGGGGTGCCGAGGTCGCGGGCGCGGAGAGCGGGGTCGCCCACCTGCGCGTTCGGTTCCCCGGCGCGCCCGGCGAGGGCTATGTCGACGCCGAGGTCCGGTTCCAGCGGCTGACGGCCGCTACGCCCCCCCGGCCGTGGAGTCGGACGCCGTCCGCAAAGGGTCGCAGGAGACCACGTCCACCAGCGCCGGCAGCGGCCCCTTGGACTCGCTCGTCAGGATCAGCGTGTCACGGGCGATGAACGCGACGCCCTCCCCCTGCAGCTGCGCCGGCGAGACCACGTCGGCTTCCCGCCCCAGCGGGACGAGCGTATCGGCCCGCATCTCGTAGAAGCGCAGCGAGCCGTACGTGCGCACGGCAACTCGCCCGCTCCGGGGATCCCGGTCCGCCGCCGTGACCTGGGCGGAGACGCTCGTCGGGGGCGGCGCCACCTGCTGCATGGCCTCCGCCGTCGACACCCGGCCGCGGCGCGCCGGCCCGACCAGCCGGTACAGCTCGATCGCGCTGCTCCTGCCCTTGCTGATGATGTAGATGACCGTGTCGGCCACGAATACGGCCTCGGCGTCGCGCGGCCCGTCGGGGTAGCGGAAACGGATCGCCGTCGCCGCGGCTGTCACGCTGTCGCTGCGCGGATCCGGCTCCGGCACGCGGTAGATGATGGACTCATCGTGCCGCTCGTTGTTGTCCCCGGTGTCCGCGATGTACAGGCAGCTGCCCGACTTCCCTCCGCCGCACGCCCCCACCGCCACGTCCTCCCAGTCGCGGTTCGTCGCCCCCCGCACCGTCACCGCCCCCACCACTTCGCCCTGTTCGGTCATGGCGTACACCACCGGCAGACCGCCGGAGTCGTTGTGGGTCCAGAAGATGCCAGGAAAGGCGGCGCTCGCAGCGACGCCGCTGCTCTCACTCAGCGCCGGGGGTAGCTGCGCCTGCATCACCGGCGCCGCACACACACCGTTGCCGGCCGGAATGGCCGTCTCTGCGGGGCCGCAGCCGGCGACCAGCGCCAGCGCGGCGACGCCGCCGCGCCACACCCACGTCCCTCGTGTCACGCGCCCTCCTGATCCGTGCCCTGGTCCCCCGCCCAGCGCGGCGGCGGGACCTGCTGAACCTGCGAACGGTTGTACGCCGGGAACACCCGGTCGCGCAACGCCGGCTCCGCCAGCTCCGCGTTCACGGCGAGCAGCAGCCGCGACGACCACTTCCGCATCTCGCGGGCCGGCACCAGGTAGCGGACCGTCAGGTCCGTCCACGATTCCCGCGCCGCCACGTAAACCGACGGCCGCGTCGCCACATCCCACCCCAGCCCCGCCCGCTCCAGCAGCGCGGCGTACTCCCTGGCCGCCGCCTCCATCCGCTCCCCCACCTCGCGGTCCGCCACGGCCTGGAGCGCTGCGATCGCGGCGCCGAGATCGCTCTCGTTCGCCACGCCCACGGTCAGCTCGTCCCACACGTACGGAAAGTCGCGGGTGTAGTTCACCACGTTCGAGCGCAGCACTTCCGAGTTCGGGAACGTGATCAGCGCTCCGGTGGACTGCGCGGCCTGCACGCTCTTCTGCGCGCCGCCCGCCTCGAAAACGGTGGTGGTCAGGAAATCGATGCGCGCGACGTCGCCGAAGACGTCGCCGACGGCGATGCGGTCGCCCACGCGATAGTAGGAGCGGAAGGAGTTGAGCAGCCAGCCGGTGAAGCTCTCGATCGGCCCCTGCAGCGCCCAGGAGAGCGCGAGCCCGAACAGGCCCACCGAGCCGACGAGGGCGCGGGCATCGCCCGCCACGATGCTGAGCGCCGCCCCCAGCGCCAGCAGCCAGATCGCGATCGACACCAGCGCCGCGATCGCCTGCGCACGCTCCCAGCTGGCAAGCGCCCGCCGCAGCACCATTCCGACCAGCTTCGCCAGCACGCCCGCCAGCACCAGGACCAGCAGCGCGATTCCCAGCGCAGGCAGGAGGTTGTACGTCGTGCGGCCGAGCGCCCGGAGCGTTCCCGTGGCCCGCCGCGCCGACTCGCCCGGGTTTGCCGCGGCCGCCGTGTCCGCTCGGCTGACCGAGTCGGCACGGGGAGCGCCGCCGCCCTGGAGGGTGTCGCCGGCAGGAAGCGTGTCCCCGGCCTGCGACGGCCCGGGGGACGCGAAGCTCGTCGCCGCGGCGGCCGCCGGCGCAGCCGGCACGGCGGCGGGCGACGTGCCGAGCAGGAGCAGCCCCAGGGCGGTCACGCCCAGCGCGAGCCGCGACGCCTGGCGGAACGGGGCCAGCCGCCTCCCCGCCTGCTGCTTCGCCGCTCCCGCCGTCAGTGTTCCCGGCCGGTGGCGGGCGACCCGGTTCCGGCTCGTGTGGCGATGCATTGCCGTCCGCCGCGGTCGCGCACGCCTGGGCCCGGGACGCGCCACGGATCAGCCGGGCGTGTAGTCGAACTTCACCAGCACCCGGACGTCCTGGACCGTATTCGTGGCCGGGCAGTCCGTCTTCCCCTGGAGTCGACCCGTGCCCGCGTCGTTCAGCGCGGAGGTCACCGTGATCCGGCACGAAGTGAGCGGCCGGTAGGTCGAGCCATCGGGAGCCGTGAAGGCGAAATCGACGCTGTCCGCGGCCGTATTGAAGATCCCGGTCGTGTGCGTGTCCGGCAGCACGATCCGGAGCGACGAGCTGCTCTGCTCGTGGAGATAGATGAACTCGGGCACGGGTGCGGGCACCAGCAGCGGAAAGAAGTACTGCGTGGCCGACGCGAGCACCGTCGTGCCGAAGCCGTCGTCCAGATCCTTCGTCAGCGCGACGGCCGCGTCGTTTCGCGGCGGGTCGTGCAGGTCGTCCAGCTTCACTTCGGTGGGCCCGGTCGACACGTCGCACGCGGCGAGCGCGAGCAGGGCCAGGGTGGGGACTAGTCTTCGCATCGCTCATGTCCGGGAGACGTTGACTCGGGCGGGAAGATAACACACCCGCCGCTTGACGGCCGGGCCGATGCGCACACTTTCCACCGGTGACCCCAATGGAGCGAGCGCCATGCCAGACGCCCACATCTCCGTCCTGTTCGTGTGCCTGGGCAACATCTGCCGGTCGCCGCTCGCGGAAGCGCTCTTCCGCAGCGCCGTCGATGACGCCGGCCTCCACGACCGGTTCCGCGTGGACTCCGCCGGAACGTCCGGCTACCACCGCGGCGAGTCGCCGGACCCGCGGACCACGGCCGTAGCCGCGGCCCGGGGCGTCACGGTGGAAGGGGCGAGCCGACGCATCACCCGTGACGACCTCGCCACTTTCGACTACGTCGTGGCCATGGACGGCGAGAACCGACGCGCCGTGGAAGCGCTGCGCGATGGAGCGGGCGGCGCCGAAGTCCGGCTGCTGCGGGAGTTCGATCCGGAGGCGGACGGGGCGCTGGACGTCCCGGATCCCTATTTCGGCGGCTCCCGGGGGTTCGAGGACGTCCACGAGCTCGTGGAGCGGTCCGTCGCGGGGCTGCTTTCCCACATCCGCGCCGACCGCGGGCTGTGAGCGGCGTCAGGCTCCCGGAGCCCGTCCGCGCCGCCGTCGAGGCGGCGCTCCGCGATGAGGGCGGAGTCGGCGCCGGCAGGATCGCCGACACCGCTGTCGTCGCCGGCGGGTGCATCAGTCCCACCACGCGCGTGCGCACCGTCGCGGGACTGGATTTCTTCCTGAAATGGCGCGGCCCGGACCTCCCCGCGGGGATGCTCGCGGCCGAAGCTCGCGGCCTCGAGGCGCTGCGCTCCGCGGGCCCCGTGCGCGTGCCCGCGGTCATCGCCGTGGGTCAGGAGCCCGAGTGGCTGCTGCTCGAGTGGCTGGAGCCGGGCGCTGCGTCGCCCGACTTCTGGCAGCGGCTGGGGCGAGGGATGGCCGCGTTGCACCGGACCCGCGCCCGACGATTCGGAGCGGAAGAGGACAACTTCATCGGATCCCTCCCCCAGTCCAACGGATGGCTGGAGAGCTGGGCGGACTTCTGGCGAACCCGCCGGCTGGAGCCCCAGCTCCGCCGCGCCGTCGACGCCGGCCTGGTCGGCGACGCCGATCGCCGCCGCTTCGACGCCCTCTTCCACGCGCTCGATGGCCTTCTCGCGCCCGGGACCGCCGACGGGCCTTCCCTGCTCCACGGCGACCTGTGGAGCGGGAACGTCCATGTCCTCGCCGATGGCACGGCCGCCGTGATCGATCCCGCGGCGTACCACGGGCACCGCGAGGTGGACCTGGCCATGGCCGACCTCTTCGGCGGCTTCGGCGCCCGCTTCCGCACCGCCTACGAAGAGGCGTGGCCCCTGGAGCCGGGATACGAGCCCGTGCGCCGCCCGATCTACCAGCTCTATTACCTCCTCGTCCACGTGAATCTGTTCGGCGCGGGCTACGTAGAGGGCACTCGCGCGGCGCTGGGCAAAGCAGGGTTCTGAGGCGGGGCTCCCGGATTCAGGCATCCTCTCCCATATTCCCTCATTCGCGCCGCCGGCGTCGGGATCCCGCGAAGCATCAACGGAAAGGTAGCGCATGGGCTCACGCAGTTCGGGCGGGGCGTTCAACAGGCGCCGGGTCACCGGTGCGCTCCTCGCGCTCGCCGTCGCCGGCTGCGCGCCCGGGAGTGGCGCCGCGCCCGGGGACACCGCGCCCGTGCCGTCGTCGGAGCCAGTCACGCGCGAGATGGCGCTGGCGGTGTTCGACTCGGCGTGGAGCCGGGTCCAGCATGCATACTACGACACCACGTTCCACGGGCTGGACTGGGCCGCCATCGGGCAGGAGTACCGCGAGCAGGCCGGCGGGGCCGGCTCCGCCGACTCCCTCCGCGCCGTGATCCAGTCCATGGTCGAGCGGCTCGGCGACAGCCACTTCCTGGTGATCCCGGCCTCGGCGGCCGACGCGCTCGACCCCGATTCGACGCTCGGAAGCCAGGGCGACCCCGGCGACGTGGGGCTGGAGACGCGGATCGTGGACGGGCGTCTCATGATCTCGCGCGCGGATCCCGGACTTCCGGGCGCTCGCGCCGGTGTCCGGCCCGGGTGGATCCTGGAGGCCATCGGCCCTGTGCCGGCGTCCCGCTTCCTCGGGTTCCTGGAGCCGCTCTCGTCCCAGCGGCGCCTTGCCGAAGCGAGGGTGGCGTTCGCGGCGAACGCCCGCCTGGCGGGCCGCGTCGGCGACACCGTCGCCCTCCGGCTCCTCGACGGCGCGGGCCGGGAAGTGGAAGTCCCGGTGGTGCCCGTGCCCATCCGCGGAACGCCGGTGCGCTTCGGCAACCTGCCGACGATGTTCGCGTCCCTCGATTCCCGGGCGGCGGACCTGGGCGAAGCCGGGTGCGTCGGCGTCATCCGCTTCAACATCTGGATGACGCCGATCCTGCCGGCGTTCGACGACGCCGTGCAGTCGCTGCGCCGGTGCCGCGGCATGGTGCTCGACCTGCGCGGCAATCCGGGCGGCGTGGCGGGGATGGTCATGGGGATCTCCGGCTATTTCATGGATGAGCAGAAGGAGCTCGGCGTGATGACGACGCGCCAGGGGCAGCTGCACCTCCGCTCGATGCCGCGGCACGTGACCCGGCAGGGGAAGGCCATGCAGCCGTTCGCCGGACCGCTCGCGCTTCTGGTGGACGGGGAGACCATGTCCACCAGCGAGATCTTCTCCGCGGCGCTCCAGGAACTCGGCCGGGCGAGGGTGTTCGGGGACACCACGGGCGGCCAGGCGCTGCCGGCGATCCTGGTGCGACTCCCCAACCGGGACGTTCTCATGCACCCGATCGCCAACCTCGTCGGACCGGATGGGAACCGGGTGGAAGGCCGGGGGGTCGTCCCGGACGTCGTGACGCCGCTGACCCGTAAGGACCTGCTGGCCGGCAGGGACGCCACGCTGGAGGCCGCACTGCGCTGGATCGAGCACGTACACAACACCGACGCGGCCGCCATGGGCGCCCGCGCTGCCAACCATCAAGGAGCCTCGAGATGAAACCGAATTCCGCCCACCGCCTGCTGGCTGCGCTGGTGATCACAGCCGTTGCCCCCGTCGCGGTGGCGGCCCAGGCCGCCGACCTCCCGACCGCCGCGAAGCTGATCGACCGCTACGTCGAAGCGATCGGCGGCAGCAAGGCGATCTCCGCCATGCCGGACAGCCGCACGGTCGGCACGTTCGCCATGCCCGCCATGGGGATCCAGGGAACACTGGAGGTCCTGGCCGCCAGGAACCCGACGCGGGTGTTGAGCGTGGTGACGATCCCGGGGCTCGGCGAGGTCCGGAACGGCTACACCGGCGAGGTCGGCTGGTCGCTCGACCCGAACCTCGGACCGCGGCTCCTGGACGGGAAAGAGCTGGCCGCCATGGTGGAAGGCGCGTCGGAGGGGGGCTCGATGCGCGATGCGTCGATGTTCACCACCCGTGAGACCGTGGAGAAGACGGAGCTGAACGGCGAGCCGTGCTACAAGGTCCGGCTCGTGTGGAAGAGCGGGCGCGAGACCTTCGACTGCTACAGCATTGCCTCCGGGCTTCTGGTGGCCACGACCTCGAACGAGGAGACGCCCATGGGCTCCATCGAGGTCGTCAGCCTGCTCAAGGACTACAAGCGTTTCGGCGACGTGCTCACCGCCACATCCATCAGTCAGCAGATGATGGGGCAGGAGCAGGTGATGACGGTGGACTCGGTGCAGTACGGTCCCATCGACGCAGCCAGGTTCGCCCCGCCGCAGGAGATCCAGACGCTCATCGACCAGAAGTCGTCTTCGGATCGGTAGGCCGGCCTCCTCCGTCGGCGACGGCCACGGCCAGGCCGTCGCCGACGGGGATGATCGTCCCCGTCAGCCGCGGCTCGGAAGCGAGCCGGTCGTTGAAAACGCGGATCGCGCGCGTTGACGCCGAATCCGGCACCTCGTCCAGGACCCGGCCGCTCCAGAAGGCGTTGTCCGCCAGGACAAGCCCGCCCGCCCGGAGACGCGCGAGCGCCGCATTGAGATACGCGCCGTACCCTTCCTTGTCGGCATCGATGAAGACGGCGTCGAACGGCGCCTCGCGTTCGAGTCCGGGCAACAGCGCCCGCGCGTCCCCCACCCGCACCTCCACGCGGTCCTCCAGACCGGCGCGGCGGATGAAGCCGCGCGCGAGCTCCGCCCGTTCGGGGTCGATCTCCAGCGAGAGGAGGCGCCCCTGGCGAGGGAGCGCCCGGGCCATCCGAGATGGCGCTGTACCCGCCCAGCGTGCCGATCTCCAGGACGCGCCGCGCGCCGACGGCCGTGAGCAGGACCTGCAGCAGGCGCCCCACCTCGGCGGAGATGTAGATCTCCGGCAGCCCCTGTCGCGAGATCTCCTCGCGAAGTTCCTCCAGGAGCGCGTCCTCGCGCGCGAACAGCCCCCCGACGTACTCCGACAGCCTCGCCGCGAGGCCCGGTTCAGCCGGCGTCACGCGGCGGTACCCAGCGCGCGGGCGATGCGGAGGAACGCGTCTTCGATGTCCTTACGGGAGGCCGCGAACGAGAGCCGGACATAGCGATCCTCGCCGAACGCGGAGCCGGGGACCAGCGCGACGCCCGCCTCCTCGATCAGCCGACGGCAGAACGAGACCGAGTCGGGGTGCGCCCCGTCGTACCACTGGTCGGCGCGCAGGAAGAGGTAGAAGGCCCCGTCCGGGACCAGCGCGTCCGCGCCCGGCAGGTGGCGCGCGGCCAGCTGCGCCACCAGATCCCGCCGGGCGCGGAACTCCCTGGCCATGGCGTCGATCTCCCGCTCCTGCTCCGGAGAGGCGGTGAACGCCGCCAGCGCGGCATACTGTGAGGGCGTCGCCGCGTTCGATGTCATGTGACTCTGGAGCGCCGCGATCTTCGACGCCAGCGCCGGCAGCGTGTACGAGAACCCGATCCGCCATCCGGTCATCGCGAACGCCTTGGACGCCCCGTTCACCACCACCACCCGCTCCCTCAGCTCCGCCGGGAGATTGAGGAGTCCGGGAGCGCGAGGCGCCACGTAGCAGAGGCGGGCATAGATCTCGTCGCTGATGAGCCAGACGCCGCGCGCCCGCGCCCACTCGGCGATCGCGGTCAGCTCCTCGAGCGTGTAGACCGCGCCGGACGGGTTGGAGGGCGTGTTGATCAGAAGCGCACGCACGGCCGGCGTCCAGGCATCCTCCAGCGCTTCCGGGCTCGCCTTGTACGCGCGCTCTCGCGGCCCACGCACCCAGACGGGCTCGGCGCGGGCGAGACGCACCAGCTCGGGGTAGCTGGTCCAGTACGGCACCGGCACCATGACGGCGTCGCCGGGGCCGGTGAGCACGAAGATGGCGTTGAACAGCGCCTGCTTCGCGCCGGACGAGACCACCACGCCGGCCGCATCGGTCTCGGCCCCGTGGTCCCGGTGCAGCGCCGCGGCGACGGCCGCGCGGAGATCGGCAAGACCGGGAGCCGGGGTGTAGCGAGTGCGTCCGGCGCGGATGGCCGCGATCCCGGCTTCGGCGATGAAGGCCGGCGTGGGGAAATCCGGCTCGCCGGCGCTGAGATTGATGATGTCGCGCCCCTTCGCCTGAAGCTCCTTGGCGAGGGAGGAAACGGAGATGGTCGCAGACGGCTGCAGTCGTCGAACGTTCTCGCTGAACTGAAGCGCTGTTTCCGTGGAGCCCATGACCTTGCCCGGTGCGAGTTCGCGTCGGGCAAGATGACCCGGCGCGGTTGACCGGGGCAAGGTCGGGAGCCGGGGATGGCCACGCCCGCTACATTTGGCACCATGGCAGCCCTGGCGCTCTACCACGACTTCACCAGCCCGTTCTGCCGACTCGCGTTCGCCGCCGCGAGCCGGGCCGCCGCCGACGCCGGCATCGAGCTGGCGCTCCACCCTTTCGAGCTGCGTCCGGCACCCCTGCCGCTGCCGCCGGACGCGCTCGACGCGGTGGCCGCCGAGGTCGAGGCCGCCGCGGACCTCGCGGCTGCCTGGGAGCTCGAGCTGCGCCTCCCCGAGCGCATCCCGCGCACCGGCAAAGCCCACGAAGCCGTCGCCTTCGCCGCCGGGCGAGGCCAGACCGCGGCCCTAGCGCTCGCGACCGCCATTTACCACGCCTGCTGGTCCGGCGGGGCCGACATCGGGCGGATCGATGTCCTGGCCGACATTGGCGCCGCGGCCGGAGAGGACCGCGAGGCGCTCCACGTGGCGCTCGGACTCGACCAGCTCCGCGAGGCCGTCGAGGCGGCCCAGCGGGAAGCGGAGAGGGCCGGCGTGGCCGCCGTCCCGATGCTGCGCCACGGCGACCGATGGCTCGCCGGCGTGGTCGCGCCGGGCGCCATCGGGACGTGGCTCGCCGGCGCGGACTGACCCTTGCCACACCGCCCGCGAGGCGTTCTCCTTCAGGCGTTTTCGTCCGGGAATCGAAACAGGGAGACGGAGAGAGATGGCCGCGTACCAGAGACTCACTGCCATGGCCGGAAGGCGCGCCATCGAGCTGGCGGCGGAGTACCTGAGGGAGCGCATCCCGCTGGAGGTGGCCTCGTCGAGCGACCACTCGGTCACGCTGGAAGGCGGGGATGGGACGGTGACGGTGTCGGCGCACCGGCACGGGATGGACACGACCGTGACCGTCTCCACCGACCAGCTGCGCACGTCGCGCATCGACCTGGAAGCGCAGAACTACCTCAACCAGCTGCCCTACCAGCCGGAGGACATGCAGCGACGCTAGGCCCCGCCGCGTCCCTCTCTCAGCGGGCGGCCGGGATCAGCAGACGCTGCCCGGCGTAGATCCGGTTCCCGGCCAGGTCGTTCGCAGCCTTCAGCTCGTCCACGTCGACCCCGTGGTTCCGGGCGATGCTCCACAGGCTGTCCCCGCGGCGCACGCGGTAGCGCGTGTTGTCGGCCACCGCCGCCGCCGGCACCGAGGGGTCCGGAAGCGCGGCGACGTATCGCGTGTACGAGGTCGGGAACACCGCGATGTGGTAGTGGGGCGGCCAGCGCTCGCGCGTCGCTTCGATCACTCTCGCCTTTTCGAGCGACAGCAGCGTCCGTTCGATCCACTTTCGGCACGCCAGCCGGTTGCTCCGACGCACGTCCACCGCCATCCCGGTCGGATGGACCGACTGGCTCGACGCGTTGTTGGGCTGGTCGTTCTTCGGCCTCGTAAGGCTCGTCACCACCAGCGGCTCACCGCACGCCTGCTTGTACTGAGCCGCCAGCCGCTCCACGAACAGCTTGGTCTGGGGGCGCGCGTACGGGTAGGAGACGTTCGCCAGCGAGTAGTTCCCGTCCCCGGGCAGCTGGACCAGATAGCCCATCCGGACGAACTCCCGGATCCGCCGGCCGCTGTTCAGGAAGGTGAAGTCGTGCGATTGCGCGACCCGGTACATGCGGGAAACCGAGGCCCGCGACCCGTGCAGGCTCTGAGCCGCCGCCGGTGCCGCCAGGAGCACTGAAAAGACCACCATGCCGAACTGTCGGAGCGAGGTCCGCATCGACCGTCTGCGTTCCCTGTGCTGTGGACACTCCCCTGCCGGGTGAGGCAGGCCAAGTTTTTGTGAGACGCGAACTAAGCTGTTTCCGTCTCACATCGTCTGTCAAGGGTTTGGCGCTACCTGCGCCAGCGCAGGCGCGGAAATGCGTCCGGATGCGGCACGGCAAGCGCCGCCACGACCGCGGCCAGCAGGAGAGTCCAGAGCGGGAGCGCCGTCCACCAGGCCGCGGCATCGAACGCCGGCCCCGTGTGCCGGACGGTCGGTACGACCGCCCGCTGCACGGCCAGGATGCCGTCGGCGAAGCCGCCGGCCAGCGTCACGCC
Source organism: uncultured Gemmatimonadales bacterium (assembly GCA_963798845.1). Taxonomy (GTDB): domain Bacteria; phylum Gemmatimonadota; class Gemmatimonadetes; order Longimicrobiales; family RSA9; genus CAVUKA01. The sequence continues at coordinate 603,085 of CAWCUS010000006.1, read as the reverse complement.
GAGACCCCAGTAGGGGTTGCCCAGCGGCCCAAGCACGCGGCGGACCACCGTCGCCAGCCCTAGCCATTCGCTCAGCAGCGTCACGGTGATGGGGACCATGAAGATGATCCCGAAGAACCAGCGGATCGGGTGGTCGCTCGCCACGGTCAGCACGGAGATCATCATGTAGCCGAGCAGCGGACCCGTGAAGTAGTTGACCCAGCCGGCGACGGTCATGTGCGCGAACTGCCCGGCGTCGCCGTCGGCGACCGCGGCGAGGATCCCGGCCACGAGCAGGAGCGCCAGCAACAGCCACAGCCACGCCAGTCCGGCGCACAGGCGCGCCGCGGTGTGGGTCCACCGGCCCACCGGCTGCGCCCAGTGGTACAGCCGCTCGCTCGGCCCCTCGTTGTGGAACACCGCGAACGCCCAGAACGGCCCGGCCAGCACCACCCACACCGGCCAGAGCGTGAAGAAGCGCGTCAGCGGGTCGTGGTTCCACGGCTCCCCGCCCAGCGCGAGCACGCCGAGCAGCGCCACGCCCAGCATGAGGGGACGGCGGCTCATGTTGAGGAACCGGAATTGATGCGCGAACGCGCGCCCGAATTCGAGAGGCCTGTGTGTCGCCTGGACCGTCATGGTCGCTTCCATCGTCAGCTCCTCTCCCCCGCGAGCGCCCGCGGGTTCAGCTCCCGGGACAGTCTCCCCTCGATCCCCCGCATCGCCAGCAGCGCGACGGCAGACTCCTCCAGTGTCAGGGGATCGACGCTCCGAACCGTCGAGCCGCCCGCGCCCAGTCGCTCGACCACCTCCCGCTCTTCCCCCCACACCGTCCACGCCACCTCGCGCCCCGTCCCGTTCCGCCGCACCACCCGCTCGCTCAGCTCGGGAACGCCACCCCACCCTTCCGGCACTTCCAGCGTGTAGCGTCTCAGCCGCGACCGCAGCGTGTCCCGGTCCAGCTGCGCCAGGAGCCGCCCCTCCCTCAACACCCCCAACCGGTCGCCCAGCCCCTCCACCTCGTACACCAGGTGCGTCGAGACCAGCAGCGTGCACGCCGTCTCCGCCACGTGGTTCGCCAGGAGCCGCACCGCTTCCTCCCGCATCACCGGGTCCAGTCCGTCCGTCGGCTCGTCCAGCAGCAGCACAGGGGGACGATGCGCCAGCGCCATCACCAGCTGCACGCGGCGAGCTTCGCCTTTCGACAGCTTCCCGAAGCGCGTGTGCGTCGCCACCTCCAGCCGACCCATCAGCTCCCGCGCGTACGACGAATCCCACGCCGTGCGGTACCCGGCGTGGTAGTCCAGCAGCTGCTCCACCTTCATCCAGGCGTAGCCGGCATCCTGTCGCTCGGGCACGTACCCGGTCAGCGCCCGCACCGCGGACCCCTCCGACACCGTGTCCCGGCCCAGCACACTCGCCGATCCCGCGTCCGCACGCACCAGGTCCAGGAGGATCCGCAGCGTCGTCGTCTTGCCCGCGCCGTTCGGCCCCACCAGCACGTACACCGACCCCCGCGGCACCACCAGGTCCAGACCCGCCAGCGCTACGCGCGAGCCGAACCGCTTCGCCACGCCCGACGTCTCCACCGACAGCTCCGCGACGGTCGCTTCCGTGAGGTTCCGCGCCATCATCGATCGCCTCCTTCCGCCCCGTTCTCTCGCGCGACCTCGCGCAGCGCGTCCACCAGCTCCTCCGCCGTCACTCCGTTCCGGTACGCCTCCCGCAACGCCCGCCCCGCCACCATCACCGCGAGCTCCCGCCGCTCCCGCTCACTCCCCACCACCCCCGCCTCCGCCACGAACGTACCCTGACCCCGCCGTACGTAGATCAGACCCTCCCGCTCCAGCTCCCTGTACGCCTGCTGTACCGTGTTCGGATTCACCCGCAACTCCCCCGCGAGCTGCCGCACCGACGGCAGCGCGTCATCCGGTCCGACCGTCCCAAGCACTACCGCCCGCTTGATCTCGTCCATGATCTGGACGTAGATCGGCCGGACGTCCGCAGCATTGATGGAGATCAGCACCGGGCCCTCGCCGTGTTGGTGTATCGGTTGACCAATACGCTAGGGCGCCGGGCGGGTCCGTGTCAAGAGGCAGTGCGGGCGCGGGAGGGCCGCGCGAGGGCCGGACTAGCCGTCCGGCGGGGCCGGCGGTCCGCCGCGGCTGCGCTCGAGGCGGATCTCGGGAGAGCCGGTGATGAGGCGGATCCCTCGCTGATAGGTGAGCCAGGCCCAGGCCCACTGGACCATGACGAGGATGCGGCTGCGGAAGTTGATGAGGTTGTAGATGTGTATGAAGGCCCAGATGAACCAGGCGATGAAGCCGCCGAAACGGACACGGCCGAAGTCGGCGACGGCGGCGTTCCTGCCGATGGTCGCGAGGTTGCCGAGGTCCCGGTAGTGGAAGGGCTTGCGGGGGCGTCGGGCGAGGTCGCTGCGGATGGCGCGTGCGGCGTGGCGGCCCGACTGGATGGCGACCTGTGCCACGCCCGGGAGGAGCTGGCCGTCCTGCTCGATGTGGGCGAGATCGCCGATGACGAAGACCTCCGGGTGGTCGGGCAGCGAGCAGTCGTCGCGGACCAGGACGCGACCGGCGCGGTCGAGGGGGGCGCCGAGGCGGCCGGCGAGGGGGGAAGCGGCGACGCCCGCGGCCCAGAATGCGTTGGCGGCGGGGACGAAGTCGTCGGCGACATGGACGCCTTCCTCCTCGATGCCGGTGACCAGCGCGCCGGTGCGCACGTCCACGCCCAGGCGGCGGAGCTGGGCGTCGGCGCTGGCCGAGAGCGAGGGGGGGTAGCCGGGCAGCACGCGGTCGGCGCCCTCCACCAGGAGGATTCGGGCGGAGGTGGTGTCCACGAAGCGAAAATCTCGCGGGATGGACTGGCGCGCGATCTCGGCCATGGCGCCGGCGAGCTCGACTCCCGTGGGGCCGGCGCCGACGATGACGAAGGTGAGGAGGCGCCTTCGAGCGTCCGGATCCGCTTCGCGCTCGGCGGCTTCGAAGGCAAGGAGGAAGCGTCGCCGCATCTCCAGGGCGTCGTCCACGGTCTTCAGGCCGGGGGCGAGCGGAGCCCACTCGTCGTGGCCGAAGTACGCGTGGGTGACCCCGGTGGCGACCACCAGGTAGTCGTAGTCCAGGCGACCGTCGACCAGGCTGACGACCCGCCGCTCCACGTCCACGTCCACGGCCTCGCCCATCCACACTTCCGTGTTCCGGCTCCGCTTCAGGATCGACCGGATCGGACCGGCCACGTCGGCGGGCGAAAGGGAGGCGGTGGCCACCTGGTAGAGCAGCGGCTGGAAGAGGTGGTAGTTGCGACGGTCGAGGAGCATGACGTCGACGGCGGCGCGGCGGAGCCCCCTGGCCGCCTCCAGGCCGCCGAACCCGCCGCCCACGATGACCACGCGGGGGCGGGCGACGGTGCGGTCAACGGCCGCGGACGGCGGTCGCGTCATTCACGGCCCAGCTCCGGCTCGTCGCCCCGGACGAGCGCGGGATCGTAGCGCAGGCGGGGAAGCGGGATCAGCACCTGCCACGCGGATTCGGGCGCCTCCCGGTTCTCGGCCACCAGGTGCCGGCACACGGCGGCGTGCTCGAGCAGCCCCTCGATGTCGAAGCCGAGGTAGTTCGGCCGGCGGAGCTCCAGCAGCGGCATGGCCTTCCCGAGCTGCGCGGCGATGCCGTGCCGGTTCCCGCGCTTCACGTGCACGAACGCGCTCGCGAAGAGGATGAGCGCATGGTAGAACTCGCTCCCGGTGCGACGCCATGCCTCCTCCAGCGCCTCGTGACTCTCCCAGAATTCCCCACGATTGAATCGCTGCAGGAATACCTCCAGCGCCGGGTCGATCTGCTCGGGGGTCTCCGGCATTGTCGCCTCTGACTCCTTCATGCGAAACTCAATAAGCGGGAGGCCCCGGCCTAGCAAGGGCGACGCCCCCCGACCCGCCGCTCGCGCAACCCCCGGGCCCGCCGCTCGCGCAACCCCCGGGCCCGCCGCTCGCGCAACCCCGCGGCCCGCCGCTCGCGCAACCCATCAAGCCAGCGCCCGCGCGGCCTTGTGCAGAAGCCGACGCAGCTCGTTCCGCTCTGCCATGGACAGCCCGGAAAGCAGCGCGTCATCCGCCGCCTGCCACGACCGCACGACACACGCCGCCGCCTCCAGCCCCGACGCCGTGAGCGTGATCCGGCTCGTGCGACGGTCGCTCCCCAGCGGACGGCGCTCCACCAGCCCCCGGCTCTCGCAGCGCCCCACCAGCCCGGAAACCGACGCCGACGCCAGCCCCAACCGTCGCCGCAAGCCAGCGGGAGACGTCCCCCCGGGCCGGGCGGCCTCCAGCAGCGCCAGGTCCCGCCGGACACCGAATCCCCGAGAGTCACGTCGATGACTCTGGACGTGCTCGGGGCCGCGCCGGCGCCCCACCTCCAGCCGCGCCTCCAGCCGCGCACCCGCTCGCACGAGCAGGAACGGAGTGTTGTCGCGAGGCTCCCAGGGCAACGGATCCATTGGGCCTGCGGAGCCGCGTCCCCGGGCGACCTCTTCGCCCGCTCCGCGAGCTCCCTCCGCACTCTCGTCCGGACCCTCCGCGACGCCCCCCTCCACCTGGCCCCCACCCGCCTCCGCTCCGTTGCGCTTCCGCCGCGCACGGCCGATGTCCACGCCCCGTCGCGCGAGGTCCACCAGAACTTCCCTGGCCACCGCCGCCACTTCCCGCCGGAACTCGGCCCCCGAGCCTGACTCCTCCGGCGACGCCCCGATCCACGGCCCGAGGTCGATGTCCGCTTCCGTGATCCCATACTCCGGCGAGGGATCGGACACCTCCGCCGGCCGTTCTGAGGAAGGCGGCGAAGGCGGCGAAGGCGGCGAGCCCAGGCGGCGAGCGCAGCGGACCCGGGCCAGGGCCCGGCGGCTGCGGCGAGGGCGGCGGCGCCCGGACCGGGGCCCGGCGGCTGCGGCTGCGGCTGCGGCGTGCGGCGGCGGCGGTTGCGGCGCGGCTGCGGCTGCGGTTGCGGCTGCGGCTGCGGCTGCGGCTGGGTCGTCACGGAAACTCTCTCCAGGTGGAGAGATCTCCGGTGCATGGATGATCATTCATCTCGTTGTCCCACAAAGAGTTATGCCGACTGTGCCAGCGCTCTGTTCTCTCCACGTGGAGAGAAATCCGGGGGAGCGATAGCCAGTCCCGGGCTCCGCCGCTGGACTGCCGCGCTGAATACGTCCGCCCCCGGGAATACGTCCGCTCCCGGGAATACGTCCGCTCCCGGGAATACGTCCGCCCCCGGGAATACGTCCGCTCCCGGGAATACGTCCGCTCCCGGGAATACGTCCGCTCCCGGGAATACGTCCGGTTCCCCGGTCCGCTCCGGGAATACGTCCGCTCCCGGGGCACCGCCATGGCCGAGCGGGACTCCTCGCGCTCGACGCACCCGCGGCTACGGCCCGGTCTGAAGGCGCGGCTGTGCGGGTCAGAAGCCTCCGCCGCCGCCGCCGCCGCCTCCTCCTCCGACGCTGCCGCCGCCGCCGGAGCCGGAGGAGCTGGGAGAGGAGGAGAGGGTGGAGCTCGCGGCGGACGAGAGCTTGCCGAGGTCGCTGGCGAAGGTGGACGGACGGAAGTGCGTGAAGCCGGTGTGGCTGCCGCGGTACCAGTCGGGAGGCTCGGTCAGGATGTCGTCGAATGCGGCGGCCCAGCGGTCCTCGCACTGGAACGCCATGGCGTAGGGGAGGAAGCGCTCGAACTGCCGGGGCGTCGTGATCATGCGTTTGTAGCGGGGGGCCTCGACGCGCTCGAGGAACCGCTTGAAGCCGAGGGACGCCTCGCGGGCGCGGGCGCCCGCCTCGGTGCGCCGCGGCATGAGCCAGCCGAAGATTCCGATGATGACGGCGCTGGCGAATACGGCGCCGGCGAGGATCGGGCCGCTTGCGTAGGCGTGGAGGGCGGTGGCGCCCACGCCTCCCGCGGCGACCACGGCTGCGAGTGCGAGATACCGGCCGCGCACCTTGTCGGGGCGGCGGTCGTAGTACCCGTGCGCCACCAGCTGGTGATAGATGGCGTCCTTGATTGCCGGGACCTTCTTGTAGAACTGGTTCTCGAGGTCGGAGAGGCGGACGCTGTCGAGCGAGCCGGGGGGCGCCGACACCGACGCGTCCTCGACGCCGAGATGGGCGAGGAGGCTGCGCACGTTGACGGTCTTGCTGGTGACCCCGGCGAGCGCTTCGGCGGGCGTGGTGCTGTCGAAGAGGCCGTCGAGGAAGCGCATCTCGTGCACGGCGAGGCCGTCCCATTCCGTGCGGGCCTTGACCAGGTGGAAGTGGTACTCGCGTCCGAAGCGGAGGAGGCCGGACTTCTCGTGCTCCTCGATGACGATGTACCCGCGCACGGCCAGGTCCACGAGGGTGGAGATGATGTCCCGCATCCCGGCGTCATTGTCGACGAGGGTGCCCGTCTCGGCCGGCGAGAGGCCGGGCACGGGCTCCCACTGGACGGCGATGGCGTGCCCCTCGGGATCGCGGCCGCGCTCGTTCCAGGCCCCCGCCATCCACCAGAGGATGATCAGCGGGATGAGGAGCGGCCACAGGTCGAGCGCGTGGATGGCGCGGCCGCCGTCGAGGCGGGGGAGGTCCTCGGCGGCGGCGCGGTCCACGATCCCGGCCGGCCAGCCGACGGCCAGGGTCAGGCCTTCCCCCGGCTGGAGCGGGCCGATGGGCGCGACGTCCACGACGCCCGGCTCGACGGCACGGATGTCGGCGTGCCGTCCGGACGATGAAGCGCCGACGTACGCGGACATCTGGCGGGGCTCGGCGCTTTCCGGCAGGACGAGGCGGGCGCTGGCCCGCTGGATCGGGACCTCCCACTCCGTCCCGGTCACCTGCCAGTACAGCTCGTCCATGGGCTCCCAGTCCTGCCCGTTTTCGGGTCGGAAGAACCCCAGGGCGTTGCGGACCTGGTACGTGAGGATCACGGTGGCCGTGCGGTCCTCGGCGTTCGGCACCCAGATCTTGAACTGCCGCTCGTCGTGCGAGACCCGCACCGTCTCCGTGCGCAGCGAGCGCCCGGCGCCGTCGGTGGCCGACAGCAGGCGCACGCCCAGGAGATAGTCGGCGTGGTAGTTGTCCGGCGGCCGCAGGGAGATGTTGCGGAGGATCCCGTTCCACTCCCCCGTGAATCGCGGCCGGAGCGTTTCGGTCACCACGATGTCGCCGTCCTTGCGCACGACGATGTCGGCGTGGAGCTGCTCGAACACGAGCGAGCGCTGCGCGGCCGCGCCGGCGGGGAGCGCCAGGACCGGGGCGAGCCCCAGGAGCGCGACGCGGGCGACCGGGGCGAGCGAGCGAGCGACGCGGGCGACCGGGGCGAGCGAGCGCACGACGCGGGCGACGCGGGCGACGCGGGCGAGGCGAGCGAGCGACGACGCGGGGGACCAGGGCGAGCACGCCCGCGACCGCCGCGTGCACGCCCGCGAGGCGCGTAGCGAGTCCGTGTCCGCGCGGCATCAGAAGCGAACCTCGGGGACCTCCCGCTCCTCGGGGGCCTCGATCTCGAAGAACTCCCGCGACTTCACGCCCGCCATCCCGGCCACGATGTTGGACGGGAACTGGGCGACGCGGGTGTTCAGCTCGCGCACCGTGGCGTTGTAGTAGCGACGCGCGTTCTGCAGGTCCTCCTCCACGCTGTTCAGCGACCGCTGGAGCTCCTGGAACGGCTCGGCGGCCCGCAGCTGCGGGTAAGACTCGCTTAGCGCGAACAGGCGCCCCAGCGCGCCGGTCAGCATGTTCTCCGCGCCCGCTCGCTCGGCGGGTGGAGCGCCCCGGGCGTCCACGGCCCGGGCGCGGGCGGCCACCACGGACTCCAGCGTCTCGCGCTCGTGGCTGGCGTATCCCTTGACCGTCTCCACCAGGTTCGGGATCAGGTCGTGCCGGCGCTTCAGCTGTACGTCGATGTCGGACCAGGCCGTGTCGGTCTCGACCCGCAGCGCGACGAGCCGGTTGTAGATCAGGACCCCGATGGCGAGCGGGATCAGGATCACCAGCAGGAACACGCCGAGGAAGAGAAGCGCGGATGCGAGGACACTGCCCATGGGCGACTCCTTTGAATGGGGACACGTCAAGCTAGGAATCTACGCCCCGGCGGCCAAGGATCTTCGTTTGCCGGCCGGGGCCGACACCCCGTATGATCCGGTTCCACTCTGCCCCAATGGAGCTTCGAGCCATGCGACGACGCCTTCGCTTCTCCCCCACCGTCCTCCTCGCCTGCGCCGCGTTGGCGGGCGCCGGCGCGGCCCTGCCGGCGGGCCTGGCCGCGCAGCAGCGCGCACCCCGGGCCGTGACCATCGACAGCACGTTCAACGGCATGGACGCGAGAGAGATCGGCCCCGCCGGGACGTCGGGGCGCGTGGCCGCGATCGCGGTCTCGCCCCGGGACCAGCGGGTGATCTACGTGGGCGGCGCCACGGGCGGGCTGTGGAAGTCCGTGGATGGCGGCTACACGTGGAAGTCCATGATGGACTCGGTGGCGGTGAACTCCATCGGCGCCATCGCCATCGCGCCCTCGGCCCCGGACGTGATCTACGTGGGGACGGGGGAAGCGAACGCGCGCAACAGCATGGGCGTGGGGCGCGGGGTGTGGAAGTCGACGGACGCGGGGCGCACGTGGTCGTACATGGGGCTGCCGGAGACGGAGCACATGGAGGCCATCGTCGTCCACCCGACCGACCCGGGCACGGTGTGGCTGACGGCGCTCGGCCCGGCGTGGAGCGATGGTACGGAGCGCGGCGTGTTCAAGTCCACGGACGGCGGCAGGACGTGGCGGAAGGTGCTGTACGTGGACGAGAAGACGGGGGCGTTCGAGCTGGTGATGGATCCCTCGAACCCCGAGCACCTGCTGGCGTCGACGTGGACGTTCCGCCGCTGGCCCTGGTTCTTCGAGAGCGGCGGGAGCGGAAGCGGCCTGTGGGCGAGCTGGGACGGCGGCGAGACCTGGCGCAGGGAGACGGAGGAGAACGGGCTGCCGGCGGGCGAGCTCGGTCGCATTGGCCTGGCGTTCGCGACGAGCGATCCGGAAGTGGCGTACGCGCTGGTGGAGGCGAAGAAGAGCGCGCTGCTCCGGACGGACGACGGCGGCGTGAGCTGGAAGGCCGTGAACACGGAGACCAACGTCAACGACCGGGCGTTCTACTACAGCCGCATCTACGTGGACCCGACCAACGAGAACCGGGTGTACCGCGTCGCGGGCGACCTGTCGCGGAGCGATGACGGCGGCCGAACGTTCAGGGTGATCGCGCCGTGGTCCAGCGTACACGTGGACCACCACGCCTTCTGGGCCTGGCCGGACGGAAAGCGGATCGCCACCGGCAACGACGGCGGCGTGTTCTTCTCGAACGACCGGGGCGGCTCGTGGCGCTTCGTGGAGAACCTGCCGCTGGCGCAGTTCTACCACATCAGCGTGGACAACCAGGTGCCGTTCCACGTCTACGGCGGGCTGCAGGACAACGGGTCGTGGACCGCGCCGAGCCAGTCGTGGGTCATGCCCTCGTTCGCCGGCTCGAACATCGTCAACGAGGACTGGCGGACCATCGGCTTCGGCGACGGCTTCGCCGCCCTCGCGGACCCGGACGACCCGACCCTCGGCTACAGCATGAGCCAGGAAGGCTACCTCATGCGCTTCGACCTCAAGACCGGGGAGACCGCCAGCATCCGCCCGCCCGCGCCGGACAGCGCGACCCGGCTCCGCTTCAACTGGAACGCGGCCATCGCCATGGACCCGTTCGACCCGTCCGTGGTCTACTACGGAAGCCAGTTCGTCCACGTGACCCGTGACTTCGGCGAGCACTGGAGCACCATCAGCCCCGACCTCACCACCAACGACCCGGAGCACCAGAAACAGGCGGAGTCGGGCGGCCTGACCACGGACGCCACGGGCGCCGAGAACTTCACCACGATCATCACCATCTCGCCGTCGCCGGTGGAGCAGGGCGTGCTCTGGGTCGGCACGGACGATGGGAACGTCCAGGTCACGCGGGACGGCGGGAAGACGTGGGCCGACGTGGTGGACCGGATAAGGGGCGTGCCCTCCGGGACGTGGGTGCCGCACGTCGAGGCGTCGAAGCGCGCGGCCGGCACCGCGTACGTGGTGTTCGACAACCACCGTCGCGGCGACTGGACCCCGTACGTGTACCGCACCACGGACTACGGCCGGAGCTGGAACCCGCTCGCGCCGGCCGGGATCGACGGCTTCATCCACACCATCGCGGAGGATCCGTCCGAGCCGAACCTGCTCTTCCTCGGCACCGAGTTCGGGCTCTACTTCAGCCTGGACGCCGGCCAGCACTGGCGGAAGTGGACGCACGGCGGCTTCCCCAGCGGCGTGCCCGTGCGGGCGCTCGTGGTTCACCCGCGCGACGGCGACCTGGTGGTGGGCACCCACGGCCGCGGCGCCTGGATCATCGACGACGTCCGGCCCCTGCGCGCCATGGCCCAAGACGCGAAGCTCACCAGCGAGCCCTTCCACCTCTTCGACATCCCGAAGGCGTACCAGCACACCGTCGGCATGACGGGGCCATTCTACTTCCCGGGCGACACCCGCTTCCAGGGAGAGAACCGGCCGTACGGCGCGCTGATCTCCTACTACGTCTCCCCGACCGCGGCCGCCGCGGCCGCGTCGGACACGGCGGCGGGAAAGGGAGAGGCAGACGAAGAGGCGCAGCAGGGCGGCGAGCCCGAGCAGGAAGGCCCCCCGTGGGCGCAGGCCGGCGGTGCGTCGGACGGTCCCGTGAAGATCGAGATCCTGGAGGCGGATTCGGTCATCCGGACGATGAAGGGTCCCGCGGAGGCCGGGGTGAACCGCGTCGCCTGGGGGCTGGAGCGCAGGGGCGTGCGCGTCCCCGGCTCGGACACGGCGGCGCCGGAGCCCCGGGGGCCGGAAGTGATCCCAGGCACGTACGCGGTGCGCCTCACGTTCGGGGATCACGAGGCCGACGGCACGGTGGAAGTGGCGCCGGATCCGCGCCGGGAGAAGCCGGTGGCGGCGATGGTCGCCAGCACCGGGGTCTACTACCGCGGCCAGACGCGGCTGGCGGACCTGCGGGCCACGATCCGGCAGCTGAACGAGACGAAGGAGGCGCTGTCGCTGATCCGGAAGCGGCTCAAGACCTGGCAGGGCGCGGACGCCGCCACACGCGATTCGCTCACCGGGCGCACGAAGGAGGTGGCCGAGCGCGTCGACCACTTCCTCGACCGGCTGCGGCTCGCCGAGGACACGAAGGGGATCGTCGTCGACTCCACCGTCACCGCGAAGCTGGGCCAGGCGCTGGGCGAAGCCACGGGCACCCCCTACGCCCCGTCGCCGCAGCGCGTCCAGCAGCTCGAGTGGGCGCTCGCCCGCGCCGACGGCCTGGTGGGTGAGATCGACCGCTTCTACGCCACCGAGCTGCCCGAGTACCGCGCCGCGCTGCACGACGCCGGGTTCGAGCTGCTGGGCGGAGGGTGAACCCACCCGCGACCCTGCCCTTCCTCACCGCCTCCCTTCCCCACCTCGCCGGCGTGTACAAGGCGAGGTGGGAGGATTTCGTCGTGGAGGAGATCCCGGGGCGCGAGCCGGCCGGACACGGCGACCACGTGTGGCTGGAGGTCGAGAAGCGCGGCCTCGCCACGCCCCGCGCCGCCGGGGACCTGGCGCGCGCGCTCGGCGTCAAGCCGTCCGCGGTCGGGTACGCGGGAATGAAGGACGCCCGCGCCATCACGCGGCAGTGGATGAGCGTCGAGCACGTGGCGCCGGAGCGGGCGCTGGCCCTCGAAGTCCCGCGCCTGCGCGTGCTCCGCGCCGTCCGCCACCCACGCAAGCTGCGGCGGGGCTGGCACGCGGGGAATCGCTTCGCCATCCGGCTCCGCAGTCCTTCCGCGGCAGACCCGGCGGCAGACCCGGCGGCAGGCCCGACGGCAGCCCCGGCGGCAGGCCCGACGGCAGCCCCGGCGGCAGGCCCGACGGCAGGCGCGGCGGCAGGCCTCGGGGCGCGGCACCTTCCGGTGGGCCGGCCAGGGGCGGAGGCGGTGGCGGCGGAGCTGCTCGAGCTGCTGGGGCGGCGTGGCGTCCCCAACTATTACGGTCCGCAGCGGTTCGGCAGCCGCGGGGACACGTGGCGGGTGGGGCGCGCGCTGGCGAGGGGTGCGTGGGAAGAGGCGGCGGCGCTGGTCGCGGGACGGCCGCTCCGGCCCGGCGACCCCGGGCTGGACCCCGCGGCGGGTGTCTTCCCGGACGTCGACGACATCCTCCGCGCTCGCGAGCTCTACGACGCCGGCCGCTGGCTGGAGGCGGCGGAGGCGTGGCCGCGCGGCTTCGGGCAGTGCGCGCGGCTGGCCCGGGCGATGGAGCGCACGGGCGGGGATGCGGCCCGCGCCGTCGCCGTTCTCGGCAAGCGGATGCTCCGCCTCTACGCCTCGGCGTACCAGTCGTGGCTCTTCAACGCCGTGCTCGCGGAGCGCGTGGCCTGCCTCGACACGCTCCTCCCCGGCGACCTGGCCTGGAAGCACGACACCGAGGCGCTCTTCCTCGTCGACGACCCGGCCCTCGAGCAGCCTCGCGCCGACGCGTTCGAGATCTCGCCCACCGGTCCGCTGGTCGGGCGTCGCATGCGGGAGCCGTCCGCGGAGGCCGCAGCCTTCGAGGCCGCCGTGCTGGAGGCCGCGGGCCTGCAGCCGGCCGATCTCGAGTCGCGCGCCATGGCGCCGCTGGGCGGGTCTCGCCGGCCGCTCCGGTTCCCGCTGCGCGACGCCGCCCTCCAGCGCGGCGATGACGACCTCGGACCCTTCATCGAGATCCGCTTCGCCCTGCCGCCGGGCTGCTACGCCACGGCCGTGCTCCGGGAGCTGGGCGGAGGCGAGGTCCGCGAGCGCCAGGGCCCGAGCCTCGGCGGGCCGCACGCCGGAGCGCCGGACTTCGGCGGTGCGCTTCCAGGCGGCTGCGGCCCGGACGGCGAAGCGTCAACCTGACGGCCTGAGCGCCTGGCGGAGCCGCTCCAGGCCGCCGACCGGCGTCAGCTCGCCGTCGACGATGGCGGCGATCTCCTCCTCCTCCCGCCAGCGGGCCTCCAGCTCGCCCAGCTCCATCCCCAGCAGGAGCCGCTCGTTCTCGTCGTTGAGGGCGATCTCCAGGGCCACCGCCTGCGTCCGCCGCTCCCGGTCCAGCAGCAGGGCGTCCATGCGCAGGCCGCTGGCCAGGAGGTGGGAGGTCAGCGCGGCCGGGGAGCCGAGCCGGTCGATGTACGCGGTCGCATTGCTGACCTGGCGCTCGGACGCGCCCGAGAAGTGGTGGTAGGTCACCACCCGGCGCAGCAGGTGGTCGGCCTCCACGCCTTCGATCCGGTGCTCGCCGCCCGTCCGTGACGAGCCGCAGCGCGAACAGCGGAGGTGGAGGGCCGGGTCCCCATCGGCATCCTTCGTCAGGTACAGGCGCCGGATCTGGCGGAACGTGAGGTGGTAGAGCGGGCTCCCGCACGTGCCGCAGCGCGTCTCGCCCCGCCACGCCGAGGAGCCGAACCTGTACCACCTCGCCACCCGGTTCAGGCTGTTGCCGGCGCCGAAGACATAGAAGGCGCCGCCGGTGGCGCCCCAGGCGACGAGCGTGGCCGCCCGGCCGGCCCACTGTAGCGCCCGATAGCGCGAGCGCCGTCGCACCATGTCGGCGCCATAGCGCCACCACGCCTCCTCCGGGAGCGACGCTCCGCCCACGCGCACCACGTCCAGCCCCGGGATCCGGATCAGCGCGATGGTGTCGGTGGACGCCAGCACGCGGCCGTGGTCACGCCACCCCCGCTCCAGCTCCTCCAGGGCCTCCCACCGCTCCTCGATCGGGGCCAGGTTCCAGCGCGCGCACGAGCCGCACACCGCCCACAGCCGCCCCCGATCGGGGTCGTAGGCCACGCGGCTGCCCAGCGGGAAGTGCTCCAGCGCATCGTTCGGCGGGAGCGGACCGTGACAGAAGATGCAGCGGCGTCGAGCGGTCGGATCGATCACGAGCGCCCCCGCGCTGGCACCGGCGTTGCACCTGTGAGCGGAGTGTTTGGCAGCATCAGGGGCAACCGCGAGAGAGGACAGCAATGAAACACGGGTTGACGCGGATGGTTCCCGTCCTCGGCCTCACCGTCGCGGCCGCCGCGTGCAGCGGCAATACGCTCGGCGCGATCGGCGACATCCTGAACACGCCGATCGGCGGCGGGCAGGCCCAGAGCGGCACCGTGACGGTCGAGATCCAGGCGGTTCAGCAGTCGCAGCAGCAGATCGTGGTCAACACGCAGGATGGCCAGCAGGGGGCGGTGCTGTACGACCAGAACACGCAGGTCACCTACCAGAACCAGCAGTACCCGGTCACGTCGCTGGAACAGGGCGACATCGTGGCCATGCACGTCCAGCAGGTGGACCAGGGCTACTATACCGACGCGATCCAGGTGCAGACGCCGGTGCAGGAACGGCAGGGCAACACCGGCGGGACCACGCAGCCGGACGTGATCCAGATCGAGGGCACGATCGGCCAGGTGAGCGCCGCCCAGGGGCAGTTCACGCTGAACATGACGCAGGGCGGCACGGTCACCATCACGATCCCCGGCACCGCGAGCGCCGCCACGCGCGCGCGCCTGGACGACTACCGCGCGGGCGACTACGTGCGTGTGGAGGTGCGCCAGACCGGGAACGACACCGCCACGCTCGTGCAGTGGGGGTGGGAGAACTACCCGTAGCGCCGTATCTTGGCCCACCATGGCCAAACGCACGGATGACACGGGCGTTCACACGGTGAGCGACGCGGCGCGGGCCACGGTGAGCGCCGCCACCGCCCTCCCCCGGACCGTCGCCACGACCGCGCGCTGGAGCGCCCGCCGGATCCGCCGCGGGCTTCGTCGCGCCGGTGTCCCGCTCCCCCGCCTGCACACGTTCCGCCGCCGCTCCCCGGTCGGGTCCGCGCCGGGGACGTTGATCTCCCACCCGGACGCGAAGCCGCCGCGCATCCGTGTAATGGGCTACGGCCCGGACCGGCTGGAGGAGATGGAGGTGGCATCGGCCGCGGAGCTGAACGCCCTCAGGGATCGCTGGCCGGTGCTCTGGGTGGACGTCGAAGGCGTGGGCGACGCGGACGCGATCGCTTCCATCGGGGAGGAGTTCGGGGTGCACCGCCTGGCGCTGGAGGACGTGATGAACACGCACCAGCGGCCGAAGGTGGAGGAGTACCCGGACTACCTGTTCGTGGCCGCCCGCATGGCGTCCATCGCCGACCGGGTGGACACCGAGCAGGTCACGCTCTTCCTGGGCGCCGGCTGGGTGCTCACCTTCCAGGAGCGCGAGGGGGACCCGTTCGGGCCGGTGCGCGAGCGCCTGCGTCTCGGCCGCGGGCACATCCGCACCGACGGCGCCGACTACCTGTGCTACGCCCTCATCGACGCCATCGTGGACGGCTTCTACCCCGTGCTCGAGGAGTTCGGCGCGCGCCTGGAGGACCTGGAAGAGGACGTCATCGCCCACCCCAGCGAGGAGCTGGTGGGGGTGATCCACAGCGCCCGGCGCGACGTCCTCGCGCTTCGCCACGCGCTCTGGCCGATGCGGGAGGCCATGGGCCAGCTCTACCGTGACCCGCACCCCCTGATCTCGGAAGG
This sequence comes from uncultured Gemmatimonadales bacterium, assembly GCA_963798845.1. Classification (GTDB taxonomy): domain Bacteria; phylum Gemmatimonadota; class Gemmatimonadetes; order Longimicrobiales; family RSA9; genus CAVUKA01. The sequence continues at coordinate 587,477 of CAWCUS010000006.1, read as the reverse complement.
CACGCACCTCTACATCCGCGACGCGTACGACCACACGATCCAGGTGCTCGACCTCCTGGACAACTTCCGCGAGATGGGCAGCGCCCTCCTGGACGTGTACCTCTCGAGCGTGAGCCAGAAGATGAACGAGGTGATGAAGGTGCTCACCATCATCGCCACCATCTTCATCCCGCTCACGTTCATCGTCGGCGTGTACGGGATGAACTTCAATCCCGCCGCCGGCCCGTACAACATGCCGGAGCTGAACTGGTACTGGGGCTACCCCGCCGTGATGGTGCTCATGGCGGCCATCGCCCTGGGCCTGGTGGGCTACTTCCGCTGGAAGCGGTGGCTGTGAGCCGCGGCCTGGCCCTGATCGGCTTTCTCGCCCTCACCTTCGCCGTGGCCGGCGTGGGCGGCTGGTTCACGTCGCAGGGCCTCGGAGAGTGGTACGGCTCGCTCGGCAAGCCGTCCTTCAACCCGCCGTCGTCCGTCTTCGGACCGGTGTGGACCGTGCTCTACGCCCTCATGGCCGTCGCCGCGTGGATCGTCTGGCGGGACGCCGGATTCGCGGGCGCGGGCGCGGCGCTCACCCTGTTCTTCGTCCAGCTGGCGCTGAACCTGGCGTGGTCGGGCCTCTTCTTCGCTCTCCGCTCCCCGGGCCTCGCGCTCCTCGACATCGTCGCGCTCTGGCTCGCGATCCTGGCCACGACCGTGCTCTTCTTCCAGCACTCGACCTGGGCCGGCGCGCTCATGGTGCCGTACCTCCTCTGGGTCTCCTTCGCTTCCGTGCTGAACGCGGCCGTGTGGCGGATGAACTGAACGCCCGCGACCCGGTCCGGAGCTGGCGAGCCGCAACGCTGACGCCCCGCCACGCGTCCTACTCCCGAGCCTCCGGAGCCCCACCCTCCGCCCGACCCCCGGGCGGTGCGCACATCTTCCATTGCCGGAGAACGTCATGAAGCGCACGATCCTTCGCGCCGCCACCCTGGCCGTGCTGGCCTGCGGCGCCGCGCCCCTGTCCGCCCGCCTGTCCACCCGCCTGTCCGCGCAGGTGGCCCAGGAGAAGGTGGACCTCGGCGTCGTCGCCCGCATCCGGGACGAGGGGCTGAGCCACTCGAAGATCCCGGAGCTGGCCGGCTACCTCACCGACGTCGTCGGGCCCCGCCTGACCGGGTCGCCGGGGATCCGCCGGGCGTACGACTGGATCGCCGCCACCATGCGCGGCTGGGGCATGGACAACGTCGTGATCGAGCCGTGGGGCGAGTTCGGGCGAGGATGGGAGAACGTGTCCGTGTCCATGCGCGCGCTCACTCCGTACGCACAGCCGCTCCAGGCCTGGCCCGTGGGCTGGTCCGGGAGCACGCGCGGGACGGTGAAGGGACCGGCAGTCCTCGTGGACATCCAGTCGCCGGAGGAGCTGGCGAAGTACCGGGGCAAGCTGAAGGGTGCGTTCGTCCTCCTCCAGCCGTACCAGCCGATCGAGCCCGAGTGGCAGGCGCCCGACCGTCGCACCTCGCTCGACGACCTCCTGGCCCCGCCGGCGCCGCGCGGCCCCGCCGCCGACGACGCCGACGCCCGCCGCGAGCGCATGCGCGCCGAGTGGCAGAAGCGCCGCGAGCTGCGCGCGTCCATGGACGAGCTGTTCGCCAGCGAGAAGATCGCCGCCATCATCCAGCCGTCGCGCTGGACCTACGGCATGCTGCTGGTGGGCGGGACGCGGGCGTACGCGAAGGACGCCCCGGTCGGCCCGCCGGAGCTCGTGCTCGCCCACGAGGACTACGGCCAGATCTGGCGCAACGTCGAACGCGGCGTCCCCGTGCAGCTGGAGCTGAACGTCGTCAACAGGTGGTACGACGACGACCTCCAGGGCTACAACGTCCTGGCCGACATCCCGGGCACCGACCTGGCCGACCAGCTCGTCATGGTCGGAGGTCACCTGGACTCCTGGCACCCCGGCACCGGCGCCACCGACAACGCCGCGGGAACGGTGGTCATGATGGAGGCCATGCGCATCCTGAAGACGCTCGGCCTGCCCATGCGCCGCACCGTCCGCATCGGACTGTGGAGCGCGGAGGAGCAGGGGCTGATCGGGTCGCGCATGTGGGTGGAGAACCACCCGGAGCTGCACGACCGCATCTCCGCCTACCTCAACTTCGACAACGGCACCGGCCGCATCCGCGGCATCCACACCCAGGGCAACGCCGCCGCCGTGCCGGTGTTCGAGGAGCTGCTCTGGCCCTTCCGCGACCTGGGCGTCGTGGCCGTCCGCAACGACGACACCGGCGGCACCGACCACCTCTCCTTCGACCGCGCGGGGATCCCGGGCTTCCAGTTCATCCAGGACCCCATCGAGTACTCGTTCCGCACGCACCACAGCAACATCGACACCTACGAGCGCCTGGTGCTCGACGACCTCGAGCAGTCCGCCGTGGTCGTGGCCGCCCTGGTCTACCACCTCGCCAACCGCGACGACATGCTGCCCCGCAAGCCCGTCACCGCCGCGGCCAGCGCGCCGTAGCGGCCGGCCAGCGCGCCGTAGCGGCCGGCCAGCGCGCCGTAGCGGCCGGCCAGCGCGGCCGAGCGGGTGGCAGCGCGCGGGCGGGGCGGCGTGGCGGCCGGGGTGGTGGCCGGCCCCCCAGGCTGCGGGCGACCGGGCGGGGTGGCATCGGGCGGGGCGCGGATTTACGTTTCGTGCCCCTGCGTCGTCCATCCCGAGGAAGCGCCGGCGCGCCCGGCACCCCCGATCCGTTCACCGAGGGCACCATGAACCCGACACGACTCCTTCCCCTGCTCGCGCTGTCCGCCCTTGGCGCCCTGGCCGCCTGCGACGACCCGACCCCGCCCGAAGCCGGCAGCCTCACCGCCACCGAGGTCGCCGACCTCTCCGACGCCATGGTCAGCCAGGACTTCGACGGCACCAGCCAGGCCGCCCAGGCCGACCTCGCTCCGGCCACCGACGCCTCCGCCAGCGCCAGCCCAATGACCGGGACGCTCGAGTTCACCGCCACCTGGACCTGCCCCCTCGGAGGCCAGATCGTGGTCGAGGGGACGCACACCCGCGAGTGGGACCCGGCCGTCGGCACCGGCTCCAGCGACCTGTCGCTGGTCAAGACACACCAGGCCTGCGCCCGGCCGCTCGGCAGCACCACCATCACCCTCGATGGCGACCCGAACGTGACGCTCGATGCCCATCACGCCTGGCAGCGCCGCATGCGCTCCGGGCTCCAGAGCCTCTCCCTCGCCGGCCAGCTCCACTGGGCCACCGCCGACGGCCGAGAGGGCACCTGCATCATCGACATCCAAGCCGCCTTCGACCCGGAGACCGCCACCCGCACCGTCGAAGGCACCTTCTGCAACCGCGAGGTCAGCATCACCCGCACCTGGAGCTGGAACGGCTAGCGCCGCCGCGCGGCTCCGGGCCGCGGCGGCCGGGCCGGGCCTCCCGCCGCCCGGGCGGTCCCGCGCAGCTCGAACGAAGGAGACCCCCGGCGGCCGCGGGTCCCGCGCAGCTCGAACGAAGGGGACCCGCGCCGGCCGCGGGTCCCCGGTCATTGACCGATCGTCTCCCTCCGCAACGGCGGTTGGTCGATTCCCGGGCCCCAGCCCCGGAAATCGACCAGCCCTTCCCGCCGCGCCGCGCCGGATGGTCTCTTAGCGGTCCACCAAACCGCTCCGCGACCGATCGCTCTCCTCAGTACCACGGATGGTCACTTCCCGGGCGGCGCCCACTCCCCGGGCAGCGCCAATTCCCCCCCGCCGGCACTTCCGCCGGGCGGCGGTCACTCCCCGCACGGCGCCACTCCCCGGGCAGCGCCCACTCCCCGGGCGCCCACTTCCCGGGCGGAGCCCACTCCCCGGGCGGCGCCCACTTCCCGCACGGCGTCACTCCCCGGGCGGCGCCCACTCCCCGGGCAGCGCCCACTCCCCGGGCAGCGCCCACTCCCCGGGCGGCGCCCACTCCCCGGGCAGCGCCCACTTCCCGGCCGGCCGTCGCCACGCCGGGCCGCGCGCACTCCGTGCGTGATGGCTGCTACACGGGCCAGTGCGCCTCCAGCACACCCGGCAGGACGCGGTGGCCGCCCTGGTAGGAGACCTCCTTCCCGGCCAGGTTCCGCTCGGCCAGCCACGCCAGATCGCGGCGCGCGCGCTCGGCCGCCCATCCATCCTCGCTCCCGGTGACGAAGCGGACGGCAACGTGTCGGAGGGCTTCGAACGCCGCCCTCCCGTCCAGGTCGTGGGCCAGCCCGCCGGCCCAGAGGATGAGCTCCGCGGGGCGGAGGCGGCCGTACACGACCCAGCGAGATGCGGTCGCGGCGCCCTGGGAGAAGCCGAGAACGCGCACTCGTGGTGGCCGCTCGCCCCGCGCCTCGCCCGAGGCCTCCTCCCGCGCCTCGCCCGAGGCCTCCTCCCGCGCCTCGCCGGGCGCCTCCGCCGAGGTCTCGCCCCGCGCCTTCCCCGAGGCCTCGCCGGGCGCCTCGGCCGGTGGGACGCCGGTGCCGCCGAGCAGCTCGTCCGCGAGGCGGTCGAGGTACTCCACGTAGTCACGGATCTCGTGCTCCCGGTCCTCGCGCGTCATCCACGTCGCGCCGACCGGGGAGTCGGCACCGTGCTCGCCCCCACCGACATCCAGGTAGAACCGGGAGAGCGCTTCGGGCGCCACCACCGCCCGCGTCCCTTCCGCCAGACCGGGCAGCGCCTGGAAGCGGGCGACGAACCGCTCGGCCAGCTGACCGTACCCGTGCAGGACGAACCAGACCTCGGCCGCGCGCTCCGGGTCACCCAGCACGCGGTACCTTGCCGTGCGCGGCACCCGGATCCATCCCTGCCGGCCCTGCGACCCGGCCTCGCCGCCGCCCCCACCGCCGCCCCCGCCCCCGACCCCGTCCCCGGCCCCGCCACCACCTGGCGCCTCGCTGCCCATCCCGCCGCCGGGCACCCCGGGCACCCCGGTCACCCCGGCCACCCCGGTCACGCCGGTCACGCCGGCAGCCCCGCCTCTCGTCCGCTCACCCCGCCGCGGTCCGGCTGCCGAACTTCGAATCCAGCATCAGCAGCGCCGCCTTGTTCCCCTCCGCCATCGCCAGCTGGTCCACCGCACGGCCCGTGCTGTTCTCCTCCTCCACCTGCTCCTTGATGAACCACTGGAGCATCACCTGGGTCGGATAGTCGCTGGCCGACTGCGCCGCCTCGTAGATCTTGCCGATCAGCGCCGTCACCTTCCGCTCGTGCTCCAGCGCCGCCTCGAACGCCTCGTGCGGCGTCCCGAAATCCCGCGGCGGCTCGTCGATCTGCTTCAGCGACACCGCCTCCCCGCGCTCCACCAGGAAGTCGAACAGGCGCATCGCGTGCCCCGTCTCCTCCTTCGCCTGCAGCCGCATCCAGCTCGCGAACCCCTCGTAGTTCTGCGCCTCGAAATGCGCGGCCATCGAGAGGTACAGGTAGGCGGCGTAGAACTCGTGGGCCACCTGGTCGTTGATGAGCTGCTTCACCTTGCTGTCCATGCTCGCTCCGGTTTCTTAGTAAGAATCGTTATCGATAAGCTAGGCCCTGCCTGTCACAGGGTCAAGGGCCGGCGACGCGGGTGGCCACGGCAGCGTAGCGCGGGGCTCCGGCGTCGGGTAACATAGGGCCCCGGCACACGGCCACAGGGGGAGTTCCAGGCATGTTGCAGCTGCTGATGGCGCTGGCGATATCGGTTCCGACGGCGGGCGGCGGAGCCCTCGCGGGGGGCGACCGAGCCCTCGCGGAGGCCGACCGAGCCCTCGCGGAGCGCGGCGGAGCTCTCGCGGAAGCCGACGGAGCCCTCGCGGAGGCCGACCGAGCCCTCGCGGAGGCCGACGCGGTCGCGGCGCGGGGGCAGGAGGACGGTTCGGGCGTGGCGACGGCGCCGCAGGTGCCGCCGGACTCGCTGGAGTACCGGGGAGACCAGGGCGCGCTGCGGGTGCGGGCGCCTCGCCTGGCGGAGGCGGGGATCCGGGTGGATGGTCGGCTGGACGAGCCGGCGTGGAAGGAAGCGGCGCGCCTCTCGGGGTTCACGCAGTACCAGCCGGTGGAGGGGATCCCGGCGACGCAGCCGACGGAAGTGCGGGTGCTGTACACGTCGGAGGCGATCTACTTCGGCATCCACGCCCGGGACGCGACGCCGTCGGCGGTGCGGGCGTCGCTGACCGACCGGGACGGCGGGGTGGAGTCGGACGACTGGGTCCGGATCATCCTGGACACGTTCCACGACGCCACGCAGGCGTACGTCTTCTACGTGAACCCGCTCGGGATCCAGGCGGACGGGCTGTGGGTGGAGGGTGCGGAGCAGCACTTCGGGCCGCCGATCGACTTCAACCCCGACTTCCTGTGGGAGTCGAGCGGTCACGTGACGGAGGACGGCTGGGTGGCGGAGGTCCGGATCCCGTACGTGGGGCTCCGCTTCCGCGATCTCCCGGAGCAGAGCTGGGGGATCAACGTGGCGCGCTACATCCGCCGGACGGAGTACGAGTCGTCCTGGGCCCCGCTCACGCAGAACGCGGCGAACCAGCTGGAGCTGAACGGCGCGCTGGTCGGGCTGACGGGGCTGCACCCGCGTCGGCTGATGGAAGTGAACCCGGTGGCCACGGGGAAGCGGACCGGGGAGCGGGTGGAGAGCGGCGCGTTCGAGCGGGAGCCGTTCTCGCCGGAGCTGGGAGTGAACGCGCGCCTGGGGCTGGCGAGCAACCTGGTCCTCGACGCCACGGTCAACCCCGACTTCTCGCAGGTGGAGGCGGACGCGGACCAGGTGGCGGTGAACGAGCGTTTCGCGCTGTACTTCCCCGAGAAGCGCCCGTTCTTCCTGGACGGGACGGAAGTCTTCACGACGCCGCGGCAGCTGGTGTACACGCGCGCCATCGTGGACCCGATCGGGGGCGCGAAGCTGACCGGCAAGACGGGCGCTTTCAAGGTGGGCTACCTGGGGGCCGTGGACCGGAGCCCGGTGACGTTCGGCGGCGGGTCCGACGACGCCCTCTTCAACCTGGTGCGCGTGCAGCGCGACGTGGGCTCCGGGTCCAACGTGGGCGCGCTCTACACCGACCGCACGATGCTCGGCGGGCAGGAGTACAACCGCGTCGCGTCGGTCGACACGCGCCTGATCCTGGCCGGGCGCTACACGCTCACCGGGCAGCTTGCGGGCGCCTGGTCGCGCGAGCGGAGCGACGACGGCAGCGCCCGCGACCTGTTCGGGCCGCTCCTGTACGCGCAGCTCGCGCGCAGCGGCCGGGGCCTTTCGTGGAACGCGTCGGTGGACGACGTGGACCCGGAGTTCCGGGCGCGCAGCGGGTTCATCCCCAGGGTCGGCGACGCGCACCTGGCGGCGGAGGCGCAGTACACGTTCCACAACGAGGCGGGCGCGTTCCTGGAGGACTGGAGCCCGCAGCTCGAGGCGGACGCCTATTTCGACCACCAGGACCTGTGGGCGGGGCGGCGCTACGACGAGGCGAGCGTGGAAGCGGGGCTGGACATCAGCCTGCGCGGCGCCAACGGCGGCCAGGGCACGGTCTCCTACGGCTATTTCTCCTTCGACCCCGCGGACTACGCCGGCTACGAGCGTCCCGTGGGGGACGGCGGCTACGTCCCCATGGAGATCGGCGCTCCGCTGACCCTGCTGCGCGTCCACGCGTTCGGGCGCTCCCAGCCCGCGCCGTGGCTGGCGCTCCATTTCGACGTCTCGTACGGCGACGTCCCCATCTACGCCGAGGCGTCGCGGGGCGTGGAGCTGGGCTTCGAGCCCAGCGCGCAGCTGAGCTTCCGCAGCGGCCTCACCGCCGACCTCTCCTTCACCTACGCCCGCATCCACCGCGCCGCCGGCGGGCTGTTCAGCGTCGCCCAGATCCCGCGCGCCAAGCTCCGCTACCAGCTGACGCGCGCGCTCTTCACGCGCGCCATCGTCCAGTACAACCTCGAGGAGCGCGACGCGCTGCGCTGGTCGGACGGCCTGGCGCTCCGGGTCGGGCGCGAGGTGAGCACCCCCGAGGACCGGGGCGAGCTCCAGTACGACCTCCTCCTCGGCTACGAGCCCTCGCCCGGCACCGTGGTCTACGCCGGCTGGAGCCGCAGCCGCGTCGGGCCGAACACGTATCGACCCGGCGCTCTCGAGCCCGCCACCGAAGGGCTGTTCCTCAAGGTCAGCTACCTGCTCCGGCTCTGACTCCGGCGCCGGGCGCGCTCGGGCGCCCGCCAGCCGCTCCAGGATCGCGCGAGGCTGCACTGTGCCGGACCGGGACCCGGCGCTGTGCCGGACCGGACCCGGAGCTGTGCCACTCCGCTACAAATTTCGCCTCCGGGGCCCGCGAACGCGTCTCCGGAAATCCCCCGAAGTCAAAGTGCCGGATGCACTTCGAAATCCGGGACCATGGGAGGCACGTGGGTTGCCCCGTTGCCCGCGTGACGCCCGGTCGGCTCTCCCCCACCCGCCGGCCAGGCGCCCGCGCCGCGCTCGCGCGGGTCGACCGCCCGGTCCGGTCTCTCCGGACGTCGCGCGGATCTGACGAAAGTCTCGGAACAGGATGAACGTGCCGCATACAACGCGAAGAAGCGAAACGGCCCCGCTCCCGGCGGGCAGGGCGGTCGTCGGTATGGCCGCCATCCAGGGGGGGACCCCGGTCTGGAGGACGTTGCAGCCCTCCTGGCCGATGCTGGCGATGGAGATCACCATCGTCCTCCTGCTCCTCACGCTGGTGGCGTTCCTCGTCGCGGCGCTGCTCCTGCGGCGGCGCAACGGACGGAAGGCCGAGCGCTGGAAGAAGCTGGAGCAGACGTGGGGATTCCTGCTCGACTCCGTCTATGACGGCTCCGCGGACAGCGGGGCCGTGAAAGCGTCCATCGCGCCCGGTGAAGAGCTCCTCTTCGTCGATTTCCTCTACAAGGAAGCGCTGCGAACGGACGACCCGGCGAAGCGCAGCGTGCTCTCGCGTCTGGCCACGCCGTACCTGCCCCTGATCGCCTCGCGGACCCGCGGCGGCGACCCCGAGCGCAGGGCGAGGGGCGTGAAGACGCTGGCGGAGCTGGGCGGAAAGGCGCACGAGCAGCTGCTGGTGGCGGCGCTGGACGATCCATCGCCGCTCGTCGCGATGAGCGCGGCCCGCGGCCTGGCCCGGTCGGCCGGGGCGAACAGCGTGCGCGAGATCGTGAGCCGGATCGGCCGGTTCGGCGACTGGAACCGCCGCTTCCTGCGGGCGACGCTGGTGCAGCTCGGCCCGAGCGCGATCCCGGCCCTGCGGGACCTGGTCCGGGACCGGACCGTCGCGGCCAACGTCCGCTCCGTGTGCCTGGACGCGCTGGCCGAGCTGGAGGACCGGGGCGCGTGCGAGACCGCGGAGCTGACGCTCTGGACGGAAGAGGACGTGGACCTGCGCGCCGCCGCGCTCCGCCTGCTCAGGCGGTGCGGCGGACCCGAGCACGCGGAGGCGGTGAGGCCGCTCTGCACGCACCGGGACCCGGTGGTCCGGGCGCAGGCGATCGGGACGCTGGCCAGGCTCGGACAGGAGGCGGACATGGAAGCGCTGGAGAAGGCGCTGCGGGATCCCTCCCCGTGGGTCGCGCTGCACGCGGCACGCGGGCTGAAGTCCCGGGGCCGCTCGGCCGTCCTGGAGCGCGTGCTGGACTCGGCCGACGCGCTGGCGCCCGCCGGCCTCGCCCTCCAGGTCCTGCGCGAGGAGGCCTGACATGCTCTCCCAGATCCTGCTCCTGACGCTGATCCTCCTGAACGTCGTCGTCTTCGGGTATTTCCTGATCCTGAACGGCTACTACCTGGTCACCAGCGTCACCTCCTTCCGGGCCCTCCGCCGCTACGCCCGGCGCCTCAACTCGCTGGACACCGAGGAGATCATGCGCGGGGGCGGCACGCCGCCCGTGGCGCTCATGGTGCCGGCGTACAACGAGGCTGTGGGGATCGAGGACTCGGTGCGCTCGCTCCTCGACCTGCACTACCCGGAGTACGAGGTCATCGTCATCAACGACGGCTCCACCGACCGCACGCTCGACATCCTGAAGCGCGCGTTCGACCTGCGGCCGTCCACGCGCGCGCGCACAGCCGAACTGGGCCGGGGCGAGGTCCGCGGGCTGTACCGCAGCCGCGCCCACCCCTTCCTCTGGGTCATCGACAAGGAGAACGGCGGCAAGGCCGACGCCCTCAACGTGGCGCTGGACCACTGCCAGGCCCCCTTCTTCTGCTCGCTCGACGCGGACAGCGCCCTCGAGCGCGACGCGCTCCTCCGCCTGATCCGGCCGTTCCTGGAAAACGCCCACACGATCGCGGCCGGCGGCATCGTGCGCGTGGCCAACGGCTCGCGCTTCGAGAACGGCCAGGTGGTGGACATCCGGCTTCCCCGCCGCCTCCTGCCGCAGCTCCAGGTGGTCGAGTACCTGCGCGCGTTCCTCGCCGGGCGCATGGGCTGGTCCAGCCTGAACGTCATGCTCATCGTTTCCGGCGCGTTCGGCATGTTCCGGCGCTCCGCGGTGGTCGAGGCGGGCGGCTACGCCAGCGACACGGTGGGCGAGGACATGGAGCTCACCCTCCGGCTGCACCGGCGCTTCCGCGAAGCGGGCGAGCCGTACGAGGTGGCGTTCGTCCCCGACCCCGTGGCCTGGACGGAGGTGCCGGAGCGGCTGGGCGACCTGGGCCGGCAGCGCGACCGCTGGCAGCGGGGGCTGATCCAGAGCCTGTCGAAGCACCGCACGATGCTGTTCCGGCCGAAGTACGGACGGATCGGCATGCTCGCGTTCCCCTACTTCTGGTTCATGGAAGGCTTCGGCCCGGTGGTGGAGATCGTGGGCTACGTCGCGTTCCTCACGGCCATCATCATCGGCTGGGCCTCCCCCACGTACGTGGCCGCGTTCCTGATCGTGGCGGTGGTGTTCGGCGTCCTGCTCTCCGTGGCGGCGGTCGCCCTGGAGGAGCTGGTGTTCCGCCGCTACCAGCACCCGTCGGACTTCTCCCGCATGCTGGCCCTGTCCGTGATCGAGAGCTTCGGCTTCCGCCAGCTCCTGACCTGGTGGCGGTTCCGCGGCGTCGTGTCAGCGATCCTCGGCAGCCAGGAATGGGGCAGCAAGGAGCGCCACGGCGTCATCCACGAGCGTCCCGAGGAACGCGAAGCGGTGCGCGAGGAACGCGGAGCGGTGCGCGAGGAACGCGAAGCGGTGCGCGAGGAACGCGGAGGGGTGCGCCAGGCGAGCGAGGAACCCGGAGGAGTGCGCGAGGAACGGCAGGAGCGCGGAGAACGGCAGGAGCGCGAGGAGAGCGAAGAGCGCGCGGGGGAGCCGCTCGTCACGGCCGGGAGGTCGGCATGAGCACGCGTCGGTACCACCGTCGAGGAGCGGGAAGCGTGAAGCAGATAGCCCTGGCCCTGTGTCTCCTGGCTGCGGCCCCGCCGCTGGCCGCCCAGGCGGCGGACCCCGCCGACGCCGCGTGGGTGCGCGGCGACGTGGACGCGGCGGCGCGCCTGTACGAGCAGCGGCTCGCGCAGGACTCCACGGACCTGCGCGCGCTGCACCGGGTCGCGCTGGCGAAGGCGTGGAACGACCGGTTCGACGAGAGCCTGGCGCTCTTCGACCGGCTGCTCCGCCTGTCGCCCGGCAACGTGGACGCGCGCCTCGACCGCGCCAACGTCCTGGGCTGGGCAGGCCGGAACGACGCGGCCATCGAGGCGGCTGGCCAGGTGCTCGACGCCCACCCGGGCGACACGAGGGCGCTGGACGCCGTCGCGCGCTTCAGCTCCTGGGCGGGGCGCTACGCCGAGGCCGTGAGCGCGTACGGTGACGTCCTGGCGCTGGACCCGGACAACCTGGAAGCGCGCAAGGGGCTGGCGAGGGTTGCGGCGTGGAGCGGCCGGCTGCGCGAGAGCGAGCGCCGCTGGCGCGACGTCCTCTCCGCCGAGCCGCAGGACGTGGACGCCCTGGTCGGGCTGGCCACCAACCTGCGCTGGCAGGGCCGCACGGGCGCGGCGCTCGACGTGCTGGAGCGCGCGGAGGCCGTGGCCCCCGGGAACCGTGACGTGCAGAAGCAGCGGCGCTGGCTGGACGCAGCCGCCGGTCCCCGCCTGGTCCCCGACTACCTGTACGAGAGCGACTCCGACGGCAACCGCGCCGGGACGTTCCGGGTCACCGGGAGCTGGCTGGCCGCCGGGGCCGTGGGGCTCAGCCTGAGCGCCGACACGCGCGACTTCGACGGTCCCGACGTCGCGGGCCGGCGCTCCACGCGCAGCGCCGAGCTGGCGCTGTCGCTCGGGCTCGGCCGCGGCTGGACCGTGACCGGGGGCGGGGGCGTGCGCGACGGCGTCGACGCCGGCCAGGCGCCGATCGCGCTCTGGCGCGCGGGCGTCTCGACGCCGGGCGACCTCCCGGTGGCCGCGTCGCTCACGGGCAGCCGCAGCGCTTTCGACTACACGGCGCTGCTCGCCGAGAACAACGTGACGGTCGACGAGGTGGCGCTGGACGTGGTGGCGCGCACCTTCGCGCAGCGGCTCCGGATCGGCCTGCGCGGCGGCTATGCCCGCTTCGACGCGGCCGACTCGAACGACCGCTGGCTCGCGTCCGCGCGCCTCGACTACCGGGCCACGAAGGCCCTCACGGTCGGCCTCGACGCCCGCGCCTTCGGCTTCGCCGAGGACGTGAGCTCGGGCTACTGGGACCCGGGCGCCTACGGTGTCGTGGCGGCGCCCGTCCGGCTGTCGCTGGACGGCGGCCGCCTCTTCGCCCACGTCGAGCTGGCCCCCGGCTACCAGGCCATCGACTACCGGACCAGCACCGTGCAGAACGCGGCCCTGCGCGCGGTGGCCGGCACCGGGATCCGCTTCGGCCCCGGCCGGGAGGTCGGCGTTTCCGGGATCGTCGCCAACTCGGGAGTCCACCGCGTCTCGCCCGCGCCCGAGTCGGACTACGAGTACCGCGCGCTGCGCATCTACTTCGCCTGGTCGCTGCGGTGATCCGGGACGAAGACGTCGACGCCGCCGCCGGCCCGGTCCCGGTGCGCATCCTGAAGCGCACGCTCATCCTGGCCGCCCTCATCATCCTGCTCGGCTCGATGATGGCGGTGAACGCCGGCGTGGGCGCGCAGTACATGTGCCCGCGCGCCGCGGACCCGGAAGTGGTGCTCGCGTGGAAGGACTACCACGCGGGACAGCTCTCCACCGCCCGCCGCCACTTCGAGGAAGCCGTGGGGCGCTGTCCGCGCCACAGGGGCGGCGGCACCGGCCTGGGCTTCGTCGAGCTGCGCGAGGGCAACACGCCGCGGGCCGAAGCGCTCTTCGACCGCGTGCTGGACGGGAGCCCCGACCTGGTGGACGCGCTGGTCGGGCGGGGCATCGTCGCCTGGCGGCAGGACGACCTGGCCCGCACCGAAGCGATCTTCGAGCGAGTCCGCCGCCTCGACCCGTCCAGCCACGAGGCCCGCCGCTACCTGGCGCTCCTCCATCCCGACGACACGGCGCCCGCCCGGGCGCCCGTCCGCCCGCCGCTCGTCCTGCCCGACACGCTCGAGTACGCGGTCCGCGCGGCCGGCTCCACGTTCGCGCTGCGCGCCGCAGCCGGCTGGGTGCCTTTCTACGTCAAGGGGATCGACCTGGGCGCCGCGCTGCCCGGCCGGCACCCGTCTCAGTTCCCGGACTCCAGCACGTACGCGGACTGGATCGAGCGCATGGCCGCCACGGGCGCCAACACGGTCCGGGTCTACACGCTGCACCCGCCCGCGTTCTACGGCGCGCTGCGGGCGTACGACCTGGCCCACCCCGCATCGCCGCTCCGGCTCATCCAGGGGACGTGGGCGGAGGTACCGCCCGGCGGAAGCCGCTTCGACGACCCGGCGTGGGAGGGGGCGCTGCTGAGGGAGCTCCGCTCGACGGTGGACGCGGTCCACGGCCGCGCCGACCTGCCCCGCCGGCCCGGGCTGCCCGCCCGCTTCTACACCGCGGACGTCTCGGCGTGGACGCTGGCGTACATCGTCGGCCGGCCGTGGGAGCCCGCCGCCGTGGCCGCGTTCGACCGCGGACACCCGCAGCTCACCGGGTGGGACGGCCGCTTCACCCGGGCCGCCCGCGTGTCCCCAATGGAAGCGTGGCTGACGAAGCTGGTGGACCACGTGGCCGGCTACGAGACCGAGACGTACCGGACCCAGCGGCCCGTGGCGTGGGCGGACTGGCCGGCCAACGACCCGCTCCACCACCCGACCGAAGCGGACACCCGCGAGAGCGCCCTCATCCGGGTCGCCCGCGGGGAGCAGGGCGTGGTGGTGCCCGACGTCGCCGACGGCGACGACGTGGTCTCCCTCGACGCGTCGCGCGTCGTCGCCACCCGGCGCTTCCCGGCCGGCCTCTTCGCCGCCTACCAGGTCTACCCGTACTACCCCCGCTTCCTCGCGCTGGACCCGGGCCTCGCCGCCACCGAGTCGCCGTTCGGCCGCTCCAGCTTCTACGGCTACCTGGTCGACCTCAAGAGCCATTTCGGCGGCCTCCCGGTGCTCGTGGACGAGTACGGGCTCCCGCCCTCGATCGGGGTCGCCCAGCTCAGCCCACAGGGGTGGCACCAGGGCGGCCGGACGGAAGCGGACGCCGCGGCCGCGCTCGGTCGCATGACCCGCGAGATCGCCGCCGCCGGGATGGCGGGCGGCATCGCGTTCGAGTGGGTAGACGAGTGGTTCAAGACCGGCTGGTCCACGAAGGCGCTGGAGTCCCCCGCCGAAGACGACCGCCGCTGGTACAACCGCATGGACCCGGAGGAGCACTACGGCCTGAACGCGGTCGAGCCCGAGCCGCGGCTGCCCGGGGCGACGCTGGCCGGGCGAGCGGGCGCGTGGGCCGGCGTGTCCGCGCTCTACCACGACCAGGAGGCCGGCCAGCTCCGGCTTCTCGCCGACGAGGCCTACCTGCGCGTGCGCTTCCGGCGAGGCAGCCGGGCGGTGGACGAGCTGATGGTGGGCTTCGACGTCGTCGACCCCGCGCGCGGCGACTTCGCCTGGCCCGACCCCGGCGCGCCGCCGGCCCCGGTCGGCATGGAAGCCGTGGTGCGCGTCCGCGGCGACTCGGCCCGCCTGCTCCTGGACGCGCCGCTCCTGCCCACCGCGTTCCGAACGGTGGCCCCGGACCCGTCCACGGCCGACGCCCGCCTCCTGGATCCCGGCCCCGACATCGCTTCGCCGCCCCCGGGCCTCTTCCGCGGACGGCTGCTCAGGGAGCCCGGCCGGGACGTCCTCTCCCGGGCGAACCGGGACGGCGACTACGGCTCGCCCCGGTTCCTCATCGCCGGGCGGACGTTCGGCCGCGACTCCACCGAGCTCGCCGGGCTCGGCTACGACCAGGGGCTCCTGCCCCGCGGCCCCGAGCCCGACGGCCTCTGGGAAGCGGACGATTCCGTGCTCGAGCTCCGGATCCCCTGGCAGATGCTCGGCGTGGGCGATCCCAGCCAGCTCCAGGTGATCGAGGACACCACCCGCCCCGGCTGGGGCGTCCCCCTTTCCACCACGCGCGTCCCCGGGATCCGCGTGGTCCTGGCCACCCGCGACGGCGACGCATGGACCGCGCTCCCCCGCTCCGGCCTCCGCGAGGACGTGCCGCTCTTCTACTGGGCGCCCTGGCAGGAGCCGCAGTGGCGGATCCGGCCGCGCCCCGCCGTGGCCGCCCTCAGCGCGGCGTGGAAGGATATCCGCTTCCCGTAGACCACTCCCGGAACAGCGCCCGCATGGCGTCCAGCGCCGGCCGCGGCCTGGCCACGGCGGCCGGCTCTTCCCACGTCGGCCAGCTGAAACGGGCGGTCTCCGGGCCCGGGGCGGCGGCCGGCCAGCGGCGCCACTCCCCGCCCGCCGGGCGGTACGCTCCGACGATCCCGATGTCCGGGACCACCACCGTGCCGAAGTCCCCGGACGCGGTCTCATCCAGCAGCGCCCGGCGCTGGCTGGGGTCGGTGAAGTTCAGCAGCGCCCACGGGATCCGCACTTCCACGGCGCCGTCCGCGTCCCGCTCCCACAGCCCGTCCGGCGGCGCCCCGCCCCGCAGGGCCCCGCGCTCGTAGCCCGCGGCCAGGTACTCGACAGTGTCCCGGGTGATGCGGCGCCGGTTCGTCACCACCCGCATCGGCCGGAAGTCCGCGGAGTCCGAGTCCAAGGGCCGGATCGGGCGCCCGAAGCCCTGCTCCACCCGGGCGCTGAACACGCCGGGCGGCGGATCCTCCACGTCCGGGAACGGCCGCACCTCGTGCGCGCTCCCCGCCGCCACGTCCTGGATGCGCCACGGGTCGTAGCCGGGGTTCACCGCGAGGCGGGCCGTGTCGCCGGCCAGGGTGAGCGCCAGCTCGAGCCCCGCGTCGAACCGGCCGGGCACCCCGGGCAGCCGGTGCGTGCCGCTGTCCGGCAGCACGATGTCGAAGCCCAGCTCCAGCCGCTCCGCGGGCGAGGACGGCTCCACCAGCAGCCACAGGTACGCCGCGTCCGCCGCCGCCCGCACCCGGCCGGCCCCCGTGTCGTACAGCGCCGGCACGCCGTCCCACGCCGACCGCCGCTCCCGCAGCGTCGCCCCGGCCACCGGCGGCGCCGCGTCGTACGCCACCAGCCCGTAGTGCTGCTCCGCGTCCAGCCGGTTGTACCAGAGCCGGTTGCGCTCCTGCGGGATCTCGAACGGCACGGTGACCCAGTTCTTCTTGAACCACTCGTCGATCCAGGAGAAGACCACGCCGCCCGCCATCCCCGCGGCGCGGATCTCGCGCGTGAGCCGCACGTCGGCGTCGGCCATCCGCGCTTCCGTGAGCGCCCCCTGGTGCCAGCCCTGCGGCTGAAGGTGCGCGCTGCCCAGGCTGGCGGGCACGCCGTACTCCGAGATGAGCACGGCCATGTCCCCGTAGTGCGCCTTCAGCGCGGCCAGGTAGCCGTAGTAGCTCGAGCGCCCGAACGGCGACTCCGCCCGGTTGTAGGCGGGGTCCAGCACCATGAAGTCCGGGTAGTACGGGTAGGCGTGGTAGCTGACGAAGTCGCCGGCTGCGAACGCGGGCGTCGCGTGCATCAGGGCGGCGTCCAGACCGGTGGCGTCGCTGTCGTATTCCCGCACCGGCGTGTCCACGTCCTCGCCCAGCAGGGCCCGCATGGCCATCTCCTCCCCGACCGTCGCCTCCGTCGGGTGGTACAGCGGGTCCAGCGTCGGCCAGTTGGTGTACGCCACCGGCCGCTGCGCGCCGTACTTCTCCGTCTCGTAGGCGACGATGTGCTCCATCGCCCGCGCCATCCAGGCGTCCGCGGGAGACCCGCCCTCCGTCCGCAGGTAGCGCCCCTCGAAGCCGCCTTCGCCGGCGCGCAGCCGGTTGTACGCCACCACCGCGTACGGCTCCCACTCCCGGCCGATGATGTACGCCAGCACCCAGCGCGACACGTCCGCGGTGTAGAAGCCCGACGCGTGACCCGGGCTGGGTCGAACGTCCGCCCGCCCGTGCAGCAGGTCCACCACCCGGTCCATCTCGCCGAAGAACGCGCCTTCCCACTCCGGGTCCCGGAAATCGTCTCCCGGCGGAAGCTCCGTCCACACGCCGTGGATCAGCCAGAGCGCCGAGTCCGGGTGCGCCCCGTTCCACGCCGCCAGCGCCCGGTAGAACCAGGCCGGGTGGATCGTGTACACGCGCACCGCGTTCACCCCCGCCTCCGCCATCTCCCGGATCCAGCCGGCGTACGTCGCGCTGTCCGGGAACTCGCTCGGATGACGCCCCGGCAGCGCCGCCCCCAGGTTGACCCCGCGCACGTAGAACGGAGACCACCCGCCGCCCGACCGCACTTCGAACCGGCCGTCCCGCACCCTCGCCGGGTACTCCAGCGTGTCCGGCCTCGCCAGCGCCGGCCGCGCCGGCGGCGTCCCCACCCCGCGCGGCAGCCTCGCCAGGTACCGCGCCGCTTCCGCGTTCCCCGGGTCCAGCGACAGCACCCGCGTGAACAGGTCGTGCACCGCGTCCAGGTCGCCCCTGCGCCACGCGACCAGCCCCCGCCCCGCCAGCGCGTCCGCGGCCGCCGCCCGACCCGGCCCGGCCTCCACCGCCCCGGCGAAGTCCGCGTCCGCCGCCTCCAGCCGCCCCTCCCGCAGCGCCACGTAGCCTCGCCCGATGCGCGACGGCACGTGCGCCGGACACAGCGCGAGGCCGGCGGCGAAGCGCGCTCCCGCGCTGTCCACCCGCCCCGCCCCGAGCGCGGTCCACCCGGCCTCCGCCAGCGAGTCCGCCCGCGCAGGACACGACGCCGCGCCCGGCTCCTGGCCGCCCGCCGGGGCGGCGGCCGCGAGCGCGGCGGCGAGGAGCAGCCCGCGGGCCAGGCCGGCGAGTCGGAGGCGCGTGCGTCGCATGGACGGACCTGTTCAGGGAGTCGACCTGTCGGACGTGACGGGCCACGCTACGCCGCTTCACGCCCGCTCCGCAAGCCGGCCCCGCGGAGGCCCCGCCCGCCCGCCGCGCGGCGAGGCCGCGGGTTGTGCCGGCGCGGCCCGGCGGCTGTCACGGAGCGGGACAACGCCGCGTCGCCGCGACACCGGACACGCCCCGATCATCCAGCAACGGCGGGGATCACAGCCTGTCCAGCCCGGCGGCACGCACGGTGAATGGAGAACGCACCGATGACACACACTTTCCCTCCAGCCGCTGCACGGAGAGCCGCATCGATATGACATCGACCTACCCGCTCGCCGCCAGCGGTGTCCGCGGCGCCCGCGCGTTCGACGCCGAGCGCGCCGCGCCCTGACCCCCGCCCACCCAGGGCACGCCGCCCGAGCGCGGCGCCTACGGCTGGGCCCCGTTCCGTGACGCTGCGGTCGGGGCCCTCCTCCATGGGGGTGATCCTCGAATGTTGACGCCGACGACGCGGGGGTTCAGGATGCTGACACGTCGGAACACCCCTGACCTTCATGCGCCACGACGACGCGGTTCCCCCGACTCCCGGGCATACGTGAGCGCTTCGGTGCCGCGCGCGATCGTCCTCGTGCTGGTCGCGACCGCATGGGCCGCGGTCGCGGCGGACACCCTGCGCAAGGACCGGGTGGGCCTGCGCCTCGCTGGAGACGAGGTGGTGCAGATCCAGGACTTCGCTTCCCAGCTCCAGTTTTCACGCGCGGTCCTCGGCCGCGCCATCGACGGGGGCGCGGCGGGCTCGGCGTACACGCCGGCTGCCCACCTCGGGTTCATGCGGTGGTGGACGGGCTGTCCGCAGGATCACGCCCTGCCGTTCGGGTACTCCCCCACGATGCTCTGGCTCTTGGCCGTGCTGTTCCCGCTTTCGCTGGCCGGAGCGTACGTGGCCTGGACTGCGGCCGGATACGCGGCCACCGCCGCGGCGCTCGAAAGATCCGGGGTCCCGCCGTTGGCCGCGCTCCTCTTCTTCCTCTCGCCCGTGGCCATGGGCGCCGTGGCGCTGGGGCAGACTGCAGTCCTCGGCACAGCGGGGCTGCTCTACCTCGCGTCCGTGACCGCGACAGCGCCGGGCGAGTGGAGCCGGGCGCGTACGCTGGCAACGGCTGCTGTGCTCTGGGCCCTCACGGCCAAGCCGCCGCTGGCGCTGGCCGCGGGCGTCGCGCTCCTGGCTTCCCGCCGGCCCCGCCCGGTGGTGCTCGCCGCTGCGGCCGCGGCCCTCGGCGCCCTGGTGGCCACCCCTTTCCTCGGGACCGGGTGGCCCCGCGACTACCTGGCTCTGCTCGGCTCGTATGACACAGTCAGCGCCGGACGGGCGTTCGCGTGGTCGCTCCACCCGGAGATGATGAGCAACCTGCGCGCGCTTCTCGCCGTGGACCTGAGCGTTCCGGATCCCGTGGCCTCCGCCGCCACCAACGCCGCCTTCCTGGCCGCCCTGGCCACTGTGCTCGGCATGGGGGTGCGCCGGCGCCTCGCCCCCGCCGTCGCCTGGGCGTTGGCCACGCTCGCGTACCTCCTCCTGGCCAGCCACGTCACCTTCACCGAGGACCTGGCACTGCTCGTCGTCCCCACGATTCTGCCCGGGAACGAGCACCCGACGCGGGGATTCGGATACGCGGCGTTGATGCTGGCCGCGGGTAGCGTGCTCCTGTCCCCCGCCATCGGCCCCGCGGCGGGGGTGCGCCCCGCCATCCCGTTCTTCCTCAAGCTCGCGCTGCTCGGGTATGTGGTATGGCTCGCTGCCCGCGGGCGGGGCGACGCCCGGACGGCTCCGGCCGGCGCGACCGTTGAGTAACGCCAGTCCCGCGGGCTCGCCGCTCGCTTCGGCGCTCGCCCGCGTCACGCGCCCGCCCATCCTCACGCTGTTCGGCGCGCTCCAGGTGCTGGCGATCTGCGCGTTCGGCATCGCCCACCTTGCCGCGCCGCCTGATCTGGCCGCCCCCGATCCCGGCACCGGTGACTACCTGGCGTTCCACGTGGGCGGGACCATCGTGCGCGAAGGTCACGGCGAGCGCCTGTACGACTTCGACGTCCAGCGCCAGGTGCAGGACTCCCTGCTCGGGGGTCCGCGCCGGTGGCGACAGCGGTACCTCAACCCGCCGGCACTGGCGATGGCGCTCGCGCCGGCGACGGCGCTCGGCTACACGGCGGGATTCCGGCTGTTCACGCTCGCCATGGTCCTCGCCTTCGCGGGCACCCTCATCCTCGGCGGCAACGCGCTGCCGCGGCTCACTGGACGGCCCCTGACCGGCCTCACGGCTGCCCTCCTCGCGGCGGGGTACCTGCCCGTGGCCCTTACCATGTTCGGCGGACAGAACACGGTCCTCACGCTCTTCCTCCTCATGGGGGTGTTCTGGGGTCTGCGCCGGCGACGGTCGGTCGCGGCAGGGGTTTTCGTCGGGCTCCTGCTCTACAAGCCGCAGTTCGCACTGCTCCCGGCGCTCCTGCTCGTTGCCCGGCGGGACTGGAAGGCCGTGGCCTCGGCCGCCGCGGTGGCGGCGGCGCAGTACGTGGCGGGCGCGCTGGTGAGCGGACCGGCGTGGCCGCTCCACCTCCTGGGCGCGATCCGTGTCCAGGCCGGACTCGAGATCGCCAGCGGCCTCGACTTCTCCATCGCGGCAGTGGCGCAGAACGGGATCGGCGGGTGGCCTGGCTCGGCGGTGGCGCTCCTGACCGCTGTCGCCGCCGTCGCTCTCGTGTGGTGGGGGGCAAGGAGGACGGACCCGGAAGACCCGCACTTTCCGGCGTTCTTCGCCGTGGTCGTGCTGGCGAACATGGCCATCAGCCCGCACCTCCAGTACTACGAGGCCGGACTGCTGGCGCTCCCCGTCGCGCTGTCGCTGGAGACGCGGCTGGCGTCGGCCGTGCCCGGGACCGGCGAGCGGCTCGTGCTGGCAGCGGGGTACTTCGCCTTCCCGGTGTGGCGGCTGGCGCCGGCCGCGGGGTTCCAGCCCCTCGTGCTGCTGCTGGCCGGACTGCTGGCTTGGAGCCTCTTCCTCTTCCTGCGGGGCCGGAGCTCCCCTCAGCCCGCCTGATCCGCCCGTCGGCCGCCGCGGTCCTTCACCAGGAGCACGGCCACTGCGTCCTCGTGGGCCACGCGCCACTCGGGGTCCTCTCGGAGGACGGTGACCAGCTCCGCGCTCGGCTTCACCAGCACCAGCGAGATGCCGTGCTCATCCAGCCGCTCCCGCCACCCCGGCCTCGCCTTCACGATGTCGCCGTACTCCTTCACCAGCTCGTCGCCGAAGAAGTCGGCCATGCTGTCCACGAACAGCCGCTGCCCCGGCCAGGAGTACAGCACGTACCCGCCCCAGGTGTATTCGCTAAACAGACGCCCTTCGAGCCCCTCCTCCCGGGCGTAGTCCACAGCTGCAGCCGGGAAGACGTCGGCGGAGAACTGGTCCGGCACCAGGTTGATGCGCGGGCTGCGGCCGTCCGCGACCAGGATCAGGAGCAGAAGCCCGGCGGCCCCCGCCCCGATCCGCCACCCCGGCGCGTCGGACCGCGCGAATTCCTCCCGCATCGGCCCGAGCACGCGGCGAGGCAGCGCCGAAACCGCGGGAGTCAGGCTGCGGCCGAGGACGGGGACCGCAAGGAAGCCGAAGAGCGGGACGTTCCGGGTCACGGCCAGCGCGGCGAAGAACGCGACGCCGGTTACGAGCAGCGGCTTCCATCCTACCCACTCCTTCTGGGCCGCCAGCCCCAGCACGAGGAGGCCGGTCACCGCCATGAAAACCAGCCCTTCCGGCTTGATGGCGATGAGCGGCTGGAACTCGGCGATGTTCTGGACCGTTTCGCTGCCCGCCCACGCCAGGGCATGGAAATGGAGGTGCCAGCCGAACGGGTTGAGGAACGTCGCGGCCAACGCAGCAAGGAAGGCCGCGGCCATGGCCGGGATGCGCGCCCGGAAGGGCCGGGCGTCGCCCAGCTCGTCGAGCGCTTCCCCGAACGTCCACACGGCGACGATCACCAGCCCGTACAGGAAGCCGGGGTGCAGGTTGGCCCAGAGCGCGAACAGCGGAACGAGCCAGACCGTGCGCCGGCGCGACTCCATCACGTGCGGAAGCAAGGCGACGCCAAGAAAGCTGAAGAGGTGCGGCCGGGCGTACCAGTACGGGTAGCTCAACAGCGCGGCGCCCGCGCCCGACAGGGTGGCGAGCCACGGATCGCCGCCGCGCCGGACGTAGCGCACCACAAGCGCCGTCGCCGACGCGATCAGCAGCGACGCCAGCGCCACCACGCCGGGAAGCCCCGCCGCCGCCCTCGCCCCCGCCAGCGCCACCTGGCTCAGCCACTCGTATGCCAGGAACGGGGCACCGGCCCGGCTGAAGGAGAACGGGTCCGCGAAGCGGGGCCCGTGCTCGAGGATGTAGCGCCCGATCACCAGGTGCCGGATCAGGTCTCCGTCGCCATTCAGCAGCTTGCCGTGCGCCAGGAACGCCGCCGCGAAGGCGGTGAACGCGAACACCAGCCCCGCCACGGACACCCGCTGCGGGTCACCTCCCCGCCGGCCGCTGACTTGGCTCAATGGTCGCTCCCGGCACGTGCCACCGGCTCCGCCTGTTGTGAGGGCGGCGCCGCGTATCCGCGCGCGCGCATTCCGAGAGCGCGACGCAGAAGAAGCCCGAACACGAACAGGAACGCCCCGGCGCCACCGGCCAGGGACACCTTGGATTCGCCCACGTCATGCCACTCCTGGAGCGGGAATTCCAGCAGGCGCGCCGCGCCGTCGCGCCCCCACGCCTCCTGGAGGCGGGCCAGGAGCTCGACGTCGAAGGCCCAGCGGGAACGGAACGGGCGGGCGAGGGCTCCGGCGAGCGCCGGCGAGGCGCGGAAGAGCTTGGCGCCGCACTGCGTGTCGTAGACGTGCAGGCCCAGCCCGAGTGAAGCGATTGTGGCATAGATGCGGCCCAGGTAGTGTCTCGCGGCGGACCGCTCGATGCGACGGCCCAGCAGCCGCACGCGCGCCCCCAGCACCAGGTCCAGTCCCGGCTCCTCGTCCAGGATCCGGTCGAACACGGGCAGGGCGGACAGCGGCGTCGCCAGGTCCGCGTCCCAGTACCCCACCCGCGCCGCCCCGGCGTCCAGGGCCGTGTTCAGGCCCGCCCGCACCGCCTCCGCCTTCCCCGCGTTCCGAGCCAGCGCCACCACACGGCACAGCGCGAAGCGGCCGGCCAGCCCGTGCAGCAAAGCCCCCGTGCCGTCGCTGCTGCCGTCGTCCACGAACAGGAACGTGGGGCTGCCGGGCGCACCCATGACGGCGGCAAACGCTTCGTCGTCCAGCCGAGCGGCTTCGTTGAAGCAGGGCACCACCACCCAGGTGCTGCTGTCCATGGCCTGGCTCCCCCTCACGAGTGCGATCACGTGGCGCGCGATCCATGCATCATTGACACGTGGCCCTCAGGGGGCAACAGCTGCGCCCGACCGTCGATCACCCTGGAATCCCGGCACAAGGGCGGGAATTCGGCTCGCCGAGCGTGCGCCCGGTGCGCGCTGTCGCACACGTCCACCCTCGTTGCTCCGTCATGCGACACCCCCGCCTGACCCAGCCGCGTGATCAACCCGCGCCCGCGGCCGTGGGCAGGCGGATTTCGGTGCTTGACGGCGGAGCGTCGGATTGGAGAGTGGTTACTCGGCGTCTCTCCAGGACCCTGCGGCCTCCCGTCCGTGAGCAACACATGACTTTTGCCCGCGGACGCCGCAGGCGCGTAACGCCCGCGAGCAGCGCTACCAGCGAAGTGACGACCGCGAAAAGGCCGATCTGAAGCGATCGAATGCTCGGCCGCAGGGCGCTCTCCCGTAACACGCGATCGCCGCCAGCAGCGGCAGGTGGTGCAACGCCACCACCCGAGGCGGCATTGGCCCCGACTCCGCGAACCCGGTCCTCACCCCGCAGCCGCGCCGGCACGGGAACGCGCTTCGACTCTCCGTCGGACCAGCACGGCAGCGGGCACCAGCGCCACTGCCAGGTATCCCTTCCAGCACAGCGGGGATAAGAGCAACGCTGCGATCATGACCGCGGAGATGTGCAGGCGCACCTCCCACCGGCGCGTTACCCACCACGTCGCGAGCGGCCCGGCGAACGAGGCGGCGGCCAGCCAGAGCCGCCAGGCCGGCCCAAGTGGGCCCCCCACATACGTCCACCAACCGGCCCAGCGCGCGACGCGCAGCGGCAGGAAGGAGAGGGACCAGTTCGTCCCGATGAACCCGCCCTGCGCGAGCGCGGGCGGCATCACCCGGAACCACTCCACGCACACCTGCCCGAGACGAACCGGACCCATGGCGAGGACGCACACGAGAACGGCGGCAAGTCCCGCCGCCAGCCCCTGCACCAGCACCCGGCGGCCCTGCTTGGCCACGGCCGCCGCCAACGCCCACACCCCGTAGGGCTTCACGGCCGTTTGCAGCACCAGCCCTCCACCCCGGAAGGTCGGGTATGTCACGGCCGCGCCGAACAGCAACCATAAGAGCGGGTCGACGTTGTACGTCATCAGGAAGAGAAGGCTTCCCGGCACGAGCACGAGCGCGCCGTGCCAAATCAGGAAGTCTTCCGCCGTCCACTTCCCCGACGCCAGGCGCCCGAGCATGGCCGCGAAGCCCCAGAAGGCGACGCTGATCGCCAGGAACCAGACGCGCTGGAATGTGACCAGGCTACTCGGGGGCAGCAGCGACACCAGAGACGCCAGCGGCGGCAGCCATGCCGCGTTGTCCACCGGGTAGCCGGGAGCGGGCGGGGCGCCCGCGACGTCCGGACCGAACCCGGGCATCTCCCGGTATAGCGGCACGACGTGACGCTGGATTTTCTGCACCTGATGCCAGAGGAGCGGCGAGTCCACGTGGTCCGGCCCCGGCCGCCGGATGCCGTCGGCCAGCCACCACGCCTGCAGCGGGATCATTGCCGCGCCGATAACAAGCAGGAGGATTCGGACGTAGCGACCAGGCCGCACGCGCCTAGCCGTGAGCCCCCTCTTTACGGTGAGAGAGGATATGGCTCCGGGAGCGTTCATGTGGCGACCCCTGCTCTCCTGGTGTTCCACGTCACCATTTCATGTCGACTGTGCCATTCGCTAGGTAGGCGGCGACGGTCAAAGGGCGTCATGAGCGCCGCAGTGCGCATCCAGAATGACCACCGCAAACCAGGCCACACGGATTCCACCCAAAGGGTGCGGCATTGCACATCGGCACCGTCCGCCTCAGGGCGGCCAGCGGGCGCATCCGGAAACTCGGCAGTTGGCCGAATCTTTGACTCGCCTCGGCCTTCTTCGTTCATAGTTATCTCTGCGCAGCGGGCTGGCCATGGCCGCAAGACCTGAGCGGCGCCCTATCCCTTGCGGCCCGTGCCTTGGACCCGGCGGCGCTTCAGGCTGTCGAATAGCGAGGCAATCCAGCGCGCCCAGCGCCTAAAGGTGAGTAATCCAGCGAACAGAGCGGCCGAAACCACCTGTATCAACACGCTGCCCGAAACTGGATCAATATACGCCGCTGCAGGCGCCGGAATCATCACTACTGCTCCGACGGCGACGATTGTCAACCCGAGAACACGCCGCGCCAGAGTGCTGCGGCTTGCGTTCACACTAGTCATGAAAACCTCACGATGGGATGGGACGTCAACGGCGCGCCAACCATTACGGGGCTCCGCTCGAACTGCGACCGTCCTTGTGCCGTTCATCTCCCGCAAGAGATATAGAACTCGCCGGCTTGATGGAAGGGTTGTTTTGCGGACGATTGTGAAATGCCTCTTCATTGCCGCATCGAAGGCTTGCTCATGATAATCTTCGAAAATGTCCTTTCGTGTGAGCAAAAGTCGCGCGGCCTGGGGGTCATCTTCGGAACGAACTCGACTACCGCCCAACGTCCTATATTCGCCATCCATTCTGAAATGTGCGTGAGCGGGAGATTGTTGGAAATGGCGAGGTGATGAACAAGCGCAAGGGCCGAGATGAGATCAGCGGGTCCCCGTTGCTCAAGAGATAGCCGCTCGGAATGATTCCAGCCCAGGGAAGGACTCGGGTTCGACACGTCAACCCAAATTGGCAGAACTCGCTCGATCCCCTCATCGCGGGCGGTGACGTAGTGGCGGTCAACTGCCCCGTGGTCCGCGTCTATGGCGACCACCTGGGCACCTATGTCGGCGGCATAGCGGCTGAAGAGGCCGGTATTCGCCCCGAGATCCCAAACCGAACTGGGCGAAACGGTTCGCAGCATCTCACCGACGATTCTCGCCTTTTCTTCAAACGCAGCCGCCTCGTATCCATGTTCAACCGTGTATTGCGCCCATTCGCTCCGCCCGGACCACGACAGACGGCCGACGCAACGCTCCAGGTCGGCCAGTATGGCTTTTAGCCCTGAAAGGGTTACGCCCCGAGAAGCAGCTCGCTCGGGGACGTGCCTGCCCCCGTATCGGGCAATGCTGCGAGCATGCAAATGGACATGAACCAGGATCGAGGGCGACAACCAGGTCCGGCGCCGCAACAGATCGCTCGCGAGATCAAGTGGAATGCCGTCGAGGTACGTGCCTAGCAACCTGCCAACACCGGTGTTCAAACGGTCCATCATGAGCAGCGGCGCAAGAAAATGCTGGCAGAACTGCCGGTACGCGATCCAAGGTTCGCCGTCGCGGTATCGCTCGAATGATAATGTGTCTATGAACACCGGCTTGGCGTTTACGAACTGGACATTGTATGCAGCCGCGTCCTTTAAGCACATACCGCGACCAAGGGCACGAAGTTGGATGTCAAGGGTGAGGAGGGCCGCGTCCTGTAGTTGACTGAATGACCATTCGTATGGATAAGAGACGAAAGGTACGGTTTCCGGCTTCAGGACGCGGCAGGCCGCATTTGTGAAGGCAAATGCCAGAGGCATTTCGGTATGTCTCGTCAGCTTCCCTGACTCAGACAGTTCCTCATAGAGACCCGAATCCATCAGGGCGCGATAATGCTCTTCATAGATTCCGTGAACCTGGCGGTAAATCACTCCTCCGCGTGAATAGACGAAGCCGCTGGGGTCCCGGAAAGATGAACCCGACCGTCGAGGCTCTTCCATGGATCTGGGATTGTCACCCATCGGAGGAGCGGGACCACGCTCGAGGTGGGACTCTGGGTCGGACCTGCTATTTGGCCTGTTGCCCATGGCGATCCTGGAAGTCGACGTGCGTAAACTCAAACGGACTGCGGAAATCCGACCAATAAGTGCTGTCTGGTGACAAGGGAATCTTTGTCCCGAAGTAACGATTGAACACGGCGGGAAGGAGATTGACGGGGGTCATTCCTTCATACGGTGCCCGATTTGTTGCCAACCGGGCTGGTGGCAAATAGTATGCGGCGAAAGTCCGCGCTCGCTCCTGTACCTGCCGTTCGGTGGCCCTTTCCGGTTCAATAGACTCCGAAGAACGGATCTACGGCCAATCTCCCGTGACCGTGGTCTGCCTGTAGCAGTATCACCGGTCGGGGCCCAGGCTGATCGATCAAGGCTCTGACCGTACGGAGCAAGAGTCGGTCGAAGCATGTTATCTGTTGGGTGTACAGGTCTCCAACGACGTTCCAGTTGGACCCGTAATCCCCGCGGGGCCAAACGGGTTCCGGCAACGCGCGGCAGTCCCTCGCGAATAGATACGGCTCATGTGGAAGCAAGAAATGAGCGAATACAAACAATGGCTCTTCATAACGGGTGCCGGCCGATTGCAACCATTCCAGCTTCTTTGTCCACGATTCCAGTTTTTCCACGGGGTATGGGTACTTCCCGCGTCGACAGCCGATCAAAGAGCAAGCTTTGTCCCAAACCCGTGCAAGAGGGGTGAAGATCAGGGCTACGTCCGCGACCGACATGCCTCCATAACCTTTTGCATATTCGAAGGTTTTAGGTGTTTCTGTGCCTGCCATGACCTGAGTTGTGGCGAAGGTGGTAGGCAGGAATACCGCTCTGTACCCGCGAGCTTGGAGAAACGGGATGGTCTTGTTGTGTTGGACCAGCGCCTGGGCTGCCCGGATATTGGAGGCGCGACTGCTCACGTCCCCGAGGAGCGTCCAGTTCAGCAGAGATGCAAGCGAGAGATTGGTATGAATATAGTTCGTATGCTGGCTTTCAGGAACCTGGAACCCGAGGTCCTTCAGCGAATCGAGGAAAGCGTCCATGCTGAGACCGTAGTTTTTCCTCAAATCATCTGGGGAGGAATATTTGTCCAAGATGAGGAGGTATATGTCAGGATGCGCAGCGAAGCTTACGTCGGCGTGAGATCGGGCAGCTGCGGCCATGTCCGGGATGACCGGCTGCTCGATCAAGGCGCGGCCTCAAGGCCGAGTAGACGCCGAGCACCAATATGGTCATGGCGAACGCATTTAGCGGAAATGTAATGGCATTGAACCGATCGGTATCCCGCCGCCCCAACCAAATGCCAGCTGCCACAACAGCCACCCAGCCGGCCGCAACGATGAGAATGGGCATGGCCTACTCCATCCCCGCGCATCGCCTTTGCCATCGGCCCTGCTCCATAAAAGCCCGCCACAAAGAGCAGCCCTATGAGGCCCGGCGCCCACTTGGCCGTTGTCGTGATCCTTCCAAGGACGACGCCTGTTGCCGCCGCGAGAACGCAGAACCCAGTGACCGCCAAATATTCAAAGCCACCGAGCGGAAGTTCGACCCGAGTATTCAGTGCGAGCGCCGGGGGATAAAGTGCAAGCGCCAAAGGATAGAAAGGCCATTCCATCATTAAGGCTCTTCTTGCGTGGTGATCGACAGTTTGAGCGTCCCTTTCGGCCCACTTCATCGATCCCCCTTGTCGCACCGCCTCCTAGGACACGGAACTGAGACGCATTGAGGTAACATGTCAGCCTCCGGCCCTCGCGGTCGGAGCTTGTGCAACGCTCTCCGCCGGGAGTGACGCACATCTCGAACGTCGGATGGGTCTGTGGTGAGAATACCGGCGTTCATGTGTTGGGTGCACCAACAACCGCTTGCCCCTTCCTTCGCATCTCTTCGTGGTATTCCAGGTCACTGTTCACTTGCCAGGCGTCGTGCCGCGCGCCGAATATGTTTTCAACAGCGAGCATTGCGGTGAGCATCGAGTGGTCTTGGTTGTTGTACTTGTGCATCCCGTTCCGGCCCGCTACCTGGAGGTTTGCGAAACCTTTAATGAAATCGGCAACGGCAGCCACGTGCTGCGCGTACGCCTCGTCGTAAACGGGATAGGCCTTCGGCATGCGGACCACGTACCCGCGTACGACGCGAGCGCCGCCGTCCAGCCCAAGCCACTGCAGCTCACGTGTGGCCTGGTCAATCAGGGCCGGATCGTCGCTCTCCCACAGGCCGTCGCCTTCGAAGCAGAAATACTCCATACCCAAGCAGGTGCGTCCCTTTTTCTGGCACCATTGCGCGGCTCCAGTTGTTGAAGTTCTGGATCCGCCCCACCCGAACCTCGGGTGAATGGACGTACACCCAGTTATCGGGGAACAGTGGCTCGTCGTCGAGGACGAGAGCCACAACCAGAAAGTCCCGGTAGCGCCAGACCGCGTGCGGCGGTTTGCGCCTCGGTGGGAGCAGTGTTGCCGAAGGCTGTCACGAGCGCCCGTAATTGGCATCGTCGAGATCACGTGGTCGGAGTTTGAAAGTAATGGGTCCGTCCGGCCCGATTGCCATGCAACAGCCGTTACCCTGTTTCCCTTGCCCTCGAAGCGCACAACCCTGTGCCCCAGCAGGACCTCGTCCGCCAAGCTCCTCCACGCGGTGGGCAGCCACTTCCCACATCTGGCCCGGCCCCAGCCGGGGGTACTGAAATTCCTCAATGAGGCTCTTGATAGCGTCGGACCTGCGCTGCACTGGCAAGGCGTTCCAGAATGGCCGTGCCCAGCGACAGGTTCTGGATCCGCTGCGCGGCCCATTCTGCCCGGATCTCCGTGCACGGCATCCCCCACACCTTCTCTGTGTACGTCTTGAAGAACGTCACGTACAGCGAACGGCCAAAACGGTTGGTGACCCACTGCTCGAAATTGTCCTCCTCTTTCGCGGGGAACAGGCGGGCCCAGGCATACGACAGCACCATCTGCCAGGCGCGGAAGAGGCCCAGTCCTCGCAGTGCGTTGCCGGCCTTGAGTGGGTAGTCGAAAAACCGCTTACGATAGTAGATACGCGACAGGCGAGGCACCCGGATCATCTCCTCGCCAAGCCACTCGTGCCAGAGCGCCTCGACCTCCGGGATCTTGGTGAAAAACCGGTGCCCTCCAATGTCGAAGCGGTAGCCATCGCGAACCACCGTGCGGAGATGCCGCCGACCTGGTCATCGGCCTCCAACACGGTGACTCTGATTCCACGCTTGGCGAGTTGATATGCCGCCGTGAGACCGGCGGGCCCGGCACCAATGACCGCGACGCTGTCTTGGCTCGTGTCCATTGACTGGTGGGATGCGTATTGATAACCGCAGAGGTGAGATGGAGGGCACCCGTCGTGCCGCGTCGCTGATGTGCATCCAAACGGGCAGGAATCCGCTGCCGGGGCGGGCACTGAGAGTCCCACGGCATCGTCGCGGAGGAAGGCCTAATGTCCTATCGCACACCAAACTCTGTCCTGACTCGCAACAGGAAGTCCCCTTTTCGTGACCGCTCCAGGCCTAACCGCACGGGCCAGGAGGGTGGCACCGAGATTTCAGTCATCGCCGGACAACGATTCCCATATCAGGGCAGGCCGCGTCGCGGAGGCCGACAACCCGTTGCGCGGACACCGCAAGTAGCCAATCATTAGGGTGCCGGACAGGCGCCCCTGCCACAACTGAAATCGCTGGAGTCCAGCATGGTGCTGCCCCTGATCGCCGTGGTCGTGATCGTCGCGGCCGTCGTGGTGGGCCTCGTCGTGTTCCTGGGCAGAGGGAACACCCGGCGGGGCCGCCTCCGCCTCGTCCGCCGGGTTCGCAAGCTGCGCAGGCGGGTGCTGGACCCGGCGCTCTGGCGGCTGGGCCGGGGGATCCGGATGGCGTCGGAGCGGCCGGGGCGGCGGTCGGTGGCGGAGCAGCTGCGGCGGGTGGCGCAGCGCCTGGAGGGGGCGCACCGCGCGGGCCGTGACTTCGAGAAGGCGCAGCGGGAGCTGGCGCAGGGCGTGGAGCGGGTGCGGCAGGTGGTGGAAGCGCGGGCGCTGCGCTCCGACGCTTCGCGCCGTCCCGGGAACGCGGTGCTGACGCCGGCCGGCCTGGTGGTGGGGGTGCTGCTGGTCGTGGCGGCGCTGGCGCTGGCGGCGGGGAACGCGTGGGTGCTGCTCACGTACGTGGCGCCGGTGGCGGGGCAGGCGGAGTGGGTCCCGTTCACGGTTCCGGCGGGTCCGGTGGTGCCGGTCGGGCTGGCGGCGGCGGCGCTGCTGCTGGGTCTGGGGAACTACGCGCTGCTGGCGGTGCGCCAGATCGGCGGGCGGATCCTGCTGGTGCTGGCGGCGCTGGTGGTCCTCGGGCTGGGGGCGCTGGAGGGCGCAGGCGTGGTGGCGGCGCTGGACGCGCGGGACGTGGTGGCCTTCGACTGGTGGGGCGGCTACGCGCTGGTCGGGCTGGTCGGGGTCGCGGCCGCGCTCGTCCCGCCGCTGACGGCGGTTCTGGCGCACGCGGCGATCGACCGGCTGCACGGCTGGGTGCTGGGGCGGGAGCGCCGGGCTGCGGCGCGGGTGGCGACGGCGCAGTTCCGGGCGGCGAACGACCTGCCGGCGGTGCTGAGCCGGATGGAGAGCTCGCTGGCGCTGGTGGAGGCGGAGCTGTCGGCGCTGGCGATGGCGGGCGCGGGCCGGCTCCTGCTGCACCCGGGGGAGGAAGCGTCCGTGGAGCGGGCGGTGCGGGTGCTGCGCCGCCTCGCGGTGGAGGTGGAGGAGAACCACGACGTGCCGGGCGATGGGCGGGCGGGCCCGGACACGCCGGCGTACGTGCTGCGGGACCTGGCGGCGCTGGGCGCGTGGGGCGTCGCCACGAGCGTGGCGCTGCTCGTCGGGCTGACGGCCGTGGACACGGGGATCCCGGCGGGCCTGCCGGTGTCGGTCATCGCCGCGCTGATCGGGGCCGTCGGGCTCCTGGGGCTCGGGGGGCTGGTCATGCGCTGGACGCTCGCCCGCACGCTCAGCGCGGAGGAGCCGGTGGTGCGCGCGGCCATGGTCCTGGTCTGGGCCTTCGCCGCCGCCTGCGCGGGCGCGGCGCTCGCCCCGCTCACGGCCGCGGCGCCGTATTTCCACGGCAGCGAGGTGACCGCGGGCGCGACGCTCACGCTCTTCATCCTGGTCGCGGGCACGGCATCGGTGAGGCTGCCGGAATCGGTCACGGCGGCCGCCACGGTGTTGTACCTGGTCGTGGCCGGGTCGGTCTGGCTCGTGCTGCGCGTGGTGGACCTGGCCGCGGCCGTCGTCGACGGGATCCTGGTGGGGTTCCGGCGCGGGTCGCGCGCCCGCCGCAGCCGCCCCGCCGCCGGGAACGCCCCCGTGGGCGCCCTTGGCTCGGGCGTCGGGCCGCGCTAGCTTCCGGCGCATGAGCACTCCCGGTACCGAGCCACAGGAGCGCGGCCTGGAATTCGGCCGCATCCTGGAGGTGGTGCGCTCGGAGCAGGCGCGCCCGCTGCTGCGCGAGGCGCTGTGGGCGGCCGGGATCTCCGTGGCGCTGATCGTGGCGTCGGCCGTCCTCCTCCCCCGCATCGCCTACACGGTCTACCTGACCGTGGGCGTGTTCTTCGCCGCGACGCTGACGGGGGTGTTCGTCTCGCTGGTGGAGAGCGAGACGGGCGAGCGCCTGCTCCGCTCCGCCCTGCTCCGCCGCTGGCTCGCCGGGTTCGCCCTGGTCGTCTCCTTCCTCGCCGCCATCATCCTGGTTTGACCGACACGCGTACCGACGCCCCGGCGCTCCTGCTCGACGACGTATCCAAGCACTTCTCGGGGCACACCGCGGTGGACGGCCTCAGCCTGGCCATCCGCACCGGCTCGATCCACGGCCTGCTGGGCCCGAACGGGGCCGGGAAGTCCACCACCCTGCGCATGATCATGAACATCCTGCTGCGGGACGGCGGCCGCATCGAGGTGCTGGGCCGCGACCCGGAGCGGGACCGCGCCGTCCTCCGGGAGGTGGGATACCTGCCGGAGGAGCGTGGGCTCTACAGGCGGATGAAGGTGCTCGACGTCATCGTCTTCTTCGCCCGGCTCAAGGGGCTGTCGCGCGCGGAGGCGGCCGCGCGGGGGCGGGAGTGGCTGGCCCGGCTGGGGCTGGACGAGTGGGCGGACGAGCGGGTCGAGGCGCTGTCGAAGGGGATGCAGCAGAAGGTCCAGTTCATCACCACCGTCCTGCACGAGCCGCCGCTCCTCATCCTGGACGAGCCGCAGTCCGGCCTCGATCCGGTGAACCAGGAGGTGCTGGCCGACACCATCCGCTCCGCCCGCGACGCGGGCAGGACCGTGGTGCTCAGCACGCACAACATGGCCCAGGCGGAAGAGCTGTGCGAGGAGGTCACCCTCATCGCGCGCGGCCGGAAAGTCCTGGAAGGGACGGTCCCCGAGCTCCGGCGGCGCCACCGCACTGCCCGCTTCCGCCTCGCGTTCGAGAACGGCGCGGGCGACGGGGCGCTGCGTGGCCTCGAGCCCGTCGCCGCGGCCGAGCCGCGGGGGAGGGCGTGGGAGGTGGAGCTCCGTCCGGGCCGCACAGGGCGCGACCTCCTGGAGGCCGTGGTGGCCACCGGCTTCCCCGTGGAGCGCTTCGAGCACGTGGAGCCATCGCTGCACGAGATCTTCCTCGGCGCGGTCGGGGGCGACGCGCCGAGAGCGGCGAGGCAGGAGGCGCGCCATGACTGAGCTGCTCATCATCATCGAGCGCGAGTTCCGCGAGCGCGTCCAGACGCGCAGCTTCGTGGTCGGCACCCTCGCCTTCCCCCTCTTCCTCATCGCCATCCTCATCCTCCCCACGCTCGGCGGCGACTCCGGCGGCGAGCGGCGAGTGGTGGTGGTCGACGGCGCCCCCGCCGGGGTGGCCGCCGTGTTCGTCCAGGCGCTCCACGCCCGGCGCGTCGACGCGGCCGGGGAAGCGCCCGCCGGGACGGGCGAGGAGGAAGCGGCCACCACGTACGACCTCCAGCGCATCTCACTGGGCGAGGCGGACTTCGACCGCCTCAACCAGCGCATCACCGACAGGGAGCTGGACGCCTACGTCGTGCTCGGACCCGAGACGGTCGACAGCGGCCTGGTGGAGCTGCGGGCCAGAAACATCACGAACCGGCTCCTCCTCCGCGACGTGCGCGCGGCCGCCACCGCGGCGGTGGAGACGCGGCGCCTCGGCTCGGCGGGGCTCGACCCGGCCGTCATCGGGCGCCTCATGCGGCCGGTGACGGTGCGGACCGCCCGGATCACGGAAGCCGGGGAATCGGCGGGCGACGCAGAGAGCACCTTCTTCGTGGCGTACATCCTGGCGTTCATGGCGTACATGGTCATCGCGATGTACGGACACGCGGTCATGCGCAGCGTGATACAGGAGAAGACCACGCGCATCTCGGAGATCCTGGTGTCCACGGTGCGCGCGGGACGTCTCATGGGCGGGAAGATCGCCGGCGTGAGCGCCGCCGCGCTCCTCCAGCTGGCGATCTGGGCGGGCATCATCATGCTCGTGACCAGCCAGTCCGAGCTGCTGCGCGAGCAGTTCGGCGTTTCCGCCTCCACGATGGAGGCCGTGCGGCTGCCGCCCGCCATCCTGGGCACGCTGCTCGCCTTCTTCGTCCTCGGATTCCTGGTCTACGCCGCCCTCTTCGCCGGCCTCGGCGCGGCCATGAGCACGGAGCAGGAAGCCCAGCCGTACCAGATGATGCTCATGCTCCCCCTCTTCCTCCCCCTCCTCTTCCTCGGCGCCATCACCAACGAGCCGGACGGCGGGATCGCCACATTCCTGGGCCTGTTCCCCCTCACCGCCCCGGTGGCCATGCCCATGCGCCTCGCCGCCGCGCCGGCATCCTGGCCGCAGGTGGCCCTCTCCCTCGCCCTCATGGTCGTCACCGCCGCGATCATCGCGTGGATCGCCGGCAAGATCTACCGCGCCGGCATCCTGGCCACGGGAAAGAAGGCGTCGCTGAGCGAGCTCATCCGCTGGATCCGCGCCGCCTGACGCCCTTTCCGTCGCGGTACGGTTCGTGCGCCTTTTCGAGGGCCGATACGGACTGAACGGAGGGGGTTTCCTGGTCTTCTCGATCCTCGTGGCGCTGGGCGTCCTCGGGGTGCTCATCCTGGTCCACGAGCTGGGCCACTTCGCCGCCGCGCGCTGGCTCGACATCCGCGTACCCCGCTTCTCGATCGGGCTCGGCCCCAGGATCTTCGGCTTCCGCCGCGGCGAGACCGAGTACCGCCTGTCCGCCTTCCCGCTGGGCGGCTACGTCAAGATCGCGGGGCTCGAGGAGATGAGCGCGCTGGAAGGCGGAGACGACGGGGAGTCCGGGACCGACCCCGACCGGAACTTCGAGTCGAAGTCGGCAGCCGGCCGGGCCCTGGTGCTCGGCGCCGGCGTGGCCATGAACGCCCTCCTGGCCGTGCTCCTGTTCGCGGCCGTGGCGGGCATCTGGGGCGTGCCCGTCCCGGCCGGGCCGGTGGTGGGGAACGTGGTGGAGGAGTGGCTTCCGCCCGGCGCGGCCGCGCTGGCCGGCGTGCGTCCGGGCGCGCGCATCACCGCGATCGGTGACCGGCGCATCACGACCATGGACGAGGCGGCGCGCGCGCTCATGGCCGCGCCGGCCGGTCCGCTCACGCTGCACTTCGCCAACCGCCCGGCCGTCACGATCGACATCCCGCGGCAGGCGTCGTCGAGGCGCTTCCTCCCGCTGGCGCTGGAGCCGGTCTCCGATGCGGGCGCCGGCCACCCTGCGCGCGTCCGGAAAGCCCCGCTCGCCGCGCTCGGGTGGGGAGTCTCCCAGAGCCGCTACATCATCTCCCTGATGGGCGACTTCGCCAGCGGCCTCTTCGACGGGCGCCACTCCGCCCGCGAGCTCGGCGGCCCGATCCTCATCGGTCAGCTCAGCGGCGCCACCGCCCGGGCCGGGCTGCCCGTCTTCCTCATGTTCGTGGCCACGCTCTCCATCAACCTCGCCCTCGTCAACTTCCTCCCCATCCCCGCCCTCGATGGCGGCCACCTCCTGTTCCTGCTCGTGGAGGTGGTGCGCGGGAAGCCGGCGCCCCGGAGAGTCCGCGTGGCCGTGGGAAGGGCGGGCGTCGCACTCGTGGCCATGCTCATGGTCTGGGCCGTGACCAGCGACGTGATGCGCGTCCTCGGCCTGTGACGGCCCACCCGCTCAGGGCCGCCGCCGGTTCGGTACGAACGCGAAGAGGAGCAGCAGCGCCACCACCACCAGCACCACCAGCAGCGTCACGTCCCGCCCACGCGCCCAGTCGGCCACGTGCCGGCCGAGCCCGCCGAAGAACCCGACCACGGCGTGGATGCCAGCCCGTCCCAACGCCAGGCCCCGCTCGAGCATCGCGACTTTCTGTTCCGGGTGAACGCGTGGGGCGCCGGCCCCGCATTACTCCGTAACAGCCCGCGGCCGCCCCGTCAATGATGGGCTCGGGGGCGTTGCCCGCAAAAGTGTCCCATCCCGGAACAATCTAGCGGAGCGTCGGCCCGGAACCGTCCGGCACCAGCCACCTAACCCGCAGCTACGCAACACGTTGAGACGGATGTAAACGGGGGGCATACGCCTTGCCCCCGTCGGTGGTCCCCGGCCACCTCGCCGGGTCTCACCGCCGCAGCGACGGCGAGCTTCAGGAAACGGACACCGGGTGCTGGAAGCGCGATGACGACGCAGTCTGCCGCAGTGAGGGAGCACACGGACCCGCCGCGGCCGGGTCGCATGGTGTCGACGGGGATCGGGGCGCTCGACATGCGCCTCGGCACGCTGGTGCCCGGGCGGCACTACGCCCTGACGGGCGAGCCCGGGGCCGGGAAGACCACGGTGGCGCTCCACTTCATCGCGCAGGGACTGGACGAGGGGGAGATGTGCGGGATCGTGACGCAGGAGTCCACCGATGACCTCCTGGCGCACGCGGACCACATTGGGTGCGACCTGCGCCCGGCGCTGCGCGAGGGGCGGCTGGTCCTGGTGCGGATCCGCCCGGACTTCCCGCGGCGGTACGGCCGGGTGGGCGACCCGGGCGCGGTCCGGGAGGAGCTGGAGGCGCTGCTCGTGGAGCGCGGCATGTTCCCGGACCGGCTGGTGATCGACTCGGCCGGGCCGTTCCTGGAGGGCGCGCGCGAGACGGGCGACCTGGTGGACGCGCTGGGCGACTTCCTGGAGCGTGCGCGCAGCACCACGTACGTCACGGTTCCGGGAGAGCGCCGCAGCCCGCGGGGCCGTTTCTACGACCGCGTGATCACGTCGGCGGCGGGCGTGTTCCACCTGGCGAGGGCGGACGGCTCGAGGCGCGAGCTGTCGATCCGGAAGCTGCGCCAGAAGGCGCACCGGACGGATCCGTTCGCCTTCGAGATCCGCGCCGGAGTCGGGATCGTGGACGGGATCCGGGACTGGGAGCCGGACGCGCAGGCGGCGGAGCTGAGGCACCGCCTGCTGGTGCTGGACGCCCACGGCGTGATCCCTGGCCATTTCCTGGCCGCGCTGGGGGAGGGCTTCAGCCTGGAGCGGTTCGCGAGCCTGGAAACGGGCTTCAGCGACATCATGGCCGGCGGCTACGGCGCCCTGCTCCTCGGCCTCGACCCCTACCACCCGCAGGTGACGCTCGACCTCGCCTACTCGCTCCGCAAGTCGGGCAACGGGGCGCCCATCCTGTTCATCGCGCCCCGGGAAGGGCTGCGCAACAGCACCCGCGTCCGGGCGCTGCGCGCCGGCGGCGACGACTTCCTCACCGATGAAGCTTCGCCCGTGGAGGTCCTCGAGCGCGTGGAGGCGGCCACCGGCCGCGGCCCTCGCCGCAGCGGCCGCACCGCGCCCCCGAGCCCCAAGCAGCCCGTGGACGGACGCGGGCTGCCGCGTCTCATGACGGCCGTCGAGTTCTCGGACGCCGTGTCGCTGATCACCGCGGAGCCGAGCCCGCCGATGTTCGCCCTGCTGGTGGCGGAGCCGCGGGGCGGTCCCGGCGAGGGGTGGAACATCCTGCAGGGCCGGGTGCGGCTGTCGGACGGCGACCTGGTCGCCCTGCTCGACGACCGGCGCGTGGCCATCTACCTGGCGCACGTGGACCCGGACACCGCGCTGGACCTCGCGGGGAGACTCCGCGCGGCCACGCCGGGCGAATACGAGCTGCTCACGTTCCCGGTGGACCGGGATGCCATACAGAGCCGCTTCGGCGGGCGAAGCTCGCCCCGCCCGGCGGCGCTCGAGGGGAGGGATTGAGATGGGCTCCAGCCAGATCCTGGCGCTCGCCGTCTTCGTCGTGGTGCTCACCATCACGACCATGATCGTGCTCGCGTCCGTGGGATACGTCGTCTTCCGCGTTCGGGCCCGGGCGGGCGGACCCGCCGGCGTTCCGGACGACGAGCCGTCGCTCGCCGGGCCGTACTTCTTCGAGCGCGTGGGCGCCCCAGGCGCGGAGGACCCGGACGAGCCCGGGGCGGCGCCGGATCGGCCCCGGCTGGCGGTCTCCGCCGGCGGAGGCGCCCTCTCCTCCGGCGCGGCGGCCGCCCGCTAAGGTCATCGTGGACAGGGTGTTGCCGGGTTGTTCCGTCGTGGTACACGAACCTTGTGAGGCCGGCGCCATCCACTAGATTGGACCCCGACCGGCCGCGTGGGCGGGCGCGGGCGGCCCCCCACGGATCCGGTTCCCAGGCCAGAAACGAGACGCGCGTGTCGCTGCGAGCGAGAATCCTGCTGCTGTTCTTCGGCTTCGCCCTGCTGCCGGTCGTGCTGCTGGGCGCGGGGGACTACGTGCAGTCGGTGGACGCGCTGCGGGCCGTGATCGAGGCGCGCGGCGAGGCGCTGGCCACGCAGGCGGCCGGGGAGCTCGACCGGGAGTACGCGGACGCGGCCTCGGCGCTCCGGTCCATCGCGGAGCGGGTCGCGCTCCAGCAGGCGCGCGGCGCGGCCGTCACCCTCGACGGCGCACCGCCCCGCCCGTTCTCCGCCCTCATCCTGTACCTGCCCGACCGTGAGCCGCGCACGCTGCTGGAAGCGGGCGGGAGCGCCCCGGTCCACGCGGGGTGCCCTGGCGAGCCGGCGGCGACGCGCATGGACGTGCCGCTCCCAGGCGCGGGCGCTTCGGGTGCGCGGCTGGTGGGCGAGGTCCCGATCGCCCGCCTGGTCGAGGGTGCGCCGGCGATGAGCGCGCACCTGGGGCAGGCCGGGTTCAGCCGGCTCATCGAGCGGGCCACGGGCCGCCCCCTCTACACCTCCGACTGCGCCCGGGCGGGCGACTCGCCCTTTCCCCCGTTCGCTGGCGGACGCGGTGGAGACGCTGATCGCGCGGCGCACCATGTCGTACCGCCGCGAGGGGGACCGCCTCTGGCGGGCGTCGGCGGCCGTGGCGCCGGACGCGGGCTGGGTCGTGACCGTGCACTCCAGCGACGACGAGTTCGTCGGGCCGTTCCGCCAGAGCCGGCTCCTCTATCTCGGCCTCGCGCTCCTGATCCTGTCCGGCGCGGCGCTCCTGTTCTCGATGCTGGCGCAGAACTCCTTCCGGTCCCTGCGCGCGCTGGCCAGCGCCGCGGACGCGGTGCGCCTGGGCCACCTGAACCCGTGGCTGCCGCCGCCCACCGACGACGAGGTGGGCCGCCTCACGCTCGCCTTCCGCAAGATGACGGACCGGCTGGACGAGTCGATCCGGCAGAGCGAGCTGAGCCAGAAGATGGCGGCCGTCGGCGAGCTGGCGTCGTACCTCTCGCACGAGATCCGGAACCCGCTGAGCTCCATCCGGCTGAGCCTCCAGAGCCTCCGCCGCTCGCTCGATCGCGGCGGCCTGCCGGACGACGCGCCGCGCGTCCTCGACATCGCGCTGAGCGAGGTGAACCGCCTCGACGGCGTGGTGCGCACGGTCCTGGAGATGGGCCGCCCGCCCGCGCGCGGCCGCGCCGGCGCCTGCTCCGTCCACGGCACCATCGACGACGCCCTCCAGGTCCTCGGGCCCAAGCTCGGCATCCTGCGCGTGGACGTGGCCGTGTCCCGCGCCGCCGACCCCGACCGCGCGTACTGCGACGCCGAGTCGCTGCGCGGCGTGTGGATGAACCTGCTGGTGAACGCGCTGGACGCGCTGGACGGCACCGGCTCGCCCCGGATCCGGATCACCACGTGGACGGACCGCGAGGCGGGCGAGGTGGGCGTGCGCGTGGCCGACAACGGGCCCGGCGTGCCGCCCGGCCTCGCGCGCCGCATCTTCGAGCCGTTCTTCACCACCAAGCCGCGCGGCAACGGGATCGGGCTCCCGATGGCCGCGCGCGTGGTGCAGCGGTGGGGGGGCGAGATCACCTGCGAGCCGGTGGCCACCGGCACCGGCGCGGCCTTCGTGGTGCGCCTCCAGCTGGCCACGTCCGACGCCCCCGACGCCCCTACCGCAACCGACGAAAAACCCGTTCTCGCTGGAGCCCGTTGATGCCGATGAGCCACCGGATCATGATCGTCGAGGACGACCCGTCGCACCGGGAGATCCTCCAGCGCCACCTCGGCCAGGCCGGGTACGAGGTCGAGGCGTTCGAGGACGCCGAGCACGCCCTCTCCGCCTTCCACCGCTTCGCACCCGGCCTCGTGCTCAGCGACCTCCGCATGCCCGGCATGAGCGGCTTCGACCTGCTCCGGAAGATCCGCGCGGACGCCCCCGACATCGCCGTCGTCCTGATGACCGCGTACGACGAGATGCAGACGGCCATCGACGCCATGAAGGACGGCGCCTACGACTACCTGGTCAAGCCGCTCGACCTGGACCAGGTCGACGACGTGGTCCGCTCCGCCCTCGAGGAGCAGGCCCGCAGCGCCCACGCCGGCCGCGCCGGCGACGATGCCATCGAGCAGCTCCAGACCAACGGCCTCGTGGGACGCCACCCCGCGATGATCGAG
Organism: uncultured Gemmatimonadales bacterium; assembly: GCA_963798845.1. GTDB lineage: Bacteria > Gemmatimonadota > Gemmatimonadetes > Longimicrobiales > RSA9 > CAVUKA01. The sequence goes on along the minus strand of CAWCUS010000006.1, from coordinate 546,162 downwards.
GTCTTCAAGATCGTCGGGCGCGTGGCGTCTTCCACCGCCCCGGTCCTCATCCGCGGAGAGACCGGGACCGGCAAGGAGCTCATCGCCCGCACCATCCACGACAACTCCCGCTGCGCGCCCGAGCCGTTCATCTCCGTCAACTGCGCCTCCCTCCCGGAGACGCTGCTGGAGTCCGAGCTGTTCGGCCACGTCAAGGGCGCCTTCACCGGCGCCCAGGCGGACCGCAAGGGCCGCTTCGAGCTGGCTGGCCGGGGCACCATCTTCCTCGACGAGATCGGGGACACCACCAACGCCTTCCAGGCCAAGCTGCTGCGCGTCCTCCAGGAAGGCGAGTTCTACCCGGTGGGCGGCGAGAAGCCGCGCTTCTCCGAGGCACGCGTCCTCGCCGCCACGCACCGGCCCATCGAGCGCCTCGTCCAGGAAGGCCGCTTCCGCGAGGACCTCTACTTCCGCCTCAGGGTGGTGGAGATCGTCGTCCCGCCCCTGCGCGAGCGCCGCTCCGACATCCCCCTCCTCGCCCGCCACATGGTCGGCAAGGCCGCGGCCATGGCCGGCCGCGCCGCGCCCCGCATCCCCGATGACGTGCTCCGCCGCCTGGCCATCCACGACTGGCCCGGCAACGTGCGGGAGCTGGAGAACGCCCTCACCCGCGCCGTGGTCCTGGCCCAGGGAGACACGCTGGCGCCCGAGCACCTGGACCTCACCGGCGGCCCGCTCAAGGGCGCGTACGCGGCCGAAGTCCCGAGCGGCGAGGTGGAGCTGGACCGCGTGCTGGAAGCCGCCGAGCGCGCCTACGTCCAGCGCGTCCTGCTCCAGACGGGCGGCCACAAGAGCCAGACCGCGGACATCCTCGGCATCTCCCGCGGCCGGCTCGACCGCATCATCGAGAAGCACGACCTCGTGGTGGGCAGCGAAGCTTGAGCCTGCCCTCCCCCGAACCGGCGCTGCCGCGCCATCAGCCCGCGTGGGCGTGGGCCCTCGCGGCCGCGGGCATCCTCGCGACCGCGGCCGCGCTCCCGGGCGGTCACTGGCCCGAGCTCCTGCGCGGCCAGCTGGCCGACCCTGACGGCTACATGCGCCTCGTGAGGGTGCGCGAGCTCCTCCATTCCCCCTTGCGCTGGTACGACCCCGGGATCGCGCGGAGCAACGTGCCCTTCGGCGAGACCCTGCACTGGACGCGTCCGCTGGACCTCGTACTCTTGCTCCTCGCGCTCCCGCTCGAGCCGGCGCTCGGGGCGCGCGCGGTGCTCGCGGCAGGCCTGATCCTGCCGCCACTCCTCCTCCTGGGGACGTGCGTAGCCGCCGCGTGGATGGTGCGCCCCATGGTGCGGGACCTTCATTCATCCATGACCGCGCTGTTCGTGCTGGGCCAGCCCCTGGTCGCCAGCTACGGCCTTCCCGGCCGCGCGGACCACCACCTCCTCATCCTTCTCCTGGCGGCGCTGGTGCTGGGGGCGCTGGTCCGCATCGCGGACCGGCAGGGCGCGCTCGAGGCAGCGCGATTGGGCGGGATCGTGGCCGCCCTCGGCATCTGGGTCAGCACGGAAGCGCTGTTCGTTTACGGGTTCGCGACGCTGCTGCTCGGATTGCCGTGGCTGACCGAGTCACGGACGGGCTCGTGGGCGCGCGTCAACCGGAGCTTCCACGCCTGGGCTGCCCTGGGTCTGATGATCGCGCTGGTGCTGGAGCGGCCGTACACCGGTTGGTTGAGCCTGGAGCTCGACCGGATCAGCGCCGTCCACGTCCTTCTGGCCATGGGCCTCGTCCTGTTCTGGGCGTCGGTCGGCCAGGTCCGCGCCACCGGTCTTGCGCCCCGGACCGCCATGGCCGCAGGCGGAGCCGTGGTGCTCGCCGGACTCCTCACACGCGTTGCGCCCGGCTTCCTCGCCGGCCCGTTCGCGAACGTGCCGCCCGAGCTGCGCGCCTTCTGGCTCAGTCGTGTGCAGGAGTTCCGCCCGCTCCCGTGGAGCCCGGGAAGGGCCGTGGCGTATTTCGGGGCTCCTGTCGCCGCCGCGGCGGCGCTGCCCGTGCTGTTGCGCCCGGGGAGCCCACACCGCCGCGCCGCAGCGGTCCTGGCGCTCCCCCTCCTCGCCACTTCCGTCATGGGCGTGTCACAGGCCCGCTGGCTCCTGTATGCGGAGATGATCGCGGCCGCCCTGCTCGCGGTTTACGCATTGCGTCTCCGGGCGCGGCTCGGGGACCGCTTCCGTCACCGGCTCGTCAAAGCACTGGCCGTCGTGCTGGGGGCCACCGGATGGGTGTTCGGCGGCGCGCTCGTGGACGCGGCCGTGGGCGCTCGCCCGCCGGCCGCCGGAGGCCCGGCGCGCTGCGGGGAGACGGACGTGATTTCCGCGCTCGGCGACCCGGACCTGCGGCAGCCGAGGGTCGTTGCCGCGCACGTGGACTTCGGACCCGCCATCCTGTTCCGCACGCCGGACGCAGTGCTGGCTTCCCCCTATCACCGCAACACCGGCATGTTCGCGGTCCATGAGGCACTGAACGCCGTGGATCCCGGGATCTCGCGCCAGATCCTGGAGGCGCGTGGCGCCGACCTGGTGGTCGTCTGTCCCGGCCACGACGAGTCGTTCTTCAGCGCTGAGGACCGGGGGAAGCCGACTCTGTTCGGGCGACTCGTTGCCGGGACGCCGCCCCCCTGGCTGAAACGCGTGCCCCACACCCCCGGCGAAGCGGTCCTGTACGAGCTTCGGCCATGACATTGCCGCGCGCGCGTTCGGCGGTGGCGTGGATCGTCTCGAGCGCGACCATGGCGTCGTGGATGGCCGTGGTCTCCATGCACCGGTGGGGCGATCTCTCCAGGGGTTGGCTGCCGGGGACGGACGGCTACATGCGGCTCGTCCGCGTCCGGCGCCTCATGGCCGGCGCCAGCTGGTTCGACGGGACCATTCCCCGCAGCAACGTTCCATTCGGAGACGACCTGCACTGGACGCGCCCTCTGGACGTCCTGATCATCGTCGTCACCACGGCGTTGCGGCCGTTCTCCCACGACCCTCTGCTGCTGACGGCGCTCCTGCTCCCGCCCGCGCTCCTGATCGCAGCGGCGATTGCGGCAGCGTGGATGGTTCGGCCGCTCCTCACCGAGCTCTCCGCGCCCCTCGTCGCGCTGTTCGTGATGGGACAGGCCGTCTGCTTCTCTTACGGCTATCCGGGCCGCGCCGACCATCACCACCTCATTCTCCTGACGGCCCTCGTGCTTTTCGGGGCCATCGTCCGGATGCTGATCCGACCACGTCCCGGAATGGCCGTGGTCGCCGGACTCGCTGCGGGATTCGGCCTATGGCTCAGCGTCGAGGCGCTGCTCGCGTACGCTCTCGCCACCCTTGTTCTGGGGATCGCGTGGCTTGCGGGCGACACCCACCGCTGGCGTGATGTGAACGCCCGGTTCCACGGCACCGCCGCCGCCGTTCTCGCGTTCGCGATCGTGGCCGAGCGGGCTCCGGCGCAATGGCTCGCCGTCTATCTGGACCGCGTGAGCGCCATTCACCTGCTGGTGGCGCTCGGACTGCTGGCGTTCTGGTGGCTCGCCGCCCCGGCCGTCGAAGACCGGACCACCGCCACGCGGCTGGGCACCGCGGTCCTTTCCGGCGGCGCGCTCGCCGCAATCATTGCCGCCCTCGACCCGCGCTTCTTCCTCGGCCCCTACGCCAGCCTGGACCCGACGCTGGCCGGCATTCGGCTGCCCCGCATCAGCGAGGTTCGAGAGGAGACGCTCGCGGCGGCTCCCATTGTGATGCACTTCGGCGCGCCCGTCGTCGCCCTCCTCGCGGCGGTGGTGTTGCTGCGCAAGCCCGACCACCGGGCCGCTCGCGCGGCTCTCCTCCTCCCGCTCGCCGCCACGACCGTGATCGGGTTTTTCCAGTTGCGCTGGCTCCTTTACGCCGAAGCCTTTGGTGCAGCCCTGCTCGGTGTCGCCATCTCCGATGTCGCCGCTTCAATACACGCCTCGCGCTTGCGCGCGTGGGCGCGGGGGGCTCTCGTGGTGTGCAGCATCTTCGGCTGGATCTTCGCCGGGACCGTTCTCCGGCGGACGCGGACTCCTTCGCTCCACACGTCCACGGGCTGCTCCGATCGGGAGGCGGTCACCGCCCTGGCCGGCCTCCGCCCCAGTGTGATCGCCACACACGTCGACCTGGGACCGGCCATCCTCTATCATACGCCGCACTCGGTCCTCGCCGCCCCTTATCTCCACAACTCGGGCAATCGTGTCGTCATCGCCACGCTCGACGCCTCGCTCGATGAGGCAGACCCCCGCGACTTCCGGGAACGGGGGGTCGATGTGGTCCTGGTGTGTCCGGCCGGGAGGGACGCCTATCTCGTTCCCGAGCGCGACGGACGGGAGACGCTGTACGGCGCCCTGATCCGGGGCGAGCGCCGTCGTGGCTCGTGCCGATCCCGGGCCCGACCGAGGCGGACGTCCGCCTCTACCGCCTGGAAGGCAGCAGGCACCCTGTTGCGCTGCGGGCCGCACGAGTGTCTCGCGGCAGAACAGAGAGGGTCTCGCGTCCGCCGCCCGTCCGGGCGGAAAACACTGCAACACCGCCACGAACGGCCCCCGCCTCTCCGGACCTGTCCGGGGAACAGGGGTTGCCCCTTTCGCTTCGGTCGCGAATCCTCGATCCGGCTGACCATGGTTGACCCCAGCGTGCGCAACGCACCGCCCCTCGTCAGCGTCGTCCTCCCGGCACGGGACGAAGCCGATACCATTGCGGAGGTGGTTCTCCGCGTCGCGGCCGCGCTCGAGCAGAACGGCTGGACGTACGAGATCCTGCTCGGCGACTCCGCTTCCTCGGACGACACGGTCGCCCGGGCGCTCCGGGCGGATCCTTCCATCCGCGTCGTGCCCGTGGACCGCCCGGGCAAGGGGCTGGTCCTGACGCGTGCCCTCCGGCAGGCCCGGGGAGAGATCCTCGCCTTCATGGACAGCGACCTCGACCTCGCCCCGGAAGACCTGCCAGCCCTCATCCGGGCGGTCCGCGATGGCGCCGGCTGCGCCGCCGGCGCCAAAATGGGGGCCGCGCTCGCCGCGCGCCCCGCCCTGCGCCGCCTGGCCAGCCGCGCCGTGAACGCGGCCGCTCGCCTCGTGCTCCGCAGCGGCCTCCAGGACCACCAGACCGGCATGAAGGCGTTCGACGGCACCGCCATGCGCGCGATCCTCCCGGACGTCAAGGAGGAGGGGTGGCTCTGGGACACCGAAGTGCTCTGGCGCCTGGCCCGGAGTGGAAGCTCCCTCGTCCAGGTCCCCGTGGCACTCCACGGGGCTCGCGACCGCGCCTTCAACCAGTGGCGCAGCCGGATCGGCGGGCTCGCCCAGCTCCTTTCCCTCTATGCACGGCTCTCCCGCGAGGCTTCCGGGCTTGCCGCGCCTGCGGATCCCGCCGGAGCAGCGCCGCCCCCCAGATAGGTGATGCGACCCGGCACCGAAGGCGCCGACCCCCGTGTCGCCGGCCACCTCCCCGCGTCGCCTCCCTGCCGCGTTCCCTGGATCGGGCTCTCCATTCTCATCGGCCTTGCCGCAGTCGGGTTCGGCACAGGAATCCGCCCTCTCCTTTCCCCCGATCCTCCGATCTTCGGCGACCTGGGCGGCCACATGGTGCCCATCCGCGAGTCGATGGAGGCGCTGCGCCAGGGGTCGTTCCGTGGCTGGTCGTTCAGCTGGTTTGGCGGATTCCCGCGCTTCTACTTCTATTTCCCGCTCCCAGCCCTCCTCATCGCCGGACTCTCCGCCCTGATCGGCCTCGGCCACGCCTCGGTGGTGGTCGTACTGGTGGGCCCGGCGCTTCTGCCGCTGGCGGCGGCCGGGCTGGCCCGTTCGACGGGCGGCACGCGCGGCGGCGCGGTGCTGATCGCGCTGGGGACCGGGGTCTTCCTCCTGTTTCGATCGCTCGCGCTGGCGGGGGGAACGCTGGAGGCGGCGGTCGTGGGAGAGTTCTCCTACGGGATGTCCGTGACGCTGGGGATCTTCTACCTGGCTTCGCTGCCGGGGCTGATGCGGCGTCCCGGCGCGGGGTGGTTCATCCTGTCCTCTGTGCTGCTGGCGGCCACGGCTCTTTCCCACGTGCTGGGAACGGCCGTGGCCGTGATCGGCTCCGTCGCGCTCGTGGGGCGCGGACGCGACCTGCTCAGGACGGCGGGGACGTGGGCCGCAGGGTTCCTCCTGTCCGCGTGGTGGACGGTCCCGTTTCTGTGGTACGCGGGCGAGATGGGCAGGCTCAGCTGGTCGCCCATCGCTACGCGCGAGCTGGCGGCGCTTCTGTACGAAGGGGTGCCGGTGGGCGTGCTGGCGCTCCTGGCCCTCGGCTGGCGCACCACGGCGCTGGGGCCGCGTTTCTACCGCGTGGCTGGCGTGTTCATGGTCACCGGCATCATTCCCCTCGTGGTTCCCGATCCGCCGTTCTACCCCGGGCGCCTTCTTCCCTTCGGCCTCTGGGCGGGGTGCAGCCTTGCCGTGGTGGCGGGCTGGCAGTCGGTGCTGGCCATGGCGGCGCGGCGGCGCCGGGTACGTGCCGTCATCGGAATCGCGGGTCTGGGCGCCCTGCTGGTCGTCGCGGCCGCCAGCCCTCCGCCGAGGAGGACGGCTGAAGTGAACTTCGGCGGCATGCGCGAGGCCGTGGACGCGGCCGCGTGGCTTTCTCTCGAGCGGTACATCCAGCGCCTGCCGCCGGGCGCGGTGGCCGAAGCGTCTCTTCATGCCCGCAATACGGATCCCCCGCGCTTCCTCGCCGATGGCGGCCTGCTGCACCTCCACCGGCTCACGGGCCACCGCACCGTCGGCGGAACCTGGCAGGAATCCAGCCGGCGGAGCGCATTCGAGCTGCGCGCGCGCGGCAACCTCCGGGGCGACCTGAGCTCCAGGATGAGGGTGTTCCCCGAGCGTCCTCCGGATCCCGACCTCGGCATCCGGCAGGCGCGGCTGCTCGGCGCCCGGTACCTCGTGATGTCGGGGCCCGCCGCGGCGCTCGACACGCTTCGCTTTCACGGCGTCCGGGAGCTCGCGCGCGACTCGAGCTGGCGACTCTACGAAATCGCCGGTGCCGCCGCCGCGGTAGGCGTGGCGCGGGTTGCCCCGACCGCGCGCGACTCCTTCTCCGCGGCAGCCGCGGCCTGGTTCGAGCGCGGAGGCGGCTCGCCGCTCCCCGTTCGGATCGACTCCGCCCTCGCGCCGCGGGGATCCGCCTTCCCGGGCGCCGTTCGCCTGGGCGAGGCCCAGGTCCGCCTCGGGCCCCGCGACATTACCCTGCGCGGCGCCGTTCCCGGACAGCCCCTGCTCGTCCGCCTCTCCTTCTTTCCGAACTGGCGCCTGGCCACACCCGGCCGCGGACCGTTCCGCGCCGCGCCCAACGACATGCTCGTCCTTCCCCTCTCCAGCGAAGTCCGGCTGGTCTGGGTCACGGGATGGCCGGAGCGCGCCAGCCTCGCCACGAGCTGGACGGCCGCCGCCCTCCTCCTCCTCGCCCTCGCCGCCGGCATGATCCGGCGCAGCCACACGCGCGGGCCCGCACACGCCCCCGCGGCCTCGCCGCCCCGGTGAGAAGCAACACCGGCTGGATCGCGCTCTCGCTGGCCTTCGGCGCCGCGGCCGTCGTGTACGGCACCGGCCCGGCCCCTCTCCTCCATCCCGCCGTCCCGGTCCTCGGCGACCTGGGAGGGCACATGGCGCCGCTCCAGGAGTCCATCGCTTCGCTGCATCACGGCGGCTTCCGCGGCTGGTCGTACGCCTGGTTCGGAGGATTTCCGCGCTTCTACTTCTATTTTCCGCTCCCGGCTCTCCTGATCGGCGCCCTGTCGGCGGCCGTGCCGCTCGCCGCGGCCGTGACCTTCGTCGTGCTCCTGGGGCCGGTCCTCACGCCCGTGGCGGCGGGATCCGTGGTCGTCGCGACCGGAGGCTCCCGGTCCGGCGCCGCGCTGGCGGCGGCGGGCTCGGCGTTCTTCCTGCTGTCCCACGCGCTGGCGCTGGCGGGCGGCACCGTCGAAGCCGCCGTGGTCGGCGAGTTCTCCTTCGGACTGGCGGTGCCGCTGGCGCTGTTCTACCTCGCCTCGCTCCCACGTCTTCTGGACCGGCCGACAGCGCCGCGCTTCGCGCTCTCGACGGTGCTCCTCGCCGCGACCGCGCTTTCCCACGTCCTGGTGACGGGAGTGGTGGTGGTGGGATCGCTGGCCCTGGCGCGGCGCCGCGGGTGGCTGCTAATGGCGGGGACGTGGGCCGCCGCGTTCGCGCTGTCGGCCTGGTGGACGGTGCCGTTCCTCGTGTATTCCGGGGAGATGAGCCGGCTGACCTGGGGCCCCGTTCCGACCGCGCAGGTCCACGCTCTGCTCTACGAGGGTGTCCCGCTGGCGGCCCTGGCGCTCCTCGCGTTCATCCGGCGCCCCGCCGCCCTGGGCGCTGCGTTCTACCGCCTCGCGGCCCTGCTTCTCTTCGTCTCGGTTGTGCCGCTGGCGCTGCCGGATCCGCCGTTCTACGCGGCTCGGCTCCTCCCCTTCGGGTTCTGGTCTGCCAGCTGCCTCGCGGTGGTGGCGATTGGCCGCTCCGTCCGGGATCTGACCGGGCGACGCGACCTTCCGCGTGCCGCGGCCGGGCTATTCGGCCTCGGCGTGATGCTCGGGCTCCTGATCGTGCGCGCGCCACCCAGGCGAGCGGCGGAGGTGATCCTGGCCGGGGCTGGAGCCGCGGCCGATTCGGCGTCATGGGCCGCGCTGCGGGCGACGCTCCGCGGCCTCCCTCCCGGCGCCGTGCTGGACGCCGTTCGCTTCCCGATTCAGCACGCCCCTAACGAGAGGACGGCGCGCCTCCTGAGCGACGGCGCGTTACAGCACCTGTACGGGTGGTCCGGCAGACGCATCTGGGCGGCCTGTGGCAGGAGTCCAGCCCGAACGCCCCTTACGTGAACCGCGCCCGCGCGAACCTCACGGGTGCCGTGGGGTTTCTGTCGCCGCCCGGGGAGGCCCGGCCGGACCCGGACCTCGGCGTTCGCCAGGCACGCCTCCTCGGCGCCCGCTTCATCGTCCTGGCCGGGACGCCCGCGTTCCTGGAGGCCTCCGACCTTACCGGTGCGCGGCAGGTGGCTCGAGACTCGATATGGCGGCTGTTCGAAATCCAGGACGACGCCGTGGCCCTGGACCCCGGCACCCTCCATCCCGTTCCTCCCGATTCCCTGCCCGGCGCCGCCGCCGAGTGGTTCGCTTCCGGAGGACGGCTGCCGCTTCCCGTGGCGGCACCGCCGCCCGTTGCCGGCGGCTCTCACGCCGTGTCGTCCCTGCGGTCGCCCGAAGCCGCGGTCCGCATGCTCCCTGGCGAGATCCGGTTCTCCGGCGCCCGCCCGGGCACGCCACTGCTCCTGCGGCTCTCGTATTTCCCCGCGTGGCGCCTCGTGCCTCCTGGGGCCGGGCCCTACCCGGCCGCGCCGCATCACCTGCTCGTGGTCCCCGCATCCGAGGAGGTGCGCCTGGTCTGGCGGCCCGGGCGCGTCGAGACATTGGCGAGGCTCGTCAGCCTCATCGCCGCGGCGGTCCTGGTCCTCGCGCTGGCGGCGAGCCTCGTTCATGCTGAACGCGGGTTCCCTGGCCGGCCAGCGCACGGCCGCGGCCGTGTCGCATCGTGACGTTCCCGCTGTCCCGATGCGGTACAAGGCGGAGCCGGGAGACATCCGGCAATGGCGCAAAAATCGAGCAATGGCGCGGAAAACCCCACACCACATGCGCGGCACGCCTCCTGTAACCATGTTCGGGCGACGGCGGGTCGAGCGACCTGCCAGAACGGGGTAGCTCCCCTTGTCGGGCGCCGGTTCGGGCGCCCGCCCCGATCCCGCCCGACATTCGGGCAGTCACTCACCCGGTCCCCAGTGGGACGAGGAGGAACAATGAAGGAGTTGTGGCAGAGCTTCCTGTCGGACGAGTCCGGCCAGGGCCTCGTGGAGTACGTGCTCATCATCGCGCTCGTGGCCATCGGCCTCGTCGCCGTGATGCTGATCTTCCGGAACGCCATCGGCGACGATCTTCGACACGATCTCCAACACGCTGAACGACGCGCCCGGCAACACGTACAGCGACGTGACCACGCCGGGCAATGCGGCCTGTGCGGGTGGGGCGGCAGAACGTCCCACCCGCTCGCGCGCCGCCGGATCTCACGCGAAACGAAGTGAATGTCCTCGACACTGTTTGCGGTACCCGTTACTGTTGTCCTCATGCTCGGCGCCATCACGGACGTCCGGGCTCGACGGGTGCCCAACGGTCTCGTCCTCGCGGGCCTCCCCCTCGCCCTGCTGGCCTCGGCCGGCGCGGGCGGGGCGGGGAGCATCCCGGGGGCGCTGCTCGCGGGGCTGCTCGCGTTCGCGCTGGCCTTCGCCGCGTTCGCGATCGGTGCGATCGGCGGCGGGGATGCGAAGTTCCTGATGGTCGGAGCGCTGGCGGTGGGGTGGGCCGGGCTCGTCCCGTACCTCCTGGCGTTCGGCGCGATGGGTGGCCTGGTGGCCATTCTCATGGTGGTGCGCAGGCGCGCTGGAATCGAGGCGACGGTCATGACGCTGGACCTCGCGAAGCACGCCGCTACGCTGGGCTCGAAGGGCCACCGCGCCCGGCTCGGCGACGAGGGACGCCTCACCGTCCCGTACGCCGTGGCCATCGCCGGCGCGGCGGCACTGACTCTCTTTACCCCGTACTCGAAATGGCTAATGGGATGACGCGTCGCGCCGCGCGGCCGGAATCGCGGGAGCGCGGCTCCCGGCCAGGTCAGGCGGTGGTGGAGTTCGCCCTGATCGCGCCGATCCTGCTCCTCATCGTCATGGGGATGATCGACTTCGCCCGGGCCTGGAGCGCCCAGCACGTCATTGCCGACGCGGCGCGCGAAGGGGCCCGGGTCTCGGCCGTGGCCAACAACTCGACCGCGGACTCGGTGCTCGCCCATGTCGCGCAGGCGCTGGCGAACGGCCGCCTGGACCCGAGCGGGCTGACGCAGACCCTGCGGCTCGCCGCCGTGCATCGATCTCGACGACGGCGGCGGCGGCGGCGGAGTCGCGACGGGGCAGCCGAGCATGGTCTACCTCGAGTACCCGTACCGGTTCAACCTGGTTGGCCCGTTCCTGAGCTGGACCACGGGGCAGGCCACGATCACGCTGAAGAGCCGCATGGTCATGCGGAACGAATAGGAGAAGGGATTCATGAAGCAGCGACGCGTCGTCGTCATCCTCCTGCTCGCGCTGGTCGCGGCCGCCGTGGCCGGGTTCTCGACGCTGCGCTACCTGTCCACGCGCCCCGCCACGTCCGTGGCGGTCCGGCCGGACCGGACGGCCCAGGTGGTGGTGGCCGCGCGGGCGCTCCCCGTGGGCGCGCTGCTGACACGGGAGGACCTGAACGTGATCGAGTGGCCGGCCAGCTCCCTGCCCGACAACTACGTCTCCGTCCCGGCCGACGCGGTGGGCCGGGGGATCATGACGGCCGTGCACATGAACGAGCCGATCCTCGCCAGCGACCTGGCGGAGAAGGGGAGCGGCGCCGGCCTGCCGATCACGATCCCGGAAGGCAAGCGGGCGCTGAGCATCCGCGTGAACGAGGTGGTCTCGGTGGCCGGGTTCGTGATCCCGTACACGCGCGTGGACGTGCTCCTCAGCCTGGAACAGGGCGGCGAGCCCCGCACGCAGATCATCCTCCAGGACATGACCGTCCTGGCCGCCGGCCAGGTGTCCAGCCGCGACGAGGAGGGCAAGCCGATGACCTATTCGGTGGTCACCCTCCTGGTGACGCCCCAGGAAGCGGAGAAGCTGACGCTGGCGAGCCAGGAGGGGCAGCTCCAGCTCGCGCTCCGCAACATGATCGACGTGGCGGAGGTGAGCACGGACGGGATCCGCAAGAGCGCGTTGATGTCGGGACCCACCCGGCGCTCGTCGGCGGGGCGCGTGGTGCCGCGGCCGGCGCCGCCCTCGGTGGAGCTGTACCGTGGCGGCGCTCGTTCGCTGCAGCGATTCTGAGCCGGTCGTCGACTGCTAAATTCGCACGCACACCAGGGAAAGGGCGCAGACATGAGCTACGAGCATGGGGGTGAAGGCGCCTCCGTGGGGCCGCGCTGGCTGGCGGCAATGGTGATGGTGGTGGGGCTGGCGTGGGCCAGCGGGGCCGCAGCGCAGCGGGTCATGTCGGAGCCCGGGCAGGTGATCACGCTCGCGAAGGGGAGCTCCGCGCTGCTCACGCAGCCGCAGCCGCTCAAGAGGGTGCTCGTGGGCGACCCCTCCATCGCCGACTACGCCCTGGTCTCCCCCGGGGAGCTGGTGGTGAACGCCATCGGCGTCGGCTCCACGAGCCTGTTCGTCTGGGAGCAGGACGGCGGCGTGCGCATGTACACGGTCGCCGTCACGCCGGACGTCGGGGCGCTCCAGCGGCAGATGGACCAGCTCTTCCCGCAGGCGGACATCCGGGTCACCGCCAGCGGCCAGGCGGTGGTGGTGAGCGGCACCGTCCGCGATCCCCGCACCGCCCGGCGCGCCATGGAGATCCTCCAGAGCGGCGGCGCGGAGGTCATCAACAACATGGTGGCGCCCTCGGCGCAGCAGGTGCTCCTGCACGTCCGCTTCGCCGAAGTGGACCGCAGCATCCTGCACAACCTCTCGAGCGACATCCGGGCGCTGAACCCGCACGAGTTCGGCAACGTGGAGAAGGTGGTGGGCTCCTCGCTGGAGACGCTCTCCGAGGGCATCGTCCAGCTCCTGCTCCTCGGCGACAACGGCACCGAGCTCGACTGGTTCCTGCGCGCGCTGCGCACGCAGGGGTACTTCAAGAGCCTGGCCGAGCCGAACCTCGTGGCCATCGAGGGGCAGGAAGCCACCTTCCTGGCCGGCGGCGAGTTCCCCTACCCGTCCGTCCAGGGCGGCGCGAACAACCAGGTCACGATCCAGTGGAAGGAGTTCGGCATCCGGCTGAACTTCACGCCGCGCATCATGAACGACGGCGGCATCCGTCTCGAGGTGGCGCCCGAGGTGTCTTCGCTGGACTTCGCCAACGGCCTGACGTTCTCCGGCTACCAGATCCCGGCGCTGAACACGCGCCGTGCCACCACGCAGGTGGAGCTGAAGTCGGGGCAGAGCATCGCCATCGCGGGGCTGCTCAACAACGAGCACCAGAAGGACGTGGACCAGATCCCGATCCTGGGCCAGATCCCGATCATCGGCGCGTTCTTCAGCAACCGCTCGAGCCGCGACACCCAGACCGAGCTGCTGGTGATCGTGACGCCGTATCTCGTGAAGCCGAGCGACACCTCGCCGGCCCTGCCCACGGGCGAGCCCGCCACGTGGGAGCGCAGCAGGATCTTCGACCAGTCCGTCATCAAGCTTCCCGTCGGGGAGCTGACCGTCCCGCCGCCCCCGGTCCCCGGAGGAGGCGGGCAGGAAGAGTGAGCGAGCCATGGATCTGCACGTGGACGTGATCGTTTCCGGACGCCGGGAGGGCGTCGCCATCCCCCTCGTCGCCGTGATGCTGCTGGGACTGCTGGCCATCATCTCGCTGGCCGTGGACCTCGGCATGGCCTACACCGGCCGCGCCGAGGCCCAGCGCATGGCCGACGCCGCCGCGCTGGCCGGCGCCAGCGCGTACCTGGACTTCACGCCCGCGGACGCGCCCGCCACCATCGATTCGGCGGACGCGCGCGCGCACGACTACGTGGCGCGCAACGAGATCCGGAACGAGCACATCGACCAGGTCCAGGACGTCCGGGTGGCCGTCATCCCCGACAGCCAGAAGGTCCGGGTGTGGGTCCGCCGCCGCGGCATCGCGACCTGGTTCGCGAAGGTGTTCGGCGTGAACCAGATCGCGGTCACGGCCGAAGCCGCCGCGGTGGCCATGAACTCGGGCGCCAGCAACGCCTGCCTGAAGCCGTTCGTGCTCCCCGACCTCTGGCACGAGGGGAGCGGCGAAGACGCCGACGGCGACGACTGGTGGGACGAGGACGAGGACTGGGACTACAACCCCGGCGACGGCGACTATTACCAGGTGGCCCAGGCCGTGGGCGACGCCACCGGCGCAACCGGCTACGGCAGCGCCTGGCGCAACGGCAGCGACGCGTACACCGACGACTACGGCCGGGTGCTCAACATCAAGCCGTCGGACCCGCACGACCCGAAGATCGCGCGACCCGGCGTGTTCTACCCGTGGCGGATCGGCGATTCGAGCGGCGCCAACGACTTCCGGAACAACATCGTCACCTGCAACCCGACCACGACGGTGATCGGGGACGGGGACCCGAGCACCACCGAGGACCAGTACGACCTGGAGCCCGGCAACATGATCGGCCCCACGTTCCAGGGCATCGGCGATCTCATGGACGATGGACCCCGGCGCCCAATGGGACGAGGCCACGAAGACGGTGGTCGGCTCGAGCGCCGGGGACGGACTGGCTGGATTCGAAGCCCGCGGGTGATCGTGATCGGGCTGGTGGACCCGGCCATGCTGAACCAGGACATCGAATCCGTCCGACGAGATCGAGTTCAACAACTTCGCCAAGATCTTCCTGGTGGGGCAGACCAAGCGGAAGGACGCCGTGCTCGCCCGCTTCCTCTACTACGTGGAGGGAACGGGTCCGGCCGGGCCGACGCAGAGCCCGCTCGTCCGCCAGATCCGCCTCGTGGAATAGCGACTTCGAAATGGATGACGCCAAGCTGAGGACCGCGGTGATCTCGGGGAACCGGGAGTTCCGGGAAGCCGTTTCCCGGCTCCTGAAGGACTTCCCCGAGATGCTGCGCGTGGTGACGGACCTGCCCGTGCCGGCGGGGGACCTGGACAGCGAGTCGCTGGAGGAGCTGCACAAGGACGACCCGGAGCTGATCATCGCCGACTTCGACGGGGACCCGGTGGCTTCGCTGCGCTACATCCGCCTCCTCTCCGACGCCCGGCCGTCGCGCCTGTTCCTCGGCGCCGGCCCGGAGCTCCCGCCCAAGCTCCTGATCGAGGCGATGCGCTCGGGCGTGTCGGAATACCTGCCCATGCCGGTGGAGCCGCGCCAGCTCGACGAGGCGCTCCGGCGGGTGGGCCGCAAGCTGGGGCGGGGTCCGGCGGCCGGCACCAGCCAGGGCGGCCGGATCGTGGCGTTCGCGGGGGCGAAGGGGGGAACGGGCGTGACCACGGCGGCGGTGAACGCGGCCATCCACGCCCACGCGCTGACGGGACGGCGCACGCTGCTGCTGGACCTGGACCTCGACTGCGGCAGCGTGGGCGTGATGACGGGCGTGACGCCGCGCTACAGCATCCGCGACCTGGTCACGAATCTCCACCGGCTCGACGAGAGCCTGCTGGAATCGCTGGTGACCGAGCACGAGTCGGGCATTCACATCCTGCCCGCGCCCATGCAGCGGGACGAGGCCGAGGCGATCCGGCCGGAAGACGTGCGCACGGTGCTCCGCCTGATCCGGCACCACTACGACGTGGTGGTGGTTGACGTGGCTCGCCCCAGCACGGAGATGGCCCGCACGGTCCTCGCCCAGGCGGACGACATCTACCTGGTCCTGAACGCGGACCTCCCCTCGCTCCGCCACGCCAAGCGGATCATGGGGGAGCTCGCCATGTCCAACGGGCACTCGCCGGAGCGCGTGCGCGTCATCCTCAACCGGATCCTCCCCAACGGGGAGCAGGTCACCGTCCAGGACATCGACAAGGCGCTCAACGTGCCCGTCGCGTTCATGCTGCGCCAGGACGACGCGGCGGTGCTGCGGTCCGTGAACGTGGGGGAGCCGGCGGTCGCCAACGGGTCGCGCTCGAAGTACGGCCAGGACGTGAAGCGGCTGGGCCTGGCGATCGCCCGCGCGGTCGATCCCGACGTACGGGAGCAGTCGAGCGGGATCCTCCGGCGCCTGTCGCGGAAGATCGGCAGCAAACGAAGCGGGAGCGGTTCATGAACATGGATTCGACGGAACGGCCGGGGCGCCCGAAGCGTCCGGAAGCGCGTGAGACCCTGGAGCCGCTCGCGCCGATCGCGCGCACCGGCGACGCCGGGACGCGGACCATGGAGGACGTGCGCGGGCGCATCCACCGCAAGCTCCTGGAGCGCCTGAACCTGTCCAACCTGGACGGGCTCAGCCGCGAGGACGCGGCGGCGTCCATCAAGCCCGAGATCCAGACCCTGCTCAGCGCGGAGGGGGTGGCCCTCAACCTGGACGAGCGGGAGAAGCTGACGCAGCAGGTCCTGGACGAGATCTTCGGCCTGGGCCCGCTCGAGCCGCTCATGAAGGACCCGGACGTCTCCGACGTCCTGGTCAACACCCACGCCCAGGTGGTGGTGGAGAAGTTCGGCAAGCTCGAGCCCACGAACGTGCGCTTCCGCAACGACGCCCACCTGATGCAGATCATCGACCGCATCGTCTCCGCCGTGGGACGCCGCATCGACGATTCGTCGCCCATGGTGGATGCGCGCCTCCCCGACGGCTCCCGCGTCAACGCCATCATCCCGCCGCTCGCGCTGGACGGGCCGCACCTGTCCATCCGCAAGTTCAAGCGGGACACCCTCTCCGGCGACGACCTGCTGCGGGCACGGAGCCTCACCGAGCCCATGCTCGAGCTGCTCCGCGCCGTGATCCAGGCGCGCCTGAACGTCCTGATCTCCGGCGGGACCGGCGCCGGCAAGACCACGCTGCTGAACATCCTCACGTCGTACATCCCGGCCAACGAGCGGATCGTCACCATCGAGGACTCCGCCGAGCTCCAGCTGCGCCAGCCCCACGTCGTGCGGCTCGAGACCCGGCCGGCGAACCTGGAGGGGAGGGGCGAGGTCCCGCAGCGGATGCTGCTGATCAACGCGCTGCGCATGCGCCCCGACCGGATCATCGTGGGCGAGGTCCGCGGCGGGGAGGCGGTGGACATGCTCCAGGCCATGAACACCGGCCACGACGGCTCCATCACCACGCTGCACGCCAACACGCCGCGCGACGCGCTGAGCCGCCTGGAGACCATGATCTCCATGGCCAACCTGCGGCTGCCGGAGAAGGCCATGCGCCAGCAGGTGGCTTCCGCCATCAACGTGGTGATCCAGCTCAGCCGCCTCTCCGACGGCTCGCGCAAGGTGACCTCGGTCTCCGAGATCGTCGGCATGGAGGGCGACGTCATCACCATGCAGGACATCTTCCAGTTCGAGCGCCAGGGGATCAGCGAGGAAGGCGACGTGGTCGGCCGCTTCCGCTCCACCGGCATCCGCCCGCGCTTCGCCGACCGGCTCAAGGCCCACGGCATCAACCTGGGGGAGCTCCTCTTCTCCGACACCGAGGGCACCGGCGCCCAGGAGAGCTTCCGGCCGCGCGCCGAGGCCGCCCAGGGCCCCGCCCGCTCGCTCAAGGAGTGGTCATGAGTCCCTGGATCCCCACCGCCCTGGTGTTCGTCGCGGTGGCGTTCGCCACCGTCGCCATCGTGCTCGTGATCGAGGGCGGCCGGGCCTGGTACCGCCGGCGCGACGTGAGCCGGCGCGTGGACGAGATGATGACCGGGAGCGCCGACCTCCCCGAGCGCACGGGCTCTCTCTTCCGCGACCGGCGGCCGGAGGCCAGCGGCCTCGAGCTCATGATCTCGCGCATCCCCAGGATCCGGAACATCCCCGTCCTCCTGGAGCACGCGCACAGCACGTGGAGCGCGAACACCTTCGTGGTGCTCACGGTGGGCCTCGCCCTCGCCCTCGGGATCGCCGGGATGACGGCCGGCGCCGGCCCCATCGTCGCCCTCGCCCTGTCGGCCGTCGGCGCCTGGATCCCCCGTGCGTACCTGAAGCTGAAGAAGTCCCGCCACCTGAACCGCTTCGAGGAGACGTTCCCCGAGGCCATCGACATGCTCGGACGCGCCATCCGCGCCGGCCACCCGCTCTCGGCCGGGATCCAGATGGTGGGGCAGGAGATGACCGAGCCGGTGGGCGGGGAGTTCCGCACCCTGTTCGAGGAGTCCCGCTTCGGCGTTCCCTTCGCCGAGGCCATGATGGGGATGGTGGACCGCGTGGACCTGGTGGACGTGAGGATCTTCGCCACGGCCATTCTCGTGCAGCGCGAGGTGGGCGGGAACCTGGCCGAGATCCTGGACAACATCTCGAACATGATCCGCTCCCGCTTCCGCATCCGGCGCCAGCTGCGCACGTACACGGCGCAGGGGCGGATGAGCGGCCTGGTGGTGGGGCTCATGCCGTTCGTGGTGGGGCTCGCTTTCTACGCCCTGAACCCGAACTACGTCCGGCTCCTGTTCGACCACCCGATCGGGCGGGGCATGCTCGCCTTCGCGATCGTGATGCAGATCATCGGGTACTTCTGGATCCGCAAGGTCGTAACCATAGAGATCTGACATGGTGATCCTGATCGCACTCAGCGCCGCACTGGCCATCGGACTGCTCGTCGTGGTCGCCGGGCAGCTGCTCCCGGCCCGCCCGGCAGCCGTCACCCGGCGCGTCGCCGAAGTGGCGACCATGTCGGAGGCGGAGGGCGCGCTGCATCGCCGGCGTCGGCAGGAACAGCGGCAGCAGCTCGAAGACCTGCTCGAGGTGGTGGGCCGGCAGCTCAAGGGCTACACGGCCGACTCGGCGGCCACGCGCGAGCTCCTCGTCCACGCGGGCTATCGCAGCCCCAGGGCGGGAGCGATCTACTGGGGCCTCCGCTTCATGGCCGCAGCCGCGTTGGGCGTCGGCGCCGGGTTGGCGCTTCCGATCCTCGGCACCAAGGCGGCCGTCACGCTGCTAGGCGCCGTGTACTTCGCCGCCATGGGGTTCGTCCTCCCGCTGCTCGTGGTACGGGCGAAGGCGAGGCGCCGCCAGCACGAGGTCGTCCTGGCGCTGCCCGACGCGCTCGACCTGCTCGTGGTCTGCGTGGAGGCGGGGCTCGGGCTGAACCAGGCCTTCGTGCGCGTGGCGGACGAGATCCACGCGCTGAGCGAGACCCTGGCCGCCGAGATGCACCTCCTGAACCTGGAGATCCGGGCCGGGAAGCCGCGCGAGGAGGCGCTGCGGAACCTGTTCAACCGCACGGGCGTGGAAGACATCCGCGCGCTCATGCTCATGCTGATCCAGGCGGACCGCTTCGGCACGTCGATCGGCAACGCGCTGCGCGTCCACTCCGAGACGCTGCGGGACAAGCGCAAGCAGCGGGCGGAGGAGGCCGCCGCCAAGACCACCATCAAGCTGATCTTCCCGCTGGTGCTCTGCATCTTCCCGGCGATGTTCGTCGTGCTGGTCGGGCCCGGCCTGATCCAGATCATCGAAGCGCTCGGCAGCCTCTAGAACTCGCCGCGGGAGCAGAATGGGACCGCTACGCGTGGAGAACCGTACCCGGGAGACCGTCCTCGGCACCCGCATCAGGCTGGCCGACGACCTGCTGGGTCGCCTGCGCGGCTTCCTGCTGCGACCGGCGCCGGAGCCCGGGGAGGGGATCCTCCTGAGCCCGTGCCAGGGGGTGCACATGTTCGGCATGCGCTACCCGCTGGACGTGGTCTTCATCGACGACGAGGGGCAGATCGTCCGGATCTACGAGAGCCTGCGCCCCTGGCGCTGGACCGCGGTGGACAGGAGCGCGTCGCACGCGCTCGAGCTCCCGCCCGGGACCGTGCGGGCCACGGCCACGCGCGTGGGCGACGCCCTGAGCTGGTCCCCCCACAACGACGGCGACGACGCCCCGCGTCGTGGCCCTTCACAGCGCGAGTCGCGTCGCGGCTCCCGCAGAACCGGAAAGCTGTATGAATCCCACTAGCCTGTACACGCCCGTCGTCGAGGAGGCGCTGGACAGCGCGTCCGGGAACGGCGCGCCGCCGGCTCCCGAGAGCCTGGAGGAGACGGGCCTGACCGGCGAGGCCGTGGACGACCTGGTCCTGAAGACGGTGTACGTGCAGGGCGTCCAGACGGGCCGTGAGCTCACGGGCGCGGTGGCGCTCCCGTTCGAGATCGTGGACGACCGTCTCATGCGGCTGCAGCAGCGTCGCTTCGTGGCCGTGGGCGGGACCACGGGTCCGAACCGCGGCAGCTACCGCTTCGACCTGACGGACGCGGGGCGCGCCCGGGCGCGCGAGGCCATGCTGGCCAGCGAGTACGTCGGCCCGGCGCCGGTCCCGCTCGCGCTGTTCGAGGAATGGATCCGCAAGCAGTCGCTGCGCAACGTGCGCGTGACGCCGGAAACCATCGAGCAGGGCTTCCGCGACATGGTCCTGGACCGCGAGCTCTTCGACATGCTCGGACCCGCGGTCAACTCCGCCCGCTCCATCTTCCTGCACGGGGACCCCGGGAACGGGAAGACGACCATCGCCGAGATCATCTCGGAGCTGCTGGGCGGTGAGATCTACATCCCGAACGCGGTGGACATCACGGGTCAGACCATGATCCTGTTCGACCCGTCGCACCACAAGCGTCTGGACCCGGAGCCGGAGGGGATCGCCGAGGGGCCGGAGTGGCTGAGCGCGCTCCCCGGCTACGACCGCCGCTTCATCCGCATCCGGCGCCCGGTGGTGATGACGGGGGGCGAGCTGACGCTCGACCAGCTCGACCTCCAGTACGACCACAAGACGCGCATGTACCAGGCGCCCTTCCAGCTCAAGTCGGCCGGCGGCGTGCTGATCATCGACGACTTCGGCCGCCAGCGCGTCTCGGCCAACGAGCTGCTGAACCGCTGGATCGTGCCGCTGGAGAAGCACATCGACTTCCTCACGCTGCACACCGGCGTGAAGTTCCGCGTGCCGTTCGACTCGCTCCTCATCTTCGCCACCAACCTCCAGCCGCAGGACCTGGTGGACGAGGCGTTCATGCGCCGGATCCAGTACAAGATCGAGGTGGGGAGCCCGAGCCGCGAGGCGCTCACGGAGATCCTGCGGCGCGTGTGCGCCGGCCGGGACATCCCGTTCGACGCGTCCGCCATCGAGTTCATCTACCAGCACTATTACAACCGCGGTGTCGAGCCCCGGGGGTGCCACCCCCGCGACGTGGTCGACCACGTGGAGGACATCGCGCGCTACGAGGGCCGCGACATCCGCCTCGAAGGCGACGTCCTGGCCCGCGCCTGCGAGACGTACTTCCTGGTGATGGCGCCGGAAGCCAGGGCCACCGCCGCGCGCCTCACCTGACCACGGCTGACATGGACCAGAAGATCGAGACGATGGAGATGCCGCCGGAGCTGGTCCGGGAGTTCCGGGACCTGGTCTCCGAGCGCGTTCGGGTCGAGACCGCGGCCATCCGCCGCCGGATGCGGATCCTCGGCTGGATGGCGGTGGTGATCGCGCTGCTCGCCGCGGCCGGGGCCGGCGGCGTGCTGTACTACGCCTTCTACCACGGCCTGCCCATCCTCACGTCGCCCAGCATCCGGACCCGGGAGGTGGTCCTCATGGGCGAAAACGGCAGCGCGCGCGGGTACTGGCGAGTGGACGACGAGGGCACGGCCCGCTTCGTCATGACCGACCCCCGCGGCGTGGACCGGCTCAAGCTCACCCTGCGCGCCAACGGCGAGCAGGGCGTCTCCCTGGCCGACTCGACGGGCGCGGCCCGCGTGGTCCTGGGCTTCCTGGACGACCAGAGCGGCACGCTCGGCTTCGCGGACGAACGGGGGCAGACCCGCGGCGTCTTCGGGCTCACCCCCGACGGGGAGAGCTCGCTGCTCTTCGCCGACCAGAACGGCGGCACCCGGGCCGTTCTCGGCGTGCGGGGCGACGGCAGCCCGGAATTCTGGTGGCCGGCGCTGAACGAAACGCAGGGCGACTCCGCCGGCGGCAGCTGACTGCCGGCCGGAACTCACTCCATCACGCGGATAGCTGCGCATGCGTTCTACTGGCGTTGAGGCACTGGAATCCCGGCTCGGCGGGATCGACGCGAACGGGGCTTTCCTGGTACTGGGCCCGGAAGGCGTCGGCAAGAGCGTGATCGGCCTGCACTTCCTGATCACCGGCATGGAGCAGCAGGAGCGCTGCCTGCTGGTGACGGGCAGCGACCGGGCGACCGTGGACGGCCGCGGCGTGTTCGTGGGCTTCAGCCCCGGCTCCCTGTCCGAGCACCCGGGCCTCGAGGTGGTGGACGTGCGCGAGGCGATCGGTCGCCTCGGACTGTGGCGGGAGCGGCACGCGGCCGTGGAGGCGCTCAGGCGCCTGGTCAACAACGGCCCGCGCCCGGTCACCCGCATCGTCATCGACGAAGTGCGCCATTTCCTCCAGGACTCCCACACGCCCCAGGCCACCGCGCGGGCGCTCATGGGGTTCCTGGCGCAGTCGGGCGCGTCCAGCTACCTGGTCGCCAGCAACAGCGACATGGTGGCGCTCTCCGACGACGTCCTCCACACCATCGAGCAGGACGTCTCGGCAGTGCTGGAGATGGAGCCGCTGGGACGCGGCCGCAAGCGGCTCTCGTTCCGCAGCGTCCGCCAGCACAGCTTCTCCACCGAGCCCTTCCTCTACACGCTGCGCAGCGGGGGCGGCGTCGCGGAGGACCTGCCCGCGTACGAGCGCGAGGTCCGCACTTCACTGCGCGGGACCATCGCCATCCTGGACGAGTCCGCCGTGCTCCCCCCGGAAGTGGTGCACGCGCTGTCCTCGAGCTTCGAGGTGGAGCTCTACAACGAGCTCCAGGGCTCGCTCGTGAAGCTCCTCGAAGCCCGGTACGGCGTGCTCGTGCTCGGCGTCGACCCGTACGACCCGGAGCGCGCGTTCAACCTCACCTACACGCTCCGCAAGGCCGGCAACGGCGCCCCCATCCTGTTCGTCGCGCCCAGCCGCGGCCTGCGCAGCATGACCCGCTCCCGCGGCCTCCGCATGGGCGGCGACGATTTCGTCCTCTCGGAGCTGCCGCCCGCCGAGATCGTGGAGCGGATCCGCATCAGCGCCGCGCGGGGACATCACCGGCGCAACGGCTCCGTGCGCCCCGACCGGCAGCTCCAGCCCCGCGACGACGAGGGCGAGCTGCGGCCCATGAAGCCCGAGGAGATGGCAGTGGCGGTGCGGGAGCTCGTCGACGAGGCGCCCACGCCCTTCTTCGCGCTCGCGCTCCTGGACACGCGCGACCTGCTTGCGCCGGACGAGCTGTGGATGTCGCTGCGGCGCCAGGCCCGGCTCAACGACGGAGACCTGGTCTCCATCCTGGCGGACGGGCGCGTCGCGCTGCTCATCAACCAGGTGGACCAGCACCTCGCCGGCCGGGTCCTGACGCGCATCCAGCGCTCCCACCCGGCCCTCTCCAACCTGCCCGGCACGCGCGTGCTCACCAGCCCGCTCGAGGAGCACGAGATCGAGCGCTGGGCCACCCAGCTGGGGCTGGAGCGGACCCAGGCGGGGAGCTGACCGCCGGGCCCGGGCGGCCTCAGCCCCCGGCGGCGCCGCTCCCGCTCCAGCGGCCGGATCCGATGCGCGCCTGCGGCGTCAGCCGCGGCCCCAGGCGCGGGCCCGCCACGTACGTCCAGCAGCCCCGCCCCTCCACTTCCACGCCCACCCTGCGGAACAGCCCTTCAGCCACGCCTTCGTAGCGGTCCAGCGCCGCGAGCGTTTCGTGCGGACAGCGCCAGACCTCGCCGCTGACGGCGTCGTCGCCGGCGACCAGGAGCGCGGGGTAGTCGCCCAGGTCGTAGAGCGTGCCGCGCACCGTTCCGGGACCCACGCGCTCGCAGCCACGGAGCAGCTCCCGGGCCGCGGGCGGCGCGTCGGCGGCGATCAGGGAGCCGTACGCGAACAGGAGGAACGAGCCGCTCACGCAGCAGCCGCGCTCAGGAGAGCGCGCTCCAGAGCGCCCGCAGCCCCAGCGCGAGCGCCACCAGCACGACGATGGCGCCCGCCGCGTTGAGCGCCGGGCCGTTCGCGCGCTCGCCCATGGCCGCGCGGTCGTTGGCCGCCAGGAGCAGGAAGACCGCGAGCGCGGGGAGCAGGATCCCGTTGGCCACCTGGGCGAAGAGGATGGCCGGCACGGGCTGGACGCCGAGTCCCGAGAAGATGATCCCGGCGGCGAGCACGGCCATCCAGACCAGCCGGAAGCGCGTGTCGGACAGGCTTCGCCGCCACCCGAGGGCGCCGGCAGTAGCGTACGCGGCGGCCAGCGGCGCGGTGATGGCGGACGTGAGGCCGGCCGCCAGGAGCCCCGCCGCGAAGAAGTACCGGGCCCACGATCCGAGCAGCGGCTCCAGCTGCACCGCCATGTCGGCGGCGTTGCGGATCCCCGCTGCCGAGCCCATGGCCGCGGCCGTGGTCACGATCGCCATGGACACGAGCGCGCCCACCACGATGCTCACCCCCAGGTCCACCCTCGCCGCTTTCAGGTCCTCCGGCCCGCTCCACCGCTCCCGCACCGCGGCCGCGTGGAGGAACAGGTTGTACGGGACGACCGTGGTCCCCACCAGCCCGGCGACGTAGAGCACCCCGGCGCCCCCGGGCAGCGACGGAACGAACGCGCCCCGGAGGAGCGGAGCCAGCGCGGGTCGACTGACCACGGCGGTGGCGAGGAAGGCGGCGGACATGAGCGCGACGAGGCCGACCAGCACGCGCTCCACCACGCGGTAGCTGCCGGTGCGCAGGAGGAGGTAGGCGGCGAACCCCGCGACGATGGCCCACGTCCGCGTCGTGCCCCCCCACACCGCCTCCGCCCCGAGCCCGGCGCCCAGGAGGTTTCCGGTCTCGTACGCCGCGTTGCCGAACGCGATCGCGGCGATCACGAGGCCGACCGCGGCCGCCCGCGATGCCCTGCCCCGGAAGCGCCGTCGCACCGCCTCCCCCAGCCCCTCCCCCGTGACCAGCCCGAGGCGCGCCGCCATCTCCTGCAGCACGAGCGTGGCGAGGAGAGAGAAAGTGAGCGCCCAGAGCAGCGCGTAGCCGTACCCCACGCCCGCCAGCGTGGCGGTGGTCACGGTCCCCGGCCCGATGAACGCCGCCGCGACCACGGCGCCCGGGCCGAAGCGGAGCCCGCTCCGCCGCCGCGGGCGGTCCTCCACGGGGCCCGAGCCCCGGACCGTGGCAGCCCCCGTGCCGCTCATGCCGCGCTCAGTCGAGCGCGTGCACGTTGACCGGGGCGCCTTCGGGCGACCCCGCGCGCAGCTGCGCCGGCGGCTCCACCTCCCGGCGCACGTAGCCGAGCCCCAGCGCGCCGGCCGGGTTCTCCACCGCGCTCGTCACCACACCCCTCGACCGCCCCGTCTCCGGGTCGAACAGCTCCGTTCCCACAGGCGGCGCGCCTTCGGCGAACTCGAGGCGGCGCAGCTCGCGGTTGACGTGCCCCCGGTGCAGGATCCGGACGATCACTTCCTGCCCCGTGTAGCACCCCTTGGTCTGGCTGATCGCGCGCTCGAGCAGGCCGGCTTCCAGCGGGATCACCTCCGCCGTGAGCTCCCGCCCCCAGCGCGGCCGTCCCGCCGCGACGCGGAGCGCTTCCAGCGTCTCGGGGGCGCCCGGGCGCGCGCCCGCGGCGACCATCGCGTCGCCGACGCTGCCCGCGCGGCCGGCCGGGACGAAGACGTCCCAGCCGTCGTCGCCCGTGAGCAGCGTATGGACGGCGAACCCGTCCTCGTCGCCGTCCAGCGACACGACCCGCTCTTCCGGCGACCCCGGCTCGCAGCCTGCCGCCACGGTGGCCGCCACCTCGCTCGCGCCCCCGCCGTAGACCCCCACCACCGCCCACGCCTCGCTCACGTCCTCCGCCCGCGCGAACAGCGGCGGCACGTACCTGCGCAGGTGCTCCTGGAGCGGCTCCAGCGCGTCGGGCGCCACGTCCAGCAGCAGCCAGGCCTCGCCCCCCGGGCCGGTCCGCGCGAAGACGCGCGCGTCGGCCACCATCTTCCCCCTGGGCGTGAGGAAGGTGGTGTACACGCCCTGCGTGGCCGTGGCCGCTCGGATGTCGGCGCTGGCAAGGCCGTGGATCATGCGCACGGGGTCGCGACCGCGGACCGCGAGAACCCCGCGGGAGCGCTCGAGGAAGATCGGCGGCGTCACGGGTGCGGACGCGACAGGTCCGAGATGAGGGAGCGCACGCGCTGCGCGTCGGGCGCCGATGGCGCGTTGTCGAGGTAGCGCTCCAGGTCCGCGACCGCCTCGTCCCGGCGGCCGGTGCGGGCGAGGAGCAGCCCCCGGTCCCGCAGCTCCACCGCGGCACCCGGGCGCAGCATGAGGATGCGGTCGACGGCCGCCAGCGCCCGCGGGTCGTCGCGGCTGTTCAGGTAGATGCCCTTCAGGTTGGTGAGCACGCGCGCGAGGATGTCCACCTTGGTCGCCGGCTGCAGGAACTCCGGCCGCATGGTCACCATCCCCCCGTACACCCGGTCCAGGAGGTCCTGCCCCTCGTCCTCCCAGCGCACGCGCCCCGAGTCGAACGGGTCCACCAGCAGACGCGCCACCTCCCCCTCGTAGCGGACCAGGAAGTGTCCCGGGAAATTGATCCCCACCAGCGGCAGCCGCAGCCGTCGCCCGACTTCCAGCATCACGATGCCCAGCGTGATCGGGATGCCCAGCCGCCGATCCAGGACGTCGTTCAGGAACGAGTTGCGCGGGTCGTAGTACGCGTCCGCGTTCCCGGCGAAGCTCTCCTCCTCGAACAGCACTGCGCACAGCTCCTGCAGCACGACCGGCGGCGCGCTCTCCCCGCCCAGCCGGTCCTGCACCCGCTGCGCCAGCAGGTCCAGCCGCCTCAGGTAGGGCGCGATCCGCAGCTGCGGATACTCCTCCGTGGCGATCAGGAGCGCGCCCACCGCCAGGTCGATCTGCGGCTCGGGGCGGGAGACCAGGTCGGCCAGCCTGAGTCTGGGGCTCATGCTCATGGCGTCAACCTAAGCCGCCCCCGTCCACCCGGGCAACGTGCGACGGGCCGCGCCCGGGCGGAGCCGCGGGACGGCCGTCAGGCCGCGCGCCGGTCCTCGCCGCCGCCGCTCCCGGCCGGGCCGCCGGATGGCCCGCCGCCGCCCGGCAACCCTCCCGGTCCGCCGCCTCCGGTGGAGCCCGGACTCAGGTCGAGCGCCGCGGCGCGCTTGCAGTCGTGGCAGTACAGGACCACGGTGTAGTCGCCGTCCGGCTCGGCCGCGCTCACCACGCCGTCCTCGATGCGGTCGGCGTCCAGATAGGCGATGACCTCCATGGTCCCCGGCCCGCACGCGGGACAGGGGACGTCGGAGGGATCGTGCAGGTAGTTCAGCGCCAGGGAAAGGCCCTCGGCGTTGGTGAATTCCGGCATATCGGGGTCCTTCATCGTCGCCTCCTTTGCTGGGCCGTCCAGAGGGGCAACATCCGTTCCCGGCGGGCGCCCTTTCGAGGCGCCGGCAGCCGCCCTACCATCACGCATGTCAAGTCACGAGATCGTGCGGCTGACTGCGCTGAGCCACGGCGCCGGCTGAGCGTGCAAGCTCGGCTCTGCCGAGCTGGCGCACGTGCTGCGTCGATTCCTCCCGGTGGACGACCCGGCGGTGCTGGTGGACGCGACCACCGCCGACGATGCCGCCGTCTACCGTCTCGACGAGGGCCGCGCCCTGGTCGTGACCGCGGATTTCTTCACGCCCATCGTGGACGATCCGTACGACTTCGGCCGGATCGCCGCGGCGAACGCGCTGTCGGACGTCTACGCCATGGGCGGGAAGCCGCTGCTGGCGCTGAACCTGGTGGCGTTCCCCCGGGCGCTCCTGGGGGAGGGGATCCTGGAGCGGATCCTGGAGGGAGGCGGTGC
Source organism: uncultured Gemmatimonadales bacterium (assembly GCA_963798845.1). Classification (GTDB taxonomy): domain Bacteria; phylum Gemmatimonadota; class Gemmatimonadetes; order Longimicrobiales; family RSA9; genus CAVUKA01. The sequence goes on along the minus strand of CAWCUS010000006.1, from coordinate 518,570 downwards.
CGTCGTCCGGGAAGCGGGCGCGGCCGTGCTGGGCGGCCATTCGATCGACGACCCGGAGCCCAAGTACGGGCTGTGCGTGGTGGGGGAGGTGGCGCCGGACGCGGTGGTGCGGAACTCGACGGCGCGCGCGGGAGACGTCCTGGTGCTGACCAAGCCGCTGGGCACCGGGATCGTCGGGACGGCGGTGAAGGCGGGGGCGGCGCCGCCCGGCGTGCTGGACGCCGCCGTCGCCAGCATGAGCGCGCTCAACCGACGCGCCGCCGACGCCATGCGGCGCCACGACGTGCACGCGTGCACCGACGTCTCGGGCTTCGGGCTCCTCGGCCACCTGCGCGAGCTGGCGCTCGCCAGCGGCCTGGCGGCGCGCATCGACCCCGGCGCGGTGCCGCTCCTCCCCGGCGTCCGCCCCCTCGTGGAGGCCGGTCACGTACCCGCCGGCACCGGGCGGAACCAGGCCGATGTCGACGCGCACGTCGACTGGGGCGACACGGACGGCACCACGCGCACGCTCCTCACGGACGCCCAGACGTCGGGCGGCCTTCTCATCGCCCTGCCGGCCCGCGGGGCCGCCGCGCTGGTCGCGGAGCTGACCCGTGGTCCGGCCTCGCCCGCCGTGATCGGCGCGCTGTTCGAGGGGAAGGCGGGGAGCATCGTGCTCGCGCCCCGGACGCGCTCCCGGTAGTGCCGCCTCCCGGCTGCTACAGCCCCGAGTCCGACCGTTTCTGGAACGCCACGGTGAGCGTCCCCGGCACCGGATCGAACAGCTGCTCGTCGGCGTAGAGATCCGGGAACAGCTCGAGCAGGCGCGCGCGCGAGACGTCCGCCAGGCCGGTGAAGGTGAGCGTGCTCGCGCCCGCGTCCCAGGTCAGCTCGAGCCGATGCGGCAGCAGGAGCTCGTCTGCGGCGGTCTGGCTTCCGAACACCAGCCGCAGCCCGTTCCCCGTGCGCGACACGTTGCCGCTGGCGGTCCGGATGAGGTGCGTGTTCGGGTCCACGAACGCGATCTGGAACACCCCCGTCTGGGAGATCACCAGCTGCGGCTGCGAGCCCTGGATCAGCGGCAGAACGTTCCCCTCCGGCGCCGACCCCTGCGGATCGAAGCGGAGCGCGGTGAGGCTGTAGATCCCCACCATCTCCGGCTGGATCTGCAGCTCCGTTGGGTTGTTGTCGCCGCACCCGGCCAGGCCGGCGGCGGCGGACAGGGCCAGGATCGAGAGGACCGTGCCCACGAGGGGTCGCCGGTGACCGTGCATGCCATCTTCCTTTCGCATCAGATGTGGAGCGCGTGTCCCAGGGAGGCCAGCGCGGCCTCGGCGATCGCCTCCGACAGTGTCGGATGGGGATGCATGGCCCGGTCCATCTCCTCCGCCGTGGTCTCCAGGTGCCGCCCCACGATCAGCTCGCCGATCAGCTCGCTGGCGTGCGGCCCGACGATGTGGGCGCCAAGCACCTCGCCGTACTTGCGGTCCCGGATGATCTTCACGAACCCGTCCGTCTCCCCCGCCGTGCGCGCGCGGCCGTTGGCGCTGAACGGGAACCTGCCCACGTCGATCTCGTGCCCCGCCTCCTTCGCCTGCGCTTCCGTCATCCCGCACGAGGCCACTTCCGGGTGGCAGTACGTCACCGCCGGGATGTTGCCGTAGTCGACGCCCGCGTGCTCGTCGCCGGCCATGCCCTCGACGGCCGCGATCCCCTCGTGCGACGCCTTGTGCGCCAGCAGCGGCGGTCCCGCGCAGTCGCCGATGGCGTAGATCCCCTCGACGTTCGTCCGCATCTTCGAGTCGATCCTGACGAAGCCGTTCTCCAGCTCCACGCCGGCCTTCTCGAGCCCGATGTCGTCCGTGATCGGGGCGCGCCCCACGGCCACCAGCACCCGCTCCACGTCCACCTGCTCGGTCTCGCCCTTCTTCGTCTTCACCGACAGCTTGACCTTGGTCTTCATGACCTCGGCCTTCTCCAGCCGCGCGCCCTCCATGAGCGTGATGCCGCGCTTCCTGTACGCCCGCGCCACCGCCTTCGACGACTCCTCGTCCTCCAGCGGGAGGATGCGGTCCAGCGCTTCGATGATCGTCACGTCCGAGCCGAACGAGGCGAACACGTCGGCGAACTCCATCCCGATGGCGCCCGCCCCGATGATCCCGATGGACCTGGGCGCTTCCGGCGCGTACACCGCGTGGTCGCTGCTCCACACCCGGTCGCCGTCGATCTTCAGCATGGGCAGCGACTTCGGCCGCGACCCCGTGGCGACGATGATGTTCTTCGCCTGGAGCGTCTTCTTCTCCCCCTTCGACTCCGGCGCTTCGTCGCCGTGGCCCGCGTTCTTCCCGGGCGAGACCTCCACCTGCCCCCTGCCGACGATCCGGCCCCAGCCGGCGATGTGCTCCACACCGTTCTTCTTGAACAGGTAGGCCGTCCCCTTCGCCCCCTGCCCCGCCACCTCCGCCGCCCGCGTGGCCGCAACGCCGATGTCCAGCTTGACGTCACCCACAGTGATGCCGAAATCGCCCAGCTCGCCCACCTTCTTCGCGTACCGGGCGCTCTCGAGCATGGCCTTGGTCGGGATGCACCCCCAGTTGTTGCACACCCCGCCCAGCTTCTGCGCCTCCACGCACGCCACCTTCATCCCGAGCTGCGCCGCCCGGATCGCCGCGACGTAGCCGCCCGGACCGCCGCCGATCACCACCACATTGTACTGTTCCGCCACTATGCCTCGCCGGTTCGTTGACTCGCCCCAAACGCCCTGCACCGATTCTATGCGCCGCCGCTGTCAAGGTCCACCGCACGTCCGCGCGCGCGCGCCGGATCGGACGGCCCCTGGGCCAGCACCGGTGCCGCCCTGGGCCAGCACCATCGCCACCCTGGGCCAGCACCATCGCCGCTTCGGGCCAGCACCATCGCCACCCTGCGCCAGCACCATGGCCGCCCTACGCCAGCACCATGGCCGGCTCCTCCAGGAACCCGGTCAGCGTCTGGAGAAAGCGCGCTCCGGTGGCGCCGTCCACCACGCGGTGGTCGCAGCTCATCGTCATCTTCATCCGCGGGGCGATCATCGCCTCGCCGTCCTCCACCACCACCCGCTCCTCCACCTTCCCGACCGCCAGGATGGCGGCCTCGGGCGGGTTGATGATGGCCGTGAACTCCTCGATCCCGAACATGCCGAGGTTCGAGATGGAGAAGGTGGCGCCCGTGTACTCTTCCGGCTGGAGCTTCCGCTCCCTTGCCCGGGCCGCCATCTGGCGCACCTCCGCACCGATCTGCGCGGCGCCCTTCAGGTCGGCATCGCGCACCACGGGGGTGATCAGGCCGGCCTCCACGGCCACCGCCACGCCCATGTGGACGCGGTGGTAGCGCTTGATGTGGTCGTCGTGCCAGGCGGCGTTGACTTCCGGATGCCGCTTGAGCGCGAGCGCCGTCGCCTTGATGAGCAGGTCGTTCACGCTGACCTTGAGCCCCTGCTCCTCCAGTGCCGCGTTCATCCGCTCGCGCGCTTCCATCATGCGCGTCATGTCCACGTCCACGGTCAGGTAGAACGTCGGGACGGGGCCGATGCTCGTGACCAGCCGCCTGGCGATGGTCTTCCGCATCTGGGTGACCGGGACTTCCTCCACCTCCGGCCCCTGGTACACCGGCTGCGCGAACCGGCCGGCCGTGCCCGCGGCGCCCCCTGCCCCGACGGCCGCTCCGCCGCCGCCCCCCTCCGCCCCGCCGCCCGCACCCGCCCCGGCTGCCGCGGGCGAGGCCGCGACTCCGTGCTCGAGCGCCGCCTCGATGTCCCGCCTGGTGATGCGGCCGCCAGGGCCGGACCCCTCGACCCGCGCCAGCTCCAGCCCCGCCTCGTCGGCAAGACGCCGGGCCAGCGGAGACGCCTTCACGCGGCCGTTCCCGCCCCGCGACGCGCCCGCTTCCGCGCCGGCGCCTTTCGCCTCCGCTTCCGCGCCGGCGCCTTTCGCCTCCGCTACGGGGCCGGCGCCTTTCGCCTCCACTACCGCGGGCTCGGCCGTCTCCGATCCACCCGACGAGCCCGCGGCCGCCCCGGCCCCCGTCTCCGCCTCCGCCTCGGCCTTCGCCTCCTCCTCGGCGCCTTCCGCGGCACGGGCCGCCTTCCGCGTCTCCGCCGGCTCGTCCACGATCCCGGAGATGTCCTCGTCCGCCGCCGCGATCACGCCGATCACGGTGCCGACGGGCGCGGTGTCCCCCTCCGCGAGGATGCGCTTGCGCAGCACGCCCGAGCCCCGGGCCACGAGCTCCATGGTGGCCTTGTCCGTCTCGATCTCGGCGAGCACGTCCCCGTCGGCGACCTCGTCACCCTCGCCCTTCAGCCAGCGGACCAGCTGCCCCTCCTCCATGGTCGGGGACAGCGCCTCCATGTGGACTTTCGTGGCCATCTATCCTCCCCGCGAAATGGCGTCTGCCCCGCAACTCCCCGTCCCCGTGCCCCGCCCGCCCCGCCCCGCCCGCAGTTCCGAAAGCGAGCGTAGCGAGCGATCGAAAGCGAGCGCGCAGCGAGCGATCGAAAGCCTCGCGCGAAGCGCGGCGATCGAAAGCGAGCGGAGCGAGCGATCGACAGCGAGCGCAGCGAGCGACCGACAGCGAGCGCGCAGCGCGAGCGCCCCCCCCTACACCTTCCTGTACATCACGCGATTACACGCCTCCACCACCCGCTCCTTCGACGGCTTGGCCAGCTTCTCCAGCCGCTTCGCGTACGGCATCGGCACGTCCGCCTGCCCGACCCGCAGCACGGGCGCGTCCAGGTAGTCGAACAGCTCCTCCTGGATGATCCCGATCACGCTGTTCGCGATCCCCGCGAACGCCCACCCCTCCTCGAGGTAGACCGCGCGGTTCGTCTTCTGGACGGAGCGGGCGATGGTGTCCACGTCCAGCGGCCGGAGGGTGCGCAGGTCCACGACTTCGGCGCCCACGCCGTCCGTGGCCAGGTCCGCCGCGGCCTGGAGCGCGACGTGGATCATCTTGCCGTGGGTGATGATCGTCACGTCGTCTCCCTCGTGCTTCACCTCGGCCTGCCCCAGCGGGATGACGAAATCGTCGTCGTCCGGCACCTCTCCCTTCAACGCGTACAGCATCTCCCCTTCGAAGAAGGCGACGGGGTCGTCGTCGCGGATCGAGGCCTTGAGCAGCCCCTTCGCGTCCGCCGGCGTGCCGGGCGTCACCACCTTGAGGCCGGGGAAGTACGCGTACGTGGGCTCCAGCGCCTGCGAGTGCTGCGCGCTCAGCTGCAGCGCCGCCCCGGTCGGGCCGCGGAACACGATCGGGCAGTTGAACTGGCCGCCGCTCATGTACAGCATCTTGGCGGCGCTGTTGAAGATCTGGTCCTCCGCCAGCATGGCGAAGTTGAAGGTCATGAACTCGATCACCGGCCGCAGCCCGGCCATGGCCGCGCCCACGCCCAGGCCGGCGAAGCCGAGCTCCGTGATGGGCGTGTCCACCACGCGCTTCTCCCCGAACCGGTCCAGCAGCCCCTTCGATACCTTGTAGGCGCCGTTGTAGAGCCCGACTTCCTCGCCCATGAGGAAGACGTCGGGGTCGCGTTCCATCTCTTCGGCGAGCGCCTGGTTGAGGGCCTCGCGGTAGGTGATCTGTGCCATTCAGCTCTCTCGTTCGGTCCTGCGGCCTCGCGGCCCTGCGCGCCGCGGGACGCACCGCGCGGCGCCGGCGCGGCGTCGCGGGACGCGCGCTGCGGCCGCCGCGCTACGGCTGACGGCCGTCGAAATACAGCCGGCCGGCGACGTCGTCGTCCGCGTAGACGTGCTCGTAAAGGGCGTCGTCGCCCGGCTCCGGAGAGTGTTCGGCGAACTCGGCGGCGTCGGCCACTTCCTTCTGGACTTCGGCGTCCATGGCGTGGAGCTCGTCGTCCGTGATCTGTTCGCCTTCCCTGAGCACGTCGATGTAGCGCTTGATCGGGTCCGTCTCCTTCGCCTTCTCCACGTCCTCCCTGGTCCGGTAGACGCCGTGGACCGGGTCGGACATGGAGTGTCCCATGAAGCGGTAGCACTGGGCCTCGATGAGCGTGGGCGTGCCGTTCTCCCGCGCCCGGTCGATGGCGTGCTCGACGGTCTGCCGCATCTCCAGGACGTCCATGCCGTTCGCGACCACCGACGGCATGGCGTAGGCGCACGCCTTCTGCGCGATGTCGTAGAGCGACGCCACGCGCTCCCACGCGGTGCCCATCCCGAAGCGGTTGTTCTCCACGATGTAGATCACCGGGAGCTGCCAGAGCGCCGCCATGTTCATGGCCTCGTGGAACGCGCCCTGGTTCACGGCGGCCTCGCCGAAGAAGCAGACGACGACGCGGTCCTCGTCCGAGTACCGGATCTTCCAGCCGATCCCTGCGGCGAGCGGGATCTGGCCGCCCACGATGCCCCAGCCGCCCATGAAGTTCTTCTCGCGGCTGAACATGTGCATCGAGCCGCCCTTCCCCGTCGAGCAGCCGTCCACGCGGCCGTACAGCTCCGCCATCACCTGCCGCGGAGTGAGCCCCTTGACCAGGGCCTGGACGTGGTCGCGGTAGGCGCCGATGACGTAGTCGTCGTCGCGCAGCGGCGTGAGGGCGCCGGTGGCGACGGCCTCCTGCCCGATGTAGAGGTGGCAGAAGCCGCCGATCCTGCCGAGCGCGTAGGCCTCCGCCGCCTTCTCCTCGAAGCGGCGCCCCAGGAGCATGAGCCGCAGCATGCGGTGCAGCTCCTCGCGGTCGTAGCGCTCCAGCGCTTCCAGGTCCGCGGCCGGCACCGTGGCCGCCGCCCCGTCGTCGCGCGAGCGCTTCCGGTTGTTCGTTTTCTCTGCCATCCGCATCCCTGGTGACCTCCGCGGCCGGCAGGCGCCCGCGGCGGAGGGGGTTCCGCCTACTAGCTCCGACCTTCGATCTGCACCAGAGCGGGGGCCGCACCGTTCGCGCCAGACGCGCGCAGCCCGTGCTCCAGAGACCCGCCCGCAGCGCGGCGCGCCGCCAGCTCATCGGGCGACAGCTCGCCCGGCGCCGCCTCGTCCTTCTCCAGCACTTCCGTGATCTCGCCCACTCCGCCCGCGCCCACGGTGCGCGCCTGCGTCTCGGCGTGGTAGCTGGAGCGCACCAGCGCGCCGGCCTCCACGTGCCTGAAGCCCAGCTCCTCCTCCCCGATCCGCTTCCACATCCGGAACTCCTCGGGCGTGACCCAGCGGGCCACGGGCGCATGGTGCTCCGAGGGGCGCAGGTACTGGCCGATGGTCATGATGTCCACGCTCGCCTTGCGCAGGTCCGCCATCGACTGCCGGATCTCCTCCTGCGTCTCCCCCAGCCCCACCATGATGCCGGACTTGGTCAGCATGTCCGGGTCCAGCTTCTTCGCGTAGCCCAGGAAGGAGATGCTCCGCCAGTAGCGTCCGCCCGGCCGGGCCGACGGGTGCAGCCGCTCCACGGTCTCCAGGTTGTGGGCGTAGATGTCCGGCTTTGCCCGCGAGACCGTGGCGATCGCCGCCTCGTCGCCCTTGAAGTCGGGCGTCAGCACCTCGATGGTGCAACCGGGCCGTGCTTCGCGCGTGAGACGGATCGTCTCGGCGAAGATCCAGGCGCCACCGTCCGGCAGCTCGTCGCGGTTCACGCTCGTGACCACCACGTGGCGCAGCCGCAGCTCGGACACCGCCTCGGCCACCCGCCGGGGCTCGTCCTCGTCCAGCTCCGTCGGCATGCCGTGGGCGATCGCGCAGTACTTGCACGCCCTCGTGCACACGTCGCCCAGGATCAGGAACGTGGCCGTGCCCGCCTGCCAGCACTCGCCGATGTTCGGGCAGCCGGCCTCCTCGCACACCGAGTGCAGCCGCTGGTGCCGCATCAGCGTCTTCAGCCGACGGTAGTTCTCCCCGCCTGGAGAGCGGACCTTCAGCCACTGCGGCTTCCGCTCCCTGATATCGATCGCCGCGCCGTCCTCGATCGGGATCCGGGCCGTCCCCTTCGACTTCACCACGCCCGTGTCCTTCCCCGTCGGCGCGTACCCCTTCACTCCGTTCTCGGCGCTCATCGCGCTCCTGTTCGTTCGGTCGCCCCCGGAACCCATCCCGACGGGGCAACATGCATTCCCGCCCGCGCGCGGGCCCCTGCGCCGGGCGCATCGATTCGTGCCGGGCAGAACCATAAATGGTAGGGAAACTCCCGACCATTGGCCACCCTCCGCCCCGTGCCCCGGCGGCCGCGACGCCCGCGGCGAAACGGCACGGTCATGGCGTCATGGCTGCGAAATGTGGAGATTGCCTCAACGCCCGGCACCGGAGAGCGCGTGACTGAGCTGGAGCAGGGCTGGACCGCAACCGCCATCGCCGCCGACGTACGCTCGGGGGCGCGCTCACCCGCGGACGTGGTGCGGGAGAGCGTGGACCGGATCCGCGACCGGGATCCGGTGGTGGGCGCGTTCGTACTCGTGCGCCGCGAGGCCGCGCTGGCGGAAGCGGAGCGCCTCCTCGAGCGCGACGACCTGCGCCGGCTTCCGCTCGCGGGCGTCCCGATCGGGATCAAGGACAACCTGGACGTGGCGGGAGAGCCGACGCGGATGGGCTCCGCCGCCGTGGCCGGCTCGCCCGCGCAGGCGGACGCCGGCCCCGTCGCCCGTCTCCGTGCTGCCGGCGCCATCGTGGTGGGAAAGACGGCGCTCCCGGAAATGGGGATCTGGGCCACCACCGACGGCGACTGGGGCGTGACGCAGAACCCGGTGCGGCCCGGACGGACGCCGGGCGGCTCGTCGGGCGGCAGCGCGGCGGCCGTGGCGGCCGGGATGGTGCCGCTTGCGCTGGGCAACGACGGGCTGGGCTCGGTGCGGATCCCGGCGGCCGCGTGCGGCCTGGCGGGGCTGAGGCTCGGCCGCGGCGCCGCGCCCACGGGGCTCGCAGGCGGCGACTGGTTCGGGATGACGACCGACGGGCCGCTGGCCCGCACGGCCGCCGACGCCGCGCTGGGCGCCGCCGTGCTGTGCGAGAGGCCGTCGCTCGCCGACGCGGTCCTGGACGGCACCCTTTCGGTCGCGCTTTCCACCCGGACGCCGCTCCCCGGCGGGAGCGTCGACCGCGCGTGGGCGGCCGCGGCCTCCGAGGCGGCGGGTCGGCTGGCGGACGCGGGCCACCGCGTGGCGCGCGCCGACCCTCCCTACTCCCCGCTCGACGTGCTTCCCATCTTCGCCCGCTGGTTCGCCGGCGTGGCGGCGGCCGTGGACGCGCTGGCGGCCGCCGGCCGCCTGGACGCCGAAGCGCTCCAGGCGCGCACCCGGACCCACGCGCGGTTCGGGCGGTGGGTCCTGCGGAGCGGCGGTCCCCGCGAGCGCCTCGCCGAGCGCTGGCGCCATGGAGTCGACGACTTCTTCCGGTCCCACGACGTCCTCATCACCCCTGCCCTGGCGGCGCCACCCATCGAGGCGAGGGAGTGGTCGCGGGCCGGGTGGCTCGCCAACGTCGTCGCCAACGCCCGGTACGCGCCGTTCGCGGCGTCGTGGAACCTGGCGGGCCTGCCCGCGGGCGTGGTGCCGCTGGGCGTGGACGCCGGCGGCGCCCCGGTCGCCGTCCAGGTCGTGGGCCGCAGGGACGGTGAAGCGACGGTGCTCGCCGTCATGCGGGCGATCGAGGAACCCGGCACGCCCAGCGGGGTTCACCTGCCCTGATGGCCACCTATCACGGTCGTACCCGCCGGAGCGCCGAGACCCCGCCGCTCCGGGAGCGCCTGCGCGCGCTGCGCCAGCTGCCGCCGTTCCTGAAGCTGGTCTGGGACACCCGCCCCTCCGCGGTCCTGGCGATCCTCGTCCTGCGGCTGCTCCAGGCGTTCGGGCCCGTGGCGCTGCTCTGGGTCGGCAAGCTCATCATCGACACGGTGGTGGCCAGCGTGGGCACCGCCGCGCCCGACTGGCGACGGCTGGCCGGGCTGGTGGTCCTGGAGCTGGCGCTGGCGCTGCTCATGGACGCCATGCAGCGGGGCTCCGCCCTCCTGGAGAGCCTGCTCGGGGACCTGTTCAGCAACCGCATGAGCGTGCGCCTGATGGAGCACGCCGCGACGCTCGACCTCGAGCACTTCGAGGACCCGGAGTTCTACGACCACCTGGAGCGGGCGAGGCGGCAGACGGTGGGGCGGCTCGCGCTCATCTCCCTTCTCCTGGGCATGGCCCAGAGCACGCTGACGCTCGCGTCCCTGATGGCGGCGCTCCTCGCCTTCTCGCCCCCGCTGCTCCTCCTGCTGGTGGTCGCGGTGCTGCCCAGCTTCATCGGAGAGACCCACTACGCCGGCCTCTCCTACTCGCTGCTCTACCAGTGGACGCCGGAGCGCCGGCAGCTCGACTACCTGCGCTACGTCGCCTCCAGCGACGCCACCGCCAAGGAGGTGAAGCTGTTCGGCCTGTCCGACCACTTCATCGGCCGCTACGCCGAGCTTGCCGACGACTTCTACCGCGCCAACCGCTCTCTCGCCATCCGGCGCGCGGGCGTCGGCGCGCTGCTCGTGGCCGTCAGCACGCTGGTCTACTACGGGGCGTACGGGTACATGATCTGGCAGACGGTGACCGGACTGATCACCATCGGCAGCCTGACGTTCCTCGCTTCCAGCTTCCAGCGCAGCCGCGACCTCATCCAGCGGGTCCTGCTCGGCTCCGCCGACGTGTTCGAGCAGAGCCTCTTCATCCGCGACCTGTTCACGTTCCTCCACATGCAGCCGCGCGTCGCTTCCCCGGGCGCGGCCCGCCCCGTGCCCGACCCGATCCGCGACGGAATCGTCTTCGACGACGTCGGCTTCCGCTACCCGGACGCCGAGCGCTGGGCGCTCCGCCACGTGTCGTTCACGCTCCGACCCGGGGAACGGCTCGCGCTCGTGGGCGAGAACGGCGCCGGGAAGACCACGCTGGTCAAGCTGCTCGCCCGGCTGTACGACCCGGACGAAGGCCGCATCCTGCTCGACGGCGAGGACCTGCGCGAGTACGACATCGACCAGATCCGCCGCGCCATCGGCGTCATCTTCCAGGATTTCGTCCGCTACGACATGGTCGCGCGCGAGAACATCGCCGTGGGCCGCATCGACGCGATCGGAGATCACGAGCTGATCCGGGAGGCGGCGAAGAAGAGCCTGGCGGAAGAGGTGGTGGAGCGCCTCGACAAGGGGTACGACCACATGCTCGGCCGCCGCTTCGAGGGCGGCGCCAACCTCTCGGGCGGCGAGTGGCAGAAGGTGGCGCTCGCCCGCGCCTACATGCGCAACGCCCAGGTCCTCATCCTGGACGAGCCCACCGCCGCCCTCGACGCCCGCGCCGAGTACCAGGTGTTCCAGCGCTTCACCGAGCTCACCGCCGGGCGCATGGCCGTGCTCATCAGCCACCGCTTCTCCACCGTCCGCATGGCCGACCGCATCCTCGTCCTCGGCGACGGCACCGTCCTCGAGAAGGGCACCCACGAGGAGCTCCTCGCCGCCGACGGCGTCTACGCCGAGCTCTTCACCCTCCAGGCTGCCGGCTACCGCTGACGGCGGGGCGAACGCGGCGAAGCCTGGCCCGCCGGAGAACTCCACGCGAAGCCGTTCCCGGCGCTCTCCGCTCCCTCAGCGTCGCCAGTCCTGGAGGGCGGGACCCAGGCTCTGGCCGCCGACGTCGCCACCCGCGAAATCGAGCGTGCGGATCGGGAACGGGATGATGATGCCGTTGCGATCGAACGCGCGCTTGATCGCCTGGATCGCGTCGCTGCGCGCGGACAGGTAGTCGGTCTGGCGGCTGAACGGGATCCAGAAGCGCAGCTGGAAGTTGATCGAGCTGTCGCCGAACTCCTGGTAGAAGAGCTCCACGTCGCGCCCCTCCGCGCGCTGCGCGAGATCCTCCACCGCTGCGATCGCCACCTTCCTGGCCTTCTCCAGGTCCTCGCCGTAGTTCACGCCCACCGCCAGATCGACCCGCCGGTGCTGCGTCTGCGAGTAGTTGGTGATCGGGTTCTTGTAGACCTGCGCGTTCGGGATCAGCACGCGCTGCCCCGTGAACGAGCGCAGCACGGTCGCCCGGAGGTCCACCCGCTCCACCGTGCCCATGAAGTCGTTCGACTCGATGATGTCGCCTTCCGTGAACTGGTTGCGGACGTTCAGCAGGATACCGGCGAGGAAGTTCTCGGCGATGGACTGGAACGCGAAGCCCACGGCCAGGCCCAGGATCCCGGCGCCGGCCAGGAGCGACGTGACGGTCTTGTCCAGGTTCAGCACCCCGAGCGCCAGCACCAGCCCGACGGCCACCGTGGTCGCGAAGGCCGCGGACGCCACCAGCCGGTTGATCTCCGGCTGGTCCGCGAACCGGCGCGCGACCCTCGCCACCACGCCCCGCACTGCCCGCGCGATGAGCCAGAAGATGATCAGCACCACCACGGCGGCGATCACGTTGGGCAGGCTCGCCACCACGCCCTCCCCCCAGGCCGTGACCTTGTCCGCAGCTTCCCCCAGCGCCGACTTGACGTTGAACGCCGCCTCGCTGGCGGCCTGTCCCGCCGCCGCGGCCATCGAATCCGCGTGCTGTACCATCATCAGCCCTCCCCGTCCCGCTCCATCGCCTCCGCCGCCTGCCACAGGTGACGCCGCGCGTGCGCCGCCAGGAAGGCGAACCAGTCGTCCAGCGTCAGCCGCAGCCGCCGGTTCAGCAGCGACGCGATCCGCACCCGCCGCCGGTCCAGGTCCCGCGACTCGTTCACCCGCACGATGATCTCCTCGTGCAGCGCCTCGAACTCCTCCAGTACCGCCGCCGGGTCGAGGTCCCGCGCCGGCTCCAGCTCCGCGTGCGTCCGCATCCGCAACCGGGACGGGGGCTCCTGCGTCCACGCCGCCACCCGGCCCAGCAGCGTCCGCCCCGACCGGCGACGGTCCACCCAGCCCTTCGCCCGCGCCGACTCGATCGCTTCCGTCAGCGCCGGCAGGTACAGCCTCGCCGTGACGTTGAGGTGGTCCAGGCACTCGCCCGGCGACCAGCGCCCCGGTCCCGGACGACGGTTGAACGCGTCACGGTCCATTCCGGCCGTGATCTCGCGGGCCCGCCTCAGGATCGTTCGGAACTGGTCCTGTACGCCCCGGCGGTTGTCTCTCTTTTCGCGGAACTTCAATTCCGGCAATGCCTTGGACGCTCCTGGCGGGTCATCGCCCCAGTAGCCGGCGGAGCGCGGGCTCCAGCGCCGGGTCCCGCCATTCGTACCCGGCTTCCTCGAGCTTTCGCGGCAGAACCCAGGCGCCGCCGCTCACCTCGCGGCCGAAGTCGCCGAGCAGCGCCAGGGCCGGTGCGGGGATGTGCAGCACACGCGGTCTGTTCAGAACCCGTGCCAGCGTGTCGGTGAACTCCCGGTTGGTGACCCTGTCGGGAGCGGCCACGTTGACCGGCCCCTCGAGCGAGGGGTGCGTGAGCGCGAAGGAGATGGCGCCCACCACGTCCGCACGGGTGACCCAGGGGAACGCCTGGGCGCCGCTGCCGAGGGTGGCCCCGAGGCCGAGGCGAGTGGCCGTCGCGAGGCCCTGGAGCAGGAGGCCGTGCGGGTCGACGACCGGGGCGAAGCGGAGGTGTACGGTGCGGATGCCGGCCTCGCGTGCCGGGTCGGCGGCAGCTTCCCAGTCCCGGACCACGCGGGCCATGAACGTGTCGGCGGGCGGTGCGTCTTCTGCCTGTGGCCGGTCGGCGGGGCGAGTGCCGTAGTAACCGACCGCGGATGCGTTGACCATGGCCGCCGGTCGGCGCTCGGCGGGAAGGCCGGCGAGGGTCGTCGCGAGGAGACGGGTCCCGTCGACGCGGCTGTGGTAGATCCGCTCGCGCTTCGAGCGCGTCCAGAGCCCGAAGATGTTCTCGCCCGCGAGGTTGACGACGGCGTCGTGGCCGGCGATTCCATCGGCGTCGATCTCGTCCTGGGCCGGCCGCCAGTACACTGCGTCGGGGGCGCGCGCGGCTTCCCGGGAGCGTACCACCCGGGAGACGGTGTGCCCCTCCTCGAGGAGGCGCGCCCGGACGGCGCCGCCGATGAGCCCTGACGAGCCGGTGATCGCGATGCGCATGAGCTTCGCTCCGGTGTTGTGGTGTCGGCCGGGATCGTGCCCGCTGCCTGCGGCCCGGGCGCGGGAAGCGCCCGCGCCGGGGCCCCGCTCAGCCGCCGATCAGGCCGCGAACCCAGTATGCAACACCGAGTCCGAGGTAGTTGCCCACGGCGTACCCCAGCAGCCCCACGACGACGCCGGGAAGCACGAGCGCCTTCCACTCCCGGCCCACGGCCAGCGCCAGCGCGGAGGAGGGCCCACCGATGGCGGCCTGGGACGCCACGGACGTGGTCTCGACGTCCAGCCCAGCGAGGCGGGCGCCGCCGTACGTCAGGATCCCGTGGATGGTCACCACGGTGGCCGTGAACCAGAACACGTCGGGCCCGACTCGCGCGATCTCGGAGAAGCGGGACGCGATGCCGATGGTGGCGAGGAAGAGGTGGAGCCCGAGTGAGCCGAGGTGCATGTCGCCCTTGAGCTGGCGGACCCACGGCGTGTGGCCGAGCAGCAGGGCGAACGTGGTCAGCCAGAGCACGGACGGGACCGGCACCGCAGCCCCCATCCGGTCGGCCGCCCACATGAGGGCGAAGCCGAGCGCCAGGAGGAGCGACACGTCCAGGATCCGGAGCGGCGCGTCGGAGAAGAACGGATGATCCGCCATCGGGTCCACGGCGCCGACGCCCGGCGCCGCATCGCCCACGCCGGCGGGCGGCGCGTCCGCCGCGGCTTCCGCCACCGCCCGGTGGACTTCGGCCTCGCGCGCGGGTCCGTGCGCGTGCCTGGGCCGGGGATAGAAGCGTCCGAGCCACACGGGGATCATGAGCGTGGCCGCGAACCAGATCGCCGTCATGACGGCGTCCGAAGCCGTCGCCGCGGCGAACAGGGCGGGCGGGAAGTCCAGCGACCGTCCCACGGCCACGAAGTTGATGCTGCCGCCCGCGTACGTCCCCGTCATCACGCCCGACAGCTTCCACGCCGCGCCCTGGAAGTGCCCGGCGAAGAGGAGCGCGGCAGTGACGGCGCCGACCATGGTGGCCAGGCACGCGATCGCGAACGCGGCCACCATGCGCGGCCCCGCCTCCTTCAGGTCGCGGATGTCGACTGCGAACAGGAGCCAGACGATCGAGAGGGAGGTGATCGGCCCGCTGATGGCGTCGTAGACCGGGGAGCTGAACGGGACGAGGCCCAGGTTGGACAGCACCGCGCCGAAAACGATCACCAGCATGGTGGCCCCCACCTGCCTGGCCCAGCGGTAATGCAGGTCGAGCCAGAACGCCAGCGCCGTGATCCCCGCGATCGTCGCGACCAGCGCCCAGACGTTGGAGATCACGCCCCACGCCCTCCGCGGGGCGCAGGTCCGCCCGCGGCTTCGTTCACCGGTCCCGCTCCAGCATCGGATGGCGCTCCGCGCCGTGCCGAGCCGATTCCGCCGCCGGCTCGCCCCGCTCCAGCACGGCGTCGTACTCCGCCTGCAGGTGGCCGAGCATCTCCTCCCGCCGCCGGAACAGACGCTTCGGCTCGCGCGGCGCGTGACGGGTCAGGGCGTACGCCGCCAGCAGCGGCAGCGCGATCGTGCTGTCCGTGTAGCAGACGACGGCGTCCGGCAGCATGTCCGGGTCCACTTTCCCCCAGCTCACCGCCTCCGCCGGCGTAGCGCCGCTCAGCCCGCCCGTGTCCGGGCGCGCGTCCGTCACCTGGAGGAAGTAGTCGTGCCCCTTCTCCTCGATCCCGAGCACTTCCTGGATCTGCGGCTCCGTCTGGAGCATGAAGTTCTTCGGACTGCCGCCGCCCAGGATGAGCACCGCGCTGCGACCGCCGCCCCGCTTCGCGTCCAGCACGATCGACGCGGTCTCGTTCACGTCCGCGTTCACATCGAAGCGCAGCTGGTTCCCCTGCAGCGCCATCGCCGCCACGTTCATCCCGATCGAGCTGTCGCCCGGCGACGACGTGTAGACCGGCACGTCGTACTCGTGGCACGCGGCCAGCAGCGATTTCCGGGTCTCCCCCGTCCGGTCCAGCTTCCGCTCCCGCTCCGCCACGTACCTCCCGCACAGGTGGTGGAACTCCGCGCTCGACATCCGGCGCTGGAACTCGGGGCCCTGGATGATCGTCCGGAAGAACGCGTCGGTGTCGAGCAGCACCGAGTAGTCGAAGAAGATGTCGTAGATCCGGACCACCTCCTCGTCGCGCAGCACCACGTCGCTCACGAACGGGTTGCCGTGGTGAAGCGGGAGCCCGAGGCCGTAGTGGGCGTCGTGGTACAGGTTGGCACCCGTCGAGACGATCCAGTCGATGAACCCGGCCTCGATGAGCGGGATCAGCGCCGACACCCCCAGACCGGCCGGCGTGAGCGCGCCGGTAACCGACACGCCGATGGTGACGTCGGCGTCCAGCATCTTCTCCGTGAACAGCCGGCACGCCTCGCGCAGCCGCCCCGCGTTGTACGATGCGAAGGTGCCGTCCACCAGCTCGTCCACGGTCATGCCGCCGCGGATGCGCGCGGGATCGATGCGCGGGCCGGACAGGTGCTTGGATTCGTTCATATGCGTTTGGCTGTGCGTTCGAGAGGTTCCGTGCGCGACGGTCGGCGCGCGCCGCTGCGCGCCGTGTTCAGCCGCGCTGTTCTACAGCGTGAGGCCCGCCGACTTCAACTCGTCGTTGGCTGCCGCGGAGCGATCCTCGGGCTCCTGATCGCGCGCCCACTCCGCCAGATCGTCGATCCCGTCCTCGAAGGCTACCCTCGCCTCGAAGCCGAGCCGCTCGCTCGCCCGCGCGAGTGTCCGCGAAGCAGTGGCGGATGTCCCCCTGCCGGAAGCGGCCGGCCAGCTCCGGCGCGGGGCCGCCCAGGCGCGCCCGCAGCGCCGCCACCATCGCGAGCAGGTCCAGGGAGCGCCCGGTCCCCACGTTGTGCGCCGCGCCCACGGCGTGGTCGCGCTCCAGCGCCAGCAGGTTGGCCCGCACCACGTCGCTCACGTGGATGAAGTCACGGCTCTGGCGACCGTCCTCGAAGATCAGCGGGGGCCGGTCGTTCAGCAGCCGCGACGCGAAGATCGCGGCCACGCCGGTGTACGGGTTGCCCAGCGACTGGCGCGGACCGTACACGTTGAAGTAGCGGAGCGCCACCGTGGGGATGCCGTACGCCGCGCCCACGGCCAGGAACAGCTCCTCGTGGTCGCGCTTGGTCACCGCGTACACCGACGTGGGCTGGAGCGGCTTCGACTCCGGCGTGGGGAGGGCTTCCACCTCCCGCCCGCACGTCGGGCAATGCATCTCGTAGTCGCGCCGCTCGAGCTGCTCGGGCCCGCGCAGCGGCGGGGCGATGTCGCCATGCTCCGCGCAGCGGTACCGGCCCTCGCCATAGAGCGACATCGAGCTCGCGACGACCACGCGGCGGATCGCCTCCCGCCTCGCCACCATGGCCTCCAGAAGCACCGCGGCGCCGAGGGAGTTGGCCCGGACGTAGTCGGCGATCCGGTACATCGACTGGCCCACGCCGACCGCGGCGGCATCGTGGAACACCACGTCCACGTCTTCCAGCGCCGCACGCGCCGCGGCGGGATCGGCGACGTCGCCGTGGACGAACTCCACGCGGCCCGCGGTCACGTGCTCGCCGATCAGGCGGGGCTCGGTGGCGCCCTCGCCGTGCACCTGCGGGTCGAGGGCGTCCAGGACCCGGACGCGCTCGCCACGCTCCACGAGGGCGTCCACGAGGTGCGAGCCGATGAACCCGGCGCCCCCGGTCACGAGGATCCTCGACACTCGACAGCCTCCGGCGATGTGGGGTGGGAGCCCGCGGGCGGTCACGGCCGGAAGCTTCGGTGCCCGGCTGGCGAAGTCAAGGCAGGTCGCACCCGAGGCCCCGGGCAACTACCGCGCGCGCCACGGGTTGCGTAGCTTGAGGGACGGGGCGCCGGATCGGCCCCCGCGCCGGAGCGCTCTCCCCTCCGGATCGGAGCTCTCACAGCGACTGGCATGGTGACGACGCCCTGGTCCACAGACCCGGCCTACGCGGTGCACCCCGAGGTGTCCGTCGTGATCCCGTGCCGCAACGAGGTCGCCAGCATCGGCGCCTGCGTGCGGGAGGCGTTCGCGGCGCTGGATCGCGCGGGCTACGCGGGCGAGGTCGTCGTGTGCGACAACGGCTCCGACGACGGCTCGGTCGAGGACGCGGAGCGCGCGGGGGCGACGGTGGTGCACCAGCCGATCCGTGGCTACGGCGCGACCTGCCTGCGCGGCATGGAAGCGGCTTCGGGCGACATGCTCGTCCTCGTGGACGGCGACGGGACCTACGACCTCTCGCTCCTCCCGCGCTTCGTCGAGCCGCTCCGCTCCGGCTACGAGATGGTCCTCGGGACGCGGCGGAACGGGATCATGCAGCCTCGCTCCATGGGCCGGCGCCACCGCCACGTCCTGGAGCCGGTCCAGACCGCCATGTCCCGCTGGTTCTTCAACTTCCGCGTGTCCGACGTGCGCTGCGGGTTCCGCAGCATCCGCCGCGACTCGCTGGTCCGGCTCGACCTCGGCGCCACCGGGATGGAGTTCGCCAGCGAGATGGTGGTGCAGGCGGCGCGCGCGGGGCTCGAAGCCGTGGAGGTCCCGGTCACCTTCCGACCCCGCCCGGAGGGGGTGCCCCGCCGGACCGTGGGCGACGGCTGGCGAGTGGTCCGCCAGCTCGTCCTGCTCAGCCCCACGCGCCTCTTCCTGGTACCCGGCATGGTGCTCCTGGCGCTGGGCTTCGGCCTGGAGCTCGCCCTGATGCCCGGCCCGCTGCCGGTCACTGCCACCTTCAACCTCAACTACCACTTCATGTTCGTGGGCAGCGCGCTCGCCATCCTAGGCATGCAGCTGGTGCTGCTCGGCATCTACGCCAAGAGCTGGGTCCTGGTCAACGAGCCCGCCCTCGCCGACGCGTGGATCCGCTGGTTCCACCTCCGCTATTCCCTCGAGCGCGGCGTGGCCCTCGGAGGCCTCCTGTTCGGCGCAGGCCTGGCGATCAACGCCTGGATCCTGGCTTCCTGGCTCGCCGCCGGCGCGGGCGACCTGTTCGCCGTCCGGCCGGCCGTCCTGGCGCTCACGCTCATGGTGGTCGGCGCCGAGGTGGTGTTCGCCTCCTTCTTCCTGAGCCTGGTCCGCGGCTCCGGGTTCGGGCGCGCATGATCATGGAGGGGTCCAGCATCAGCATCGTGCTCCCGGTCCGCAACGGCGGCTCGCTCTTCCGCCACCTCTCGCGCCACCTCGAGCGCCTCCAGCGGCAGCTCGGCTTGCAGGTCCTGGTCATCGACTCCGGCTCCGACGACGGCACCGACGAGCGCGCCGAGGGGCTCGGCTTCGATGTCCACCGCATCCCGCCCGCCGATTTCGGCCACGGGCGGACCCGGAACCTCGGCGTCCAGCTCGCTCGCGGCGACGTGGTCTGCTTCATCACGGACGACGTCCTGCCCGTCACGCCCGACTGGCCGCTCCGCTTCGCCGCCGCGCTGGAGGACCGGACGGTGGCCGGCGTCTACGGGCGCCAGGTGCCGCGGGACGCGACGACCATGGAGATGTTCTTCGTCGCCCTGAACTACCCGGACACGCCCATGCGCTACGAGCCACAGCCCGGCGGCCACCATCCACGGCCCGGGCGCGTGGTCTTCTCCAACGCGTTCAGCGCCGTGCGCCGCGAGGTGGCGCTGCGCCACCCGATCCCCGAGGACGCCGAGTACAGCGAGGACCAGATCTGGGCCCGCCTCGCGCTGGCAAACGGCTACGCCATCGCCTACGAGCCCGCGGCCGAAGCGCTCCACGCCCACGTCTACCGGCTGCGCGGCGTGTTCCGCCGCAGCTACTTCGTGGGCCGCGCGCTCCGCTCCGCCGGCATCGACCGCGGCGCCACCTTCGCCGAGTCCGCCCGCTTCCTGGCCATGGAGCTCGGCTACTTCGTCCACCAGGGACACGTCCACCGCCTGCCCCAGCTCCTCCCCTACGAGTTCCTCCGCTGGGCCGGGTTCCACGCGGGAAGGCTCAGCCAGCCGCTGGTGCGCCGGGCGTCGGCGGTGGGATGGTCGGCCAGCGATGGGTGAGGGTCCCGGGAGCTCGTTATCGCGACTCGCGTTGGACTTGAGGGCGTCGCTGCGGCGGAAGCTGCCTGCGCTCCCGATTGCGAGATGGAAGGGGATCCCTGCCGGTTTTATCCTGTCCACCGGCCGGACCGGCACGCAGCGGCTCGCCGAGGTGATTACAGCGGCTACGGGCCACGTCCTGTCGTTGCACGAGCCGTGGCCCGATCTATTCGAACTGGGCGAAGCGTTCGCACGCGGCCAGTTGTCGGTGTACGCAGCCTCTTCCACGCTCCGCCGAGCGCGTCAGGGCATTTGCAACCGCGCAAGGCGGCAACACGCGTTGGCATACGTCGAATCCAACACGAACGCCAGCTATCTCCCGGCCGTGATCCGGGTAGTTTTCGATCGGCCACGTTTCGCTCATATCGTGCGGGATGGCCGCGAAGTGGTGAGGTCGATGTACTCTAAGACCAATCCCGGCCGCCGGCCAGGCCACCCGGCCGCGTATTTCATGGACCACGACGATGGCCGTTGCCGGCTCGCCGCCGTCGACTTTCCGGATGATCCGTGGGCCCCCAAATGGCACGCCATGTCGCGCTTCGAGCGCATCTGCTGGCATTGGGCGAAGAAGAATGCGCTCCTACGAGAGGCCCTCGGCTCCCACCCGGACGCCATTGTCCTCAGGTACGAGGACATCTTCGACAAGGCGAGCGGTTTTTCGGGCTTTGGGACCCTGCTTTCGTTCTTGGAGATCGACCGACATATGACCGCGGGCGAGCACGAGGTCCGCAGTATGCTCGGCGCCCGCACCAATCGGTGCGCGTTCTACGACCTGCCGCAGCCGGAAGCATGGCCCCTTGAGCTGAAGGCGGCCTTCGACCGCATCGCCGGGGAGGAACAACGTCGGTACTACGGCTGAGTCGTGCCATGCTCAGCGGCGACGCGAACCTGGGCAAAAGTCTTCAGACGCTGACGAAGCTCTTGCAGCTGGTCTCGTGCGACGAAGGCGGCAGCCAGTGCGTACGAGGCGACGGCTGTGACCGCCTCAACGCTCAGCCGCGCAAACGGAGCGCGCAACGGCAGGATCGTGGCGGCGGCGAGCACCGCGGCGGTCATGATCGCCGTGGCGAGCAGCGGACGTGTGGCCTCACCAAGATACTGGCGCGGTGAGAGCGGTATCAGGCGCCGCGCGGCCAAGAGAAAGGCTGGGATCGATATGTACATGCCAGCGGTGAAGACCCAGGCCACGGCCGCGAGATTCCAGTGAGCTGCCACCGCGAACGCTCCAGCGAGCAATACGCCCTTGGTGGCGCTGATTGCCACGTTCCACTGCGGCTGCCCAGCTGCACGAATCGCCGTCGGAAGCACGTTCACGGCGGCCAGGGCGAACCCGGCAATGGAGAGGATCCGAAGCGGCGCCACAGACGGAGTCCAGCTTTCTCCCAGCGCCACTCGAACGAGCTCTGGAGCGAGCAGGGCCACGGCCGCGAACGCCGGGAACGAAGACAGGCTGGTGAACCGGAAGCTTGTCCGCATGGCGTCCGCCATGAGTTCCGGGGTGCGTTGGAGTTTCGCGAGGACCGGGAATACCACGCGCTCCACCGCCCGCAGAAACATTGTCGTCACGAGCTCGAGAAGGCGATAGGCGATGTTGTAGTACCCCAGCATTGGTGCGCCGAGGAAGAGCCCTACGAAGAAGTCGTCCGAACGGCGGTTGAGGAACGTGGTGACGTCCCCGGCCACAATGAGCCAACCGAACCTAACCAGCCGCGCGTACGGCAGTCTGTAGATGCGTACACCTGGCAGCCACCCCGTCATGCGCACGAGCAGGACCGTCTCGACGACGAGGCCCGCGTACAGCCCGGCCACAAGAGCCCAGACGCCGCCACCCAACAGGGCTGTGACAACCGCGAAAATAAAGCTGGCTACGGCGCCCGAAACGCCCGCGAAGGCGAACGAATCGAATGCGAGACCGGCTCGGATGCGGGCGAACCACATATCGTGAATACCGGATATCACGACGGCCGGAGCTACGCCGCGAAGAACTGGCGCCACCCCCGGCGCCCGGAAAACGCCCGCGACCAGCGCCGCCGACAGGAACAGCAGGGCCGCGGCCGCGAGCGATCCGGCCAGGACCACGGCGAACCCGGTCGACCAGTACTCCTGATCATCACGGTCGGCCTGGACCAGTGCATCGGGAATGCCCTGCTCGGCGAAGGGCTGCACCAGCGCCAGCACTACCTGCGCCAGCGCGAATACGCCAAACTCGCGTGCCGTCAGCACCCGCGCGAGGACGAGCATCAGGCCAAGCTGCAGAGCGTACGTTCCCCACGTGTGGACGGCGGACCACGCGACTCCAGCAGTCGCGCGGTCCCGCAGGGACATTGCTCGGCTCATCGCTATCGGCGTAGAAGGTTCCCCGCCTCACGGGAGATCCGTCAGTGACGGCGCAACGCAATCTTAGGACGGGGTGAGCGCGTGCGCATCTGCGTCGCCGTGCGCGTATTCCCCGCCGCATCCGAGCCGTTCGTGGTTGACCAGGTGGATGCCCTCGTCCAGGAAGGCCATGAGGTCGACCTCCTGGCCATATATCAGCAGACGGAGCCGTCGTCGGCCGCAGGACCCGCACGGCCCCCCCGGCCGACCTTCCTAGTAGGCGAGCTTCGTTCGTTACCTGGCGCGTTGCTCCGCCTTGGCGGACGCGCGCGGTGGGCGGCCGCCCACCGTCCCGCCGCGCTGATCAGATCCTCTTGGCATTGGCGGCCCGGTCTTCTCTGGCCTTTGGAAGCCGTCCACGCGTTCCAGCCGCTCCGATCCCTCGCTGCGAGACCCTATGACGTCATTCACGCCCATTTCGGCCCCACGGCCAACCTGATCGCCTGGCTTAGACACCTCGGCCTTCTCGATGGCTCCATCCTCTCGAGCTTCCACGGATTCGATGTCACCGTCCTCCCTGGGCGCGACCCGAACGGCGATTATAACCGACTCTTCTCACGCGCGGAGCGCTTCACGGCCAATACAACGTTCCTGCGAGACCGCCTGGTTGCCCTCGGCGCTCCCCCCGATCGCGTCGACGTTCTCCCGATTGGCATCGACCCCAGTCGAATCCGCTTCCACGCGGAACGGTCGACGTCCGACGGCCCTCGCCTCCTCACGGTTGCCCGGCTGGTGGAGTGCAAAGGCATTGACCGGGCACTGCAAGCGGTGCAACGGCTCGTGCCGGAGTGGCCCAGACTGCGCTACACCATCATCGGGGAGGGCCCGTTACGGTCGCGTCTCGAGCAGCTCTGCGCCACGCTTGGTCTCGGCGGCCACGTCCGTTTCGTCGGCGCCCTTCCCTTCCAACGAGTCGTCGATGCATACCATGAGCACGATATCTTCCTGCTCCCTGGCGTGACCGCCGAGGATGGACATGTGGAAGCCCAAGGACGTGTGTTGCTGGAAGCGCAAGCTGCCGGGCTTGCGGTGGTCGCCACGGACGTCGGGGGCGTCTCGGAGGTGATGGCCCCCGGTGCCACGTTCCTGCTGCCGCCGAACGACGACCAGGCGATCGTCCAGGCAATTCGGAGTATTCTGGACGAGCCGGCCGCCCTGCCGTCTCGCGCAACCGCAGCTCGGGAATTCGTGGATCGCAATTTCGACTCGCGGCGCCTGCATGTTCGTCTTCTCGAGATCTATCGCGACCTAACGGGTGGGGACGCGGCGTGAGATCTCCACGCGGGCGGCGTTCATGATCTCGGTCGTCATCCCAACCCGGAACCGCTCGACCCTACTCGGCCGCGCCATCTCCAGCGCTAGGGCTCAAACGCTCAAGGATGTCGAGATCATTGTGGTTGATGACAACTCGACGGACGACACTCCAAGCGTGATCCGGGCCGCGGTGACGCACGACCGTCGCGTTCGCGGCCTCCGGAACGAGCGACCGCACGGTGCGGCATTCTCCCGTAACCGGGGCATCGCCGTAGCGAAGGGCGAATGCATCGCCTTCCTCGACGATGATTGCGTTTGGGCCCCGGACAAGCTGGACAGACAGGCGCGCCTGCTGAGCGCGGACGTCGGCGTGGTATACTGCCGCCACGCCATTCGGACGCCGCAGGGGAGCTGGATCGTGGAAGGCGAGGCCTCCGCGGCGCGCGACCCCCTCGGCGCCCTCCTGCACACCAACTACGTCGGCACGTGCACGCTGCTGGTTGAGCGCGCGCTGCTTCAATCGGTGGGTGGGTTCGACGAGCGCCTGCGCCGCCTGCAGGATTGGGAGCTTCTGCTGCGCCTCGCCCGGCACACTGGCTTCGCCTTCGTTCCCCGGACCCTGGTCACCGGCGACCTCGTGCCCGGTGGCATTTCGTCCACTCCGGACGTCCTTCCAGCCGCCGCTCGGACGATCATCGCCCGTCATGCTCCCACGCTCACGGTGCAGCAGAGCTCAGCGCTGCACTACGGGCTCGGGAAGTTCCTCCTCGCAGACGGCCTGACCCCCGAAGCGAAATCCTTTTTTCGTACCGCCGTCCGCCTCCATCCGACTTCCGTGATCAACTGGAGCGGCCTGATCGCGTCGTACCTCGGACCCCGGTTCGCCCGTGCGATACGCGGGTGGCGCCGTCATAGGCGGCAAGCAGCGAGATGGGATCCGGCGGATCGCGCGCCGGTGACCATGGGGGACGAACCCTCTTGAAGGTCCTCCTCCTCTCCCACGCTGCCGGCGCGTACGGCGCCGAGCGGGTGCTGCTGGCGCTGGCCGAGGGACTCGCCGGCCGCGGACACCAGGTGGTGGTGGACTTCCCGCTGCCGGGGCCCGCCGTCGACCTGGCCCGCCGCCTGGGTGTCGAGGTCTGCGTCGCCCGCCGCGCCCGCCTCCCGCGGAACGGCGTGGAGCTCGCGCGCTGGGCCGTGGCCAGCCCGGCCAGCGCCGCGGGATTTCGGCGGGCGGTGCGCCAGGTGGCGCCGGACGTCGCGTGGGTGAGCTCGATCTTCCACCCGTGGGGTGCCGCCGGGGCGCGTCTCGCGCGTCGCACCCCCGTGGTGTGGCACCTCCACGAAACCAACGTCCCGGGGATCGCCGGGAAGGCGCTCGCAGTGTACATGGGAGCCACCGCCGACATCCTCGTCGCCGTGTCCGACTACGCCGCGCAGAGCTACACGCGCCACGGCAGCCTGGCCGGGCGCACGCGAACGCTCCACAACCCGCTGCTCCGGGCCGTCCAGCCGGCCGCGAAGGGGCCGGGCGGCCCGTTCACCGTGGGGTTCCTCGGCCAGCTGGAGCCGCGCAAGCGCGCGCCCGACCTGGCACTCGCCATCGCCCGAACCGATGACGTCCACGCCGTCTTCATCGGCGACGGCAAGGCGCGTCGCGGCCTCGAGCGCGCCGTGCGGGCGGCGCGCGTGGAGGATCGCGTGCGGCTCCTCGGCTTCCGCGACGACCCCTTTCCCGATCTTGCTCTCTGCCACTGCCTCGCCATCCCCTCCGTTCGCGAGCCGTTCGGGCTCGTGGCCCTCGAGGCCATGGCCGCCGGCCTACCCGTGATCGCGGCGAGGAGCGGCGCGCTCCCCGAGGTGCTGGGCGATGCCGCCCTGTTCCACGCCCCTGCAGACCCCGCCGACCTCGCCGACAAGATCGCCCGCGTACGCGATGACCCCGCTCTCCGGGACGAATTGCGCGAACGGGGGTTCCGCCGTATCAAGCAGTTCGGCATGGAGCGCTGGCTCGATGAGGTGGAGGTGATCCTGCAGGACGCCGCGCAGCACCCACGGCACCCCTGATGGCGGCGGCCCCCCGAAGCGGTCCCGCCGGGCGGCTTGCCGGGGCAGCCGCTCCCGCCGCAGCCACCGCGGACGCCGGCAACGCGGGGGCGAGGTGGCCGCGCTCGATCTTCTTCCTCTCTGCCGCCGCCATCGGCCTCCGCCTGATCCTGTTCCTCGGGCGCGGCAGCTACGTGGCCTTCGACGAAGGCTTCTACCTGCTCCTCGGCCGCTCGCTCTGGACCGGCGAAGGGTTCTCCCTCGTGGGTCTGCCCCATATCGCGCTGTCGCCCCTCTTCCCGGCCTTCGCGGGCGGCGTGGGCGTGCTCATCCACGACTGGGTATGGGGCGGCCGCATCGTGGCCGCCCTGGCTTCGGGGCTGCTCGTGCTCCCGGCGTGGGCCGTGTTCCGGCGGCTCGCCACCCGCCGCATCGCCTTTGTGGCCGCGGCGCTCGTGGCCGTCATGCCATCACTCGCGCCGTTCGTGGCCGCCTACTGGGTCGGGGCCGACCTTTGGGTGGGCGCCGGTCCGCTTTACCACCTCCTCCTCTTCACCGGGATCGCCGCGTGGCTCGAGGCCGACGAGCGGGGGGGCGCCCTGCGCTGGGCGGCGGTGGGGTCGGCGCTCGGGCTCGCTTTCCTGGCACGCCCGGAAGCCATCATCACCTGGGGACTCCTCGGGCTCGCCACGCTGGTCCTCGCCGCCCGTGCGCGATCCTCGCGGCGCCTGGGGGGGGCCGTCGTCATGGGCGTGGTCTTCGTCGTGGTGTGCACCCCTTACTGGTGGTACCTCCACGAGACGACCGGCGAATGGATGCTCACGGGCCGCGGCATCGCCCCGTTGTCCGCCGCCGCGCGCGCGGTAAGCGGTGAGGACCGGTCGGGGGCCGCCGCGACCATCGAGCACATGCTCTGGTCCGACGACCCGACATACCAGCAGCACCTCTACGGTCTCGACGCCAGCGGGGTCCGGCTCCGCAGCAGCTACTGGGGCGTCTACCCGCCGCGGGGACCGGCGGTCGCTTCCGAGTCTGCCGGCGCAGGGAAGGCGCCCGCACGCCCGGACACGACAGCCGGCGCGCTCCCTGCCGCGCCAGCCGCGGCGCGCGCACCCGCGGCCGACCATCCCTCCGCCCTCGCCCTCTATTTCCGCGCCCTCGGCATCATCCTGCCCCTTCTCCTCTGGCCGTTCGTCATCCTCGGGCTGGCCGAGCCGCGGCCCCCGGGGGTCCTGCGGAAGGAGCTGCCGGTCACGCTCTCGCTGCTGGGCACCAGCATCGCCATAGCGGTCCTGGTGGCCGTGGACCCGCGCACCCAGCTCTTCCTGGTGCCCCTGCTCGCCTTCTATGCCGCGCGGGGGTTCTCGCTTATCGAGCGGGAGGTCCGGCAGCGGACGCACGGCAACGCGCTGCGGCCCGGGTTCGTGGAGCTGGTGCTGGCCTCGGTGGCCATCGCGTGGCTGCTGTCCATCAACGGCTGGCGCCTCTACATGAGCCTCAGCGTCGGGTCGCCGCACCACGTGGTCGGAGCCCAGAACCGGCGGGTCGCGCTGGAGGTGGACAGCCTGCGGAACGTCCGGCCGGGCCCCCTCATGAGCTGGCACCCGGCCCTCGCCGTGTTCGCGGACCGGGACTGGCGAGTCCTCCCATACGCGCCGCTCCCGGAGATCATCCGCTACGCCCGGGCCGCCGGCGCCAGCGTGATCGTTCTCTCCGCCTACTATCCGCCGGACCTCGGCGTCGAGAGCCTGGACACCCGGTACCTCATCCTCCCGGTGCCGCCAGGAGCGGAGGAGGAACGGAGGTGGCGCGTGGAGGTGGCGGGCGGCGACAGCATCGCCCGGTTCGGCCGGCTGAAGCCCGCCGCCCAGGGAGTACGCCCATAGAGCGGCGCCGAGGTCCGAATCCCCGCGCAGCGGGGCCGAGGCGCCCTCAGGCGCCGAGGCTCGAATCCCCGCGCAGCGGGGCCGAGGCGCCGCCAGGCGCCGAGGCTCGAATCCCCGCGCAGCGGGGCCGAGGCGCCCTCAGGCGCCGAGGTTCGAATCCCCGCGCAGCGGGGCCGAGGCGCCCTCAGGCGCCGAGGCTCGAATCCGCGCGCAGCGGGGTCGCCCGAGCGGCGCCAGCCGCGAAGGGCGATCGACCCCCGTCACTCCCCGTTCGCCCGCCCCAGCCCCTCCCGCTTCCTGCGCCGGTGCGCCCGCTGCACCGCCGCCGCACGCTGTTTCTCCTGCGCCTCCAGGACGTGACGCACGGCTTCCTCGGGCGAGTCCGTGACGGTGAGGAGAGCGAGATCCTGGTCGCCGATCTTTCCGCCGGCGGCCATGACGTTGCGCAGCCAGTCGAGCAGCCCGCCCCAGTAGTCGCTTCCCATCAGGACCACGGGGAAGTGCCGGACCTTGCGCGTCTGGATCAGCGTCAGCGACTCGAAGAGCTCGTCCATGGTCCCGAAGCCGCCGGGGAAGATGATGAAGCCCTCGGCGTACTTCACGAACATGGTCTTCCGCACGAAGAAGTAGCGGAAATTGATGGCGGTCCTGACGTAGCGGTTCATCCCCTGCTCGAACGGCAGCTCGATGTTGCAGCCGATGGAGCGGCCGCCCGCCCGCCCTGCGCCCTTGTTGGCCGCCTCCATGATCCCGGGACCGCCACCCGTGATGACGCCGAAGCCGTTCTCCGCGAACAGCGCTGCCGTGCGCTCCGCAGCCGCGTACCACGGGTCGCCGCTGGAAACGCGCGCGCTGCCGAAGATCGACACGGCCGGGCCCAGGTCCGCCAGCGTGTCGAACCCTTCCACGAACTCGCCCATGATCCGGAACACGCGCCACGGATCGGTGTGCACGAACTCCGCTTCCTCGGCCTCGCGCCGCTGGAGGAGTCGCTCGTCCTCGGTCTCCCGTTCCATCCCGTTGTCCGACTCCGGGCGATTCAGCTCCTGCACCTCCTCCTGCCCGGGCTCCTCCACGGGGCCGCCGCCCTGGGTCGGCTGCGGGTCCGTATTCTCGCGCTCCGTCATTGCCTCTCCTTGCTCCGCCACCACACCATTGTACGGCGGATCCCCTCTTCGTGAGGGACCAGCGCCGTCCAGTCCAGCTCGGCCCGCGCCCGGTCGGCCGGGTAAGGGTTGTCCTGCGAGAGCGACCGCGCACCCCGGATGAGGTCCGTCACTCTGCCGTGCGGAAGCAGCGGCGCCGCGGTCCGCAGCGCCGCTGCCAGCGCCCTGGTGGCCCCGGCCGGGATCCGCAGCGTGCGTGGGCGCAGCCCCAGCCCCTCCGCCATGCGCTGCGCCAGCTGTGCGGCGGTGATCGGCCGGTCCATCGCGAGATTGTACGCCCGGCCGATGGCCACGGCCCGGTCCAATGCCGCCACCGCGCCCGCCGCCACGTTGCCCGCGTACACCAGCGGCAGCGTGGTTCTCCCGCCACCTGGAAGCGGGACCACCGGGAGGTGGATCCAGCGGACGAGGACCGGGGTGGCCGAACGGTCGCGCTCACCGTAGACCACGCTCGGCCGGACCGTCGTCAGCCGGATGTCGCCGGCATCGTGCAGCCGCCAGGCCGCCTGCTCCGACAGGTGCTTCGACGCCGCGTACGACCCCTGCTCCGCCGGATCGGCCATCGTCCATCGGTCTTCCGTCTGCGGCCGGTCCATGGTCAGCCCGGCGTACACCGCCACGCTCGACAGGTGCACCACCCGCGGGCATTCCAGCGACGCGGCCGAGAGCACGCGCTCGGTGCCCGCGACGTTCGACCGCACGTACGCGTCCCGCGAAGCCTTCTGGAAGACGCGGGCCGCCGCGTGGACGACCGCGTCGCACCCGGCCATCCCCCCGGCCGTGCGCTCCGGAGGGTCGAGCGCGTCGCCGGTGAACAGGCGGCACCCCAGCCGCGACAGGTATCCGGCGTCGCTCGTCTCCCGCACCAGCGCCACCACGTCGTCGCCCCGGGCACGCAGCCGCCCGGCCACGTGCGAGCCGATCAGCCCGGTCGCCCCGGTGATGAAGACTTTCAGACCCCTGCGCTCCTTCCACCAGCCTCCGCCGGTACCCCGGCCGGGAACCTACCGGCGGTGGACTGTCGGCCGCCACCCGCTTCCCCTCTCCACACCCTCCACCGGCGCTGTTATCTTGCCTCCCATGACCTGCCCGAACTGCAACGCTCCGGACCAGAGTGGGAACTTCTGCGCCGAATGTGGCGCCCCGCTCGACATCACGTGCCCGTCGTGCAAGGCCGCGGTGCCGGGCGGCGCGGAATTCTGCACCCAGTGCGGCACTCGCCTCCGAAGGGGCGGCGGCCGGTCCCGGGCGGGATGGGTCATCGCGGCCGCGGCGGTCTTCGTCGTCGCGCTGGTGTTCCTCGTCCCCAGGCAGACGCAGCGGGCCGGGCCGACGCAGCCGGGCGCGGCCGCGGCGCCGTTCGCGGCCGCCGGTGAGGGGGAAGCGAGCGCGGGTGGGGCGGGAGCGCCCGGGATGGGGGTGTTGAGCGGCGACATGCGGGTGAACGCGGACCGGCTGTTCAACCGGATCATGACGGCAGCGGAGACGGGGAACGAGGCGGAGGTGCAGCAGTTCATGCCCATGGCCATCCAGGCGTACGGCATGGTGGACGACCTGGACCCCGACGGCGTCTACCACCTCGCGATCCTGCATCTCACCGCGGGTGACTTCGCCCAGGCGACGGCTACGGCCGATCGCCTGCTGCAGCAGGACCCCGACCACATCCTCGGCCTCGGGGTGAAGGCCGAGGCCGCCGCCGCCCGGGGAGACTCCACCGACGCCCGCACGTACTACCGCCGCATCGTCGACGCCTACCCCCGGGAGTCGGCCAAGCCGCGCCCCGAGTACGTCGAGCACCAGGCCATGCTCGAGCTCTACCGCAAGGACGCCCTCGCCTTCCTCGGCGAAAGCTGAGCCCGGGTCCAGCCCGGGGCCCGGCCGGTCATTCCGCCGGGGCGCTCGACGCCGCGTCGAACAGCGCGTTGAAGATCAGCTTGAACGTGCCGCGCGGCTGTCCCCGGAACTGGGGACGGAACCCGAAGACCACCACGTCGCCGCTCCCCAGCGGAACCCGGGCCAGCGCCCCGCCACCCCCGAGATGGCGATCGCCGCCCAGCGCCCATCCGCTCGCCAGCAGGTCCTCCTCCGCGTACGTGGCCGCCATCTCGACATCCGCGCCCGACCGGGTGCTGGCGAAGGCGGAGCCCCGGTCGAAGAACGCGGCGGCCTCTTCCGGCATGCCGTACGTGAGCGGATCGTCCGCCAGCTCGATCCGCACCAGCGCGCCCGGCACGAAGAACTCCTCCGGGGGCAGCCCGGCCACGGTGTTGCGCAGCGGCAGGCCGAACTGCTGGATGGCGAGCTCGGCGGCCTCGTCGAACGCGATCAGCCGTCCGCCCGCACGCACGTATTCCTGGAGCCGGGCGACGCCGTCGAGCCCGATGCCCCCCGTGAGCTCCGCCGGGCGCGTGCCTGGCGGGTTGCCGTGCATGATGTCCGACGGCCGCTGGCTCGGGAGGATGATGGCGTCGTATCCCGACAGGTCGGCCGTCCGGATGTCGGCGTCGTGCAGCGTATCCGGCTGGAACCCGTACCGTTCCAGCACCCAGCGCGTCCACCCCTCGTCCGACGTGGCCCGCCACGACTTGTAGATCCCCACCCGCGGAGCGTGCAGCGGCCGCAGCTCGCCACGCGGTGCCCGGCTCATGCCGACGAAATCCACCCCCAGCTCCGATGCCAGCCCCTGCAGCCGCACCGCGTCCGCACCCCGGATCACGAACGCGCCGCGATCCATCTCCGTGTCGCCCGCGAGCACGCCGGCCGGCGCCACGTCCACGCGCGCACCGTCCCCCAGCAGCCGATTCACTGCGATCGCGGCCGCGTTGGCGTGCGCGGCGAGGGCCCATCCCCACCCACCCTTCCCCGTCACCCGACCCGGCCACACCGCCACCTCGACGCCGGTCACCGCCTCCAGCCCCGCCGCCTCGAACGGCTCGTCGACCCGGTCCACCCGAACGTCCATCTGGAGCGGCAGCGTCCAGCCGGAGACGTCGTACGGGACGTCGGGCGGGCCGTCCGGATACTGACGCAGGTCCGGATAGACCTGCTTCTCCATCAGGTCCAGCACGTCCGGGCGGAACGCCTGCGACGCACGCACCACCAGGCTCCCGGCCGGGTACCGCTCGCCGCCTGCCCGGAACGCTCCCGCCGCTCGCTCCACCTCCACCCCGCCTCGCCGCAGCAGCTCGCCCAGCGCTGCCGCCTCCCGCGGGTTCCGCTGATCGGGCGGGATGATGTAGGCGAACGGGTCCCCGGCCGCACCCGCTTCCAGCGATGCCCGCGCCATCCGCCAGGTGTCGAACAGCAGCTCCCGGCGCCGCCGCACGGCCGCCGTCAGCACGGCCATGTCCCCCGTCAGCATGTATTCCATCGCGTCCCGCAGCCGGAACCAGCCACCCGCCCACGGGTCCGGGTAGAACACGCTCGGGGCCCGTGCCGGGATCGTGCCGATGTACGCCGGCAGGCTCCCCGGCGCCGTGTAGCGGGGAGAGGCCGACGCGTGCGCGGTCTCGGTGAGGATGCCGATCATGTTGTGGAAATAGGGCGCGGTGCGCATGCCGCCGTTCCACCACATGTCGAAGCTCGTCTGCGAGATCGCGCCCGGCTTCGCCTCCTCGCTGAAACGCTCGCCCATGGCCGTGCCCATGAGGTTCACGCCCCGCACCACCAGAGGAGGGATCCGCGGGTTGACGGGGTCTGAGAACGGCGGGATGAAGATCCGCGCCGGCCATGGCGCGCTCTGGTGCTGGTTGTAGACCACCTGCGGGTACCACTGGTTGTACAGGACGTCGGCCACGGCCCGCGTTTCCGGCTGCGTCATCATGTACCAGTCGCGGTTGTTGTCGTGGCCGGCGTAAACGTGGTAGAGCACCGGGGGACTGCTCCCCTCCCAGGGCGTGCCGAGACTGCGCGCGGTCCATTCCGCCACGATGTCCAGCCCGTCCGGGTTCATGACCGGCATGAGGAGCAGGACCACGGAGTCCCGGATGCGACGCATCTCCTCCGTTTCCTCCCCGGCCACGCGGTAGGCGAGCAGCGGCGTGTGCTGCGCCCCGGCCACTTCCGTGGCGTGCAGCCCGCCGTCGATCCAGACCACGGCCTTCCCGGATGCCGCCATCTCCTTCGCGGCCGCTTCGTCCACCCGCCCGCGCGCCAGCGCTTCGGCTATGGCGCGGGAATCGTCGAGGCGCGCGATGTTCTCCGCGCTCGAGATGAACGCCAGGAGCATGGGCCGGCCGAGCACGGATCGCCCGATTTCCACCACCCTGACCCGGTCGCTCGCCGAGTCGAGCCGCTCGAAGTACTCCACGATCTGGGCGTTTGTGGCGAGCTTGTAGTCGGTGCCGGGCTCGAAGCCGAACGTTTCTTTCGGATGCGGTATGTCCGCGAACGAATTCCCGGTCTCCCAGGCCGGCAGCTCGAGCGGTGGCGGCTCCGGCCCCGTGCGCTGCTGGGCAGATGCATGGCTCGTGATCGCGGCCATGGCCAGCGCCGCGAGGGTCGTGAGGCGGGCGGCGCGGCCGCGGATCGTCGTCGTGTGCATGGCTCGATGGAACGGGGAATGACCGCGAACAATACGCGGCCCGATGACCGCGTCGCCACCCTGCCCGGCCGGAGCTTGCGGTTTTCCGCCCGCGGCCTATACGTACGAGGTCAATCCCCGCGCACCCGAGCTACGACGACTCGCTGGCCGAGCATTCCGCCTGGCGGCGAGACGCGGCCCGCATATGCATCGGATCGCACGCATTCTGCTCATGGCCCTCGCGGCGACGACCGCCGGCGTCGGGTTCCAGGAAGCCCGCGACGGCATCGGCGCCGAACGCATCCGCTCGCACCTCTACTTCCTCTCGCTGGACGCGCTGCGCGGTCGGGCGCCCGGGACGCGTGGAGGCCGCCTGGCCGGCGACTACGTCGCCTCCGCGTTCATGGGGATGGGCCTTCAGCCGGTGAACGGCAGCTACTTCCAGGACGTCCCGCTGGTCGGCATCACCACCGATCCGGCCACCCTGTCGCTCGCGTTCCAGGCCGATGGCAACCGCATCGCCGCGGAGGTGCCCGAGCAGGCGGTGGTCTGGGCCGGGGCGCCGACCCGCAGCGTACAGGTGGACGGCGAGCTGGTGTTCGTCGGGTACGGGATCGAGGCGCCGGAGTGGCGCTGGGATGACTTCAAGGGCCGCGACCTGCGCGGCAAGGTGCTCGTCTTCCTCGTCGGCGACCCGCCCGCCCCGCCCGAAGAGCCCGACATCTTCGATGGACGGGCCCTTACCTATTACGGCCGCTACACGTACAAGCTGGAGGAAGCACGTCGACACGGGGCCGCGGGCGCCCTCCTGATCCACGCCCCCGAAACCGCAGGCTACGGCTGGGACGTGGTGCAGACATCGTGGACCGGCGAGCAGTTCCTCCTCGACGACGGAAGCAACGGCGCGCCCGTCCTCCTGCAGGGTTGGCTGTCCGCCGAGCTGGCCGAACGCGTTTTCGCGGCCGGCGGCCTGAGCCTGGACGAGCTCTACGTCCGCGCCGCCCGGCGCGACTTCCGCCCCCTCGCCACTGGCATCAGGGTCCGCTCGCGGCTCGAGACACGCACCCGACGGCTCCAGACCCGCAACGTGGTAGGACGCCTCCCCGGCGGCGGTGATGCCCCGAGCGACGACGTGGTTCTCCTCACCTCACACTACGACCACCTCGGCGTGGGCGCCCCCGACGCGACCGGCGACTCCATTTACAACGGCGCATACGACAACGCGAGCGGAGTGGCCGTGCTCATCGAGGTGGCGAGGGCGTTCTCCAGGCTCGAGCCCCACCCCCGCCGCGGCCTCCTGTTCATGGCCACGGCAGCGGAGGAGCCGGGACTCCTAGGGAGCACGTACTACACCAGACACCCCCTCGTGCCGCTCGCCCGCACCGTCGCCGAGATCAACACCGACGGCGCCAGCATCTGGGGCGAGACGGACGACGTCATCGCCCTCGGCGCCGGCAGCTCCACCCTCGGCGAGGTCGTGGTCAGGCGCGCGCAGGAGGCCGGCATGATCGTGAGCCCCGATCCCGCTCCCGAAAACGGCGCCTTCTTCCGCTCCGACCAGTTCCCGTTCGCCCGCGCGGGCATCCCGGCCCTCTTCCTACAGCATGGGCTCCATTTCCGCGGCCGACCCGTCGGCTGGGGCGAGAACGCGCTGAACGAGTACCTGGCGAGGCGCTATCACAAGCCGTCCGACCAGTACGACGCCGCCTTCAACCTGGACGGCGCCGTCCAGCAGGCCCGGCTCCTCTTCGGCATCGGCTACGACGTCGCCATGGCCCCCGGCCGCCCTGCCTGGAGCCCGGGGGCACGCTACGCCCCTCGGCCCCGGACCCGTTGAGCTACAGCCCCGTGGGCTGATCCAGGAACTCCCACTCCAGCCCGTACCGCTTGCCCACGTGCTCGGCGAGCGCACGCACACCCCACGTCTCCGTGGCGTAGTGGCCGCCGTAGTACAGGTTCAGCCCTCCTTCGGAGGCATCGAAGTAGGTATGGTGCGAGCCTTCCCCCGTCACCAGCGCATCCAGCCCCGCCTCCGACGCCTCGCTGGCGTAGCTCCCACCGCCGCCCGTCAGCACCCCGACCTGCGCGGATCCGCTCCGGTCCACCGGGAATCAGGTGTACCGGACCGCCCAGCAGCTCGCGCAGCGTCTCCAGGAGAAACTCCCGCGACCCCTCCCACTCCCCCCGTACCCCGAGCTTCATCCCCTCGTAGGAGCCGAACCGGCCCTGGACCCTCAACCCCAGCGCACGCGCGAGAAGCGCGTTGTTCCCCACCTCCGGATGCAGGTCCAGCGGCAGGTGCGCGCTGTATACCGCCAGCCCTCCCTCGAGCGCCGCCTTCAGCCGACGGTGGCGGCGCCCCGTCACCGGGAGGTTCCCATCCCAGAACAGCCCGTGGTGCACCAGCAGCAGGTCGCAGCCCGATTCCAACGCCGCCGCGATCGACGCCGACGACGCGTCCACCGCACCCGCCACCCGCGTCACCTCGCCGGCCGATTCCACCTGCAGCCCGTTCAGCGCGTTCCGGTGGTCCGGGATCTCCGCGATCGCCAGATACCGGTCCAGATATGCAACGACTTCCGCGAGCGCTGCGCCCATCCGGCCCCCTCCCTCCCCTGTGGATAACTCCGCTCTTTTGTCCACACCCCGATGTTGAGTCGGAGCGGAAACGCGTTAAGTCGTTCTACTGCAGTGGCTTAGGTTAAACCGCGAATTTGTGGACAATTTCCGTGAACGCACCCGCGCGAGCCCGAAAGGGTGCGGCCCCGGGTCGTGGGAGCCGGGGCCGCGAGGAGGGGTCCGCGAGCGGGCCCGGAGGTCAGCCGCGGCTGACGGCGTGCTCCCCCGATTCGGAGGCTCCGCGGGACCGACCGCTGTAGTTCCCGGCAGCGCTCCCGGACAGCTCGCCGATGTGGACGGTGCCGTTGACCTTGCCGCCCTCTTCGAGCTTGATCCGGCGCGCGCGGATCTCGCCCTCGATCACGCAGGTGGCCTGGAGCTCGAGCCTGCTTTCGGCCGTGATCGTGCCGGTCACGTGTCCGCCGATGACGGCGTCCTGGGTAGCGATGTCCCCATCGACGACGCCCTCCTTGCCGAGCACCACGGCCTTGGCGGCGCGGACGCTGCCCTCGACGGTGCCCTCGATCCGGAGGGTGCCCTGGGTGTCGCAGTCGCCCACGACGCGCATCCCGGGCCCGATGATGGAGATGACCCCCTCCCGGCCGGGCTGCGTTGCGTTTTCGATCTCGTTCTTTGCCATCAGCACCACCGCCAGTTGAATTGAGAGACGTCAGGACGGCTGCCGGATGTACGCCAGCGGGTCCACCGGTTCGCCGTCCTTGCGGATCTCGAAGTGGAAATGCGGCGCGGTCGAGCGCCCTGTCGAGCCGCTCAAGCCGATCACCTGGCTCCTCTCCACCGTGTCGCCCGCAGTGACGAACACGCGGGACGCGTGGCCGTACAGGGACTCCAGGCCGTTTCCGTGGTCAATGAGAATATAACGACCGTAGACGTCGTCGGTGCCCGCGTCCTTCACGGTGCCCGTGCCCGCGGCCCGTATGTAGCTGTCCGTCGGCACGGCGATGTCCAGTCCGGGGTGGCTCTCGTGGCCATCACCGGCGTCCAGTCGCCGCTGCGTGATGAAGCCGGGCTCGGCCAGCGGCCACGCGGTGGGCCGCATCGCTTCGGCCGACGTCATGGCCGCCCCATGGCCGTCCGCGCGCAGCGGGGGCAGGGCCACCTCCCGCGCGTCGCCCGTGCCATCCACGCCGAGAAGCTGCCGCACCCGCTCGTACTGCTGCTCGGCCTCGGACAGGCTCCGGGCCAGGTCGGCCACTTTCGTGCGCTCCGCCTCCAGCCGGGCCACCTGCTGCTCCAGCCCCCGCACCCTCGCCGCCTGCGCGACCACGAACCACCACGAGGCCACCATGACCACGAACACCGCCAGCAGCACACCCCCCGCCACGAGCAGCGTCTTCAGCGTCCGGTACGAGATCTCGTACGTGCGGGTCTCCAGCTCCCCGTCCGGAACCACGATCAGCGACAGGCGACGGTCGTCCGCCATGCGTCAGGACACCACGTCCACCGCCGCCCGCCCCGCAAGCAGCTCGAACACCCGCTCGAAGTCCTCCCCGTCGTAATACGACACCTCGATCCTCCCCTTGCTCCCCCCCCGGGTCGGCCGGATCCGGACCTGAGTCCCCAGCGCCCGCTCCAGCGCCACTTCCAGCTCCCGCTGCCCCGGGTCCTCCTCCCCGCGCCCCTTGCGCCGGCGCCCCTGCGGCCGGTCCTTCTGCACCCGCGTCTCGGTCTCACGCACCGACCACCCCTGCTCCACCGCGTGCCGTGCCAGCTCCGCCATCCGCCGCACGTCCGGCGCACCCAGCAGCGCCCGGGCGTGCCCCGCGCTCAGCTCTCCCCCCTCGACCATCCTGCGGACAGAAGCCGGTAACTGCAAGAGACGCAACGTGTTAGCGACTGTAGAGCGGTCGCGGCCCACTGCCGCTGCCACTTCCTGCTGCGTCAGCCCGAACTCCGCCTGGAGCTGGTGGTAGCCTTCCGCCTCCTCCATCGCGCTCAGCCCCGTGCGCTGCAGGTTCTCCACCAGCGCGAGCACCAGCAGGGTCCGGTCGTCCACTTCTCTGACCAGCGCCGGGACATCCTTCCACCCCAGCCGCGTGACCGCCCGCCAGCGACGCTCCCCCGCCACCAGCTCCCAACG
Organism: uncultured Gemmatimonadales bacterium; assembly: GCA_963798845.1. Classification (GTDB taxonomy): domain Bacteria; phylum Gemmatimonadota; class Gemmatimonadetes; order Longimicrobiales; family RSA9; genus CAVUKA01. The sequence goes on along the minus strand of CAWCUS010000006.1, from coordinate 480,512 downwards.
GTCGGTGCCGTGCCGGTTCCCGGCCGGCCGCACCACGATCGGCTGCAGCAGCCCGTTCGCCTTGATCGACGTCGCCAGCTCCGCCAGCTCCTCCTCGTTGAACTCCCGGCGAGGCTGGAAAGGGTTGGGATGGACGGCGCTCACCGGAACCGTGCGCGCCTCGGAGCTCCCCGTGCTGTCGCCCAGGTACTCGCCCAGCAGGGCGCCGAGACCCTTGCCCAACCGGTCCTTCTTGGCCATCGGCCGCTCCGTGGTGTTCAGGATTCCGCCGCCGCGGCCCGCGTCGGCCCGGCGGCTGAGCGTCGCTGGTCGCGGCTCATGATCTCCCGCGCCAGCGCCAGGTACGCCTGGGCACCGGCGGAAAGGATGTCGTACAGCACGATCGGCTTGCCGAAGCTGGGCGCCTCCGCCAGCCGCACGTTCCGCGGTATCACCGTGGTGTAGACCCGGTCCCCGAAGTACTCCTTCGCCTCCTCCGCCACCTGCTTCGACAGGTTCAGGCGCTGATCGAACATCGTCAGCAGCACGCCGTCTATCTCGAGGCGCGGGTTGAGGTTGCGCTGCACGAGCCGGACCGTGTTCAGGAGCTGCGACAGCCCTTCCAGCGCGTAAAACTCGCACTGGATCGGGATCAGAACCGAGTCCGCCGCCGCCAACGTGTTCAGCGTCAGAAGCCCAAGGGACGGAGGACAGTCCACCAGGATATAGTCGTACTCCTTTTGCACCGCCTGAAGCGCCCGTCGCAGAACCAGCTCGCGGTCCGGCTCGTTCACCAGCTCCACTTCCGCACCCACCAGGTCCCGCGTCGACGGGACCACGTCCAGGTAGGGGAAATGGACTTCCTCCTGCGCGGCCGCCCGGATTTCCGTCCCTTCCACCAGCACGTCGTACACGGAGCGCTCCACCTCACCGCGCTGGATTCCGAGTCCACTCGTCGCGTTCCCCTGCGGATCTATGTCGACGATCAGCGTCTGCTTCTCCGCCACGGCCAGGCACGCACCGAGGTTGATCGCGGTCGTCGTCTTCCCTACACCGCCCTTCTGGTTCGCGATGGCGATGATCCGTGACATGCAGCCCGTTGCTCGCTGGGAGTTGAATTGGCAGCCCTGAATATAGGCCTCGCCGGCGCGCGGCAAAAGCCGCACCTCCCGGTTTGCCCTTCTTCGCGCGCCCTCGAGCGCGGGGCGGCGCACGCGCAGCGGCTCGGCGCACGCGCAGCGGCTCACCTCGACGATCGGGCGCCGCGCGCGCGGGATCGTGCCGGCGTGCCGCTCGCCGGCGGGACCGGAGAGCCTCTTCCCCGCGGCGCCACTGTGGCGGCCCGCCATGGAGGCCGCGTTCCACGTGGAACATCCGCCGGACCGGAACCTGCATCGGCGGGGAGGCGCGATGTTTCACGTGGAACACAGGACCCCGGAGCCGATGAAGGACCTGTCCGAGCTGCACTCGCTCCTCCTCCAGCTCGATGGACGCGGCTACAAGGCCTACAGGGAGATCCGCGGGACGTACGACGCCGGCACGATGACCCTCCACGTCGACCACGTCCAGGGCGATCCGTTCGCCGACCTCAGCCGCTTCCGCGCCGTCGTCGCGCCCGCGCACGCCGGATTCCCCGACTGGGTCCGCGCAAGCGCCGCACGAAGGCGCGCCGCGGCCGATTTCGTGAACCGGCGCCTCGCGCAGGCGCTCGACGACGCCAGCAGCCCGGCGGGGTCGGGGAAATCGGGCCAGCTCTCGATACTCGTGCCCGGACAGGAGATCCTGGAACGGGCCAGCACCACGATGGACCCGGAAGGCGGGCTGGTCGCGCGCTTCCGCGTGGGCCTGCCCGCGCGCGGTCGCCGCGTGCTCGGGCGCGCGGCCGCGGAACTCGTACGGTCCACGACAGAGAGCCTGAGATCCGCCCTGTTCTTCCATGCGCTCGACGAATCCGCGCTCCGACGGCACCTCGAGACCGTCGAGGACGCCGTTGCGCTGCGCGCTGCGCTCCCCGTTCACGGACTCGTGGCTTTCGTGGCCGATGGCGCCGTTCTGCCTCGCCGCTCCGGAGTCGACGACCGGCCCCTTACGGGTGCGGCCGTGGTGCCGTTCAAGGGCCCGGAAGCGCTGCGCGTGGAGATTCTCACGCCCAACGGGGGCTTCATCCGGGGCATGGGGGTTCCCGCGGGCGTGACGCTGATCGTGGGCGGGGGATACCACGGGAAGTCCACGCTTCTGCGGGCGCTCGAGCGCGGGGTCTACGACCACGTCCCCGGCGATGGTCGGGAGCGCGTGGTCACCCACCCGGCGGCCGTGAAGGTCCGGGCAGAAGATGGCCGCGCCGTGGCGGGAACGGACATTTCCAACTTCATAAGCCGTCTTCCGGGGGGCGAGGATACCACGCGCTTCCGGACGGAGAACGCCAGCGGCTCGACCTCGCAGGCCGCGGCGATCGTCGAGGCGCTGGAGCTGGGCGCGAGCGCGCTGCTCCTCGACGAGGACACGTCGGCCACCAACTTCATGATCCGCGACGCGCGCATGCAGCGCCTGGTCGCCGCGGAGGACGAGCCGATCACACCGTTCATCGACCGGGTGCGCGCCCTGCACGGGGAGCGCGGCGTGTCGACGATCGTGGTCGTCGGTGGATCTGGCGACTATTTCGACGTCGCAGACACGGTGATCTCCATGAAGCGCTACCGGCCGGAGGAAGTGACCGCGCGGGCGCGCGAGGTAGCCCGGCGGCTGCCGACCGAGCGGCGGGCGGAGGCCGAGGGCTGGCACGCAGTGCGGCGCCGCGTCCCGCTCCCCGCCTCGGTGGACCCTTCCCGCGGGCGACGCGAGGTCTCCATTCGTGTGCGATCGCGTGACCGTGTCGATTTCGGCCGAGACGCCCTCGATCTCGGCGCGGTCGAGCAGCTCGTGGAAGTGGCGCAGACGCGGGCCATCGCGCATGCTCTGGCCATGGCTCGGGATGAATGGATCGACGGGCGCCGCTCGATGCCCGAAGCGCTCGACTGCATCATCCGCCGGATGCAGCGACGGGGGGTCGTCGCGCTCCACCCCCACGAGCTCGGAGAGCTCGCGGAGTTTCGTGTCTTCGAGCTCGGCGCGGCACTGAACCGCCTGCGGCGATTCGAGACCGGGGAGGCCCGCGACGCGCCGGCGGGAGGAAGCGGATGAACGACGGAGCCGCGACGCGGCGGGCCTGGGTGGTGCGCGGGCGCGTGCAGGGCGTCGGTTTCCGGTGGTGGACCCGGCACACCGCCCTGGACCTCGGCCTCCGCGGCTCGGTCAGGAACGCCCGCGATGGCACCGTGGAGATCCGCGCGGCAGGAGATCCCGACAGCCTGGACCGGCTCGCGCGGGCACTCCGCGAGGGCCCGCCCGGCGCACGCGTGCAGAGCGTGGAAGACACCGAACCCGGCCGCGAGGAGCTCCCGGCCGGGTTCGAGATCGTGCACTGAGCGCCGCCCGTCTGGCGCCGCCCTACTCCTTCTTCGCAGCCATCCTCGAGCGCGCCCGCTTGCGCTCCCCGATGATCTGGATCTGCTGCGGCAGCGACGCGATGTTCGAAGCCGCATAGTACAGATTGAGCCCCGAAGCGAAGCGCAGGAAGAGGACGGTCATCATCACCGGCATGAAGTACATCATCATCTTCTGCTGCGGGTTGTCCTGGGGCGCGGCCCGCATGTTCATGTACTGAAGGGCGAACAGCGACACACCCATGAGGATGGGCAGGATGTAGAGCGGGTCCGCCTGGGACAGGTCCGGCAGCCACAGGAACCCGACGCCCCGGAACTCGATCGTGTTCTGGAACACGAAGAACAGGGTGATCAGGATGGGCCACGGCAGCAGCATCGGCAGGCATCCCCCCAGGGGATTGAATCCTTCCTCCCGATAGAGCCGCGTCATCTCCTTCTGCAGCAGCTCCGGCTTTTCCTTGTACTTCGCCTGGATCTCCTTGATCCGCGGCTGCAGCTCCATGGTCTTCAGCTGCGACCGCATGGCACGGGCGTTCAGCGGCCACAGCAGCACTCGTATGCCGATCCCGAACAGGATCAGCACCCAGCCATACCCGATCCCCAGCACGTTGTGCAGCGCCGTCAGAAGCCAGAGGACGATGTGCGCCACCGGACGGATGATCGGCCGGAATACCCGCCAGCCGTACGGGTTGACGTCCTCCAGCCCCTCCCCGAGCGCCGACAGGCGGCCGTACTCCTGGGGACCGAAGAAAAGCCGTAAGTCGAAGGCGCCGCCCCGATCCAGCGGGAGCGTCGCCTGCAGCGTCCTCACACCCTGGGGTCCCCCCTCGGCCAGCACCCCGCCGAACGCGGCCGTGCTGCCCTGCGGGTGGATCACGGCGGCCAGGAAGTACTTGTTCCGCAGGGCGACCCAGGTGAGGGGCCCTTCTTCCACCCGGTTCTGCTGCACCTTCTCGACCCGAACGCTCTCGATGCCCCGCTCCCTGGAATTGACCACGTAGGACATGTTCCGGAGGTCCTGGGCGGAATCGGCCTCGTTGATGGCGAGCCGCGGTCCGAGCCCGACCAGCAGCGTGGCGTCACCGCCCGCCCCTTCCACCTTGCCCTGGAGTCCGACCAGGTAGCGCTCTTCGGAGAACGTGTAGACGAGCTCGATCGTGGCGCCGTTCACGGTGGCCGTGAGGCGGAGGGGCGCCGCGGTGTCGGAAGGGAGGGTGTCGCCCGTTGGAAGGGACGGTTGGAAGACCACGCGGTCGAACGGAAACACGCGGTCGCCGACGCGCAGGGAGAAGTCGAGCAGGTCCGGCTCGGTGGGCTCCACCAGCTGCACGGGGCCCGGGCGCGTGTCGGACGCCCAGTTCAGCAGCTCGACCGACACCAGGGCTCCGCCGCGCGTGGCGATGCCGTAACGGGCCACGTCGTTCTGGACCCAGACCGTGTCACCGTCGGGAGCGGAAGTGGCCGCCGCTGCTCCCGCCACGGCCGCCGCAGCGCCGGTATCGGCGGAGGGTATCACGCCGGGAGAGGTGAGGGCCGCCCCGGCGTTGCCGCCGGCGGGCCCGCCCGGCGGTTGCGCCGTGTCGAGCGTCGGGGGCGGAGCGCCGGCCAGGGTGTCGACGAGCGTGCTGTCCGACGCCGCCCCGGGTTCGGGACGGCTCGGTGGGAAGAGCACGTTGACGAGCAGCACTACTGCGATCGAGAGGACGATCGCCAGCAGGAATCTTGGGCCTTCCATCAGCCGTTCATTGGTAGATCGTTGTCTTCGTGATGGTGCCGCTTCACACGCGGCACCGGATCATAGCCGCTGGGTCCGAGCGGATGGCAGCGCAGCAGGCGCCGCAGCGCCAGCCAGCCACCGCGACCCGCGCCGTGCGTCCGGATCGCTTCCTCGGCATAGGCCGAGCACGTCGGTGTGAACCGGCACGACGGCGGCGTCATGGGCGAGATCGCCCGCCGATAGAACCGGATCAGCGCGAGGAAGAGCCGGGCCATCGGGCCTCCCCCCACTCCTCGAGCTCCCGAGCGAGGTCGCGGAAGCTGGCTCCGTACGCCTCCCGTCTCGCCCTCAGCAGCACGTCCACCGCGGCTCCCGCGTCATCCAGGCGCGGCAGGACCTCCGTACGGAGGATCTCCCGCATGCGGCGCTTCACCCGATTGCGCGCGACGGCCGTGTTGCCGTACTTCGGTACCACCATGCCCGCCCGGGAAAATGAAGAGGGGGAGTCGGAAACCAGAACGTCCAGGTGTGGCGTCCGGCTCCTCATCCCCCGCTTGAACAGCGCCCGGATCTCCGACCCTCGCGTGATCCGTCGCGCCCGCGGCAGACGACGGCCGCGCTCCTCGCGCGGAGCCGCCATCCGCCCCTCGCCTACTTGCCGCCGATCCGGACCGTGAGACGCTTCCGCCCGCGGCTGCGCCGCCGGTTGAGCGTCTTCCGCCCACCTCTGGTGCTCATGCGCTTGAGGAAGCCGTGCTTGTTCTTGCGCTTCCGGTTGCGCGGGTTGTATGTGGGCTTGCCCATTGGTCGTCCTCGGTATCGTCGTGAATAGCAAAGATCGAAAGTATAGGCGCGGCTCGGGTGGAGGTCAAGCCCGGGGATGGGTTTTTTCGCGTGGTTACGGGCCGGAGGGCGCCCGTTGACGCATCCGGCGACGGCCCGTTAGCTTGCCCGGGCGGCACCGAATCCTGCCTGGATTTTCACACGATGCGATGGAGCTGACCGCCCACGAGGCGTGGTCCCGGATTCTCGAACGAGCCCGGACGAAGCTCCCCGAGCCGACCTTCCGGATCTGGCTCGCGGAGACCAAGCCGCTTGCCCTGTCGCAGGATCTGCTGGCCATCGGCGTGGGTAGCGAGTTCGCGGCGGAGTGGATCGAGGACAAGTACGGGCGTATGCTCGCCGACCTGGCGGAGGAGGTGCTGGGGCGGCGCCTGACGATCTCCGTACAGCACCACGCAGAGGGTCGCGAGCGCCCGGCCGGTCCGACGATCCCCTCGCCCGCCCAGCCTTCCCGGGAGCAACCGTCGCGGGCCGCGCCTGCGCCGGAACCCGTGGGCGCTCCCCTCAACGATCGGTACACGTTCGACCGCTTCGTGGTGGGAAGCAACAACCAGCTCGCGGCCGCTGCGGCGCGCGCTGTGGCGGAGTCCCCTGCGCGCATGTACAACCCGCTCTTCATCTACGGCGGAGTGGGTCTCGGCAAGACGCACCTGATGCACGCCGTCGGTCACGTGCTTCTCGCGCGCGATCCAGGGCGGCGCGTGGCCTACGTGTCGAGCGAGTGGTTCACGAACGACCTCATCGCATCGATCCAGGAAGGCAGGATGTCGGAGTTCCGCCGCCGGTACCGGGAGATCGACCTGCTGCTGATCGATGACGTCCATTTCCTGGGCGAGAAGGAGCGCACGCAGGAGGAATTCTTCCACACGTTCAACGCATTGTACGAGGCGCAGCGGCAGATCGTCGTCACGAGCGACCGGCCCCCCAAGGAGATCCCCGGGCTGGAAGAGCGCCTGGTGTCCCGCTTCGAGTGGGGGCTCGTCACCGACATCCGCAGCCCGGACCTGGAGACGCGCGTCGCCATCCTCCGGAAGAAGGCGGAAGAGGGCGAGATCGTCATCGCCGACGAGGTCCTCGAATACATCGCCCACCACTGCCGCTCCAACGTCCGGGAGCTGGAGGGAGCGGTCATCAAGCTGCTCGCCTACTCCTCGCTCACGCAGCGCGACATCACCATCGAGCTCGCGCGCGAAGCGCTGGGCGGCGTTCTCGCGCCCGACGCCGAGCGCACCCCCGAAGCCATCCGCAGGCGGGTGGCCGAGGCCTTCAATGTGCCGGTGGAGGCGCTCACCTCCCGGCGCCGGACCAAGGAGGTCACGGTCCCGCGCCAGGTCGCCATGTTCCTGATGCGCGAGCTGCTGGACCTCCCTCTCGCCCGCATCGGCGAGCACTTCGGCGGCCGCGATCACTCCACGGTCATTCACTCCATCAAGAAGGTGGAGCAGGAGATCGCCGAGGATGGCGCAATGCGCCAGCGGGTCGAGCGTCTGCGTGCGGAAATGGGCGGCTGACATCGTGGAAAGGAACCGTTCGAGCATTGTGGGAATCGGCGGAGTTTTCCACATTGGCCGTCGAGATGTGGGCAGCGTGGACTACGCGCCGGTGCAGTCCACGCTTCCTCCACAGCATCAGCACACGGCGATAGCCATTGTGGCTCAAGGACAGGGGCGTCGAGGCGGTGAAGTTGTCCACGGATCCACACCCCCTATTACTACTACGGGTAAGAGTCCTAAGAGACGTGGTAGTAGGGATGGGGCGTGGAAAACAGGCGGACCCGGACCAGGATCCAACCTGAGGGGCGAATGAAATTCACGATCACGCGGGACAACCTGCAGCAGGGCCTGGCCGCCGTGGGCGCCAGCATTCCGACGCGCACCACGCTCCCCGTGCTTTCGAACATCCTCATAGAAGCGGCCGAGGATGGTGTTCAGATGAGCGGCACGGACCTGGACATTGCCGTAACGCTTCGTGTTCCGGCCGAGGTGCAGGAAGCGGGGGCGATCACGGTGCCGGCGAAGAAGCTGCAGGAGCTGGCGCGCGAGCTGCCGGAGGCACCGGTGAACGTGAGCACCACGGGGGAGCGCTTCGAGCTCTCCTGCGGAAGGGCTACCTTCCGGCTGAACGGGATGGCGCGGGACGAGTTCCCGACGTTTCCCCAGGTCGATTTCGATCAGAGCTGGCGGATTTCTGCCGATCTGATCTCCATGATGATCGAGCGCACGGCATTCGCGGTATCCACCGAGGAGAGCCGTCCGATCCTGAACGGCGTCCTCTGGCAGCTGGCGGAAGGCGAGATGCGGATGGTGGCGACCAACGGCCACCGCCTGGCGAAGCTCGCGGTCCCGGCGCCGGAATCGAATGCGCCGCACACGGATCTCATCGTCCCGCCGAAGGCGCTGTCGCAGGTCCAGCGGCTGTTCGAGGCCGGGGATGAGATCGACGTCGCCCGGAGCGAAAACCACCTGGGCTTCAGCAAGGATGGAACACGCGTTTACACGCGCTTGATCGAGGGCCCCTACCCGAACTACGAGCAGGTCATCCCCAAGGACAACGACCGGGTCGCCGTGGCGGACAAGGAAACGCTGACGCGGTCGCTGAGGCGCATGGCGGTGGTGGCCAGCGACCAGACGCACCGGGTGCGGCTGTCGTTCACGAGCACCTCGGTCCGGCTCTCCGTGGAGACGCCCGACCTGGGCGACGCTCACGAGGAGATGGAGCTCCACTATACGGGTGAGCCGCTGGATATCGGGTTCAACGCCAACTACCTCCTCGAGGTGCTGCGGTACATGCCGACGGAGGAGGTCAAGCTGTCGTTCAAGGCGCCGGAGCGGGCGGGCACCGTCGAGCCGGTGGACGAGGAGGAGGGTGACTACCTCTGCCTCGTGATGCCGCTGCGGCTCCTCGAGTAACCGGAGCACGGCCATGACGCCGCGGCTCAGCCTCCGGCGGATGCGAGCCGCGCGCGGTGTCGTACCGCTCGTTTGCCTCGTTGCCGTCTTCGCGTGCGAACGCCCTGCGGCTCTTCAGGTTGGAGACGTCCGCTTCAGCCAGGAGGACCTGGGCGCGCTCGGACCGGGCCAGCAGCGCGCTCTCGCGCAGCTCACCGCCTTCGGCCTGGCGACGGCCGAAGGTCGCTTCGACGACCTGGCCGGCCCATTCATCCGGCGCGATCTCCGCTCCATCCAGGTCCAGCGCCTTGCCATGGAAGTGGCGGTCGAGGCGAAGGGCGTGGACGAAGCGGAGCTGGAGGCGGCGTACGAGCGCGATCCGGAGTACGAGCTGGTGGTACAGCACCTGGTGGTGCTGGCGCAGCGATGGCGGCCCGCGGAGGCGCGGGATTCGGCGCGGACGAGGGCCGAGGAGGCGCTCGCGAGGGCCAGGGCGGGCGAGGACTTCGACAGCCTGGTCGCCGAGTACTCCGACGAGCCCGGCGCTGCGGCGCGTGGGGGTCGGCTCGAGCCAGGACGCCGGGGCAGCTGGGTCGCGGAGTTCTGGCAGGCCGCGTCATCGCTCGAGCAGGGCGAGATCAGCGACGTCGTCGAGACGGAGTACGGCTATCATGTGATCCGGCTGATCCGGCGGCAGGAGCTGCCGCTCGACGCGGTCCGCGACGAGGTCCTGCAGCGGTTCGTGGACCTGCCGGATGCGCTCGGCCGGGCCAGCGACTGGGCGAGGGAACAGGCGGCGCGGATGCGCGTGGACACGCCCGCGGTGATGGCGTGGGCGAGCGGAGCGGCGCCCGACTCCGCGCTGGCGGCGTGGACCGTCGACGCGAAGGAGCGGGCGTACGGCGTGTCCGAGCTGAGCGAGTACGTCCGGACCCTGCCGCCCGGTGCGCTTGCGGCCGCGAAGGCGGGGGACGTGGACGCCGCGGTGTCGCTGGTGAAGGCGGGCGCTCGCAATCAGCTCATGGTGGAGCGGGCGCGGGCGCTCGGCCTCGCGCCGTCCGAAGCGCAGGAGGCGGCGATCGCGAAGCGCTGGGACGACCGTCTGAACGGGTGGGCGGACACGCTGGGCTTCCGGGGGGGCATGCGACGGGGGGACGTGAAGGCGGCGGCGCTGTCCGGCGTCGGCTCCGCCCGGCAGGCCGTGATGATCGCGCGCTCGGAACTGCCGACGCTGGCTCCGGTGCTCGCCAGGATGTACCCGGTGACGCGCCCCGACACCGCTGCGCAGCCCGGCGCTAACCCCGCAGCAGCTCCGAAGCCCTGAACAGGGTGACGAGCGGGTACCCCGCCCGCTCGAGGCGGTCCCGCCCGGTGTCTTCGCGGTCCACCAGGGCGAGGATGCCGACGACTCGCCCGCCCGACTGCTCCACCACCTGCGTCGCCCGCAGCGCGCTCTCTCCCGTGGTGACCACGTCTTCCACGATCACGCACTCCGCGTCGGCCCGGAAACCGCCTTCGATGCGGCGTCCCGCGCCGTGGGCTTTCGCTTCCTTCCGCACCGTGAATGCGTCCAGCGCGCGACCCGCCCGCGCCGCGGCGTGGGCGATGGCGTAGGCGACCGGGTCGGCGCCGAGCGTCAGACCGCCGATGACGTCCGGGGCCCACCCCGCGGCGTCGAGGGTGTCCAGCCCGAGCCGGCCGATCAGGAGCTGGCCCTCGCCGGACATGGTGGTGACCCGCGCGTCGATGTAGTAGCCGGAGCGGGCCCCGCTCGAAAGGACGAACTCGCCGTGGCGAACCGATCGGGCGCCGAGCAGGGCCCGCAGCCGGTCACGATCCGAGCCGTGTGTGGTCATCGTCGTCCCCGGGAGCTGACCGCGGCCGCCCCGAACGGGTGGACCGCGGCGTGGGTGTGGGTGCGCCGGCGAGCGGCGAGGCGGGCGCGATACGGGTCATCGGCTTCGCTCACCGGCAAACGCGCCGCAAGCTGGCACCCGCGGGAAGGGAGGGCAAGGAGGTGCGAGGACCGCGCAGGGGCGATTTCCCCGACACTGCTTTCCTCCATCGCCCCACCCCCGATGCGAACGCATCCCGACAGTATCCCGTACGCCGGGGCATTATCCTGTACCCGAAGCCGGGCGCTCCGGCCGAGAGAGTCGAGGGAGGAAGTTGGCCGAACCGCTGTTGATCGCCACGGATGGGGGACGTACGGCCGCGAGCGCGCTGCGCTTCGCGGCCGCGTTCGCCGAGATCGAGGGCGTGCCCGTCGAGGTAGTCTCCGTGGTCGAGCCGCTCAGCGAGCTTCCCATGCCCCTGCCCCACCGCGACGAGCTCGAGAACGCTCATGCGCTGGGCGTGGCGGCCCGGGTCCGCGAACACGTGCGCGATGTGGTGGGCCCCGTCGACTGGCCGGTCCACGTGCGGCTCGGCCGACCGGCTCCCGCGATCTGCAACGCGGCCCGGGCCAGGCACGCCGGCATGGTGGTCCTGGGCGTCGATGCGAGCACGCCCGAGGGGATGTCCACCGCCATCGAGCTCCTGCACCTGGCGGAGACCCCGGTGTTCATCGCCCGTGACGGAGCGCTGCCGACCAGCGCGCTGGTGGGGATCGACTTCCGCACCGCGGCCGTTGATGCGGCCCGTGCGGCCCTCCGGATCGTCGGCCCCAACGGGCAGCTCCACCTCGCCCACGTGAGTCCGTCCATGGACTTCCCGGCCGCGTCGGTCTGGGACTGGGGGGGCTGCTACCGCTGCGCGGTCGAGGACGGCTTCAACTCGCTGGTGGCGGAGCTCAAGGCCGGCGGGGCCAGGTCCGTCACCTGCCACACGGTCACCGGCGACCCGGTCGACGAGCTGCTCCAGCTCTCGGACGAGCTCGATGTCGGCCTGCTCGCCTTCGGCAGCGACGGCTACATCTGCAACGGACGGGTCGTGGTCGGCCGCGTCGCCCGTCGCCTCATCGCCGAGGCGCGCACCGCGATCCTCGCGACGCCCGTCGCAGCAGGCATCGAGAGCCGCCTCTCCGATGGATCCATGGGCCGGCCGGTCACGCTGACCCGGTCCTGACACAGCACCCCCTCCCCACGCTCCCGCCGCGATAGCGCCCGCCTCGGAGAAGGGGCGGGGGGCCAGCGGCGCGAGCGCACTTTCGGACATTTCCCGACTTGACACCCGCGACCGGCCGGGCCACGCTTCGCGCGCCGCATCGACCGGTGTGGATGGATGGACCATGAGGGGAGAAGCTGCGCATGCAGACGGATATCGAGATCGCCCAGGCAGCGGAGCTGCGGCCGATCACGGAGATAGCGGGGAAGATCGGGCTGTCGGCGGAGGACATCATCCCGTACGGGCGGTACAAGGCGAAGATCCCGCTCGACATCTCGCAGCGCGGCGCCGCGGCGCGGGGCAAGCTGATCCTGGTGGCCGGGATCAACCCGACACCGGCGGGCGAGGGGAAGTCCACGACGGCGGTGGGGCTGGCCGACGCGCTGAGCCTTCGCTCGAAGAACCCGATGCTGACGCTGCGCGAGCCCAGCCTCGGCCCGGTCTTCGGGATCAAGGGCGGGGCGGCGGGCGGTGGCTACGCCCAGGTCGTGCCCATGGCGGACATCAACCTGCACTTCACCGGTGACTTCCACGCGGTGACGTCGGCGCACGCCCTCCTGTCGGCCATGCTGGACAACCACCTGTGGCGGCCGAACTCGCTGGGGATCGACTCCCGCCGGATCACCTGGCCCCGCACCGTCGACATGAACGACCGGGCGCTGCGGAACGTGGTCATCGGCGTCGGCGGGATCAACGGCGGCACGACCCGGGAGGATCATTTCGTGATCACGGCGGCGTCGGAGATCATGGCGATCTTCGCGCTCGCCTCGGGGCTGAAGGACCTGGAGAAGCGCTTCGGCGACATCATCGTCGGCTTCACCCGCGAGAAGCAGCCGGTGAGAGCGAGGGACCTGAAAGCGGCGGGAGCCATGACGCTCCTCATGAAGGATGCCATGGCGCCGAACCTCGTACAGACGCTGGGCGGCACGCCCACGCTGATCCACGCCGGTCCGTTCGGCAACATCGCCCACGGATGCAACTCGCTGGTGGCGACGAAGACGGCGCTCCAGCTGGGCGACTACGTGGTCACGGAGGCGGGATTCGGCGCCGATCTCGGCGCGGAGAAGTTCTTCAACATCAAGAGCCGCGTCGGCGGGCTGAAGCCGGCCGTGGCGGTGGTGGTCGCCACGGTGCGTGCCATGAAGATGCACGGCGGCGTGCCGAAGAACGAGCTGGAAAAGGAGAACGTCGGGGCGCTCAAGCGCGGTCTGGAGAACCTCGAGGCGCACGTGAGGAACGTCGCCAGGCACGGGGTGCCGCCGGTGGTGGCGCTGAACCGGTTCTCTGCGGACACGGACGCCGAGGTCGCCGCGGTGCTGGAGGCCGCCAGGGAGTGGGGCGTGCGTGCGGTGGAGGCGGATCCGTGGGGCCGGGGCGGCGAGGGCTGCCTGGAGCTCGCGGACATGGTGGTGGAGGTGGCCGACTCCGGCGAGGCGGACTTCCAGCCCCTCTATCCGCTCGGCATGGGACTGGCGGAGAAGATGGAAACGATCGCGACAGAGATCTACGGCGCCGACGGCGTGGACTTCCTCCCGTCGGCGAGGAACGAGATCGCGCAGCTGGAAGCCATCGGCCTCCGCGAGGTCCCGATCTGCATGGCGAAGACCCAGTACTCCTTCTCGGATGACCCGACGAAGCTGGGGCGGCCCAGGGGCTTCCGGATCACGGTGCGGGAAGTGACGCCATCGGCGGGCGCCGGCTTCGTGGTCGCCAAGACCGGCGACATCATGACGATGCCGGGGCTGGGGGCGAACCCCGCGGCCGAGCGCATGCACGTGGAGCCGGACGGGACGATCGTCGGCCTGTTCTGAGCGGTGGGGGCGAGGAGGGTGCGGGCAGCTCGCCGCGCCCTCCGGTCCGCCGTCGAGCCACGGCCTCGGCCCCGCTACCCCGAGTCGGAGGCGCCGCGTAGCTTCCACCCCATGAAGCGCCTCCTCCTGGTGGACTGCGACCAGTTCTTCGTCCAGTGCGCCCGCCTTGCGGATCCCGAGGGCGCTGGCCGGGAGCCGCTGCTGCTGGTCGGCGGCGCGCCCGACGGCCGGGGAGTCGTCACGTCCGCGTCGTACGAGGCGCGCGCCTACGGCTGCCGCTCCGCCATGCCCACCGCCCGGGCGCTGCGGCTCTGCCCGCAGGCCACCGTGGTGCCCGTGCCGCGGGACATGTGCAGCAGGAAGTCGCGCGAAGTGCGCGACGTTCTCGCCCGCTTCGCACCGGTCATGGAGGCCGCGTCGGTGGACGAAGCGTTCCTGGACCTGACGGGCACGGAGTCGTTGTACCATGGCGAGTCGCTGCGCGAGACCGCGCTCCGCATCCAGGCGGCGGTCAAGGCGGAGACGGAGGTCACGGTCTCGATCGGCGGCGGCACGAACCGGATGGTGGCGAAGCTGGCGGCCGAGCGCGCCAAGCCGGCGGGGGTGCACGTGGTGGAGGAAGGCGGCGAGGCGTCCTTCCTCGAGGGGTTCGGCCTCGGCGAGATCCCGGGAGTCGGCCCCGTTCTGGTGGAGCGCCTCCGCGCCATGGGGCTCATCCGGGTGAAGGACGCGCTCACCCTCACCGAGGCCGAGCTCGAGGGGATGATCGGATCCGGCCGCGGAGCCTGGCTGTTCGAGCGGATCCGCGGCCGCGCCAGCGACGTCCTCGATCCGGACGCCCCGGCGAAGTCCATGTCGCGGGAGGAGACCTTTCCGCGCGACCTCCACCGTGACGAGGAGATGGAGCGGGAGCTCATGGCGCTGGCCATGCACGTGGCCGCCGACCTGCGGCGACAGGCCCTGCGCGCCCGCACGGTGACCGTGAAGATCAAGGACGCGGACTTCCGCAGCCGCACCGCCAGCCGTACCGTCGAGCAGCCGCTCGAATCGGACCGCGCCATCCTCGGCGTAGCGCTCGATCTTCTCGCCACACTGCGCCGCCGCCGGCGCATTGGGGCGCGCCTCCTCGGCGTGGGCGTGTCTCATTTCTCCGAGCACGACGACCCGACCCAGCTGGTCCTCTTCGACGACCCCGATACCCGCCCGCTCGAAAGCGACAGGGACCGCCGCCTCTCCCGCGCCACCGATCGCGTCCGCGAGCGCTTCGGGCCGGACGCCATCCGACCCGGGCGCCTGCTGGAGGAGTGAGCGTCGGGGCCGGAGGATCGCCGCCGCCCTAGTCGATCGGACCGGCCGCTCGCCCGAGCCGGAGCAGCTGCTCGAGGGACAGGGGACCGGCGAGCACGAGCGTGATCCCGTCCTCGCGGCTGAGCACGACGCGGGTTTCGCCGGCAGTCCCGCCTTCGCGCGCGGGGGCGGACAGGGAGTCTGCTTCGTCCTCGGCCCAGCTCACCGGGAACTGCGTTACGGTGACCACGACGCCCGACGGCAGCCGCTGCGCGCTCCGCACGGGTGCGGCCGGTGCGTCGCCGAGCGCGTCGAGCGCACCCAGTTCCGCTCCGGGCAGCCGGAGCAGGTGGCCGCCCAGCCGGTGCGCCGCTTCCCCACGGTCCACCGGCCGCCACGACCCCGCGTCCCCTTCCGTCCGGGCGCCCATCCCGGTGACCACGATCGCGTTCAGCTGCACGCTTCCCGCGATGGAAGGGCTCGCCGAATCCGGCATGGCCTTCTGCGCGTCCGATAGCGCGGCGAGCGCCTCTCGGCGTTCCGGCGCGGACTCCGGCAGCGCCGGAACGCGCTGGGGCGACGCCGCCCCGGCCTCCTGTTCGGCGGGCGACGCCGTCCCGGCCTCCTGTCCGGCGGGCGACGCCGTCCTCGCCGCCACCGCGCGGTCCTCCGCCACCGGGGCGGGCGCGCCATTCTCCGCGTTCGCCGCCGCTCCCCCGCTCGCCGACGTGGCCGGGCGGCTCGCGAGCGGCAGGGCTTCGGTCTGCACGTCCGCGCGGGTGCCCGCCTTCTGGCTCTGTCCGGTGCCGGCTGGCGCGGATTCCGTCGCGGCCCGCGCCGCGGGCCCGGAGATCCGGGGCGCCTGCCCCGGAGCGGGGAAGCCGAAGCGCTGGCCCATGAGATAGCCGGTGCCCAGCGCCACGACCACGGTGGCGGCCCAGGCGAGGGATCGGCTCCAGCGCGCGGGTACGTGGCCGCGCCCGGCCGGCTCTTTTCCGGTGCCTGCCGGGGCGTCGGTGTCCCGGGCCGCCCGGATCAGGACCTCGTCGAAGTCCGGCCGGACGGCCTCGGGCTCGAGCGCGCCCAGCACTGAGGCGGCGCGGTCCCGCAGCGCAGCTTCCTGGTCGAGCCGCGCGGCGCAGTCCCCACACGAGGCGAGGTGCGCCCGGACGGCGGCGGCGCGGTCCCGATCGCCGGAATCCAGCGCGCCGTCCAGCAGCGCGTGCAGCGTCCCGTCATCCACGTGCGGCATTGGTCGTCTCCGCTTCGTATGCTTCCACCAGCCGTTTCCGCGCTCGGGCCAGCGTGGTGCCGACGGCCCCCTGGGCCAAGCCCGTCCGCTGCGCGATGTCGCGATAGCTCATCCCTGCATCCCAGAGGAGCAGCACCTCGCGGTCGCGTTCGCCGAGACGCTCGAGCGCGGCCCTCGCCTGCTCGGCCGATTCCCGGGCCTCCAGTTGGCCCAGCGGGTCTGCGGGTACCGGATCCGTCTCCAGCTCGGCCCGGACCAGCACCAGGTGTCGTCGCCGCCGGATATCGGTGCGCGCTTCGTCCCGGGCCAGGTTGGCGGCCACCGTGAATACCCAGCCTCGCGGGTCGTCCGGCTCCCGCCCCAGCGACCGGGCGAACGCTTCCTGCGCCAGGTCCCGCGCCCGCTCGGCGTCCCACACCTTGCGGTAGAGGTACCGGACCAGGTCCGGGAAGGATTGCCGGTACACGTTCGCCCAGTCTACGGTCATGGCTCCAGTTTACGACGTCGTGGCGGCGCGCAGTACCTCTTCAGCCGCGGAAGGCCCGCACCAGCCGCGCGGCTTCGCGGGTGGTCAGCTGCACCAGCCCCTCGTCGCCGAAGCGGAAGACCACGTCCGCACCGGCGATCTCCGCCCGCTCCAGCTCCTTCACGATCGGCCTGAGCTCGGGTGCGGCGCGCAGCAGCTCGAAGTACGCCGGGCTGAAGAGCCGGACCTCCACCACGCGCGTCGAGTCTCCAGCGGGCCGGACCTCCTTCCAAACGGAGCCGTCCAGCCGGAAGCTCCGGCCGGCCACGACCCGGAGGCCTGCGCCACCCAGCCGCGAGGACATGGCGTCCTCCGCGTCCGCGAGGGTCTTCGCCGACGCAACCTCGCGCCGCAGCCTGGCCGTCTCGGACGCCTTCACAGCCGCCTGTCCCGTGACCACCATGGACTCGAGCGCGACGCGTCCGCCCCCGAACGCGTTGGCCGCGTTGGCGGGCGAGGCACGACCGTCGGCGACCGTGGGCGGCTCCTGCACCAGGTAGGACGTGTACTCGCTCAGCAGCCCGTAGCGGAGCGCTGTCTGGCGGATCTCCTCGACCCGCGCCGGCGTCGCTCCTTCGAGGCGCGCGGTCCGGGTGAGCTCGCCCAGCTTGCGCGCCGCCCACAGGCGGGCGATGTAGTCGTTGGAGTCCGAGTGGTCGGGGAACGAGGCGTCCACGCCGAACTGCTCCCACCGCCCGGCCCGGCGGCCTCGGATCCGCAGCGCCCCGCTGCCGTTTCCCTCGTACCGGCCGAACAGGACCAGCTCCTCACCGGCGAAGAGGTCCGGGAGCGTTCGGGGGTAGACCTCCGTGAACCGGACCGGGGCGCCGGCGAGCTCGAGATCCGTGAGCACCGGGTGCGTGACCTTCGCGGCCAGATCCGACACCGCCCGCTCCACGTCCTCCCCGGGCTCCACGTACGCGGTGCTGCCCCGCGCCGCGGCGCTCAGGCGATCGAGGAGGTACGTGTTCACGTCGTAGCCGACGCCGAACGCGAACACCCTCGCCCTCCCCCGCCCGGCCTCCGCGTCGGCGGCGATCCGCTCCGGGTCACGCTCGCCGACGGTGGGCAGGCCGTCGGTCAGGAACAGCACGATCGGCAGCCGTCCGTCGGGGGACGAGAGGCGGAACGCTTCCTCCAGGGCGCCGGCGATGTTGGTACCGCCGTCCGCCTGCAGGCCGTCCACCCACCTCCGCGCTTCCCCGATCCCGCCGGCGTCCGCGCGCGTCCATTCGGCCGAGCTCGTCCGGATCCCGCTGCTGAACGCGATGAGGCGGAAGCGGTCGTTGCCGCCGAGCGACCCGAGGAGCTGGCGCAGCGCGTCCTTCGTCTGCTCCAGCTTCTCGCCCGACATGGAGCCGGATACGTCCACGACGGCCGTGACGTCGCGCGGCTCACCCTCGCCATCCGCGGCGCCCGGCGAGAGCGTGAGCATGAAATACCCGGCCTCGCCCGATGGACGATGGGCCACCAGCGTGATTCCCACGCCGGGGCGGCGGAGCGGGAGGAAGACCGTGAAGTCGCCGGTCAGGTCGTGCGCCGGTGTCACCCTGAGCCGCCCATGGAGGTGCTCCACCCGCAGCTCGTGCGTCGGCGAGAAGGGCCGGTCGAAGAGCGAGTCGGCTGCCTCGAGGGTGAAGCGGAGCGGCGCGTCGCCGCCCGCGTCGGTGGCGGCGCCGGATCGGCGCACCGGGACGGGAACGGGCGTCGGGGCTGGCTGGCCGGCCATGCCCGCGGCGTAGCGGAACTGGACGGCGTCCCCGGCGCGCTCGAGCACCTGGGTGTAGCGCAAGCGTGATGCGGCGCGTCTGGCCGGGCTCGATGGGGAAGACGCGGGCGCGGATGAGGCCGTGGCCGGCGAGCTCGATGAGGGCCGGGTCCCGTCGCTTGCGGACGATGGCCTCGTAGATGCCCCGGGCCTGGCCGGCATCCATGGTCTCGCCGCGCAGCTCGCGGTCCCCCTGGTACAGGCTGAAGTTCGAGAACACCGCCTCCCCGGGGAGCGGATAGAGGTACGTGCCCTCGGCGAGACCGCCGCCGCGATTCTGGAACCACTCCTCCACGGCGACTTCCGCCACCCTGCCTGTCACCGTGACCCGCACGTCGCTGCGCAGCCGGACCAGCGCGGGGCCGCCCGGCAGCGGCTCGATCCAGCCCTGGGCCGCACCCGGCGTCGCCGCCGCGAAGCCGAGAAGGACGCCGGCCGCCGCGAGCAGCAGCGAGCGTCGAAGCGCGCGTGTGAACCTCTTCGTGGTGCACATGGGTACTGTCCTCCGGTTCGGGTCTCCGGAGTGGGGGGACGAACGAGAGCGCCGGTCTTGCACACGCCGCGGCGGAGCGGGGTGGCACGGCCCGGCGGAACGCGCGATCATTGGGCGGAGCGTTTCCCGGGAACCACTACTCCGGGAGCTGGCGCAGCGGGATGAGGCAGTCGAGATGAATGCGAGCGTGAAGGGGCGGCGCAACGGGCATGGCTCGGCGGTCCGGCGGGCGGCCTGGCCGCGCGCGGCGCTGCTCCTGGCCGCCGCGCTCGGGCTGGGCGCGGCGGCACCGGCGCCGCCGGCGCCCGCTGGCGCTTCGGCGCCCGCATCGCCGTCGCCGCGATTCCAGCAGGACGACCCCACCCCGCACAGCGATGCCCGCCTGATCAGCGACGTCGCGGCCGTGCGTCCGGGGGAGCCGTTCACCGTCGGGCTGCGCATCACGCTGGACGCGGGGTGGCACACGTACTGGAAGAACGCCGGCGACGCGGGGAACGGCGCCGTCGTGGCCTGGCGCCTCCCGCCCGGCTTCACCGCGGACTCGCTCCAGTACCCGATTCCCGAGCGCATACCGTACCCGCCGCTCATGAACTACGGGTACCAGGACGAGGTGGTGCTCCTCGCCCGGATCACCCCGCCCGCCGACGTCGGCAGTCCGTCCGTTCAGCTTTCCGCCGCCGTGGACTTCCTGGTCTGCGCCGACGTTTGCATCCCCGCCAGCACCACCGTGTCGCTGGCGCTCCCCGTCGCGGTGGCGGGGTCGGCCTCGCCGTCGGGCGATTCCGCACTCATCGCCGCGTTCCGCTCCCGCCTCCCCGCGGATGATTCCGGCTGGAGCTTCCGGGCGGCGCGGGTGGACGGCGGGTTCGTGCTGGCCGCCCGACCGCCGGCCGGTTGGAACGGGGATCCGGAGCGCGCGTATTTCTTCCCCAACGACCCCACGCAGCTCAGCCACGTGGCGCAACAGCCGCTGGGCGAGGCGAACGGGGAGCTGCGGCTCCGGCTGACGCAATCGGAGTACCTGCCCGAGGAGCCGGATGTGCTCACGGGCGTCCTGGCCTTTCCGGCGGGCGTCGCGGTGGACACGGCCGGGCACCACGGTCTCGAGGTCGCGGTGCCGGTGCAGCGGGGCGGCGTGGCATGGGCCGCGGAGCACGTCCGTCCGCTCGAGGCCGCATTGGTCGGCGTCGCCGCAGGGCGAAAGGCGCCCGACGATGCGAACGGGACGGCGGCGGGAGGAGCCGAAGGCGCCGCCGGCGGCGCGCGTCGCCGGCGCGTCGGCCGGTGCGTCGCTGTCGCTGGTCGTCGCCCTCGTGTTCGCTTTCCTCGGCGGCGTGATCCTCAACCTGATGCCGTGCGTCTTCCCGATCCTGTCGCTGAAGGCGCTGGCGTTCGCGAGCCGCGGCGGCGATCGCGAGGGGATGCGCCGGGACGGCCTGGCTTTCGGGGCGGGCGTCATCGTCATGTTCCTGCTGGTGGCAGGGATCCTGATGGTCGTGCGAGCCGGCGGGGCGCAGGTCGGGTGGGGCTACCAGCTCCAGAGTCCGACCGTGGTGGCCCTGCTGGCCGCGCTCATGTTCGGAATCGGCCTCTGGCTGGCCGGCGTGGTGGAGCTCGGTGCGTCGCTGACACGGCTCGGCGGCGTCGGCCAGGGAGAAGGCGCCGCCGCCTCCTTCCTCACCGGCGTGCTGGCGACCGTGGTCGCCACACCGTGCACGGCGCCGTTCATGGGTGCTGCCGTGGGCGCCGCCCTGATCCGCCCCGCGCCCGAGGCGCTCGGCATCTTCGCGGCGCTCGGCGCCGGGATGGCGGCCCCGTTCGTCGTGCTTTCCTTCTGGCCCGCCCTCGCCGGCCGGCTGCCCCGGCCGGGACGCTGGATGGAGACCTTCAAGCAGTTCCTCTCCTTCCCCATGTTCGCAGTCGCCATCTGGCTGGTCTGGGTGTTCGGTCTCCAGGTGGGTATCGGTGGGGCGGCCAGGCTGCTGTTCGGACTCCTCCTGCTGACCGTGGCCGCGTGGCTCGTGGGCCGTTGGCCCGCCTCCACGATCCCTCGCCGCAGCCGGTTCGTGACCCGCGGCCTCGCCCTCCTCGCCCTCGCGACCGCGGTCATGGCCGCCGCCCGGGGCGTTCGCTACCCCGACCTCCCCGGCGGAGCGAGCGCGGCCGACGCCGCGTGGACTCCCTTCACGCCCGACGTCGTGGCCGCCGAGCGGGCGGCCGGACGCCCCGTCTTCCTCGACTTCACGGCAGCCTGGTGCATCAGCTGCCAGGTCAACGAGCGGGTGGCCCTGGATACCGAGCCGGTGCGACGCGCGTTCGCCGACGCAAACGTGGCCCTGGTCCGGGCGGACTGGACGCGCCGCGATCCGGAGATCACGGAGGCGCTGGCGTCGTTCGGACGCGTGGGCGTGCCGCTCTACGTGCTCTACCCCGCAGACCCGGACGCCGCGCCTCGCGTGCTGCCGCAGCTCCTGACGCCCGGGATCATCCTGGACGCCCTCGCCCACCTGCCCGACCGCTAGCACCGGAGGTGGCATTGCCGCACCGCCGCAACGCCGCGCACGCTTTGGCGCTCGCCGCCGCCGTTGCCCGCGGTGGCGTCCTGCCCGCGGCCGGTGCGCTCGCGGTTGACGTCGCGGCGACTCGCTCCGGCGCGGCGCAGGTGCCCTGCATCGATGCCCGCTGGGAGCCGCCGGATCCCGTCCAGGGTCGGCTCTTCCGCATCGTCGTCAACGCCGACCGCGCCGACCAGATCGTCGAGATCAGCGGCCGATTCGCAGGCGAGCCGCTCCACTTCCGCGAGACGAGGCCCGGCGAGTTCGTCGCGCTCGCCGCCGCACCGATCGACAGCGCCGGTGAGCTCGGCCTCCCCCTCGTCGCCCGCTGGAACGACGACGCCCTCGACTCCATGACCATGGCCGTCCCGGTCCGCCGGGGAGCGTACCGGATGGAAGCGCTCCAGGTGGCGCCCCGCTATGGGGAGCCCCCGGATTCGGCGCTGCAGGCCCGGATGCACGACGAGGCGCAGCGCGCGTACGCCCTATCGGAGCGTTCCCACGCCACACCCCGCCTCTGGAGCGCACCCGTGCTGCCCCCGCGCGACGGCCGCATCACCAGCGGATTCGGCGATGGCCGGACGTTCAACGGCCAGGTCACCAGCCGACACATGGGCACCGACTTCGCCGGCGCCGTGGGCGCGCCGGTAAGGGCGGCCGCGAGAGGCGTGGTGGCGCTGGTCGACCGGTTCTACCTGGGCGGAAACGTGATCTACGTGGATCATGGCGGCGGGCTGGTCACCGCCTACCTCCACCTGAGCGAGCAGCTCGTCGCCACCGGCGACACGGTCCAAGCCGGGCAGGTCATCGGCCGTGTCGGCGCCACCGGCCGCGCAACCGGACCGCACCTGCACTGGATCGTGCGCTACGGCCGCATCACCGTGGATCCGCTCAGCCTGCTCACCGCCGGAGACTCGGCTGGCGCCGCCCGCTGATCCTGGCGCCGGGGACCGACGCGCGTCTGGCATGCCACACCGCCGATTCTCTCCAGGTGGAGAGATCCGGGACAGTTTGCGGCTGCGTAAACACAAGTCCGCCAGACGGTTACGCCAACCGACGGTGACGGGTGATCTCTCCAGCTGGAGAGATCCGGCGGCGAGATACAGCCCCCCTCCACCCGTTCTGGCCGGGCCCCGACGCGCGCCCCGGCCGGCCGCCCGACGAGGGCCCGGCACGCGCCCCGGCCGGCCGCCCGACGAGGGCCCGACACGCGCCCCGGCCGGCCGCCCGACGAGGGCCCGACACGCGCCCCGGCCGGCCGCCCGACGAGGGCGGCGCGGCTGGCGGCGGGCGCCGCGGAATGATACCAGTGGGTGACCCCGAAGCCCTGCCGACTCCGATGCCGGGAAAACGCATGCGACGCTCGTTCCTGACCGCGCTCGCCGCCACAGTCGTGTTCGCCACCACTCCCGCCGCCGGGGCGGTGCACCCGCTCGAGGCCCAGCAGGCTTCGCCCCGGGGCTCGCCATCCGGGCCGCCCGCGCTGCATGTGCGCCGGAGCCAGCAGGGGCTCGATCCCGCCGTGGAAGCGGAGCTGGAGCGCATTTTCGCGTCCGCGACGTACGCCCCGGACCGCTTTGGCCCGGCGCGCTGGCTGGACGGGGGCAGCTACACCACCCTGGAGCCCGCCGCAGACGGGGTTGGCACCGACATCGTCCGCTACGATGCTGAGACGGGAGACAGGCGGGTCTTCGTGCCCGCGGCCAGGCTCGTGCCGGCGGCGGGCGAAGCGCCGCTGCCCGTGGACGACTATCACTGGTCCGCGGACGGCCGCCGACTCCTCGTGTTCACGAACTCCGAGCGCGTCTGGCGCGACAACACCCGGGGCGACTTCTGGGTCCTCGACCTCCGCACGGGCCATCTCTCGCGGCTGGGCGGCCCCGACGCGGCGCCGTCCACCCTCATGTTCGCCAAGTTCTCGCCCTCGGGTGACCGCGTCGCCTATGTGCGCGGCGGCGACCTCTACGTCGAGTCGCTGGGCGAGGACGGTGCGCCGGGCGACCCCGTCCGGCTGACGCGGACGGGCTCCCGCACGCTCGTCAACGGGACCACGGACTGGGTGTACGAGGAGGAGCTCGATCTGCGGGATGCCTTCCGCTGGTCGCCCGACGGGTCGCGTATCGCGTACTGGCAGTTCGACATGACCGGCGTGCGGGACTACCTGCTCATCAACGACACGGACTCGCTCTACTCCTTCACCATCCCGGTGCAGTACCCGAAGGCGGGCACCACGAACTCCGCGGTTCGGGCGGGCGTGATCCCGGCGGACGGAGGCGAGACGGTGTGGCTGGACCTGCCGGGGGACACGCGCGACGACTACCTGCCGCGCATGGAGTGGTCCGGACCGGACGAGCTGGTGCTCCAGCGCATGAACCGGCTCCAGAACACGAACCGGGTCATGCTGGCCAGCGCGTCCACCGGTGCGGTCCGCGAGATGTTCACCGAGCGGGACAGCGCGTGGCTGGACGTGGTTGACCACTGGCAGTGGCTCGACGGCGGGCGTCGCATGCTCTGGCTGAGCGAGCGCGACGGCTGGCGGCACCTCTACGCGGTCGATCGCCGAGGGCGCGCGAAGCTGCTGACGCCCGGAGCGTGGGACGTGATCTCGGTGGTGGGTGTGGATCCCGTCGCCGGGTGGATCGACGTGATGGCGTCTCCGGACGATGCGACGCGGTCCTACCTCTTCCGCATCCCCATCTCCGGGGGCCGGGCGCGCCAGCTCACGCCCGGTGACCAGCCCGGGACGCACGCCTACCAGGAGGCGCCCGGCGGCCGGTGGGCGCTGCACACCCGCTCCAGCTTCGGCGAGCCGCCGGTGACCGACCTGGTCCGGCTGCCCGACCACACGGTGGTCCGAACGCTCGTGTCCAACGATCGATTGAGGGCGGCCGCGGCACCGGCGCTGGAACGGCGGGAGGAGTTCTTCCGCATCGACGTCGGCGATGGGGTGGTTCTGGACGGCTGGATGATCTTCCCGAAGGACTTCGACCCATCGAAGCGGTACCCGCTCCTGATGCACGTGTACACGGAGCCGGCGGCGCAGACGGTGAGGGACGCGTGGCAGCGGGGGACCGGGATGTGGCACCGCATGCTCGCCGATCAGGGCTACGTCGTGGCCAGCGTGGACAACCGCGGCACGCCGGCGCCGAAGGGGCGGGCGTGGCGCAAGGTGGTGTACGGCCAGGTCGGCGTGCTGTCGAGCCGCGAGCAGGCGGAGGCCGTGCGTGCGCTGACCCGGAGCCGGCAGTACCTGGACCCGACGCGGGTAGGGGTCTGGGGGTGGAGCGGCGGCGGCTCGGCCACGCTGAACGCGATGTTCCGCTATCCGGACGTGTACAGCGTCGGAATGGCGGTGGCGCCCGTGCCGGACCAGCGGCTGTACGACACGGTCTACCAGGAGCGCTACATGGGTCTGCCGCAGGACAACGCGGACGGCTACCGCCTCGGGTCGCCCATCAACTTCGCCGAGGGGCTCCGCGGCGATCTCCTCCTGGTCCACGGCACCGGCGACGACAACGTGCACGCACAGGGCAGCGAGCGGCTGGTGAACCGCCTGGTCGCACTCGGGAAGACCTTCGACTACATGTCGTATCCGAACCGGAGCCACTGCATTCTGCGAAGGACCGGGGACCACGCTCCACGTGTACTCGCTGCTGACGCGGTACCTCCTCGACCACCTGCCCGCCGGCGGGCAGCCATTGAACTGACGATGACGGAGAGCGGCCTGACGATGCGAGCCTTTTCGGCGGCCGTGAGAGCGGCCAGACGCCCCGACACCCGATCCACGGCGACGCGGCGAACGCTGGCGACGCGGCGAACGCCGGGGGCGCGGCGAACGCCGGCGACGCGGCGAACGCTGGCGGCCGGACCCACCGTGGCGGTCGGCGCGGGCTTCACCCTGGCCGTCGCGGCGGGTCTCACGCTGGCCGCAGCCATCTCGCCGGCGGCGGCGCAGCAGCAGCCCGCGTTCACCCACGCCGATACGCTGCGGGGCAGCGTCACGCCCGAGCGCGCGTGGTGGGACGTCTCGTTCTATGACCTCGATGTGCGCGTGAGCCCCGCCGACTCCTCCATCGCCGGCTCGAACACGATCACGTACACCGTGACCGGCGCGCCGAGCGAGATGCAGATCGACCTCATGACCCCGCTGGTGGTGGACAGCATGGTCCAGGGCGGGCTTCGCCTGGGCTACCGGCGAGACGGGAATGCCTTCTTCGTCCGGATTCCGGGTGCGGCGGCAGTCGGGAGCACCGGGCGCGTGACGGTCTACTACCATGGGAAGCCGCGCGTGGCCGAGAATGCGCCGTGGGATGGCGGGTTCATCTGGGCCACAGACCCGAACGGGAAGCCGTGGGTCGCCACGGCCAACCAGGGTGTGGGCGCCAGCATCTGGTGGCCCGACAAGGACCACCAGTCGGACGAGCCGGACAGCATGCGGGTTCGCATCACCGTGCCCTCGGGCATGGTGGACGTGTCCAACGGGCGGCTGCGGGAGACGGAGGAGCACGCGGACGGGACGACGTCGTACACCTGGTTCGTCTCGAGCCCCATCAACAACTACGACGTGGCCGTGAACGCCGGGGACTACGTCCACTTCGGCGACACCTTCGCCGGGGAGAACGGAGCGCTCGACCTCGATTTCTGGGTGCTGGCCGCGCACCTGGAGCAGGCGAAGAAGCAGTTCGTCCAGGTGAAGCCCATGCTCCGCTGCTTCGAGCACTGGTTCGGTCCGTACCCGTTCTACGCCGACAGCTACAAGCTGGTGGAGGCGCCCCACCTGGGCATGGAGCACCAGACCGCGGTGGCGTACGGCAACCACTTCCAGAACGGCTATCTGGGCCGCGACCTGTCCGGCACCGGCTGGGGGCTGCTCTGGGACTTCATCATCGTCCACGAGAGCGCCCACGAGTGGTGGGGGAACAGCATCACGAGCAAGGACATCGCGGACATGTGGGTCCACGAGTCCTTCGCCAACTACGCCGAGAGCCTCTATACCGAGTGCCTGTACGGGAAGCAGGCGGCCGCCGAGTACGTCAGGGGCACCCGCGCCCGCATCCAGAACGACCGCCCGATCATCGGGCCCTACGGCGTGAACACCGAGGGCTCCGGCGACATGTACTACAAGGGCGGGAACATGCTGCACACGATCCGGCAGCTGGTGGACGACGACGTCCGCTGGCGTCGGATCCTGCGCGGCCTCCAGGAGACGTTCGGCTACCGGACCGTCACGACCCGCCAGATCGAGGACTACATCAGCGAGCGCGCCGGGCTGGACCTGGGTCCCGTGTTCGACCAGTACCTGCGCCACACGCAGCCGCCCACGCTGGAGTACATGCTCGACGGGAGCACGCTGCGCTATCGCTGGAAGGCGGACGTGAAGGAGTTCGCCATGCCCATCCGGGTGACCCTGGCCCCGGGCCGCTTCGGCTGGATCCTGCCGGTGACGGGGGAGTGGCGAGAAGCGACGGTGAGCCTGCCGTCGCCGGACGCGTTCCGGGTGGATCCCGATTTCTACGTGCTCACGGAGGCGGCGAGCAGGTCCACCACCTCCCGGGCGACGGCGGCGCCGCGGTCGCGGGCGTACCAGCGGCGCAGCTCCCGATAGCGCACGTCCTTCGGCAGCGTCCGGCCCTCCGCCTCGAACCACGCTTGCAGGGCGCGCGGCCGTGGGCCCCACCACCCGTGGGGCTGGCCCTCGCCATCGAGAAGCACCACGACCGGGATCGACCGGGTGCCGGTCGTCAGGTGGCGCTCCATGAGGCCAGGGAACTCCTCCCGCCCCACGATCCGGAGCGACAGGTTGGGCGCCGCGTCCGCCAGGCGAGCGATCACGGGCAGAGCGTTCACCGCGTCGCCACACCAGTCCTCCGCCAGCGCCAACAGCTTCCACTCGCCCTCGATCGCCGCGCAGCGCGCCACCTCCGCGTCGGATACCCGGGCCCTCGCCGCCAGCCCCTCCCACATCTCCCGGTTCGACGAGGCCGACGCCAGGAACTCCTCGAACGTCCGCCCCGCCTCGTACGCGCTTCGGTGCATCGTCGCCGTCCGCTGCTGTCAGATCGCCCATCTCGCACGGGATAGAACCGTCGGGAGGGCGTAAGGTTCCGGGCCGGACCGGGCCGCGGCATCGTGCTTGCGCACCCGCTCGGCCCACCCCGGGGTGGACCGGTCGGCTGGTGGACGGCCGCTTCGGGGGCGAGATTGCGGGCCGCGGAGCGGAACCGGAGCGAGCATGGACCCGATCCTGTACCTGAAGGCGGTGATCCTCGGGCTGGTGGAGGGGGCCACCGAGTTCATCCCCGTGTCCTCGACCGGGCACCTGATCCTCGCGGAGCACCTGCTGCGCTGGGAAGACGAGCGCGCCAAGACGTTCGCGATCTTCATCCAGCTGGGCGCGATCCTCGCCGTGGTCTGGTTCTACCGCCGCATGCTCCTGGACGTGGCGCTGCACTGGGTCGGGAACCGCAGAGACAGGATCTTCCTCTGGAACCTGCTGCTCGCCTTCCTCCCCGCCGCGGTGATCGGCCTCGCCATCCACGACTACATCCTCGAGTACCTCTTCAACCCGATCACCGTCGCAGCCGCGCTCATCGTCGGCGGGATCGGGATCCTGCTGGTCGAGCGGTTCCGACCGGCGCCGACGACCGAAGAGGCCACCGAGATCCGTCCCCGCACCGCCCTCGGCATTGGCTTCGCCCAGGTGCTCGCCCTCTTTCCGGGCGTGTCCCGCTCCGGCGCCACCATCATGGGCGCCATGGCGCTCCGCTGCTCCCGCGTCGCCGCCACCGAGTTCTCCTTCTTTCTCGCCATCCCGGTCATGTTCGCCGCCACCCTGTACGACCTGTATCAGGGCCGAGCCGGGCTGCACCCGGGGGATGCCGGCGTCTTCGCCGTGGGCTTCATCGTGTCGTTCGTTTCCGGCCTGCTCGTGGTCCGCTGGCTGCTCTCCTATGTCGGGAATCACGACTTCCGCGGCTTCGCCTGGTACCGGATCCTCTTCGGTGCCGTCATCCTGGCGTACTACTTCGGGATCGGCGGGTTCTAGCGGGCGGCGAATGACCGCTGCCCCGCCAGGCGGGGCTGCAGGGCCTCCTCGTGCGGACGGCGCCGTGAAGCTGGCGCCCCCGTGAGCGGCTCGTTATGGTCGCCAGAATGCCGTCTCCCCCGATACGGCTCCGCCCGACGGTGGGCCCCCGGCCGGTTCCCTCACCCTCTTCCGGAGATCCCCATGGACTGGTTGATCGATGATTCCCGTCCGGTCGACGCAGACGCGATCCCGCAGCCGGTGCGGGGTGCACCCGCGCACACCCGCGGTGCCGCGAACCTCGCCGTGCGGCTCCAGGAGATCACGATCCACGACAACAGGAAGTGGTTCGGCGATGCGGACATTCGCATCGACACCCTGGTGGTTCACGGGCCCGGTCGGGACGGCGAGGAACAGCAGTTCTACGAGCCCGGGACGCACCGCTTCGGACGGGTGAGCGATGGCGACCGGCTGCCGATCGGCGACACGGGCCTGCTCGTCTTCTACGGCAAGCCTCGCCACTTCCTGGACATCTTCGTCACGGTGTCGCGGGATCGAGGCGACACGCGGGACCTGGCGGCCCTCCTGAAGGACCGGCTCGGGTCCGACGACTTCCGCAGCGCCGCCACCACGATCCTGGCGCTGACCGCGGCCGCGCCGCACGCCACGGCCATCGTCGCCGCCGCCAGCGCGGCCACCACGCTCGGCAACCTGTCGGCCCAGCTGCTCCATCAGCTGACCGGCAACACCATCGGGCTCTACCGCACGTCCTTCCTCCAGTACCGCGACCGCTTCGGCCTCGGACGACATCCCGAGGCCGGCGAATACCGGATCAAGGACCTGTCGTTCAGCTTCGAGATACAACTCGACCGCGCCGCACCGGTCAGCCCAAGCGAGGAAGGCCGCCATGCCGAGCTCCGATCCCCGCAGCCTTGAAGGTCAGGTCTGGCTCCAGCGCTTCAATTCCTCGCTCCAGAGCTGGATCGAGTCGGGCCGGAGCCGCGATGACCTGCTCGTGGAAGCCGCTCAGAGCCTCGAGCACCTCCTCGAGCGCGCCCCCGACTACGCGAGACAGGTCCACCGGATCGCGCTGACGGCCTGTTTCAACGCCCGCATGGCAGCCGGCCCCGACGCGGTGGCGGCCCTCGCCCGGGTCGGTGTGCTCGCGGACCCTTTCCTGTCCGATGACGACCCGGAGAGTGGTGCGGCACGGGTGCTGCTCCACCTCTACCAGGCGGAAGCCGACCTGCGGCGCCAGGCCCGCTTCGACGGGTACGAGGCGGTCGGTCGGGCGGGGGCGCTGCTGGAGGAGATCGAGGTGGCCGGGAGCGCCCGACCGTACGTCACCGGCTTCCGATGGCACCTTCAGGGCTCCCTTGCCGAGCTCGCCCTGGACAACCGCCAGGCAGCGCGGGCATACGAGCGCGCGGCCGACGCCCTCGACCCCATCGCTCTCGACGCCGATCGGCTGGTCGAGACGAGCATGGCGCTGGTCCGCATGCTCTTCGGTGACGCGGTGACCGCCTCACCCGCGGCGCAGCAGGTCCTGATGCTCGCCGCCCACCAGGTCCGCGCCGTCGTCTCGCGCAACGCCCTGAATCGGGCCCGGGCCCTCGCCCTCGTCGACGGGGTACCGCCGGCGCTCGCCGCCGACCTGTGGGCGACCGTCCGGGCCTGCGGCATCCCCGACGACGCAAGCCCGATCGACTTCGCCCCGCTGGTCACGGGCCTGCCCGACACGGACGCGACGGAGGCCGCCGCCCTCCTCGTCGAGCGCGTCGGCACCGCGCGCGGCCGCCCCGACGACTGGGACGCGGTGCTCCATTCAGCGTTGATCGCTTCCGCTCATGCCGGATCCGACCGCGCCGCCGGGTGGGGACGTAGGCTTCAGGATGCGCTCGGCGGGATCGTGGACCCCCTGGCGTACGCGTTCGTGAGCGGGACCATGC
This sequence comes from uncultured Gemmatimonadales bacterium, assembly GCA_963798845.1. Lineage (GTDB taxonomy): Bacteria > Gemmatimonadota > Gemmatimonadetes > Longimicrobiales > RSA9 > CAVUKA01. Next base: position 449,833 of record CAWCUS010000006.1, on the reverse strand, counting down.
TGCGCTCCCTGCCGGAGGAGGTCGATGCAGAGCCCTTCGCCGCGGCCTTCCTGGACGCCCTCCGGGACCTGCTGGAGCACCCCGACCATCCCCTGGACGACCTCCGCGTGCGCAGCCTCTTCGACGACGCCGTCGCCCGATCCGTGCGGTGCGCCCGGACCGCCTGGGAAGCGGATCCGGGTCCTCGGCACCGCACCCGCCTCGCCGTGCTCCTCGATGCGCTCCGCGGCACGCGGCTCACACGGATCCCGGGCGAGCCCTTCGATGGCGACCCCGTGCCGGGCGAGGGTGAGCCTTCGGACGACCCGGCCGCCGCCATGCTCCTCGCCGCCGACCGGCTCCAGCGCATCGCTCACGCCCTCCGCGACCGCCCGGACGCCCTGGCCCTGGTGCAGCAGGAGCACCGCGACGGGTGCACGTTCTTCTGCGCGTCCGGCGACCCGGACTCGCCGCTCCGGGCGTTCGAGGCCCCTGTCGCATTCGTGGACGCGATGTCCGAGCTGGTACGGGCGCTCGACGAGGACGCCGGCCTCGTCCAGCTCACCGGCGACCTGCCACCCGGCGACCGGATCGCAGACCTCGGCCGGACGGCCCACGACCTCCTCCCATCCGAGCTCCGGGATGCCATCGCGCGGCACCCTACGCTCCTCGTTGCACCGGACTTCCGCGGCGCCAGCCACGTCGCGCTCGAGCTGCTCCACGACGGCGACGTCTATCTCGGGGTCGGCCACGTCGTCGCCCGCTTCGTTTCCGTCCGCGCCCTCACCCGCTCGGTGGAGCGGCTGTCCACCCGCGTGCCGCACCGCCGGGCCCTGCTGCTCTCGGCTTCGCGGGTTCATGGCTGGGACGAGCTGCCCCTTTCCAGGACCGAGGTCGCCACCGTTCGGGAGACGCTGTCGGGGCACGGGTGGGACGCTCCCGAGATCGCCGAGGACCGGCTGTCGGGCGAGTTCCTGGTCGACCGGCTGCCGCTGGTCGCCCACGCCCACATCGCCGCTCACGGAGTCGTGGCCGGCGAGGAGGCGCTGGTGCTGGCCGACGACAGCCGGCTCACGGTCGACCACCTGCTCGAGCGGCGATTCCCCCACCTCCCGGTCGTGTTCCTCAACACGTGCAGCCTCGGCCGGACCCGGTACATCGGCGCCGGGATCAGCCGCGGGATCGCCCACACGCTCGTGGAGGCGGGCGCCCCGGCCTGCGTCGCCAACCTGCTTCCCGTAGAGGATTCCGCAGCCTCCGACCTCGCCCTCGAGTTCTACCGCCAGGCCGAACAGCACCCGCTCGGCGAGGCTCTGCGCCGCGCCAGGAAAGGGATGGCGGAGAGCGGCGTGCACCCGATGCTGTGGGGCTCGACCGTGATGATCGGGGATCCGTGGGTCACCCTCGACCCGGTGCCCGGCGAGGGATCCCTCACCGACCGCCTCCTCGATGCCTGGTTCTCCCTTCAGCCCGACGACGAGCGGAACGCCGGGCTCTGGCTCGACGCCCAGAACCGCCTGTCCGACGAACCGGACGACGTCCGCCTGCTCGCCGCCGTCGCTCTCATCCGCCTCGCCGCCGATGTCCCCGGGCTGGGCACGGACGCCCTGCGCGACCGGTGGGACCGGGTGGTGCAGCTCGCCGACGAGATCGACCACCTCCCGGCCATGGCCATGACCCGGGTCGCCCGTCTCAAGCAGCCGGACGGCGACGAGCCCACCGCCTCGCGGCTCGCGCGGATCGATGAGGCGATCCGCTTCATCGAGCCGCTGGCCACCCTCGACGAGCTGTGGAGCGTCCTGCTCATGAGCGTCCGCGGCGACCGCGCCAGGATCCTGCTCCGGCAGCGAGGCCTCGAGATGCGGACGACCGGAGCGGAACCCGGCGACCAGGACGAGATGCGCGCACTGATGGATGCCATCACCGACGCCCAGGCGCAGCAGGAGGCGGTCGCCGGCTCGGTCGAGCTCCGCCAGCCGGAACGCACCCCCGACGACATCTACTGGAACGCCGTCGTCTTCGGACACGGGAACCGGTTCGAGGACATGCGCGAGACCGTCGCCTTCACCGACAGCCTCGTCGCCCGGCTCCAGAGAAAGGGGGCGCTCCCCGGGAGCGCGGCCCCCGTCGCCACCCCGCTCCTCGCCGCGCTCCTCTACTTCATCTGGCGCAGCCAGAATCTCGCCTATCTCGCCCCCGACATGGCGGACGGCTGGAGCGCCACGGTCAGGGTCGCGTGCACCGAGCTGGCTCGCGACCTCGAAGGCCACCCGCAGCCGGACTGGCTGGCGCACGTCGGCGCCTTCGCCACCTCGATCGATGCCACCCTCGAGCGCATCGACCGGCTGGCCTGGGAGGAGGTCTACCAGCACCTCGATCCCGAGATGGAGCGCCTGCGGGAGGAAGCGGGCGGCTTCCTGCAGCGCCTCGAAAACGAGCTCCCACACCGGATCTCCGCCGCCACCGCCTGGGTCATGGGCACCATCATGCAGAAGAACACCTTCTCCCCGCTCGATGGCTCGGTGCCCGAGAGCATCGGGGAACGCCTCGAGCGCGTCTACTTCGCCCTCGAGAGCGACGCCGAGGGCCGATTCATGCCGTGGCTCGACCTGGGATTTCGCAGCGCCCGGGAACGTCCGATGGACGAGCTCCAGCGCTGGAAGCTCCACGCTCCCACTTGACGCTTTCGCCCGCCCGGCTTCCCGCCCGGCCGCCTCTCATTCTGAGCGCCCCGCCCGCGCCCGCCAGCCGCAAGAGCGGGGCGTCGCGGCGGTGAGAATGATATTCATTGACGCACCGGTGCGCCCTTGACTACTGTGGAATCCATTCGCTTCGGGGCCGCGGCTGCCAGCCTGCCGACTGCCTGAGGGAACCCCGTCCAAGCTGTCGAGCCGTGTGCCCGCTCTCGTGAGGAGCCGTCCATCGACCGTGCCATCCGGCCTTCCGGTTCGCCGCCGGCGTCGGAGGTGGCCGCGCGTCGCCAGGGTTTGAGTCCCGTACCAGGGGGGAGTCCATGGCCACATTGATCGTTCCCGGCGTGAGCGTGGAAGCGCGCTTCGACGTGCTGCCGCCTCTTCCGGCCGCGTCGGGTGTGGTGGGAATCGCGGCGCTTGTGGACCGGCCGCCGAGCCCGGTGGATCTGGTGGGATTGACCAAGGCGTCGGAGGTGGCCGGGCTGATCGGTCCGGGGACCGCGGCGTCGACGCCGGAGATCGTGCACCTGCTGGCGAACGGGGCGCAGGAGGTGGTGGTCTCGCCCGTTCAGGGTGGGGGAGTGGGGAGCGTGACGCTGAACAACGCGGACGGGAACCCGGCGGTGATCCTGCGGGCACGGGTGCCGGGGGAGTGGTCGAGCCAGGTGTCTGCGGACGTGCGGGCGGTGACGGACGCCAGCGGGACGGTGGTGCGGGCCACGCTTCGGCTGCTCCGTGATGGAGCGGCGGTTGAGACCTTCCCGGACCTGATCGTGGAGCCCGGGGACCCGAGCGACCTGTTCGACACGATCAATCGCCGGTCGACGTACGTCGTCGCTCTGGATCCCGGTTTCGTGGGGGCGCGTCCGGCCGCGGGGATGTACGCGCTCCCGACGGACGGCAGCGGCGTGGAGGTGCCGCAGGCAGGGGAGACGGACGCGCTGTTCGAGCTGATGCCGGACAGTGGCGTGGACCCGAACGGCGTGACGGTGACGATCGCGGGCGGGAGCGCGGACAACCTGACGGTGCAGGTGTTCCGTGACGGAGCGCAGCAGGAGGAGTTCACCCGGCTGACCATGGACCCGGACAGCGCGCGGCACCTGCCGGCGGTGCTGCTGGCGTCCAGCCAGATCGTGCAGGTGCGGCAGGCGAACTCGCTGGAGGGTGCGGACAGGCTGCCGGCGGCGACGACGGGGCCGGTTCCGCTGGCGGGCGGATCGTCGCCGACGATCGCCCAGTACCGGACGGCGATCGACCGTCTGGCGGAGGATCCGCGGATCAACCTGGTCCTGGCGAGCGTGGAGCCGACCCGGACGGACGCGTTCGTCCGGCAGGTGCACCAGTCGCTGGGAGCGCACGCGGTGACGCAGACGGACCAGGGCTCGCCGCGGATCGCGTTCGGATCGGTGACGCCGAACGAGGAGGACAACCTGGACCGGATCCGGGACCATGCGGCGGCGGTGCGCAACCGCCGATTCGTCCTGGTCTCGCCCGCGGGAGCGGCGGGGGCCGTGGCCGGGCTGGTGGCCCGCCTGGACCCGGAGATCTCGCCGACGTTCAAGCCGGTGCCGCTGTTCGGCATCGAGCCGGCGAGCTACACGGGGAGCGAGCTGAACCGCCTGCTGGGCCCGACCCACAACGTCCTGGTGGTCCAGCAGCGGACGGGCCGGGGCGTGATCGTGCTGCGGGGCCTGGACACGTCGGGCGACCAGATCTCGGTGACGCGGGTGGCTGATGCGTGCATCCGGGAGGTGAAGGCGATCTCGGAGAACTTCATCGGGGAGCTCAACAGCGCGGACGCGCGCACGGCGCTGCGCCAGCAGATCGTGGCGACGTTCACGCGCATGGAGCGGGAGGGGGCGCTGGTCCCGTCCACCGATGGCAGCGACCCGGCGTTCCTGGTGGATGTCTACTCGACCCAGCTCGACTTCGCCCAGGGCATCGTCCGGATCGACATCGCCGTCCGACCCGTCCGGGCCATCGACTACATCTACGCCACCATCCGCGTGAAGAACTGACGCGGCGCGAGTCAGGGAGGCACGAATGACGATCTTCGCGGCGAACGAAAGCACCATCCTGGTGAACGGGGAGGCGGTGCCGGGGGTGCAGGGCATCGAGTACCGGCGGCGGACGGCGCACACCAGCGTCTATGCCGTGGGCGGGGCCGAACGAGTGGGCGTGGTCAGCGGGCCTGTGAGCGTCGATGGCCGGATCCGGGTGGCCTCCACCAGCCCCGTTCTCGACCAGGGACGGGCGGCCGGCGAGTTCCTCCAGATCCTGGCGCAGCTCCGGCGGGGCGAGGAGACGCTCACCGTGGCGTTCGACGAGGTACTGCTCACCGAGAAGAGCTTCGAAATGACCACCGGGGGCCACGGCGAATCCGTGTACGCGTTCACGGCCACTCGGGTCCGCGAGGAGCAGTAGCCGGTGGCGCGCGTGGACGTGCGGCCGGGCGAAGGCATCGCCCGCATCGCCGGCCGCTCCATTCCCATCGCCGTCGAAGGCGCCGGGCTCCGACTCCTCGAGTCACCTGGCCTCGCGCTGCGCCCGCTCCGGTTCGGCGAGCGAGCGCGGCTCACCCGTGCGTTCGCGGCAGACGGGCCGGCCGGACCGGTCGGCCGGGATCCACGGACAGCGTTGGCCGAAGCGGTGCTCCGGGCTGCCGCCGACGAAGCTCCAGTTCCCCCCGCACTGGCGCTCGTCGCTTCGATCCTCGCCCTCCACCTCGCCGGCGCCGATTCCGGCGCGCCCGGCTTCGCCGAGGAGGCGGGGGTGCTGGGTCGCCGGGTGGGCTGGTCGCCGCGGGAGCTGGCTGACGCGGATGCGGCCGAAGTGGACGCGCTGGCAGTGGCGTACGGCGAGGCGGAGCGGGAGGCGGGTGCCGTGGCGGACTCCGACGGGTGGATCTCCCTCGCACTGGATGGGCCCACCGGGGCCGCCCGGGCGCGAATCCCGGACCTGCAGTCGTTGGAAGAGGTCCGCGACGACCTGGCGGGCGACCTGCTCCGCCGCGCACGGGCGATCCCGGATCTCACGGTGGTCCCGGCCGCGGTCCCCCGGCCGGAGGCCAGCAGTCCTGCGCCCGGATCGGGCGAGGGGCGTGGCCGGCCGGCGGCCGGCGCGGTCGGCCTCACCGCGCCGGGGGGACCCGGGGTGGTGAACGGAATCCGCGCCCTCGCCTCCCCTGGGCGGGTGGCGGTGGGCGGCGGAGCCTCCGGCAGGGAGCGTGAACCGGTCCACAGTTCCGGGCGACGGTCCGCGCCCTCCGACGCTCCGCTCGGTGAGACCGCCGGCGCTGCGGCGGCCGATCTCCGGCACCCGGCAGAGGTCCGCCCCCCTCGGAGATCGACGGCGATGGCTGCGGCCTGGACCCCGGCCCCGAGCGGACCTGGGGATCAGCCGCTGGCCCGGGAAGCGCTGGCGGCCGTCTATCCCGGGATCTTCGGGCCGGGCGGTGAGGGTTGGCCCGGCGGCGGGACGAGCCGCGGACCCCGGGTCGTCGGGGAGGGTCGGGACCGGGGTGGTCCGGCTGGCGGCCTTCCCGCAGCGTGGCCGGGTCACGGATCGGCGGGGGTGGGACCGCCGCCGGCGCGGCCCGCCGCCGTCCTCGAGCGGACCGGGGCGCCCGGGAACGGCGCGGCGGCGACGCGGCGGCTGAACGAGCCGGGGGCGAGTGAGCCGGACGTGGATGCGGTGGCGCGGGCGCTTCATCGCGCGGCCGACCTCCGGGGGCTGGCGCCGTGACCGAGCCTGCGGGTGCCCCGTCGATCCCGCTCCTGGGCGACATCGCGCTCACGGCCGTCCAGTCGTTGGCGCACGACCTGGAGACGGGCTTCCGCGGCGTTCCGGTCGTGGGGCTGGCGGGCGAGGCGCAGCAGCAGGTGGGGCGGGGCTCGCACCTGATCCGGATCACCGGGCTGCTCCACGGTGACAGCGTAGCCGATGACCTGGCGACGCTCCAGCAGGCTGCGGCCGAGGGCACGCCGCTGACCTTCGCCGCGGACATCGTCACCGCGCTCGAGCTCCAGGAGGTGGTGATCAGCGGCTTCCGCGCGGAGGCGGTTGCGGGGCGGCCGCGCGAGACCGCCTACGCGATCACGCTGACCGAAAGCCCGCCGCTCCCGCCGCCGGCCGAGGTGAGCGGCTTCGGCGGCCTGGACGACTTCGGGCTCGGCGACCTGGGCTTCGACACCGATATCATGGGCGACCTTGCCGACCTGGCGGGAGACGTCGCCGGCGCGGTGGGCGACGCGCTGGACGTGGTGGGCGCGCTGGACGCGCTCTCCGGACTGGGAGATCTCGGCAATGTCGGCGGGATGCTCCAGCCGCTGGAGGACAGCGTGAACGCCATCACCGACGCGGGCGGGAAGTTCGGCGATGCCGTCCGGACGTTGGGAGGGCTGTTCTCGTGACCGTGCTCCGGCAATCGGCAGTGGTCCGGTTCGGCAACCTGCGCTACGACTCCCACGCCGTCGCCGTGTCCGCCGACCTCGTGCTGCTTCCAGGGACCAACGCCATCCGCTGCCTCCTCCCCGCCGCGGTCCGCGTCGATGCCTCCCCGGGTGACCCGGCGGTCGTGACGCTGGGGAACGGCGAGACGGAGGCGACGGTGCTGACCGGGACCGTGCAGTCGATCAGCCGCGCGTTCACGGGGACCGGGATCACCGCCGTGGACGGCGCGGCCCTCATGGCCCGGGGGCGGCCGGCGAGCACGCTCCAGTCGCAACCTCCGGGCGACGCCATCCGCGCCCTCGCCGGGGATGTCGCCGCCACCGTCGGGCGGGTCACGCTCAGCCCGGAGCCGCTCCCTTACTACGCGGCGACCCAGCAGCGCACGGCCGCCGAGCACGTGGCGGCGCTGGCGGAGATCGGGGGCGGACTGGCGGTGGTCGACGGGGACGGACGCGTGAACGCGTTCCTGCGGCCTGCCGGCACGGCCGACGCCGCGCTCCGCTACGGCCGCGAGCTGGTGGACCTCAGGGTCAGCGTGGAGCGGCCGGACCCGGATGTCGCAGTGGTCGGGGCCGGCGCGGCCGCAACGGCCGGAGACCCGCGCGCGCTCCAGCCGGCGGCCGGTGCCCTGTCGGGCGATGCGCGCTCGGCGGCGGTCGATATGGTCTGGCGGCCCATCCCGGCGCTGCGGACGCCCGCGTCCCGACAGGCGGCGGGCCGCGAGCTCCAGGCCCGGCGCAGCGCCCGCGTCCGCCGGCTGTTGGCCGTCTGCTGGCTCCAGCCGCAGCTCCGGCCCGGGATGCTGATCGAGATCCAGGACCTTCCCCGGGGCTTCGCAGGCGGGCCGTGGCTGCTCACCGCCGTGTCGCACCAGCTCGATCGCGCGGGCGGCTACACGCGCCTGGAGGGCGTGGACGGCGGCGGCGGCGCGGGCGGCCTGGCCGGCGCGATCGGCGGAGCCCTGGGCGCGGCCGTGGGCGGCGCCATCGGTGGGGCGCCGGGAGGGCTGTCGTGAGCAATCAGCTGTTCGACGCAGTCGCGCGGATCGCACGCCACGAAGCCGCGGCGAGGGCCACGGTGGCGCTGGGTGTGGTGAAGGAGGTGCACCGGAGCGCGGCGGGCGGTGCGGACCACGCGGTCACCGTGCAGCTCCGGGACTGGGAGCAGGTCCTGCCGCGGGTTCCGGTGGCCGTGGGTGCGATCGGCGTGGTGGCTTCCCCATTGGTAGGCGACCTGGTCGTGGTGGCGTTCGCGGAAGGTGACGTCCACGCCCCGGTGGTGGTGGGCCGGCTCCATGACACGGATGTGCCGCCGCCGAGCCACGAGGAAGGGCAGGTGGTGCTGGAGCTGCCGCCCGGGACCGGCTCGGTCCACATGGTCCTCGATCCGGGGGTCCCCGAGCTGACGGTGAGCTTCGGATCGGACACCGAGATCAAGGTGACCGCCAGCAGCGCCCGGGTGAAGGTCGGCGACGCCAGCCTCACGCTCGACGCGGGCGGGGCCGCGGAGCTGAAGGTGGATGTCGGTGGGAACACGCTCACCATCGGGGCGAACGGCGACATCGCCGTGGAGGCGTCGTCGAAGCTGACGCTCAAAGCGGCGCAGGTGGAGATCGAGGGGTCGGCGGGCGTGAAGATCAACGGGGCGACGGTGGAGCTGAACTGATGGGGCTACCGACCGCACAGCAGAACAGCCAGGTGGTGGCCACGGACACGCACATGGTGCTGGTCCCCACGCCGGGCGGCCCGATGCCCGTTCCGCTCCCGCACGCGTTCGTGGGCGCGGTCCAGAGCGCCACGGCTGCCACGGTGCGGGTGGCCGGCCAGCCGGCGGCGACGCTGGACTCGGTCGCCTTCAACAACCCGCCGCACATCCCCACGCCGCCGGGCGTGTCGTTCCAGACCCCTCCGGACGATCAGGGCACCGTTTTCATGGCGAGCGTCACCGTGACCGCGGCGGGGAAGGGGCTGGCGAGACAGAGCGACACCGTCCGCACCTGCAACTTCCCCGCGCCGCTCCCCGTGGGCACGCTGGTCACGGGTGCGCCGACAGTCCTGACCGGGTGAGGAGCGCAATGCCGGAGATCGCAGCGAAGAGCCGCCTCGACGAGGTGCCCGTGAGGAGATCGCCATGACCCGGTCGCTGCTGGGCACCGACCTGCGAGTGGTGCTGGGCCCCCCCGGCCTGTCCGCCCGGGACGAGGGCGGCCTCGACCTTCAGCGCGTGGAGGCGCCTCGCCCAGGCGGCACGCTGGACCTGAAGGTGGTCGCCGACCGTGCGAACCTCGCCCAGGCGCTCATCCTCCGCATCCTCGCTCCCCGCGGATCGCTCGCCGCGCTCGGCCACGCCGAGTACGGGAGCCGCCTGGGCGAGCTCATCGGGCGCCGGAAGACGGACGCGGTGCGGGCGCTGGCGAAGGGGTTCGTGCTGGACGCCGTCGCCCGCGAGCCACGGGTCGAGAACAAGGCCGTGGCGTTCACGTTCGATCCCGCGAGCGAGGGTCCTTCGGAGCTGCGCTTCACCCTCACCGTCCGGCCCCGCGACGGGTCCGGCGACCTCCAGCTCGATCTGGGAGTGGCGCTATGAGCTTCGAGCCGCGGCCATTCGCGGACATCGTTCGGGACGTCCTGACCACGCTGACAGGCGGAACGATCCGCGAGCGTGTGGTGGTGCCGGCGGGCGACGGCCCGATCGAGCTGACCCGGCTGGCCCACCGCCCCATCCGGCGGATCTCCCACATGCAGGGACGGGTCCGGATCAGCGACGACCCGGAGACCGGCGAGCTCGACTACCGCTTCACTCCCGCCGACTACGAGCTCGTGGCATCGGACGGGAGCGAAGAGCCGGACAGGGTCTTGTTCCGGCCCCAGGGCCGGCACCCGGTCCCCGGCTCCGAGCTCATCGTCAACTATTATCCGTTCGACATCCCGCCCGAGCCGCTGAGCGACCTCAACGTCGGCTCGGTGATCCGGACCCTCCTCGAGTCGGTCTCCGCCGAGCTGGCCTATGAGGAGCAGCTCCTGGACCAGGTCTACCGCTCCGCGTTCATCGAGACGGCCGAGGGGAAGGACCTGGACAGGGTCGTGGCGCTCGTGGGCGTCAAGCGCTTCCCTGCCGGCATCGCCACCGCCCGCGTCCGCTTCACCCGCACGCCCGGCTCCATGGGCCGGATCACCGTGCCGGCCGGCGTGGTGGTCACAGATGCGCCGGGCGAGAACCGCTATGCCACCACCGTTCCACTGACGCTGGAGCCGGGAGAGCAGGCCCGGGACGTCCTTGCCGCGGCGGCCGACGCCAGGACGGACACCGTGAGCGCCGGAGCCCTGGACCGACTGGAGGTCCTGATCGCCGGGATCGGCGCTGTGAGGAACGAGGCCGCGGTCGCCGCGGCGCAGGCCGAGACGGACGAGGCGCTCCGCCGGCGGGCCCGGTCCGCGCTCCGGGCCACGGCACGCGGCACGCTGGAGGCGCTCCAGTACGGGCTGCGGGGCGTGGACGGTGTGAAGGACGTGGCGGTGTCGGAGTTCCCGAACGGTGTGGCGGGGGAAGTCCGGGTGGACGTGATCTACGAGCGTGACAGCGAGGACACACGGACAGCGGTGCGGAACCGTGTGGACCTGCTGCGGCCGGCGGGGATCCGGGTCCTGCTCGGCGACGCGGCACGGCTCCGCGTGGCCGTCACGGTGGCCGCGGAGCTGACCGACGACGCGGCAGACGCGGCGGAGCGCGCGGAGATCACGGGCGGGATCGAGGACCGGATCGCGTCGGTGGTCGAGGCCGTGGCGCCCGGCGGTCTGATCCGAAACGCCCCGCTGGTGGCCGCCGCGCTGGCGGACGCCCGCGTCGCTGATGCGCAGGTGACGCTGGCGGCGGAAGGCGGCGCGCCAGTGGACAAGCTCCAGCTCGGCGACGGCGTGGCGGCGGAGCTGGTGCGGCCGTTCACCATCACCCTCCCGGCGGCCGCGACGGCCGGCTCGGCGGATGTGGACCTGACGCTTCCCCTGATGCTGGAGCCCGGGGTGACGCGGGCGGACGCCGAGTCGGCGATTCGGCTGGCCGTGGAAGCACACCTGGCCACCCGCTCGCCGACGGCTCCGCTGGATGTGGACGGCCTTGCCGCGAACATCCGGGACGAGAGCCGGTACGGGCTCGTGCGGGAAGAGGCGGTGGCCAGTGTGGAGGCCGGCGGTCGGTTCGCGCAGCTTACGGACGGCCTCGGCGTCTTCGCCCCCGATCCCGGGCAGACGCTGCGGCTCCGGACGCTGGCGCTGGACATCCGCGAGGGGGCGACGTGACGCGCGCGGACGCCATCATCCAGCGGCTGCCGTACCTCTACCGGGAGGGCGCGGAGCTGCGTCGCCTGGTGGACGTGCTGGCGGTACAGGTCCAGGCGCTGGACGAGGGCGCCAACCTGGTGCGGCGGACCCACCACTTCGACCTGGCCTACGCGCTGGAGGACGCTGCGAAGCTGGCGGCCGTGCTCGACATCCCGCTGGAGCCCTGGCAGGAGCGGCTGAGCGACTACCGCGCCTGGGTCCACGGGCTGCGGGATGCCCAGCTCCGGGCCGGCTCGGTGACCCGGGAGGCCATCGAGATCTTCGTCAACCGCTACCTGGAAGGGTTCCAGCGGGCGTACGACGTCCGCATCACCCCGCCCGCCCGAACGCTGGCGACGGACGCCGATGACGCGCAGGTGGCGCTGGTGGAGAACCCGGTCCGGCTCCGCTACGAGGCGGCGCCCAGCGGCGCGCTCCTGCCGCTCGACCGATTCACCCTGGACAACCGCGGCCTCGATCCCACGCCGCTCGACCTGGTGATCACCGGGCTGGGCGAGGCGGGTCCCGACTACGCGCCGCTCATCGCCAACCTGGCCACCGGCCGGGCGGTGGTGTTCCTGGGCACGGTGCCGCGGGGCAAGCGGCTGTGGATCGAGGCTGTGGCCGCCGAAACCGGCTTCGTCGTCCGGGGCCGGCTCGAAGGCGAGGACGTGACCGATCGGCTGCGGCTCATCGCCGGCTTCGTGCCGGGGCACGCCGAGACCATCATCGCCGACGAGGGCCCGCCCCTGCCGCTGATGCTGGACCGGGGGCCGAACGAGCTCTGGTACATGCCGCTGGCCCACTACGACGTGCCCGGCCTCGACCGCGTGCTGCTGGCGCTCGCGGACCTGGCGCTGGAGCAGGGCGTCTGGAACGTCTCGCGGTTCGATCACGCGCTCTTCGCTCAGTCGGCCGCGTCCACCCTCCAGGTGGCGTGGCGTGAGGCGAGGCCGGCCACGGTTCGGCTGAGCCTGCCGGCAGGGCTGATGGTCAGCCGGCCGGACGGGCTGGACGCGGCGCTGGAGGCGAGGGAGGAGCTGGCGACGGCGCTGGAGTCGGCGCTGGAGGGGCTGACCGCGGCGGGTATCGACTCGGAAGTCGACCTGCGGCCGCGGCGGGAGACGCAGCCGGGGCTGGACCGGTTGGCGGCGGTGATACCCATGACCGTCCGGGAGCGGGGCCCGACCGGAGGGGACCGGCTGCCCGACGCTGACGGCCGGTTCGGAGTCACGGACCTGGGCGGATCGACATTCGGATAGGAGGCGATCGCATGCGCGGGCGTTTGCGTGCCGAGCTGAGAGGACCTGCCGGCCAGCTGGTGGCGGTGCGACGGGCGAAGAACACCGTGATGCGGGGTGGGGCGACGATCATCGCCGAGCTGTTCGCCGGGCAGGGCGAACCCATCACGCACATGGGCGTGGGAACGAGCGACGCCGCGCCGGAGGATGTGGGTGTGGAAGCGCTGCGCAACGAGGCAGTGGGCGAGAGCCCGGCGCTCACTGGCGCCACCACCACGCCGGTGGCGCCGGGCTCGATCCGATTCGACGTGGACGAGACGCGGCGCCTGGTCACCGTTCGCCTGCGGGCCACGCTGCCGGCGGACGCGGCGGTGGGCAGGGTCCGCGAGGCCGGCCTGGTCCAGCGGACGGAAGGGGACGGGGGCCCGGTCGATCGCCTCTACAACCGGGTCATCTTCGCTCCCATCGACAAGGGAGACGACCACGAGCTGACGCTGTTCTGGGAGGTCGACTTCCCGTTCGGCGACCTCAACTGGGCTTCCTGAGGAGGATCTGACCATGGTGCAGAAGGCTGCCTTCGACATCCGCCTGCAGGGGTTCCCCGCCGCCAACCGCGATGCGGAGATCACCCTCGTCAACCAGGCTACGGGCGCCACCCTGACGCGGAAGCCGTTCCTGGACGGGCAGCTCCTGCTCCGGGACCTGGAGCCGGGGCCATACGAGATGACGGTGGCGCACCCCAACCTGGTCCAGCCCATCGACAAGCGCCTGATCCGGCTCTTTCCCCAGCCGTTCCCCACGCGCGTTCCCGTGACCGTGCGCCCGGACCTGTTCCGCGACACCCCCATCCGGGACATCCCCGATGCGGACCTGGGCCCCGTCCAACAGACGGCCGCCAGTGCCCGGGACGCGGCGGCTCCCCTGGCCACGAAAGCGCAGGGCGAGGTGATCCGCGCGTCGGACTGGAACCAGCTGGCGGGCGCGGTGGCGGACCTCGCTGGAGCGGTCCTGCAGCTGACGAGGCTGGTCTCGCCCGTGGGGCACGACCATCCGGAGATCGCCGAGAAGATCGCGGAGGTACAGGGCAACATACGGCGCTTCTCCGAAGCGTTCGGCAAGAGCCTGCTCGAGCTGCGGCGGGACGTCGAGAGCCAGAACCTGCGCAAGAACATCACCGACGTTCTGGACCAGGCGGGCGCGGCCACCGCGGTACGGGACCGGGTGCTGCGCAGGGTCACCGACCTGGAGCAGTCGATCCAGCAACCCACCAACGTCTTCTCGTCCAAGCTGGCCGCGACCGGCAACGTCCTGCTCCGCGAGGTGAACGACCTGGCGGTCGCTCAGGGCGACAACGCAGACACCTTCCTCGCCGGGCCGGCCGTGAAGGCAGTTCTGGGCACCGCCACCCAGTTCTCGCAGGCGGGCGGCCAGACTTCGGCGGAGGAGGAGCTGGGGACGTACCAGCGGACGGGCGCCATGCTCGGCGGCTCGAAATTCAACTTCTTCGGTGGCTGACCCGGCGGGGAGGAGCGACGCGACATGCCAACGGTAGCGGACCTGGCCCGGCTCGAGAACCTGGTGGCGCGCCTCAAGCCGCTGTCGGAGAAGCGGAAAGGCGAGCTCATCGAAGCGGGCGACTGGAACCAGCTCACGGCGGCGCTCCTCGAGCTTGCGCGGATCACGCTGGGCGAGGACACGTCGAAGGCGTTGCCGGTCCACGAGCACGCGGACCAGGTGGACGTGGGCTGGCTGACGCCCAGGCTGCGGGCGCTGGTGACCGAGGGCGGGCTCAGCGATCCGGCCGCGGAAGGCGAGCTGGGGCGGCAGGGGCGGGAGATCGGCCGGGTCGCCGACCGGCTGGAAGCGCTGACCCAGCGGCTCGACGGGCTCCAGGGCGACATCAAGTCCGTGGAGACCCGCGACATCACCAGGGAGGCGGACCTGACCCGCTTCTCGCGGCGGCTCGACGGCGCGTTCGACGCCCGCGACGACGTCGCCAGCCTCCGAACCACGCTCCGCACGGTCGAGGACCAGGTGAAAACGGCAGTCGAGCTGAGCCGCCGGGTCCAGGACGATTCCGGCGCGCCCATCGATTTCGGCGTGCTGGCGAGCCGGATCAAGGACCTGGAATCGGTGCGGGAGTCGCTGACCACGCCGAACGGCGAGCTGCTGAACGCCGCCGAGTACGAGCGCCGCATGGAGGAGCTCCGGACCAGCCTCGTGACGGAAGCCGAGCTGAACGATGCGCTGAGCTCGGTGCGGACCGGCGTGACCACGGACCTGCACGACGCCGTCCTGGAGGAAGTCCGGGCCCTCGCCCGCACCACTCTCGACGACAGCCTGGCCTCGCTGCGCCAGGATCTGACCGCCCGGGTGGACGAGAAGATCGCCGGCCTGGACGCGCTCATCGACAGCCGGATCGAGCCGGCCACCGCGGATCTCAAGGACGACATCCTAACGGCAGCCCGGAGCGAGCGGGCTTCGGCGCTGGACAGCGCATTGGGCGAGCTGCGGTCGTCGCTGGCCGCGGAGCGCGCTTCGAGCCTCGAGGGGCTGTCGTCGCAGGTGGACTCGAAGCTGAGCGGGCTGCAGGACACGATCAGGTCGGACGTGGACGGGATGGTGGCGGAACGGGTGGGCACGGCCACGGCCGCGCTCTCCGACCGCGTGGGCAGGACCGAGGAGCGGGTCGCCGCGGCCGAGGGCTCCATGGCGGCAAACGCCGCCGGGGTGAAGGACAACGCCACCGCCCTGGCCGCCGTGCGTCGCGACTTCGCGGCCTCCGATGCGCAGCTCCGGGCGGATCTGACGCAGCGGCTCGGCTCGCTGGACGCGAGCATCGGCCAGCGGATCGATGAACAGCTGTCGGGGCTCCGGTCCGACCTGCGGACACAGCTGAAGGGCGACCTCGACGCGATGGCCAGGGACCTGGAGACGCGGCTCAACGCCACCATCCGGCAGAATGTGGCCACCGAGGTCTCCCTCGCGAGCACCCGCCTGCGCAACGACGTGAGCGGCATCGTGGAGACGGAGCTGGCCGGCGTCCGGTCGGACCTCGACGCCACCGTGGCAGCGAGGGTGGAGGCGGCCACCACCGGCGTGAAGGGGCTGGTGGCGGACGAGGTGACCCGCTCGCTGTCGACCCTGGACCAGCGCATCAAGCGCGAGGTGGATTTGCTCAGGCCGCGCTGAGGAGGGCTCGAATGCTCGCGGAGCTGGAAGACCGGCTGGCGACGGTGCTGGGGAACGATCTGCCCGCGCCTTTCGCCGGCCGCGTACGGGTGGAGGGTGATCCGCCGAGCGGCGCAGGGCCGGCCGTGATGGTGGGCGTCCGCCACGCCGCTCCGCTGCCTGCGGATTTCGGCGCGATCCGCCACGAGCCAGTCCCGGCGCCACCGGAGCGACAGCGCGTGGTCCGACTTCGGTGCAGCATCGCCATCACCGTCGAGCCGAAGAACGCGAATGACCGCGAGCAGGTCATGGACGGAATCGACGCGCTGCTCTATCTGCTGGACTCGCCGGAATACCTGTCGGCCCGGGTGCTGGTGGATGCGACGGACCAGGGCTTCCGGCTGAGCGCCCTGACCCTCGACGAATCCTGGCCAGGGCTCCGTCCGGAAGAGGACGCGCCGCCGCACCTCACGCTGCGGGCCGACGGCTGGTTCTGGCAGGTGGGAGCCGAGGCGGAAGCGGGCGTGCAGATCGTGGAAGTCAGGGTGGGGCAGGTAACGCTGCCGCTCACCCCCGACGCGCTCCCCGCCCGCATCAGGGCCGGCGGGGACCCGGTGGAGCTTCGCTTCGCCGCGGACCTGACCGGCACGCTCCGGCTCCGCTCCGATGGCCCGGCCTCCGACAGCTTCGGTCAGCTCGCCGTCCAGCTCCTGGGCGAGGCCGGCGGCCCGGGCGCTGGAAGCCTGTCGGGCGGCGATGATGGACCCGACGGGAGTCGCCTCCTGACCGTGACGGACGGCGTCGTCACGGTCACGTACACGCCGCCGGATGACGCGGCCGTGGACCGGGTGGTGGTGCACGTGCTGCAAGGCGGAGGAGAGACGGCGGCGCTCGGGCTCGAGCTGGCGCGCTTCACGCTCGCGGTGGAGGCCGGGGCGTGAGCGCGCGCGTGCGGGGCCGGAGCGCGGGGCTCGTGGCGGAGCCGGTGGAGACGGTGCAGGTGGTCGGCCTGCCCACGCTGCTGGCCACGTGGAGCGTGGACTCGCAGGGCGCGGGCTTCGACGTGTCATGGCCGGACATCTCCGGTGCGACGGCCGTGGAGGTCGACGCGGCGTCGCTGACCGTGTACCCGCTCGCCGGCGGCTCGTCGGGGCGGTCGCTCGGGACGCTCGTCGGCGCCCTGGAGGGGACCGAAGCCGTGGTGACCGTGCCGGACGGGCCCGTACCCCTTCGCTCGCTCCATCTCGAAGGATTGGAGGTGTTCGACGGCGACTGGCTTGCCGTCCGCGACGGAGGCGACCTCCCGGATGGCTGGCGGGTCGCGGTCTCGGTTCCCCAGGGCGACGGGTTCTCGGCGCCGGCGTTCGCGGTGCCGCCGCTGGATCTCAACCGTGGGGTCATCCCGAGCATGCTGGCCGGCGGGTCGCTCGAAGATCGGGTGCTACGCCTCCCCGACGTCGACGCGGCTCGGGTCCGGCTCCAGGTCCTGTCGGGCGATTTCCCGGACGGGCTCCAGCCCAGGCAATTTCGCGTGGACTCCATCAGCGCCCGGGCAGCGCCGGAGCCGGTGGACCTGGAGGCGGTGGATGCCTCGGGCCAGACAGTGTGGCGCCAGCGTGGCAGGCTGGCCGCTCCCACCACCATTGACCTGCGGGCCCCGCTGAAGCGAGCGCTCGAAGCGGCGATCGCGGCCGGCGATGGACCACGAACCACCATCACGGTGAAGTCGGGCAAGCCCGGGCAGGTGAGGACGGCGGGGGTGGCGGCCGCCGGCCGGGTCCTGCGACGGTTCACGGACAAGGTGGTCGCCGAGTGCGATGGCGACGACGCACCGCTGCCGCTCCCCGCGCCGCCGCTGGACACGCGGGCCCCGGCACGCGCCGCGGGCGACGTGGTGATCCGCCACCGGGGGCTCCGCCTCCACCCGCTCTCGGACGCCGTCCCGGACCGGCCAGGGGACCTCCGGGGGCCGGTGCTGGCGGGGAACGCGGCCGTCGTCCGGGTGCTGCCGCCTCAAGCGCTGCGAGGCGAAACATTGCGCCGGATCGGGCTGGTGGCCGTGGTCCGCGATCTCGCGGAGCTGTCGATCCGCGTTCTGGAGGTGGTCGGCGACCAGCCTGCTGGACCGCTGGGTACTGCGCACGCCACGACCACCGTGGAGCCGGTGGACGGGTTCGCCGCCGCCCGGCCGCGGGTGGTCTGGGTCGAGCTGCCGGACCCGCTGAATGTGGACCGCTCCATCGCGGTGGAGGCCTCTGTGGCCGCCGGCCGGATCCACTGGGTGGCGCTCGATGACGGAGCGCCTCGGATCCGCTTCGCCGTGACCTGCGCCGACCCGGCGGGCGAGACCATCCGCTTCGCCGGCCACACGCTCGAGCTCACCGGCCCGCGCACCCAGCTCCTGCGCCAGGATCTGGCGCCGGCCGCGTTCCGGGGCGTGCCGCCGGTGGTGTCCACCGACCAGTTCTGCGATGTAGTGGTGACGAACCTGACGCTGGAGTACACGCCGTGAGCGTGCTGGACGACCTGAACGGGCTCGACCTGTCGGCCACTCTGGACGCTCGCGGGCCTGATCTCCGACGGCGATCTCGTCGGACGAGCTCCAGCGTTTCCTGGGCGACGGCCCGGCCAGCACGATCCTGGGCGACCTGGGGCCGATCCTCGAGCAGGCGCGCACGGGCTTCGACGACCCGGAAGCGCTCGTGGCGCCGCTGCTTTCGGCGCTCGGCGATCTGGCAGGGGAGATCCGGGTGGAGGACGGCGCCGTCATGGAGGTGGTCTCCGTCGTCGGCGAAGGCGCCCGGATCATCGCCACGGTGGTCGAGGGGCTGAACGGCGACCTCAACGCGCTGGAGATCGCGGGCGATCGCGACATCGGGACGGCGCTCCGCGACGTGACGGGAGGGGTGAGCGACTTCGCCCTCCGGACCGCGCGGGACGTGGGCCGCCAGCGGGCCGTGCTGAACGCGGTGGAGCGGGGGCTGCCGGCGGACCCGGCGGCGCTGGTGGAGTTCGGCCTCGAGGTCGTCCTGCCGTTTCCGACCGACGCCCTCCAGCAGGTGCGCGGCCAGGTGGACGGTGCGCTCACCGGACTGGGCGCGCTGGCGCTGACGCCCACGCGGGTGGAGGGCGTGGTGCGGGTGCTCGGCGAGGTCCGCGTGGCTGCCGATGCCGGCGACATCGACGGGCTCCGCACCGCGCTGGCGGAGCTGGCCAGGGTCCGAGCGGACACGATCCGGCACCTCGGCGACGACTTGCGGGGCGTCGGGACCGCGCTGGACCGATTGGGGCTCGATCGCGCGCTCCAGGTGATCGCCGACGCCGCGGACCGTCTGCGCGTCCCCGAGCTGGGCGTGATCGAGGACCTGAACGAGTGGCGCCAGCGCCTGGAGGAGGCCACGGCCGGGATGGGGCGGTTCGATGCCGACGCGGCCCGCGACGGCGCCCGCGCCATCCTGGACCGGTTCGAGACCGAGGCGGAAGCGCGCATCGGCGCCGTGTTCGACCAGCAGATCGAGCGGCTGGAGGCCTGGCTGCGGGGGCTGCTCCGGGAGCTGCCGATCCGGCGCATCCGCAACGACATCACGGCGCAGATCGAGGAGGTCGCGCGCGCCATTGCCGGGGCCGAGCTCGACCGGGTGGCGCGCGAGATCCGGGGCGGGCTGGACACGCTGACCGAGGCGCTGGAGAGCCTGGACCTCGAGGAGGTGGTGAACCAGGCCACGGCCGAGCTGGCCGGCCTTCTGTCGGACGCGCTCGACCAGGTCGAGGCGGCGCTGGGGACCATCACCGACCAGATCAACGCGCTGGCCGCCGAAGCGAGCGCGATCCTGGCGCAGGTCGTCGACGGACTGCGCTCGTTCCGCGAGGCCGTGGACGCGGTCCGGGCGCTCATCGACGACGCGGGGATCGAGGAAGCGACCCGGTCCGTCGTCGAGACGCTCTCATCCCTCCGCGAGACCGCGTCCGAGCTCCTGTCCGCCGCGCCGCTGCCCGACGAGCTCCGCCCCGTGGTCGAGCAGCTGACCGAGCAGGTCCGGGCGATCGACCTGGAGTCCGCAATCGGCGAGCCGCTCCGCGCCGCGGCCGACCTGCTCCAGCTTCCGCCGGACGCGGGCGACACGGTCCAGGAGGGGCTCGACGCCGTGGCCGAGACCATCAGCAACCTGATTCCCGAGAACGTGGCGCAGGACCTCCAGGCGGAGCTGGACGGACTGTTTCAGCAGCTCACTGCCATGGACCTGTCGTCTCTGACGGCGGGCATCTCGGAGCAGCTGGACGCGGTTGCCGCGCCGCTGGAAGCCGTGGACGTGCCCGCCCTGGTCGCGCCCGCGGCCGACGCCTTCGCCGACCTGGTCGAGGTCTTCGACCGCCTCGAGCCGCACCGGCTGCTCCGGCCGGCCATCGATGCGTACGACTCGCTCCTCGGTCAGCTCCCGGTGCCCGACCCCGCCACCATCGCGAGCCGCGCCGGGCAGGTGGTGTCCACGGCGGGCGAGGCCGCGACCCGGGCGGCGGCGGCGCCGCTGGCGGCGGCGGCCGGGTCGGCTGGCGGAGCCGCGGCGAGCGGAGGTACGGCCGCGGCCGGCACCGGGGCGGCGGGGGGCGGCGGCCAGGCGCGGCCTGGAACGCCCACCGATGCCGGGGTCGGCGGCGTGCCGGCGCTGCCGGAGGGGCTCCGCCCCGGCGACATCATCCGCCTCGTCGGCTTCATACCGGCGCGGCTGCACGAGGCTCTCCGGAGCCTCGAGGCGGGCGGAGCTGGGCAGGTGCTGACCGGCCTCCAGCGGCTGTGCGGCGGGCTGGCCGCGGACCTGAGGCGGCTCCAGGCGGAGCTGATGGGGATCGACGAGCGTCTCGAGTCGGAGCTGGACGCGCTGCTGCGGCCGGTGGCGGAGGCGCAGGTGGACGCGCACCTGTCGCTGTCGGCCCACGCCACGGTGCTCGCGGAGGCGGGCATCGATGTGGAGGCGTCGGGAGAGCTGGTCGCCGGAGTCAGCGGCGAAGCGCTGAAACGCGAGCTGGACGATGCCCTCGGGCTGCTTTCGGAGCGCGCGGGCGGAGCGGTCGCGGGGCTCGGCGGAGGCGCGGCGCACCGGATCGACCGGGTCGCCGGGGCGCTCGAGTCGTGCGCCCTCGCCTCCATCGGCGAGGACCTGGACGCTTTTCTGGACGCGCTGGACCCGGAGCCGATCGCTGCTGCGTTCGATGCCCTGATCGCCCGGGCGTTCGATCTGGCGGCGGATGCGCTGCCGACGCTGCAGGCGCTGGTGCCGGAGTTCGAGGCGCGCGTGCGTCGCCTCGTGGACCGGTACAACCCTGGCGCGCAGGCGCAGCGCCTGCTCGTCGTTCTCGAAGTCCTGCGGGAGGAGCTGGACCTCCTGAACCCGCGCCGGCTGGCCGACGAGCTGGCGGAGGTCCACGCGGCGGTGCGGGCCGCGCTCACGGCCTACGACCCTGCCGTCTTCGCCCGTGAGCTGGACGAGCTGGTGACGGCGGCGGCGGCGGCGGTGCGGGGGCTCGACCCGGCGGGGCTGGTCCCGGACCTGGCACCGATCCGGGCGCAGATCGACCGCGTCCCCGGCCTGCTGCCGCTGGACGCGCTGGAAGGCGTGGGCGAGGAGCTGGACGCGGTGGGCGAGGCGCTGAACGACCTGGACGTTCCCGGAATGATCGAGACCGTGAACGCCATCGCCCCCACCGTCGCCGACGCCATCGACGACACCATCGAGGCGGTGAAGGCGGAGATCGTCGCGCTGCTGGAGTCCATTCGCTACGCCTCGAGCCACGCCGGAGCCAGCGGCTCCGTCAGCGTCGGCGGGAGCATCGGCCTGTGATCTACGACGCCGCGCAACTGCGCACGCCGGCCCCCGGCGCGGCAGCCGGGGCTGGGCTCACCACCAGCCGGATCAGCGTGCCGGGCACGGGCGCCTCGATCGTCGTGGAGCGCGACGAAGCCACGGGCGCCCTGCGGACCGTGCGCGCGGACGATCGCACCTACCTCCGGGCGACCGCCGACGGCCGCACGGTGTTCGACGATGGCTTCGTCGTCTTCAGGGAGACGAAGCGGAGCGACGGCTTCGACCGCGAGGTGTTCGCAGGGGACCACCGCTGGGTCGAGCGCTACCGCTGGGGCGAGGATGGGAAGCTGCGGGAAGTCGACGGCGTGCGCGTGCACAGGGACGAGCGGGGACGTGTCATCGGCATGGTGGACGGGGCGGGCGGCAGCGCAGCCACCTGGACCTACGCCTACGGCGCGCGCGGGCTGGCGAGCATCGTCTCGCCCGGCGGCCGCCGGATCCTCGGCCGCGACGGCGCCGGACGGATCCGCGCCATGGGAGAGAACGGCATCACGCGCTCCTTCCAGTATGACGCCGCGGGGGTTCGTCGCGACGCACGCCGCCTTCCCGGGCGGCGCTACCACCGCGACCCGGCGGGGCGGGTATGGGCGGTCACGGGACCCAGGGGCGACGTCCTCTGCGTCTATCTCTGGGACGGCCACCGCTGCCTCGCCCGCATCGACGGGGCGCCGGGCGAGCCGCTCGCCGCCGTGTTCAGCCTCGATCCCTCGGCCACGCCCGTCCGCGTCATCGGCCGCGACCGGGTCATACGGGTCCCGCGCGACGCGTTCGGCGAGGCGCTCCTCCAGCACGACCGTGTGCCCGGGCTGTTCGGCGGCGTGGTGGCCGACGGGCTCGTCCACCTGCCGCTCCGGGCCGTGGACCCGCTCACGGGGTCGTTCTGCGCGCCCGACCCGCTGCACGGCGGGCCCGGCGACCCGCGCCGGGGCGAGCGCGGCGTGTATACCGGGCCGCTGCCGGCCGAGGCGACCGGCCCCTGGTCCGGCGAGGCCACCGGCCCGTTGTCCGGCCGGGCCACCGGCCCGTTTTCCGCCGAGGCGACGGATCCGATGTCCGGCGGGGCTTCGCACCCGGGCGCCTGGGGGCAGTACGCGGTGTGCCGCGGAGACCCGGTGGGTCGTGGCGATCCGACCGGCGGGATCTCCGGCTGGCTGGTGTTCAGCGACCTTACGTGGTCGCTCCAGAACAACCTGGTCAGCTTCTTCGGGATCGACTGGTGGTTCAACCTCTTCGCGAGCCTCTTCACCGGCTTCCAGCTGGGCGACTTCGGCAGCAGCGAGGGGCTGACCAGCTCCGACCGGCTGGGATCGTTCGCGGTGCGGCGTGACGGCTTCCTGGCGTGGCTGACGGGCGGGCGAGCCTTCACCACGCAGCACATCGTTTGGTCGCCCGCATCCGAGTTCGAGGATCTCCAGCGCGCGTTCGTGGTGGACCCCCGCGGCGTGTACGAGCCCACGCTCTACGGCACGTTGCTGCGCGGCCGCCCGAAGGACGAGCAGCCGTTCCTCCTGCGGGGCATGCGCGACGCGGGAGGCGGCTTCGCCAACGCGGGCGACTGGAGCCGTCAGGGCGGACGGGCGTCGCCGGTCTGCCCCGGCGGTGTGGTCCCGCGGTTCCCTGCCGGCGGGTTCCACCTGCCGAACGCCCTGACCACGCTCGCCCCGCGGCCGTGCCCTCTGGACGAGCTGGCGCCGGGCGGGCGCGTAGCGCTGGGCACGCTGGAGCGCCGGGCCACCATGCTCCTCCCGGTGATCGGCACCCTCCCGGCCGAGGACGACCTGGTCCTCCTGTCCGACGGCGGGGGCGACCTGCTCATCACGCGCGTCGTCAGCTCCAGCCTTCAGGGAACGCAGCAGCTCGTCCGCTTCGACGACGACGCCCCGGCCGTCGGGCCCGCCGGCGTCACCGTGACGCTGCTCCAGAATGCTCCTGCATCGTCGGAGGTCCGCGGCGCCGAGCCGGCCGTGACGAACGGCCTGACGGCGGCGGGGGCCACGGCGACGTACGCAGCCCGCGATCTGCTGCGGCTGACGTCCGGGACCGACGTCACGGCGGCGAGGGTCGACCGCCTGGAGGCGCGGTTGCCGCTGGACCGTCCGCTCCCCGGTGGGATGACGGGCCCCATCCAGCTTCGCCGCACCACCGTGGCGCCCACGGGGGCGTCGGTCCCGGTGGCGGGCGCCGATCGGCTCGACTTCTCGGCCGCCTCGCCGCCAGCCGCGGGAACGATGGGACTGGTGCGAGGGAGCGGCCAGGAGATCCCGGTCGTCGTCGTCGACGCCAGCGATCCCGCGCGCGTGCAGCTCGATCGCGACATCAGCGCGGCCGGGGCGGGGCCGGTGGACTACTTCAGGGTGACTGCGGGGGCCGCGCTCGGGACGCGTGCCGGCGCCGCGGAGCCGGAGTCGAGAGTCACCTACACGCCACAGGCGCCGGGCGTGGCTCCCGACGGGGCCGCCGGGACCACGGTGCTCCGGTTCGAGGGGACGGGCGGCCCCGCGGCGCGGCGGGTGACCGGGGCGCCGACCTACGATGCCGTAGTGCTGGACCGGGCCATCGCCGGCGCGGGGCCATGGACTGTCGAGCGATTCCTCACGAGGCCGGGGACCCGGCCGATCGAGAACCGGGGGATCATCTCCGCCGCGAGCCTCGTCGCCGAGCCGGCGGCCGCGGTGGACGGTGCCGACGCGCTCCGGCTCGACCGTGTGGCGGCGGCCGCCACGCCCGGGGTGCCGGATGCCGCGACTGCGCTCTACTCCGGGCTCACGCTCGCCGGCGACCACGGCACCGGCAGCTTCGCTCCGGGGGCGCAGAAAACCGCTCCTCGGCCGGGGCACGTGGTCCTGCTCACAGGGGCAGGCACGGCCACGCCCGTCGTGGTGACCCGGGTCCGTGTAGCGCCCACGTTCGACAGGGTCGTGCCGGTGACTGGAGACGGCGTGCAGGCCGTGCTGCTGCGCGCCGATGGGTTCAGGTACGAAGCGGAGCGGCTGGCCGCCGACCGGCTGGTGGTGCACGCGCGGGCCGAGGGGCCGGGCGGGCTTGTGGACGTGGCCTTCCCGCGCTTCGGCGTGGGGGAGACGGTGGAGGTGAGCTGGGGCCCGGGCGGCGCCGGCGGCCGCGAACGCGTCCGCGTCGCTGCCGTGTCCGGGACGACCCTCTCCCTCGAGGGCGGCGGGCCGGTGCCGTCGGTCACGGACGCGCGGGTCCAGCGGCTGGTGCCCGACGACCCCGGCAACGGGAGTTCGTTCCTCGCCCGGGATGGGGAGGCCGGCGCAGCCCCCGGCGCCCGGATCGACTTTTCGGTCTGGCAGCCGGATGCGTTCGCCGAGGACAGCGTCGTCGGGATCGTGCAGGGCGACCGCACCTGGCCCGCCGTGGTGACCGCGGCGAGCCAGGACCTGCGCGTGGACTTCGGCGCCGACCCGGGCCTCTCCGGCACCGCCGACCTGGCGCCGGTGACCGTGCTTGGGTCCGTCGTCGCCGGGCGCTTCGTCCGGGACGGCGACGCGCTCCTGATCGCGGACGACACCACGGGGATCGCCTCGGCCGCCGGCGAGCTGGTGCTGGTGACCGGCTATCGGGATGCCGGCAACACCGCCGCGGGTGCCGCGCTGTCGGCCGGCACGCTGCTCGTCCCGGAGGACGAGACGGTCGAGATCGACCGCCGGCAGTCGCTCACCGACCATGAGCTCACGCACACGCTCCAGTACAGCCGCTGGGGCCCGCTCTGGTTCTGCTACTTCCCCATGCTCCTCCTCGAGCTGCCGGTGGAGCTGGCGACGGACGCCGAGCGGCCGGAGTTCGGTCCGTTCTTCGACGGGACCCTCACGGCGGCAGGTCACTCGTGGGACCTGGCCCTGGCCGACGGCGCCGATCCGGGCCTGTCCGTGGGTGACACCGTCCAGATCGTCCAGGGCGCTTCGGCAGTGGACACCGTGGTCCGCGGCGTGGACGGGCGCACGCTCCACCTGCGCACGAAGGACGGCTCCGCCGTTCCGCCCACGGGCGCGGTCCACGCCCGGCACCGCCACGACGGCGACGTGTGGAGCGGGATCGTCGACGCGCTCCAGCTGTTCACCCACGGCGGGCTGCTCAACAGCGTTGTGGGCACCACGTGGGGCGGGATCCTCTGGGCGCTGGGCAAGCTCTTCTGGGGGCTGGGCCGCGCCATTGGCGGCAGCGGCGACCTGTACCCCGCCAGCGTTCAGGGACCGGAGCGCAGACTCGTCCGCCTCACCAGCGCCGAGGGCCAGAGCGGGCTGGCCGACGCCACACAGGTGATCATCCGGCAGGGCGACGTCACCGTGGTTCGCTCCGGCGGCGTTGCGGGCGACCTCCTGACGCTCCAGGAGCCGCTGACCTTCGATGGCGACGTCCAGGTGGCGCGCTACGCCAGCCTGGACCCGGGGAACGCGTTCGCCTGGTTCAGCTATCACGCGGCCACGGTCCCGGACCCCGACAACCCCTTCCGGATCGAGGTGCCCGGCCACGGCGGCGACTTCCACGAGCAGGACCGGATCGAGATCCGCTACCGGGACCAGACGTTCCGCAGCTACGTCATGCGCGTGGACGGGGACGCGGTCGAGATCGAGGACAGGGTCCCGGTCACGGGCGGCGAGACCAGCCTGCGGGTGGCGGTGGTGGGCGCGAGCGACCCCATGGGGCAGGCCGACAGCTACCTGGCCACCGAGCTGGGCATGGGCTGGATGCGCTGGCTGTTCGACCCCTGGGGCCGGATCGGCCTGGCCGTGGGGCCGGATCCCGCCTGGCTCAACATGGTGCTCCGGGTCGTCCGCTACCTGGTCGGTACCCAGATGTGGTCCATGCTGCCGGTCCTCGGCTACGTCTTCTACGGCCGGTTCTTCGTCGCCGAGCACCTGGCCCGCATCGAGCAGGAAGCCTCGCAGGAGAGCGGCGATCTGTACACGCCGCTGTCACGCGTGACCGGGGAGGTCCGCGGCGCAGACGGGTTCGGGAACCGCGAGCTGGTCGTGGGCGACGTCGCCCGGCTGCGGAACTGGACCCTCTTCCGCGCGAGCAGCCTCATCGACGCGACCTTCCAGGACGGACCAGGCGTTCACCGGCTGTCGCAACGGCTGCGCGTGGTGGTGGATCGCGCCCCGACCGCCGCGGCCGCCGAGCCGAACGGCGCGGTCGAGACGGGTGGGACCGACCCGGCCGCCGCGCTCTACGACCGCTTCACCGCCAAGAATCCCTCGAGCCCGCGCGGGCTGGCTTCGGCCACGAACCCGCTCGGCTTCGTCCCATCCGCGCTCGGCTACATCCCGGACGCCCCGACCACCGTCCGCCACGTGGGCGGCTACGCCGCGTTCACCCGGCCCGGAAGCCACCGGCTCACCGTGGAGAACGACATCGACCCGAGCGGGACCAGCGCGTCGCAGCAGGCGCAGGAGGCGAGAGAGGCACAGGACAGGGAGCGCCAGACCGTCTTCTTCGATGTAACGGCCCGCGACGTGGTGGTGCAGGTGAACGGGCAGGCAGTGGCGGACGGCGGAACCATACGGCTGGTCCACACGCAGGAGGCGCTGGTCACCGTGGCGCCCGACGGCGTGGAGGCCGGAGCTCGCCGCTTCCGGGCCACCGTCACCCGGCCGGACGACGGACCGGTGCTCCGGATCCGCAACGACCGACGGCTCCTGGCGCAGGACACCGATGGCGCGGGTGAGCCGGTGGAGGTGTGCCGGTTCTATGCGTTCGACCCCGCCACCGGCAGCTACGCCGATCCGTCGCTGGCCGCGTTCGGCACGCACCTCGGCGGCGACCTGTACATCCCCGTCCGGCGGTTCACCGTCGACGTGGTCGCCACCGTGCCGCTCCGGGGCAGCGCCGATCCCGCGGCCGCGGCGCTCACCGAGCTCGCGCAGGGTGCGGAGGGCGTCCTGCTGGTGCCCACGGCCCTCCGGGGAGCCGTCTCGCTCACCCGGATCGACGGGCACGCGCCCGGCGCCGGAGACCCGGTGCCCGCCGTGACCCGCGTCGATGACCCGGGCGAAGCCGTTCGGGCCTTCCTCGGGACCGCCGGCGTCGCGTTCACGGTCCGCTTCCCGGCCGATCCGGCCGTGGCCGGGACCGTGCCCGTGGTCCTCTCGATCCCCGTCGGCGTCCCCGGCGGCCTAACCAGCACGCTCACCGCGAGCTTCGACCTGGTGCCGGCGTAGAGCGGCGCGGTTGCCGCTGGGCCGCTCGACGGGCGGCGGCAAACGCGATGGGCCGCCACAGCGATCACGCGGCGGTCACGGTGCGACGATCCAGTACACCGGGTGGATCTCCCAGAGCGCCCGATCCGAGCTGTTGCAGCGCCCGTGCGCACCATCGGTCCGGTCCCGGCGCCCGGCGCCCCCACGATGCTCGCCGTCGAAGAACGCGGGCCCGACCACGCGCACACGGACCGGCTCGCTGACATCCCCGTTGGATGCCACCGTCGCTCCGCCGGCAGCGACCAGCCGGTCGAGCGACTCACGCGCCGCCCGGAAGAGCGCCGAGAACTCCGGCGACGGGATCTCCGCGACGATGCAGTCCCCGACAGGGCTGTCCGGGCGCGACGTCAGCTCGAAATGCCAGTCACCGTCCCTTTCTCCCTTCCTCACTCGCCGGACCCAGCCCAGTACGCTGTAGACCCGGGTTTCCAGCCCCGTCCGATCGGCACACCGGAACTTCGCTTCCCCCGTGAATTCGAGCGGCTGCCACTGGTTCAGCATCGCCCACACGGTGCCCCGCCGCGCAGTTTCGGTCGCCAGTGTTGCGTCGGTCTTCGCGGGCCACCTGAAGTGTGGATCGGCACAGCTCTGCGCGGCTGCGCAGGCCGGGGCGCCCAGTGCGAGAGCGATCAGGCAGTAACCCAGCGTTCTGCGTCCCATGGTCGCGGTGCCTCCGTGTCAGGGGCTTGCCGGTCGAGGAGAGCGCTACGGCCCCACCCCCATCACCTGGCGCTGGCGCAATGCCCCGGCAGGGGCAGCCCGAGCATGCTTCGCCACCGTCCGCCGCACAGGTACGGGCGGACGGTGATCGGCTCGGCGGCCGCCGTGTCCACGATCACGTGGACCCAGCCGACGTCAGGGTCGCCAAAGGTCTCGAGCCGCGTCACGTTGTCGAGGGTGTCACCCGTCGTCGGGTCGGTCAGCGGCTGGTCCAGGGTGTAGCTGTGGTCGTCGCCGTGCACCAGGAGGACGCGGCCGTCGAATGACGCGGCCTCCTCGGCCAGCAGGACCAGGAGCGGGCGGAACTCCTCGTCGAAGAACGGCTCGGCGTGCCACGCCACGACGAGCACCGGCGCCGCCCGCTCCCGCGCCCTTTCGAACGCCGACCGGATCCACGCCAGCGACGCCGCGGTACGCGCCGCCACCGCGCTGTCGTGCGCCGCGGTCCTGCCCCGGAACGGCGCCATCCCGTTGCGCGAGCCGACGAAGTGCGCGGTGGCAACCACGATCGGACCCCGCTCGAAGCGCGCGTTCTCCGGGTACGGCAGCCCGTCCGCCGCCTCCTGGGTGAGCAGTCCGAGCGCCCGGCGGTTCCGCTCCGCCCACGCCCCGCTGAAGAAGACCCGACGCAGCGACGCCAGCCGCTCCAGCGGGTCGATCCCGGAGCCGTGGCAGTCCGTCCACTCGTTGTCGCCAGGCGTGTAGATCACCGGGATCGAGTCCGGCAGGGACTCGAGCTGCTGACGCCGGCGCAGGTAGACCTCGTCCGTGCATCTCCCGCCGTCGATGTCGCCCACGTGCAGCAGAAACTCGGGAGCCGCCTCACTCACGTCCCGCAGCAGGACATCCACCCTTCTCTCGGCGGCGCGGCTGTAAGGATCGTCGCCGAAGACGGCGAAGGAGAGCACCCCGGCCGGCGCCGCGTCCGGCGGGCGAGCGTCCCCGGCGTCGGCGCAGGCCGTGACCGCGACGGCGGCGCAGGCCACGACAGTCCGGCGCTTCAGAGCTCGTCCTCCGTGCCGTCCGCCGGAACCTCCACGACTTCGGCCGCTCTCTGGGCGACCGCCGGGTGGAGTTCGTCGTGGCGGAGGTTCGTGGCCAGGACCACCAACGCGGTGTGCCTCTCCAGCCGATCCAGCAGACTGCCGACCTCCACGTTGGCGTAGCGGTCGTGCGAGTCGCGCACTTCCGTCCGCTTTCCCAGGAGGGCGTCGGCTTCGTCCAGGAGCAACGCTGCCTCCATCTGCTCGGCCTCCGCCAGGACCCGCTCCAGGTTCTTTTCCGTCTCCCCTATGTACCTGGAGACGACGGCTCCCATGTCGACGCGGTAGAGCGGCTTTCCCAATGTCTTCGCCAGGATGGACGCCGCCATGGTCTTCCCCTTGCCGACCGGGCCCGTCAAGAGGACGACCGCGCCGCCGCCCGAGGAGCCGCTCCGTTCAGGGGACTCGGACAGCCGCCGCGCCAGTTCCATGACCCGCGTGTGAAGCCCTTTCGCCAACCGGACCGCACCGAGCGCCCGCTGGTCGACCTTCCTTATCAGCCGGGGTGTCATGGCCTCACCGCGTCCCCTGGGTTGGATCGAGCCGTGACGCAGTCGCCGCGCCGGTCTCCCGCTCCGGATACTGCCGGCAGGCGCAACGAAAAGGCAACCGCCGCAGAGAGCCAAGCCGGCTCCCAGCGGCGGTTCAGCTCCCGCGGCAGGACTCGAACCTGCGACAAACCGGTTAACAGCCGGTTGCTCTACCAGCTGAGCTACGCGGGAATAGACGGCAGAACCTAATCGACCTCGAGGCGGTGGTCAACGGCCTCTCGCGGGCCTGTGAAAGCAGGAACGAGCGCCAGGATCAGCATCGGCTGCGAGGCCGTGGGCGAGTCCGTGGATGCCGTAACTTCCCGCCCGTCGCGTTGCCCGGCCCGGGCAACCCTGGGGGCGGAGGGGCGAGCGGGCACGGTGGGTGGTGCGGGGGCCTCGTGGCCGAGCGTCGCACGCAGCGCCCGCAGCCAGGCGGACAGGCCATGGATCCGGCTGCTCGAGCGCATCAGCCGCTCGAGGTCAGCCTCGACCGGTGGGAGCAGCGGGCGCGAGAGGCGACGGAGCAGGTCGTCGGCGAGGGCGAGTGCGGTGGGGCTGGCGGCGGTGCCTTCCGCCTCGACAGCGCGCCGCACGTAGCGGGCGGCACGGGCGGCGGGGCCGGCCCGGGAAATGGTCGCGGGCGCCCTTCCGCGCGCGAGCGTCCGGGCGGCGAGCTCGCGCGCCAGGCGGTCGAGGACGCGGAGCACGGGTGGAGGAACGGGGGCGGCAGGGCAAGCAAGATCGAGCGCGCCGCGGATCGTCTCGATCCCGTCGGCGCCGGGCGGGCGGAGCGTGCAGCCCCCGGACTCGTCGTTCAGCTCCAGCAGCCACCGCCTGCGGCCGACGGACACCAGCACGACCGGCGTTCCGACGACGGCCATTCCGGCCGCCATTCGCGGCGCCGACGGCGCCCGCTCCCCGACCGGGTCCAGCTGGCCGGGCAGGTCCAGCGATCGGCGCAGCACGCGCAGCGATTCGAGCGCGTCCTGGTGCTCGCGTCGGTCGGCGCGCTCGAGGGCTTCGGCCACCGCGCGGCGGCCCCGCCCGAGGCTGTCGAGCAGTTCGAGCGCACCCTCTGGCCACACGGTGCCCGCCATCCCCTCCAGCTTGAGGCGGACGCGGCGGGTGAGGCCGAGTACCGCGTCCAGGGCTCCGTCCGGGACGAAGAGGTGGGGAACGACTTCCGCGTGGGGCGACCCGAGACGGTCGACGCGGCCGATCCTCTGGAGCAGTCGCACGGGGTTCCACGGCAGGTCGAAGCTGACCACGTGGCGGGCATCCTGGAGGTCCATGCCCTCGCCGAGCACCTCTGTGGCGATGAGGACGTCCACCCGCTCGCGCGCGGCCGGCTCCCGGCGCCCGAACGCTCCGGGAGCGAACCGGGCCAGGACGGCTGCGCGGCTCGCCGGGCGCAGCCCCAGCCAGGCGCCGCTGCCATCGATGCGCGCCACCCGCACGTCCGGCGCGAGCGCCCGCCACAGCGCCGCGGCCGTGTCCCGGAATTCCGTGAAGACCACCACTCGCTCGGCGGCGATTTCGAGTGCCAGGAGGCGGCAGCGCTCGATCTTAGGGTCCGGGCCGGAGAGCAGTGACGCCACGTGTTCCAGGATCGCGCGGTCGCGGGCGGCCGAGGCGAGCAGCGACCTCAGATCGACGCCAGGAGGAGCGGGTCGGGCGACCACACCGAGGAGCATCAGCTGCGCCGGATCGGCCTCGCCGGCCCGCCGCCCGCCCAGATGCGGCAGCGCGAGCAGCCGACCTTCCACGGCTGCATCGCTGAACGCACGGAGGAAGCCGAGGTGGCGCCGAACGCTGATCAGCGCCCCGGCGCGGCTCGACTCCAGACGCTTCAACAGTCCCAGCCGCACCAGGTCTGCGGCCCCGGCCGTTGCGTGCAGATCTCCGGCAACCTCTCCGCCGGCGGAGGCCCCGCGCCCCGCGGTCACTCCGGCTTCGTGCGCGAGGAGCTCGAGCCGCGTGATCGCGCTGACGGCCTCCCGCAGCGCTGCCCCATCGTAGCGGACCAGGCGCGGAGGAAGTCGCCTCGGGAAGGTCAGGGCCCCGCTCACCGCCCCGTCCGGGCCGCGTCGGCCGCTTCCGACCCGGGCCGTTGCCCGCGTGCGCCGGATCACCACCTCGTCTGCGACGCGGCGGATCGCGGGCAGGTCCGCGGGGGAGCCACTGCGCCCGCCCCCCGGCGCCCCGAACGCCTCCACGAGGCTCGGGACCCCGAGCTCGCGAAATTCGTCGTCGCGGGCGAAGAGGCGAAGCAGATGGTACAGGTCGGCAGGATGATTGTTGATGGGCGTCGCGGTGAGCAGGACAAGGCGCGGGGGCGTTCCCTGCGGCTCGACAGGGTGCGCTGCCACCAGCCGCGAAAGCGCCGCGTACCGGCGGGTCGCGCGGTTGCGGAAGCGGTGGGCCTCGTCCACCACGACGAGCCCGACGGCGGCCAGCTCGCGAGGGTGGGTCCCGCGACTGAGCGACGCGTCCGAAGCCAGCGTCACCGAGCCCGGGTGGCCGTCGCGTAGCGGCTTCAACGCACTGGACCACTTCGGCCTGAGTGCCGCGGGGACGATCAGCCCCGCTCGCCCTCCCGCTTCCAGCGCGTCGGCGACGAGGGCGAGGGCGACGTAGGTCTTGCCCATCCCGACGCTGTCGGCCACCACCACGCCGCCGTACCGACCGAGGATCGCGCGCGCGCGGATCGCCGCCTCCTCCTGGAACGGCAGAAGGCGAACCGCGGCGGGGCCCGCTGCCCCCGGCATGTCGTTCCGGGCGCTGGTGCCTTCGTCCCGGAAGAGCTCGGTGAGGATGCGGGCTGCCAGGTCACGCGGACCGGTCTCCGTCCACTCCATCGGCCCGGTCCAGAACCCGGCGAATCGCGGGAAGCACGTCATGACCGCGCTCCCACAGCCGCTCGAAACGGGAAGAGAGCAGCTCGGCCCACTCGACCTCTTCCGCCACCAGGGTGAAGGCAGGACCGGTCAGGAGTCGCGGGTTTCCGAAGTAGATCGCGCCCACCATCGAGACCACCCCACCGCCGCCA
Source organism: uncultured Gemmatimonadales bacterium (assembly GCA_963798845.1). GTDB lineage: Bacteria > Gemmatimonadota > Gemmatimonadetes > Longimicrobiales > RSA9 > CAVUKA01. The sequence continues at coordinate 416,554 of CAWCUS010000006.1, read as the reverse complement.
CGCGCCACGCAGAAGTCGGGCGCCCACGCGCCCAGGCCCGACGACCGGACCTCCAGCCGTCCGCTCGCCGCGAACGCCCTCAGGCGGCCCAGCGCGGACGCTCGCTCCGCCGCGTCCAGCAGCGTCGATGCGTCCAGCTCCCCCAGGAGCAGCCGGCAGCGCCGCACGCCTCCGAGCTCCCGCGCAGTGAGGTCGAGCGCGGCCAGCCGGATCCGGGTGACGGCCACGTCGATCGCCTCCGCCGACGCCATGGCCGCGCCGAAGCGCTCGCGCACCGTGGGACGGGAGGCCTCATCGATGAGCGACGGGGTCACGACTGCCCCCGCAGCCAGCGATCGAACCGCTCCAGCGCCGCCACCTCCTCCGCCCCGAGTCCGTACACCGCGGCTGCTGCACGATCCAGCGCCGCGGCCGCTTCCGGCCCGAGACCGCCAGCGGCGTGCGCCTCCCTGGAGATCCTCCGGATCGTTCGCCCCGCGGGCGAGGCGTCCCACGCGTGCGGAAGCGGGACACAGGCCACCGTCCACGCGAAGAACCGGAAGCGTGCGTCCTTCGCGCGCTCGGCAATCGCCCGAGCGAACGTCCGCACGGGCAGGGAGTTCAACAGCCCGGCCAGCGCCATCCCCCCGTCGCGCTCCGTCGCTGGCAGGAAGTAGACGGTATTCAGCGGTACCAGCTCTCTGAGACGACCATCGAAGTTCACGCTGCCCGGAAGGGCCACCGCCCGCAGCGTGTCCGAGAGGTCGTGCCACGCTACCTTCGGCCCGAGCGTCGCCGCCGCGACGCGAAACACCGCACCCAGCGGCATGTCGGGGCGCCAGCCCGGCCGGGCCTCCAGCGCTGCCCGATGCCTGGAGAGATATCGACCCATGCGAGGCGGTGGCTCCACGGCCTGGCCGGACGCCTCGTGGCACCACACGACGTAACTCGTAGTCCGATAACAAAATGCATTGATGTCCGCACCACGCACCAGCGGCCGCACGGCCGAAGTCTCCACGTACGCCCTCGAGCGCGCCGCCTCCCGGCTCCCCCCACCGCCCTGCCGCAGGCGCCGATATCCCTCCGCCTCCACCCGGCACAGGCCGCCCAGACGCGGTTCGGCCCGCCTGAGCAGGAGGACGTCGTTCGCACCGGTCATGACGCCGCGATGGACCCGCGGTCGGCCGCTGTCTCCCAGCGGCGCACCGGTTCGTTGCATGGCCCGAAACGCGGCCACGGCATCCGGGGGAGCCAGCAGCCAGGGCGACGCGGGATCGCCCGGGAACACCGGGAGGTCCAGCTGGTTCGCCACGAACTCCAGCGGCGCCGCGTGGTGCCGCCCGAGATGGACGCGGACGGGCCGCCCGTTCGCCTGCCGGGATCCGGGCGTGGTCGGCCGGCGCGCGACGAGGACGGCCGGGAACGTATCGGCGCGGAACATGGCACCGGCGTCGAGCGAGTGGTCTTCGATCAACGCGAACTCGAGGTCCCGCAATAGGATGCGGCGCATGGCCCCGCCGTAGAGCGCGCGCAGCGTCTTGGCCGGCACCAGCACGGCGACCACGCCGCCGGGAGCCAGCAGCGACACGCACCGCTCGACGAACAGGAGCGAGAGATCCACCTGTGCCCCGGCGGCCGCCGGAACGCCGGTGAGGCGCGTGGCCGCCGGCCACCCCGGCTCACGGCACACCTCGAACCGTTTGGCGGCCACGGTCCGGAGACGCGCGGGCCAGCGGTGGGCACGCACCCACGGGGGGTTCGACACGATGATGTCGAAGCCTCGCTCCGCGGCGGCGAAATGGACGCCGAAGCTGAAGAACGGGAGCGATCCCTTCTCCTGGAGCTGGCGGGCCACGACTTTCAGCTCTTCCAGTCGCTCCTCCGCGCGCCGGCATGCTGTCTCGGCGGTTCGAGCACTGCGCGGTTTGTCGCCGAACAGGTCACGGTCTGCCGCGACTGCCCTGAAATGGCGGAGCCACGTGCTCTGTCTGGCGGAGAGGGCCCGCACCCAGTGGCGGGCGAGGGCGGCTTCGGCCCGGGCGAGTCCGGCGCGTGCGGACGGCCTCGCCTTCGGGTCGGAGGTCACGTAGCGGCGTGCCGCCGCGGGAAGCGCCCGAAGCGCGTGCCGGAGGTCGGGATCGGAGGCGGGCACCCAGTCGTCGCCAGGCGCAGTCTCGGTCGCAGCGAGGTCCAGCGGATCGAGGAGGGCGTCGCCCTGTCGGATCCGGCGGTCCAGATTGGGGAGGGGGCGGACCTCGCCCCCGCCGTCGTCGGCCAGGGCGATCCAGAGCCGCAGCGAGCAGAGGAGGGCGGCGTCATCGAGCAGGTCCACGCCGTGCAGTGAGCGGGCGACGATGGATTCGCGGATCGCGTGGGGATCGCCATCCGACACGGCGCCGAGCGCCCTGGCGAGGTGGTGCAGGGCCCCGACCAGGAAGGCGCCCGACCCGCACGCAGGATCGAGCACCCGCACGCGCTGCAGTGCGCTGCGGGTCCGGTAACGCGCGGCCGCGTCGAGGGGGGCGCCGCAGCCTGCCAGCAGGGTGCGTACGTCGACGCCGGGGACTTTCCCAGCGACGTACTCGGCGACTGCTTCGTGCACCATCCGGTGGACGACGTGAGACGGGGTGTAGTAGCTCCCGGTATCGAGGCGGCGGTCCGGCTCCATCAGCCCCTCGAACACCCGGCCGAGCACTTCCGGGTCCACCCCGAAGCCGCCGCCCCCGAGCGCTTCGCGGGGGGTGAACCGGTACCGCTCGAGCAGGTCGTCGAAGATCGCCCGCATCTCGGCGTCCGGCAGGTCCAGCCCCGGCCAGGCGCGCTCGTGCGGGTGAGGCTCGAACAGACCGCCGTTCAGATACGGCAGAGGGCCCAGCGCCGCCGCGGCGGGGGCGCGCTCCTCCACGCGCCGGTTCAGCGACTCGAAGAAGAGCGGCCGCAGCCGGGCCCGGTAGAACGACGAGCCCGCGCCGGGCGTGTCCGACCACGCGCCGAACAGGTGAGGCAGGTAGCGGTCGTCACTGGCCAGCACTCCCCTGCGCTGCAGGAAGTACAGGAAGGTCAGGCGACTGAGGAGCAGCAGCGCCAGCTCCGACCGCTCCCGCTCCGCAACTGCCGGGATTCCGGTCCAGGCGCGGGAAACGGCGTTGCGCCGGGCGCGGAACTCATTGAAGAAGCGGCGCGTGATGCGGGACCGGTCGAGGGCGCGCGCGTGCCGGAGGGCCAGCTCCAGCCCCGTCTCGCCCGGGCCGGCGACCAGCTCGCAGAGGGCATCCAGGTCGGAGCGCCGCAGTCGTTCCGGCTCGAAGCGGAGGTATCGGAACTCGGAATCCGCGGCGAACGTGGCGAGAGCCACCTCCTCGAAGACGCGGCTGGAGAACGCGAACAGGTAGAGGAGGGCTGGATTGCGTCGCCGGATGGCGCCGGCGATGGCCGCGATCGTGTCACCGCACAGCCGCCCTTTCAGCTCGAGGACCACGGCGGTGAGCGTGCCGACGGTCCCCGCGAGCAGCAGCGCGGCCACGTCACCACGCGGCGCCACCCCCCAGGCGGGCCACACCGGCTCGGGGACCTCGTCGCCGTGGCCGCCGAAGCCGAGCCCGCGCAGGAGCGACAGGAGCCCCGCCCGGTGGTTCGCCGCGCGCGCCAGCGCTTCGAGGGTGGTTGGATTCGCCATGCGGGCGAATACCGCAGCCGAGTAGGGGCACCGGAATAGCGCATTGAGACGATTCCGCCGCCGGGTGCACGCCCGGCGCGTGAGCTTGACACCCGCGCCGCGGTCGCCGTAATACGAGAGCCGGCCAGGGCCGCGGTCGTTGTCGCCGGTCGCGGACCGGCCCCCCGCCCACCAGCTTCGGGAGACACAGGCTCGCCATGTTGAGGTCCCTCCTGCTCCGCATGTCCAGGTCGCCGCGCCTCGAGCGCTACATCAGCACGCGTCCGTTCGCCCGCCAGGCCGTCCTGCGCTTCATGCCCGGCGAGCGGCTGGAGGATGCACTCGACGCCGCCGACCGGGTGGGGCGGAGCGGCATCGGCGTCGTGATCACCGAGCTGGGGGAGAACGTCGCGAGCTCCGACGAAGCGATCGACACTGCCGCCCACTACGAGAGCGTGCTGGAGCGGATCGAGTCGTCGGGCGTGGACGGCCAGGTCTCGGTGAAGCCCACGCACATCGGGCTCGATCTCGGGGCGGACCTGGCACGGGAGAACCTCGAGCGGCTGGTGCTCAAGGCCGACGCGCTCGGCACCGTGGTCTGGGTGGACATGGAGGACAGCTCCTACGTCGATCGAACGCTCGACCTCGTCCGTGGGGCGCACCACCTCTCGTCCCATGTCGGCGTCTGCCTCCAGGCTTACCTCCACCGCACCCCGGACGACCTGTCCGCGCTACGTGACGAGGGCATTCGGGTGCGCCTGGTGAAGGGGGCGTATCGAGAGCCCGCCGACGTGGCGCTCCCCCGGAAGAAGGACGTCGACCGCCGTTTCCACGACCTTGCCGTCGAGTTGTTCCGGGATCCGGCGTACGTGGCGGCCGCCAAACCCGTCATCGGGACCCACGACCAGCACCTCCTCGAGCGCGTGAGATCCTCTGCACGTCGGCACGGCGTGGCGCCGGGCGACTTCGAGATCCACATGCTCTACGGCATCCGCACGGACCTCCAGGAGGAGATGACGACGGAGGGAGAGGCCGTGCGTGTGCTCATCTCGTACGGCGAGCACTGGTACCCCTGGTACGTCCGCCGGCTCGCGGAACGGCCCGCCAATCTCTGGTTCGTCGCCCGGCAGCTGATGCGCCGCTGAGCTCCGCCGGACGCCGCCTAGTCCGTTCGCAGCGCCTGCATGGGGTCCACCCGCGTCGCCCGACGGGCCGGCACGTATGCGGCTGCCCCGGCCACCAGCAGGAGCACGACGGGGATGACGGTGAAGGTCGTGGCGTCGCGGGTGCCGATGCCGAACACCAGCGTCGCCATGAAACGCGAAAGAGCGAGCGCGGCGCCCAGGCCGATGAGGATCCCGGCCAGAGCGAGCCCGATGCCCCGGCGGACCACCCCGACCGCCACCGTGCTGCGGGGAGCGCCCAGAGCGATCCGCACGCTCAGCTCGCGGGTCCTCTGCGCCACCATGTACGACATCACGCCGTACACGCCGACCAGCCCCAGCAGGAGCGAGACCCCGGCGAATCCGCCGAACACCACGGTGGCGAACCGGCGCCGGGCGTCGCTCTCGGAGTAGAGCCGGCGGAGCGTGGCGATTCGCTCGGGCAGCACCGTGGGATCCCGGCGGACCAGCTCGTTCCGGATGGCCGGGGCGAGGGACGTCGGGTCCCCGCTGGTCCTGATCGTGAGGGCGAGCCACGACATCCACGACCACGGCCGCTGGGCGTAGGAGAGATAGAGGGCCGGGGGCGCGGGCTGGTCGAGTCCATCCACCCGCGTATCCCCGACGATCCCGACCACTTCGAACCAGGGCAGCTCCTCCGAGAAGCGGATCCGGCTGCCCAGGGCACCGCCGTTCGGCCATTGCTTGCGCGCGAGACTCTCGCTCAGGATCACGACGGGAGTGCCGCCCTCCCGGTCCGACGGCTCGAAGCCGCGTCCCTCCAGGATCGGGATCCGCAGCGTCCTGAAATACGAAGGCGTGACGGCCAGCAGCCGCTCGTCCTCCTCCCGCCCGCTGGCAGTCTCGGCGGGGCGGCCCTCGATGTAGTAGCTGAAGGTTATCTGGTAGCCCATCATCGGCGGCTCGCTCGTCCCCGCCACGCTCGACCACACCGGGCATCCCGCCCACCCGGTCCAGCAGCGACCTGTAGAACGCGAGCTGCGCGGCCGGGGTCGGGTACGACGGTGGCAGATCGATCGGGACCAGAAGGACGTTCGCTGCGTCGAGCCCCGGATCGACCTCGCTCAGCCGGACCATGCTCCGCAGGAGCAGCCCCGCGCCGACGACCAGTACCACCGCGAGCGCCATCTCGGCCACCAGCAGCCCGGCCCGCAGGCGGCCGTGCGCGATGCCGGATCCGCGCGCGCTCCGCAGCGCCTGGCCGGGAGCCCCGGCAGTGGCACGGAGCGCGGGCACCAGCCCGAACAGCAGCGTTGCCACGATCGTGGCGAGAGCCGCGAAGGCGAAGACCCGAGCATCGATGCGCACAGCGTCGAGCAGCGGGATGTTCGAGGGCGCCAGCGCCACCAGCCCGTTGAGCCCCAGAAGAAGAACGACCACCGCCACTGCGCCGCCGATCCCGCCGAGGAGCAGGCTCTCCACCAGCAGCTGCCGGACCAGGCGGCGGCGTCCGGCGCCGAGCGCCCCACGCACCGCCACTTCCCGTTCGCGCACCGTCGCTCGCGCCAGGAGGAGGTTGGCCAGATTGACGCAGGTGAGGAGGAGGACCACCCCCACCGCTCCCATCAGCACCAGCAGCAGCGTCCTCGCCTGACCGACGATGTCGTCCCGCAACGGCACCACGTTCACGCCCCACCCGGTCATGGCCTCCGGGTGGTCCGTCCTGATGCGGTCGGCAATGCCGTCCATCTCCGCCTGCGCACGTTCCTGCGAGACGCCGTCCCGGAGTCGCGCCACCACGTTCCACTGGTGCGACCGCCGGTTCTCCCGGTCATCGGCATCGAACCCGAGAACTCGCCAGACATCCACCTGCGGGTCCGGGTAGTGGAACGACGCCGGCATGACCCCCACCACCTCGAACGGTTCGCCGTCCAGCGTGATGGAGCGGCCCACCACCCCCGGAGCGCCGCCGAACCGCGTGCGCCACAGTCGCTCGCTGATCAGAGCCACCTTCGGCGATCCGGGCTCCGCATCTGCCGCAGTGAACGTCCGTCCCACCACCGCCGCCGACCCGAGCGCCGCCAGCGCGGACGGCGAGATCCGGATCGCCTGGAGCCGCATCGGCTCCTCCACCCCGGTCAGGGTCGTGCCGAATAGCCAGGAGTGCGCACCGACCGCACGGAAGGACGTGGCCGCCTCTCGCCATTCCAGAAAGTTCGCGCTGGACACGACGTTCGTCGCGGTGCCGTCCGGGGCCGTTTCCCACACTTTCACCAGGCGATCCGCCCGCGGGTATGGCAGCGGGCGCAGCAGCACGGCATCCACCACGCTGAAGATCGCCGTGTTCGCCCCGATCCCGAGCGCGAGCGTCAGGACCGCCACCGCCGCGAACCCGGGCTCGGCTCTCAGCTTCCTCCACCCGAATCGAACATCCTGGGCCAGCTCGGCGGCCCACTTCGATCGGCGATGCGACAGCTCGCGTCGGACCGAGACCCGGCCCAGCGCCCGCCGCGCCGCGCCCACGTCCCCGAACTCGGCCATGGCCCGGCGCTCCGCTTCGCCGCGATCGTGCCCTTCGGCTTCGAGCTCCGCGATCCGGCTCTCCAGGTGGAAGCGGATCTCCGCGTCCACGTCCCTGCGCGCCTGGTCGCCGGCTCGGCGAGGGGCGCGGAAGACCCGACGGATTCCCTCCGGCAGCATGGCTCAGCTCCCTTCGCATTTCGGGATGGACAGACGCCCCCTGACTTCGCTCGCTCCGCCCGCGACCCGCCGCACCGTCACAACGCGGAGCTTCGACGTCGCGCTCGATCCGGGAGGCGCCATTCGCTCCCGCTTGCGCCGGCGCCGCTTCCCCGCATCCCGCTGCCCCATCAGCCCGTCTCCACGTCCAGCACCCGGAACAGCGCCTCCACGTATCGCCGGATCGACACCTCCTCCGACCTCAGGTGCTCCCGGCCCGCCTCCGTCAGCGCGTAGTACTTCGCCTTCCGGTTGTTCTCGCTCAACCCCCACTCGGCTTCCAGCCACCCTCGCGCCTCCAGGCGGTGCAGCGCCTGGTACAGCGCGGCGTCTTCCACCTCCAGTGCCCCCTCCGTTCGCCGGCGGATCCAGCGCGTGACGCCGTACCCGTGCATCGGTCCCCATGACAGCGTCTTGAGCACCATCGCGTCCAGCGTCCCCTTCAACAGCTCCATGGCGTCCTCCACTAACGGTCTAAGGGGTAAGACGCCGGAAGCCGCCGAAACGTTGGGTCGGGCTCTGGCCCGTCTCGACGAAAGGCCCGCCATCCCACAGATTGCGGTGACCGAGCGCCGAACGCCCGACCTGTAGTGGACGGAGAGCCATAAATGGTGATGCCGCAACGCCGCGAGCGCGTGCTCCCGCGTCTCATCGAGGAGGAGATGAGGGAGTCCTTCCTCGACTATTCCATGAGCGTGATCGTACAGCGAGCGCTCCCTGACGTGCGGGACGGGCTGAAGCCGGTGCACCGGCGGATCCTGTTCGCCATGAGCGACCTGGGGCTGAACCCCGGACGGCCCTACAAGAAGTCGGCTTCGGTGGTGGGCGAGGTGCTGGGCAAGTACCACCCGCACGGAGACTCGGCGGTCTACGACGCGCTCGTGCGGATGGTGCAGGACTTCAGCCTGCGCTACCCTCTCGTGGACGGGCAGGGGAACTTCGGCTCGATCGACGGCGACAACGCCGCCGCCTACCGCTACACGGAAGCCCGGCTGCAGGCGCTGGCCACGGAGATCCTGGCCGACCTGGACAAGGACACAGTCGAGTTCGTGCGCACGTTCGACGACCAGCGCGACGAGCCCGTGGTGCTGCCATCGAAGCTCCCGAACCTGCTGGTCAACGGATCGTCGGGGATCGCGGTGGGGATGGCGACGAACGTCCCGCCGCACAACCTGCGGGAGATCGCGGCCGCGCTCCGCCACCTGGTGGAGCACCCCGACTGCACGATCGACGACCTGATCGAGCACGTTCCCGGGCCGGACTTCCCAACGGGCGGGTTCATCATCGGCACCGAGGGGATCGTGGCTGCCTACCGCACGGGGCGCGGTCGGATGACCATGCGGGCGAGGGTGGTCCGGGAGGCGAAGCGGGGCGGGAAGGAGCAGCTCGTGGTCACCGAGCTTCCGTACGGCGTGAGCAAGTCGAGGGTCATCGAGCAGGTGGCGGACCTGGTCCGGCAGAAGAAGCTGGACGACGTGAGCGACCTGCGCGACGAGAGCGACCGTGACGGCATGCGCATCGTGATCGAGCTGAAGCGTGGCGCCAAGGTGAAGCCGGTCGTGAACAGGCTGTACAAGAAGACCTACATGCAGGCGACGTTCGGCGCCATCATGCTGGCGCTCGACCACGGCGTCCCCAGGGAGATGAACCTGAAGGAGCTCCTGGAGAAATTCCGGGACCACCGCATCGAGGTGATCCAGCGCCGCGCCGCGTACGATCTGGAACAGGCGAAGGCGGAAGCGCACATCACCGAGGGGCTGATCACCGCGCTGGACCGGATAGACGAGGTGATCCGGGTCATCCGGGAGTCGAAGGGGAAGGAGCAGGCGAGCGAGCGGCTGCAGAGGATGTTCGATCTGTCGCACATCCAGGCCGACGCCATCCTGAACATGCGCCTGCACCGGCTGACCGAGCTGGAGACGCTGGAGCTCCGCGACCGGCTGAAAGAGCTGAAGAAGCAGATCCGGGCTCTGTTCGATCTGCTGGACTCGGAGGAGAAGCAGTTCGCGCTGCTCCTGGCCGAAATGGACGGCATAGTGGAGAAGTACGGGGATGGTCGGCGCACGACCATCGTGGAAGGGGACGCCGAGTTCAAGATGGAGGACATGGTGGCCCAGGAGGACGTGGTCATCACCGTCTCGCACGAGGGCTACATCAAGCGCATGCCCGTCTCCCTGTACCGCCGACGCGTGACCAGCGGAAAGGCGCTGGCGGGAATGGAGAGGTACGAGGACGACTTCCTCGAGCACGTCTTCATCGCCAGCACCCACGACGCAGTGCTGATCATCACCGCGGATGGCCAGGCGTACGAGGTCGCGGTGCTGGACCTCCCCGAGGGCGGGCGCGCCTCGCGGGGCCGTGCGCTCAACCAGCTGCTCGGGTTCGAGGCCGGCCTTCGCGTCGCGGCGCTCCTGCCCATAAACGAGTACGACCCCGGCGTCGACCTGGTCTTCCTCACCCGGGGCGGCATCGTGAAGCGGACGTCGCTGGCCGAATTCGCCAACATCCGGGCGGGCGGGATCAACGCCATCAACCTGAAGGCGGAGGACGAGCTGCTGGACGTACGGGTGAGCGAGGGGATCAACGACGTGGTGCTGGTGACCGCCGGCGGCCGGGCGATCCGCTTCCCCGAGACTGAAGTCCCCCAGGTGGGCCGGAACGCCCAGGGCGTGATCGGAGTGCGGATGAAGAAGGACGACGACGTCGTCGGCATGGTCGTGGTCCGGCGCGATGCAACGCTGGCGTGCGTCACGGCCAACGGCTTCGGAAAGCGCACGCCCATCGGCGACTTCCGGGTGCAGGGCCGGGGCGGCCAGGGCACCGTGGCATTGAGCGTGAGCGAGCGCACCGGCCCCGTCGTGGGTGCGAAGGAGATGCTCGAGGGTGACGAGCTGATGGTGATCACCGCGAGCGGGCAGGCCGCCCGCATCGCCGCCGCCGAGGTCCCCGTCCAGAGTCGCGCCAGCCAGGGCAAGGTGCTGGTGCCCGTGAGGACGGGCGACCGGGTGGTCGAGATCAGCCGGGTCGCCTCCGAGCGGGAGTCGGACCGGAGGCAGGAAGCGTCGGCTCGCGACGACGCGGACGAGCAGCTGGAGCTCGTGGCGGCGGCGGAGGACGAGGGAGAGAACGGCGACTAGCCCGCTCTCCCTCCCGGGCCACTACTCTGCCCGCAGGGCTTCCACCGGGTCCGCCCGGGCGGCCCGCCAGGCGGGCGCCAGGTTCGCCACGGCGGCCACCATCAGCACGGCCAGAGCCACCGCGACGTAGGTCGCCGGGTCCGTCGTGGTGATGCCGAAAACGAGCGACCCCAGGAGCCGCGACGCCAGCAGGGCGCCTGCCACGCCTATCGCCACGCCCGCGCCCACGAGCGCCATGCCCTCCCCCACCACGGCCCGCATCACGCGCGTGCGGCTGGCGCCCAGTGCCATCCGGATTCCCAGCTCCGGTGTGCGACGGGCGACGGTGTAGCTCAACACCCCGTGAACCCCGACCAGCGCCAGGAGCAGGGCGAGCCCCGCGAACACGGCGAGGAGCGCGGCAGTGAAGCGTGGCCCGGCAATGCTCCCGGCCACCGTCGCCTGCAGCGGCTCGACGGCGAACAGCGCCAGGCGGGGGTCGAGCCGGTGGAAGCGACGCCGGATCTCGGGGACCAGGGCCATCGGGTCGCGGCCGGGCTCGGCCCGAACGAGCAGGGCCGCCACCTGCAACGGGTTCTGGGCGAGCGGGGCGTAGGCGGCTGGCTCGGTGGGCCGGTCCACGCCCTCGAACTTCTCGTCGCCGATCACGCCCACGACCTCCCGATCCGTGCCCCAGAAGATGATGTGCTGCCCGATCGGATCGTTCCCCGCGAAATAGCGCCGAGCAGCGGCCCGGTTGATCAGCACCACGGGGGTGGCGCGGGCGTCGTCGCCCGGGCGGATCTCTCTCCCCTCCAGCAGGGGAACGCCGATCGTCGCGAGGTAGCCCGGCGAGAGAAACCGGGTCCGGATCTCCGGGAAATCCGATGACTCCGCCTCGCGGCCCACGATCACGAACGAGTTCGTGAACCCCGGGTCCAGGGGATGGCCGCCGGCGATGCCGGCCGCGGCCACACCCGGAATCGATCGGACTTCTTCCAGAAAGCGGCGGTGGAAATCGGTGATCTCCGGGATGTCCGGCCAGCGTGAGAAGTCGCGAGGATAGCGGGAGTCCGGAAGCTGGTACTGCGCCTTCACCACGCGCGCGGCGTCGAATCCAGGATCGACGTGCTGGAGCCGCCAGAAGCTCCGCAGCAGCAGGCCCGCGCCGATGACCAGCGACACGGCGAGCGCGACCTCCGCCACCACCAGCCCCGACCGAAAGCCCCGGCCGCGGCGCCCTTCCGAGACGCGCGGTCCGGGCTGCGTCTGGAGCGCCCCGTGCAGGTCGAGCCGGCGGCTCTGGAACGCCGGCAGCATGCCGAACGCCAGCGCCACCAGGGCGGCTACGCCCGCCGTGTAGGCGAGCACGGAGCCGTCGACACGCGCCTCGGCGAGCCGGGGGATGTCCGCCGGCGCCAGCGCCACCAGCGCGTGGAGTCCGGCGTACGCCAATGCCACGCCGGCCAACGTGCCCAGCACCGTCAGCACTACCGCTTCCGCCATGAACTGCGCGCGGATCCGCCGCCGGGCCGCCCCCAGCGCGCGCCGGAGCGCCACCTCACGGAACCGCGCCGCGGTTCGGGCGAGCAGCAGGTTCGCCACGTTCGCGCACGTCACCAGCAGCACCAGGGCCACGGCACCGAGCAGCACCAGAAGCGCCGGCCGCACCGGCCCGAACACCACGTCCGAATATCGCTCCAGGTTCACGCCACGGTCCCGGTTCTCCGGATACGCCGCCTCCAGCTCGGCCGAGATCCCGGCCAGCTCCGACTGCGCCGCCGCCAGCGACACCCCGGGCGCCAGCCGCCCGAGCGTCAGGAACGGGTGCGTCTCGCGCGGGAACGCGTCCGCAGTGGGGCGGAACGCCAGCCAAATGTCCACCCCTTCGCCGCTGAACGACGGGGCGTAGTCCGCCCGCTCGTGCACCTGCCGGATTCCCAGCTCGGTCCCGGCGGGCACCACGCCCGCGATGGTCACGGGGCGCTCGTCCAGCGTCAGAGTACGGCCCACCACCGACGGATCCGCGCCGAACCGGGCACGCCAGAACTCCTCTCCGAGCAGCACCACCTGCCCGGCGCCGGTGTCGCCTTCCTCCTGCGTGAACAGGCGCCCCGTCACCGGCCGCACACCCAGCAGCGTTAGGAAGTTGGGCGTCACCGCCACCGCGCTGACCCGCTCCGGTTCCCCCTCGCCCCCGAGCGTCAGGTCCTGCCCCACCACCGAGCCGATCGACGCCAGCATCCGCGAACGTTCCCGGAAGTCGGCCACATCAGGCCACGACGCCGGCTCGTGGTGCGTATCGCTCGCCCGGTCCGTCTCCCAGACCATCACCAGCCGATCCGGCTCCGCGAACGGGGACGCTCGCAGCAGCACCGCGTCCACCGCGCTGAAGATCGCCGTGTTCGCCCCTATCCCCAGCGCCAGCGTCGCGATGGCGGCCGCCGCGAACAGCGGCTCCCTCCGCAGGCGACGCAGGGCATGCCACACGTCCCGCGCCGCGTCTTCCAGCCACTTCGCCCCCCGTACGTCCCTCGCCGCCTCCTTGTACCGCTCCACCCCCCCGAACCTCACCAGCGCCCGCCTCCGCGCTTCACCACGCTCCAGACCGCCCCGGACGCCCGCTTCCGTCTCCATCTCGATGTGGAAGCGAAGCTCTTCCGCCAGCTCACGCTCCACCGCATCGCGCGCCCACAGCACCCGCAGCCGCCGCCACACGCCTCGCACCCGGTCCGGCACGCTCCGCAGTCCGTCCGCCGGTCCCCGCCTCATCCCAGCCCCAGCACCAGCTCGACGCCACGCGAGAAGCGCCGCCACGCCGTGACTTCGCGACCGAGCTCCCGCTCCCCCGTCTTCGTCAGCCGGTAGTACTTCGCCCGCCGGTTGTTCTCGCTCGTCCCCCATTCGGACGCGATCCAGCCACGCTGCTCCAGCCGATGCAGCCCCGGGTACAGCGATCCCTGGTTCACCTGCAGCGCGTCCTCCGACACCTGCTGGATCCGCTGCGCCACACCCCACCCGTGCATCGGCTCCAGCGACAGCGCCTTCAGGATCAACAGATCCAGCGTCCCCTGCAGCACATCCACGTTCGATTTCGCCACGTTCAGCCCCGTTATTCCCCTAGATATCCTACAAGAAGGTGGGACGCATTCCTGTAGAATGTCAAGGGGGAAAAGGAGGCGTGAGGACGGCTGAACCGCGCTCGGCCGCCAGCTGTGTCAGGGAAGGCGGTCGAGGAAGGTCGAGAGGGCGGCGTTGAACGCGCGTGGGTTTTCGAGGCAGGCGAGGTGGCCGGCGTCGGGAAGGATGGCGAGCTCGGCACCGGGAATGGCCTCGGCCATGGACCGGGCCACGTCAGGAGGGGTGATGGAGTCGTGCTCACCGACCAGGACGAGGGTGGGCACGGTGATGCCGGCGAGATCGCGGGTGGAGTCGTGGCGAGAGGCCATGCCGGCGAGAGCGGCGATGAGAGTGGCGGGGGTCGTGTTGAGGATCATCGCCTCCGTGTGGCCCACCGCGTCGGCGGCGTTGCTCAGAGTACCGGGGGCGAGGAGGCTGGTGAGCATGGACGCGGCGGCGGCGGCGGCGCCGTCGTCGCGCGTGAGCTGCGCGGTGCGGCGCCGGTTCTCGCGGGCCTCGTCGGAGTCGGTTTCCGCGCGGGTGTCGGCGAGAACGAGTGCGCGGACGAGCTCGGGGTGGCGTCGCCAGAGGGAGAAGGCGACGTATCCGCCCATGGAGAGTCCGCACACGACGGCCGGCCCGGCGGCCTGCTCGTGCACGAGGGCGGCCACGTCCTCGGCCAGGCGGTCCATGGTGAGGACGGGCTCGTCGGCGCGGGCAATGCCGCCACCGGCCTTGCGGCCGGAGGACACCTCCCCGGGGAGGTCTCCGATGGGCGTCGAGCCGAAGCCGCGGAGGTCGGGGGCGAGGGCCCGCCATCCGGGCGGGAGCCTGTCCAGCTGGTGCTTCCAGACGGACGCGTCGAAGGGGAACCCGTGGAGGAAGACGATGCACCCCCGGGGCGCCTCCGTGGGCCCCGCCCGATCGAAGCGCAGTTGCACCGTCGAGGGTGTCAGAGGCCGAGCGAGGCCCGGATCAGCGGGTCCATCTTCTCGGGGCTCCAGGGCGGGTCGAAGGTCAGCTCGACCTCGGCGTAGTCGACGCCCTCGAGCGCCTCGATCTCCCGCTTGGCGTCCATGAGGATCTGGTCTGCGGCGGGGCACATGGGGGTGGTGAGCGACATTCTCACGTGCACGTGCTCGCCGTGCACGTCCACCCCGTAGATCAGGCCGAGAACCACGAGGTCCAGGTTGAGCTCCGGGTCCTTCACCTTCCGGAGCGCCTTCATGACGGTCTTCTCGTCAGTCATCCGGGCACGGGCTTTCGTATGAGTGTTGGCGTGGGATCATGGGTACCCCGCAGGAGCCGCGCCGTTCGCCCGCAGGAGCCGCGCCGTTCGCCGGCAGCGCCCCGGCGTGCGCTCATAGCTTCCGGACGATGAGGAACGCAACGTCCGCTGCAGCCCCCCTGAGCTCGATCCTGGGCAGGGTCGTGCCGAGGAGCCGCACGACGTCCGCGGCGCTGGCGTCCGGTCGCTCTCTGACCAGCTCGACCGCGCCCTTCACGAGCCCGGCGGGCGCGCTGGAGAACGCGACCAGCGTGTCACCGGCGGCGAGCTGGAGAGGCGTGGTGTCGTAGACGAAATTCGGCACGATCCCGAGAGGCGGCCCGTGGGAGGGCACGGCGCCCACCGTGCCGTCGGCGCGCACGAGGACGCCGGCCGGGTTGCCGGCGCAGCTCCACCGCACCTGGCCGCTCGCCACCTCCGTGACGGCCGCATCCACGCACTCGTCCATGCCGTCGAAGAGGTTCCGAAAGGTGGCCGCATTCAGGCGGGAGACGAGGCCGTCGAAAGGATGCTCCGGCGCCAGCTCGCGGAGAATGGCACGGGTCACACCGAGGAGGTAGGCCGGCGGAAGGCCGGTGCCCTGAACGTCCAGGAGCGCGACCATGGCGCGGCCACCGCCCGTGACGAAGCCGTCCCAGAGCGCGCTGCCCGGGCCGTCCTCGCTGCGCGCGCTCCCTCCGGCGATCTGGTAGCCGGCGGCGTGTGGCGGGGCGGCTGGCTCGAGGCCGTTGAGGACGACCTGGCCGAACTGTCCGGTGGCGCCCGTTCCCGTGCCGCTTTCGCGGACGGTGAAGCGGCGCTCCGCCGAGCGGAGCGCCCGCGCCAGGCTGCGCATGAGACGTACGCTGAGCGACTCGCCACCGAGCAGGCGCACGAACTCGGTCCGGGCCATGGTCAACAGCCGGGTTTCCTGGAGTGCGCGCGCGGAGGTCGAACGCGGCGCGTCGCTCAGGACGGAGAGCTCGCCGAAGGCCTCACCGGGCCGCACCACCACGAGGCGCTCGTGGTCGCCGAGAGGGCGCTCCCTGAGGATCTCCACAGCCCCCTGCACCACCACGTACAGCTTGTCGCCGCTATCCCCTTCCCGGTACAGGAATTCGGCGGCCGCGATGTCGCGGGTTTGAACGAGGTCGGCCATGCGCTCGAGGTCTGAGCGTGAAAGGCCCTGAAAAAACGGCACTCGGCCGAGGACCTCCACAACGTGTTCCGTGGCCGTCTGAACACTCATGACCGCGCCTCCGGGATGGGACTCCGGGGAAGAGGTCGGGAATTTACGTCCCGAACAACGTTCTGGAAAAGGGAAGCGGTCACTTGCCGGCGCTACGGCGTGTGTTCATCTTGCCACTCCCGACCGGCTCATGGTGCCCGAACTGCCGCGCCTCCCCGTTCTTGCCGGTCCACACCCACGCTCGATCGACCGCATGGATCGCGACCCCAGAGCCCCGGTCCCCCTCCCCTCCGCCGACGCAGAAGCCGGAACCGCTCAGGCCACGGACGTACGGGCGACGTGCTGGGGGACACGCGGGTCGATCCCGAGTCCGGGTCCCGCCACCGTGCGCTTCGGCGGGAACACGCCATGCCTGGAGGTCCGCGCGGCCGGGCGCCGCTACATCTTCGACGCCGGCACCGGAATCCGGGGCCTCGGCCGGGAGCTCGTGCGGGAGCCCGGCGTCACGGACGTGGACCTCTTCCTCACCCACTTCCACTGGGACCACATCCAGGGCATCCCCTTCTTCGCCCCGCTGCACGAGGCAGAGAGCTTCATCCGCGTCCACGCGGCACCACAGGACGGGCTGGACATTGCCACGCTCCTCAAGGCGCAGATGGGCCCCGTCTACTTCCCGGTTCCCTACGAATCGCTGGCCGCGAGCCTGTCCTTCCAGCACCTGTCCCGACAGGCGTGGGGGGACGGGGGCGTGGAGGTCGCCGCGTACCGGGTCCGCCACCCGGCAGACACGTACGGCTACCGCATCCGGACGGGGTCGGCCGCAGTGGCCTACATACCCGACAATGAGCTGGTGGGCGGGCGATACCGGGTGGATGGGCCGGGGTGGTACCCGGGTCTCGTCGACTTCCTCGACGGGGTGGACATCCTTTTCCACGACGCCATGTTCACGGACGCCGAGTACCGGAGCGTCGAGGGCTGGGGGCACAGCACCTTCGCACAGGCAGTCCGCCTGGCCGAGGACGCCGGCGTGGGCAAGCTCTGCCTTTTCCACCACGCGCCCGAGCGAAGCGACGACGAGCTCCTCCACGTGCTGAACGCGCTCCTGGCGGACGTGGAGCGCCGCGGATCGGGGCTGTCGCTCGCCATCGCGACGGAAGGCGAGATGCTCGTCGCCGGCGACGCGTGACCCGCCGCTCCTTCCCGCCCCGCGCCCCACCGCCCGCCCGGACACGCCCGCTGCGTCCTTCCCGACGTACGTTTCTTGCCCGCGAGCGGTCGGAACGGCAACCTATCTCCGGCACAGCAACGGGAGGGCAGTCTCATGCACGTCAGCATCGAATACTGCGGCATCTGAAACTACTTGCCGCGAGCCTCCAGGTTGGAGGCACGGATCCAGGCGGAGTTCCCCGATGCCACCGTGGAGCTGATCGAGTCTCGCGGAGGCGTGTTCGAGGTCCGTCGGGACGGGGACCTGGTCTATTCGAAGAAGAGGACGGGACGGCACCCGGAGTGGGAGGATGTGCGGGCGGCTCTCGGGGGAACGTGAACGACGGGGGCGGGGCATGAGCTTTCGACGAGTGGCGATCAGCACGGGCGGCGGCGACGCGCCGGGCCTGAACGCAGTCATAAGGGCGACGGTGCTGTCCGCGCTGAACCGCGGCTGGGAGGTGCACGGCATCCGGAAGGGGTACGGTGGGCTGCTCGGCGAGGAGGCGATCATCCGCCTGGACTCCGAAACCGTTCGGGGGATCACCCATCTCGGCGGCACGATCCTCGGGACCACCAACCGCGGCAACCCCTTCGAGTGGCCGGTGCAGCAGCCGGACGGGACCATGATCACCGTCGACCGGTCGGACGAGCTCATCGAGTCGTTCCGCAGTCGGGGCTTCGACTCCCTCATCGCGATCGGCGGTGACGGCTCGCTGCACATCGCCAACAGCCTCGCCAAGAAGGGGATGCCCGTGGTGGGCGTGCCCAAGACGATCGACAACGACCTTTCGGCCACCCAGGTGGCGTTCGGCTTCCACACGGCCGTCCAGACCGCCTCGGAAGCGCTCGACAAGCTCCACTCCACGGCAGAAAGCCACGAGCGCGTCATGGTCGTGGAATTGATGGGCCGGAACACGGGCTGGATCGCCCTCTACGCCGGCGTAAGCGCCACTGCGGACGTGATCCTCATTCCGGAGATCCCGTTCCGGATGGAGCGCGTGTACGAGAAGATCCGTGAGCGCGACCGCAGCGGGCGCCGCTTCACCATCATCGTGGTGGCGGAAGGAGCGCGCCCCGCTGAGGGTGAGCCCGCGCTGGTGGAAGAGGCGCGGCCAGGTCGTGCGGCGAGGTACGGCGGGATGGCGGAGCGGGTGGCGGCCAATGTCGCCGCCGAGACAGGGAAGGAAACGCGCTCCCTGGTGCTCGGGCACCTCCAGCGCGGCGGATCCCCGATCGCCTATGATCGGCTCATCGCGCTCCGCTTCGGTGCGGCCGCCATCCGCGCCGTGGAGGAGAAGAAGTACGGAACGATGGTGGCCCTCGATCCGCCGGAGGTTCACGCCGTTCCGCTCGAGGAGGCGATCGCCCGGATCAAGGCCGTGCCGCTGGACTCGGACATCGTCCAGACTGCCCGCGACCTCGGAATCTCCTTCGGCGACTGAGCGCGGGGCCGGCGGCGGGGCAGGGCACCCGCGCGCCCGCAGCTCCCCTCCCCTCCTCTCGCTCCGCTCCAGTCAATTCAAGCGCACGTCCACTGTGCCCCCCGGTACCAGCGTGACGGTCCGGCGCACCGTGCGCGAATCCGACTCGTTGCGTGCCGTGATCGAGACCGTCTGGTTGGCGCTGCCCGCCACGACGAAGCGCTCCGTGTTCCCCGCCGCCACGGTGCCCAGGAGGCGGGTGCCGCTCCCGTCGTCGAAGGAGACGATCATCGCCTCGCCCAGGTCGTTGGTCACGTTGACGGCATAGGTCGTCTCCGGCTCGGGGTTCAGCGTCACCCCACGGGTGCACGCACTGGCCGCGATGCCGAGAAGCAGGACGAGCGGGAGGTGAAGGCGTCGCATCGATCGGTCTCCTGTTCGAGTTCGGACCCGCGCGGGTCCCTGGTCATCCCTGTCGATTCCATTCGAGCGCTTGGAAGCGCTCGCCCGTTACCCCGGCCGACGCGCTGGAGGCCAGCCACAGGAACACGCCCACGGCCGATTCCGGCGGCGCCGGGTCCTCCGGATCCTCCTCCGGATACGCGGCTCGGCGCATGTCCGTGCGCAGCCGTCCCGGATCCACCGCGTTCACCCGGATGCCGACCTCAGCCTCTTCCAGCGCCAGGTTCCACGTCAGCCCCTCCACCGCCCACTTCCCCACGGCGTATGCGCCCCAGCGCCTGCGCGCGACGTTCCCCACTCCCGACGTGACGTTGATGATGGAGCCACGGCCCGCACGCCGCATCCCCGGCAGCACAGCCTGGACCGGGATGAGCGTCCCCGTGACGTTCACGGCCAGCGTCCGCCTCCAGTCTGCGAGGCGCTGTTCCCGCAAGGGGACGCGGGATCCGAGCATCGACGCGTTGTTCACCAGCACGGAGATCGGGCCGAGCCGTTGCTCCGCCGCCAGGACCAGCGCACGCACCGCCGCTTCATCTGTCACGTCCGCCGCGCGCCACTCCACGCTCGACCCCTCCCCTGCAGCTCGCCCTGCAGCGTCGGCCAGCGCGTCCTCCCCCCGCGCGCACAGCACCAGGCGTGCACCGGCGCGGGCGAAAGCGAGCGCGAGCGCGGCGCCGAGCCCACGCGACGCTCCGGTGATGAAGACTGTTTCGTGCGAGAGGTCCGGCGGCCGGGCGGTCGTGGTGTCGATCACTGCCTCCCCGATGACGGAGCGGCCGGACCCTGCTGGTCCGGCCGCTCTCATTTTCCACGGCTTCTGCCCGGCCGTCAATCCGGGAAGGTCACGTCCGTCGCTACGTCCTGCGTGGGCGATTCGCCCGTCATGAGCTCGATCATCAGCTCCATCTCGCGACCGATGCCGCGCAGCCGCGAGCGGACCGTGAGAAGGTGGGCGTAGTCGAAGTACGCGTTGACCGCGTCGTCGGAGCCCACGTACTGCTCCATCACCAGCGCGTCCATCCGGCGCTTGAGATGCTCCTGCACCACGTCCAGTGCGCGCGAAAGTCGCATCTGCTCCGCCAGGGTCTCGAGCGAGATGTCGCCGGGCAGCGGGAGCCTCGACTCCAGCTCGGCCAGCAGCTCCGGCGGCGCCGCGACGACTCCTCCGCCGGACCTCGACGACAGCAGTCGCTCGGCAGCGGCATTCAGTGCCGTCACTTCCTCGTACGAGATCCGCAGAATCATGGCCTCGATCCTCTCCGGCCGTCGCCCGCCCGGGCGACCCCATGCCCGCCTGTGTGTACGTGCAATGCCCGTTCCCGGTTCCCCGCACACCTCGACGGAGGAGCGGCGCTGCCGACATGTGATGCGGGAACCCGCTGAATCCGGCCAGTATCTGCCGGAGAAAGCCAACTTCCGGGAGGGACAGAGAGCTCGATCTCCACGGTGGGGAGCACGAGCGCCCGGAAAAAACGTGCTGCGTTCTTTCACGATGTTGCGGTGTGGGTACCACAGAAGCTGGCAGCGGCGGCTGTGGCGTGTCAATCCCGTGGCGCTTCCGGCTCGAGCAAGGGGTGGAGGAAGAGGCCGGCAGCGATGTCCAGCGCCGCGTGCGCGGCCATGGCCGGGTAGACGCTCCCGGTCAGGAGCAGCGGGGCGGTGAGAATGCCGGCGAGCAGCGCCACCTGGGCGAGCCCCCGCCAGCCCTGGTACGCGTGAGCCACCGAGAAGACGGCGATGCTGGCGGCCACGGCCAGGGGCAGCGACCCGAAGGCGCGCGCCAGTGCCGCCATCAGGAAGCTCCTGAACACCAGCTCCTCCGCGATGCCGGCGGAGATGGACAGCCCGGTGAACGCGATCTTCTCGCTCGTGGAGCGCGGGATCAGATACGAGACGATTTCGGGCTCGGGGAAGCGGAGCAGCCGCGCAATGACCATGATGCCGATGCCCGCGCCGAAGGCGCCGGCTGCGGCAAGGGCCGTGATCCCGGGCGGAGCGGCGCTGAGCCAGAGCTCGGCGCGCGTGAATTCGCTGAAGCGTGCGGCCAGCATGGCAGCGCCCGCGAGCACCCATATGGACGCGGCCGACGAGGTGTAGACGGACTCGCGAGCCTCTTCAGCGGGGAGCTGGTCGAGCAGGAGGGCCTGGAGGCCGAGGGCGGCCGGGATCGGGACGAGCAGCGCCGCCGTGAATGCGCGGGCGGGCCAGTCCAGGCCGCCGAGGACGAGCCACGCGCCAGCCGTGAGTGCCAGAAGCAGCGCGGCGGCCACCGCAGTGGCGGCGCGTCTCACGGCTGTGGACTGCGACGGCCGTGACACACGGGCGGGCGGGACTCAGGCGAGGGCGCGACCGTAGACGCGATAGGTCTTGTACACGTACGCGCCCATGCGCTCGAGCCCCCGGCGCATGCCCCAGTTGTCCTCCAGGATCCACGAAGCTTCGGCCTTGTGGATTCCGGCCGCAAACCCGTTCTCGTAGATGCGCAGGTAGAACAGCGCGTCGATGCCCCGCCGCTGGTACTCGGGCTTGAGCCCGAGCGTGAAGACGCGGACGCGATCGATGCGTCGTCGGTACCAGAGCAGCTTGAAGATCCCGATCGGAAAGAGGCGCCCGTTGACGTGCTTGAGCGCCTGGTTGAAATCGGGAAGGGCGAGGGCGAAGCCCACGGGCTCGCCACGCACCTCGGCGATGAGGGCGAAGCGCGGGTCGACGATCGGCTTCAGGTCGTGGGCGAGGTGCTGGATCTCCGCATCGGTCAGCGGCGCGAAGCCCCAGTTCCGCTGCCACGCGCTGTTGTAGACGTCCTTGATCAGCTCCACCTCGCGGTCGAGCCGTTTCATCTCCAGCTGCCGGACCTCGAGACCCTCGATGCTGCCCGTCAGCCGCTCCACGCCCCGGACCAGGCGCTTCGGAAGCTCCTCTCCATCCAGCCAGTACGCCAGCAGGTCCCGCTGCTTTTCCCATCCTGCGGCCTCGAACAGGCGGCGGTAGTACGGCGGGTTGTGCGCCATCAGGAGGACCGGAGGCCGCTCGAAGGCGTCCAGCAGGATCCCGGGCGAGTAGAGCTCGTCGTTCGTGGAGAGGTTGAACGGCCCGATCACCTCGCTCATCCCGCGCGCCACGAGCCAGTCCGCGGCGGTGTCCAGCAGCGCGCCCGCAACCGCATCGTCGTCCACCGACTCGAACAGCCCGATGAATCCGGTCCGGGTCTCGTGGAAATCGTTGTACACGTGATTCACGACCGCGGCGATGCGGCCCACGACATCCCCGTCGCGCAGCGCCAGGAAGAACTCCGAGTCGGCGTGCTGATGGAACGGGTGTGCAGGGTCGAGCAGCTTGCGGACATCGGCCAGGAGCGGCGGAACCCACGCCGGGTCGCCGGCGTACACCTTCCACGGGAAGCGTATGAAACGCTCCCGGGTTGCCCTGTCTCTGGCGGGTGCCACCAGCACCGCGCTTCCCGCCGCTCCGCTCACGGCTGGATCACCGCCATCTGCCGCCCTACGTGTGCGAACGCTTCCAGGACGCGCTCGATGTGCTCGTCGGTGTGCGTCGCCATGAGGGAGATCCGGAGCCGGCAGGAGTTCTCGGGCACCGCAGGCGGAGTGACCGGGTTGGTGAAGACGCCGGCGTCGAAGATCTCCCGCCAGAACATGAGCAGACGGTCCAGCTCGCCGATCACGACCGGGATGATGGGAGTCTCGCTCATACCGATGTCGTACCCGAGGTCCTTCAGCCCCTGCTGCATCTTGCGGGTGTTGCGCCACAGGGCGTCGATCCGCTCCGGCTCGGTGCGCAGCACGTCGAGCGCGGCGAGCACCGTGGCAACCGCCGACGGAGGCATGCTCGCGCTGAAGATGAGCGGACGGGCGTGGTGCTTCAGGTAATGGATCACGGGCTCCGGCCCGGCCACGACGCCGCCGATGGACGCCAGCGATTTGGAGAACGTGGTGACAATGAGGTCCACTTCGTTCTCCAGGCCGAAGTGCTCCGCCGTGCCGGCGCCCCGGTGTCCGAGCACGCCGAACGCGTGGGCATCGTCCACCAGCACCTTGGCGCCGTGGACCTCCGCCAGCGAAGTGATGGCCGGAAGGTCGGTGATATCCCCTTCCATCGAGAAGATGCCGTCGGTGACGATCAGCTTTCCGGCCTCATCCGGCAGCTTCTGGAGCACTCGCTCCAGCGCGTCCATGTCGTTGTGGGCGTACCGCTGGACCTCGGCGTAGGCGAGCCGCGATGCGTCCACGATGCTGGCGTGATTCAGCTTGTCGGAGATGATGAAGTCGTTGCGGCCCGCCAGCGTGGCGATGGCGCCGAGGTTCGTCTGGAACCCGGTGCTGAAGACCAGGGCGGCTTCCTTGTTCAGAAACTCCGCCAGCTCCGCCTCCAGCCGCTCGTGCAGGTCCAGCGTGCCATTGAGGAACCGGCTCCCGGTGCACCCGCTGCCGTAACGACGGATGGCATCCGCCGCCGCGGCCACCACCCTGGGATGGTGCGTCAGACCGAGGTAGTTGTTCGATCCGACCATGACCTTGCGCTCACCGTCGATGAGCACTTCGGTGTCGTGCGACTCCTGGATCGCCCGAAAGTACGGGTAGTACCCGGCCGCCTGGACTTCGCGAGCCTGGGTAAAGCCGTAGCACTTTTCAAAGAGACTCATATCGCTGCCTCGGTGCCGCCCACGGCCTGAAGCCAGCCGTGTGCCGTGTACCAGTCCGCCGTCTCCTTCAGTCCTTCTCCGAGCGGCACGGATGCCCGGAAACCGAACGCTTCGAACGCCGCATCGGTTTCACACAGCCATGCATCCGCCAGCAGCTCGCTGGCCTTGTCCCGATCGAAGATGCCCGGCCGCCGCAGCATCCGCCCGATCAGCTCGCTGACCCCAGCCGCCGCCCTCACTGCCGCACCCGGCACCCGTACGCGCACTCCCGCTCGCCCGACGGCCCGGGCCACGCGGTCCAGCACCTCACCCCACGCGTACGAGGTTGGCTCGGCGATGTGGAATATCCCTGTCGCCGAGCCTTCCGCCGCGGCCATCACGGCCTCCGCCACGTCGGTGGCGTGGACCATCTGCAGGCGCCGGTCCGCTCCACCGAGCGCGGGCAGGATCCCCCACCGCGCAAGCTTGAAGAACGTCAACAGGTCACGATCCCTCGGACCGTATACCGCAGGCGGCCGCAGCACCACACCCGATATCCCCGGGTGCCCGAGGACCAGGCGCTCGGCCTCGACCTTGCTGCGCCCGTAAGCGGTCAGCGGCCGGGGCTCGTCGCCCGGGCGAACCTCGCGCCCGCGCGCAGGACCCGCCGCGGCTAGAGAGCTTAGAAGCACCACGCGACGGCCGTCGCCGCCTCCCAGCGCGGCCAGGAGGTTCCGGGTACCGCCGGCATTGACGCGGAAGAACTCGTCCGCCGTCAGCGCCCGGGTGGCCCCGGCCAGGTGCATCACCACATCCGCTCCCCGAACGGCCTCCGTCAGGGATGCTGAATCGGTGACATCACCCGGGACGCACTCGAGCCCGTGGTGGCGGATCAGAGCGGTGTCGCTCGTGGCCCGCACCAGTGCCCGCGCGCGCAGCCCCCGCCGGCCAAGCAGCTCGACGAGATGCGAGCCGACGAAGCCGGTTGCGCCGGTGATCAGTATCTCGGTCACGATCGGTCTAGAAGGTGGGCGAGCCGGGGGGAAAAGGCAATGGCGCACCCCGCGTTGGCGCTACCCTTGCCCCGCGCGGCGGCTGGGGCGCACGTTGCCCACACCATCATGGTCCGAGGAGGACGCATGCCCCTGCTGGACGACGTGGATATCGGACGCAAGCTGGACGAGCTGCATGGGTGGACACGGGAAGGGAGCGCCATCCGGAAAACCTACACCTGCGATTCCTTCGCCGGGGCGATCGCCTTCGTCAACCGCATCGCGGAGCTGGCGGAGCGGGCCAACCACCATCCCGACATCGACATCCGCTACGACCGCGTGTCGTGCGCCCTCTCGACCCACAGTGAGGGCGGGCTCACGCACCGGGACTTCGACCTGGCCCGCGAGCTCGACGCCGCCCGCTGAGCCTCACCGCGCCAGCACGTCCTCGATGACGCCCAGCGCATGCCGCAGCTGTCGCTCCGTGATCGTGAGCGGCGGGGTGAGCGCCAGCGCATCACCTTCCGGCAACACGATCACACCGCGGCGAAGAGCACCGTGCACGGCCCGCGCGGCGCGGGCGCCGGCGAGCTGCGGCCCCGCGTCGAGCGGAAGCGCGCGCATCAGGCCCAGGCCCCGCTCAGGCCCGGCGCCCGGCACGCGCTCCGCAAGATCGGAAAGCCAGCCGGCCAGCCGGTCGCCGAGCGCGGCAGAGCGGGCGACCAGCGCGTGCGTTTCGATCTCGTCGAGGTTGGCCAGCGCGGCGGCGCACGCCACCGGGTGTCCGAGGAAGGTGGACGTGTGGATCGCCTCGCCCGTGGACCGCGGCCACGCGTCCATGATCTCGGGACGCCCGACCACGCAGCTGAGCGGGAGACCGCCGGCCAGGGATTTACCCAGCACGAGCAGGTCGGGCACCACACCCGTGTGCTCACAGGCGAACCACCGCCCGGTGCGTCCGAGGCCCGTGTAGATCTCGTCGACAACGAGCACGACATCCATGTCGCTGCACAGCGTTCGCAACCCGGGGAGAAAGTCGGGGGGCGGCACCACGATCCCGCCACGGCCCAGCACGGGCTCGACCATGACCGCGCCCACGGCATCCTCACCGCTTCGCCCGCTCCGTATGTGGCGCTCGACCTCTTCCAGCGCTCGCTCCGTGGAGGCGGCATCGGCGGCATCGCGCTGACGCGCAGGATAGGGTGCGAAGCGGACGCCGCCGTACAGCTGTCGGGCGAACGGTTCACGGAAGGGCGCAGCGTGCGTGGCCGCGAGGGCGCCGTACCCCAGCCCGTGGTATGCCCCCTCGAACGCCACCACGCCCGGGCGGCCAGTGGCGAGGGCCGCCGTCTTCAGGGCGGCCTCCACGGCGTCGGAGCCGTCGGTTCCGAGGATGCCCACGCGCAGGTCGCCCGGTGTCAGCGCGGCGAGGCGCTCCAGGAGCAGCACCTTGGCTTCCGCCGGGTGAACGTCGCCCATGGCGTGGACGAGGCGGCCGAGCTGCGCGGCCGCGGCCCGGGCAACCCTGCCGTTCCGGTGGCCGGCAGCGGCCACGCCGAAGCCCGCGGTGAGGTCGACGAACTCGTTCCCGTCCACATCGCGCACGTTCGCGCCCGCGGCCTCCGCCCAGAAGATGGGCCCGGCCTCGTCGATGCGCGTGATGTTGCGGCTCTCCACGCTCCGGAGCCGCCGGCCGAGGGCGCGGGAGCGCGGACCGGGGATTTCCGTGGCGAGGGTGGGGAGCGCTTCGCCGAATTCGCCGGCGGCCTCGGCCAAAGCCGTGCCTCAGTGGCGCCGCAGGAGGTACCCGAGCGCGGCCCCGACCACCAGGCCGGTCACCATGGCGCCGCCCACCCACGCCCCTGGAACGTCCCGTGAGATCCCGGGCACGGACCGCGGTGCGGACCGGACCGGTGACGGCGGCGTTGGCGCTGTCCGGGTGGCGGCCCCGGCAGCGTCAGGGAGCGTGGTCTCCTCACCACAGTCGGCGCACTCGGGGCGGAGGCGTTCGGCAGCCGTCCGGTTCCGGAAGTGGAGGTCGCCCCCGCAAGCAGGGCAGAGGGCGCCGGCGGGGCGGGGGTCGATGGTCTCGTAGAGCGCGCGACGCGAGATTCCGAGGTTGTCCGCGATCTCCGCCACGGACGCGTCGGATTCCCAGTACAGGGCGTTCACCTTCTCACGGGCCGGGTCGTCCATCATAGCAATCGGGGCGCGAGGGAAGCCGACGGGAAACATAGGGTCCGGGCAGGAGCCGGACCAGCACGAAACCGGGCGTGACGCCCTCCCGTAGAGGAGTGAGCGCCGGCGCCGACACCAGGGACCACCGATGGCCATTTCGCTGCTGTTCGCCTTCCTCCAGACTGCTTCCGTCTCCGTCGGCGGGGCGACGGCCCCGCCTGCCGACACGCTGCTCCCGCCGCCCGACTCCGCGGCGATGGCGACGGCGTACGCGGACGCGGCCACGCGGGAGCTGGTGCGGCTCGCGCGAGAGCACCGGGGCCTGTTCGACGCGTCTGTGTTCCGCTACCGCGCCCTGGTCCGCCAGCGCGTTTCCGTGGGCCTCAGGGCACTCCGCCGGGACCGCCTGCTCTTTCGACGCGAGAGCGCAGAGCGCGTGGACTGGAGGCGGGACGGGGTGACGCGCGTGGAGGTGCTGGGCGCACGCGAGGCGATCCCGGTGGCGATCCCCGGCGTGCAGATCCCCGATGACCTGGAGGACTGGGCGCAGTCCTTCATACCCGAGCCCGGGGCCGATCGGCTCTGGCTGACGCCCGACGAGGATGGGTTCGCTTGGCACCCGCTCGTGAGGAACGGGGAGTCCGTGTACCGGTACGCGACGGGGGACACCACCGTCATCCGGCTGCCGGACGGGCGCTCGATCCGCCTCGTGGAGCTGCGGGTCACTCCGCGCCGGCGCGACATCAGGCTGGTGACGGGGTCGTTCTGGATCGAGATGGACGACCACGCCATCGTGCAGGCGGTGTTCCGCCCGGCGCGGGACTTCGATCTGGATCGTGACATGCGCACCCTCGACCCCGACGACGCCGAGGACACCGACGACATTCCGGGAATCCTCAAGCCCGTCCGCTTCGAGATCCGCTACATCACCGTGGAGTATGGACTCTGGGAAATGCGGTGGTGGCTGCCGCGTCTCATGGCGTTCGACGGATCGCTCCAGCTGGGCGCCGCCCACTTCCCTCTCGACCTGGAGGTCACCTACTCCGACTATGAAGTCGAGCCCGACCGGTTCGGGCTCCCCGAGCTGCCACCCCTGAAGCTGAAGCTCGCCGGGGTGCCGGGTGCCCGCGAGAAGGAGCCGTACTGGGGCTACGACGTCGTCATCCCGGACGACACTTCGGCGCTCCTGACGAGTGAGTTCCTGCCACCGTCCATCTTCACGCAGGGTCAACCCCTGATCGCGGAGGCCGACCTGCGCGACCTGGGCGAGAGACTCGATCTCATCCCCGCCGCTCCGTGGGCCCTCGAGCGCCCGGTGTTCAGCTGGCCCTGGGCGCTGCGCAGTGGCCTGGTCCGGTACAATCGCGTGGAGGGCCTCTCGCTCGGAGCGCGCGTGGACTGGGACCTTGGACGCCTCCAGGCCGACCTGACCGGCCGCCTCGGCACGGCGGACCTGGTCCCGCGCGCCGAGTTGGGCCTCCAGCTCCCGACGTTGCGTCGGACCTGGCGCCTCGCAGGGTACCGACGCCTCGCCTCGTCGGAGCCCGCGCTCAGGCCCTTCGGAATCGCCAATTCACTCGGTGCGCTGCTCGTCGGCCGGGATGATGGCCTCTACTTCGCGGCGACGGGAGCAGAGCTCACCCTGTCTCCGGCCGTGGGCGAAGGGCACTACCGGCTGCGCCTGTACGGAGAGCATCAGGCACCCGTTTTCACCGGGACCGATTTCAGCGTTCCCCACGCGTTCGACACGTCGCGGGTGTTCGCCGACGCGCCGGGCGCGGCAACGGCCGACCAGGTCGGGATGGCCCTGGGCTTCGGCACGGACCGGGGCCTCGACCCGACCGGCTTCCGATGGGGCGCCTGGCTCGACGTCACCGCCGAGACCGGAACGTACGACTTCGTCCGGCCAGGGCTGACGCTGCACGGAGGGGCGCCGCTGCCCGGTCGGCTGATGGGCGCCCTCGAGCTGGGTGGGGGCACGACGCTCGGCCCCGGCGACGAGCCGGAATCCGTCTCCCCGCAGGCGCGCTGGTTCCTGGGTGGGGCGCCGACCCTGCGCGGGTTCGCCGCGGGCGCTTTCGCCGGGCGCGACTACGCTCGCGCGCGGCTGGAGGTGGCGAACGACTTCCCCGGCGCCCGCGTGGCGCTGTTCTCGGACGCCGGCTGGGCGGGAGACCGAGCCGACTTCGAAAGCGCCGATGTGGCCGTCTCGGTCGGTGTGGGGGGGAGCGTGCTGGACGGGCTCGTGCGGATCGACATCGCCCGGGCGATCCGTCCGGTCCGGCAGTGGCGTGCGGACATATACTTCGACGCGCTCTTCTGAGCGGACTGGCGCCGCGACTCCGGGCATGACACCTTCGCCCCGTGATCCTCCCGCCGACGCTGCGACCCGGGGACAGCGTGGCGCTCATCGCGCCCGCAGGCCCCGTCACTGACGCCGCCGTCCGCACGGCCGTCTCCCGCTGCCGTCGCCTCGGCCTGGAGCCCGTCACCGGCGACGCCGCCCGCGGCCGCCTCGGATACCTCGCCGGTCCCGATCGCCTCCGGGCCAGGGACTTCGAGCGCGCGATCGCCGGCCCGGCCGCCGCCATCTGGATGCTGCGTGGCGGCTACGGCGCGATGCGAACGCTTCGCCACCTGGACCTCTCGCCCCTGCGCGACCGTCCGAAGGCAGTCATCGGATTCAGCGACAACACCATCATCCACCTCGCACTGCGCCGCCTGGGCGTCGCCTCCTTCCACGGGCCGCACGCGGGGTTCCGCCATTTCCCTTCGTGCACGGAAGCCGTGTTCCGGCGAGTGGTCATGGCCGGGGAGCCTGCCGGGTTGCTGCCCGTCCCGCCGGGGTGGCCGCGCCCGAGGACGCTGGCGAGCGGGGTGGCCGAGGGTCCCCTCGTGGGTGGCAACCTCGCGCTCCTCGCCGCCAGCTGCGGCACTCCGTATCAGCCTGACGCCCGCGGAGCTGTCCTGGTCATCGAGGACGTCGGTGAGCCGCTGTACAGGATCGATCGCATGTTCGCGCAGCTCGAGCTCGCCGGCGTCCTCGACGGCGCGGCCGGTGTCGCACTCGGCGAGTTCACGGGGATCACCGCCGGTGACGGATCCAGTTCCGGTGGCGACCCGTGGGTCGCGCTCGCGGAGCTGGTCGACGAGATCCTGCGACCCCGCGGGATACCGGCAGTGATCGGGCTGCCGTTCGGCCACGGTCGGGAAAACTGGACGCTGCCCATGGGCGTCCGGGCGCGCCTGGACGCAGACGCCGGATCGATCGAGCTGCTGGAGCCTGCCACGGACCGGGAGGGAAAGAGCGGATGAAGATCTACACGCGGACGGGCGACGGGGGGGAAACGGGCCTTTTCGGCGGTGGACGCGTGCGCAAGTCCAGCGCTCGCGTGGCGGCGTACGGAGACGTGGACGAGCTGAACGCCGCGCTCGGCTGGGTGCTCGCCCAGGCCGACGACCCGGATCTCCACACGCGCCTGTCCGGCGTGCAGGAAGACCTGTTCTCACTCGGTGCGCACCTCGCCACGCCGGTTGGCGCGCGCGCCGGTGCTCACGTTCCTCCGCTGCCCGGTGCGCGGCCCGCCGAGTTCGAGGCATGGATGGACGCCGCGGAAGAGGAGCTCGAGCCGCTACGGTCCTTCATCCTACCGGGCGGCGCCCCCACGGGGGCCGCGCTCCACGTGGCGCGGACCATCTGTCGGCGGGCCGAGCGCGCGGTGGTGCTGCTGGCGGAGTCCGAAGAGGTGGAGCCCGCAATCCTGGTTTATCTGAATCGGCTCTCGGACCTCCTGTTCGAGCTGGCGCGGCTGGCGAACCACCGGGACGGAGCCGCCGAAACACCGTGGCGGCCGCGCGACTGATGCGCGCGCCCGGCACTTGCAACGGCTTGATACTCCGTGCACTATTTTGGCTCCCGCTACGGAAGCAGTTGGAGGAAGCAGAATGCCATATGTGATCGCCGAGCCGTGCATCGGGACCAAGGACGCGAGCTGCGTCGAAGTGTGCCCGGTGGACTGCATCTACGAAGGCGAGGACCAGTACTACATCCACCCGGACGAGTGCATTGACTGCGGCGCGTGCGAGCCCGAGTGCCCGGTTACCGCGATCTTCCCGGACACCGACGTTCCCCCGGAATGGACCAACTACATTGAGAAGAACCGCGCGTTCTTCGATTAGGCTCGCGATCGTCGCGCCCTGCCTCCTGGCGGCCGGCGCGTGCGCGCATGCCCCGCCGGCCGCCGCGCCGTCTCCCCAGGACGACACCGCGGCCCGGATCACGAAGATCATGACGGGCTCCGCCGCCGCATGGAACCGGGGCGATCTGGACGCGTTCGTGGGCGACTACGCGGAGGACGCCACCTTCGTCACGTCCCGCGGCCTCGTCCATGGCCGCGACGCGATCCGCGCGGTTTACCAGACGGCTTACTGGCGTGACGGCGCTCCGCGTGACGGCCTGCGCTACGAGGACCTGGACGTCCGACGCGTCGCGCCGACGATGGCGATCGCCTTCGGGCACTACGTGTTGTACGACCGGGACTCGGGGGAGCAGAACGCAACGGGGAGCTTCTCCCTCACCTTCCTGAAGGCAGGGGAGAGGTGGGAGATCGTCCACGACCATTCGTCGTAGGACGTTCCGGCATCGGGGAGGATCGGCGTCTAGAAGCCTGCGGCGCGCAGCTTTTCCAGCGAGACCTGGCCCTCGGACTCGCTCTGGATTCTCGGTCCGAGGGGCTCGGGCTCGGGGCGGCGGATCCGGTTCAGCAGGTACCCCGCCGCCAGCGCGGCCATGGCCAGCAGACTCACATTGATGGTACGGATATTCCCTCCCGGTTCGCGGGGCTCGCTGGGTCTCAGGATCAAGAATAATGCCGCCGGATTTTGGTCGCGATGTCGCCCGGGGATGACCGCATGGCAGCGCGAAAAGATGTAGAATCTCCACACCAGATTGCGGCCGCGCCACAGGACGTGGTGGAGCTGGCCCGGGCCCTCGTCCAGGTGCCATCCGTGAACCCGGGACTGGAAGAGGACGGCGCGGGGGAAGCGAAGATCGCCCGGTTGGCGGCGTCCTGGCTGGACCAGTGGGGGTACCGGGTGCGACTCGTGGAGGCCCCAACCGAGCGCTACAGCGTTGTGGGCACGCTCGAGCGAGGAGCGGGGCGGTCGTTGATCCTCAGCGGCCACCTCGACACCGTGGGCGTGGCCGCGATGACCGTTCCTGCGTTCAGCGGGGACCTGCGGGACGGGAGGTTGTGGGGGAGGGGCGCAGCGGATATGAAGGGCGGGGTTGCCGCCGCCCTCGCGGCAGCGCGCGACGCAGCGCGCGAGCCGTCGGACGGCGGGACCGGGATCCGCGGGAGATTGACGGTGGTGCTCACGGCCGACGAGGAGGAGGCGGCCGTCGGCTGTCGTCGCCTCCTGGAGGAAGGGCTCGCGGCGGACGGCGCGATCGTGTGCGAGCCGACGGGGCTCGCCATCATGCCGGCGCACAAGGGATTTGCGTGGATCCAGGTGGATTTCCGCGGCCAGGCCGCCCACGGCTCTCGACCGGAGCGAGGCGTGGATGCCATTCGCCACGCCGGACTCTTCCTGGCGCGCCTCGACGAGATCGAGACCACGCTCTCCCGCCGCTCCGCCCACCCGCTCCTCGGTCACGGCTCCATTCACGCGGGCACCATTCGGGGCGGCAGCGCGGCATCGGTCTACCCTGACTCCTGCTGTCTCACGCTGGAGCGGAGAATGTTGCCCGGCGAGACAGAGGCGGCGGTCGCTTCGGAGGTGGAGTACCTGCTCGCGGAGCTCCGCACCGACGTGCCTTCGCTGAGAGCGGAAGTCTCCGTGGTCCTCCACCAGCCCGGGAGCCAGATCGAGGAGGACCATGAGCTGGTGCGCGTGCTGGAGTCTGCGCTGTCCGCCGGTGGAATCGAGCCGCGCATAGAGGGCATGAGCGCGTGGGTGGAAGCCGACCTGTTCAACCACTCCGGCACTCCCGCCCTCTGCTTCGGGCCGGGCAGCATCGGGGACGCCCACTCCGCGGATGAATCCGCGCCGGTGGAGGAGATTCGACGCGCGCACGTGGTGCTGCTGGCCGCCATCCGCCGTTTCCTGTCGTGACGGCCGATGCCGTCCGGCTCGCGATCGATGGGGTGGGCGCCTGGCTCGCCGAGCACGACACCCCCGAAAGCGTGATCGCCGCCTGCCTTACCGGCCATGACGCCGCCACCGCGGCCGATCCCGCGGCTGCGCGCCGCTGGGTCCAACGCCTGCTCGACGAGCAGGAGCCGTCGTCTTCGTGGGGCGGTGAGCTCCTGGACACGGCCGGCGCGCTCCTCCTGATCCAGGAGCTGCGCAGCGCCGCCGGCCTCGTCGAGCGCGACCCGGCCGTGGGGCGCGCGCTCGACTGGCTTCGCCAGAGACGCGGCGCGGCAGGGGCCTGGAGCGATGGGTGCACACCGGAGCGGCACGAGATGGCGCTCTGTCACCATTTCCTTGGCGGCTTCTTCTCCGCGGGCCCGCCCGAAGTGGTCTACGCCGAGGCGAGGACGCCGAGCGGGGGGCTGCTGGCGGGTGACTCGGAAGTCCGATTCTTCGCTTCAACCACAGCGCTGCGGGCACTCCTCGCCTGGGGCGACGACGGTCCCGATTCGCGTTTGCATCTCCGGGGCCTGCGCACCCTCGTCACGGCGTGGGAGCGGACGCAGCCTCCGGGGCTGACCAACACGTCGCTGCTCGCCGCCGTCCACGCCCTTGTTCTCTCGCCCGTGTCGGAAGACCGTGCCACGGGCGAGCGGGGACTGCGGCTGGTCGCGGCGAAGCAGCGCGGGGACGGAAGCTGGGTGGAGACCGACGCCTTCCAGGCGCTGGAGGCGCTCCTGGCCGCCGCCGACGCCGGCATCGCGCCCGAGCACACGCGGCGGGCGCTCTGGAGCGGAGCCCGGCTCCTGACCTCCACGCAGCAGCCGGATGGCTCCTGGGGTCCCGACTACGGTGCCCGCCGCGCCCTGATCGCGTGGCGCACGCTGCGCCGGGTCATTTCGACGAGGTGAGGCGGACGCCCTGGCCCCTGCCCGGTGCGGTCAGTCGCGCTCGAGGACCATGGCGAAGCCGAGCGCGCCGGCCGCGCACACGCTGATCAGGCCGATCCCGGCACCCCGCCTCTTCATCTCGTTCAGCAGCGTGACCGTGAGCCGGCCGCCCGTCGCTCCGAAGGGGTGGCCGATCGCGATGCTTCCGCCCATGACGTTGATCCGCTCCTCGTCGATGATCCCAACCCTGGAGGACCGGCCCAGACGCTCCCGCGCGAAGGTGTCCGAATCGAGCCACTGCAGGTTCGACAGCACCTGGGCGGCGAACGCCTCGTGCATCTCCCAGAGCTCGATGTCCTGCATGGTCACCCCGGCGCGGTCGAGTGCGCGCGGAACGGCGAAAGCGGGGCCCTGGAGAAGCTGGTCGGATGGCGCGAGCGCGGCGTACGCCCAGCTGCGGATGTAGCCGAGCGGCGCGCGGCCCTCCGCTTTCGCCCGCTCCTCGCTCATGAGCAGCACGGCGGATGCGCCGTCGGTCAGCGGCGACGAGTTGCCCGCGGTCACGCTGCCGTACTTCCGGTCGAACACGGGGCGAAGCGAGGCGAGCTTCTCCAGGCTGGTGTCGGTGCGGATCCCGTTGTCCGCGTCCACTACCTCGTCGTAGCGGGGTGGGATGTAGACGGGCACGATCTCGGCCGTGAGTCGTCCGTCCTCCGTTCCTCTGGCGGCAAGCTCGTGTGACCGGAGTGCCCAGCGGTCCTGAGATTCCCGGCTGATCTCGTTCTCCTTCGCCATCCGCTCCGCGCTGTCGCCCATGGTCTCGCCCGTGGACGGCTCGGCGATGGCGGGCGTGATCGGCGCCAGCTCGCCGGGGCGGAATCCGGCGAAGGCTTTCGCACGCTGACCCATCGTCCTGGCTTTCGACGCCGCCACCAGCCGGTCCCGGAGCGGCTTCGACACCATGATGGGGATGTCCGTGAGCGACTCGGCACCCCCGGCGATGACCACCTCGCCCTGACCCAGCGCGATCTTCTCCGCGCCTGAAGTGATCGCCTGGTTCGCACTGGCGCACGCGCGGCTCACGGTGAAGGACGGCACGCTCGGGGACACGCCAGCACGGAGGCTGACCTCCCGGGCGAGGTTCGGCGCCTGGACGGAATGGACGACGGTGCCGTAGACCAGCTCGTCGACGTCGTCCCCCTCGAGCTCGGCGCGGTTGAGCAGCTCCCGCACGGCCAGGGTCCCCAGGTCGATGGCCGTCATGTCCCTGAACACGGTGCCCGATTTCGCGAACGGCGTGCGACACCCCGCCACCACGGCCACGCGCCGACCGATCCGCCCCGCCCCGCTCAGCTCACCGTCTCCGTCGCTCATTCCTCGCCTCCAGGTTGCTCCCTCACGTGACCGGCCGGAGCCGTTCCCGGGCCGCACGGACAAGCTGACCGCGGCGACAGGTGGCGGCAAGCGCCGGCACCGGCGCACAGCGGGTTGCCCCGCCCGCCGTTGACCGGGCGCCATCGACTCGCCAAGCTCCAGCTTCAGCCCGTGTACACGCCAGAGCCATGCAACTCCCCGACCTCGCGATCCAGCCCGCCTGTCGGTCCGACATTCACCCGCTCGCTGACCTCTGGTCTCGCGCCTTTCCCGGCCGGCGCGACGCCGCGGCGAGGGCGGCCGAGCTGGAGCGCGGCGGTCGCTACGGTGGGCTCGACGACGTCCTCGTAGCCCGGCACCAGGGCCGCCTCGCCGCCGCGTGCAGGATCTATCGGCTCACCCAGGTGGTGGCCGGTCGGGAGATGCCGGTGATGGGGCTCGCGGCCGTGGCCGTGGAGCCGCACTTCCGGCGCCGCGGCATTGGTGCCACACTGTGCACGCACGCCATCAACGCCGCGGCCGACCGCGGCGACGTGATCGGCCTGCTCTACCCTTTCCGCCCCGACTACTACGAACGGCTCGGGTGGGGGCTGGTGGGCCGGCTTCACCGCTACCGGTTCTCCACGGGCGACCTGCTCGCGGGCGACTACACCCGCGCCGGTGGCACCGGCGCACGAGGCCACCCCGCGGCCGCTCCTGACCCCCCGCCCGACCCGCACGGTACGGTCCGGTCCCCCCGCTCCCGGGACGACCGCGATGCCATCGCCCGCTGCTACGCCCGCGTGGCTGCGCGCTCGAACGGACTGCTTCTGCGGCGACCGCCTGTGTGGGAGAGCCTCTTCCGGCACAGCGCCGTCGTGGTCGAGGAGGACGGCGTGCGCGGCTACGCCCTGCTCCACTTCCGGGCGGGGAGGCGCGGTGGCCCGGGGACCCTGCTGGTGCGCGAGCTGGTGGCGGAGGATGACGTCGCCTACGACGCGCTCCTCGCGCATCTTGCCGGGCTCGCCGACGAGTGGCCCCAGGCCGTCCACTTCGCCCGACCCGAAGAGCGCTTCGGCGACCGGCTCCGCGATCCCCGGCCGCCGGGCGGCCGCCGTCCTCGCTCGCGCGGGCTCTGGTTCCCGACAGCCACCATAATCCGCGGTCCCATGGCCAGATTGCTGGACGTGCCCGGCGCACTGCGCCGCCGCCACTGGTTCGACGACGGCGGGGCGCCGGCTGGCGGATGCTCGCTGCGGATCGCGACGGCCGACAGCCAGCGCCCGGCCAACGACGGCGCCTGGGTCGTGCGGATCGCGCCGGATGGCAGCGCCTCGGTGGAGACAGCGCCGCCGGGCGACGGCGGACAACAGTCTGAAGACGCGGCGCTCCTGGCTGACCCGTCCGCGCTCGCGCGGCTGTATGTCGGCGAGCTCGACCCCCTTCTCCCACCCCGCCGCCGGACCCTCCGGACATCCGGAGATGTAAACCTGCTGGCCCGTGCTTTCGCCACGCGCGAGAGCTTCCGGCTCCTCGACGAGTTCTGAGATCGTCATGAAACCTGGCAACGAGCTCCGCCCGCTCCGGCTGGCCGCCATGGTCGTCCTGGTGGCCTGCCACGGCAGCTCCCGGACCAGCACCATCACCGCCGTGGCCCGCGACTCCGACGGGCGCCCGGTGGCGGGACTGTACGGCCGCCTGATCGTGGACGCCGCCGACACCACGCTCCAGGCCCGCACCGATTCCACGGGACGGATTCGGTGGAGGGTGCCCGCCGGAGGCTCCGCAATGGTCGGATTCTCCCGTGACAGCGCTGGCGACCACGCGCGCTGGGACTGGGCCGCGCTCCTGCTTCAGCCCGGGACCGATCGCTTCGACGTCGTCATCGACGACACCGCCGCCGCGCCCGACCTCCACCCCGCCGATCCCGGGACCGCGTCGGCCCGCTGGGGCCGGATCCTCGACCAGATCCGCGCGGTGGAGCGGCGCCAGTTCGAAGCGTACGAAGCGGACGTGGCAGCCGGCCGCGAGCCGGACCTCCGCGTCCCGCTCGGAGCCTGGCCGGACTCCCTGAGACGCATCGCCACCACCGACCGGAACGCCGAAGTCCGCGCCGCGGCGTGGCTCGCTCTCGCCAGCACCGGCTTCAGGGGCACGGGCGACGACCTGCCCGACACCACGTACGATGCAGCCCTCCGCGGCATCCCGCCCACGTCCCTGGTTTGGGCGCGGCGCCCGACGGACCTGCGCACCATCAGCGCCATGGCCCTGATGGCCGAGGACGCCGTGGAAACGGGTGAAGACGGGGCGGCCGCTCCAGCGGACGCCCCAGGGGGTGTGGGGACCACCGGTGGTGAGGAGGTACAGGCGGCGGCCGGACGGAAAGCGCTGGCGGACCACAGGGCCGACGAGTACCTGCGGCGCGTGGTCGAGGAGAACCCCGACAGCGCGGCCCGGTCATGGGCGCTGGAAGAGCGGCTGGCGCTGGCCAAGAACGCCGGTCGCCAGCAGGATGCCCTGGCGCTCTACCAGCAGCTCGGCGAGCGCTTCCCGACGAGCGACGCGTACCGCTTCGCCAGCCAGGCGCCGCCCGGAGTGGCCATCAACGCCGGAAGCCGGGTACCAGACATTCAGTTCCCACCCTTCGCCGCGGACGGCGACTCGATCCCACCGTCCCGCTTTGCCGGGCGAGTCTGGCTCGTGGACTTCTGGGCCACCTGGTGCGTGCCGTGCGTGGCGGAGATGCCGAGCCTTCACAGGGCGTACCGCGACTTCCACGACAGCGGGTTCGACATTGTCAGCGTCTCGTTCGACGCGCAGCGCGCGGACGTCGCGGCCTTCCGGAAAGAGTGGCCCATGCCGTGGGTGCACTCCTTCGCCGGCCCCGACTCGATCTTCGGCAGCGACCTCTCCCGGGCCTATGGAGTCGTGGGTCTGCCCGAGGCGGTGCTGGTGGGTCCCGACGGCTCGGTGATCGCCATCGACAAGGGGCTGCGCGGAGGCGAACTGGAAAATACACTGCGTAGCGTGCTGGGAACGCACGCCCGCTGAAGCTGATCGGCGCGCCGGAACGGTGAGCGCCGATCAGGTGCGACGGTGGCGGCCCCTGCCGCCTGCCGCCTGCTACTTCTTGCCGTTCCCCGCCTGCTTGGCCGCTTCCTCGAACGCGTTCCAGCCGAGCAGCGCGCACTTGATGCGGGTCGGGAACCTGCTCACGCCGGCGAGCGCCCGGGCGTCGCGCAGCTCCTTGTCCTTCGCCGCGCCCGCGTCGCCGTGCATCATCTCCTTGAACCGGCCGGCGATGCGCAGGCCGTCGGCAACCGGCTGGTCCTTCAGGATCTGCGTCATCATGGAGATCGACGACTGCGAGATCGAGCAACCCTCCCCCTCGAACGCCACGTCCTTCACCACGCCGTCCTCGATCCCCAGGTACAGCATCACTTCATCCCCGCACGTGGGGTTGTTCATGTGCACGGAGACCGTGGCGTCTTCCAGCGTCCCCTTGTTCCGCGGCCGCTTGTAGTGCTCGAGGATGATGTCCTGGAAGAGGTCTCCCAGCGCCGGCGTCGATCGGTCCATTGGTTGATTCAGCGTTCGAGTCTCGGTTGCGCGGCTGAGGCTCAGCCGAAGATGGCCCTTGCCTTCTCCAGCCCCTCCGCCAGACGGTCCAGGTCGTCGGTGGTGTTGTACACGTAACATGACGCTCGCGTCGTGGCCGGCACCTTCAGGCAGCGCATGAGCGGCTGCGTGCAGTGGTGCCCCGCCCGCACCGCGATCCCCTCCGCGTCCAGGATCGTGGCCACGTCATGGGGGTGCACGCCTTCCAGTGCGAAGGAGAACACCGCGATCCGGTCCTCCGGCGACGTGGGGCCGAACAGACGCACGCCTTCGAGGCTGCCCAGACGCTCCAGCCCGTAGCGGACCAGCGCCGCCTCGTGGGCCGCCACCGCCTCGGAGCCCAGCTCCGAAAGGAACTCCACGGCCGCGGCCATTCCGACCGCGCCGGCCACGTTGGGCGTGCCTGCCTCGAACTTGTGCGGCACTTCCGCCCACGTGGACTCGTCGGCGTTCACCACGTCGATCATCTCGCCGCCGCCCTGGTACGGCGGCATGGCATCCAGGAGCTCGCGGTGGGCCCAGAGCGCCCCGATCCCCATGGGGCCGCCCATCTTGTGCCCGCTCAGCGCGTAGAAGTCGGCGCCGAGAGCCTGCACGTCGACCGGAAGGTGCGGCGCACCCTGCGCCCCGTCCACCAGCACCTTCGCGCCCGCGGCGTGCGCCCGCCGCGCCACCTCCGCCACGGGATTCACCGTGCCCAGCGCGTTGGACACGTGGTTCAGCGCCACGAGCCGGGTACGCTCGTTGAGCAGCGCGTCCAGCTCGTCCAGCTTCAGCCGGCCCTGGTCGTCGATCCCTACGTAGCGGAGCTTCGCGCCCACCCGCCGAGCCAGGAGCTGCCAGGGGACGATGTTGGAGTGGTGGTCCAGGAGCGTGAGGACGATCTCGTCGCCCTCGCCCACGTGTTCCGGGCCCCATGTGGCCGCCACCAGGTTGATGGACTCCGTCGTGCCCCGCGTCCATACCACTTCGGACGACGACGGGGCGTTCAGCATTCTCGCCACCACCGCCCTCGCCGACTCGAACCGCTCCGTGGCCCGGCGGGACAGGTCGTAGATGCCGCGGTGGACGTTGGCGTTGTCCCGGCGGTAGAACTCGGACACGGCCTCGATCACGGCGTCCGGACGCTGGGCCGTGGCCGCGCTGTCCAGGTAGACGAGCCGACCCCCGTTGCCCCGGGCCAGCAGCGGAAAGCGCTCGCGCACCGCGGCCGCATTGATGGAATCGGGGCCGCGCGCCGCGGTTGCCCCCGCGACGGTGACCCCGCCGTTCTCCCGTCGTTCTCGATCGCTCATCGCCTCACACGTCCACCAGGATGGCGTCCCCTTCCACCCTGACCTCGTAGCTCTTTACGGGCCGGATCGCCGGCAGCGCCAGCGCCCGCCCGCTCTTCACGTCGAACTTCGCACCGTGATACTGGCACTCCAGCCGCTCATCGTCGATCAGCTCGCCGTCCGAGAGCGGATAGTTCGCGTGCGAGCACCGGTCCTTCAGCGCGTAGTACGCGCCCCCGCCGGTCGCGATCAGCGCGATGTTTTCCCCGTCGGCCTCGACGGCCACGATTCCCCGCTCGGGGAGGTCGGCCGTCGTGGCCACCTGTATCCACACCATCAGCGGATCTTGGCTTCGATCGCCGATTTGAGCTCCGCCACCACACCGGGAAGCGGGAGCCGGTCCAGCACCTCGCCGAAGAAGCCGAAGATCACCAGCCGCTCTGCCTGCTCCTTGTTGAGCCCGCGGCTCAGAAGGTAGAACATCTCCTCGTCGTCCAGGTGCCCCACCGTGGCGCCGTGGGAGCATTTCACGTCGTCCGCTTCGATCTCCAGGTTCGGGAGCGAGACCGCTTCCGCTTCCTCGCTCAGCAGGAGGTTGCGGTTGGTCTGATACGCGTCAGTCTTCTGCGCGCCCGGGAAGACCCTGATCACCCCACGGAAGATCGCCTTCGAGCGGTCGTACAGCGCACCCTTGTACAGCAGATCGCTGTTCGCGCCCGGGCTCACGTGGTCCTGCCGCGTGTTGTGGTCGAAGTGCTGCCTGCCCCGGGCGAAGTAGAGCCCCAGCATCTCGCTCCGGGCGCCCGGGCCCTCCAGCCGCGCGTTCAGGTCCACCCGAGCGACCTCCGCGCCCAGGTTCACCACAAGCGTGTCCAGGTTGCTGTCTTTCGCCGCCAGCGTCCGCTGCATGGAAAGGTGCCGCACCTTCGCCCCCCACTGCTGCGCGGCCACGTACTGCACGTCCGCGCCCTCCCCCGCGATCACCTCCACCGCGCCCAGCGACACGGCCGGGGCGTCGAAGTCCGGCGAAGCGAACTCGTCCACGTACGCCAGGTGGCTCCCGGCCTCCACCACGATGAGCGTGCGTGGGAAAACGGCCACACCGCTCTCCCCCAGCCAGCGCGCCGCCCGGATCGGCTGCTCCACCCTGACCCCGGGCGGCACGTACACGAAGACGCCACCCGTCCACAACGCGCCATTCAGCGCAGCCAGCCGGTCGGCATCCATGGCCAGGGCCGAGCCCAGGTGCTTTTGCACCAGCTCGGGGTGCTCCGCCGCCGCCGTCGCCAGGTCCTGCACGACCACACCCTGCCTGGCGACGACCGGATCCACTTCGATTTCCGCCGGCGACGCCCCCGCGAACAGCACTCTCGCCGCGGCGTCCTTCTCGGCCAGCAGCGTCCTCGCCTCCGCCGGTGGCGGGCCCCCGGCCCTCGAAGCGGGGCGGACGGCGTCCAGCTTCAGCTGGCTCACCTCCGTGTACCGCCACTCCTCCAGCTTGCGCGTGGGATAGTCCAGGCGCTCGAACGCATCGAACGCTTCCTTGCGCAGCGACCGCAGCCAGTCCGGGTGCCCGTCGGCCAGGTCCAGCGCCTCCTCCCGTCTTATGCCCGTCAGCCCCCTCGGGGGCGCTGCGACCTCAGCCAACGCTGCCCTCCATCTCCAGCTCGATCAGACGGTTGAGCTCCACCGCGTACTCCAGCGGGAGCTCCTTGGAGATCGGCTCGATGAAGCCGCGCACGATCAGCGCGGCGGCCTCGTCCTCCGCCAGACCGCGGCTCATCAGGTAGAAGAGCTGCTCTTCGCCGATCTTCGACACGCTCGCCTCGTGCCCGATGCTCGCGCTGTTCTCCTCGATCTCGATGTACGGGAACGTGTCCGTGCGGCTCGTCTCGTTCAGCAGCAGAGCGTCACACTCCACGTTGCTCTTCGCCCGCGTCGCTCCCTCGTACACCTTCGCCAGACCCCGGTACGTCGAGCGGCCTGTGCCCACCGAGATCGATTTCGAGATGATCTGCGACGTCGTGTTGGGCGCCGCGTGCACCACCTTCCCGCCCGTGTCCTGGTGCTGCCCGTTGCCCGCGTACGCGATGCTCAGGATCGAGCCGTGCGCACCCTCGCCCATCAGGTAGCACGACGGGTACTTCATCGTCGCTTTCGACCCCAGGTTCCCGTCGATCCACTCCATGTGCCCGTTCCGGCCCACCAGCGCCCGCTGGGTGACCAGGTTGTACATGTTGTTCGACCAGTTCTGGATCGTGACGTAGCGGAAACGGGCGTTGTCCTTGATGATGATCTCGATCACGCCGCTGTGGAACGACTCCGTCGAGTAGACCGGCGCCGTGCACCCCTCGATGTACTGCGCGTCCGCCCCCTCCTCCACGATGATCAGCGTGCGCTCGAACTGGCCCATCCGCTCCTGGTTCACACGGAAGTACGCCTGGAGGGGCGTGTCGATCTTCACGCCCTTCGGGATGTAGACGAACGACCCCCCGGACCACACGGCCGAGTTCAGCGCCGCGAACTTGTTGTCGGCCGGCGGAACGACCGTGGAGAAGTGCTCGCGGAAGAGCTCGGGATAGAGACGCAGCCCGTTCTCGATAGACTCGAAGATGATCCCCTTGTTTTCCCACTCCTTCTTCAGCGAGTGGTACACCATCTCCGACTCGTACTGCGCACCGACACCCGCCAGCACCTTCTGCTCTGCCTCCGGGATCCCGAGCCGCTGGAACGTCTTCTTGATGTTCTCCGGCACGTCCTCCCATGACCGCTCCATCTTCTCCTGCGGCCGGACGTAGTAGTAGATGCTGTCCAGCACCTCCTCGAGACCCGTCAGGTCCGCGCCCCACGTCGGGATCGGCTTCCGGTGGTAGACTTCCAGCGCCTTCAGCCGGAAATCCAGCATCCAGTCCGGCTCGCCCTTGTTCGCCGAGATCTGGCGAACCACGTCCTCGCTGAGGCCCGGCTCGGCCCGGAAGACCACCTGGTCGTCCGTTCGGAACCCGTACTTGTAGTCCTCGAGCCCCAGATTCGCGACTGTGTCGTCGTACGGCATAGCTTCTCGCCTTCCACCCGTGTGGGCACTGCTTGTCGTCTTCCCTCTGCTACCCGGCAGCCGACGTTCCGTTGGCGCCGGATGGCGGTCCATGCCTCCGGCAGCCCGCTACGCGGAGTTCGATCGCTCCGGCTTCGCCGTCGCGACCCGCGCTGCGGGATTCGATCGCTCCGGCTTCGCCGTCGCGACCCGCGCTGCGGGATTCGATCTCAGCCCCGCAATACCCTCCTGATCCGCCGTTCCGCCGGCCCCGCCCTCGACAGCCGCGAAGCGGCGCCGCCGTTCGAAAGGCGCGCCGTCCCGCACCACCGTTATACGGGACGCGCTCAGACCCCCGCCGCCTCCTCCTCTCGCCAGGCCTCGTAGCCCTGCTCCTCCAGCTTGAGCGCCAGATCCGCGCCGCCACTCTCAACGATCCGG
The DNA here is from genome assembly GCA_963798845.1 of uncultured Gemmatimonadales bacterium. Taxonomy (GTDB): domain Bacteria; phylum Gemmatimonadota; class Gemmatimonadetes; order Longimicrobiales; family RSA9; genus CAVUKA01. The sequence continues at coordinate 372,719 of CAWCUS010000006.1, read as the reverse complement.
CCCCGCACCATCACGTGCACGACATCGGGCCTGATGTAATTCAGCAGGCGCTGATAGTGCGTGATCAGCAGCACTCCCATGTCCTCGCGCTGGTCATGGATCCTGTTCACCCCGCTCGCCACCACCTTCAGCGCGTCGATGTCCAGGCCCGAGTCCGTCTCGTCCAGGATCGCCAGCTTCGGCTCCAGCATCGCGAGCTGCAGGATCTCGTTTCGCTTCTTCTCGCCACCGCTGAACCCCTGATTCACGCTCCGCACCGCGAACGCCGGGTCCATCTCCAGCAGCGCCATCTTCTCCATCAGCTCCTGCTGGAACTCGAACAGGTCCACTTCCTCGTCGCCACGCTTCGCCTGGATCGCCGTTCGCAGGAAGTTCGCGATGGACACGCCCGGGATCTCCACAGGGTACTGGAAAGCAAGGAACACGCCCGCCCGCGCCCGCTCATCCGCCGCCAGAGCCAGCAGGTCCTCGCCCTCGAACTCGACCCGACCTCCGGTCACCTCGTACGAGGGATGCCCCGCCAGCGCCTTGGCCAGCGTGCTCTTCCCGGACCCGTTCGGGCCCATGATCGCGTGGATCTTCCCGGCCTCCACCTCCAGGCTCAACCCCCGCAGGATCTCCTGCCCCTCGTCTCCTGCGACCTTCGCCCGCAGGTCCTCGATCTTCAGGATCGCCATGTCTCCGCGCTCGATTCCTCCACTGCCGTGCAAACAAAACCCGCCCCGTGGCGGGCCTGCCGGGCGGTGCGCTCGTTACAAAGAATGATTCTTGATCTCAACCATACCGCGCCGCCAGTCCCAATGCAACCCCCGAACACGCCCCAGGGTCCCCGGCTTCCCGCGAAGGAGCCGGGGCGGTACGTTGCCGGCATGACCGCATTGACACAGCGGGTGGTGCTCGTCCTGGGGGGCGGCGGAGTGAAGGGGATCGCCCACGCCGGAGCGTGGCGCGCCGTGCGCGAGGCGGGGATTCCGGTGACGGAAGTCGTGGGGACGAGCATCGGGGCGCTCGTGGCGGCCAGCATAGCCGGCGGGGCCACTCCCGAAGACCTGGTGCGGCACGCGCGGGCTCTCCGCAAGCAGGACATCGTGGACATCAATCGCTGGGCGCTGCTGCCGAACGGCATCCGTCAGCCCGCGATGTTCAAGGGAGAGGCGTTGCGAGCGTACATCGCGCGCGTCTTGCCCGTGCGGGAATGGTCTGAGCTGGTGCTGCCGGTAAGCATCAACGCGGTCGACCTGGAGAGCGGGCGCACCGTGTGGTTCGGTGCCGGGGGCCGGACGGACGTGCACCTGGCGGAGGCGGTGTACGCGTCTTCGGCGTTGCCGGTCTTCTACCCGCCTGCGCAGGTGAACCGGATGCACCTGGTGGACGGGGGGGTGATGGACACCGTGCCGATCACGCGCGCGGCGGATCGGGGGGCCGACCTGATCATTGCCGTGAACGCCTCCGCGGGCCGGACCAAGGACGCCGCGGACACGGTGGAGAAAGGGATGATCGCGATCCACCACCGCGTCATGGACATCATGGCGCACGCCCGGCGGGAGGTGGTGGAGGACTCCTGGCTCGGCCCGCGGGTGGTACACGTACACCCGAAGCTGCAAGGGTACTCGACCTTCGACTTCGACGCCGTCGAATACTTCCTCGAAGAGGGTTACCGGGCCACGAGGGCCGCGCTGTCGACCGAGCTCGCCGGGTCCTGAGCTGCCAGGACGTGCGTGGCCCGGCACGGGCTCACCGCGCGCCGCTGTCGACGGCCGGCGGGGCCGCGGGCAGCGCGGAGCCCGCGGATTCCGCGCCGGTCCCGGGTGCCTGCTCGCCTCCTGCCGGCTCGTTTCCCACCCCCGAAGGCGCGGTGCTCGGCGCGGACCGGTCTGGTTCCGGGGTCTCTGCGCCGGCCTGGGGGGCGGCCGCCTCGAACCGGTTCAGCATACCGTAGAGCACGCCCACGTACTGCGCGTTGGAGCGCGACAGCCCGGTGATGACGTCGTCGCGCTGAACCAGGATCGTTTGCGCCAGGGCAGCGAGGTCGGGCGGGAGGTCCTCGGCGGCGTCCTGGAGGTGCGTGAAGAATTCGCTCATCTGCCGGCGCGCGGCTTCGAAGTCACCGGACTGTGCGGCCACGGCGGCCTGGGCGAGCCCGATCCGGAGCCGCTCGATACGGAGCTCCTTCTCGGTCCGATCCAGCTGTTCGCGGATTGAGCGGCCTTCGTACCACTGCCATCCGTACCCGGCGCCGAACGCGATCAGCACCGCCAGGAACGCCCAGAGAAACCCCTTCCCCCGCTTCGGTGCTGCGCGGCCCGCCGTGCCCTGTGTGTTCTCGTCCATCTGTTCAGCTCCCACTTCGGAGTAGCGCTTCCACCACCCGATCCACCGCCCTGCGGACCTCGGAGGCGGGGCGGCCGGCGGCGTTGACCAGGACGCTGAACACAAGCTCCCGTCCGCCTTCCGTCCGCAGGTACCCGCTCAGCGCGTTCACGTGCGTGATCGTACCCGTCTTTGCCACCAGGCGACCTCCGTAGCCATCGAGCCGATGCTCCAGCGTCCCGGCCGTGTCGCCGGGAGCAGCCATGGCAGCGCGAAAGGCGGCGCCCCACGGGGTGCTGCGAACGTATCGCAACACGCTCACCAGTGCACGCGGCGTGACCAGGTCCTGGGCAGCCAGCCCCGAGCCGTCGCGCATGTACATGGCGCCGGGATCCAACCCCACCTCCGCGGCCATGAACCGCTCGGCCACGGCCGTCCCGGCGCTCCATGTTCCACCGTCACCCGCCTCCGCGCCCAACGTCTTCAGGATCATCTCCGCGATCCAGTTGTCCGAGTGCGCCAACGGGAGCGGGAGGATATGCACGAGCGGCGGAGATCGCCATACCGCGAGGGATGGAGCGTCAGGAAACGGCGGCTCGCCGTACCGCACGATCACCGGACCGGCGACGTCGATCCCCGCCCTTGCAAGCGACGCCGCAAGCGCGAGGCCGGCCCAGCGGCCGGGGTCCCGCTGCGCCAGCCACGACGTGTCCGGGCGCGCGCCGGCGCCGATCCGCCCGCGGACGCGCAGCGTGTCCGTCGCCCCGACCCACCCCACCACGTCGTTCCACGCGGCGTTTCCCGGAGACGTTGTCACGCTTGCGTCGAGCGTCACCGGCGACCCTTCGTGCAGCACGCTCACGCGTGCGCGGCCTCCGGCGCCGCCTGGAACGACGAGCAGCGGGAAGGCGCCTTCGAGCACGGCCAGCGGGGTGACCGGGGCCGCGTAGTACCAGCGCAGGTCGCCCGCCTCCCAGGCCGGGCTCACCAGAGTGCTGTCGAACCGGGTCTCGTCCACGATCAGGGGGCCATCCACGCGCTTCAATCCCGCCGCCGACAGTGAGTCGGCGAGGGAATCGAACGGCGCCAGCGGGGTGTGGAAGAACGCGCGCGAGATCGTCGGGTCGCCACCGCCGCGGACCACGAGCGCTTCCGCGGCTCCGTCGGCGAGCCCGGGCGCGGCCACCGTTGTGGTGAAGCGGAAGTCGGGGCCCAGCAGCGCGAGCGCAGCGGCCACGGTCACCAGCTTCATGTTCGAAGCCGGGACGAACAGCTCGTCCGCGTTCCGCTCCAGCAGAGCCTCACCCGTCGCCGCATCGTAGACGGCGACGCCCCAGTGCGCACGCCCCAGCGGCGGGGCGGCCATCAGGGAGTCCAGCAGGCGCGTAGCTTCCCGGAGCGACGGCGCCGGCACGGTCGGTGTCGCCGCCGGACTGCTGTTGCCCGGCGCAGCCGCCATGCCCGGACTCGTATCGGGCGCGGGAGGAAGGTCGGCCGCGTGGCCGGCTGCCGCGGCAACCGGCTCGCGAGGGCTCGGGGCCGGCACCGGCCTCGCCCCACCCGCGCCGCATCCGGAGAGGGCGAGCACGGCCGCGACGGCGGCACCGAATCCCGCCGGGGGAAGTAGCGTGCGCATCGACGGAAGGTCGTCGCCCCGGGTCCGCCCGTAAAGCGGGGGCGGGTGGGCGCCAGCGGTGGACGCGTCGTCGCCGCTCGCCTAGTTTCGCTGCCATGCACGCCGACATGGATCCGGAAACCTTCCGGGAGCAGGGCCGCGCAGTCATCGACCGGATCGCCGACTACCTCGCGCACCCGGAGCGCGTGGCGGTGCTTCCGCGGCTGCAGCCCGGCGACGTCCGGGCAGCGCTGCCTCCCCTCGCACCCGAGCATCCCGAGCCGTTCGAGGCGATCCTGGCCGACTATGACCGGCTCATCGTCCCGAACACCACTCACTGGAATCACCCGGGGTTCTTCGCCTACTTCGGCATCACGGGATCGGCGCCCGGGATCCTCGGGGAAGCGCTCGCTGCGGCGCTGAACGTCAACGCCATGCTCTGGCGCAGCGGCCCGGCGCAGACCGAGCTCGAAGAGGTGACCCTGGGCTGGCTGCGGGATTTGCTGGGGCTCCCCGCCTCCTTCCATGGGGTCATCAACGACACCGCCTCTTCCAGCACCTTCTACGCTCTCGCCGCAGCCCGTGAGGCTGCGGGTCTCGACATCCGGGCGCGCGGGCTCGCGGGCCGCGACGACGTCCCCCGGCTCCGCGTGTACTGCTCCGAGGAGGCGCACTCCAGCGTGGACAAGGCCGTCATCGCCCTGGGTCTGGGCGCCGAGAACCTCGTTCGCCTGCCAACCGACGGGGACTTCCGCATGGACACGGACGCGCTCCGACACGCCATCGGTCAGGACCGCGCGCGTGGCTTCCGACCCATGGCGGCCGTGGCCACCATCGGGACCACGGGCGTCACCGCCGTGGACCCGGTTCCGGAAATCGCCGACATCTGCGAGCGCGAAGCGATGTGGCTCCACGTGGATGCCGCGTACGGCGGCACGGCCGCCATCGTCCCGGAGCTCCGCCACGTTCTGGACGGATGCGAACGGGCCGACTCGTTGGTCGTCAACCCGCACAAGTGGATGTTCGTGCCCGTGGACTGCTCGGCGGCGTACACCCGGCACCCGGACATCCTGCGCCAGGCCTTCAGCCTGACCCCCGAGTACCTGCGTACGCCGGAGACAGGCGTAACCAATCTGATGGACTACGGCGTCGCCCTGGGTCGGCGGTTCCGCTCGCTCAAGCTCTGGTTCGTGCTCCGCTACTTCGGCCGCAGCGGGATCGTCGAGGCGCTGCGTGAGCACGTCCGGCTCGCCCGACTCTTCGCCTCCTGGGTCGACGACGCTCCGGATTTCGAGCGCCTCGCCCCCACCCTGTTCTCGGTGGTGGCCTTCCGCTTCCATCCCACCGGGCTTGAGGACGAGGCGGTGAACGCGATGAACGAGCGGATCCTGGCGCGGGTGAATGCCAGCGGCGAGGTCTTCATGTCGCACACCAGCGTGCGGGGGCGCTACGCCATCCGCATCGCGATCGGGAACCTCCGGACCACGGAGGCCCACGTCCGCCGAGCGTGGGAGCTCGTGCGCGCCGCCGCGTCCGAAGGAAGCAGGCCGTTGCCGGAAGCCAGCCGTTGACGCTCGGCGGGCGCCATCACACGAGATCGACCCGGTCGGACTCGATGGCAGTCAGGAACTCCTCGTCCAGGGCGACGCCGATCCCCGCACCCGTCGGCACCGCCACCATTCCGTGCTCCGCCAGGCGGAAAGGCGGGTCCACGACGTCCCTGTCCCAGTAACGGTCGCTGGCGGATGTGTCGCCAGGGAGCCTCATGTTGGGGAGGCTCGCCAGAGCCACGTTGTGGGCGCGGCCGATGCCGGACTCCAGCATTCCCCCGCACCAGACGGGCACACCCGCATCGCGGCACAGGTCGTGGACCTGGAGGGAGGGGGAATGCCCGCCGAGCCGGCCCGGCTTGATGTTGACCGCCCGGCACGCGCCGAGCTCGAGCGCCTCCCGGCACCGCTCCGCCGACGTGATGCTCTCGTCCAGGCATACCGGTGTCGCCATCCTCGCCTGCAGGCGGGCGTGCAGCAGCAGGGCGTCCTCCCGGAAGGGCTGCTCGATCAGCTGAAGCTCGTAGCGGTCGAACGCCGCCAGGTGGTCGAGGTCTCCCGCTTCGTAGGCGCTGTTCGCGTCCACGGTCAGCGGGACCTCCGGGAACGCCGAGCGCACGGCGTCCAGGACCGCGGTGTCCTTGCCGGGCGCGATCTTCAGCTTCACGCGTCGGTAGCCCTGGTGCACGAACTCACTCACGCGCGCCAGCAGCGCATCCAGGCTATCCTGGATCCCGATGCTCACGCCCGCCGGAACGGCGGCTGCTACCCCTCCGAGCGCTTCCGCCAGCGGGACGCCGCGCAGCTTCGCGTACGCATCCCAGGCCGCCATCTCGATCGCCGCCTTCGCCATCAGGTGCCCGCGCGCAGTGCGCTCCAGAAGACCCCAGAGCGCGGGCGGGTCTGCGAACTCCACGCCGATCACCGCAGGCGCCAGGTGGCGCTGGATCACCCAGCTCGCGGTCTCCACCGTCTCCGCCGTGTAGATGGGCGCCTCTCCTGCCACGCACTCGGCTACCCCCTCCATCCCGCCGAAGTCGACGAACGCCAGCAGGATGGTCCGTTCGTGCGTCACGCCCGAGGAGATCCGGAACGGGTGGCGGAGACGGAGCTGGATGGTCCTGAGCCGAACCCGGTGAATGCGCATTGCGATCCTTGAACGTGCGCGCCCGAGGGAGTAACTTCCCTGGACTTGGCGAGCCCTCCCTAATCTCCCGGGCAACGTATATAGGAAGTCCAGGAAGGGCACCATGGGGGTCGATCTACCGACACCCCGAAGCGAACTCATAGCAACTGGCGCCGTTCGCGTGATGCAGCGATCGACGGCGAGGGTGCCGTGGTGGCTCCTCGGCATCATCGCCGTCGCCGTGGCATCGCTGCCGTTGCTCGCGCACGCGGGTGCCGCGCCGCTTCGCGCGTGGCCCTGGGTGTTCGCGCCCCTGATCGGCTCGCTCGGGTGGGGGTACGCTGCGCGCCGGGCGCTTTCGTGGCCGCGCCTGGCTTTCGTGGTGCTGGCGAGCGCCGCGGCGGTGGCGGTGGTGGCGGAGATCCTCGCCCTGTACGAGCAGTACGTCTGGTCCCCGGCCGGTGTGCCGCTGTCGCTGTACGTCTACCTGCTGCCCAACATCCTTCTCGCGGTGGGCGCCGCTCTGGCCGTTGGACAGCGGCGGCAGAGCCTGTGGACACCGGCGCTGAAGGGGGATGCCGCCCTTCTGCTCCTGGCCGCGGTGGTGATCACGCTGCGCGTGGCCGTGGAGCCGCTCCTCGCCCGAAGCGCGACTCACGCCGAGCTGGCCACCCTGGCCCTCGCCCACACCGTGGTCGTCGTGCCTGCGCTCGTGTCGGCGCTCGTCCTGCTGCGTGGCACCTCCACGCTGGATTCCTCCTCCGCGGTGCTCCTTTTCCTCGCCACGGCTCTCTTCGCCGCGGCCACGCTGTTCTCACTGGCCGGTATCGACGCGCACCCGCTGCGCATGGGCGACGGCTTCGACCTCGCATGGGTCGCCGGCTGGTTGCTGTTCGCGGCCGCCGGGTATCGAGCGAGGCGCCAGGCCGCCACGGCCGCCGCCATGCTAGTGGGACGCCGCGCCCACGAGGTGGTGCGCGCCTCGATCGTGCCGGCCGTCTCGCTCCTTCTCGGCGCCGCTGCGCTGGATATCGCTTTTCGCGACGCCGTGAGCCGCGTCACGCTCGGGGCGATCGCGCTGCTCGCGGTCGTGCTGGCAGTTCGCACCGCGCAGGCGCTCCGCGCAGCGGAACGGGGTGCGGACCATCGGCGGCAGCTGGCGCATACGCAGGCGCTCGTGGAGGTGGCTCACTCGCTCGCCGGCACGACGGATCTCGATTCCACGCTCAGGCTGATCTCGGAGGCAGCGCGCCGCGTTTTCGGCACGAGAGCGGCCGGGATCGAGCTCCTGACCGAGGACGGGCGGACGCTGGAGACCCGGGCCGTGGTCGGCATGTCCGAGGACGTGGTCGGGCTCCGCTTCCCCCTCGAGGGCAGCTTCACCGGCTGGGTGGTGCTCCACGGTGAGCCGCGCGCCACGGTGGACCCGACGCGGGACCCGTATATCCAGCCGGAAAGCCTCGCGTTCCTCGGGCGCTGGCCCGTGGCGGCTGCGCCGATCCGATTCCGTGACCAGACCTTCGGTGCCCTGTTCGCCTGCATCCGGAGCGACCCGTTCCAGGCAGAGGAGCTGCACCTCCTGGGGGCGATGGCGGAACAGGCAGGCATCGGGATCAAGACCGCGCGCCTCTTTGATCAGGTCCGCACCCTTTCCATCACGGACCCGCTCACCGGGCTGGCCAACCGGCGCCAGCTGCAGCGGGAGCTGGAACGGGAGTTCGCGGCCGCCCGGCGCGGACGTCGCCTCGCCGCAGTGATGTTCGACCTCGACACCTTCAAGGAGTACAACGACACGTACGGGCACCTCGCCGGCGACCAGGCGTTGGCCGCATTCGGCAGCACCTTGCGGGAGGAGACCCGGGCCATGAACCTGGCCGCACGCTACGGTGGTGACGAGTTCGTCGCGCTGCTCTCCGACACCGATCTTGCCGGCGCGCGCGTCTTCGTCGAGCGGGTTCGCGCACGATTCTCGGACGCGGCGACAAAGCTGGGTCGCTGCGACATTGGCGTGTCCGCGGGAATCGCGGTGTACGCCCGCGACGTGACCGGGGCGGAGGATCTCCTGCAGAGGGCCGACGCCGAGCTCTACAGGGACAAGCCGCGCGCGAGCACGTACGTCCCCACCACAGGCCCCGAAATGAAGTCGACTGCCACGTAGCCCTCGCGGAAGGCGGCCTCGAGCGCCGTCCGCACGCTCAAACGCCACGCGCGCGCAAGCTCCGGATCCGCCGACTTCAACCCCTGGATCTCCGCGGGAACGACCACCCCCACGACTTCGGCCCGGGGCGTCACTCCGCCTTCCGGCGGCTGCGGCCACGGTCTGCCTGCCTCCGCCGTCGGGTTGAGGATGGTCCCCGGCCGGGCGGGCGTCTCCGGCCCGCTGCCGGCCACGCGGGCGGCGACCCGCTCCGAGTCGAGCGCCCATTCACAGAGGATCCGGTCCGTGCCGATTCCTGCGTGCAGAGGCGAGACCGAATCGCCATAGAGCTCGCGGAGATACGTCCGGGCGGTGGCGCCGAGACGCCGCAGGTTCAGGTGGGCGTTGCGGGCTTCGAGCGGGTCGGTGGTCCAGATCATCCGCGGGACGTCGCGGGCGAGCAGAAGCTCGCGCTGGTGCAGCTTCAGGCGTCTCCCGACTCCGCGGCCGCGGACCTCCGGGTCCACGGCGAGCATGTCGGACCAGTGCGCGAGCTCGCCGTCCCGGAGCCCCGTGATCCCGAACACGAACCCCACCAGCCGGTCACCGAGGAACGCGCCGCTCACTATTCCGCCCATCTCCTGGGCCAGCATGAGGATGGACGCGGGGACCCGGTCGGCGAAGTCGCGGCCCCACGTGGCCTGCTGGAGGCGCACGCATGCCTCCCGCTCCGCCGGTCCCTCCACCGGTCGGACCACGATCTCCGTCATAGCGTTTCCAGCAGCCTCGCGTACAGGGACACTCGCCGCTCGAGGTCCTCGACCAGGACGTGCTCGTCCGGCGTGTGCGCCCCACCGCCAGCCGGGCCGATGCCGTCCAGCGTGGGTGTGCCCAGCGCCGCGGTGTAGCAACCGTCACTGGCACCCCCGGCCGAGCCCTCGGCCAGCGTCCAGCCATTCGCCGTTGCCAGGGACCGCGCTCGTTCCAGCAGCGCCACCACCCCGGGAGTGCGCTCCAGCGGCGGCCGATTCGTCCCTCCGCTGACCTCGACCGAAGCCCCGGGCGTCGCCGGCGTCAGCGAGCGCAGCAGCCGATCGATCCGGCGCGCTTCATCGGCGCTCGTGAAGCGGACGTCCAGGAGCGCCCACGCCGAAGCCGGAATCACGTTCGACGCCGTGCCGCCGCCGATCCGCGTCACGGAAACCGTCGTCCCCGCCCCCCGGTCGCCGAGCGACGCCGCTGCAACGACCTGGTGCGCGAGCTCCACCGCGGCGTTAACGCCCCCGTCCGGGTCCAGACCCGCGTGGGACGCCTTGCCCGTCACGTCCACGCGGTACAAGGCGACGCCCTTCCGCCGCGTCTTCGCCGCCCCATTCTCCAGCGGCGGCTCGGGCACCAGCACCGCCGAGGCCTCGCGCCCGAGCGCTTCGATCAGCTCGCGCGACGTGGTCGAGCCCGTCTCCTCGTCGCACGTCAGCAGCAGGACGACGGGGCGCCGCGGCGCGCGGCCCCGACCGGCAAGGCGAGCAAGCGCCTCGAGCACGCACGCGATGCCGCCCTTCATGTCGAATACGCCGGGGCCGCGAGCGATGCCGTTCGCCACGGTGAAGGCCGGCGCGAAGGAGCCCGCCGGGTGGACGGTGTCGAAGTGGCCCAGGATCAGGACCGGTTCCAGCTGCGGCTCGGTGCCCCGTGCCCGGGCCACGAGGTGCTCACCTACCCCGGGGGCCTCCACCCGCTCGACGGCGGCGCCGAGGTCGGTGAGGGTCCGGGCCAGGTGCCCTGCCAGCGCGCGCAGGCGATCCTCGTCTTCGGATGGGGACTCGAGCTCCACAAGCGCTCGCAGCCGCTCCAGCACGGATCCGGCCGCCTTCTCCTCGCCCGGGGAGGCGACCGTCATCGCTCCCGGGGCTCCCATCCGCGTCCGGCGCGGCGGATCCGTCCCTGCCCCTGGAGGTACTCGAGGTACGCCTTCAGCGCCGCCGCCGCGGCTGCCTCCAGATCCGGGTCGAGGCGGGGGCCGTATACGGCGGCAAGCAGGTCGTCGGCTGTTCGTGCGCCGCCGTGCAGCGCACTCACCACCTGCTCCAGGCGCAGCTGTCGGTGGCGGACGTAGCGATCGAGTGCCTGGTCGGGAGTCTGGAAGGCGGGACCGTGGCCCGGGTAGATGACGTTCGGCCTCAACGACCGGATCCGCTCCAGCGAGGCGAGGTAGGGGCCGAGCCCCCCTTCCGGCGGTGCCACCAGGGCGGTGTCCGCGCCGCCCATCATCAGGTCGCCGCAGAACACGGCGTCCTTCGCGGCCCAGTGGAAGGAGACGTGATCCAGGGTGTGCCCGGGGGTGAACACGGCCACGAGGTCCCCGTCGTCGGTCGGGACACGGGCGCCGTCTGCGAGGGAGCGTGTCCGTTCCATCCGCACCGGCGCGCCGTGGCGCTCGGCCAGCTCGCCGGCGCCATCGGCGTGGTCCGGATGGGCATGCGTGACCAGAATGGCGGACACGGCCGCGTCGCCGATGGCCAGCGATACCGCATCCAGGTGTCCCGGGTCTTTCGAGCCCGGGTCGATGATCGCGACCCGGTCACGTCCGACGATGTAGGTCCGGGTGCCGTCCAGCGTCAGCGGCGACGCATTCGGCGCAAGGACCGTCCTCAGCACGATCGGCTCAGCTCTGCCGCTCGTGCATCAGGACTTCCGCGAGCTTGTCCGCCACCAGCTGCACGCCTCCCTCGTCCGCCTCTGTGAAGGCGGCCTTCTGGTGGCTGTCGATGTCGATCTGCCCCAGGATCTCGTCACCCGCACGGATCAGCACCACCATCTCCGACTTCACCTTGGGACTGCATGCCAGGTAGTTCTCAACCTGGCTCACATCCGCCACCATCTGGTTGGCCTTCTCGGCCACGGCCGTGCCGCACACACCCTGGCCGACCTCGATGATGGCGTGCTCCGTCGGGGTACCCACGTAGTTGTGGAGCCAGAGCTTCTGCTCGTTCTCCCTCATCAGGTACACGCCCACCCAGTTGAAACGGTCATCCGCCTCTTCAAGCGTCCGGACCGCCTTCCGCAGGATCGGGTCGGCCAGGTAGCCACCCTCCCGCATCCCCTGGATCTCTTTCACCAGCTTCGTCGTATCCATGCGACTCAGTCGTCCTCCATCCGCAGTTGCGCTGACGTCTGCCACGCCAGCAGGTCACGCCAGAGCCGCCGCCGCGCGCCGGCGTCCGGCTCTGCATACAGTCTGTCGATCTCGACCCCTGTCTCTTCCCGTCCGTACAGCCACAGGTGGTACTGTGGCACCACCACCTTCCGCCCCGCCACCCACTCTGCGATGTTCTCCACCCGCTGCATTCGGTGGAGTATACGGTAGCGTCCCGCGTGCGACGCCACGATCGAAGCGTAGCGGGCCCAGTCCTCTTCCCGAGGGGACACCAGCCGCCAGTCGAGCGACGCGTACTCCCTCTCCCGCGTCGGATCCTCTTCCGTCGGGGCGAAGATGGTGTCCAATCGTGGCAGCAGCACGGCCCGCCGGGCACCCGCCGCCACCGTCTCGCACCAGACCACCAGCTTGCCCTCGTAGAGGTCCCACGGGATGACGATGGGTACTGTCAAGCGTACGCCTCCCCTGGCGCTGGCCAGGCTCCCGGTGATCCACCTCGCTTCCTACGACGCGATCAGCGCCGCGCGGACCGGCGAGCTGTCCGCCTCCACGAGGCGGAGCGGCAACCCGATGAACGTGTACAGGCCCGGTGTTACCCCGGACAGGACCAGGTTCTCCACGTTCGGGATCCCGGCCTCTGCCAGCAACCGGTGCGCGTTCAGCGTCGTTGAGTCCACCGGATCCACGGAAGGCGCATCGGTCCCGACCAGCACGAAGCCGCGCCGCGACACCTCGCGCGCGAGCTCGACCGAAAATGCGGCGAACCGCTCGGGGAACCGGGCCGCGTCCACCGAGTCTCGCGTCCTCAACAGGAGACGGGGCGTCCTCGCGACGTCCACACCCTCGAGTGCCGCCGCGGTCACCACCGCAGGCTCTCCCGCCACTGCAGCGCGAGCGTCCACCACCACGCACGGGCCGAAGAACGGCGCCAGGTCCAGGGCGCCGGCCCCCGGCCCGTCCCCGGTGTGGCCGGGACCGTCGACATGAGTGCCCGTGTGGACGCTCAACGTGATGCTGGCCACGTCGACGCTGTCGCCGCGGTCCCGGCGCAGGCTCCACTGGAGCTCGAAGGGCCGGTCCCCTGGCCAGGCCGCCGTGCCGGGCCCGAGCGGCTGCGAGATGTCGATCAGGCGCATCCCGTTCACTACCTCGGCACGAAATCGGTATCCGGACCCAGCTCGCGCACGAAGGTGGCAATGAGCCTGGAAGCGTGCTCCAGGTCCGAGCGGCTCACCATCTCGTTCGGCGAGTGCATGTATCTGTTGGGCACGGAGATGAGGCCCGTGGCCACGCCCGCCCGGGACAGATAGATCGTGTCCGCGTCCGTGGCGGTGAAGCGAGCCTGTGCCGCGATCGTGTACGGAATCCCTTCCCGCTCCGCGATCTCGACCAGGCGGTCGAACACCACCGGATGCGCCGCGGAGCCCCGGGCCAGGACGGGACCCCCGCCCAGCTTGTGCTCCCCGAGCTCCTTCTTCTCCAGCCCCGGGGCGTCGGACGAGAAGGTGACGTCCACCACCAGTGCCACCGCCGGGTCCACCGTGTACGCACTCGTGCGCGCGCCGCCGCCACTGTATCCGATCTCCTCCTGGGACGTGGCAACGGCCGTCACCGACGCCTGCGGCCGCTCCGCGGCCAGAAGCCGTAGCGCTTCCAGCACCACGAAGGCACCGATCCGGTTGTCGATGGCGCGGCTGACGATCCGCTCCTCGTTCAGCTCCACCACCGGCGCGTCGATCACGGCCGGATCGCCCACGCGAACACCCAGTCGCTTCGCGGCTTCCCTGTTCGCGGCGCCGACATCGATCCACAGATCCTCGATCTTCGACGCCTTGTCCTTCTCGTCGCCCTTCATCAGGTGGATCGGCTTCTTGCCGACCACACCCGAGATGTCCCCGTTCTGCGTCAGAAGCCGGACACGCTGGCCCACCAGCACCTGCGGGTCCCAGCCACCGATTCCTTGGAAATAGAGGTAGCCGTCGTCATCGATGTGTGTCAGCATCAGGCCGATCTCGTCGATGTGACCGGCCAGCATCACCCGCGGCACACCCTCCGGGTTCACAGCGGCCATTGAGTTGCCGCTCACGTCTGCCGTGACCGTGTCGGCGAAGGTCTCCGCCTCCTCCCGCCACACGCGCGCCGCCCTGGCCTCGAATCCGCTCGGGCCGGCGGCGTCGAGAAGCCGCTTCAGGAACTCCACCGATCGAACGTCCAAATTTCCACCTCCAAAGGGGACTGAAAGCCGCGTAAGGTATAGCATTTCCGCCTCCCGCGCGACCGCCCGCCATGCGCTGCCGCCGTAGCCATCGGAGCGACGAACGGCTCGTCCGTGGGGGACGCCATGCTCCGAACTCCGCACCCCGGCCACATTGCCCGTGCCTGCCGCTCCCGGCGGAACACGGCCGCAGCGACGGGGTCTTCATCACGGCGCGGGTGGCGGCTACCCTGCGGGACCCGTGCTGGACGATGACGATGCCACCAGGAGCGCAGAGCGCCGATGCCCGAATCCGAGACCTACTTCCGCCGCGGCCTGGGTCTGAAACAGGAGGTCCAGCCCGTTCTCGATGCCGAGTACCACAGCGCGGTGGTGGCACAGATAAAGGCCGCCGAAGGTCACACCGCGCTCTACGGCGACATCACGGTCCGCCTCGCGGAGGAGTTCGGCTTCTGCTACGGTGTGGACCGCGCCGTGGAGTACGCGTACCAGACGGCATTGAAGTTCCCGCAGCGCCGCATGTTCCTGGTCGGTGAGATCATTCACAACCCGCACGTGAACCAGCGCCTGCGGGACATGGGGATCCGCTTCCTCTATCCGGACGGCGACGGCCGCTTCGACTTCTCCGACCTCACCCCCGACGACGTCGTCATCCTTCCCGCCTTCGGCGTCACGCTGCACGACTTCGAGACGCTGAAGGGCACCGGAGCGATCCTGGTGGACACGACGTGCGGCTCGGTCCTGAACGTGTGGAAGAGAGTGGACAGCTACGCCCGCGACGGGTTCACCGCCGTGATCCACGGCAAGCACCGCCACGAGGAGACGCGGGCCACGGCCTCCCAGGTGAACCGCCACGGAGGACGGTACGTCATCGTGCGGCACATGGAGGAGGCGAAGCTGCTGACGGACTACATCGAGGGGAACGGGGTTGCGCTCGACCGTGAAGCGCTGATCAGCCACTTCCGCGGCAAGGCCTCGCCCGAGTTCGATCCGGAAACGGACCTCGTCCGCGTCGGAGCGGCCAACCAGACGACGATGCTGGCCAACGAATCTCTGTCCATTGCCCGCTCGCTGCGAGAGAGCCTCGCCCGCCGCTTCGGCGAGGAGACGCTCGACCGGCATTTCCGCAGCTTCGACACCATCTGTTCCGCCACGCAGGAGCGGCAGGACGCGGTCCGAAAGCTGATGCAGGAACCGCCCGATGTCATGATCGTGATCGGCGGCTACAACTCCTCGAACACGAACCACCTGGCGCACCTCTGTCGACAGCACACGACCACCTACCATATTAGTGATGCGACCTGCATCGATCCCGTGGCCGGCCGCATTCGGCACAAGCCGGAGCTGGATCCCGAGGCCGCGGAAGTGGAGGCGGCCGAATGGCTGCCGCACGGCCCGATCACCATTGGCTTCACGGCCGGTGCGTCCACGCCCAATAGCAAGATCGGCCAGACGCTCGAGCGGATCCTGGCCACGCGCGGGATCCCCGTGCCGTCGCTGGGATGACGCCACGCCTACGAAAACCGCGACACAGTCGGCCATGAGGTGGCCGCAAAGCTGCGGCACCCCAACAGGATACGGGGGCAGCAGGGGGGCTGCTGGCTGGTCCGTGTTGTGCAGTGTTTGCGACTCGGTGAGCGAGGGAATCGAAGGGTGCATCTGCGGGTGTGAGGGGTAGTTCGATGCAAAAGCTCCAGCGTAGAATCGGGACCACCGCGACGGCCGCAGCGACGCTGGGTCTGGCGGTGACCGTGCTCACCGCCGGGGCGTCACAGAGCCAGCGCCTGATCCCGAGCCCCTCCGGCGTCGACAGTGCCGTGGTGAAAGCCGCCGCCGCCGATCCCGGCCGGAAGATCCTCGTGTCGCTGGAGGAGCGACGTCTCTGGCTGGTCGTGCACGGAGACACCGTCTTCTCTGCGCCGGTGGCGGTGGGGAAGGGGACGGTCTTCAAGTTCGCGGACCGGACGTACCGGTTCGACACGCCCAAAGGCGAGCGCCGGATCCTCAACAAGAGGGAGGACCCGAGCTGGGTCCCGCCCGACTGGCACTACTTCGAGAAGGCCGCCGCTCGAGGCCTGGAGCCTGTGCACCTGAACGACGGGGATCGCGTGGGGCTCTCCGATGGCACCTACCTGGACGTGCGCGACAACCGGGTAGGACGCGTCAATCGTTGGGGCAACTGGTGGCCGTTCACCCCGGGGAGCGAGATCGTTTTCGACGGGAAGATCTTCATACCTCCCCTCGACAGCCCCCAGCGCGTGATCCCTAATGCCCTGGGCCCGGTCAAGCTGTCCCTCGGCGATGGATACATGATCCACGGCACCCACTATTACGATCAGGACAGCATCGGCGACGCCGCCAGCCACGGCTGCATACGGATGAACAACGAGGACGTTCTGAAGCTGGCGAAGCTGGTGAGCGTCGGGACGCCCGTATACATCTTCTGACACAACCCGCCGCCCCACTCCGCCGAACCGCGCGAATGAACGGCGGCTGATCCGGGCCGCCGCGCTTGTGGACAGACTCGGGGCCCGCGCATATTCCCGGGCGAACGACACCTGCGTTCGTCCACCGGCCCGGTACATGGCGTCAAACAACCGCGACGAGATCAGCCGCCTCGAGCTGCTTCACGCCGCTCACCCAGACGGTCTCGTTTTCCCCCACCTCGCGGACGCGTACCGCCGCGCGGGCCGCTACGCGCAGGCGGAAACGCTCCTGCGTGCAGGGCTGCTCCGCCATTCGGACTACTCGAGTGCGTACGTGGTGCTGGGCCGGCTGCATCTGGACCAGGGCAGGGAAGAAGAGGCGGAGGGCGCATTCCGGCGTGTGCTGGAGCTGGACCCGGACAACCAGGTGGCGCTCCAGCACCTGGGCCAGCTGGCGGTGGCGCAAGGACGCCTCGACGAAGGGCTGGAGCGTTTCCGCCGGCTGGACCGGCTGACGGATTCGGCCGAGGTGGAAGCGCGAGTCCGTGACCTCGAGCGTCTGGTCGCGGCGTCCGCCCTCGGAACGGCCGACGGGGACGCGCCCGCTCCTGACGAGGCGCGGCCATCTGTCACCACGGAAGCGAGTCCGCCCCCGGCGGGAGGACTGCCCCGGGAGGTGGTGACGGAGACCATGGCCGAGCTGTACGAGCGCCAGGGCCTCCGCGAGGAGGCCGCGTCGGTGTACCGGTCGCTCCTCGACCGCACGCCCGGTGATCCGCGCCTCCTGGCCAAGCTCGAAGCCATCGCTCCCGCGCGTGGTGCATCCGAAGCCACGGCGCCCGGTATCCGCGAGCGGCTTTCCCATATGCTCGGCTGGCGGCCGGAGGCCGCCGACGGGACCGCATCCGCCACGCCCACCGCTGCCGATGGCGCAGGCACAGCCGCGACAGAACCCGCGTCGGCGGGTACCGCAGAAATCGCGTCCCCGGCAGCTCCGCCAGCCGACCGATCGTCGGCGGTGGCTCCAGTGCCCGCCGCCCCTGCAGCCGAGGGTGGTGACGCGGCCGCCCTGCTCGAAATCACGGATCGGCTGGTGGGTCTCCTGGAATACCGCGACCCGTTCTTCCGCGGCGGGAGCAGCCTCGTCCGGCTCCTCGCCGGCCGGGTCGCCGAAGAGCTGGGGCTGCGCAGGGAGGAGCGGGACGCAGTCGCTCTCGCGGCGCTGCTGCGGGACCTCGCGCGCCTGGCCGTGGGAGGACGGCTGATCGCCTCTGCACGCCGCGCGCGTACCCCCGAGGAACGGCGCCGCATCGAAGGCCACGTGAATGTGGCCCTCCACCTCCTCGACGACGTGCCGCTCCCCGCCGGCGTGCGATCGGCCGTTCGCCACCACCACGAGCGATGGGACGGTGCGGGCTACCCGAACGGTCTGGCCGGCCTCGACATCCCCCTTTCCGCGCGGATCCTGTCGGTGGTGGACTCATTCGTGGCCATGATCTCGCCGCGTCCGTACCGGCTGCCGGTCAGGCCGACGGAAGCGGCCGAAGAGCTGCGTGGCGAGGCCGGGCGACGCTACGATCCGGCGGTGGTGGACGCGCTGCTCGAAGTGGTGGCCCGGCGCGCTCCTGCGCGTCTGGAATCCCCCGCACGCCACCAGATCCTGCTGGTCAACCCGTTCCGGGCCGAAGCCGTCGCGACGGCGGTTCGCCTCTGCTCGGCGGGGTACCTGGCGGAAGTGGCCGCGGACCTGGATCGGGCGCGGGAGCGGCTGCTGCGCGTACCCGTGGGGGCGCTCGTCCTGTCAGCTGGAGAGGGCGTGGACTGGGTTGTGTCCCTGATCCGGGATCTGCGGGCGGATCCGTCTCTCCGGCGCCTCCCGATCGTGGTGGTGAACGCCGAAACCGTGAAGCTCCGGCTCCGCTTGCTCGAGACTGGCGCCGACGTCTGCTTCCCGTCCGGCATCAGCCACGCCGAGCTGCAGGGGACCCTCGGCGCTCTGGTGCGCCGAACCGTACGGGTACAGGGCGGGATGGAAACGGTGCCGGACGCCTGACTCCGGCGCTGAGGTGGCGGGGAGGAAGACCGAGGCAGGAGGCGATGAAGAAGGGGGGCGTCCGCCAGCGGGCGCCCCCTCTTCTCCACGCCATGTGGCTCGTCAGCCGCTCAGCGGTTCTTCGACATCTTGGCCTTGCCCTTCCCCACGCCCGCCTTCGCCCCGGCAGCCGACGTCTTCGAAGCAGCCTTCTTCGGCGCAGCCTTCTTCGCCGCCGGCTTCTTGGCCACGGCCTTCTTCGGCGCAGCGGCCTTCTTCGCAGCGGGCTTCTTGGCAGCGGCCTTCTTCGGCGCAGCGGCCTTCTTCGCCGCGGGCTTCTTGACAGCGGCCTTCTTCGGAGCCGCGGCCTTCTTCGCTGTCGCCTTCTTTGCCGTCGCCGTCTTGGCGGTCGCCTTCTTGGCCGGCGCCTTCTTGGCGGTGGACTTCGACTTCGTCGTCTCGGTCTTCTTCGTGGCCATGCCTCTCTCCGTGCGGAGGTGCGGTGCTGCCGAGGTCGTCCGAAGATAGTCGTTATGCGCGCCAGGATTCAAGAAGATCATCCAGTCGGGATGAGGGCGATCTCCATTTCCAGCTCGGGCGCCCACACCGACACCGGGCGCTGGCGGAATCCTACCTTCTCGTAGGATCGGATCGCGCGGCGGTTGGAGTGCTCCACGGACAGCCACACCCGTCGGATCCGCTCGCGCCGGGCGACCTCCAGCAGCGCCCGGTTCAGCGCGGTCCCGATGCCCCGATCACGTGAGGCCTGGTGAAGAAAGTTGGCAAGCTCGGCAGCGTGCTCGTCGAGTGGGATCAGCATGCCGTGTCCCGCCACGACGCTTCCCACTTCGACGAGCAGATGGATACCCATGGACAGGATCTCGTCCAGCCACCGCGCTCTCTGACCTGGGTCCAGCGCTGGAAGTCCCTGGGCGCAGCGCTTGGGCTCGAAGTCCGCGTACATGGCATCCACCGCAGCGCGATCCGCTTCGACGTAGGGGCGGATGGTGAAGGGGTGTCCCGCCTTGTCCAGCAGGCTCCAGGTCAGCGGAAGCGGCTCGGCGTCATCACTCAAAAGGCCAGCCCCCAACCGGTCAGGATCGGCATGATCCGACGCCGCAGCGCCTGCACCGTGAGCTCGTTGGTGCGTTCGACCTCCTCTCGCCGCTGTGACGGCGGGATCAGGTCCGGCGGGTCGCGCAACGGCGTAGGCACCGGACCCGCCGCCTCCGCGCGCACGGACGCCAGCCACTCGGCGGGCGCATCGTCGGGAGCCGGATGCCCGCAAAGCGCGCCCCACGTGAGCGTCCAGGCGCGCGGCACCACCTCGTGGATCGCGTACCCGCCTCCGCCGGTGGCGACGAGACGGCCGTCGCAGAACCGGTCGGCCAGCGCCGCCACTCGCCCCGCCAGCTCCTCGAACAGGCGCGTGCTGCAGCGCAGGTGGGTCAGCGGATCGAGGGCGTGCGCGTCGCACCCTCCCTGCATCACGATGATGTCGGGGCGGAAGGCCGCCGCGAGGTCCGGTACGATGGCGTCGAACGCCGCGATGAAGGACGCATCCTCCGTCTGGGCCTCGAGCGGGATGTTGGCAGCGAACCCGTGCCCGTCGCCGTCGCCCACCTCGTCGACGAAGCCGGACGCGGGGAAGAGGTAGAGGCCGCTCTCGTGGATCGAGACGGTGAGCACGTCAGGGTCGTCGTAGAACACCGACTGCACGCCATCGCCGTGGTGGCCGTCGTAGTCCACGTACATCACGCGCATGCCCTGCACCCGCTCCAGCCACCGGATCGCCACCGCCAGGTCGTTGTACACGCAGAACCCGGACGCCGCGCCGGCGTGGGCATGGTGGAGGCCGCCCGCAGGCGCGAACGCCCTCGTCGCACGGCCGTGCGCGACCAGCTCGGCGGCCGTCAGTGTGGCGCCGACCACGGCCCGCGACATCTCGTGCATCCGGGCCACCACGGGCACGTCCTGGGTCCCGAGCCCGAAACGGCGGTCCACTCTGGCCCACGGATCGTCCGAGACCACCCGGACCGCCTCGATGTAGTCGGGCTCGTGCACCGTGAGGAGCTCCTCATCCGTGGCATCCCGTGGAGCAACGAGCGGTCGGTCCCGGTCTCCGACCATGCCGAGGGCACGTATGAGTCCGACCGTGAGCTCGAGACGGCGTGGATCCAGTGGATGCCCGGGACGGAAGCGATACCCGGCCAGACGGTCCTCCCACACGAGAGCGCAGCGCACGCGGGTCGCTCGCTATGCGGGCGAGGAGGGAGAGGGCGGGACCCCCGCCTCGTGACCGGGCAGGCGCAGGTTCTCCAACACCTCGGTCACCGCGCCATTCTCCACGGGCAGGATGGTCCGCGCTTCACGATCCGGCGGCCGGATACAGGCATCATTGGGCCAGGGCGGGTGCAGGGGATGCCCGATCATACCGGCGCCAGCGCAGCCCGGCAACCAGCCCCCGCGCCCGCAGGCTCGAATACCCCGGTCCCGCCGCCGCTCCCCGCGATGCCCATGTCCCGAAGCGAATCGCGGAGCCCCGACCGTCCGCATCCCCGCGTCCGCCAACGTTGCCGCTGGCCGGGACCGCCGTCATCTTGACCCCATCAACGAACCTGATTGCCGTGCGCCCGGAGCCGGGGGCGCCCCACGGGCGGGAGGGCATAGATGAACGTCCTGGTGCTGAACGTCGGATCGTCCACGGTCAAGTTCCAGCTGATCCGCACCGACAAGGAGCGGATCGATGAAGACCGAGACGAGCAGCTGGCGAGAGGGATCGTGGAGCGCGTCGGCGGTGAGGCGGTGCTGTCCCTTTGGACCGAGGTGAACGGGGACACGCGCACGACCGCCTCGATCCGCGACATCCGCGCCGCCATCGACTGGATCCTCAAGTGGCTCACATCCGAGGCGAGCGGGGTGGACATCGCGAGCCTCGCCGAGATCCAGGCGGTCGGCCACCGCGTCGTTCACGGCGGCGAGTCCTTCTCTCACTCCGTGGCCATCGACGAGCGCGTGCTCAAGCAGCTGGAAGAGCACCTCGACCTCGCACCGCTCCACATGCCGTACAACCTCGCCGGCGTGCGCGCGGTCCGCGACTCCCTCGGCGCGGTGCCCCAGGTGGCCGTCTTCGACACTGCCTTCCACCACACCCTGCCTGAAACATCCTATCTCTACGCGATCCCCTACTCCCTCTATCGCCGCCACAAGATCCGCCGCTACGGGTTCCACGGCACATCCCACCGCTACGTGGCCTACCGTTACCGACAGCTCACGGGCAAGGGACGCGAGGACGTCAACATCATCACACTGCACCTCGGCAACGGCTGCTCGGCATGCGCCATCCGAGGCGGGAACAGCGTGGACACCTCCATGGGGTTCACGCCGCTCGAGGGCCTCGTCATGGGGACTCGATCCGGCGACGTCGATCCCGCAGTGCTCGACTACATCTCCGTGAAGGAGGGGCTCGACCTGCGCGGGGTGGAGAACCTCCTGAACAAGCAGTCCGGGCTGCTCGGGATCTCGGGCCTCACCAACGACATGCGCGAATTGCTCGAGGAGGCCGACGAGCACTACGACCGCAGGGCCCGACTCGCAATCGAGATCTTCTGCTATCGGACCCGCAAGTACATCGGCGCGTATCTCGCCGCCATGGGCGGCGCCGACGGCGTCGTCTTCACCGGAGGCATTGGACAGAACGCGCCCCTGATCCGCGCCTGCATCATGGAAGGGCTCGAATGGCTCGGGCTCGAGCTCGATGACGCCGCCAACAGCGAGATCCGGGGCGAGGCCTCCGGCCGCATCTCACGTGAAGGATCGCGCCTCGAGGCTTGGGTGATCCCGACCAACGAGGAGCTCCTCATCGCGCGCGACACGGTCCGGATCGTCATGGGGCTCGAGAGCCGGTACTGATCTGTCGGGCAACTCCCCACAGGTGAAGCCGCCAACTTTCCACCGTTCCCCTACTGCGGCACTCGCTCGACGGTCTCATGTTCACTCTGCTGAAGATACGACGGCCTCCCGAGCCAGCGCGGCGGAGTCGCGCGGTAGACGCGCCCGGAGGGCGCGGTGAACAAAGGGACCGGAGGTCCGCGGGGGGCCGACGACCGGAGGGGACAGCCTCACGGGGTGTCCCCTGCGTGAATCACATAGATGGCGGTGCGGCGCCGGCGGGCTCAAGCCTGCCGGCGCCTTGTTGTGCTTCAGTCCGTGGTCAGGCGGGTCGGCCGGGTGAACGCTTTCCAGGCCTTGACGGCGAGCCATCCGAGAAGCAGGACCGGTCCGACCGTGAAAAGCAGGAACATGAGGGATCCGAAGACGAAGCCGAACAGCCCCGCGACGAAGCCGAACAGGCGCAGTGCCAGTCTGAACGCGATCACTGCGAGGATGCCCAGAATCGCCCAGGTGACGATTCTGCTCAACGTTGACTTGTTTTCCGACATGTGAGCCCTCCCTGGTTGCGTTTCCTGGCCATCCATACGGGCGGGACTTTCGCGGGTTTCATCGTGGCGGGTGGAGCGCGGTCTCCGGTGCACGGGGGCGGACCGCGGTGCGGCGGCGGAAGAGCGAGGCGCGGCATGCACCGTGCGCCTTGTAGCGGGCGACGATTCCTTCGATACTGACGGCATGACCGGTCCCCTTCTCAGGCTTTTCGAGCGACATTTCGGAGTAGAGCCCGCTTCCGTAGTGGAACTGGGGGCGGACGGCTCCACGCGCGTCTACTACCGGCTGATCGGGCCTGCCATGGAGACGGCGGTGGGCGCCTACGGGCCCGAGCGCGACGAGAACCGGGCGTTCATCTCCGTTCGCCCGGACGTTCCGGGCGGCCGGACTGCCGGTGCCGGACGTGTACGGGTACGATGAGGCCGCGTCGGTCTGGCTGCAGGAAGACCTCGGTGACACCACGCTGTTCGATGCCCTGGTGCAGGCACGGGCGCGGGACCCCGGTGAATTTCCGCCGGCGATGGAATCGATCTACCGGCGAGTGCTGACGGACCTTCCCCGCTTCCAGGTGGAGGGCGGGCGCCGGATCGATTTCGGGGCGGCGTATCCGCGCGATGCGTTCGACGAGCAGTCGATCCGCTGGGATCTGAACTACTTCAAGTACCATTTCCTCAAGCTGGCGCACATTCCCTTCAGCGAGCAGCTGCTCGAGCACGACTTCGACGCGCTGACGGGTTTCCTGCTCCGGGCCGACGCGAGCCACTTCCTGTACCGGGACTTCCAGTCCCGGAATATCATGCTGCGGGAAGGGAGTCCGTGGTTCATCGACTTCCAGGGCGGGCGGAGAGGCGCGCTGCATTACGACGTCGCGTCGCTCCTCTACGACGCGAAGGCGGACCTGCCGATGGCCGTCCGGGGCCGGCTCCTCGACCACTATCTGGACGCGCTTGCCGGCCACGTCGCGGTGGACGCCGCATCCTTCCGCGAGCTTTTCCAGGGGTTCGTGGTGGTGCGGGTACTCCAGGCCCTGGGGGCGTACGGGTATCGCGGGTTCTATGAGCGGAAGCCGCGCTTCTTGCAGAGCGTGCCGCACGCCGCGCGCAATCTGGGCGAGCTGGTGGAGGACGGGCTTCCCGTGTCCACGCCCGAGCTGGAGGCCGTGTTCCGGCGCATCGTGGAGCGGTACGCCGGCTACACGGAGGACGAGCAGGAGGCGGGACTCACGGTACGGGTGATCAGCTTCAGCTACAGGCGGGGCTATCCACAGGACTCGAGCGGTCACGGCGGCGGGTTCGTGTTCGACTGCCGGGCCCTGCCCAATCCCGGTCGTCACCTGCGCTACAGTGACCGGTCGGGACTGGACGAGTCGGTGATCCAGTACATCGAGGCGCGAGAGGAGTCCCACGCCTTCTGGCGGGGGGTCCAGCAAATGGTGGACGCCCAGGTGGAGGAGTACCTTCGCCGCGGCTTCAGCAGCCTCACCGTCTCCTTCGGCTGCACCGGCGGCCAGCACCGGTCGGTGTACATGGCCGAGCGGCTCGCGGCCCACCTGCAGACGCGCTTTCCCCAGGTGCACGTGCGTCTGAGCCACAGGGAGCGGGATTCCTGGCCCGGTCCGCCGCTCGACGCGCGCTCCGGCCCGGACGAGCGGGAAGCGCGAGGCCAGGCGTGGATGCGATGATCCTGGCTGCGGGTCTCGGCACGCGGCTGCGGCCCCTGACGGACCGGGTCCCGAAAGCGCTGGTCACGGTGGGCGGAGTGCCGATGCTGGAGCGGATCGCTCGTCGGCTGGTCGCGGCCGGGGCAGATCGGCTCATCATCAACGTGCACCATCACGCGAGCCAGGTGCGGGACTTCGTCGAAGCGCGGGACGGGTTCGGCGTGGACGTCCAGCTGTCGGAAGAATCCCCGGCCCCGCTCGAAACGGGTGGCGGAGTGGTGCGCGCCCGTTCGCTGTTCCGGGGCGACTCGCCCTTCTTCCTCCACAACGTCGACATCGTGACGGAGGCGCCGCTGGATGCGCTGTACGCTGCGCACGTGGATTCGGGAGCGCTGGCGACGCTGGCCGTGAGCGATCGACCGTCCAGCCGGCTCCTCCGCTTCGACGACGACGGTCTCCAGGCGCGCGTGAATCGCGGTGAGGGGACGGAGGACACCGCGCGTCCGCTCCGCGGCGATGGCCGCGAATGGGCGTTCGCCGGGATCCACGTCGTGTCTCCGTCCTTCCTCGACCTCGTCGAAGAGCGCGGCGCGTTCTCGATCATTCGGCCGTACCTGCGCCTGGCGGGCGGGGGCGAGCGGATCCTGCCCTTCGACATCGGGAGCGCGTTGTGGATGGAGATGGGAGATCCGGAGCGCCTGGAACGAGCACGGCGCCGGATGGGCAGGGTGGACTAGGGCGGGAGTCAGGCCGTGTCGCAGCGCGGCGCGCCCAGGTCAGGCTGCCAGAGTCAGGTCAGCTCGCCATTCGGTTCATGAACGCGCGCTCGTCGGGCGTGAGGCTGCCGGCTCCGTGCTCGCGTACCTTCTCGCGGATCCGCTCCACCTCCACACGGTTGATCTCGTGCAGGCGCGAGGTGTCGATCGTTTCCCACCGCTTCTCGTCTCGAGCCGCCTTCCCCGACAGTCGCTCAATGGCAGACGGCTCGGCACCCGGCGTCGCTTCTCGACGGAACGCGCCCGATCGGCGCTCGCGCAGCTTCAGGTAAATGAAGCCGCCGGCGAAACCGCCCAGGTGGGCGAAGTGCGCGATCCCGCCGCCGCTGCCCGTGAACCCGCTGAAGAGAGAGATGGCGACGAGCCCAAGGATGAGGAGCCGGGCGGGAACGGGCAGGACGAACCAGAGGTAGATCCGGTCCTCGGGCCAATAGTGAGCGAATCCGTAAAGGACGCCGAAAACGGCGGCCGACGCCCCGATGATGGCGGCGTTGAAGGCGAAGACGTAGGAGAGCGCCGCGCCGGAAAGCCCGGAGACCAGGTAGAGGAAGATGAAAGCGCGTGAGCCGATCCGCTGCTCGAGCCGTGGTCCGAAGAAGTAGAGCCCGAGCATGTTGAAGAGGATGTGTGTGACGTTGGCGTGGAGGAACATGTAGGTGAGCGGCGACCAGGGCCGCTGCAGCACCGCCATGGGGATGAACATGAGCAGGTGGTACTGAACAGACCCGGGCGGAGCCAGCAGGAACGCCGCGATGTTGGCGATCAAGAGCCGGAGCACCCAGGGCGTCATCAAATCCTTCCACGTTGTGAGCCAGCGCGCTGAAGCGCTTGAGCGTAAGCCGCCGGGGGAACACCGGCAACCTGCGTCCGACCAGGTGGCCCGGCTGCTTCGTCCACGGCTATGTTGAGCGTCATGATCTCTGAACCCTCACGCGACCCCGTGCTCCGGGCGCTGAAGGCTCGCGGGTCGAAGATAGAGGAGGTGCGGTACCGGGAGAACCGGGCCGTGCTCCTGTCCATTTCCCGCGACGGCCGGACGCTGAACACCCACGCCTGCTTCCGCGAGGCCCCGCCCAATGTGGTCCGGGCCATCACGACGTTCGTGTCTGCGCCGCGGCGGTCGGTGGAATACCGTGCGGCGCTGGACCTGATCCGGAACTGGGAAGGGGCGAAGCGGGGCCTGCGCGTGGCGAGACGGACGCGGCCGCGTCGGCGGCCGAGTCGCGACGCCGAGTGCACGGCGCCCGTGCGTGCGCTCTTCGACCGGTTCAACCGGACCCGCTTCGACGGCAGTCTTCCTGTCATTCCAATCCGCCTGAGCGGGCGCATGACCCGTACGCTGGGAACGATCTCCTACGACAGCGTGGGAGGCCGGCGGCGAGTCCGGGAGATCGCGTTGTCCGCCGACCTGCTCATCCCGCACAACCGCGCCGCGCTCGAGGACACCATGCTGCACGAGATGGCGCACGCGGAAGCGTGGCTGCGGCACGGCCACCGCGGCCACGGTCCGGCGTGGCGGTCCGTGGCGGAGCGGGTGGGGTGCACGCCCAGGGCGCTGACACGTACCCGCATTCGGAGGCGAAGATGATCTCCCGGGTCTTCCGAGGGGGCACGCTTCGGCTGGTCCGGGGGGACATCACCGACCAGGCCGTGGACGCGGTGGTCAACGCGGCCAACTCGTCGCTCATGGGCGGTGGCGGTGTGGACGGCGCGATCCACCGGCATGGAGGCCCCGCTATCCTGCAGGCGTGCCGGCAGCTTCGCCAGGATCGCTATCCAGACGGCCTGCCGACCGGAGAGGCCGTCGTCACCACTGCCGGGTCACTGCCCGCGGCCCATGTGGTCCACACCGTCGGACCCCGGTGGAGTGGCGGAGAGCGCGGCGAGGCGGAGCTGCTCGCGTCGGCGTACCGGCGTTCGCTCGAGGAAGCGGAGGGGGCGGGCTGCAGGACCATCGCCTTCCCGTCGGTGAGCACGGGCGTGTACGGCTATCCCGTGGCCGACGCGGCCGCCGTCGCCCTGGCGACCGTGGCGAGCGCACTGGAGGCGCGGCCAGGCCGATTCGACGAAGTCCGCTTCGTCCTCTTCTCGGAAGCGGACCTGGAGACCTACCGGTCTGCGCTGAACAGGCTGCCCTGACGCTGCGGTCGGCCGCCCCCGGTACTCAACCCCGCGGAAGGGGCCACTCGTCCAGCAGTCTGTCGATGACGTCGGGCCAGACCCCGCGCTCGGCGAGGTCGCTGCGATGGAACCCGTGGAGGGCCGCCGCGATCGCCAGAGTGGTCAGTGCGTCCATCCGCATCATTGCGAGAAAGACCGTCGACGTCTCACCGTACTCTCGCTTGATGCGCTCGGCCAGCGTCCGCCGCAGGAGATGGTACTCACGGTGAACGAGCGATTCGCCGTATCCTTCTGTGCGCCGCCGTTCACCGTGTTTCGCCGCGGTGTGCATGACCTCACGGCAGAGATCGCGGTCGAAGTCGGTGCAGAGCGAAGCGGCCCCCAGGCGCAGGACCAGCTCGGGAAGGTGGTCGTGGTTGAGCTGCTCCGGCAGCTCGAGCCAGGGCTCGGAAACGCTGATGCCATCCCAGCGGTCGATGATGTCGGCGGCAATGTCGGAGGCCCGGGCCTTGACGGATTCGCAAATCGTGAGCAGGTCCATAGTCCTGGCGTGCATGGCGATCTGGGCGACGGTCGCAGTGCGCCCCTGCAAGAGCCATGGCAGCGGTGCGAAACCGGGCGGAGGGCCGGCCGTAGGGACACGAGACGCCAGAGCAGACATCCACCAGCGAGACCGCCAGGGAGGCACCCGTGGACGAGCAGAAGGAGAAGGGACCGAGGAAGGACGCCCTGACAGACCTGGAGGCCAGGATCGAAGCCGCCATCGAGGAAGCGAGGCCGCGGCTCAAGCGTGCCTTCGACCAGCTGGACGCCCGGGTCGATGCCGCCATGGCGGAGCTCCGACCACGCGTCGAGAGTGCCGTCGACGACGTGAAGCCGAAGGTCGGCCGCCTCCTGGCCGACGCGCAGCCACGGCTGGACGCGGTCCTGGACCGGATCCAGTCCAAGATCACCGACCTGCGCAGGGATCTGGAGGAGCGCGCCGCCCGGCAGAACCGCAGTGAGATCACGGCTGCGCTCCCCAGCCCCGCTCCGGAACCCGACCCGGCCGCGGACGCCGACACGCCCGGGGGCCCGCCGACGGGCGGCGACGCCTGAACCGCGGCCGCCGGACGCCTGCGGAACCGGGCGGGGAAACCCGCGGTCGATGGGCGCGCGTCTGCGCCGCGTCCGCCGGAGCGGGGTAAGCGACGATGACCGGACCGGAAGGCCACACCGCGGACGGCGGGCCGGACGCGAAGATGCCCCGGGCACAACGTGGGAGGGCGATCGCGACGTCGCAGCCGACGCCATACGTCCAGACAAGGAGCGCCGCGTGAACGTGGACGCCATGCCGCGGTGGGCGGCGGCACTGCATCGCTGGGCGGAGCGCGTGATGCGACCGGTGCCAGGCGGGAGGATCCCGCTGAACGTGGCGATCGACGCCCACAAGGCCGCTACCGGGCCATTCGTCCTGGCGCTCATGGTGATGTACGGCAACTACTCGGCGCCGGCGTGGGTGTACCTCGCGCTGCACGGCTCGTACGGGATGGTCTGGGTGCTCAAGGACGTGACGCTGCCCGACCGCCGGTGGCAGAGGTCCGTGGGCGTGCCCGCGGCGATGGCGGCCCTGGCCTTCCTCTCGCTCTACTGGATCGCGCCGGTGATCCTCATCGCCGGCCCGCCAGGTGTGGGCTGGACGCCTGCGCCGGCATGGGGTCTCGCCCTGGCCGTGGCGGTGCACACCATTGGCGTGGCGCTCATGGTGGCGGCGGACACGGAGAAACACGTGATGCTCCGGCGCGGCCGCGAGCGGGACGCGGAACGCCCGGGGCTGATCACGTCGGGGCTCTACCGCCGGATCCGGCACCCGAACTACCTGGGCGAGATGCTGGTGTACGGGAGCTATGCGGTGATCGTGGACCACTGGCTGCCCTGGGTGGTCCTGGCGGTGGTGTGGGCGCTCTATTTCTTCCCGAACATGCTCTCGATCGAGGCCAGCCTGAGCCGCTACCCCGAGTACCCGGCCTGGCGGGCACGCACGGGCCTGATCCTGCCCCGGTTCGGTCGAGGGGCCGGGCACCACAGCTAACCGGCCTCAGTCCTCCTCCAGCCGCCGCCACGCGGTCTCGTCCGTGGCACCGGGAAGCTCGTGCTGCCGGACGGCCACCCAGAAGGCGCGCCCCGGGTTCTCGAGCCGCCGGACGAACCTGGCCGCGTGGTACACGTAGGCGACGCGGGCCCCGTCGTCGGTGACGACGTGCGTCTGGTCGATGCACAGCTCCTGACGAGCGTCGCCACCGAAGCCGCACGACCAGTCCGGCCACTCCTGCGGCCACGAGAAGAGCTGAACCTCGCCCGGTCGAGGCGGCTCCATCCCGCGCTCCTCGCGGTCCGCGTCCATGCGACGGTAAGCGTCGTAGAGGACGGTCTCGATGCGCTGGCTGAAGCGTCGAACGCGCTCGCCGTAAATCCTGTCGGGGTAGACCATGGCGAGGAAGCTAGCGGCGGAAGGCGACCCCTGGCCACTCCCGCACCGCCGGCCCATCTTACCGCCCCTGCCCGCAGCCACGGACCCGTTCCACACGATCATGACGACGACAACGGTCTCTTCGTCCCGCAGCGCGCTCACCATCGCCGCGGCCCTGAGCCTCGCCGGGCTCGGGGCATGTGCGTCGGCTCCCGCTCGCGAGCCCCTCGAGCAGCCGCCGCTCGCGGCACGCGGGGAAGCCGGCGTGCTGCCGGCGACGACGCTGGCGGAGCGGAGGACCCCGGATCCTGCGAACGTCGTGTACGACCCGGCGCTCTTCTCCGGCCTTGGGTGGGATTGGGTGGGACCCGCGCGGGGAGGTCGGGTCACGGCAGTCACCGGGGTGCGCGGGCATCCCGGGACCTACTACTTCGGCGGTTCGGGGAGCGGGGTCTGGCGCACCACGGACTACGGCCGCAGCTGGGAGAACCTGAGCGACGGCTGGCTGGAGACGCCCTCGATCGGCGCGGTGCGGGTGGCGCCCTCGGACCCTGACGTGATCTGGGTCGCCACGGGCAGCGACGGGCTGCGCAGCAACGTCATCACGGGGCTGGGGGCGTACCGCTCTACGGATGGCGGCAAGAGCTGGCGCTTCCTCGGGCTCCGCGACGTGGGAAACGCGGGGGCGGTGGAGGTGGACCCCCGGGACGCGAACGTGGCGTTCGTGGCCGCCATCGGTCACCCGTTCG
Source organism: uncultured Gemmatimonadales bacterium (assembly GCA_963798845.1). GTDB lineage: Bacteria > Gemmatimonadota > Gemmatimonadetes > Longimicrobiales > RSA9 > CAVUKA01. The sequence goes on along the minus strand of CAWCUS010000006.1, from coordinate 341,953 downwards.
GCGCCAACCCGGAGCGCGGACTTTACAGGACCCGGGACGGCGGCGAGAACTGGGAGAAGGTGCTGTTCGTGAGCGACAGCACCGGGATCGTGGACGTGGAGATCGATCCGTCGGATCCGGACGTCCTGTACGCGGCCAGCTGGCGCGCGGAGCGCAAGCCCTGGACGATCATCAGCGGTGCGCGCGAAGGCGGGATCTACAAGTCGACCGATGGCGGCGACAGCTGGACGCGGCTCGCCGGGGGCCTCCCGACCGGGGAGGGAGAGCTGTTCGGCAAGATCGACCTGGCCCTGGCGCGCTCCGACCCGCGCATCGTCTACGCCCTGATCGAGGCCCCGGAGCCGAAGGACGGCCTGTACCGGAGCGACGACGGGGGCGCGTCGTGGACGCAGGTCTCCTCCGATGGGCGCCTGCTGGCCCGGCCGTTCTACTACACCAACGTGGACGTCGATCCTACGGATCCCGACGTGGTGTGGGTGAACGACGAGGGTCTCTACCGGTCCAGTGATGGGGGCCGTACCTGGGCACGGATGACCACGCCGCACGGGGACAATCACGACATTCGGATGGACCCGGACGACCCGTTGCTCATGGTCCAGGGAAACGACGGCGGCGCAAACGTGAGCCGCGACGGAGGGCGGACCTGGTCGTCGCAGCTGAACCAGCCGACCGCCGAGATCTACCAGATCGCGATCGAGGATCGTTATCCGTACTGGGTCTGGGGCGGGCAGCAGGACCGCGAGATCGTAGGCGTGCCCACGCGCCCCACCGCCGCGGGGCCCGACGAGGCCAGCTTCGGGGGCGGGACCTGCGAGACCGGACCGGCCGTTCCGAAGCCCGGCGACCGGGACGTGGTGTACGCGGCGTGCAAGGGCCGCTTCATGGTCTGGGACTGGCGAACGGGGGCGGCGCGGGAGCACGCGGTGGGCGCGGTGAACATGTACGGCACCGCCCCGCGCGATCTCCCCTACCGATTCCAGCGCGTCACCGCGGTGGAAGTCAGTCCGCACGATCCCAACACCGTCTATCATGGCTCGCAGTACGTGCACCGGACGCGGGACGGCGGGATTACGTGGGAGCGGATCAGTCCCGACCTGACGGCCACGCCGCCAGGGACCCAGGGGATCGCCGGGGAGCCGATCACGAGGGACATCACGGGCGAAGAGGTCTACTCGACCCTGTACGCCATCGAGGAGAGCCCCGTTCGGGCGGGGGTGATCTGGACCGGATCCTACGACGGGCGCTTCCACGTCACGCGTGACGGCGGGACGACGTGGACGGATGTGACACCGGCCGGGCTCGCGTCCGGCGGGCGAGTTCAGTCGATCGATGCATCCACGCGCGATGCCGCCAGCGCGATCTTCTCCGTCGTGCGGTTCATGCTCGACGACTGGCGTCCGCTGGTTTATCGGACCCGCGATTACGGGAGGACGTGGACGCTCCTGACCTCCGGCAGCAATGGCATCCCGGCGGACTACCCGGTGCGCGTGGTTCGCGAGGACCCGGTGCGGACCGGACTGCTCTACGCGGGCAGCGACTTCGGGGTGTTCGCGTCGTTCGACGATGGCGCCCACTGGCAGCCTCTCGAGCTGAACCTCCCCGCGGTGCCGGTGACGGACATCGCGCTCGAGGGCGGAGACGTCGCGATCTCCACCATGGGACGTGGGTTCTGGGTGATGAGGGACGTGGTTCCGCTGCGCGGCCTCCGCGCCGACATCGCCCGCGCGCCCGGCTACCTTTTCGACCCGGCCGAGGCGGTGCTCGCCACCTGGCGGAGCCGTGGCGAGCGCGACGCGGTGATGCCGCAATACGGGGAGCCCGGGGCCGTGCTCGACTGGGTGCTTTCGGACCAGCCGAAAGAGCCGGTCGTCATCGAGCTGCTGGACAGCGCGGGAGCGGTCATCAATCGCTGGCCACAGCCGAGCCGGCAGCGCCAGGTCGGCGAAGAGGAAGAGACCGAAGCCCCGCAGCCGCGTGGCGGACCCGCCGTGCCGTCGAAGGCCGGCCACACGCGGGCCACTATCCCGCTAGAGCACGCAGGGCCCTGGCGCGATCCCACGGCCGAGAGCGCCGGCTGGGGCGGTGCGTCCGGGCCTGCTCTGGCGCCTGGCGAGTACGCCGTGCGCGTCCGCACCGGCGACTGGTCGGCCACCCGGCCCCTGACCGTCGTCATGGACCCCCGGACCGACGCGGCAGGGGTGAGCGCAGCGGCGTTGCGTCGCCAGGAGGCTCTCGCCCTCCAGGTCCGGGACCTTCTCAGCGAATCCCGTCGTACGCTGGCGACCGTCGACCGGGAGATCGAAAAGGCGGAAGGGGCCGGTGAAAGCGGCGGCGCCGCAGCCCGGTCGTCGTCCGGGCGGCTGGATCGCCTCCGCGGCATCCACTCCCGCCTCACGGAACACGAGGGCATTGCCTATCCGCAGCCGATGCTGGTCGAGCAGATCCAGTACCTCTACGGAAGCATCACGGGCACGGCGCAGGACCCGGGGAACGAGGCGGCCGGGCGGTACCGAGCGCTGCGCCGCGAGCTTACCGAGCTTAAGGCGGAGCTGGAGTCGATCACGGACGGCTGACGACCCTGCCCCGGCGGCCGGTCCGGGGGCCGCCTTCCGGCCCCCGACCCCCCCCGATCACTCCACCGTTTCCAGCGCCTGGTCGGCCCACCGGATCAGGTGGTTGGCCATGGTCTCCGGCGAGCCGGCATCGACGCCGTCAATCTCCCACCCCGTCGCCAGGCTCAGCGGCACATTGGCGGCTCCGAACGGGCCCTCCACGGTAACCCGATTCCCGCGTACGGTCAGCTCCACGCTGGCCGCGCCGTCCGGACAGTACTCCAGCACGAATCCCAGGCGAGGCGCCGCGCTGCCTTCCGGAACCGGCGTCCACCACGGGCGGACGACCAGGTCGGGCCGCTGCCTCTGGCGGCGCCGGAATTCCGCCAGCAGCCGTAGCAGCCGTTCCTCGTGCGGCGCGAGCTGCCCTCCGTTCACCGCTTCCCCGAACGGCGCCGCCCCGAACTCCCCCGTCTCATCGTGCCGATCCAGCTCGCCCATCGCGCCTCCATGAAGGCCGTCGATCCGGAAATGGATGTGGGAAGAACCGTTCCACATTTCTCCGGTCGGCGATCCCCGCGTCGGCGTCAAGGATGGAGCGGAGGCGCGGCCGCTGGGCTTTGACACCCCGATGATACCCGCGCGCGAATATGCGGGCAGCCCCAGCGACGCCACCCCAGGAGGACACGATGAATGCCCAGTCGCAGATCCCGTCCGGTCTCCACCTGTTCCGGCCTCCGTACTATACCTTCGAGCGGATCGAGCCGGCGATCCCGGCGGACCCGGCGCCGCAGCCGGGAGCGTCGGTCGTGTGGTTCATGAAAGCCGTGGGAGCGCTGTGGGCCGAGCTCGACTGGGTCGTGGAAAAGCCGAGATCACTGCCCCTGTTCGTGGTCTTGCCGGAGCCCGAGGACATTGCTCCGGTCGTGCCGGTGCTGCGGCACGTCCCTGAGCTCCGGCCGCGAGGCGTCCTGCCGACCGGCGGACGGGGAACGATGGCTGCGCTTCGCACGCTCCTGGGCACCCCGCCGGGCTCGCTGCCGCTGGCCGTGGCGGACTACCTGGACCTCGCCGGCGTAGTGGCGGCGGCCGATGTGCGGGACCGGATCTTCACGATCTTCGCCCGGGCGCCTCAGGTGCACAGTATCGAGCGTCTGGCGGGCGAGCTCTGCCAGTCCCGCAGGACGCTTGGCCGCTTCTTCCGCGAGCGCGGACTGCCGGTGCCGTCCCACTGGCTGCAATTCGCCCGACTGCTGCATGCGTCCATCCACCTGCAGAACACCCGAGCCAACATCAACCGCGTCGCCGCGCGGTTCGGGTACCCGGACGGGTTCACGATGAGCAACTCCATGAACCGGCTGATCGGATACCGCCCCTCCTTCGTCCGCGATCACCTGGGCTGGGAGTGGATCGTCGAGGCCTGGCTACGTCGAGAAGGGCTGCTCTAGACCCGGCTGAGGGCGCGGTGGATCAGGCTCTCCGCCGTCTCGATGAGCGGAACCGCGCCGGATCCCTGCAGCCGGTCCAGGACTCTCTCCGCACGCTCGGCCGCCGCCGCAGGCTGATCGCGCAGCTCGATCCGGGACAGCTCCAGCTCCATGCGGGCGGACGCCAGCTCCTCGCGGGGCGCATAGGCGCGGATGGCTGCCGCCAGCCGCGCCTTCGCCTCGTCCGCCCGCCCCTCCAGCATCAGCATCCGCGCGAGAAAGATCTCCACGTAGGAGATGTCGCCGCCTCGATATTCCTGCCCAGCGAGCGTGATCTCAATTTCTCGGCGGGTTTCCTGCGCCGCCGCAATCCGCCCAAGCTGGAGGCAAGAAAGGCCGACAATGGCGTGTCTGGGAGAGGAAATCCCCTACTGAAGTGATCTCCTCCCGAAGCCAATGCTGAGCGACAATAGGTGATCGCTTCCTCGTGGTCCCCCCGATGAAAAAGGAACTGCGCGTAATTGTCGTCAACGATTGGCGCGTGTCCTGGGCCATGCCTTCCTCGCGCAAGCGCAAAGGCATGCTGGAAATGGGTGAGGGCGTGTGAGATTTTCCCGCTCTCCATGTAACAAACCCCGATATTGTTATGGACCGAAAAGAGCTGACCATAAAGCCCAATCTGCTCAACCAGGCCCAATGCTTCGGATAGGGCCTTTTCAGCTTCCATAAGGCGGCCTGCGCAAACATGCACAATTGACCGCGGGAGATGAGTAATGCTGCGTTGTTTTCGGGAGCGATCTTCGGCCGTCTTCATCCATTTCTTGATTTCGTTCAGGCCTTTTCGTAGCCGACGTATGTGCCCACAATGGTCACGCCTTGGCCGAAATGCGGCCAACGCCGCTGTCTGGGGATATCCGCTGCACGCCTTAAGGCAGCATCGCGCAGCAGCGACCGCCGCTTCCATGCGGAAAATCGTGAGCGACAGCTCCCAATTCAATGTACAGCTCGGCCGTCCACGCAAGGGCGGCGCTTGCTTAACTCCGCAATTGTGGGGAGCGCACGATCAATTATGCCGTCGTCTTTGGCGGATGACAAAGCCAGCAGGAGCTCCAACGCCTCATTCTTGGCGATAGTTCCGTCCGACAACACGTGCCCATCCATTGCGTCGAGATCTCTGAGCTTCTCGCCGGCGCTCAGACCTGACCAACAGATCGCCTACCTGAACGCAACACACCGGCTTCCTCTCCGTCTGGCGCGTTGTGCAAGGCGAGCTTCAGGAAGAACTCCTGCTCACGATGGGCGTGGAGCTCCTCGGCTCGTGCTGGCGGCGCCAAGGGCGGCCTGAAATGCCGACGATCGGTCTCCAGCGATGTCGTGGCGGATTGCTAGCATTGCCGGGGATGCGCGTTCCAGTCTCGCATAGATGTTGGCCGCGCGTCCGTACAGCCCCCTCCGTTCGGCGGGGGTAATCTCGCTTAGCGCTGCATTGGCAACGAGGTTATGTCTCGGGCGAATGCCTTCTGGGTCACGCGACGCTAGCCCAGCTCGTTCCAATTCTTCTGCGGCTTCAGACGCGGCCGCCGCTGGACTCAGCCCCGCTATCTGCGCTGCCAGCGTCAGGGCTATGGGTTCCCCAGCGACCGATAGCGCCGCCAAGAGCCGACGACCAGCACGACTTAGGCCGCGTATGTGGGGGAGGAAAAATTCGGTGGCGGCCGATGGCGATGCTGCTCCATTGGCGTTCTGGCGGCCAAAGACAACTGACGCGATCAAGAGAGGGTTGCCGGCCGTCTTCTGGTATATGAGGTCGGGATCGAAAGGACCCTGGTCGTCACTGCCGTCAATCCGCTTAAGCATCTCCGCTACGTGCTGTTCTGACAACGGTTGCAGCAATACGCGTTCAAAGGGAAGCCATTCAGAGAGAGTCGTGTTAGTGTCATTCCCATTGGTTCGTACAGCAGCGACCACCATAATCTGAGCGCTTGGGCTCCTTCGGGCCATGTGGTGTAAGAAACCCAAAGACGCGGCGTCGGCGAATTGTGCATCGTCCACAATCAGTAGAACCAGGCGGTCTCGGCACAACGACAACGCCTGCCCCCTTAAAGCCTCCAAGAAGCGGAATCGGTCCCAATCCTCGACGCCTGACTGCTCGTGTGGGTCCCCCGCGAACAGACGCCGCAAGCCTTCCTCTGGAGCAATCACACCGTTGTCATCGCCTCCGGCACCTTGCATGGCGTCACGAGCCCACTGCGTGACGACGCCGAAAGGTAGCTTGCTTTCGGCGTCGTATGCCGTGGCCGACAGAACTTTGGCACCTTTCAGTGCTTGGAGGCGCGCAAATCGGTTCAACAGAGCTGTCTTGCCGACTCCTGCTTCACCGAGAATTGCGACGCCGGCAAAACGTCCGCGCGCACACTCACCTGCGAGGTGCGCCAAGCTCGCCATTTCGCCGGCACGTCCCACAAACGGTAGACGCCGCCCTAGTGTCGCTTCCCGATTCTGATCCGCATCCGAATCCAACTCCACTGATCGCGAGGTGGCCCACCTGAGCGTCCGCTGTGCATTCTCGTCAGAAGAGTCACTCCGCAGCAGAATGGTAGCCAAGCGTTCCGTCTCGTGGCGCAGGCCGTCCAGTTGGAGCCCTTCCAGGACGATATCCGCTTGGTGCCGGTATGCCGTGCGAGTGATCCAAAGCCAATCTTGGAACTGGTCTGGGAGGGAGTTCTCTATGCCACTTCCAACTTCACCGCGGAAAAGGAGGGAGGCGGATCGCCAATCCTCCCGTTGAATAGAAACCCGGAACTCCTCCAAGTCGGTGGAGATTCGGTCGAGAGCGATCCGATTAGCATCACCTGTGATACTGGATTGCCCAAGTTTCCGGCGAATGCTGTAGATGGCCTGGCTAAGGCTGTGTCGGGCAGTTGCAGGATTGCCACGCCAGAGTAGTTGAGAGATGGTCTCTCTCAACTGCGGCCCTTCTTCGGCGAGAAATATTAGAACGGCAATTTCCTTAACTGACAGACGCACAGAATTCGACCCCGTCTGTATGCTCGGTGGACCCAGCATCAGAAGGCTTGTGGTCTCAGCGTCCATGGCTGTGGCGCTTACCGACAACAACTTCTGAGCTTGAGCTGAAGCAAACGGCAATTGCGCAGCATTGATGCCCCCGGGTTTCGTTGGGAGAGGCTTGAAGACCGAGGTGTTACAAATCCGGCATGGACTTGGTCCTCATTGGTCTGGCGCTGCATCCCCTTCAACAGTGGGGCGGAGAGAACTCAGCGCAATGGCTTGTCGGGACGATCTAGACGGCGATCGCCTTTAGAGCGGCCTTGGCCCCACCGCGGTCTACGAGAACTTCTGCACGCTCAAGAGTATTGTTCCTGAGGATTGTCTCGACCAGTTCCGGATCGAACTGGGTCCCCGCACATCGGCGCAATTCCGCGCGGACCGCGCTAACCGGGAGGGCGTTACGATAGGGACGGTCAGAGAGCATCGCGTCCACGGAGTCACAAATCATGATGATGCGACCGGCGAGCGGAATGCTCTTTCCGTTTAGCCCCTCAGGGTAGCCTGACCCATTGTAATGCTCGTGATGGTGGCGAACTCCAACGATCACATCTTTGTCGAGTGAAGTGAGGGATTGGAGAAGGTCTGCACCTTTGGTAGCGTGGGTTCGAATGACCCTGCGTTCTTCTTCCGTGAGTTCCGCTCTCTTGGCGATGATCTCGGCGTAGAGCGCATCAATCTTCCCGATGTCGTGGAGCAATGCCGCCGTCTTCACATTCTCGATTGCACCAGGTCGCAGCCCCCAGTCCGCAGCAATCATCTGCGCCAGCGTCGACACTCGCAGCGAATGCCCTGAGGTGTAGGGGTCGCGCGTCTCAATGGCTTTGACCAATACGTGCAATAGATCGTTATTTGCCTGTTTGAGCTGAATCGCGGATAGGTACGAATGCCTGATGATAAAGAAAGGTAGGACCGCAATGAACAAGCCGCCCATATAGAAAGCTTCGTACAAATACGCCGCGAAGAGAGCGATCGGGCTGGCCAACAAATCGTAGACAAGATTGCCGCCGCCGCGGCCTATTGCCTCTTGCAGCACTGCTTGAATCGGCTGCGATTGGCGTATTGCGACGCCAGCACTGACGAAAAGGAGGTTCAGAAGGAAAAACGTGACTGCCAATCCGTAGAACGGGAAGAACAGATTGGCAACGTCAACGGGTGCACCAAGTTCTGGGCTCAGGCCCGAAGCTCGAGCAATCACTCCAAAGACAACTGCTGCGACCCCGTACGAAATGCCGGTTTGTGCCGTGTTGAACGCGGCTCGAAGCCAATTTCGTTCCCGAAAGAAGACTTCATGCACGGCCGTCATACTTGCGGTCGCCAAGACGACGGCAGGTACCGGCATCACCACGGCCAACGCAAGCAGGGGGAGAAACGCGATAGACGATTTGACGGGTTTGTTCGCTCCGAGCGTGGAATCAACCGCCAGAGCTTGTGACAAGACCGCGAGGAACAGAAATGCCCCCAGTCCCGTCCAGTCTCGGCTTGACAGGCCGAGTAAGATGCTCCAGTCCAAGGTGGCCGCAAATACAACTGCGGCCACACAGACGGAGGCGAAGTACGTGTTTAGCGACTTCATAGAAAGGAGCGGAGCCCCCGCTTTCATAACTAGATGACGAGGTGTCCAGCGCTAACGAGCGCGGCGACGGCCTCGATCATCCGGAAGATCATGTCAGTCATGCAGCGTCACCTCCTTTCAGCGTGGCGTCGGCCGTTGTCCGCTATTCGGCCGCGAGCGCTCCGCTAGGTACTGCAGGCTCCGCTGAGTTGTGACGAATTCCGCCGGCGGGGGGCTCCGTTAGTTCAGATTGTCTCCTTGCTGACTCTCTATAAGCCCGTAGGCATCGAGTTCAGGTGCGTTGTTCCGTGCTGTCGCCTCGGCGGCGGTCAAAGGATCTCGTTGGCCGCGGCCACGGTTGCTCGAGCGGCGGCTCGCTCCGGTGATTCCAGGACCAGTGCGCTCCCGGAGCGGTGTCTTGGACAGGTGTCGGTGCGCCGGAGAGCGACGAGGACGTAGTCGCGTCCGGCGATCTCGACCTCCCGGAGCCCGCCGAGCTCGAGGCCTTCGAGGCCGGCGTCGACGAGGGCGCCGACGGTGGCCTGTGCGGCGGCCTGTGCTGCGGCCCCGGGGAGATCGATGGCCGTGGCCTCGGCGCGGTGGACGTGGGCGCCGTAGGCGACGGAAACGCAGCAGACGACGCGTCCGTCACCGGGGCGATCGAGGTCCACGGCGACGAGGTGTGGCCGCGCGATATAGTCTGGTGCCCTGCGCATGACTTCCGTGGCGATCCCGCCGAGCTCCGGAAATGCGGCCGTCGCCGGGTCCTGTCCAAGGAGGGTGGACGTCGCGACGAGGCGGGGTCCACGGTCACAGGGTCCCGGTGAGCGTGTGGCGGCCGCGTCGTCGCCCTGCTCGGAATCACTGGCAGTTTGGGGTAACGTGCGGACGAAAATGCGCCCGGGGAGCACAGGGGTGGCGAGGCCGGCGAGTAGGGCGGAGCGGATCCGGTCGGGCATGGCGCGGGCGCTCATCTCGTCGGCCGCCGTGACGCGGATGGCCTCGATGCCGCCGATGCCGGCGTGAACGGAGGCATGGACGACCCCCGTGAGGCAGCGAATGAGCGCCTCTGCCTCTCCGGACACGTTGAAGGTGCCCATCGACTTCGTCGTCGTGCCTTCCACGTTCTCGACCGTCTCCGACAAAGGAACACCAGCGGACGGATACCAAGCCGGCGGGAAGCCGCCGGCAAAACCCGCGCCGCCGGGTGTCACAAGGCTGACTGGGAGGTCACGCGTAAGGTGGTCATGATAGGTCGTACTGTCAAGGGTGTGGCGCGGCAGGCGGGAGTCGGAAGCATCGGCAAACGTGGAACTTGCGGGCATTCGAGCCATTAGCAAGAATTGACGGGCGAGTCTGTGAAGGCCGCCCGCACTCACTCCAAATCAAGCGAATGGCAGCGATGACGCTCACCGGCACCGTTCTCGGGCTCGTAGTGGCGTTTGCCCAGACCGGCGCGCCGTCGGCGCTGATTGCTCGTCCGTCTCCATCCGCCGCGGCGGAAACCAGCGAGGCCAGGCCACGGTCCGTGCAGGACGTAGCCTGGGTCGACTCGGTCCTCGCCAGCCTGACGTTGCGCGAAAAGGTGGGACAGCTGGTGCTGGCGTGGCTGGAGGGAGGGAATCCAGCGCAGGGGAGCGCCGAGCGGGAGCGTGCGCTGCGACTCGTACGGGAGGAGAAGGTCGGCGGCTTCATCGTGGGTACCGGCGCTGCCAGGGCGACGGCCGCGTGGCTGAACGAGCTGCAGGGCGAGACGGGCGTCCCGCTGCTGATCGCCGCGGACCTGGAGTGGGGGGCTGGTATGCGGCTTCTGGGCGAGACGATGATCCCGATCAACATGGCGCTCGCGGCGGCGGGGCCGCCGTCGTACGCGCGGGAGGCCGGCCGCATCACGGCGGAGGAGGCGAGGGCCGCGGGCGTGCACATGACGTTCGCGCCGGTGGCGGACGTGAACGTGAACCCGGACAACCCGGTCATCAACACGCGATCGTACGGCAGCGATGCCGTCGAGGTGGCGGAGCGGGTGGCAGAGTTCGTCCGGGGGGCGAAGGCCGCCGGCCTGCTCACGGTGGCGAAGCACTTCCCTGGTCATGGCGACACGGAGACGGATTCTCACCTGGCGCTCCCGGTGCTGCGGGCGGATCGCAATCGGATGGAGCGGGTGGAGCTGACGCCGTTCCGGGCGGCGATCGACGCAGGCGTGGACGGGATCATGACAGCGCACCTCGCCGTTCCCGCGCTGGATCCCGATGGCAAGCTGAGGCCGGCGACGCTGGCGCCGCCGATCATCGAGGGCGTGCTCCGGGGAGAGCTCGGGTTCCGTGGGCTGGTGGTGACCGATGCCCTCTACATGGACGCGCTGAAGCGCCAGGGCTCGACCGGGCAGGTGGCGGTGGCGGCGCTCAGGGCGGGGGCGGACATCCTGCTGATGCCGCCGGGGGAGCGGCGGACGGTCGACGCGGTGGTGCGGGCGGTGCGAGCAGGACGGCTCACGGAGGCGCGGATCGACGAGTCGGTCCGCCGGGTCCTCAGCGCGAAGGCTGCGGCCGGGCTGAGGATGGCGCGATCTGAGAATCCTACCGCGCTCGGGGGCGATGGCGTGCACGCGGCGAACGCGGAGTGGAGCCGGCGAATGGCGGAGCGGTCGCTCACGCTGGTGAGAGGTGAGCCTGGAGCCCTGCCGGCGCGGACGCGGGGACGAGCCGTGCTGCTCGTGATCTACGACGACCACGTGCGCAGAGACACGGGTCTGGAGCTGGAACGTGCCCTGCAGGAGCGCGGCGGGCGGGTCCTGACCCTGCGGCTATCGAGGCGCTCGGAAGCGGCGGACATGGGTCGGGTGCGACGGCTCTCGCAGCACGCCGATCTCGTGCTCTTCGCCAGCTTCGTGCGTGCGGTGCCGGGCAAGGGCGAGCTCGGGCTGCCGGCCGAGATCGGAGTGCTGGGGAACGAGCTTGCCGGAGCGGGGGCCCCGGTGGTGTCGTTCGGGGATCCCTACCTTCTCCGCCAGCTCCCGGATGCACGCACCTATCTCCTGGCCTGGGACCGGGAGCCACCGAGCCAGCGCGCGGTCGCCGCGGCGCTCGCCGGAGCGTCGCCGATCACCGGACGCCTCCCCATCGACCTGCCGAGCGGGTACACCGTGGGAGACGGCCTGCTCCTGCCGAGCCTTCCCGGGATCACCACCGCGCGTTGACGCACGGACCAGGACCGGGTTGCCGGAGACCGGCGCCGCGGGGAGATTCGATGGGCGGCGGAAGGGGCTGAGCGGGGACGCGGCGGAGGCGCGAGCGAACAGGGGGGACGAGCGGAATGGCGAAGCCACACATCTTCGGAGCGCACACCGTGGATACCGGTGGGATCGACATGGCCGTGCGTCGTGCGAAAGCCGCAGGTCTGAACGCCGTGCAGCTGTTCACCGCCATCCCGAAGTTCTATGGCGACCGGTCGAGCATCCGGGAGGAGCGCGTGGAGCGGTTCCTCGCGGCGCTGGAGGAGACGGGGATCCCGCCGGCGCACGTGGTGGTCCATGCCGCCTATGTGCTCAACACCGCGAACCAGGACCCGGAGAAGAGGGGGCGGGCGCACGCGGGCCTCGCCAAGGAGCTGGAGCGATCGAGCGCGATCGGCGCGCGCGGCGTCTGCTTCCACCCCGGGAGCGCGGGGAAGGGAGACGTGGAGCAGGCGCTGGGGTTGGTGAGCGAAGCGATCACGAATGCGCTCGAGGGCGTGGCTTCGAACACGTGCCTGTGGGTGGAGAACACGGCGGGGGCCGGGAACACGGTGGGCCGGACGGCCGAGGAGGTGGGAACGATCCTGGACGCTGTCCCGCCGTCGCTCAGGGGGAGAACCGGGTACGGCCTGGATACCTGCCACCTCTTCAGCGCAGGCTACGATATCGCGTCGTCGGAAGCGGGGTTGCGGGAGGCGCTGGACGCGTTCCAGGCGGCCACGGGGCAGGGGCCGTCCTTCTTCCACCTGAACGACAGCCAGTACGGCCTCGGCACGAATCGTGACCGCCACGCGCTCATCGGCGAGGGTGAGATCGGCGAGGAGCCCTTCCGCTGGCTTCTCGCCGACCCTCGCAGCCGGGGCATCCCCCTGATCCTGGAGACCCCGCAGGCGGCGGGCGAGGTGGCGGAGGAGGATGCCTCTGCGGACGTCCACGACCTCGCCATGCGCGAGCTGCTCGAGCGACTCGCGTCCTGAAAGCGGCCCACGCCGGCGATTGCCCGCCGGTTGGAAGGTGGCCGTCAGTCCAGCGTGAAGCCGATCTTCACGGTGACCTGCCAGTGAGCGACCTGCCCGTTCTCGATGTGGCCGCGGATCTCGCCGACCTCGAACCAGCGCAGGTTGTGAATGGTTTCGCTGGCCCGGGAAACCGCGCTTCGAATCGCTTCATTGATTCCGTCCGGGGACGATCCGGTGAGCTCGACCTTCTTGTAGACGTGGTTCGGCATGGGGCGCCTCCGTGGGCTCGAAAAGGGTCGGGGGCGACAATGTAGGGGGCGGGAGCGGCCGGACCAAGCCAGTGAGCGCCGCGCTCAGAGGATCAAGAAGATGGCGGCGACGAGCCCGAGCCCCAGCGCGAGCTTCTTCCATGAGAAGTGGGAGCCCGGCTCCATCTCGCCGCGGCGGGTCCAGATGAGGACGAGGCCGCACCCCCCGGGATCGTTGAAGCGTCCTACCTGGTAGCCGGCGCCGCGATAGATCTCGATGCCTTCAATGGAGAAGACCGGAAGGTAGTCGTCGATGGACTCACTGGCGCGGAAGCGGTTGATCTGCATCCCGTCGATGAAGACGGCCGGCACGCAACCGGCGGTCATGCGAAGACTCCGGCCGGAGCCGGTAGCGCCAGGGACGACCCGCACTCCCGCGACGCCGTAAAACAGATCGGTGGCCTCGATGGGGCCGCGATCGTCGATTTCGGCGGCAGTGATGTACTGGCCGAAGCCGGAGCGTTCCCCTCGGTTCCTCCGCTCGTAGAACTGGCGGATGTCGGGGCTCAGGTGGGCGCGGCCGGTGACGACGATCGGGTCGAGCGGGACGGCGGCCACGGCCATGCGGACCTCGAGTGTGACCCGTTCGCCGAGCTCGAGGTCGAGAGGCTCGGAACGGACAGCCGAGTGCCCGATGATCCCGGCCGAAACCCACCACTTCCCGGGCCGGGGAACGGTCAGGGCGAAGGTACCGACGGAATCGGAGAGGGCGTCGGCGCGCTGGACCCCGGCCGAGTCGAGGAGGGCCAGGTGCACGCCTTCCAGCGGCTGCTCGGATTCGTCATCGAGGACACGTCCAGTGATGTACTGGTTCTGCGCCCGCCCCGGACCCGGCAGGAGGGCGAGGGCCGCGACGACCGTGGCGAGTCCGAAGTGCAACCTGGTGTGCGTCATGGCGATGGGTGGCTCCGGGCGTTGAACGCGCGAGGGCCGTCGATGCGGACACGCGGTGCTACCCCGGAGCGTCGCCGGAGTGCGCTCTCCTTGCCGCCTCGACGTAGGCCCTGCGCGATTCGGCCAGGTCCACGATGGGGTGGTCCGGGTGCGGATCGCCAGGCTGAGGGGGAGCCCAGCGGCGGCGCCACTCGCCGTCGGGATCATGACGCCGGGCCTGAGACTCGGGGTTCATGACCCGGAAATACGGCACGTTGTCGATGCCCAGGCCGGCGGCCCACTGCCAGTTGCCCGTGTTGGAGGCGACGTCTGCGTCCACCAGCCAGTCCTCGAAGACGCGGGCGCCGCGGCGCCAGTCGACGCGGAGGTTCTTGGCCAGAAACTGCGCGGCGATCATGCGGGCCCGGTTGGAGATCCAGCCGGTGCGGGCGAGCTGATGCATTGCCGCATTGACGGCGGCAACGCCCGTCCGGCCGTCTCGCCACGCGGTGAAACGGTCGTCGTCTCCGGGCCAGGAGAGGCGCGTCCAGCGGGGGTCGAACGGCGCAGTGCGCAGGTCCGGTCGGTGATACAGGAGGTCCGCCAGGAAGTCGCGCCATGCGAGCTCGGACAGCCACTTCTCGGCCGCCTGACGTGCGCGGGGGCCGGACACCGCTTCGACGCGGGCTGATGCCGCCCGAGCCGAGAGCGCGCCCACGGCCAGCCACGGCGAGAGGTGCGAGCTGCCACGGCCGTCGAGGCGATCCCGATCGCGATCATACGCCGGAAGGCGCTCGGCGACGAACGCCTCGAGGGCGTCGAGGGCGGCTGCCTCGCCCGCAGGCGGGAGCTGCATCTCGCTGGGGGGACCCGGGATGGCACCGGGGTCCAGGGCGGCGGCGCGGGGGTCGGTGGTGATGTGGCGTGGTGGCGGAAGCGGCGCCGGTGTGCCGAGGGAGCGCCAGTGTCGGAAGAAGGGCGCGAACACGGTGTAGAAGGTCCCCGCCGAGGTCCGGACCTCGTCCGGCTCGTGGACGTAGGCCCCTTCGTGCAGGCGCAGCGCCGTCGCGCCGAGCGTGCGCGCGCATTCCCGCTCGGTGTCTCGCGCCGCGCGGGGCACCGCCGAAATCGCGTGGACGACGTCCACGGATCCGAGCTGGCGAACGAGCTCCGGCAGGACCTCCTGGGGGAGACCGGGCCGGACCAGGAGGATGCCTCCGCGGGCCGTGTACTCGTCGCGCAGCGCGGCGACGCAGCGGAGATAGAACGTGTCGCGGGGGCGGAGCTCGCCGTCCAGCATGTCCGGTTCGAGTACGACCACGCCTGCAACGGGGGCCGCCGCCGCTGCTGCGACGAGAGGCGGGTGGTCATGGACCCGCAGGTCGTCACGGTGCCAGACGAGGTGCACGAACGCTCCTGGTGCACGAGAAGAGGAGGGTGATGGTGCACCCGGCGCCCGGCGGGGTCAACGATCAGTCCGAGAGAGAGCTGATGGCGTCGAGCATGGGCGCCGGGTCCGTGCCGAGACCCAGCTGCCGGAAGGACACTTCGCCTCGCGCGTCAAGGAGGGTGATCAGGTTGCTGTGGACCCATTGTCCTGGGCCGGTCCGGCGGTACTGGACCCCGAGCAGAGCCGCGAGCTCGAGGGTGCTCCCTTCATCCCCGGTGAGGAGCGTCCAGCGCGCCGTGTCGAGGCGAGCGCCACGGGCGAACTCCGCGAGGTGCTTCGGCGTGTCACGCTCGGGGTCGATCGTGACCAGGACGAAGCCGACCCGGTCGCCCAGCGCGTCCGGGAGGCCGGCCTCGATCCGCTTCATGTCTGCGAGGATCCGGGGACAGGCGAAAGCGCAGTTGGTGTAGATCATGGCGAGGACCCGGGGTCGCCCGGAAAGCGACCCGAGCCGCCGCTCAGCCCCGGAGGCATCCCGCCACGTGGACTCCGCGTTGTAGACGGAGAAGTCGGAGGGGTCGGCGGCGGGCGGTGCGTCGTGGTGCATGGCAGCCTGGTCCATTGCCATGCCGGTGTCGGCCGCCGCCTTCTCCACGACGTCGTGGTCCGATGGAGCGCATGCCCCCGGACCGAATGGCAACACCAGAGTGAGGGTGAGCAGAAGCCGGCGCATGGTGACGGAGCCGTAGCTGTTCATGATGATCAAGGGCGGGCCGAAGTGTCAGAGGTCGTCAGCGCACCGGAAGCCCAGGACGGGCGCGGTGGCCCGGCCCTGCAGGCTCGCCCGAAACGCGTAGCGCATGAACGCGGCGTAGTCGCCGGTGTCGGTGGCCCCCTCCGCGCTGGCAGCGCAGAAGAGCTGGACGTCGCGGGCGGCGGTGCCGCGGGAGTCGCCGGCCACGGTGACGCTGTTGAAGTCACGGACCCATTCCCAGACCAGGCCGTGCATGTCGTGGACGCCGAACACGCTCCGGAAGACGGTCCCGACGTCCGGAAGCTGGCGCGACCTTCGTGTCTCCAGGTCCACGAGCCGCTGCTGGTGCGCGGGATCGGACTCGGCGTCCCGCCGCGTCTCGTCGGCGCGACCGGCGTATTCCCACTCGTCGGTGGTGGGGAGCCGCTTCCCGGCCCACTGGCAGTAGGCGCGCGCCGCGAACCACGAAACCGCCGTGACCGGTGCGTTCGGTCTGGCGCCAGGCCGCACGTCTTCGTCCCAGTCGGACAGATAGCGGCTGTCGGCGAACACCGGCTTGACGCGGCTCCGCCGCCACCGGGGCTCCGCTGCGAGGAAGGCCGCGAATTGGGCGCGCGTGACCGGAAAAGCGTCGAGTCGGAACGCGGCGACCGAGACCACGGCGCTGTCCGGGGAGTAGAGAGGGGTGTAGCTGCCGGCGGGGACCACGACCATGTCGCCGGGGCGCTCCATGGGCGCGCCCGCTCCCTCCCTCCCCGTCTGGGCGGCGAGGGGGAGGGGCAAGGCGAGGAGCAGGGCGGCCAGTCGTCGAACGGTCATTCCCGTGGCGAGGTCAGTCCTGGTCCGCCGGGGCCGTCGCGGATGGGGCGTAATCCCGATCCGACGTCTGCCCGCTGAAAACTGCCAGGTTCTTGTCCCCCGAGACGGACAGGATCCCCAGGGCCCCCTTGTTGAACGCACGGAAGATCGCGTGGTCGACGAGGATGTAGTCGCCGGGGACCTCGACCCGGAACTCGACGGTGCTCGCCGCGCCCGCCGGGATCAACGTGGTCTGGACGTTGTGCTCCGCCGTGATCCCGCCCTCGCGGTACACGTTGTCGAAGATCTCGCCGATGACGTGGAACGAGCTGACCAGATTCGGCCCCGCGTCGCCGACGAACAGGCGGACGGTCTCACCCGTTTGCGCCTTCAGGGCGTGCTCCCCCGTGAGTGAGCCGACGGCGCCGTTGAAGACCACGTAGTCGGGCGTCTCGGAGAGCGCTTTGTCCATGTCGAAGCTCTGCAGCCCCGCCTCCCCGTACCTCCCCTTCGTGTAGAACTCGCCCTGCATGACGTAGTACTCGCGGTCGACCTTCGGCAGCCCCTCCTTCGGCTCCACCAGGATCAGCCCGTACATGCCGTTGGCCATGTGGATCCCGACCGGCGCCATCGCGCAGTGGTAGACGTACAGCCCGGGCTTGAGGGCCCGGAACTCGAACGACGTCTCCTTGCCAGGCATCGTCATCGTGGCCTTCGCGCCGCCGCCCGGGCCGGTGACCGCGTGCAGGTCGATGTTGTGAGGCATCATGTTCCCGGGAGCGTTCTGGAGGTGGAAGTCCACCAGGTCACCCTCCCGCACCCGGATGAACCGCCCCGGGACCGTGCCGCCGAACGTCCACATGTTGTACTCGACCCCGTCGGCCAGCTTCATGGGCTTCTCGACCACTTCCAGGTCGACGATCACCTTCGTGGCGTAATCCCGGGTGATCGGCGCCGGCACGAACGGCGGCGTCGTGAGCTGCGCGTGCTCCTCGCCCCGGATCTCCGGCAGCTTCGGGGTCGTCGGGATCGCGGCGCTCATCGGCGTCTCCGGCTCGGCCGCCGACAGCGTAAAGGCGACCGCGCTCGCCGCCAGCAGCGCTCCGAACGCTCCGATCGTCACCCAGCGAGCCTTCACCATCTTCCTGATCTCACTCATCGCCCCTCCTCCATTCTATGTTGCCGGATCGCGACTTCCGGCTCCGGACGCGCCACTCCCGCCGCACCGCTCAGGAGGTCCGCAATCGTGGTCTGCTCCATCGGCGCCCGGGCCGCCGCCCGCACCGACATCCACCGCCCATGGGCCACGCACGGCGCCAGACTGTCGCACAGGTGGCCCCCCACCAGACACATCCGGCCAGGCGCCGGCTCATCGAACTCCAGGACCACCCTCGCGAGCGTCAGCTCGCGCGCGGGAACCCTGAGCTGGAACCCACCCGTCGGCCCTCGCATTCCGTCGATCACGCCCGCCCTGGCCAGGACGCCCAGGGTCTTGGCGAGGTAGTTCCGCGGCGCGCCCAGCGCGTCGGCGATCGCTTCGGCAGGAACGCGCGTCCGCTCCGGCTGTCGTGCCAGGAAGAGGACGGCGCGGAGCGCGTGTTCAGCCGTTTGAGAGAGGTTCATGGGTTGCATTCCTTATTTGTGCATAAGGTTATCCTGTATTGGGGAGAGTGTATGTAGGGGAATGGAGGAAGTTCGGCGGGGGAGTGTGGGGGGATTCCCTACAGAGGGGCTCGGCCTTCCGGCCTCGCAGAGGGGCTCGGGCTTCGCCCTCGCAGAGGGGCTCGGGCCTTCGCCCTCGCAGAGGGGCTCGGCCTTCGGCCTCGCAGAGGGGCTCGGGCTTCGGCCTCGCAGAGGGGCTCGGGCTTCGGCCTCGCAGAGGGGCTCGGGCTTCGGCCTCGCAGAGGGGCTCGGGCTTCGCCCTCGCAGAGGGGCTCGGGCTCTCTCACAGGAGGGGAGGGCTGGAGGGGTGGACGGGGGGAGGGGGGCGCGGGTAGGTTGGCGGCCATGGGAGGAGCGAAGCGGACGGGATGGATCGAGGTGGTGAGCGGGGTCATGTTCTCGGGGAAATCCGAGGAGCTGATCCGTCGCGTGCGGCGGGCGACGCTGGCGCGAAACCGGGTGCAGGTCTTCAAATCGCAGCTGGACGATCGCTACGGGATCCGCGAGGTGATCTCACACGATCTGGGGCGGGTGGAAGCGGAACCGATCTCGACTTCAGCGGAGCTGATGGCGCGGGTTCGTCCGGACACGGAAGTGGTGGCGGTGGACGAGGTGCAGTTTCTGGATGACGGTGTGGTGAGGGTGGCGAACGCGCTGGCGGACCGCGGGGTTCGGGTGATCGTGGCGGGGACGGACATGGATTTCCGGGGTCGACCGTTCGGTCCGATCGGGGCGCTGCTGGCGGTGGCGGAGAAGGTGGACAAGCTGAACGCGATCTGCGTTCGGTGCGGAGAGCTGGCGACGCGGAACCAGCGGCTGATCGATGGCCGCCCGGCGCCGGCGGAGGGGCCGACGATCCAGGTGGGGGGGCTGGAGTCGTACGAGGCGCGCTGCCGGGCGTGCCACGAAGTCCCGCCGGTGGGGGGGCAGGGGAGCCTGCTGGAGTAGCCTTCTAGTCCTCGGGCGGTGGTGCCCGGTGGATGCGGATGGCCCGAGCGGGGATGGCGGCCCCGAGAAGGACGCCGTCGTGGTCGAAGGCGAGCTCTGCACGGATTTCCTCGAACTGCACGGTGGCGAGCCCGTTGTCCGTAAAGGTCACGGTCACGGGCAGGACGCGACCGCCCCCGGCATCCGGAATCCAGATCCTCACGGGTTTCTGGGCGCCGAGGACCCGGGCGCGCCGAACGATCTGCTCGATGAAGGAGGGGCTGGGGCTGAGGAAGGGGAGCGTCCCGGCGGGCACCTGGACGGTGTCCGCTGCGGGCGT
Organism: uncultured Gemmatimonadales bacterium; assembly: GCA_963798845.1. Lineage (GTDB taxonomy): Bacteria > Gemmatimonadota > Gemmatimonadetes > Longimicrobiales > RSA9 > CAVUKA01. The sequence continues at coordinate 322,110 of CAWCUS010000006.1, read as the reverse complement.
ACCGATCGGCTGCTCGAGCTGCACGGCCCCGTCGGAGAAGGTGGCTGCGGAGGACTGGATCAGCGTCGTGTCCTCGAGGTCGGCCGGGAAAACGCGCAGCTCGAGGCGGCGGACCGTGGCGTCGAGGCGGAGTGATGCCCGGACGTCGAGGCGGGGCTGGTCCTGGAACGCGAGCTCGACCGTGAGGAGGGTGTCGCTGCGGGCGTACCGCTCGCGACCGATCAGGATGTCGCTCCGAAGGATGTAGTAGGTGCCGGTGTCGGCGGCCTCGGCGGGAGGGCGGACGGTGAGCCGCCCCGGGCCGGAGATCCAGATCAGGTGCGCCGCAAGGAAGAAGGAAAGGAAGCTCATGACCTCCCCGGTGGTGGAGCCTGCGCGCTAATCGCCCCACTCCTCCAGGATCTCATCGAACTCCTCGGCCATCGAAGGGTGATGGTGCCGCCGCGCGGCGTCCGCACCGGCGCGATACGCCTCGCGGGCCTCCTCATCGCGCTCCAGGCGGCGGAGCGCGGCGCCGAGGCGTCCCCAGGCGTTGCCCTGGTCCTCGGTCAGCTCGAGATAACGGCGGAGCTGGGCCGCGACGTCTTCCCATTGCCCCAGCTTCTCGTGCTCGAGGGCCAGGCCGAAATGAAGCCGTGCGTCCGACGGGTGCTTCTCGAGCATTCGCCGGAGGCTCTGGATTCGTGGGTTGTCCATGGGGGAGAAGGTATGGGAAATGTGGAAACCGGGAAACCGCGGGGGAGAGACGGGAGACCGGGTGCACCCGTCAGAAGGGCATGCCGTCCTCCGTACCCGGGGCAAAGAAGGAAGCCTCGAGGTGGAGCCGCTCCATGAGCCGGCGAGCGTCAAAGGGGGCGCGGGTCTTCTGGTCGTTGTCGAAGTACGCGAAGACGTCATGCCGGGCGGGTTCGACCCCGTGGTGCTCGGCGTCGTCGTCGTTCTCGGGCGCCTCAGTCGGCCGGGGAGCGTGCCAGCCGGCGATGCGGCTGGCCCATTGGTCGAGGGCGGAGTCGGTGTAGCTGCCGGCGTACATGGCTTCGGCGCCGTGGAGGCGCAGGTACATGAAATCGGTGGTGGGCTCGTCGATGACCGGGTAGAGGCCGGGGTTGTCGGAAACGACGGCGGCGGCGTCGTGCTCGCGGAGGAGGTCGAGGAAGGCGGGCGTGATGAAGCTCTCGTGGCGGACTTCGAGGGCGTGGCGAACCCGTGTGCCGGCGAGGCGCTCGCTTTGCAGCGCGACGGCGGGGTCCTTGACGCGGTGGTCGTGCTCCCGGGCGAGGCGGGCGGCGTGCGCCTGGTCGTGGGGGAGGAGCGCGAGGAAGGGGCGCAGCTTTTCCTCGCGGAACCGGAACCGACTCGAGAACTGCCAGAGGATGGGCCCGAGCCTGGCGCCGAGCGCCAGGATGCCCTGGGCGAAGAAGTTGGCCAGCGCTTGCCGCGGCTCGTTCAGCTGGAGCATGTGGGTGATGAACCGGCTCCCCTTGATTGCGAACACGAAATCGTCGCCGGTGTCCTCGCGCCATTTCTCGAAATAGGCCGCGCGCTGGAGGGAATAGAACGTCCCGTTCAGCTCGACGGTGGGGAAGCGGCTGCAGGCGTAGGCCATCTCGGCGCGCTGGGGCAGCGATTCCGGGTAGAAGTCGCCGCGCCAACCGGGGTAACGCCAGCCGGAGATGCCGACGCGGATGGCCGGAGGCGAGCGGCGGGGTGCCCGGGACGGGGACATGTCGACCGGTGGAGCTCTGGACCGTTGAACCCATTGACCCGCTGGAGTCGAGCGGGCCCTGGGCAGCGCGGACGCGAACGACGTGCAATGGTCGGGCCGGGGCGGTCAGGAAGTGAGTGGCGCGTGTGTGGACGGCAGGGCGCGCAGCCGGGCGCCCAGGGGAGGCGTGCGGTCGCGGGCGGCCGTGAGGCCGGTCACCCCGGGCGCGGCTCCTGGGGGAGGGGGGCGTCCGGGGGTGGGACGGCCGGGGCGAGCTGGCCGGGTGCCAGCCAGCTCAGGGCCATGCCGACGGTGACCACGGCCACGGCCCCCACGACATTGAGCCAGAGGAAAGCGATGCCGGTGAGGCGGTCGACGAGGCCGACGCTGAGCATCCCGGCGATGAGGCCGATGAAGGCGCCCCGGGCGCGGGCGCGCGGGATCAGCGCGAGGACGAAGACTCCGAGGATGGACCCGTAGAAGAACGATCCGAAGCGGTTGACCACCTCGATGAGCGACCCGAGGGCGACGGCGTAGACCGCGACGACGCAGGCGAAGGCGCCCCAGACTCCAGTGGCGAGCTTCGAGACGGCGAGGTAATGGGCGTCCGAGGCGGACGTGCGGACGAGTCGCCTGTAGAAGTCGATGACCGTAGCGGTGGAGAGGGAGTTCAGCTCCGCGGCGATGGAGGACATTGCCGCGGCCAGGACGGCGGCGATGAACAGGCCCGGGATGACCGGCGGGAGCTCGCCGAGCACGAATGCGGGGATGATGTAGTTCACGTCGCGGGGGTTCTCGCCGGTGGTGCGCTCGGCGAGGCTCAGCGCGTCGGCGCGGATCTCCTGGAGCCGGCCGTTGTCGTCGCGGAACTCCGTGGCGGCGGCGCGGGCGACATTGGGCTGACCGGCGTCGCGGGCGCGGGCGAAGCCGAGGGCGGCGTCGCGGCGGCGGGAGAACGCGTCTGCATAGCTCTGCTGGAGCTGCGTGTATTCGGACCTGGCGGCTTCGCGGACGCGGGCGTCGTGGTCGGAGTTGAAGAGGAGTGGCGGCTGGTTGAAAAGGTAGAAAACGAACACCATCACGCCCACCAGGAGGACGAGGGCCTGGAGCGGGATCTTCCAGTAGGCGCTCATGAGGAGGGAGCTGCGCGCCTCGTCGACCGAGCGGGCGGCGAGGTAGCGCTGGACCTGACTCTGGTCGGTCCCGAAATACGAGAGCATGAGGAACGTGCCGCCGATGAGCCCCGACCAGAACGTGTAGGTTTCGTGCAGGTCGAAGCTGAAATCGAAGGTGCGCAGCCTGCCCGTGGTGCCGGCGAGGCGGAGTGCGCTGCCGACGCCGACGTCGCCGGGGAGGCCGAGGAAGAGGACGACGAGGAGGGCGCCGAGGCCGAAGACGATGAGGACCATCTGCTTCACGTCCACCCATGTGACTGCCTGGACGCCGCCGAACACGGTGTAGAGGACGGCCGGCGCGCCGATGACGACCACCGCCAGGGGCAGTCCGAGGCCGAGCGTGGAGGAGAGGATGACCGCCGGGGCAGAGATGATCACGCCGACCGACATCCCGCGGGAGAGGAGGAAGAGGGCGCTGGTGAGCGTGCGGGTGCGGCCGTCGAAGCGTTTTTCGAGATACTCGTAGGCCGTGAAGACCTTCGCGCGGTGGAAGAACGGGACGAGCGTGAAGGACAGGATGAGCATGGCCAGCGGCAGTCCGAAGTAGAACTGAACGAAGCGCATCCCGTCCGTGGCCCCCTGCCCCGTGGTACCCACGAGGGTGATGGCGGAGAGCTGCGTGGCCATGACGCTGAGCCCGACCGCCCACCAGGGGAGGCTGCGGTTGGCGAGAAAGTAGCCCTCGATCTCGTCGGTTCCGCGAGCGCGGCGGAGCCCGTCCCAGAGGACGTAGCCGAGGTAGCCGGCGACAATGAGCCAGTCGATCCAGTGCATCGCCTATCGGCGGCTCATCCGGCGAACGCCGCCTGGAGTGCCCAGAGCGCCAGAAGGGTCACGGCCTGGACGAGAAGGACGCGGATGTAGAGGGCGCGCATGGAGCGGGGGCGTCGGGGCGTCCGTGGGCCGGCGGGTGACGTGGGGTCGCCGTCGCCCCGTGGGGCGCCCGGCGGGCGCGGCTCCCGGCGGCCGCTCACGGCTCCGCGCCCAGGGACAGCATGTTGGCGAACAGCCGGTACGCGCCGGGCACGCCGGCGGGGAGCTGCCGGAAGAACGCCAGAGCCGTGTAGACGTACGTTCCCTTCCCCAGCGGTGCGACGAGAAGCGAGCCCTCGAGCGGCGCCTCGCCCGGATCGCTCATGGCGAGGAGCGGCGTGAAGGGCCCCTGCCACGTGTCCCAGAAGTAGAGGCCGCGCTCCTGTACCCACCCCTGCCAGTCGGCCGGCCCGATCCTGTTGGGCGTCGTAAAGACCGGATTGTCGGGCTGTAGGATGGTGACCGGCGCCGCCGGGTTCGTCACGCGTCCGTGGGGGCGCGCTATGGTGACGGGCCAGGGCGTGTAGTCGCGGGCGAGAGCCGGGTACTTGTTGTACTGGACGATGAGGGTGCCGCCGTCGCGGACCCAGTCCAGCAGCCGCTGGTTGTGGGCTACGAGGTCATCATTCACCTCGTACGCGCGTATGCCGGTGACGATGACGTCGAAGCGGGAGAGGTCGCCGCCGGCCAGGGCGGCCGCGTCGATGGGCTCCCAGGAAACGCCCAGCTGGTCGAGGGCATCGGGTATGTCGTCACCGGCGCCGGGGACATAGCCGACGTGAACATCGGCCACGCGAACGTCGAGGGCGCGGACGCGCGCGGTGGACGGCCGATAGAGGTGGTGCGGCTCGATGTGCGGGTAGTCGATGACCTCATAGCCGAGGTCGAACGTGTCGGCGGGCATGACGAGGGCCACGCCGAGATCGTACTCGCCGGCGGGCACGTCCGTGGGCGGCGTGATCTCGAACGTGGCGGACAACTCGGGGCCGCCGGACGGCAGGGACACGGCGACGCTGTCGGGGCTGACCCGCCAGCCGTCGGGAGCCGACGGCCGGATCCAGCCACGGAGATCCGTACCGGCGTTGGAGCGGAGCCGTGTCGTGAAGCGGAGCTTCCGCGGCGCGTCCAGACTGAACACGGCCAGCTCCGGGGCGAGGCCCACGGACACGGCCGGGACGACCTTGACCGGGTGGCGGAATTCACCGCTGCGCCGGTCCACGCCGATCATGGCCGCGTCGCGCTGGTAGGCGAGGGGACCCGCGCCGCGCAGATCGAGAGCGAATGACGCGCGCACGGGGTCGGGGGCGAAGGGGAGCCCCCAGATCGCGGGATCCGGTGGCCAGCGATAGAAGTCGCCGGTGGTCGGGTGCGCCGGGTCCAGGTAGTAGGGCGTGGTGACGGCCGCGTTCGCGGGCGCCGTCACCTGGAAGCTGGCCTCGGCTCGATCTCCGGGTGCAACCGCGAGCACGGCTTGCGGCGCGCCGTGATCCGTGGCCGTGCCCGTGGCGGCGCTCCAGCCTGCAGGGAGGAGCGGCCCGACGCGGGCGCTCACCGTGTCGGCGCCGCCGTTCCAGACCGACAATGTCAGGGAGAACGTCTGTCCCGGGACCACGTTCTCGCGGTCGGCGACGGCGTCCAGCCGCACGTCCGCGGCGCGCAGCACGGCGTCGCGGAGATCGTCGACCTCACCGTCCAGGTGGAAGCGGATCTCGCGGACGTCTGCGTCGCCGCCGTCGCTGCGGGAGGTGGCTGCGCCGTCCGCGGGGTCGGGCAGGGCGGCCTGCGCCGCGCTCAGGCGGCGGGTCGCCTCGAGAAGGGGCGGCACGATGCGCCCGGGGCGAAGCGGGTCGAAGGCCGAGCGGGCGGAGTCGACCAGGGCTTCGTAACCGGCGAGCAGGTCCGCGGCGTTCTCCAGGGCGCGGGCGCGGGCCCCCGTCGCCCGGGCCGCCGCGCTGCGGGCCCGCTGCGAGAGGAGGGTGTCCACGCCGGAGAAGAGGGAAACGTCCTTCGACGGCGGCCCTTCCATGTAGCGGCCGAAGCGCCGGTCCTCGGCCACCTGGACGGGGGCCGACGGGTCGATGCGCTGCACGGCGGTGCGGCGCGGTCCCGGGGTCTGGCGGCTCCCCTGGTCCTGGCTCCGGTGGCGGCTGCGGCTGGCCATCGCCACCTGGTAGTACGAGCGGCCCAGGAGCGGGTCCAGCGTGCCGGTGTTCACCTCCACCACGTCGCCTGGCCCGCCGAAGCCGGCGGAGCGATAGAAGAGGTGAGGGGTGAACGGCCGGAGCCCGGCTGCGATCTGCTCGGGGAACCGGGACGGGTCGCCTGCGGCGAGGACGGCCTCGCGAGAGACGATCCCGGACGCCTGGTGCTGGCCGTGGCCGTCGAGGGGAGTGCCGCTCCAGACGGACACGACCACGTCCGGTCGATAGCGGCGGATGGCCGCCACGACGTCCGCGAGCAGGGAATCGCGCGGCCAGTGGCTGAACGCCTCCTCAGCGCTCTTGGAATAGCCGTAATCGATGGCGCGGCTGAACAGCTGCGTACCGCCGTCGAGCCGGCGCGCGGCGAGCAGCTCCTCGGAGCGAAGAATGCCGAGCGCGGTGCCCAGCTCCGGACCGATGCCGTTCTGCCCCCCTTCCCCGCGCGTCAGCGACAGGTAAGCCACATCCGCGCCCTGGCCCAGCGCGAGCGGCGCGACCAGTGCCGTATTCTCATCGTCGGGGTGCGCGCCGATCATGAGCAGACGCGCAGTGGTGCCCAGCCGACGCAGCGCGAGGCCCGTGGCCGTTGCGCCCTGGTAGTCGGTGGAAGGTGCCTGCGCCCGAGCGGCTCCGGTCGGGAGCAGCAGGGCGGCGGCGACAATGGTGGTCTGGAAGGTCCTCCGGAATGGCATGGCCCGAAAGGTAGACTCGGGTGCGATCTATGACCACCCCACACTCAACTCACCGGAATGGGGCCGGGTGGTCCGCGGATTCAGTGCCCGGCAGCGTCTCCCTGCACCTCGGCCGTGAGCTGGGACTCGATGAGCCACGTGTCGTTCCACTGCTGGCGCAGGACCAGGAAGTTCCGCTCCGCCCACGTGCGCTCATCGTCGCCGGTGCCAATGTGCATGGTATTCAGCTCCACTGTGTAGGCGAGAACCCCGCTGGCGTTGAAGTGGAGCGGGAAGCTGCGGAGCCCCGCGCGGTCGGGGAGGATGCGGCGGTAATAGGCGGCAATCGCGTCGCGGCCCTGGACCGTCCCCTCGGGTGTGAACACCGTGGCGTCTTCGAGGTAGAGGCGGGCGATGGCGTCCGGGTCATCCCGTTCCCAGGCGTCGTGCCAGGCGGCCAGGGTGGCGTTCATCCCCTTGCGCACCGTGGCCTCGTAGAGCTGGGTCTGGTAGTCCCGCGTGCCATGTTCCCGGCTGAAGAGATTGGCCTGTGCGTGGCCAGCCGCGGGCGCGAGGGCGGCGACTGCTGCGACGAGCGGGATCATGCGGCGGACCAGCGACATCGAGGTTCTCCGGGATTCGGGGCGCGGCCCCTCTCTCGATTCGGAGTGTAGCGCGCGGCTGCCGGATCGCCAACCCATCCGCGGCGTCGCGGGTCACTCCGGGAGTTCGTCCACGAGCCGGGCGGCGTCCCCGACCCGGATCGTGCCGCCCCGGAGCACCGTGCCGTAGGCACCCCCCCGCCACGGTCGGGACATGGCGTGACGGAGGCCGGGGAAGGCCTCGTCCATGCGTTCACATGGGCGGGTTTCGCCGACAATCCGGATCCTGACGGCGCCGACCTCGAGCACTTTGCCCCGAGAGTCTGCCAGGTCGACGCCGTCGACGAGGAGATTGGCGCGGCGGACGGACGGGTCGAGCCCGGGGTCGCCCAGGTCGCGCATCATGTCATCCCACGTGTCGCGCTGGATCACCGTGACCTGCCGTCGGCCGCCCTGGTTGGCGTTCCCGACAATGCCCCGGTCCTCGACCAGTCGCGCCTCGGTGGCGCCGTCCATCGGTCCGCGCTTGAAGCGCTTGATCCAGATGGCCTCCAAAGAACCCGGCATGCCCTCTCCCCCGGGATGGACGCTCATGGCTGCTTCCTCACGAGAAGATCGCACCAGCTCACCATTCCGGGCCTGACCTCCACGTCGACCGAATCTGCGCGGCCATCGACTGTCGCTGCCCGCAACCGAACGCCGCTCCCCCGGGGGATGTTGCACAAGACGAACGTCCCGCGGCCGTTCGTGATCGTGGCGCGGACGGTGTCGGCGGACGACGACTCCGCCCACACGCGAGCGCCGGCCACTCTGGCCCGCGTCGCCCGATCCCGGACCTCTCCCACCACGAGGCCGGCCTCCCACGGGCGCATCGGTTCGCCGCAGAGCTGGGGGAGGTCCCGCTGGAGGTCGGGGTCGGCGGCGATCCGATCCCCGATCTCGGCGATCACGCTCATGCCGATGAGCGGCACGCGGAAGTCGACCTGGCGCGTCTGGCCGGCCGCGATCTCGACGGCGTCCGTGGGCACGTCCGCCCACCCGTCGAGGTGCACGTGGACGATGTAGCTGCCGGGGTCCGGTGCGCTCAGGACGAAAGCGCCCCGGGCATCGGCGCGGGCGGAATCGAGCATGACGCCGCTGCGCTCGCCCACGAGCATCACGGCGGCGCCCGAGAGGGGGTGGCCCTCGGTGTCGGAGACGGTGCCGCGGAGCGTCTGGGCGGGGGCGTTTCCCGCGCCCGTCGCCAGCATGGCAAGGGAGGCGAGCGCTGCCCGGAGGCCTCCGGGCAGCGTGGCCCGAGGGGGAGCTACCCGAGCCATGACCTGGTCCGCGCTGCCCGCGGGCGGGGGTGGGCCGGATGAGGACCCCGTTCGGTTGGTCCGCACCGCCGCATGGGTCAGCTGCCCACGGGCTCGAGCTGGCGGATCGGCTTCCCCGGCTCCCACGCCGTGACGTATCCCGCGATGGCGGACGCGGCCACGGCGTAGGGAGAGGCCAGATAGAGCTGGCCCGGGCCGGAGCGGCCGGGGAAGTTCCGGTTCTGGCTCGAGATCGTGACCTCGTCCGGGGAGGCGCTGGTGCCGGGGCCGGCAGCGATGCACGCGCCGCAGCCCGGCTCGATGAAGCGGGCGCCGACCTCCTCGAAGAGGTCGAGGTAACCCTGCTTCCTGCAGTACTCCTTCACCTCCTGGGAGCCGCACTGGATGTACATGCGTACGCCGGGCGCCACCGCCAGGCCCTGCTCGCGTGCCGAGCGCAGGACGCGGGCGTACATGTCCATGTCCTCCTTCTTGCCCGCGGTGCAGGAGCCGGCGTAGGCGGCGTCGATGCGGATCGGCTGGTCGGCGAGCTCGTCCATGTATAGCCCGTTGCCCGGGTCTCCCGGGAGCGCCACCATGGGCCGGATCCTGGACGCATCCAGCTCGATCACCTTCACGTACTCGGCGTCCGGGTCGGAGCGGAGGCCATCGATCAGCCGCTCGGCCTCGGCCGGGTCCATTCCCCGCTCGGCGACGAGGTAGTCCACCGCCCTCCCGTCCGGCGCCACGATCCCCGTGAAGGCGCCCACTTCCGCCGCCATGTTGGTCATCGTGGCCCGCTCGTCTATGCTGAGCGCCTCGACGGCTTCGCCGGCATACTCGATGATCTGGCCGATGGCGAGGCCATCGCGGACGTAGGGATGGCGCAGGATCTCCAGCATGAAATCCTTGGCCGTGACGTGGTCCGGTTTGGTGCCCCGGATGACCACCCTGAACGACGGCGGCACACTGACCCGTACGTCCTTGGTGATCCAGGAGTTGAAGATCGCGGTGGTGCCCACGCCGAAGGCGATGGCGCCGATGGCGCCGGAGTGGGGGGTGTGGGAGTCGGTGCCGACGATGAGCTGGCCGGGCTCGGCGTACTCCTCGAGCATCTTCGAGTGGCAGATCGCTTCCGAGCCGAGCCGGGCGCCCAGCCGCTCGCCGTAGAGCTTGATCCCCTGCTTCTCCGAGAACTGCTGCTGCTTGTCCTTCAGCTGCCGGGCGACGTCCAGGAGCCCGAGCTGCACCCGCTCCTGCGGCATCACCTCGTGCAGATAGGTCAGGTGGTCGCGGAACATGATGATGCTGGAGGCGTCCGTCACCCTGGCGTCGGCGCCGAGCTTCTCCTCGAAGAAGATGGCGGCCATCGGCGTGACGTACTCGTGGCTGAAGCGGTAGTCGGTTCGAACGAACCCGCTGTCGCCCGGCTTCACCCAGGGGACGCCGTACTCGCCGGCCGCAGCGTCCACCACCCAGTTCCGTGCGAAGATCTTCTCGGCCACGGTCATGGGGCGCACTGTCGCGTCCGGCTCCTGCGATTCGAGCGCCGGGATCTCCACCTTCCCCTGGAGGCGCGCCACGTTGAACTCGAACAGGCCGCCGTACTCGATGATCTGCCGCGTGATCGCGTCCACGCCATTGGTGAACTCGCTGAGCGCGATCTCCTCCCCGTCGCGGATGCGGTCGATGAGAGAGAAGTCGGTGGAGGTGAAGATGCCCAGGTTCTGGCAGTTCTCGTTGTAGATCCGCTCGATGTTCTCCGCGACGACGACGCGGATCCCCGCCATCATCTCCGCGTAGGGCGACTGCTCCCGGGAGCTCCCCTTGCCTCGCCGCTTGCCGGCCACGGAGCAGACGAACCCGCCCTTCTTCACGCTGCCCCGGGTGACGGGCGCCTCACCGCCGGCCCGCAGCCCCAGGTAGGGGAACTCGCCGAGGGTCTCGTCGAAGTAGTAGCAGATGTAAGCGGGGGTGATCTCGTCGGTGGAGATCTGATCGCGGAGCATCGAGCGCAGCTCGGGCGTGAGCTCCAGGTCTTCGCCGTCGAGCTGCCGGCGGATCAGGTCGGCGTCGTCCACGAGGAAGAGGACGCGCCCATCGAATCGAAGGGTGTCCGGGCGCTTGCTGACGCGGATGCTGCGGATGTCGGAGTCCATGCGATGTGTCCTGGCGGCAGGGGCTGGCTTCACCTCGTGATACCGGCGGACGGAGAATGTGTGCCGTCGCGTGAGGGGGGCGCAACCGGCCGTCCTGTGGCCGGGTGCCGGACGCAGGTCGGGGCCGGGCGCAAGGCGCCCTGACGTCCGCCGGGCGCGCTGCGCGTGACGACGGCGCGCGAGTCACCGTCGGTCGTCCGCGCTCAAGAGCGGCCCTGAAACGGTCTTCTTGCCAGAAAAGCGAAGCCGGGTCCATGATGAGCCTGGCCCCGCCCGCACGACACCCTGTCGTGGAGGCACCATGTCCGACCGCATCGACCGCCGGGGATTCATCCGCGCGGCCGGGCTGGGGCTGGCAGCCCTGCCCGTGCTGCCTTCCCTCGCCGACGGCCCCGCATCGTCCCGGACGAGGACCGCAAGCCACTCCGGTCCGGTGCGCCGCCCGGCGAAGGCGCGCGTGGCGCTGGTGCGGACCTCGGACCGGAAGGACGGGGTGGCGCGGGCGCTGAAGCTCCTGGACCTGAGCGGAGTGAGCGGCCGTCGCGTCGTCATCAAGCCGAACTTCAACACGGCGGATCCGGCGCCCGGATCCACTCACCCGGACACGCTGTCGCAGCTGGTGCTGGAGATGCACGAGCGGGGCGCCCGGAGCGTAGCGCTCGGCGAGTCGAGCGGGCCACCGGACACGCGCGAGGTGATGGAGCAGAAGGGCGTGTTCGACATGGCGAGCGACCTTCGCTTCGAGGTGGTCAACTACGAGGAGATCCCGGACGGAGACTGGGTCCGGTTCGGGCCGGCGGGCACGCACTGGCGCGACGGATTCTGGCTCCCGCGCCACGTGGTGGATGCGGAATTCAATGTTTCGACGGCGTGCCTGAAGACCCACGGGTACGGCGGCGTGTTCACCATGTCGCTGAAGCTGTCCGTGGGACTCACGCCCAAGCGGATCCGCCGGGAGATGCACCGCTCCCAGGACATGCGGCGGATGATCGCCGAGCTGAACACGGGGTATCGGCCGCAGCTGATCGTGCTGGACGGGGTGGAGGCGTTCACGGATGGCGGCCCGTCGAGCGGCGAGCTGAAGCGGGGCGACGTAGTGCTGGCCGGTAGCGACCGGGTGGCCGTGGACGCCGTGGGTCTGGCCGTGCTGAAGGAGCTCGGGTCGAACCAGGCGATCATGAGCCGCGGCATCTTCGAGCAGGAGCAGATGGCGCGGGCGGTGGAGCTGGGGGTGGGCGTGGGCGGCCCGGAAGCGATCGAGATCGTGGCGGCAGACGGCCCCGGCGGCGAGTACGCGGAACGGCTGCGGAAGCACCTGGACGCGTAGCGTCGGACCGCCGCCGGGCCCGGGTCCGGCGGCGGTGCCGGACGGCGGCGGTGCGGGCGCCGATCAGCGAAGGAAGAGAACGGTGAAGCCGGATTCGCCGCGCTGCACAGCCCGCTCGAAGCGGCGTCGGAGCGTGCGCTTGATGGCGCCGCGCGTGACGGGGACCAGGAGCGAGAGGCCGAGCAGGTCGGTGAGGACGCCCGGCGTCAGGAGGAAGACGCCCCCGATCAGGATGAGCAGGCCGTCGAGCAGGGCGCCCGCGGGGACGCGGCGCTCGCGGAGCTCGCCCTGGATGGCGAGCCAGGCGCGGAGTCCCTGTCGGCGGGCGAGCAGACCCCCGAGTGCGCCGGTGCCGATCACGATGAGCAGGGTCGGGCCGAGCCCGATCCAGTCGCCGATCTGGATCAGGAGGGCGAGCTCCACCATGGGGAGCAGGACGAAAAGCGCGATGATGCGGGCGAGCATGGCCGAAATATAGTGAAAATCGGGAACGGCGCTTGCACCCTGCACGGTCGATGACCGAGACATCCGGTGGGGCGGGAGCGATCCCGCAGGGCACGCGTCGCCTGAACGCCGACGAGCGGAAGTCACTCACGCACGGGGAGTTCTGGATCCCCGAGGCGGAGCGGGAGGTGTACCGCGAGGCGATGGAGACGCTCAACCGGGCGGGCGTGCCGTACGTGGTGAGCGGCCTGTACGCGATCCATGCGTACACCGGGATCTACCGCGAGACGAAGGACCTCGACCTGCTGATGGAGCCGCACGTCGTGGTGGAAGCGGCGGAAGCGCTGAAGGCGCGCGGCTTCCGAACGCGGCTGGAGGAAGCCCACTGGCTGGCCAAAGCGCTGAAGGGAGCGCAGGTGGACCTGATCTACGGCATGGCGAACGGGATCGGTTTCATCGACCGTGCGTGGTACGAGAACTCCCGCCCTGCGATCCTAGCCGCCACGCCGGTCCGCATCGCGCCGCCGGAGGAGCTGATCTGGCACCGGCTGTTCATAGGGGAGCGCCACCGCTTCGACATGGCGGACGTGGTCCACCTGATCCTGCACCGCGGGAGCGAGCTGACCTGGGACCGGCTGCTGGAGCGGGTGGGTCCGCACTGGCGACTGCTGGCGTCGCAGCTCCACTTCTTCGACTACGTCTACCCCGATCACGGGGCGGCGATCCCGGGTAAGGTGCGGGAAGCGCTGCGGCGTCTGGAGGAGGAGGCGTTCGGGGGAAGCACCTCGCCAGGCTGGCCTCCCGCGGCTGAAGACGCCGATCGCGAGCCGGTGTGCCGCGGGACCATGCTGTCGCGCTTCTCGTTCGCCATTGACGTGAACGAATGGGGGTTCACCGACGAGCGGCTGCGCCACGTCTCGGCCGTGCAGCGGAAGGACGTTGTGGAGGCGATCCGGAGCGCGGGAGTGTGGGATGGCTGAGCGGACCGTGCGGGTGGCCGCGATCGGCGACTTCCATTACGACGAGCGCTCCCGAGGCTCGCTCGCGGAGCTGTTCGAGCGGGGCCGCCGCGACGCGGACATCCTCGCCCTCCTCGGGGACCTGACCACCCACGGCCGGCCGGAGCAGATGTCGGCGTTCGTGGACGAGCTCCGCGGACTCGACATGCCGATCGTTGCGGTACTGGGAAATCACGACTTCGAGTCCGAGGCCGAGGCCGAGCTGTGCAGCATCCTGGCGGATGCGGGCGTGGTCGTGCTGGACGGGAACGCGGTGGAGATCCAGGGCATTGGGTTCACGGGGGTCAAGGGGTTCGCGGGCGGGTTCGGCCGGGCTGCGCTCGGCCCTTTCGGCGAGCGGCTGATCAAGGACTTCGTGCAGAGCGCAGTGGACGAAGCGCTGAAGCTCGAGCGAGGGTTGCGCGAGCTGCGGACGGAGCAGCGAGTGGTCCTGACGCACTACGCCCCGATCACGGAGACGCTGAAGGGGGAGCCGGAGCAGATCTTCGCGTACCTCGGCTCATCCAGGCTGCTGGACCCGATCGAGACGATGGGGGCCGACGTGGTGCTGCACGGGCACGCGCACCACGGAAGCTACCGGGGCCGTACGCCGTCCGGGATCCCTGTCTACAACGTGGCGAGACACGTCCTGGAAGCGGAGGGGTTGAAGCTCCATATCGAGGAGATCGCGGCGCCCGACCGGCGGCTGAACGAGCCTTCTCCTGCGGCGCGCTGAAAGGCGCCGAGCTCAGCGCGGATCAAGCCGAGCGCCCGGACCCGTCGCCTCCGGTGGAGGGCGGGCCCTATCCGCCTCCGACCGCCGTCGTGGCGGGCGCCTTCACCTGGAGCGCCGGGTCTGCGGCGGCGGGCGGGGCCAGGGGCCGCAGCGGCTCGTAGACGCGGGGTGTGCGGGCGCGGGCCGCGCCGAGGGGATAGCGCCAGTACGTCCACGGCTCGGCGAGGATCCTCTGCTCGGCGCGCCGGCTGATGATCTCCGGGATATCGCCGAGGATGTCCACTCCGGCCTCCATGCGGATGCGTCGGAGGGCGCGCAGCGGGTCCCGGACGTCGTCATCGCGCACACGCTTCCAGAGGGAGCGGAGCACGTGGGTGAGGCCGCGCACCGGAACCCCGCCGCGGTCCGTAAGGAACGTCACGGCGCGAAACACCGGCGAGTGGAAGATCAGGTCCGCGTCCACCTCCACCAGCCAGATGCCCGTCCCGTCGCCGCGGACTGCCGCCGCGGCCTTGTCGCGCTGGCGCTCCAGGGTCTCTGGATCCGCGAGCTTCTCGTACGGGACCCATAGCTCGCGATAATGGAGGTCGGTGACGACCCATTCGAGGCGCCCCGCCTCGGGACCGTCGGCGCGGATCCACAGGTCCACGCGCTCCCAGTCCCGCTCCCAGAACTTGTTGACCTCCGCCGGTGAGAGGAGGAGGTACCGCCACACCCAGTACGCCTCGCCCTCGAGCCACCACGGCTCGTCCTGCGTTCGGCTGTATGGCCGCCCGGGGCCTGTGCGGGTGTAGAGGAGGAGGACCGGCGGGACGGGGCGGGGAAGGAAGAACGCGTCCGCCAGCAGGTAAAGGACGTAGATCCCGGCCAGCGCCCAGAAGAACACGGACCAGTCGGTCGGGGTGGACGGGTTCAGCACGCCCACCAGGAAGGTCCCCATGAGGATCGGCAGGCCGCCGAGAATGGCCGTGGCCCATTCCCGGAAGAGGCCGTACAGCACCAGGACCAGGAGCGGGAATCCCACGGGTATCCAGTAGTGAGCGGTCACACCGAGGAGATGCGTGGCGCGGAGCACGGGGGCAGCCACGCCCACCACCATGAGCCCCGAGAACGAAGCCACCGGGAGCTTGTTGGCCGCCCAGAAGAGCGAGCTGAAGCCGGCGACGCGGTAGGGGTCGAGGAGGTCGCGGGCCAGGACGGTCTCGCCGAGGCTGACGTCGCAGCGTGGCCCGGGGCCGAGGCCGGATCCGCGTCCGGCCGGCGGCTGCGCGGGGTCGAGCCGCAGCCGGAACGGCGCCAGCGCCGCCTGCACGTCGGCCGCGCGGCGGCTCGCGAAGCGCAGGCGGTATCGGCCGAGCCTCCGGAAGGAGCGGAACGCGAACAGGAACGGGCCGAAGAGAAAGAGGAGGTAATAGGACCAGAGACGGGGTGTCTCGACGTCGGGGCGGTCGATGCCCAGTCGGAAGAGGGGGGGATCCACGTACCCACCCTCGATGTGCTCGTCCGGGATGATCCCGTCGAGGCCGAGGACGTTGGCCCAGTAGTCGACGAAGAGGAAGGGGCCGCGGAGCAGCTCCTGCTCCCGGAACCACTGCACGAGCGAGCCGCCTGTGGGCGTCATGGGCTCAGGGTCGCCGGCGGACGTGCGTGGACGAGGAGCGGTGGTGCGGACGTGCCCCGCGCCGGCCCCGCCCGCCGCGGGCGGGCAGAGGCCGGGCGCGGTGACTCAAGTCCGGGCGTAGTACGGGTTGGCCCCGGCGGCGTGGTCGGTCGCGTCGATGACCTGGCCGATGTCGGGGATCGCCTCGCGCAGCATGCGCTCGACGCCCTGCTTCAGGGTCACGCGAGCCATGCCGCACCCCTGGCAGCCGCCCCCGAGCTCGAGGTAGACATCGTTTCCGTCCACATTGACGAGCGAGATGCGCCCACCGTGTGATGCGACACCGGGGTTCACCTGCGTCTCCAGCACGTGGCGGACCCGCTCCGCCATGGGTCCTTCCGGCGCCACCTCCCCGAGCCTGCGGACGTTCGGGTTGCGAACCTCGAAGCCGGTCCGCTGCTCCTGCTCCACCCACTCGATGATCGAGCCGCGGATCTTCTCCACGCTGTCCGGATCCACCAGGACACGGAAGCCGTCCAGCTGGATCACTTCGTCTTCCGGGCGGGCGCCGTCCTCCACCAGGGCGAACTCGTACTGCGGCGCGAAGGGGCTGCCGTGCACCGCGATCCGGACCGCGGGCCTGTCCATGGCGTCCGCGTACTGAAGGACCATCTCGCGGGCTCTATCGGTGAACTCCACCATCTCCGCATTCCTCGCTGCTCGTAGATCTCCGATGGGCACGTGTACCCCCGGGTTGCGCGGGGGTTCGGGTGCGCATCGTGAGATGACGCGGATGAGGGGATGAGGCAAGTGGGGGTGCGGTGGCGCCCTGCCTCCGCTTGACACCGCCAAGCCGCTGCGGCCACTCTACCGGCCTTCCCCGTCCCATCGACCACCTGCAGAGAGGAAGGCGAGGATGCGCCGAAGCCGCCGTATCCCACTGTACGTCGCGGGCCTCATGGCCGTGACGGTTTCCGCGTGCGCGCCGGCAAGCACCATGGCGCAAGGCACAACGGCGCCGAAGCCGGCCTATTCCGCCGAGATGCTCCAGCCGTTCCGCTGGCGCAACCTCGGCCCGGCCAGGGGCGGCCGGTCCATCGCGGTGGCGGGCAGCGACGCGCGCGAGAACGAGTACTACTTCGGGGCCACGGGCGGGGGTGTGTGGAAGACCACGGATGGCGGGACCACGTGGCGGCCGGTGACGGACGGCCAGATCCAGAGCTCCAGCGTGGGAGCGGTGGCGGTGTGCGAGGCGAACGCCGACGTGGTCTACATGGGCACCGGGGAGTCGGACCTGCGGGGAAACGTGATGCCGGGCGACGGCGTGTACCGGACCACGGACGCGGGAAAGACGTGGACGCACGTCGGCCTGGAAGCGTCGAGGAACATCTCGAAGGTCCGGATCGATCCGAAGGACTGCGACGACGTGTGGGTGGCGGCGCTGGGGCACTACGGCGACGCGAACACGGAGCGGGGGGTGTATCGCAGCACCGACGGCGGAAAGACGTGGGATCAGCTGCTCGCCGTCAACGACAGCACTGGCGCGGTGGAGCTCAGCCTCGACCCGGCTGATCCCAGCACTGCGTACGCCGCCATGTGGCAGGTGTGGCGGAAGCCGTGGGGGATGTCGAGCGGCGGGCCGGGGAGCGGTCTGTACAAGACCACGGACGGCGGGAAGACCTGGGACCTGCTGAGCGACAACCCCGGGATGCCGGAGGGGCCGCTCGGCAAGATCGGTGTCAGCGTTTCGCCCGTGGACGCCCAGCGCGTCTACGCCATCGTGGAGGCGGCGGAGGGCGGCGTGTTCCGCAGCGACGACGGCGGCGCCACGTGGACGAAGACGAACGACGAGCGGAAGCTGCGCCAGCGGGCATTCTACTACACGCGCATCTACGCCGACCCGCAGGAGAAGGACGTGGTCTACGTCCTGAACACGGCGTTCTACAAGTCGACGGACGCGGGCAAGACGTTTCCGACGCGCTTCCGGGTGCCGCACGGCGACAACCACGACCTTTGGATCGCGCCCGGCGACGACCAGCGGATGATCAACGGCAACGACGGCGGCGCGAACGTGAGCGTGAACGGCGGTGAGACGTGGACGGACCAGGACATCTCGACCGCGCAGATCTACCACGTCACCACGACGAGCGACATCCCGTACCACGTGTGCGGCGCACAGCAGGACAACAGCACGCTGTGCATGCCGAGCGACGGCGGTCCGGAGAGCTTCTATCGCGTGGCGGGCGGGGAGAGCGGCTACATCGCGGTGGATCCGGAGGACCCGGCCGTGACGTACGGCGGCAGCTACGGCGGGTACCTGGAGCGATACGATCGGGACACCGGCCTCAGCTCCATGGTGAACCCGTGGCCGGACAACCCGATGGGCTACTCGTCGGAGGACATCACGGAGCGTTTCCAGTGGACGTTCCCGATCGTGTTCTCGCCGGAGAACCCGGATGTGCTGTACGCCACCTCGCAACATGTGTGGAAGACCACCACGGCGGGCCGGAGCTGGGAACAGATCAGCCCGGACCTGACGCTGGCGGACACGGCCACGATGGGCCCGAGCGGCGGGCCGATCACGAAGGACCAGACCGGCGTCGAGACGTTCGCCACGGTGTTCACGCTGGCGCCGTCGCTGCAGGATTCGCTCACGCTCTGGGCCGGCTCGGATGACGGTCTCGTCCACATCACGCGCGATGGCGGCGCGCACTGGACGGACATCACGCCACCGCAGCTGCCGCGGCTCAGCCGCATCAGCATGATCGACGCTTCGCCTCATGACGTGTGCAGGGCCTACGTGGCGGCCAACCGTTATCTGCTGGGCGACCAGAAGCCGTACGCCTACCGAACCAGTGACTGCGGCAAGACGTGGATCGACATCTCCGCGGGCATGCCGGTGGGCGCCTTCACGCGCGCGGTTCGCGAGGACCCGGTGCGCCCGGGGCTGCTGTTCGCGGGGACGGAGACGGGCGTGTACGTGAGCTGGGACGACGGCGCGCGCTGGCAGTCGCTGTCGCGGAACCTGCCCGTGACGCAGGTGGCCGACCTGATGGTGCAGGGGAACGACCTGGTGATCGCAACGCACGGCCGCGGCTTCTGGATCATGGACGACATCTCCCCGCTGCGGCAGCTCACACCGCAGGTGGCCGCTGCCCCCGTGCACCTTTTCCAGCCGGACGACCCGGTGGTCGGGGTGAGCGGTCCGCTGCGGGTGGCCTACCACCTGGAGAAGGCGCCGAAGTCGCTGGAGCTCGCGATCCTGGAATCGGACGGCAAGGTGATCGACTCGTGGAAGGGGGAGCCGCCCGCCGACTCGACGAAGAAGAAGCCGGCTGCGGAAGAGGAGGAAGACGAGGAGGGGCCGCGTCGCGCGGCCGGTCCGTCGTCGCCCCCGATGAAGGCGGGGATGAACACGTTCACGTGGTCGCTCCGCTTCCCTGGCGCCACCACGTTCCCGGGGATCATCCTGTGGGCGGGCTCGGTGCGCTACGGTCCCGTGGCGCCTCCCGGGGAGTACACCGTTCGCCTGACGACCGACGGCAAGACGCAGACGCGGACGTTCCGGATCCTCCCCGATCCCCGGCTGCCGCACGTGACGACGGCGGACCTGGCGGAGCAGTTCCGGTTCAGCATGCAGATCCGCGATCGCGTAAGCGCGGCGAACGACGCCGTGCGGCTGATCCGGGGGATCCGGAACCAGGTGCAGACCCGGATCGACGAGAAGCCGGATGACGCGGAGCTGAAGTCGACGGGGAACGAGCTGCTGGCGGCGATGGCCGACGTCGAGGGCGAGATCTACCAGGTCAGGAACCGGAGCAACCAGGACCCGCTCAATTTCCCGATCAAGCTGAACAACAAGCTCGCGGCGCTCCTGGGCGTGGTTCAGCGGTCGGAGGGGCGCCCCACGAAGCAGAGCCACGAGGTCTTCGAGCAGCTCTCCGGGGAGCTGGGCCAGCAGCTCGATCGGCTGAACGGCATCCTGGATCGGGACCTCGCCCGCTTCAACCAGCTCCTCCAGGCCCGCAACATGGAAGCCGTGCAGCGGACCATGATCCCCGAGGAGGAGCCGGAAGCGGAGGACGCAGGCTGACGCCACGGCCCCCGGGCCGGAGCGTCGCCGACGATGGCGCTCCCCCGGGGCCGGGCCGCGCGCTGCTCCTGTTCGTGGACGGCGTGGGGCTGGGCCCGGCCACATCCGCCAACCCGTTCACGGCCGCCCGGCTACCCACGCTGGAAGCGCTCCTCGATGGTCGCATCCCGGCGGCCGAGGCCGCCCCGTACCACGGCACCCGGGCCAGTCTCGTGGGCGTGGACGCCACGCTGGGTGTCCCCGGGCTGCCCCAGAGCGGGACCGGTCACGCCACGCTCCTCACCGGCGAAGACGCCGTCCGCCGATTCGGCCGCCACCATGGCCCCTGGGTCCCGACGGCACTCCGCCCGCTGGTGGCGGGGCGGAGTATGCTGGCCGTGGCGAGGGAGCGGGGGCGGCGGGTAGCGTTCGCCAACGCGTACCCCGAGGAGCTGGTCCGGCGTGCGCTCGGCGGCGCGGACAGGGATGAGGCGGCTGGCGGGGACGAGGTCGCCCTGGCACGGCTGCTGGCAAGTCGACGGCTCGGCCCGCTGCGCGCGGGTCCGCCGCTGGCCGCCCTCGGGGCGCGCGCCCTCACCCGCCACACGGCCGCTCTGGCTGCCGGCGAAGCCGTGGCCAGCGAGATCACCAACGAAGGCTGGATCCGCCACCTGGGGAGGACATCGCTCCCCCTCCCTTCAGCGGCCGAAGCGGGGGCCCACCTGGCCCGGATCGTGGCTGCCCACGACCTGACGCTCTTCGCCCACTACACGACGGACCTGGTCGGGCACCGGGGGAAGCCGGGCGAAGCGGTCGCCGCGCTGGAGCGGCTGGACGCCTTCCTCGGGGGGGTCGTCGGCGACCTGCCCCGGGACGCCACGGTGTTCGTGGTCAGCGACCACGGCAACATCGAAGACACGGGACGGGCGCACACCCGGAATCCGGCGCTGGGCGTGGTGATCGGGCGGGACCACCGGGCGCTGGCCGCGTCGCTCGGGGACCTGCGGGACGTGGCCGGGGCGGTGCTGCGGGCCGTGCTGGGCGACGTGGACCCATGACCCCAGCGGCCGTCCTTCTTCCCGGTCCCTCCGCCGACCCGTTCCCTAGATCTCTCGCCGGCGTACGAAGAAGGCTGCCAGCAGCAGCGCGACCGCGCCGTACCCGGCGGCGAACCAGAACGCCGGCCACGGGATCGGCTGAACGTCCACGAAAGCCCCTTCGAGGGCGAACAGCTGCGCGTGGGGCGGGAGTACGAATCCTACGACCTGGGCGATCGGATGCGCCACGGGCAGCAGTCCGGCGCTGCCGAGGGAGCCCCAGACCATGGACACCAGCGCGAGCAGCAGCGTGAGCCAGGCATCCAGGCTCGTGACCACCGAGAGGAGCGCCGTGAGCCCCCCCCACACCAGCACGTGGGCGGTGATGAGGACCAGGGTGGCGGGGCCGGCCCACTGTCCGAGGATGATCAGGTCGAAGAGGGGCATCAGGAACGCGCTGAGGGCGAAGGCGAGCGCGGTGAGCACCAGAAAGCGAAGGCCGTAGAGGAGCGATGGCGACACCGGCCGGGTGGCGAGGAGGCGGGCGAGCCCGCTCTCGCGGTCACCCGAGAAGACGCCGCTCATGAGCACGAGCGTGGCGGCGAGAGGAAAACGGCCGAGGAGCCAGCCGAGCACCAGCAGCCCGGACATGAGCGGATAGCCGCCGAGCTGGTACAGTGTGCCCAGGTCCACGCGTCCCGTACCCGCGGCCAGCGTGTGGGCGGCGGCCGCGGCGGCGAGGAAGATGGCGGCGAACGCCAGGAGCGCGAGGATGCGGCGCCGCCGGGCCAGCAGGTCGAGGCCGGCGAGGCGGAGCGCCGCACGCAGGGCGCTCACGCGTCCCCCAGGGTGCGTCGGACGCGCGCTTCCAGCCCTTCGGTCACGGGGGTGACGGAGGCGACAATGGCACCTCCCTGGAGGAGCGCGGCCAGCCGCTGCGACAGGTCCGCGGAGTCGGCAACCTCCACAACCAGCGGCCGCGCGGCCGGGTGTGCGCCAGGGAAGGCGGCGGCCACCGCGTCACCGGGTACGACCAGGTCGATGGCGTAGCGGTGCGGGCTGTGGCCCGAGGCCGTCGGTGTCTCCATCACCTCGCGGACCCGTCCGTTTTCCAGCAGGATCACGTGGTCCGCGAGGCGTTCCACCTCCATCAGCTCGTGGCTTGCCAGGAGGACTGTGGCGCCGCGGCGTCGGAGCTCGTGGACGACGTCGCGGAAGCGGACGCGCCAGATCGGGTCCAGCCCCTCGGTCGGCTCGTCGAGGACGATCAGATCGTGGGGCGAGGTCAGCGCCTGGGCCAGGCCGAGGCGCTGGTTCAATCCGCGGGAGAGCGCACCGACCGGCTTGTCCGCGTGCTCCTCGAGACCGAAGCGGGCGAGCGCGTCGGCGGCCCGGGACAGGGCGCCGCCCCCGTCGAAGCCTGAGAGGGCAGTGATGGCGGAGCGGGTGGGCCACTGGGGTGGGAGACTGAATCGCTCGGGCAGGTAGCCGGCGCCGCGTCGCCGGAGATAGCGGCGCGGGCGCACGCCGTCGATGCGGACCTCGCCGCTGGTGGGGTGGAGAAAGCCGAGCACGAGCCCCAGGAGGGTGGTCTTGCCCGCGCCGTTCGGACCGACCACCGCCCAGACGCCCGGGCCGAGCGAAAGCGTGACGTCCGACAGGGCGAGGACCGGCGCGGCACGGGGACCATAGCGCTTTGCGAGCCCCTGGATCTCGATCATGGGAGGATTGTAGGGCGCGGCGACCGCGCCGTCACGCGCCGAGTGTGTCCCGACCGGCCATTCCCCTGCCCCTCCGGCAAACGCACCATCCGGCATGGCGACCATGTTGGGGCGAGTCCTGGTTGAGGGCGGCGAAGCGAGCGAGGCGGAGGTGGAAGCCGCGCTGGCGGAGCAGGGCGAGACGCGCGAGCGGATCGGTGCGATCCTGGTCCGACGGGGGCTGGACCCGGAAGCGGTGGCGCGGGCGCTGTCCCGGCAGCTCCGGCTGACGTACGCGTCGCCCCCGCTCGCGCCGGAGCCGGAGGCGCTCGCGCTCGTGCCGCGCGCCCTGGCCCTGCGGCTCCGGATCGTGCCGCTGGCGGCGACGACCCGGGTGTTGAGGGTGGCCATGGCCGACCCGCTGAACGGAGCGGCCGTGGACGACCTCCAGTTCCGGACGGGGCGTCGCGTGGAGCCGGTGGTCGCGACGGAGGCGGCGGTGGGTGGCGGCCTGGCGGAGGCGTACGGGGAGGAGGCCGTGCGCACTGTGCTGCGCCGTCTCGGCGAAGGCGCGGGCGAGGGGCCGTCGACGGTGGACGAAAGGGACGACGTGCTCCGCCAGGCGTCGGAGGCGCCGCCGGTGGTCGCGCTGGTGAACCTGCTGCTGGACCGCGCCGTGGGCGCAGGTGCGAGCGACATCCACATTGAGCCGGCGAGCGATCGGATCCGGGTGCGGGCGAGAGTGGACGGCGTGTTGCGGCCGCTGCTGGAGCTGCCGCCTTCGTCGGCCTCGGCTGTGACCTCCCGGATCAAGATCATGGCCGGGCTCGACATCGCCGTGAAGCGGCGTCCGCAGGACGGGCGGAGCGCCATCGTGGTGGACGGGCAGCGCGTGGGGGTGCGGGTGAGCACGCTCCCGGCGGCGGACGGGGAGAAGGTGGTGCTGCGGCTGCTCGATCCCCGGAGCGCACGTCGCTCGCTCGACCACCTGGGCATGGACCCCCCGCTGCGGCAGGCGCTGGCCGGCGCGCTGAACCGGGAGCACGGGCTCTTCCTGGTGACGGGTCCGACAGGGAGTGGCAAGACCACGACGCTGTATGCGGTCCTGGAGTCGCAAGACCGGGATGGCCGGAACCTCATCGCGCTGGAGGATCCGGTGGAGTACCGGGTGGAGCGGACCACGCAGGTGCAGGTCCACCCGAAGGCGGGCCTCACGTTCGCGGCGGCGCTCCGGAGCGTGCTCCGGCAGGACCCGGACACGATCCTGGTGGGCGAGATGCGGGATCGGGAGACCGCCGAGGTCGGGCTGGCGGCAGCGCTGACGGGGCACCTGGTGCTGTCCACGCTCCACACCATCGACGCCCCCGGGGCGGTGTCGCGACTGGTGGAGATGGGGGCGCCGCGTTACCTGGTGGCGGGCGGCCTGGTCGGGGTGCTCGCACAGCGGCTGGTGCGGCGGCTCTGTCCCGAGTGCTGTACCGCGGCCCCGGCAACCGAGGATGTGCTGCACGAGCTCGGGCTCCCCACGCCTCCGCACCTCCCCCGCCCCGTCGGGTGCGAGCGGTGCCATGGTACCGGGTATCACGGCCGGGTGGGCGTCTTCGAGCTCCTCAAGGTGGACGCCCGCGTGCGAGAGCTCATCCTGGAGGCCGCGCCCACGGACGCCGTACGGGAAGCGGCCATGGCCGCCGGAATGGTGCCGCTCGCGGTGAACGCGTGGGCGAAAGTAGAAGCCGGTCTGACGACTCTGGAGGAGATCCGTCCACTGCTGGCGCTGCTGTCGGACGACGCCCGCCTGTGCCGGTCGTGCGGGGCGCGCGTCGCGCGGGAGCACCTGTTCTGCCCGCAGTGCGGTGGTGACCTCGCACGGCGGTGCGCCTGCGGCGCGCGCGCTCGTCCGCACTGGCGGTTCTGCGGCGAGTGCGGCAGTCGGCTGGACGGGGCGAGCGGCCGCGCCGTTTAGCGACCCGCCCGGTCGCCGCGTCTCATGGTCCATCGACGACCTGGCGGAGCAGGCGCTCGACCGAGCCGGGGTTCGGAAACAGGTAGCGATCCGAGATGTGATTCAGCGCGACGCGGAGATCGGTGAACGCCTCGGCGGCGGTGCGGAGCACGGGAGTCAGCCCGTGGCGGGCGGCAAGGTCCGTATCTGCGGCGAGGCGATAGCCGCTGGCGCCCATCGCCTCGAAATAGTCGAGCCCCGGCGCGCCGTGTCGCTGGACGCGGGCGGCGACGTAGTCGGGGAAGATGCCGCTGAGCCAGAGCGCGTAATTGCCCAGGTGTGCCCGGACGAGGAACTGGCGGCGACCGTCCGGCGAGTCGGCGGCGGCCACCAGGTCGACCAGGTAGAGAAAGCGGTCCGCATCCCCGTGGGCGATGCGAAGGGCGCGGTCCTCGTGGCCGAAGGAGATGAGGACGGCGGCGATGTAGTCGGCGAGGGTGCGGTCGTCGATGCCCGCCTCGAGGAGGGCGTGCCGCACCAGCAGGTAGAAGAGGAGCGGCTGCCCGATGTCCGTGCGGGCGGTCAGGGCCGCATTGAGGGTGCGGGGGTCGTCGAGGATCCCGTCGAAGCCTTCGTCCCTGAGCCGATCGGAGAGGCGATCGCGTGCCTTGCCATCTTCGCCGGCGAGCAGGCCTGTGATGAGGCCGGCCTCGGCCCGTCCGAACGACGCGCGCACATTGGGCAGGATCACGAATTCCTCCTTTCCTGCGCGACTTGATCGGTCCCGAACGCGTCTCTACGTTGCAGTCCATGGCCGGAACCGTGCCACCCTCTTCTCGATACCCTACCTTCCCGAGCGGCGATCCGGCCCCGCCGGGCCGCCGGGTCGTGCTCCGCCGGGAGCGCACGCTGGAGCGCCGGATCTTCACGTGGGTGCTCGCCCTTACCGTGGTGCCCGCGCTGGTGCTGCTGGCCGCTGGCGGCTATGCGCTGGGAACTTCGCTCGGAGTGACGGGGGTGCTGGGTCCGTGGGAGGCCGTGGCTCACACCGGCCGTAACGTGCTGGACCTGGCGAGCGCCTCCGACGATTCCGCGCTGGTGGCGGCCGCAGCGGCGCACCGCGCGGTCCTGTCCGAATCCCTCACCCAGGCACGCCGGTGGGCGTTCCTGGGCGACCGTTTCCAGCACGCCCTTCCGTGGCTCACCATAGCCGTGGCGCTGGTGCTCACGGCGCTGGCCGCGTGGGTGAGCCGCCGGCTGGCCCGCGAGCTGGCCCGGCCGATCCAGGACCTCGTCATGGTGGCGGAGCACCTGGGGCGCGAGGAGCCCCTGCCGCCGGCGTCCACGCGATCGGTCCGGGAGGTGAGGCTCCTGGATCGGGCGCTGCGCGACGCCAGCGACAGGCTCGCCGCCGCGCGGGTCCGCGCGCTGGCCACGGAGCGGGTCCGCGTCTGGGGGGAAATGGCGCGGCGAGTGGCGCACGAGATGAAGAACCCGCTCACGCCGCTGCGGCTGGCGGCGCACCGGCTGCGGCGGGCGTCGGAGACGGACGAATCGCTGCGGGAGGCCGTGGAAGTGATCGGTGAGGAAGTGGGCCGACTGGAGGAGCTGGCGGCGCAGTTCAGCGCGCTCGGCCGTCCGTCAGAGGGTCCGAAGACCGACGTGGCGCTGCATGAGCTCATCGCGGGGCTACTGGAGACGGACGTACCGGAACGGGTGGAGGTACGGATCGAGGCGCCGGACGCCCTCCCTCTGGTGCGTGGCCACTACGACGCCCTGGTGCGCGCCTTCAGGAACCTGATCCGGAACGCCGTGGAGGCGATGGACGCGTCGTCGGAAGCGCGTCTCACGGTCGCGATCGGGACATCGGGCGGAGGGCGGTGGCTCGACGTTCGCATCGCGGATACCGGACCCGGGTTGCCGGCGGGTGAGGCAGACCGGATCTTCGAGCCGGACTTCACGACGAAAAAGCGCGGGACCGGCCTTGGCCTGGCGCTCGTCCGGCAGGCCGTACGCGCGGATGGTGGCGACGTCTTCGCGCGCGACCTCGAGCGCGGCGCGGAGCTGATGGTGCGGCTCCCTGCCACCGAGCCCGCCACCGCGGAGACGGAGAGAACTGTATGAGAACCCAGCTTCCGATCATCGTCGGCCTGGTGCTGGCCGGATGCTCTGCCAACATGGGGGGGCCAAAGGACATTTCCGTTCCCACCGTCGCCGTCCGGGTGGGGGCGGGTGCGTCGGCCGGGGAGGTGGCCGCTGTGCTCGCGGAGGCGTCGCCGAAGGCCGCGTTCATGATCGGGCCCACGGACAGCACCTGGTACGCGGGCGTCGCACGGGAGACCGGTCTGACGCTGAGCGGTCCCGCGCAGGCGGGCGACGTGGGGCTGGCGTTCCTGGCGATGAAGCCAGTGGGCGACACCGTGATCGACCTGACGTACACGGGCGGGTCGTACCGCGTGCTGGACGCGCTCTACGACATCGCCGACCATCGCTACCTCGACCTGCTTTCCTTCCGCGTCGACGAGGCCAGCCACGCCCGCGCCATCGTGGGCAAGCTCCTCGAATACGTGGCCACGGACGTGGATCCTACCGCGGCGGTGGTCATTGCCGTGGCAGTCCCATCGCCGGCCGTGGGTGACAGCGTGGCCCTGATGCTGGCGCCCGGGTTCTTCGACGCTCTCGATTGCGGCGACGCCGCGACCGCGCCATCGGCGTCCGACGGGATGCGCCTGTTCTACGGCCCGGAAGCGCGTCTGTACTGCCGGAGCGCGACCACCGAGCAGACGGCGGTGGGCACGGTGGTGCACGCGCACCTGGTGGCCGGCCGCCGGGAATGACCTGATCGACGCCCATGCCCTCCATCCTCGTCGTCGACGACGAATCAAACATCCGGAGGATGCTGCGCGGCCTCCTGGAAGCGGAGGGCTATGAGGTTGCGGAGGCGGAGGACGGCGCCGCGGGAGTGGAGCGCGCTGTCACCGAGGACCCGGACGTCGTTCTGCTCGATCTCTCCATGCCCCGGCTGGACGGGCTGGCCGCGCTGCGCCAGCTGACTGAGCGCCGCCCGATCATCCCGGTCGTGATGATGAGCGGGCGCGCAACCCTCCAGGATGCCGTGGAGGCGACTCGCCTGGGCGCCTTCCACTTCATCGAGAAGCCGCTCGGCCCGGAAGCGGTGCTGGCCACCGTGAGCGGGGCGGTGGAGCTGCGGCGGGCAAGGGAGCGGACGTCAGCTCCGGTGTCGCTGGACGACATCGTGGGCGCGTCCGCGGCGATGGAGCGTGTTCGCGAGCGGGTGCGGCAGGCGGCGCCCACGGACGCACGGGTCCTGATCACGGGCGAGAGCGGGACCGGGAAGGAGCTGGTGGCATCGGCGATCCACCACCTCTCGCCGCGACGCCGCCGGCCGTTCATCCGGGTGAACAGCGCGGCGATCCCGCGCGACCTCGTCGAGTCCGAGATGTTCGGGCACGAGCGCGGGTCCTTCACGGGTGCGACGAGCCGGCGCCGGGGCCGGTTCGAGCAGGCGGATGGCGGCACGCTGTTCCTGGACGAAGTGGCCGACCTGAGCCTCGACGCACAGTCGAAGCTGCTGCGGGCGCTGGAGAGCGGCGAAGTGCAACGCGTCGGAGCCAGCCGCACCCTGGCGGTGGACGTGCGGGTGGTCGCGGCGACGAACCGGGACCTGGCGGATGCCCGCGACGCCGGCGGGTTCCGGAGCGACCTCTTCTATCGCCTCAACGTGGTGCCGATCCACATCCCGCCGCTCCGGGAGCGACCGGGCGACCTGGGCGACCTGGTCGCTCGCATCCATCAGCGGCTGCGGCAGCGCGAGGGGCTGGAGCCGCCCCTGCTCGACACGAGCGCCATGGCCGTGCTGGGGAGGTATCCGTGGCCCGGCAACGTGCGCGAGCTGGCGAACGTGTGCGAGCGGCTCGCGATCCTGCACGGAGGGAGCACGGTGGGCGCAGCGGAGGTGACGGAGCTGTTCCCGACCGCGGGGCTGGCGGGGGGCGGTCTGAGTGAGCGCCTGGACGCTTTCGAGCTGAGGGAGATCGAAGCCGCGCTGCAGGCGGGCCGCACCGTGGCCGAAGCGGCAAGGCTGCTGGAAACCGACCGAGCCAACCTGTACCGACGCATGAAACGACTGGGAATCGAATGGTGAGACACATCAGCTGGTTCGCCATCCCCCTGCTCGCGGGGGCGCTGCCGCTTTCCGCGCAGGAGCCCGCCCCGGAGCTCCGGCCCCTGACCGAACAGGCAGCCCGTCAGGTAGCCGCGTTCTACAACCGGCCCACGACCACGCGGGTGGAGGGGCCGACGCGGGTGGCCGAGGGCGCCACCGTCCAGGGCGACGTGGCTTCCGTGGGCGGCCCCTTCGCCGTCGCCGGCGTGGTGGCGGGTGACGTGGTGGTGATCAACGGCGACGCGGTGCTGCTGCCGGGCGGGCGGATCGAGGGGTCGCTCATCGTGGTGGGCGGCGAGCTCACGGGGGACACCGCCAGTGTGGCGGGCGGCGTGGTCCGCTATGGCGATGTGCTCCGCTTCCGCCGGGAAAGCGGCCGACTCGTGGCGCTCGGCCCGGCGCGCCAGTCTTGGCTCAGAGGGTGGTCCACCGAGTTCGGGCGGCTGGACCTGATCCTGGCCGCGCAGGAGTCGTACAACCGGGTCGAGGGGCTGCCGATCGCGTTCGGGCCACGGCTCGAGCTGGGCCGCTCCAACCCGACGGTGGTGCAGGCCGTCGCGATCTACCGTACGCGGAACGGATTCCGGATCCATCCCGACGACTTCGGCCACCGGATCCTGGTGGAGCAGTACCTCGGCGGGCACCGCAGCATGGCGCTCGGGCTCAGCTCCTACAACCTGATCGAGCCGATCGAGCGCCGGGGCCTGACCGATCTCGAGAACTCGCTGTCCACCTTCGTCACCCACGAGGACTACCGGGACCATTACGGCCGCCGGGGTTGGAGCGCCTACCTCCACTTCGTCGGGAGGACGCGCCCGTACGAGGCGGGCGTTGAGTACCGCGACGAGGAGCAGGGGACGACCGAGCCCGGGACGCCGTGGGCGCTGCTCGGCAACGACGAGGACTGGCGCCCCGAGCCGGAAATGGCCGAGGGGTCGCTCCGCAGCGTGCGTGGCTGGCTCCAGTGGGACACGCGCAACGACCGGGCCGATCCGTCGACCGGGTGGCTCGTCCGGGTCGAGGTGGAGCAGGGGCTGGAAGGGGAGCTCGAGTACACCACCGTGGATCCCCGGGTCGTCGGCCCGCTGCCGGCTCTGGAGGAAACGCCGTTCGGCGCCGAGTTCACCAGCGTCACCATCGACGCGCGCCGCTACTACCGGGTCGGTCCCCGGACGCGGCTGGCGCTGCATGCGCTGGCCACGGGGTCGCCGGACGACGGCGCGCTCCCGCCGCAGCGACAGCACGCGCTGGGCGGCGAGGGCTCCCTGCCGGGATACCGGCAGCTGCAGTTCGACTGCGGCGCTCGTGCGGCCGGGGCGATGGTGGAGGGGCACTTCCCCTACTACGGGTGCGACCGCGCGGTGCTCCTGCAAGCCGAGATGAGATTCGCACTCTTCCCAGGAGTTGCCCTCGGCCGGTCGCTCGGGCTGGACTTCGATCTCTTCACCACGCCCGAGCTGGTGCTCTTCGCCGACGCCGGGCGCGGGTGGATCGAAGCGGAGTCGCTGGGGCGCCGGGTCGCCACCGGCCCGTCCGACCTGCGCTACGACGCCGGCCTGGGGATCCGGGCGGGCCCGGTGGGCTTCTACCTCGCCGTTCCCCTCTCCGGCGGGAACACCGGAGTCAACTTCTTCGTCAGGCTCGGCCCACGACTTTGAGCATCCGGGGCCCGGTCTTCGCGGCTGCAGCGGCCGCCCTCGCCTGGGTCGTGCCCATCGCCGCCCAGGCTCCCCTGGCGGTTTCCGTGGAGGACCGCGCTCCGCGCGTGGTGATGCAGGGAGTGCTGCGGGACCAGGCGCTCGAGAGCGCGGTGCGCTCCGGCCTGCCGCTCCGGCTTCAGTTCAGGCTCGAGCTGTGGCGCGACCAGCTGTTCGACCACCTGGTCGGGGACGTGACGTGGAGCGCCGTGCTGGCGTACGAGCCATTGGGCCGACGGTTCGTGGCGGGGCAGGAAGGGGACGATTCGCTGGCCAGCTACCCCTCGTTCGAAGCGGCGCGGGGCTCGCTGGAGACGGTGTACCGTCCGCGGCTCGTGCCCGACCGAGGGGGACGGTACTACTACATCGCCCTCCTCGAGGTGGAGACCCTTTCGCTTTCGGACCTGGACGAGCTGGAGCGCTGGCTCCGCGGCGACCTTGGCCCCGCAGTCCAGGGGGAGGGGTCGGTGCCGGGCGCCGTGGGGACGGGCCTCAAGCGGCTGCTCATCCGCGTGCTTGATCTCCCTGCGCGGCGGTACGAAGCGAGGAGCGGTCGCTTCCGCGTCCCATGAGCGCTGGCCTGGCGTCACGTTTTCCTTTATGGTGCATGCCACCATGGCCGAACCTTTCCGCTTCTCACCGAGACCGAACCGGGCTGCCGAGATCCACTGGCGACACTGGACGCCTGCGGCGTTCGAGGAGGCGACGAAGTCGGAGCGTCCGCTCCTTCTCATCCTCACCACCCGCTGGTGCCGTTCGTGCCAGGAGCTGGACGAGACCACCCTCTCCGACCCGGGCGTGATCCGCCTGCTGAACGAGGAGGTGGTGCCGGTGCGGGTGGACGCGGACCGCAACCCGCATATCCAGGAGCGATACATCTCCGGTGGCTGGCCGACATGCGCGTTCCTGGCGCCCACGGGCGAGGTCTTCTGGTCCGGGACGTACGTCTCCGCGCAGGAGATGCGGCGCGTTGCTCGCGGCGTGCTGGACGGCTGGCGCGACCGCCGCGCGGAGCTGGAGCAGGAGATTGTCCGGCGGCGAAAAGCGATGGAAGCCGCTCGCTCCCGGCGCCCCGCGATCGGCATCATCCGGCGGGAACCGGCGGATGACGTCCTCATGGGCGCCGAACAGCAGTTCGACACCCGAAACGGCGGCTTCGGTGACGCCCCGAAGTTCATCCACGCAGAGGCCGTGGAGCTGCTGTTCACACAGGGGGAGCGCGCGGACAACCCGGACTGGGCGCTGATCGCGGAGCGCACGCTCGACGGGATGATCGCGGGCGAGATCGAGGATCGGGCCGCGGGCGGCTTCTTCCACTACGCCCTGGAGCCGGACTGGACGCGCCCCCAGACCGAGAAGCTGCTCTCGATCAATGCGCGCGCGCTGGGCGCGTTCGCGTTCGGCGCTGCCGCCCGCGAACGGGACGACTGGCTGGCTGCCGCGGAGCGGACCGTGGCGTGGGCCGACCAGACGCTGGCGCGGGACGGCCTGTGGGTGGGCAGCCAGGCGGCCGACCCCGACTACTACGCCGCGCCGGCCGAAGAGCGCGCGGCGCTGGAGCCGCCCCCGGTGGACGACACGGTGTACGCCGACTCGTGCGCCATGTGGATCGCGTCGCTGGCGGACGCGGGCCGCCGGCTCGGGCGCGATGACTGGACCGAGCGCGCCCGTGCGGCGCTGTCCGCGTTTTTCGACCAGCTCGGAGAGGAGGTCCCCGAGGGGGAATCGCTGCGGCACTATCGCGTGCCCGGCGGCGACCCTCCGTCGGGACTGCTGCTCGACATGCTGCATGGCGCCCGGGCATGCGTGGCGGTGGCCGCGGCCACGGACGATCCGGGGGCCCTCGCGCGGGCGGAGCGAATCGTCGCCCGCATGGAACGGACGCTGTGGGAGGAGAGCGGCGGCTTCGCCGATCACCCCCGCGACATCCCGGCGCTCGGCGCGCTGCGCTTCCGCGACCGTCCGTTCGAGGAGAACTCGGTGGCCTCACGCCTGCTCCTCGATCTTTACCGACGCACGGGCGAGCGCAGCTACCGCGCCATGGCGGAGCGCACGCTCGCCCTCCTCGCCCCCCTGGCCGGACGCTACTCCGTCGAGGGCGCCACATTCGCCATGGCCGTCGAGGAGTTTTTCGAGGCCCGCCCCCGCTGAGGGCCCATGCCCGCTCCTGACCGGGCCCTCGCCGCCGAGCTGACCGCGTTGTTCCTCCAGGGCGTGGACGCCCCGCTCGCCGACGAAGCCTTCAACGAGCTGGCGCTCAGGGTGTTCCTCTCCTGCTTCACTGCGGTGCCCCCGTACGCGGCGTATTGCCGTGCCCGCGGGCGGGCGCCCGGGGACGTGGAGCACTGGACCGAAATACCCGCGGTCCCCACGGCCGCGTTCAAGGCGTTGCGTCTTGCGGCGCCGGGCGTCGCCGCGGAAGCGGTGTTCAGGACCAGCGGCACCACGCGCGGTCCCGAGCTCCGCGGCGAGCACCACGTCCCGGACCTCGGCCTCTACCGGGCGTCGCTCCGTGCGACCTTCGAGGCGTTTCTCCTGCCGGACGGCGTCCGCCCGCGAATTCTCTCCCTCATGCCGCCGCGGGACGTTCTCCCCGACTCCTCGCTGGCGTTCATGATCACCGACGTCCTGGAAACGTTCGGCGGGCCCGGGAGCGCGGCCTACGCCGACGCGGCGGGCGTGGAGTTCGACGCCCTCGAGGCCGCGCTCGACGGTGAGGGTGGGCCGGCGCCGTCCCGCGAGGAAGGCGGCGCCGTACAGGATGCCGGCGTGAAGGGTGGCACGGGAGAAGGCCCTGTGCTCCTGCTGGGGACCACGTCCGCGTACATCCACTGGCTCGACAGGCTGGCGCAGGGCGGACGTCGGCTCGACCTTCCGGAAGGGTCGCGACTCATGGACACCGGCGGCTACAAGGGCGCCGGACGCCGGGTCTCCCCGGTGGAGATGCGGAGGGCGTACCGCGACCGGCTCGCCCTCCCGGCCCACGCATGCGTCAACGAGTACGGCATGACGGAGCTGCTCTCGCAGTATTACGACCGCAGCCTGAGAGATGCGGTCCTCGGGTCCGGGGAGAGCGGAGGTCGGCTGGACGAGGCGATCCGCAAACGCGGGCCGCCGTGGCTGCGGAGCGTGGCCGTGAGCCCGGAGACGCTCGCGCCGCTGCCGCCGGGCGAGACGGGGCTGCTGCGCCACGTGGACCTGGCCAACGCCGGCAGCGTGCTGGCGGTGCAGACGGAGGACCTCGGCCGGGTGGACGAATCCGGGATCGTTCTGGAGGGCAGGGTGCCCGGGGCGACGCCGCGGGGGTGCTCTCTGGCCATGGATCTGCTGCTCGGAGGAGGCGGATGAGCGACAGTTTCAGGGCGTTTCGCCTGCCGCGCGGCGTGGAGCCGGGGGCGCTGAGCTCGCTGGAAGTGGGAACCCTGGAGTGCGCATACCCCGACCCCACGCCGGATCTCCTGGAAGCAACGGTCCGGGCCGCGAGACAGGCCGGCCGCGACCTCGTCCACCGGCCCGTGCTGAGTATCGTGAAAGCGATCGATGCCGCGGCCGCCCGCCTGACGGATCGCGGCGATGCGCTGCGAGAGGAGGCGGTGCGCCTGATTCCGCGGGCGACCGGGTATTCGCCGCGTATGGCCGTGCTGGTGCTCGAGCGCATGGCCGCCGGATGGCGCTCGGCACCCCTCCGTCGTCTGCTCGAGACGGAGCTCGGGGATCCGACGGTCCTCGACGCATTCACCCCCGCCGGCCCCGGCCGGAACACGCGGGCCTATGGCCCCGGGCTGGGTTTCCACGTGTTCGCCGGAAACGTGCCGGGAGTGGCCGTCACCTCCATGGTGCGCTCCCTCCTCGTCAAGTCGCCCGTGGTCGGAAAGCTCGCGTCCGGCGAGCCCGTGCTCCCCGTCCTCTTCGCCCGGGCGCTCGCCTCCGTCGACCCCGATCTCGCCGACGCCCTCGCCGTCACCTACTGGCCCGGTGGGGCAGAGGACGCGGAATGGCGCATGCTCCAGGCCGCGGACGTCGTCGTCGTCTACGGGGGAGACGAGGTCGTCAGCTCGTTCCGCGCCAGAGCCCCCGCCCACGACCGCCTCGTCGTGCACGGGCCCCGGCTCTCGGTGGGGCTCATCGGCAACGCCGCGCTGGGAAAGAACAGCGCCGCCCTCGCCCGCGCCGTGGCCCGCGCGGTGGCCACCTTCGATCAGCACGGCTGCGTCTCGCCCCACGCCCTGTGGGTTGAGGACGCCCGCGGCGAGGAGGCACGCGCGTTCGCCGAGGAGCTGGGTGCCGCGCTGGAATCGATCGAGCAGGAGCTGCCCCGGGGAACGGTGTCGGCGGGGGAGGCCTCCGCCATCCACCAGGCGCGCGGCGCGGCCGAGATGCGGGGTCACGCCGGCGAAAGCGTCAGGGTGTTCGCCGGAGGCGGAACCTCCTGGACCGTGGTTTACGACCCCGAGCCGGTGTTCCGGACTTCATGCCTCAACCGGTTTGTCTACGTCCACCCGATCGAGCACCTCCAGGACGCCGTCGACCTGCTGGCGCCGGTCGGAAATCGACTCCAGTCCGTGGCCATCGCCGGGACCGACGCTCGACACCCCGACATCGCCCACGCCCTCGCCCGCGCCGGTGCCACCCGCATCACCACTTTCGAGCGCCTGCCCTGGCCGCCCCCCGAGTGGCACCACGACGGCCGCGGCGCACTGCGCGAGCTGCTCCATTGGGTCGACCTGGAATACTGACGCAGAAATAACGGCGCCCCGACCTCAACAAGAGGCCGGGGCGCTCAACAGGTCACGGTGCGCCGCTACTCTTCGGTGTCGTCAGGCTGCTCCTTCGCACGCCACATTACCAGTTGGCGCGTGCCATCCGGGCTCTCCTCCACCCGGACCGTCATGAGGTCTCCGTCATCGATCCCCAGATCGTCACGGATCTCCTGGGGGATCGTCACCCTCCCCCCAACGCCGACCGTCATGTCCCCGTAGTACAGCGTCCGATAGAGCGCCATTCGAGGT
Organism: uncultured Gemmatimonadales bacterium; assembly: GCA_963798845.1. Classification (GTDB taxonomy): domain Bacteria; phylum Gemmatimonadota; class Gemmatimonadetes; order Longimicrobiales; family RSA9; genus CAVUKA01. Next base: position 286,738 of record CAWCUS010000006.1, on the reverse strand, counting down.
GTCCCTCCCAACCGTACCAAAGATGAACGGGCCCCCGGCAGGCCCATGATTCCACACCAAAATATAGGCATTCGGCGCCATTCCGCAAAGCTCGCGGCCCGTGGAAACGCTCTCGAGGTACGCCGCTTGCACCTCGCCCGGCGCACGAGTCCGCCCGGCGGTTCGGGCATGCCGCAGTCATCCCGAGCGAGGTGGTGGAAATGTACATTGATCTACTCAAATCGATCTTCCTTTATCGCGGCCGAAGTCGGCGGATAGCGTCATTGGCGATGCTGCTCGGGACGGGGCTGCTGGTGGGCGCCTTCTACGCCGGGGCTCCGGCGGCCGGGGCGGAGCCGACGCGGGAGCACTCGGGAGGCGAAGGCGGTGGAGCGACCGCAGCGGTGTCTCCGAGCGTCCGTGTGCTGGAGAAGCGGGTGGCGCGAGTGCGTGCGGCGTGGTCGGAGGCGGGGCGATACTACGACGCACAGGTGGCTCCGATCGAGCGCGTGCTGCTCCGCTACCGGGGGGACCCTGAGCTGGGGCAGCGGATCGCGGTGTCGCTGGTCCGGGAGTCAAACCGTCTCGGGCTGGACTCGCATCTGCTCCTGGCTGTGCTGCTGGTGGAGAACCCGTGGCTGGACCCGGTCGCGCGGAGCCCGGTGGGCGCGATCGGGCTGATGCAGGTGATGCCGGTGCACAGGGGCAGCTTTCCCGAGTGCGGTGCGGACCTGGAGGAGATCGAGACCAACGTATGTGCGGGTGCGACGTTGTTCGCCCGGTACCTCCGGGAGTCTCGTGGTGATGTGGATCGTGCTCTGCTGCGGTACAACGGGTGCGTCCACGGGACGAATACGCCTACGTGCCGGCAGTATCCCTCGCACGTGTTCGCGCGCGCGGGGCGTGCGTCGGTGCAGGCGTGGCTCGGGACGGCGCCGGTGGCGGGCTCGCGGTGAGTGACGGCGGCTAGGGCACCGACGAGCGGAGCAGGGCCACGAGCTGGTGGGTCTTGAAGTCCCGGGCGCGGGCCAGCACTTCCTGCGGGGTGTCTTCGAGGAAGATCGGCGCGGTGCGGACGGGCTCGGTGGCGGGGTCGTCCGCGGCTGAGAACGCGATGCGGCCGCGCACCGGTCCGCCGCGGTCCTGGACTTCCTCCACCTCCAGGTAGACATCCCAGAAGTGGCCGTCGTGACTGATGGTGGCCAGGTGGTGGCCTCGGGGATCGTGTCGCATGCCAGGAAAGTAGGGTCCTTTCGCCGTGGCCCGCCAGCGGGGCGGGCGGGGCTCAGATTTCGAACTCGGGGGGGAGGAGCGAGCGGTGGATGGCGAGCGCCGCGCGCACGCCCTCGGCCGCGGCGCTGATGGCCAGATAGGGCCTTCCGATGATGTCGCCGGCGGCGTAGACGCCCGTGACGGAGGTCTCGAGGGTGGCGGGGTCGACGAGGATGTCGCCGGAAGAGCGGCAGTCGCAGGAGACGGTCCCGGCGAGGCTGGCGGAGGGGTCGCTGCCCCAGTGGAAGAAGAGGGCGTCGAGAGGGATGCTTCCTTCGTCGGTCTCGAGCTCGTCGAGTCGGCCATTGCGGCCTGCGGCGCTGTGGATGATCGGGGTGTCAACGGGGATGCCGTGGTCGTGGAGGATCTGGAGGACGCGCGGCTCCAGGTCGGGCGTGCGGCCGTGGGTGAGGATTCGCACGTGCGGAGTCCAGGTCAGGAGGTAGAGGGCGAGCTCGGCCGCGTCATGGTCGTGGCCGAGGACGCCGACGCGCAGGTCGGTGACGCTGGGCCCGTCGCAGTCCGGGCAGTGGAAGACGGAGCTGCCGAGCAGTGGCGCAAGGCCGGGAATCTCCGGAACCCTGTCTTTCCGGCCGTAGGCGAGGAGGAGACGGCGGGCACGCGAGACGTCGCCATCGGCGTGGTGGACGGCGAAGTCGTCGCGGCTGCCGTCGATGTCGGTCGCGCGACAGCGCTCGATCATGGCGCCGGCGTGGCGCGCCTGCTCGCTCAGGCGCTGCCGCAGCGTGTCGGGATTCGGGTCCTCGAGCCCGGGGTAGCCATGGACCGCCCAGGCGCCCGCGTTTCTCGGTCGCTGGTCGTCCATGACGAGGGTGCGCCGGCGGTAGCGGCCGAGCCAGAGAGCGGCGGAGAGCCCTGCCGGTCCGGCACCGACGATCACGGCGTCCCAGATCCGGGTCATCCCTCCGCCGAGCCGGCCGGAAGCGTGATGCGGAACGTGGTCCCTCGTCCGACGGTGCTGGTGGCGGAGATGGTTCCGTGGTGGGCTTCCACCACCTGTTTGGCGATGGCGAGCCCCAGGCCGCTCCCCTGTGCCTTGGCCTCCGCGCCCACCTGGTAGTACTTGTCGAACACGTGCTGCAGCTGATCCTGCGGGATCCCGGCACCCGTGTCGCTCACCTCCAGCCCGACGTTCCCGTCCTCGCCCCATGCTCGCAGGCTGATCTCACCGCCCGTGTCGGTGAACTTGAACGCGTTCGAGAGGAGGTTTCCGAGGACCTCATGGCGAATGCGGTCGCGGTCGAGGCTGACGATGTGCGGGGCGGAGTCCTCGCTGCGGACATCGAACTGGATGCGCTTCTGTGTGGCGAGCGCCCGGAACGCAGCCTCGACATCGGTGAGAAGGCCGGCGAGCTCCATCGGATTGGGCTCCATCTTGAGCCCGCCGGCTTCGAAGCGGGAGAGGTCGAGGAGCTGATTGACCAGGCGGGTAAGGGAGCGGGCCTGCTCGTGGATGAGCCGGGTGACTTCCCGCTGCCGATCGGGCAGGTCACCGTAGACGCCTTCGTCCATGAGCTCGGCGTACCCCATGATGACGTTGATCGGTGTCTTGAGCTCATGGGTGGCGAGGCCGACGAACTCGGCCTTGAGACGGTCGAGCTCGCTCAGCTGCTCGGTCATGAGCGCGAAGGAGCGGGAAAGATGGCCGATCTCGTCCGACCGCTCGTAGGCCAGGTGCGGCGGCGCCTTGAAGTCCCCGGCGGCGACGGAGGCCGTGGCCTCGGAAAGGCGCCGCAGCGGACGCGAGAGGGCGTCCGTCGTCCAGAGCCCGAGGATGATCGTCAGGAAGAGTGCGATCGTGACCACGAGCATGGTGGTTCGCGTCGCCGCGGCGCTCACGACCTGCGCCTCCTGCACGGCCTGTTTGCCACGCTCGTCCAGCGCGCTCGCCACTGCCGTGAGGGAGTGCCGGAGCCCGTCGAGGAGGGGGCGTACGTCGTTCAGCAGGTAGGACGTGGCCTCGTCGCGGCGGTCGCTGCCCATGAGCTCCTCGAGGCGGGCGGTGGCGGTGGCGAGCGAATCGAGCTGGGCGCGAGAAACGGAGACCTCGCCGTCCAGGCCGGACCGGGACAGGCGGCGCAGGTTGCCCCGGGCAGCCGCGATATCCGTCTCCGCCGACTGGCGGTACTCGGCGGCAGGCTCGACCACGTAGCTGCGCAGGAGACGGTCGAGCTCGGCGAACTCCTCGCGCAGGTTGCCGAGCGTGAGGACGTCGTCGGCATGCACCTCCTCCAGCCCCTCCGCGATGGCCCGGACCCGACGGAGCTGCGTGATGCCGTAGAGGGCGGGGAGGACCAGGAGGAGGATGATCCCGCTGATGGTGACGAGGAGCCGGGCCCGAACGGTCATGGAGCTATGGCTTCAGCGTCTTGCGAATGCGCTCGAGCTCGCCCCGAACCGAGTCGAGCTGCATCTGCGTGATGCGCAGCTGCTCGGCGAGCGTGTCCCGGCGCGCTTCCACCTGCGCCACGAGCGCGGCCAGCGATGGACCCGGAAGGCGGGGGAGCGGTGGAGATGACCATCCCTCCGCGCTGATCGCTTCGCCGCACCCTTCCACGGGCTCCGCGATGGGCCCGGCCCCGACGTCGCTCGCGCGACCGACGTCGCTCACGCGACCGACGTCGCTCACGCGGACGGAGGCGGGCGCGGTGTCGCCGGGTGCGGCGAGAGTGGCGCTGTCCTGAACCGCCGGCCGAGCGAGGCCGGTGTCCGGCGCGACGGGGCGGACGAGCCCGCTGTCCGGCGCGACCGGGCGGACGAGCCCGCTGTCCGGCTCGGGCTCGCTGGGCGGGTGCTGGCCGCCGGGCCTCTGCGCCGGCTCGCCCGCCGGCAGGTCGGAGGTCGGCTGCTCCGGGCGTCCCGCCATTCCGGCGTCGGGTTGCGGTGCGGGTGGTGCGCCGAGGGCGAGGGCCAGCAGGTAGCCGGTCTCCGAGAGGGGCCGCTCCCACGCGGGGACTCCCGGGGACCGGAGGAGCCCGCCCAGCAGCTCCGTGCCGACCGCCGGTCGGCCCACAGGGTTGCGCGGGTCCAGCTCCAGTGCGGCCATGGCGCTGGCCGCACGGTATCCGGCCACATGGCCAGGGCAGTGGGCGTACACCCAGGCCAGGTCCTGGAAGGCGTCCGGGTATCGGTGCTCGCTCAGGGCCGCGAGCCCGCGATCGAGCCGGGCCGCCGCAGCGGGCTTCTCCGGTACCTTGGTTCGCACCGGGGAGCAGGCCACTGCCGGCAGCGCCAGCGCGAGGAGAACGACGTACGTGCGCAACATGGGTCTGTGGTCACTGTATCTGGGCATGCCGAGCCGCCCGGCTCTCGACCGACCTCGCCCGGGCGCACCGCAAGGGGCGCGCCGGTTCAGAACACCGGAGCCGCAGCGGACCGCGGGGGCGGCGCTTGCCCGGACGGCGGCGTCGCGGGTCCGGCACGAAGCTGGCATCAACACGGCGCCAGCGCGACCCCGAGCCGAGCGGCGCCGGCTCCTGTGTGACTTCCGCTCGGGTGAAAAGGCAACTTCTCAGCTCCGAATCGGGCGCAGCCATGCCAGACGACGGACATCCGTACGACCCGGTCGGTGGCGACCGGAATCCCGCCACCGATGAAGGGAAGTACGTCTACTGCATCATCAAGACGAGCGAACCCCGGGACTTCGGCGCGATCGGCATCGGGGGCGATTCGAGCCGCGTTTACACCGTGCATTTCCAGGACCTCGCCGCGGTGGTGAGCGACACGCCGATCCGGATCTACGATCCCACGCGGGAGAACGTGCTGGCGCACGAGCTGGTGAACGAGTCTGTGATGCGCGAGTTCACCGTCATCCCGATGTCGTTCGGGACCATCTTCCGGACGCATGACGACATCGTTGAGCTGCTCAAATCGACGTACCGCGCGTTCGACGACGTGCTCGACAAGATGCGGGACAAGATCGAATTCGGCCTGAAGGTCCTGTGGGACCGGGACCAGGTCGCGCGCCGCCTGGAAGAGGAGGACGAGGAGATCCACCGGCTGAAGCGGGAGATCACCGAGAACGAGCAGAGCTCGACGTATTTTGCCCGCATGCAGCTGGGGCGACTTGTGGAGAGCGGGTTGGAGGAGGCGGCGAACGGCTACGTGATGGATGTCCACCAGTCGCTGAAGCCGTTCGCCATCGCGAGCCGGTCGAACAAGCCGATTGGCGATCGCATGATCCTCAACGCCGCCTACCTCGTGGTCCGGACCAGGGAAGAGGAGTTCGACGAGGCTGTGAAGTCGCTCTCACGGAAATACGAGGAGTTGCTGTCGTTCAAGTACACCGGCCCCTGGCCGCCGTACAACTTCGTGAACATCAAGCTCAAGCTCGAGCGCGCCGGGACCTGACGTGGGGCTCTTCAAGCACCTGCTCTTCTGGCCTGTGACGGGGCCGTCGTTCCTGACTCGCTTCTCCCTGGAGAAGGTGCAGGAGGCCGTGCGCACCGACCTGACGGACGACCTGGCTGTGAAGCGGGAGCTGATGGAGTTGCAGATGGCGCTGGAGCTGGGGGAGGTGGACGAGGAGACGTACGCGGCCGCGGAGGCGGAGCTCATGCGGAGGTTGCGTGAGGTCCGGGCGTGGCGCCAGCAGTACGGGATGCCGACGTCGGGCGGACCCGTTCGCGTGGTAGGGGCTGGCGGGTCGGCGGAAGCGTCGGCGGAGGCGGAGCAGGAAACGGTCGAGGAACAGGAGGCGCCCGACGTCGCCACGGCCCGGGATGCCGAAGTGGACCTCAGGCTCGGATTCGATGACGGATGACGGGTAATGGCGTGCGTGCGGGCGTGCGCGAGGCCCGCGGGACGGGGGTCGGATGAGCCCAATCTACCTGTACGGCTTCGTCCCCACGGAGGCGAGGCTCCCCACGGGCGGGCTGCTCGGCGTCGGCGACACGGAGGTGGAGCTGACGGGCGCGGACCGGCTGCCCTTCCGTGCCGTGATCTCGCGGGTGGACCCCGAGGAGTTCACGGGCGAGCGGTTGGAGCGGCACTGCGCCGACGTGGAGTGGATGGCGGAGCTGGGGCTGCACCACGAGGAGACCGTCGCGTGGTTCGTGGATCACGCTTCGATCCTCCCGTCCCGGGTGGTGAACCTCTTCAGCTCCCAGGCGAAGCTCCTGGAAGCCGCCGCTCGCGACGCGGGACGGATCGAGCGCGAGCTCGAGCGGTTTTCCGACACCCGCGAGTGGGACATGAAGGTCGGCTACGACGCGGAGGCCCTGGATCGGCACCTGGCGGAAATCTCGGACGAGGTAGCCGCCCTCGACGAGGAGATCGAGGCGGCCAAGCCGGGGAAGCAGTTCCTCCTGCGGAAGAAGCGCGCGGACGTGGCGAGGCGGGAGGGACGAGCCGCCGCACGGCGGCTCGCGCAGGAGCTGGTGGCTTCACTCGAGCGGCTGGCCGAGGACGCGCGCCACGTCGTGCCGCCGTCGACAGCGCCCGTGCTGGCGAGTGCGGCCTTCCTGGTGGCTCGCGGCCGGGAGGCGGCGTTCCGCGACCGCGCACGCAAGGAGACGGAGCGGGCGAAGTCGCTCGGACTGACGGTCGACGTCACCGGCCCCTGGGCGCCGTACCGCTTCCTGGAGGCGCCCGGTGCGTGAGGACGCCCCGCTCGAAGCAGACGAGCGGCTGCGCCTGGTGGAGCTGGTCGATCGTGTCCTGGACCGTGGCGTCGTGCTGCGCGGTGACGTCACCATCGGCGTGGCCGGGATCGACCTGATCTACCTGGAGCTGAGGCTCCTGCTGAGCGGGGTGGAAGCGCTGGAGCGGAGAAGCGGCGGGCTGCCGCTGCTGGCAGGGGAGCGGAACGGTGCGCGGTCCCCCGCCGGACCCGCGGGAGAAGACGTCGCCGGATGAGGACGCGGCTGGCCGGTGCCGTCTACCTATACTGCCTCGGCGCCGCCGACCATCCCGAGCCTTCTGCCGTCACAGGACTGGCCGGCGCTCCGGTGCGCTCCGTCCCCGTGCAGGGCTTCACTGCCTGGGTTTCCGAGAGCCGCGGGGCGCCGCACCCCTCTCTCGAGGCACTCCGGACCCACAACGCCGTGCTCGGAGCCGCCACCCGGTCCCGGACGCCCCTTCCGATGCGATTCGGTCAGTGGTTCGACTGCTGGTCGGCCCTGGAAGCATTGATTGCAGCGCGGCGTGCTCCGCTGGAGCTGTCGCTGCGACACGTGCTGGGAGCCGTCGAGTTCGGGACTCGCATCCTCGACCCCGCCGCAGCCGCCGCCGAGCCCGACCGAAGCAGCGGAAAGGCGTACCTCGAAGGCCTCTCCCGGCGCGGGCGAGCGGAGCGGGCACGCGCACGGCAGGGCGCCGATATGGCGGAGGCCATGCGCGCGTGGTTGGGGCCGCTCGCCAGGGACCAGCGGGTCGACCCGGGCGGCGATTCCACGCTGGCTTCCGTCGCTCACCTGGTAGACCGGCACGATACTGGCACCTACCAGCGGCGGATTCGGCAGTTCCCTTCGCAGCACCCGGAGCTCCGATTCCTATTTTCGGGTCCCTGGCCGCCCTACGGGTTCGCTGTATGAGCTGTGACGAGCGGGTGGAGCATGCTGGAGGCGCGCACGTCGCCGAGCTCGAGCGCCTCGCCGCCGAGCTCCGCGAGGTGGCGCCGCGTCTCCCGTCACGCCTCGACGCATCGCCCGACGACATCGAGGCAGGCGTGGGCAAGCTGGTCCTCACGCTCGTCGAATTCATACGGCAGATGCTGGAGCACCAGGCCGTGCGCCGGTTGGAAGGGGGATCGTTGTCGGACGAGGAGGCGGAGCGGCTCGGCCTCGCACTCATGCGGCTGGAAGAGCGACTGGACGATATCCGCGCAGCCTTCGGGATCGCGAAAGAGGATCTGAACATCGACCTCGGTCCGCTGGGCCGACTGGTCTGACCGCAACCGGGAAAGGTCCAATTGGCGGAGCACTACGAATTGGGGCCGCAGCGCTCTCAGGGCCTGGTCGATGTGCTCGACCGCGTCCTGGACAAGGGGCTCATGATCGCCGGCGACATCCGCATCCGCCTCGCCGACGTCGAGCTGCTCACCATCCAGATCCGCCTCCTCGTGTGCTCCCTGGACAAGGCCGAGGAGATCGGCATGGACTGGTGGAAGACCGACCCGAGGCTGTCCACACACGCCAGCGGCGATGGCACGCTTGCCCACAAGCTGGATGACCTGTCACGAAGATTGCAGACACTGGAGCGTCAGCAGTTGCGGAAGGACGCATTCCCCCACTCCGGAGAGGGGCAATAATGGCGGTTGAAAGGGCTCCCGCTGGAACCAGCCTCATCGACGTCCTCGATCGGGTCCTGGACAAGGGCATCGTCATCGACGCCTACGTCCGCGTCTCGCTCGTCGGGATCGATCTGGTCACCGTGGAAGCCAGGATCGTGGTCGCGGCGATCGACACATACCTGAAGTACGCTGAGGCCGTCGGGGTCCTCCCCACCGTCGCCCGCCCCCAGGCGCTCACCAGTGGCGAGCAGACGGAGCTGGAGCGGATGCGAGCCGAAAACCTGGAACTGCGACGCCGGCTCGAGCAGGTGGAGTAGGGCCCGCCGTTGTCATGGAAATCGCCACATCCGAGCTCAGTGAACGTCTGGCCCGCTCCGAGGGGCCGGCCGAGGCGCTCTCCCTGGTCCTGGAGCGCGCGCTGGGCGCGAGCCAGCTGGGCGGCGGGCTGGTGGTCTACAGTGAAGGGGGGCGGTACGATGTCGTAGGCATGGGTCTGCCGGAGCGCCTGCAGAGGCGAGTGCGAGAGGCGGCGTCGCATGAGGACTCGCCGCTGGGGGACGCGCTGCGCAGCGGGGAACAGGCGCGGATCCCGGCGCTTGCCGAGGACACGGCGGATCTCCAGGTGCTCCCCCTGTGCGAGCGGGGCGAGGCGGCATGGGGGGCGGTCGTGCTGGAGTACGGGGTGGACCGGAAGGCGCTGGCGGCGATCGAAGACGTATTCGGGCGCTACCTGCCGATCCTGGAGAAGACTCGGGCGGTGCGGGATCTGCAGCGCCGGGCGGACCGGTCGTCGCGGGAGCGGGAGATGCTCACGAGCATCGTGAACAGCCTGCCGGACCCGGTGGTGCTGACGGATGGCAGGAACAACATCGTGCTTGCCAACGACCGTGCCGATCAGCTCTTCTCGACCTCTCCGTCGGACAACGAAGGGCGCCGCAGGGCGGTGCAGCTGAACAACCTCCTGTTCAGCTCCATGCTGACGCAGCTGGTGATCAGCGCGCACCAGGGGCAGCCGCGGGAGCTCAACCTGGTGGACCCGGGCGACGGCTCCGACCTCCTGTTCGAGGTGCTGCCGACGCCGGTTCCCGAAACCGGGCCGCAGGGTAGCGTGCTGTCGATCCTGCGCGACATCACCGACCTGAAGCGAGCGCTCACGGAGCTCGAGACGCAGTTCCGGCGGTCGCGGGTCGCCGAGGAGCGGGTTCGCGAGGAGTGGGAGCGGCTGAATGCTACTCTGGAGAACGTGGGCGACCCGATCCTGGTCACGGATGAGCGGTCGAACATCATCCTGATGAACCGGGAGGCGGAGCGCCTGTTCGAGGCCCCCGCCGCGGCCGGTGCGGATTCGGCTCGCCGGCGCGCCGTCCGGGCGAACGACACGAAGTTCACGAGCCTGATCAGCGACTTCCTGTTGCAGCCGGAGGCGAGGCGGGTGGCCAAGTTCGAGCTGCACGAGCCGGAACGGGGGTCCGAGTTCCCGGTGGAGGTGGTGAGCAGCAAGATCCTGAACGCCCGCGGCGAGCCGTCCGCCATCGTGAGCGTCATTCACGATCTGGCCCAGGTCGTCGAGAACGAGCGCCTCGCCCGTGAGCTGCGGGAGCTCAACGAAGGGCTGGAGGACCGGGTCCGCACCGCGACCCTGGAGCTGGAGGAGCGCAACCGGCGCCTGGAGTGGCAGAGCCAGGAGCTGGAGAGGGCGTCGCGGCTGAAGAGCGAGTTCCTCGCCAGCATGAGCCATGAGCTGCGCACGCCGATCAACGCCGTGCTGGGCTACACCTCGCTCATGCGCGAGGAGATCTACGGTGAGCTCACCGACAAGCAGCGGAGCGGGCTGGACAAGATCAACACCGCGTCGCAGCACCTGCTGGACCTGATCAACGACATCCTGGATCTGTCGAAGATCGAAGCCGGGAAGATGCCGGTGTACCTGGAGGAAGTGTCGCTGCGGCAGATGCTGGGCGAGCTTTCCGAGGCGGTGGAGCCGCTGGTGCGGGAGAAGGGGCTGGCGTTCACGGTCGAGGGCGATACCGGGCTGACGACGCTGTTCACCGACCGCACGAAGGTGAAGCAGATCCTCCTCAACCTGCTGTCGAACGCCATCAAGTTCACGGCCCGGGGGCACGTGACCGTGATCGTGAACCAGGCGGCTGCAGAGCGGGTCCGGATCGTCGTGGAGGACACGGGCATCGGGATCAAGGAGAAGGACCTGGAGGCGATCTTCGACGACTTCCGGCAGGTGGACCAGACTCCAACGCGCGAGTACGGCGGGACGGGGCTGGGCCTGTCCATCACGCGCAAGCTCATCGCCCTGCTCGGGGGTGGGATCACCGTGGAGAGCACCTACGGGAAAGGCACGCGGTTCACGGTGGAGCTGCCCGTACGCCTGAACCCCGGAACCCGGGGTGAGCCGGTGAAGCGGGCGCTCGCCCCTCGGGCCGCCGCGGGGGCGGAAGGCCGCGGAGGGAAGACCGCAACCCCGGCCGACTGACCGGGCCGGCCGACCCGGTGCGCGCGGTCCGATCGTTCGCCGTGGCGGCGCTCGTGTTCCTTTTTCTCGCGGAAGCGCAGCGCGCCTTCTTCCCCTCCCTCCTCGACGTCGCGGGCGACGCCGCGGCTCCCCCCTTATCGCCATGGCGCCTTCTTCTCGCCGTGACGCCGCTGCTGGCGCTTCTCGTGCCGCTGCTCCCTCTGCGCCGATGGCTGGAACGCGGGGGCGCGGTCGCCGTGAGCGCGGCCGGGGTCGCGATCTTCCGGCTCCCGATGTCGCACCCCGATGTGGCCACGAGACTGGGCGGATCCGCGCTCGTGCTCGCATTCGCAGGGCTGTTCCTCGCCTGGGGTGTCGGCCGGCTGGACGCACGGGGCGTCGCGGCCGGGGCCGCGACGGGGCTGGTCGCTGACGGGCTGCTCCGGGTGGCGGGCGGTGGGGCCGACGTATCGCTGACACCCGGATGGGTGCCGGCGCAGGTGGCGCTTTCGCTCATGCTGCTCGCGCTCGCCGGCGCGAGCGCCCGCGCGGTCGACCCGCCCGCCGGCGTCCGTGGCCTCGAGCGCCGGGCGGGCGGGGTGAGGCGCCGGGGGGCACTGGCGCTCGGCCTGATCCTCTTCCTCGACCTCTATGTGCTCGGCGCCCCTGCGGCCGTGGTCGCCCGTTCGGGGGCGCCGTTCGCGTTCTCGGCCATGACGGTGGCGGTGGGCGGCGGCGTCGCCCTGGCGGGTCTGCTGGGCTGGCCCGGTACCGCCGGCAGGAGATGGGTGGCGGTGGGGCTCGCCGGGGTCGTGGCCGCCGGTCTGCTCTCGGGCGGCGCCGGCTGGGCCGGGGCGGCGGCGCTCGCCGCAGGCCATGCAGCGGCGCTTTCGCTGATCGGACGGGTGCTGGAGCCCGCGCGCGGGCGGAGGTCGGGAGCGGCGACCAGCCTGGGGCTCGCACTCTTCGTGGGAGTCGCGGGCGCGTACCGGCTGTCGTCCGCCCCCGGGGCACCGCTGGCGGCCGGGAGCATCGCCGCGGGGTGGCTGCTCGGCGGCGTCGCCGTCGCCCTGGTGCTGCTGCTGCTGGTCCTTCCCCACGGGGCGTCCGCCCGCCCGCTGGCGCGCCCGGCGCCGGCGCTGGCCGCCGTCGCCGGGCCACCGCTGGTCGCCGCTCTGCTGCTATGGGGCTGGCCCGGTGTGGCTGTCGGATCGGCGCTGCCGGTGGAGGAGCGCAGGCAGCCTCCGCAGCCCCGGGACGACGAGCCCGGAAATCTCATCAGGGCCTTGACTTCGAGCGTGCGGCGGCTTAACTCCCGTGTTGAACGACCCGGGCGTGCATTGGCACGCCTCGACATCGGGCCCGGACCGGGCCACAGGCTCTAGAGCAAGGAGGTCGCCAGGGCCGGAGCGCTACCAAACCCCATGTTGAAAGGGCTCGATCTCGATCGAGCCTCCCCAAAGGAACCGCGCCGACACCGTTCCACGAGCAGCTGCCACTGCAGGAGCGGGCGACCGAAGGGTGTCCCACCGAACACCCGCACCCGGAGGCATTGCCGGTGGCGTCCGGAATCCGAATCGAGACCGCCCGGGGCGGCGCGTGTCGACGATTCGATCGCCGGGAGTCGGGGTCTCCCGCAGGAGTCGGAAGCAGAAGCCGCCTCTCCAAACGAGTTTCCTTTCCCTGGAGGACTTATGTATTCCAAGCTGCGGCGGACTCTCGCCATCGCGGCACTGCTCGCAGTGCCGACGTGGCTGAGCGCCCAGGAAAACCGGGTGACCGGCCAGGTGACGGCCGAGGACTCGGGGCAGCCGCTCGCGGGCGTGCAGATCGTGGTGAAGGGTACCACGGTAGGCACGCTGTCAGACGGGAACGGCAATTTCGCCGTTCGCGTCCCCGCGGGTTCCGGCGAGCTGGTCTTCAGCTATCTCGGTTATCGCACGATGGAGCGCGAGATCACCGGTCCGGTGGTCAACGTGACGATGAGCCGTGAAGCGATCGGCCTCGAAGGCATCACGGTGACGGCGCTGGGGATTCAGCGCGAGAAGCGCAGCCTCGGCTACTCCGTGCAGGACGTGAGCGCGGAGCAGATTTCGGAAGTGCCGAAGCTGAACGTGGTGGACGCCCTGCACGGCAACGTGGCGGGGGTGCACATCACGAACACGGCCGGCCCGGGCGGCGCGTCGCGCATCGTGATCCGCGGCGCGAGCTCGATCAACGGCAACAACCAGCCGCTGTTCGTGGTCGATGGCATCCCGATCGACAACAGCTCGAGTTCGAACAACGGCAGCAGCAACGCGACGGGTGGCGGCTACAATTACGCCAACCGTGCGGGCGACCTCGATCCGAACAACATCGAGTCGATCTCGGTGCTGAAGGGCCCGAACGCCGCTGCGCTCTATGGCTCGCGGGCCGCGAACGGCGCCGTGGTCATCACGACGAAGAAGGGCTATCACGGTGCCGGTCTCGGGATCAGCGCCACCGTGTCGACCATGTTCGACACGCCGCTGCGCCTGCCGGACTACCAGAACAAGTACGGCCAGGGCTCGAGCGGCCAGTTCGAATGGGTGGACGGCAACTGGGGCGGCGTGGCGGACGGCATGGACGAGAGCTGGGGCCCGGCGCTGAGCTGTGACACGCTGGTGGACCAGTTCAGCGGGAAGAACCAGCCGTGGTGCCCGCACCCGAACAACGTCCGTGACTTCTTCGAGACGGGTGTGACGGTGAACACGAACGTGGCGATCGCGCGCAGCGACGAGCGGAGCAACGTGCGTCTATCCGTGACCAACATGCAGCAGAACGGCATGTACCCGAACAACGAGATCAATCGGCTCGGCGCCTCACTGGCCGGCGGGCTGGATGTCACCGACCGGATGCGGGCCGAGGGTGCCATCGACTACATGAAGAACGACGTGGCGAACCTGCCAGCGACGGGCTACACCGGCACGAACGTGATGCAGCAGTTCATCTGGTTCGGTCGGCAGGTCGACGTGGCCTCCCTGTCCAACTACAAGTGCGTGGCGGGCGATACGCGTCCCGGCTGCGTGCTGGGCAACGACTACTACAACTGGAACTACTCGTACCACGACAATCCGTATGTCGAGGCGTACGAGAACACGAACGACGCCGTGACGGACCACGTGCTCGGGCACGCGCTGCTGAGCTACGACTTCACGGACTGGCTCACCGCAACGGTGCGCTCCGGCACGGACTGGTACCAGGAGTCCCGTCAGCGCAACTACGCGTGGGGCACGTACGGCGGCGAGAACCCGCGTGGCGCCTTCGCGCACGACGAGATCTTCAACCGTGAGACGAACACGGACTTCCTGGTCACCGGCACGCGGAACCTCACGTCGGACCTGTCGCTGACGGTGAACGCAGGCGGCAACCGCCGGGATCAGGAGTATCACCTGTCCAACTATGGCGCGTCGGAGCTGGTGGTCCCCGGCATCTACACGCTCGACAATGCCGGCGTCACGCCGAGCACGAACGACGTCATCCAGAAGAAGCGGGTCAACAGCCTCTACGGCGCGGCCACGCTGAACTTCCGGAACTACCTGAACCTGGACGTGACCGGCCGGAACGACTGGTCGAGCACGCTGCCGGAAGCCAACAACTCGTACTTCTACCCGTCGGTTTCCGGCGCATTCGTCTTCACGGACGCGTTCGGGATCGAGAGCAGCCTGCTGTCCTCCGGGAAGCTGCGGGCGAGCTGGACGCGGGTGGGCAACGACGCCGATCCGTACCAGCTGCTGGCCACGTTCACCTCGAACGACCCGTTCGGGGGCCTGCCGCTGTTCTCGGTGCCGAACACGCTGCCGAACGCCACGCTGAAGCCCGAGGAGACCACGGCTTGGGAGGTGGGGACGGACCTCGGGTTCCTCAACGAGCGCGTCGGTTTCGTGCTGACGTACTACGACAACACGACCATCAACCAGATCATGCCGGTCCAGATCTCGGCGACGAGCGGCTACCGCAACCAGGTGCTGAACGCCGGTGAGGTCCGGAACTGGGGCTACGAGCTGCTGGCCAACCTCACGCCGGTGAAGCAGCCGAACGGGCTCCGCTGGGACATGACCGTGAACTGGGCCAAGAACAACTCCGAGGTCGTGGACCTGTACGGCGACCTGCAGACGCTGGTTCTCGGGACGTACTGGGGGCTCAACGTCGAGGCACGGAAAGGCGAGCCGTACGGTGCGCTGTTCGGGACTCCGCTGCTGCGCGAGGACCTGGATGGTGACGGCGTGGGCGACCCCGAGGGACGTGTGATCGTCAGCGCGGGGAGCGGCGTGCCGCTGCAGGACGCGGCGCACCGTCGGGTGCTGGGCAACTACAACCCGGACTGGACGGGCGGCCTGCTGAACCGGTTCACGTACAAGAGCTTCGACCTCAGCGTCCTGTTCGACATGCAGCACGGCGGTGACGTGTACAGCGTGACGAACATGTTCGGCGAGTACTCGGGTGTGCTCGAGGGCTCGCTCCTGGGACGTGAGAACGGCCCGTGTGATCCGGGCATCGTCGTACCCCACTCGGCGTACTACGACGCGAACGGCAACCTGGTGGACAACTCGGGTGCAAACGCGGTGGCCGCGTGCCCGCAGGACTACTTCGAGGGGTCGTATCCGGGCCATGAGCCTTATATCCACGACGCCAGCTACGTCAAGCTGCGCGAGCTGAAGCTGGGCGTCCGGCTGCCGAATTCGTGGGTGACCAAGCTGGGCTTCGGCTCGGCGGACATCGCCCTGATCGGCCGAAACCTGGCGCTGTGGACGGACATGCCGAACATCGACCCGGAGACCGCGTTCAGCGCGGGCAACGTCCAGGGCCTCGAGTTCGGTCAGTTCCCAACGGCTCGGAGCATCGGCTTCACCGTGACCGTGCGGCCGTAACGGCACCCGATGACGAGGATGAACATGAAACGGTATACGATAACGGCCGCAGCGATCCTTGGCGTGGCGCTCAGCACGGGCGCCTGCGACAAGGGGCTGGCGGACGTCAACGACAACCCGAACGCACCGACGGACGTGCCGGCGCAGTACCTGCTGCCGAACGCGATCCAGCAGACGGTGGAGTTCGGGGGCCAGAACACCTGGATCACGCTGGAGATGACCGGCATCTTCGTGCAGCACTGGGCAAAGATCCAGTACACGGAAGAGGACCAGTACGAGCTGCGTGATGCCATCATCAACAACCTCTGGAACGGGGTGTACGCCGGTCCGCTGAAGGACTGGGCGGTGGTCATCAAGAAGGGACAGCAGACCGCCGAGGAAGGCGACCAGGCCAAGGGCGACAATCAGTCAGCCATGGGCATGGTCGGGAAGGCGTACACGGCTTCGATCCTGACCGACCTGTACGGGGACATCCCCTACTCGCAAGCGCTTCAGGCGGATGCGGAGGAGCCGATCACGACGCCGGTGTACGACCCGCAGCAGGAGCTGTACGGGCAGCTGCTGAACGAGCTGCAGACGGCGGTCGGGATGATGAATCCGGGCGCCGGGTCGTTCTCGGACGCGGACCTGTTCTACGGCGGCGACATGAGCCAGTGGATCAAGTTCGCGAACTCGCTCCGGCTCCGGCTCGCCATGCGGATGTCGGACGTGGACCCGGCGGGCGCGCGCAGCATCGTCGAGGCGGTGGCCAGTCAGCCGCTGATCCTCACGAACGATGACAACGCGGGGCTGGTGTACCAGGCTTCGCCTCCTTATCAGAACCCTTACTACGAGAACGCTGCCGGCTCGCTGGGCGGCGGTGGGTCGCGGGATGACCACGCGGTCAGCAACACGCTGGTGGGCATCCTCGACATGTACAACGATCCGCGCATCGAGGTGTACGCCAATCCGGCGTCCGACCAGACCACCGATTTCACGGCTTCGTGGTGCGGTGGCGCGGGGCAGCTGCCCTGCCAGGTCACGTACAACGGGTTCGTGTATCGCGGTGAGCGGAACGGCATCGCCAACGGGAGCGTGCCCAAGCTGTCGCTCATCTCCCGGATCGGTCGGCACTTCCGAGCCGACCCGGCCACGCCGCAGTACATCATGACCGCGGCGGAAGTCAATTTCCTGCTGGCCGAGGCCGCCCTCAACGGGTGGAGCGTCGGCGGCAGCGCGGCCGACTACTACGAGGCGGGGATCCGCCAGGCGTTCGAGCTGTGGAACGGCGTCACCGTCGCCTCCACGGACGCACCGGTGGACCTGGGCACGGCCGTCCAGGACGCCTACCTGGCGCAGCCGACAGTAGCCCTGACGGGCAACGCCACCACGGACCTGGAGAAGATCATCGACCAGAAGTGGCTGGCGCTTTACACCATGCCGTGGGAGGCCTACTCCGAGTACCGGAGGACCGGCTACCCCGACGAGATCGTTCCTTCCGAGGATGCTACGATCCAGTTCATCCCTGGTCGGATTCCGTATCCCAGCCTGGAACAGTCGCTCAACAACGGCAACCTCCAGGCGGCGATCTCCGAGCAGAACACCGACGGGAATTATTGCGGGACCGTCTGGTGGGATCCGTCGCCCTACCCGGGAGGCGGCTGCTGACGTTCGGGCAGCGCTGATCCGCTGATCGACCGCCCCCTGGCCATGCGCCGGGGGGCGGTTTCGGTTTCTCGGGAAGAGGGTGCGGCGCGTTCTCGCGCCCGCTACGCTGTCCGACTGAAAAGGAGAATCAGCCCGTGCGTGCTCGTCCCGTAACCGGGGCGGACCGTGAAGCCCTGGGGATAGATCTCCACCCGGTCCAGCTCGGCCGCAGGGAGATTGTCGAGAATGCACGTGTTCGTCGCCCGCGTGCCGTCGAGGTAGACGTCGGGGAAGTTGAAGCCGTGAAAGTCCTTCGCGCGGCGGAGCGCAATCGCCGGACACCGGTCCGTGCCGATGAACTCCACCTTCATGTTCGGGACCTTGCCCATCAGCGCCCGCAGGACCGACCCGCTCGCGGTATGGAGCTCCTCCGCCGTGATCACGGTGGCGCCGCCCGAGTTCGTGATCCCGTTCCCCTCCAGCTCCGCGGCGGGGGTGGCGTGCCACGATCCACCGCACGCGCTCGCACCGATCGCCAGGACCACGCACAGCGGCGCAGCCGCCGTGCGCAAGCGGGGACGGTGGGGCGAAGCACGGACCGTCGATCCTGCCATGATGCCTCCAGACGCGGGGGAGATTCTCTTCCAGCCGGGGCGGCGTGCCGTCGCCCTTGAATCTAACGCGTCGGGCTGGCGCGGCGTGACAGCAGAGTTCGCAGAGCGGTTGTGTCGGGTGGGGAGCGGGGTTGCGTGGGGGAAAACACGGTGTCAATATTGCCGCCTCTCCAGCCGGTGGGGAAATTGCCGGCAGGCTGTAATCGGGCCTACTACATCGGGCCGCCTCACGGGGATCGTGGATGGGACGAGGGACGCTCATAGCTGTCGGGATCGTGGTGCTGCTTGCGGCCGGAGCGGTGGCGGGCGTGGCATTCACGGGAGGCGATGAGGCTCAGCAGCCGATCCCGTTCCCGCACGACATCCACTCGGGCCAGAACAACATACCCTGCCTTTACTGCCACTTCTCGGCGGACCGCTCGGTGGACGCGGGAATACCGCCGGTGTCGGTGTGCGCCGGGTGTCACATCCCCGGCGGCGTACCGATGGTTGCCGCGGACAGTCCGGGCGTGCGTATCCTGACGGCGTACTGGAACGCGAAGAAGCCCATTCCGTGGGTGCGGATCCACGATCTTCCGGACCACGTGCATTTTCCGCACTACGTGCACGTGAACGCGGACAGCCTGGAGTGCCAGGACTGCCATGGTCAGGTCCAGGCGATGACGACGATCGTGAAGCAGCAGGATCTGCGGATGGGGTGGTGTCTGAAGTGCCATCGGGAGCGGGGGGTGCGCACGGATTGCTTCGTCTGCCACTACTGACGCCCCGATGCGCTCCAAACTCGACCGCAGCAGACAGACAGACGTGACGAATGGAAGTGGGGGCGATTTGCCTTCGATGACCGAAGCGGGGGCGGCCGCGGTGCGCGAGGCGGGCATGGAGCGGCGGGACTTCCTCAAGGTGCTCGGCGTGGCGAGCGCGGGCGCCGCGCTGACGGGCTGCTCGGACGCGCCGGACCGGCTCCTGCCGTACGTGATCCAGCAGGAGGACGTGGTCCCGGGGATGTCGACGTGGTATCGGACCACGTGCCGCGAGTGTCCGGCCGGGTGCGGGATGACGGTGCGCACGCGCGAGGGGCGGGCGGTGAAGGCGGAAGGGAGCCCGGCGTCGCCGATCTCGCACGGCAAGCTGTGTTCGAGGGGACAGGCGTCGCTGCACGGCCTGTACGACCCGGACCGGGTGCCGCAGGCACTGATCCGGGATGCGGACCGCTGGACGCGGGTGAGCTGGGACCGGGCCGAGCAGTCGCTCGCCGATGCGCTCCAGGAGGCCGCGGGCGAGGCGGTGTTCCTGACCCGGCCCGAGCCCGGGAGCATGGACGCGCTCCTGGACGAGTGGTGCGGGGCGATGGGCGTGCGGCGCGTGAAGTTCGACGCGTTCTCCCACGGCCCGATCCGGGCGGCGTACCAGGCGCTCTACGGGGAGGACGCGCTCCCGATCCACGACTTCTCGCGGGCGGATGTCGTGGTGACGTTCGGTGCCGACTTCCTGGAGACGTGGCTCTCACCGGTGGACTACTCGCGGGGGTGGGTGGAGAGCCACGCCTACGCCAACGGCCGGCGCGGACGACTGATCTCGGTGACGCCGCACCAGGCGCTCACGGACCTCAACGCGGACGAATGGCTGCCGGCGCGTGCCGGGACGGAGCACCTGGTGGCGCTGGCGATGGCGCGGCTGGTGGCGGGCCGCACGGGTGGCGGCGCGGGCGGCATGCTCGGCGGGGTGGATCCGGCGCGAGCGGCGGAAGCGGCGGGTGTCCCGCTGGAGCGGATCGAGGCGGCCGCTGCGGCGTTCGCGAACGGGGGCCGGTCGCTGGCCGTCGGCCCCGGCGTGGGGACGACGGGCGAGGCGGCCACGACGCTCGCGGCTGCGGTGGCGGCGCTGAACGAAGCAGCCGGCAACGTGGGTCGAACGGTCCGCCTCGGCCCGGGGCAGGCCGGAGTGGCGTCGCATCGGGACCTGGCCGGGCTGGTGGAGGAGATGGCCGCCGGGCGGGTGTCGATCCTGCTGGTGCACGGCCCCAACCCGCTCTACGACCTGCCGGACCGTGAGCGGGTGGAAGCGGCGCTGTCGCAGGTCCCGCTGCTGGCATCGTTCTCTCCGTGGCTGGACGACACGGCGGCGCGGGCCCACGTGGTCCTTCCGGATCACCATTTTCTCGAAGCGTGGGGCGATTACGAGCCGCGGCCGGGCGTGCACTCGCTGATCCAGCCGGTCATGACGCCGGTCTTCGATACGAAGCAGACCGGGGACGTGCTGCTTTCCGTGGCCCGGCGTGCGGGCCCGCCGCTGACTACCCGGGCGACCACCTACTACGACTACCTGCGCGAGCGATGGCACGGGCTGCAGGTCCGCACCGGGGGCCCCGGCGGCTTCGACGACTGGTGGACGAAGGCGCTCGGCGACGGCGTGGTGGTGACGTCGGAGTACGCGTCTCCGGCGGCGACCCAGGCGAGCATCCCGGGTAGCATGGCGGGGCTGCGGACCGAAGCGGTGCCGCTGGCGGGTGAGGGGGACTTCGCGCTCGTCGTCTATCCCTCCTACCGCTTCTACGACGGGCGTCTGGCCAACCGGCCGTGGCTGCAGGAGCTGCCGGACCCGGTCACCAAGCACACCTGGGGGTCGGTGCTGGAGATCCACCCGCGGGCCGCGGACGAGCTGGGTCTCGATGACGGTCACATCGTGACCGTGGAGACGGCGAACGGGAGCGCGGAGCTGCCGGTGTGGCGGCACCCGGGGATCCGCGAGGACACCGTAGCGATCCAGCTCGGGCAGGGGCACGAGCACTTCGGGCGCTACGCCAAAGACCGGGGCGTGAATCCGATCCGGCTCCTCGGACCCACATACGACGAGCGGTCCGGGACGCTGGCCTGGATCCAGGCGCGAGCCACGGTGACGCCCACAGGCCGATGGGAGCGGCAGCCGTTCTCGTCGACGCAGCGGACCGAGAGCGGCCGGGATGTCCTGGAGAAGATGACGGTAGAGGAGGCCGTGGCGGCGGACGGTGCGAGGGTCGCGGCGGCCGGCGCCATCGCCGGAGCCGCAGGACACGAAGTCGCGCCGGCCGAACGGACGGAAGCCGGCGCGGGTGCGGGCGTCGCCGCTCCGGGGCAAGGGGAGGGGATCACGTCGACGCGCGAGCACCGGCGCGCGCACCCGCTCGAGGAAGAGGTGCGCCAGCTCCAGGGCTCCGGCGGATTCGCGCCGCTGCCGATGGGAGCGGCGCCCCAGGACTACCCGCCGCCGGGCACGCACTACGGCGAGTACACGGAGGCCGTGCCTCGCTGGGGCATGACCATCGACCTGGAGCGTTGCATCGGGTGCAGCGCCTGCCAGACGGCGTGCCAGGCGGAGAACAACATCGGGATGGTAGGGCCGGAGCTGGTGGCGCAGGGACGTCTGATCCAGTGGATGCGGATCGAGCGGTACTTCGAGCTGGACGACGACGGCGCCGCCCGGAGGACCCAGTTCCTCCCCATGCTCTGCCAGCAGTGCGGCAACGCGCCGTGCGAGCCGGTGTGCCCGGTGTACGCGTCGTACCACACGCCGGACGGGCTGAACGGGCAGGTCTACAACCGCTGCGTGGGAACGCGGTACTGCGCCAACAACTGCCCGTACAAGGTCCGCTACTTCAACTTCTTCAGCTACGAGTGGCCGGAGCCGCTCAACTGGCAGCTGAACCCGGACGTGGCCGTTCGGGAGAAGGGGATCATGGAGAAGTGCACGTTCTGCGTGCAGCGGATCCGTGAGACGGAGCGGAGGGCGAGGGTGGACGGCCGCGTGGTGCGCGACGGCGAGATCGTTCCGGCGTGCGCCCAGACCTGCCCGGGAAACGCCATTGTCTTCGGCGACATGAAGGACCGGAGCTCACGGGTGGTCCAGGTGGCGCTGTCCGGACGCGGATTCCGCGTGTTCGACGAGCTGAACACGCAATCGGCGATCATCTACCTGCAGCCCGTTGTGGAGGACGCGGTGGAAGGAGCGGAGGACTGATGCCGAAAGTCACTCGCTCCGAGACCCACCCCGGGGTCGAGCGCTATACGGACGTCAACCGTGACATCCTGAAGATCCTGAGCCGTCCCGGGCGGACCTACTTCATCCTGCTGGCGTTCGCTGTCGCGGCGGTGGGGCTGCTGGCGTTCAGCTTCTTCACGCAGCTGTATCTCGGGATCGGCATGAGCGGGCTGATGAACCCCATCGGGTGGGGGGTCTACATCACCACGTTCGTCTTCTGGGTCGGCATCGCGCACTCGGGGACGCTCATCTCCGCGATCCTGTTCCTGTTCCGAGCGCGCTGGCGGCAGTCGATCTATCGCGCGGCCGAGGCCATGACGGTATTCGCCGTGATGACGGCCGGGCTGTTCCCCATCATCCACCTGGGGCGACCGTTCGTCTTCTACTGGCTGATCCCGTACCCGAACCAGCGCACCATCTGGCCGAACTTTCGCAGCCCGCTGGTCTGGGACGTATTCGCGATCAGCACGTACCTGACTGTGAGCGCCACGTTCTTCCTCATCGGGATGATTCCCGACATCGCGGCGGCCCGGGACTCGACCACGGTGCCGTGGCGGAAGAAGCTGTACACGGCGCTGAGCTTCGGCTGGCACGGGAGCGGTCGGCAGTGGCTGCACTTCAACCGCGCATACCTGTACCTGGCCGCGCTCGCCACGCCGCTGGTGCTCTCGGTGCACAGCGTCGTTTCGTGGGACTTCGCCATGAGCATCGTCCCCGGGTGGCACTCGACGATCTTCGCGCCCTACTTCGTGGCTGGGGCCATCTTCAGCGGCATCGCCATGGTGATCACGCTGCTGATCCCGATCCGGAAGATCTTCGGCCTGGAGCACTATTTCACCGACAAGCACTTCGACGCCATGTCGAAGCTGATCCTGCTGACGGGGCTGATCGTCACGTACGCCTACGCGGCGGAAGTGTTCATGGTCTGGTACAGCGGAGAGCCTCCGCACCAGGAGGGTCAGTACATCATCGCCGGGCTGATCACGAACTACTGGTGGGCTGCGTCCATCATGGTGCTGTGCAACTCGGTGATTCCGCAGGTGCTCTGGTTCAAGAAGGTGCGGACGAGCATCCCGGCGCTGTTCACCCTGACCATCTTCGTGAACATCGGGATGTGGTTCGAGCGCTTCGTGATCATCGTGACCAGCCTGGGCCACGAGTACGAGCCGTGGCAGTGGAACGTGTACAAGCCCAGCTGGGTCGAGATGGGGATCATGGTGGGGAGCTTCGGCTGGTTCTTCATGTGGTTCCTGCTCTTCATGCGCGTGCTGCCGCCCGTGTCCGTGGCGGAGCTCAAGGAAGTGCTCCCGGCGCCCCGGCGCCGAGGGCGCGGCCGGGTCCGCCGGGACGCGGGTGAGCTGCTGGCGCCCGGCGCCCGCACCGAGGAGGGCGAGTAATGGCAGGCGGACGGTACCTGGGCGTGTTCCCGGAGGTGGACGCGGCGACGGCTGCAATCCAGGCGCTGCGCGACGCCGGGCTCACCGACGTGGAAAGCTATTCGCCGCTGCCGCAGCACGACCTCGAGCACGCGCTCCATCGGCCGCAGAGCCCGGTGCGGCTGTACACGCTGGTGGGCGGGCTCACGGGGGCGGCCTCGGGGTTCGCGCTGGCCATCTGGACGTCGCTGGACTGGCCGCTGATCACGGGCGGCAAGGCAATCATCGCGCTGCCGGCGTTCGTCGTGATCGGGTTCGAGCTCACGATCCTGTTCGGCGCCCTGGCGACGGTGGTGGGATTGTTCATCAACGCGCGGCTGGGTGCACCCGGGCGGGGGATCGCGTACGACCCCACGTTTTCCGCCGGTCAGTTCGGGGTGCTCGTGGACGCGCCCGACGGGCGGGGCGCGGAGGCCAGGGGGATCCTGGAAACGAGCGGCGCGGCGGAAGTGCAGCCGTGGGATGAAGGGAGTAGCCATGCGTCGTGAGGTGCGGGCGGCGCTGCTGGCCGGTGTGGCGGCAGCCACGCTGGTGATCGGCGGGTGCACGCGGATCGAAAACGCCATGGCGTCGGTTCCCTTCCTGGACTTCATGCACGAGGCGCCCTTCTTCGACCCGTACGAAGCGCCGCGGCCGGCGCCGCCGAACTCGGTGCCCGTGGCCGGTCCGGGCGAGAAGTGGGAGCCGCCGGTCGAGGCGACAGACGCCGGCATTCGGGCGTGGGGGGACACCATGACCAACCCGCTCGCAATGACGGACGACGTGCTGAAGGTGGGGGCCGAGACGTTCATGACGAATTGTGCCGTGTGCCACGGAGCGACCGGCGTGGGGAACGGACCGATCGTGGCCCCGGGGAAGTTCCCGCTGGCGACGAACCTGATGCTGCCGACGACGGTCAACCGGACGGACGGCTACATGTACGGCATGATCCGTCTGGGCCGCGGGCTCATGCCGAGCTACGACAGGATCCCGCCGTCGAGGCGCTGGGCAGTGGTGAACTACGTCCGGTACCTCCAGCAGGGGAACGACCCGATCCCGGTCCAGCTCCCGGGCCTCGTCATGCCGCCGGAGCCCGGAGCCCCGGGGACGCAGGCCGGGGCGGACACGACATCGCAGGGGCAGGAGTAGCATGGCGCAAGACATTGGGGAGCTGAAGGAATACCCGCTCCGGCGAGTGGAGCGGCCAGGGCCGCTCTATGCGGCCGCGGCCGTGCTGTTCCTCGCCGGCGCCATTGGGTGGGCGATCGGCCTGTCCGCCGATGCCGATCGGGGTTGGCGCGCCTACACCTACAACTGGATCTTCTTCGCGGGCATCGCCCAGGGCGCCGTCATCCTGGCCGCCGTGGTCGCGATGACCCGCGGCGTGTGGTCCCGCCCGATCCGCCGGATCTCGGCGTCGTTCAGCGCGTTCCTCCCCATCGCCTACATCCTGCTGCTCCCGCCCATCCTGATCTGGGGGGCGCCGCACCTGTTCCCGTGGCTCCACGAGGACGTCGGGGCGAAGGCGGCGTACCTGAACATGCCGTTCCTCTGGGCCCGGCACGTGGTGTCGCTGGGCGCGCTGATGATCCTCTCCCTCGTGTTCGTCTACTGGCAGCTCCGCCCGGACGCCGGACTGGCGCGCGACGCCGGCTGGGGTGGCTTCGACCGCCTGACCCGCGGGTGGAACGGCCAGGAGCTGGAGGAAGAGCGGGCGCAGCGGCGATTGAGCCGGCTGGCGCCGGCGATGGCGCTGGTGTACGCGCTGGCGTTCAGCTTCGTCGCCATCGATTTCGTCATGTCGCTCGACCCGGAATGGCTGAGCACGCTCATCGGGCCGTACGTCTTCATGGCCGCGTTCCTGGGAGGGATTGCGGCGACCGCCGTGGCGGCGGTGCTGTACCGGTGGCGGCTCGGGCTCGAGGAATACATTGAGGGCGCGAACCTGCACGACCTGGGGAAGCTCTTCTTCGCGTTCTCCATCTTCTGGGCCTATCTCTTCTGGTCCCAGTACATCGTGATCTGGTACGGAAAGCTGCCGAACGAGCAGAGCTTCCTGGTGCACCGGCTCGGCGCGCCGTACCGCCCGCTCTCCATCGTCATCGGCCTGTTCCTGTTCGTGCTCCCCTTCTTCAGCCTGCTCGGCGTGCAGGCGAAGAAGAGGCCGGTGGTGCTCGCCCTGGTGGCGTTCGTGAGCCTCTTTGGCCTCTGGCTCGAGCGATACATCCTGGTGTACCCGACGCTCTACCCCGACGCCCCCCAGCTCCTCTTCGGGCTCCCCGAAGCAGGCGCGGCGGTGGCCATGCTCGGGTTGCTCATCGGCGCCCTCGCGTGGTTCGCCTCCCGGTTCCCGGTCCTCCAGGTGTGGCAAACGGCCACGGAGATCGAGCTGCTGGGCGTGGAGGTGGAGGTGGAGGCGACGACCGGTCCGCCGGCGGGATAAGGGGTAGCGGAGCAGCAGCCGCCCGCAACCTGCTAACTTACCCGCCATGGAAAAGCGAGAGCTGCTGCAGGAAAACGTCGTCGTCGTCCTGAACGAGCCGCAGGACCGGGTCAACATCGCCGGTACCATCCGCGCCATGATGAACACGGGGCTGCGCCGGCTCCGGCTCGTGAATCCGGTGGAATGGGATGAGTACCGGATCGAGGGGATCGCCCACGGGTCCGAGATCGTGCGCGACCGGGCCGAGTTTTTCGACACGCTCGAAGAGGCCACGGCCGACGCGGTGGAAGTGGTGGGCACGACCGCGCGGCGCAGGGCGATGCGGCACGCGTGGGAGCACCCGCGCGACGGCGTCGATGACATCCTGCGTCTCGCCGGCACCGGCCGCGGCCCCGTCGTCGTCGTATTCGGGCGCGAGGACATCGGCCTGACGAACGAGCAGCTCGACCGCTGCGACCGCATCTGGACCGTGCCGACCGACCCCGAGC
Organism: uncultured Gemmatimonadales bacterium; assembly: GCA_963798845.1. GTDB lineage: Bacteria > Gemmatimonadota > Gemmatimonadetes > Longimicrobiales > RSA9 > CAVUKA01. Next base: position 260,279 of record CAWCUS010000006.1, on the reverse strand, counting down.
GGCCGTCGCTGAACCTTGCACAGGCGGCGCTGCTCGTCTGCTACGAGCTCTGGCTGGCCGGCCCCGGCAGCGACAAGCCGCTGCCCCGGCCTCGCCGCGACGCGGCGCCCGCCACAACAGCACACCTCGCCGGCGTGTTCGAGCACGTCGACCGGCACCTTCAGTCCATCAACTTCTACCGGGGCGGGAAGAACCCGGAGGCCGTGCTGCGGACGCTCCGCGCGATCGTGCGCCGCGCCGGGGTCGATGAACGCGAGGCGGAGCTGATCCGGGCCATTGCCGCGAGGACCTGGAAAGCCGTCGAGCGGGCGGATCCGCGCCCGCGTTCGGGCGCCCGCGGTTTGAAGGTTGAGGATGGCGAGAGCGGGCCAGCAGGGAGTGGCGAGGATGCGTGAGGCGGCCGGGTGGGAGAGGCGGGGCGGCACGACGCCGACCAACCGGTAGGCCGAATCCTAAGTCCTCTCCGCCTGACGGACCGCCAACGGCAGGAGGAGCGCCGCCAGGATCGCGAGCGCGGCGCCCAGCAGGAACGCGACGGCGGGGCTCCACAGTTCCCAGACGGCGCCGAACAGGAGGCTGGCGGGGAGGGCGGCGATGCCGATCGCGAAGTGGTAGGCGCCGAACGCCCTGGCGCGAGCGGACGAAGGGGCCAGCCCGGCCACGAGCGCCTTCTCCGTCGGCTCGGTGAGACCGTAGAAGAGACCGTAGACGCCGAACAGGGCCCAGGCGTGCCACGGTCGGGTCGCCAGGGCGAAGCCGGCATAGCTGGCCGCGTAGACGATCCAGCCGGCCACGATTCCCGGGACCGGCCCGATCCGGTCGGCGAGTCCCCCACCCACCAGATTCCACACCATCTTGCTGACGTGGAACGCGCCCCAGAGGATCGGGATCAGCGCCAGGCTCACGCCGAGCGACTGCGCGCGGAGCAGCAGGAACGCGTCGGATGCGTTCCCGAGCGTGAACAGCACCAGGACCGCCAGGTAGGCGACGAAGCCGCGTCCCAGACTCGCCGGGGCGGCGTCGGCATCCGGGGCGTTTCCCGGTCCGGTCGCGCTCGATCCGCCGGGCGCACCAGGCGACAATGTGCTCGCCGGCTGCGTTCCGCCGGCCGCGTCCGCTTCGCCGGCCGCGTCCGCTTCGCCGGCGCGTCCGCTCCGCCGCTCGCACCTCCTCGCCGTGACGCGGCAGCTGTCCCTGGTGGCAGGATCTCGCGGACACGCAGCGCGATGATGCCGACGGCCAGGGCGGCGGGGACGGCGGCCAGGAGGAACACGAGCCGCAGCCGGCCGGGCCAGAGCAGGAGGAGGCCGGAGGCGAGGAGCGGCCCGACCACCGCCCCGGCGTGGTCGGCGGCGCGGTGGATCCCGAAAGCGCGGCCGCGGCGGTCGGCCGGGACCGAGTCGGCGAGCAGTGCGTCGCGGGGTGCGGTGCGGACGCCCTTCCCCACCCGGTCGGCGAAGCGGATCGAAAGCACGTGCCACGGGTGGGCGGCGGCAGCCATGAGGGGGCGGGTGGCTGCTGCGATGCCGTATCCCCAGGCGACGAGCGGACGCCGTCGTCGCAGGCGGTCGGACGCCCAGCCGCCCGCCAGCTTGACGAACGACGCCGTGGTCTCCGCCACCCCTTCCACGAGGCCGAGGAACACGGCGCTCGCCCCGAGAGTGCCGACGAGGAACGCAGGCAGGAGCGGGAAGATCATCTCGCTCGAGGCGTCGTTGAGGAACGACGCGATGCTCAGCCAGAGCACGTTTCCCGAGAGCAGAGCGCGCCAGCGCGTCCCTGCGGCAGTCGGGTCCCGCGGTGATCGGACCATGGCCGGTCAGCATGCGGCGAGGGGAGCGCGCGCGCCAGCCCGGCTGTTACCTTGCCGGAATGCGCGACGTCCCATCACCGAACCCGCTCTTCCGAGCGCTGCCCGCGCTGGAGGGGAAGATCCCATGGCTCCGCCTGGGGGATTGGCCCACGCCGGTGGAGCGCGTTGCGGACGTCCCGGGCGGCTTCATCGGCGAGCTGTGGGTGAAGCGCGACGATCGATCCAGCGCGCTGTACGGCGGCAACAAAGTCCGAAAGCTGGAGTACCTGCTGGCCGCGGCCAGGTCGGAAGGGCATGGGCGCCTCATCACCACGGGAGTGGAAGCCTCGCACCACTGCCTGGCGACGGCCGTCCACGGCCGCCGCGCCGGGCTCCCCACCACGCTCGTCGTCTTCCCGCAGCCGGACACGCCGCACACGCGGGAGATCGCGGCGCTCAACCGGGCGTGGGCGGACGAGGTCCGTCGCTGCTCCAGCTGGGCCACCCTGCCGTTCGCCGAAGTCGCGGCGCGCCTGCGCCGACGGCGAGACCACCCGTACGTGATTCCAGGCGGCGGCTCCAGTCCGCTGGGCGTGCTCGGCCACGTGGGCGCCGCGCTGGAGCTGGCCGAGCAGGTGGATGACGGCGTTGCCCCACGGGCCGACCGGATCACCGTCGCCGCGGGAACCCTGGGCACGCTGTCCGGGCTGGCGATCGGCTGCGCGCTGGCTCCGGCCGTCGGACTCCCCGCGCCGGCCCGCCGTATCACCGGCGTCCGCATCGTCCCCGGCACGGTGGCGAACCCGGGCCGGCTGCGCGCACTGGTGGAGGGAGGGCTCCGCCTGCTCGAGGGTGGGGGCGCTGCTGTGCCGGGCGTGGATGAAGTGATGGCGGGCGTCGAGCTGGTGGACGACTGGTTCGGTCCGGGCTACGGCCACCCCACGGACGCGGGAGAGCGGGCCACGGCGTGGTTCGCGGAGCGCAGCATCGGGCTCGACCCCACGTACACGGCCAAGACCGCGGCCGCGCTGCTGACGCTCATGGAGCGGGAGCCGGACTCCGTGCACCTGTACTGGCACACGCTGAGCTCCACGCTCCCGGCCCCGGACCCGAGCTAGGATCGGCGGCCGGCCGACGAGAAGGCGATCGAGCGCCGCTTCGCTTGCCGAGGGGGTCCGTTCGCGCTACATCCGCCGCAGGTCAGGAACCCAACCGGAGCACAGCCATGGCGGACGTCCACGAGTACATCGACCAGAACATGTCCCGCTTCCGCGAGGAGCTGGACGCATTCCTCCGCATCCCGAGCATCAGCGCCAAATCGGAGCACGCCGGCGACATGACGAAAGCCGCCGAGTGGCTCTCCGACCGGATGCGCGACGCGGGGCTGGAGACCTCCATCGAGCCTACGGACGGCTTCCCCATCGTCGTGGGCGAGTACCGGGGCGCGGCTGACGGCGCGCCCACCGTCCTGATCTACGGTCATTACGACGTCCAGCCGCCCGAGCCGCTGGACGAGTGGACGTCGCCGCCGTTCGAACCCGAGGAGCGCGATGGTCGGATCTACGCACGTGGCGCGGTGGACGACAAGGGCCAGCTCTTCCTCCACGTGAAGGCGATCGAGGCGCACATGGAGGTGAACGGATCGCTGCCGGTGAACGTGGTGGTCATTGCGGAGGGCGAGGAGGAAGTCGGGAGTGAGAACCTCATGCCCTTCATCAAGGCGCACAAGGAGCGCCTGGCGTGCGACTACGTGGTGATCAGCGACACCACGATGGTGGCGGAGGACGTGCCCACCATCGGCACATCGCTGCGCGGGCTCACCTATCTCGAGGTCCATGTCCACGGCCCCAGGACCGACCTGCACAGCGGCAGCTACGGGGGTGCGGTGGTCAACCCGGCCACGGCGCTGGCGAGGATCATCGCCTCCATGCACGACGGTGAATGGCACGCCACCATCCCCGGCTTCTACGATGACGTGCTGGCCATGGACGACTACCGGGCGAAGCTGGCGGACGTCCCGTTCGACCACGCAGGCTTCCGCGCCGATACGGGCACGGAGGAGGTGGGCGAGGCGGGCTACAGCACGCCGGAGCGCCTGTGGATCCGCCCGACCGTCGAGGTCAACGGGCTGCTGAGCGGGTACACGGGGGAAGGGGCCAAGACCGTGCTCCCGGCCGCGGCCATGGCGAAGATCAGCTTCCGCCTCGTGCCGGACCAGGACCCGAAGCGGATCGAGGAGGTGGTACGGCGCCACATTGAGGCGGTCGCACCACAGGGCGTGACCGTGGAGGTGCGGGCGCTGCACGGGGGCCATCCATGGCGAGCCACGCTCGGGAGCGAGCTGTACACCGCGGCGGAGCGGGCGATGGAGAAAGCGTGGGGCGCCGACGTCGCCTACGCGGGTGAAGGGGGGTCGATCCCGATCGTGCCGGAGTTCGAGCAGGTGCTGGAGGCGCCCGCGCTGCTCATGGGCTTCGGGATGCCCGGAGAGAACGCCCACGCCCCGGACGAGTGGTTCGCCGTGCGGGCGTTCGAGCGAGGGACGCACTCGGCGGCCTATCTCTGGGACGAGCTGGTCAAATAGCGAGCGGCTGGCGGGCGACGCGGCGGCCGGACCGGGACCCGGGCGTCACCCGTGGCGGGTGCGCCCGGGTCGCTGGTCCCGTCAGCGCGATGCGGCCACGCCCACGCCGGTGGGGAGCCCGGCGGGCGTGCGGTTCCACTCGCGACGCAGGCGGTCCCTCACCTGGCGGACTTTGGACGGGTAGGTGCCGCAGTTCGGCGTGTTGGTCCCGCGGACGCAGCCGTTGTACGCCAGGAGGGCGCGCCGCTCGTCGCCCCCGTAGCGCTGCAGCAGCCAGGACAGGATGCTGGTGCCGTAGCAGAGGTTGGTCTCGATGTCGTACATGTTGGCGCCGCACCCGCGCCAGCGACCCTCGTGAACGGGCATGACCTGCATCAGCCCGCGCGCGCCCACGAAGCTGGTGGCTTTCGGCCGGCCCCGGGACTCCACCAGGACAACCGCCGCCACCGTGGCGGGATCGAGACCTCGCTCGTAGGCGTGCTGGACGAGCGGCCACGCCACGCGCCGGGCAAGCTCGGACGGAACGCCCCGCCGGGCGAGAGAGTTCTCCACCGGGCGCACGTGAGTCTGGTACAGCCGGACGTACTCTTCCGTGTTCTGCCCCTCATCGCGGACCGCGCCCATGTGCTGGCTGAGTGCTTCCAGCTGCACACGCGGGGTATGGGCTGCCGCCGCGATGAGCACCGGCATGTCGGTCGGCAGCGAGACACCGCGGGCCGTCACCTTGCCCAGCCCCCAGCCGCCAAAGAGGAGCAACGGGATGAGCAGGGGCACGAACAGCGCCCGCTTCAGCAGCTTCTCGATGTCGTCGATCAGACCGGTGCGCGGACGGGCCTCTGCTCTGCGACGTCGCCTCAGATGCATATTGATCTCGATTTGGCTGGACCGGGGATTCGACAATTTCGCTCCTGCGCCGCCGGTGACGCAAGCCCGGAAGTCGCGAGCTGTCAATTCTGGAGGGCAGCGAGCTGGTCCAGGGTGAAGCGGTAGTTCGAGCCGCAGAACTCGCACGTCACGTCCGCGTAGCCGCGCTCCGCCTGCTGCTCGGCGATGGCATCGATCTCGGCGGGGCCGAGCAGTATGAGCGCCTGGGCCGCGCGGGCGCGGTTGCACGGGCAGTGGAAGCGGACGGGCGTGCGCTCGAGCACGTTCACGTCGCTGCCGAAGACGCGCGCCAGGATGTCCTCGGGCGTTTCGCCCGCGCGGATCATGGTGGTCGGGTGCGGCAGCGAGGCCACGTCGCGCTCGATCGCGATGGCGTCGTCCTCCGGGAGCCCGCCCAGGATCTGGATGATGTACCCTCCAGCGGCGACCACCTCGCCCGCCCGATCCACGTAGACGCCGAGCCCCACCGCCGACGGGAGCTGCTCGGAGCGGGCGAAATAGTAGGCGAAATCCTTGCCGATCTCGCCCGAGACCAGCTCCACCGTACTGTTGTACGGTTCGCGCAGGCCCAGGTCCTTGATCACGGTCATGCGACCGCCCGTCCCCACCGCGCCGGCCACGTTCAGTTTACCGTTTACGGTTTGCTGGACACCGGTCCGGGGATTGCTCACGAGGCCGCGGACTTCTCCGCGGCCGTTGGCCGAGGCCATGACGATGCCCACCGGCCCCCCACCCTTCACCCGCACCGTGACCAGATGGCTCTCCTTCTTCAGGGTGGAGCCGAGGAGCAGGGTGCCCGTGGCGACGCGACCCAGCGCAGCCGTAGCCGCCGGGTCCGTCCCCTGGAGTCGGGCGAGCTCGTGGACCGCGTCCGTGGAGTTCACGGCCAGCGCCCTCACTCTCCCCTCGAAGGCCGTCGCCCGGACCAGGTAGTTGTCGCTGTTCGGCAGCATGCTTACCTCAAAAAAAACGGCCCCGTGCGGGGCCGCGCTTCGTGGCGGTTCCGGCGCCGTTACCAACCCTCCTTGGGCTCCGATGTTCCGCGCAGGAGCACGAGGATCGCCGGCTGCGGCACGACCAGGTACTTCCGCCCTTCGAAGGTGATCTCCACGGCCGCCCGGCGGAAGAAGATGGCGTAATCACCCTTTCTTGCCTGGACCGGGAGGAACCTCGGCTCGCCGCTGGCGATCCGCCACGGCTCGTCGTCCAGCTCCGTCGGCGCCGAGATCGGGGTCCCGGGGCCGGTGGCCACCACGGTCCCGGCCTGGACTGCCTGATTGTCCACCGCCGTGGCGGGAAGATAGAGGCCCACGTGGGAGCGCTCCTCTCCCTCCTCGGGCTCGATGAGGATGCGGTCGCCGACGACGATGAGCTGCTTGGGCTTCTTCATGAACGGAAAGGTAGGAGGCCGCGGCACGAACCGGAAGGATGCGCCGGCGAAACCAGACCGGCTGCCGAGCCGTCTTGATGGGTGAGGAGGCGCATATGATCGAACTGTTGATTCTGGGTGCCGCCGTGGGCGGCATTGGTGCCGGGTACGTGAAGGTCCGCAGGTTCGTGCGGAAGCGGCTGCGGTTCGTGGAGGCCGTGCAGGGGCGCGCGGCGCCGGTGGCGGTCGGGGCGGTAGCGGCGCTGGCCGCGGCACCGGTCGTGTGGCTGCTTCCGGTGGTAGGTGGTGGCACCGCGCTCGTCTTCGGGGCGGGGATGGGCCTGGCGGTCCGCCACGGCGCCCGGGACGCGCGAAAGGAGAACGGGATTCTGCCGCCGCTCTAGCCGTTGCAACCCTCGCGTCGTGTCCCGCCGGGCCATGGTGGCGCCCCGGACCCTGTGGCAGAGTCGGTGCGGACGTGAACGCGGAGGGAGCCATGTCGTTCAAGGTGGGAGCCGCGCGTCGGCCGCACACGTTCGTCCTGGACGAAGCGCTGGTGGAGCGGGCGCGGCAGCAGGTGGGGGAAACGGACGTCGTCCGCAGCATCGAGGCCGCGCTCGCGGCGGCCATCGACTACAGCGACTGGGTGCGTGAAGTGAGAGAAGGGCGGCGGGACGTGCTGTCGTAGCAGCCGCCCCGCCGTTCCGTCTGCGGATGCGCTAGACCAGCTGCCGGGAGAGCGCCTCCATGCGGCGCGCGATGCTTCGGCTCCCGTCCGAGGCCGGTGCCGTGGAGGCCGCGACGCCGGCAGCCTCGTCCTGCTCCAGCGCAGCGAGCAGCCCCTCGGATCCGGCGAGCACCGTTTCATCGCCCTCATCGCGTGCGATGCCGATGGCGCGGCGCAGGTATTCCCGGGCGGTGTCCCGGTGCCGGAGGAGCATGGCGGCGCGGCCGAGGCCGAGCATGGCGAGGCCGACGGTCTGAGCGTCGGCGCGGTCGAGGGCGGGTAGGACGCCGGCCGCGTGCTCACGGAAGGCGTCGACGTCGCCGGCTTCCGCAGCCAGGGCCGCGCTCTCCACCTTGGCCTCGATCCGGTGCTCCGGCCAGGCGGCCCAGCGCTCTATGATGACGTAACAGGACGCCGCTGCGGGTTGAAGGCCGAGGCGGCGGAACGCGGCGCCCATGTTCAGGAGGACGCGGTTGCGCTCCTCGTCGTCGGGCTCCATCCGGTCGATGGCCTCCCAGCCGGCTTCGACCGCTGCCTCCGGGCTGCCCGCCGCGATCTCCAGCGCGCAGCGTCCGGCGGCTGCAACGGCGCGGACGCGCTCGTTGCGGCTCGCGCGGCCGCGCTCGTCCACGCGCCCCAGGATCTCGCCCGCTCCGCCGGCGTCTCCCTGGCGGAGCCGGATGACCGCCATCGCGTCCATGGCGCGCGCCCACTCCACGAGCTCGCCGTGGGATTCGGCAAAGTCGGCCGCCCGCTCGAGGTTCGACACCGCAGCCTCGACCTCGCCCCGGTTCCTCAGTACAGTGGCGATGCGGCGGAGAGCGCGGAGCCGCGGCTCCACGAGGTCGTAGGATTCCGCTATCTGAAGCGCCGTCCGATAGAACTCCTCGGCGGCATGGGGGTGCCCGCCGGCTTCCGCGGCGCCGCCGACATTGATGGTGGCGCGGGCGATCTCGCCCGGCGAGCGTCCGCCCACCGCCTTCAGGTACTCGGCGATGCGGTTGCGCTCGTGGTCGCGCGGAGGGAGATGGCCGAGCTCCTCGCGAACGGACTCGAGCTGCCGCTCGAAGGAGGATGCATCCACGGCCTCGAGGCCCCGGGCGAGGAGCCGGAGCACGGGTCGCAAGGCGAGGAACCGGAGGCGGGCACGGCGCCCGAGCTCGGGCTCCCGCTCCCGATGCTCGAGGTCCCGCAGCGTATTCCATCCCGGGAACCCGGCTTCCCGGTCGGGGACCGGTAGTCGGGCGATGCGGTCATAGCGCGCCATGGTCAGCCCTCCCCGGCAGGCACGAGCGCCGGATCGCCCGGGCACGCCGCGATGAACGCTTCCAGGGCGGCTTCGAGCCCTGCCCGATTCCGCAGCGGCGTCGGCTTGCCGCCCACGGTCACCTTGATCGCCCGTCGGAATGCAGCGCCGGACGAATAGCCGAGCTGGCCGGCGACCGACTCCACGCTGCGTCCCGGCTCGAGGAGCCAGTTGAGACCGTAGAGGATCCGCAGCCACAGCAGCAGCCGGCCGGGGGTGGCGAGGCCCCACTGCTCGCAGCGGCGCTCCAGCGTCGAAACCGACAGGTCGTGGTCGGCCGCGAGGCCGGGGACCTGGATTCCCTCCGGTATGCGCCGAGCGGCCAGCTGCACGAGCGCGCGGCCATCCCTGCCGACGCGGTTGCGGAGCCGCTCGTCCACGCGTCGCGCCAGGCGGTCGGACATGGCGTCGCCCAGGATCTCGGCGATCAAAGCCATGTTCGATGCGTCGGGCGACGGCACGACATTGGAGGCGCCGGCCTTGGCCAGGCGGAAGAGGTCCCGGCCGTCCAGCTCTCCCCACGCGAGGATCGGTGTCAGCGGGTAACGCTGGGCCAGGCGGTAGACGCGGAGGACGCCGTCCTTGCCCGGCTCGGCGTGCAGGTCCGCGACCACGGCGGCAGCCGGCTCCCTCTTCACGACCTGAGAGAGGTCCCGCCAGGTGCGGGCCCAGGATACGCGATGCTGCCGAACGGCGGCGCCGAGGGCAGTGCGATCTGCCTCGTCCGGCAGAAGAGCGGCGATTAGTGCCATGGCCGGCCAGGGGTTGGGAGGGGGTCAAGGCTCCCGCAGTGTAGCGCCGGGAGCCACGGTGCGGCAAGAGGATTTGTTGCCTGCTCGCGCGACGGAAGCGGCCCGGCCGATGCAACGGCCGGGCCGCTTCCGTCTTCCGGCGGGGTCAGCCCAGGTGCGGGCGTGGCGGAGAGGCCACGCCCTTCTCCATCCACGCGTGCTGCCCGTCGAGGACCTCACGGGCAAGACGGTAGGTCGCGTCGTCGTCGTTGTCGAACACGCGCTCGAACAGCTCGTCCACCCTGCGGCGCGCGTGCCGACAGAAGATGTCCGCCATTCTTGATGGGCCCGGTGCCCGCGCCGTCGCCGCCGCGGCGCTTCATGGCATAGGAGCACGTGGCGCCAATCGCGAAGAGCTCGGCGCCGATCTCCACCATGCGGAAGAGCACCGCCTGCTTCTTCTCGAGCTTCGCGCCGTAGCGGCTCATGGCGTAGGCCAGGGTGCGCGCCAGCTTTCGGGCGCGGCGCTCGGCAAAGCGGATGTGCGTGGCCATCGCGTCGAAGTCGCCGTGGCGGGGCCAGCGGCTCCAGCCGGCCACGTTCCCGGAGTACCAGGTGGCCATGTGCGCGCCGAGGCCCATCATGTCCCTGGCCTTCTCGCCCACGGACGCGTCCGGCTCCACGAACTTGCCCGCCGCCTGCAGGTGCGGATCCACGGCCTCGCGTGCGATGAAGAGGCGCATGATCTCGCTGGAGCCCTCGAAGATCATGTTGATGCGGAGGTCGCGGAGCATCTGCTCCACCGGCACCGGGGCCTCGCCGCGCATCGCGAGGGAATGCGCGGTCTCGTAGCCGCGGCCGCCCCGGATCTGCATGGTGAGGTCGCCCACCTTCCACGCGGTCTCCGAGTTCCACATCTTCGCCATGGCGGCTTCGAGGCGGATATCCGTGTTCTCGTCATCCGCCAGCGCGGACGAGACCTCGGCTACGGCATCCATGGCGAAACTGTGGGACGCGATGTAGCCCAGCATCTGCGCCACGGCATCGTGCTTCCCCACCGGCTGCCCCCACTGCACCCGCTCGGCGGCAAACTCGCGCGCCACCCGGGTGCACCACTTCCCCGCGGCCGCGCACGTCATGGGGATCGTCAGCCGGCCGGTGTTCAGGGTGGTGAGCGCCAGCTTCAGCCCCTTCCCCTCGCCGAGGATGATGTTCTCCCGGGGGACGCGGACGTTCCTGAACGTGATGAGGCCGTTCTCGATCCCGCGCAGACCCATGAACTCGAGCCGGTGCTGGTTCTCCACGCCCTCCCAGTCGTTCTCGACGATGAACGCGGTGATCGGGCGCCGCTTCTTCCCTTCCTTCGCCGGCGTTCGCGCCATGACGACCATCACGCTGGCGATGGGCGCGTTCGTGCACCAGAGCTTCTCGCCGTTGAGGATGAACGCATGGCCGTCCTCCGTCGGGTCGGCCGTGGCTTCCATCCGGGCGGGGTCCGAGCCCACGTCCGGTTCGGTGAGGGCGAACGCCGAGACCTCGCCGTTGGCAAAGCGCGGCAGGTACTTCTTCTTCTGCTCGGGCGAGCCGAACATCTTCAGCGGCTGCGGCACGCCTATGGACTGGTGCGCGGAGAGCAGCACGCCGATCGCGGACGAGTACGTGCTGATCATGGCGACCGCCCGCCCGTACATCACCTGCGACAGCTCCAGCCCCCCGTATTCCTGAGGGATCTTCATGGCGAACGCCTTCAGACGACGCAGCCCTTCCATCACGTGCTCCGGAATCCTGCCTTCCCGTTCGATGGCGATCCCGTCCACGTCCCGCTTCAGGAAATCCTCCATGTCCGCCATGAACTTCTCCCCCCGGGCTCTCGCCTCCGGTTCCGGGTCGGGGAGCGGATGGATCAGATCCATCCGCAGGTTCCCCAGGAAGAGCTCGCGGACGAAACTAGGCTTCACCCATTCCTTCTCGCGGGCGGCTTCTGCCACTTCCCGCGCGTCACGCTCCGTGACGACCTGCGAAGAGACCTCGCGCCCGGGCGCTTCGGTGGTGCTCATGGTGTTCCCTCGCTGGATCGGCGGTGGATTCGGGCCCTGCGGCAGGCTGCAACTGGCAAGTTATCCGCCACCCGGGGGGCGGGCCAGACCGCGAGCGAGCGCGTCGGGGCGGGACGATCCAGGGGTTGCGGGGCGCGGCTCGCGGTCCCCAGCTTGGCGGATCATCCCTACAGCGAGCACAGCCATGCCGACACTCGACCGACGCAGCTTCATGGTCCACCTCTCCGCCCTCGGGCTGGGCGGAGTCTTCGCCGAGCGTCTGTGGGCACAGGCGCAGGAGCAGGGGCGGGTCACCCCCGCGATCATCAAGGACGCGGAGGTAGTGGCGGGGCTCGAGTTCACCGACGCCGAGCGGGAGATGATGGCGCGCGGCCTGAACCAGAACCTCGAGGCGTACGAGGCGCTGCACGAGGTCGACATCCCGAACGCGGTGCCACCGGCCGTGCAGTTCGACCCGCGGCTCCCGTGGGTGCGGCTGCCCGGCGGGGAGGGGGGCGAGGGCGACGAAGGGCCGACGATGGTCGCTCGCCGCTTCGACCGGATCCGGGCGTCGCGGCCTGACGGTGTGCGTCGACCGTCGAAGCTGGAGGAGGTGGCGTTCTGGCCGGTTACGAGGCTTTCGGAGCTGGTCCGGACCAAGCAGGTGAGCGCATTGGAGCTGACGGAGATGTACCTGGACCGGCTGCACCGGTACGGCGGCCAGCTGGAGGCGGTGATCACGCTCACGGACGAGCGGGCGATGGCGCAGGCGAAGCGGCTGGACGAGGATCTCGCCCGCGGGGTGTACCGGGGCCCGCTGCACGGCATCCCGTGGGGGGCGAAGGACCTGCTGGCCACGAAGGGCTATCGGACCACCTGGGGCGCGAAGCCCTACGACGAGCAGGTCATCGATGAGGACGCCACTGTGGTGCAGCGCCTGGACCAGGCCGGCGCCGTGCTGGTGGCGAAGCTCACCCTGGGAGCGCTGGCGATGGGGGATGTCTGGTTCGGCGGGAAGACGCGCAACCCGTGGGACCTCGAGCAGGGATCGAGCGGGTCCTCCGCCGGGCCGGCGGCTGCGACGGTGGCCGGTCTCGTGGGCTTCGCAATCGGCACGGAAACGCTGGGCTCCATCGTCTCGCCGTCCACGCGGACCGGGGCGAGCGGGCTGCGGCCCACGTTCGGCCGCGTCAGCCGGGCCGGGGCGATGGCGCTGTCCTGGAGCATGGACAAGATCGGGCCGCTCTGCCGCAGCGCCGAGGACTGCGCCCTGGTGCTCACCGCGGTCCACGGCGCGGACGGCCAGGACCCGACCGCCCGCACCGTCCCGTTCGAGTGGGACGCGCGTCGCCCGCTGAAGGAGCTGCGGGTGGGATACCTGAAGAGCGCGTTCGAGCGGGAGCCCCGCGGGCGTGACGACGACGCCCGGAAGCGGGACGCAGCTCAGATCGAGCTGGAGCAGCGGGCGCTCGAGGTCGTCCGGGGGCTCGGCGTCGACCCGATACCCGTCGAGATGCCCGACCACCTGCCGGTGAACGCGCTCCGCATCATCCTGAATGCCGAGGCCGCGGCGGCCTTCGATGAGCTCACGCGCAGCGGGCGCGACGACCTGCTGGTGGCGCAGGAGGCGTACTCGTGGCCGAACTCCTTCCGCGAGAGTCGGCTGATCCCCGCCGTGGAGTACATCCAGGCGAACCGCGTCCGGACGATGTTGATGGGCGAGATGGAGAAGACGATGTCGGAGATCGACACGTTCGTCACGCCCAGCTTCGGGGGGAACGTCCTCCTGATCACGAATCTGACCGGGCACCCCACCGCCGTGGTCCCGGCCGGCTTCGTCGACGGCCACCCGATGAGCATTCTCGTTCATTGGCGGGCTGTGGAAGGAGAGCGCTGCGCTGCGCCTGGCGGCGGCGTACCAGGGCGCCACCGACTGGCATACCCGGGTGCCGGAGCGCTTCGCCGTCTGAGCGGGAAAGCGCTCCGCCACGGTCCGGGCCGCGCTCGTCGTCGGGGCCAAGGACCCGGGTGCGAGGCCGTCACATTGTCCCCGAGCTGGAGCAGGTCCCCGTCAACCACGAAGCAGCCCGCGAGGCTCGCGGGCTACTTCATGAGCAGCCTGGCGATGGTCTGCCGCTGCATGTTGGACGTGCCCTCGTAGATCGTCCCGATCTTGGCGTCGCGATAGAGCTTCTCCACCGGGTACTCCTTGGTGAAGCCGTAGCCGCCGTAGAGATCGACGCACTCGGAGGCGATCCGCTGGGCGGCCTCCGACGCGTACAGCTTGGCCATGGCCGCCTCGAACAGGAACGGTTTGTTGGCCTCACGCAGGCGAGCCGCATTGTAGACCATCAGGCGGGCGGCCTCCAGCCGGGTGCGCATGTCCGCGAGCTGGAACTGGACGCCCTGAAAGTCGCCGATGGCGTGTCCGAACTGCTCACGCTCCTGGACATAGCGGACGGTGTGGTCGAGGGCGCCCTGGGCGAGCCCGACCATCTGTGCGCCGATGCCGATGCGGCCCTCGTTGAGCTGTTCGATCGCGATCTTGTACCCTTTCCCCACCTCACCCATCACGTTCGCGCCGGGGACGCGACAATGGTCGAAGCTCAGCTCCACCGTGGACGACGCCCGGATCCCGAGCTTGTCCTCCTTCTTCCCCACAGTGAACCCGTCCATCCCCCGCTCGACCAGGAAGGCGGTGATGCCTCGGTAGCCCTGCTCGAAGTCGACGTTCGCGAAGACGATGAAGATGTCCGCCTCGCCGCCGTTGGTGATCCAGAGCTTGGGACCATCGAGGATCCAGTCGTCGCCGTCGCGGGTCGCGCGGCACTTGAGCGCGAAGGCGTCAGAGCCGGAGCCCGCCTCCGAGAGGGCGTAGGCACCGACGGTGTCGCTGGCGAGGCGAGGCAAGTATCGCTGATGCTGCTCTTCGTTGCCGTAGCGGATGATGCAGGTGTCGACGAGCGTGTTCTGCACGTCGACCAGCGCGGCCACGGAGGGGTCGACGCGCGACAGCTCCTCGACCACGAGGACGGACGTGAAGAAGGTGGCCCCGGCGCCGCCGAGGCTCTCCGGGATCTCGATCCCCATGACGCCCAGCTCGAAGAGCGTCTTGACCAGGTCGGGATCCATCTTCGCGTCCCGGTCCATGTCGTGGCTGAGCGGCGCGATCTGCTCCTCCGCGAACTGACGTACCAGATCGCGGAACATTCTGCTCTTCCTCGCTCAGCTCAGTGAGCGCAGGCCGTTCGATATCCATGGCCTATATCCGGTGGATTGGGTCGTCTCTTTCGGCCTCCCGGGCGCAGGATCGGAGCGCGGCGTCCGGCGCGTGATTATCCGGGAGGAGAGGGCTATACTACCCCCGGCCGGGATGCATGGAAAGCCGACGGAGGTGTGAGATGGACGAAGGCCGGTTCCGCGAGGTGGTGGATCTGGTGCGCAGGACGCGTCACGACGCCAACAGCCCGATCACGGCTGCGCTGGGACACGTGCAGCTGCTCATCGAGGAGCCGGCGGCGCAGGATCCGGAAGTCCAGGAGTCGCTGAAGCTGGTGGAGAGCGAGCTGAGGCGACTGATCGGAATCCTGGCGCGGCTCCAGGAGGTACGCTAGCGCGATCGCGGGACCGTGCCGGGTTCTCCTCCTTGACGCCCAACGCGGCGCCGCCCATCCTCACCGGCCGACCCACGTCTGACTAATTTGGAGGAGACATGTCCGATCTGCCTTCGGATCTCCTGTACACGGAAGATCACGAGTACCTGGGCAAGAGCGACCAGGAAAACATCTACACGGTAGGCATCACCGACTACGCCCAGGGCGAGCTCGGCGACATTGTTTACCTGGAGCTGCCCGAGCCGGGCGACAGCTTCGCGAAGGGCGACACCTTCGGCACGGTGGAAGCGGTGAAGGCCGTCAGCGACCTGTTCATGCCGGTGGGTGGCGAGGTAGTGGCTGTGAACGAGGCGCTGGCGGACGACCCGTCGCTGGTCAATTCCGACCCGTACGGCGAGGGTTGGATGATCAAGGTGCGGGTCACCGACACCGGCGATCTGCAGGAGCTGATGGACGCGGCGGCTTACGCCAAGCACATCGAGTAACCACGCGGAGGGTGCCATGGCTCGCCTGACCTGGCACGGACATTCGACATTCACGCTCGAGACCGACCAGGGACATCGGATCATGTTCGATCCGTTCCTGGACGAGAACCCGAAGTCGGACATCCGCGTCGCCGACGTGGAGACGCTCGATTTCATCCTGGTGAGCCACGGGCACTTCGACCATTTTCAGGACGCGATCCCGCTCGCCAAAAAGACAGGGGCCACGCTGATCTCGACGTTCGAGATCATCGGCTTCTGCCAGGAGCAGGGGCTCGAGAACGTGCACGCGCTCCACATTGGGGGCGGGAACCATTTCGCATTCGGCTACGCGAAGATGACCCCAGCGCTGCACGGCGGGCAGGTGGACGGCGACGAGGAAGGGGCGTTCACCACGGTGCCGGGCGGGTGGTGGCTCGACCTGAACGGTGGCAAGCGGCTGTACCACGCGGGCGACACCGCGCTGATCATGGACATGCAGCTGCTGAAGGGAAAGGTGGACGTCGCGCTGCTCCCCATCGGCGACAACTTCACGATGGGCCCCGACGACGCGGCGAGGGCGGTCGAGATGATCGAGCCGAAGGTGGTGATCCCGATGCACTACTCCACCTGGGAGCCGATCGAGCAGGACCCCAACGAGTTTCGGGAGAAGGTGGGCGGCCGGGCCGAGGTGGTGATCCTGGATCCGGGTGACAGCTACAACTTCTGAGTAGGGCACGGGGCGCCGCTTGGCGGCGCCCCGTGCAGAGGGGCTCGGCCTGCGGCCTCGCAGAGGGGCTCGGCCTGCGGCCTCGCAGAGGGGCTCGGCCTGCGGCCTCGCAGAGGGGCTCGGCCTTGCGGCCTCGCAGAGGGGCTCGGCCTGCGGCCTCGCAGAGGGGCTCGGCCTGCGGCCTCGCAGAGGGGCTCGGCCTGCGGCCTCGCAGAGGGGCTCGGGCCTTGCGGCCTCGCAGAGGGGCTCGGGCCTGCGGCCTCGCAGGGGGGCTCGGGCCTGCGGCCTCGCAGGGGGGCTCGGGCTGCGGGCTCGCGATGCACATCCTCCCAGGGGGGAATCCCATGGACATGACGGCGGTGGCCGGAATGGTGTTCTCGCTCCTGCTCGCGCTGATCGTGGGCGGGTTCATCCTGACGTTCCCGTTGACGAAGCGGCTGGGCAAGCTGCTGGAGATGCGGCTGGAGGAGCGTCGCGTGGGCGCGTTGCCGACGGAGGAAGCGGAGGAGCTGCGTCGTCTGGTGTCGGAGCTTCAGGGCCAGGTGGCGCGTCTGGCGGAGCGGCAGGAATGGTCGGAGCGGCTGCTGGAACACGGCCGCGAGTCCTCGACGGCTCCCCGCCCATGAGTCGCGAAACCGCGACGCTGGGCGGCGGATGCTTCTGGTGCGTCGAGGCGGTGCTGCAGCGGCTGGAGGGAGTGGAGTCGGTGTCGCCGGGGTATGCGGGCGGACACGCGGAATCGCCGACGTACCAGCAGGTCTGTACAGGCGAAACCGGCCACGCCGAGGTCGCGCGCGTCGTCTTCGACCCGGACAGGATCTCGTTCCGGGATCTGCTGGAAGTGTTCTTCGCCACGCACGACCCCACGACGCCGAACCGTCAGGGGAACGACGTCGGGACCCAGTATCGGTCGATCATCCTGTACGAGTCGGAAGCGCAGCGCGAGACGGCCGAATCCGTGATCGCGGAGCTGGAAGCCGGGGACGTGTTCGGCGGGCCGATCGTCACGGCGGTGGAGCCGCTGGAGCGGTTCTGGGCGGCCGAAGACTACCACCGCGACTACTACGACCGGAACCCCGGCCAGCCGTACTGCCGGGTGGTGATCGCGCCGAAGGTCGCGAAGCTGCGGACCAGGTTCGCGGACCGGCTGAAGTCGTGAGCGTCGACGCCTCCCGGCCTGCGGCCGACCGCGCCGTTGCCCCGCCGCCCGTGGCCGACCTGGACTGGGGATCGGAGGGGGCGCGGTGGCTGGGTGGCGCGGTGGTGGACCTGTGGGTGGAGCTGCTGGAGCGGCTGCGGGACCTGCCGGTGGGGCGGCGGGAGGGGGCGGCGGAAGTGAGGCGGGCCGTGCTGCGCCCGGTCCCGGACCAGGGGCTTCCCCGCGCCGAGCTGGTGAGCTACCTGCGCGACCTCGCCCTGGAGCATTCCGCCTACCCTGGCCATCCCGGCTTCGTCGCCTACATCAGCGGCGCCGGGACCATACCCGGGACGGCGGCCGACCTGCTGATGGCGGCGCTGAACCAGAACGTGGGCGGGTGGCGGCTCTCTCCCGCGGCGACCGAGATCGAGCAGCACCTCACCCGCTGGTTCGGGCAGCGACTCGGCCTGCCCGACACGGCGGCGGGGATGATCACGTCCGGCGGCGCCATGGCGGCGTTCATCGGGCTGAAGGCGGCGCGCGACGCGATGGCCGGATGGGACATCCGGAGCGTGGGCGTGGCCGGCGGGCCGCCGCTCACGCTGTACGCCTCGGCGGAAGTGCACGATGTGAACACACGGGCGGCCGACATGCTCGGGCTCGGCTCGGACGCGGTTCGGCTGATCCCGGTCGATGCGGCGCGACGGATGCGCGTGGATGCGCTCGAGGATGCGGTCGCCCGCGACGTGCGGGACGGGCGTCGCCCGTTCGCCGTCGTGGCGACGGCGGGCACGGTCGGCACCGGTGCCATCGACCCGCTGGACCGGATCGCGGACGTGGCGGAAGCGCACGGCCTGTGGCTGCACGTCGACGGCGCCTATGGAGGCGTGGCCGCGCTGACAGACGCGCTTCGGCCCCAGTTCGCAGGGATCGAGCGCGCGGACAGCGTGGCGCTCGACCCCCACAAGTGGCTGTACACACCCCATTCCGGGGGCGCCATCGTGGTGCGCGACTTTGCCCGTCTGGAGGCGGCTTTCTCGCTGGAGCCGGCGTATACCCACGAAGACAAGGCGCTCACGGGCAGGGGGATCGACTACTTCTCGTTCGGCCCGCAGTTCTCGCGCGGGTTCCACGCGCTCAAGGTGTGGGTCTCGCTGCTGGCGCACGGGTGGGAAGCGTACCAGCGCCGGATCGTCCACGACTGCGAGCTCGCGGAATACCTGTTCGCCCGGGCGGACGCGCACGCGGAGCTCGAGGCGATCGGGCCGCAGTCCCTCTCGATCGCCTGTTTCCGCTACGTCCCGCAGGACGTCGAGGTCGGAGGCTCGGCCCCCGGGATCGGCCCCGACCGGGACGCTCCCGCGATGGCGGCGCGCGAGCGGTACCTGAACGCGCTGAACGAGCGCCTGATGGCAGAGCTCCAGTGGAGCGGGAGCGTATTCCCGTCCAACGCGGTCATGGACGGCAAGTTCGCCATCCGGGCGTGCATCGTGAACTACCGGACCGAGGCCGCCGAGATGGACGCCCTGGTCGAGGAGGCCGTGGATCGGGGACGGGCGTTGCACGAGGCCATGGCCGGGGAGTCGCCGCCTTGAGCCGCGACGCGGCGGCCCCCGCGAGCGGCCGGGCCCACCCGGGACCGGCCGAAGGCGCGCGCCTGGTCCGGCGCGCGCTCTGGCTCCTGTGGGGGACGGCGGCGTACAACGTGGTCGAGGCGGGGCTGGCGCTGTGGGCAGGCGTGTCCGCCGGCAGCATCGCGCTGCTGGGATTCGGCCTGGACAGCGTGATCGAGCTGGCGGCGGCGCTCGTTGTGCTCTGGCGCTTCCGCGTCGAGTGGGTCGGCGGCGATCGCGACGCGGTGGAGGACGCCGAAACGCGCGTTCGGAAGGTGGTGGGCGCGACGTTCTTCCTGCTGGCCGTCTACGTCCTCTTCGAAGCCGGCTCACACCTGCTTGGCCGCGCGCCTGCAGAGAAGAGCCTGTTGGGGATCGGCGTCGCGGCCGCGTCGCTCGTGATCATGCCGGTGCTGGCGTGGGCCAAGCTGCGCACAGCCGCCGCGCTGGGGAGCGGTGCGCTGCGCGCCGAGGCCAAGGAGACGCTCGCCTGCTCCTATCTCTCCTTCACCCTGCTCCTCGGCCTGGCGCTGAACGCGGCGCTGGGGTGGTGGTGGGCCGATCCCCTCGCGGCGCTGCTCATGGTGCCGTGGCTGGTGCGGGAGGGGGTGGAAGGGTTCGAGGACGAGGACTGACCCCTAGAAGGGCAGGTCGTCCTCCAGCGCCTCACCGGGCCAGGGCTCGTCCGCGGCCGGGGACGGCGAAGCACCGGCCGCGTCGGCCTCCCTGGTGACCTTCCAGGCTTTCACGTCGGTGTACCAGCGGCCGTTGTACTCGCGACTCTGGATGTCGACGTGGGCGGTGATCTGCTCACCGGTGCGGAGGGCGAACGTGTCGATGTCGTCGCCCCACTGTGTGATGCATACGGGCTTCGGGTACTTGCCCTCGGTCTCGAGGATGAAGTCCTGTTTCCGCCATTCGCCGTTGCGACTCGTGCCCGATTGCACGTCCAGGAGCTGCTTGACGGTTCCGGTGAGTGTGATGTCCATGGGCTGTTTTCGTGGTGGCTGCGGGGTCCGTCTTCCGCACATAGGGTAGCGCGCAGCGTCGCGCGGCGGAATCCGGGGTCGGCTGGCGAAGCGGGCCGCGGCGTCGTACCCTCGCAGGATACCGACCGCATCTCTCTTGGACCGGAGCAAACCGATGAGGCGAATCTGCTGTGTCGGAGTCACTCTCGTGCTGGCACTCGCCGGCGGGCTGGCGGCGCAGGATGCGCCGCGGAAGATGGAGATAGACGACGGGTTCCGGCTCCAACGGGTCGGCAGCCCGCAGCTGAGCCCCGACGGGAAATGGGTGGCGTACACCGTCGGCACGACGGACCTGGAAAAGGACAGGAACCAGAGCCGCGTCTGGATGGTGGCGACGGCCGGCGGCGACGCGCTGCCGATGACGATGGAGGGGATGTCGGCAGGGTCGCCACGCTTCAGCCCGGACGGCCGCTGGCTCACATTCACCGCCTCCCGCAACGACGAGAAGACGCAGGTCTGGGCGCTCGACCGGCGGGGCGGCGAAGCGCAGCCGCTGACGTCGGTGAAGCAGGGCGTGAACGGCTACCTCTGGTCCCCGGACGGCAAGCGGCTCCTCCTGTCCATCACGGACCCCGAGCCGACGCCGGAAGACTCGGCAGCCGCGAAAGAGGAGAAGGAGAAGGACGAGAAGAAGCCGTTCATCATCGATCGCCTCCAGTTCAAACAGGACAACGTCGGCTACCTGAACCGACTCCGAGACCACTACTACGTCTACGACCCGGGGTCCAAGACGCTCCAGCAGATCACGGACGGCGACTACGACGACGGCGCGGCGGCGTGGAGCCCGGACGGGCGGCACGTGGCGTTCGTGAGCAAGCGGATGCCGCAGGCCGACTCGAGCGACAACACCGACGTCTGGATCGTGGACGTTCCCTCCTCGCTGAGCGCCGACGGTGCCGTGCCGGCGCCGCGGCAGCTGACCACGAACCCGGGGGCGGACGGGTCGCCGGCATGGAGCGCGGACGGAAAGTCCATCGCGTACGTCACGGACACCCGGCCGGACCTGATCTGGTACGCGGTGAACCAGCTGGCGGTCATACCCGCCGCCGGCGGTGAGCCGCGGGTGCTGACGCCGGAGCTGGACCGGAACGTGTCGGACCCCGAGTACGACTCGAAGGGGCGGATCTGGTTCAACCTCGAGGACAGCGGCGCGCAGCAGCTGGCGCGGATCGGCGCCGACGGCCGCGGCTTCGAGCGCGTGGTCGCCGGCGAGTCGGTGGTGGCCAGCGCGGACGTCGGCCGGTCAGGCGACGTCGTCATGCTCATCAGCGACCCACAGCACCCGTTCGAAGTCTACAAGCTTGGGGGTCGGGGTCCGGAACGGCTGACGCACGCGAACGACGACTTCATCGCCGGACTCACGTTCGGCGCGGTGGAGAACATCCACTCCCATTCGGCGGACGGCACGGAGATCGAGGGGTGGGTCACACTCCCGCCCGATTACGAGGAGGGACACCGCTACCCGGTTCTGCTCCAGCTCCACGGCGGCCCCGTGGCCCAGTTCGACTGGTCCTTCGACTTCGACAGCCAGCTGTTCGCGGCGAACGGCTACGTGGTCGTGCGGGCCAACCCGCGCGGCTCCTCCGGCTATGGCCAGGACTTCAGCGCCGCGATCTTCGCCGACTGGGGCGAGAAGCCGGTGGCCGATGTCATGTCGGCCCTCGACGAGGCCATCACCACGGGCTACGCGGATCCGGATCACATGGGCGTCGGCGGCTGGTCGTACGGCGGGATTCTGACCAACTACGTGATCACGTCCACAGACCGGTTCGAGGGCGCGATCACCGGCGCCAGCGAGGTGCTCTACCGGTCCAACTACGGGCACGACCATTACCAGCACGTGTGGGAGGCGGAGCTGGGGCTGCCGTGGGGGCCCACGGCGGAGAACTGGGAGAAGATCTCGCCGTTCAACAAGGTGGAGAACATCACCACGCCCACGCTCATCATGGGCGGCTCCATCGACTGGAACGTGCCGATCCTCAACTCCGAGCAGCTGTACCAGGCGCTCAAGCGGCTGGGACGGCCCGCGTTGCTCGTCGTGTATCCGGGCGAGCACCACGGCTTCCGGAACCCCGCCTTCATCAAGGACCGCTACCAGCGTTTCCTCGACTGGTACGACCTGTACGTGAAGGGCGACCTGGCGGAGCCGCGCGCGAACTGGGAGGGATCGCTGGCGCGGCTGCGCGCGGAGCACCCGGTCCACGCGGCGGTGCGGTAGTCTGCACCGGCGGACGAGGTCCGGGGGTGGTCAGGCGGTTCTCGCCGCCTCCGCCATCTCCCGGACCACCGCCCCCGCCGGACGGATCTCGTGGATCCCGGCCACGCTCCGACCCGCCTGCCAGAAGTCGTGGCGGCCGCTCTCGTCGTAGGAGGATCGCTTCAGCCGCCAGCCGGACCAGAGAGCGTAGAGCGCGCGCATCAGCTTCTTGCGACGGCGCCCGCGCAGCATCCAGCGCGCGAACGGGCCGGCGCGCGTTCCAAGCCGCTCGATGTAGGGCGTCCGGATGACGGCGAGCGGGACACCCGTCACGCGCTCGGTGAGAACGATGTCGTCCTCGTCGGAGTCGAGGATGGCCCGCTTGTACGGCTGCGCGGCGGTGCACTCCGCGGTGGCGATGAAGCGCGTGCCCATCTGCACACCGTCGTAGCCGAGCCGGAGCGCCTCCACGAACTCCTCCGGGGTGCCGACGCCGCCCGCGCACACCAGCGGGACGCCGAGATCGCCTAGCTCGTCCATGAGCTGCGCGGGCGACTTCGGGCCGGCGTGCCCGCCCGCCCGGCGGTTGACGGCGATGAGGCCGTGCACACCGCTGTCGAGCCCCTTCAGTGCCCACTTCCGCTCGGTCACGTCGTGGTAGACGACGCCGCCAGCGGCCTCCACGCGCTCGACCACCCACTTCGGCTTTCCCAGCGACGTGACGAAGAAGCGGACGCCCTCCTCGAGGGCGATGTCCACCCACGCCTCCATTCGCCGCTCGTACGCCCGCGACGACGATTCGATCAGGGCGTTCATGCCGATCGGGCTGGAGGTCAGCCGCCGGATGTAGCGCAGCCCTTCCCGGAAATCGTAGCCGTGGACGAAGGTGAGCGAGACCGGCTGGACCACGCCGATCCCGCCCGCCTCGCTCACCGCCGCCACCAGCTCCGGGTTCGAGCACGGGTACATGGCGCCGCCGATGATCGGGACGGCAATGCCCGTGTGGGCGGTGAGCCGGGTTTCCAGGTTCATGGCGCCGGCGACAGTCGCCAGTGCACGCGGATCCGCGCCACCACCTCGCCGGCCTGGTCCCGCATCTCGGCGGTGGCCGCGCTCTCGACGTCTTCCTTCACGCGGGCAGGCGGCGAGGCGCGGCCGGTGGCCGTGATGGCGCCACGCGCCTTCTTCAGGTACGCGATCTGGATGCGGACCGGGATGCCGCGCACGTCACGCGGGAGCGCCAGCGTCATGGCGAGCCCACTGGCGAGCTCGCCGAGGTTGGCGAGGGCGATGGCGTGGATGGAGTGAAGGTGGTTCCGCAGTCGCCGGCTCTCCTCGAGGCGGACCACGGCGCGCCCGGGCTCCAGCGAGAGGACGCGGGGGTGTATCGTCCCGGAGTAGGGGACCATGCGGCGCAGCAGGCGGTCGAACAGCCACGGTCCGCCGGGGAGGCGCGAAAGGCGTCGCCATGCGGACTGGAGGCGTCGGGCGGCGGTGGCCATGGCGGAGAAGATAGGGGCGCAGCGGCGTCGGGTCACGGGGTGCGGCGGTTTCCGACCGACCGATGCCGCGGCGGGGCTCCGGCGGTCGATTGTGGGGGTTCAGTGCCGGTTTCCGACCGATCGATGCCCGGGCGGGGCTCCGGCGGTCGATTGTGGGGGTTCAGTGCCGGTTTCCGACCGATCGGAGCCGCAGCGGGGCTCCGGCGGTCGATTGTGGGGGTTCAGGGCCGGTTTCCGACCGATCGATGCCCGGGCGTCGCTCCGGCGGTCGATTGTGGGGGTTCAGTGCCGGTTTCCGACCGATCGGAGCCGCGGCGGGGCTCCGGCGGTCGATTGTGGGGGTTCAGTGCCGGTTTCCGACCGACCGATGCCGCAGCGGGGCTCCGGCGGTCGATTGTGGGGGTTCAGTGCCGGTTTCCGACCGATCGATGCCCGGGCGGGGCTCCGGCGGTCGGCCGGCGCGCCAGAGCCTGGTTCCGTACGGGAGTGAACCGGGCGGAGGTGGGGATCTCCCCGACTTTCTCGGCTCCGGCCGCCGCTGTATGATTCAACGCTTTGCCGCCCGGGGGTGGGCGGCGGTCCCACGAGATCAAAGTGCAACGATGCCCGTCCCAGATCGACGCCACTCGCTGGCTTTTACAGACCTGTTCATTCGCCGTCACATCGGCCCCCGGGAGAACGACATCGGGGAGATGCTGGAGACGGTGGGGTACGACTCTCTCGACCAGCTGGTGGCGACGGCGGTGCCGGAAGCGATCCGGCTCGACCGTGCGCTCGAGGTGGACCCGCCGCGCTCGGAATACGAGGCGCTGAAGGAGCTGCGCGCCATCGCCGCGAAGAACCTCGTGTTCCGGTCCTACATCGGGATGGGGTACTACGGCACCATCACGCCGCCGGTGATCCAGCGGAACATCCTGGAGAACCCGGGCTGGTACACGGCGTACACGCCATACCAGGCGGAGATCTCGCAGGGGCGGCTCGAAGCGCTGATGGTGTATCAGACCATGGTCAGCGACCTGGCCGGGTTGGAGGTGGCCAACGCTTCGCTCCTGGACGAAGGCACCGCGGCGGCCGAGGCGATGGCGCTCTGCCACGCTGCCGCGAAGGGAAACCGGAGCCGCTTCCTGGTGGCCGATGACGTCTTCCCGCAGACGGTGGACGTGGTCCGGACCCGCGCCCGCGCGCGCGGGTGGTCCGTGGAGGTGGGTCGCCCGGACGAGTGGGAGATGGGCGACGACGTGTTCGGCATGCTGGTCCAGTACCCGTCGGCCGACGGCGCCGTCCGGGACTACCGGGAAGTGGCGGAGCGCGTGCACGAGGCGGGCGCGCTGCTGGTCGCGGCGTCGGACCTTCTGGCATTGACGCTGCTCACCCCTCCCGGGGAGTGGGGCGCCGACGTCGTCGTGGGGAACACGCAGCGTTTCGGCGTGCCCATGGGCTTTGGCGGCCCCCACGCGGCGTTCTTCGCCACCAGGGACGCCTACAAGAGGCAGATGCCGGGCCGGATCATTGGGATGACGAAGGACAGCCGCGGCGAGGATGCCTACTACATGGCGCTCCAGACGCGCGAGCAGCACATCCGCCGCGAGAAGGCCACGAGCAACGTCTGCACGGCGCAGGTGCTGCTGGCCGTGATCGCGGCCATGTACGCCGTGTACCACGGCCCGGGCGGGCTGCGCGCCATTGCCGGGCGTGTCCACCGACTTACCGCGGCGCTTGCGGACATGCTGGAGAAGCTGGGGCACACCATCGTCCACCGTCCGTTCTTCGACACGCTGCGTGTGGAGGTGGGCCACGATCGAGTGGACGCGATCCTGAGAGCGGCGAGGGAGAAGGGGATCAACCTGCGGGTGGAGGACCAGTTCACGCTCGGTGTGTCGCTGGACGAGACGGTTTCGCGGGACGACCTTCTGGACGTGGTGGAGGCGTTCGGCGCAGGCGTCGAGGACGAGGTCGTCGCCCGGGAGACCCTGCGCGGCTGGATGGACGACCTGGCGCCGCAGCTGGCGCCCCACTTCCCCGACGCCTTCCAGCGCACGAGCGCCTACCTGAGGCACCCCGTCTTCCATCGCTTCCACTCCGAGCACGAGATGCTGCGGTACCTGAAGCGGCTGGAGAACCGGGACCTGTCGCTGACCGGGAGCATGATCCCACTCGGGTCGTGCACGCTCAAGCTGAACGCCA
Source organism: uncultured Gemmatimonadales bacterium (assembly GCA_963798845.1). GTDB lineage: Bacteria > Gemmatimonadota > Gemmatimonadetes > Longimicrobiales > RSA9 > CAVUKA01. The sequence continues at coordinate 234,382 of CAWCUS010000006.1, read as the reverse complement.
CCGCGGAGATGTATCCGATCACCTGGCCGGAGTTCGGGTCGCTCCACCCGTTCGTGCCGGCGGACCAGGCGCTGGGCTACCGGGAGATGATCGGCCAGCTGGGAGCCTGGCTGGCCGAGATCACGGGCTTCCACGCGGTCAGCTTCATGCCGAACGCGGGGAGTCAGGGCGAGCTCACCGGGCTGCTGGTGATCAGGGGCTACCACGAGTCGCGCGGAGAGGGGCGCCGGAACGTCTGCCTGATCCCGCAGTCGGCGCACGGGACGAATCCGGCGAGCTCGGTCATGGCGGGCTTCGAAGTCGTCGTGGTGAAGACGGACGGCGACGGGAACATCGACGTGGAGGACCTGCGCGAGAAGGCGACACAGCACCGGGACCGTCTGGCGGCGATCATGGTCACCTACCCCTCGACGCACGGGATCTTCGAGCCGGCGATCCGGGAGATCTGCCAGATCGTCCACGAAAACGGGGGCCAGGTCTACATCGACGGCGCCAACATGAATGCCATGGTGGGGGTGAGCCGGCCGGGCGACTGGGGCGGCGACGTGGCGCACCTGAACCTGCACAAGACGTTCGCGATTCCGCACGGCGGCGGCGGCCCGGGGATGGGGCCGATCGGCGTGGCGGAGCACCTGGCGCCGTTCCTTCCGGGGCACCCGGTGGTGGAGACGGGCGGGAATCAGGGCATCGGCGCGGTCAGCGCAGCGCCGTTCGGCAGCGCCAGCATCCTGCCCATCTCCTGGATGTACATCCGGATGCTGGGGGCGGAGGGCGTGAAGAAGGCCACGGAGGTCGCCATCCTCAACGCCAACTACGTCGCAAAGCGGCTGGAGGGCCACTTCGATGTGCTCTACACGGGCCGGAACGGCACGGTGGCGCACGAGTGCATCATCGATCCGCGCCCGCTCAAGGCCGCCACGGGCGTGGACGCCATCGACATAGCGAAGCGGCTCATGGACTACGGCTTCCACGCGCCCACGGTGAGCTTCCCGGTGGCCGGCACGCTCATGGTGGAGCCGACGGAAAGCGAGTCCAAGGAGGAGCTCGACCGCTTCTGCGACGCGATGCTCGCCATCCGGGAAGAGATGCGGAAGATCGAGTCCGGCGAATGGGACCAGGAGCACAACCCGCTGCACGGCGCGCCGCACACGCTCGACATGGTGGTGAGCAGCGCCTGGGACCGGCCGTACTCGCGCGAGCTGGCGGCGTTCCCGAAGCCCGGCCGCGACCAGAAGTTCTGGCCGACCGTGGGCCGCATCCAGTCGGCGGTGGGCGACCGGAACCTGGTCTGCGCGTGTCCGCCAGTGCGGGAGTACGAGCCAGCGGGAGTCTAGGAGCGGCGATGGCGGGGTCGGGGCCGGGCCCGGGGTGGGTCCGGCCCCGACGCGTCGCGGGAGGCGCGAGCAGCAGGCGGCCCTGGCGGGCACGACGCACCAGGCCCTTGCGCTGGCGGTACCCGGCGACGAATGGTGTGCCGGGCGTGACCGCGTTCGCCCTCCGACACTCTCCACCCATCCCTCGCCCCGGACCCCCGCATGAGCATCCGAGCCTCTTTTGCCTTCGACCCCGAGGACACCCGCGAAGTCCACCTGGAGAAGATGGCGGTGCTGCTGGTGGCAGGGGCGTGCTGTGCCGCGGGCGTCGTGTGGTCGGCGACATCCTGGCTGGTGTTCGGATGGGGGGTGATCGCCGCGCTCCCCCTGGCCTTCGTGGTGGTCGTCGGCACGAGCCTGATCGTCTCGCACCTGACGCGCGACCACCGCTACGCGATCCACGCGCAGATCGTCAGCATCGTCTACATCCCGGCGCTCATCCAATGGCTGGTGGGCGGCCTGTTCGACTCGGGCGTGGTGCTCATCTGGGCGCTGCTCGGACCGCTGTGCGCGCTCATGTTCCTGTCCGATCGGTGGGCCCGCGCGTGGCTCGGGCTGTACCTCGCCAACGTGGTCATCACCGTGCTGTTCAGGGATTTCTTCGCGGCGAGAGCCATCGACGTAGCGCCTTCGACACGCGCGTTCTTCCTGCTCCTGAACCTGGCGGTCGGCAGCCTCGTGGTCTTCATCTTCGCCAGGTACTACGTGAAGACGGCGATCCGGGAACAGGCCAAGGCCAACCGGCTGCTCGACGAGAAGCTGCAGCGGGAAATCCTGCTGCGTGAGACCCGGAAGCTGGCGACGCTGGGCAAGCTGAGCGCCGGCGTCGCACACGAGCTCAACAACCCCGCGTCGGCCATGCGGCGGGGGGCCTCGCAGCTCGGGAGCACGCTGGCCGCGCTGGACGAGGCGAGGCTCGGCATCGCGCCGCTCGGGCTGTCGCCGGAGCAGCTCGAGCTGCTCGCCGAGCAGACCGCTCAGGTTCGCGATTGCGCCGTAGCGCCGCCGGCGCTCGGAGCGCTGCTGCGCGGCCAGAGGGAAGCGGAGATGGAGGCGTGGCTGGAGGAGGCCGGAATCGACGAGTCATGGGACCTGGCGCCGTCGCTGGTCGAGATGGGCTACGACCGCGACCGGCTGTCCGACCTGGCCCGGGCGTTCCCCCCATCGTGTCTGCGTCTGGTGCTGACGCTCGAGTGCAACGTGCACGCGGCCTGGAAGCTCGTGGCGGAGATCGGTGAAGGGGCGGCGCGGGTCTCGGAGATCGTGAAGTCGCTGAAGGACTATACCTACATGGATCGCGCCCCGGTGCAGGCGGTGGATGTGCACGAAGGGCTGGAAACCACGCTGGTGATGCTGAGGAGCCGCCTGAAGGGCGGCGTCCACGTACGCCGGGAGTTCGCGCCGGGACTGCCGAAGATCGAAGCGCACGGCAGCGAGCTGAACCAGGTCTGGACGAACCTCATCGACAACGCTGTGGACGCCACGGGCGGGACGGGGGAGATCACGATCCGTACGTACGCGAGGGACTCGCGGGTCATCGTGGAGATCGAGGACGACGGACACGGGATCCCGCCGGAGATCCAGGCGTCGGTGTTCGACCCGTTCTTCACGACGAAGCCGCCGGGGCAGGGCACCGGGTTGGGCCTGAACGTCAGCCACAACATTGTGACGCAGAAGCACGCGGGCGAGATCACGGTTGCCTCGCAGCCCGGGAAGACGACGTTCACGGTCGAGCTGCCCGTGGTCGCCCCCGCGATCGCCGCGGCCGTGGCGGCTGGCGGAATCTGAGTCGGAGCGGTGGACCCGACCCCCGCCTCCGTGGCGGCGGGTCGGCAGGAGCGGCGGCCTTGCGGCGCTCGTGACCTCATCTCGGGGTGATCACATGGACCGTACACTGGATGTGCGGAGCCGGCAGGAATGGCGGGCCTGGCTGGCGCAGCGTCACGATGCGGAGACGGAGGTCTGGCTCGTCTTCCACAAGGTCCACACCGGAGTCCTCGGGATCGGCTACGAGGAAGCAGTGGAGGAAGCGGTCTGCTTCGGCTGGGTCGACAGCCTGGTCCGCCGCATTGACGATGACCGATACGCCCGCAGGTTCACACCCCGGAAGTCCGACAGCGCCTGGTCCACCAGCAACCGCAGACGCTTCGAGCGGATGGCCGCGGCCGGGCTCCTCACGGAGGCGGGCCTCGCCCGGTCCCCCACGGCCCGCAGCGGCGACGCTCCGCGCGTGTCCCTGTCGGCGGTCCCCGCCTACATCGAGCAGGCGCTGCGGGCGGATGCGCGGGCATGGGCCTTCTTCGAGGAGCTGGCGCCATCGTACCGCAGGGCGTACGTCGGCTGGATCGATGCCGCGAAGCGGACTGCGACACGGGAGAAGCGGCTGAAGGAGGCCGTGGCGCGGCTCGCCGCCGGTCGGCAGCTGGGGCTGAAGTGAGCGAGCCGGTTCGGGCGGGCATGGGGTGACGGTTGGCCGTTGCCGTTCAGGGGGTCAGTGGTCGGGTTCCGGTTTGAACTCCCGGCATGAGGAGTGTCCATGAGCATACGAGTGGTGCGGCTGGGAACGCCGCGGACGCCAGGCGAGGGTGTGCGGATCGGGACGGTTCGTCGTCCGCCCAGGGGTGTGCCGAAAGACCAGTTCGCAGCGCAGGACTGGTACGACGTCTGGTTCCCGAACCTGGCGCCCGGCGCCGAGACGGTGAAGATGGGACAGGCGGCGGAGACGCCGGCGCAGTGGAACGCGTTCAAACGGAAGTACCGGTCGGAGATGAAGGGACCGGAGCCGCGACACGATCTCGAGCTGCTCGCCGCTCTGTCGCACGCTGCCGACTTCTCGGTGGGGTGCTACTGCGAGGACGAGGACCACTGTCACCGCTCCGTGCTGCGGGAGCTGCTGATCGAACACGGAGCCGAGCTGGCTCAGGCATAGGGCCGAACGTCACGCGACCATCACCGCGTCCTAAGCGCAGAGGGACGCGAGCCGCCCGAAATGGTGGGCCTTCGCGGCCTGCATGAGGCGAGCCGCCGATAGCCGAAGGGCTCCGGCACCTTTAGCTTCCGGCCACGTGCCGGGGCGTGGTGCTCCGGCCGCGAGACCGTGAGTCGAGGGGGAGGAGCGGTGGGGGAGCTGCACGCGGCGAAGCGGGAGCGGGACGACCGCAGCGAGCGCGCGAGGGGACCTTCCGCGTCGAGCCGGGGGTGGCGGTACGTGCCCGGGCCGGCCGAGACGCAACGGGGCGACGGCGGCCCATTGCGCGGCACCGGCCCCGAGAACATGGCGCTGGACGCGGCATTGCTGGAGGCCGTGGGCGCCGGGGCACCGCCGGTGCTCCGGCTCTACCGCTGGGACACGGCGACGCTTTCCTTCGGCCGCAACCAGCCGGCGGCCGGGCTGTACGATGTGGAGGAAGCGGAGGCGAGGGGGATCGCGTTCGTGCGCCGACCGACCGGCGGCCAGGCCGTCCTGCACGACGACGAGCTGACCTACGCCGTGGTGGCGCCCGTCGCGGAGGTCGGGAAGCCGAGGGCGGCATACCGGCGGATCAATGCGGCGCTGGTAGCGGCGCTCCGGCGACTCGGCCTCGAGGCGTCGCTGGCGCCGAACACGCCCGGTCCGGGTGAGCCGGCGGCGGGAGAGGGCGCTCCGGGGGCGGCTCGCGGGGCGGTGGCGGGCGGCCACGACTGGGCATCGGCCTGCTTCCGGAGCCCGGCGGCGGGCGAGGTCGTCGCGCGCGGGCAGAAGGTCGTGGGCAGTGCCCAGCGGACCGAGAATCGGACCATCCTGCAGCATGGCAGCATCCTGGTGGGGGGGAGCCAGTTGGCGGCCGAGGAGCTGCTGCGCGGCCCCGCGGCCATCCGGGCGGGCGCCGGCTCCGACGAGCTGCGGCCGGGGGCCGGGGGATGGGGGGCGGTGCTGGCGGCGGGGGGGAATCCCGGCTGGACCACGGTGTCGGCGGAGCTGGGGCAACGCCCCGGCTGGGAGGCGCTGGCTGCTGCCGTGGTGGCCGGATTCGAGGAGGTGCTCGGCATTACTCTTGCCCCCGAGCGGCTGGCCGTCGGAGAGCAGGAGAGGGCCCGCCGCCTGGAGGCGCGGTTCGCGTCCGGCGCATGGACCTGGCGGCGGTGATCTCGGGCCGATCAGCCGGAGGGACGGATGGCAGGAGGCCGAACAAGGGGGGGCGCGCTGCGCCGCGGTCGGATCGTCGCCGCGGGGCTGATCGCGGTCGGCGCGCTCGCGTCGTGCGGCGGAGATGGGAGCGGTGGCGGGGGGACGCTGGCGGTGGGGGTAAGCAGCGACTTCAGCGGACTGAACCCGGTCACGAACACGAGCATCGACACGGACCAGATCCTCAAGTACGGCCTGTTCACGCCGCTGATCCAGTACGACCCCGAGCTGAAGCCCAGACCTTACCTGGCGTCTTCGTGGGAGATGGAGGGAGACACGGCCATCGTCTTCAAGCTGCGCGACGACGTGCGCTGGCACGATGGCGAGCCGGTGACGGCGGAGGACGTGAAGTTCACGTTCGACCTGGCCAAGACCCCGGAAACGGGCTCTCTCATCGGGTCCGCGTATCTCGCCTCCGTGAAGTCGGCCGAGGTGATCGACCCCACCACCATCCGGTTCACCTTCTCGAGGCCGCACGCGCAGGCGGTGGAGGACTTCTGGTGGGCGCCCGTGCCGAAGCACCTGCTGGAGGGAACGTCGCCGGCGGCACTCAAGAACTCCGACTTCAACCGCCACCCGGTCGGGAGCGGGCCGTTCCGCTTCGGGGAGTGGCGGGCCAACGACAGGCTGATGATCGAGCGGAACGACTCGTTCCCGCAGGCGCTGGGCGGGCCGCCCGCGGCGGAGCGGATCGTGTTCCGGGTGATCCCGGAGCCGGCCACGCTCCTCACCGAGCTGATCACGGGCGGCATCCAGGTCGACATCCCGGTCCAGCCGGACCAGGTGGAGCGGATCCAGAACACGGGGAGCACCACGCTCCAGTCGTTTCCGGGGAACACCGTGTTCTATATCGGCTGGAACAACCAGCGGCCGCCGTTCGACGACGCCGGGGTACGCAGGGCCATGACGCTGGCGATCAACCGGCAGGAGATCATCGACGCCCTGCTGCACGGGTTCGGCAACCCTGCGACGAGCACCATCCCGCCGTGGCACCGCTACAACCCCGGGATCGACCCGCTCCCGTACGACCCGGGGCAGGCGAAACAGCTGCTGGAGCAGGCCGGGTGGGTGGACCGGAACGGCGACGGCGTGCGGGAGAACGCGGCCGGGAAGCCGCTCCAATTCCAGCTGCTCACGAGCGAGCGACCGCTGAACCGCGCGATCGTGGAGGTGGTGCAGAACCAGCTCAAGCAAGTCGGAGCGGACGTGGTGCCGCAGGTGCTGGAGTTCCAGACCATGCTGGCGCAGCACAAGAGCCGCGATTTCGATGCGGTGCTGAGCAACTGGGTGCTGGACAACTTCCAGATGGCGTCCGCGCCGTATTCGCTCTTCCATTCGAGCCAGGCGGACGTGCCCGGCAGCGCGAACCGGAGCGGCGTGCGGAACGCGCGGCTGGACAGCCTGATCGAGGCGGGAGCCGCGGCCACGGACGATGCGAAGGCAAAGGAGATCTGGGCCGCGTTCACCCGGGTGCTACAGGAGCAGCAGCCGTTCACCTTCATGTTCTGGCTCGACGAGCTGTCGGGCACCACCGACCAGATGACCGGGGTGGTCATGGACCAGCGGGGCGAGTTCCAGAGCATGGCGAAGTGGGCCGTGCAGTGAGCGCGGGCTGAGCGAGCATGGCTCGCTACGTCGCCCGCCGCCTGCTTGGCGCGATCCCCCTCGTGCTGGGCATCGCCACCATCATCTTCTTCGTGGTGAACCTGGCGCCGGGCGACCCCACGGCCATCTACTTCAACCAGAACGTACCGCCGGAGGTGATCGAGCAGATCCGGCGGAACTTCGGTCTCGACCAGCCGCTGCTGATCCGGTACTGGAAGTGGCTGGCGTCGTTCTTCACGGGCGACTTCGGCTACTCCTTCGCCCACAGCCGACCCGTCCTCGACATCATCCTCGAGACGCTTCCGGCCACCCTGATCCTGGCCGGCTGCACGCTGGTGCTGATCTTCGGCCTGGGCGTGACCACGGGGGTGTGGCAGGCGGTGCGGCAGCACAGGGCCGCGGACCGGGTGCTCAGCGTCACATCGCTCTTCTTCTACTCGATGCCGTCGTTCTGGCTGGGGCTCATGCTCATGCTCCTGCTCTCGCTCAAGGCGCACGAGTGGGGGCTGCCGATCGCGCTCCCGCCTACCGGGATGACCAGCGTCGACTATGACTATCTGGGCGTGTGGGGAAAGATCGGCGACCGGCTCGTCCACCTCATCCTCCCCGTGCTCACGCTGTCGCTGGTCATGGCGGCCGGGATCGCCCGCTACACGCGCGGTCAGATGCTCGAGGTGATCCGCCAGGACTACATCCGGACCGCGCGCGCGAAGGGTCTGCCGGAGCGGATCGTGACGTTCAAGCACGCGCTCCGGAACTCGCTGCTCCCGGTCATCACGCTTCTCGGGCTGTACCTGCCGCTGCTCTTCAGCGGCAGCGTGTTCGTGGAAGTGATCTTCTCGTGGCCCGGGATGGGGCGCGTGATCGTGGACGCCATCTTCCAGCGCGACTACCCCCTGGTCATGGCCACCAGCTTCATCTTCGCCCTCGTGGTCGTGCTCGGCTCGCTCGTGGCCGACATCCTCTACGCCGCCGCCGATCCCCGGATCCGCTATGACTGACGAGCGGCGGAACCCCGGCGCGGGGCGGGCGGACCGCGAGCCCGCGGACGGCCCCGCCCCGGAGCACGCGTCCGGGCAGCCGGCCGACCCGGAGAGCGGGCTCCCGGAGCCCGTGGATGACCTTGCGGGGGGGATGCGCACCGCCGATGCGGCGGCGCTGGCGGCGCGAGCGCCGACGAGCGGAGCCTCCACAGCCGCCGTCGTCCTTTCCACGGTGCTTCCGGGCGCGGGGCACGTCGTGATCGGCTCGGCGGTACGCGGGCTGTCGTACCTCATCGCCTGGGGCGTGCTCCTGGCGGTGACGTGGCTCGGGCGGGGCGCGCTGGTCTCCACCCCCGCCACCGGCTCGCTGGACGACTGGGTCGCCCTGGCCACGCTGCTGGTCTGCCTCCTGGCTGTCTGGCTCGGTGCCATGCGCGACCTGCGCCGGGCCGCGGCCGCCGACGCACGGGCCCGGGCCGCCGCCGACGCCGCGGACGCCGGCGGCGCGGCCGGCGCGGCCGCGGCCGGCGGCCCGACGGGCGCCGCCGCCGGGGCATCGCAATGGGCCATCGCCGCGCGCCACTTCCGTCGGAACCGACTCGCGCTGGCGGGGCTCGTGATCGTGGTGGTCCTCTACCTGGTGGCGTTCCTGGCGCCGCTCATCGCGCCGTACGACCCGCTGGCGCAGGGGAACCTGGCGACGACCAGCTATCTGCCTCCCGGCGGCGCCCACCTGCTGGGGACGGACCAGTTCGGCCGCGACATCCTGAGCCGGATCATCTACGGTGCCCGGATCTCCCTGGCGGTAGGGTTCATCGCCGTGGCCATCGCCATCGTGCTGGGATCGCTGCTGGGCGCCATCGCCGGATACCTGGGTGGCAAAGTGGAGGCCGTGATCATGCGCTTCACCGACATGGTGATGGCATTCCCGCGGCTCGTGCTGCTCATCATGATCATCGCGCTGTTCAAGCCGAGCCTGTTCCTGATCATCCTCGTGCTGGGGCTGACCCAGTGGCCGGGGACCGCCCGGCTCGTGCGCGGGGAAGTGCTCAGCCTGCGGGAGCAGGAGTACATCCAGGCCGCGAGGGCGCTGGGCTTCGGCCGGGCCAGGATCATCCTGCGACACCTGATCCCGAACGTTCTCGCGCCGGTCATCGTCGCCGCCACCCTCGGAATCGGGAACACGATCGTGCTGGAAGCGGGACTCAGCTTCCTTGGCATGGGCGTGCAGCCGCCCACGCCCAGCTGGGGCACGCTCGTCGCCGACGGGCGGCAGAACCTCATTGGCGCCTGGTGGGTGGCCACGTTTCCCGGGCTTGCCGTCGTTCTCACCGTGCTGGCGTTCAACCTGGTGGGCGACGGTCTGCGCGACGCGCTCGATCCGCGGCTGAGGTCCTGATGGCGCTGCTCGAAGTCCGGGAGCTGAGGACCTACTTCCACACCGGCGACGGCCTCGCCCGCGCCGTCGACGGGGTGTCATTCGACGTGGAGCGGGGCGAGATCCTGGGCATCGTGGGTGAGAGCGGGTGCGGCAAGAGCGTGACGTCGCTGTCCATCATGCGGCTGGTCCCGGAGCCGGGGCGGATCGAGGAGGGGAGCAGCGTGCGGTTCGCGGGCCGGGAGCTGACAGAGGCGTCGGACAAGGAGATGCGCAGGATCCGTGGGAACGACATCGCCATGATCTTCCAGGAGCCGATGACGTCGCTGAATCCGGTGTTTCCGGTCGGGGATCAGATCGGCGAGGCGCTCCGGCTGCACCGTGGGCTCGGTCGCAAGGAGGCCAGGGCGAGGTCCGTGGAGCTGCTGGAGCTGGTGGGCATACCGGTCCCGGCTCGGCGAGTGGACGAGTACCCGCACCAGCTGTCCGGCGGAATGCGACAGCGCGTGATGATCGCCATGGCGCTCGCCAACGAGCCCGATCTCCTCATTGCCGACGAGCCCACCACGGCCCTGGACGTGACCATCCAGGCGCAGATCCTCGAGCTGCTGCTGGAGCTGCGGGAGCGGCTGGGCATGGGGGTCATGCTCATCACCCACGACCTGGGCGTGGTGGCGGAAATGGCCGACCGCGTGGTGGTGATGTACGCGGGGGAGGTGGTGGAGAAAGGGCCAGTGGCGGACATTTTCGCGCATCCGGCGCATCCGTACACCGAAGGTCTGCTCGCCGCGATCCCCCGCCCCGACCGCCACGGCGGCCATCTCGCGATGATTCAAGGGACCGTGCCGACACCCACGGCGTGGCCGCCGGGGTGCCGCTTCCGCGACCGCTGCCCCTACGCGTGGGACCGCTGCCTCGAGCACCCGCCTCTCCTGCGTTCGTCCGAGCGGCAGGAGGCGAGATGCTGGCTGGTGGACGAGCCGGCGAGGCGGGACCGGGTGCGGCAGGCAGGCGGCGGGTTCACTGCCGCGCCGGCGACGCGTTCCGGCGCGGAAGCGCGGGGCGGCAGCGGGAGTGGCGGGCCGGAGGGCGGGCCGGGGCGCGGCTCGGCCAGGGGTCCGCGTCGGACCCGAGAGCGGGGCACATGAGCGAGAGCTGGCTGGGCGGGCGGCGCCTGGAGGAGGAGCGGCCGGACGGGGCGCTGGTGGAAGTCCGGGAGTTGAAGAAGCACTTTCCGATCCGGAGCGGATTCCTTTCCCGCGTGGGCGCGCAGGTCAAGGCTGTCGATGGCGTGACGTTCTGGGTCGGTGAGGGGGAGACGCTCGGCCTGGTGGGGGAGTCCGGATCGGGGAAATCCACGACCGGTCGGGCGATCCTGCGTCTGCTGGAGCCCACGGCCGGAGAGGTCCGGTTCCGGGGGCGGGACGTGCGGGCCATGGATCAGGACGAGCTGCGCGGGCTGCGTCGCGAGGCCCAGATCATCTTCCAGGACCCGTTCGCCTCGCTGAACCCGCGGCTCACGGTGGGCGCCGCGATCCGAGAGGTGCTGAAGGTGCACCGGCTGGCGCGCGGCGAGGCGGCGGACCGGCGGGTGCAGGAGCTGCTCGAGCTCGTGGGACTGCGAGCGTCGTTCGCCGGCCGGTACCCGCACGAGTTCAGCGGCGGACAGCGGCAGCGGGTGGGGATCGCGCGGGCGCTGAGCGTGGAGCCGGACTTCATCGTCTGCGACGAGCCGGTGTCCGCGCTCGATGTATCGGTGCAGGCTCAGGTGCTGAACCTGCTGGAGGACCTCCAGCGCCGCCTCGGACTCTCGTTCCTGTTCATTGCCCACGATCTCAGCGTCGTGGAGCACGTGAGCGATCGGATCGCGGTGATGTACCTGGGCCGGATCGTGGAGGTGGCGCGCGCCGCCGCGCTGACCTCGGAGCCCCGGCACCCGTACACGCGGGCGCTGCTGTCGGCGGTGCCCGTGCCCGAGCCGGGGCGGAAGCGGCATCGGATCGTCCTTCCGGGCGACGTCCCCAGCCCGATCGACCCGCCCTCCGGTTGCCCCTTCCACCCGCGCTGCCCGCATCCTTTGAAGGATGAAGAGTGCGGGCGCATCAGGCCGCCGCTGGCGGAGAAGGCGCCGGAGCATTACGCGGCGTGCATAAAGGAGCCGTCGTATGAGCGGGACAAGGCAGTGCCCGGGAGGGGAGGAGCAGCGTCTTGACACCCCCGGAGGGCCCGTCTACCTTGCTCGTTCCCTAACCGTCACGTAGGATACGGCGCTGGCCGCCCGAGGGCCGGGACGGTCGGAGCCGTGTGAATGGAGGCGAACTTGAGCGGAGTCAGTTTCCTGAACCTTGCGCTGCTGCAGATTCCGGGAATGGAAACCCCTGACCTCACCTTCGGTGAATGGGCTGTTTCCATCTGGCAGGATGGCGGCTGGATGATGTGGCCGCTGGGCGCGGCTGCGGTGCTGGGACTCGGGGTCATTATCTGGAAGCTGATCGACCTGGGCATCACTGGAGCGCGCACGCGCAAGGTGCTGCGCGAGGTGGACGATCGGCTGTCGAAGCGCGACGTCCCGGGTGCGTTGAAAGCGGCGCGCGAGTCCAACACGCCGGCGGGGAGGATCCTGCTGGCCGGACTGGAGCGTCACGGTGAGGGCACGGAGCGGGTGATGAAGGCGATCGAGAATGTCGGCCTGATCCAGATGGCCGGTCTCGAGAGCGGCCTCGTCTGGCTCGCCACGATCGCGAACGTGGCCCCGTTGCTCGGGTTCCTCGGGACGGTGATCGGGATGATCCAGGCCTTCCAGAACATTGAGGCCGCAGGCGAGGTGGAGGCGACGCTGGTGGCCGGCGGCATCAAGGTAGCCCTGATCACGACCGCCGCCGGGCTGACCATCGCGATCCCGATCAACATCATGCACAACTACTTCGTGACGAGAGTGGACCGCCTGGTCATCGACATGGAGGAGTCGGCGCAGAAGATGATCGACACGCTCCAGGAGATCGAGGCTGGCGCCACAGTGTGATGTGACGCGGCGCGACAGCGACGTGTGCTCCGTGGAGGCCACCCGCCGGGTGGCCTCCTTTCGTTTTGCCCCGGGGCTTCCCGTTTGCGCCCGCCCCGAAAGTCGGCGCGTTTCAGCGCCAGCGGTGTACATCCCGTCGAGACCGTCGGGCGCACCCGCCGCTGCAGGCCGCCCGCGTGCCAACCCCGGGTCCGACAGTTGCACTCGATGAACTTCATGGTCCGCCATCCCGCGATTGTCGTCCTCTTCGTCCTCGCCGCTGCCATTCCCGCGCGGCTTTCGCGCGGCGCCTCGCCCCACGCCATCCGCCCGGCGAGCACGTTCGCGGCCCTCGCCGCCCCGGAGGATACGGGCACCATGGAGCCCGGCATCCCGCAGGTTGTCAGGGACGCGGCGAAGCAGGGGCGGTACTGGCGCGCGAGCCGTCTGCTCGCGGCGCACCTGCACGCGGCTGCCGACACCTCACCCGCGACCCTGCTCGTCGCTTCGGAGCTGAACGCCGGCTGGGGGGACTGGCCGTCGGTGGCGCGGCTCCTGGAGGGGCGAGCGTGGCTGGACAGCGTCGGGGGCGGCAGAGGCTGGGCGCTGCTCGCCCGGGCAAAGCTGCGCGACGGCCGTTCCGCACAGGCCGTCGACGCGTTGACCCGCTATCTCGCCGTGGCGACGCCCGGCGACTCCGCGCTCGGCGTGGCCGAGCTGCGACGGGCCCTGGCGCTCGAGGACGCAGGGGAGACGGAGCGGGCGTTGAGCGCGTTCGACAGCGCGTCGGCGGCGGTGCCGTGGTTCGGCGACTGGATCGCGCTCTTCGCGGCGAGGGTGGCCGCGGAGGCGGGGGACACCGCCGAGGTCGCGCGACGGCTGACGCACGTGTCCCGGTGGCTGGACCGCGACCGCGGATGGCGCATCCGGTTCGAAGCGGCCACCAAAGCGGAGGACCCCATGCTCGCACGGGAGGTGGCTCTCGCCGCAGCGAGGAACGCCGACCAGGGCGATGAGCGCGCGGACGCGTGGGCCAGGCTGGGGCGGCTGCGGCTGGAGGGCGGGGACTCGACGCGGGCCGGGGAAGCGTTCCGCAGTGCCATGGACGCCGCACCGGGGGCAGCGGCGGCGGTGGAGGCGGCGAGGGGGCTGAGCGGGCTGGCGCCGTCGCAGGACGATTGGCGGATGATCGGCGAGATCTACCTGCGGCACGGTTTCGCGTCGGGGGCGGCAGAGGCGCTCGGCCACTACCTGGGGGGCGGCGGAGTCAGTGAGGTGCAGAGGCGGCGCATTCGAGCTGCAGCTCGGCCGCGCCATGTTCGGCGCAGGGCGCTACCAGGACGCAGAGCGACGGCTTCTGGCGCTGGCGGATGAGCCTGGGGCTGAGCCGTCGGTGGCCGCGGAAGCGCTGTACGTGGCGGGCCGGGCCCAATACCGGCAGGGCCGATCGGCCGAAGGACAGAGAACGTTCGTGCGCCTCGCCGGGCGGTATCCGGACGAGGAGGCCTCCGCGCGTGGCCTCTACATGCTCGCCGACCTCAAGCACGATGCCCTGAAGACGGACGAGGCGAGGAAGTACTACCGCCAGGCGGCGGCCGCCGCCCCCGACCTCAACGAGGCGGGGCTCGCCCGGATGCGGCTCGCTGACCTCGCGATCATGGACGGCGACTTCGCCGGGGCCGCCGACCTCTTCGAGGGGTACCTCCGCCGCTTCCCTGATGGCCGTCGGGCGTCGCAGGCCACGTACTGGGCGGCGAGGATGTACGAGAAGCTGGGGCAGGACTCCCTCGCCACGGCAAGGCTGGAGGCGCTGCATTGGCGGGACCCGCTGTCGTTCTATGGGGCGCGGGCCGCGGAGCTGCTGGGGCGTGGCGTGCTCGACATCCCGATGGCGTCCGCGCCGGCGCGAAATGCGCAGGCGGACTCGGCCGTGGGGCGGGCGTTGCGCCGGGTGGACCTGCTGTCGGAGCTGGACCTGCGCGACGACATGGTGCGGGAGGTGACGCAGCTGCGGCGGCAGTTCTCCAGCGAGGTGGACGGCGAGTACGCGCTGGCGGAAGCGCTGAACGCACGCGGGTACACGCTCACGGGCGTGTCGATCGGGTGGCAGCTGCGGGATCGGGAAGGGGCGTGGAACCCGCGGCTCCTGCGCATCGTCTACCCGTTCCCCTTCCGGAGCATGGTGGTGCCGGAAGCCCGCGACCAGGGGCTTGATCCGTACCTGGTGGCGGGGCTGATCCGGCGGGAATCCGCGTTCAGCCCCGCGGTGTCCAGCGGCGCGGGGGCGATCGGCCTGATGCAGATCATGCCCGCGACCGGCCGCGGCCTGGCGCGTGGGGCGGGGCTGGACCACTTCGAAGTCTCGATGCTGAAGGAGCCGGAAGTGAACGTCCACCTGGGCGTGCGCTATCTCGCCAGCCTGATGAAACAGTTCCACGGCGAGCTTCCGCTGGTGCTGTCCGCGTACAACGCCGGACCGAACCGCGCGGTCGTGTGGCAGAAGCTGCCCGAGAGCCGCGACATGGAGCTCCTGGCGGAGCGGATCCCGTACCCGGAGACCCGGGACTACATCCGCCACGTCCTGCTCCACCGCGCCCTCTACCGCGCCCTCTATCCCGACATCGACCGGGCGCTCGGCGAGCCCATCGAGGCCACCGGCGACTGAACGGCATGCTGAACACGCGTGGAGAAGCCGCGCGAAAGCTCATCCACATCACCGCCTCCGTCACGGCCGCGGCGTGCGTCTCCCTCCTCCCCAGCCCGACGGGCGCCATCGTGCTGGCCGTCGCCGCGGCCATCGCGGTGGGCGTCGAGCTGGCGCGCCAGTTCAGTGGCGACTTCCGTTCGTGGTTCGAGCGGAGACTCGGTTTCCTCCTGCGCCCGGAGGAGCACCGGCGCGTGACCGGCGCTGCCACCATGGCCGTGGGCTACGCGCTGACCGCCGCCTTCTTCCCCGCTCCCATAGCCGTGACCGGAATCCTGGTCACCGGCGTCGCCGACGCGACGGCCGCGGTCCTCGGCAAGCGCTACGGTCGAGTGCGCTATCCGGGAGGCAAGACGCTGGAAGGGAGCATCGCCTTCTTCCTGGTGGCATGGCTGCTGATCATGGGAGCGGCCGGGGTCGGCACGCTCCCCGCCGCCGTCGCCGCACTCGCGGCCACGGTGATCGAGGCACCGGATCTCGCGGTGGACGACAACCTGTTCCTTCCGCTCGCCTCCGCAGCGGCCGTGCTGGGCGTGATCTGGCTGTTCGGAGTGCAAGGTTTTTCTTGACGTTGCTGTGCAAACGCGTCTATTTTGGCGACGCTGGCGCATCCGACGTGAGGTACCCTTGTTAGGAGGTCGGTTTCATGCTCAAGGGCAGGGTAAAGTGGTTCAATGACTCGAAGGGCTATGGGTTCATTGAGCAAACGGATGGCGAGGATGTGTTCGTCCACTTCTCGGCAATCTCCATGGACGGCTTCAAGACGCTGACCGAGGGCGAAGAGGTCGACTTCGAGGTCCGGCAGACGGACAAGGGGCTTCAGGCCACGAACGTGCAGCGCCAGTTGTCCTCCTGAGCTGACGTCTCAGACCGCGATCGCCGCCCCGCCACCATTCGTGACGGGGCGGTTTTTTGTGCCGGCACGCGAAGCTCGCGCCGCGTTGCACCCAGCCGCGCCACCGGGGTAAGATCCCGGCGACGTTTCCCCGAACCGCGCACGAGATGGTAGAGACGCCGGAAAAGACCCGTCCCCGACTGTTCCTCATCGACGGCTACGCTCTGATCTACCGGGCGTTCTTCGCCATGATCAGCCGGCCGCTGACGACGTCGAAGGGGGAGAACACATTGGCGGCGTTCGGGCTCACGCGCTTCCTGCTGAAGCTCCTGTCCGACTACGAGCCGGACTACCTGGGCGTGGTGCTGGACGCGGGCACGAGCCAGCGCACCGAGCTGTACCCGGAGTACAAGGCCACGCGGGAGAAGATGCCGGACGAGCTGCGGGCGTCGCTGCCACGGATCGAGGCGCTGCTGAACGCGTTCCGCATTCCCGTGCTGCGGCTGGACGACCACGAGGCCGACGACGTCATCGGCACGCTCTGCCGCCTCGCGGAGAACGCCGCCGTGGACAGCGTGATCGTCTCGGGGGACAAGGACTTCTACCAGCTCATCCGTCCGGGCGTGTCGCTCCTGAACCCGGGGCGCGGAGGGCAGGCGGCGGTGGACGAGGAGTGGGTGGACACGCGCAACGCGGCGGAGCGCCTGGGTGTGCCGCCGGAGCGGGTGTGCGACTACCTGGCGCTGATCGGGGACAGCTCCGACAACGTGCCGGGCGCGCGCGGGATCGGGCCCAAGACGGCGCTCCAGCTGATCGGCGAGCACGGGCCCGTGGAGTCGATCCTGGAGGTGGCGGAGTCGATCCGCGGCAAGCGGGCGCGGGAAGCGCTGCTGGAGCACCGGGAGGACGTGCTGCTGTCGAAGGCGCTGGTGACGATCAAGCAGGACCTCCCGGTGGAGCTGGACCTGGACGCGCTGGCCGTGACGGAACCGGACCGCGAGCGGCTGAAGGAGCTGTTCGTCGAGCTGGAGTTCCACGGGCTGGTGCGCGAGATCGCGGCGCCCGAGCCGGAGACGGCGAAGCTGGAGGGCCACTACCGCCTGGTCACGAAGCCGGAAGAGGTGGCGCGGCTGGCAATGGCGGCGAGGGAAGTCGGAGGGGTGGCCGTCTGGGCCGTGTCGTCCTCGGAGAGCGCGCTGCGTGGCGAGCTCGTGGGGCTGGCGCTGGCGACGAAGCCCGGGGAGGCCGCGTACCTGCCGCTCTCCCACCGTCGCGCGGGGGAGCTGGACCTGGGGGACCACGCCGGCGTCAACCTGCCCGCGCTGAACGCGCCCGGGATGCGGGCGCTGGTGGAGCTGCTCCGGGACGCGGACGTGGAGAAGACGGGCCACGACCTGAAGTTCACGCTCCTGGCGCTGCGCCGCGCCGGCGCGACGCTCCGGGGGCTCGGTTTCGACGTGATGCTGGCGTCCTACCTGCTGGAGCCGGGTCGCCGCGACCAGGCGCTGGACTCGCTGGCGCTCCAGCACCTGGGCCACAGCCCCACCACCTACGAGGACCTGTGCGGGAAGGGGCGGAGCGCTTCACCCGTGGCGGAGTGCGGCGCGGACGCGGTGCGGGACTTCGCGTGCGAGAAGGCCGACATGACGCTGCGCCTGCGCGCGCGCCTGGAGCCGGATCTCGAGCGTTACCACCTGGAGCGGCTCTATCGCGAGATCGAGATGCCGCTCGAGGGGGTTCTCGCCGACATGGAGACGGCGGGGATCCGCATCGATACCGCTTTTTTCCGCGAAGTCTCGAAGAAGCTGGAGCGGGACCTGGCGCTGATCCAGGAGGAGATCTTCAAGGAGGCCGGGGAGGAGTTCAACATCAACTCCACGCCGCAGCTGCGGGAAGTGCTGTTCGAAAAGCTGGATCTCCCGGTCCTGAAGAAGACGAAGACGGGGCCGTCCACGGATGCGACCGTGCTCGAGGAGCTGGCCGAGCAGGGGCACCGGATCCCGTCGCTCATCATCGAGTACCGGCAGCTGGACAAGCTGAAGAACACGTACGTAGACTCGCTGCCGCAGCACGTGGATCAGGCCACCGGGCGGATCCACACGCGCTTCGACCAGGCGGTGGCCGCTACCGGCCGGCTGTCGTCCGTCGACCCCAACCTCCAGAACATCCCGATCCGCACGGAAGTGGGAGCCGAGCTGCGCAAGGGGTTCGTCCCCGAGGACGGGTTCGTCTTCGTCTCTGCCGACTACTCGCAGATCGAGCTGCGCGTCCTGGCCCACCTCTCGGGCGACGAGACCTTCGTGCGGGCGTTCCGGGCGGGCGACGACATCCACCGCCAGACGGCCGCGCTGGTGTTCGAGGTGGCCGTGGAGGACGTGACGCAGCGGATGCGTGACGCCGCGAAGACCATCAACTTCGCGACCCTCTACGGCATCGGCCCCTACGCTCTCTCGAAGCAGCTCGGCACGAGCGTACAGGAGGCGAAGACGTTCATCGAGAACTACTTCGAGCGGCTGCCCGAGGTGCGGAGGTACCTGGACCGGCAGATCGCGCGGGCGTACGAGGACGGGTTCGTGGAGACCCTCACGGGGCGCCGCCGGTACATCCCGGAAGTGAAGAGCAAGAACTACAACATCCGGCAGTTCGGCGAGCGCGCGGCCACGAATGCGCCCGTCCAGGGAAGCGCGGCCGACATCATCAAGATCGCCATGATCGACATCCACCGTGCGCTGGGGGAGGAGCCCGACGGGACGCGGATGCTCCTCCAGGTCCACGACGAGCTGCTGTTCGAGGTGCCCGAGTCCCGCGCCGATGCCATCTCGGAGCTGGTGCGGCGGAAGATGGAGGGTGCGTTCGAGCTGGAGGTGCCGCTCCGCGTGGAATTGGGCCGGGGCGCGAGCTGGTACGAATGCAAGTAGGCGTCTGACCCGACCTCTCCCTGGCGCCGGCTGCAACCGGCGAGGCTGCCGGGGGTACCCGTGCGCAGGGCCACAACGTCCGGGGGGTCTGGGGCGTCATCCCTGACGTGGGCGGTCTGCGGGGATTCCCCATCGGAACAGGAAGCATGAAGCACAGTATGGCATCGCACAGCCGCGGGCGTGCGGGACGCATGTGGCTGGCGGTGGTGGCGCTGCAGGCCTGCGGACCCGTGAGCGCCTGGGCGCAGGAAGCGCGGGCCGCGGGGCAAGCCGCACCGCACCGCACCGTGACCCTGGAGCAGGCGCTGCGGCTGGCGGAGGACGTGGATCCGCTGGTGGTGTCGTCATCATCGGGGGCGTCGGTGGCGCGGGCGGACCAGCTGCAGGCGCGCGGCGCCCTGCTGCCCACAGTCAGCGCGAACACGGTCTACGGCAACTCGAGCAACCAGCGCTTCGATCAGGCGTCGGGAAGGCTGGTGTCGCAGAGCTACACGAACCAGCTCCAGGGCTCGTACGAGGTGTTCTCCGGGGGGCGGAAGCTGGCCCAGCTGCGCTCGGCTTCGGCGGACGTCACGGCCGCGGACGCCCAGGAGCGGGAGCAGCGCTTCGCCTCGGCGTACCGGACAACGCTGACGTTCTACGCTGCAGCGGCGACGCAGGACCTGCTCGAGGTGGCGGAGCAGCGTCTCGAGCGGGCGAAGCAGCAGCAGGAGTTCGCCGGGCAGCGATTCGACGTGGGAACGGCCACGCGCTCGGACGTTCTCCGGGCAGAGATCGAAGTCCAGAACGCGGACCTGGCGGTGTTCGAAGCCCGCTCGGCGTTGCAGGGCGCGGCGCTCGATCTCGGCCGCGCCGTGGGCATGGCCGAGGAAGTCATGGCGGCGGAGTCGGCGCTGCCGGAGCAGGCGCCGTCGCTCCCGCCAGTGGACGAGCTGGTGAGCCGGGCCGTGAAGTCGTCGCCTTCGGTGATGGCGGCGAACGCCGTGCGGGCGAGCCGGCACGCGGACAAGCTGGCGTCGTTCACGCCTTACCTGCCGGTGGTCCGGGTCAGCGGCGGCTACGACTGGTTCTCCTACGACTTCCCGCCCGCGCAGCAGAGCTGGAGCCTGCGTGTCACCGCTTCTCTGCCGCTCTTCAATGGCCTGCAGCGGGAGGCGGCGGTGCAGCGGGCAGCGGCGCAGGAGCGGGCCGCGGAAGCGCAGGCGAAGGACGCGACGCTGGCGGCGAGGGTGGAGGTGGAGGCGGCGGTGCGGGAGCTGGAGGTCGCCGAGCGGCAGGTGCAGGTGGCGGACCGAACGGTGGAGCTCGCGGAGGAGGATCTGCGGGTGCAGGAGGAGCGCTACACGATGGGCGCGGCCACGATCCTGGAACTGCAGGCGTCGCAGGTCGCGCTGGCGGAAGCGCAGGTGGCGGGGGTGCGGGCGAGGCAGGGACTCGGTGGCGCGGTGGCGCACCTGGAGTCCATCCTCGGGGAACGACTGGGCGAGGAGCAGTAGCGTGTCGACGATTCGATCCCTGTGCAGGCCGGCGTCGCTCCGGCCCATGATCCTGATCCTGGCGGCCGCAGCTGCGGCTTGCGGTGGCAGCGAAGCGGCGGAGCCCTCGCCCGGACGCTCCGGTGGACCTGGCGGCCCAGGTGGTCCGGGCGGACCGGGTAGCGCAGACCGGGTGGTGGCGGTGGCGGCGTCGCCGGCGACGACGGGGTCGATCGCGCGCTCCGTGACCGTGTCGGGCGTGATCCAGCCGATCCGCACGGTGGGGGTGAACAGCCAGCTCTCCGGCGTGCTTCTGGCCGTGGCGGCGGAGGAAGGCGACGTCGTCCACCCGGGCCAGCTCCTGGCGCGCGTGGATGACAGCGAGCTGCGGGCGCAGCTGGCGGCTGCGGAGGCCGCGTTCCAGGTGGCCGACGCGTCGTACGACCGGGCGCAGCAGCTGTGGGAGCGCCGGGTCATCACGCTGCCGGAGTTCGAGAAGGAGCGCACGGCGAGAGCGGCGGCGAAAGCGCAGCTGGACCAGTTGAAAACGCGGGTGGATTACGCCACGATCGCCTCGCCGATCAGCGGCGTGGTGACGGAGAAACGGGTGGAGGCGGGCGACCTGGTCTCGCCGCAGACCCGGCTCTTCACGGTCGCGGACGTGTCCACGCTGGTGGTGCGCGTGGGCGTCTCCGAGCTGGACGTGGTGGAGCTCGCTCCGGGCGATCCGGTCGTGCTGGCGCTGGACGCGTTTCCCGACCGTGGGTTCCACGGTCGCATCCGGCGAGTGTTCCCGAGCGGCGATCCGACCACGCGGCTGGTGCCGGTGGAGGTGGCGCTGACGGGCGAGGACGCGCGGCTGGCGCGGCCGGGATTCCTGGCCAGGGCCACGTTCGGGCTGGGCGCGCGCAACGATGTCCTGCTGATCCCGGGCTCCGCGCTGGTGGGCGCGGCGGGCTCGGAGTCGGTGTTCGTGGTCGAGAACGGGACGGCCGTCCGGCGCACCGTGACTACGGGGCTGACGTCGGAGGGGAAGGTGCAGGTCGTGGCGGGGCTCGAGACGGGTGACGTCGTGGTGACGCGGGGCGCGAACATGCTGCGCGACGGCGTGAAGGTGCGAGTGGTGTCCGGCGAGGCGGGGAGGGTGGAGTCGTGAGCGAGCAGTACAAGCGGTTCCGCGGCCTGCCGAGCCTTGCCATACGCAGGCCCGTGGGCACGCTCATGATCACGTCCGTGGTGGTCGTCCTCGGGATCTTCTTCCTGGGCGGTCTGCCGCTCGACCTCCTGCCCACCATCGTCTATCCGCAGATCCGCGCCGGGGTGTCGAACCCGGGCGTGGAGCCGACCGTGCTGGAGGAGACGGTCGCCAAGCCGCTGGAGGCAGCGCTCGCCACCACCGAGAACGTCACCAGCATGGAGACGGAGATCCAGGAGGGACGCGTGGGCGTCAACCTCCATTTCTCCTATGGCACCGACATCGACTTCGCGCTCCAGGACGCGGCGAAGAACCTCGAGCGGGCCCGGGGCGCGCTGCCGGAAGAAGCGAATCCGCCGACGGTGTACAAGTTCGACCCGTCGCAGATGCCCGTGTACGAGGTGGGCTTCTCGTCGCAGGCGAGGGACCTGATCTCGCTCCGGGACTGGGTGGAGTACCGGCTTCGGCCACAGCTGCTGACCATACCGGGCGTAGCATCGGTGGACGTCGCCGGCGGGCTGGTCCGGGAGATCCAGGTGGTGCTGGACCAGGAGCGGCTGCGGCACTACGGGCTCACGGTGTCGCAGGTCATCGACGCCATCCGCGCGGCCAACCAGGACGTGGCGGCCGGCTACGTGGCTTCGGCCACGCGCGAGGTGGTGGGGAAGACGGCGGGGAAGTTCCAGACCGTGGATGACGTGCGCTCGGTGCTGCTGACGCCCGCGGGCGGGGGCCGGATCCCGCTGTCGGAAGTGGCGAGCGTGAGCGACACCCATCAGGATCAGCGGCTCTGGGCGCGCATGAACGGCGTGCCCGCCGTGCAGCTGTCGGTACGGAAGCAACCGAACGCCAACACCGTGAAGGTGGCCGAGCAGGTCCAGCAGCGGCTGGAGTCGCTCACGACGACGGGGTTCGTCCCGGGCGACATCCAGTACCGCACGATCCAGAACCAGGCCACCTTCATCCGCAGCTCGGTCCGGTCGGTACAGAGTGCGGCGCTGACGGGGGCGTTCCTGGCCATGCTCGTGGTCTTCCTCTTCCTCGGGTCGCTGCGGAAGACGTTCGTCATCGGCCTGGCCATCCCCATCGCCATCCTGGCCACGTTCATCATGATGGGGCTCGGGCACCTGACGCTGAACATCATGACGCTGGGCGGCCTGGCCCTGGGCGTGGGTCTGCTGATCGACAACTCCATCGTGATGCTGGAGAACATCTTCCGGCACAAGGAGGAAGGCAACGAGGATCCGGAGCTGGCGGCGCACGAGGGCGCGGCGGAAGTCACCAGCGCGGTGACCGCGTCGACGGCCACGAACCTGGCGGCCGTCATCCCGTTCCTGCTCATCAGCGGTCTGGCTGCGCTGATCTTCCGGGAGCTGATCCTCACCATCTCCTTCGCCATCCTGGCCTCGCTCACGGTCGCGCTCACGGTGGTGCCCATGCTGTCGGCGCAGCTTGGAAAGATCCGCTTCGAGAGCGGCCTGGGGCACTGGAGGCCGCTGGTGGCGTTCGACAACGGCGTCGGGTGGCTGCGGAGCTTCTACCGGCGCATCGCGCCGGTGGCGGTCCGGTGGCGCTGGGCCGTGCTCGGTGGCGCGGTGCTGGCGCTGGTCGGCGCCTTCCTCATGACGCGCAACCTGGGGAACGAGTTCCTCCCCCAGGTGGACGACGGCAACGTCGGCGTGTATGTGGCCATGCCGGCCGGCGTGTCCGCGCAGGAGACGAACCGGGTGACGCTCGAGGTCGAAGAAATGGTGCGGCAGATGCCGGACGTGCGCACCATGTTCGCCACCGCCGGAGGCTTTCTGTTCGGCGGCTCCACGGCGCAGCGGAGCGGGCGGGGGAGCATCACCGTGGTGCTGGCTCCAGTGACGGAGCGGAAGATCAGCGCGGATGAGTGGGTGAGGAGGTTGCAGGAGAAGGTGGACGCGCGCGGCTTCCCCGGCGCCCGGATCTTCGTCCGTCCGCCGCGTATTCGGGGACTGCGCACGTCCATGTCCGGGTCGCCCGTGGAGCTCAGCATCCAGGGGGACGACCTGAACGAGCTGCGCCACATCGCCGAAGAGGTCATGAGCCTCGTGCGCGGGGTGCCGGGGCTGGCCAACCTGGAGCCGTCCGAAGAGGAGGCGACGCCGCAGCTGTCGGTACAGCTGGACCGCGAGCGCGCGGCGTACCTGGGCCTGAGCGTCGCGACGGTCGGTCAGACGCTCCGCACCGCCCTCGACGGGACGATCGCGAGCAAGTTCACGGCGGGGAACCACGAATACGACATGCGGGTCATGTTCCCGCGCGACCGCTTCAAGAGCCCGGAGGACCTGGGCGGCGTGGCGCTCTTCCCCGGGGGGTCGGGCGGGGCGCCCATCTACCTGCGCGACGTGGCCACCGTCAACAACACACTGGGCCCCACCACCGTCCTGCGGGTGAACCAGAACCGGACGTTCCGGCTCACGGGCGACGTGATCAACGAAGTGGCGAGCGTGGGCGCGGTGAACGACTCGATCCGCGCGCGCCTCGCGGACCTCGAGCTGCCCGAGGGCTATGGCATCATCTACGGCGGCGAGGCGGAGGCGATGAGGGAGAACAACCGCCAGCTCGCCATCGTGGTGATCCTCGCCGTCTTCCTCGTCTTCGTGGTCATGGCCGTGCAGTACGAGAGCGTGGTGAACCCGTTCATCATCCTGCTCGCCATCCCGTTGTCGCTCATCGGGGTGGGGCTCCTCCTCGGCATCACCGGGACGCCCCTCAGCGCGCCCGTGCTCCTGGGCGTGATCCTCCTGGCGGGGATCGTGGTGAACAACGCGATCCTCCTGGTGGAGTACACCGAGCAGGGGCGGGCGCGAGGTCTCAGCCGCGAACAGGCGGTAGTGGAGGCGGGCGCAGTGCGCCTGCGTCCGATCCTCATGACCACGCTGACCACCGCGTTCGGCATGCTCCCCCTCGCGCTGGGGATCGGCCAGGGCTCCGAGCTCATGCAGCCGCTGGCCATTGCCGTGGTCGGCGGCCTCAGCGTCTCCACGCTGCTCACGCTCTTCGTGGTGCCGAGCGCCTACGTGATCTTCAACACCGCTGCCGAACGGCTCGGCAGGTGGCTCACCGGCCACGGTCCCACCCGCTCCGCCGCCCCACCGGCGCCGGCCGACGTGCAGCGACGCGCGCCCGAGCTCGGGCCGACGGCAGTGGTCGGGATGAGCGCCGCCGAGGCGGAATCGTCCTGAGCCCGTGTCGCTGACGCGCGCCGAGGCAGCCTCGCGAAAGTCGTCCGCTTCCGCCATGGGAGTGCCCCGGATCGGGTGCCATGATAGCGCCCGATGGCCCCGGATCTCGGGGCCCGGACACTCTCGCGGAGGCAGCCATGTCGCGCTCGGTGAACAAGCTGATCCTGGTAGGCAACGTGGGGCGGGACCCGGAGGTGCAGTCCACGGCCAACGGGCACAAGGTGGCCCACTTTTCCCTGGCCACCAGCCGCCGGATCCCGCGGGAGAACGGCTTCGACGAGCGGACCGACTGGCATCGGTTGACCGTGTGGGACCGCCTGGCCGAGCTCACCAGCGAGTACATTCGCAAGGGCGATCGGCTCTACATCGAGGGCCGTATCCAGTACGACTCCTACGAGCGCGACGGCGTGACCATCCCCACGGCGGACGTGGTGGTGCGGGAGCTGGTGATGCTCGGCTCCGCCTCGGGACGGAGCCTGAGCGGAACGGCGCTGGACCACGCGGAGGCGGAGGAGGAGCTGGTGGAGGCGTGAGCTGAACGGCCGCGCAGCGACCGGGGCACGGCGGGAACGCCCTGTCCGCGATCGAGTCCGGCGCCTCTGCGTGAAAACGGCCCGCCAGGCATGAAAGCCCGGCGGGCCGGAAGGCCGAAGCTCGGAAAGGCTACTCGGCTGCCCAGAACGTGGCCAGGGCGTCGCCGTCGGCGCTCTCGCGCAGCTTCTCGAATGCGCGGTTCCGGATCTGGCGGATCCGCTCGCGCGTGACGCCCAGGAGCGAGCCGATCTCCTCGAGCGTGCGCTCCTCGCCGTCGTCGAGGCCGTAATACAGGTACAGGATCTTGCGCTCTCGCTCGGTCAGGTACTTGTCGAACATCCGGTCGAGAAACTCGCGGCGCGCCTGAGATTCGACGCTTTCCTCGATGTCCTCGCCCTCCGCGCCGGCGAAGCGCTCGCCGAAGGAGGCGCTGTCGCGGTCCCCGCGGTCGATGGGCGCGTCCAGCGACAGCTCGGACGCGGCCACGCGACGCAGCGCGCGCACCGTCTCGATCGGCTCCTCCATATGCTCGGCGATCTCCTGGTCCGTCGGCGAGCGGCCCAGGAGCTGGGTGAGCGCCGTCTCGGTGCGAGAGAGCTTCACCAGGTTCGAGTTCTGGTTCAGCGGAATCCGCACCGAGCGGGTCTGCTCGGCCAGCGCCTGAAGCACGGTCTGGCGGATCCACCAGACCGCGTATGAGATGAACTTCACGCCCTTGTCGGGATCGAACTTCTTCACGGCCTTCAGCAGCCCCTCGTTCCCGATGCACACGAGCTCCGCGAGCCCGAGGCCGCGGCCCTGGTACTTCTTCACGTAGGAGATGACGAACCGCAGGTTGGCGGTCACGAGTCGTTCGGCCGCTTCCTTGTCCCCTTCACGGGCCTGGGCTGCCAGGTGGCGCTCCTCCATGGGGTCTTCGATGAGCGGGTACTTCTCCACGTCGAAGAGGTACTGGTCGAAGGAGTCCAGCGCGCGGGCGTTCACGAACATAGAAGTCTCGGGGTCGTGGACACAAAAAAGGCAGCGAGGCCGGCCGGCACCCGGCTCCCGCTGCACAAAGCGAAGTGTCGGAAAATGTGGGACTGCGTACGAATCATCCGCACTCGGCAAGCCGTCGGAGGATCATCGGCCTACAGAACGAACAAGTATAGAACAAACGAGGATTAGTGTAAACCCTGGTGCGTGCAAAAACTCGCGCAATGGCGCGCCGGAATGGCTTTCGAGAGCTGTCGAATTTCTTGTAAACCCCTGTTTGCTAGAGACTTGGAGGAAGCTGCGGATCGGTCGTCCGGCTGGCAGGATCCGGCCATGAGGACTCCCGGTGCGGCGCCGTGTCCGGTGCCCTCAGCCGGTGAGCGCCAGCTCGCTGGCCGCCGATTCCACTGCGGGCCCATCCTTGAGGAGGTAGAGCGTGAAATCCTGGTCCTCGGCGGTGAGGCGGAGGATGTCGGCCCAAACGCCTCTGTGGACCTCGAAGGAGAGGACGGGCGGGAGGTCGACGCGGCGCGTGCGAAAGAGCGAGCGATAGAGGAAGACCGGGCCGTCTCCCGTGACCACGAGCCAGCCGGTCCGGTAGGGCCCCACCCCACGCAGCCCGTGCAGTCCCGCACGGGTCCCCCGGTTCGGCGCGCTGCCGACGGCGCGGTGGTCGAGGACGCGTGTGAGGCTTCGGGGGATCTCGGCTTCGTCGTGCCACCGGGCGGGTGCGAAGAAGGCGCGGACCCAGGCCGCGAGGCAGCGCATCCCGAAAGCGAAGGCGCGCCAGAATCGGGGACCGAACAAGGCGACGAGGAAGAGGACCACGGCGCCGGCTGCCAGGGCGGTTGCGGGGAACTGGAGGGCGGCGACGGCGAACGCGACCGCGGCCAGGTCCTCGGCCACGCTGATCCACCTGCTGCGGCGGTTGGGCGCACCGGCGTTGAGCGCGAGACGGAGCCCGGCCTTGGTGCCGTGGGTGGCCAGAGCCACCACGAAAGCGATCGTCGCGCCGGCGGCGACGCCGAGAGCAGGCCTCCCCCACAGGGCGCCCACGGCCAGGAGGGCGGCGGCGGGCGGGCGAATGAACGTGTGGACGGCGTCCCACATGGAGTCTGCGTGGCGCACCTTGTCGATCACGGCCTCCACGACGTAGAGGGCGAGGGCGCTGGCGATGACGATGAGGGATTCGAGTCCGCGCAGCCCCGGCGGCAGCGGCCGGATCACGGCGAACCGGGAGAGGATCCCGAGGGCCGCCACGGTGGCGTAGAGGTTGAGCCCGCAGGCGAACGACACGCCCAGGATCTGGCCGAGCAGCACGGGAATCATGCTGGAAGGTGGCTGTCGGCGGGGACCCGGGAAAGGGGCCGCCCTGGGGCGGGATACGACGCCGATTCGGCTATGGCCGCCGCAGGACGAGCGAGGCGTTGATGCCGCCGAAGCCGAAGGAGTTCGAGAGGCAGACGTCGCCGTGGAACGCGCGGCCGGTGCCGGTCACGTAGTCGAGATCGCACTCCTGGCCGCCATCCTGGAAGTTGAGGGTGGGCGGGAGCCAGTCGTTTTCAAAGGCGAGGCAGGCGACGCCGACCTCCATGGCGCCGGACGCACCGAGTGCGTGGGCATGGTACGGCTTCGTGCCGGTGACCGGGATCCGGTAGGCGCGCTCGCCCAGGACCGCCTTGATGGCGAGCGTCTCCGTGGAATCGTTCAGGGGTGTGGAGGAGGCGTGGGGGTTGACGTAGTCCACGTCATCGGCGGTGAGCCCGGCGGAGCGGAGAGCGAGGCGCATTGCGCGGGCAGCCTGGCGCCCGTCGGGACGGGGTGCCGTCATGTGGTGGGCGTCGTTGGTCGTGCCGTATCCGGCGATCTCCGCGTATATGCGCGCGCTCCGGGCGACGGCGTGGTCCCACCGCTCCAGGACGAGGGCACAGCCGCCCTCCCCCATGACGAAGCCATCCCGCTCGCGGTCGAACGGCCGGCACGCGAGCTCGGGCTCGTCGTTGCGGGCGCTCATGGCTCGGATGAGGGCGAAAGCGCCGAAGGAGAGCGGTGCCAGGGGCGCTTCCGCTCCGCCGGCGATGGCTACGTCGCTCGACCCTTCGCGGATGAGGCGGAAGGCTTCGCCCACGGCGATGGTCCCGGACGCGCAGGACATGGCGTTGGTGGCGTTCGGGCCAGTGAAGCCGTACTCGATGGCGACGCCGCAGCTGGCGGCGCCGCAGAACGTGGTGAGCGCGACGCGCGGATCCACTGCGCGGGTGCCGCGGGTCAGGAGATTCCCGACCTGCTGCTCTGCGTACGCGATCCCCCCGAGCGCCGAGCCGAACTGAACGGCGACGCCGTCGGGGTCCGGGTCGGCCGGATCGAGATCGGCATCGCGGAGCGCCAGACGCGTGGCCGCGATGGCAAAGTGCATGAAGCGGTCGAGGCGCCGGACCTGGCGCGACTCCATATGGTCCGCCGGATCGAAATCGTCCACTTCGGCGGCGAGCCTGGAGCGCCAGGGCGAGGCGTCGAACCGGGTCGCGCGCCGGATCGGCGAGCGCGCGGAGCGAAGGCCACGCAGGAAGCCGTCGTGCCCGGTGCCGGCGGCGGTGATCGGGCCGATTCCAGTGATCGCGACCCGGTACGGCGGCCCTCCGTCGCGGTCATGCACGCGGGGTCTCCTCGCGATATCGGTCGGGGGCGGAGCGACGACGCTGCCCGCTCTCCGTCCTCTCCGCCTCGGCACAGACGCCGGCCAGCGTGCGGCGGGCGATGGCGCTGACGAACCAGGGTCCGATGACGGTGGTCGCGGCGAGGCCGCCTACCAGAGGCCAGTCCGGGCCATCCCACTCGTGAACGATCCGGACGCGTGTGCCGCCCGGAGCGGGAATGAACTCCCAGCGGACGTCCATCCCGACCGTGATGCCGTCCACGTGCCGGTACCGGATGAGCGGCACCTCGCCGTCCGATTGCATCTCCGAGACCCACCAGACGGGATAGCGGAGCGGCCCTGCGAAGTCCCGCCACGCAGACATCTCCACAACCCCCTGGCCGAAGCCGCGCTGGTCCAGGAAGCGGACGAGGCGGTAGTGCGGGAGGATCTCGGGCCAGCGCTCCACGCCCGCCGCCGCCAGGAACGCGCGGGAAGGCGCGGCGGCGGTGATACGCTCATCGATCCGGATCATTGAGAGTCCGCGGTGGCAGGAAACGCGAAGCCCCACAGCGATGCCGGGGACAGCAGCGAGCGGGGCGGCCGCAGGTCGCCCGTAACCTGCAGGAGTCGGTCCATCACGGTGCGGGCCCGGGCGAGCCGACCGAGAACGGGCTCTGCCACGGCCGGGCGGGAGACCACCCACTCGATCCGGCGCTGGAGCCGGAGCGTCGGCTGCGCCAGCCGGGCATGCGTTCGGGCGTATGCCCGGAGCGCCTGGTCGAGATCGTCGCCCGCGGCCAGCGCAGGGCCCACGTGGTGTGCCAGCGCGACGGCGCTGGCCAGCGCGCGGTGGATTCCCTGTCCCGTGAACGGGTCGAAGTACCCGGCCGCGTCGCCCACCAGGGCCACGCCGGGCACGGTGACCGCGCGCACGGGGACATTGAAGGGTCCGGAGGCGAGGAGAGAGCCCGGAGCCGTGCGGGCGAGCGCCGGCTCCAGATGCGATGCGCGGGCGACCCACTCCCGAAAGAACGCCGGGGCGCCGAGCTGGCGGAGTCTCGCCGCGTGGCTGCCATCGACGACCAGAGTCACGTTCGCGCGCTCCGGACCGACGGGCGCGACACCCACGCAGCCGCCCGGAAGGAGGTGCATGGAACCCACCGAGCTGCGGGAGGCGACGGGCAGGTGGGCGGTGAGCGAGAGCTTGCGTACCCGGGGCCTGCGGGCGACCAGGCCGACCCGCCGGGCGACCACGGAGCGGAGTCCATCGGCGCCCACCACGAGCGCGGCCCGCGCCTCCACCACCTGCCCCGCCTCGGTTCGGGCGCGGACTACTCGCGGTCCCCCCGGGAAGCGCGGCAATGAGAGGTCCTCGACGTGCCCGGTGGCGAACGATGCCCCCGCCTCCCGGGCGGCGCGCAGGAGCACGGCGTCGAAGTGCCTGCGCTCGATGGCGAGCGCGGGCTCTCCGCCGAAACGGCCGGGGACGCGGCGGCCGCCGTGGGAGATGACGTCCCACCCGTGGAGCCGCACCGTGCCCGCGGCGAGCACCTCGTCGAGCAGACCGAGGTGCCGCAGGAGCGCCGTGGCCCCGGCGCTGAGGCAGTCGCCGCACGGCTTCGGGCGCGGAAAGCTGGAGCGGTCGAGGAGCAGGACGCGTTGACCGGCGCGCGCCAGCAGCAACGCGGTGGTGGCGCCGGCGGGCCCGGCCCCGACGACGATGACGTCGGCGGTCGTGCCGTCAGCGAGCGGACAGCTGTTGAAAGGTGATGGCATCCAGACCGAATGGCTCCCGGTGTTTCGAGCGCGGGCGCCCGGAGCCTCCGGCCGCCGTCCTGTCTTCAAGCCTGCCGCAGTGAGATGCACCCTTCGTTCCGAAACGTGGCTGCTGGTAGCGGAGGATGGAAGGGGGACCGCGACGCCGGGCCGATCAGGGCGATCCGGTCAGGGCGAGCCGGCCCTGGCGAGCCGCCCTTGGCGAGCCGGCCAGCGGAGTGGGTTCGGGCTGATTCAGGCGAGAGCGCGCAGCACGAGCCGGAAGAGCGGGTGGCGGAACACGCGGGCATCGTGGAGCCCGGCGGCGAGGGCGAGGGCATCGAGCTCGCGGGGGGTGAAGGCGCGGCGCACGGAAAGAGGGCCGTCGTGGCGAGTCACGGGATTGCGTCGCCAGACGGTGGCGGCGAGGAACCGGGCGCCGAGGTACGACGGCACGGAACGTCGCAGCTCTCCCACCAGGATCCTCCCGCCGCGGGCCACGCGGGCGGCTTCACGGAGCAGGCCCTCGAGTGCGGCGCCGTCCATGTGGTGGAGGGTCATCGAGAGGAGCGCGAGGTCGAACTCGCCCTCGGCGAAGGGGAGGCGGAGCCCATCGCCGCGCACCGGGCGGATCTCCGGCCACGGGTGCGTACGGCGGCGTGCGGCGAGGATGGTCCCCTCGTGACGATCCACGGCCGTGATGGAAAGGGATCGTCCGCGCGCGCGGCCCCAGGCGGCGACGGCGAGGGGGAGGTCCGCGGAGCCGGTGCCGACGTCGAGGATGCGGACGGCGCCGTCGCGGGGCACGGGCAGCGCCCAGGAGAGGTGGCTGAGGAGCGCGCGTCGTGCGCCGAGCCAGCGGTTCACGGCTGCGACGTGGCCCAGGGCGTCCTGGAGCGCGGCGGGATCCACGCCGTCGTGGTCCATCCGCTCGGGCGCGTTGCGGGCCCGGGGCAGGAGGGTCATGGCGTTCAGTTGGGGAAGTTCAGGAGGTTGCCCGTGATGGGGGGCACGCGAGAGCGGCTGAGCTGCGGGTCCGTGAAGCCGGACGTGATGCCGAGGTATTCTGTCACACCGATGAGCAGCTGGAGCTTGCCCAGCCCGCCATCGGAGCCGACCGGGAACGCGGCATCGACACGGAAAGTGTTGGTGCCGCCGGCGGGGAAATTGGCGCGAATGCCGCCGCCGATGCTGGTGCGCCATCCCGAGCTCTGGCCGTAGGGTGCGTCACCGGGCCAGATGCGGCCAACATCCACGAAAAGGGAAGTGCCGATGTCCGCCACGTCCGGGAAAGGCCACCCCAGGTAGAATCGGTCCTCCGCCGTGAACACCAGGCGACGGCCGCCGGGAAACGCGGTTTGCGGAAAGCCACGAAGAGACTGCTGGCCACCCAGCGTGATCTGGAATGGGGTGGACGTGTGCCAGCCGCCGGCCGCGGAGGCGCGCAGCAGCAGGGTGTGGTGGGACTCGAACGCGGGCCGCACGTAGAGGAACCACTCCCCCTCGGCGATGACGTCCTTCATCTCGTAGATGCCCGGCTCCGCATCGTAGTCGCGGCGTCCGTCCGCCCGCATGCGGGTGGCGAAAAAGGCCGTAGCGGGGCCAGTGGCCGCGTAGAAGTCGATGGAGGCGTGCAGGTCGTCGTCGGACTCGAGAGCCGGGAGGGAGCGGGCGAACGACATTTCCACGTCGGTCCCCGTCCGCAGGTCCTGCTCGCCGTGGAAGCTGTCGAGCCCTTCTCTTTGCCGCCACACGATGTTCCGCTTTCCCAGGAACACCATCGCCCGGATGTTGCGCCGGTGCTCCATGGACCCCAGGGCGGGCTCGGCCACCGCCGGCGGGGCCGGGGAGGTGTGGCCGTAGTCGTTGTTGCGGACCAGCTCCAGGCTGCCGTCGCTCCCCGGATACGAGATTTCCTGAAACCCCACGCCACCGCCCACGATGGTCAGGTTGCCGAGGCGGCCGAAGCGCCGCAGCGCCGCCACCTGGAACTCCTTTTCACGCAGCGGGATCAGGAGCCGGGTGTCCTCTCCGGCCTGGGTGGGGAGGAGGTAATCGAAGAAGCGGTCCTGGCGGTAGAAGCGCTGCTGCGCCGCCCAGCGCCCGATCTCCCCGACGAACGGATAGCTTACGGTCTGCTCCAGGAGCGTCCCCGCCCGGGTCCTGCCGCCGGACATCTCGAGATCCCAGCGGCTGCGGAAGAGCTGGGGAGAGAAGTACCGGAGGCCGTACGTCCGGGTCGCATTGAGGTTGCTGTAGAACGCTTCCACCTCGCGGCCGGTGCCGAGGAAATTCTGCTCCCGCAGGTCCGCGCCCTGGAAGTCCAGACCCTGGCTCAGGTCCAGCCGCGTCTCGAGCTGCGTCGACCACTCGTCTTCGGTGTCCACCACCACGTGGTACGCGCCGCCCGGCTGCTGGATGGCGTAGATGTCCGCCCGTGCGATGAACGGATAGCCGCGCAGGAGACGCTCCGACTCCTCGAGGCGGATCGGGTCGAAGCAGTCGCCCACGTCGAACAGCAGCTCGCGCCGGATGACCGACTCGGAAGTCCGGACGTGGAGGCGGTTGGCGAGCGTGTACGCCCAGCGGAAGCGCGGGTCGAGGTCCGGATCCGAGGTGTCGAAGATGGAGTGATTGTCGATGAAGATGTGCTCGACCCGGCCGGCCTTGCAGGCATGGTCGCCGCTCCCCTGCGCCTGGAGCGGTGCGACGACGGCGGCGAGGAGGAGGCCGGCGGGGGCGGAGAGGCCGAAGTGTCGTCGCATCGCGTGGGTTCGAGGTATGACCGGACGGGGCCGCACCGGTGCCAGAATCGCGCCACCGCGACCCGGACGCAACCGGCTGAAGGCCCGCGTCCCTGCTTGCTTTCGACCCGCCCCGTCGGTAGCCTTCGCTTGCTCGGACCTTGACGCTGAGGAGTGAAT
The DNA here is from genome assembly GCA_963798845.1 of uncultured Gemmatimonadales bacterium. Classification (GTDB taxonomy): domain Bacteria; phylum Gemmatimonadota; class Gemmatimonadetes; order Longimicrobiales; family RSA9; genus CAVUKA01. The sequence goes on along the minus strand of CAWCUS010000006.1, from coordinate 200,712 downwards.
GAATGGTGGATAGAAAGCAGGCGGCGCTCGACTACCACGAGCAGGGCCGCCCGGGCAAGATCGCGGTCGTCCCCACGAAGCCGGTGGGGACGCAATGGGACCTCTCGCTCGCCTACACGCCGGGCGTCGCGGAGCCGTGTCGCATCATCAAGGACGACCCGGACGCGGCGTTCAGGTACACGGCGCGCGGGAACCTGGTCGGGGTGGTGTCGAACGGCACGGCTGTGCTGGGGCTGGGCAACCTCGGGGCGCTCGCGGGGAAGCCGGTGATGGAGGGGAAGGCCGTCCTGTTCAAGCGTTTCGCGGACATCGACGTGTTCGACATTGAGGTGGACTCGGAGGACCCGCAGGAGATCATCCGTTTCTGCGAGCTGCTGGAGCCGACGCTCGGCGGGATCAACCTGGAAGACATCAAGGCCCCGGAGTGCTTCGAGATCGAGGAAGCGCTGAAGGAGAAGCTGGACATCCCGGTCTTCCATGACGACCAGCACGGCACCGCCATCATCTCGGGTGCGGCGCTGGTGAACGCGCTGGAGCTGGTTGCCAAGGACATCGCCGACATAAAGATCGTGTTCAGCGGCGCGGGGGCGGCGTCGATCGCGACCGCCAACCACTACATCCGCCTGGGAGCGAGGCGGGAGAACATCTTCCTGTGCGACAGCAAGGGGCTGATCACGAAGGACCGCACCGCGGGGATGAACAAGTACAAGGCGCTGTTCGCGCAGGATGTCGCGGGCCAGGACCTGTCGGCGGCCATCGAGGGGGCGGACGTGTTCGTCGGGCTGTCGGTGGCAGGGGCGGTCACTCCCGAGATGGTGAAGAAGATGGCGGAGCACCCGGTGATCTTCGCGCTGGCGAACCCGGATCCCGAGATCCTGCCGGACGAGGTGTTCGCCGTGCGGGAGGACGCGATCATGGCCACGGGGCGCAGTGACTACGACAACCAGGTGAACAACGTCCTGGGCTTCCCGTTCATCTTCCGCGGTGCGCTGGATGTTCGCGCGCGCGCCATCACGGACAACATGAAGCTGGCGGCCACGCACGCGCTGGCGGCGCTGGCCAAGGAAGACGTGCCGGAGTCGGTGGCGCACGCCTACGACAAGGAGACGTTCCGGTTCGGCACGCGCTACCTGATCCCGAAGCCGTTCGACTACCGAGTGCTGCTGTGGGTGGCCCCGGCGGTGGCGAAGGCGGCCATGGAAGACGGTGTAGCGCGTCACGACATCGACCTGGAGGAGTACCGGACGCAGCTGGAGGCGCGGCTGGGCCGGCGGCGCGAGGTGATGCGCGACATCATGCTGCGAGCGCAGCGCGACCCGCGTCGCATCGTGTATCCGGAGGGTGAAGACGACCGGATCATCCGCGCGGTCGGGCAGGCGATGCAGGAGGGAATCGTCCACCCGGTGCTGCTGGGCCGGGAGGACCGGGTCCGGGAGCGGGCGAAGGAGCTGCACGTGGACCTCAACGGGGTCGACATCATCGACCCGGCGAGCGCGGAGGAGCTGCGGGACCGCTACGCTCAGCGGTTCTTCGAACGGCGTCAGCGCAAAGGGATCACGCTACCGGAGGCGCAGGACCGGCTGCGGGAAACCTCGTACTTCGGTCACATGATGGTGGCCGAAGGGGACGCCGACGGGGCGATCGCGGGGATCGAAACGCACTACCCCGAGACGATCCGGCCCGCGCTGGAAGCCGTGGGCACCGACCCGGCGGTGAAGCACGTGGCCGGGCTCTACATGATGGTGCTGCAGCACGAGATCATGTTCTTCGCCGACACGACCGTGAACATCGACCCGGACGCGGAAACGCTGGCGGAAATCGCTCTGCTGTCGGCGGACTTCGTGCAGCGACTGGGCATCGAGCCGCGCATGGCCATGCTCTCGTTCTCCAACTTCGGGTCTACGCGGCACCCGCAGGCGCAGAAGGTACGCGACGCCACCGAGCGCGTCCGGCAGTTCCGCCCGGATCTCAAGGTGGACGGCGAGATGCAGGCGGACACGGCCGTCGTGGCAGACATCCTGCGCAGCCGGTATCAGTTCAGCACGCTAGACGGTCCGGCGAACGTTCTCATCTTCCCGGACCTGAACGCGGCCAACATCGCGTACAAGCTCATGGGCAGGATCGGCGGCGCGGAAGCGATCGGTCCGATCCTCATGGGGATGGCGAAGCCCGTGCACGTGCTGCAGCGCGGCAGCGAGGCGGCGGACGTGGTGAACCTCACGGCGATCGCGGTCGTGGACGCGCAGCGTCGCCGGACGACGATCAACAACCCGTAAGAGGACAGCAGAGGCGAGAAGAGTGGCGACGACGAAGGAACGCACGCAGCTGAGTGAGCAGGGGCTGACGCCGGCCGGTCGGATTCACTGGAACCTCCCACCCGCGGAGCTCATCGAGCACGCGGTATGGCGGGGCGAGGGCAAGCTGTCGGCCGACGGCTCGTTCGTGGCGATCACGGCACCCCATACAGGGCGGTCCCCGAAGGACAAGTTCACGGTCCGGGAGCCCGGAACCGAGGACGAGATCTGGTGGGGGAGCGTGAACGTACCGTTCGAGCCGGAGCAGTTCGAACGCCTGCGCGCGGACCTGATCGCGTACCTGGACGAGCAGGAAGACCTGTACGTCCGGGACGTCTGGGCGGGGGCCGATCCGCAGTACCGTCTGAACGTGCGTGTGGTCACGCCGAGCGCGTGGCACTCGCTGTTCGTGAACAACATGTTCCTCGAACCGTACGGTGATCACCGCGGCCATTTCAAGGTGGGGTTCACGGTGCTGCACGCTCCCGAGTTCCAGGCCGATCCCGGTACGCACGGGACCCGGTCGGGCGCCTTCGTCGTCGTCAACTTCGCTGAAAAGCAGGTGCTCATCGGCGGCACCCGCTACGCGGGCGAGATCAAGAAGTCGGTCTTCAGCGTGATGAACTACCTCCTGCCGCGGCAGGACGTGCTGAGCATGCACTGCTCGGCCAACATGGGGGAGGACGGGGACGTGGCCCTGTTCTTCGGGCTTTCGGGCACCGGGAAGACCACGCTCTCGACCGACCCGGACCGCTACCTCATCGGCGACGACGAGCACGGCTGGTCCGAGGACGGCGTGTTCAACTTCGAAGGCGGCAACTACGCCAAGGTGATCCGGCTGTCGAAGGACGGCGAGCCGCTGATCTGGGCCGCGAGCAAGCGGTTCGGCGCGATCCTGGAGAACGTGGTCCTGGACGAGAAGCGCTGCCCGCTCTGGGACGACGACGCAGTCACCGAGAACACTCGCTCCTCCTACCCGCTCCGCTTCGTGGACGGCGCCGTGCGCGACAAGCGCGGCGGCCACCCGCGCCACGTGATCTTCCTCACCGCCGACGCCTTCGGCGTGCTCCCGCCGATCGCCAGGCTGAATCGGGACCAGGCGGCGTACCACTTCCTCTCCGGGTACACCGCCAAGGTCGCCGGGACCGAGAAGGGGGTCACGGAGCCCAATGCGACGTTCAGCGCCTGCTTCGGCGCGCCTTTCCTCCCGCTGCCGCCCGGCCGATACGCCGAGCTGCTCGCGCGCCTGATCGAGCAGCACGACGCCAGCACCTGGCTGGTCAATACGGGGTGGACCGGGGGGGCATACGGACAGGGGCACCGGATGGAGCTCGCCCACACGCGCCGCATGGTGACCGCCGCGCTGACCGGTGAGCTGGACGACGTGAAGACGCACAGGGACCCGGCCTTCGGACTCGAAGTCCCGGAGCACGTCCGCGGCGTCCCGGACGAGGTGCTGCGCCCGCGCCAGACATGGGAGCACCCCTGGGAGTACGACGAGCAGGCCAGGAAGCTGGTGGCGATGTTCCGCCAGAACTTCGTCGGCTTCGCCGATGAGGTCAGCGAGGCGGTCCGGAACGCGGGACCCTGAGGCGCCCCGCTTCCGCCCGTCAACGGCCCCGCTTGGTCTCGATCAGGATGACGCCGTTGCTGCCACGCACGCCGTAGAACGACGTCGAGCCCGCATCCTTCAGCACCGTCACGCGCGCGATGTCCGCAGGGACCAGCCCGACCAGCACGGCGTCGAGACCGTAGCGCGGAACAGCCACCCCGTCGATCACCACCAGCGGATCGTTCGTGGCCATCACCGAGCTGGCGCCGCGGATCCGCAGCGCCGGCCGACCATTGGGACCCTGCACCAGACGCAGCCCGGACACGTGCTGCGCCAGGTACTCGGCCATATCCGAAACCGGGTATCGGTCCAGGTCCCGCATCTGCACACTCTTCGGTGCCGTGCTCTTTCGCGACAGCTTCGCCTCCCGCTCGGCGGTGCTCGGGTACGCCGACCCGGGCGCCGGGCCGGCCGGCCCGCTGCACGCGGAGACCGCCAGGGCCATCAGCGCGCTGGCGGTACAGGTCGCACGCTTTATCATGATCCTCAACTCGCAATGCCCGAGAAAAGGGGGGCTCAGCAGCCCCCCGTCGCTCACTTCAAGACGCGTTGAATCGCATGGATCGGACCACCTCGGAGGCGGAGCGGAGCCATGAGTGACCGGGCGGAGCAGGCGCGTGGGCCCGTGGTGATCCGTGAGCCGGTGTGGGGCACGATCGAGGTGGAGGAGGAGGCGAGGCGGGTGGTGGACTCGGGGGCCTTCCAGCGGCTGCGTTACATCCGGCAGCTGGGTCTGGCGCACCTGGTGTACCCGGGCGCGAGCCACACACGGTTCGACCACGCGCTGGGTGTGTACCACCTGATCCGCCGGGCGATCACCAGCCTGTCCGTGCGGGGGGCCCTGGGTGTGGTGGACGCGGAGGAGCTGCGGCTTGTGCCGCTGGCGGGGCTGCTTCACGACGTAGGCCACTACCCGTTCTCACACGCGCTCGAGGAGCTGGAGGAGGATCTGATCCCCGGACACCACGAGTCGCTGACCGGTAGGTTCCTGGAGGACCCGGAGGTCCGTGCGGCGCTGGAGTCGGTGGCGGGGGACGGAGTCGCGAAGGTGGAGTCGCTGGTCCGGGGCCGCTCGTCTTCGCCACTGCAGGGGCTGGTGAGCGGCAGCCTGGACCTGGACAAGGTGGAGTACCTGAAGCGGGACGCTCGGTACTGCGGCGTGCCATACGGGGAGGTGGACGTGGATCGACTGCTGGGCGCGCTTCTGGTGCTGTCGCCGCCCGGGGGTGGTCCAGCCGAAGTGGGGGTGCACGAGAAGGGAGTGGCGGCGCTGGAGTCGCTGCTGTTCTCGAAGTACCAGATGTTCCGCAACGTCTACTGGCATCACGCGGTGCGCGCCGGGACGGTGCTGTACAAGCGGATCGTGTTCGACGCGCTGTCGGGGGGACTGATCGGGCCGGAGGAGCTGGTCGGAAAGACGGACGAGGCGCTGCTCTTTCTCCTGTCGGGGAGAGCGGAGGGCGGGACGGCAGCGGAGTCGTACTCCGGGTCGGCGAGGGTGGCGAGCATGGTGGAGGCGCTGCAGCGGCGCCGGCTTCCGAAGCGGGTGGTGGAGGTTGTGGCCGCGGAGCTGCCGGGGGAGGTGGCGTCGTGGGCCACGAGCGACTCCCCGCTGAAGCGGCGGGTGGAGGACGCGCTGGCCCGGGAGCTCGGGCTCGAGGGCGGCGGGGCGTTCCTGGACTTTCCGGAGAAGCCGGGGATGTTCCGCCTGGATCTGCTGGTGCAGCGGAGCACGGGCGAGGTGTTGCGCCTGGGGCCGGGAGGGCGCGCGGGCCTGATCGGGCTGCCGCGGATCGCCGAGGAGCTCTATCGCACGGCGCGGGTGCTGAGGCTGTTCGCGCTCGGCGGGCGCCCGCCAGTGGGGGCGGACGCGGTGGCGTTGCTGGTATCGCTGCCGGAACCCGAGGTGCGGCGTCGGCTGGACGCGGGGGAAGAGCTGCTGGCGTGACGGGGGTCAGTGGCCGGGGGCGATGCGGACGAGCGCGACCGTGATGTTGTCGGGACCGCCGGCTTCATTGGCGCGGCGGACGAGCGCGGCGGCGGCCTGGCCGAGGTCGTCGTGCTCGGCCAGGGTGGAGCGGAGGTCGTCATCGTCCACGGCGGCAGTGAGGCCGTCACTGCAGAGGAGGAAAACATCCCCGGGCTCACAGTCGGAGCGGACCACCTGCACGTCGAGCTCGGCGTCACCGATGCCGAGGGCACAGGTGAGCATGGCGGAGAAAGGGTGGACGCGCGCCTGCGCGCGAGAAAGGGCGCCCGCCTCCACCTGGTCCTGTACCCACGTCTGGTCGCGCGTGACCTGCTCGAGAGCGCCGCGGTGCCAGCGGTAGGCCCGGGAATCACCCACGTGGACCACCGCGCAGCCGTCGCCGTCCACGACCCGCAGCGCCGTCAGGGTGGTGCCCATGCCGCTGAGCGCGGGGTTGGCATCCGCGGCCTTGAGGATCGCCTCGTGGGCAGCGAGAGCGGCCTCGGTCAGCTGGGCCACGGGGTCGTCGGTGGACTCCGCCGTTCGCTCGTCGACGACGTCCACGGCGATCCGGCTCGCGATGTCCCCGGCCGCGTGGCCGCCCATGCCGTCGGCCACGACGAAGAGCCCCCGCTCGGGGCGCTGGAGAAGCGCGTCCTCGTTGCGGACCCGCACGCGTCCCGTGTCGGTCCGGCCGGCGAATGCGATATTCATCCGCGAAGCGTAGGCGTGCGCGGGGCGAGGGGCAAGGCGGCACACGGATTGCCCGACATGGCAGTGATGAGACGCCTTCTGTCCACGTGCGCCGCGACCATGCTGCTTGCGGCGTGCAACATGAGCCAGGACCACAGGCTCACGGAGGAGACCCCGCCGCCGGCGGCCGCGCTGGTGGCCGGGCGGAGCGCGGGCACGCTCGGGGATCAGCTGGGGGAGTTCGCGGCGGTGCTGGACACGGCGATGGCAGGGAACGCCTCGCTGATGTACACGGCCGAGGCCATGACGGACCAGCTCCTCACCGCCCGGCGCACCGTGGACTGGCTTGCGTCGGGGTACGACGTGGAGGCCAGGGTGCGGCAGCTCGAGGCCATGGCGGACAGGATCGTGGCGCGCCTGCGCCGTGGCGCATCACTCGGCCAGGTCACACCCGAGATCGAGACGCTCAAGGCGTCCGCGCTTGACCTGAGGGAGCAGCTCACGCAGCCCGGGGGCGGGCGGGCCCCGCCGTCGCTCAACACCCTTTTGGCGCAGGACCCGCTGCGTGACGTGTCCTCCTCGGCCGTGCCCTCACGGGCGGGGGCGGACAGCACCGGCGCGGGAGGCAGCGCGGGCGGGGGACCGCTGGGTCGCCCCGCGGGCCAGGGGGGGCATTGAGGCTGCCGGGCGGGTAGCCTCCGGCAGCGGCGGAATGGCGGGAACACCGCCGAGGGAGCGGGGTTACTAGAGGCCGCGATGCAGTGACAGGGAGCGTGCAGGTGCGCTCTTCTCTGCATCGGCACACGGCAAAGGGCTTGCGAGGCATACAGTTGCCGGGCGAGGGCCGACACTGGTCGTGACAACCCGACAGCGAGCGATCATAAACGATGGGCGAAATGGCAGCGACCGATTCCAAGAAGCGCCGTCGGCGCAAGAGCGCGTTCCGTCCGACATACGAGGACACCAGCGCACTCGACCAATACCTGGGCGACGTGAGCAGGCACGAGCTGATCACGCCGGCGGAGGAGATCGAGCTGGGGAAGCGCGCCCAGGCGGGCGATGAGGACGCGGTCATGGCGCTCGCGCGGGCCAACCTGCGGTTCGTGATCAGCGTCGCGAAGAAGTATCAGAACCGCGGCGTGTCGCTCGCGGACCTGATTCAGGAAGGGAACGTCGGGCTGGTCACGGCCGCGCGGAAGTTCGACCCGGAGCAGGGCGTGAAGTTCATCTCCTACGCCGTGTGGTGGATCCGGCAGGCGATCCTGGCGGCGCTGGCGAACCAGGGTCGGTCCGTGCGCGTGCCGCTCAACCGCGCGAGCGATCTCGCCCGCATCTTCCGGGAGCGGGAGCGGTTGAAGCAGGAACTGGGTCGCGACCCGAGCCTGGAGGAAGTGGCGAAGGCGGCCAGGCTGACGCCCGAGGTGGTCCGCCACCTCCAGACGCTGAACGCGGCGGAGATCCGGCTGGACGCGCCGATCGGCGACTCGGATGACAGCTACCTGGTCGAGCGGTTCGTTCTGGACGAGGCCACCGAGCCGGAGGAGGATGTCGAGGACCGGCTGCTGGCCGAGCACATCGATGCCGCGCTGGACACGCTGAACCCGCGTGACGCCAAGGTGCTCCGGCTGTATTTCGGCCTCGATGGGGGCGAGACGCACACGCTCGAGGAGATCGGCAACATGCTCGGGGTGACGCGCGAGCGCGTGCGACAGCTGCGCGACCGTGCCCTGAAGCGGCTGCGGGAGGGGGACATGGGTCCGGCGCTGGAGAGCTTCGCCGCTTAGCGAGCCAGGCACCCCCATGCCCCCGGGCCCCGGCTTGCACCACGGCCTCGTGCGCTCCGCCTACGGCGGCGTGTACGAGGTCGAGCTGCATCAGGGCGAGGCGGTGGACGCGGTGCTGCGCGGCCGGCTCAAGCAGCAGGTCCGGACCGGCGACGCGGTGGTCGTGGGGGACCGGGTCTCGGTCGAGCGGCAGCCGGACGGCGCCTACACGATCGAGACCGTGGAAGCACGCCGGAGCCAGCTGGTCCGCACTGCGCCGGGCCGGAGCGGGCGGCCCAGGGCGATCGCCGCGAACGTGGACCAGCTGGTGGCTGTCTTCGCCGCCGTCCACCCCGCCCCGCACTTCCGGATGCTCGATCGTTTCCTGGTGCTGGCGGAGTCGAACGCTCTGAAAGCGGTCGTCGTCGCCAACAAGATGGATCGGGCCAGCGCATCACAGCGGGCGGCGTTCGACGCGTACGAGGAGATCGGCTACCCGGTCGTCCACACCAGCGCCGTCACGGGTGAGGGGGTGGAAGCGCTTCGGGAACGACTGTGCGGCCGGGTGAGCGCCCTGGCCGGCCCGTCCGGCGCGGGGAAGTCGAGCCTGCTGAACGCGATCCAGCCGGGCCTGGGCCTGCGCACCGGGCACGTGAGCGAGGCGCAGGGGAAGGGGCGCCACACCACCGTCTCGGCGCGGCTCATCCCGCTCGCCTGCGGCGGCCACGTCGCCGACACCCCCGGCCTGCGGGAGCTGGGGCTCTGGGGCGTCGATGCGAAGGACCTCGACTTCTATTTTCCCGAGATGCGGGGCCCCGCCCGGCGCTGCCGGTTCGGACGTTCGTGCTCCCACACCCACGAACCCGGATGCGGGGTGCTCACGGCGCTGTCGGAAGGGCTGGTCAAGAGGGAGCGCTACGAGAGCTATGCGGCGATGCTGCAAGGGGGCGACGCGTGAGGGGCGGGTGAACGTCGGGTGGCCCCGTGACGCGACTGCCGGGTGAGTCGTCTGTTGAGGGAAGCGGCGATCGGCGGCGCCGGTCGGCCGAAGGCTGAACCCGAATAGGGAGCAACACCATGTTCCGAACCAGCGGCCTTGCTGCGCTGGCAGTGGCTTTGATTCTCCCCCTGGCCGGCTGCGATGGCAACACCACGGCGAACGACTACGGCACCGTTTCGCTGAAGCTGACGGATGCGAACGGTGACGAGATCCAGGAGGCCTGGGTCACGTTCACGGACATCTACCTGCAGGGCGACGACGGCGAGGCCGATCCGCCCGGGACGCGCGTGTACCTGCTGGAGGACAGTGATCAGGAGTTCGAGCTCACCAGCCTCGCCGGCGCCGTGGCCGACCTGGCCACCGGCGCCGACGTGCCCGAGGGCGACTACGGGCAGCTGCGCGTGGTGCTCGGCGATGCCTGCATCATCACGGGCGCTGGAGTGTTCTCGTCCTCCCCGGACTACACGAAGTGCGGTGAGCCGACCGGCACCATCAACATGACCAGCACCGGGAACTCGGGGATCAAGGTGCTGCTGCACGGGCTCCACGTGACGGGCGGGACGCAGCAGATCCTGCTGCTGGACTTCGTGGTGAACGAGTCGTTCCTGCACGAGACCGGCAACCCGAACCGCTACAACCTGCACGCAGTGGTGCACGCGGCGGACATCTCGGTGACCGGCGGGTTCGACATCACCCTCGCCGACCCCGACGCGCTGCTGCCGAGCCCGTTCACGCCGGCCGACTTCAGCGTCACCATGACGCCGGCGGAGGGCGACGAGGAGACCGCGGCGTTCACCGACGACGACGGCGACCAGGTGTTCGAGGCGCACTTCCAGTACGAGCAGCCCGGCATGGACTACACGCTGACCCTGAACGGCCCCGCTGGCGTCACGTTCACGACCGAGCCGGCTGCCGTGCAGACGCTCACGCTCGGCAGCGCGCAGGCCCAGACGGTGGCCTGGGTCATCACGGCTGCGGCCCTCGCGCCGTGACCGGGCCGCGCTGAGGGCGTGATCGGATCGTCCGACGCGCCCTCGCTCGAGCCGCGATCACTCGCCCCCGTCGGCCGCGAAGCCGCACGGGGGCGAGGTGCGTCCGGGCGGTGACCTACGGCACCCGCACCTGCACGCCGAGGCGGGCGAGGCGGCCGGGAGCGGGGAACCCGCGGACGGTCTCGTAGGCGGCGCCGAGGACGTTGTCGAGGGCGAGGGAGGCGGTGGTGGCGGGGCCGGGGATCGGAAGGCGTCGCTCGATCGTGAGGTCGAGCGTGGCGTAAGGGGCGAGGGTCACGCGGGGCGCCGGGTAGCCGGCGCCGAAATCCAGGTCCTCGCGTTTCCCTGCCGCCGTGACCGTGGCCGTGAGCGCCCCGGCGGGAATGGCGAGGCGCGCGTGCACGGAGCCGCTCTGGGGAGGGCGGCGTAGCAGGGGCCTGCCGGCGGTGAACGCGGCATCGGAGGCGAGGCCGGGGTCGAGCACCTCCGTGAGGAGGCGCGTGTACCCGGCTTCCAGGTCGAGGCGGCCGAACCGGACCGAGGCCTCGAGCTCGAATGCCGCGGGCGGCGGCGGCGCCAACGTTGAAGTAGCTGGGCGCATCCGGCGCCGGGGGGGTGAACGTGAACTGTATGAGGTCGTCGAAGCGCTGGTCGAACCAGGTCGCCGCGAGATGGGCGGCACTCCCGAGTTCGCGCTCGACGCCCACTTCCCAGCTGCGCGACCGTTCCGGCGCGAGCTCCGGATTGCCGCGGTCGCCGAAGCCGCTGCCGAAGCTCTCGTCGAACGCCGGCTCACGGAAGCCGCGGCCAACCGCTGCGCGCAGACGGGTGCCGGGGACCAGACCGATGGTGGCGCCGAGGCGGTAGGTCTCGAAGGCGCCGTACGTGTCGCTGTAGTCGAGGCGAGCGCCGGCGGTAAGGTGGAGGTCAGCGGCTGGCTCGGCGAGGACCTGGGCGTAGTAGCCGGCGCTGCTGCGGCGGTAGTCGGCGGAAGCGGCAGAAGCGCCCCACTCGCTGCGGGAGTGGTAGCGCGTGTCGGCGTGGGCGTCGTCGAGCGACGCGCCGGCGGTGAGGATCCCCCAGGGAAGCCTGGCGTTCAGGTGGGCGTCTGCCGACACCCGCGCCACGTTCCACTCCAGCTCCGACGCGAAGACGCCGAGCGTGTCCGCGCCGCCGTCGGGACCGTCGAGAGTCAGCTGGTGCCGGCGCGTGAGCCCGATGCGCACGTCCGCCTCCAGAATGTCGCGAGAGCCGGATCCCCCCGTCCACGGCGCCGGTGATCCGGGTCCGGTCGATCCGAGCGTTCCGGTCCACGAGCGCGCCGGTCCCATCGGTGGGAAAGCCCGAACGGCTGTCACTCAACCTGCCGGTGACCGCGAGCTCCGTCCCGGGAGCGGCAGTCCACGCCAGGCGCGCGCTCCCCGTCGCGAGGTCGCGGTGGTTGTTGAAGCGGTAGAGCCCATCGGTCCAGGCGCGGCTTCCCCCGAACGCGTAAGAGACCTCGCCCGTGGAGCCAGTCACCGAAGCAGACGCTTCGGCATCGCCATACGTGTCGCCGCCGGAAGGGAAGGCGCCGGCCGTGGCGCCTGCGCCGGAGCCGTCGCCGGCCCCCGATCGGTCCGGGCGAGCGCCCACGCCGCCCGAGAGACGGGCGAGGAGAGAGGGCGCTCCGCGCCCGCGCCGCGTGAACAGCTGGACGACGCCACTGATCGCGTCGCTGCCGTAAAGCACGCTGACCGGGCCTCGCACCACCTCGATCCGCTCCACCTGTTCGGTGGTGAGGTCCGTGAGGTCGAATGCCCCGCCCGGGTCGTTCACGGGAACGCCGTCCACCAGTACCTTCACGTAGTCGCTCTCGCCGCCGCGCAGGAAGATCGACGTCTGGGCACCCGCGGCACCGGCACGCACCACCGCCGCCCCGGGAACTTCCCGGAGCGCCCGGGCCACGGTCTCGACGCCGCTCTCGCGCAGGCGCTCTCCCGAAAGCACGGACACCGGTGTGGGGAGCGCCGCGCGCGGCAGCGGGACGCGGGTGGCCGTGACCACGAGATCCGGGAGCCGGAGCGTATCCGGGACGGTGTCCCGGGCAGGGCGAGGACCGCCGCCCTGCTGGCCGGCCAGGGCTCCGGCGAGCGCGAGGACGGCGATCCACGCCAGCTCCACGGGTCGGGCCAGCGATCACAGGTCCGGCCAGCGCCAGGGGTCGGAAGCGCATCGGGATCACGGGTCGGCTCACGGCGGGTTGGAACATCAGTTCACGGGCGTCGAAGAGGAATGACCTGAGGCGTGCCGCCGTCCGGGCCGGGACCGGGATGGCGGAGTAGCGTCAGGGGCCAGTGGTACACCGACTCCAGCATCTCCGGGCGGAGCACCTCGCCCGCGGTGCCGCGCGCGGCTGCGCGCCCGCGATCGAGGAGGAGGAGCCGGTCGGCGAAGCGGGCGGCCACGTTCAGATTGTGCGTGACCATGAGGACCGTGACGCCGCCATCGGCCAGCCCCCGCACCAGCTCGAAGATCCCCATCTCGTGGCTCACGTCGAGCGACGCCGTGGGCTCGTCGAGCACCAGCACCTCGGGCTCCTGCGCCAGCGCGCGGGCGACCCGGGCCCGCTGGCGCTCGCCGCCGGAGAGGGTGCCGACGGCGCGGTCGGCCATGCCGGCAATGTCGCACGTGTCCAGCGCCCGCTCCACGGCGGCGCGGTCGGACCTCCCCTCCGCCCGCCAGGGGCCGAGGTGCGGATAGCGGCCCATGGCCACCAGCTCGCCGACGGTGAGGGGGAAGACGAGCTCCTCGGTCTGCGGCACGACGCCGACGCGCCGGGCGAGGTCGCGGCGCGACCACGCTTCCAGCGCCCGACCGTCGTAGTGGACCTCGCCGCCGTCCGGCCGGAGTGCGCCGAGGAGCAGTCGGAGAAGCGTCGTCTTGCCGCAGCCGTTGGGGCCGATCACGGCGTGGAAGGACCCGCGGGCAACCTCGAGGTCCACGCCGGCCACGGCCTCGCGGGCGGCGCCCGGATAGCGGTACGTGAGGCCGCGGGCGCGGTAGATCATGTCGACCTCCTGGTGAGAAGGGCGACGAAGACCGGAACGCCGACCAGAGCGGTCACCACTCCCACGGGCAGCTCCACGGGCGCGGCCACCGTGCGGGCGGCGGTGTCGGCCAGCAGGAGGAAGGCGGCGCCGGCGAGGGCGCTGCCCGGGAGGAGGAAGCGGTGGTCGCCGCCCCAGACCAGCCGCAGCGCGTGGGGCACGATGAGCCCGACGAAGCCGATCACCCCGGCCGCGGCCACGCCGGACGCCACCAGGAGCGACGCCACCAGGTAGGCAGCCCGCTTCACGTTCTCGACGCGCGTCCCCAGGTAGAGGGCGGTCTCCTCTCCGACGGCCATGAGGTTCAGCGCGCGCGAGAGACCGAGGAGGGCGGCGAGAGCCGGGAGCGTGAACGCGGTCAGGGCGACGACCGTGCCCCACGTCGCCGAGGCCAGGCTCCCCATCATCCAGAAGATGGCCGAGCGGAACGTCTCCACGTCCGCGAGCGTGAGGAGCAGCAGAATCACGGCGTTGAAGAATGCGCCCACCACCACGCCCGCGAGCAGCAGCACGCGCGTGTCCAGCGCCCGTCCGACCGAGGCCGCGATGCGGAAGACGAGCAGAATCGCGCCAACGCCCCCGGCGAACGCGGCCACGGGGACGAGCCAGCGCGCCACGGCTGCCCCGGCGAAGCCGATCACCGCCACCGCGGCCACCGCGGCCCCGCCGGACACGCCGAGGATGTAGGGCTCGGCGAGCGGGTTGCGGAGGAGCGCCTGGAAGACGGCACCTGCCACGCCGAGCGCCGCGCCGATGAGGACGGCGGTGGCGGCGCGCGGGAGGCGGAGCTCGAGGATGATGGTCCGGGTAGTGGCGTCGCCGTGGCCGGCGAGGGCGCGCACGACAGCGGCGGGCGAGACCGGGACGGCGCCAACGCCGACCGCCAGGAGGAGCGCGCCGACCAGGACTCCGGCCAGGACCAGCAGGCGTACCGCGAGCGGCCGAGGCTTCACTGGTCTCTTCCGTGGACCAGGCGGGCGAGAAGCCTCGCAGACTCGGCCAGCTGCGGACCCGGGCGATTCACCACGTAGGGGTCCACCGCGTAGACACGGCCGTCGCGGACCGCAGGGATCTCACGCCACCCGGGCCGTCCGCGGAGCAGGTCGGTGGCGTGCGAGCGGGCGGCGCTGGCGCCATCCCGGGAGGAGGAGCTCCCCGGAGCGGAGGCGGCTTTGTCCGGGGAGGCGGACTGGCGCGATGCGGCGGCTTCGCCGGCGGTCGCCAGGATGACCACGTCGGGTGAGCGGGCGACGATTTCCTCGAGCGACAGCTGGGGCCACAGAACGCTCACGTCCGCGAGCACGTTCGTCGCCCCGGCCTCCTCCAGAAGCTGGTCGAGGAACGTGCCGGGACCGGCCGCCATGAGGGGGTCGAGGCCGATGACGAAGAGCGCGGATGGCCGCGGAGCGCCGGCCGTCCCCCGGTGCACGGCGTCGAGGCCTGCGCGGACGCGGTCCACCACCGCGGCCGCAGCGGAATCCTCGCCAAGGAGGCGGCCGAGGTCGCGGGCGGCGCCGAACGCGCCTTCGACGGTCTGGACCGCGGCCGTGTAGACCGGGATCCCCAGCCCCTCGAGCCGGGCGACGAGGGAGCGGCTGGGGGCGTCGGGCCACGCGATCACCAGGTCCGGATGCCGCGCTGCGAGCCATTCCACGCTCGGGTCCAGGCCGCCGCCCACCGAGGGGAGCCCGGAAAGCGAAGGCTCCGCGTCGTAGTCCGTCCGCGCCACGAGCCTGTCACCGCTCCCGAAAGCCACGATCCACTCGGTCATCGCGGGCACCATCGAGACGACACGGCGTGCCGGGCGGTCCATGGCGACGGAGTGGCCGGCCGGATCGGTGACCTGGATCGGGCCGACGGAGTGGGGCGCGCCGGGCCCGGGCGTGGAGGCCCTATCGGACGCGGGGGCCTCCGCGGTGCCGTCCGGCGCACCGACGGGAGCAGGGCCGCCAGAGCCGCCCGCGCTCCCGGTATGCCGGCCGTCGCCGCATGCCGCTATCGGCAACACGCACGCGACAAGGAGCGCCAGCGACCAGCGGTTCGCGACCCGGTGCAATGAAATGCCCGCCTCCCTCGTACGGGGGCGGGCCGCCTGCGGTTGTCGAGACACCGCGCGCGCCCGCACCCCTCCCTCGAAGGGTCTGCTCGGGCACGGGCGGGATCGGTCTCCTGGCTCGAGGCGGCGACGCTCTCCTTCCCGGGGCCGCAGCCCCAGTGGCTTTCCTGAGCGCGCCGTCCGGACCGGCGGTTTCGCCGGACCAGGCCTCTCACAGTGGCGGGGCCGCGCCGGATTCTCACCGGCTTCCGGTTGACCCCGTCCGTGTCATGTCACCGTAAAGGTACCCGGCGAGCGGTGGGGCATCAAGGCGGGGCGGGCGGGTGCCGCCTCCACCCACCGCTCGCCCGACCGCGGCTAGGGCGAGACGGCTCCGCTGTCGCCGGGGGCCGCGGTGGTGTCCGGCGTGGTGGCCGGCCCGGCGGTCGAGTCGAGGGCCGGTTCGCCCGGGAGGCCGGCGCTGGTGTCGGTGACGGTGGCGGAAGGTGGGCAGCGGGCGTTCATGATCTGCTGCCAGCCGCCCTCGGTCTTGCCGATGGCGGTGAACCAGCTGTCGCGGGTGCCGTAGACATCGAGGAGGAGCTCGACGCTGCCATCGCGGTTCCAATCCAGGAAGTCGACGACGCGGGGCGCGGCCTTGCCGGAGGCGGTGTAGCTGGTGAATTCGACGTAGGCGGTGTCGTACGTCTGGGCCTGGGGGGTGTAGAGGACGAAGAGGGAGTATCCCTGGTCGTCGTCGCCTACCTCGAGGGCGTCGTCCACGAGGAAGGTGGCGGTGAAGCCCAGGTCCTGAGAGCCTTCCACGGGGAAGGGGAAGAGCTGGCGGCGGGCGCGGGACCAGTTGGGAAGCTGGGCGTGACGGTCGCGCAGGATACGCTCGGCGAGGATGTTGCCCACGACCTGCATGCGCGGCTCGACTTCGAGCGAATCGGGGGCGAGGACGACTCCCTGGGGGGCCTGGGTCCGGGCCATGGCCAGGAACTCGGTGGCGTCGCCGGTACGGCCGGAGAGCTCGGCCCGGCCGACGGCCACGGGGAGGACGGTGCAGCCGGCCGGCTGGACGGAGGCCGAGTCGATGAGGAGGGTCCCGGCGCGTCGCCCGTGCCGGAAGAGGGTCAGTTCTCCCCCCGCGCGGAGGAACGACGAGATGAAGCGGTCCCCGTACGTCTTGGGATCGTCTCCCATGCGGATCGGGCGGGTCTCGCCGTCTGCGATCTCGGCGACGGGGACGGCAGTGGTCCGGGTGCTGTCTCGCGTGACGAGGTAGAGGATGGCGCCCTGCGGGAGCTCTTCGACCTCACCGAGCTGGGTCTCGGCGGGGCCGCTCTTGGGCGGAGGCGGGACGACCGCCACTTCCACCCCGCCCCACTCCACGTTGTCGCAGCCCGTGAGAGCGATTACCATCAGGACGGCCGCCACGCGCCAGGTGCGCGCGGCGGCTCGCAGAAGGCCGATTTCCATCGCATGTATTCCCACCCCGCGGAAGTTACGGAGTCGTCGTTCACCGACGCAATGAGCGGAGAGGCGCGAGGAGGCTGATGTCCATGGAATCCGCGGAGTTCCGCCGCATCCTCGGGCACCTGCCAACGGGCGTGACCGTGGTCACGGCGAGCGACGGGGAGCCGTACGGGCTGACCGCGAGCAGCGTGGCGTCGCTCTCGCTCGAGCCGCCGCTCGTCCTGGTTTGCGTGGGTCGGGAAGCGGACACGCACGGGTGCATCGAGCGGGCGGGGGCGTTCGCAGTGAACGTGTTGGGGGAGCGGGCGGAGGGGCTCGCCCGGCGGTTCGCTGAGTACGACCGGTCCCGCAAGTTCCACGGGGTGGCATACCGGCGCGAGACCACGGGCGCCCCGATCCTCGAGCGCGCACTGGCCTGGTTCGACTGCCGCGTGCAGGAGCGCTACGACGGCGGTGATCACTCGATCTTCCTGGGCGAGGTCGTGGCGGGCGATGCGGATCAGGGTGCGCCGCTCCTCTACTTCCGGGGCGGCTACGGCCGACTGTCTCCGTGATGGCCGCGGGGCGGACGTGGCCCGGGACCGTCGCCGCGCTCGTGGCGGGGGTGGCGCTCGGCGTGTCCTCGCTCTCCGCCGGCGCGCTCCTCCTCTACACGGGCGAAGGGCTGCTCTCCTCGGTCGGATTCCTGCTGTCGGTGGCGTTGCTGAGCCTGGCGGCCGGAGTCTGGGTGGCGGGTGCGCCGGTCGAGTCCGCAGGGGCCGGGCGGGCGGAGGGCACCGGGCCCGCGGCTCCGACGCCGTCGCGGCGAGTGGCGTGGTGGACGGCCGCGATCCTCGCGCTGGTGGCAGCGTCGTTCGTGGCCATGGCATGGCTACGGTACCCGGATCTGCAGAAGGCCCCGTGGGCGCCGCCGCTGGGCGTGGTGGTGCTGGTCGTGAGCCCGGGCTATGCGATCGCGGGTCTGCTCAAGCGGCTGGGCTCGGCGGTGCGTGGCGGCGCGGTCGTGCCCGCGCTGGTGGGGGTGTCCGGCGGGGTGGCGGTGGCCGCGGCGTGGCTGGTGCCGGCGTTCCCGCCGGGACCCGTGTTCGTGGCCGCGGCGCTCCTGCTAACGGGGGCGGGTTGGCTGGAGATCGGGCTGTCGGCCGAATGGAAGGAGGGCCGGATGGCAGAGCGGGTGTTTCTCGTCACCGGCGTGGGTTCGCCGGGGCAGGTGGGGTTCACCATTGCCGAAGCGCTGGTGGCGGAGGGCGGGCGCGTGGCGATCACGTCGCGGCGCGAGGATGTGGGGGAGCTGGCCCGAACGCTGGGCGGGGACGTGCTGGGCGTGACGGCCGACCTGGCCGAGGAAGCGGGGGCGGCGGCGGTGATCGCGGCCGTGGATGCGCGGTGGGGTCGGCTGGACGGGCTGGTGAACGTGGCCGGCGGACTCCGGGCGACGGGGCCGGTGTCGGAGACGTCGCCGGAGGCGTGGCAGCGGGAGCTGGATGCGAACGCGCGGACCGCGTTCCTGGCGAGCCGGGCGGCGCTGCCGCTGCTGCGTGCCAGCCGCGGCGCCATTGTCAACTTCGCCTCGCCCGCCGGGGAGCGGGCCGCGAAAGGTATGGCCGCCTACAGCGCGGCCAAGGCGGCGGTCGTGGCGCTCACCCGCGCGCTGGCGCTGGAGGAGCGCGAGACCGGCGTGCGGGTGAACGCGGTCGCGCCGGGGATGGTGGACACGGCACAGAACCGGGACGAGGTGGCGGACCCGGAAGGAACGAAGTGGGTGACCCGCGGGCAGCTGGCCTCCGTGGTGCTGTTCCTCCTCGGCGAGGGCGGCTCGGGAATCAACGGGCAGGTGGTAGGCGTGCCCGGGGAAGGACTGCGCTGAGTTGAGGATCGCCCACCTCGCCGACCTGCACCTCGGCTATCGCGCCTACCACCGTCAGGCGCGCGGGGGGATGAACCAGCGGGAGCGTGATGTGGCCGAAGCGGCGGGCCGGGCCGTGGATCAGGTCGTGGCCGCGTCGCCGGACGTGGTGCTCGTCGCCGGCGACGTCTTCCATACCGTCCGCCCGCCGAACGCCGCCATCATGGACGGCTTCCGCCTCTTCATGCGACTCCGGCACGGGCTGCCGGGCACGCCGGTGGTCATCATCGCCGGCAACCACGATTCCCCGCGCTCCGCCGATTCCGGCAGTATCCTGCGCCTGCTGTCGGAGATCCCGGAGATTCACGTCGTGGATGCCGAGGCGCGGACGGTGAGGCTCGATGGGGGAGGCGTCGCCGTGCATTGCCTCCCCCACCAGGCCCTCATTGCCGGGGCCGCGGCCGAAGCCGAGCCCGATCCGACCGCGGGCGTGAACGTCCTCATGCTGCACGGGACCGTCACCGGCACCGGGGTGGACGAGCGGCTGCTCCGGCTCGTGGAATACGGGGGCGCGCAGCTGGAGCGGAGCGCGCTCCGCGAGGACGACTGGGACTACGTGGCCCTGGGCCATTACCACGATGCCACGCGGATCGCGCCGAACGTGTGGTATGCTGGTGCCACGGAGCACACGGTCACGAACGTGTGGGCGGAGGCGGGCACCCGGAAGGGGTGGGTCCTGTTCGACGTGGACCGGGGCGAGGGCGAGTTCCGGGACGTGCGCACGCGAGAAGTCGTGGACCTGCCACGCTTCGGCGCGCGCGCTGCGGATGGGTCGTGGCTACCGGCGGAGGAGGTGAACGCGCGCATCAACGACGCGGTGGCCGCTTTGTCGGGTGGGGTGGCCGGGAAGATCGTGCGGCAGGTGATCACCGACATGCCCAGGGAGCTCCTCCGGCAGCTCGACCACGGCCGCATCCGCGCGCTGAAAGCGGAAGCCGTCCACTTCCAGGTGGATGCGCGGCGGCCGGACAGCCGGGCCGGGGCGGTGGGCGACGATCTCGTAGCGGACCGTCGCCGGCTGACGCTCGAGCAGGAGCTGGAGCGGTTCCTCTCCACCTGGCGGACCACGGCGCCCGGGATCGAGCTCGAGCGGCTGCTGGTGCTGGGCTCGGAGTACCTGTCCGCGGCGGAAGACTGGCGGGAGCAGACCGGTTCGGGCGGAGCGGACTTCGCCCCTGCGGGACCGGAGCCGGCCGCGCCGGCAGAGGACGGGGACGGCGCCGGCGGGGACGGGGGCCGAACGGGGGAGGGGAACGGGTGAGGATCGACCGCCTGCGACTCCTGAACTTCCGGCAGCATGCGGACACCTGCATCGAGTTCGGCGCGGGCGTCACGGGCATCATCGGTCCGAACGGTGCCGGGAAGAGCACGCTGCTCGAAGCCATTGCGTGGGGGATTTACGGGGCGTCGGCGGCCCGCGGGACGAACGAGACGATCCGCTTCACCCGGGCGGAGCCGCGGAGCACCGTGCGGGTGGAGCTGGAGCTCGGGCTCGGCGGCCACACGTACCGGGTCGTGCGTACGCTCACGACGGCCGACGTTTTCATCGACGGCGGCGACGACCCGGTGGCCACCACCCTCCGCGGCGCATCCGACTACCTCCAGCACCGCCTCGGGATGACCCGGGACGAGTTCTTCAACACCTACTTCACCGGACAGAAGGAGCTCCAGTTCCTGGCGCAGATGGGGCCCACCGACCGCGGCCGCTTCTTCGCCCAGGTGCTGGGCTACGAGCGGCTCCGGCTGGCGCAGGAGCGCGCCCGTGCTCGCCGCAACGACCTCCGCCACGAGATCGAGGGGCTGCGCGCCGGGCTGCCCGACCCCACCGAGCTGCGCGGTGAGCTGGAGGGCGCCAGAGGACGTCGCGAGGAGGCGAGGGCGGCGGTGGACGCCGCACGCACGGAGCTCGGCCGGGCGGTGGCGGCGCTGGAAGCACTGGAGCCGCAGTGGGCGGAAACCCGGGCCTCCCAGGAGCAGGCGTCGGAGCTGGAGCACGAGCGGGAGATGGCAGCGCAGGAGTACCGGGATGCCGTGCGGGCCGTCGGTCGGGCGGAGGAAGAGCTCGAGGAGGTCGCGAAGGCCGAGCAGGAGCTGGCCGCGCTCCGCGAAGAGCTGTCACCGCTCCCCGAGCTGGTGCAGCAGTGCGAGCGGCTGTCGGAGCTCGCCCGCCTGGACGAGCGGCGGCGGGTCCTCGATGAAACCGTGCGGCAGCTGAGATCGGAAGTGGAGGAAGGGGAGCGCAGGCTGGAGGCGCTGGCACGGGCCCCGGAGTTCGTGGAGCGCTTCCGGGCCGAGATCGAGGAGCTGCGTCGCGAGCTGTCGGACGTGGAGGCCAGCGCGGAACGGGAGCGGGATGCCTGGCAGCAGGGTCGCCAGGAGGTGAGGACGCGGCTCCAGACCTACAAGGACCGCACGGCCGAGCTGCAGCAGCAGCTGGACCAGCTCCGGGAGGCAGGGGCCAGAGGGACGTGCCCGACATGCGGGCGCCCCCTCCACGACCATTACGACCAGGTGATGCGCTCACTGGAGGACGAATGGGAGTCCCTCGTCCAGGATGGCAAGTGGCTGAAGAAGCGTGAAGGACAGCTGGAGCGGAAGCCGGGGCCGCTCGAGGAGGCGGAGAGCCGCAGAGCCGAGCTCCAGGCGGGGGTCGAGTCGCGGACGGAGAAGCTCAACCGCTCCGAGCAGGCGGCAGAAGAGAGCGGGAAGCTGTCGGCCGAGCTGGCCCGCAAGCGGAGCCGCCTCGAGCGGCAGGAATCGGAGCTCTCGAAGCTACCCACCGGCTACGATGCGGCCGCGCACCGCTCGGCTGAGGAGCGGCTGGAGCTGCTGCGGGACGTGGAACGGCGCGCCATGCGGCTGGAAGCTGCGGCCTCGAGGCGAGCGCCGCTGGAGCGGGAGCGGGCCGAGGTGATGGGCCGGCGAGCCGCGGCGGAACAGAAGGGCCGGGCGGCGCGGGAGACGCTCACCCGGCTGGGCTTCGATCCCGAGCGTCACGACGCGCTGCGCGCCGAGCACGAGCGGGTGGCGGAGGCGGAGCGCCGGGCGGAGCTTCGCCTGACCGCCGCGAATGGGAGGCTGGACGCCGCGGAGGACCTGGTGCGGGGCGCGGAGAAGGCCAAAGCTGATTACGCCGTCAAGAAGGCGGTGCTGGATGCGCTCGAGCTCGAGCGGCTGCACAACGGCGAGCTGGATGCGGCGTTCAGCCAGCTCCGGCTCCAGCTGAACGCCCGCGTCCGTCCGGAGCTGAGCGAGCTCGCCAGCTCCTTCCTCTCCGACATCACCGCCGGCCGTTACGCCGCCCTCGAGATCGACGACGCCTACAACGTCCTGGTCCTCGACGAAGGCGAGGAGAAGCCCGTGATCAGCGGCGGCGAGGAGGACATCGCCAACCTGGTCCTCCGTCTGGCCATCAGCCAGATGATCGCAGAGCGGGCGGGCCTCCCCGTGGGCGTGCTCATTCTGGACGAAGTCTTCGGATCGCTGGACGTGGACCGGCGCGACAACGTGATCCAGCTCCTGCACACGCTCACCGGCCGGTTCGAGCAGGTGATCCTGATCACGCACATCGAAGGGATCCGCGACGGCATGGACCACGTCATCCGCTGCCGCTTCGACGAGCGCACGGGCGCCAGCGTGGTCGGGTCCGAAGACGAGCGCCTCACGCCCGCATCCGTTACCGCGGGCTGACGGCGCCCCCGCCGCCGGGGCGCAGGAGCACGGCGGCGGCGAGGATCAGGGCGGTGCCCGCCAACGTGCTCCAGGGCAGCCGCTCCCCCAGCCAGGCCAGCCCGAGGAAGGCGGCGACCACGGGCTCGATGGTGGCCAGCATGCTGGCGGCGCTGGCGTCAATGTGACGGAGGCCGCCGTAGAAGAGGAGAGCGGCGAGGAGCGTGGGCCCCAGTCCCATGAGGAGCAGCAGGCCGGTGGCATCCGGGTGCTCCACCAGCACCACCCAGGGCGGAGAGGCGAAGGCGAGAGCCAGCGCGCCCACGCCGTAGGCGTAAACGATCGTGGTGAGCACGTCGTAGCGGGCGCGGATCCGCTTCCCGAGCACCGTGTAGAGCGCGTAGGCGACGCCGCTCGCCACTCCCGCCGCGGCCCCGACCCCGCTCACGCCGCCGTCCAGCGCCCTGAACGCGCCCGTGACCACGAACACGCCCACCAGCACCATCGCCAGCGGGATCAGACGGCGTGTACGCACCGGCTCCCAGCGCAGCGTCCAGGCGAAGGCCACCACGAAGGCGGGCGCGGTGTACAGGAGCGCCGCGGCCATGGCCAGCGGCAGGCGCGCCACGGCCTCGAGGTACACATAGTAGAAGAAACCGACGCCGACGGCGCCGTACCCGACCAGGAGCGGCACGTCCGTGGGGCGGACGCGCAGGAGGCGAGGCCGCGCCAGGACGAAGGGGAGGATGCCCACGAACGCCAAGGCCGCGCGGATGGACCCGACCTGGAGCGGCGAAGCGCCGTGGGCGAACGCGAGGCGCCCGAAAAGACCGAGGCTGCCCCAGAGCGAGGCAGCCCCGATGACCATGACCGCGCCCAGCGCCGGCCGGGCTACTGGGCCAGCCTGGTCCACGCTTCGATCCGCTCGTAATGCCGCTGCGCCTTCTCCTCCTCCCCGAGCTGCACGTGGGCGGTGTACGCCGCGTAGTGGGCGTAGACGTAGTACCACGGGATGTTCTTGGTGGAAGGCTCCGGCCAGAAGTCCCACTCATCCGGGATCCCGCCCCGGTGGACGAAGACGTTCCAGAGGAGCGTGTCCGTGGCCGGGAGATCCACGTATTCGCCGGGAATCTGCGTGCTCGGCGGGATGGCGAAGATGCCGGCGGTCGAGTCGGGCTTCAGATCGCCGTCGAACAGCTTGAGTGCCAGCCCCTGCCTCACCAGGTGGTCGCTCAGGCCGACCCGGTCGTAGGCCTGCGTCGTGGTCGCGAAGTACACCGGCCGGTCACCGAGCGAGTTCTGGATGATGTTCAGCATGAACACGTCGGCCGGGAGCAGCACACGGTTCCCGGGTATCGTGAAGCGGAGGCTGTCCGCCTCCAGTGTCATCGGCTCCTGGATCAGGAAATTGTACGGATTGGCGGCATAGACGTTCGGGATCGAGTCGATCCACGCGTCCGACCTGGGCAGGATGGACCGGTCCGGCCTCGTCCACGCGGGCCGCGCCATGCCCGTCACCGGCATGCCGGCGCTGTCCAGCGGCGACCCTGAGGGCGCCGCGTAGACCTGCGCGTCCCTTTCCGGCTGGAACGGCCGCTGGCAGGCGATCCGGGTGGGGTCCGCCAGGGGATCGACGCCGGCGGGGCACGGCTGCGTCAGCGCCTTGATCTGCTTGGCATACCACGGCGTGTTGAGGTAGCTCATGACGATGACCGTGACGTCTCGTCGGATCCCTTCCACCTCCTGCACGTACCAGAGCGGGAACGTGTCGTTGTCGCCGTTGGTGAAGAGCACTCCGTACGGCTCCACGCTCATGAGCATGTTGTACGCCCAGTCCCGGGCCATGTACTGGTGGCTCCGGTCCGCGTACTTCCAGTTCAGCAGCAGCGGCAACAGCGCCAGCACCAGCACGGGCGACGCAGCCAGCCTCCGCTTCCGACCGCTCGCCAGCGAGCTCACCTTCTCCCCGAGCACCTCCGCCATTCGGCGCCACAGGGTGAAGATGCCCAGGCCGGACCACAGCCCCCAGATGCTGAAGCTGACGATGAAGAAGTAGTCGCGCTCGCGGACCTCGTGCAGCTCGATGTCGTAGCCAGCGCCCGGCTGCGGGTACGTGTAGCCGTACTTGAAGTTCAGGTACCCCACGAGGCCGATGGAGACCGTCGCGAAGAGGATCACCACGTACCACCAGCTCGTCCGGTCGCGCAGGAAGTGCTCGTACGCCCCGTATGCGCCCACGGCCACGAAGATCAGGGTGACGAGCGGCCGGATCGGCGCACCGCCCGGCGGGTTCTGGCCCAGTCCGCCGAAGAGCGACCGCGCGAAGTTGAGCCCGCGCGCCCACTGCCAATCGAAGTACTGGAGATAGTTCCCTATCTGCGCCAGGATGAGCGGCATGCTGCGCGGCATGGCCAGGTCCGTGGGGTTCGTGAACACGGATGGCTTGTCGTACTGCTTGCGCGCCAGCGATTCCAGGAGCGCGTGCAGGGTGCTCGGATCGGCCTCGTTGATCACGGGGTCGAGGGAGGCGCGGATCGGGAGGAACAGGTGGATCGAGAGCCCGAGCACTGCCACGGCCGCGCCGAAGGCGTACAGCTTCCAGTTGAGCAGCGTGCGCGGCTCGACGAGCAGGATGAACACCAGAATGGCCGGCGCCGCCAGGAAGGCCATGAGATGATTCCCCACCGACAGCGCCAGGATGAAGATCATGAGCAGGATGAGATTGTCATCCTTCCCCTTCCCAATGTTGTCCCGCCAGAGGAACGTCAGCCAGCTCAGCAGCGCGATCGTGAAAAGGGAGACCGTGTAGACCTTCTCGTTCAAATTGGACTGCGCCCACACGGTGAACGCGGTGGCGCTCACCAGGACCGCGAGCGCGGCACCGAGCAGCCGCAGCCTGCGGTCGCGGGTGAAGGACGCCACGATGCGGTGGGCCACGAGGAACCAGCAGCCGTGGGCCAGAGCGCTCATGGTGGCGCTGAACAGGTTGACCCGTGCAGCCACCGATAGCCCGAACGGAGCCAGGAGAAGCTCCCATGCCCGGGCGAGCACGACGAACGTGGGGTTCCCCGGCGGGTGTGGGATCCCGAGGATGTGGGCGGTGGCGATGTACTCGCTCGTGTCCCAGAACCCGGTGGTGGGCGCCAGCGTTAGCGCGTACAGGATCCACACGGCCAGGGCCGCGAGGGCGGCGCCCAGGTATGGGGGGCGGTACTCCAGATCGTCGCGGAGCGCTGCAGTACGCGGCTGCTCCGCCAGCTTGGTCTCGTTCATCCGCCTGAGCCGGGACGGGTTCGGGTCCTGCGACGAGGCCCCAACCTAACCGCGAGGGCCGCGACCGCTCAACAGGCGGCGGCCACGGCCCCGTGCCGGGGTCACAGCATCCCGATCGTGAGACCGACCGTCACGAACAGGTCGTGCTGGGTCTTCTTGTCGGTCGGCCCGCTCGCCGTGGCCTGGAAGTCGGACCAGCTGATGTAGTCCCCGACCTCGGCGTTCAGTGCGAGCGGCCCCAGGCCCAGGTCCAGCCCGCCGCCGAGGTGGACGGTCGGGTCGCTCTCGTTCTTGAACGACTCGTACCCGACGTTGCTCGCGGTGACGTCGTACTGCTTCAGACCGCCCCCGGCGAAGAGGTACGGCTTGACGATGGGGAACCGGGGGAGCGGGCGCAGCATGACGTCGCCCACGACTGCGAGCAGCGTGGCGTCGGGCGAGTCGCCCAGCGTCACGCCGCCAGAGCTGGTCTCCACCTTGGAGCTCGTCGCGTAGTCCATGTTGGCACGGAGGCCGAAGGGGGAAGCCCCGAACTGGAGCTCGACACCCAGGCCCACCGCCAGGCTCCCCTTCAGCTCCGCCACGGCGTCCGGCGCATCCGTCAGCTTGGTCAATGGCTCGTACAGGCCGATGCGCGGGTTCAGCTTCAGGTCGAATCCGGGCGCCTGCGCGGTTGCCGGGGCGGCCAGAACCGCCGTGCACACGGCTGCCGCGAACGTGGTCTTCAGCGTATTCATGCTCAACCTCCATCAATTTCGTTGCGTGGGGGCCGGCCCTGGCCCGCGAACTTCACCGGGGAGCATTCCTCACCGACAGGCTCCCCCCTGCCAGCGTCTCGGCGCGCCAGCCCCTGGGAAGCCAGAACGTGGCGCTGTACTCGTGGATGATCGCTGGACCCTCCACCGTTGCCCCGGGCTCCAGCGCCGTTCGGGGCACCGCCTCCGCGTCCACATCCTCGCCGCGGAACCGCACGGCGAGGCGTCGCCGCTGAACCCCCTCCTCTGGCCGGGCCGGTTCGCGCGCCGGCGTCGGACGCCACGACCCGGCCGCTTCCACCCGCACCGTCACCAGCTCCAGCGCGGCACCCGGCCGACTGAAGCCGTATCGCGCCTCGTGGGCGCGCTCGAAATTCTCCGCCCAACCCTCCGCCGGGACCCGGAGCTCGAAGCTCTGCCCTGCGTAGCGGACGTCGGCCAGACGCTGGATCGTGACCTCTGCAGCATCGATGCCTTCCGCTTCCATCCCCGCGAGCGCCGCCTCCTCCAGCGCTTCGAACGCCTCCGCCACCCGCTCCGCGGACGCTTCCACGTCCCGCAGGAGAATCGTGCGCGACGCGTCCTTGCGCACCGGGGAGATCAGCATCCCCAGCGCCGACAGGACACCCGGGTCCGGCGGCACCAGCAGCCGCGGAATCCCGAGGCGCTCCGCCAGCTCCACGGCGTGCAGCCCCGCCGCCCCGCCGAACGGGACCAGCGCGAAGTCGGCCGGGTCGTATCCGCGCTCGACGCTGATCACACGCAGGGCGCCTTCCATCGCCGTGTTCACCACGGCGAGCACGCCCTCCGCCGCGTCCTCCGGCGAAATCCCCAGCTCCCGAGCCAGTGCACGAAGCGGACCCGCGACCGCGGCACGGTCCAGCTCAACATTGCCGCCCAGGAACAGGTCCTCGGGCAGGCGGCCGAGCCAGACGTTGGCGTCCGTGACCGTCAGCCGATCACCGCCGCGGCCGTAGCAGACCGGGCCGGGATCGGCGCCCGCGCTGCGCGGCCCCACGCGCAGCGCCCCGCCCGCATCCACCTCCGCAATCGAGCCGCCGCCCGCGCCCACCGTGTGGATGTCGATCACCGGGACCGCCACGGGCACGCCCGAGATCACGAACTCGCGCGTGTGGAGCGGCGCCCCCGGGCACAGCGAGACGTCCGTCGACGTTCCGCCCATGTCGAAGGTGAGGATGTCGCTCACCCCCACATCGCGAGCCACGCGCAGCGCACCCACCACTCCCCCCGCGGGGCCGCTGAGAACGGTGTGCACCGGCTCGCGCCGCGCTCGCTCCACCGGGATTGCGCCGCCTCCCGACCCCATCACCCGCACCCGCTCCGCCCCTGACTCCGCCGCCAGGCGCCCCAGGTACCGTTCCATCCGCGGCGCCACGTACGCATTCACCACCGTCGTGGCCGTCCGCTCGTATTCCCGGTACTCCGGCAGCAGCCGCGACGACACCGACACCGGGACACCCAGCCCTTCCAGCGCCTCCGCCACCCGGTCTTCGTGACCCGCGTCCGCATAGCTGTGCAGCAGGCACACCGCCACCGACTCCGCACCAGCCACTTTCTCCCGCAGCACCGCCAGCTCACCCGCGTCCAGCGGCTCCTCCTCCTCCCCATCCGGACCCAGACGCCCCGCCACGCCATGTCGGTCCCGGCGCTCCACCAGTGGCGCCGGACGCCGCCCCACCAGAGCATACAGCTGCGGCCGGTTCTGCCGTCCGATCTCGATCACGTCCTCGAAGCCGCGGTTCGTCACCAGAGCCACCCGGGCACCCGTTCGCTCCAGCAGCGTGTTCGTCGCCACGGTGGACCCGTGCACCAGCACCCAGCGAGCGCCCGGCGCCGCCGCACGCACCCCATCCAGCACCGCGCCCGCGGGATCCGCCGGCGTCGACGGCACCTTCACGACCACCAGTCGCCCCGCCACCAGCGCCACCACGTCCGTGAACGTGCCGCCCGTGTCCACCGCGACCAGGGAGGTCTCCACCCGTTCCGCCATTCGGTTCTCCCGCTCCACCAGTCTACCCTGCTCGAGTCCGCGCCCCCGGCCCCGGCCGGTTCCACCCCGACCTTAGCCCCGGCTGACCGGCCCGTCCGCCCCGGCAATCTGCGGCCGGGTGCCCCCGCGCACCATGCGCCCGCTCGCCCCGCGCCGGGCGCCGCCCGGTGCCGCGAACCGCGGCCCCGCACTCCGGATCTGGGCGGGGCCGGCCCACTCTCCACAGCCATCTCCCTCCCGCGGCGGACGCGTTTGACAACCGCGGCCGCGCCTGCCGACATTCGCTCAGCCATGATCCGACCCGATTTCGACACCTTCTGCGAGCTCGCCCGGGACGCCTCCCTGGTCGCCGTTTCCCGGGAGATCCCGTTCGATACCGAGACCGCGATCACGGCGTACGCCCGACTCGCGGCGCCGCCCTTTTCCTTCCTCCTCGAGTCCGTCACCGGTGGCGAGCGCTGGGCGCGCTGGACCTTCCTGGGGACGCGCCCGCGCGAGGCGTGGAAGCTCCAGCACGGCCGCGTCCGACGCTGGACGCCGCAGGCCGGTTGGACCGACGACGCCGTGGATGCCGATGAGACGGCGCATACCGCGCATGCCTCTCGTGCCGGCGCCGGTCCGCTGGACCGGCTCGCCCGGCGGCTACGCGGGGAGCGTCTGGCCGCCCCCCCCGGGCTGCCACCGTTCATTGGCGGCGCCGTGGGCTACCTCGGTTACGACGTGGTGCGCCAGATCGAGCGCCTGGGAGAGGGGCCGCCCGACGATCTCGGGCTCCCCGACGCCATCCTGGCGTTCACCGACGTCGTACTCGCCATCGACAACGTGTACGGCTGCGCCCACGTCGTTGCCGTGCAACGGGTGACAGGCTCGAGATCGCGCTCCGAGCTGCGCCACGGCTATAAGGATGCCCTCGCCCGCATCGACCGCACCCTCGCCGACCTCCACGCGGGCACGGGCCCCGAGCCGCTTACGACCGCGCCGTCCCTGGCCGTGCACTCCGCCGCCGCACGCGGCAGCTCCACGGCCCTCGGGGCGACGAAGCGGCAGGACGCGCCACCGGCGCCCGGGCTCCCTGCCGACCTCCGCAGCACCTTCACCCGTCCCGAGTTCGAGCACGCCGTCCGCCGCATCAAGGAGTACATCGCGGCCGGAGACGCCTTCCAGGTGGTCCTGAGCCAGCGACTCGACGTTCAGCTCGCTTCCGCTCCCTTCGATGCCTACCGCCGTTTGAGGCACCTCAATCCCTCCCCCTACATGTTCTATCTCGAGCTCGATGGCGTCGTCCTTGCGGGTGCTTCGCCAGAGGTGCTCGTCCGGGTGCGCGATGGTCGCGCCACCGTCCGTCCCATCGCCGGGACTCGACACCGAGGGCGAAACGAAGGCGAGGACGCCCGGCTCGAAGCCGAGCTCCTCGCCGATCCGAAGGAACGCGCCGAGCACCTCATGCTCGTCGACCTCGGCCGGAACGACCTCGGCCGCGTCTGCCGCTACGGGTCCGTGCAGGTCTCGGACCTCATGAGCGTCGAGCGATACAGCCATGTGCTCCACATGGTGAGTCAGGTAGACGGACGGCTGCGCGAAGGCCTCGACGCTTTCGACGCGCTGCGCGCCGCCTTCCCGGCAGGGACCGTCTCCGGTGCTCCGAAGGTGCGCGCCATGGAGATCATCGACGAGCTGGAGCCCGCCCGCCGTGGACCCTACGCCGGGGCGGTCGGGTGGCTCGGATACGGCGGAGGCGATATGGACACCGCCATCGCCATCCGCACTCTGGTCGCGGCCGGCGGCCGGGCCCACGTCCAGGCCGGAGCGGGCGTGGTGGCCGACAGTGACCCCGCCCGCGAGTATGCCGAGACGCTGGCGAAGGCAGGCGCGCTGCTTTCCGTGGCGGCCATGTGAATTGAGATAGCGCGGATCGTCCCGAACCGGGGTCGATTCGCTTGACAGCCACGCCGGACCTCGTTCTAGATTCGAGGATCCTGGCGTGGCCCGGAGAACCGGGGGACGGCGCCCGCGCGGCGCCGACCCGGTGAATGGGTGGAACCCAGAGGAAGGAGGCGTGCCGAGGACCCAGCGTTACGAATCCCCCCAAAAAAACCGGAGCAGGAAAGAGAACAGCGGCCGTGCATCGGTCGGTGTTGTTGTGTCCGTGTGCGTCAGGAGGTGAGCCGACCCGTAGCACGCGGCTCCGGAAGGTCCGGGGTTGCGGAGGAGATTGACGTTGGTCGCGAGTGCGGCCGACGCGAGAGGAACGAAGACGGAGGAGAGAACATGTCCAGATACAAGTGGGCGATCGTGGCGTTGCTGGCGCTGGCCGGCGCGTCGCCGGTCGCGGCACAGACGGGGACGATCGTGGGCCGCGTCGTGGACCGTACATCGAACGCGCCGTTGCCGGGTGCGCAGATCTCGGTCACGGGAACGACGCTGGGCGCGCTCGCGAACGAGAACGGGCAGTACATCGTCCGCCAGGTGCCGGCGGGTCAGTACGAGGTGCGAGCGACGCTGATCGGGTACTCGACGGCGACGAACACGGTGACGGTGACGGCCGGCGGCACGGCCACGCAGGACTTCCAGCTGGGGGAGTCGGCGATCGAGCTGGGCGCCGTGGTGGTTTCGGCGACGGGGCAGCAGCAGACGCTGCGGGAGATCGGGAGCTCGGTCGGCGTGGTGAACGTGGACAAGGTCGACCTGGCGCCGGTGGCGTCGTTCGAGCAGCTGATCCAGGGCCGGACGGCGGGCGCGACGGTGCTGCAGAGCAGTGGCGTGACGGGGTCGGGGTCGCGGATCCGGATCCGCGGCGCGAACTCGATGTCGCTGAGCAACGCGCCGCTGCTGGTGGTGGACGGCGTGCGGGTGGACAACGATCCGAACGAGGCGCCGATCGGCGGCCTCGACCAGGCGCCGTCGGCGCTGAACGACCTGAACCCGAACAACATCGAGAGCATAGAGATCCTGAAAGGTCCGGCTGCATCCGCGCTGTACGGAACGGCGGCGGCGAACGGTGTGATCCAGGTGACGACGAAGAAGGGTCGCGCTGGCGCCCCCTCGATCCATGCCTGGACGGAGCAGTCCGCGCTGCGGCTGGGAGCGGATTTCCCGAACAACGTGCAGGGCTTTGATACGCAGGGCCGTCTCTGTCCGCTGATCAACCAGGTCACGTACGACGCGAGCGGCAATCCGCTGTGCAGCGGCGTGGCGAACATGTACTCGGCCAACCCGCTGGAGAACGATTCGACGACGGTGTTCGACGGTGGGAGCCGGCAGGTGTACGGCGCGAGCATCTCGGGCGGGAGCGAGGACGCGACGTTCTTCGTCTCGGGCGAGCGCACGCGGGAGGAGTCGGTCTACAACTCCGAGAACTGGCTGCACAAGTGGAACCTGCAGGCGAACCTGACGGGGAACGTGGGCGAGGACTTCCGTGTCCGCGGGACGGTGGGGTACGTGGAGAACGACGCCCAGTTCCCGCTGAGCGACAACTCGCTGTTCGGGGCCACGGGGCTTGGGCTTTACGGCTCGTCGGACCCGGCGAGTGTGGCGGCGACGGGCGGGTACCTGTACCCGATCGACTTCTTCTACGACTGGAAGACGTACCAGAAGCAGAGCCGCTTCATCGGCAGCGCGAGCGCCGACTGGACGCCGCTGTCGTGGCTGAGCTTCAACGGCTCGGCCGGCCTGGACCGGATCACGCGCGAGGACCGCGGCCGGATCCCGCGGGTGAGCGCGTATCAGGTGTACGGCGGCGTGTACTCGCACGGGTGGATCCAGGTCGACGACTGGGACATCTACAACATCAACACCAACCTGAGCGGCTCGGCGGTGTGGAACGCCACGCCGACGCTGGTGTCCACGACCACCGGCGGGACGCAGTACATCCGCGAGGATTCTCGGGACGTCTACGCTTTCGGCGCCGGCCTCACGCCCGGGATCGAGACCTCGCTGGCGGGCGCCACGAGCGACTTCGAGACGAGCGAAGGGCACCTGCTGAACGGAACGGTATCCGCCTACGCGCAGGAGCAGCTGGCGTGGCGCGACCGCGTGTTCCTGAACGGTGCGCTGCGGGGCGACAAGAACACGGCATTCGGGACCGACATTGGCTGGATCTGGTACCCGTCGGTGAGCAGCTCGTGGGTGATCAGTGAAGAAGGCTTCTTCCCGAAGCTGGATGCCCTGAGCGACCTGCGGCTGCGCGCCGCGTACGGACAGGCCGGTCTCCGGCCCGGCGCAACGGACGCGCTGCTGTCGTTCGGCTCGCAGATCACGGCGTTCAACCAGTCGGACGTGCCGGCGATCACGATCAACGAGCTCGGGAACCCGGAGCTGAAGCCGGAGCGGACCTCGGAGTGGGAGCTCGGCTTCGAGAGCGGCTGGTTCGGTGGACGCCTCGGGCTCGAGACCACGTGGTACTACAAGAAGTCCACGGACGCGCTGGTGAACAAGCCGCTTCCGCCGTCGCCCGGTGGCAGCACGAGCCGATGGGAGAACCTGGGCTCGGTGAAGAACAGCGGGCTCGAGCTGGGATTGAACGGGGAAGCGGTCCGCACGGACAACTTCGACTGGAACTTCAACCTGACGGGCAGCTGGCTGTCGAACGAGCTGCTCAGCCTGGGCACGGACGCCGAGGGCAACCCGATCCCGCCGATCGAGATGGCGGCCGGACGCCAGCGTCACGTGGAAGGCTACCCGCTGGGCGGGTACTGGCAGAAGCCGATCCTGTCCTACAGCGACGAGAACGGCGACGGGATCCTGGCGCCGAACGAGATGGTGGTGGGCGACACCGCCGTGTACCTGGGCAGCTCGTTCCCGACGAAGGAAGCGTCGCTGAGCACGGACTTCACGTTCTGGAAGGCGCTCCGCCTGTCGGCGCTGTTCGACTACAAGGGCGGCTACAAGCTGTTCAACCAGACGGAGGACGTCCGGTGCCGGAGCTACGCCAACTGTCAGGAAGCCTACACGGGCTCGCTCGCGGACCAGGCGAAGATCGTCGGCTACGCCGGCTACGGCACGTGGGCCGGCTACATCGAGGACGCGGACTTCCTGAAGCTCCGCGAGCTGTCATTGACGTTCATGCTGCCGCACGGCTGGACGCGGTCGTTCAAGGCGAGCGACCTGCGCCTGACGCTGGCCGGGCGGAACCTGGTGACGTGGACCCGCTACCCGGGACTCAATCCCGAGGTTCAGAGCTACGGGCAGCAGGCGAACTTCTCGTCACGCGACCTCTCGCCGCTGCCGCCGAACCGCGTGTTCACGCTCCGCGTCGACGCGAACTTCTAGGAGGCATTGATGAGAACGACGAATACGAGCGACTCGCCGCTCGGGAGCCCTCTCCGGCTCGCGGGCGTCGCGATGCTCGCTACAACCCTGGCGCTGGCCGCGTGCAATACGGACAAGCTGGTCAACCTCCAGGATCCGGACCTGATCACCCTCCCCACGGTGGAGGACACTGCGAACGCACCGGCAGTGCGCAACGGCGCGCTCTTCGAGTTCGCCCGGGCCATCGCCGGCCCCGCGGCGAACAACGAGACACCGGGCGTGGTGGGGATCGGCGGCCTGCTGGCCGACGAGCTGTGGTACTCCAGCACGTTCGACACCATGAAGGAGATCGACGGCCGGAGCATGCAGGACACCAACGGTGACGTGTACACCGTGTACTACCGCCTCCACCGGGCCAGGAACCTGGCCGAGCAGGCGGAGCAGCTCCTGGCCGCGGCGAACTCGGACGACCCCTACCGGGCGCAGATGAAGGCGCTCTCGGGGTACACGTTCGTGTTCTTCGCCGAGGACTGGTGCAGCCACATCCCGTTCAGCCACGCGCCGCTCGGCCAGAACATCGTGTTCGAGCCGGGCATCGACAAGGCGGCGATGCTGGATTCGGCTGCCGTTCGGTTCCAGACCGCAATGGACCTGGGCACGGCCGCGGGCGCCACGGACTTCGTGAACCTGGCGAGGCTGGGCATGGCCCGCGTCAGGCAGGACCAGGGCGACCTGGCCGGCGCAGCGGCGCTGGCCCAGCAGATCCCGTCGGGGTTCGAGTACGACGTGGAGTTCAGCCCGAACGCCTCGTCACAGAACAACGGGATCTGGTACAACATCAACTCCGAGCGGCGCTCGTCCGCCGCTTCCGGTGACGGCGTGAACGGCCTCGTGTTCTTCAATCGCGGAATCGGGACCAACACGGTGGACAACCCGACGCCGGACCCGGCCAACATCATCGACCCGCGGGTGCCGGTGGACTCGGCCGCCGTGGGGAGCGGGACGGCGATTCCGGAGTACGCGCAGTTCAAGTATCCGAGCCGGGGCACGGGCGTGCCGCTGGCGACGTACACGGAAGCGCAGCTGATCATCGCGGAGGCCAACCTGAGCGGTGGCGCCACGGCGGGGAGCAGCGCGGCCGGGAACTGGCTGGCGATCCTGAACGACCTCCGGTCGGGGGTGGATCTGCCTGCGCTGTCGGACCCGGGCAACGCCAGGGACCGCGTCCTGATGCTGTACAGGGAGCGCGCGTTCTGGCTGTGGCTGACCGGGCACCGGCTCGGCGACCTGCGCCGCCTGCTCACGATCTCCCCCTACCAGGGGATGTTCACCGCCAATGACCTGTTCCCCATCGGGACGACCATCTTCAACGCCGCCATCGGCGACGACGTGGCGTTCCCGGTGCCGTACCAGGAGCGGAACAACCCGCAGTACGACCCGTCGGGCTGCAGCACCAATACGCCCTGACCCGTCGAGCCGAACCGGCCGGGCCCTGGCCCGGCGGTGATCACGCGGAAGTCCCCGGCGGCCACCGGACGCCGGGGACTTTCCGCATCCGTGTCACCATGCCGCCGGGGGCGGCGCGAGCTGGAACGGCCGCTCAGGCCTCTGCGCGAATGCGGCGGTCGATCGACTCGAAGAGCGTGTCGAAGTGCGCGGGCTCGTGGCTGGCAGTGGCGCAGAGACGGAGGCGGGCCATCCCGCGGCCGACGGCGGGAAATACCACCGCGGAGACGAGGACACCGTCGTCGAGCATGGCGCGGGCCCAGGCGTAGGCGCGCCACTCGTCGCCCAGGATCAGGGGGACCACCGGAGACTCCGTGGCGCCGGTGTCGAAGCCGCGCTCGGCGACGCCATCGCGCAGGCGACGGGCGTTCTGTCGGAGCCGCTCCATGCGCGCCGCGTCGCCGCGCAGGATCCGGATCCCCTCCAGCGCCGCGGCGGCGTTGGCCGGCGTGAGCGCGGCGCTGAAGATGTACGGCGCCGATCCGTGCTGGACGTAGATCTTCAGGGCGCGGCTCCCGGCCACGAACCCGCCGGAGGAGGGAATGGCCTTGGAGAGCGAGCCGGTGAGAATGTCCACACGGGCCGGGTCCACGCCGCGCGCCTCGCACGTCCCCCGCCCCATCTGGCCGATGGCGCCGAGCGCGTGGGCCTCGTCCACCAGCAGGAACGCCTCGTAGCGGTCCTTGAGCTCCAGGACATGCTCGAGTCGCGCCTGGTCCCCGTCCATGCTGAACACCCCGTCCACCGCGACCAGGATGCGCTCGACGCCGCGGCTCCGGGCCTGGCGAAGGCGGCGCTCCAGGTCGGCCATGTCGTTGTGGCGGAACGGTCTGACCTCGCAGCCGGCCATGCGGCAGCCGTCCTGGATGCTCCGGTGCGCGTACCGGTCCAGGATCGCCCAGTCGCCAGGGCCGAAGAGGGAGCTGATGGCGGCCACGTTGGCGTCGTACCCCGAGCTGAACACCGCCGCGGCTTCCACGCCCAGGAAGTCGGCCAGCTCGCGCTCCAGCTCGTGGTGCAGGGCCAGCGTCCCGGTGAGGAGACGGACGCCACCCGTGGACGTGCCGTAGAGCTCTACGGCGCTGCGGACCGCGGCGGCGACCCGTGGGTCACCGATGAGACCGAGATAGCTGTAGGAGGAGAACATGAGCAGCTCGCGGCCGAACACGGACGACTCGGCGCGTGCCGCGCGCTCGAGCGGCAGCTGGTACGTGTAGAGCGACTGGGGGAGCCCGCGGTGGAAGAGCTCGAACCACTGCCGGGCGGCCTCGGTGTCGAGCAGGCTGCCCGGCTGGATGAGATCCTCGACCGCGCGCGCCTCGAAGAAGCCGTCGAAGGGGTCGCGCGTGTATGCACCCAGGTCCTCAACGGGGGCGGAAGGCGACTTTGATGCTGTTGTGACCGCCCTTCCCGAGCGCGACCGATATGGCGTCACGATACTCCTCCAGTTCGAACACGTGGGTGAGAAGCTCCAGCCGCTCGAGGCCTCCCCGGCGGAGCAGCGCGAGCGCGGCGTCGAACACGTCGACCTTTCGGCCTTCCAGCTCCACGGCGCCGTACACCATCACACCGGTCACCCGGAGCTGGCGGTGCCAGAGACGGGTCAGATCGATACGGGAGCGCGCGGCGGCCCCGGTCAGCACGATGCGACCGGCTTCCCGCGTGAGCGCCAGGGCCTGGGCGACCGTGCGCTCCGTGCCCACCGTGTCGTACACCAGCGACGGACCGCCCTCGACGAAGCGGGGGGCCAGCGTGGGCTTGAACGCGGCGGCGCCCGGCAGCGACGCGGCCCAATCGTACAGCGCGACGTCGGACTCCAGCACCGTATCCGCGCCGGCGTGGCGGGCGCGCTCCGCCTGGAAGCCGTAGCGGGCGGACACGGCTATGACGCCGTTCCAACCCGTGGCGCGCAGGGCGTGGATCGTGAGCAGGCCGATGTTCCCCGCGCCCATGACCAGGACGACGTCGTCTTCCAGAGGCGGCTCGAGGAACACGCCCTTCGCCGCCGAGGCGAACGGGTCGGCGAAGACCGCCACCTCGTCCGGCAGCTCTTCCTGCGGCCAGAGCTGGCTCTCGTGCGCCACCAGCGAATCGGCCCATCCCCCGCCGGTGAGCGGACTGAACCCCGTGATCGAGCCGACTCCGTCCGTGGCGCGACGGCAGACGCCGTAGTCGCCGCGAGCGCACGCGGCGCACGGCTCCACCCCCTTCTGGCGGCACGCCAGCATCGGGTTCAGGATCACCCGGTCTCCCTCGCGCCAGCGTGAAACCGTTCGGCCCGCCTCCACCACCGTGCCCACTACCTCGTGGCCGAGGGTGAACGGGTACGACGCGTAGGGCTCGAGGGTGAATGAATCGTGGGCGGCGATGGCGCCGAGGTCGCTCCCGCAGATCCCCGAGAGCCGCGGCTCCACCCGCACCCAGTCGCTCGCCGGGAGCGGCTCCGGCGCGACCTCCTCCAGCCGGACGAAGCCGAGCGGCCCGGCGCCGCCCGCCCGCAGCCGTCGGCCGGCCGCCCGAATCAGCAGATAACGTACGGGGCGGTAGTGAAAGCGAATAGCGCGCAAGTCGGTCGGGTCGGGGGTGGAGTGGTCGGAGGGTTGAACCTAGGTGAAGAAGCCGGTTCGACGCCAGACTGCCGCGGTCGGGGTGGTCGAGTCGATGGCCCGCGGGTTAGGATGCAGGCACCCCGAACCCGTGACCAGGATGCACGACACAGCCTTTCCCCGCCGCGCCCCGGCGGCCGATGCCAGGCAGGGTGCCTCCCGACCCGACGGCGCATCGGAGGCCGCGGCCATTCCTCCGTTCCCCCTCGACCGGCGCGGCTTCCTCCGCGGCGTGGCCGGCGGTGGCGCGGCGATCTGGCTGGGCCGATTGCTGCCGGCCGGCCTCCCCGCGGCCGCGCACGAGCTGGCGCAGCCGGGAGGCGTGCTGCCCGAAGGCGAGCTGGCCGTGGTGCGGGCGGCGGCTGCGGCGCTGCTGGAGGGCGTCCCTGTAGGAGCGGATAGAGTCGTCCGTGACGTGGACCGCGGTCTCGCCGCCATGGGCGAGCCGGTGGTGACGGACATCCGGACGGTGCTGCGGCTGGTGGAGCGGCTGACGTTCCTGAGCGGTCACGTCCGGCCGTTCACCGCCCTCGACTCCGCAGACGCGCTGGCCTACCTGCAGGGGTGGGGGCGCAGCCGGTTCAACCTGCGGCGAGCGGCGTACCAGGCGCTGCGCACGCTGGTGCACTTCTACGCCTGGGCGAGGCCGGAGACGCGGCCCGTCACCGGCTTCGAAGGTCCGTGGACGGAGCGCTACC
Organism: uncultured Gemmatimonadales bacterium; assembly: GCA_963798845.1. GTDB lineage: Bacteria > Gemmatimonadota > Gemmatimonadetes > Longimicrobiales > RSA9 > CAVUKA01. Next base: position 162,115 of record CAWCUS010000006.1, on the reverse strand, counting down.
ATTATCCCGCGTACCCGGTGGACTTCGGGGAGGTAACGTGATCCTCGAGGGCTGGAAACGGACCGGGATGACGGGCGAGCGGGCCGACGTCGTCGTGGTGGGCACGGGGGCGGGAGGCGGGACGCTGGCGGCGTACCTGGCGGAGCGCGGCTGGGACGTCGTCATGGTCGAGCGTGGAGGCTTCCACACGGCGGAGAGCTTCACGCAGGACGAGCGCGGTGCCATGGCCGAGTTCAACGGCCGCGGCGGCGCCGACAGCACGGTGGACAACGCCGTCCTGTTCAGCTACGCGGAGACCGTCGGCGGGACGACGGTGCACTACTGGGGCGACTCGATCCGCACACCCGACGACCGGCTGGAGCGGTGGCGAACCGAGCACGGGCTCGAGTGGGCCACGCCCGGTGCCCTGAGGCCGCATTTCGAGGCGGTGGAGCGGGAGCTGGGGATCCACCCGGCCGAGGACGGGCTGTTCAACGAGAACAACAGGCTGGTCCGGACGGGGTGCGAGACGCTGGGGTGGGAAGGCTTCACGGTCCCCACTGCCCGAGTCGACTGCATCGGCTGCGGCTGGACCCAGCTGGGCTGTGCGTACAACCGCAAGAGCTCCCAGCTGATCACCACCATCCCGCGCGTCTCCAGAGCGGGTGGCCGAATCTACAGCGACGCGCGCGCCGAGCGCGTGATCGTCGAGAATGGCAGGGCCATCGGCGTGGAGGGCTCGTTCCTGGCCCGTGGCAACGGCGAGCGGCCGGCCGTGGGCCGCTTCCGCGTCGACGCCGACCACGTGGTCGTGGCCGGCGGATCCCTGGGCACCGCGGAGCTACTCCTTCGCAGCCTCGACGACCACACCGTCGGCCGCCGCCTCTACATCAATCCCAGCTTCAACGTCTGGGCCGACTTCGGGCGCGACATCGACAATCACACGGGCATTCCATGCGCGTACGTCGTGCACGAATGGCGCGGCGTCCGCCGCCGCTCCGATGGCCGCTACGCCGGCGGCGGCTACATCATGCTGTGCAATCACCAGCAGCCCGGCAGCACCGCCGCGCTCCTGGGGCAGGTCGGCCCTCGCCACACCGACCGGATGGGGCGCTGGCACCAGCTCGGCTCCGTGCTGTCCGTCATCGACGAGGTGAATCCAGGCCGCGTCTTCCTCGACGACGACGGCTACCGCCGCACCAGCTATCGGGTCCGCGGCGAGGACGCCCTGAAGGCCGTGGACTACCTCAGGAACGCCAGCCGCATCTTTCTCGCCGCCGGCGCCCGGGAGGTGTGGATCCCGGACGTCTGGGGGACGCGCGTGCGGAACGAGCGGGAGGTCGAATCGCTCATCACCCTGCGCAGCGTGGAGCCGAACAGCCAGGTCTGCCTGGGCACCCACCTGATGGGCACCGCGCCGATGGGCAGCGATGCCGAGGACTCGTTCGCATCGCCCTCGGGTGAGGCACACCGGGTGGAGAATCTGCACGTGGCGGACGGAGCGGCGTTGCCGGGCAGCATCAGTGTCGACCCGTCGTTGACGATCATGGCTTTCGCGCGGCGGCTCGCGGAGGAGATGCACAGCCGGTAGCACGCGGTCGACGCTGATGCTGCGGCTCGCGCGGCACCGCGGCGCAGGACGCGCCGGCTCCGGCGCGGGGCGCGCCCCCCCGGCCTGCGTGGAGCGCGAGGCGCGGCTTCAACGCGAAAGGAACGCCGGGGAAGCGGGCCGCGCATCCACCGGTACGAACATTGCCCCCCCAGTCCCGTCCCATGACACCATTCGGGCAGGAACGGAGGACGGGGCCGGACGATCGGCGCGAGCGGGACCGCGGCCGGCAGCGAGGCCCGGAACGCAGGAACGGGCGGGACGATCGTCGTCACAACCCGATGCGGAACCGGCGGACGCGCTTCTCCATCCTGTACTTCCTGCTGGCGCTCGTTCTGCTCCTCGGTCTGAACCTGCTGTTGAGCGGCAAGGAGAGCGCGCAGATCCCGTACAGCGAACTGAAGGCCCGGATCGCGGCCGGCCAGGTGTCCCAGGTACACTTCCAGGGCGAGACGATCCGTGCGCTGCCGGACAGTGCTCTGGTGGCGCGGGGGCGGGCACCGGAAGTGTGGACGTCGGTGCGGGTGCAGGGCGATGACGAGCTGATCCCGCTCCTGGAGTCGCACGACGTGGAGTACTCCGCCGCTACGCAGAGCTGGCTGGGCCAGGCGCTGATCTGGCTCCTCCCGCTCGGGCTCATGGTGGTGTTCTGGATCTGGATGCTGCGGCGCATCAACCCCGCCTCGGGCGTGATGACCGTGGGGAAGAACCGGGCACGCATTGTGGGGGAGGACGGCACCGGCGTCACGTTCGAGGACGTGGCGGGTGCGGATGAGGCGAAGCAGGAGCTCGTGGAGATCGTCGAGTTCCTCAAGGAGCCGAAGAAATTCCATCGGGTGGGCGCGCGCATCCCCAAGGGGGTGCTGCTGGCGGGCGCGCCGGGAACCGGGAAGACGCTGCTGGCGCGGGCCGTCGCCGGCGAAGCTGGCGTGACGTTCTTCTCCATGAACGGGAGCGAGTTCGTGGAGATGTTCGTGGGCGTGGGCGCGTCCCGGGTGCGGGACCTGTTCGAGCAGGCGAAGAGCAACTCGCCGTGCATCGTCTTCATCGACGAGCTGGACGCGCTGGGGAAGGCGCGCGGGGCGGGCGGCCCCATGGGCGGGCACGACGAGCGCGAACAGACGCTGAACCAGCTGCTGGTCGAGATGGACGGCTTCGACCCGAAGGTCGGCGTCATCATCATGGCGGCGACCAACCGACCGGAGATCCTGGATCCCGCCCTCCTCCGCCCCGGCCGCTTCGACCGCCAGGTGGTGGTGGATCGTCCGGACCGGGCTGGCCGCGAAGCGATCCTCCGGGTCCACGCCAGGCAGATCCGGCTGGCCCCCGACGTGGACCTGAACGTCCTCGCCCGTCGGACGCCGGGGTTCGTGGGCGCGGACCTGGCCAACCTCCTGAACGAGGGCGCGCTGCTGGCCGCGCGCAAGGACAAGACGGAAGTGGGGATGGCCGAGCTCGACGCCGCCATCGATCGGATCATCGCCGGACTGGAGAAGAAGAACCGGCTGGTGAACGAGAAGGAGCGGAAGATCGTGGCGTTCCACGAGGCTGGCCACGCCATCGTCGCCGAGCGGGTGGAGAACGCCGACCCAGTCCACAAGATCAGCATCATCCCGCGTGGCGTGGGTGCGCTCGGCTACACGCAGCAGCTTCCGGAGGACGAGCGTTTTCTGCTTCAGAAGCAGGAGCTGCTGGACCGGATGGCGGTGCTCCTGGGAGGCCGTGTGGCCGAGGAGATCGTGTTCAACGAGATCTCGACCGGCGCATTGAACGACCTGGAGCGGGTGGGCGACCTGGCGAGGCGGATGGTCCAGCAGTACGGAATGTCGGAGCGGCTGGGGGCGGTGGGGTACGAGAAGCAGCGCCACACCTTCCTCGGCGGCGACGGCGGCTGGCCTCAGCAGCGGACCTACAGCGAGGACACCGCCCGCACGATGGACGATGAGGTTCGCCGCATCGTCGAGTCGGTTCACGGGCGCGCCCGCACCATCCTGGCCCGGGATCGCGAGATCCTCGACCGGCTGGCCAACGACCTTCTCGAGCACGAGGTGGTCACGCGCGAAGAGCTGCGCCGCCTCATGGGGAACGCGCCGGTCCAGCCGGGCGACGAGGAGCGACCGGACGTCGGGCACGCCGCCGCGTCCTCGCCCCTGCCCACCGCCTCCTCGCGCCGGCCACCGCAGCCCGGCTAGCCAGGCGGCAGGCCCCCCCGGCCCCGCGACCCGTCACCCGGACGGAGCGGTGGCGCAAGGGTGTGGCACAGCCTTCGCAACTGAGGCGTGGCGGACCGCATACCGGGGGACCATGATACCTGCTACCGAAACACCTGCGAAGGTGGCCGCGAGCGTGCTGGACGTGGCGCCGCACTTCGCCGACGAAGGGCGGGCCCACGCGTTCGCGAGCTTCCTCGAGAAACACCGCGGCGAGATACACATCGTCGCGGTGCAGGACTTCCCGGACCCCGATGCCATCTCCTCCGCCATGGCGTACCGGACGCTGGCGGCGGAGCGGGACATCGAGGTGGACATCGTCTACGAGGGGCGGATCAGTCACCAGGAGAACCTGGCGCTGGTTCACATCCTCTCCATCGACCTGATCCGCTTCACGGAAGCGCTCCCGCTGGACCGGTACGATGGCGCCGTCTACATCGACAACCAGGGCACCACCACGCGGCTCACGGACCGATTGAACGAGCTGGGCGTGCCGGCGCTCGCGGTGATCGACCACCACGCACCCCAGGGCATCCTGCACCCCGAGTTCACCGACATCCGCCCGGTGGGCGCGGCGGCGACGATCGTGACGGACTACCTGCGCAGCGGCGACACGCTCGAGCTGAGCCCGGACAACCAGAAGCACATCAACCTGGCCACGGCCCTGGTCCACGGGCTGAGGACGGAGACGAACGGACTGGTGCGGGCGGGAGCGGACGAGCTGCTGGCGGCGGCGTACCTGAGTCGGCTGATGGATCCGGAGCTGCTCGAGACCATCATGCGGGTCCAGCGCTCCCACGGCACCATGGACGTCATCGAGACCGCCCTCTCGGACCGGCTGGTGCGGGGGGGCTACTCGCTGGCGGGGGTGGGCTACCTCCGCCACGCCGACCGCGACGCCATCCCGCAGGCCGCCGACTTCCTCCTCACCGAGGAGAACGTCCACACGGTCATCGTCTACGGCATCGTGCAGGGGGAGGGAGAGCGCGAGCTGGTGGTGGGGAGCGTCCGCACCAGCAAGGTGACCATGGACGTCGACCAGTTCCTGAAGAGTGCGCTGGGCAGCGACTTCCGCGGCCGCCACTACGGCGGTGGCAGGGACCGCGCGGGCGGCTTCGAGATCCCGGTCGGCTTCCTCGAGGGCGCCCACGACCCGGAGCACATGCGCCTCAAGTGGGACACCTTCAACCGTCAGATCCGCTCAAAGCTGCTCCATGCGGCCGGGATCGAGAACGGCGACGAGGACTAGCCGACCTCCCAGACGCACTTCCCTTCGGCGGTCCCCAGCGCGGCGCACCCGGTGTGGCGCACATCCAGCTCCCGCCCCGTGACCCGGGCGTAGGCCGCCGCAATGGCGGCGCTGTACAGCGTGCACGCCACACCGTAGCGGTCGCCGGCGGTGATCGGGTCCGTGAGCTCGACCCGGAGCGGGTTGCGCATCACGCGCACGCGGGAGCCGCCCGAGATGCGCCGCATCAGGCGCCGGATCACCCGCCTGGCCACCAGGTCCCCGAGACCGCCGGGGAGCACCCTTCCCAGGCGCGCCGCGCGCCGGCCGTGCTCGCCGGCGAGCGTCTGACCCGCGTGGCGGAGGATCGGCTCGGCGTCGGGCCGGCGCAGGACCAGCCGGAGGAGGTTGGCCACGTCGTCGCGCGAGACGCGCTCACCGCTGCGGCGAGCCGCCTCGTAGCGCCGGATCTGACTGTCCACCACCCCGGTGAGACCGAGGCGACGTGGCAGGCTGGCCGTGAGATCCTCGTCTTCGAGCACCTCGGCCGGGCGGTCGTGGATACGGACGGACTCGAGTATGGCCAGGGGCAGATCGGCCCGGAAGCCGTCGCCCGATTCTTGCGCTGGTTCGGGGGCCCCCGTTTCTTTGCGGGGAGCGGGAGACGAGTCATGCATCCCGTGAATGTAGAACTCCCCGGGCCGGGTCGCCATGAATGAGAGTTGTGTCTTCTGTCGCATCCTCGCGGGCGAGGAAACGGTCAGCCTCGTCCACGAAGACGACCACGCTGTCGCGTTCATGGACATCCAGCCGGCGAGCGCCGGACACCTGCTGATCGTCTCCCGCGAGCATCACGACGACCTGTTCTCCACGCCGGACGACATCGCCGCCCACTGCCTCACCGTGGCCCGCCGCCTGGCACCGGGGGTCCGCGCCGCCACAGGCGCCGCGGCGGTGAACCTGTTCAGCGCCAACGGCCGAGCCGGTGGGCAGGACGTGCTGCACTTCCACCTGCATCTGATCCCGGTGCGTGAAGGCGAGTCGTTCGACTTGCAGCTGCCGAAGCCCGGCTCCGCGATCCCCTCCCGCTCCGAGCTGGACGTCATGGCCGCGCGGATCGGGCGCGCCCTCCAGGACACCGCGACGCCAGCGCCCGCGGGGCGTGAGCATGCGAACGTGCCCGCCACGCCCCCGGTGTCGCGGCAGCCGTAGCCGCACTGCCTGCACCAACTCAGCCCCCGGAGCCATGAAGCGCTACCCGCTGTTCGACCCCCCGGAGTACGTGAGCTGGGAGCCGGATCCCGAGCTGGTGCGAGAGTACGGCGAGCGCCTTCGCTCCGACCCGGAGAGGTGGGCCCTGATCGACGCCCTCGAAGAGGCGCCGCTGCTGGAGCTGTACGCGGGGCTGCTGCGCACTCGCCTCCACGACATCACGCTCAAGCGCTGGGTGCGGCAGGGCGTGCTGTCGAAAGCGTGGCTCGGGACGGGGGAGGAAGCCGTGACCGTGGGACCCGTTCACGCGCTCCGGCGCGGCCGCGACCTGGTCGCCCCGATGATCCGGAACGCGGGCGCGCTGGCGGAGATGGGCGTGCCGCTCGAGGCGATCTTCCACGGACTCCTGGCTACGCGGAACAGTCCCACTGGCGGCCGTGACCTCCATTTCGGCGACCTGGACCACGGCGTCCTCCAGCCCATCTCCCACGTGGGCGACATGGTCCCCGTGGTCACCGGCGCGGCCCTGGCGTTCCAGCAGCGGGGCGAGGACCGCGTGGCGCTCACGTGGGTGGGCGACGGCGCCACCAAGACCGCGGCGTTCCACGAAGGTCTCAACCTTGCCGCAGTCCGCCGCGTCCCCGCCATCTTCGTGCTCCAGAACAACCAGGTCGCCCTGGGCACGCGTGCAGACCAGCACGGCGCCGGCGACTTCCGCAGCTGGCCGAAGATGTACGGCGTGCCGGGCAGCTTCGCTGACGGCAACAACGTCCTGGACGTCTGGGCCGCGACGCGCCTGGCGGCGGAGCGTGCCCGGGCCGGGGACGGCCCGACCCTGCTCGTCGCCGACACGTTCCGGATGGGCGGCCACGCCACCCACGACGAGGCGGAAGCGAGGCGCACCTTCCCGGCCGAGCTGTTCGAGCAATGGGGCCGGCGAGACCCGGTGGGCCTCTTCGAGGAGTATCTCGCCGGTCGCGGCGTCGCCCGGGACCGGCTGGAAGCCGTGGAGGTCGATGTCGCCTCCGCGGTCGAGGAGGCGGCCGAGCGCGTCCGCGCCGCCAGGGACACGCTCGCCCCCGCGCCCGGCACCGCGGAGCTCGAGGGCTTCAGCGCCGGCGTCCGCCAGCCCGGCCTCGCCGCCCGCGTCGACGCCCCACGCTAGATCGGCCCGGCGTTGGACCCGCTCGGCGCTGGACCCCGCCGGTCCTGGATCAGCCCGGAGTTGGACCCGCTCGGCGCTGGACCCCCGCCGATCCTGGATCAGCCCGGAGTTGGACCCGCTCGGCGCTGGACCCCCCCGTCCTAGACCAGCCCGGCGGCCCTCGCCGCGTCCATGAATCCGGTCAGGATCCGATGCGTCAGGCCCCAGATCACGTGCTCCCGGTATGTCAGCGCGGGGAACGCCCGAGACCCGTCTTCCAGCTCGATCAGGATCTCGTCCACCGCCGCGTCGCTCGCCAGGTACGGAAGCGGAACCCAGAGCGCGCTCTCCACTTCCGCCGGCGAGGGCACCGCTTCCGTCCCCATCGGCACGGCGGCCACGAAGGCCGCGACCGTGATCGAGAACCGCCGCCGCGACGACGGGCGCACCTCGTCCAGCTCACCCAGCACCGCCTGACGCGGCACCACGATCGCCGTTTCTTCGGCCGTCTCCCGCAGCGCGGTGTCCATGAGGTCGACATCGCTGGCGGACCGGCGTCCGCCCGGGAGCGCCATGTGCCCCGACCACGGGTCCCCCTCCTGCTCCGCCCGCTCGATCAGCAGCAGCTCGAGCGGGCGCGACGCGCGTAGCGCCAGCAGCACCGCGGCCTGCGACAGCGACGGGTTGGCTGCTCCGCGCGCCACATCGCGGCCCTGGAGAGCCGCGCGGAGCGCGCGGAATCGTGGGTCGGAGAGCATGGCGGATATTCGCCCCGATCCCGGAGAGCGACAAGTCGAGAACGCCACGGGCGCGTCGCGTGCGGACCTCCCGGAGCATTTCCGCCGCGCCGTGGTATCTAAAGAGGAGCGGACGGCAACGAGGAGTGGCCGATGACGAAGGCGGGGGCGAAGAGGGACAGCATCTTCGTGCGGGACGGGAACCGCTGCGTTTACTGCGGCCAGGTGTTCGAACCGGCCGAGCTGACCGTGGACCACGTCGAGCCGCGCGTGAAGGGCGGAGACCACTCGCAGGGGAACCTCGTCACCTGCTGCCGCCGCTGCAACGCGGAAAAGGGCGGCGCCCCCGCCTGGGCCTTTCTCGCCCGACGCCCCGACCTGCGCGAGAACTTCCTCCGCTACGCCCGCTGGACCTGGCCACGTCTTCGGCGTGCCGTGGAGGAGGCCGAGTGATGTCCCTCCCGCGCCCGACGACATTTGTTTATGTTGATAGGGTCCGGCGCTCGCCGGACGCCCGGCCCATGCCCGCTTTCGAGAGGAGAGCCCGATGAAGGGACTCCGCGCAGCCCGCGCACTGCTGCTCGCCGCGGCGACGCTGACGGCGTGCGGTCCTGTGCAATCCGCGCCGTTCGGCCGGGATGCGGGGGCGGAGCTCGATGGCGGGCGTCGGTACGCCGCTGCGCTGGTGTCGCAGACTCGCGTTTCCGCCAGTCCGGCGCAGGCGATCCAGCTGGGGTACCTGGAACGGGCGCGCATGGGGCTGGGGAGCCCGTTCCGTCTGATGGAGTACGCGCTCGAGGATCCGCGACTGGCGAAGCCGGAGCGGGAGGCGCTCGCGTGGGCGTTGATGGCGGGAGCGCTGGATGGGACCGGGTACCGTGTGGACCCGCGGACGCTGTCGGTGGATGGAGACCCGGAGTCCGGCGCGCGGCAGCTGGAGCTGATCGAGGGGGCCATCGGAAGCGCGGCGGATCCCGATGCGGGGGAGCTGGCGCTGCGGCTGGCGTTCGGGATGGCTGCGGCGGAGGGCACGGTCCCGGCGACGCTTCCGCTGCGTGCCGCGCATGCGACCGCGCTTCTCCGGGACCGTGTGGTGAGCCGCAAGGATGCGCGTCACCTGCTGGAGGTGGCGGAGGGGGATTCGGCGCCGGATCCGCTGAAACTGCTGACGGTATGGCGGGTGAACCGCCGGTTCCGGGTGGAGTCTCCCACGATCCTGCCGGTGTCCGCGGATGCGGAGCGGGAGGCGATCGCGCTGGCGCCGCGGCTCCTCGAGGGGATCCGGTCCATTCACGACCGGCCGCGGGTGGGGCCGCTGAACCCTGCGCCGGAGCCCAGGCAGCGCTCGCTGCTGTCTGCGGCGGCGGCGGAGCGTCTTTCGGAGCTTTCGGCAGACTCCGGCGGTCCGCCGGAGACGCCGGTGGTGGTGGCGCTCGCACCGTTCGATCCGGCCGCGACGGGGCGCCCGCGCGAGGGGGGGCCGGACGGTCGGTTCTTCGCCCGGGCCCTGAACGAGGAGGAGCTGGCGGCGGAGTACGCTGTGCTTTCGCACCGCACGCTGCCCTCACCCGGGGAGCGACTGGCGGTGATGTCGGCCGCGGTGGCGATGCGGGCGTACGGTCAGGAGCGTCCGTGGTTCCCCGGCTTCGGTGGTCCCACCGACCGTGACCTGGAAGACCGCTTCGGCCTGGCGTCGGTGTCGTTCCCGGATGGAGTGCCGGCGCCATGGCGTCCGTACTACCGACGCATGCTGGAGAGCGCGCTTTCGGACCTGCAGCGGGTGATGCCGTCGCTCGACGTGCGTGGCCTGAAGGTCCGGTTCGAAGCGAGGCCCGGCAGCCCGGGGACGCTCGCGGTGCACGATCCGCGCACGCGTACCGTGTACCTTCCCGCTGCAACCGCGGCCGGAACGATCGCCCATGAAGTGGCGCACGATCTGGACTGGCAGACGGCGCTCCGGCGCTACCGCGTCCGGGGCGACTACGCCACAGACCGCGCAGTGCGCCTGGCGGACGGCCGCTTTGCCCGGGCGCTGGACGGGCTGACCACCGCTTCGCTCGCACCGGGCGTGGACACCAGATCGCTGCAGAGCCACGCCACCCGCCCGGCGGAGGTCTTCGCGCGGAGCGTCGACTGGTTCGTGGCGGTGTCGCTTGCCAGGGAAGGTCGGATCAACGGCTACCTGTCCTCGGTCCAGGACGATTACCTGACCGGGTATGGCACCGTGCGCCCGCCGGACGTGACCGGGCGCGCGGGGCAGGCGCTGATCACCCTGCTGGACAACGTGGCGCCCGTGTACTCGGAGACGCGGCGCTGGTTCCTGCAGAGCTACGGCCGCATGCGCTCGCCCACGGCGTACGACCTGGCGCGGCGGGTCCTGGAGGCGCCTCTGCCCGACCCGTCGGGCGGGTCCGCCGACGCTCTGCCGCCGGTGCCGGGAATCCTGCTCGATCAGGAGCTTACGGGAGTGCTGGCGCCCCCGGACAGCGCGCCCGCCCCCGGGCCACCTGCGCCCATGCTCGCCCGGATGGCGTCCGTGGTGGTGCAGCTGGACAGGCTCGAGTCCGTCCGCGATTCCGTGCTCGCCTCCGTCGAGGGCCGCTGCGCCGTCACCGATTACGGAGACGGCACGCTCGACGCGCGGCGGCGCGTGGTGGCGGACGTGGCGAGCGCGCGCGCGCGGGGCCTCGTGGTCTCGCTCGCGGCGCAGCTGCTGGGGCCGGCGGGAGGGCGGTGGGCCGAGGGGACGCTGGAGGGGCACGAGGTGGACGCGGCGCCTTCGCCGGCGGTTGTCGCGGCGTTCACGCCGCTCATGGCGACCGTCGAAGCCATGGGGCGGCCGGACATGCACGCCTCGCCGCTGGACGCGGGACCAGCTCTCGGGGCCTGTCCCGCAGCGTCGCCGTTCGATCCTGGCGCCGGGCTCTGAGCCGCTCGCCCGGGGCGTCAGACCCCGGGTACGCCCGGTCCCCAGATCACCTTGTGGAGCTGGACCTGGAAGCGGACCGGAAGACGGTCCTCCAGGATCCAGCGGGCGAGATCCTCCAGGCCCAGCCCGTCCCAGACAGGGGAGAGGAGGATGGCCCGCAGCGACCGGTGGGCGAGCCGGGCGTCCAGCCCCCGCTCCCGTATGACCTCCCTGGCCCACTCGTAGTCTGCGCGGTCACGGATCACGAACTTGAGCTCGTCCCGGCCCGTGAGGTGGTCCAGGTTGGACCAGAGGTTCTTCGACGACTCCCCGGAGCCCGGGCACTTCAGGTCCATGATCTTGTGCGCCCGTGGATCGAGCGGACCCACGTCGAGCGCTCCGGAAGTCTCCACGAGGACGGTGTAGCCGCGGTCCAGGAGCCGCTCGACCAGCGCGAAGGCGTTGCGGTGCACCAGGGGCTCCCCGCCGGTGACCTCGACCAACGGGGTACCGATCCCGGCCACGCGCGCGACGATCTCGTCGAGCGACATCTTCTCGCCTCCGTGGAATGCGTACTCCGTGTCGCACCACACGCACCGGAGCGGACACCCGGTCAGGCGCACGAACGTGCAGGGGAGGCCGATCCAGGTGCTCTCGCCCTGGATGGAGTGGAAGATCTCGGTGACCCGGAGCGTTCCTGCCACGATCCCAGCGTCAGCCGCGGAAATGTTCTTGGCCACGAAGATCACGTTGGCCGGCCGCTCGGCCAGGCGCCGCATGAAGTACGGGTACCAGGCGTTGCCGAAGCCCACGTAGACGCGCAGGCGCCACCCTTCCTGGATCAGCTGCCGCTGCAGGTCGCGTCGGATCCCGTAGAGCATCTGGAACTCGAAGCGGTCGGGCGCGATTTCGTGGGCGCGTGCGTAGTCGCGCGTCGCGCTGATGATGCGCTCGTCGTGCGTGGCGATTCCCGGGTACGTGCCGTGCTCGAGCAGCAGCTCCATGCAGCGCAGGAAGCTGGCGTCCACGTCCTTCTTGTCCTGGAACGCCACGCTTTCTGGCTCCATGTACGCGCCTTTGCAGAGGCGGACCCCTATGCCCCGCTCGATAGCCCAATGGACGTCGGCGTCCGTCCGCTTCAACATCGACTGCAGCACGATCCCGAGATTGCGCCGACCATCATGGGTCCACAGCCGGTCCGCGAAGTCGAGCGTGCGCTGCGTGTAGGCGCTGGATTCCATGTCGAAGCGCACGAACCTGTCGCTCTCGGCGGCGCGGTCCAGGAGGCGCCCCACGTTCTCGCGCAGGAACTCGGGGTCGATGTCCTGGCCCATCTGGGTCAGCTTCAGCGACACGTTGGCGTCGAGCTGCTCGGCCACGATCCGGTCCAGCATGCGCAGGTAGGTGTCCGCGGCCGCGCGCGCCTCGGAGCGGTCGCTCACCGACTCGCCGAGGTAGTCCAGCGTCACCGTGTTCCCCGCCGCGTTCAGCTCCCTCGCCGCACTCACGGCCTCGTCCAGCGTCTCGCCAGCCACGAAGCGGCGGGCGACGGTGCGCGCGAACGGCGCGTGCGTCACGAAGCTGCGCGCCACCGCGCTTCCGCTCATGAACAGCAGCACTTCTCTCAGCATCTATTCCTCCAGCAGCTCGCGCTTCCGGTCGATGGCGCGGTCGAGCTCTTCCTTGAGTTCATACAGGGTCAACCCGAGCACCGCCGCCCGGGCGTCCTCCTCCGTCCGTCCGTGGGCCACATCGTCCGACGTCACGTGTCCCATGATCCCCGCCCCCGTGGCCGCCCAGCGGAGGAAGACCAGGAAACCGGCCCAGGGCCGGTCAGGATCCCCCGTCTGCTCCGTGTCCACGTCCACCGTATACGGCTGCCCGTCCGACCCTTCGAATGCCGGCACTCGCTCGTGGGTCTCCACGTAGCCGGCAAAGGTCACGTCCGGCGCCGGGTGCCCGGCCCCCTCCCCTCCAAGCTGCCGGACCAGGTCCGGGACCGCTTCCGCTTCCGTCGCCGAGCGCTCGGCGGCGTCGCGCGCGGCCGCCCGCTCCAGGCGCCGAAGGATCTCGCTGGGGTCCGGTCCGATCATGGCGGGAAAGTAATGGGAATGCACCGCTTGCGGCTACGGGGCGGAATGCCGGCATGCGGTCGGGAGCCGTGGGTCTGCGACAGCTCTGGCCCGACCGTTGCCGCCCCCCTACGATCATCGCCGATCCAGACCGGGAAAGGGGTAGCATGCGCGCGGCGATTTTCGATGAGCACGGGGGCCCTGAGGTGGTCCGGGTCCGGGAGGTGGAGGCGCCGGAGCCGGGGCCCGGCGAGGTCCGGATCCGTGTGGGTGCGAGCGGAATGAACCACCTGGACCTGTGGGTGCGGCGCGGACTCCCCGTGGAGACCGTGATGCCGCACATCGGGGGCGCCGACGTGGCCGGCACCGTGGAGGCGGTCGGGCGGGGTGTCCGGGAGTGGCGGGGTGGCGAGCGGGTCGTGGCCAACCCGACGCTCTCGTGCGGCACGTGCGACTGGTGCCGGGAGGGGGAGGAGCCGCTCTGCGACGGCTTCCGCATCCTCGGGGAGCACACGCAGGGCGGATTCGCCGAGTGCGTGGTCGTCCCTGCCCGCAACCTCTACAGGATCCCCGACCACGTGGCCTTCGAGGAGGCCGCCGCGGCACCGCTGGTCTTCCTCACCGCGTGGCGCGGCCTGCTCACCCGCGGCCGGCTGAAGGCCGGGGAGAGCGTGCTGGTCACGGGCGCCTCGGGCGGCGTCGGAACGGCTGCGGTGCAGATCGCCCACCTGGTGGGCGCGCGTGTGTACGCCGTCACTTCGTCGCGGTGGGTGGAGCGCGTGAAAGCGCTGGGCGCGGACGTGGTGTACGACCGCCTCGACGGAGACTACGGCCGCACGCTGTGGAGGGACACGGGGAAGCGGGGCGTGGACGTGATCTTCGACTCCGTGGGCGAGGCCACGTTCGGGCAGAACGTGCGCTCACTGGGACGGCATGGGCGCATGGTGGTGTACGGGGCGACGACCGGGACGGCCGGCACCCTGGACATCCGCACGCTGTTCTGGCGCCAGCTGGAGATACTCGGGACCACCATGTCCTCCCCCGCAGAGTTCAGGGCCGCGATGGACCGCGTGTTCGCCGGCGACCTGCGCCCGGTCGTCGACGTTTCCTGGCCGCTCGACCGGGCTGCGGATGCCCATGCGCGCCTGGAAGAGGGCAAGGCCTTCGGGTCCATCGTGCTGGTTCCGTAATCCGCGTCCGGGGCGCAGCAGTGGCACGAATGCTGCCCAAGGTACGGCAAACTTCGACCAGGAGACCTCGCATGAACCTGTTACTGATCATCGCCATCGTCGTGATCCTGGTGGCTCTGCTCGGATTCACCGGCGTCGTCGGCGCGCTGCGCACCGCCGCATGGCTCATTCTGGTGGTCGGCATCGTGATCCTGGTGCTTTCGTTCCTCTTCTGGAGATGGACGAACCCCCGGCGGAAAGCCGGGAGTCGCTGGCCTGGCCGCTGGAGCGGTCGGAGGCGGCCGGCGATTTCCGGCATTTTCGCGTCCGGCGGGACTGGTCGCGCTCGCCGGCGGATGGCGAGGTCCGGGACTTCTACGTCCTGGAAATGCCCGACTGGGTGCAGGTCATCGCGCTCACGCCGGCGGGCCGGTTCGTCATGGTGGAGCAGTACCGCCACGGCACCCGCACGGTGACCACCGAGTTCCCCGCAGGGCTGGTAGAGGAGGGCGAGACGCCCGTGCGGTGCGCGGAGCGGGAGCTCGAGGAGGAGACGGGGCGGCGGGGCCGGTCCGGGAAGGTGATCGGTGAGGTGCAACCGAACGCCGCTCTCCAGAACAATCGGCTCCACATCGTGCTCGTGATCGACTGCCGCCCTGTCGGGCGGCCGCACCAGGACCCGGGCGAGTTCATCCGCCCGCGGGAAGCCGATCCGGGCGAAATCGACGCGATGATCGCGGACGGGCGGTTTGCGGATGCCTACGGCATCGTCGCGTGGGACTTTTACCGGCGATGGCTGCGGTCGTAGGCGGGGGGCGCTCGGCCGCAAGACCGAGCCTCAGCGAGGCCTCCGCCTCCACCGTTCCGCGTCCCGCACCCCGTACTTCTCCAGTACCCGCCCGAGCGCCTCGTCCAGGTCGATGCCCTGCTCGTTGGCAATGGCAATGAGGACGAAGAGGGTGTCGCCGAGCTCCAGGGCGAGGTCGCCGGCGGGCTCGTCCGCCTTCCTGGGCTTGCTCCCGTACCGGTGGTTGATCTCCCGGGCGAGCTCGCCCACCTCCTCGATCAGCCTGGCCAGGTTGGCGAGCGGCGGCCAGTAGCCTTCCTCGAAGCCCGAGATCCAGCCGTCCACGGCCGCCTGTGCGTCGCGAAGGGTCAGCTCCCTGGCATGGGCGGCGCCTTCCCCGTCGCCGGTACGGGAGCCGTTCACGTCGATCCTCGGCGCGCGCCGGTGACGCCGACGGCGCGCAGCGACGCGACCACCCGGTCCACCTCGTCCTCGGTGTTGTAGAAGTGCGGGGAGACGCGGACGTGGCCCGGCCGTGCGTCCACGATGATTCCGTCCGCCGCCAGCGCCTCCACCGCGCGGTGCGGGTGGTCGTGGCCGATCATCACGATGGCCGAGCGGGCGGCGGGGTCCGGCGCCACGCGCAGCCGGAATCCTGCGTCGAGAGCGCTGTCGACGAGTCGGCCGGTGAGGGTGCGGTTCCGCTCGCGGATCCGGGAGACGCCGATCTCGTCCACGATCTCCTGACCGCCCAGAGCGGTGTGCACGGTGTGGAGCGCGGGCGTACCAAGCTCGAATCGGCGGGCGTCCGGCTTGAAGGCGAACGCCTCGATATCGAAAGCGAACTGGTCGTCGGCACCCCACCACCCGGCGGTGGTCGGCGTGAGCGTGGCCTGGAGATCGGGGCGGATGTAGGTGTAGGCGAGGCCGGGCCCGCCGAGCAGCCACTTCAGCGGCCCCGTGATCAGCACGTCCACGTCGGCGGCGCGGACGTCGACCGGCAGCTGACCGGCGCTCTGGTACGCATCCACGACGAACAGCGCGCCGCGGGCGTGGGCGAGGTCGGCGAGCGCCCGGATGTCCTGGATCGCGCCAGTGCTGAAGAAGACGTGGCTGGTGGCGACGACCGCAGTGTCGTCGCTCAGGGCGTCCGCCCAGCGCTGGAGATCGATGGTCGCGCCGTCATCGGAGCGCACGCGCACCACCTCGACGCCGGGACGGGCCAGCCACTGGTAGGCGACGGTGGGGAAGTCGAGCTCCGCGCACACCACCCTTCGCCGGCGCCCGTAGTCCACCGCGGACGCCACTACCGAGAGCGCGGCGGAGACGGAAGCGGAGAGCGCGATGTCGCCAGGGTCCGCGTTGAGCATCCTGGCCACGCGCCCGCGGAGCTCCGCGAGGCGTCCCATCCAGACCTCGTACCAGGCGGAGGCGCCGAACGTGTGCCACTCGTCCAGGAACGTCCCCAGGCGTCGCTCGGCCCGGCGGGAGAGTGCGCCGAGGGAGCAGGAGTTCAGGTACGTCGTCCGGGCGAGGATCGTGAACTCGCCGCGCCACTGATTCCAGTCCATGGGACGCGCAACGTAGGCGGGAGTGAGGGAAAGGTCAAAGCCCGGAGCGGCGGTGGGGGGAGCGGACCGGAACGCGAGAATCTGGCGGCACGCGGGTGTGCGGGTCCGTCGGCGGGACGTAGTTTCCGAAGGCGTGGAACGATGCCCATCGCAGCGCGGAGGAGGGGAGTGGACACGATTTTCGGGAAGATCGTCCGGGGGGAGATCGACGCGGACGTCCTCTACCGGGACGAGCTGGTGACGGCGTTTCGCGACATCAACCCCCAGGCCCCCGTGCACGTGCTCATCGTGCCGAACGAGCCCGTTGCCTCGGTCGCGGACGTGGAAGCGCGCCACGAGGCGGCGCTCGGCCGGATGTTCACGGTGGCCCGGAAGCTCGCCGAGAAGGAGGGAGTGGCGGAAGACGGATTCCGGCTCATCGTGAACACGAACGCGCATGCCGGGCAGGAGGTGGCTCACCTCCACATGCACATCCTGGGCGGCAAGCCGCTGGGCCCGATGCTGGCCCGGTGAGATCCGAGAACGGGCCCGGCCGTCTGGCCGGGCCCGTTCCGGGTCGCGCGTCCGGCCGCACCGACGCCGCGCGGGCGCCGGGCGCAGCCCTGCTCACTGGTTGATGGGCGGGTGCCCCTGTGGCATCTCCATCATTCCTTCGTGAACGGACGGCATGGTCGTGTCCGTGGCGGCCTGGTGCGTGTTGGCCAGCCCCGGGCTGAGCTCGTTGGAGCGCGCCAGAGCGGAGTCCGCCGCCGCCTTGTTCCCCAGCTTGGTCTCGGCCATGTAGAGGCCGAACCACACCGTGCCGATGTCCGGATGGCTCACGGACATCTCGCGGTACATGGTCGCCGCGGCCTGGTAGTCGCCTTCGCGGTAGGCGGCGTTCGCCTGGTCCACGGAGTCACCCAGCCCTTCGGGCCACCCGACCCGTGCATTCTGCTGCTGCGGCTGCGCCTGAGGCTGTTCCTCGCTCAGCGGCCGCTTCTCGCCCTCCTGCTCTCCCCCGCACGCCACCAGTGCCAACACGGTCGCGGCGATGATCCAGCGCTTGTACTCCACGATTGCTGCTCCTTTTCAATGATGCCCGGTCACCCGACCGGGTCCTCCACGTGACACGCCAAACAGATGGCCGGGTTCTTCGCCTTCGCCCGCTCGGGATCGAACCCCTTGCCGTGAGGGCTCACGCTGAACGAGCCCACGGTCGAGTGGCACTGCAGGCAGTCGGACTGCTCGTGGCACGCCGCGCAGGTCTCCAGCGCCTGCCGCGCCGGTTGCCCGTGCCGCAGCAGCCAGTTCGGCTCGGCATCGTGGAACCCGGCGTTGAGCCTGCCGCTGGTGCCGAAGCCCGCCTGCTCGTGGCAGTCGCGGCAGAACGCCGCCACGTTGTGGCAGCTCGCGCACTCCAGCTCGCGGCCATAGGCCATGGCAGAATGCTGTGCCATGAAGTTGTCCGGATGGAAGCGCGGCCCCGCCAGGTCCTGCGGCAGCACCACCTTGACGGCCGCGGCCTCGTGGCAGTCCGAGCACATGTTCCTCGTGTGGCACGAGCTGCACGACGATGGGTCTGCCGCGGCGAGCGCCCCGTGCTGCGTGGTGAACGAGGCCACCCGGTGGCTCGAGGGCGGCTGCGGCTTCAGCAGCACGCCGGGCGCCCGCACGTCCTCGGAGCGCGGCATGGCGGCCACCACCACGGGCGGCTGGGCCGCGTGGCACGCCGCGCAGTCGTTCTGCGTGTGGCAGGTCGAGCACTCCTGGACCGAGGCGATCTCGCCATGCGTGTCCAGGAAATCGGGCGCCTCGTGAGATGGCGGCACGAAGTAGTGCGCTGCGTAGCGAGGCAGCCGTACGGCCGGCGGGGCCGCCGGCATGGCCGCGATCGCAGGGACGCTGTTCGCGTTCACGTGACAGCTGGTGCAGCGTTCCTGCGTGTGGCAGGTGGCGCAGCGCTCGGGCTGCGTGCGCGCCAGGCGGCCGTGGCCCCCGCGCAGGAAGTCGGCGGTGACGTGGTCCGCCGGGTACGGCAGGGAGGCCAGCCACTCGCCCACCCGCGGGTGCTCCACGGACTCGACGTGGCAGGTGGCGCACTCCGCGTCCACCATGTGCTGCGTGGCCGGGTGGCCGTGGCAGGAGAAGCAGGCTGCGAGCACGGGCTGCGGCGCCACGTTCATCCGCCCCGCTCCTTCCGGCACGTGGCAGGTCGAGCATTCCAGCGCCGTGTCCCCGGCGGCGTCGAGCACGGCCATGTGGCCGGGATGCGCGAACTTGAGCGGAACGCGCGGTTGCACGGCCGGCGGCGACCAGTCGACGCTGTCCAGACGCACGCCATTGTGGCACCGGGCGCACAGCGTCGGCGGGGGATAGAAGCTGGCCGTGTCCCCTTCCGGCACGCCTTCGTGACAGCCGGTGCACAGGGGAAACAGGCGAGCGTGCGTCGCATGCGGGAAAGCCGGCTGCTCACCCGCGCCCGCACGCCCGACCAGGATCCCGCCCGCCACGCCCACGGCGACGATCGTCGCGCCCAACAGACCCCACTTCCGCCTCATCGCGGCCCCCTGAGGCCCGGGTCGCTGCCAAACGGGATGGACAGGATCGAGTAGGCGCGGAGCTGGTTCCAGTCCGCCTGGCTGGGCCGGTGGTCCCAGGCCTGCCTGTACACGTCCGCGCCCGCCGTAAGCCGCGCCTCCCCCGGAAGACGCAGCTCCGCGCCGAGACCGCCGCCGAACACCGTGTTGTCCCCCACCCGGAACTCCTCGATCTGCTGGAACGCAGTTCCCCGGACGGTGAGGGCGAGGCGAGGTCCCGTCTCCCAGCGTAGCATGGCGTCGCCCGAGTTCAGCACCGCGCCGAAGCCGGTCTCCAGCCGGTACTCCCCGGAGGTGGTGACGCCCCCCGTCCGGAACCGCGCGCCGACGGCGTAGCGCACGGAGCGGTCCGAGATCGGGGATCCGATGACCGAGATCTCCGGGTCACCGTACTCGCGGACGCCAGCGCTCATCCAGGCGGTGAGCGGCTGCCAGTGCCGCAGCGTGAGACCCACCTCGCCCTCGTGGTACGGAGTGGGGGAGAAGAAGCCCCAGATGGTGGAAAGGTCGAAGTAGGGCAGATAGCGTCGCCCCGTGAGCTCGACCCAGCCCCAGTCGCCGGGGAGTGGCGAGCGCAGGCTCAGCCGCGCCTTCCCCACCCGGTCGAAGGCGAAGTCGTAATCCACCGACCCGGTCAGGTGCACACGCGAGAGCGCGCCCGGCAACGAGGAGCGGAAATCCAGTGACGCGCGCTCGGACAGCAGGCCGGCGCGGTCCGCCCAGATCTCGCGCTGATACCGCAGCCCGAGCGAGGTGCCTGCGAACGGCGTGGCCTCGATGGCGCCGCCGAAGAGGAAGGCCTGCTGGTCCCGGACGAAGTCCTCGATGCCCTGGAGCGCTTCGCTGGCCGGGTCGTTCAGACCGCGCGCGAGCGATCGTCCGCCGTATGCCTCCAGCCGGAGCGCGCGCCACGGCGAGGCCAGCACGTCCACGCCGTCGTAGCCGGAGAAGCCGAGCCCCGAGAGGGTGCGCTGGCGCCCCGCGCGCACGCGGTAGCCGGAGCGCTGGAGCTCGGCGTAGGCGAGGATGGCATCGAACGGATCGTCCGACGTGGGCCAGGTGAAGTCGCCGCCGAGGTCGGCGCGCCCCCTCAGCAGGAAGGTGGCGCTGAGGCCGCGGACCCCGAATCCCCACGCGGTGGCGGAGATGTCCTGTGTGCCCACGGCCGCGTGCGCCACGTCATCCGGCGTGTAATAGACGCATTGCAGCCCGCCCGCGAGGCAGGTGACGGAGTGCCCGTCGAACACGAGCTGTCCGTCCTCGGCCGAGACGTTCGCGGCATCCACGGTGTCGGACTGGATCGGCCGAAGGGTCAGGTAGCGGAGTGTCGTCGTGGCCGTGCCGCGAACGCCCTGGGCCGCAGCGGGCGCTGCCGCCAGCAGCGCGAGCAGCGCGCACGACAGAACGCCGGGCCGGCCGCCCCGTCGGCGCCGATCCAGGACGATGAACCTCATGGCCCCCGCCTCACCGGTCGGTCGCGGACGTGGGCAGCGCGGCCGCGCCGGGGCTGGGGCCATACGTAGCGTCCAGCGCCTCCAGGCTGGCCCGGAGCAGCGCCTCGATCAGGGCCGGATTGTGGGTGACCGACGGAGCCAGGTAGCCCCGGATCGTCTCCGGCGACGTCCGCGACGTGATGCTCCCCGGGTACAATGCCAGGGCCAGGTTGAAGTAGGCGCCGTCGGCGACGGTGAGCACGCCATCGGTGAAGTCGATCGCGCCGCCCGCCAGGTTGCCGTTCGGGTCGACCTGGTTCAGACGGGCGTACAGCGCCGTCACCAGCGGGAGGACTCGGTCGATCGCGGACACGAGCGTGGCCTGCGCCTCCGCTTCGCCGGCGTGGCACTCGCCCGAGACGCACCCCTTGAAGCTGCGCGCCGTCGTCGTCAGCACGCAGTCCTCCTCGCCCGAGGGCAGCCCGTTCGGGCCGACGCACGGCGCGGCCCGGAAGCCGTGCCCGGTGGACGTGAAGGTCTCGCCCGAGGCCGGATCCTCGACCGTGTAGGGCACCACGTGGCACGACGCGCACAGGCGGGGATTGCTCGAGATGCCGTGCGGTCCCGTGATCGTCCCCGGGCCGATCGACGCCGTGGCCGGGAAGTACCCCGCCGTCCCCTTCAGCTCGGCCGTCTCCGGCGAGTGCGGCCGGAACTCGAAGAAGTTGTCCGCCGCCGCGTTCGGCTGCGACTGGCGATCGTGACACTGGGCGCACAGGTGGTTGTCCACCGTGGCCGACTCGACGGGGAAGCGGAGCTGCTTCGGGTTCGTCTTCGAGTGGGGGTCGTGGCACACCGCGCACGCGATCTGCGCATACGCCGCGTCACTGGCGAGCAGCGAGTCCTTCTCGAGGTAGTCGGCGGTGACGCCCAGGCGGAGCAGCGCGCCTTCGCCCGAGTGGCATGAGGCGCACCCGTCTTCCTGGTCGGTCGCCGGGACGGGGTTGACGTTTCCGTGCGGCGACGTCTCCCACTCCTCCACGAACGGGTGATGGACACCGTTGTGGCATTCGCCGCACCCTCTGGTCAGGCTGCTGCGGACTTGCACCGGCGCCAGCGGCCGGTTGCCCTTGCTGGGGTCTGTCGCGTGGGTGATCCCGGGGCCGTGGCAGCTCTCACACTGCACATCCAGGTAGCGCCCGTTCGAGGTCTCCGCCGACGCGTGCCCGCCCACCGGCGCGCCGCCCTCCCCTTCCGGGACGATGTTGCCGAGCGAGTTGACCGTGTGGCACCCCTCGCAGACGGGCTGGACGTGGTCGCTCGACTGGAGCCCCTCCCACGCGGACGCATGCGCTGTCTGCTCCCACTGCGCCTGCACCGTACCGTGGCAGTAGCCGCAGACCGTCAGCTTGTCGTCGTCGGACGGGTCGGCGTACCCGATGAACCCTCCCGCGGCTTCCACGCCAGGACCGTAGAGGCCGCGGTCCTCGTACGTCACGCTTTCATCGACGCACGACGCCAGCGCCAGACCCCCCGCAACCACGATCAGGGACAGCCGTGCGCGGTTCCCCGTCGCTCTCATTCGACCCCCGTTCGGCTCTTGTGACGACCCGCCCGCGCGCCCCGGACGCGCACCACGAAAAGTCCACAGGGGAGTGGGAAAGTCAAGTCGGGTTCATCACGCCAGAACGGTGGGGTTTTGCCCCACGGTTCGCGGAATTCCGGCATATCCCGACGGTATGTCGGGGAGGAGTGGACCACGGCCCCGGCGGGCGCGTCAGAAGGAGGTCGGGGCGATGTGCGTGCGCGAACCCACTACAAGGACGGGAACGGGCGACTTCCGGACCAGCTCCTCGGCGATGTTCCCCAGCACCAGGCGGGAAAGGCCGCTGCGATACCGCGAGGCCATCACCACCACGCCGGGGGCGGCCTCTTCGGCGACTTCCGCCACTGCATCGGCGACGTCCAGACTCTCGGGGTTCCGGAAGGAGGCCACGACGCCCGCGGCGTCGAGGCGCGAGACCACGCCGCGCAGATACTGCCGCGCGCACCCGAGCGCGTCCTCTCGCTCGGTCCTTCGGCCGGACCGGACCACCCGGACCAGGACCACCTCGGCGTCGAAGAGGCGGGCGAGCTCCACGCCGTAGCTCAGCGAGCGCTCCGAGCGGGGCCTCCCGTCCAGTGGCACCACCACGCGCTCCACGGGCGCGCTCTCGTTCGGGCCGGGGAGCACGTGATCCTCCCCTCGCACGATGAGCACCGGAATCTGGCAGCGCCGCACGATCTCGTCGGTGATGCTTCCCAGGCGCACCCGGTCCAGTGGCGGCCGCGCGTGCGTCGCGATGACGATGAGGGTAGCGCCTTCCGTCGCCGCGTGGTCGGCCACCGACGGCGCGATGGGGCCGCGCAGCACGGCCGTCGAAATGGACGCCGGCTCCGGCTCGAGTCCGCTCCGGGCCACTTCCAGATACGCCCGCTCCTGCCGCTCGGCGTCTGCCTTCATCTGGCGGAGCTGCTCTCCCACGCGCGGTCCGATGACCTCCGCGCACGTCGGGATGCGGAGCGGGATGTGGACGTGGACCAGGCGGAGGGCGCCGCCGGAGCGGCGGACGATCGTGCGGGCCCACGGCAGGGCCCGTTCGGAGAACTCCGAACCGTCCAGGGGGACGACAATGTTCGAATACATGGCTCTTCGCCTGGCTCCAGACCGTGGCCGCACACCCCCATTGGTGGCGCCCACCGGCCGGTCCGGCGGCCGGCCGGAATCGCGGGGCTCTCCTTCTGCTCGAAGCTATTGTGCCGGCCGTCACAGCGGAAGAACCGCGCGTGAGAATGCGTGCTTCTTCCCGCCGGTCTGTGGGGAAAAGGGTGGTGGATGTGGGGCAGACTCCTATTGCTCCGTGAATCGTGTGCTGTGAAATTCGAAAGCGACACCCGGCATTCGACCCCCCCCAGCCCAGGGTCGTGAGCACCCGCCGACGGCGTGCTCGACGATGTGATGCGATGACGCGATCCGAGAAGCGGACGGGCAGGAAAGCCCCCGACGGCGCCACTGGCCCGGATGCGGCGAGCCTGACCCTCGAGACCTTCGTAGCGCAGCTGCACAGCGAAGGTGTCGAGACGGGGAGGCACGAAGCGCGTCGGCTTGCGGCGGAGGCAAGGGAAGAGGCGGCCGAGATCATCCGCCGCGCGAAGGCGGAGGCGGACGCGCTCCTGGCGGAGGCGCGGGACACGGCGTCGCGGGAGCGGGAGCGTGCGGAGGCGGAGCTGACGCTGGCGGCCAGGGACGCGGTCATCGAGCTGCGCACCAAGCTCAACGAAGTGCTGGAGACTCTGCTGTCGCGGGCCGCGGACGCGCGCCTGCGCGATCCGGAATTCCTGGGGTCGCTGCTGCGGGAAATGGCTGGCGCGTACGCCCGGGCGGATGCGGAAGGGCGTCCGACCGAGGTGCGGGTGCCACGTGAGCTGGCCGAGCAGCTCGAAGCGTGGTGGCTGAAGGAGGTCGCCGCCGGGCTCACCGGCGCGAGCGGGCTGCGGGTCGAGGGTGCGCTGCGCG
This sequence comes from uncultured Gemmatimonadales bacterium, assembly GCA_963798845.1. Taxonomy (GTDB): domain Bacteria; phylum Gemmatimonadota; class Gemmatimonadetes; order Longimicrobiales; family RSA9; genus CAVUKA01. The sequence continues at coordinate 137,921 of CAWCUS010000006.1, read as the reverse complement.
AGGCGGGCTTCGAGTACCGTGTGCGGGGTGGAACCGTTGAAGTGAGCGTCGAGTCCACGGTGGAGAAGCTCATGGAGATGGTGAGGCCGCGGCTCCGGGAGATTCTGGACCGCGGGCCGCTCGATGCCGATGGCGAGGTGGGGGTTCCGGCGCTCGCACGCTCCACCAAGCGGAACGGCTGACGGTCGCAGCATGGCGAGCCCCCATTATTACCGTCTGGCCGCGCTCCCGGTGCTGGACCCGCCGCCGGCGCTCCCGCCGCTGTCGCTCGGCGAATTCCTCGCCGATGTTCCGGCGGGGCGTGCCCACCGCCTTTCCAGGGCCGTGCTCCTGTCTCACGACCTCCTGCAGCGGGAGGCGGTGTGCGCGGGGGAGATCGAGCAGCCCGATCTGGCCGTGCTGACCGACGAGCAGGCCAGGGGCGGCGCGCCGCTGCCCCCCGAGCTGGCGGTTGCCGCCGACCCGGTCGAGACTCCCGCCTTTCCCATGGACGCGCTCTGGACGGCGTACTTCCGCTTCGCCGCCGCGCTGGCGGAGGCGGAAGCGAGCGGGTTCCTCGGCGAGTGGGTGGGCTGGGAGGTCGCGCTCCGCAACGCGCTGGCCGTGGCCCGGGCCAGAGCGCTCGGAATGGAGCCGGCGCGGTACACGGTGGCGTGGGATCTCCAGCAGTTCGAGGGGGAGGCGGAAGCGGCGCAGGCGGCGTGGTCGGCGGCGCCCGACCCGCTCACCGGGCTGAGGACCTTGATCACGGCGAGCTGGCGCTGGGTCGACCAGCGCGAACCCTGGTTCACGTTCGACGACGACGAGTTCGCAGCGTACGCCGCGAAGCTCGTCCTGCTGCACCGCTGGCAGCGCAGCGCCGGTCCCGACCGGCCGCGGCCGCGCACGCTGGCGAAGGAGGCCGGCGTATGATGGGGCGGATCACAGCGGTTTACGGCAACATGGTAGCCGTGGAGACGGATGGCGCCGTGGTCCAGAACTCGGTGGCGCGCTGCATCCGGAGAGACGGCGCCAGGCTCATGAGCGAGGTCATCCGGGTGCGCGGGCGGCGGGCGGAGCTCCAGGTGTTCGAGGAGACGCGCGGCCTGCGTGTGGGCGACCCCGTGGAGCTGGGCGACCAGCTGCTGTCGGTGACGCTGGGCCCCGGACTCCTCGGCCAGATCTACGACGGGCTGCAGAACCCGCTCCCGGAGCTGGCGAGGGAAACGGGCTTCTTCCTACAGGCCGGCGAGTCGCTGCCGGGTCTGCCCCAGGAGCGGCGCTGGCGCTTCACTCCCGCCGTCAGGGCGGGCGCCACCGTGCGCGCGGGCGATGTGCTGGGGAGCGTCCCGGAGAGCATACTCGAGCACCCCATCATGGTGCCGTTCGCGCGCCGCGGCCGGTACACCGTGACGTCCGTGGCCGTGGCCGGGCACTACACCGTAGCGGAGGCGGTCGCGCTCCTGCGTGACGAGCGGGGCCACGAACACGAGGTCACGATGCAGCAGCACTGGCCCGTGAAAGTGCCGCTCGAGGTCGCGCGCCGCCGCCTGATGCCATCCGAGCCGCTGGTCACGGGCGTGCGCATCATCGACACTCTCTTCCCCGTGGTGCGCGGCGGGACGTACTGCATTCCGGGCCCGTTCGGCGCGGGCAAGACGGTGCTCCAGCAGATCACTTCGCGGCACGCGGAAGTGGACGTGGTGATCGTGGCCGCGTGCGGCGAGCGGGCCGGCGAGGTGGTGGAGACGATCCGGGAATTCCCGGCGCTCCAGGATCCGCGCACGGGGCGGACGCTCATGGAGCGGACGATCATCATCTGCAACACCTCGGCCATGCCGGTGGCGGCGAGGGAAGCGTCAGTCTACACCGCGGTGACGCTCGGCGAGTACTACCGCCAGATGGGTGCCCACGTGCTGCTGCTGGCCGATTCGACATCGCGCTGGGCGCAGGCGATGCGCGAGCTCTCCGGCCGACTGGAGGAGATTCCGGGCGAGGAGGCCTTCCCGGCGTATCTGGAAAGCCGGATCGCGGCGTTCTACGAGCGGGCTGGAGCGCTGGAGCTCAACGACGGCCGCACCGGCACGCTCACCGTGGGCGGGACGGTGAGCCCGGCGGGCGGCAACTTCGAAGAGCCGGTGACGCAGGCCACGCTCAAGGTGGTGGGGGCGTTCCACGGGCTGTCGAGCGCGCGGGCGAGGGCGCGCCGGTATCCGGCCATCGACCCGCTGGAGTCGTGGAGCAAGTACCGGGGCGTCGTGGCCCCGGAGAAGGTGGCGAAGGCGAAAGCGCTGCTCCGGCGGGGTGACGAAATCCGCCAGATGATGACGGTGGTGGGCGAGGAGGGCGTTTCCGTCCCGGACTACACGGTGATGCTGAAGGCGGAGCTGCTGGACACGTGCTACCTCCAGCAGAACGCCTTCGACGCAGTGGACGCGGCGACGCCCGCGGACCGGCAGCGCTTCGTGTTCGACAGGCTCCTCACCCTGCTGGGGCGGGAGCTGGACTTCGAGACGAAGGAGGAGGCGAGGAAGGCCATGCTTCGCGCCGGCGACCTCTTCCGGAACTGGAACTACGCCGCGGCAGGGAGCGACGAGTACGACCGGATGCTGTCGCGGGTCGATCGCTTCATCGAGCGCGTGGGCCGGCCGCGCGCCCAGCGCCTCGAGGTCCAATGAGGAAGTACTACGACGGTATCACGAGCATTGCCGGGAGCGTGGTCACGGTGCGCGCCCCGAACGTGGGCTACGACGAGCTGGCGATGATCACGGGGGCGCGCGGCAGCTCGCTGGCCCAGGTGATCCGCCTGGACGGTGACCGTGTGAGCCTGCAGGTGTTCTCGGGCACCCAGGGGGTGTCCACCGCCGACCGGGTCCGCTTTCTCGGCAAGCCCATGCGCGTCCCGTTCTCGGACGACATCCTCGGGCGCGTTTTCGACGGCGCGGGCCGCCCGCGCGACGGCCGCTCCGAGCCGGAGGCGGAGGAAGTGGAGCTCGGGTCCCCGGTGGTGAACCCGGTCCTGCGTCGCCTGCCGTGGCGGATGATCCGGACCGGCATCCCGATGATCGATGTCTTCAACACGCTGGTCGAGTCCCAGAAGCTGCCGATCTTCTCCGTGCCTGGGGAGCCGTACAACGAGCTGCTCGCACGGGTGGGGCTCCAGGCCAACGCGGACGTGGTGGTGTTCGGCGGCATGGGTCTGCGCCACGACGACTACCTGACCTTCCGGACCGCGTTCGAGGAGGGCGGCGTCTCGGCGCGGACGATCATGTTCGTGCACACCGCGTCCGACGCCATCGTGGAGTGCATGCTGGTTCCGGACCTGTGCCTGGCAGTGGGCGAGCAGTACGCGCTGAAAGGCAAGCGGGTGCTGGTGCTGCTCACCGACATGACGGCGTTCTCCGATGCGTTGAAGGAGATCGCCATCACGATGGAGCAGATCCCGTCGAACCGCGGCTACCCGGGCGACCTGTACACGCAGCTGGCCCGCCGCTACGAGAAGGCGGTGGACTTCGAGGGCGCGGGGTCGCTCACCGTGCTGGCCTGCACCACCATGCCGGGCGACGATGTGACTCACCCGGTGCCCGACAACACGGGCTACATCACCGAGGGCCAGTTCTACCTGCGGAACGGGCGAATCGACCCGTTCGGTTCGCTGTCGCGCCTGAAACAGCTGGTGAACGGGCAAACGCGCGACGACCATCGGGCCATCATGGACGCATGCATCCAGCTGTACGCCGGGACGCGCGAGAGCCGCGAGAAGCGGGAGATGGGCTTCGAGCTGGCGCCGTGGGACGAGAAGCTGCTGCGCTACGGTGAGCTGTTCGAGGCACGGGTGATGGACCTGGCCGTGGACATCCCGCTGGAAGCGGCACTGGACCGGTGCTGGGAGATCCTGGCCGAGTGCATCGAGCCGGTGGAGACCGGCATACGGCGCAGCATCCTGGAAGCCCACTGGCCGCGGCCGCTGGCCGAGGCGGACGCGGCCTGAGGCGGCCATGGCTCGCGTCTCCCTCACCCGCCTCGAGCTGAAGCGCAGCCGGGAGCTTCTGGTGCGCTACGAGCGCTTTCTGCCCGCACTGAAGCTGCGGCAGCAGCAGCTCCAGGCCACGCTCCAGAAGACGGAATCGCTGCTCAGGGAAGCGGGGGCGAGGCTGGCGGAGGTGAGGGCGTCGCTGGACCGATACGCCCCGGTGCTCGGCGACGTGGCGGGGCTCGACGTCCGGTCCATGGCCGACCCGGCGGAGGTGCGCGCGCGCACCGTGAACGTCGCGGGCGTCCAGGTGCCGGAGCTGGACGAGGTGGTGTTCAATGCCGTGGAGTACAGCCTGTTCGTCACGCCGCCATGGGTGGAGCACGCGCTGGACGACCTGCGGGCGCTGAACCGCCGGCGAGCGGAGGTGGAGATCCTGGAGCGTCGCCGGGAGCTGCTGCGGCGGGAGCTGACGCGGGTGGTGCAGCGGGTGAACCTGTTCGAGAAGGTGAAGATCCCCGAGAAGCAGGAGATCATCCAGCGCATCCGCATCCACCTGGGCGACGAGATGGCCGGCGCCGTCGGGCGCTCGAAGATCGCGAAGGCGGCGCTCTCGGCGGCGTACGAGCGGCTGGAAGGAGGCGTCACGTGATCGTTCCGATGGTGAAGGCCTTCGCGGTGTGCCGCCACGAGGACCGGGATGCCATGCTGCGCCGGCTCCGCCACCTGGGCGTCCTGCACATCGTGCCGGTCCGGCCGCACGAAGGGCCGGTGGGCGAGGAGCGGCTGGAGGCGCTCCGTCAGGTGGAGGCGGCGCTCCAGGTGCTCCGGGCCTTCGAACCGCGCGGTCCGCGGCCGCCGCTCCGCGCCCGTGACGCTGCGGAGGAGGTGGCGGGGATCGGGCGCCAGGGGGAGCAGGCGCGCCAGCGGCTGGACACCCTCTTCCGCGAGGCCGACGGCCTGCACCGCTGGGGGAGCGTGCGCCTGGCGCAGCTCGAGGCGCTGCGGGATGCGGGGCTGAGCCTGCGCGTCCTGATCGTGCCCGAGCGCTCGGTGGGAGCGCTGCGCGGCCGCTTCGTCCAGCCGCTGCGGAAGCTGTCCCGCGGACGGCAGGCGGTGGGCGTGGTCGATGTGGACGCGGACACCATCCCGGAGCGTGCGGAGGAGGTCCCGCCGCCGGAGCGCGACCGCGACAGCATCGAAGCGGAGGCCGCGGCGCTGCACTGGGCGCTGGACGCGCAGCGGGAGCGGCTGGCCGCGCTGGCATGGTTGATTCCCGACCTGGAGCGGGAGCGGGAGCGGCTGGAAAAGGAGCAGCGCTGGGAGCAGGTGACGCGGAGCGGACTGGACGAGGACCGGCTGTTCGCGGTGCAGGGGTGGCTCCCGGAGGAGCGCGTGGATGCGCTGAGCGAAGCGCTGGCGAGCGGCCACCCGCCGGTGGCGCTCCGGGTGGAAGCGCCCCGCGCCGACGAGCGCCCGCCCACCCTGGTGCGCTACCGCCGCTGGGCCCGTCCGGTGGACGGCATGTTCCGCATCCTCAGCATGGTCCCCGGCTACGATGAGATGGACGCCAGCGCGCTGTTCATGGTGGCGCTGCCGCTGTTCGCCGGCATGATCATCGGCGACGCGGGCTATGGCGTGCTCTTCATCCTGACCGCTCTCTTCGGCGGCCGCAGGCTGCGCGAAGCCCTCGGGCGGGACATGCGGATCATGGTGGGGCTGTTCGGCGTCGCCGGGCTGGTCTGGGGCGCGCTGACCGGCGTGTGGTTCGGCTTCACGCCCACCGCCATGATGGACGCCGGCGGCACCGTGGCCGTGCTGGGCCGCGGGCTCCACGCCCTCCAGGCCATCCGGGGCACCGAGGCCGAGACCCGGATGCTGCTGATCAAGATCTGCTTCTTCATCGGCGCCACCCACCTCGTGTCCGCCCACCTCCGCAGGCTCCTGGAAGTGGCCCCCGATCCGACCGCGCTGGCGGAAGCCGGCTGGTCCATCGTGCTGGTCTCCATGCTGGCCGTCATCTGGCTGCTCTTCTTCGGCCAGGAAGGCGTGCCGCCGCTGGTGATGCGCGCCGCCATCGTCGGGCTGGTGACGGGGATGGTGCTGGTGGCCGGATTCAGTCGGCCGGACCAGCCGTTCGCCGCGCGCATCGGACTGGGCGTCGCCGGGAGTCTGCTGCCGTTCCTGGGGACGTTCAGCGACACGCTGAGCTACATCCGCCTAATGGCCGTAGGGCTGGCCAGCTACTATCTCGGCTCCACGTTCAACGTGCTGGCCGTCATGCTGGCGGGCTCTGCCTCCTGGTTCGCCGGCGGGCTCGTCCTCGTGGTGGGGCACGGGCTCAACATCGCCCTGATCCTCATCGCCATCTTCGCCCACGGCGTGCGCCTCAACGTGCTGGAGTTCTCCAGCAACGCCGGCATCCACTGGACCGGGTATCCCTACCGGCCCTTCTCCGAACGACTCGTCAAGGAACGTCCATGACTGCTTTCTGGGGTCAGCTCTCTCTGGGGCTCGTGCTCGCCCTCAGCGCCATCGGCAGCGCGCTCGGGATCGGGACGGCCGGCCAGGCCGCCGCCGGCGCGTGGGCCAAGGAGGCCCGCGCCGGCCGGCCGCTCAGCTTCACGTACGTCATCCTGGTCGGCCTGCCGCTCTCCCAGACCATCTACGGCGCCATCCTCATGCTCATCGGGTTGCGCGACCGCGTGTTCGTCCCCGACATGGTGGCCGCAAACGCCGGCGCCCTCCTCGGCATCGGCCTCGCCGGCGGGCTGGCCGAGCTGTTCAGCGCCTGGTTCCAGGGGAAGATCGGCGCCGCCGCCTGCCGCGCGCTCTCCGAGGGCGGCGGCCAGGGGCTGGCCTTCATGATCATCGCCATGGGGATCGTCGAGACCGTCGGGCTGTTCTCGTTCGTGTTCCTCCTCATGGTGCTGCCGTAGCGACCTGCGCAGGGCGCGCGGGCGATCCGATCGCCCCGGAACGCGGTGGGCGGAGACCGGGTACGACGTGGCCATGAGCGAAAGTGCATTCACGCTGACCCGTGCGCTGAAGGAGGCGGCGAAGGAGGCAGGGTTCGAGGCCGTGGGCGCGACGCCCATCGTCGCCAGTGATCACCGGGCCTTCTACCGCTGGTGGCTGGAGCGCGGGTACCACGGGACGATGGACTACCTCGCCCGCGACGACGCCGTGGCCGCCCGCGTGGATCCCCGCACCCGCTGGCCGGAGCTGCGCTCGGCGCTCGTGGTGGCGCACCACTACTTCCCGGACGACCCCGACGCCCACGGCAACGAGGGCACCCCGCCCCATCGCGGCATCATCGCGCGCTACGCCCGCGGGCGCGACTATCACCGGGTCATGAAGAAGAAGCTGCTGGGCCTGGTGCGGTGGCTGGAGGAGGAGACGGGGCGGCCGCTCCCGGTGGCCCGCGCGTACGTGGACACCGGGCCGGTGCTGGAGCGGGATCTGGCGCGGCGCGCCGGGCTGGGCTGGCAGGGGAAGAACACGATGCTCATCGATCCGAAGCGCGGATCGTGGTTCTTCATCGGGTCGCTTCTCCTGCCCTTCGAGTTGACCTACGACGAGCCGTTCGAAGCCGACCGCTGCGGCAGCTGCACGGCGTGCCTGGACGCCTGCCCCACCGGCGCGCTGCTCGGCCGTAACGAGGATGGCGCGCCCGTGCTGGACGCCACGCGGTGCATCTCGTACCTGACCATCGAGAATCGCGGGCCGATCCCCGAGGCGCTGCGGCCGGGCATCGGGAATCGGGTCTACGGGTGCGACATCTGCCAGGAGGTGTGTCCGTGGAACAGTCCGCGGTTGGTGCCGATCAACGCGGAGGCGGACTACGTGCCCAGGCCGCCGGTCGAGGTCGACGTTCGATCGCCGTCGGCGCTTCGCGCCTCGGCGAGCCCGCGCAGCGGGCATTCGAGTTCGAGGTTCGAGGACGCCGCTGATTCGTCGCGAGCAGCGGAAGCCTGGTCGGCGCCCCAGCCTTCCAACCACCTGCCGGGGACGGAGTCGCCGTCGCTGGTCGAGCTGATGCGGATGACGCGGGAGGAGTGGGACGTGTGGACGCGGGGGTCGGCGATCCGGCGGGCGGGGTACGCCGGCTTTAAGCGCAACGTGGCGGTGGCGCTGGGGAACTGGAGCGCAACGGAAGTCGCCGAAGGCAACTGGCTGGCGTCGGTGGAGGAGGCGCCGGAGGTGGCGGTGCTGCGGGATGCGCTGGCGGTGCTGAGTGACGCGCTGGAGAACGACGAGCCGCTGGTGCGGGAGCACGCGGCGTGGGCGCTGGGTCAGGGCGGGTTGGATCGCGCGTAGGGGGAATCGGACCGGGATCGCCAGGGCCGGCGAGGGTGGGAGCGGACGCCGCACGGTGTCCGCCGCCCGTGCTCCGGCGCCCTCCTGTTCATGGCTGCGATCACCATGTTCGTTCCGTCTCCGGGTCCGGTCGACACCGCAGTCGGGCACGGGAACGCACCAGCACCAGCACGCGCACTCAGGTGGCCAGGCTGCCGAGCGACACCGCCGTGAGGATCAGGAGGTCGAGCGCGGCGGGGGTGGGGCGCGCGAGCACCTGCCGCCACCGAACCGCAGCGCTACTCGTGGCGGAGCGCCTCCATGGGGTCCACCCGGGAAGCCCGGAAGGCCGGAACGTACCCGGCGCCGAACGCCACGCCCGCCAGCAGCATCACCGCGGCCACGAATACCATGGGGTCGTGTCCCTCGAGCTCGTAGAGGAGCGACCCTGCGGCCCGGCCGAGGCCCAGGGCGGCTGCGATACCGATCACGCCGCCGACCCCGAGCATCCCGGCCACCTGGCGGAGGACCATTCGCCGCACCTTCGCCGTGTCGGCGCCCAGCGCCATCCGGAGCCCGAACTCACGGGTCCGAAGCGCCACCGTATAGGCCAGCACGCCGTAGAGCCCGATGGCGGCGAGGAGTGTGGCCAGGACCGCGAACGCCGTGGTCAGGATGCTGATGAAGCGGTCCATGAACACGCTCTCCGCGGCCTGCTGCTCCAGCGTCATCAGCCCGGTGACCGGCATGTTGGGGTCGAGGCGACGGAGCACGCCGGGCACGGCCTGGAGCATGGGCCCCGGGTCGCCGGCCGTCCGGATGTAGAAGTTCATGAAGCCCACGTCGGGGTCCTGTGCGTGCGCGAGCAGGAACACCGGCGGCATCTCGTCCTTCACGCTGTTGTACTTGGCATTCTGGGCGAGGCCCACGATCTGGATGGTCAACGAGTCGGCGCTGGTGCGGCTGTTCAGCGCCATGAACGAGCCCACCACCTCGCCGCGCGCCAGCCCGAACTTCTCGGCGAACGCCTCGTTCACGATGGCCGCCGTGTACCCGGCGCCGGGGCCGTCGCGCCGGTCGAACTCACGCCCTGCGATGAGGGGGATCCCGAGGGTGCTCAGGTAGTCCGGCCCGACCTCGTTGTAGTACGAGGTCTGGTCCACGTCCGGCCCGCCCTCGAACCCCTGCACGGCCACGCCCGCGATATTGGCGCTCCCCTCCAGGACCGGGATTATGCTGGACGTCACGCCCTCCACGCCGGGCAGCGCCAGGAGCTCCTCGCGCAACCGCTCGAATAGGATGTGCGACCGCTCGCCGTCGTAGCCGTTGAGCATGGGTGCGATAGCGAACTTCGCCACGTTGTCCGTCCGGACGCCCAGTTCCACGCGGCTGATGTTGCCCAGGCTTCGGATGAACAGCCCTGCGGCCACCAGCAGGGTGACGGAGAGCGCGATCTGGACGGTGACCAGCCCCGTCCGGAACCGGGCGGCCGACCGGGACCCCGACGTCTGGCCACTGCCACTCCTGATCGCCGTGACCAGCGTGGCCCGCGCGGCGTGCCACGCGGGGTAGAGTCCGAACAGGATACCGGTGCCGAGGGCGACAGCCGCCGTGAACCCGATCATGGATGGGCTCAGCTGTAGGTTCAGGATCGCGCTCTGCTGTTCCGGCAGGATCGACGCGATTCCCCAGAGCGTGGCTCGGGCCACGGCCAGGCCCGCGAGCCCACCGACCACGGCCAGCACCATCGCTTCCGTCAGCAGTTGACGCAGGAGCTGGCCACGGGTGGCCCCCATGGACCCGCGCACCGCCATCTCGGTGTTCCGGCTGGCGCCCCTGGCCAGGAGCAGGTTCGCGATGTTCGCGCACGCGATCAGAAGAACCAGCGCCGTGATGCCGAGAAGGAGCACCAGCGGTGTCCGGGATTCCTCGTGCACGCTGCTCTGCCCCTGCTGCCCCGGCTCCAGCGCCACCCGCTTCTCTCGGAACTGGGCCAGCGTCTGCTCACTCAGCCCCTCCTGGAGCGGCGCCTCGACCTCGTTGATGATCGACGCGTACACCTGGTTGGTCCTCGCCGCCGCCTGCTCCGGCGTGACCCCCGGCTCCAGACGACCGAAGACGTAGATCCAGTAGGCGCGACGGTTCTCGAAGTCGTTTCCGGACCACGGCTCCATCTGGCCACGCAGCGTCAGCGGAACGAACACGTGGGGCTGCGGCCCCAGCGTGGTGCCATCGAAGCCCCGGGGCGCGACGCCCACCACCGTCAACGTCACGCCGTTCACCACCATGGCACTGTTGAGCACGCCCGGGTCGCCGCCCAGGTTGTTCTGCCAGAACCGGTGGCTCAGGACCGCCACCGTGTGGTCGCCGCCCCCCTCGTCGTCCGCCGGTTGGAGCAGGCGGCCCAGGGCCGGTCGCAGTCCGAGCAGCGAGAAGTACGATCCCGACACCATGACACCGGCCCCGTCCACCGTCCGGTCACCCTGTGCGATGTTCGCGGGGAAGGTCCGGTGACCGGCCAGCCCGGCGAACCCGGTCTCTCCGGCGGCCTGCAGGTCCCGGAACATTGGGTGGCTGAAGACGACCTCGCAGCCGCCGGCCTGGTTGCACGTCGACCCCCCCGGCTTCGGCCCCGGCGCCTCCAGGTTCACCAGCCGGTCCGGCTCCACCACCGGCAGTGGCCGCAGCAGGATCTGGTCGAAGATGGAGAAGATCGCTGCGTTCGCGCCGATCCCCAGCGCCAGCGAGAGCAGGGCGATCACCGTGATGAACGGCGTCCTCAGGAGCTTGCGGACGGCGAGCCTGATACTGGCCATGGTGTACCCCTTGGAATGTGAACGTGCGTCGAGTAGTGGGACAGTCCGGACGGGCCAACGGTTGTATCGCCGGGCGGGGCATGGTCTTCACCGCCGATAGCGGCCCGTCCCCAGGCGGATCCGAAAACGGGTGAACCGGCAGAACGCCCAGGAGGTGTGCCCGTGGAACGGGGCGAAGCTCGTGCAGATCCCGAAGGAGCCGGACTACCGATCGGACTGGCGCGAGGTGGAGGACCGGCCGGAGGTGCCGGACGACCTGCCGGGGACTGACGCGCCGTCGCTGGTGGCGCTCATGCGGATGACGCGCGAAGAGTGGGACGTGTGGACGCGGGGGTCGGCGATCCGGCGGGCCGGGTATGCCGGGTTCAAGCGGAACGCGGCAGTGGCGATGAGGAACTGGCTGGCTTCGACGGTCAGGTCACCAGAGGACGCCGTGGCAGTGCTGCGAGCTGCGTTGGAGGACCCGGAGCCGCTGGTGCGGGAGCACGCGGCGTGGGCGCTGGGGCAGTCAGTCAGGTGAGAACCCGCGCGCCTGCTCCAGGGGCTGGCGCAGATCAAGCCGCTCGCGCATCTCCGTGTCCACGGTCTCGCCGCTGATACGGAGCATCATGGCCACGTCGCGCAGGTGCCGGTCCGAGCCGGACTGCTCATAATACTAGGGCTTCCGGAGGATCAGGGCGGGACGTAGAAGGCGTTTGCGTCGAATGCCGAGGCCAGCGCGGGAATCGGTCCGGATCAACTCCATGACGATGTCCACGTCGCGGGTGAACCGCGGGTCACCGTAGATGACGGAGGCGACTCCGCCGGTGACCATGTAGGAGATCCCCGTCGCTTCGAGCGGTGCGACGAAGAGCCCGATCAGGGCAAGCCCAGCCGAAGTCGGGACCCGGACGCGTCACGTCGACTCTCGTGTCGAGGGTCGAACGCCGTCAGCGCTTCGCGCCTCGGCGAGCCCGCGGGGCGGGCGTTCGAGTTCGAGGCTCGAGGGGGCCGCTGGTTCGCCGCGAACATCGGACGCCTCGTCGGCGCCGCAGGCGTCCAACCGCCTGCCGGGGACGGGCTGGCGCAAGCCGCGGCCGGTGGCGAGTAGTCGGGTCGCTGCCCTAGCCGCTCGCGACGCTCCGCCCGACAGGTCGCGCGCCGCAGGTCTTCGCGGCCGGGATGGTAGGGGCGAGGGCACTGCGAGGCGGTCGCGACCAGGCCGTACGAGAACCGAACCCCCGTTGGGCGCGGAGGACCTCGAGCTTGTTCTTCACCGTGGGTCGTTCCCGTACCGTCATCCCCTCCCCGACGCGGGCCTGGCCAGCGCGTCAGTCCCGGAAGATCCAGGCCCGCGCCTCGGCCGCACGGTCCGGGGTGAGGAAACGCATGTCGCCCTTGAGAAACGGCTTCGACAGCTTCGTCCCCCACTCCTCCTCCCAGGGCCACGACGGCTACCCCAGGCGCCTGTTCGACAAGCGCACGGGCGAGATCGACCCGGAGGTGGCCGGGAAGATCACCGGCGGTTGCCGAGGATGAAGGCGGCGGCCTGGACCCGGCTGGCAGCGGCTTCCTCGGAACTCGCGGGAACGATGACCAGATAGAGGACGGACTGCCTCTCCCAATCGACTCTGGCTCCGTCGAAGACAACCCCCGTCTCGGCGATCTCGCGGGCTTCCTTGGAGAATCGGTCGCCCGGGATGAACTGATCGCCCGGGACGAATTGATCGCCCGGGATGAACTGGTCGCCCGGGATGAATGGGTCGCCCGGGATGAATTGATCGCCCGGGAGGCGGTGAGTCCCAGGGTTCAGGCGAAAGGCATGAGAGGCCCAGGGAGCACCGGCGCGGCGATTGCGGATCAGGACGGCGTACAGGCGAGCGTCCACCGGCCGCTCTCCCGAGAGGCTGATCGTGAGTCCTCGGGTGAGGACCTCCCCGGCGTCCAACGGCTGAGTGGTCTTGGTGATTTCGCTTTGCCTGTCGAAATTGGCCCCTATCGCTACGCCCACGCCCTGGGCGCGAAGGACCGCGGGTGGTGCGCCGACGGAGGTCACGAGGCAGGCGACGACGACAGCGCACGCCATCATCGCGGAGGCCTTCCTCTCGTTGCGCGGTACATGAGGATCGCGGCTTTGCATCATGGGCTCCTCGCACGGGTCAACGGCCGACGCCTGCGCGGAGATGCGCAGGCGGCCGGCGAGGGAGCGTGTCGCGCCCCTGGATTAGAGCGAGAAAACTCGGGGACTCCCGCCACAGGCGACCGGGGCCGATGTCGAGCTACGCCTCAGGAACCCAGCTCCTCGGACGGCGGCACGCCCTTGACGTCGACCACCTCGGCCGATCAGGCGCCCGGATCGTGGGAGTGGACGGCACGTACCAGGACGCGCCGTCCCTCGCCCCCCGCTCCGCAGCCTCAACCCTCGATGCGGAGGATCTCCCGCCGGCCGCGCTCCACCAGCCCGTGATAGTCCGCCATGGCTTCGCGCACGGTGCTGTTCGCCATGAGCTGCTCCTCGAGCGCGAAGAAATCGTCCACCCGCTCCACGGTCACCTCGGACACGAGCGTCCAGAACCGCTCGCCAGAGACGTCCGTCAGCAGACGGAGCGGCGGCTCTCCCATCTCTTCCAGCGCGGCGGACAGGACCCTGAACTTCTCCACCATCGGACGGACGTTGCCCGGCTTGCAGTTCAGGACTTCGCGGATCACGTACATGGCGGCCTCCTGTGGAGCGATCGGTGAGCTGGCGGGCCGGATCACGGCGGCGGTCGCATGCACGACCGGCGGAGGCTCCAATCTACGCGGGGAACATGGACCGGGAATCCGCAGAATCGTGCAAATTCAGCGTTCGTCCGCGATGCGAAATTCTGTGCACGCGTCGCGGCGGACCCGTCCAGCGAGGCGAAGTTCGGCGGCGGCTTGACTATACGGACCAGTCGGTTGGCGGAAAGTGGGGTGAGCTGATTTCGGCGCCCCGGTGGCCGTGAAGGCGAGAGAGGGGCCGCTATGGGGGCGGTACCGGGTTGAGCCGGGGCCGGTGGCGAGAGGCCGGGCCCCTCAGCCGTCTCCGTTGAGTGCCTCGCGCGGCTGGATCCGCAGTGCGCGGAGGGTGGGTCCCGTGCAGGCCGCGAGGCCAACCACGCTCATGACCACGATCCCGACGACGAGGGTCTTCCCGGCACCCAGGTACCGCGAGCCGTCGCCGTCGACCAGGAAGAGGGCGGCGACCGGGAGCCCGAGCAGGACTCCCACCCCGATCTGAGCCATGGCCCGGCGTGCCACCGAAACGGCCACGTCGCGCCGGCTCGCGCCCAGCGCGGAACGGATGCCGATCTCCGTGGTTCGCTCCGCCACCGAGAAAGACATGATCGCGAAGATCCCGGACGCGGCCAGCGCAAGGAGGACGGACACCAGCAGCCAGGCGCCCAGGATCACGGCCCGGAGCAGGTACCAGTCACCCTCGAAGACCTCGCCCAGCGGGCCCACTGCGGACAGGAGCAGGTCCGGCGCGACGTCGCCCGCCACCTCCCGGAGGCGCGGGGCGAACGCGGCAGGATCATCCGCCAGGTGTATGCCCAGCCGCACCGTCTCCAGCTCGCCCGGGGCGACCGGCTCGTACACCCCCTGGTCGTTGTCCGGCGACACGGCCCGCATCCCCAGGTGGCCGACCACGCCCACGACCTCCTTCCATGGGCCCGGCTCGCCGTCGCCCCACGGGACGAACCGGACCCTGCGTCCGACCGCGTTCTGCCCTCCGAGCACGCGCTCGACGAACGTGGTGTTCACGATGACGACCCCGCTGCCGTCCGCCAGGTCACCGGTGTCGAAATCACGCCCGGCCAGGATGGGCTGGTCCAGAGACTCGAAGAAATCGACGGCCACCCGGGCGATCCGGGTGGAGACGCCCCGGCCGCCGTCGGGGGCGGCCACGCCTTCGGCCTCCACGAGACGACTGGGGTGGTCCATCCTGGGCAGGACGTCGGCCAACGCCACGCCCTGCACCCGGGGCTCCTCGCGGAGCCGCCGCACGAGCTCCTCCTGCACGATGGCCCGCCGGCTCGCCCCCCGCTCCGGGCCGGTTGCGCCCCGGGGCTCGGCGGGGTCCGAAGGGAGCCGGATCGCCGCGGCCAGGTATTCGTCGGCGTCGATGCCCACCCCGTTTGCGGCCGAACCGGCGCCCTGGGTCACGTCCCATGCGGTCAGGGCGAATCCCACCGCGGCCACGGCCACGGCGACATCCACGACCAGGAGCACGCCGGGCAGGCCCCCGAACCGGACGCCCGTGCGCCTGGCGCGGGCCCGCTGGATGGTGCCCTGCACCTGTCTGCCCGTGAATCGTATCGCGGGGACCACGCCGGCAACCACGGCGCTGGCGCCCGCGAGCGCCAGGGCGCGGATCACGGTGTCGGGACCGATGTCCCACCGGATCCAGTAGGGGCTCGCCGCCGCCCACGAGGCCGGGATCACCCGCCACATGAGCTGGAGCGCGGCGGTCAGCAGGAGCAGGCCCGCGCCCGCGGCCAGCAGCGCCAGGACCAGGCACTCGACGAAGACCTGGAGGACGATCCGTGCCCGGCTCGCGCCGAGCGCCGTGCGCACGGCCAGCTCGCTCGACCGGGTGGCGGTGCGCGCGAAGACGAGCATCGCCACGTTGATGCACGCGACCAGGAGGACGAGGAGCGCCAGGCTCTGGAAGCCCAGGAACTCGGGCGTCGCTCTCAGCCCGCCACCCAGGCCCGGAAGCGCGATGTAGGCGAAGGGCTTCACCTGGGCGACCGTGCGCCGATCGCGCCCCGGCACCGCGGACCGTTCGGCTGCCAGGGCGAGGTCCGTGCGGGCCCGGGCATCGGGGACGCCGTCGGCCAACCTGCCGAAGACCCGGACGTTCTCGGCCGATCCGGCCGGCCCACCGGGCACGACCTGCAACGGCGTCCAGACGCTCTCGTGCGTCGGGAACCGGAAGCCTGGCGGCATCACGCCCACCACCGTCCGGGACACCCCGCTCAGGTCGACGGAGCGTCCGACGATCCCGGGGTCGCCCCCGTACCGGGCCTGCCAGAGGTCGTGGCCGATCACCACCACGCGCCCCTCACCCGGCACCTCGTCCGCTGCCAGGATCGGACGTCCCAGCTGCGGGCGCACCCGTAGAATCGAGAACGCCGACGCCGTGACCTCCGCTCCGCGAACCACGGTCCAGCCCCCGTTCTCGAGGTCGACGTTGTACGCGGTTTGCCGGAAGGCGGCGATCCCCTCGAACGTGGAGAGGGAGCTCCGCCACGTCTCGTAGTCGTGGGTCGTCGTCGCCGTCGTGCGGCCCAGCGCGGGGCTCCACAGGCGAAGCAGGCGGATCTGCTCCCCCTCGGGCACCGGCAGCGGTGCCAGCAGACCGTCGACGAAGTGTGCGGGAGCCAACCCCACCGGGATCCCGATGGCGAGCGCGAACGTGGAGACGAGCGTCAGGCCGGGGCTCCTCGCCACCATCCGGAGACCGAGCTTCACGTCGAGCCACGAGAACCCCAGCTCGTCGAACCAGCGCAGTCCCCGAGACGCGCGCGCGTCCTCGCGGTGCCCCTCCACGTGGCCGAACTCGAGCCGTGCCCGTCTGTACGCCTCCTTCCACGACAGCCCCTCCCGCTCCACCAGGTCCTCGGTCCGGAGTGCGATATGGTGACGGAACTCCTCCTTCATCTCCGCCTCGATCGCTTCCCGGCGCCGGAGACCGTGCCAGAGCGACCGAAGTCGCGCGGCGAAGCCCGCGGGGGCCCGGGAGGGGAAGATCGACACCTCAGATCTCCTGTGGCGTCGCGTTCAGCGCCGCCGTCATCGCCGCCACCAGTCGCTTCCAGCTCGCCTCCTCCTCGCCCAGCCGACCACGGCCCGCCGCCGTCAGCCTGTAGAACTTCGCGCGCCGGTTGTTCTCCGACTTCCCCCACTCGCTCTCGATCAGCCCCTGGTGCTCCAATCGGTACAGCGCCGGGTACAACGCCCCCTGCTGGATCTCGAGCGCACCCCCGGAGATCTGTTCGATTCGGAGCAGCACGCCGTAGCCGTGCAGTTTCCCGAGGGAAACGGCCTTGAGGATGAGGAGGTCCAGCGTGCCGGGGAGGAGGTCGGCCTGTTCAGCCATCGGTTCTCCTATTCAGGTTGGGAACAGGATGCGCTCCGCTCTCCTAACTTGTCAAGGAGAAGGGCTGCGACATCGGCTACCCGGAACCGGTTGCGCCGGATGGTGGCGCCGGGTCATGAGCTGGAAGAGCCGGAGCCGAGCCAGGTCCGGAGAGCCCCGAAGCTGCTGGGCTGCCTGATCCCGCTGGCGTGGGCTCAGGATTGAAGGCGTGGGGGCGGTGCGGCCGGGGCAGGGGCGGCGGGTCGCAGTCGGAGTGGGACGGGTCTCGCTTGCGCTGGCGGAGCCCGGAACTGATGTTCATGGAGCGCCGCCCCATGCGAGCGATCCGCGCAGCCACCCGAGTACAGAAGGCGGTCACGTGCCGACACCGGCGAGTCCGGCCAGCCGGGAAACCCGTGAACCGGAGCGCTCCGAGCGCCCCGATTCGAAGCGGGCTCTCCTCCTGGTCCCCGAGTTCCCGTACGACTCGTTCTGGAGCTTCAGGTACATCCTTCGGCTGATCGGCCGCAAGGCCACCTTCCCGCCGCTGGGACTGCTCGCGTTCGCGGGCTACCTGCCGGAATCGTGGGAGCTGGAGCTGGTGGATCTGAACGTCGGGGTGCCATCCGATTCGGAGCTGCGCCGGAAGATCGCCGCGGCCGACGTGGTGTTCGCCAGCGCCATGTCGATCCAGAAGAGGTCGCTGGTGCGAGTGCTGGAGGGCCCGGCCCGGGGGACGGGAACGCCGGTCGTGCTGGGCGGCCCACTGGCGTCGTCCTACAGGGAGGAGATCCTGCACCCGACCTCGGAGTCGGACCGGACCCTCCACGAAGCACTGGACGTGCTGGTATGGGGCGAGGCGGGTGGCGCGATCGGTTCGCTGATGCAGTGGCTGGACGGCGCTCCGACGCACGAGGCGGGGGCGCCCCGGCTGCTGATCCCGGAGGCCGTCGCGCGGGTGGAGCCCGGGTCCCGGGAGTACCTCAACGACCGCTCCATCTTCCTGCCGCTGGACGATGTGCCGCTGCCGCGCTGGGACCTGGTGCGGGTGAGCGACTACGAGTCCATGATGATCCAGACCACCGCCGGCTGCCCGTTCCGGTGCGACTTCTGTGACATCGTCCAGTTCAATGGCGGGTTCAACAGACCGAAGCCGCCGGCGGTGGTACGGCGCGAGCTGGAGGCGATCCTCGCGACGGGCTTCCGTGGCGGCGTGTTCAGCGTGGACGACAACTTCATCGGCTCGCCCGAGGGGATCTCCGCGGTGCTGGACGCCATGATCGACTTCCAGCACGAGCACGGCTATCCGTTCGCCTTCCTCACGCAGGCGAGCGTCAACCTCGGGACGCCGAAGCTGGCGCACCTGGTCGAGAAGATGCGGCTGGCGGGCTTCCAGGCCGTGTTCCTGGGGATCGAGAATCCCGATCCCGACGCGCTCCGGCAGATGAACAAGAAGCAGAACATCAAGGTGGACGTGCCCGGGAGCATCCGCACGCTCCAGGCCTCCGGCATCGAGGTGTTCGCCGGCTTCATCCTCGGGGGGGACGAGGACACGCCGTCCACGGTGGACCGGATCGTGGAGTTCGTCAAGCGCACCCGGATCTTCACGGCCATGACCGGCATGCTGACGCCGGTGCCGTTCACCCCGCTGTACGAGCGGCTCAAGCGGGAGGGACGGCTGCGTCAGGCGGAGTTCACCGGGAACAACACCGACGACGCGGTCCAGCTGGAGCCGCGTCGAATGAGCGCGGCGGAGCTGGAGACGGGCATCCGTGAGATCCTCTCCCGCCTCTTCAACTCAGTGGAGATCTACCGTCGCGCGTATGACACCGTGTCGACCGTGCGGCACCACCTGTTCGCACCCATGAAGCTGGACCTGGGCTATCTCAAGGGCGCAGCGGCGTCCGTCTGGATGCAGGGCATCGCGCGCCTGGACCGGCGCTACTTCGCTCTCCTCTGGTCGGCGTCACGGCTCGACGTGCGCCTTGGCCGGGCGTCGCGCCGTGAGGCGCGAGGCCTTGGCCGCCTGGCCCGCCGCCTCCGGGATGACGGCGTCGGCCGCTGGCTCCCGGACGCGCAGCGCGTGGGGGAGCTCGCCGGGCTCGCCCAGGAATACCTGGTGCGCTTCCGCCCCGACCTGAGCATGGCGGAGGTGAAGGAGAGGATCGCCAGAATCCGGGAGCGCGCAGCCGCCGGGCGGCCGACGGTGGCGGACGTGCGCATGGTCTGCGAGGAGGCCCGCCGCTATTTCGAAGCGCGTGCGCGCCAGCACAGGTTCCCCGGGATCAAGCTTAAGAAGGCGTTCGAAGCCGCGATCCGTGGGCTCCATTACGAGCGCGTGATGAGCTCTATCGTGCGCTGACGTGCGCGGCTCGACCGCCTGACGCCGGTCCTCGGTGACGCTGCCGGGGGCAGACTTTCCCGGACTCTGAGCCCCTCGCGGCGCGGGAAGGAGCGAGCGAGTGCATGGCCCCGATGGACGACATCACGGAGCTAGCGCAGCGCTGGAGTGACGGCGATGACGCCGCGTTCGAACAGCTGATGGCGCTGACATACCCGAAGCTGCGGCGACTGGCCCGACGGCACGTGCGGCTGGACGGCGCGGATCCGACGATCGACGCGACGGCGCTGGTCCACGAGGCGTACCTCCGCCTGGCGGGGGGTCACGAGGGCGTGTGGCCCAGCCGGGCCCACTTCTTCGCCTTCTGCTCGAAGGTCATGAGGCGGATCCTGATCGATTACGCGCGCACGCGGGCCGCGGAGAAGAGGGGCGGAACGCGCGTCAGGGTTCCCCTCGCGGAGGCGGAGGATGTCGCGGATGGCCAGGCGGTCGACATCCTCCAGGTCGAGGCGGCTCTGGACGCCCTCGCCGCCCGTAGCGAGCGGATGGCGAAGGTCGTCGAGTGCCGTTTCTACGGGGGGCTTTCCATTGACGAGACCGCCGAGGCGATCGGAGCCTCTCCGCGCACGGTCGTCCGGGAATGGACGCGGGCGCGAGCGTATCTGCTGGCGGCGCTGGATCCGGTGCCCGGGCCCGAGGGGACGCAACCGGCGCACTGACCGGCCAGGTCCCGCCACCGTGTAACCCGTCCCCTATCCACGAAGAGCGATGGCCGAGCGAGACACCATCTGGTCGCGATGGGAAGAGGTCGATCGTGTGTTCGAGGAGGTCCTGGACCACCTTCCGGCCGACCGTGAGCGTCTGCTTCGGCTTCGCTGCGGCGATGACGAAGCCCTCGCGGCGGCCGTGCACCGCCTCCTGGCCGCGCTCGAGACGGGCGACGAACGCGGATCGCGCCCGGGGCCGCAGCTCGTGGCCGCGGCACTGGCTTCCGACCCGGTCGCCAGCGGTGCGTTGTCGGTCGGGGACGTGGTGGACCGCTACCGCGTCGTCGGAGAGCTGGGCGTCGGCGGCATGGCGACCGTCTACGAGGCCGAGCGGATCGACGGGGCGTACCGGCAGGTCGTCGCACTCAAGGTCCTACGGCGTGGCCTCGACACGGACCGGGTCGTGGAGCGCTTCCTCGCCGAGCGGCAGATCCTCTCGGACTTCGCACACCCCAACGTCGCGCGCATGCTGGACGGGGGGGCGACGGAGGATGGCCGCCCCTATTTCGTGATGGAGAAGGTCGACGGCGTGGCCATCACCCGGTGGGCGGCCGAACGGGAGCTGTCGCAGCCGGCCCGGTTGAATCTCTTCCTTCAGGTGGCCGCCGCGGTGGGAGAGGCGCACCGGCACCTCGTGGTCCACCGCGACCTGAAGCCCGCGAACATCCTCGTGGACGCCTCCGGGCGCGTGAAGCTGCTGGACTTCGGCATCGCCAAGGTCCTGGACCCCCGTGCCGCGGCCGACCTGACGGAGGTCGGCGCGGCTCCCCAGACGAGACGATGGGCGAGCCCGGAACAGCGCCGCGGCGGGACCGTTACGACGGCTTCCGACGTGTACCAGCTGGGGCTGGTGCTCCACGCCCTTCTCACCGGCGGCGGGCCCCTGGACCGTGAAGCCGGCGACACGACGGGGCTCACCGGGGAGCTCGACACCGTGGTCCTCAAGGCGCTGGCTCTCGAGCCCGGCGACCGTTATGCGTCCGTGGAGGCCCTCGCCGAGGACATCCGCCGCCACCGCGAGGGGCGGCCGATCACGGCCCGGCCCACCCCGGGATGGCTGCGTGTCTGGAAATGGGCGCGGCGGAACCGCTGGGCGCCGCCCGTGGCCGCGCTCCTGCTCCTGGGCCTCACCTCGTATGTCGGGACGCTGGTCGTCGGCATCCAGCGGCTGGAGCGGGAGCGGAACGCGGCGAGTGTCCAGGCGGAACGGGCCGAGCGCATAAAGGGGTTCCTGGTCGACCTGTTCCGAAGCGCAGATCCGTTCAAGAGCGAGGACCCGGCGCGACCCGACCTGACAGTAGCCGAAGCCCTCGACCCCGCAGTGGACCGCATCAGGACCGACCTCCGGGACGATCCCGTGGCCCGCGCCGATCTTCTGGCGGCGGTGGCTTCCGTGCTGTACAGCATCGACCGGCCGGGACGCGCCCGGCTCGTGATCGAGGAGGCGGTGGCCATCCGGAGCGCGGCCGGGCTGGAGGCCACGCCCGAGTTCGCGTCCGACCTCCTGACGTTGGCCGCGACGCTCCGGGGGGAGAACTGGGACTCGGCCGCCGTCCTGCTGAGGCGCGCGGTCGGAACGCTCCGGAGCTCCGTTCCCGCGGACGACCCGCGACTCGCGGAGGCGCTGGGGGAGCTGATGTGGCTGCAGCTGACCCGGCTGCCGCCGGCCGATCCCGCCCTGGGCGAGGAGGCTCTTTCCATCTACCGGTCGGCGGGTCCGCGGTACCGGGCGGAAGTCGCCGGTGTGCTGGGACACCTCGCCTACGGGTACGCCGTGGAGGGAAGGCTGGACGCCGCCGAGCGGGCGGCCCGGGAAGCGCTCGAGATCACGCGCACGGACCGGGGCGAGGCCCACCCGAGCACCGCCCTCGCGGCGGTCCAGCTCGCTGCGGTGCTCGACAAGCGGCTCCTCTACGATGAGGCCATCCGTCTGTACCGGACCGCGCTGCCCGTCCTCGAGCGTACAGCCGGGCCCGACCACAACCAGACCCTCACCACGCTCAACAACCTTGCCACGACCTATCAGAAGGCCGGCAGGACCCTCGAGGCCGTCGAGGTCCACCGGGCCCTTCTGCGGGCTCGGCGGCGGATGGCCGGTACAGACTGGAACACCGGCGTCGGCGACAGCATGCAGAACCTCGCGAGCGCCCTCCAGGATCTGGGCGCGCTGTCCGAGGCCGACTCCCTCGCCGCCCGCGCCCACCAGATCTTCCTCCGGACCACCGCGCCCGGCCATCCGGTGCGCGCATACCCGCTTCTTACCCGGGCCGGGATCCTGCTGAAGCTGGACCGGCCGACGGAAGCGGCGGAGGTGGCCCGCGGCGCGCTCGACATCCTCGAGGCTGCGCTGCCCGCGGAGCACTACGCCATCGGCGTGGCGCGGTGCCGGCTGGGAGCGGCGCTGGCGCGGACCGGCACCGGGCCGGAGGGGGACTCCCAGCTCCGGACCGGACTGGCGCTCCTGAGGGCCGACCCGCACGCGCCGCCCAAGTACCTGGAGGAGTGCGTACTGGCGTCGGAGGCGGCAGGTACTGCCGCTCGCTGAGGGATCCTCGACGCACGCGCGGCCCGGCCGCCGGAAGAGGACGGCCGGGCCGCGCGTCGACGGCGATCCGGGGGTCAGTCCTTCACCACGATGCGCCCTCCGCCGAGCACCACGTCGCCGCTGTCGTAGATCGCCCCCGCCGCGTCCCAGATCCGGACGCGGAGCTCGTCAGGGTCCCGGCCGATGATCTCGAACCGAACCGGATCGGCGCGGCCTTCCAGGTACCCCTCGCCCCGGAAACGCGCCATGCTTCCACCCACGACGAGCCAGTCGAACAGGTCGCTCGCCAGGGCGAGGTCGCCGGCCTGGAAGGTGAGCCGCGCGTGGCCTTCGGGCGTGGACCGGCCCTTCCTGTACCGGACGTGGAAGCCGAACGTGGCGCGGCCCTCCACCGTCGGATCGGCCGCCATGGCCCCCGGCGGCGAGTCGAACCACCCGGCCCCGGTCACCGAGCCCCCGTCGGGGTCGTACACGGCGACCTCCGTCGCCGCGGTCGACGAAGCGCCATCAGGGTCCTCAACCGTGAGCGACAGGGTGTACAGCCCGGGCTCGGACGGCATCGGCAGCGACGGCGTCGGCCCCGTGGCCGTGATGCCGCCGGCGCTCCCGTCATCGAAGTGCCAGTCGTACGTGAGGGCGTCGCCATCGGGATCGGACGACCCGGTCCCGTCCACGGTGAGCGCCGTCCCGATGGCGGCGACGTAGGGCCCGCCCGGCGCGGCTGTCGGTGGCGCGTTCGAAGCCGGCGGAGTGATGGTCACGTCGTCGGAGGTGCCGGCGAGGATCTCAGCTTCCCAGCCGCCTCCCACCGCCTCGAAGATCCTCACGGCCGCGCCGGCGGCGACCGCCACCAGCGTTCCGTCCAGCGTTTCCACGACGATCTCGCCCGCCAGCGTCTCGACCGTGAGGGAGCCGCACGCCAGCGAGCCCGCGTCGCCGCCGCCCATGGACACGGCGAAATCGCCGCCGCAGAGCAGGAGCGACGCGTCCATGGTGCCGCCCGACGCCGCCAGGGCGAGCACGCCGTCGTCCCGGATCCCGACCGTCAGCTCCGTGTCGCCCGGAGCGGACACCAGCAGGTCGGTCCCGTCGCTGCCCTGGAGCAGCACCCGGCCCGGGGGAGTCGTGCCGTCCGAGAGGCGAGCGATCCCGGCGACCCATAGGTTGCGTGC
Source organism: uncultured Gemmatimonadales bacterium (assembly GCA_963798845.1). Classification (GTDB taxonomy): domain Bacteria; phylum Gemmatimonadota; class Gemmatimonadetes; order Longimicrobiales; family RSA9; genus CAVUKA01. The sequence goes on along the minus strand of CAWCUS010000006.1, from coordinate 113,944 downwards.
GGGGATGTATTGATCGCCGGGTACGTACTGGTCGCCCGGGACGTACTGGTCGCCCGGCACGTACTGGTCACCCGGTACGTACATGTCGCCCGGGACGTACTGGTCACCCGGCACGTACATGTCGCCCGGCAGGTACTGGTCGCCCGGCAGGTACTGGTCGCCCGGCACGTACTGGTCTCCCGGGACCAGCGTTGGGGTCATGGTGATCGGCACGAACATGTCCGGCATGCCGGGCTCGGTGCCTGCGACGAGGGCGGCCGGTACCCGGACGCCGACCACCACCAGCGGCTCGCCGTCGGTCGTCGCGGTGCCGGGCACCGCCAGCGCCGCCGGCTCGAGGTCGGCGTGGTCGAGCGGGAGGTCCACGGCCTGGAGCAGGCTCGACACGTCGTTCGTCGACGTCGCGTCGTTGTACGCCCCGCCGACGGTCGCGGTCACCTGCTGGGAGCCGAACGCCAGGAACTGGACGCCGAGGGGCACGTCGGCAGATGCTCCGACCGCGAGCTCCGGGAGCTCGAGGAAGAAGATGCCGTTGATGATCGCCTCGGTCGGGTGCGCCCCCCACGCCGACTGGTCCCGGAACTCCAGGGCCACGGTGAGCTCGGGGACGACGGGATCCGGGCCGGCGTTGTGGATGGTCGCCACGTATCCCGCTTCCTGCCCGATCAGAGACGGGCCGGCGGCCGCGGGCGCGATCGAGACCGACAGGTCGGCGTCGGGCAGCTCCGGCGCCTCGACGGTCAGGAGGAAGGTCTCGCTGTCGAAGAGCGACGGGTCACTGTCCTGGGTCGCCGTGACGGTGATGGTGTAGGCACCGACGTCGTCGATCCCGGGGGTCCAGGTGAAGGAGCCGTCGGTGACGGCGCCGGCCGGGATGTCGCCGCTCCACGAGATGGTGAACGGGTCGTCCTCGGGGTCGGTGACGCCCGGGACCAGCACGTATTCCACGCCTGCCGGCGCGGTCTGGGGGCCGATGACCTCCACGTCCGGGGGCTGGTTCGTCGCTGTGCCGTAGGGGAACCAGATCACGGGCACGCGGTCCGCGGCCGTGGTCTGGCTGAAGCCCAGGACGTGGCCGTGGACGTCGATGTCGTACGCCTGGCTGAGGGTGTGGCCGGGGATCGTCCCGAGGTCCGTGAGCCCGTCCGCCGGCCGCCACGCGAACCCGTGGTTGGCGCCGACCGCCGGGGGGCCGTACCCTGCGATCCAGCCGTTGGCGTTCATGGCGGTGGGGACGCTGAAGCTCCCGCCGAGGGTGCCGAGGTCCTGGGGCGCCCCGCCGAGGACGTCGAGGAGGGCGGCATGGATGCTCCCATCGAAGCTGGCCCGACCGGCGACCAGCGTGCCGTTGGTGGCGTCCGCGCCGAGCCCGGTGATGAGATTCACCGGGCCGTCACCCCCGCTGGAGACCCAGGCCATGCCGGACCACTGCCCCACCACCAGGCCGTCCGCGAAGTCTCTCGCGATGAGATTGTAGTCGGTTCCGGCCGGCAGCTCCGGGACGGTATAGTCGGTGGCCGTGTATGGCGGGGGGAGCAGGGCGGCCGCATCGCCGAACGGGCTGTTCCGCTCGTACTTGACCAGGACGGACCCGGACTCCCCGATCGCGGCGCCCTCGGAGTTGGAGCGGAAGTTCGGCGGGTCGGGGAGCGTGGTCGTGGTCCCCCCGTCCCAGACCCAGGCGGCGGTGACGCCGGACCCCGAGGTGCCGTAGCCGGTCACCAGGTTCGCGTTGTTGATGTCCTGCCCGCGCGCACCCGCATCGTACACCTTCACGGGCATCAGGTCGGTCAGGGTGGAGCCGCCGCTCCAGGTCATGGGCGAGTCGAAGCCGTGGCTCGGGGATATGCCGGTCCCAAGCACGACGTGGTGATCGTTGATGGCGACGATTGAGAAGCCGGTCGGCAGCGTCATGTACGGGACCCCCGTGGTGGAGGTCCCGTTCGGAGCGATGGCGACCGTGGTGGCCGGGAGCGTGATCGCCGCCGCCGGCAGGTCCGGCGCGAGGCCCCCCTCGGGCGGGGCGGTGCTCGTCCGGTCGCACGCGGCCGCGCCCACCCCGACGATCAGAGCGATGCTGGCGAGTCGGTGAAGCGTGTGGAGCGAAGGAGGGTGGACGGTCGTGGGGCTTCTGCGGCACATGGTTGGCTCCGCGGCTGGGTCCGGGCGCCCCGGACGGGCCCCCGCTGTAAGAAGGAACGGAGTAACCCTGACGCGCGCGCCATCCGGCCCGCGGCTGTACCGGCAGCCGCCCGACGAGGTCGACCCGGAGCCCACCGCGCGGGAACGAGGGGCTGGTGACTTCCCGATGCGCGTCGTCCGCTGCGCACAGCCCCGGCACAAGTCGTACGGCGGCGGGTATGCCTCATTGACCGAACCTCGCCGGCTCGTCCCCTAGCCCCATACGAAGATGAGTGAAGCTGCCAGCTCTGCCACCCGCCGGGTGAAGTTCGCAACCGATCCGGAGAAGAGCTTCATGCACGAGCTGAAGCAGCGTGTGGGCGCGTATTTCGAGGAGTCCGGGATCTCGGACAAGGCGGACGGTCGCATGGTCCGGAAGACCGTGCTGGTTCTGGCGCTCACGTTCGTCCCCTACGCGCTCATCCTGAGCGGCTGGTTCTCGCCGTGGTCGATGCTCGGCCTGGCGATGCTCATGGGCGTGGGGACGGCAGGAGTCGGCTTCAGCATCGCCCACGACGCGTTGCACGGTGCCTACTCGTCGAACCGCCGGGTCAATGCGTGGCTGGGCCTCAGCTTCGATCTGATGGGCGCGAACGGCTACCTGTGGAAGATCACGCACAACATCATCCATCACACGTACACCAACATCCAGGGCATCGACGAGGACCTGGAAGTGTCGCCGCTCCTGCGCCTTTCGCCCACCTCGGAGCACCGCTGGATCCACCGCTACCAGCACATCTACGGCCTGGCGACGTACAGCCTGTCGACGCTCTTCTGGGTGTTCGTCAAGGACTACAAGTACATGCTCCAGAAGGACCTGGGACCGTACCGGGACATCCGGCATCCGACAGGCGAGGTGGCCAAGCTGATCGCGATGAAGCTGGTGTACTACGGCTACACCATCGTGGTCCCGCTGGTGGTGCTCGACCTGGCCTGGTGGCAGGTCGCCATCGGGTTGCTGGCGATGCACCTCACCGCCGGCCTCATTCTGGGACTCGTGTTCCAGCTGGCTCACGTGGTGGAGGGGCCGGAGCATTTCGTGACCCCGTCCGACGACCTCATGGAGGACAGCTGGCTCGTCCACGAGATGAAGACGACCTCCGATTTCGGACGGGGCAATCGACTCCTGTGCTGGTACGTGGGCGGTCTCAATTTCCAGATCGAGCACCACCTTTTCCCGCGCGTCTGCAGCATCCACTATCCGGCGATCAGCCCGATCGTGGAGGAAGTCGCCCGGAAGCACCGGATCCCGTACCACAGCCACCCGACGCTTCTCGCGGCGATCGCGTCCCACGTTCGCATGTTGAAGGTGCTGGGCGCGCCACCCCCCAGCCCCGGTCCGGTGGCCGTTCACTGAGCGGGGATCCCGGGACCGCCCGATCGTGTCCGCGAGATCCGCCCCGGGCAGCCGCGGCGGTGCCGCAAACGCCCGACCCGCAGCCTAGTCGCTCCGAAGCGCCTCCACCGGATCCAGCGCAGCCGCGCGCCGCGCCGGGATCCAGCTCGCGGCCACGACCGCCAGCAGCAGGACCGCGGCCACCGCCCCGAACGTGACCGGGTCCAGGGGGGAGATGCCGAACAGGAACCCGCGGGCGAGGCGCCCGACCGCCAGTGCGGCGAGGAGCCCGAGCCCGAGGCCGGGAGCGGCGGCGCGGAGCCCACCGCGCACCACCAGCCGGACCAGCTCCCCGGCCGTGGCCCCGACCGCCGTGCGGATCCCCATCTCGCGGCGTCGCCGGGCGACGGCGAAGGAGACGACGCCGTACACGCCGAGCACGGCGAGGAACAGGGCGAGGGCGCCGAGGGCGGTGGACAGGACCGCGGCCACGCGCTGGGGGAGGAGCCCGACACCAGCGAGCTCCTCGAGCGGCTGCACCTGGCCCAGCGACAGCTTCGGGTCGGCAGCCAGGACCGCGCCACGGAGCTCCCGGGCGCCGATCCCGGGGCCACGCACCAGGACGTAGCCGGAAGAGCGGTAATACTGCCCCAGAGGGAGATAGGTCATGGGCTCGACCGTCTCGCCCAGCGTCTGGTTCTTCACGTCCGGCACCACGCCCACCACGGTGCGGAGCTCGCTGTCGGGGCCGCCGAAACGCAGCCGCTTTCCCACCGGGTCCTGATCGCCCCAGACCGCGCGCGCCATGGCCGCGTTGATCATCACCGTCAGCGGCGCGCCGTCGCGGTCCGCCTCCGAGAACGCCCGCCCCCGCAGCACGGGGATCCGGAGCGCCTCGAAGTAGCCGGGCGACACCACGTTGAAGTCCGCGCTCAGCCCCCTGCCATTCGGGTCACGCCACCCTTCCGGCCACACGGGCGTGCCGTTGGCGGAAAGGTCCATCGGCAGGTCGATGGCCAGGGCGGCGGCGTCCACGCCCGGTGCGCTGCGAAGCTGGCGGAGCAGCTCGCGCTGGAACACGGGACCGGCCTCGTCGTCGTAGCCGTCCAGTGCGAGGTCCAACGACGCCACTTCGACGCCGCCGGCGCTGAAGTGGGCGTCCACGCGGCCGGCGTGCTGGAGCGACCGGAGGAACAGCCCGGCCGACGCCAGGAGGACGAGGGACACGCCCACCTGGGCGGCGGCGAACGCCCGCCGCAGCCCGGATCGGCGGAGGCCGGCGCCTCCGCCGGTCCGGAGCGCCGGAACCAGGTCCGGGCGGGTGGACTGGAGCGCAGGGAGGAGGCCGAAGACCAGCCCCGTCGCGAGCGCCACCCCGAGCGCGAAGCCGAGCACCGCGGCGTCGGGGCTCAGGTCCAGGAGGATCGGCTGCGGGGAGGGGAGTGGCAGGCGAGTGAACAGGGACGTCCCCCACCACGCGAGGGCGAACCCTCCGACGCCGCCGCCGAGGAACAGCAGCAGGGATTCCGCCACGAGCTGCCCCGCCACGCGCAGACGGCCCGCGCCGAGGGCCATGCGCACCGCGATCTCCTTCTCCCGGGAAGCGGCGCTGGCGAGCAGCATGCCGGCTACGTTGGCGGCGGCGGTGAGGAGGATCAGGGCGACGAGCGCGAGCAGCACGCCGAGGAAGGCCCGCACCATGGACCGCCCGCCTCCCGGGATCGGCCCCAGCGGGATCACGCGGCCGCCACGGTCGGTGTTGCTCTCCGGATACGCTGCCTCGAGGCTCGCCATCATCGCACGGACCTCGCCGTCGGCCTGCGACACCGTGGCGCCCGGCGCCAGCCGGGCCAGGATCATGAGCCAGGACGCCCCACGACCGTCGAACAGGCCGTCTTCGAAGTTCGGGTTCGCCACGTCGGACCGGGTGATGGGGAGCCAGATGTCCGTTCCCAGCATGGGGAGGTGCCCGCCGAAGCCCGGCTCGGCGACGCCCACCACCGTCACCCGCTGCCGGTTGACCTCGATCGTGGACCCGACGACGTCGGCGTCCCCGCCCAGACGGTCCCGCCAGAACGCGTGACTCACCACCGCCACGGCGGGCGCCGATCGCGCCCCCTCCTCGCTCCCGAACAGCCTGCCCAGCGCGGCAACCGCCCCCAGAGCGCGGAAATAGCCCGGCGACACGGCCATGCCGCTCACCCGCTCGCCGCCGTCGCGGCCCCCGAAGCTGAGGGGCCTCGACGTCCACGCCCCCACCGCGTCCAGCGTGCGGGCGTCGTCGCGGAACGCCACGAACTCCGGGTAGCCGAACGTGTCGAAGCCCTCACCATGTTGGGTCCGCCCCACCTCCACCACCCGGTCCGGGTCGCGCACCCCCGCGACGGGGCGCAGCAGCAGCGCGTTGGCCGCACTGACGATCGCCGTGTTGAAGCCGACGCCGAGAGCGATGGAGAGGACCGCGATGGCCGTAAAGGCCGGCCGCTTCGCCAGAGAGCGGCCGGCGAAGCGGAACGACTGCAGGAGTGGGATCACGGGGCTGTTCCAGGGTGCGGGGTGGTGGGCCGCCCCTACGGGGTTCGGAGCCGCCGTGTTTCATCGCCCCGGGAGCACACCAGGGCGATGGGGATCCCCACGAGCACCAGGTGGGCAAGGACGCTCATCCAGACCCACAGCGGGTCGCGGGAGCCCGGGTTGGCCGCCGAAAGGGGCACCACCACCTGGTTCATCACGACGTACAGAAGGAGACCGTACGCGGCGCCGCTCCACAGCGGCCGGCGCCGGAGCCCCGTCCACCGGCTCGAGACGAGGCAGAACGCCGCGGCCATCGACGTCGAGATCACGTACTGGAGCGCGAGGCCGAGCGCCGCCGTGGCCGGCCCGCCCTCGAAGCTGGCCCGCCCCAGCAATCCGGCCGCGACGGACTGGAGGATCCGCTGCGGCGCCACGTCTCGCAGCGCCCAGAAGACGCACGCGAACACGATGTCCAGCGTGCCCGCCAGCCCGCCAGCGGCGAGGATCGCGCGCCACGCAGATCCTCGCCCGTAGGTTCGTCCTGTTTCGGCCATCGCTTCCTTCCGTGGCCCGGCCCACCCGGTTGCCGGGGCGGAGCTCCGCCAGCGCCGAGTCGTCCGGGGCGGCTCGGCCGGGTCCGGCGGCGGGCATAGCATTCAAGCTACGGACGCGTTCGCGCCGCGTCAGGAGGCCAATTCGGCCCGTCGAACGTGGTCCGCCGGGTCCCGGGGCGGTTGCGGAGTGGACCACTCGATTGTCCAGGAATTGGATCCTACACTGGTCCGGTGGGTTTCCTTAGCTTCCTCGAACGGAGCCGGACCTGGGAGGAGGAGTGGCTACCAGTCGAAGTGGTGGAGCTGTCGTTCGGACACGCCGTGCGCCCGCGGGGCCATCGAGATCCGGCCGATCCTGATGATGAACGACGCCGAGTGGAGGAGGCGACCGGAGTAGCGATGGAGGTGCACGTCAGTCTGGTCGGCCGGCGCAACCTGGCCTCCGAGATCTACCGTCAGCTTCGCCAGGCGATCCTGGACGGGCGTTTGCGGACGGGAGACCGGCTTCCGGCGACGCGGGAGCTGGCGCGGCGGCTGAGCGTGTCGCGCACGACGGTGAGCGTGGCGTACGACCGGCTGAGGGCGGGCGGCTTCGCGGAATCCCGGGTCGGCGCCGGGACGTTCGTGACGGCTGAGGTGGCGCGGGGGCGGGGTCCGGCGCGGCCGGGCGAGGAGGGTCCGCTGCGGCCCCGGGCGGTATGGGACAGGCTCCCGGTGCGGAGCGGGTTCGAGCGTGAGGCGCGCTTCGATTTCCGCACAGGGGTTCCCGATGCCTCGTTGTTCCCTCACGGGGCGTGGCGGCGGCTGGTGGGGCAGCAGCTGCGGCGGACGGACGCGGAGGCGGGGAAGTACGGCGCACCGGAGGGTGAGCCATCGCTGCGGCAGGCGATCGTGCGCCACGTCGGCGTCTCGCGAGGCGTGGTGGCCTCGGCGGAGGACGTCCTCGTGACGAACGGCACGCAGCAGGCGATGGACGTGCTGGCGCGCGTGCTGGCGGCCCCGGGTGAGCGCGTGGCGATGGAGGACCCCGGCTACACGCCTATCGCGTGGCTGTTCGAGTCGCTGGGGCTGGATGTGGTGACTGCCCCGGTGGACGACGAGGGGGTGGTGGTGGACGGACTGCCCGAGGACGTCCGGCTGCTCTACACCACGCCGTCCCATCAGTACCCGCTCGGGATGGCGCAGTCGCTGCCGCGGCGGCTCCGTCTGCTGGAGTGGGCGGAACGAACGGGCGCGGCCATCGTCGAGGACGACTACGACAGCGAGTTCCGCATCCAGGGCAGGCCGATCGAGCCGCTCTGCACGCTGGACGAGACCGGCCGCGTCATCTACGTCGGGTCGTTCTCGAAGACCACGCTGCCCGCGCTGCGACTCGGCTTCGTCATCGCGCCGCCATCACTCCGAACGGCGCTGCGCCGTGCCAAGTTCCTCGCCGACTGGCACTCGCCGGTGCTGATGCAGCGCGCCCTCGCCGCGTTCATCGACGATGGCGGATTCGCCACCCACATCCGGCGCATGAACCGCGTGTACGAGCGGCGCCACCGGCTGCTGCTCCGCGTGCTGCGCCGCGACTTCTCCGAGCACCTCGCGCCGGTCCCCGCGGACGCCGGATTACACGTGTCCGCGCTGGCGCTTCGCCTGGACGTCCCCGCGCTGCAGGCCGTGGTGGAACGCGCCGCCGACCGCGGCGTGCAGGTGCAGCTGCTCAGCCGATTCAGCCTCGGCGACGCCGCGCGCGCGGGGCTCATGCTCGGCTACGGCGGCGTCGAGATCGAACGGATGGAGGAGGGCCTCGCGCTGCTGCGCGAGTGCTTCGATTGACGGAACCCCGGCGAGGAGGCGCCATGTTCCAGGTGTACGCCTGGCTCAAGTTCATTCACGTGGCCTCGGTCGCCGGCTGGCTGGGCGGGTTCGCGGCCATCGGCCTGATGAACGTGCTCGCCAGCCGGCGCGCCGAGCCGAAGGACGTCGCGCTGTTCGCCGAGCAGGGGACCCTGCTCGGCGCCCGCCTGGTCGGACCGGCCTCCGGCCTGGCCATCCTGAGCGGGATCGGCGGCATGCTCGTCGGCCACGTGCCGTTGCAGGCGTGGAACGTGTGGGGCATGCTCGCGGTGGTGCTCTTCAGCCTGGTGGGCATTGCGACGATGCGCCCGACGCTGGCCCGGCTCCAGGCGGGGGCGGAGAGCGGCGCCAACCCGGACGAGCTGCGCGGACTACTCCGCCGACACCGGGGCCTGCTGGCGCTGAACGTCCTGATCCTGCTGTCGGCGCTCTGGGCGATGGTCCTCAAGCCGACCTGACCGCCTCGACGCGCTGCCCCTGTCATGCCTGTGCTGCCGCCGTCCTGGGCGGAGCCGTCGCCGGTGCGGCCCGTCCATGTATTGACAGCTACCTGTTTATGCATCATAGTGTCCCTATGCCTTCGCGATTCGTGGGGAACTGGCAGACGCAGGCACGGAAGGGCGTGCTGGAGCTCGCGGTGCTGAACGCGCTGCGGGGCGAGCGGATGTACGGGTACGAGATCGCGAAGCGGCTGCAGTCGTTCCGGGGAGTGAGCGTGGTGGAAGGGACGATCTATCCGCTGATGAGCCGAATGGAGAAGGAAGGGCTCGTGACGTCGTCGCTGGAGGCGTCGCCGGAAGGTCCGGCGCGGAAGTACTACCGGCTGAGTGTGGACGGCGAGGCGGCGCTGGAGCGGATCAACGAGGGGTGGGACGAGATCGTCCGGGCGGTGGCAGCGCTGAGGTCCAACCCGAACCTGACCGTGGAGTCCGGAGAGGCGTCATGAACGTGGGTCGTCCGAGCACAATGAGCGCGATCGCGTCTCTGCTGGGGATCGTCGGCTGTGCCAGCGCGGCCCGGGCGCGCTCCGAGGAGAGCGTTCCGGTGGTGACGGAGGTGGCCTCCGCCGCGTTTGCGGGGGCGATCGACTCGGCGCGAGCGGCGCTGCGGGGGATCGCTGCGGCGGGAGCAGGCGTGGGCGTGGCGGTCTATCGGGGGAACGAGCCGGTGTGGGTGGAAGGCCTCGGCTACGCGGACCGCTCGGCGCGCACGCCGGTGGCGCCGGAGCGGACGCTGTTCCGGATCTACAGCGTCGCGAAGCCCATGACGGCGGCGGCGGGCGTGCGCCTGATGGAGCGGCGGAAGCTGGACCCGAGCGCGCCGGTCCAGACGTACGTGCCGTCGTTTCCGGACAAGGGGGCAGCCATCACGGCCATGCAGCTGGGGATGCACACGTCGGGGATCCGCCACTACAGCGGACCGGCTGAGGCGAACAGCGCGAGGCACTGCGCCACGCTTCAGGATGCCCTCGAGATCTTCGAGAGCGACCCGCTGGTGCACGCACCGGGCGCGGCGGAGACCTACTCGTCGTGGGGGTACGTGCTGCTGAGCGCGGTGATCTCGGGCGCGGCGGGCGCCCCGTACGTGGATGCGATGGAGCGGCTGGTATTCGAGCCGGCGGAGATGACCGCCATGACGATCGATGACCCGCGCTCGGCCGTTCCGAACCGGGCGGCGTACTACGAGGAGAGCGGCGGCAGGCTGCGGCCGGCGCAGGGGGTGGACAACACGTGCAAGTGGGGGGCGGGGGCATTCCTGGCTACGGCCGCGGACGTGGCGAGGTTCGGCGCGGCGCTGGGCGGCGGGGAGCTGGTCTCGCCGCGGGGCATGCAGCTGTTCCTGAAGGGCGGCGACACCTATCTGGCCCAGGGGGTGGGCGTTGGCGGGACGGCGTTCCTGCTCGTGGACACCTCGCGGGAGCTGTCCATCGCGCTGTTGACCAACGTGTCCGGGGATACGGTCGGGCCGGCGTTGCAGGGATCCCTCGACCTGCTGCACTCGGTATTCGGCGAGGACCCGAAATGACCCTGACCGCACGCGGGCGAGAGGATCTCGAGGCGTACCTGGCGCGGGTGGAGGCGTCGCTCGAAGGACGTCGGGACGTGGACGCGAGAGAGGTGGTGGCCGGGATCCGCGAGCACGTGGAAGCCGAGCTGGCCGCGCGGGGCGCGGCCCCTGCCACCGCGGAGGACGTGGCCGATATCCTGGAAGCGCTGGGATCGCCGTCCGCGATCGCCAGTGCCGGCGGGGAGAATGCAACGGAACCCGCCGCCGTGATCAGCACGGGGACAGCGGCTGCGATCCTCCTGATGGCGCTGGCCGGGATCGCCCTCGTCCCCACACGCTCCGCGCTTGCGGGGTGGGCGCTGCTGCTGGCGAGCCTGCTGGGCGCGCGGCTGGCACTGCCGTCCACGGGCACGCCGGGGAATGCCCCGGGGCGACTGGTGCGGCTCCTGTGGCAGCTCGGTGCGGGCGTGGCAGCGCTGGCGATCCTCTGCGCCCCCGCGGTCCTGGTGTGGGCCTCGGCGCAGATCGGCGGCCTGCTGGAGGGCTTCCTCGTCGCGCGCACAGGCGACGCGGGCCCGCCGCGCTCGGGGAGCTACTGGCTGGCGACGAGCGCCGTCGCCGCCGGCGTCACGGGCGTGGTCTGGATCGTCGGCGGGCTGGCGCTGTCGCGGGTTGGCGGTCTGGTGCGCGCGGGGCTCGGGCCGGCCACCCGCGTCGTGCCCATCCGACGGGGGCGCGCGCTGCTGCTGGCCGGCGGCGTGCTGGTGGCCGCCGCGGTGGTGCTGACGCTGGTGACCTGATCCCGCGCCCGTGAGCCCGCTCAGGACGTCCGCAGTGACGCCGAGCGCCACCGGGGTTCCCACGCGCCGCTTCATCGTGCCTCCCTCAGCTGTCGCTCGATCGCCTCTTTCCGGGCAGTGATCTGCCGGACGCGTCGGCGGGCGTGCGAAAGCACGAGAACGGCGGCAGCCAGCATCACCGCACCGGTGGCGGCGGCGCCCAGCGCGCCCGCAGCCTGGCGGCCGCCCGCGACCCAGACCGCCAGCGATCCGGCCGAGAACAGAGCGGTGAACGCCACGGCCATCCGGGCGGCGATCACGCGGTGGGCGGCGAACAGCACGCGCCGTCGGGCGAGGACCCACGCGGCGAATGCCGCCCACGCGAGGCCGATCAGGGTCATGACGCCAAACGCGAGCTGCGTGGCCGCGGGGAGAGCGGGCTCGGTGGCGACCAGGGACCCGGCCACCGCCGCGGCGGCGAGGCCGGCGAGGAGCAGGGCCGTGTGCCCCAGGCGCGAGGGCATGGCGAGCTCGGAGGCGAGGCGCCGTCGCAGGTCCTCGGTGGATGGCTGCGGCGCGGGGAACCGGGGGCGGTCAGTCATGGGTCAGGCCTCTCTTCTGGAGTCGTTCACGGAGCATGGACCGGGCGCGGAACAGCCTGGACTTCACCGTGCCGACGGGCACCTCCAGGACGTTCGCCACCTGGTCGAGCCGTAGCTCCCGGAGGTAGAACAGGACCAGCACCTCGCGCTCGACGAGGGGCATGGCCTGCAGCTCTTCGCGCATCAGGTCGACTTCCTCGTCGGGGAAGTCCACCGGCTCGTCGACTGCTACATCATCCGCGAGCGCCGCGTCCTCCGCGGCACGGGCGTACCGGCTACGCAAGCGGTCCATGACGGCGCGGCGCGCGATTCCGAACAGCCACGCCCGCAGCCGGTCCGGCTGCCGCAGCCCGGGGAGCGCGCGCAGGATGCGCAGCCAGGCGTCCTGCGACGTCTCGGAGGCGTCGTCGTCGCCGTCGCACATCCGGCGGATGTACCGCCACAGGGGCTCGTTCCAGCGTTCGACCAGCTCGTCCACTGCATCCAGCTCGCCGAGCTGGCAGCGCAGAGCGAGCAGCTCGTCGGACAGCGTGCGCAGATCCTGTTCGGCTATGGGCAATCTGATCGCTCCTCCCGGGATGTCTCTCACCCGGGGGAGTCGCAGGGGAGAGGAAAAGGTTCACGGCGGCCCGGGCCGTGGTCGACGGCGGGCGCGCGCGGTGGAGGACGGCCCGGCTCAACCGCCTTCGTTCGCGTCCAGCAGGGCGTCGAGGCACTCCTGCCGGTAGGCGGCGGCTTGCGGGCTCGCGCGGAGCACCGGCGCGGCCGCCTCGAGCTCGGCGCGGCCTGCGGCCGTTCGGCCTTCGCCGATGAGCGCGCGCCCGAGCCGGCAGCGGGCGACAGCGGTGGCGAAGTGGCCGGGCGGCAACGCCTCTCTGAGGATGTCCAGCGCGCGTCGGGACGAGGCCTCCGCCTGGGGGAAGCGGCCGCGCGCGAGCTCGACTCCGGCGAGGGAGAGGTGCGGGTAGGCCAGGACGTAGTTGCCGGGCTGGAGGTCCGCCTCGTAGATGGCCGCGGCCTTGCGATGCATCGCGGCTGCCTCGTCCAGGCGGCCGAGGCCGTAGAGCAGGGCGCCCAGGTTCTGGTACGTGTTCCCCACCTCCCGGTCCTCCGGCCCCAGCAGCCGGGTGCGGGCCTCGAGCAGCCGGCGGAGCAACCGCTCGGCGCCAGCCAGGTCGCCGCTCTGCCAAAGGAGCAGCGAGTAGTTGTTCACCGTGTTCAGGGTGTTGTTGTTTTCCGGCCCGAGCGTGCGGTCCAGGATGTCGATCGCCCGCTCGAACTCGCGGGCCGCGTCGGCCGTGCGCCCCTCTGCGCCGAGGACCTTGGCGAGCGTCTCGTGGGCGATCGCGGCGTTGGCCGATTCCTTTCCCGACAGCTCGGCCTCCAGGGCGAGAGCGCGGCGGGCGTGGGGCTCCGCCTCGACGGGCCGCCCCAGTCCCGCCAGCACCCCCGCCAGTCCCAGGTGAAGCGTGCTCAGCCGGTCCGGCGAAACCGCGGCGGAGTCGGCCAGCGCGAGCGCGCGCCGGAACTCCGCCTCGGCTTCGGTGGGTCGGCCAAGGACATCCGTCAGGTGCGTGGCGACGTCGGCACGCGCCTGCACCACCTCGGCCGCCTCTGCGGAGGGATCGGCGAGGACGAGCTGGAGCCGGCGCCGGAGCAGGGAGTAGGCGGTGTCGGCCCGGAGCGCGCCCTCCGCGATCCCGAGCTGCCCGAGGGCGTTGCGGTAGGCCGCGGACGAGGCGCCGTCCAGCCGCTCGTGCAGAGCCAGCGCCCGCTCGGCCAGCGGAACGGCGCGGCTCGCCGCGCCCAGGTTCGTGTAGACTTCCACGATGGCATCGAGCAGGTTCGCCTCGATCCGGGGCCGGTCGGAGAGATCGGAGAGAACCCGGCGCGCGCCGATGTCCAGCGCCTCCACCACGGTGATGCTGCGCCCGCGCTCCGGGTCCGCCGGGGCGAACGGATCGGGGCTGCGGAACAACTCGACGAGGAAGCGCTGCACCTGCTCCGCCCGCTCCGCCTGCGCGTTGGCGGCCGCGCGCTCCCGCTCCAGCCGTGCCGCGTGCCGGATGGTGGTGGCCACGTAGGTGCCCGCGAAGAGGAGCACGGCCAGCGCGGCGGGCGCGACCCAGCGGTGCCGGCGGAAGAACTTGACGGCGCGGTAGGACAGCCGGTCCGGCCGTGCGGCCACGGGGCGGCCGTCCAGGTGGCGCCGGACGTCGTCCGCCAGCTGCGCCGCCGACGCGTACCGTCGCTCGGGCTCCGGCCGCAGCGCCTTCAGGAGGATCGTGTCGAGATCACCCCGCAACGCCCGTCGCAGCCGCTCGGGGGTGGTGGCGCGCAGCTCGGCGACGCGCGCTCCGCTCTCCCCGGGCTCGACCCGTGAGCTCGCGCGCACGCCCGTGAGATCGAGCGGGCCGGTCGTGGGCTCCGAGTCGGGACGCTCCCGCGGGGTGGGCCGCTCTCCCGTCAGCAGGACGAAGAGCAGGATCCCGAGCTGATAGACGTCCGATGCCGTGGTGATCGCTTCACCCCGGAGCTGCTCGGGGCTCGCGTACTCCGGCGTCATGACGCGAAGGCCGGTCCGCGTGACATCCGCTTCGTCTCCCTCGTCGCCGCCCAGGATCTTCGCGATCCCGAAGTCCAGCAGCTTCACCCGGCCATCGCGGGTGACCATGATGTTCGACGGCTTGAGGTCCCGGTGTACGACGAGCTGCGCGTGGGCGTAGCTGACCGCGTCAGCGACCTTCAGGAACAGCTCCAGGCGACGGGCCACGGGCAGCCGGGCCGCGTCGCAGTACTCCGTGATCGGCAGGCCGTCCACGTGCTCCATGACGAGGAACGGCCGCCCGTCCCCCGTCGAGCCGCCGTCGTAGAGGCGCGCGATGTTCGGGTGGGTGAGCCGCGCCAGGATCCGGCGCTCGACCAGAAAGCGGCGCAGGATGTCCTCGGTGTCCACGCCGCGGCGGAGCAGCTTGACCGCCACAGACTGCTCGAAGTCGGCGTCCGCGCGCTCGGCCAGGAAGACGGACCCCATGCCTCCGCGGCCGATCTGCCGCAGGAGGCGGTAGGCACCCACGGGCCGGAGCGGGGCGTCGCCAGCCGTATCCGACCCTCCCGCCTCGACGAGCGCCCGCAGCGCCTCTCTCGCCGTGGCCGCGTCCGGCCGCTCGAACAGCCCCTCCGACTCCCGCTCCGCCCGCAGCAGAGACAGCACGGCGTCCCGGAGCTCGAAGTCACCGGCGCACGCGCCTTCGACATACGTTTCGCGCTGCTCCGTCGGCTGCTCGAGGGCGTTCGAGAACACCCGATCGACCTCGTCCCAGCGCCGCCACCCGGGATCGCTGACTTGCATTTCCGTCCGGTTCGAGTTCCGGGTTCGCCGTGCTACTCGGCTTCGATCGCGTCCGCGGCCAGCAGTCGGAACAGGTATGCGCGAGCTCGCTGCCAGCCCCGCTCGACCGTCCGCTCGGACACCCCGAGGGCTTCGGCGATCTCCGCTTCGGTGAGGCCGCCGAAGAAGCGGCACTCGACAATGCTCGCGAGCTGCGGGTCCTTCTCGGCCAGCTCTCCGAGCGCCTCGTCCAGCGCGAGCAGATCCACCGTGGCCGGCTCGACCGAAGCGTCCGCGGAGCGCAGCGATACCCGCACCGCACCGCCACCGCGCTTGCCCGCGTTGCGCCGCCGCGCGTAGTCCACGAGCACGTGTCGCATCACTCTGGAAAGGAAAGCGAAGAACCGCGGCCGCCCCCGCCACGCCGGACCCGCGCGGCCGACGAGCTGCGCGTACGCTTCGTGGACCAGGGCCGTCGTTTCGAGTGTGTGGTCGGGGCGCTCGCGCCGCAGCAGCGCGTGGGCGAGGTCCCGCAGGTCATCATAGAGCAGCTCGACCAATCGGTCGAACGCCTGCTGGCTGCCGGCGCTCCACTGCTCCACGAGCTGGGGAATTTCCTCCCGTGGGGTCAACGCGCCTCCTGGACAGGGTATGTCACGATGAGGATGCGGCGCCACCGGTGCAACCATTGCGAGCGGGGCTTCCGCCGAATCCTCGCCCCGCACCGCCACGGTGGTCACCGCGGAGCTGGCACGGATCTTCCCCCCCGCCTCCGCCACGAACTCATTCCCGGTGGCTGCATGGCCCGATGAACCAAGCGCTGGGGCGCGCCTTTCGGGCGCGCCCGATTCGAACCGTCGGGCTCATATCCGTCCTTCTCCTCGCCACCCTCCCCGGTGCGCTCGGCGGCCAGCAGCTGCCGGAAGGCGTGGGGCCGCATCCGCTGGTCCGGGAGGTGACGTTCAAGGGGGTCGACGCAGTGGACGAGGGGGACCTGGCGTCGTCGCTCGCGATCCGAGGCATCCATTGCCGAACGCTGCTCTTCAAGCCGTTCTGCCTGGTCAGCCAGGGGTCGTTCTTCCAGGTGCGGCCGCGGCTGGACCCGGCGGAGCTGCCCCGGGACGCGCTGCGGGCGCAGGTGTTCTACTGGCTGCGCGGCTATCGCAGCGCCAGTGTCTCGCCCGACGTGATCGCCCGGGGCGACGGCGTGGAGGTGCGCTTCACCGTGGACGAGGGACCGGCCACGGTGGCCCGCTCGGTGGACGTCGTCCAGGACACCTCGCTGCTCTCCGACCTCGACCTGACCGTCGCGCGGCTGCCGGAGGAAGGTGAGCCGGTGGACATGATCCGGCTCCGGCTGGCGTCGTCGCTGCTGCTGGCGGACATGCAGGAGCGAGGCTACGCGGACGCGACCGTGCGGGACACCGTGGAGGTGGATTCCGCGGCCGGTCCGACCGGCGATTACGGCGCGGATGTGCGGATCGTGCTCCGGAGCGGACGGCCGGTGACGATCGGCGCGATCGAGGTGCTCGGGAACCGGGACGTGAGCGACCGAACGATCCGGCGGCTGGTCAACCTGCGGACGGGGCAGCTGTACCGGCGCGCGGACCTGGAGGAGGCGCAGCGGCGGCTGTTCGCGTCGGGGCTGTTCCGGCGCTCGGTGGTGCAGGGAGCGTGGAGCGACAGCGTGTCACTGGACCCGCTGCAGGGGGCGCCCGAGGCGACGCACACCGCCACCGACTCCGCGCGCGACGTGGTGGCTCGACTGGCGGCAGCGCTGCCGGACACGGCCCGGCCGGTGGTGGTGAGCGTGATCGAAGCTCCGGACCAGGAGCTCGAGCTCGGCGTGGGAGTGAGCTCGGTCGAGTTCGGGCAGGTGCAGGCGCGCCACACGCGGTACGACTTCCTGGGCGGCGCCCGCCGTCTCGACATCACGGCGGGCATGGGCAACCTGCTGGCGCCGCAGCTCTACGACCGGTCGATCTTCGGCGCGGCCGTCCCGGCAGGGGTGGAGGGGAAGCCGGAGGCGGTGTTCCTCGACCCCACCTGGAGCGTGGCGATCACGTTCACGCAGCCGTGGTTCCTGTCGCCGCGCAACGAGCTGGGTCTGACGGCGCAGGCCAACCGCCGCGTGGTGCCGGGAGTGGTGGTGGACCGGACCACCGGCGTCAGCGCCTCGCTCACGCGCAACCTCGCCGATTCCCTCGACGTGACGCTGTCCTACCGTTTCGAGGAGACCCGTGTCGACGCCGGGGACGTGTATTTCTGCGTGAACTTCGGTGTCTGCCAGGCGGAGACCATCGCGACGCTGCGGACCTCGCAGCGACTCTCCCCCCTCCAGCTCACCGGCGTCCTGCGTCGCATCGAGGAGCCGCTCAACCCGATCTCCGGGATCTCCGCCAGGATGGACGTCGAGCACGCCTCCACCTACACCGGGTCCGATTACGGCTACACCCGGGTCTCCGGTGACGCGACCCGCTACTGGAAGCTCGGTCAGGGGGTCTTCGCCGCCCGCCTGCACGCGGGACGCGTCTGGGCCGGGGGCGGAGATGCGGGCGTGCTCCACCCGCGCAAGCGGTTCTTCGCCGGCGGGGCCCGCTCGGTGCGGGGGTACGCGGAGAACCAGCTCGGCCCGCGCATCCTGACCGTGCCCCTGTCCGCGCTCACCGATGCGAAGGGTGATCAGCCGGCGGCGTGCACCGAGGCGTCGGTGCTGGACGGCTCGTGCGACCCCTCGAGCGTGCCGGTGGACCGGTTCGCGCCCCGGCCGCTCGGCGGCGACGCGCTGGTGGAGGGCAGCCTCGAGTACCGGTTCCCCATCTTCGGCCTCGCGACCGCCGTGTTCGTGGATGCCGGCTGGGTCGGGGCGAGTCAGCTGAACGTGAGCGCCCGCTCCCGTGCCGCGCTCACGCCCGGTTTCGGCGTCCGCTACCCATCCCCGGTCGGAATGGTGCGCGCGGACCTGGGCATCCGCCCGACGCTGGCCGAAGACCTGCGGGTCGTGACGCGCGTGCCGGGGGAGGATCGGCTGATCACCCTGGACAGGACCCGACGCTACGACCCGGTGGCCGGATCCGGGAGCTTCCTGCGCCAGATCCTGGAGCGGCTGGTGCTCCACCTCAGCATCGGGCAAGCGTTCTGATGCCCCGCCGCTGGCAGCGCTGGCTGGTTCGCGGGCTCCTGGCCGTCGCGGGACTGGTCGTCGTCGTTGCGCTCGGGGTGGTGTGGCTCGCGCAGAGCGACTGGGCGCTCAAGCAGGCCCGCACCCGCCTGATCGGCGCCGTCGCCGACAGGGTGAACGGCACCGTCGGCATCGGCGAGATCGACGGCAGCCTGCTCGGCCGCTTCACGCTCCACGACGTCACCGTGCAGGACTCGGCCGGGACCACCGTGCTCGCCGTCGATGCGGTCCGGGCCAGGTTCTCGCTCGCTGCGCTGCTTCGCCAGCGGATCGTCCTCACTGGCCTGGAGCTCGTGCGGCCCCGCGTCACTCTCGTGCAGCGGCCGGATGGGTCCCTGAACGTCTCCGACCTGTGGATCCCCTCGCCGCCGTCGGGCGACACCCTCGCCCCCGGCTTCGGCTCCTGGGTCCGGGTGAGCCGGGCCACCCTACGCGATGGCGAGGCGACGCTGCGCCAGCCGTGGCCCGACGCGCCCGCCCCGGACACCGCACGCCTGCGGGCCGTGGAAGTGAACGGGCGCAAGATGGTGGTGCGCGAAATCCGCGACCTCGACGCCGAGCTCCGTCACCTGGTGCTGGCGGACCCCGGCGCCCCGCTCTCCGGCCGGCTCGCTTCCCTCTCTGCGGTGGCCCGCCTGTACGACGCCCCCCCGCTCCGCGTGCAGGACCTCCGCGGCCGCTTCACCCTCGCCCACGACACGCTGCGCGTCGGCGGTCTCCGGCTCGAGCTGCCATCCTCGAACGTGACGGGGGAGGGGGTGGTGGCGCTCGGGTCGCGCGAAGTGGAAGGGCGCATCGACGCGGACGTGCTCACCCGTGACCTCCTGTGGCTCCGCCCGTCGCTCCCCGAGGACGGCCGCCTGCGCGCGAGGATCGCCGGGACCCGCACGGCCGGCGAAACCCGCCTGACGGTGACCGACCTGGACGCCCGGCTCCAGGATGCGCGCGTGCGAGGCGGGGGCGTCCTCGCCCTGGGCGACACCTTCACCGCCGGCCCGGCCGACGTCCGCTTCGAGGGCGTGGACACCCGGCTCCTCGAGCGCCTCTCGCCCGGGGCGGCGCTGCCGGTGGAAGGCACGGCCGCCGGACGCGTGCGGCTGGACTCGGCCACCGCCGGCGAGGCGCTGGCGCTCGACGCGGACGTGCGGTTCCGCCGTCGCCCGGACGGTGTGACCAGCCACGTGACGGCGGATGGCCGGGTGGCGTTCGGCGGCGACATCGTCCTCGACGCCGTCACGGCGCGGTTCGACCCGCTCGACCTGTCGCTGGCCCGGGACGTGGCCCCGTCGCTCACGGTGGACGGCACGGTGACGGGCACGGTGTCTCTCGATGGCAGCGTCCACGGCCGTCTCGCCGTGGACGCGGACGTGATCCACAACGGCGCCGCCACAGGCCGATCTCACGTCCTCGCCCGCGGCGGGATCGACCTGGGCAACGGCGTCGCGGCTCGCGACCTGGTGGTCCGCATGGAGCCGCTCCGACTCGCCCTGGTGGAGGCGCTGGCCAGCCCGCTGCCGGTCGGCGGCATCGTGACCGGCCGGGCCACGATCAACGGCTCGCCCGGCGCTGCGCTGTCAGCCGACCTGGACGTGGTGCACCGCGACACCACCGGCGTCAGCCACGTCACCGGCTCCGTCCGGCTGGAACCCGGCGGACCCGGGCGGGTCCTGGACGCACGGCTTCGCGCGCCATCCCTCGCCCTGGCGACGGTGGGGCGGTTCATCCCCGCGGCGGCGCTCCGCGGCTCCGGTTCGGCTACCCTCGTCGCCCGCGGCCCGCTCGACCGCCTTGGCGTGGACCTGGATCTGGCAACCCCCGGCGGCGGCAACGTCGCGCTCGAGGGCTCGCTCGACGCCGCGCACCCCGGCCGCCGCTACGACCTGGACACCCGCTTCACCGCTTTCGATGCCGCAGCCTTCTCTGCGCGCGCGCCCGGGACGGAGCTGTGGGGCACGGCGTCGGTGGTCGGCGCCGGCACCGACCCGGCGACGCTCCGGGCCGACATTGATGTGACGCTCGTGGATTCGCTCTCCGAGAGGCGGGCCCGGGGAGATGTCCGGGGTGGCGGGGCGCAGATCCGGGCCCGGGTCGCGGACGGCGTCGCCGACATCCGCCAGGCAGACATCCGCGTGGCCTCCGCCACCGCGTCGATCGAGGGCACTCTCGGACTGGGCCCGCACGCCAGCGGCTCGCTCCACTACACCCTGCGGATCGATTCGCTTTCCGATTTTGCCGCCTTCGTCCCCGAAGACACAGCGGCGCGGCCGGCGCCGGGGCTCCGTCCCGCGATACAGGCGCGACGGCTCGCCATCGCCCGAGAAGACTCGATCCGGCGCGCCCAGGCCACCGCCGTGCAGCGCGCCGCCACCGGCCGGCCGCCCGAGCCCGCGCTGGAGGTGGACACGCTCCCGCCCATCCCCAGCGACTCCCTCTCCGGCAGCGTCCGGCTCGCGGGCACCGCCAGCGGCGGGCTGCACCGGCTCGCGGCGCACCTCGGCGCCACGCTCGAGGACGTCGTGGCGCTGGGATACCGGGTCGGCGGAGGCAAGCTCACGCTGGACGCCGAGGGGCTCGCCCTTGCCGGGCCATCGGCGCCGTCGGCACAGCCAGCTTCGCCGGCGAACCCCCGGCCGGTCGGAGAGCCGGCGGCTGGACGGCTGGCGGTCCGGCTCGACGCCGACCTCGACTCCGTCCAGGCCGCGGGGTTCGCGTTCGACTCGCTTCACGCCCACGTCGAGCACGCCGGCGGCCTCACCGAGGGAGAGGGGTCGGTCCGGCTTGCCATCCGCCAGGACCCCGACCGTGACTACCGGCTGAACGCGGCGTACGAGCTGGCCCTCGACCGGCGCTCCGTGCGGCTCGACTCCCTCGCGCTTCGCTTCGATACCACCTACTGGCGGTCCACCGCGCCCAGCGCCATCACGTGGGGACGGGGTGGCGTCGCGCTGGACCACCTGGAGCTGGTGAGCGACCACGGCGCGCGCATCTATGCGGAGGGTCGGCTTCCGGGCGAGGGCGGGTCCGCGGGCGAGGGGCGAGCGGCCGGCGAGGGGCTGGTGGTCGAGATCCGGCGCCTCCAGGTCGCTCAGCTGATCGGGCTCGTCCAGGACACGCTGGACGCCACCGGCATCCTGGACCTCCAGGCCCGCGTGCAGGGCACCATGTCCGAACCCCGGGCCGAGGCCACCGTCTCCCTCACCGACGCCACGTTCCGGGGGACCGTCCTCCCCCGCATCGACGGCAGCCTGGGGTGGGCCGGCGGCACCCTCGAGTCCGACCTCACTCTCGCCGCGTCCGGCGTCCACACCGCCGCCGCGGGCACCGTCCTCGCCACCGTCCGCGGCCACGTGGACCTGGCCGGCCCCGCGGGTCCCCGGCGCCTGGACCTCACGGTTCGGGCGGACAGCCTTCCACTGGAATCGCTGCCCAGCTTCACGGATGCCGTGTCGGACGTCCGGGGCCGGGTCCGCGGCGACGTGCGGGTCGCCGGCACGCTGGATGATCCCGTCCTCTCGGGCGCCGTCGATCTCGACCTGGGGCGGCTGGACATCACGCAGCCCGGAGTCCCGCTCAGGGAGGTGACCGGACGGCTGCGCCTGGACGGGACGCGCCTCTTCCTGGACTCTCTCACCGCCCTCAGCGGCGGCGGCCGCACGCGTGTGGCCGGGACGGTCGAGCTCGATGGCGAAAACGGCCCCGCGGCCGACCTCCAGCTCAGGGCCGAGGACGCGCTCGTCATGAACAACGACCTCGCCGAGAACCTCCACGCCGACGCCGACCTCCACCTGTTCGGTCCGATCTCGTCCCTCGCCGTGACCGGCACCGCTCGCGTGCGCGGAGGGATCATTCACGTCCCGCTCGACCGCGGCAACGCGCTCGACCTCTCGGGAGCGGAGGCCCAGACCGCCATTGCGGCCTCGGACGTGGTCAAGCGCGCGGTCCCGCCCCACAACTCCGTTCTCCAGGGACTCCGCGCGGACGTCTCGCTCCGCGTGGATCGCAACACGTGGGTGCGCGCGCTCGACGGAACCGTCGAAATCTACACGCCGGACGACGGCGCCCCGCTGGCGATCCGCTACTCCGGCGCCCGCGGCCTGCCGGTCCTGGACGGCGTGGTGCACGCGGAGCGAGGCGAGTGGACGTTCGCCGGCAAACGATTCGAGCTCACCACCGGCACCGCCACGTTCCTCCAGACCGCGGAGCTGGATCCGCAGCTCCAGCTCACCGCGGTGCACGATGTCGTTCGCCCCGGCCAGGACCCTCTCGAGATCCAGATCACGGTCGGCGGTCACCTCCAGCAGCCGGTGGTCACGTTGAGCAGCAACGCGCAGCCGCCGCTCTCCCAGACCGACCTCATATCGTTCCTGGTCTTCGGCTCGGCCTCCGGCTCGATCATGCCCGCGAGCGGGTCCGGCCTCGCCGGTGGCAGCGCCGGCCAGCTCGGCGCCCTCGCGAGCCAGCAGCTCGCCAGCGTCGCCCTCGGCTCCCTCTTCCAGCGCACGTTCCAGGGCGTCGAAGCGCGGCCGGGCCGCTACGGGCTCGACGTGCTCCGCATCTCCGCCACCGAGCTCCCCGACGAGCTGGCCTTCGACAGCTATTTCCAGAACGTGCTGCGCGGCACCCAGGTCGAGGCCGGGAAATACCTGACCCCGCAGCTGTTCGTCGCAGCCCGCGGTCGGACCACCACCGAAGCCTGGCCCGGTCTCCGGGCCGAGTACCGGACGCCCTCCGGGTTCCGACTGACGAGCTCGTGGGAGCCGCGCTACCTGCCGCTCCTCCCCACGCTCGGAACCAGTCAGACCGCGGACCAGACCCGCGCCCTCAGCCTCTTCCTGTTCAAGAAGTGGCGGTACTAGCAGCGGCCGCTCACCCTCCCCCAGCCCAGTTCGGCGCGTGCTCCGGCCTGAGGCTGCGCGTCCTTCTCTTGACAGCTAGAGGACCATCCGCGAGACTCTTGTAGACGGCTACATGAAACGCGGAGACGGCCATGTCCTCACGATCACAGTCCGACGCCCTGCGGGGCTCACTCGACCTTCTCGTCCTCAAGACGCTGTCGCTGGGGCCGATGCACGGGTGGGGGATCAGCCAGCGGGTTCAGCAGATCTCGGACGGGGTTCTGGAAGTGAACCAGGGCTCGCTGTACCCGGCGCTCCAGCGGCTGGAGAAGGAGGGATTGATCGCGAGCGAGTGGGGGAAGACGGAGAACAACCGCCGGGCCCGGTACTACGAGCTGACGCGGACGGGGCGGCAGGCGCTCGGAGAGGAGCTGGAGAGCTGGCGACGGTTCGCCCGGGGGCTGGAATCCGTGCTGAGCACCGGCTGATGGGGTGGCTGAGGGGGCTCGGTGCGCGGCTTCGCCTGTTGCGGAGTGATGAGGCGGAGTCGCGCATGAGGGAGGAGATCGCGTTCCATGTGGACATGGAAGCGGAGCGGCTGGAGCGGGAGGAGGGTCTCGATGCGGCGGAAGCGCGGCGTCGCGCGCTGGTGTCGTTCGGGGGTGTCGAGCGGACGAAGGAGGAGCTGCGGGAGGGCCGGGGGCTCGCGTGGCTGTCCGGGGTGCGGCTCGACCTGAAGCTGGGCGCGCGGATGCTGGCGAAGTACCCCGTGCTGACGGGCACGAGCGTGATTGCGCTGGCGCTGGCGGTGACGCTGGCGGTGTGCTGGTTCGAGTTCATGTCGAACATGAGCCGGCCGCGGATCCCGCTTCCGGACGCCGACCGGATCGTCCTGCTCCGGCTCCAGGACGAGGAGAGCGGGGCCCAGGAGCGGCGTGCGCTGCAGGACTTCGAGCTGTGGCGGGACGAGCTCCGGACGGTGAACGACCTGGGCGCCGTCACGACGGTCGAGGTCGTCGTCCGGACAGCGGACGACCGGTACGCGACGCTGCAGGGGGCGAGGACCACGCCATCCATGTTCCCGTTCTCGAAGCTGCGGCCGGTGTATGGACGCCCGCTCCGGCCGGACGACGCTGACGCGGGCTCGCCCGCCGTGGCAGTGCTGGCCCACTCGGCCTGGACGCGGCTGTTCGACGCGGATCCCGGCGCGATCGGGCGCACGCTGCGCGTGGGCTCGGAGACCGTCACGGTGGTCGGGGTGATGCCCCAGGGCTTCGGGTTCCCGGTGGACCAGGAGATCTGGCTTCCGCTCCGGGCGCGGGGGGTGGACGTCGGGCCGCGCCAGGGCCCCTCCCTCACGGTCTTCGGCCGGCTCGGGCCGGGCGTGTCGCTCGGCCAGGCGCAGGCGGAGCTGGACGTCGTCGGGCGACGGGTCGCCGCCGCCTACCCCGCGACCCACGAGCACCTGCATCCCCAGGTCTACCGGCCCAGCATGTTCGGCCCGGCGGCCGCGTTCGCCGGGCTGCTGAACCTCCCGTTCCTTCTCTTTCTGGTCGTGGTGAGCGCCAACGTCGCCACGCTCCTCTTCGCCCGGACGGCCACCCGTGAGGGCGAGATCGCCATGCGGACGGCGCTCGGGGCGAGCCGGCGGCGCATCGTGCTCCAGATGGCGGGCGAGGCGCTGGTGCTGACGCTGACGGCGGCCGTGCTGGGCCTGGTTGTCGCCCGCTGGGCGTTCGGGCGAGCCATGTCGCTCTTCTTCGAGGTCCAGCAGGCGCGAGCTCCCTTCTGGTTCCACACCAGCCTGTCCATCCGCGGCGTGGTCTACGTCCTCGTGCTGGCCGTGGTGGCCGCGCTGATCATCGGCGGGCTGCCGGCCCTCCGGGCGACGCGGGGCGAGCTGCGCAGCCGGCTCACCAGCACGGGCACCGGGCTCTCCTCGATGCGCTTCGGCGCCCTGGCCACCGCCGTGATCGTGGTCCAGGTGGCCCTCACCGTCGCGTTCGTGCCGCTGGCGTTCGCCCGGGCGATGGAGGCGATACCCGGGCGGGCGAACGCGGAGTTCCCGGCGGATCACTTCCTGTATGGTCGACTCACGCGGGAGCACCAGTCGCAGCGAGGCGGAGACGACGGTCTGGGTGGCCAGGCGGAGGGGGCGGCGGGGTTCGACGAGGTCTTCCGTCGGCTGCGCGACGAGCCCGGTGTGCTGGCGGCGACGCGCGCCAGCTGGCTCCCGGGCTTCAACCACGTCACCTCGGCCGTGGAAGTGGAAGGCGACTCGGCGGTGATCCGCCGGAGAGTCCTCGAGGTGGACCCGGACTTCTTCTACGTCATGGGTGCGCGGATCGTGAGCGGGCGCGGGTTCCGGGAGAGCGACCGGGCCGCCGACGCTCCCGTCGCCATCGTGGACCACGCATCCGTCGAGGTTCTGTTCGGAGGGGCGAACCCCATCGGGCGCAGGATCCGCGTCCTCTCGGATTCCGGGGATGGGTCCGCCGGCCGCTGGCACGAGGTGGTGGGCGTGGTGGACGGAATGGAGCCCGCCATCGGCCCCGGCCAGCCGGTGGGCGTGTACCGCCCGCTCCACCCGGATCGCCATGCGTCGCTCCACTTCTTCGTGCGCACCGGCGGCCGGCCCGACGCCCTCATCCCGCGGGTGCACGACCTGGTGGAGGGGGTGGACCCGGAGCTCGGGATGGCGGAGCTGGAGCCGCTCGACGCGGTCTGGCGGCCTGTCCAGCGGGGCAACGTCTTCCTCCTGGCCGGCCTGGCCGCAGTCGCCGCCGTCATCATCTTCTTCGCCCTCATGGGGATCTACGCGCTCACCGCGTTCACCGTGGAGCGACGGGCGAGAGAGATCGGCATCCGCCAGGCTCTCGGTGCCAGCCCGGGCCGGCTCCTCACCGCCATCTTCTCCCGGGCGATGCTCCAGATCGGCCTGGGCATTGCCCTAGGCGCCGTGCTCGTGGGCTTCGCCCTCGCCGGCGAGCCCCGCGGCCTCCTGCTCGTGGCCGCCGTGTCCCTCTCCATGCTGGTGGTGGGTGCGCTCGGTGCGAGCGTGCCGGCCGTGCGGGCGCTCCGGATCCAGCCCACCGACGCGCTCCGGGCGGAATAGGATCCCCTGGACCACATGAACCGCAACACTCGACCGTGGAGTCTTCAATGAAGGCGGCAATCAGCGTGTCCCGGCCCGTCATGGGCGTGCTCGGCGCCACGGCGGCTCTCCTCCTCGTGCCCCTCGTGGCCATGCAGCTGACCGATGAAGTGGCGTGGACCGGGGCCGATTTCGCGTTGGCCGGGGTCCTGCTGGCGGGAACGGGCCTGGTGTACGTGCTGGTGGTGGCGGCGAGAAGGCGCGCCGGAACGACCTACCGGTGGGCCACGGCGCTCTGGGCCGGGACGGCCCTTTTCCTCATCTGGGCGAACCTCGCCGTGGGCGTCATCGGGAGCGAGGACAACCCCGCCAACGGCATGTACCTCGGCGTGCTCGCGGTCGCCGTAGTCGGCGCCCTCGCCGCCCGCTTCCAGCCCAAGGGGATGATGTGGACGCTGTTCGCCACGGCCCTCGCCCAGGCCGCCGTCACCGCGATCGCCCTCGCCGCCGGGTACGCGCCGAGCGCGAAGGGCGGAGCGGCGGAAGTCGTGGCGGTCAACGGGATGTTCATCGCCCTGTGGGCCGGATCGGGACTGCTGTTCCGGGCGGCCGCGCGCACGGCGGGCAACGGCGAGGCGGCGGAAGGGTGACCCCGCGCGGGCGGCGGCGGGGGCGCCCCGATGGCCGGGATCAGACGAACGTCGCGATGTCGTCCAGCGGCTTGCGTGTGAGGTCCGGCACCCGGGCGTCCTCCGCCGGGTAGCCGGCCACCACCAGCATCACGGCCCGCTCGTTCTCTGGCCTGCCCAGCAGCTCGCCGAGGAAGCCCATGGGGCTGGGCGTGTGCGTGAGCGCGGCCAGTCCGGCGTGGTGCAGCGCGGCGATCAGGAAGCCGCACGCGATCCCCACGGACTCGCTCACGTAGTAGTGCGTCCGGCGCTCGCCGTCGTGGCCGATCCCGTAGCGCTGCGCGAAGACCGCGATGATGAATGGCGCCGCTTCCAGGTACGGCTTGCGGGCGTCGGTCCCCAGCGGGGCCAGCGCGGCCAGCCACTCCTCGGGCGCCGTCGCATAGAACTCCGCCTCCGCCGCTTCCGCCGCGGCCCGGATCCGCCGCTTCGTCTCCGCATCGCCCACGACCACGAAGTGCCACGGCTGCATGTGTGCCCCGCTCGGCGCGGTGCCCGCCGTCCTCACGCACGCTTCGATCACCTCCCGCGCGACCGGCCTGTCGCTGAAGTGCCGCGTGGTCCGCCGCCGCTGCATCTCGGCCAGGAACGCCCGGCTGCGCGCCAGCATCTCCTCGGGCGGGTACTCGCGATAGTCCGGGAGCGGAACGAACGGTCCGCCCGTCACGGGCTCCGCTCCGCCCGCGCGTTGCCGGCGCGGATCGCCGTGACCGCACCCGCGGCGTCCCGCTCGAACGTCAGCGCGATGCCGCCGCCCACGTACACGAACGCGTCCTCCCCCGTGGGCACCAGCTCCAGCGGCGTGCCGCCGTCCTCGGCCAGCATGAGGCGGTCTCCTTCCACGGTGACGTCCAGCCGCGTGCCGCCGACGGTGTAGGTTCCGGCGTAGTGGGCGAGCGTGGCGGGGTCGACGGGGACGGCCGTGACCACCCGGGGCGCCAGCCCCGGCCACCCGTACACCCGGGCCACGGCCAGGATGACCTCCTGCGCCAGCGGGGAGCCGGTGTCGCTGTTCGTCATCACCACCACGCCCTCGCCGCTCCCGGCATAGCCGACGAACTGGCTGCGGAAGCCCTCGTTGGCGCCGCCGTGGGCGAAGCGGAGCGAGTCGGCCGCGCCGGCGATCCCCAGGCCGAGCCCGTAGTCGCCGAGCACGGGCGTGAGCATGGTGACGGCGACGTCCCGCGAGACCAGCGACCCCGGCCGCTCCGCGTACGCGGCCTGGACGCCCATGACGTAGCGCGCGTAGTCGGACGGTGTGGTCCACAGCCCGGCGGCGGCCATCTCCGGGTACGTGTGGTAGAGCCCCTTCACCGGCTGGCCGACCTGGCGGTACCCCGTGGCCGCCTGCTCCCGCATCGCCGCGGGGAGCGGCTGACGGTACGTGCTCTCCTCCATCCCGAGCGGGTCGAGGACGCGCTCCCGCATCAGCTCGGCGAACGGCCGCCCGGCCCGCTCGGCCATGAGCAGCTGCGCGATGGTGTAGCCCCCACCCGAGTACCGGTAGACGGCGCCCGGCACCGTGTCCACGACGATCGCCGCCGTGTTGCCCGCCCCCTCCAGCACCTGGACCGTCGTGGGCACCGGCTCCCCCGCCGCGTAGCCCGGGAAGCCGTGCACCGTGGTCCCTGCGGTATGCGACAGCAGCGCCCGCAGCGTCACCGGGCGCGCCGCGGTGAACGCGTTCTCCGGCACCTTCCAGGCGACGAGGGCGTCGTTCACGTCGCCGTCCAGCGACAGCAGCCCGTCCTCCACCATCGTCAGCGCACCCAGCGCCGCCACGGACTTGCTCATGGACGCCGCCTGGAACAGCGTCGACGGCGTCGCCTCCCGCTTCGACGCCACGTCCGCCCACCCCCACGCCCGCGCCCAGTCGAGGCGCCCGTCGTGCACCACCGCCACGCTCACCGCGGGCACGCCGTAGACTTCCATGCGCTGCTGAATCGTCCACCGCTCCGGCTCGCGCCCCGCCACCTGGATCGCGCGCTCCAGCCCGGTCGCCACCGCCGCCTGCCGGGCCTCCGCCGTGGCAGGCCTGGCAGGCGTGCCCGGGACCTGGGCGAGCGCGGGGGCGGTGCCCCCGAACAGGAGCAGAAGCGGCAGCAGCGTGCGACGCAGTGGGCTCATCGATGACTCCGGGGGTGAGAACGCGCTTGCCGGGATGGTGGACACCGTAGGAGCCGACCGGCGAGCGAGCAAGGCTGGCATGGCGGAGCGGTTGTCAGCCGGAAAGCGCCGGCTGACGCCGGCGGAGCATCGCGCTGCCAGCGGCTCCCCTCCCGTGGCGGCTGTCGGGTTCGTCCGGGTTTTCGCGCTTGGCATGTACGCTCGCCTTGCATTGGTTCACCGTGGAGGAGCCATGACCGTCCGGATTCCGTTTTCGCTCGTGATCGTCGCGACGCTTCTCGCCCCGGCACCGTCGCACGCGCAGATCTGGAAGAAGGTGAAGGAGACGGTGAAGAAGGCGGCGGAGGATGAGACGCTCAGCCAGATCGACCAGCTGGTGCGCGGCAAGGTGCGCTGCGTGTTCGACGACCCGGTCTGTCTCGAGCAGGCGCAGGCGGACGGCAAGGAAGTGGTCCTGACGGACGACAGCGGAACGTTGCTCACCGACGAGGATGGCGCGCCGATCACCGATCCCGGGGCGGCGCCGGCGGCCACGGCTCCGAAGCCCGGCGAGGGGGCGTGGGCGAACTACGACTTCATCCCCGGGGAGCGGGTGCTGTTCGCCGATGACTGGTCGGCCGACCAGGTGGGAGACTTCCCCCGCCGTGTCGAGCTGGTGCGCGGCAACTGGGACATCGTCGAGTGGCAGGGGCGACGGCTTCTGAGGCACACGGGGCCGAGGCACGGCGCCGTCGCCATCCACCTTCCGGAAGCGCTTCCCGAACGGTTCACGATCGAGACGGAGGTGTACTTCCCGGAGGTGAACCAGCAGCTCGCAGTCACCACTGAGCGAGCCGAGCGCAACGTGGGCGAGCTCGCGGGCAACTGGTTTCAGATCGCCCGCAACGGGACGGGAGTGAAGAAGGGGCAGGGCGCGTCCGTCGAGGCTCTGAACCGGGTGACCGGGACGGTGGACGAGGCGCTGACGGCCATCCGCATCATGGCGGATGGCCGCTACGTGAAGGTCTACGTCAACGAGCGGCGAGTGGCGAACGTGCCCAACGCGGAGCTTGCGCGCACGGAGTGGATCTACCTCGAGAACACGTACTCGGCGGACGAGGAGCACCCGATGCTCATCGGGCCGATCCGGGTCGCCGCGGGAGGCCGCGACCTGTACGACGCGCTCGCGGAGAACGGCCGCGTCGCCACGCGCGGCATCTATTTCGGGACGAACAGCGCGCGCATCCGTCCGGAGTCGACGCCCACGCTCGAGCAGATCGGGACCATGCTCCGGGACCATCCCGAGCTGCGCCTCACGATCGAAGGCCACACCGACTCGGACGGCGACGAAGCCTACAACCAGCAGCTGTCCGGTGAGCGTGCCGGGAGCGTGCGCGACTACCTCGTCGAGAGCTACGGCATCGACGCCTCCCGGCTGGAGACCGCCGGATTCGGCGAGGCCCGGCCCGTGGCGGGCAACGACACGCCCGAAGGGAAGCAGCAGAACCGGCGCGTCGAGCTGGTGAGGATCGGCGGCTAGGGAGGGCGCCCGCGTGCGGCCGTTTCTCATCGTGCTCCGCCGCTGAGCGGACGACCGGGGCGATCGGTGCCCCCCCGGGGGCGCCGTGCTCAGCCCCCGTCGGCGAAGAGCTGCACGAGGTTCAGGATCGTGCACGCCGATTGGGCGAGCACGCGGGTGGAGATCCACTCCGAAGGTCCGTGGAAGTTGACACCTCCGGCAAAGACGTTGGGCGTGGGCATCCCGAGCTCGGTGAGCCGTGAGCCGTCCGTCCCGCCGCGGATGGGCTCGAGCCGTGGGGTGATCCCGGCGGCCTGAACCGCCGCCTCCAGCTTCGCGGTGACGTCGGGGTGGCGGCTCAGCACGTCGTACATGTTCCGGTACTGCTTCGCGATCTCTACCTTCACGTCGAGGTCGGGCTCCTCGGCCATGAGCCCGGCGCACATACGCTCCAGCCTGCGGCCGCGCTCCTCCAGGACGTCGGTGTCGAAATCCCGGAGGATGAGCTGCAGCGTGCAGGAGGCGGCGTCGCCCGACGCCGTGACGGGGTGGTAGAAGCCTTCACGCCCGTCGGTCGTCTCGGGCGCCTCAGCCATGGGCAGCCGGTCCAGAAGCTTCCCCATCCAGGTGAGGGCGTTGACCATCTTTCCCCGGGCCGTGCCGGGGTGGACCGAGACGCCGGTGAAGGTGACCACTGCCTTGTCGGCGGAAAAGGTCTCGACGTTGATCTCCCCCGTGAAGCTCCCGTCGACCGTGAAGGCGACGGGACAGTCGAAGCGCGCCAGGGGGAAGCGGTCGGCGCCGCGACCGATCTCCTCGTCCGGGTTGAAGCAGACACGCACCGTTGGCCGCCGGATCTCCGGCTCCTGCACCAGGATCTCCAGGGCGCCCATGATCGCCGCGATCCCCGCCTTGTCGTCGGCGCC
Source organism: uncultured Gemmatimonadales bacterium (assembly GCA_963798845.1). Classification (GTDB taxonomy): domain Bacteria; phylum Gemmatimonadota; class Gemmatimonadetes; order Longimicrobiales; family RSA9; genus CAVUKA01. Next base: position 82,448 of record CAWCUS010000006.1, on the reverse strand, counting down.
CAGGAGCGTGCGCCCGTCGGTGGTGATGATCGTGTCGCCGACGCACTCCCCGAGCTCGGGCGTGTCGGCGGGGTCCAGGACCACGCCGTGGCCCACGTCGATGGCGCCACCGTCGTAGCCCTCCACCAGCCGCGGGCTCACGCCGGACCCGGTGAACGCCGGCGCCGTGTCCATGTGAGCGCAGAGGCCCACGCGGCCCGGAGCAGTCCCGGGGAGCTCCGCGAGGACGTAGCCGTTCTCGTCCATGGCGACGTGGGCGTCGCCCACACCCTGGAGTCCCATCTCATTCAGCTCGGCCACCAGCTGGCGCGCCAGCTCGAGCTGCCTGGCGGTGCTCGGGCACGTGTCGCTGGTTTCGTCCGACTGGGTGTCGAAGCGCACGTATTCGAGGAAGCGCTCCACGATACGGGTCCGGCTCAGGACCACGGACGGGTCATCGAAAGCGACCATGGGGACTCCCGGCAATGTGATCGTGTGTGGCAGTGGCGCGACCGCGTCGCGCAAGGGATAATAGTGGGCGACCCGCCGAGATTCACGGATCCAGGAAACGACCATGACGACCCAGGCGCTGACGCCTTCGCGAACCAAGGGATTCACCACCCTCTTCCTCATCGAGCTCTGGGAGAGGTTCGGCTACTACGGCATGACGGCCGTCGTCGTGCTCTTCATGGTGCAGAAGCTCGGGTACACCGACGACCGCGCCACCCTCACGTTCGGCGCGTTCGCGGCGCTCGCCTACACCGTTCCGGCGCTCGGCGGCTGGATCGGCGACAAGCTCCTCGGGAGCCGCCGCACCATGGTCCTCGGCGCGCTGATCCTCGCCCTGGGATACATCGGGCTCGCGATTCCGGATCATCCGGGCCTTCTCTTCCCGGCGCTGGCGCTCGTGGCGGTCGGCGGCGGCATCTTCAAGGCGAATCCCGCCAACATGATCTCCAAGCTCTACGAGGGAGATCCCGCGAAGATCGACAGCGCGTTCACCATGTACTACATGGCCGTCAACATCGGTGCGACCGCATCGCAGATCGCGACGCCGCTCATCGCGATCAGGTTCGGGTGGCACGCTGCGTTCGCAGTCTCCGCGGGCGGGCTCGTCGTCGGCATCCTCAACTACTTCGCCATGAGCCGGTACCTCCGGCACGTGGGCTCCGAGCCCGACTTCCGGCCCCTCGACGTGAAGCGCCTCGTTCAGGTCCTCATCGGGATCGCCGTCGGCATCGTTCTCGTGACGTTCATCGTCCAGAACCGCACCGTTGCTCGGGGCACCGTCATCCTCGGGTTCTTCACGATGCTCGGCATCTTCGGAATCATGATGCGACGGGGCAGCGAGCGCGAGCGAAAGGGTCTCATCGCCGTGCTGATCCTGACCGGGCTGGGCATGCTGTTCTTCATCTTCTACCAGCAGATGTCGACCTCGCTCACGCTCTTCTCGCTCCGGAACGTCGACCTCGGCTTGTTCGGGTACCACGTCCCCGCGGGGCAGGTCCAGGCGCTGAACCCGATCTGGGTCTTCGTCCTGAGCCCGGGTCTCGCCTGGCTCTATACGCACCTCGGGAAGGGCAAAGGCGGGGACTTCCACATCTCCACGAAGTTCGCCATGGGCTTCGCGGTACTGAGCCTCGGGTTCTTCACCTACGGCTTCAGCGGTCACTTCGCCAGCGCCGGCAAGGTCTCGTTCTGGTGGATGATCACCGGCTACGGATTCCAGTCGCTGGGAGAGCTCCTCATCAGCGGCCTCGGCCTCGCAGTCGTGGCGCGCTACGTCGGACCGTCGCTGCGCGGGTTCATCATGGGCGTCTGGTTCCTCGCCACCGGGATCTCGCAGTACGTGGGGAGCTACGTCGCCACCTTCGCCAGCGTGCCCCAGAACGTGACCGATCCGGTCGCCACGCTCCCGCTCTACACCAGCCTCTTCACCAGGCTGGGTATCGTGGCCGTGGCCGGAACGCTGATCGCCGCCGCGGTGATCCCGACGATGAAGAAGCTGTCAGCCGTGAGCGAAGGACCGTGGGAGGAAGCGGCGGTGGCGGAAGCCGTCACCAAGGAGGTCACGACCTGAGGCGAGGACACGGGCTCGACGACGAATGCAGGGCAGCGGACCGACCCCGCCGATCCCGGCCGCGCAGCGCCGCGTCCGCCCGAGTCCCCGCCTCTGTGCGTGGCGATCCTCTACCTGGCGGCTTTATCGGTACGTGGCGTCCGCGGCGTGGTCGGAGAGCTGGGCGCCGAACCAGCGATGCACCGCCGTGAGAAGGAGTGGATCGTCCGTGCTGAAGGTGATCCGGGCACCGTCGGAGAGCGCCTGAAACGCCACGCGCAGCCTGTCCGAGCCTGCGGCCAGCTCCGTCAGTCCCGGCATGTCCCTGCCGTGGAGCGCCATGGGGTCGCGGAAGCTGCCGCGGCGGAAGAGCTCCGACTCGTGCATGAGGTGCTGCCGGATGAGCCGGATGGTGGCGGTGTCTCCGGGCTCTTTCGCCACCACGTCCTGGATCCCGCCACTGTCGGTCATCTCGAAGACGTGGGTGGTCCGGTCGAGGGCGAACGGCATGACCGTACCCGCCATTTCGTGGACCTGGTGGGCGCGCTCCGAAGGAGGAGCGCCGCGCGTGCCGTTCCAGGAGAACGCACCAGCCGTCACGGCCGCCGCAGCGAGGGCGCTCAGCGCCGCAATCGCCGCCGTGGCACGGTTGGAAAACGCCATGGTCACATCCCTCTGGTCATGGGGAGAATCTCCCGTGGTCGTGCCGAAGGGGAGCCGACTACCCCAGGTGTCTCGTCAGCAGCCGGTCCAGCGCGTTGGCGAAGCCCTGTTTCTCCTGCTTGCCGTACGGCTTCGGCCCGCCCGTGTCTACGCCGCTGCTCCGGAGCGAGTCCATGAAGTCCCGGATGGACAGGCGCTCGCGGACGTTCGCCTCGGTGTACCGCTCGCCCCGCGGGTCCAGAACGAGGACCCCCTTCTCCACGAGTGCCGCGGCCAGCGGGATGTCGGAAGTGATCGCCAGGTCGCCCTCCCGGGCGTGATCGATGATGTGCTGGTCGGCCACATCGGGCCCGCCCGGCACGATCACTGACTCGATGAGCGGGTTGTCGGCCGGCGTGGAGAGCCGACGGTTCGCAACCAGCGCGGCCGCGAGCTCCAGTCGGGCCGAGGCCCGGAAGACGATCTCCTTCACGTCCTTCGGGGCGGCGTCCGCGTCGATCCAGATCTTCATGCCACAAGATAGGGACACGCCGGCCTCACAGTCGAATCCTGCCGGGAGCATGGTGTGCAGGGCGCGGGGCCGGCGACCGGGCGGAAGCACGCCGCCCCGCCGGCTGGGGCGGGGTTGACGTATCTATGGATGTTGATGTATCGTTGGGCCATGACGAACCAGACCGTGCAGAACGAGGCGCTGCTGCAGCGCTTCCAGGCCGTGGCGGAGGAGACCCGGTTCAGGGTGATCCAGCTGCTGACCGGGGGAGAGCGGTGCGTTTGTGAGCTCCAGGACGAGATGGGGGCGGCACAGTCGCGGCTGTCCTTCCACCTGAAGAAGCTGAAGGATGCCGGGGTGGTGTCGGACCGGCGGGACGGCCGGTGGGTGTACTATTCACTCGTCCCGGAGGCGCTGGAGGAGATGAGGTCGTTCCTGGGCGAGGTGAAGCCGGAGTCGGGTTGGCTGCCGGTGGCGCGGCGTGGGGACTGCTGTGGCTGACCAGGTGTTCGTGGGGTGGGCCGCGAGTGCGGAGTTTTTTTGGGCCAAAGCATCAATCGATGTTGATCGCCGGAGGATGACATGAGCGGGGACGTGAAGTCGGTGGTGCGGCAGAAGTACGGGGAGGCGGCGCTGCGGGTGGTGAGCGGCGAGCCATCGACGTGCTGCGGGACGAAGTGCGGGTGCGGGGAGACGAAGGCGGACGGGGGGTTCAGGGACCCGATCACGCGAGACCTGTACGACGCGGTGACGGCTTCGTCGCTGCCGGAAGCGGCTGTGCTGGCATCACTGGGGTGCGGGAATCCGACGGCGCTGGCGGAGCTGAAGGCGGGAGAGGTGGTGCTCGACCTGGGGAGCGGGGGTGGAATCGACGTCCTGCTGAGCGCGAAGCGGGTGGGCCCGACGGGGAGAGCGTACGGGCTGGACATGACGGACGAGATGCTGGCGCTGGCGCGGCGGAACGCGGCGGAGGCGGGGGCGACGAACGTGGAGTTCCTGAGGGGCGACATCGAGACCATCCCGCTGCCGGACGCGTCGGTGGACGTGATCATCAGCAACTGCGTGATCAACCTGTCGGCGGACAAGCGGAAGGTCCTGGGCGAGGCATACCGGGTGCTGAAGCCGGGCGGCCGCTTCGCGGTGTCGGACGTGGTGACGCGTGGGGAGATCCCGGCGGAGGTGCGGAAGAGCATGGCGCTGTGGGTCGGCTGTGTCGCGGGGGCGCTGGACATGGACGAGTTCGAAAAGCTGCTCCGGGATGTCGGGTTCGAGGCTCCTTCGCTGGAGCCGACGCGGGTGTACGAGCCGGAGGATGCGCGCTCGTTCCTGGAGGAGGCGGGTTTGGATGTGGGCGCCATGGCGGAGGCGGTGCGCGGGCGGATCCTGTCGGCGTTCGTGCGGGCCAGGAAACCGGCGGCGGCCGCTGAGCCGTCGCCGGCGGGAGCCGCCGTGGCCGCCGTGGAGGAGCCCTGCTGCGGGCCCGGCTGCTGTGGCTGAGACTGTGGCGAGAGCGACGCCGGGCGAGTCGGACGGGGTGGTGCTCCGGCCGGCGAGGGATTCTGACCTCCCGGCGGTCCTGGGGCTCCTCGAGGGTGCCAGCTTGCCTGGGGCGGGGGTGGCCGAGCACCTGCCCGGTTTCGTCGTGGCGGAGGAGGGCGAGGCGCTGCTGGGCGTCGCGGGGGTCGAGACACACGGCCGGGACGGGGTGCTGCGCTCCGTGGCGGTGGTGGCGGGGCGTCGGGGGACCGGCCTGGGCGGCGAGCTGACGAGAAGGGCTCTGGCGGGTGCGCGCGAGGGGGGGCTCCGTCGCCTGTACCTCCTGACGACCACGGCGGAGGAGTACTTCCCCCGGTTCGGCTTCCGTCGGATCGAACGAAGCGCGGCACCGCCGGACGTTCAGCAGTCCGTGGAGTTCCGGGAAGCGTGCCCGGCTTCGGCGGTCGCGATGGTCCTCGATCCGGTGCCCGGCAGCGGCCGGGCGACGACACTGCGAGGTGCGCCATGAAGTACGCGCTCATCAGCGACATCCACGGGAACCTGCCCGCCCTGGAGGCGGTGCTGGCCGACATTGACTCCCGGAGCGACCTGACCGGCGTCTACCACCTCGGCGACCTGGTGGGATACGCGCCATGGCCGGAGGAGGTGGTGGCGGCGCTCCGCGATCGGGCCATCCCCGGCGTGGCCGGGAACTACGACTCGACCACGGCCACCGACTACGAGCACTGCGGATGCAGGTATGAAGACGCGCGGCAGGAGGCGCTGAGCCATCTCAGCTACGCGTGGACTCGCGCCAACGTGACCGCCGGTACGAAGCGCTGGCTGGGGAGCCTGCCGTTCCGCATCGACATCCGGCCGCTGGGCGGCCATGTCGCCGGGCCCCGGCTCATCCTGGTGCACGGCAACCCGGTGCTGAACACGGTCTACTGGACCGAAGATCGTTCGGACAGGTTCTGCCGGCAGATGGCGGAGCAGCTCGGCGCCAGGGCGGGCGATGTGGTGGCGTTCGGTCACACGCACAGGCCATGGACGCGGACGGTGGACGGGATCCATCTCGTGAACACGGGGTCCGTCGGGCGGCCGAAGGACGGCGACTGGCGCGCGGGCTACGTGCTGGTGGAGCTGGACGGCGAACGGGTGGGGGTCGAGTTCGTCCGCGTCGAGTACGAGCTGGAGCGGACGATGGCGGCGATCGGCGAGAGCGAGCTTCCGGACGAGTTCGCCGTGTACCTGGAGACGGGCGGGATGCCGACCACGCGGACGGCGGACACCGGATGACCGCGGGCGGTGTCGGGCGGCGGATGTCGTTCCTGGACCGGTACCTGACGGCATGGATCGGCCTGGCGATGGGGGTGGGCGTGGGGCTCGGATACCTGTGGCCTGAGCCGGTGACGGCGATCAACCAGGCGACGCAGGTCGGGACGACCTCGATCCCCATCGCCGCGGGGCTCATCCTCATGATGTACCCGCCGCTTGCCAAGGTGCGCTACGAGGAGCTCGGCGACGTCTTCCGGGACTGGAAGGTGCTGGGCCTTTCGCTGGTCCAGAACTGGATCATCGGTCCGCTGCTCATGTTCGGCCTGGCCGTGCTCTTCCTGCGCCACCACCCGGAGCTGATGGTCGGCCTGATCCTGATCGGGCTGGCGCGCTGCATCGCCATGGTGATCGTCTGGAACGAGCTGGCGGAGGGGGACAACGAGTACGCCGCGGGGCTCGTCGCCTTCAACTCGATCTTCCAGGTGCTGTTCTACTCGGTCTATGCGTGGGCCTTCATCACCGTCGTTCCGGGGTGGCTGGGGCTCGAGCGGACGGTGGTGGACATCACCATGGGGCGCATCGCGGAGAGCGTGTTCGTCTACCTCGGCATCCCGTTCCTGGCCGGCATGCTGACGCGATTCGCGCTGGTGAAGGCCAGGGGAAAGACGTGGTACCACGAGCGGTTCGTCCCGAAGATCAGCCCGCTAACGCTGGTGGCGCTGCTGTTCACGATCGTGGTGATGTTCTCGATCCAGGGGCGCGCGATCGTCGAGCAGCCGTCGCAGGTGGTCCTGGTGGCGATCCCGCTGCTCGTCTATTTCCTGGTCATGTTCGCCGTCACCTTCTTCATGAGCCGGGCGGTGGGCGCCACGTACCCGCAGACGGCCACGCTGTCGTTCACGGCCGCGTCGAACAACTTCGAGCTGGCCATCGCGGTGGCGGTGGGCACGTTCGGGATCGCACACGGGGCCGCGTTCGCGGCCGTGATCGGCCCGCTCGTGGAAGTGCCGGTCCTGATCGGTCTGGTCAACGTGGCGTTGTGGTGGAGGCGGAAGTACTTCCCGGCGGCGGAGGCGGAGCTGGCGTCGGTGTCGAACTGCGTCGTCCCGGCAGGCTTGAGGCCGGGGTCCTGATCGGGGCGGCCCGGCCGGGCGGAGCCGACTCCCGCGTACGACTCACGACGGCCGCGCCGAGGCCCCTCAGAGCACCCCCACCAGCAGCTTGGCGGCGATGGCGAAGAGCACGAGGGCGAACACCTGCTTGACCCTCGCCGATTTCGCCTTCGTCACCATGAATCGGCTTCCCGCGAAAGCGCCCATCAGCACTGCGAAGGCCAGCAGCGCCGTCAGCGTCAGGTCGAGGTGCCCCTGTGCGATGTGTCCGCCGAACCCGGAGAAGGACGAGAAGGTCACGGCCAGGGCAGACGTCGCCACGGCCTGCTTCGTCTCGTACCCCATCCACATGAGAAGGGGAGACATGATGAAGCCGCCGCCGATCCCGAGGAGTCCCGCCATGAACCCGGCGAAGACCCCGACGGCGGATCCGATGATCAGCCTCCTCCGCAACGGCATGAGATCTCCGGGCTCGGGGGTCCTGGACATGGCGAGCATCCGGAAAGCCGCCACCAGCACGGCGATGGCGAAGAGGCCGAGCAGGAATCGTACGGGCACGACCCGGGACGCGAACGCCCCGACCGGCGCGAAGGCGAATGCCCCAACCGTCATGCCGAGTCCACCCCTCCAGTCGACCAGCCTGGCGTGGACATAGGACCCGAGCGCGATCAGGGTGGTGAGCCCGTTGAGCAGGAGGGCCAGCGGAATGGCCACCTCCCTGACCGGGAAGCCGGCCCACGTCAGGACGGGGACGTAGACGAGCGCGCCGCCCAGGCCGAGCATCGAGAACAGGAACGACGCGCCGACAAACGCCACCGCGATCGATGCGTGGAGCATGGCTACCTGTCGGCCAGCAGGGCTTCCTGACAGGGGATGCACACCTTGGCCTCTCCCACCACGCGGCCGTAGCGTTCCACCACCATGTCACCGCACCGCTCGCACACGAAGGAGGCGAAGTCCTCTTCCTGGGGCGCGAGCGCGTGGGTGAAGACGTCGCTCACCTTGAACATCTCGTCCTCGGGGCCGGACAGGACCCTGCGGATGAGCGGGTCCACGACTTCCTCCGGCACTTCCGTCGGTGGGATCCCCTTCATCCGGTACTCCTTGAAGAACGGAGTCTGCTTCATCCGCATCTGCGCCTCTCCCCGGGGGACGACCCGGACGGCGCGTCCCGTCTCCCTGTCCACGAGCGTGAGGCCGAACTTGCCATAGCCCAGCTTCTGTATGTTGCCCTTTCCGAACGTGCAGCCCGAGACGGTCTGGACGCCGTCGCCGAAGCAATGCGCGCAGTGGCCGTCGCCGAGCTCGACCAGTGCCACCAGGGTCTTGGCGCCCGAGCGCTCCACACCCAGCCGGTTCATGGCAATGGCCGCCGCGCGCAGCCCCATGGGCATCGCCGGACACCTGTGGCCGTGCAGCTTCAGTCCGGCTTCGAGATATTCCTCTGGATCCACCATTGTCGCTCCTCCACGTCGTCCTCCGGATCAACGGAAGCGGGCCTCGCCCGCAACGCGAGTCGCTCCCGCCGGGCCGCCGCTCGGCCCGTGCACACGAACCTGGCGGTCGTGGGGCGGACACGCATTGACCGGGATCAACCGTGGTGAGTGGCGGCCGGGGCCCTTCGCGGCGCAGCCGGGTGGCCATGCCACGGCGCCCTGGCCGGGCGGCCATCCCACGGCGCACTGGCCGGGCGGGCTCTACTCCGCCGCAGGCTCGGAAGCGCGCGTGAGTCCGGCCAGGTCCAGGACCCGGTAGTCGCCGGAGCCTGTGCGCTCCAGCACGCCGCCCTCGACCAGGCCGGTCAGGGTGCGGGACAGAGTCTCGGGCACGATCCCCAGTGCGCTGGCAAACTCCTGGTTGGAGACGGGGAGCGTGATGAGGGGGTGTGCCGATCCTGAGGTGGAATGCTGGATCTGTTCGAGCAGCGCTCGCGCTACCCGGACGCGGGCGCTGGGGGTCGAGAGCGAGCGAATCAGGTCGAAGGAGGCACGCAGGCGCCCGCCCAGGAGCCCGATGAGGGTGATCCCCAGCTCCGGCTGCGCTCTCAGCACTTCCAGGAGCGCGGACCGGGCCATGACGTCCGCTTCCACATCGTCCATGGCGCGGGCTGAGGCCGGATACGCCTCACCGTCGATGAACGGCAGGAACCCGAACAGGTCGCCGGGCCCGAAGAGGAAGAGGGTGGCTTCCCGATCGCCGCCCAGACGCCGGTAGATCTTCACGCGCCCCGAGCGCAGGGACACCAGCATCCCGGACGTGTCCCCCTCGCGCCAGAGCAGATTGCCCTTTCGGAAATGCCGGACGTGGAGATGATCTCTGAGCAGCGCCAGTGCTTCGCGGGCCAGTGCCTGGAGCTGCGGATCGGGCGAGAGGTCGGAGGTGATGGTGGACACGATCCGGAGGCTATTCCCGGTCGCCGCCGACGTCCGGCTCGCGCGGCAGGGTCAGCGTGAAGGTCGCGCCGTCCCGCGGCAGGCTCTCCAGCTCGATGTCGCCGCCCATCAGGCGCGCGAGGCGGCGGGACACCGCCAGTCCCAGACCCACGCCGCCCTTCGAACGGGTCGCGGTGTTGTCACCCTGCCGGAAAGGCTCGAAGACCTCCTCTCGCACCTCGGGCGGAATCCCGGGGCCGGTGTCCGCCACCGTCAGCGCGATGGCGTCCCGGTCCCGGAGCTCGATCCGGACCACGACCTCACCGTCATCGGTGAACTTGAGGGCGTTGCCGACGAGGTTGGTGACGACCTGCCGGACCTTGCCCCCGTCGCCGAACAGGAACTCGGGACGGTCGGCCCCCTCGATCCTCAGCCGGAGCCCCTTCTCGTCCGCTTCGACCGCCAGCACGTCCACGACCTCTCTGGCGATGGCGGCGAGGTCGATGGTGGTCCGATGGAGCTGCGTTCGCCCGGCTTCCGAACGGGAGAAGGCCAGCACTTCCTCGATGATGTTGACCAGGTGCCAGGCCGCCTTCTTCATGCGCTGGAGGTGTTTCTTCTGCGTCTCGTTCATGGGGCCGACCACCTCGGTCTCCATGAGGTCCGCCATCCCGATCACCGCCGTCAGCGGCGTCCTGAGCTCGTGGCTCATGGTGGCCAGGAACTGGCTCTTCACCTCGGCCGCCCGCTCGGCGGCAGCTTTCGCCTGACGGAGGTCTTCCTGCCGTTCCCGCTCCTCGGTGATGTCCGTGTTCATGCCCACCCACTCCCGGGTCCGGCCGTCGGAGTCGAGGACCGGAACCGCCCGGACCGCCGTCAGCCGCCAGCTCTGTGAGGGCGCGTGCCAGAGGCGGACCTCACTGTCCAGCGCACGGCCTTCGGAGACCGCTCGCTGCCACGCGGCCCGGGCCGACTCCCGTTCCTCCGGGTGGACGACGTCGAGCCAGCCCCATTCCAGCCGGTCCTCCACGGCCTGCCCGGTGAACGCCCGCCAGCTGGGGGAGTCCCGCACCACGACGCCTTCGGGATCGGCTGTCCAGACGATCTCGGCGGTCGCTTCCACCAGCGCACGGAAGCGCTCCTCGCTCTCGCGGACCGAAACCTGTGCCTCCCGCACGCGCGTGACATCGGTGAACGTGATCACCACGCCCCCGATCCGGTCCTCCTCCGAGCGGTACGGCGTGAGCCGCACGAGCCAGGATTGGCCGCTGCCGCTGCCGACCTCGCGCTCTTTCGGCTGGAGCCGGCTCAGCACGTTCAGGCAGTCTTCGCGGAGCTGCGGGTAGTCGAGCTTGTGGGTCAGGTGGTCCAGCGGCCGCCCCTCGTCCACAGGCATGATGTTGAAGACGTCCTGGAGCGCCGGGGTGAACCGCTGGACGCGGAGCAACCGGTCCACGAACAGGGTCGGCACCTCCGTCGCCGCCATGAGGTTGCGGAGGTCGTCGTTCGCGTTGGCCAGCTCGGCGACCTTCCGGTTCAGCTCCTCGTTCACCGTCCGAAGCTCCTCGTTGGACGATTGGAGCTCCTCCCGGCTCGTCTCCAGCTCCTCCAGAGTCGACTTGTATTCCTCGTTGATGGACTGGAGCTCCTCGTTGGCGGCGCGAAGCTCCTCCTGACGGGTTTCCGAAGTCTCCACCATCTCCTGGAGGCGCGTCCGGGAGTTCTCGAGCTCCGCCTCCATCTCCGACAGCCGCCGTGACGCGCCGGCCACGTCTTCTGCCCGCCCACGCGCCCGGTCCCCCTCCCCCTCCCCCTCCCCCTCCCCCTCTCCCTCTCCCTCTCCCTCTCCCCGCCCCTCGGCGGGCGCTTCGAGGAACGTCACCAGGGCGAGGCGCAGGTCATCGGCCACGGGCGCGGGCGCCGCGTGGACCTGGACCTGCCGCGCCTCGCCGTCGATCTCCACGGGCACCCATCCGGAACGCGCGGCCTCCTCCTTTTCCAGGGCGTGGTACAGGACGCTGCGGAGCTCGAAGCGCAGCTCCGGGCGACCGACCTTGAGGAGGTTCGACGACGGGCTGCCAGCCGGGAACTGGAGGTAGCGGCGGGCGCGGGGAGAGACATGGACAATGGTGTGCTCCGCGTCCACCAGAACGCTCGGCGGCGCGTGCGCCTCCAGGGCCTGGCGGTGCATGGCGGCGTCAGCGATCTCCTGCTGCGGAGAGAGGGGTGGCACCCGGTCTCCTGGCGATCGCGGTCGAGGCCCGGGAAGGAGGGGCATGGCCGGCAGCCGATCGGACTGCTCCGCGGCGCCGATTCGCCGGTAGATCCGGTACTGCTTGTCGACGGGCCGGAAGCCGCCGTCGTCCGGCGGCGTCTCGGAGCTGCCCAGGAACAGGAACCCGCCAGCGCGGAGCGCATAGCGGAAGACCTCCGCCACCCGCTCCTGGAGGCCGCGCTCGAGGTAGATCAGGAGGTTCCGGCAGGTGAGCAGGTCGAGGCGCGAGAACGGCGGGTCCCGGAGCAGGTCGTGCTCGGCGAAGAGCACGATCTCGCGGAGCTCGTTGCGCACCCGGTAGTAGGCGCCCTCTCGGCGGAAAAAGCGGCTCAGACGATCCATGCCCACGTCGCCGGCGATGGCGTCCGGGTACAGCCCTTCCCGGGCGTAGGCGAGGGCATCGGCGTCGAGATCCGACGCGAACACCTGCAATTCCACGCCGCCGCCCCGCCGCTCGGCCTGCTCCGCCACGAGCATGGCCAGCGAGTAGGCCTCCTCGCCCGTGGCGCAGCCGGGCACCCACACGCGGATCTCCTCCGGCGCATGCTGCCCACCACGAAAGAGGGCAGGCAGGACCGTGTTCTCGAGCGCCGCGAACGCATCCGGATCCCGGAAGAAGGTCGTGACGCTGATCAGGAGGTCCTTCAGCAGCGCCCGCGGCTCGGTGGGATTTGCCCGCAGCACGTCCAGGTACTGGTCGAAGTTCTCCGCTCCGTGCACCTGCATGCGACGGCCGATCCGTCGCAGCACGGTGCTCTTCTTGTAGCCGCGGAAGTCACGGCCGGTGCGGGCCTGGAGGTGCGACAGGATCGAGCGCAGCGCCTCCGCTTCATCCGCCTGAAGGCCTTCGGGGTCCGGGAGCTGCCAGGCCGCCTTGGCCGATTGGATCTCCAGCACCTTCCCGGCCAGCCTCCCCGCCGGCAGCACGAAGTCCACCAGCCCCGTCGCGATGGCGCTCCTTGGCATCGTGTCGTATTCGGCATCTTCCGGCGACTGGGCCAGGATGATCCCGCCCCCCTCCTTGATCGCCTTGAGACCGACCACCCCGTCGGTGCCCGAGCCGGAGAGCAGGATGCCGATTCCGTCCGGGTGGACCGCAGCCAGCCCGCGGAAGAAGGTGTCGATGGGCGATCGGTGCCCCCGCGGCTCGGTGAACTCGAACAGCTCGAGATGGCCGTCGGTCAGCTCGAGGCTGCGGTTCGGCGGAATGACGTACACGTGATCCCGCTCGAGCCGGGTGCGGCCCTGAACCTGGCGGACGGGGATCTTCGAATCCTTCTGGAGCACCTCCGCGAGCTGGCTGTCGTGCTCGGGCGAGAGGTGCATCACCACCACGAACGCCATGCCCGGCCGCTCGGGTAGGGCGCGGAAGAACTCCCCCAGCGCCCGGACCCCTCCCGCGGAGGCCCCGATTCCCACCAGCCGGACGTGCGGGCCGTCCGGCCGAGGCGAATCCGGCACGGTTTCAGGTTGTGGCATGATCTGCCCTCGATGAACCGGCGGCGGCGGTGGTGAACGGACCGACGCCTATTCTGACTGTGCAAGAAGGCAGCCGCCCGATCATCGCCGCCCGATCCCTCCGCGTGCCTGACGTGCCGCGGCGTCGGCGAGGAACCGGCGGGCTGCCTCGGGAACGAGGAGGTCGTCGGCAATGGCCGCGATCTCTTCGGCGGCCTGCCAGGCCTGCTCCAGCCGCCAGAGCTCCCCTTCCAGCGCCCGCCGCTCCGACTCCTCGTGGAGCGCCATCTCGACGGCCAGCTTCGTGCCTCCTGGCATCTTGTTGACGTAGCCCGGCACGCCCTTCCTGTCAGTGAAACGCTGGCCCTCGGCGATGGCCCGGAGGAACGCATCCGGGTGAGTGTGGGTCTCGATCTGGGTGACAGCGTCGAGCACGGTGGTGCGCTTCCCACCCGCGGCGTTCATCTTCGGCAGGATCAGCCCCGCGACACGACGTGCCTCCTCGCCCTTGAACCACTGCTTTCGCCTGCCCTTGCGCACCTCGATGGCGAAGCCGACGTCATCCCCGGCGGGTCGGATTCGGGTCCCGAGCAGGTCGGGGTTCTTGAGACGGAGCACGTCACCGTCCGCCGTGCGGAGCTTCACCCGCGTCCGCAGGTTGGTCCACATGTTGACGAAGTTGCCGGATTGCGCGATGAGACCTCCGCTGATGACGCCCGTGACCGTTCCACCGACGACCACGCCCAGGAACACGGCGGCGCCTCCCACTCCGTAAAGGATCGCGCGCCTGCGTCGCCGGCCGAACTGGTCGCCGTAGCGCCACGCCGCGAACTCGGGCCTCAGCGGCTTGCCGATCCGCACCATCTCCAGCCCTTCAGGGTGTCGGGCCAGGCCGACGTGTTCGGTGGATACGCGGACGCGCGTGCTCCGGTACATCCCTTCGAGCGTCTCCATGGCTTCCCACCGCTCTTCGAGCGGCGACAGGTTCCACCGCTCGCACCGCCTGCACACGACCCAGAGCCGACCGCGATGTGGATCGAAGGCGAGGCGGCGGCCCACCGGGAAGGCTTCGACGACTCCGTTCGTCCCGAGGTCCGAGTTGCAGAAGAGGCAGGTGCTGTACACGTGGGCTCCCATCCGGGGTGGGCTCAATATCGCAAGTACGAGTCGGCGCACAATCCACTTCGCCGGTCCGCGCTCCGGGGCGGATGCTCCAACCGCCGCCGGATCAACGTGCGGATCACGGCGAGCGCTCCCTGCGGGATGGACCTGCAAACGGTGCGGCGGAAGCTCTCGGTCATGAACGACAGGAGGGTCCCGGGGCACGAGGCATGAGCGTGGTCTACGGCTGCGGACCCGTGGACCCTGTCGCTAACGCCAGCGCACTCCTCATGACGCGGGCCTCGGGCCGCGGGCCCACGGCCCGATCCATGCCATCCCGCATACGCCCGACGTCACTCGTCCGCGCAGAAGTCCGGGACGCAGGAGGAGATGCACCGGCCGCCCCGTCTCGAGGTTCCGGTCGACCCGGAGATCAGCTCGTAGCGGTCCACGTGAAGGGATTCCCGCTCTCCACCGGGGGCAGTGGTCCAGGGAACCACCCCCACCGGACTGATCCGGAGCAGCAGATCGTCCAGCTGCGCCACCTCGTCCGTCTTCCGCTGGAGCATGGAATCGAGGCGTCCATGATCGCGCGTGATCATCACCCCCTTCGGGTTCGCGGCCACGAACCGTGCGAAGTCGGCGGGATCCAGGTTGATGTTGGGCGCCCCGCTCGTCTTGCAGAGCCGACTCGGGTGGAGTCCGGTGTGGAGCGCAACGTAGGCCGAGGGAGACCATCCGAAGAAGTCAATGACGGCGGCGTCGTGACCGGTCGCTCGACCTGCGTTCACGAGTTCCAGCACCCTCTTCGCCTCCGCTTCCTTGAAGAATCCGGGGGTCGCGTCCGCGAAGAAGAAGCGCCGCCCGGGAAGCACCTGCCAGGCGGGCTCGTACGCGCTGAGACCGACAGCCAGGACCAGGAGCGTCATCGTACCGACGAACCGGGGGCGGGACCACCGGTTCATGCCCAGCACACGAGACGACTCGGCGACCAGCGGCATGAGCAATATGCCGTACGTCACCGTGTATTCCCACTTCAGCAACAATGATCCACGGGCCGCCGCCACGACGTAGAGCACGAACAGCCCCGCAGGGAGGAGCAGCCAGACCGCGACCCCCTCGCGACGACGCAGGCTCCCCGCGATGCCGACCAAAGCCAGCGCGCTCAGGGGAAGGCTCAGGCCGCGCTGGATCGTCCAGACAAGCCGGCCGATGGTCCTCGCTACGCCGGTCAGCGTGACCGCCTCGGCGTGACCCATAAGGTCCCGCTCGTACCTCGCCGCCCACGCGAAGCTGAAGAGCGGGTCGCCGTGCGCGAGGTAATTGCCCGCCATCCAGACGACCGGGTGAACCAGGGCGACACCGAGGAAGAGCGCTGCCTGTGCCGGCCGCCGGATCAGCAACAGCGTCAGAAACGGGAGCAGCATCCAGGCCTCGTACCGTAGCATCGACGCCAGCCCGATCGCGAGGCCCGCGACTAGTGGGTCCCGAACGGCGCTCGACGAGGCCCTGGTGCGCGCGATGAAGAGCATGCCGACGGACAGGAACAGCACGAACGGCGTTTCGGACGCCGCCACCACGCTGATCGCCACAGCCGTCGGGTAGACGGCTGCCGCGGTGCCCGCAAGCAGGGCGGATCGACGATCGTCGAAGATCTCGCGACTCAGCCCGTAGACCGCGACCGGCACGCTCGCGCCCATGACGACGTGGAGCAGCGTCGGACCCCAGACAGGATCCGGCCACAGGAAGAGAGCGCCGCCGATGAGGTAGAAATGAAGCGGACCCCATACCCCGTCCGTCATGAAGAACGGGTGATCCAGCCAGCGCCACCCCAGCCAGACCCGCGCTGCCGAATCGCCCGACTCGATCGTGGAGAAACGGAGCGCCAGAAAACGTGCACAAAGGGAGAGCACGAAGAGGGGTGCGCTGTCACGCAACGGGATCCGAAACCGGGTCCGTTCCGAGGCTGCCGAAGCCAGGTCTCCGCCACCGAGCGTCGTGGATTGCAAAGGACTCTCCGGCCCTGGAGACGCGACGACGTACCGCTGAGCCACAGCCGATCATGGTGGGTCGCGTGTCGGCCGGGCAGCAGCAGAAGCCGGAGATTACAACAAATTGCTACGGTTCCTCCGGTCGAACAAGACGCTCGTGACGCGTTCGCCTCATTTCTGTGGTGCGAGTGGCGGAAAGGTGCTTGCGAAGCGTAGGCCTTCAATGCATAGTTCCACTATGTATAGAACCTCGCCTCCAGCCCGGGCCGACGCGGACGGGGCGTTCCACGGCGGTGCGGGCAGCGGTCGTGGCCGGAGCATGGCGCGGATTTCATGAGCATCAACAGGGAGCTCGTAGCCGCGTCGTCGACGCCGCTGGTTCTGGCGATCCTCGCCGAGGGCGACAGTTACGGCTACGCCATATTGCAGCGGGTTCGTGAGCTGTCCGGCGGGGCGCTGGAGTGGACGGACGGAATGCTGTATCCGGTCCTGCATCGACTCGAGCGGTCCAGCCTGGTGGAATCCCGGTGGCAGAAGTCGGAAGCGGGGAGGCGGCGGAAGTACTACAGGCTGACGAAGGCCGGACGGGCGCAGCTGGCAGAGGAGCGCCACCAGTGGCGGACCGTGGACGAGGCGCTCCGGAAGATCTGGTCGGGCATGGTCGAATATCGGAGCGTCAACGGGAGAGCGGCTCCCCACCCCCGGCAGGGCTGAGCACATGGACGCGAATCGCCCGGATGATCCCCCGGTGCATGCCATTGAAGAGCAGGTCGAGGCCTGGCGTGCGCACCTCCGCCGGAGCCGGGCGATCTCGGAGCCGGACGTGGCGGAGATGGAGGACCACCTCCGGGAGCAGATGTCGACGCTGGGCGAACAGGGGCTTTCGGACGACGAGGCGTTTCTGGTGGCGGTCAAGCGCATGGGGGCCATCGATGCGCTGACCCGGGAATTCGCGCGGGAGCATTCGGATCGCCTGTGGAAGCAGCTCGTTCTTTCGGGAGACGGAGGGGCTGGAGGCGAAGAGTCGGCCGGTGGTTACGGGTCCCGGACGATGTGGGTCGCCGTCGCTCTCGCGGCGGCGGCGGCGCTGGCGATCAAGGTGCCCATGTTCTTCGGCGTCGCCTTCGATGAAGACGCGAGCCTCTTCTACCCGCTCAACATCGGTTTCTTCACGCTCCCGTTCATATCGGCGTACTTCGCCTGGGATCGGCCGCTGCCGTCATCGAAGCGGGCGTGGCTGGCCGCCGCCTTCCTCCTGGCGGCCGTGGTCGTGAACGCCTTCCCATTCTCCCGCTCGCCGGGGAGCGAGCCGGATACCGCGCTGCTGACCGTTCTCCACCTGCCGATCGCGCTCTGGCTGGCGGTGGGTGTGGCGTACGTGGGCGGGCGGTGGCGGGGGAGCGAGAGGCGGATGGACTTCGTCCGTTTCACGGGGGAGCTCTTCATCTACTTCGTCCTGATCGCCCTGGGCGGGGGCGTGCTCATCGGTCTGACCCTGGCGTTGTTCCAGGCCATCGGCATTGACGTGGAGCGCCTGGCCCAGACGTGGATCGTGCCCTGCGGGTTCGCGGGGGCCACCGTGGTGGCCACGTGGCTCGTGGAAGCGAAGCAGGCGGTGATCGAGAACATGGCGCCGGTCCTGGCTCGCATCTTCATCCCCCTCTTCGCGCTGGTGCTCCTCTCCTTCGTCGTGACCATGGCGGCGACCGGGAGGGGGATCGACGTGGAGCGGGAGATCCTGATCGCGGTCGACCTCCTGCTGGTGGTGGTGTTCGGTCTTCTGCTCTACTCGATGTCCGCCCGGGATCCCGTGGCCGCGCCCGGCCTCCTCGACTGGATCCAGCTCACGCTGGTCTGCACCGCGTTGCTCGTCGACGCCCTCGCGCTGTGGGCCATCGGGGCACGGATATCGGAGTTCGGCTCGACTCCCAACCGGCTGGCGGCGCTGGGCATGAACGGGGTGCTGCTCGTGAATCTCGCCGGCTCGGCGTTCCTGCAGGCCCGGTTCCTTCGTGGGGAATCGGCGTTCACGCGCCTGTGGGGATGGCAGATGTCCTACCTCTACGTCATCGCCGGCTGGGCGACCGTGGTCGCCCTTCTCTTCCCGCCGCTGTTCGGCTTCGCCTGAGCGGAGCCGGGCGGCTCATTCACGGCTCCCGGCACGCGGGGCCGGGGGCGTGGTCGGAGCGCCGCGCCGCGAACCAGCGGTGGAGGGCGGTGGCGGCGCCTTCGACCGCTGGTCCGGAACGTGCGCAGCCGCCCGGCGGATCACCGGACCCCGCGTGAAATGAACCGTGACCTGCTCGCCCTTGCGCTCCTGCCGGCCGCCCTGGCGGGCTGCCACGGCGGCGTGCGGCCGGTCGAGCCGGAGCCGGCATCGATTCAGACGACGCTCTTCCTCGTGGGCGACGCAGGCGCGCCCGACCCCCGGCTCCGGCTGGGTCCACCGCTCGATTCGCTGGCGCGGCAGGCCGCCGTGGCCCCTGAACGCTCGCTGATCCTCTTCCTGGGAGACAACGTCTATCCGGACGGGGTCCAGCCGCTCGGAGCCCGGGAAGAGGGTGCTGCAGAGCGGGCGGACGCGCGGCGTCGCCTGCGTGCGCAGATCGATGCGGTTCCGCCCGGCGCGAGGGCGATCTTCCTTCCCGGGAACCACGACTGGGCGGGCGGGGGCGTGTTCGGCCTCAACTCGGTCCGGCTGGAGCAGGGGATGCTCCGATCGCTGGCGACCGGACGGGACATCCAGATGCTGCCGGGCGAGGGCTGCCCCGGGCCCGTGGCAGTGGACACCGGGCGACTGCGCGTGGTCGTGCTCGACACGGAGTGGTGGCTGCACGAATACATCGTCCACGACGAGCGGTCCGGCTGCACTCTCGACCCCGGGGCGGTCACCCGGCGGCTGCGCGCCGTCGTCGTGCCCCATCGCGACGACCAGGTCACGGTCGTTGCCGGGCACCACCCGTTGATGACGGGGGGACCGCACGGAGGGTACTGCGGTGCCACCGCACCCTTCCACCGGTTCGGCGGGCGCAGCCAGGACATCATCTCCCGCGCCAACCGCACCATGCGTGACTCGATCGAGAGCGCGTTCTCCGAGCACGCCCCGCTGGTGTACGCCGCCGGGCACGAGCACGTGCTCCAGGTGCTCCGGGGCGGCCGCACGGTGCCGTATCTCCTGGTGAGCGGTGCGGGCTCGAAGACCTCGTGTGCGGTGTGGATGCGCGAGAGCTACTACGTGGCGCAGAACAGCCTCGGCTTCATGCGCCTGGACATCCTGAAGCCGCGCGGCGTCCTCCTGCGCGTTTACCGCTACGACCGCCACGGCGTCGGCGGGCTCGCCTACACGCGCTGGCTCGAGGCCCGTGAATAGCCGAATGCCGGGCCGTCGAGGCCGCCCTCGACTGACGATCGCAGCGCTCGCTTTCGCGCTGGTGGCGCTGCTCTCCAGAGCAGAGCGGGCCCCGGCACAGGAATCGACCGCGGCGATCCGGGCCGCGCGACTGCTCTCCACCCCACTGGGCGCCCTGCCGCCCCTCGCCCTCCCGATGCCCGCGAGCCGGAACCACAACTACTGGGCGGCGAGGTTGGCAGTCGGCCAGCTCCGCGGCAGCGGGGCGAACCCTCTCGCCCTGGGCGGGGGGATCGACCTCCAGTGGCGCGGTGGCTCCGTGTTTGGCCTGACAGCCGGCTACGTCCAGCGCAAGTGCGGGACGGCGGCGGCCGACTGCCGGGGCCACCCGATGTTCGGCGCCCGTGCCCGGCTCAACTTCATCACGTCCGGCCCCACGATCGCGTCCGTGATCGGCGACTACACCGCCACGAGCACGCTGGGCACCGAGATCGGGTTTGGCTACGCACCCGGGATCCGACCCGGCGTGGATGCCTGCACCGTCGACGCCGCCGCCCCCTTCTCCGTGGCCATGCTGCAGAGCGTTCGGCTCGCCGCCTTCATCTCGCCGGGCGCCATGCTGGACATCCGCTGCTCTGCGGCCGCGCCATCCACGGGGCTGGCGTTCTTCACCGGCCTCGGCGTCGGTGTGCAGCAGCTCGCCACGCGCGGGCTCGACGTTCACCTCGGGCTGCGGCGGATCTTCCAGGCAAGGACCGGCTACACACTGGGCGTCACGGTCAGCTACACAAGGCTCCCCTGAGCGGCCGGCCCCGGCGGAGCGGGGCGTCCTCGTGCGGCGTTCTGGGCGTGTACCTATCTTTGAACAGCCCTAGCGAAGTCGCGCTCCGCTCGGTCCTCACAATCACCCGAGGCTGGACCTCCCATGGCTGAAGACAGGCACGCACCCGACAGCAGCGCCGTGGACGCGGGCTTCAATGCGGCGGAGCACGCCACGGTCGTCGGCATCGGCGCGTCTGCGGGCGGGCTCGCCGCGCTGAAGTCGTTCTTCGCCGAGGTGCCGGCGGAGACGGGGCTGGCCTGGGTGGTGGTGGTGCACCTGTCGCCGGAGCACGAGAGCCATTCTGGCGGAGCTGCTCCAGCCTCACGTGCGGCTGCCCGTGCAGCAGGTGAGCGAGACGGTCCTGCTGGAGCCGGACCGGGTGTACGTGATTCCGCCGAACGCGAACCTGAGCACGATCGACACGCACCTGCGGCTGAGCGAGCTGGAGGAGAGTCGGCGTGAGCGCGCGCCGATCGACCATTTCTTCCGGACGCTGGCGCGGACCCACGATGGCCATGCCGTGGGCGTGATCCTGACGGGGACCGGCTCGGACGGCACGCTGGGGCTGCGGGAGGTGAAGGAGAAGGGCGGGTTCACCATCGTCCAGGACCCGGGAGAGGCGGAGTACGACGGCATGCCCCAGAGCGCCATCGCCACTGGGCTGGTGGATTCGATCCTGCCGATCGCCGCCATGGCCGACGCGATACTGGGGTTCTCCCACACGCGGCCGAGAGTCTCGATCCCGGACTCGGACGAGCCCCCGGAGACGGACCAGGCGCAGCTGCTAGTGGCGGTGTTCGCCCAGATCCGGAAGCGCACGGGGCATGATTTCACCGACTACAAGCGGAGCACGATCCTTCGGCGCATCGGGCGCAGGATGCGGATTCGCCGGGTGGAGGAGCTGGAGGCGTATGTCACGCTGCTGCGCGAGCACGGCGAAGAGGTGCGGGAGCTGGCAGCCGACCTGCTGATCACGGTGACCAGCTTTTTCCGGGACCCGGAGGTCTGGCAGGCGCTGGGGGAGGAGGTGGTCCCGGCCCTGTTCGAGGGCCGTGGCCCCGACGACACGATCCGGGTCTGGAGCGTGGGGTGCGCGACGGGCGAGGAGGCGTACTCTCTCGCCATGCTGCTCGTGGAGGAAGCCGCCCGGCGCAATGCGCCGCCCGGGATCCAGATCTTCGCGAGCGACCTGCACGACGGGTCTCTGGAGAAGGCGCGCGAAGGGTTCTATCCGGGCGACATCGCCACGGACGTCAGCCTGGAGCGGCTGCGCCGCTTTTTCATCGAGGAGGACGGCGGGTACCGGATCCGTCCGCAGGTGCGGGAGATGGTGGTGTTCTCGCCCCACAACCTGCTCGCCGATCCGCCGTTCTCACGCATCGACCTGATCTCCTGCCGCAACGTCCTCATCTACCTGGGCCGCGGCGTACAGCGCGACGTGGTCGACATCTTCCACTACGCCCTTCGTCCCGCCGGCTTCCTGGTCCTGGGCACCTCCGAAACTGTCGAAACCCAGGATCTGTTCAGCGTCGCCGACGAAAAGAGGTCCATCTACCGACGACGCAACGTCTCGGCTCCGGAGCCGCGCCTCCCCGTCTTCCCGGTCACGCACCCCCGCCGGGACGCAGCC
Organism: uncultured Gemmatimonadales bacterium; assembly: GCA_963798845.1. Taxonomy (GTDB): domain Bacteria; phylum Gemmatimonadota; class Gemmatimonadetes; order Longimicrobiales; family RSA9; genus CAVUKA01. The sequence goes on along the minus strand of CAWCUS010000006.1, from coordinate 60,392 downwards.
GGGGAGCGCCGGCGGGCGGACGCGGAACCGCTTGCGTACGGGGAGATGCACCAGCGCATTGTCGAGCGGTACGGCCCGCCGGGCCTCCTGGTGAGCCCCGACGACCGCGTGGTCCACCTCTCCGAGCACGCTGGCCGGTACCTGGTCCATCCGGGCGGTGAGCTGACGTCCAGTGTCTACAGGCTGCTCCGGGAGGAGCTCCGGATCGAGCTGCGATCGGCGCTGCACGAGGCGAGGAAGCGGGAGGCGTCCGTGCGGACGCGGCCGCAGGCGGTGCGCTTCGACGGCGAGTTCGCCGAAGTGACCATGGACGTTCGCCCTGCCGGCGAGCCGGGTCAGGAGGGGTTCGCTCTCGTGCTTTTCACAGAGCGGCCAGCAGCGGAGCGGCGGGACACCGCCGCGGCCGGACGCGCCGGGCAGGAGATCGGCGGTGACGGTGAGAGTGCGGCAGGATCGCCCGGAGCGGCGGTCGCCTCGTGGTCGGACGCGGAGCGGGTGGCCGGCCTGGAGGCGGAGCTGCGGCAGACGCGGGAGCAGCTCCAGGGCATCATCGAGGAGTACGAGGCGGGCCAGGAGGAGCTGCGTGCGTCGAACGAGGAGCTGCAGTCGTCGAACGAGGAGCTCCGCTCCACCCTGGAGGAGCTGGAGACGAGCAAGGAGGAGCTCCAGAGCATGAACGAGGAGCTCCACACGGTGAACCAGGAGAACCGCCACAGAGTGGAGGAGCTTTCGCAGCTGAGCGGGGATCTCCAGAACCTCCTGGCCGCGAGCGACATCGCCACGCTGTTCCTGGACCGGGAGCTTCGCATCATGCGCTACACCCCGCGTGTCGCCGAGCTGTTCAACGTGCGAGCGGCGGATCGGGGACGACCCGTCGGGGACCTGACGCACCGGCTTCGCTACGCCGAGCTTCAGGAGGACGCGCGCCGGGTTCTGGAGCGGCTGATCCCCGTCGAGCGGGAGGTGTCCGATGAGGGCGGCCGGTGGTACCTGACACGCGTGCTTCCCTACCGCAGCCACGACGACCGGATCGAGGGCGTGGTGGCCACGTTCGTGGACATCACCGAGCGGAAGCGGGCGGAAGAGGAGCTGCGGGAGGCCCGGGACTACGCCGAGAGCATCTTCGAGACGCTGCACGAGCCGCTGCTCGTCCTGGATCCGGAACTGCGGGTGCAGCGGGTCAACCAGGCCTTCTACGACCACTTCCTGGTCCGGGAGCGACAGACCGTCGGACACCGTATCTACGACCTGGGCAGCGGCGAGTGGGACATCCCCGAGCTGCGCATGCTCCTCGAGGACGTGTTGCCGGACAACGAAGTCTTCAACGACTACGAGGTCCGCCACGCGTTCGAGGATCTCGGAGAGCGAGTGATGCTGCTGAACGCCCGCCGCCTCGACAAGGTCCAGCGCATCCTGCTGGGGATCCGCGACATCACCGATCGCAAGCACGAGGAGGAGGAGCTCGAGCGTCGTGTCCAGGAACGCACCGAGGAAGTGCGGGGGCTTGCCGAGATGCTGTCCGTGGCCGAGCAGGAGGAGCGGCAACGCCTGTCGCACCTGCTCCACGACGACCTCCAGCAGCTGCTTTATGGCATCCAGATGAAGGTCAGCCTGGCGCTGGAGCAGGCGCGGCGGGAAGAGCTCGCCGGCGCCGCCGAGCAGGCGCGGCAGAGCCTCGACCTGCTCGGGCAGGCGATCACCCGCACGCGGCAGCTCACGGTCGACCTGAACCCTCCGATCCTGGAGGGCGAGGGATTGGTCGGCGCCATCGAGTGGCTGCGGACCCAGATGCGCGACATGCACGGCCTCGAGGTGGAGATCCAGGCCGACGAGGAGGTGGTGATTCCACCGGCCGACCTCCGGATCCTCCTCTTCCAGGTCACGCGGGAGCTGCTCTTCAACGTGGCCAAGCACGCGGGAACCGGCCACGCAGTGGTGGAGGTGACCCGCGGGGACGACCGGGTACAGGTGACGGTGAGGGACCACGGCCTGGGGTTCGACCCGGCGTCGCTGGACGGCCATCGGCGCAGGGGCAGCCTGGGCCTGTTCAGCGCGCGGGAGCGTCTCCGGCTCCGCGGCGGCGACCTCGAGGTGCGTTCGGCGCCCGGCGAGGGGACGTACGTGGTCGCCTATGCGCCAGTTTCTTCCGTTCCGTAGTCCAGCCTGTCGCGCAGCGATTCCGAGAGGTGCACCTCGCCCTCCATCACGCGACGGATGGCCAGGGGCAGGTCCAGAGGGTTGCCCTTCAGGACATAGCCCCGGGCGCCGGCCGCGAATGCACGCCCCACGTAGCTCCGTTCGCCGTGGCCGGACAGGATCACGCACGGCGTGCCCCACCGCGCCTGGATCTCCACAAGCAGGTCCAGACCGCTGCGGCCCGGCAGCGCGACGTCCACGACCACCACGTCCGGCTCAGCCGTCTCCAGCGCGATCGAGGCCTTCTCAGCGTCGTCCGCCATCCCGCACAGCTCGAGGTCCTCGGTCAGCGCCAGGTAATCCCGGAGCGTCTCCCGCATCACCGGGTGATCCTCGACAATGTAGACGCGGATGGACAACAACACCTCGACGTTCGCAACAAGACGAAACTGGCGGGCCGCGACAGGATGATGCAAAATGCGTCCCTGCGGCCGATCCGCCAGTCTGTTGAGGGGAGCCGCTCGACAACCATACCGTGATCCGCGATGACATCCGACCCCGATCCCCGCCCGCTCCAGCACGACCTCCGTGACGCCCTGTCGGCCGTGCAGATGAACCTGCAGACACTGGAGGCGCTGGAGGGCGCGGGGCAGGAATCGACGTCGGGGCGGCGCCTGGCGATTATCGGCAGGGCGAAGCTGGCCGTGGCGGAGGCGGTGCGGGTGGCGGAGCAGATGCGGGTTCAGGTGTCGGAAGCCGAAGGGAAGAGCGAGTGAGCAGCGGGGCGCCGTCGTCCTGACGCGGAGGGGAGGAGCGCGTGGAGAGCCTGCAGGGGCAGCTGCTCATTTCGAGCGGCGGGCTGTTCGACCCGAACTTCAGGCACACCGTCGTGCTGATCGGCGGTCATGATGTGGACGGCGCAGTAGGCATCGTGCTGAATCGCCCAATGGACGTGACCGTCGAGGCAGCGGTCCCGACGCTGGCGGGGCTCGTCGAGCCCGGTGCGGCGCTCTTCGAGGGAGGGCCCGTGGAGCCGCGCCAGCCAGTCCTGCTGGCCGAGGTGGCCGACCCGGAGATGCTGAACCTGGTGGTGTTCGGGTCAGTCGGCTTCCTCACGGGCGATGTGCCCCCTCACGCGGAGGGCGCGATCCGCCGCGCCCGTGTCTTCGCGGGCCACGCGGGATGGGGACCCGGTCAGCTGGACGCCGAGATGGAGAGCGGTGCGTGGATCGTCGAGGCCGCGCGCGCGGACGATGCCTTCACGCCCGCGCCCGACGCCCTGTGGCGCCGTGTCCTGGAACGGAAGGGCCCGCGCTACCACTCCCTTTCCCGCATGCCGTACGACCCCTCCATGAACTGATGGGCAGGACGGCGGAACGTGCCGGGCGGCCCCGGCGCGAGGGGATTTTGGGCCGGGGCGCTCGCGCGCCTATCTTGTCCGCATTCACGACCTTAACGACCTGGAGGCCGGGCCATGAATCGAGAGCAATACGAGAAGGTGCGCGAAGGGGATGGCTTCATCGCCGCGCTCGACCAGAGCGGTGGGAGCACACCCAAGGCGCTCCTGACGTACGGCGTCGGCGAGGACGAGTACTCGAACGACACCGAAATGTTCGACCGCATCCACGAGATGCGGACGCGCATCATCACCAGCCCCGCGTTCAGCGGCGACCGGATCATGGGCGCGATCCTGTTCGAGAACACGATGGATCGCGAGATCGAAGGCCGGGGCAGCGCGGAGTATCTCTGGTCCGAGAAGCGGGTGGTGCCGTTCCTGAAGGTGGACAAGGGGCTGGAAGCAGAGTCGGATGGCGTGCGGGTCATGAAGCCGATGCCGGGGCTCGATGGCGTGCTCGAGCGCGCGCTTTCCAACGGGATGTTCGGCACGAAGATGCGGTCGGTGATCAAGCGCGCCAACGACGCGGGCGTGGATGCCATCGCGCGTCAGCAGTTCGAAGTGGGTGGCCGGATCATGGACCGCGGTCTGGTCCCGATCCTGGAGCCCGAGATCGACATACACGCGCCCGACAAGGCGGAGGCGGAGGCGCTGCTGCGGGACGCGCTGCTGCGCGGGCTCGAAGGCGTCGGCGCCGACCTCCCGCTCATGTTCAAGCTGACGCTGCCGGACGAGGACGACTTCTACCGCGACCTGGTGGAGCACCCGAAAGTGCTCAAGGTGGTGGCGCTCTCGGGCGGCTACAGCCGCGACGAGGCGAACGCCCGTCTCGCCCGGAACCCGGGCGTGGTCGCCAGCTTCTCCCGTGCGCTCACGGAAGGGCTCACCGCCCAGCAGAGCGACGAGGAGTTCGACGCGGCGCTGGATGCGTCGATCCGGAGCATCTACGAAGCTTCCGTGGCGTAGCGCACCGCGCTCACCCGGCCGCGGTGAAGATGTCCATCTGGGCAGGGGTGGTGGGCAGGCCCATGGTGCGCACGACGGTGTCGGGCCATGACGGCCGGTCGTACGGGTCGAGGCGGTGGCAGGCGATCCCGAACTCGTCGAGCAGCCGCTCGATCAGAGCGTCCACCTCGAGCTGGAAGGTCTCGCTGGTGTCGCGGGTGCCGTCGAAGGCCGGCGGCTCGACGATCGGCACCTTGAACACGGCGTCGTAGGTGGCCATCCATTCGCGGACGAGCGGGGCGTACGCGGGGTGACGCCCGGCCTGGTGGACCAGGTAGGCGTAGTTGTCGAGGACGGAGCGGTCGCTCACGACGACGTCGTAGCGGTCCGCCGCGACGATCTCCTCGGCGATCTGCGAGTGAAGGATCCAGGCCTGGGCCTCGACCGTGGTGTTGCGGTTGATGGGCAGGGGACAGGCGCGCGCCACCTCCTTCACCAGCTCGACGGCGAGGTCGAGCCGCTTCAGGCGCGCGGCCACGTCGAAGCAGAGCGTGGTCTTGCCCACGCCGTGACTTCCGATGAACGCGATCTTCACGATTCGTAGGGATCGGGAGTGGCAGAGGGGCCGCGGCCCCGTCGGATCCCCGGAATGTGGCACGTCGCGGCCGTCAGCGGAACGGCGAGCCGCGAACGTCGCGCCGGGGCGTGACCTCCCTGCTGGCCTGGCCGGCCACTGCCCGCCCAAGGCCGCCGCGCGCCGGTAGACGGGTGCTCCGGCGTGCCTCATATTCTCCGTTCGGCCCCTCCCTCGACACCCGAACGCGGAAGCGATTCATGGTCCGGATCTGTCTGCTCGCCGCAGCCCTGTTCTGCGCCGTTCCCGCCACCGCGCAGCAGGAGCCCCTGTGGCTGCGCTACCCCGCCCTTTCGCCGGACGGCGCCACGCTCGTGTTCGCCTACCGGGGGGACCTGTACCGGGTCCCGAGCGCGGGCGGGGCGGCCACGCGGCTCACGGCCCACACGGCGCACGACTTCATGCCCGTGTGGAGCCGTGACGGCCTCCAGATCGCGTTCGCCAGCGACCGCTTCGGGAACTTCGATGTCTACGTGATGCCGGCGCAGGGCGGGGAGCCGAGGCGGCTGACGGTGCACAGCGCGGACGAGTACCCGTACGCGTTCGCGCCGGACGGCGCGAGCGTCGTATACGGCGCCGCCCGTCTCGACGTGGGGAACAGCCGGCTCTTTCCCACCGGCGCGCAGCCGGAGCTGTACAGCGTGTCCGTCAATGGCGGTCGCCCGCGTCAGCTGCTCACGTCCCCGGCGGAGGAGGTGGCGTTCAGCGGGGACGGCCGGGTGATGCTGTACGAGGACCGGAAGGGGCAGGAGAACGCCTGGCGGAAGCACCACACGTCCTCGGTGGCGCGCGACATCTGGGCTTACGACGCGGCCTCGGGTACCCACCGGAGGCTGACCAGTTTCGAGGGCGAGGACCGTGACCCGGTCTTCGCCGACGCAGACGACGCGGTCTACTACCTGAGCGAGCAGAGCGGTACGCTCAACGTGCACCGGATGCCGGCTTCGGGCGGTCCGTCCACGCAGGTGACGCACTTCACGGAGGGCGGGCCGGTCCGGTTCCTCAGCCGGTCGGATCAGGGCACTCTGGCGTTCGCGCATGCGGGGCGCCTCTTCACGCTGGCGCCCGGTGGCGAGCCGAAGCAGGTCCACGTGACCATCGCCGGCGACGCCACCACCAACGCCACACGCGTCGAGTCGTTCAGCAGTGACGCGCGGGAGGCGGTGCTGGCACCCAACGGCAAGGAGGTGGCGTTCGTCTACCGCGGAGACGTCTTCGTGGCGGCGGTGGAAGGCGGCACGACGAAGCAGGTGACGCGAACGCCGGAAGCGGAGACCGGCGTCGTCTTCTCTCCCGACAGCCGGACGCTGCTGTACGCCTCGGAGCGCGGCGGGAAATGGGGCATCTACCAGGCCGCGCGGACGCGCCAGGAGGAGCCCTACTTCTTCGCTTCGACGGTGCTGGCGGAGGCGCCGGTGATCGTAAACGAGCACCAGAACTTCCAGCCGCAGTACTCGCCGGACGGCAGGTCGATCGCGTACATCGAGGATTACGACCGCCTTCGGGTCCGGGACGTGGCCGACGGGCGGACGCGCACGCTCCTGACGGAGGAGGAGCTGTTCGGAACCGGGCCGCGGCAGCACTTCGAGTGGAGCCCGGACGGCCAGTGGATCCTGTTCGACTATGCCATGCCGGGGCTGGCGCCCGGGGAGGCGGGGCTGGTGAAGGCTGCGGGCGGCGAGCCGGCCATCAACCTGACGGAGAGCGGGTTCAACGACTTCGCGCCGACGTGGATCCTGGGCGGGAAGGCCATGCTGTGGCAGAGCGACCGTGACGGCCTCCGGTCCATGGCGATGTCCGGCGGGGATCAGACGGATGCCTATGCCATGTTCTTCACGCGCGACGGCTGGGACCGCTACAACCTGAGCGAGGCGGACTACGCGCTGCTGAAGGACTCGGAAGCGGCAGCGAAGAAGGGGAAGGGGAAGGATGGCGGGAAGGACGCGGAGCAGAAGGCCGCGCCGCCGCCGCCGGTGGCGCTGGAGCTGGCCGGTGTCCAGGACCGGAAGGCGAGGCTGACGATCCACTCCTCGCGCATGGGTGGGGCGCTCGTGAGCGAGGACGGGGAGACGCTGTACTACCTGGCGCGGTTCGAGAAGGGAATGAACCTGTGGTCCACCAACCTGCGCACCAGGGAGACGAAGATGGTGCTGGCGCTGAACGCCAACGGGGCGACCATGGCATGGGACAGCGCCCAGAAGAAGATCTTCCTGGTGTCCGATGGCGGCATGTCGCTCGTGGATCCGTCCAGCGCGAAGCGCGAGAGCATCAAGGTGCGCGGAGAGATGGTGGTGGACGGCGATGCCGAGCGCGTCGCGCTGTTCGACAGGGTGTGGCGTCGCACGCGCGACACGTTCTACACCGCCGGCTACCACGGCGTGGACTGGCTGGCGCTCGGGCCGCAGTACGAGAAGTACCTGTCCGGCGTGGGCGACGAGTACGATTTCGCCGACCTGCTCAGCGAGATGCTGGGCGAGCTGAACGTGAGCCACAGCGGTGCCCGGTTCCGGAGCCAGGCCGACGACGGTGACGAGACCGCCTCGCTGGGGATCTTCTACGACTACGCCCGGACGGACCCCGGCGTGGAAGTGGTGGAGGTGATGAAGGGGGGTCCGCTCGATCGGCCGGGTATGGACGTGCGGCCGGGTGCGGTCGTCACGGCGATCGACGGCGAGGAGATCGGCGCTGACGTGGATTTCGCCGCCCAGCTCAACCGCAAGGCCGGGAAGAACGTGCTCCTGTCCGTACGCGATCCGGGCGCGCGCGCCGTCCGGGGTCTCGTGGTGAAGCCAATCACGCCGCGGGAAGAGGGCCAGCTGCTCTACCGGCGCTGGGTGGAGCGGAACGAAGCGGAGGTGGACAGCCTCAGCCATGGCCGCCTCGGCTACGTGCACGTGCCGGGGATGAACGACGGGGCGTACCGCTCCACGTTCGAGGAGGTCATGGGGAAGTATCCGAACCGTGAAGGGCTCATCGTGGACGAGCGCTGGAACGGGGGCGGGGACCTGGTGGCGGACCTCGCCATGTTCCTCAGCGGCAAGCGCTTCTTCAACTACACGACCGACACCCGGAGCACCGGGTTCGAGCCGAACTTCCGCTGGACGAAGCCGAGCGTGTCGATCGTGAACGAGGCGGCGTACAGCGACGGCGACTGCTACGCGTGGGCGTACCGCCACCTCGGGATCGGACCGCTGGTCGGCCAGCCCGTGCCCGGGACGTGCACGTTCGCGGGGTGGGAGATGCTCCAGGACGGGGTGGTGTGGGGTGTGCCCGGGATGGGCGTCAAGGACGCCGACACGGGCCGCTACCTCGAGAACTGGCAGACCGAGGTGGATGTGCCCGTCTGGAACGACTACGACGTGGTGAGCCGCGGCCGCGACCAGCAGCTCGAGGCTGCCGTGAAGACGCTGCTGGAGCGGGTGGGATCCTGACCCCGGCGAGTTGACGGAGGCCACGCCGGCGGGGGTGCCAGGGCGCCCCCGCCGGTCGGCCTCGCGACCACGCCATCGGACCCGCGCCGCCGGGGCGCCCGCCGAGAGCGCGGCCTCCGTCGCGCTCAGGTTGCCAGCCCGGTAGGTGGTGGCCTATGATGCGCCCGTCCAGATGCCCCCTCCCGTGTGGGCCGCAGTCCCGGGTCCATGATCTCCTGACGTGGTTCAGGGGGAGCAATGCAGCTCAATTTCCGTGGGAACGACGGGCGACGGGGCCTCAGCGGGACGAGCGGGCACGCTGGGGCGGCCGGGCGGAGGGTCCTGAACCCGCATACGGGGCAGGAGGAGCAGAAGGAGGGGGAGCCCGGCCGGCCGGGCACGGACGCGACGGACGGCACGCACGCCACCGACGGGGAGGACGTGGGCTTCGATCTGGTGGTGGAGGATGGCGGCATCTTCCTCATCAGCGGTGAGCACCGGCAGGAGGTGACGGGCGCGGTCTACATCGACGTATCGGGCGGCAATGGCGGACACGGCGGGGACGGTGGTTCGGGTGGGGCGGGCGGCGCGGGCAACCCGCCCGGGCGGCGTGGGAAGGACGGCCGGGGCGGCAACGGGGGGCGGGGCGGCAACGGCGGGTCCGTGCTGGTGAGGGCCGAGGATCCGCGTCTCCTGCCTTCGGTCCGCCTGTCCGCGGCTGCGGGCAGCGGCGGACTGGGCGGGAAGGGTGATCCCTTCGGCATCAACGGCCCGTCAGGGCAGCCCGGAAAGCGGCAGTACGTGGCGCAGATCGACGGCATGCCGTACCTGGACGGCGGCTGCGGCCTCAACCCGAGCACCGTATCGATCGAGGACGACGGCACCCGCAAGAACGGGATCTTCACCGCCGGCAGCTGCTTCACCATAACCAGCGTGCTCATGGACAACGAGTACGGGATCCCGATCCCCGCACCGTTCCGCACGGGGGTGGTGGTGGAGCCCGACGCGGTGGCGTTCGAGGGCGACATCCACGACAACGAGGACGAGGACATCGGCCCGCACGCGCAGGTGGCCCTCGACACCGACTTCCGCTTCACCATCCCCGACGACTTCGGAATCGGCTACTTCTCCCTCAACCCCATCCCGTTCGTCCAGGTCGCCGGACGGACGCTCGTGCTGACGGATGCGGACCGGCTGGAGGAGCGGTTCCAGTTCGCGGTCAACCACCGGTACTCGGTGGACCGGGAGAATTTCCCGGAAGTGCCGGAAGAGGAGTGGGACGCGATCATCGATCGCCTCGAGGGCTACACCCCTCACGAGCAGTACACGGCATCGGTGATCCTGCTGCTGCACCCGATCCTGGCGCACAAGCGCGACTACGACGACAAGGAGCGGGCGCAGGAGCATTACCATCACCTGATGAACGAGCTGGAGGGGGAGCTCTTCAGCCTGGAGATCCACGAGCGGCTCCTGGATGATGAGGCGTTCCAGGACATCCCCTCCTTCCATCCCGAGCTGGGGAAGACGCTCGCCCTCGAGTTCCTCAACCGGTTCGACGAGTCGGTCCGGCGCAAGGTGGTCGACTGCCTGTACTTCGCGGCGACCATGGGAGACCGGATGGAGGCGGACCACAAGCAGCACATCCGCCGCTGCGGTGAGGCGCTGCTCGGGGACGCCGACTGGCTCCGCACCAGCTATCCGGCCGTTTACACGAGCCACAGCTCCAAGGTCGGGGCGAGCACCTCGAACACCACGCCCACCCTCCTCTTCCCGCTGCTGCCCCTGGCCGTGGTCCTGGCCATGGCCGTCCGAGGAGGGGATCCGGGGATCCTGATGACGATGGGGATCTGGCGCCCGACCGGGTTCTTCCACCTGCCCGTCGGCGACCAGCGCGCGACCTTCATCTTCCTCATCCTCGCCTTTCTCGCCGGCGCCTGGGCGCTGAGGAAGGCGTTCTTCCGCAAGGCGTGCCCCCGGTGCGGGAGCGTCCGGCTCGACCCCATCGACGACGCAGGCGACGCCGACGCCGACGCCAACCGTGCCACCCACCGCTGTCCGGACTGCGGCGCCCGCAGCTCCGAGCGCGCCGGCACCACCATCTCCCAGCTGCAGCTCGACTGCTTCAGCACCCGGGGAAGGCCGGGGATCCTGGACACGACGCCCCCGGTGGAGATGGGTGATCCTCGGCCTGAACGCCGCGGCGTTCATCGTGCTCCCTGTCCTGTGGGCGCTGCTCGCCCTCCTGACTCTCGTGGGCGGCTACCCGAAGCAGCGCTCATTCGGCGATGCGGCCAGGCGGTCGGCGTACGCGGGGATCGCGGTCTTCGTGGCGGTGGAGGTGGGACGCGCCCTCATGCGCTGAGTCGGGTCCTTCGGCGCCGGCTCGCGTCTGTGCCGCGGTCAGCTTGCCGCGTCCCAGCGCCGATCCCATTCTCCCCTGCATCCCGGATGGCGTCTGCGGGCACCGGAGGAGGGCATGACGGCACGAGGCTGGGCCGGCTGCGACACGCTGACGCGGCGCGACTTCCTGAGCCGGGCGGCGGAAAGCGCCGCGGGGCTGGCTCTGCTTCCGCTGGCGCCCGCCGGAGTGCTCGGGCTGGCCGGTGCGCCGGGCGCGTCCGCGAGCCCCGCCGCTGAGGGTGGCGGGGCTCGGATCGTCCGGCAGGGCCGCGAGCTCGCTCTCACCGGCGACGCCATCTCCCTGGCCTGGGCTTTCGACGAGGACCGGCTGCGCCCCGTCCGATTGCGGGACCGGCTGCACGGTCGGGACGTGGCGCTCGCCGGGGACGCTTTCAGCCTCCGCCTGGACGATGGCTCGTCGCTGTCAGCGACCCAGCTGAAGCTCGCGTCCGGGCCGCGGCTGGAGCGTCTCGCGCCGGAGCCGCGGGCGTCCCGGCTGGCGAGCCGGGGCGCGGGACGGCGGATCACGGCCGTTCTGGAGGACCCCGACGGGCGGCTGCGGGCCACGTGGCGGGCGGAGCTGCGAGACGGGGCGGGTCACGTGCGGCAGTCGCTGGAGCTGGAGGCGCTGCGGGGAGACGTCCCGGTTCGGGAGATCGTGCTGTGGGACCTCGTCCTTCCGGGTGCGAGCGTGCGCGGGAGCGTGCGGGGATCGCCCGTCGTCGCCGGAGACCTGTTCCTGGGCTTCGAGCACCCCTTGAGCGAGAGCCGTGTCGAAGGCGACGCCGCGTCCGCCCGCGTCCGCTGCACGCTGGCCCGCGAGCTCCCCCTTCGGCCGGGAGCGCCGACCACCGTGTCCTCCGTGGCCGGCGTGGTGCCCACGGGCCAGCTGCGGCGAGGGTTCCTGGACTACCTCGAGCGCGAGCGCGCCCACCCGTACCGGCCTTTCCTGCACTACAACTCCTGGTACGATCTCGGCTATTTCAGCCCGTACGACGAAGCGGGGGCCCTGGACCGGATCCACGCCTTCGGGCGCGAGCTCCACGAGCGGCGCGGCGTGGTGCTGAGCTCGTTCCTCTTCAATGACGGCTGGGACGACCACCACGACCTCTGGCGCTTCAGCCCGGGCTTCCCCAATGGCTTCTCGCGGTTGCGCGCGGCGGCGGCTTCGTACGGGGCCGCGCCAGGGGTGTGGCTGTCGCCGTGGGGCGGCTACGGCGACCCGCGCCAGGAGAGGCTGGCCAGCGCCCGCGCCCAGGGCTTCGAGATCAACGAGGGCGGTCTCGCGCTCTCCGGGCCGAAGTACTACCCGCGCTTCGAGAGCGTCTGCCTGGACATGGTGGAGAAGTACGGGATCAACCAGTTCAAGCTGGATGGCACCGGGGACACCGGGCATGCCGTGCGCGGAAGCCGCTTCGACAGCGACTTCGACGCCGCGATCCACCTGATCGAGCGGCTTCGGGAGGCCGAGCCCGAGCTGTACGTCAACCTCACCACCGGCACCTACCCCTCGCCGTTCTGGCTCCGCTACGCCGACTCCACCTGGCGCGGAGGGGACGACCATGCCTTCACCGGCGTCGGGAGCCCCCGGCAACAGTGGATCACCTACCGCGACGCGGCCACTTTCGCCGGAGTGGTCCGGAACGGGCCGCTCTACCCGCTCAACGCGCTCATGCTGCACGGGCTGATCTTCGCCCGGCACGCAAAGGGGTTGAGCGACGACCCCGGCCACGACTTCACGAGCGAGGTTCGGTCCTACTTCGGCTCGGGCACGCAGCTCCAGGAGATGTACATCACCCCGTCCCTGCTCGGACCGGGCGACTGGGCTGCGATCGCCGAGGCGGCGCGCTGGGCTCGCCGGAACGCGGGGACGCTCGTGGACAGCCACTGGGTCGGTGGCGACCCGGGTTCGCTCGAGCCGTACGGCTGGGCGGCCTGGTCACCGGGCCGGGGCATCCTCACGCTGCGAAACCCCTCGTCCTCGCCGCAGACCATCGAGTTGGACGTGGGGAGCGCGTTCGAGCTGCCGGAGGGGGCGGGCGCGGAATACGCGCTTTCGAGTCCGTGGCGGGAGGGCGGACGGGCAGAGGCGATCCCCGTGCGCGCCGGGCGGCCCCACGCATTCGAGCTCGGGCCGTTCCAGGTGCTCACGCTCGAGAGCGAGCCGGCCGGCAATCCGTATTGACAGCCCCATTGCCTGCGCCTAGGGTCGCAGCATGGACAGAGTCGGTGCGTCGGGTCGTGGCCCGAGTAGTGCAACGTTCACTCATCACTGCGCCGCCGCGCCCGACCCTGCGCGGGCCACACGGCCTGGCCGGCGCTCCGCGTCGGGACCCACCGGAGACGAAACCATGCGTTACGCGCTCGCACTCGGGCTGTTGCTCGTCGCCAACTCCGCCGTCGCTCAGAAAGCGCCTGCGCTGATCCTCGGCGCCGGCGGGGGCGTCGCGATCCCGCTGGGCGATTTCGCCGACGACGGCGCCAACACCGGCTGGATGGTGAATGCGTCGGCCTCGGTCCGGATCACCCGCGTGCTCGGCGCCTACGCGTCGTACGAGCGGCTCACGTTCGGGCTGGACGACTCCGCGGCCAGCGGCGGGGACGACAGCTGGGTGGACTCCGGGGTGGGCGTTGGAGCGCAGCTCTGGGTTCCGATGCGTGAAGACGCGCGCGTGCAGCCGTGGGTCCGGCTCGGCGTCGGCTGGCACGACCTCGATCCACTGATCGCAGGAGGCGCGTTCTCGAGCGAGGACACGAAGGGGATCAGGACGCTCGAGGGCGGCGTCGGGCTCGACATCGCCGTCGCGGGCCGCTCGCTGTTCATCCGCCCCACGGCGCGCTACCGGCGCTACTCCTTCAGCGTGACCGTGGACGGGCAGGAATCCAGCACGAGCGTGTCCTCACTGACGTTGAGCCTCGGTGCGGCCCTGGCCCTGTCCGCGCACCGGACCGAGACCGAGGGCGGCACCGCCGCGCCCTAGCGCGCACTGCGGCGCCGGCTCTTCCGAGCGCACGAAGGCGCGCCGGGGCAACCCGCCCGGGCGCGCCTGTTCACGGCCGCACTGCACGCGCGGCGCGGGCGGGCCGCCGTTCAGCCCCTTTCCGTTCGCTTTCTGCGCGCCGCTATCAGTGCCACGAGCAGCAGCCCGGTGGCCAGGAGCAGGATCGTGGAAGGCTCCGGGACGACCGTGGGCGGGTGCGTGATCGAGCTCTCCCGCGAGCCGAGTGCCAGCCCGCCGGCTGCGGCGAGCGGGGGGAGTGCCCACGCCGCGGACGGTCCGCTGCTTTCCATGGCGAGCAGCTGCGTGAACGGCGTCACGTCACGCAGCAGGGGCTCGTGCCAGTAATCCGTCAGGGAGTTGGCGAGATGGATCGCCGGCACGGTGCTGGTGAACTTGTCGACGCTCGGGAGCGCCTCGAACGGCCAGCCGGGCGCCTGCTGAAGGGGGGGTGGCGTGTCCACCTGGACGGCGTGTCGCACGCTCCTCCACCCGTCGGGCTGCGGTCGGGCCATGGCGAGCGCCTCGGCCTCTTCACCGAAGGCAAGGCCGCGCCCGTGACGGGCGTGCAGGAACCGCACTCCCGTCGCCCCGCCCACCGACGACGCGACCAGCGCAAGCACCAGCAATTTCTTCTTTTTCGTCATGTTCCCCTGCCTTCGTCAACGGTCGGCCTCGCCTACTTGATGAGGACGGGCGTCCCCTCCGCGACCAGGTCGAACAGTCGCTCTATGTCCGCCGTACCCATCCGGATGCAGCCGTGGCTCGCCTCCGCGCCGATCGATGATCGGTTGTACGTCGTCGTGCCGTGGATCAGGTAGCCGTCGCCCAGGTCGAGCGCGCGCGTGCCGAGCGCGCCGGGAATGCGCCGCTGCACAGTGCCAGCCGGAGGAACGTACAGCTTGCCATCGATGATGATCTCGCTACCCTGCGGCACCTTCCAGAACCGGTCGCCCAGCACGCGCACCACATTGGCCCCGCGGACCATGAGGCTGGAGCCGTCCGGCAACGGGTAATCGCCGCCCCTCCTCATCCGGACCACCCGCAGCCCCTGCTCGGAGGCACGCTCGTAGTAGTGCCACTCCGGCACCGTCCACACTGGATCGCTCCGCTTCGCCAGCACCCGCCGCTCGCCCCGGGGCGTGCTCCAGACCACGGTCGTTCCCGCGAACCGGAAAACCTCGTCCCGCCCCACCGCGACCGGGGCCCTGAACACCGTGTCCGCGCCCTCCACGAGCCACAACTCACGGGCGTCGAGAGATACGACGATCCGCTGCCCGGCCGCCTCATCCCGTGGCGCGGGCGCCACGGCCTGCCCCGACAGCGGCGCGGACGGGACGGCCCACGCGGCCAGGCATGCGGCCAGGCAGACGAGGAGCCCGTGGAGGCCGCTGCCGGTCGTACGACGACCCGCGACCGCCTCGCCCGGGATCGGGCGCGGACGGACGGGGCCATCGCTTCGGATCGGCACCGGTCCCGGACGGGCCATGCACTGCCTCCACGCTCGGCAACTGCGGACAACCCCCACTCGATAATACATCGAGTCCCGGCGCATCCAAAGGAAGCTGTTTCAACCCTGAAACGTCCGGCACAGGTCGTCCCGCGGTGGCGGAGGCCACCGAAACAGGGGGTGTGCAGCATCCGGGCCGGCACCGGCGAGGGGGGCCGGGGAGACCCCCGAATCATGGCGTGCGGCGCGTCTCGGCCGCTACCTCCGTCCCCGGACGCCACGGCAGCCAACCCGCCGATCGTCTCGCACCGGGACAGACCCTGTCGCGGAGTGAGCCACCACGGGGGACCCGGCGATGCCCGGGTGGAACCGCCTCGGGTGGACGGCGATCGGCGGCGGATGGAAGGCGGATCTGCGGGGGAGCGGTGGGACCGGGCTCCATCGTCGGCCGGGTTCGGTGTATCTTCGAACTTCGTCCGGGCGTAGCGGAAGCGAGTCCCTGTTTCTGAGCAGGTGCCAATGGCAGGGAAGGACCACCGGGAAGGAACCGGGTCGGATGCGGTGCGTGCGCCGGACCCCACCGAAGGATCGGTGGCCGGCGACGTGTCCGCCGAGGATGAACTGCGTGCCGCGCATCAGCGCACCGTCGAGATCCTCGAGAGCATCACGGACGCGTTCTACGCGGTGGACTACGACTGGCGCCTGACGTACGTGAATCGCAGGACGGAGGAGCTCTGGGGTCAGAAGCGGGAAGATCTGCTGGGTCGCTCTTTGTGGGAGCTCTTCCCGCAGCCGGATGAGGCGGAAGGCTTCCAAATGCACCAGCGTGCGGCCGACCAGCGCGAGCCGGTGTCGTTCGAGACCTTCTCCCCGACGCTCCAAATGTGGATGGACGTGCGCATCTACCCGGGGGAGTCGGGGCTGTCGGTCTACTTCCAGGACACGACGGCCCGCAGGGCGGCGCACGAGGCGGGGCGGCGGAGCCAGGAGCGTCTCCAGGCATTTCTGGACCAGCTGCCGGTGGGCGCGGGGATGGTGGACGCCAACGGGAACTGGATCTTCAAGAACCCCGTGCTCGACAGGCTCGCGCCCGGGAAGCTGGCAGCCACGGACCCGGAGGCGGGTCCGCGCTGGCGCGGCTGGAGCGAAGATGGGCGGCCGCTGGACGCGTCGGAATGGCCGGGGGCGCGTGCGCTGCGAGGCGAAGCCGTCCGGCCGGGCGTGGAGCTCCTGCGGACGCTGGGCGACGGCGGAGAGCGGTGGGTGCGCGTCACGGCTACGCCGTACCTCGGAGCGGACGGGGCGGTGTTGGGGGCGATCATCGTGGCGGAAGACGTGACGGCGCGGAAGAAGTCGGAGGCGGCACTCAGGGACACGGTGGAAGCGCTCGAACAGGAGCGGACGATGCTGGACGTGATCCTGGAGGCGCTCCCGGTCGGCGTCGTCATCGCGGACTCCGAGGGGCGGATCGTGCGCGACAACGCCGCCACCCGCGAGCTGTGGGGTGTGCCGCCGGAGACCGGATCGTGGGAGAGCTACGCCGAATGGGTCGGCTGGTGGCCGGAAACGGGCGAGCGGATCACCGCAGAGGAGTGGGCGATGGCGCGGGCGCTGCACCACGGCGAGCACACGCGCAACGAGCTGGTCCGCAACCAGAAGTTCGACACCGACGAGCGTCGCTACTACCTCAACAACGTCTCCCCGATCTACGGCGATAGCGGCGCCATCGTGGGGGCGGTGGGGGCGCTGCTGGACGTCACGGAGCGGCTCGCGGCCGAGCAGGCGCTGCGCAGGAGTGAGGAACGCTTCCGTGCGCTGGTGACCGCGAGCTCGGAGGTGGTCTTCCGGATCAACCACGACTGGACCGAGGTGCGCACGCTCGGCGGGCCTGCGTCGCTGGCGAATCCGGGCGAGCGGGGCGAGCTCTGGATCAGCGAATTCGTCCATCCGGAGGACCGGGCCGCGGTGGCGGCGGCCGTCCTCGTGGCGATGGAGGCGAAGAGCGTGTTCGAGCAGGAGCACCGCGTTCGGCGCGCGGACGGTAGCACGGCATGGCTGCTCTCGCGCGCGGTGCCGCTCCTGGACGAGCTGGGTGAGGTGGTGGAGTGGGTCGGGGCGGCCACGGACGTGACGGAGCGGAAGGAAGCGGAAGAGGGACTGCGGGCGGCGAAAGACGCGGCGGAGGAGGCGAGCCGGGTGAAGAGCCAGTTCCTCTCCACCATGAGCCACGAGCTGCGCACGCCGCTCACCGCGGTCATCGGCATGTCCGACCTCCTGGAGACGGAAGTGCTCGGGGAGATGTCGGTGAAGCAGAAGGTGGCGCTCGACCGGATCCGGCGGAGTGCCTGGCACCTCGTCCACATCATCGACGAGATCCTCACGTTCTCTCGCTCGGAGGCGGGGAAGGAGCAGATGCGGCTCGCGGATGTGGACTTCGCGGCCGTGGTGCGGGACGCCTTCGGCATGTTCGCCCCGGCCTCAGGCGAGCCCGCAGGCATCCACCTGCACGGTGCAAAGGAGCCCATCCCGGCGTTCACCGACGAGGGGAAGGTGAGACAGATCCTGGTCAACCTGATCGGCAACGCCGAGAAGCACTCCCGAGGCGATGTGGACGTCCAGGTCGGCGGGGACGAAGCATGGGTCGAGGTGCGCGTGCGGGACGCCGGCCCGGGCATCCCCCCCGACCGTCTCGAAGAGATCTTCGAGCCTTTCGTGCAGCTGGACTCGTCCAGCACACGGGAGAAGGGGGGTACCGGTCTCGGGCTCACCATCGCCCGCCGCCAGGCCCGGCTCCTGGGCGGTGATGTCACTGCGGGGAGCACGCCCGGCGAAGGCAGCACGTTCACCCTGCGCCTGCCTCGCCGGACCGCGAGGACTCTTTAGCGCAGGACCGCCGCGATGCGGTCTCGCCCGGACGACGACGCCCCGTTGACCGGACACGGGCTCACCCGCCACTTTCGGCGCAGCCCCTCTCCGCCCGGCCGCTCCCATGGCCGGACCGACCCGAGCGCACCCGAGCCGAAGCGAGACCGATGAAGGCTTCCATTTCCGCTGCGACACCAGCCGCGGGACGCCGCGGGGCACCCGCCGCGTTCACCGCGCTCCGCTCCGCGGCCGCGACGGCCGCCATTTCACTGCTTGCGACGCTGACGCTCGCGGGCGGCGCCTCGGCCCAGAAGAAAGTGCTGGACCACGGGGCCTACGACATCTGGAAGACTATCCGCGGAGAGCGGATCTCGCCCGATGGCGCGTGGGTGCTCTACCGCCTGGAGCCGCGCGTGGGGAATGCGGCGCTGGTGGTGGCGCCGGCGGGGACCGCATCGGCGGCCCGGGTCCGGGTCGAGCGGGTCGGGGACGCCGCTTTCGCGCCCGACTCCCGCACGGTGGTCTTCACGATCGTCCCTGCCCACGACTCCGTGCGGGTGCTGAAGCTGGCCAAGACGAAGAAGGACGCCATGCCCCCCGATACGCTGGGGATCCTCGACCTGGCGACGGGTGAGGTCACGCGCGTGGCGGGGCTCGAATCCTGGACGCTGCCGGAGGAGGGCGGTTTCATGGTCGCGTACCTCCAGGAGCCGGAGAAGCCGGCGCGGAAGGAGGCGGACGACGCGGAGCCGGGGCAGGCGGCACCGGAGCCGGTCCAGCCGGAGGCCGCGCCCGCGGCCCCGGAGGAGAAGGCGGAATCCGGGAAGGAGCGGAAGAAGCCGGACACTTTCACGCTCGTGCTGCGGGACCTTGCCACCGGGGCGGAGCGCCGGTTCGAGCGAGTCACGTCGTACGCGCTGGCAGACGATGGCCGGCGCGCTGCGTACGCGGCGTCGAGCGATGATGGGAGCGGGGACGGGGTGTACGTCGTCGAAACGGCGACGGGGGAGAGCCGGATGGTGCTCGCGGGTGAGGGCGCCTACGAGCGGATGGCGCTCAGCGGGGACGGGCGCCAGCTGGCGTTCGTGACGGACCGGGACGACGTCGAGGCCGACCAGCCCTCGTTCGCGCTGTACCACTGGAAGGAGGGCGAGGAGGCGGCCAGGCGGCTGGTCGCCGAGGGGGCGGACGGGATCCCACCGGGATGGTGGGTGAGCCGGAACGGAGAGGTGACGTTCTCCGAGAACGGCCGCCGGCTCTTCTTCGGGACCGCGCCCCGGCCCGCGCCCGAGCCGGAGGACACGCTTCTGGACGACGAGAAGGTGGAGCTGGACGTGTGGAACTGGCAGGACCCGCTGATCCAGCCGATGCAGAAGCTCGAGGCGGACCGCGAACGGAAGCGGACGTACCGGGCCGTGGCGCTCCTGGACCGCGGCGGCGCCATCGTCCAGCTGGCCACGGAAGCCATGCCCGAAGTGGAAGTGGGCGGGAAGGGCGACGCCGACGTTGCAGTGGCGGAGACGGGGGTGCCGTACCGCCACCTCGTGGGCATCGACGCGCCGGAGCACGCGGACATCTGGATCATCGACGTGCGCTCGGGTGAGCGGCGGCGGGTGCTGGAGGACGGGCAGGTGTCGCGAATGGCGCTGTCGCCGGAGGCGAAGCACGTCGCCTGGTACGACTACCGCGCGCGGCAGTGGATGGCGATGCCGGTGGACGGGGACGCGCCGGCGGCGGTCACGTCGAAGATCCCGTACCCGCTCTGGGACGAGGACGACGACCATCCCATGATGCCCTCCCCGTACGGGATGGCAGGGTGGACCGAGGGCGACCGGGCGGTGCTGATCTACGACCGCTACGACATCTGGGCAGTTTCACCCGACGGGCGGGGCTCGCCCCGGGCCATCACCGAGCAGTACGGTCGGGAGAACGAGCTGCGCCTGCGCTACCTGGACCTGGATCCGGACGGGGACGCAGTCCCTGCCGACGCGCCGCTGCTGCTGTCGGCGTTCCAGCTGGAGACCAGGGACGCCGGCTTCTTCCGCGACCGCGTCTCGGGGAGCGCCACGCCCGAGCCCCTGGTGTACGAGCCGAAGCTGTACCGCCGTGTCGACCGGGCGCGCGATGCCGACGTGCTGCTGTACACGCGCGAGGACGTGTCCGAGTTCCCCGACCTCTGGGTCGCGGACGCGTCGTTCGGCGGAGCGCATCGCGTCAGCGACGCCAACCCCCAGCAGGCGGAGTACAACTGGTCGACGGTGGAGCTCGTGCACTGGCTGTCGACCGATGGCATTCCGCTCGACGGGCTGCTGTACAAGCCGGAGGACTTCGACCCGACGAAGCAGTACCCGATGATGGTGACGTTTTACGAGCGGAGCAGCGACGAGCTGCACGCGCACGCGCCGCCGCTCCCGCACCGGTCGGTGATCCGACCCACCTTCTACGCCAGCCGCGGCTACATCGTCTTCGAGCCCGATGTGGTCTACGAGGACGGCTATCCTGGCGAAAGCGCCATGGACGCGGTCATGCCGGGCGTGCTGAAGCTCGCCGCAGAGCCGTGGGTGGACGCCAGGCACGTGGGCGTCCAGGGGCATTCGTGGGGCGGATACCAGATCGCGTACATGGTGACGAAGACGGACCTCTTCGCCGCCGCCGAGGCGGGCGCTCCCGTTTCCAACATGACGAGCGCGTACGGGGGCATCCGCTGGGGCACCGGGATGAGCCGGATGTTCCAGTACGAGCGGACGCAGAGCCGGATCGGCGGCTCACTGTGGAACGACACTCCGCGCTACATCGAGAACAGCCCGCTCTTCCACCTGGACAAGGTGAAGACACCGCTCCTCATCATGCACAACGACCACGACAGCGCGGTGCCGTGGGAACAGGGGATCGAGTTGTTCCTCGGGCTGCGCCGCCTGGAGAAGCCGGCGTGGATGATCGTCTACAACGACGCACCGCACTGGCCCACGACCGCGGCGGACATCCGCGACTGGAACATCCGCATGCAGCAGTTCTTCGACCATTACCTCAAGGGCGCGCCGGCGCCGGTGTGGATGACGGAAGGGATCCCGGCCACGACGAAAGGGCGCACCCTCGGGCTCGAGACGACGGCGGCCGTGGCGAGTGCCCCGCCGGAGGGCGGCTCCCACGCCGATCCCGCCCCGGCGGCCGGCGGCGGCTGAGGCCGTCGCTGCAGCCCCGTCGCTCAATCGGAGGCGGGCGCCGGACCGGTAAGCGACCGGCGCCCGGACCGCCCCTTCGAGGCAGGTCCGGGCGGCCGGTCGGATGCGCGGCCGGCGCCCGGCTTTTCGCCCGTGAAAACGGCGGAACTACGGCTTCGTCACCTTCAGCCCGGTCACCATCCCTTCGGTGTTGTGGGCGAAGCGGATCCCGTACACGCCATCGGTGGTCGACAGCTTGCCTTCCCCGACGACCTCGGACCTGGGGTATGTGGCCACCACCGTCCCGTTGATGGCACACTGGACCTGGTCCCCCTTCACCGACATGGAGATCTGCTGCGTCACCGGCTCGCCTGCCGCGCCCGCCTGGTGCACCGCCTCGCTCTTCTCGCCCCGGCCGTTCATCTGGAACGGCTTCGGTCCGAACCCTCGCACGATGTACGTCCCGTTCCCGTACGCCTCGCAGTACAGGAGCTTCTCCTGGTCCGTGCCCAGGTCCTGGCCGCCGATGAAGAGCCCGTACGGGTGCGGATGGTCGTTCCGGTTCATGTAGCGCGGCTCGGAGAACGTGGCCGTGACCGTGTAGTCGCCCGAAGCCGTGTTGGCCGGATTCCAGTACGTCGTGGCCGGCCCCGTGGTGATGTGGAGCGCCTCTCCTTCCTTCGCCAGGCGGGAGTCCTCCACGGTCTGGCCCGCCGCGGCCGCCCGGTCATCCACCTTTCCTTCCCAGCCCGGAACCGTGATGCCGCCATTCTCGACCGAACGGTCGACTTCCTGTCCGGTCACGGGGGTGCTGGACGCAGCCAGCGTGAGCACGACCGCCGCGGCCGTGGTGATGCGGATGGGGCTCATGATGTTCGTCTCCTCGGAGAGTGGAGTGGACGCCCAATGTAGACGGAGACCCTGCTCGCTTCCAGGCCGCACGCGGGCCCGCGGCCCCAATGCCGCCCGAGCCCGGGCGCGACACCGGGCCGTGGATACGTTCACGAGTCGCGGCTGGCTGGCCGCACAGCGGCTGGCGCAGGATGAAGACGCCCGCGTCCGCTCGGTCGTGACGGAGGGCGGGCCAGGACGTGTCCGGAAGCAGAGCTGTCCCGTCGAGCGCCAGCAGCGCTGGCGGCGGCGTTTGGTAGGGGATAGCCCCACTTCGAGGAGGCAGGCCGGGACGAGGTTACGTAGGGACATCCCTGACACGGTGCACCGACGGGCCTTGTACGGCCATGCTCGGAGCCGCAATATTGCCATACTCACATTGACGCCCTTGCCCCCTGGATCCCCGGGCCTGGCCATGCCTGTCTGTCCCAGCTGCTCGTCCGAGAATCCCGACGGTTCCCGATTCTGCAATACGTGCGGCGCCAGCCTGGGCGCCCCGCGCCCGGTGGAGGGCGAGCGCAAGCTGACCACGGTGCTGTTCGCGGACGTGGTCCGCTCGACCGCCCTGGCGGAGCAGCTGGACCCGGAGGACTGGGCGGCGATCATGAACGGCGGCTTCGCGTTCATGAACGCTGCCGTGACGCGCTTCGGGGGGACCGTGGCGCGGCTGATGGGGGATGCCGTGCTGGCGCTGTTCGGGGCGCCGTTGGCTCACGAGGACGACGCGGAGCGTGCCGTGCGCGCGGGTCTGGCGCTGCTGGCGTCGGCATCGGAGTACGGAGCGACGGTCGGGCGCCGCTACGGCGTGGAGTTCCAGGTGCGGGTGGGGATCAACTCCGGGACCTCGGTGCTGGCGTACATGGGAGACGAGGTGAAGGCCGAGTACACGGCGATGGGCGACACGGCGAACGTGGCCGCCCGGCTACAGTCGCTGGCGTTGCCGGGAACGCTTCTGATCAGCGGGGACACGCGCCGGCTGGTGCGGGGGCTGTTCGAGCTGGAGCCACGCGGGGAAGTGGCGCTGAAGGGGAAACAGGAAGCGGTCGAGACGTTCACGGTCGTGGGCGTGAAGGCGACCCCGGGGAAGACGCGCGGGCTGGAAACGGAGGGACTGGCGTCGCCGCTGGTCGGACGGCAGGCGGAGGTGACGCGGCTCGAGGAAGCGCTTTCGGCATTGCGTGCGGGAGAGGGCCGCGTCGTGGCGGTGGTGGGAGAGGCGGGGATCGGGAAATCGCGCCTTGTGGCGGAGCTGCGGGCGAAGGCGCTGGACGTGGGCGTCTCGTGGTACGAGGGGCGGGCGGTCTCGTACGGAGATTCGCTTGCGTACCAGCCGTGGCGGCAGCTGGGGCGCGAGATGATCGGGGCCAGGGAGCCGGACGGCCCGGCCGCGGTCCGGGAACAGATCGCGTCGTTCGTGGACCGCTTCTCACTCGACCCGGCGGTCGTGCCGGTCTTCGAGACGATGCTGTCCGTGGAGACGGCCGAAAGCCGCCGGATGGTGGGGGAGGTGGAGGGTGAGACGCGGGTCCAGCGGATCTCGGAGGCGGTGACCGGAGCGCTTCGCGCGGCGATGCACGCGCGGGCGGGGGAGGGTGGGCCGGCGGGCGAGCCCGGCGCGGCGGCGGATGCCGTGCGCCCGCACGTGCTGGTGTTCGACGACCTGCACTGGGCGGACGCGGCATCGCTGGAGCTGATCGCGCAGGTCGCGACCATGGCGTTCTCCGAGCCACTCCTCCTGCTCTGCGTTCTGCGCCCGGACCGTGCCGCGCCGAGCTGGGCTCTGCTGGACCGGCTGGCGGGAACCATGGGGTCGTCGTTCATGCGGCTGGACCTCGAGCCGCTGGACGGGCAGGGGGCGAGCGAGCTGCTGTCGAACCTGCTTCACATCGAGGATCTTCCCGCGAGCGTCCGGACGCTGATCCTCAAGCGCTCGGAAGGCAACCCGTTCTTCCTCGAGGAAGTGCTGCGGGCGCTCATCGACTCCGGCCACGTGGTCCGGGACGACGGCCACTGGCGGGCGACCCGTGAGATCGCAGAGGTCTCGATCCCGGAGACGCTCGCGGGCGTCCTCAGCGCGCGCATCGACCGGCTTCCCGAGGCGACGAAGCGGGTGGCGCAGACGGCGGCGGTCCTGGGGCGCACGTTCTACTACCGCGCGCTGACGTCCGTTTGCCGGTCCGCGCCGCCGCCGGAGCGGATCGAGAACGTGGACCCGCACCTGGGCACGCTGACGTACGAGGAGCTGGTGCGGGAGCGGTCGAGGGAGCCGGAGCGGGAATACACTTTCAAGCACGCCCTGACGCAGGAGGCGGCGTACGGACTGCTGCTCAAGCAGCGGCGGCGGGAGCTGCACGCGAGGGCGGGGCTGGCGCTGGAGGAGCTGTACGCGGATCGGCTCGAGGAGGTGGCGCCGGTGCTCGCGTATCACTTCTGGCAGGGCGACGACCCCGAACGCACGGCCAGCTACGCCGCACAGGCCGCCAGGAGCGCCGTCTCACTCTATGCGCTCTCCGAAGCGAGCACGCACTTCGAGCGGGCGTTCGAAGCGATGGCGCGGCTCCCGGACGCGCCGCCCGAGGATCTCCTGGATGCCATCGTCGGGTGGGCCGTGGTGCGCTACAAGCTGGCCCGGTACGACGGCGTGGTGGACCGCCTCCTGCAAGCGGAGAAGCGGGCGCGCGAGATCGGCGACAAAGTGCGGCTCGCCCGGATCCTGTCGTGGATCTCGCTCATCTACATGGTCATGGGCGTCCCCTCCCAGGCCGCGCCCTACATCCAGGAGAGCGCGTCGCTGGCGGCGGAGCTGGGGCTCGAGCAGCTGCTCCTCCTGCCGTTCTTCTTCGCCACCGAGACGCTGGCGGATCGGGATCCCGGCAAGGCGGTGAAGCAGTTCGAGGACGTGATCACGATGGCGCGCGAATTCGACATGCCGGAGATCGAGGGGCACGCGCTGGCCTCGAGCGCCGTCGCCTACGCCCGGGTGGGCGAGTTCGAGAAGGCGAGGGAGCGGATCGCGGAAGCGCTGGCGGCCGCGCCGAGCGGAGGGCACCCCGTGAAGGAGGCGGACGTGCACCTGATCGTGGGGAGCGCCTTTTACGAGCTGGGGGAGATCGAGCAAGGACTGGAGCACGCCCGGCTCGGCGCCGAGCTGGCCAGCTCGAAGCACGCCATCGAGTGCGCCTGCGCCGGGTTCTACGTGGTGGGGATGGGCGAGCTGGAGAAGAAGGAGCTGGATCAGGCGCTGGGGAGCTTCGACCGGGCCCGCACCTTCTTCGACGCCGCCCACTGGGCCGGGTGGAGCGGGTACGCCAGCCGGATCAACGTGGGGACGGCCTCTGTGGGCGTGGAGAGGGGATCGGCTGAAGCGATCGCGGAGCTGGAGAAGGCGATCGCCGACGCCATCTCGGACCACGACGAGTACTCGGCCGCCACGGCGTCGGAGCGGCTGGCGCGGGCTCACTACCGCGCCGGTCGTCTGGACGAGGCTCTGCAGAGCCTCACCACCGCCATGCAGTACTACCGGGCGTCCCGGACCTCGCCCTACGAGGCGAGGGCGCTGGAGCTGGAAGCCCGCATCCACGAGAAGGCCGGCCGCGCTGCGGACGCCGAGCGCGCGCGCCAGCGCGCGACCGAGATCCGTGCACGCCTGAACCTCGCGCCGGCAGCGTCCGGCTAGGCCGCCGACGCGACAACCGCACCCCGACTCTCAATGACCAAGCCCATCATCTTTACCGTGGACGACGAGCCTGCGGTGCTGAGCGCCATCGCTCGCGACCTGCGCCGGGAGTACGGCTCCAGCTACAGGATCCTGCGCGCCACCTCCGGGGTGGAGGCGCTGGAAGCCGCCCGCGAGCTGAAGCTGAAGGAGGAGCCCGTGGCGCTCTTCCTGGCTGACCAGCGGATGCCGGGCATGACCGGCGTCGAAATGCTGCGGGAGGCCATGCTCCTCTTCCCCGACGCGAAGCGGGTGCTCCTGACCGCCTACGCGGACACCGACGCGGCGATCCGCGCCATCAACGAGATCCGGCTCGACCACTACCTGATGAAGCCGTGGGACCCGCCGGAGGAGCACCTGTACCCAGTCCTCACGGACCTGCTCGACACGTGGCGCGCCCGGTTCCGGCCGCCTTTCGAAGGCGTGCGCGTGGTGGGCCACGAATGGTCCGCCGACGGCCACCGCATCAAGGACTTCCTTGCCCGCAACCTGACGCCCTACCAGTGGCTGGACGTGGAGGAGAGTGACGACGCACGGCGACTGCTCGCACTTGCGACCCAGGGCGACGACGCCCCGGAGCCCAGCGCCCGCAGCGCGGGCGGGAACGGCGCCTCCCCCGCCGGCGACGCTTCGCCCGGCTCGGCCGAGTCCGCCGGGATCGCCGAGGCCGCCTCTCCGGCCGCTGCCGCGGTCCTCCCCCTGGTCGTGTTCCCGGACGGGTCCCACTTGAGCCGTCCCGACAACGCCGCCATCGCGGAGCGGATCGGGCTGCGCCTCCAGGCTCAGGCGGATGCGTACGACCTGGTGATCGTGGGGGCGGGGCCCGCGGGGCTGGCGGCGGGCGTGTACGGCGCGTCGGAAGGGCTGCGCACGCTCCTCATCGAGCGCGAGGCGCCGGGCGGCCAGGCGGGCCAGAGCTCCCGGATCGAGAACTACCTCGGGTTCCCGGTGGGGCTGAGCGGCGGCGACCTGGCGCGCCGGGCGGTGGCCCAGGCTCGCCGCTTCGGGGCGGAGATCCTGACGCCAGCGGAAGCGATCGGGCTGCGACTGCACGACGGCTACCCCGTGGTCTCTCTCGCCGACGGTGCGGAGATCACGGGGCAGGCGCTGCTGGTTGCGACCGGGGTGTCGTACCGCCGGCTGAAGGTGCCCGGTGCGGATCGGCTGGCCGGAGTCGGCGTCTACTACGGTGCCGCGATCACGGAAGCCATGGAGGCCACGGGCGAGGATGTATTCGTGATCGGAGCGGGGAACAGCGCCGGCCAGGGCGCCATGTACCTGTCCCGCTTCGCCCGCTCGGTGACCCTCCTCGTTCGCGGGCCGACACTCGCCACCACCATGTCGCACTACCTCATCGCCCAGATCGAGGAGACGGAGAACATCGAAGTCCGCACCGGGGCGGAAGCCGTTGAGATGGAAGGCGAGGCACGGCTGGAGCGGATCGTGGTGGAGAGCGCCGAACCGCCCGGGCGCGAGACGCTCCCCGCGCACGCAGCCTTCGTGTTCATTGGCGCCGTCCCGCGCACCGAGTGGCTGGGGGACGTGGTGGGGAGGGACGCGCGGGGCTTCATCCTGTCGGGCCCGGAAGTGATGGCGGGGAGCGAGCGTCCGGCCGGGTGGAGCGCGGCGAGGGACCCGCTCTGGCTGGAGACGAGCGTGCCGGGGATCTTCGTGGCCGGCGACGTCCGCCACCGCTCGGTGAAGCGGGTGGCGTCGGCGGTGGGAGAGGGCGCCATGGCCGTGCAGTTCGTGCACCAGCACCTGAGCGGACCGGTGCTCGCGCCGCGCTCCGCGGCGGCGTCGGTCGGATGAGCGGCACGGGCGCGCTGGGGCGGGTGCGCACGAACAAGGAGTTCCTGCGCCGTCTCCCGCTGTTCGCCGAGCTCCCGGAGGAGGATCTGAGCCGGCTGTGCCGGATGGCGCGCCGCCGCCAGGTGGCGGCCGGGGAGATGGTCATGGAGGAGGGCACCCGGGGAGACGGCCTGCACATCATTGTTGAGGGTCGCCTGGAGGTGACGAAGCGGGAGGCCGGGGCGGACGTGGTTCTGGCGGTGCGCGAGGCCGGCGAGTTCCTGGGCGAGATGTCGCTGGTCGAGCGTGCGCCGCGCTCGGCCACGGTGCGCGCAGTGGAGCCCACCGAGCTCCTGATCATCGAGCCCGCGGCGTTCCGTGAGCTGCTCTCGGCCAGCCCCGACGCCGCCGCCTCCATTCTCCGCACCATGGCGGGACGGCTCCGCTCCACCGAGGCCTCGCTCATGGAGCAGGAGAAGCTGGCGTCGCTCGGGACGCTGGCGGCCGGTCTGGCGCACGAGCTGAACAACCCAGCCGCCGCGATCCAGCGGGCTTCGGCTCAGCTGGGGGAGACGCTGGTGGAATGGCAGCGCTGGACGGCACGGCTCGGCACGCTGCAGCTCGACGCTTCCGGGGCGGCCGCGCTGCAGGAGCTCGAGGACGCGCTTTCCCGCCCCGGTCCGGCAAGCACGGATGCGCTGGCCTGCAGCCGGGAGGAGGACCGACTGGCGGACTGGCTGGAAGCGCAGGACGTTGAAGCCGGCTGGGAAATCGCGGAGCCACTCGTCGCCTACGGCTGGACCGTGGAGCGTGTGACGGCGCTCGCCGAGCATCTGGAGAGCGGGCAGCTCCCGGTGGTGCTGCACTGGCTCGGCGCCGGCCTGGGGGCTCGCGCGCTGCGCGACGAGATCGAGGCCAGCGCCCGCCAGATCTCGGAGATCGTCAAGGCTGTCAGGAGCTATGCCTACATGGACAGGGCTCCGGTGCAGGACGTGGACATCCCGGCCACCCTGGAGACGACGCTCCTCATCCTCAAGCACCGGCTCAGGGAGGGCGTCACCGTCGAGCGCGACTACGCGCCCGACCTGCCGCCGGTGGAGGCCTACGGCAGCGAGCTGAACCAGGTCTGGAC
This sequence comes from uncultured Gemmatimonadales bacterium, assembly GCA_963798845.1. Lineage (GTDB taxonomy): Bacteria > Gemmatimonadota > Gemmatimonadetes > Longimicrobiales > RSA9 > CAVUKA01. Next base: position 31,467 of record CAWCUS010000006.1, on the reverse strand, counting down.
CAACCTGATCGCCAACGCCATCGACGCGATGGAGGGCCACGGCCGCATCCTCCTCCGCGCCCGGCACTCCGCCGACCACGTGGTGGTGGAGGTGATCGACGACGGTCCCGGTATCCCGCCGGAGATCCGCTCGAGGATCTTCGACCCCTTCTTCACCACCCGGGCGCCCGGGGCGGGGACCGGCCTGGGGCTGCACGTGGCCCACAACATCGTGGTGAATCGCCATCGCGGCCGGATCACCGTGGAATCCGAGCCGGGCCGGACCCGCTTCGAGGTGTGGCTGCCGGTGCGGCTGGCGAGGGACGCCACGGCCTGATCCGGCGGCGCGTGCACGGGCGGCCTGCGCTCCCCACGCGATGGCCGCTGGCGCGCGATGTGCTTCGGAAGCGACGCGGACGCAGCCGGAGCCGCCACATGGCAGTCATACCGACAGAACGCCGCGATCGGGCACCAGGGAACGGGTGTCGGTGGCCACTTTCCTGATCCTGGTCGGCGGGTTGCTGGTGGCGCTGGTGCTCGCGGACGTCTTCTTCACTGTCTTCCATCCGACCGCGCACGCGGGCCCGCTGACACGGCTCCAGAGCCGGGCGGTGTGGCGCGTGACCCGCATGGTGGGCGGCTGCGGCGGTCATCGGAACGACCGGATCCTGACGCTGGGCGGCCCGGCCATCGCTGCGCTGACGCCGGTGCTCTGGGTGACTCTCCTGGTCCTTGGGTTCGCGTTCATCCAGTGGCCGTTCGTGCTCTCCTTCGCCTACGGCCCCGTGCCGCCGCAGGGGCAGTGGCTCGAAGCCTTCTACTACAGCGGTTACCTGGCGACGACGCTCGGACTCGGTGATGTGGTCCCGACGACGCCCCTGTTCCGCGTTCTCGCCATCGTCGAAGCGTTCATCGGCTTCGGCCTGTTTTCCGTGGGGATCACGTACGTGCTCTCCATCTACACGCAGCAGTCGGTGCAGACCGCCCTGGCCGACGACATCCAGCACGCCCTGGAGGGCGCCGACACCCTCGACTGGGAAGACCCCGGCGAGCACGAGCTGGACTGGTCCTTCGACCTCGCCCGCGACTTCGCCCACCGCCTCGCCCGCGTCACCACCGCCAACAGCCAGTACCCGATCCTGCACTATTTCCGGCACAGGAACGCGGACAAGGCGCTCCCCGTCCAGGTGGGACGGCTGATCCGCTGGGTCCGCGCCGTCGAAGCGGCGCCCCGCGAGCAGCGCTGGCTGCGCGGTCGCTCACCGTTCCTGTCCCTCCGCCGGGCGCTCGACGACTACCTGCGCGAGGTGCCCACCCACCTCGTCCCGGGCGGCCAGGTCGGCACCGGGAAGGTGGACGACGTCGACTGGGACCGGCAGCACCGCTGGCTGCTCGAGTACCTCTGCTACGACGGGGTGGCCGGGGAGGGCCGGGAGAAAGGGCGGGAGTCGTGAGCGGGAAAGGCGAATCGTCTGACGCCCTGCGCTACTGGAAGGGAGTCGCCCGGGGGTTCGGCGGTGCGCTGCTCTTTTCGCTGCCGCTGTTCCTCACAATGGAGATGTGGTGGCTCGGCTTCTACATGAGTCCGCTGCGACTGGCGCTACTCCTCGGCATCGGGATCCCGCTGCTCGTGGGCCTGGCCTCGGTCTCGGGCCTGGAGCGCTCGCACGGCTTCCGGGAGGCCGTCATCGGCGGGCTCACGGCGTACGGCATCGGCATCATCTCCAGCGCCGCTCTCCTCGCCATCCTCGGCATTCTCGGTCCCGCCGACCCGCTGCCCGACGTGATCGGGAAGATCGGCGTCCAGGCACTGCCGGCGGGGATCGGGGCGTCGCTGGCCCGGAGCCAGCTCGGCGGCGACCGGCGGCACGAGGAGGAGGCGGACCAGCGGAAGCGGCAGAAGCACGGTGGATCCTACTCCGCGGAGCTGTTCCTGATGACCGCCGGCGCGCTGTACGTGGCGTTCAACGTGGCCGCCACCCAGGAGATGAACCTGGTGCCCTTCTCCACCGACCCGTGGCACATGCTCGGCTCCGTGGTCCTCACCCTCGTGGTGATGCACGCCTTCGTCTACTCCATGGAGTTCCACGGCGCGCCCCAGCCGGCGGAGGAGACGCCCTGGTGGAGCCCGCTGGTCCGTTTCACCGGGCCGGCGTATGGCGTGGCGCTCGGCGTGAGCCTCCTGCTGCTCTGGGTGTTCGGCAGGCTGGAGAGCGCCTCGTTCGAATGGGTGGTGATGCGGGCCGTGGTTCTGGGGATCCCGGCCGGACTCGGGGCGGCGGCGGCGCGACTGGTACTGTGAGGTGACCATGGACGATGGAGAGGACCGCAACACGGAGCGCCGGCGAGAGGAGGAGAAGGACGCGCGGGGCGGCGACGGAAAAGGCGAGCGGAAACGCGGTGAAGAGGAGATCTCCGTCTGGGAGTGGCTCGTGGCGGGGGCGAGCGCAGCGCTGGTGCTCGCGCTCATCGGCTACCTGGTGCTCCTCGGCGTCGGATCGCGCGCGTCCCCGCCGGCGCTGTCCGTGCAGCGCGACACCGTGCTGGCGACGGACCACGGGTACGTGGTGACCTTCGTCGCCCGGAACAGCGGGGGCAGCACGGCACGGGGAGTGGAGATCCGGGGGGAGCTCGTCGCCGACACCGGGACCGTCGAGAAGCGGACCGCCACCCTTCACTTCGTGCCCGCCGGAGCCAGCCGGCGCGGAGGGCTCTTCTTCCAGCACGATCCCTCCCGCTACAGGCTCGAGCTGAGCCCCGAAGGCTACGACGTGCCCTGAGCGCCGTTGCGGACCCCGCCACCCGCGCGGGCGACGAGACTCAGACCTCCCCGAGCCGCTCCCCGAGCAGCCTTCTCGCCAGCTCCGGATCGGCTTTTCCGCCCGTCTCCTTCATCACCTGCCCCATGAAGAAGCCGATGAGGGCGGCGCGGCCGGCGCGGTAGTCGGCGGCCTTTCCCGGATTGGCGCCCACGATGCGGGCGACGACGGGGGCGAGGTAGGCCTCGTCCCTGATCTGGCGCAGCCCCTTGCTGTCCACGATGGCGTCCGGCTCCCCACCCGACGCCACCAGCTCGGCGAGGACGTCCCTGGCCGTGCTTCCGGACAGGGTGCCGTCCTCGAGCAGCGCCACCAGCCGCCCTACCTCGCGGCCGCCGAACGGCAGGTTCTCCAGCGTGCGGTCCCCGATCTCCCGCGGGAGCTCGTTGATCAGCCAGTTGGCGACGCGCTGCGCCGACCCACCTGCGGCCACCGCCGCCTCGAAAAAGTCGGCCAGGGCCGTCTCGCGCGTGAGGAGCTCCGCGTCCTCGTCGCCGACACCCAGCTCCTCCTCGTACCGGCGACGCCGCGCCTCCAGGTCCGCCGACCGGTCCGGCGCCGCCGCCCGCCGCAGACGCCGGTGCTCCTCGGAGCTCAGCTCGGGCGCGCCGGCAGTCCCGCTCGCGGTGACGCTCGAGACCACGGTCGCTTCGACGCCACCGGCCGTGCGGCGCGTCCACGTGTCGCGGAGCGTGACCGTCCGATTGAAGACCAGCCGCTCGGGCGAGGAGTCCTCGGGATCGCTCATGAAGTACCCGACCCGCTCGAACTGGTAGCGGGAGCCGGGCGGGTCGGCCTGGACCGAGGGCTCGATGCGGGCGTTCTCCACTACGACCAGCGAGTCGGGGTTGAGGAAGGCGGTGAAGTCGCGGCCGGTCTCGGCGGCCTCCGCATCCGGATCCGGCACCATGAAGAGCCGGTCGTAGAGGCGGACTTCGCACGAGCGGGAGCGCTCCGCGTCCACCCAGTGGATGGCGCCGCCCACTTCCCACTCGGCGGGAGGATCGCCGTCGAGGCTCCCGGGCGCGTAGCGGCAGTGGAGCTCGCGGATGGCGCCGGCGTCGTCGCGGACGACCTCGTCGCAACGGATGACGTAGCCGTGGCGGAGGCGGACCGCCCGGCCGGGGGCGAGCCGCTTCCAGTCGGCGGGCGGGTCCTCGCGGAAGTCGTCGTCGTCGATGAAGAGCTCGCCCGAGAAGGGGAGCGAGCGTGAGCCTTCGCGCGCCACGTCGTGGGGCCAGGAGCTGGCCTCGATGACCTCGGAGCCGCCGTGCGGGTAGTTGGTGATGACGACGCGGAGCGGGCGGAGCACGCACAGGACGCGGGGCGCGCGGGCGTTCAGGTCGTCGCGCATGGCGAACTCGAGCTTGCCCATGTCAACGCGGCTCTGCGTCTTGGCGATACCGAGCATGTCCCAGAACGCGCGGATGGACTCGGGAGTCACGCCGCGGCGGCGCAGCCCGGCGATCGTGGGCATGCGCGGGTCGTCCCAGCCGGAGACGTGCCCCTCCCTGACCAGGGTGAGCAGCTTGCGCTTGCTCATGACCGTGAAATCGAGGTTGCCGCGGGCGAACTCGTACTGCCGGGGCCGCGTCTCCAGCGGGATGTTCTCCACTACCCAGTCGTACAGCGGACGGTTGATCTCGAACTCGAGCGTGCACAGGGAGTGCGTGATGTCCTCGAGCGCGTCCTCGATCGGGTGCGCGTAGTCATACAATGGATAGACGCACCATTCGTCGCCGGTGCGGTAGTGGCTCGCGTGGCGGATCCGGTACAGCACGGGGTCGCGCAGCAGCATGTTGGGCGACGCCATGTCGATCTTCCCGCGCAGCACCTGGGCGCCGTTCGGGAACTCGCCGTCGCGCATGCGGTGGAACAGGTCGAGGCTCTCCTCGGGTGACCGGTCGCGGTACGGGCTGGGCTTCCCGGGCTCCGTCACCGTTCCCCGCCCTTCCCGGATCTCCTCCTCGCTCAGGCTGTCCACGTACGCATTGCCCTCGCGGATCAGGTGCTCGGCGAAGGCGTACATCTCGGGGAAGTAATCCGATGCGAAGTACAGGTGCTCCTCCCAGTCGAAGCCGAGCCACGCGACGTCCCGCTTGATGGACTCCACGTAGGCCATGTCCTCCGTCTCGGGATTGGTGTCATCGAAGCGGAGGTGGCAGCGCGCGCCCGGGACCTCCCGCGCCAGACCGAAATTGAGACAGATGGACTTGGCGTGACCGATGTGGAGAAAGCCGTTGGGCTCCGGGGGGAAGCGCGTCACTACTCGCCCGCCGTGCTTCCCGGTGGCCAGGTCCTCCACGACAATGGCCCGGATGAAGTCACGCGGCTCGAGCGCCCGCCCGCCTCCGCCCGTATCTGCTCCCCCTTCGCGCGCCATCTCTCGCCTCGCCTGTTGGGTGGTGCACGTTCGTATGGTGCTGCAGGGGACTGAACGTAATGCACGGGCATCGGGGTCGGGAGGGCGAGGGGCGTTGGCCGTCGCCGCTGGCGCGGCTCGGCCACCCCGCTGGCGCGGGGATTCGAAGCTCGCGGCTTCGCCGCTCGGCCCCGCTGGCGCGGGGATTCGAGGCTCGCGGCTTCGCCGCTCGGCCCCGCTGGCGCGGGGATTCGAGGCTCGCGGCTTCGCCGCTCGGCCCCGCTGGCGCGGGGATCGAAGGCGTGGACTTCTGGGGGTGGGTGCCGTATCATCGGCTCCCGTTGTCGGCTTCCCACCGGGATGACGGGGCGGCATGCTCGCCCCTTGCCATAGCAGGAACCCGCACGAATGCGGGCAGGACGCCGGCGCCGTCGCCGGGTTCCTTTCCACGACGGTCCCCCGAACCCGGAGATGGTCATGGGAACACCCCACGAGCAGGCGCATGTCCGGCATCCAGCCCCCACAGAAGCGCGCTCGACGCGCGACGTGCCGCTTCGGATGGCGCCGGAGGAGATGCGCCGGGTCGCCCACGGCCTGGTGGACGCGGTGGTCGACTTCCTCGCCGGGCTCGCCGAACGGCCGGTCACGCCTTCGGAATCGCCCGAGGCAGTGCGGGCGCTGATCGGCGCGGAGCGCGGGCTGCCCGAGCAGGGAGAGGATGCGGAAGCGCTGCTGCGGACGACGGCGGAGCTTCTGTTCGAGCACTCGCTTTTCAACGGCCACCCTCGGTTCTTCGGCTACGTCACGTCCTCCCCTGCGCCCATCGGCATGCTCGCGGACTTCCTGGCCGCGGCCGTGAACGCGAACAGCGGGGCGTGGCGGCTGTCGCCCGTGGCCAGCGAGATCGAAGCGCAGGCCGTGCGCTGGATGGCCGAGCTCGTGGGCTATTCGACCGAATGCGGCGGCCTGCTCGTGAGCGGCGGGAACATGGCGAATATCGTGGGTCTCCTCGCCGCGCGAGCCGCCGTCGCGGACTGGGACGTCCGTGCCGGCGGCGTTGCCGGGGCCGGGTCGCGGCCACTGCGCGTGTACGCTTCCGTCGAGACCCATACGTGGCTGCAAAAGGGGGCCGATCTGGCCGGGATCGGCACCGATGCGATCCGCTGGATACCGGCGGGAGCCGACCAGCGGATGGATACGAACGCGCTCCGCAAAGCCATGGAGCGGGACCAGTCTGCCGGAGCGCAACCGATGATGGTCGTGGCCACGGCCGGGTCCGTGAGCACCGGCGCCGTGGACCCGATTCGGGAGGTCGCCGGAATCTGCCGGGAAGCCGGAGTGTGGCTGCACGTGGACGGGGCTTACGGCGCCTTCGCCGCCGCCGTGCCGGGAACGCCGGACGACCTGCGCGCGCTCGGGCTGGCCGACTCGGTGGCGGTGGACCCGCACAAGTGGCTCTACGCGCCGCTGGAGGCCGGCTGCACGCTGGTGCGCGACCCCGCCACCCTCCGCCGCGCGTTCTCGTACCACCCGCCGTACTACCATTTCGGCCAGGAAGCGGTGAACTACCTGGACTTCGGGCCACAGAACTCGCGTGGATTCCGGGCGCTCAAGGTGTGGCTCGCGCTGCGGCACGCGGGGCGAAGCGGCTACGCGCAGATGATCAGCGATGACATCCGGCTCAGCGAGCGGCTCCACGAGCGCGTCCGACGTACCCCGGGGCTCCAGGCGTTCACCCAGTCCCTCAGCATCTGCACTTTCCGTTACGTGCCGCCGGACCTCGATGGGTCCAACGAAGGCGGGCCCGCGGGCTCGTACCTGAACGCGCTGAACGAAGCGCTTCTGGAGCGCATACAAGGCTCCGGCGAAGCCTTCGTTTCCAATGCCGTGGTCGACGGCCGGTACCTGCTCCGGCCGTGCATCGTGAACTTCAACACGACCGAGGCCGACGTGGACGCCCTCCCGGGGATCGTCGTCCGGCTGGGCCGGGAGTTGGACGCCGCGCTGCGCCCCAGCGCCCTCCAGCCCGCGTGACCGGGGAGCTCGTGGCGGCCTGAGCGACCATCGAGGTGCGCTCGCCCGCCGAGGTCATGGTGTGGGTGCGTCGCTTGACCGATGTCGGGGGCGAGGCAGCGTGGCGGGGGCGGGGCTACGCCACGTGCCGAATCCCGGGCTTCTCCCCGAGGAGGCGTAGAGCGAGAGGGCGGATGGTGAGATACAGGAGGTAGGCGCCCAGGAGGAAGAGCCCGGAGCGAATGCCCAGCCCGAAATGTCCCATCCACGCGATCGGCCACAGGGTGGCCCGCAGCACGTTCAGCAGCGCGGCCACGGCGTTGGAAACGAGCCAGGAGACCAGGTAGCCGACATTGATTCGGACGCCGGCGAGGCCCGCGATGTCCCCTACCAGGTCCACGGCCTCGAGATAGACGAACGTGAGCGCGGCGACGAAGCCGTAGAAGCCGCCGCCGCGCGAGAGCCAGAAGTGATGCGCGTGGTGCCGCTGCCGATCGGCCGCACGCTGGAAAATGGCCTTCATGATGCTGATGGTGGGTCCGGGTGCGGCACTGTGTCAAGCGCACCACGGCCCGAGGGACAGACGTCCGGGGACACGGTACCCCGGCCTGCTGGTCCGCGGAGAGCGGCGGAGCTATCGTTGTCGCTGCAGTCCCGAGCCCCCTACTGCCAATGCACGACTCAAACGGCGCACCGCTCGTGGCCTACCCCCTTCGGCATGGCGTTTCCCTCGAGCGCCGGCTGCCCCTGCTCATCAGTGCCCTGCTCGTCACGCTGGTGGCGCTGGGGGCGCTGCTGGCGTACCAGGAGGTGCGCAGGTCCGCCGTGATCGCGGCGGGCGAGCGACTCGACCGCGTCTCCACCGAGCTCGCGGATCTCACCGCGGGGTCCGCCGAGCGCAGGCTTTCGAGCATGCGGCGCATCGCCCGGATGCGAGAGGTGCGGGGCGCGCTCGCCGCTCGCCAGGTCACACAGCCCCTGCTCGACACGCTGCGCGAGCTGACCTCCATCTCCGATACCCTGCCCCTCGTGCTCGCCGACCAGGACGGCTCGATCACGCCCATCGGTCGGTTCCCGGTGGAGTGGAGGGTCGACCAGGTCACGGACGCGCTCGATCGGGTGACGGCCGCGGATTCCGGTGCGTTCTCGCGCATGTTCGTGGTGAACGGTCGGCCCTACGTATGGGCGGTCGTCCCCGTTCCCGGGCCCGACGCGGGGCGCCTGGCGCAGCTGCGCACGGTCGGCAGTCCCAACAGCAGCACGGGCCGGCAGATCAGCCGCCTCATCGGGGCCGGCTCCAGCGTGTACTTCGCCAATGGAGAGGGGCTCTGGGTCTCGCTGGACGGCGTCATCGTCCCCGATCCGCCGGGGCCGATCCCGGCGCGGGTCACCCAGTACGAGCGTGCCGGCGTGCCCTACCTCGGCCGCTCCGCCGCCATCCCCGGCCAGCCGCTCTCCATCGTGGTGGAGACCCCCATGGCCGCCGTGCTCGCGCGCCCCAACACCTTCCTCCGACGCGTGCTCCTCGGGGCCCTCCTCCTCGTCCTGATCGGCACGGCCGGGGCCTGGCTCGTGAGTCGGCGCATCACGGCGCCCGTTCGGGAGCTGAGCCACGCCGCGGGAGACGTCGCGATCGGCCACTACGGCCGGCGCGTCGCCGTCGATCGCGACGACGAGCTGGGCGCCCTCGCCCGCGCCTTCAACGCCATGGCCGCCGACGTCGAGCGGGCGCTCGCCACCACCGAGCAGGCCCGCGCCGAAGCGGAGACCGCGAGCCGCGCCAAGTCTCGATTCCTGGCCAACATGAGCCACGAGCTGCGCACGCCCATCAACGCCATCATCGGCTACAGCGAGTTGCTCCTCCAGGAAGTGGCCGGGCCCATCAGCGACGGCCAGCGCGCCCACCTCGAGCGCCTCCGGATCAGCGGGCGGCACCTCATCTCCCTCGTGGACGACGTCCTCGACTTCGCTCGCATGGAATCCGACCGGCTGCGCGTGGAGGACGCGACCGCCTCAGCGCTGCAAACCGCCGCAGACGCCGCCGCCGTCGTGGAGCCCGCTGCGGGCGCCAAGGGCGTACGCCTTCGCGCCCCCGGTGAGCACACCATGGACCTCCGCTACCGCGGCGACCCGAAGCGCGTTCAGCAGATCCTGATCAACCTGCTCACCAACGCCATCAAGTTCACGGGGCCGGGAGGGGCGGTCGACCTCCGGATCGACGAGCACGGGGGCGACGACGGGGCGCACGTCCGCTTCACCGTCAGCGACACGGGCACCGGCATTCCCGGCACCCGACTGGAGGAGATCTTCCAGCCGTTCGTCCAGCTCGAGGACGGGCTCACGCGTACCCAGGGCGGCGCTGGCCTCGGGCTTTCGATCAGCCGCCGGCTCGCCGAGCTCATGGGCGGAACGCTCACTGCCGAAAGCCGGAAAGGCATCGGATCGCTGTTCACCCTCGAGCTCCCGCGCGCCGAGGACGCGCCGGCAGGGGCGGCGGACGGACAGCCGGCCCGCAAGGCGAGGCCGCAGGAGGTTACCGCGCCGAGCCCGCGCGCCGCCCCCGAAGGCGAGAGGGAGCGCGCCGACTGAGCGGCTGCTCGCAGCACCGTCCGCGCACGGCCGGGCTACGCGTCCGCCAGCGCCGACGCGCTGCCCCGTGGTGCGCTGCCGGATGCGGCGGACGTGACCCTGGCCGCGCCCGTCGTCGCCTTCCTCGATGACCTGACCGTGCGGAAGCGCGAGAGGAAGTACGAACCGAGCACCAGGAGCGCCGCCAGCCCCTGCGCCGCCAGCGTCTCCACCGTCGGGAATACCGCGAACCAGAGCCCCAGCCAGGCCGGCATCCCGTCCAGCGCCTGGATCTTCGTCGTCGTCAGCCACCCGGCGAGCTGCATCTCCTGCGCCTGCTCGCCCACCATCACCAGCAGCACGCCTCCCAGCATGACGCCCGTAAATACCAGCATCTTCCGGTACGGCAGCCGCCGGTTCGCCACGAACGTGAGCACGGCGACGACCGATGCACCCGCCAGACCGAGTATGACGCCTTCCAGCACGGGCACCCCGCCCAGCCGCAGGCGGTAGCTCTGGAGAAAGAGCACCACCTCGAAGCCCTCCCGATACAGCGACGTGAAGCCCAGCAGCACGAGCCCCACCAGCAGGTGACCCCTGGCCCCGCCCGAATCCGCTTCCTCCATCAGCCGCTTCTTGCGGTCGTTGTGCATCCGGATCCAGCCGGTCCAGTAGACCTTGTGGAAGAACCAGTTCATCACCACCAGCAGCACCACGATCGCCAGCAGCCCCGTCGCCGCCTGCACCTGCAGCGCGGGCACGCTCTCCAGCAGCTGCTCCACGACACCCACCACCAGGAACCACGTCGCCAGCGTGGCACCGAACGCCACCCCCGCCCCTACCGCCACCGGCTGCCGGTGCGACGCTCGCGGCCCCGTCATCGTCGCCGTGACCGCCGCCAGAACCAGGATGCACTCCAGCCCTTCCCGGAAGACGAGCACTCCGATGTCCGCCACACCCGCCAGGTGGCCCGTCCCCGGGGCCAGCGGGTCCGGGCTCCCGCCCCGCCAGATCGTCGCCCACGCCACCAGCGCCGCCACCCCCAGCACGCCCGTGCCAACGAGCGCCCACACCAGCAGACGACGTCCGCTCCAGCGCGCGTCGTTGCCCGCATCGATTCCCGCAGTCCCCGACCGGCTCCGAGCGCGTCCAGCCCGCCGGTCGCGACGACCTCCGGCCGCGTGGTGCGTCGTGGCCCCGTCGTTCCCCATCTCCGTTCCGTCCCCCGTCCCGGTCGCGCGGTGCATGTTGGCCCGTGAGAGTTTGAGAATCATTCTCACAGAACCTCGGGCGACCACCCTCCCGCCGCAAGGGGGGAGATCCGGAGTCGGGCGACGCCCGGAGGGAAGGGGTCGGCGTCGTCGCCCAACGTTCCCGCGGGCCGACGCGTCCATGAAATGGATCCCGCCGTCCGTATCGTGGCCGGGTCGGCGTGTCGGGTGGCGAAGAGGCGGGCACGGGTCTGCCGTGCGTGGCCCCGGCCGGCTCCGACCGCGGCCACGCATGGGCGCGCACGCTCCATCCCAGAGAACCCCGAACGAGCGATGAAACGAACCACCGTCATGGTCCTGGCGGCCGCGCTGCTGGGCGCCGGCTGCTCGCACGCCGCTCCGGCGGCACCCACCCCTCGAGGCGAAGCGCGGCCGCAGGCGGGCGAAGCGCCGGGCGGACGACGACAGCAGGGCGCGGAATCGGCGCCGAAGCCATACGCGAGCGTGATCACGTCGGAAGCGAAGACGCAGCGGGGCATGTTCATCGTCCACGAGGTGGGCGAGAAGCTGTATTTCGAGATCCCATTGGCGGAGCTCGGGAAGGACATGCTGATGGTGGGTCGATACGCCCGGGCGTCGGCTTTCGACCCGAATGATCCGCGCAGGACGGGGTTCGGGGAGTATGGTGGGGACCAGTTCGCCGAGAGCACGCTCCGCTTCGACCTGCAGGGAGAGCGCGTGATCGTGCGGGCGCCGATGTTCTCGGTAACGGCCGACACGACGCTGCCGGTGTACCGGGCGGTGGTGAACTCGAGCTATCCGCCGATCGTGGCCGTGCTGCCGGTTGAGAGCTGGGGTGCCGAGCACGCGCCGGTGGTGGACGTGACGAAGCTGTTCACGACGTCGGTGCCTCAGCTCCAGGCGATCCAGGGCACCATTGATGACAAGCGCTCGTACGTTGAGCGCGTGAGCGCGTTCCCGGACAACGTGGAGATCGAGGCCACGCAGACGGGTACGCCCGCCGGGAACGGCGGCGGGAGCGCATTGGGCGGGCGGCCCGGGGGAGCGCGCAGCACGCCGGCGCAGACCGTTCTGGGGCACTGGAGCCTCGTGCGGCTGCCGGAGGAGCCGATGATGGCGCGACGCTTCGACGAGCGGCTGGGCTTTTTCAGCATCCGGCAGGTGAACTTCGGCCAGGAGCACGGCGCGGCCCAGCGTCGGTACATCACGAAGTACCGGCTGGAATGCTCCGACGAGAGGGTCGGGGAGATGTGCGTGCCGAAGAAGCCGATCGTCTATTACGTGGACCCTGCGACGCCGGACGTATGGAAGCCCTGGATCCGGAAGGCGATCGAGGACTGGCAGCCGGCATTCGAGGTGGCCGGATTCAAGGGCGGCATTGTCGCGAAGGACGCGCCGGCCGACGATCCGAGCTGGTCGCCGGAGGACATCCGGCACACGATGATCCGGTGGCTGCCGTCGACGGTCGAGAACGCGCAGGGGCCGCACGTGAGCGATCCCCGCACGGGTGAGATCCTGAACGGCTCGGTGCGGATATTCCAGAACGTGCTCAATCTCGGCCGCGACTGGTACTTCGCCCAGGTGTCGCCGCTGGACGTGCGTGCCCGGAGCCTGCCGATGCCGGACAGCCTCATGGGCCGGATCCTGGAGTTCATTGTCGCCCACGAGATCGGTCACACGATCGGGCTACAGCACGATCAGCTGGGCAGCTCCATGTACCCGGCGGACAGCGTTCGGAGCGCGACGTGGGTGGCGAAGATGGGCCACTCGCCGAGCATCATGGACTACTCCCGGTTCAACTACGTGGCACAGCCGGAGGACAGCCTCGCGGTGGCGGACCTGGTCCCGCGGATCGGGCCGTACGACAAGTTCGTCATCATGTGGGGCTACAAGCCGATCCCCTCGGCTCGCTCGGCGGCGGAGGAAGTGCCGACGCTCGACCGCTGGGCCATGGTCCAGGACACCGTGGTGTGGTACCGCTTCTCATCGAACAACGACTTCGGGGGCTTCGGCACCATGTCCGAAGCCGTGGGCGATGCGGACCCGATCGCGTCGACGGAGCTCGGGTTCCGCAACATCCGGCGCGTCATGCGCTACATCCCCTCCGCCGCCACGCACGCGGGCGAGGACAACAGCGAGATGGCGGAGCTGTACGACCGGACCGTGGGGCAGTGGGCGAGGGAGGCGAGCCACGTGGCCACGCTGGTGGGCGGCGGGACGGTGCAGTACAAGTCCGGCAGCCAGCCGGGGGCGGTGTACGCGCCGGTTCCGCACGCGCGGCAGCAGGCCGCGGTCGCGTTCCTGAACCACAACGTGTTCCAGACGCAGGACTACCTGATCCAGCCGGAGATCGCGCGGCGTATCGAGGCGGACGCGATGATCGAGCGCGTGAACGGGGCACAGCAGGCCGTGCTGCGGACGCTCTTCAGCGACGACCGGCTGAACCGTCTGCTCGACACCGAGGCGTTGAGCCGGACGCCGGGTGGCAGCTACACCCTCACGAACCTCCTCGACGACGTGACCGGCGGCATCTTTTCGGAAGTGTCGCTCGCACGGGAGATCCGGATCGATCCGTACCGCCGCGGCCTCCAGATGACGCTCCTGGACATCCTGGACCAGAAGCTGAACCCACCGGAGCAGTCGAGCCAGACGTCGCCGTTCCCGGGGTTCCGCCGGCCGGAGCCGCTCTCCGAGGCCGCCAAGGCGCAGGTGCGGGGTGAGCTGACCACGCTCCAGCAGCAGGTGCAGCGCGCCATCCCGAGAGCCGGGGACAGGGCTACGCGGTATCACCTGATCGGGGTGCAGCATCGGATCGCGAAGGTGCTGGACCCGGACGCGTAGGTGCGTCGGCCGGGCGGGTGTGCCCGCCCGGTCGTTGCGGGGTTGAAGGCGTTGGCGGGGGTCGGGCCTTCGAGGTTCGATCCCCGTCGCCGCTTGCGCGGCTCGGGGACCCCGCTGCGCGGGGATTCGAAGCTCGCCGCTGAGCGCGGCTCGCCCCCGCTGCGCGGGGATTCGAAGCTCGCCGCTTGCGCGGCTCGCCCCCGCTGCGCGGGGATTCGAAGCTCGCCGCTTGCGCGGCTCGCCCCCGGCTGCGCGGGGATTCGAAGCTCGCCGCTTGCGCGGCTCGCCCCCGCTGCGCGGGGATTCGAGTTGCGCTCGCGCGCAGGTGGGAGGCACGGTATCATGCGGTCTCCCGCGCGACGACGCCCGCCGTGTGCAAACGAAGCCGTTCCACAGGACCTGAGCCATGCACCGCCACTCCACACCTCCCTTCTCGGCCGCCCTCGTTTCCCCCGCCGCCGTCCCCATCCTCCTCCTGGTCGCCGCCGCCCTCGTGCCTGCGGCGCCGTCGGTGGCGCGCGCCCAGGCGACGCGGACGGAAGCGGCCGTGCGAGAGGGCGCCGGCCCGGTGGCCGAGGCGAGCTACCGGGACATGCGCTGGCGGCTGGTGGGGCCGTTCCGCGCGGGCTGGGCCACGGTGGCCACCGGGATTCCCGGGTCGGCCACGACGTTCTACGTGGGCACGGCCGGCGGCGGCGTGTGGAAGACCGACGACGCGGGGCGCACGTGGCGAGGGTTGATGCAGGATGCGCCGTCGCAGTCGATCGGCGGGCTCGCCGTAGCGCCGTCCGACCCGTCGGTTCTGTACGCCGGCACGGGGCAGGTTGCTGCACGCTACGACATCATGGCCGGCGACGGCGTCTACCGCTCGGACGACGGCGGCGAGACGTGGCGGAATGTGGGGCTCCGCGACAGCCGGCACGTCGGAAAGATCCTGGTGGACCCGAACGACGCCGACGTGGTGCTGGTGGCGGCGCTCGGGCACGTGTTCGGGCCGAACGTGGAGCGTGGCGTTTACCGGAGCACGGATGGCGGCGGCACATGGAAGCAGGCGCTGAAGGTGGACGACCGCACGGGGGCGGTCGACCTGGCCCGGGACGGCACCGCACCGCAAACCGTCTACGCTGCCACGTGGCAGATGACCATGCACCCGTGGCTCGACTACTTCCAGCCACGCGTGGGCCCGGGGTCCGGGGTCTGGAAGAGCACCGACGGCGGCACGACCTGGAAGCGGCTGACGGGCGGCGGCTTCCCGTCCGGAGACCTGGGGCGCATCGGCGTCGGGGTGGCCCGGGGGACCGGCGGGCGCGTCGTCTACGCCGTGGTCGAGGCCACGACGGACGCGGCGGGGATCTGGCGGTCGGGCGACGGCGGCGGGAGCTGGACGCACGTGAGCGACCGGGCCGAGCTGGCCAGCGACTACTTCGGCCGGCTCACGGTCTCGCCGACCGACCCGAACACGGTCTTCCTGATGGGCCAGTCGATCCGCATCAGCACCGACGGCGGCCGGACATGGGAGCCGTGGAACGGCTCGCCGGGCGGCGACGACTGGCACGACTTCTGGATCGACCCGCTGGCGCCGGAGCGGATGGTGGCGGGGGTGGACCAGGGCGCCACGGTGAGCGTGAACGGCGGCAGGACGTGGTCGAGCTGGTACAACCAGCCAACCGGACAGTTCTATCACCTGGGCGCCGACGATCGCTTTCCGTACCACATCTACAGCGGCCAGCAGGACAACGGCACCGTGGAGATCGCGAGTCGGGGGCCGTACGGCGTCATCGAGCTGCGGGACTGGCACCCCGTGGGCGGCGACGAGCGCGACGACATGGTGCCCAAGCCCGGCGTCCCCGACACCGTCTTCGGGAGCGGCCTCGGCGGTCACATCTCCCGCTACGACGACGTCACGCGCCAGTCCGCGGAGATCTCCCCGTGGCCCGTGAACACGTACGGGGCGCGGCCGACGGGCGTGAAGTACCGCTACACGTGGATCACGCCGCTCGTGTTCTCGCCCTTCCCGCCGCACCCGGTGTTCCTGGGCGCGCAGATGATCTTCCGCTCAGACGACAACGGCGCCCACTGGACGGAGATCTCGCCCGACCTGAGCGGCGCCATGGGCGGCGCTTCCCCCGGGGCCGGGCCGCGGCAGGACCCGGGGGCGGAGACGTGCCACGATCCGGACCGGACGACCGCGCGGGTGTGCGGCTTCGGAGTGGTCTACGCCATAGAGCCGTCGCCGGTGGACGAGAACACGATCTGGGCCGGGACCGATGACGGCTACGTCCGCCTCACCACGGACGGCGGCGCGCACTGGAAGGACGTGACGCCGCCCGGGATCCCGGCGTGGGGACGGATTGACGCCATATCCGCGTCTGCGGACGACGCGGGTGTGGCCTACGTGGCGGTGGACCTTCACCGGATCGACCGCCGCGAGCCGCTGTTGTTCCGGACGCGGGACGCGGGACAGAGCTGGACACGCATCACGGACGGAATCCCGGGCGACGAGTACACGCTCGTGATCCGGGCGGACCCCGTGAAGCCGGGGCTGCTGTTCGCGGGGACGCAGCGTGGCGTCTACGTCTCGTTCGACGATGGCGCGAGCTGGCGCTCGATCCGGAAGAACATGCCCACCGCGCAGGTGCGCGACCTCATGGTCCATCATGGCGATCTGATCGCGGCCACCAACGGGCACGCGATCTGGACCATGGACGACATCGAGCCGCTGAGGCAGGCGACCGCCGTCGCGGCGGGCGAGCCGGCCCACCTGTACCACCCCGCCACCGCCATCCGGCTCCGGGCGGACGAGAACCGGGACACGCCCTGGCCCCCCGAGACGCCGCTTGGCGAGAACCCGCCGACGGGCGCGGTGCTGGACTACGTGCTGGCGTCGGGCGGGCCGGTGTCGCTCACGATCCGCGACTCCGATGGAGAGGTGGTGCGCCGCTTCTCGAGCACCGACGTCCCCGACTCGCTGCCCGCGTTCCGGTACTTCCAGAAAGCGTGGGTCGGGTCGCCCCAGCGGCTGTCGGACGAGCCCGGCATGCACCGCTTCGTGTGGGACCTCCGGCAGGACCGGCCCGACGCGCTGGGCTACGAGTACTCGATCGCTGCGGTATGGGGGAAGGGCACGCCGCTCAACCCGCAGGGCGCCCTCGTCCTGCCCGGCGACTACACGGTCACGCTGTCTGCCGGCGGGAAGGAGTACACGCAGCCGTTGACGGTGAAGATGGACCCGCGCGTGGACGTGCCGGACGCGGACCTCCGCGCACAGCTCGCGCTCGCCGACAGCATGGCGGGGGCGCTCCATAAGGCCGTGGCCGCCGATCGCGCCATCGGCGCGGCCCTCCAGGACACCACCCGGTTCGACCGCGATACCGCCGGACGCCTCGCCGACCTGCGCAACGGCAACGAAGGTCTGCGCGCCATTACCGGCGTGCTCACCAGCCTCTACGGTGCGGTCACCTCCGCCGACAACGCGCCCACGCAGGGCGCGCGCGATGTCTGGGTGGAGTACCTCGCTCGCCTCGAGCGGGTGCTGGCGAAGTGGGGCGAGGAGCAGACGGGGGTGGCGAGCGGCCGCTAGCTCGCCGCCTCGCCCCGCTTGCCGGACGCGGCGTGGCGTGCCGTTCCGTGCGCCTCCGCGGCGCGTCGGCGCGTCATCCCGTCGGATCGATGGCGTACCCGAGGTACGTGAGCACCAGCATGTAGACGAGCGCGAAGACGGCGACGTAGCGCCAGATCGGCCGGTGCCGACCGTCGGCGCCGGGGCGGTCGAGGAACGGCATGACCAGGAGGACCAGCGCGGCGGCGCCGAAGCCGGCGACTCCCACCAGCTCGCCGTTCACCCCCAGGATGTGGCTCGGCAGGAATTTGAGGGTCTCGAACATGAACATGAAGTACCACTCCGGCTTGATCCCGGCCGGGGCGGACGCGAACGGATCGGCCTTCGCGCCGAGGTGAGCGGGGAAGAAGGCGGCGGCCGAGGCGAGGATCGCGAGCGCGGCGAGCCAGCCGACCAGGTCCCGCAGGAAGAAGTTCGGGAAGAAGGGCACGCTCCGCTTGGCCCCACCCTTCCGCTCCACTCCGGCCGGCACGCTCATGCCGTGCTTCTGCACCAGGAGCGCGTGCAGGGCGACGATGAGGATCGCGAGCCCGGGGAGGACGGAGACGTGGAGCGCGTAGAAGCGCGTCAGGGTGGCGCCGGTGACGTCATCGCCGCCACGCAGCACGTCGCGCATGAAGCCTCCGACCAGGGGGATCGTGGCCGGGATCTCGGTGCCGACGCGGGTGGCGAAGAAGGCGAGCTCGTTCCAGGGCAGGAGGTAGCCGGTGAAGCCGAGGCCGAGGAAGAGAGCGAAAAGCGCCACGCCCGTCATCCACGTGAGCTCCCGCGGCGCCCGATAGGCCCTGAGCAGGAGCGTGCTGAACAGGTGCACGAAGAGCGTGAGGATGAGCAGGTTGGCCCCCCACGCGTGGATCGAGCGGATCAGCCAGCCGAACTTCACTTCCGCCATCAGGAACTGCACGGACTCGTACGCCCCCTCGGCGCTCGGCCGGTAGTAGAACAGGAGCAGGATGCCGGTCGCCACCTGGATCACGAGGAGGAAAAGCGCCATCCCTCCGAGATAGTACCAGAAGGAGTGGCGGTGCAGCGGCACCTGCTTCTTCCTGGCCAGCGGCTGGAGCGCGGACGCGCCCGTGCGATCGTCGAGCCAGCGCAGAAGGCGTCCCACCCGGGTGCCGCGCCGCGGCCCCTCCGGCGAAGGCTGGCGAGTCGGCTGCGGCGTGGGGGGTATGGTCGTGGTCGTCGCCATGGTCTACGCTTTCCGGGTAACGACAATGGTCTCTCCGCGCTCGAACACCTGGTACTCCGTGAGCGGAGCGGGCGGGGGGCCGGCGATGTTGCGGCCGGATAGGTCGTAGTGCCCGTTGTGGCACGCGCACCAGATATGCGTCAGGTCCGTGCGGTACTGGACGGTGCACTGGAGGTGCGTGCACACCGCCGAGAACGCGCGCAGCTCGCCACCGGGCGTGCGCAGCAGGATTCCGGGCTTGTTCCCGAACTTGAAGATGCGGCCGGTGTTGGGCGGGATGTCGTCGCCCGCGAGTCCGAGGACGACGGAGTTGGCGGTGGCTTCCGGCGCGTCCGGCGGTACGATGTAGCGGCTCACCGGATACAGCACCGCGGCCGCCAGTCCCCCGGCACCCGTCCCCAGCATGTAGGTCAGGAATCGGGAGCGGGTCATGCTGCCTTCGGCAGGGAGAGCCCGCGCCGCGTCTGCCTCGCCGGTCCCGGGGGCATCCCCGCCGGGACCGGTGGAGCCGGCCGGAACATGCCGCGCGGGTGCTTCGCCCCGGGTCGCTTCCTGATCGGAGTGTTGCTGCGTCATGACTTCCCTCGCGTGCGCGGGTCGTGGGAGGGGGCGCGGGAATCCGGCCGCCGCTCGATCTCCCGGATCTTGAGGACCAGGCCCACCATGAAGAGGAGGATGAAGAGCGCGGACACCCCCAGACCGGCGCGCCGGAAGCCGTGCTCCCACAGCGCGTCGTTTCCCCGCTTCATGGACCGGCTCACGATCTCCAGCCCGCCGGACACCTCCGTGCGGACCGGATCCGCGGAAAAGGTGTGGACCGCCGCGCGTGCGCGGGCGAGGGCGTTGTTCACGTCCTGCAGCTCGAACTGAGCCTGGCTCACCTCCATTCCCAGGTTCGCCGCCCGGTCCAGCACGTCTTTCGCCCGTGCCCTCTCAACCTCGAGCGAATCGATGAGGACCAGGATCACGTCGAACGCGGCGGCCGCCGTGTCGCCGGGCTCGTGACAGCGGCTGCAGACCTCGCGGGCCCGGACGGGGAGGTCGGCGTCGCTGGGAGTCTGGATGCCGTGGTTGCCGTGGCAGGTCTCGCAGCCGGGGTAGCCGGCGTCGCTGAACGCCTGGTCGTGGCCGGTGCCGTGGAAGTCGTCCGCCATGACCGCGTGGCACTGGCCGCACACCCGCTGGACCGAGGCGACCCCCGGCGGCGCCGCGCCGTGGTTGCCGTGGCAGTCGTTGCAGGTCGGCGCTGAGATGTCCTCCTTCGCGATCATCTGGCGTCCATGCACGCTCCCCCGATACTCCTCCAGCTGGTCGGTGGGCAGCCCGCGGGGACCCATGATCGCCGCGTCCGAATGGCAGGACCCGCACAGCTCCGCGACGTGCGTGGGATACACGCTCGACTCCGGGTCCGACGGCGGACGGATGGAGTGTGCCGGGTGGCA
The DNA here is from genome assembly GCA_963798845.1 of uncultured Gemmatimonadales bacterium. Lineage (GTDB taxonomy): Bacteria > Gemmatimonadota > Gemmatimonadetes > Longimicrobiales > RSA9 > CAVUKA01. The sequence continues at coordinate 11,400 of CAWCUS010000006.1, read as the reverse complement.
GCTGACGCAGGTGGCCACGTCGGGGTCCCCTTCGCGCAGCGCCTTGCCGTGGCGCGACGTCCAGTATTCGGCGAGCTGGTCCACGCGCAGCGACGGGTTGTAGCGCTTCATGAACTCGATGTCAGAGTGGCAGCTGCCACACAGCTCGGGGATCTGCGCCCGCGTCGGCCGCGCGATGAATCCTTTGGACGGGTCCATCGCCCCTCCGCCCGCCCCTGCCGGCACCCGCCCGTGACAGGCCAGGCAGTCGAAACCTTTCTCCGCGTGTATGTCCGACGGGAAATCCTTCGCCGGCTGCACCAGGCGCGGTTCGTCGAGCGTCAGGTGACACGCGATGCAGTCGTCGCTCGACGGGTGCTGCTGGGCTGCGGCCGCCCGGGGCACAACGCTCCACGCCAGCCCCACGAGCAGCGCGCCCGCCCGCACGCCTCCGCGGCGCGACCACGCACGCGCTCTCACCGGCTCCCCGTTGCGCTCCGGATGGTTTCCCCGAACCCGACGTGACACGTGGCGCACTCCTGCTTCGGGTAGTGGTCGATCCGCGCCCCGTGGCAGATCAGGCAGACGTTCCGGGTGGGGGCGAGCGCCAGGACCGTGCGATCCTCGTGGCATTCCGCCCCGGCGCAACCGAGATGGCTCCGGTCCGTGTGGGCGCCGATGCCCCGGCCGTCGTGACACGTGGCGCATTCCGCCTCCGCTCGATGGTGGGACTCGTGACAGCTGCCGCAGCCGGCGCCGAAAGCGCGGGTCACGGGCGTGGTGTGGCACCCGGTGCACGCACGGCCGGCGTGACGGGCGTGGTCGAACAGCACGGTACGGGCGCGCGGCGCTCTGCCGCCGGCCGTGATGACGGCCAGGCGCTGCGGGATCGGGTCGCGCGGCGCCGCCTCGTGGCACCGTTCGCAGGGACGGTCCGGGGCGTTCGCGTGATGGCAACCCAGGCACTCCATCCGGTCCGGCCTCGGCAGCGACGCCAGCACCGTCGGCCGTCCGTGACACGCCGTGCACGGGGCCTCGGGGTGCGTGACGTGGCTGGTCGGCCGCCTGTGGCAGCGAAGGCAGTCGACGCCCGCGTGCTTGCTGTGGGGGAACGCGTAGTCCACCGAGGCGAGAGCCTGCCGCAGCGTCAGCGACATCACCGGCGGAGCGTCAGCCGTAGCCGCACGGACGACCGCCGCAGCTGTCGGCACTGCAGCTTCCGCCGCATCGGGTCCCGGTGCCGCGCCGGCCGACGAATCCCCGCCGCACGCCGCCAGCAGAGCGACCAGCACTCCCGCCGTGGGCACCCGGCCGCCTTTCATGCCGCGCGCCCTCTCTCGGCCTCGGACCCCGGGTGCCGGAGACGCCACGCCCGCAACGCGAGGAGGGACAGCACGCCCAGCGGTCCCCCGATCCACGCGGTGGCCGCCGCCGCCATGATCGCTGCCGCGGTGCGCGTTGGGCGGACTCCCAGGACCCAGATCGACGGCCGCGTCGCCAGAAAGAGCGGCAGCAGGGCGAGGAAGCCCAGCCCCAGCGCCACGAACAGCGCCCGCGCCGGCGGCCACCGCCTCAGCAGGTTCGACAGCGCCTCCGACGACGCGACCCACGCCCACGCCAGCACCGCCAGAGCGCCGAGCCAGCCGATCCCGCCGACCACCAGCGTTCCAATGCGGCCAGTGAGGTACGCCACCGCCGACATCACCATCAGCATTCCAAGCAGCCAGCCGAGGAGCAGCACCGGTGCCGCATACAGCAGCGCCAGCGCAAGATGCCGCAGCGCCCGGCCCCGCGACTCCATCTCCGGTCGCCCCGCATACCCCAGCAGGCCCCCGTGCAGGAACCCCAGAACCGACGCTACCGCGTAGAAGAGCGTGGCGGTGATCAGCGCCATGCTCGAGCTCAGGTTCCCCGCCAGCATGTGGCCGGCTACCACCCCGCACGCCAGCACACCCGCCAACACACCCCACGCCGCAGCCACCTGGCCGGGCAGACCGAGCTCCGACGGGGAAAGGGAACCGAACAATTGACGCCGTGGTTCAGTGCGCGGCGAGCCCATGCGCGCCTCCCGAGTGGAGGACCATCTACCGCGACATCCTCGAGGAGGATGGCGAGCCGATCTATCGAGCAGGTGCGTCTACGTCGGCATCTCGCGGATCGGCCCGGGCGCCGGAGGACGGCGACGGGTCTGGCAGGGTGAAATCGGGGCGATCCGTACCCACAAAGATGCTTTGGGGATTCTGGAGTGATCAATCAGGAAAACCGCGCATTCTCGTCGTGGGAGTTCGCGAGCAGGCCTGTGGGGGATCGGAGTACCGCTTTCCCGCGCGGACCCGCCGACGCAGTCTCCGGCCCGCAGCAACGGACTAGGCGGCACCCCTGGGCGCGGGAGGGCGGTGCGCCGGGCGGGGCGATGGGTGGGCGGTGGCGCCCGGCTGTTGACGACGGTTCCGATCATGTATAGACTTGCTATATATAGCTGGTCGACACATGCGTTCCCGGATGCGAAGGCCGAGGTGGAGATCCAGGCGCTCGGACGGACGATTCACGAAGTGCTGATCCTGGCGGTGTTGCGGGCGGGGCCGAAGCACGGGTACCAGATCGCGCTGGACGTGGAACGGGAGACCGCGGGCGTGTACGAGTTCCAGCACGGGACGTTGTATCCGATCCTGCACCGGCTGGAGCGGGAGGGCCGGATCCGGGGGCGTTGGAAAGCGGACGGGGGCCGTCGCAGGAAGGTGTACGAGCTGACGGCGGCCGGGCGGGCGCAGCTGGGGGGTCAGGCTCGGGAGATCGAGGTGGCGTTCGGAGCGCTGATGCGGCTGGTGGGAGGCGACGCGTGAGGGGGTTCGAGGCGGAGCTGAAGGCGGTCGCGGCGGAGCTGGACCTTCCGGAGCCCGTGCGCTCGCGGACGCTGCTCGAGCTGCGCTCGGACCTGGAGGCGATGGCGGCGGCGCTCCGTGCTGAAGGCATTGAGGAGGAAGAGGCGCGGACGCGCGCCCTGGACGTGCTGCTCCCGTCGGCGGAAGTGGGGTTGGAGCTGAGGGGAGTGCACCGCCCGCTGTACCAGAGGCTGGCCGACCGTTTCTCCGAGCCGGGTCGGCGCCGGGCGGAGCGGCTGCTCCTGGGGCTTCTGGCGCTGGTGGCGCTCGGGTCGGGTCTGGGCGCGCTGCGGGGTCTCGACCTCGTTGCGTTGCGCTCCCCGTGGCTGTGGGTGGTGCTGACGGTGGCAGTGCTGGTGGTCACGGCGGGCGGGTCGAAGCTGTTTCAGCTGTTCGCTATGGCGCCGCACGGCCGTGCGCGTCTCCGACGCGGGCTGCCGCTGCTTGTGGCGCTCGGCGTTGCGGCGCTGGTGGTGGGCTTCGGCGGGGTGGTGGCGGACCTGTACGGCGCTGCGGGGCGACTGGGCGCGGCGGGCGGCGTGCAGTCGCCGGAAGTGCTGGCGTGGCTGCGACGGAGCTCGGCGTTGATGTGCGCCGCGCTGCTCACGGCCGCCAGTGCCGGGTTGTTCTGGCTGCTGGCGGCGGTGCGGATCGCCGGGATCGAGCGACTCCAAGCCGCCGCACTGGGGTTCTCGCAGGAGGAAGGGGGAGTGCAATGACCGATTACATCGCCGCCGGCGGGTACATGATGTACCCGCTCGTCGTGGTGGGGGTGCTCACGCTCGGGCTGGCGGCGTGGAGCGCGTACAGGCTGCCGGCGGTGTCCGGGCCTGATCCTGTGCTCGAGACCGGGATCGATGCCACGCTCTTCTGGGGCGGGTGGGCGCTGCTGCTCGGGCTCCTGGGAACGTTCGTGGGCGTGTACCAGGCGGCGGGCGCCATCGAAGCGGCGGGCGACGTTTCCGCCAGCCTGGTGTGGGGCGGCATCAAGGTGGCGCTCACCACGACGCTCTTCGGGCTCATGATCTTCACGGTGGCCGCGCTGCTGTGGTTCGCGCTCCGGACGTGGTACCGGCGCCGCTCCATGGCGACTCGCGCCGGGTGACCGGAGCGGAAGGACGGGCCCTCTCGCGCCCTGGCGGAGCGGCCCGCCCGCTGCCGCTTCGCCGGGCGAAGCGGCCGGGCTTCAGCCGCCGTGTCCGAAGTCGGGATAGTCGGTCATGGCGCCGTCCACGAATACGGTGGAGCCGGTGACGTAGCTGGCGGCGTCCGAGGCGAGGATCACGGCCATGCGTGCGATCTCTTCCGGCTGGCCGATGCGGTTGAGCGGGATCTTGTCGAGCAGGTCCCGGTTCATCTTCTCGTCGCTCCACACGGCCTTGTTGATGGCCGTCTGGACGGCGCCGGGCGCGAGGGCGAGCACGCGGACGCCGTGGGGGGCCGCCTCCTGCGCGAGGGTCCGGGTCAGCATGCCGAGTCCCGCCTTCGCGGCCGTGTAGGCGCTGTATCCGGTCCACGGAATCACCTCGTGCACCGAGGTGATGTTGAGCACGACGCCGGCGCCGCGCGGCACCATGCGACGGAGCGCCTCGCGGGCGCACAGGAAGGCGCCCACCAGGTCCACCTCGATGACGCGCCGCCAGGTCGCCAGGTCGGCCTCCCAGCTCAGCATCCGCCGCCCGTCGATCCCGGCGTTGTTCACGAGCACGTCGACCCCGCCCCAGCGCTCGTCGATGGCGGCGAACATCGCCTCCACCGCCTGCGGATCGGAGACGTCCGCCTCCACGGCCATCGCGTCGGCGGCCCCCGGCTCGACCGGGCTCCCCGGCTCCGCGGCCGCCCGCGCCAGGAGGCTGGCGGCCACGGCTTCGGCGGCCTCGGGATGGGCGACGTAGTTGACGGCGACGCGTGCGCCGGAGGCACCGAAGGCTTCGGCCACGGCCCGCCCGATCCCGGAGTTGCCTCCGGTGACCAGGACCCTTCTTCCTGCGAGATCGATGTTCATGGGCTGATTACTCGTAATGCGGGCACTCGCGCGGCGGATGGAAGACCCGTGCCGGCCGGTGTGTCCCAAGCTGCGCCCGGGGCCAGAACGACTTCGACGCCGCCGGCTGCGGTGGACCGCAGCCGGCGTGCCCTGGACGTTGCCGGCGGTCCGGTCCCGCTCTTGCGCGCTCGCACGGGACCACGAACCGGGAGCGAACATGAAAGCGCGCACGGTCGAGGTGCTGCGCCGGGGGGTGGAAGCGGGCCTCATCGCAGGCGTCCCGCAGGTTCTGGTGCCGAAGCTGGAAGAGCGGCTCTTCCTGCGAGAACGTGAGTCGGCGGACATCGGGCCGCGGCTCATCGAGTCGGTCGCGAAGAGACTGAAGCGACCGCTGCCCGAGGACACGAAGTGGCTGGCGGCGAGCGCGTTCCACTTCTCCTACGCCGCGGTGTGGGGAGCGGCGTACGCGCTGGCGTACGAGCGGAAGCCGGTGAGCCCGTGGCTCGGAGGTGCGGTGCTCTCCGCCGCCATCCACCTGCTCACGTTTCCGCGCTGGGGCGCGGCCGTGATCACGGGCACGGAGGATCACCCGCGGGATCGGCCGTGGCGGATGGAGGCCGTGCTGGTCACGGCGCCCCTGGTATTCGGGCTGACCACCGCCCTCGTCTACGGGCTGGGTCCGCATCGGACGCTGCGAGAGCAGGCGAAGCGCGCGTGGCGGAAGCGGACGTAGTCGTCGTCGGCGCGGGGCCGAACGGGCTGGCCGCGGCCGTCGCGCTGGCGCGGGCGGGCCGTGACGTGGTGGTGTACGAAGCGGCGGAGCGTATCGGGGGCGGAACGCGGACGGAAGCGCTCACCCTCCCGGGCTTCCGTCACGACGTCTGCTCGGCGGTGCACCCCATGGGCGCGGGGTCGCCGTTCTTCCGGCGGCTGCCGCTGGTCGAACGCGGGCTGGAATGGATCCACCCGCCCGTGCTCATGGCGCACCCCTTCGACGATGGCACGGCCGCGCTCCTGCTCCCGTCGACCGCCGGGACCGGGGCGACGCTGGGTCCGGACGCCCGCGCGTACCAGCGGCTCCTGGATCCCTTCGTGCGGCAATGGCAGGGGCTCCTCGACGACGCGCTCGCGCCGCCGATACACCTCCCCGGGCACCCGTTCCTCATGGCGCGGCTCGGGCTCCTGGGCTTTCAGTCCGCCATGGGCCTCGCCCGGCGCATGTTCTCCGGCGACACCGCCCGGGCGTTCTTCGTCGGCATCGCCGCCCACACTCTCCTGCCCATGGACCGCTCCCCATCGGCGGCGTTCGGGATCGTGCTCGCGCTGGCCGGTCACGGGGCCGGATGGCCGGTCGCCCGCGGCGGGTCCCAGGCCATCGCCGACGCGCTGGCCGGGGTGCTCCGCGACAACGGAGGGCGGATCGTCACGGGGTATCGGGTGGAGCATCTCTCGGCCCTCCCGGCGGCGCGCGCCACGCTTCTCGACCTGACCCCCCGCCAGGTCCTGCGCGTGGCCGGGCACCGGCTGCCCCCGCGCTATCGTCGCGGCCTGGAGCGCTACCGCTACGCGCCCGGCGTATTCAAGGTGGACTGGGCGCTCTCGGAGCCCATCCCCTGGATCGCCGAGGGGTGCCGCCGAGCCGGCACGCTCCACCTCGGCGGGAGCGCCGAGGCCATCGCGGACTCGGCCGACGCAGCCTGGAACGGCCGCGAAGACACTTCGCCGTTCGTCCTGCTGGCGCAGCCGTCGCTGTTCGACCACTCGCGGGCGCCCGATGGGAAGCACACGGCGTGGGCGTACTGCCACGTCCCCCACGGGTCGATCGTGGACATGACCGCCGCCATCGAGCGGCAGGTCGAGCGCTTCGCCCCCGGCTTCCGCGACACGATCCTGGCGCGCAGCACCTTGAACACTCGCCAGCTCGAGGACCACGACGCCAATCTGGTGGGCGGCGACATCAACGGAGGGGTACAGGACGTGATCCAGTTCCTCTTCCGCCCTGTCCCGAAGCTCGATCCCTACGCCACGCCGGCGAAGGGACTCTGGCTCTGCTCCGCCGCCACGCCCCCCGGCGGCGCAGTGCACGGCATGTGCGGGTACTACGGGGCACGGTCCGTGCTCCGGCGCCAGACGGCGCGGCGTTCCGGCTGACCGACCCGGCCCGGCTCGTTACTGCCCGTGCACGCCGAGTCCCCGAGCTCCGTGCGAGCGGGTCGTACGCCCAGCGTCAGGCAAGGCGGATCCGGGTCGCCAGCGCACCGATGTCCGGGACACCGTGGAAGCTCACTGCCACACGCGTTCGCGTATCGCGCCATCCCTCCAGGTCCTCGAGCGACGCGGCCCGCTTTCGGGTGACGAACAGGTAGCCGCGGCCGGCGTCATCCATGAGACGGAACCGGTCTTCCTGCACGATGCTGATCCGCCCTTCGAGCGTCCCCTCACGCGGCGGCGGCGGGGGAGGCGGGGCGCTGTACCGGCTGCGTTTACGGTTCGGCATTCCGATCCTCCTTCGCCGCCGCGGTCAGGCGCGCCGGCGCGCTCGGGCGTTCCCCGGCGTCCGGGGTGCCCCCGTTCCTCGTCCGGGCTCCGTTCCCGGCATATGCCCACGTGTCCTCCGGCGTGTTCGCGGAGCGGTCGCCCTGCTTCACGGTCGTGAAGCGGAGCGCGAGGCTGCCGGCGAGCGCCAGGCCTGCGGCGACGAGCCGTGTCACGGAGCGGCGGCGCGGGCGAGATCCCCCGCCCGCCGCGTCGCCGGTGGCCGCGTGCTCCTCCGCTTCCGCAGGCGAGCGCCTTGCTTCCAGCGCGTTCAGGGCGAGTGGCACGGCGATGCCGGCCACCAGGGTGCCGAGCCGGAGCGCCCGGTCCCCCGCACCGGCCTCGTGGAACGAGGGGACCCGCTTCGCCTTCCGCTCATCGAGCAGGTGCAGCGCCCCCTCGGCGGCCAGGCTGGCGGCCTGGGCGCGGGCGAGACGGCCGGCGGTCGATGGGCGTGTGCCGCCCGTGAGCTCGAGGGCAGCGGACACTGCGGCCAGCCCGCTGGACGTGGCGGAAGCCACGAACAGCCGGGACAGCGTCCCCGCGCGCGTGGCCCAGCTCGGCGTCGACGTCGCGGAGAGGAGCACGCCCGTGTAGCTGCCCACGAAGAGTGCGGCGGGGAGGGCTGCGAGGTGGAGCGTGCGTCCCGCCCCGTCGCGGGAGAGCGCGGCGAGCCCGCGCGCCGCTGCGCCGCGTCCGAGCCAGCCGTCCTCCGCCGCTTGAACGAGCGCGGCCGCACCGGCGCATGCGCCGAACGTGGACAGCGCCCAGGACCCGAGGCTCATCGGGGAGCGCGAGCGGAAGACGCGGAGCATGTTCAGGAAACGCTCCGGCCTGCCCAGGTCGGTGATGAGGAGCCCGGTCCCGGCGAGGACGGATCCGAGGGTAACGAAGCGCCCGGCGCGGACGACCGTCCGGTCGTCGTCGCCGGTCCAAATCTCTGCGGTCACGGCCAGCCAGCTGCCCGCGGCGATCCCGCCCACCCAGAAATAGAGCGGGATGTACGGGATCTCGAACGGCGCCGGCTTCACGGGGGGAACGCCGTGGTAGGTGGCGTGGTCGCTCCCCGCCATGGGTCCCGATCGGCCCACGTCCGTCACCTGCGCGTCCGTCTCGCGGTCGCGGACCCGGAGCCGTCCGATGGACCGCTTCCCGTATGGCACCTTGCTTCCCCAGCGCGTCTCCCTCATGCGACGCCTCCTCCCGCCGCGGTCCGTCCGGCTCGGCCGCCGCGCGCGCTCATCCGTCCTCTCCCTTTCCGCGCATGGCAAGGAACGTGGCCGCGGTGAGGGCGGCGGCTGTGAGCAGCCCGGACGCCAGGTCCGGCGCCGTCCGGTGCGACGGCCGCTTCGCGATGGGAGGGAGGTTGTAGACCTCTGGCCGATCCACGAGCAGGAAGAAGCAGTTGAGGCCGCCGAGGTCCGAAGTGTCGCAGTCGTCCTCGAGGGCGCCGCCGCTGCCGTACAGGTACGCGGGAATGCCGCGCTCCCGGAGCTCGGCCACGCGCACGCGGGCGCGCTGCAGCAGGTCCTCCACGGCCCCGAACTGGATGGAGTCGGTCGGGCACGCCTTCGCGCACGCCGGCTCGAGCCCGTCTTTCAGCCGGTCGTAGCAGAGCGTGCACTTGTGGGCCTTCCCGTCGCCCTTCTTGTCCACCTCGATCACGCCGAACGGGCACGCACTCTGGCAGTAGCCGCAGCCGTTGCACACGTCCTGCTGCACGAACACGCTGTCGAACTCCGTCCGGATCAGCGATCCGGTGGGGCACGCTTCCATGCACGGCGCGTGGACGCAGTGCTTGCACACGTCGCTCATGAGCAGCCAGCGCGACGCGGGGTCCGCCCACTCTTCGCTGCTCGTCAGGTTCCCCCACGGCTCGAACGACGCCGGGATGTGCGACCTCGCCCACGCCGCCGACCGGGTCGCCCCGCCCGCCGGCTCGTCCAGCCGCAGCTGGTCCCGTCCGACCACCTCCGTTTCCCGCCCTTCCAGCCCGGCCGCGCGGGGCTGCGGCAGCTCCCCGCGGTGGCCGCCGCCGTAGAAGTGCCCGCGGACATGGCCATTGCCGGAAGAACCGGCGCCCGCGGAAGAGTCGGCGCCCGCCGGCGACCGCTTCGTGCCCTCCGTTCCCTTCGTTCCCTTCGTGCCTCCGAAGCGGCCCGGCTCCATCTGCTCGATGAAGCGCACGTGCCGCCACGTGGTGGCGGAGAACGAGCGCGTGTTGTCGTAAGAGAGGGCGGTGAGGTGCGGCGGTTCGGCCGGCAGCTGGTTCCACTGCTTGCACGCCACCTCGCACGCCTTGCACCCGATGCACAGCGTGGTGTCGGTGAAGAACCCGTAGGCGCGCCCCGGCTCGATGGTGACGCCCGCCGTGCGCTGCGCTTCCTGGAGCAGCGGCACCACGGCCTCCACGTCCCAGGCGGCAGCGTGGGGCGGCGCGCCCACGTAGGCGCGGCCGTCCGGGCGCTCGCCCCGAACGTACTCGTCGAACGGCGTGTTCACTGGTTTCCTCCCTTCCTGCTCGCGTCGCTGTCGGCGCCGTTCCCGCCCGTCCGGGTGAAGCCGCGCCCGGCCTTCCTGCCTTGCCGCGAGCGGCCGGGGCGGATGTCGCATGTGAGGACCTTGCCCTCGTGGATCGTGACGTTCGGGTCGGCCACGATGGAGACCACGTCGTTGGCGGTTCCGCCCGTGGCGATCCCGCCGTAGCCGAAGTGCCAGGGGAAGCCCACCTGGTGAACCGTTCGACCGGCCACCACCAGCGGCTTCATGCGACGGGTGATCATGGCCCGCGCCTCGGCCTCGCCTCGCGCCGTGACCACGGTGACCCAGCCGCCCGGCGCGATGCCCTTCTCCTCGGCCAGCTCGGGGCTGATCTCGACGAAGGCCGCCGGCTGGAGCTCCGCGAGCCACGAGTTCCAGCGAGTCATCCCGCCGCCCGTGTGGTGCTCCGTCAGCCGATACGTGGTGAGCACGAGCGGGAAACGCGGGTCGGCCACGTCGTGGTAGGGATTGCCCGGCCGCGGCCAGCGGTTGGTCACCGGGTTGCGCTCGTGGATCCGGTACAACGGGTTGTGTATCGGCGTCTCCCAGGGCTCGTAGTGCGACGGCATGGGGCCGTCCTTCATCCCGAACGGGAAGAACAGCCAGGCCTTGCCGTGGGGCTTCAGGATGAAGGGCGCATTGCCCGGTATCGCGGCCAATCCTCCGGCGTCCTCCGGCGGGCGGTAGCTCGGGGCCTTGTCCTCCACGAAGTCCGGGTTGTCGTAGCCGGCCCATTTCCCCTGCTCGGCATCCCACCAGAGGTACCGCTTCCGCTCCGACCAGGGCTGGCCGTTCTTGTCGGCGGAGCAGCGGTTGTACAGCATGCGGATGTTGCCCGGCCAGGCGAAGCCCCAGTCTTCGGCCACCCACGCGTTCCCCTTGTCCCGGCTGGCCGCGCGGTTGCGGCCGTTGTGGACCCCGCAGTAGATCCAGCAGCCGGAGGCGGTGGAGCCGTCGTCCTTCAGCTGCTTGTATGAATCGAGCTGCTCCCGGTCCTCCCAGCTCTCCGCCCACTTGAAGCCGCTGATCTCGCGCAGCACGTACGCCACGTCCGGCTCGCCGTGGGGCTCGCGGGTGGGCCAGTCCCACGTCAGCGCCTGGATCGGCTCGTCCCTCTCAGCCGTCGAATCGGCGTACGCGGCCTTGAGCCGCGACATCAGCTTGTGCACGAACCACGTTTCGCTGCGGCAGTCGCCCGGCGGCTCGATGGCCCTGTGGTGCCACTGGATCAGTCGCTGCGTGTTCGTGAAGGAGCCGTTCTTCTCCGGCACGCCTGCGGCGGGCAGGAGGAACACCTCCGTCCCGATCTCTTCGGGCGACAGCTCCCCGGCACGTACCTCCGGCGAGTCCTTCCAGAAGCTCGCCGACTCCACTTCGAAGAAGTCGCGCACCACCAGCCACTTCAGCCGGCCCAGCGCCTCACGCTGGAAGCCCGCGTTCTGACCCCCGACAGCCGGATTCTGTCCCATCAGGAAC
>CAWCUS010000005.1:0-403401 GCA_963798845.1 uncultured Gemmatimonadales bacterium | reverse complement strand
ACGCGGCGTCCCGCCGCAGCACGACCACGCCGCGATCCGGGAAGATCCCATCCACGCAGCGGCCCACCTCGGCGAAAGCGGAAGGTCGCGTGGTGGAGCGGGCGAGGGTGGGGCCGAGCTCGAGGGCGAGCCGCCAGCGCCGGGCTCCCTCGGGACCCAGCAGGGCGTGGATGTCTCCTTCGTGGCGATGCTGTGTCATCCGCGGTTCGCGAGCGCGTGTGTGGGGTGGGGCTGCCCACGTTGGGGGCAAGAGGCGTACCCCGCGCGCGCACGCGCGCCGGCGGCGCCAAAGTCCCGTTGAAGCGCGCTTTCGCGCACCGCGGCGGCCGGCGGACGGTACGGGCGGTAGTGACGAATCGTTACAGCGGCGGCGCGGGCGTGCCGCCCGTGCCATCGGTGTCGCTGCGGCGGTGCCTGGAGGTGGGCGCCGTTGCTTTGCCCTTTTCGCCGCGGCCCGCTCTCTTTCCTCCCGCATCGATGCGGACACGGGCGACAACAGGAGCGGAACCATGAGCGTTTGCAGGATCCGGAACGGGCTTGCGCAAGCCACACGGGCCACGCGGCGGGCGGCAGCGCTGGCCGCGGCCGTCGCGGCCGGGTCGGCGCTGGCCGGGGCCTCGGGGCCGCTGGGGGCGCAGGCGGGGACGGCGGTGGCGTCGCCCGGGCTGGCGTCGCGGGTGGACTCGGTGGCGACGGCGGTGCTGGAGCGGACGGGGGTGCCGAGCGCGTCGGTGGCGGTGGTGAAGGGCGGCGAGCTGGTGTACGCGCAGGCGTACGGGGCGGCGCAGCTGGAGCCGAAGGTGCCGGCGGCGGCGGACCTGCGCTACGCCATCGGGTCGATCAGCAAGCAGTTCACGGCGGCGGCGGCGCTGCTGCTGGTGGAGGACGGGAAGCTGTCGCTGGACGACCCGGTGTCGAAGTGGCTGCCGGAGCTGAGCCTGACGGACGCGGACCGGATCACGGTGCGGCAGCTGCTGTCGCACACGTCCGGGTACCAGGACTTCTGGCCGCAGGACTACGTGCCGCCGATGATGCGGAGCGACATCTCGCCCGAGGACATCGCGCGACGCTGGGCGGGCCGGCCGCTGAACTTCGACCCCGGCACGCGCTGGCAGTACAGCAACACGGGCTTCGACGTGGCGGCGCTCATCATCCAGAAGGCGGCGGGGATGCCGTTCTTCCAGTTCGTGCGGGAGCGGATCCTGGACCCGCTCGGGCTGGAGAGCGCGAAGGACTTCGACACGCTGGCGTCGCGGGCGACGGACGCGACCGGCTACCTCCGCTACGCCCTCGGCCCGCTCCGCCCGGCCCCGGACGCGGGCACCGGCTGGGGCTTCGGCATGGGCATGCTGGCCATGACCGCGAGCGACCTGGCGAAATGGGATTTGTCGCTGATCCTCGAGAGCCTGCTGAGCCCGGCGTCGTATGACGAGCTGGAGAAGGAGACGCGGCTCGCGAACGGCGCCGGGAGCGGGTACGGCCTGGGCGTGGACGTGGGAATGCAGAACGGCCATTTCCTGGTGTCGCACAGCGGCGAGATGTCCGGCTTCACCGCCTACAACTACGTCTTCCCCGAGGACAGCGCGGCCGTGGCGGTGCTGACCAACCAGGACGCCGCGCCCGCCGCCGGCGCCATCGCGCGCGCCGTCACCGGGCTGCTGTTCGCCACGCAGGACACGCTGGAGGCGAGCCGGACAGCGCGCGCGCTGGCCATCTTCACCGGCCTGCAGAAGGGCGACATTGACCGCTCGGTCTTCACCGACGACGCCAACGCCTATTTCAGCCAGCAGGCGCTCGACGACTTCCGCTCCAGCCTGTCCCGGCTCGGCCCGCCGCGCGAGTTCGTGCAGACGGGCGAGGCCGACCGCGGCGGGATGACCCTGCGCGTGTACAGGGCTGGCTTCCCCGACCGCGCGCTGCGGGTGTGGACGTACGAGATGCCGGACGGGAAGATCGAGCAGTACCAGGTGGCGCCGGTGGGCTAGGCGCGGCGGCGCGCGGACCGGTTCTAGGTGTGTCCCATCACCCGGTGCGGACGGTACGGCGCCTCGAGGCGCTGGACCTCCTCGTCGCTCAGCTCCAGCTCCACGGAGCGGATGGCGGCGTCCAGGTGTTCGAGCTTCGTGGCGCCCACGATGGGGGCGGTCACCCCCGGTCGTGAGCGGACCCAGGCCAGCGCCACTTCGGCCATGCTGGCGCCGCGGGCGTCGGCCACGGCGCGGACGGCTTCGATGATCCCGGGGTCGCCCGGCCCGTCGTACATACGGTGGGCGTACGTGTCGGTCTCGGCGCGCGTGGTCGACGACCGGTCCTCGAACGACTTCCGGGTCCCGGTGAGGTGGCCGCGGGCGAGGGGTGACCATGGGATGATGCCGAGCCCCTGGTCGCGGCAGAGCGGGATCATCTCCCGCTCCTCCTCGCGGTAGATCAGGTTGTAGTGGTCCTGCATGGAAACGAAGCGCGCCCAGCCGTTGCGGTCCGACAGCCCGAGCGCCTTCGCAAGCTGCCACGCCCACCCGCTGCTGGCCCCCAGGTAGCGCACTTTCCCGGATCGGACGAGGTGGTCGAGCGCGGCGAGCGTCTCCTCCAGCGGCGTTTCCGGGTCGAAGCGGTGGATCTGGTACAGGTCGATGGCGTCGATGCCGAGTCGCCGGAGGCTCGCCTCGCACCCCTCCACGATGTGCTTCCGCGACAGCCCGCCCCGGTTCGGGCGGTCGTCGTAGGGGAAGAACACCTTGGTGGCGATCACCAGCTCCTCCCGCACGCCGTGCTCCTTCAGGGCGCGGCCGGTCACCTCCTCGCTCACGCCCCGCGAGTACATGTCCGCCGTGTCGAAGAAGTTGATCCCCGCCTCGATGGCGCGGCGGTAGAAGGGCCGCGCGTCGTCCTCGTCCAGCACCCACGGGCGCCACTTCGACGTCCCGTACGACATGCAGCCGAGGGCGATCTGCGAAACGCTGAGGCCGGTGCGGCCGAGATTCGTGTATTTCATGGGGTAAGGGTAGGGGAGTCGTGGCCGACGTGCACGGGTGGAAGGCACGAAGGGTGCCGGTGGCCGAGTCGAACGGGACCATCCATTTGGTTTGCCACGTCGGGTAGCCGGCATGCCTCTTCTCCACCAGTCCGTTCGTCCCCGCACACTCCTTGCACCGATTTCCTCCTGTAATTCACGTAACCACAAGGAGAGAAACGATATGGCGGAGCATGACCTGAGCGGGAAGAGGGTGGCGATCCTGGTGGCGGACGGGTTCGAGCAGGTGGAGCTGACGGGGCCGCGCAAGGCGCTGGACGACGCGGGCGCGAAGACGTTCATCGTGTCGCCCGCGGATGGGAAGGTGAAAGGCTGGAAGCACGACCACTGGGGCGACGAGATGGACGTGGACGTGCCCCTGTCGGACGCCAGCGCCGACGACTACGATGCCCTCGTTCTGCCGGGCGGTCAGATGAACCCGGACAACCTGCGGCTGGAGGAACGGGCCGTCGAGTTCGCGCGCTCCTTCTTCGACGCCGGCAAGCCGATCGGCGCGATCTGCCATGGCCCGTGGACGCTGGTGGAGGCGGACGTGGTGCGCGGCCGTCGCATGACGTCGTGGCCGTCGCTCCAGACCGACCTCCGGAACGCGGGCGCCGAGTGGGTGGACGAGGAAGTGGTGGTCGACCACGGGCTGGTGACCAGCCGAAACCCCGACGACATCCCGGCGTTCAGCCGGAAGGTGATCGAGGAGATCTCCGAGGGGCGTTAGGCGGACGCCGTACCACTCGCCATTTTTGACTCGATCGGCCATGGCGGTGCCCCACGGCGCGGCCGATCGTGCGGCATGGGTCGTCGCCGCCGTATATACCTGCCTGGCGGGGTTTTTCACATCGCCGCGCGGACGCTCCGGAAGGAGCGCCTGTTGACGCCAGCATTGCGGAGCGCGGTGATCGGCGAGGTCGCCGACGAGCTGGCGCGATCGGACGCGCGCCTGATGGCGCTGGCCATCATGTCGAACCACTTCCACCTGCTGGTCCAGCAGGGGGAGCGGTCTCTCGATCGGCTGATGCAGCCGCTGCTCCGTCGCCTGGCGCTGCGAGTCCAACGCCGATCCGGGATCGAGGGCCCGGTGTTCTGGCGCCCGTACGCATCGGAGCTGTGTCAGGACCCCGAGCACATCCGGAACGCGGTCGTCTACGTTCACATCAACCCGGTTCGCGCGGGCCTCGCCGCCGACCCGTCCAGCTATCCGTGGACGTCACACCTGTTCTATTGCGACGCCTCGCCGCGCCGCATGCCGGCCCCCCTCCGGCCGCTTGTCGGCGTGCTGGACCCGGCCCCGGCGCTGCCTCTGTTCGCGATGGACGACGATCGATCGCCCACGCGACTGGCGGCCGATTACGTCAGCTTCGTCGCCGCGCGCCTGAAGAACGACCAGGCGGGCGACGAGGCGACCCTGGCTGGCGCCGCCGGCCGGAGTCGGACCCCATCGGCCCGGGCCAACCTCGATTGGGCGAGCGCCCTGAGTCCGCTTTTCCACGTCCCGCTTCGCGACGGCGCGTGGTCGGATTCACCGTCGGACGACGCCGGCCGGCCAGACTTGGCGAGCCTGGCCGCGATCACCCTGGCTGCCGAGGCTCCCGGCCTGCCGCTCGAGGGGATCAAGGGAAGGCGCGGCGGTCGCGAGTATGCTCGCCTGCGTCACGTCGTGGTTCGGCGTCTCGCCGCGGCCGGGTTCCGGCAGGCGAGGATCGCCGATTTCATGAACCTGTCCGGGTCCGCGGTGTCGAAGGTGCTGCGTTCCCGTTGAGCGGCCGGCGCGGTCGCGGCCGCACCTCTCCCGTGTCAGTTCCGACCGTGGGGCCCTCGAACGCGTCGCGAGTGGCGAGTGGTACGGCGTCCGCTGGTGACTACTCTTCCAGCCGCGGCCCGGCCACGCGAACCACTGCGGCGCGGTCCACCTTTCCGCTCCGCGTGAGCGGCAGGGAGTCCAGCGCGACGATACGCCGGGGGCGCTTGAACGCCGCCAGCCGCACCGAGGCCGCCGCCACGGCTTCGCGGGCGACGACGCCCGGGCGGTGGCCTCCGTCCGTCAGCACCACTGCGGCGCAGACCACCTCCCCCCACTCCTCGTCCGGAGTTCCGAACACGCACGCGCGGCTGATGCCCGGCTCCGCTTCCAGCGCCTGCTCCACTTCCAGCGGGTCGACGTTTTCGCCGCCGGTGACGATCCTGTCGGCGCGGCGACCGACCACGTGGAGGTTGCCGTCGGCGTCGAGCCGACCGAAGTCGCCCGTGGGGAGCCAGCCGCCCTCGAGGAACGGCTCGGGGTGCGCGCCGGTCGGGAAGTAGCCGGTGAGGAGCGAAGGTCCGCGGACGTGGACCTCTCCGTCGTCGCCGATCCGGACCTCCATGCCGCGGAGCGGCGGACCCGCCCCGAGCTCGCCGCGGTTGACGGTGCCGAGCGGCTGCGTCGTGGCCTGGGAGCAGGTCTCGGTGAGCCCGTACGTGGTGAGCACGGGCCAGCCGCGGTCGGCGGCACGGGCCAGGAGGGCGGGGGAAGCCGCTGCGCCGCCCAGCAGGACCGCGCGCACGTGCGGCGGCGCCGGGCGGTGCGGCTCGAGGTCCAGGAGGCGGGCCAGGAGAGTCGGCACGAGCGAAAGGATCGTGACGCGCTGCCGGCCGATCGTGTCCAGGAGCGCGGCCGGGTCGGACTCCGTGGAGAGCACTACGGCGCAGCGGGCGAGCAGGCAGCGCGTCACCACCGACAGGCCGCCCACGTGGGCCACGGGGAGGCGGAGCAGCCAGCGGTCGTCCGGCTGCCACCCCAGGTTCGCCTCGCTCGCCGCCGCCGACGCCACGAACGCGCGCCGCGAGAGCACCACCCCCTTCGCCCGGCCGGTGGTGCCGGACGTGTAGAGGATGGCCAGCGGGCGGTCGTCGTCGGGGACGGCGGGCGGGTCGGCGAGCGGGGGGAGCGGGGGGAGCGGGGGACGGGGAGCGCGCCGGTGGCGAGCGGGGCGCCGGCGGCGGCGGGGCGCCGCCGGCCGGCAGGGCGCCGGGGGCGTTCCCGGGCACGCCGGCCGCCGGGGGTGCCTCGCGCCACCCCGCGTCCACCACCGCCGCGGGCTTCGCCTCCTGCACGATCCGCCGCTCCTCCGCGTCCGTCAGCCGGGGGTGGAGCAGCAGCGCGGGGATGCCCAGGGCGACGAGGGCGTGGAGCATCTCGAGCGTGGGCACGTCCGCCGTGGCCCGCACGGCGACGAGGGGCGGTCGTGCTTCGCCGGCCGAAGCGGCGGCACCGGCCGATGTGGATCCCCGGGACGCCTCGGCGGCGGCTGCGCCGCTCGCCAGCCCCCGCTCGCGCAGCCACCACACCGCCCGTCGAGCGCCCCCGGCCAGCTCGGCGAACGTCCAGCTCCGGCCGTCGGCCACCAGCGCGATACGGTCCGGGGCTTCCCGCCCCGCCTCGAAGATGGAGAGGCTCATGGTCGGCGGGACGCGGTCGCCGGAGCAGGCGGTAGCGGCCCCACGCGTCTACGCCCCCAGCACGATGCCGGCGGCGAAGAGCGCGCCGAAGATGAACACCAGCCGAGCGGTCCCGCCGAGCGCGGGGTTGAGTGCGCGGCCGGTCTCGCGGCGGACGAAGCGGAACAGGCGCGCGGCCATGGGGGCGCTGAGCAGGGGGAGGAGCGCGGCCGGCCCCAGCCGCCCGGCGGCCACCAGCCCGATGGGCACGGCGTAGGCGGCGGCGAACAGGAGCGCGTACTCGGCCAGGGCGCCGTCGCGGCCGAGGCGGACGGCCAGCGTGTGCTTGCCCGCGGCGGCGTCGGTGTGGATGTCGCGAACGTTGTTCACCACCAGGATGTTGGTGATGAGCGCGCCCACGGGGACCGCGGCCCACCACGCCAGCGGCGGGACTGCGCCCGCCTGCACGAACGTGGTGCCGCACACGGCCACGAAGCCGAAGAAGATGAGGACGGCGATGTCGCCCAACCCGTTGTATCCCAGTGGGTAAGGCCCTCCCGTATAAGCCAGTGCTGCAAGTATGGACAGCACCCCGATGACGACGACGACCGGGCCCGCCACCCACGTCAGGTACGCCCCGATCAGCAGCGCCAGCCCGAACACGACTGCCATGGCCCTGCGCACGGCCGCTGCGCTGAGCAGCCCGGACTGCACCACCCTCGTCGGCCCGATCCGCTCGTGCGTGTCCGCGCCCTTCTCGAAGTCGAACACGTCGTTGGCGAAGTTGGCGCCGACCTGGAGCAGGAGCGCGCCAGCCAAGGCAGCCAGCGCGGGGCCGAGGCGGAAGGCGCCCACGGCGTGCGCGCACGCCGTCCCCACCAGCACCGGCGCTGCGGCGGCGGTGAGGGTCTTCGGCCGGGCGGCCAGCACCCAGCGGGCGACGGGGCCCGGCGGCGCCGGGGACCCGGACGCTCCGGGAGCCGGGCCGTCGCCCGTGCCGGAGTCGGTGCGGGCGGGTCGGGTCGTCTTCAACTCAGGGGTAGCGGGTGAACCTGTCGAAGCGGGGCTTCCGCTTTTCCAGGAACGCGTTCTTCCCCTCCTGGCCCTCTTCCGTGAGGTAGAAGAGGAGCGTGGCGTCGCCGGCGAGCTGCTGGAGCCCGGCCTGGCCGTCCTCGTCGGCGTTCATCCCGGCCTTGATCAGGCGGAGGGCCATGGGGCTGTTCTGGAGGATCTCGCGGCACCACTGCACCGTCTCCTCCTCCATCCGCTCGTACGGGACCACGGCGTTCACGAGCCCCATCTCGAGCGCTTCCCCGGCCGTGTACTGGCGACAGAGGAACCAGATCTCCCTCGCCTTCTTCTGGCCCACGATCCTCGCCATGTGCGACGAGCCGTAGCCGCCGTCGAAGCTCCCCACTTTCGGGCCAGTCTGGCCGAAGATGGCGTTGTCGGCCGCGATGGTGAGGTCGCAGATCATGTGCAGAACGTGCCCGCCGCCGACGGCGTAGCCGGCCACCATGGCGATCACCGGCTTGGGCAGCGCCCGGATCTCGCGCTGGAGGTCGAGCACGTTCAGGCGGGGCACGCGGTCGGCGCCCACGTAGCCCCCCTCGCCGCGCACGCTCTGGTCGCCCCCGGAGCAGAAGGCCTTCTCGCCCTGGCCGGTCAGGATCACCACGCCGATGGAGCCGTCATCGCGCGCGTCGTCGAACGCCCGCCGCATCTCCTGCACGGTGAGCGGGGTGAACGCGTTCCGCTTCTCCGGGCGGTCGATGGTGATCCTGGCGATGCCCTCGTCCGCCTTCTCGTAGATGATCTCCTGGAACCCGAACGATTCCTGGACCTTCCACTCGGGGGGACCGCTGCGATCGACGTCGACGGTGGTGATGCTCATCCATCCAGCTCCTGTAGCAGTCGGGCGATTTCGGCCGGGCGCTCGAGGACCACGTTGTGGCCCGCGCCGGCGACGATGGTGGTCCGCGCCCGCGGCAGCCGCTCCGCCATCTCGCCGGCGAGGACGCGGAACTTCTGGTCCGCCTCTCCGGCGACGATCCGGACCGGCATGGCGATGCGCTCGAGGGCCGGCCGGTAGTCCGGCATGGCGCCGAGCCCGAGCGCGCGGAGCGCCCTGACCAGGCCGGCGGGATCGTGGGCGAGGCGGATCCTGCGCTGGCGCTCCAGCACATCCCGGTCCAGAAGGCGCTGGGTGCGGAACAGGGGGAGCGCCTCCCAGGCGGCGACGAACGTAGGAAGGCCGTCGCGCTCCAGCAACCGGGCCCAGACCTCGTCCATTTCCCGGCGCGCGCCCCGCTCCGCCGGTCCGGCCGGGCCGGGGTTGGCGCCGATGAGCGCGGCGGCCGCGAACAGCTCCGGGTGCCGCGCCAGAAGGCCCAGCGCCACGCGCCCGCCCAGCGAGTAGCCCGAGAGCGTGACCGGCCCGTCGAAGCGGGCGCGGACCAGCCCGGCCAGGCGGTCCAGCTCGTCGTCCCAGCCGCCGACGTCCGGGGGGCCGGGCGTCCCGTCGTGGCCGAGCAGGGGAGGGGCGAAAGCCGCCGGTGAGCCAGCGGCGGTGCCACGCCGCTCCACCACCGCCTCCCACGACGCGGGCGCGCCGGTGAAGCCGTGCAGGAGGACGAGCGGCCGGGTCACGCGGGCAGGCGTTCGTCCAGGCGGGCGATCATGGCGGCGTGGTGCGGTGCCGTCGTTTCGCCGGGGACCACCACCTCGACCACCGTGGCGCCCGGAGCCGCGCTGGCGCCCGGGGCCGCGGTCGCGCCCGGGGCCACGGTCGCGCCCGGGGCCGCGTTGGCGCCCGGGGCCACGGCGGCGCCCGCGGCGGTGCCCGGAGGCACGGCCGCGCCCGGAGGCTGCTCTCCGCCGGCGAGCGCACGCGCCAGCCCGCCCGCGTCCTTGACCCGGACGAATGCGGCGCCGAAGGCGCGGGCGGCCGCGGCGACGTCGATGCCCGGGGGCGTGAGCCAGGCGAGGAAGTCGTCGTCGCCTGCCAGCAACCCGGCGATGGGCAGGCGCTCGAAGATCCGGCCCCCGCCGTTGTTCAGCACCACCACCGTCAGCGGCGCGTCCAGGTCCCGGGCCGCGGCGAGGCCGCCGACGTCGTGCGTGAAGCTCACGTCGCCGAGGATGAGCGTGGTCGGGCGACCGGTGGCCGCGGCAGCGCCCGCGGCGCCCGAGACCACGCCGTCGATCCCGTTCGCCCCGCGCTGCGACCAGACCGTGATCCCCCGGTCGGCTGCCGGCGCGAAGATCCCGGCTTCCCGGATCGGCAGGCTGTTGCCCAGCGCGAGGATCCCGCCCCGGGGGACGGCGTCCGCGATGGCGCGGACCGCGGCCGCCTCCGTGAAGGCACCCTCGAGCGATTCGGCGATCACCGCCCGGGCGACGTCGTTCGCCCGCAGCAGCCGCTCACGCCACGCCGTGCGGGCGTCGCCGGGCGCGGTGCCGGCGCCGCCATCCGAGCCCGCGGACTCCGTCTCGAGGCGGCCGTCCGCGACGGCAGGGGCGCCCGAACCCCCGCCGGAGTCCCCGTCCGCCGCGAGCGCTTCCGCCACCGCGCGCGCCGCCTCCCCCACGCCGCTGCGGATCCACCCCGTCGCCGAGCCCCTGGGGTCCGGCCAGCCGTCGGGCGCGATGACCCAGCGCTCGGCGTCGTCCCACCGCTTCAGGTAGCCGTTCCATTCGGCCGCCGTGGACGGCCGCCCGAGCTGGATGATGAGGTCGGGACCGGTGCCGTCGCGGAAGCGCGGGCTGGCGAGGAGGGCGGTGAACGCGTCGATGAGGGCGACGCCGTCGTCGCTCGCGAGGGGGCCGAAGCGCTGCTGGCTCGCGGGCTCCGCCACCACGGGGAAGCCGGTGGCGCGGGCGAGCGCGGCCACGTCGCAAGCGGACGCGGCGCGCCACGGGGTGTCGGGGCCGCACACGACGAGCCCCCGTCGCGCGCGGCGGCAGGCGGCGGCGAGGGCGAGGATGCCGGCGGGCGGGGCGGCGGGCGGGGCGTCGTAGATGGCCGGGCCGGACGGGAGCAGCCGGTCCACCTCCGCGGCCAGGCTGCGGGCGTCATCGCCCTGGCCGGCGAGGGGCTCGAGCGGCTTCCTCGCCCGGGCGTTGACCTGGACGGGGCCGGGCACGGGCGAGAGCGTGGCGGCCACGGCCTGCGCGGCGATTCGGCAGACGGCGCGCAGCATGGCCGGCTGCGGGTCGGGCGTGCCCAGCTCGAAGTAGCCGCGGGCGAAGCCGCCGTAGAGCCGGACCTGGTCGATGGTCTGGGGCGCGGCCGCCTGCTGGAGCTCGAGCGGGCGGTCGGCGGTGAGCAGGAGGAGCGGCGTGCCCGACTCGTGCGCTTCCACCACGGCGGGGAAGTAGTTCGCCGCGGCGCTCCCGGACGTGCACACCAGGAGCACGGGGCGGCCGGTCATCTTCGCGTGCCCGACGGCGAAGAAAGCGGCGGAGCGCTCGTCGATGATGGTGCGGCAGCGGAGCCCGTCCTCGCGCAGCGCGGCCCACGTGAACGGAGTGTTGCGGGATCCCGGGCTCAGCACCACGTCGCGCACGCCGGCGCGGCGGAGGCTGCCGAGGAGGAGCCGGGCCCACTCGGTGAGCAGGTCGGGGGGGATGCTCCCGGAGCCACTCACGCCCCGGTCCCCAGCGCGTCGGCCATGGTGCGCAGCTTCACTTCGGTTTCGGCGAGCTCCGCTTCGGTCTCGGAATCGCGCACGACGCCCGCGCCCGCGTACAGGTGCGCGCGATCGCCGTCCACGAGGGCGGAGCGGAGGGCGACGACGAACTCGCCGTCGCCGGCGGCGTCGAACCACCCGACGGGCGACGCGTACCACCCGCGCGACCACGGCTCGTGGGCCGCGATCCACGCCACGGCCTCCCCGGCGGGGGTTCCGCCCACGGCGGGCGTGGGATGGAGCCGGTCCACCAGCTCGAGCACGTGGACCGCCCTCGCCAGCCGGCCGTTGAACGGGGTGCGGAGGTGGAGGACGTGGCGGAGGTGCCGGATCCCCGGCGCCTCCGGGTAGTCCAGCTGGTCGCACAGCGGCTCGAGCGCGTCGGCGATGGCGCGCACCACGTAGCCGTGCTCCTCCGCGTCCTTCAGGCTGTGCAGCAGCTCCGCGTCGCGCTCCGCGCGGTCCGCGTCGATGGAGCCGGCCAGCGCTTCCGTCGCCACCGCGAGCCCGCGGCGCGAGATCAGCCGCTCCGGCGTGGCGCCCAGGAACGTGGCGCCCCCGTGCCGGAAGGCGAAGCGCGCCTCGGCCGCCGAGCCGCCCGCCAGCGCGCGCAGTACCGCCAGCGCGTCGATGGCGCCGGCGAATCGGATCTCCCGCTTCCTCGCCGCCACGATCTTGTCCGCCTCTCCCGCTTCGATCCGACCCCGGATCGAGGCCAGCGCGTCCGCCCACCCGGCGGGCGACGGGGCGTCCACGGCCTGCAGCGCCGGGGCCGGGCGCGCGCCGTTGGCCCGGTCTCCGGCCAGGAGCGTGAGCGTACGGGCGACGAGCGCCGCCAGCCGCTCCGGCCCGTCCTCCCGCGCGTCCGCGGCACGGGCCGCCACGGCCAGGCGTGGAGGCGTGGCGGGGTGGTCGGAGCTGTCGGCGCCGGCGCGCGAGCCCGCTTCGGCCGGGTCGGCGCCGGGGCGCGCGTCCCTGTCGGCCGGCCCGGGCGCGTACAGCAGGCGCGGCAGCACGAACGTGGCGGCGCCGAACGCCGACCACGGGGCGGGCGGCGGCGACGGGAGGAAGGAAAAGCCGCCGAACAGGCGGGGCGGCAGCGGGTCCACGCCGGGCGCGGTGGCCGCTTCGAGGCGAGGCCACAGCCGCTCCGCCGCGCGCCGGACCTGCTGGAACCGGCCGGCTCCGTGGCCGGCGACCGTGAGCGCGGCGCCCCACCCGGCGACCGGGCCGAGACGCGCGCCATCCCAGAACACCGCGGGCTCCGCGGCATCGAGGCGGAGGAGCGCTTCCGCGGGCGCGGCCGGCCGGACCGGGATCGCGCGGGAGCCCGTGAGCTCGGCGGCGACCGCCGCGGCGGCATCGCCCGTGTCGCCGACGGGCAGCGTGATCCAGCGGATCTCCCCGGGTCGGAATGGCGGCCGGAGCGCGTCGGTCAGGAGGTCGGCGGCGGTCATCCGTCGCGGGGCCGCTCGGCCACGTAGAGGTGCGCGGCGCCGAACGTGAGGCGCTCGACCCGCAGGACGTAGAGACCGGCACGGCGCATCATGGCGGCGAACTCGGCGGCCGGCGGGAACGCGGCGATGGACGCCTGGAGGTAGCGGTACTCGCGCTCGCCCGAGAGCAGCGCGCCGATGCGCGGCACCAGCGTGTGCACGTGGAAGCGCGCCACGCTCCCGAAGAGGCCTTCGCGCGGCTCCGACAGCTCGAGGATCGCCACCCGCCCGCCGGGACGGGTCACGCGCCGCATCTCCCGCAGCCCTTCCGCCCGATCCGGCACGTTCCGGATCCCGAACGCGATCGTGACGCCGTCGAACGTGGCGTCGGGGAAGGGGATGTCGAGGGCGTCGCCGGGGACCACACGGACGCGGTCGTACAGTCCCGCCTTCTCGATCTTGGGGCGCGCGCACGCCAGCATGCGCTCGGCCGGGTCCACGCCCACCACCCGCACGCCGGGATGTCGTCGCGCGACCAGGATCGCCAGGTCGCCCGTGCCGGTGGCGAGGTCGAGGACCTCCGCGCCATCCCGCGCGCGGTCCAGCGCCAGGGCGCGCACCGTCCGCCGACGCCAGCGCTGGTCCACGCCAAGCGAGAGGATGCGGTTGAGGAGATCGTAGCGGTGGGCGATCCGGTCGAACATCTCGCCGGAGCCGGGGCGCGGATCTCCCGCCTCAGGCGGCATCCGCGACCCTCGCCGCGCGCACGTCGGACGCCAGCGACGCGAACTCTTCCAGCGGCAGCGCCTGCGAGCCATCGCTCAGCGAACGCCCGGGCTCCGGGTGCGTTTCCACCATGACCCCCGCCGCGCCCGCCGCGACGGCCGCGAGGCTCAGCGGGCGGAGCAGGTCGCGACGCCCCGTGGCGTGCGACGGGTCCACCACCACCGGCACCCGGTGCACGCCGGCGAGGAGCGCCACCGCGCCCAGGTCCAGCAGGTTGCGCGTGCGCGGGTCGAAGCTGCGGATCCCGCGCTCGCAGAAGACCACGGCCGGGGCCCCGTTCAGGAGGCAGTACTCGCCCGCGAGCAGCCACTCGTCGAGGGTGGCGGCCATGCCCCGCTTCAGCAGGATCGGCCGGCCTTCCGCCGAGGCGGCGCTCAGCAGCACGGAGTTCTGCATGTTGCGGGATCCGATCTGGATCATGTCCGCGTGACGCGCCAGGAGCGGCGCCTGGTCCGCGCTCAGGATCTCCGTGACCACGTTCAGCCCCGCGGCGTCGGCCGCTTCGCGCAGCCAGCCGAGCGCGGGCTCCCCGCGCCCCTGGAACGCGTACGGCGATGTGCGCGTCTTGAACGCGCCGCCGCGCAGAAACTCCGCGTGTCCCGCCAGCCGCCGGGCGATCCCGTGGATCTGCTCCTCCGATTCCACGCTGCACGGTCCGGCCAGGAGGACGGGCCGTGCGCGTGCGGACAGGCGAACGCCGCCCACGTTCGCTTCGGGGCCGAGCGCGTCCACCAGCGGGTGGGCCGACGCTTCCGCGGCGACTGAGGCCACGCCGGGGATCCCGCTGAGCGCGGCCGGCTCCACCCTGGCCGAGCCGGGCTCGACGTAGAACTGCACCCGTCCGTCCGCCTGGAGGCGACGCACCCAGAGGCCACGGCCCGTGAGCTCGCGCTCCACGGCCCCAGCATCCGCTTCCTTTTCGAGTGATACGATCAAGCTCCCGCCCCGTCTCGGTTCACGCGCGTGGCGAAACGTACCGGCGCGCATCGAACCGTCAACCCCGGCGGCCGTACCCGGCCGCGGGACGCCCGTCGCCGCGCGGCTTCGGTGCCGTTCGGCGGGGGCAAGCGGTGTGCTAGCCGGCCGCCGCCCCATTCAGACGAGGATGAAGACCGACGCTATGGCGAGCAGCGCCGCGCCGATGCAGGTCCAGGCGATGAAGTCACCGACGTGAGCCGTGTGCACGGCCACCAGCAGGCGCGCGGGCCCGCGGAGAGCGCCTTCCGCGGCTCGCCGGGCCGGCGCGGGCACGGCGCCCCAGAAGAGGAGGAGCAGGGCCAGCACGATCGCAGCCGCCCCGGACACGCCCCACCAGGCCATGGCGGCCCGCTCGAGCCACGGCAGCGGGGGGTGGTCGGGGTCGGGGCGCGCGGACGAAGTGCTGGCGGGGGGCGTGGCCCGGGACCCCGCGACCGGGCCCACCGTCCGGAAGCGGGCGCCGTCGAAGGCGCCGCGATCGGAGGCCCCGCCGACAGGGAGAACCGCACGCACGTACGCGCGGGTGTCGATGAAGGCGCGCCCCCCGTCCTCCGCGCGGCTTGTCGCGGCCGGGAACGAGCCCACCAGGAGCGCGAGGGCGAGGAGAGCGCCCGCGGGAACGAGCATCAGGCGCGGCGTCGCGCCGCCGCGCGCCAGCGTCTCCGACACTTCGGCGCGCGTGGGTCCGATGGCCTCCGGTGCTTTCGCGCCGCCCCAGCCGAAGTGGATCCGGCCGGCGGCCCGGAAGACCGCCGCGGCGGTGAGCGACGACGCGGCGGCGACGACGATGGCGATCCAGGGATAACCGAGGGATCGCCCGGATTCTTCGATGAGCGCCTTGCCCGCCGCCGTTCCGAAGGGCGGCACGCCGGCAAGGGCCAGTCCGGCCGCGACGAACAGCCAGGTGATGAGGGGCTCCTCGCGGCCGCGGCCGAGGAGCGCCAGCTCGTCCACCGTCCCGTAGCGGTGGAGCAGCGCGCCCACGGCGAGGAAGAGCGCCGCGCGCGTGGCGCCATCGCCCACCAGGTAGAGCGTGGCGCCCGCGGTGCCGCGCGCGTCCAGGAGCGCGAAAGCCATGAGGACCACGCCGCCGTGGGCGATGGTGACGTGCGCCAGGAGCCGTTTCAGGTGGCGCTGCAGGACGCTCATGACGCCGCCCACCATCGCGGACAGTGCGCCGATGGCGAGCAGCAGCGGGCGGATGAAGGAATGGGCATCGCCGAGCGGGCCCGCGAACACGGTCCACTGGAGCCGGGCGATGCCGTACAGCCCCAGCTCGATCATGACGCCCGCGAAGAGCGTGGCCACGGGCGTGGGCGCGACCGCGTAGGCGTCGGCCAGCCAGAAGTGGAACGGCACGGCCGCCGCCTTCACGAGCAGCCCCGTGGTGAGGAGCACCCAGGCTGCCAGGATGAGCGGGTCGGGACGGGCGTGGGCGAGGAGCGACGTCGCCTCGGCGATGTTGAGCGTGCCCACGCGGCCGTAGATCAGCGTCACGCCGAGCAGGAAGAAGAGCGCGCCGATGCTGTTGATCACCGCGAACGCCAGCGCGCCGCTCAGGTCCTCCACCTCGTTCCGGTACGCCGTGAGCGCGAAGCCGGAAACGCTCATGAGCTCCAGGAAGACGAAGAGGTTGAAGAGGTCGCCGCTGAAACAGAACCCGATCATCCCCGCGAGCAGGACGAGGAGCAGCGCGTGGAAGAACGCCCCCACCGCCTCGAAGTAGCGCCACGAGAACAGGAGGGCGGCGGCGCAGGCGAACGCGGCGAGCGCGGCCAGCGACGCGGAGACGGTGTCCGCATACAGGACGATGCCGACCGTGCGCGGGGCCGTCGCTCCCCAGCCGGCGATCCAGGTGGTGCTGGGCGCCTCGCCCACCGTGGCGACCACGGCCAGCGCGAGCGCTGCCGTGGCGCTGGCCACCACCAGGCCGATCCAGTCGATGACCGGACGGGGCAGCAGCCTGCCCGTGCCCGCGAGCAGGACGGCGCCCAGCAGCGGAGTGGCCAGCGTCCAGACCGTGAGCGGCACGGATCAGTCCGTGGCCCTGAGCTCGTCCGGGTCCAGCGTGCCCCTGTGGCGGAGCACTTCGACGGCCACGGCCAGGAGAAGCGCCGTGACTGCCGCATCCACCACGATGTCCACCAGCGCCAGCGCGTGCAGCACGGGGTCGGCGGCGGGCCCCGTCTGCCCGTGCAGGAACACGGCGGGGCCGAGACCCCTGCGATAGGCGAGCGAGCCGAGGAGGAGGAACGTGGCGGACTGCATGACGGACAGGCAGACCACCAGGTGCACGAGGTTGCGGCTCGTCACCATGCCGTACAGACCGGCCAGGACCAGCCAGGCGACGACGACCCAGGGAAGCATGCTCACCCCTCGTCCTCCGGGGCGGTGACGGTCTCCGTCACGTAGTGGCGGAAGATCGTGGCGAAGCCGCCCGCCACGGCCAGGCCCACGAGCACGTTCAGCACGGCCGGAAGCCCACCGGAGAGGAGATGGCCCGGCGTGCCGCTCGGCAGGAAGTCGCCGAACAGGGAGCCGGTGACGAGCCCCGCAACCACGCCCGCGACCAGGAAACCTCCCACCCCGATCGCCTCCACGCCCTCGGCCAGCCCTTCGCCTGCCGCGCGGCGGAACGCGTTCCACCCCTGCGTGATGAAGACGGTCAGCAGCGCGGTGGCCAGCACCACGCCGCCCTGGAACCCGCCCCCGGGCGTCACGTGGCCGTGGACCGTCATGTAGCCGCCCACCAGCGCCGTCCCGGCGACCCCCGCTGGCGCCGCCCAGCGCACCGCTTCGCTCCGGTCGAGGCGCAGGCGGGGCGCCGGGCCGTCGGTGCGCGCGTCCCGGAGCAGCAGCGCCACGCCCGTCGCCGCCGCCAGGAGAATGAACTCCTCGCCCAGCGTGTCCAGCACACGGAAGCCGAAATTCACGGCCGTCGTCGCGTTCGAGATGCCCAGCTCGGAAGGCGATAGCGCCGACGCCGCATCCCCGCTCGTCGGCACCAGCGCGCCGAACGCCGGGAGCCCGGCCAGCGCCAGCACGAGACCGGCCCCGAGCGGGAGCGCGGCGGCGATGAAGGCGATGTGCCGGAGGCGCGGCGTCATTTCCGCAGCCGGCCGATGCGCGTGACCGTCACCAGGATCATGAACGGCGTGGCGACCGTTCCGACGGCGAGCTGGGACAGCGCCACGTCGGGTGCCTGGAGAGCGAAGAAGAGAACGGCCAGGATGGTCCCGAAAACGCCGAGCGAAAACGCCTGCCGGGTGTGGTCGCGCGTCACGACGACCACGGTCCCGGCGATGGCCGCCAGCAGGTAGAGTCCGGCGAGCAGCGCGCTCATTCCTCTTCCCCCCTGTCGTGAACGACGCGCGCGACCACGTGCGAGCAGACCACGCCCCCGCCGGCCGCGAAGAGCGCGGCCAGCAGCGCTTTCGCTCCGGCTACCGGGGACAGGCCGCCGGCCCACAGCCCCGCGGCCAGCAGGGGGGCGCCCACGAGCGTAACCGGCCCCACGAAGTGCAGCCGGTCCGCAGGCGCGCGCGCCGTCAGGGCTCCCGTCGTGCAGGCCGCCACAAGGGCCGCGCACACCACCAGGAGGAAGGCGCTCATGGTCGGTCCCAGCGGCGCAGGAAGTGGGCGTACACCAGGGCGGCGGGGGTGGCGAGGACGGCCAGCAGGAGCGGCACGTCGAAATAGAACGCCTCCCCGCCACGTCCGGCGAGGCACAGCAGGGACAGGACGCCGAGCCCCGTCCCGAGCTGCGACAGCACGAGCCCGCGGGACGGAGACGCGCCAGCGATCGGTGCCAGCGCCGCGCACGCCAGGGCCGCGAACACCAGGGCGAGACAGCCGAGCAGGCTCATGGGGAGACCCAGGGTTCGATCATCGGAACGCCTGGCGCCAGGGCAAACGGTGGACCAGCAGCGAGCCGCGCTCCCTGTCGAGGGACAGCGCCAGGCTCGTGGGCGGCATTGACGAGCCCAGCAGGAGCACCGCGCGGTCCGCGACGGTCCGCCGCTTCGGCGGCGGATACGCTTCGTGGTGGTACGCCCCCGCCGGCCGCCGCAGGGCCAGAACGGCGCCGGCCAGCGCTACCAGGAGCAGCGCCGTCTCGCGCAGAACCCGCCACGGCAGCCCGAGCTGTCCGCTCAGCGCACGGGCCGAGGGCACGGCAGCGCCGTCGCGCGCCCTGCGGAGACCGAGCCAGACGGCCGTGGCGCCCGCGGCGAGCACCGCGGCCACGATCACTTCCGGGAGCGATGCCGACCCCGCGAGGACCAGCGCGAGGGCGAGGAGCAGGAGCCACGCGAGGATCGGCGCAGCGATGGCGCGGGCGCGTGCCGCGGGCGCGGCGCCTGTCGCGCCCGCCCCGCGGGAGCCTGCCGCGCCGCGGGAGCTGGCCGCGCCGCGGGAGCTGGCGGCGCCGCGGGAGCTGGCCGCGCCGCGGGAGCTGGCCGCGCCGCGGGAGCTGGCCGCGCCGCGGGAGCCGCGTCCACGGCCGCCCGGGTGTCGAGGAGCGCTCATGCCCTCGCGGGGTGCAAGGGCCGCGCCCGGGGTGAAGCCCGCCCGCGCGGCTACGGATTGAGCCAGTAATTCACCTTGACCACATAGATGTTGTCGGGGCGGGTGTCGGCGAGGG
The DNA here is from genome assembly GCA_963798845.1 of uncultured Gemmatimonadales bacterium. GTDB lineage: Bacteria > Gemmatimonadota > Gemmatimonadetes > Longimicrobiales > RSA9 > CAVUKA01. Next base: position 384,426 of record CAWCUS010000005.1, on the reverse strand, counting down.
CGCGGGCGTCGCGGCCCAGGTCGGCGGCGCCGCCCTGTCCGTAGCCCTGGCGGGCCTGCTGCCAGGCCAGGTAGAGCGTGCTCCCGCGTCGCCATTCCCAGCGCAGCACGGCGTTGCCGCGCAGGCTGCGGAGGTTGAAGTCGCGGTCAGGAACGTCGCCCTCGTACGGTACGAAGTCGAAGGTTTCTGGGGCGCGGAGATAGGCGGCGTCGCCGTAGTCGCCAGTGGAGAGGAGCGGCTGGGCGTACAGGGCCAGCGAGAGCGTGGGGGAGAACGCCAGGTCGAGGCGCGTCTCCAGGCCGAGCTCCGAGTACTCGAGCGGCGCGAAGACGTAGCGGCGGCCGAAGGTGGCGACGTAGCCGGGATCGTCCACGGTGGTGACGTACTGGGCGGTGACGTGCTGGCGCGTGTACGTGGGGCCCACGCGTCAGGTTCCAGCTGGACGACGGGCGCCAGCGGGCGGTGACGGCGGCGTCCACGTTCCAGCCGCCGAACTCCTGGCGGCCGCCGAAGAGGTCCGTGCGCAGCTGGAGCGGCTTGCGGCCGTCGGAGGAGATCTCGATGCCGCCGTCCGTGGACGCCGGCCGGATGGCCATGGGTCCGCCGCGGGTGAGGCGGTCGTCGTTGGCGCGCAGGGAGTGGTTGGCTTCCGCGTACACCGACCAGTAGCCGAGCGTCCTGGCCACGGACCGGAGCGTGAGCCAGTCGGCGATCAGCTCGCCGTTCCAGTTCCCCTCGAAGCGCGCGAAGCCGGACACGTACCAGTTCCGCAGCACGGCGCCCGGGCGGTTCTCCTGGTAGCGCACGTTGAGGTCGGCGTCGCGCCGGTCGGTGCGGTAGTTGTAGCCCAGGTCGTTGATCTCGTAGGCGGGGGTCGTGGTGGCCACGGCCGTGCTCCCCACCCAGTGCTCGCCCGCCTGGCGGCTCAGGCGCACGTACGCGGACGCGCCCGTGAGGGACGTGGCGGCCGAGTCCACGTCCAGGTGCGGCGCGTCCGGCCGCTGGAAGTAGTGGTTCGACAGCCGCTGCGTGCGCGTGATGGCCGCGGCGCTCCCGACCACGTGGCTGACCGTGAGCGCCCCCGCGAGCGACCACCGTCGCCCATCCCACTCGTGCCGGAAGTCGACGGCGCCCGCGTACGCGGAGGCGTGGAGCGTGGCTTCCGCGGCCGCGTCGCCGGTCTCGCGGTTCACGGCCGTGAGCAGCGCGCCCACCGCGCTCGCGCCGCCCCGCAGGTCACGGCGGACTCGGCCGACGAAGTAGTTGGTGAGCGGCTCGGCAACCGACGCCAGATCCGCGTACCCGCCGCCCGACCCCGCGTCGGCGCCGCCCGGAGCGTCCGAGACCCGGTAGCGGGCGGTCTCGCGCGCGGTCACCGCCTCCAGCACGCCGACCGACCACCCGCCCGCTGTGCGGCCCGAGAGCTTGCCGGCGCCGAGGATCGTCGTGGCCGCCGGGACGTCGGCAATCGGCGACGGCGGCGCGACCTGCGGCGCGCGGCCGATGCGTCGGGTGTAGAAGAGCTGGCCGCCTCCGCCGGTCTCCAGGTCGAAGATCTCGCTCCCCTCGATGAAGAACGGCCGCTTCTCGGCGTAGCGCGTCTCGTACACGCCCAGGTTGATCACGGCCGGGTCCACCTCCACCTGCCCGAAGTCCGGGTTGAGGGTGGCGTCCAGCGTGAGGTCCGAAGTGAGCCCGTACTTCAGGTCGACGCCCGCCGTGGCCGACTGCTCCGAGCTCGTGCGGAACGGGTCCTCGCCCGGGTCCACGTGCTCCGTGCGCGCCACCACGTACGGCAGCAGCTCCAGGTGCCTGCCCGGGCGGAGCCCGTCCAGTCCGGTCAGGTGGCCGTACCCGGGCACGCCGCCCTGCGCGCTCTTCGGGATGAACGTCGACACGGAGTACTCGCGCCGCCTGCCGATGACCCGCTCGAACTGGACGCCCCACGTCTGCGACGACGCCGCGCTGAAGCGCAGCTGGCCGAGCGGGATCCGGTACTCCACCGTCCACCCGGCGCTATCCACCGTCGTGGCCCGCTCCCACACCGGGTCCCAGGAGTTGTCGTCCTCCTCGATCACCTTCACTTCGTCCCGCCACACCCCCGCCGGGTTCACGTCGAAGCCGAACGCGGTCCGGTGGTCGTGGTAGCTGTCCAGCATCGCGCCGAACCAGTCGCTGTCGCCCAGGTCCATGTCGCGCCGGCCCATGCGCCCGATGATCTCACCGTCGTCATCCAGTCGCGCCCCCACGTACAGCGCGTCGTCATCGTACAGCACCCACACCCGCGAGCGCTCCGGACTCGGCGCTCCCTCGTCCGGGTCGATCTGCGTGAACCCGTCCACCGCCGGCGCCCGCTGCCATGCCTCCTCGTCCAGCCGCCCGTCGATGTGGATCTCGGCACCCGCCGGCAGCCGCACCGCCACCGCCACCGGCCGGGCGTCGTGCTCCGGCACGCGCGCCGTCTGGGCGGCCAGGGTGAACGGCCGGGCGGCGGGTGCGGAGGAGCCAGCGACGAGGGAAGCGACGCCGGGCGCCCCCAGCGGGGCGAGCGCCGCCAGCACCAGAACCCGGGCGGGCAACAGGCGCTTCCCGGTTCCCCGGAGTGTCCCGGCCACCGCGAGCGTCCCGGCCACGGGGAGCGTACCGGCCACCGGGCGCGTCCTGGCGCCCGGGAGCGTCCCGGCCACCGGGAACGTCCTGGTCAAGGGGAGCGTACCGGCGCCCGGGGGCGTCCCGGCCACCGGGAACGTCCTGGTCAAGGGGAGCGTACTGGCGCCCGGGGGCGTCCCGGCCACCGGGGGCGTCCCGGCCACCGGGGCGTCCCGGCCACCGGCGGACTCGTGTTTCGGCTGGGAGCCGATGGGGCGGCGATCAATCGGGCGGCAGCGCGCATCAGTCGTGTCCCGGCTGCGGTTTCGTGGGCGGTGGTCCGGCAAGATACAACGCGCCGCCAGCCTGAATAGTGGCGTTCGCCCGGGGACGCCCGGCCGGTCGAAGAGGGCGGGGGGGTGGCCCGACGGTGGGTCGCCGCCCGGCCGTAGTGTCGGGCTGGGGGGGCGCCGCGGCGGTGGCTGGCCGCCCGCCGTAGGGGGGTGGGCTGGGGGGGCGCCGCGGCGGTGGCTGGCCGCCCGGCCGTAGGGGGGTGGGCTGGGGGGGGCGCCGCGGCGGTGGCTGGCCGCCCGGCCGTAGGGGGGTGGGCTGGGGGGCGCCGCGGCGGTGGCTGGCCGCCCGGCCGGGGGGTGGGCTGGGGGGGCGCCGCGGCGGTGGCTGGCCGCCCGGCCGTAGGGGGGGCTGGGGGGCGCCGCGGCGGTGGCTGGCCGCCCGGCCGTAGGGGTGGGCTGGGGGGGCGCCGCGGCGGTGGCTGGCCGCCCGGCCGTAGGGGGGTGGGCGCGCGGGGGCGGCCGCGGCTGGGGTGGGCTGGCCGCCCGGCCGTAGGGGGGTGGGCTGGGGGGGCGCCGCGGCGGTGGCTGGCCGCCCGGCCGTAGGGGGGGGCGCCGGCGCCGAATAGCGACCGACGTGGCCTGTGATGGCGGCGTTTGGTCACGATCCTGCTCTGGGAGCGTGAAAGTGACCACGCAGTCGAGCGCTCGGCCGGCGTTTGGTCGAATTCCGGCCCCTGGAGCCGTAAATCGACCAGCGTGCCGGGCAGCGCGGCCGATAGGTCACTTTCGGGTCCGGACCGCCGTTCCTGCCGCGCCTCAGCCCTCAGCCCTCAGCCCTCAGCCCTCAGCCCTCAGCCCTCAGCCCTCAGCCCTCAGCCCTCAGCCCTCAGCCCTCAGCCCTCAGCCCTCAGCCCTCAGCCCTCAGCCCTCAGCGCCTCAGCCCTCAGCCCTCAGCCCTCGGCCCTCGGCCCTCGGCCCTCGGCCCTCAGCCCCCTCTGCGAATTCCGCAGCATTCCCTGCGGATGTCGCAGGGACGCCCACCGCCAGAATCACGGAAACCGTTGCAATCACTGTACGTATCCATGGTCCGGTCCGTGCCCATTGTGGAAGCCCGGAGGCAGGCAGGATCCCGGTCACAGGGGAGAACGACGAGATGAAGCGCAAGAAGATCCTGATCCCCGCCGCGGTGGCGGTGCTGGCGCTGCTGTCGTGGGGACTGGTGCGGCGGAGCGATGGCGCGACGCCGCAGTACAGGTTCGTGAGCGTGGGGCGGGGGGACGTGGAGTCGACGGTGACGGCCACGGGGACGCTGCAGGCGACGGAGACCGTGGACGTGGGGACGCAGGTCTCGGGTCAGCTGGCGGAGATCGACGCGGACTACAACGACCACGTGAAGGCGGGTCAGCTTCTGGCGCGGATCGATCCGACGATCCTGCAGCAGGAGGTGCGGTCGGCGGACGCGAGCGTGGCGAAGAACAGGGCGGACCTGGAGCAGGCGAAGCGGGCGCTGGACCGGTCGACGGAGCTGCACGCGAAGAAGGTGGTGACGGACGCGGAGCAGGACCAGGCGCAGTACACGTACGACGCGGCGAAGGCGACGTACGAGCAGGCGAGGATCAGCCTGGACCGGGCGAAGCGGAACCTGGAGTACACGGAGATCCGGGCGCCCATCGACGGCGTGGTGGTGTCGCGAAGCGTGGACGTGGGGCAGACGGTGGCGGCGAGCTTCTCGGCGCCGACGCTGTTCGTCCTGGCGCGCGACCTGGGGCAGATGGAGATCCTGGCGAGCGTGGATGAGAGCGACATCGGGAAGATTCACCAGGGACAGGACGTTCGCTTCACCGTGCAGGCGTACCCTGAGCGGACGTTCAGCGGCCGCGTGCGGCAGGTGCGACTGGCGTCGACCAGCACGGAGAACGTGGTGAACTACAGCGCGGTGGTGACGGTGGCGAACCCGGAGGGGGCCTTGCTCCCGGGGATGACCGCGACCGTGGAGTTCGTGGTGGACAGCGTCCAGGACGCGCTGACCGTGCCGAACACGGCGCTCCGCTTCCAGCCCACGGAGGCGATGCGGGCGCAGGTCGCCGGGCGCTTTGCCGCGCGCCAGGGCGCCGACGGCGACAGTGCCGCGGCCGCGGGTGCCGAAGCACGCCGGGCGGCGTGGGCGGCGCGGGCGCGCGCCGGACAGGCGGGCGGGGGCGGAGCCCGGAGCGCCCGGGCGGGGAGCGGAGCAGGGTCGTCGCACGCCATCCTCTGGTACGTGGACGCGGACGGAAAGCTGGCGGTGGCGCCCGTGCAGACGGGTCTCACGGACGGGCAGAACACGGTGATCACGAAGGCGCCGCCGTCGGTGAAGGAAGGGCTCCAGGTGATCGCGGCCGTGACCAGCGGGTCGGCGGCGCCCGAGACTTCGGCGAACCCGTTCCAGTCGGGCTCGAGCGGGGGCCGCCGGCCTCCGGGAGCGTTCTGATGATCGCGCCGGCGGGGGGGGCGCCCGTGATCGACGCGCGGGCGCTGGAGAAGGTCTACCGGTCCGGGCAGAACGAGGTGCACGCGCTGAACGGCGTGGACCTCACCCTGGAGCGCGGGGAGATGGTGGCGATCATGGGCGCGTCGGGGTCGGGGAAGTCGACGCTCATGAACATCCTGGGCTGCCTGGACCGGCCCAGCGCGGGCAGCTACGCGCTGGATGGCGAGCGGGTCGACGGGCTGGACAGGAACGCGCTGGCGGACGTGCGCAACCAGAAGCTGGGCTTCGTCTTCCAGGGCTTCAACCTGCTTGCGCGCACGAACGCGCTGGAGAACGTGGAGCTCCCGCTGCTCTACGACCGGACGGGCCGGAAGCTGGACACGCGGGCGATGGCGAAGGCGTCGCTCGAGCGGGTGGGGCTCGGCGACCGCCTGGACCACGACCCGGCGGAGCTGTCGGGCGGGCAGCAGCAGCGCGTGGCCATCGCCCGGGCGCTGGTGACGCGCCCGTCGCTGGTGCTGGCGGACGAGCCCACGGGGAACCTGGACTCGGTGACGTCCGTGGAGGTGATGGCGCTGTTCCAGGAGCTGAACGAGGAGGGCGTGACCATCGTGCTGGTGACGCACGAGCCGGACATCGCCCGCTACGCGCACCGCGTGGTGGAGCTCAGGGACGGCCGCGTGGTGAGGGACGAGCCGGTGCCCGACCGCCACGTCGCGGCCAGTGACCTGGCGGGAATGGACGAAGTGAAAACGGCAGGTGCGGCATGAAGTCGAAAGTGCTGATCAAGGTGGCGGGCCAGAGCATCCTGAAGAACAAGATGCGCACGCTCCTCACCATGCTGGGGATCATCATCGGCGTGGCGGCGGTCATCGTCATGGTGGCCGTGGGCGCCGGAGCGCAGCACCAGATCGAGCAGCAGATCCAGAACCTGGGCACCAACATGCTCGTCATCACCCCGGGCGCAGCCGAGCAGGGCGGCGTGAGCCAGGGCGCGCAGACGTTCACGCGTCTCACCGTGGATGACGCGGACATGATCCGCGGCCAGGGCTTCCTGGTGGCCGGCGTCTCGCCGGTCGTGATGACGTTCGGGCAGGTCGTCGGCGGAGCCGGCAACTGGCACACCCTCATCATGGGCGTGTCCGCCGATTACCAGACCATCCGCGACTGGCCGGTGACCGACGGCCGCTTCTTCGACGTGGCCGACGTGCGCGCCATGCGCAAGGACGTGCTGCTGGGCAGCACCGTGGCGAAGAACCTGTTCCCGAACGGCGACGCGGTGGGCCGTCAGATCCGGATCCGGAACGTGCCGGTCACGGTCATCGGCGTGCTGGCCGCCAAGGGGCAGACCCCGGACGGCCACGACCAGGACGACGCCATCCTGGCCCCGTACACCACGATCCAGACCCGGCTCAGCGGACGCATGTTCATCCCGCAGATCCTGGCCAGCACGTTCTCGCCGGGCGACGTCCCGTCCGCGCAGCAGGAGATCCGCGAGATCCTGCGCGACGCCCACGGCCTGGCGGGCAACCAGCCGGACGACTTCACGATCCGCAACCAGGACCAGATCTCGGAAGCGGCGCAGGGGACCACACACGTCATGACCCTGCTCCTCGCCGCGATCGCCAGCATCTCGCTGCTGGTGGGCGGGATCGGGATCATGAACATCATGCTCGTTTCGGTCACCGAGCGGACGCGCGAGGTGGGACTCCGCCTCGCCATGGGCGCACGCGGCTCCGACGTGCTGACGCAGTTCCTGGTGGAGAGCGTCGTCATGAGCGTGCTCGGCGGCCTCATCGGCCTCGGCCTCGGCGTGGCCGGGAGCACCATCCTCGGCCACGTCACCGGCTGGAGCACCCTGATCTCCATTCCCACCGTCGCGCTCGCCCTCGGCTTCTCGGGCGCGGTCGGGATCTTCTTCGGCTTCTATCCCGCGCGGCGGGCGGCGGCGCTCGATCCCATCGAGGCGCTCCGGTACGAGTGATTTCTGGACGGGCCGGCACGGCCCCCATGGAGGATGTCATGCAGCACAGCAACGCAAGACGGATTCGCGCGAGAGGGACGCCCCGCACTGCCCTGGCGAGCTGGGCGGGCTGGCGGCGGCGACGCTCGGCCGGGCGACGACGCTGGGCCGGGCGGCGCTCGGCCTGGCGACGCTGGGCCTGGCCGCGACGCTCGCCCTGCCGGCCGCCGCCGCCGCGCAGACCATGTCGGCCGGAGACTCCTCGGTGATCACGTTCCAGGAGGCGGTGGACATGGCGCTGCGCCAGAGCACCACCCTGAAGCGCGCGCAGAACCAGCAGGACCTGTCCGCGCTCGGGGTCCAGGACGCTCGCATGGCGTTCGCGCCGGACCTGCGGCTCTCCGGCGGCTGGAACCAGGATTTCGGGCGCACCTTCAACACGACGGAGGGACAGCTGCTGAGCGGCAACACGGGGAGCGGCTCGGCGCGGGTTTCGAGCAGCCTGACGCTCTTCGACGGGTTCCGGAACGTCAACACGCTGAAGGCGGCGAACCTGGACCGGGCCGCGGCGGAGCTGGACACGGAGCGGGCCGAGCAGACCGTGGTCTTCTCGGTGATCTCCGGCTACCTGGACCTGATCGCGGCGCAGGAACAGGTGAAGGTGGCGGAGGAGAACCTGATGGCGCAGGAGCAGCTGCTCAGGCAGGTGCAGACCCTGTCGGACGCGGGCACTCGCCCCATCGCCGACCTGTACCAGCAGGAAGCGCAGGTGGCGGCGGCGAGGTCGACGCTGGTCGAAGCGCGCCGCGACACGGCGCTGAAGAAGGTCGCGCTGATCCAGGTGCTCCAGCTCGATCCGGCCGCGAGCTACGCGTTCGCCGCGCCCGCCATGCCCGGGAGCGTGAAGGTGGACACGGCGCTGGACGTCAACGCTCTCCTGGACGCGGCGTATGCCTCGCGCCCGGATCTGGAGGCGGCGCAGGCGGGCGTCCGGTCGGCGTCGGCGGGCGTGAGGGCGGCCTCGGCGTCGTGGTGGCCCACCGTGAGCCTGTCGGCCGGCTACGGCAGCTCGTACACCAACGCCGCCGACCTGTCGCTGGCGAACCAGCTGAGCGACAAGAAGAGCGGCTCGGTCGGTCTGTCGGTGTCGTTCCCGCTCTTCGACAGGCTGACAACCCAGCGCGCGACGGAGCGGGCGAGGATCCAGGCGGACAACGCGCAGCTGGCCCTGACGGACCTGCGGCAGCAGATCGCCCTCGAAGTCCGCCGCGCGGTCCTTGACCGCGAGGCCGCGGTGGAGCAGATGAATGCGGCGGAGGCGAGGGTGAAGGCGGCGACGCAGGCGCTCAGGGCGGTGCAGGAGCGCTACGACGCCGGGCTCGCTACCATCTTCGAGGTCACGCAGTCCAGGGCCGAGCTGGTGTCGGCGAGCAGCGCCAGCGTGAACGCGCGCTACTCGCTTCTCTTCCAGCAGAAGCTCCTGGACTACTATGTGGGAGGCCTGGACCCCGCCGCGGGGCTCCCGTCCTGAGTCGTGGGCCAGGCATCCCCGGGTAACGGAGCAATGGATCCATGCAGCCGCTGAAGGGGGACCCCGGCGCGGCGAGGCGCGGCCGCCGCGCCCGCTGGGGCTGGCTGTTCACCACCCTCGCCCTCGGGCTGGCGCTCGTGGGCAGCGCGTGGGCCAACTACCGGAGCGTTCGCAACGCTTCCGACTCGCTCATCCGGGGACAGGCGCAGATCCTCGAGTCGGCGGTACGGAGCGGCGCCTTCCGGGCGTGGGAACGCCAGCACGATGGCCGGCGGCACGGCGGGCGGGGCGGGGAGGAGGGTGCGCGGGCGGAGCCGGACAGCACGCGCCGCGACCTCGGCCGCCCGCCCGGGTCGCCGTCGGGCGAGGGCGCGAGCGCGGCCGCGATCCAGGCAGTGCTCGACAGCACGCTGGCCGAGCGGAGGGAGAGCGGTCTCCGCTTCGCCGGCATCCTGAGCCCGGCGGGGGAGATGATCGCCGCGAGCGGGACGCCCGTGGGCGTCGCCTTCGCGCTGCCGGAGCCGCAGGAGGGTCCGGTGGTCGGCCGCGTGGACGACCGGGTGCGGGCCTACTTCGTCGGGTCCCCCGGCGGGCCCGGCGCGGACCGGCCGGTGCTGGTGCTGGAGTTCGAGCCGGTGGTGGCCGAGGAGATGGTCGCCAGGGCGTCACGAACGCTGGCGGTCTCGGCCGTGGGCGCCGCCATCCTCATGCTGGCCGCGCTGGTGTTCTGGAGGCTGTCGCAGCGCTTCGAGGAAGCGGAGCGGCGTCTCGAGGAGCAGCGGCGGCTGAGCGAGCTCGGCGAGATGTCGGCCGTGCTCGCCCACGAGATCCGCAACCCGCTGGCGTCCCTGAAAGGACACGGCCAGCTGCTGCTCGAGCAGCTCCCGGGCGACAGCCCGGTGAGGCGGAAGGCGGAGCGCGTGGTGACGGAGGCGAGTCGCCTGGAAGCGCTCACGTCGGACCTCCTGGACTTCGCCCGCTCCGCGCCGCTCCAGCTCCGCCCCACCGACCCGGTTGCGCTCGCGCGAGCCTCCGTGGAGGAGGCCGCCCCGGGCGACGGCGTGGTCGTCCACGGCGGGGCCGCTCCGCCCACATGGCCGCTGGACGAGCTTCGCCTGCGGCAGGTGCTGGTGAACCTGCTGCGCAACGCCGTGCAGGCGTCGCCAGCCGGATTCCCCGCGGAAGTCACGGTGGCGGAGGACAGGGGCCGGCTGTCCATCAGCGTCGAGGACAGGGGCGAGGGGCTGGCGCCCGGCGAGGAGGCGCGCGTGTTCGACCCGTTCTACACCACGCGCACCACGGGCACGGGGCTGGGGCTGCCGGTGGCCCGGCGCATCGTGGAGATGCACGGCGGCACCATCATCGCCTCGAACCGCCATGGCGGCGGCGCGACGTTCCGCATCGAGATCCCGGGAATCGGCTGAGCATGGGCGCGATCCTGATCGTGGACGACGAGGAGGGAATCCGCGAGTTCCTCTCCGACGCCCTCGCCTCCGACGGGCACGAGACCCACACCGCGCCGGACGGGCTGGAGGCGGTGCGGCGGCTGAACGACCGGGCCTTCGACCTGATGATCACGGACCTCCGCATGCCCGGCGCCCTGGATGGCGTCGACCTGCTGCGAAAAGCCAAGGCGGACGTGCCGGAGATGGAGGTGATCGTCCTGACCGCCCACGGCACCGTCGACACGGCAGTGGAGGCCATGAAGCTGGGCGCCTTCGACTACCTCCAGAAGCCCATCGGCTCGCCGGGCGAGCTGCGCCTCCTGGTCGACCGCGCCCTCGAGCGACGGCGCCTCCTCACCCGCGACGAGGCCCGCCGCACCACGGAGACCACGCCGCCCCTGACATACGGCGACCCCGTCATGCAGCCCGTGGTCCGCGCCCTCGAAAAGGTGGCGCCCACCAGCTCGACGGTGCTCCTGCTCGGGGAGAGCGGCACGGGCAAGGAGCTGGCGGCCAGGACGCTGCACGAGCGGAGCCCGCGCGCGGACGCCCCCTTCATCCCCGTGAACTGTGCGGCCATCGCCGAAACGCTCATGGAGAGCGAGATCTTCGGCCACGAGAAGGGCGCGTTCACGGGCGCGAGCCAGACGCGCCGGGGCCGCCTCGAGCTCGCCGACGGCGGCACGCTCTTCCTGGACGAGATCGCCGAGCTGAAGCTCGAGCTCCAGGCCAAGCTGCTGCGCGTCGTCCAGGAGCGCCGCTTCGAGCGCGTGGGCGGCACGCGCACCATCCAGGTCGACGTGCGCTGGATCGCCGCCACCAACCGCGACCTCGAGGCGCGCGTGGCCGCCGGCCTCTTCCGCGAGGACCTCTACCACCGGATCGCCGTCTTCCCGATCCGCCTCCCACCGCTGCGCGAGCGACGCCGCGACCTCCTCCCCCTGGCCGAGACGCTCCTCGCCCGCATATCCGCCGAGGTCGGGCGGCCCCCGCTCCGCCTCGATGGCCTCGCCCGCGAGAAGATCCAGCACGCGACCTGGCCCGGGAACGTCCGCGAGCTCGGCAACGCGCTCGAGCGCGCCGCCATCCTCGCCGACGGCGAGGTGCTGCGCGGCGAGGACCTCAGCATCAGCACCGCGCTGCCCGCCGCCGGGTCCGCCGCTGGCGCGGACGGCGAGGGGACGGGGCGAAGCGGGGTCCGCACAATGGAGGAGGTCGAGCGCGCCGCCATCGTGGGCGCGCTGGAAGCAGTGGGAGGGAACCGGCGGCGCGCGGCCGAGCGCCTCGGCATCGGCGAGCGGACCCTCTACGAGAAGCTGAAGAAGTACGGCGTGGGCTGAGCGGCGGAACCGGTTCGCGCCCGGCTCGTTCAGCCCGCGGCGGCTTCGCCCGCCTCGCGCCCTTCGTCGCCCTCCTCCTCTTCCTTGTTCTCCTTCAGCTCGTGCCCCTGCCACAGCAGGAGCGCGGGCACACCGAAGATGATGTCGCGGGCGCGCTTGATGATGGCCACGGCCACGCCCACGGAGGAGCTCTTCCCGATCGCCTTCGCGCCGAGGTAGTAGCCGCCTTCCTGGGCGCCGAGGGCGGCGGGCAGGAAGAAGCCGGCGTTGCGCGCCGCCTGCCCGATGGCTTCGAAGATCCAGGCTTCCATCGGTCCCGCGGGCGTGTCCAGGACCCAGAGAAGGAACATCATCTCCGCGGCGGAGAAGACCCAGGCGGCGAAGTGCCAGCCGGTGCAACGCAGGAAAGCTCCGTGCTCGCCGTAGATCGGGCCCAGGTGCTCGTTCACCGCGTCCGTGTCACCGGCCAGCTCCTGCCACTTCTCGCTCTTGCTTCGCTTCCCGATCTTCCGCGCCAGCTTGTGCAGCCAGTCGTGCTTCTGGGCATAGACGTACGCGCCCAGCCCCGCCACCAGCAGCGCCGTCGCGCCGCCCGCCGTGAGCCACACGTGCCGCCCTCCGTAGATGGCGAGCAGGAGGATGCCCACCAGGATGAACAGCACGAGCGACAGCAGCCGCGCGGTCAGCTCGACCATGACCACCGCGGCGACCTTCGGCCCGTCCAGCTCCGTCTCCTTCGCCTGCAGGTACGCCCGGGCGGCCTCGCCGTCGGCGATGCCGAAAGGGGTGAGCGCCGACAGGGCGTCGCCGATCCAGCGCATCCGGAACAGCTCCCTGAGCGGGCGGTCCATGTCCTGGGCCACCAGCAGGCTGCGCCACGCCATCGTGGTCAGGAAGACGAACACGAAATGCGCGATGGAGAGCGGCACGAGCCACACCGCCACCTGCTCGATCAGCGCCCAGATGTGCGCCGGATCCGACAGCAGGAACAGGCCGGCGATGGCGCCCAGGCCCGCGATCAGACTCACGATGGCGGCGACTTTCATGCTCGACGCATCGGTCAAGAATCGGACCCGCCCGGAGCCGAAGGCGGCGTGCGGCGTGTCCGGCGGTGCGGGATCGTGTCGGGGGGTGCGGGATCGTCCCGGGCCGGCCGTCAGGCCGGCGTCCGCTCCGACGCCTCCCGTGCTCAGAGTGGGCGCACTGCCTCTGCGATGGCACCGGTCTCGACCAGCTCCCGCAGCTCATCCGCCAGCGCCTCCCCCTCCGCGAGCACCCGCTTCCAGCGCGCCAGCCGCTCGGCCTCCCCAAGCTGGTAGAAGTCCCTGCGGTCCGGGATCGCGCCACCCGGGAGCCGTGCGACGAACTCGTCGCTCGGAGCGATGATGAGCGCCCTGCGGAAGTTCCCAGGGGTGCCGCGCCTCCAGCGGAGCGCCTTGTCGAACCACCCGGGCACGATGTGGCCGAAGTAGTGGGGGTAGAGGATCAGCCCCTCGCCCGCCCCGAAATCGAAGTCCGGGTGATAATCCACGATCCCGCCATCGCGGTAGACCGCGCCCGGCGCGCCGGGGATGCGGACCCCTTCGAGAACGAGCGGGATCGACCCGGTGGCGAGCAGCGCGGGTCGCAGGTTGGCGCGCGTGAGCGGAAGGTGCCGCGTCGGGAAGTCGCGGAGCGAGAGGAACGGGCTGGCGTCCCCCGCCGTATGGAAGATCACGCGACGGACCTGGAGCGCCAGCCCGCGCCGGCTCACCATGTTCGCCGCCGCGGCCGCCGCCATCGCCGCGCCCAGAAGCGGGAGCCACTCGCTCGCCGCCGCGCCACGGCACTCGGCAGTGATCACGTGCAGGCGCGTCCACCGGCGCGTGAGGATCTCGTCGGCCCCCCGCTCCCCCAGGAGCCGGTCCAGGATCCGGCCGCTCTCCTCGCTCACTTCCCCCGGCGTCGGCTTGCGGTCGTAGCGCTGCGCCAGGTACGCCTCCTTCATCCGCTCGATCGCGGCCGCGGGGTCCCCCTGCGCCGCGCACGCCAGACGCCACGCGCCGATGGATGAGCCGATCAGGTGCAGTGGCCCGGAACGCCGCGCCTGCAGGACCTCACCGAAGAGGAAGCGGTCCAGCGCTTCCAGCACCAGCCACTTCGGCCCTCCGCCCGCCCCCGGCACCACGTCCACGTCCTCTCCGCGCAGCCCTCGCTCCCGTATGAGCCGTAGCGCATCGGGACCCGCCCGGAGAGAAAGGGCAGGGGCGGGGCCTCCGCGGGCAGAGCTGCGCGCCATTGTGGTCGGGTCGTGGTCCGTGAACTCGAGCAATCCGGTGCGGCAATCTAGCCGCCGGACCCGCCCTGCCGCAGCCGTGCCGGCCCCCGCCCCGGCACACACGCGCCTCGGAGCTCCGCAACCCCTTTCCCACCAACGGGCTGGCCGGCTCTCGCCGGCGCTTCCCCGGCGCGCAACGCTCGTTTCACGCAACACGTGGGTGTTTCGCCGGAGGGCGCGAGGAAACACTGTTGAAACGCCGGCGGCCGTTCCATCGGCCGGTCTCGCTCGTCTCCACCCGGAGCGCGACCGGCGACGCGGGCTCGTGACTGGCGCGAATTGAACGCAGTAATACACAGGGCCACATATCGTTAGAGCGTTCAGTTGAAGTGATGCGCGAAGGCGCGGGAGGCGCCCGGCGCGGATGTGGCACACGGAGCAGGCATGCGACTCAAGATCGGACAGACGCTGCTGCTGGGACTCACCGCCGTGGTGATGTTGGGGCTGCTGCCGGCCGGGCTGGCGCTGGACCGGACGCTGCGCGGGCGCCTGGAGGCGTCGGCGAAGGAGGACCTGGGGCGGGGCCCCATGGTGCTCGAGGACCGGAACGCAGCGCGGGCGGACGCGCTCATGATGCACGCGCAGGACGTGGCGGGGACGGACGGCCTGGCTGCCGCGCTGCGGGCCGGCCGCATGGCCGAGGCGCGGGCTCTGGTCGGGGGTGCGGCGCCGGCGGGCGAAGTCCCGGTGCTGGTGTCACCGGACGGGGAGACGGTGGCCGGTCCGTCGCCGGACGCCGCGCAGCTGCGGGCGACGCGGGAAGGCCACGCCCCGGTGGCGTTCGTGCCCGGGGACGGCGCGCTGTACGCGCTGGCGGTGGCGCCCGTGGAAGCGGAGGGCCGATGGTTGGGCGCCGCGGGCGTGGCTTCGCCGGTGGATGCGACCACGGCGGGGACGCTGGCGGGGCTGACGGCGGCGGACGTGACGATCGTCGCCGGAGACAGCGTGGTGGCGAGCACCATGGACGAGGCGGTGGCCCGGGGTCTGGCGGACGGGGAGGCTCGACTGGCGGCCGTGGACGGCGTGCGGGAGCTGGACGTGGGCGGGCGCCGCTTCTGGGTGGCTTCGGCCCCGCTCGGCACCGTGGGACGCGTGGTGTTCGCGGCGGACAGGGCGAGCGAGCTGGCGCTGCTGCCGGAGCTGCGCAGGGGAGCGCTCCTTGCCCTCCTCCTGGCGCTCGGGGTGGCGCTGGCGCTCGGCGCCGTGCTGGCCACCACCGTGTCGCGACCGGTGCGCGGGCTGGCCACGGCGGCGGACCGCCTCTCCGGCGGCGACTTCGACGCACCGCTGTCCGGCTCGGCGATCGAGGAGGTGGACCGGATGGCGCGGGCGTTCGCGCGCATGCGCGCGTCGCTGCGCTCGCGGCTGGACGAGCTGTCGCGCGCGAACGAGGAGCTGGCGGAGCGGCAGGAGCGGCTGCGGGCGCTCCAGTCGGAGCTGATCCGCCGGGACCGGCTCGCGGCGAGCGGACGGCTGGTGACGGAGCTGGCGCACGAGATCCGCAACCCGGTGGCCAACATCCGGAACTGCCTGGAAGTCGTCCACCGGCGCATGACGCACGACCCGGAAGGGCGGCGCTTCGCGGACCTGGCCATCGACGAGCTGCTCCGCATGCACGAGCTGGCGGAGCAGATGCTCGACCTCAATCGGCCCATGGACCCGGGCGCCTCGCGCGCGGACGCCCACGAGGTCGTGTCCCAGGTGGCCGCCCTGATCCGGGCGGGCGGCGACCGGTGGCAGGTGGAAGTGACGACGGAGCCCCTCGCCGACCTCGCCATCCCCCCCGACACGCTCAAGCAGGTGCTGCTCAGCCTGGCGCAGAACGCCCGCGATGCCATGCCCGGAGGAGGCGCCGTGTCGCTCGTGCTCCGGCGCGTGGGCGTCCGGGCGGCGGTCGAGGTGGCCGACCGCGGCCCCGGCATTCCCGACGAGCTCATGGACCGGATCTACGACCCGTTCTTCACCACCAAGGCGGACGCCAGCGGCGTCGGCCTGGGGCTGTTCATCGCCCAGGGCCTCATCGCGCGCTTCGATGGCCGCCTCGACGCGTCCAACCGCGAGGGCGGCGGCGCCGTGTTCAGGCTCACACTCCCCCTCGCCGGGGCGGGAGCGCCACGCCGCGTCCCTGCCGGAGGTCCCGATGCAGACGACTGAGCGCCGCCGCATCCTCGTGGTGGACGACGACCGCGCCTTCCGCCTCTCCACCGCCGAGCTGCTCCGCCAGGATGGCTACGACGTGGTCCTGGCCAACGACGGCTCGGAAGCCGTCGACGTCCTCGCCCGCGACCCCGTGGACCTCATGCTCCTCGATCTCCGCATGCCCGGCATCGACGGCGTGAGCCTCGTCGAGGTCCTCAGGAAGCGCGGGGAGGGCGTGCCGATCCTCATGATCACGGGCTTCGGCACCATCGAGACAGCCGTCCGGTCGCTCCACACGGGCGCCGACGACTTCCTCACCAAGCCGGTCGACCCCGACCTCCTCTCCGCCCGCGTCAGCGAGATCCTGGAGCGCCACCCGGGCCCCGGCGCCGCGACCGAGGGCGTCCCCGGGATGATCGGGCGGTCGCGCCCCCTGCGCGAGGTGTTCGAAGCCATCCACCGCGTGGCACCCACCAACGCGACCGTCCTCGTCACCGGGGAGACCGGGACGGGGAAGGAGCTGGTGGCGCGCGCCATCCACGACCTGTCTCGCCGCGCCAGCCGCCCCTTCATCCCCGTCAACTGCGCGGCCCTCGCCGAGGGCGTGCTGGAGTCCGAGCTCTTCGGCCACGTCAAGGGAGCGTTCACGGGCGCCGTGGCCGACCGCCGGGGCCTCTTCGCGGCGGCCGACGGGGGCACCCTCCTCCTCGACGAGGTCGGCGACATGAGCCTCCGGCTCCAGCAGCGCCTCCTGCGCGTCCTCCAGGAAGGCGAGGTCACGCCCGTCGGCGCCGTCCGCCCCGTGAGCGTGGACGCCCGCGTCATCGCCGCCACCAACCGCGACCTGCGCGCCGAGGTGGACGCGGGTCGGTTCCGCGAGGACCTCTTCTACCGCCTGAACGTCTTCCGCATCAACGTCCCGCCGCTGCGCGAGCGGCCTGGCGACGTCCCGCTCCTCATCGAGGCCGGCCTCGAGCGCGTCCGCGGCCGACTCCCAGAAGACAGCCGCCTCTCCTGTTCACCGTTCGCCGTCCGCCTCCTCCGCGCCTATCCCTGGCCCGGCAACGTCCGCGAGCTCATGGCGGTGGTGGAGAGCGCCGTCATCCGGGCCGGCGGCGGCCGCGTCGAAGCGCAGCACCTGCCGCCCGAGATCCGCCAGCGCGACGGCGGGAGCGGACGCGCGGCGGGCGCCGCGGGTGCCGAACGGCGCGGCTGGACCGGTGGCGCCGGGCCGGACGGCGGTCCGGGCGGGACCGGCCCCGGATCGGATCCGGAGGACCGCTACGCGGCGGCCGTCCCCGCCGAGCAGGAGGCCGCAGCCATCCGCGCGGCGCTGGAAGAGACCGGCGGCGCCCGCTCACGGGCGGCGGAGCTGCTCGGGATGAGCCGCACCACGCTGTGGCGCAAGATGAAGGAGTACGGACTCGAGTAGCGGCCGCTACGACTCGTTCCGGAAGGCCACGTCGGCGTCCAGGCTCTCCCGGTCCCGCCCCACCGCCACGACGGCCAGCTCCCGCCCGCCCCCCATCAGCCGCACCACGCCATCGCCGCCGGCGACATCGCCCTCCTCGGCCGCATCGTCCCAGCTCGAAGCGTGCCCCACGTACGTCACGCCGGCCTCGAACTGGTGCGTCCAGAAGAACGGCGGCGCGTGGTACCCCTCGCCGGCGCCCAGGATGGCCCGCGCCGCGGCCTGGCCGGTGCGCTGCGCGTGCACCCAGTGCTCGACGCGAATGCGCTCGCCTGTCCGGGCGTCGGGGAAGCGCGCGATGTCTCCCGCCGCGTAGACTCCGTCGGCGCTGGACCGCATCCGCTCGTCCACGATCACCCCGTCGTCCACCTCGAGCCCTGCCGCCTCGGCCAGCGCGGTGTCCGGCACCACGCCGACGCCCAGCAGCACCAGGTCGGCAGGGAGCTCCGTCCCGTCATCCAGGTGTACCGCGCGCTCGTCGATGGCCTGAACGCTGTGCTCCGGGTGGAAGACCACGCCGTGCTCCTCGTGCACGCCCCGGAGGTAGCGCCCCACCGCCTCGCCCAGCGACCCGGCGAACGGCACCGCCTCCAGCGCCACCACCGCCACCTCGAGCCCCCGGTGCCGGAGCGACGCGGCGGTCTCCATCCCGATGAAGCTCGAGCCCACGACCACGGCCCGGCCGGCGTCGTCGGCGTTCTCGATGATCCGGCGGCAGTCCTCCAGCGAGCGGAGCGTGTGGACGTGGGGAAGGTCGGCGCCGGGGATGTCCAGGCGTCGCGGCCGGGCGCCCGTCGCCAGGAGCAGCGCGCCATAGGAGAGCGTCCGGCCATCCGAGAGGCGCACCTCCCGCCGCTCGGTGTCCAGCGACTCCGCGGTGGCCCGCACGCGCTCGATCCCGTGCTCGTCGTAGAAACCGTCGGGGCGGAGCGGGATCCATTCCTCCGGCGCCTCGCCGGCCAGGAAGTCCTTCGACAGGTTCGGCCTGTCGTACGGCGCCTCCTCCTCCGGATCGACCAGCGTGACCGGACCACCGTAGCCCTGGCGGCGCAGCATCTCGGCCGCGGCGCTCCCGGCCGCGCCTGCGCCGATGATCAGCACGGAATCCGGGCCTTCCGCGCTCCGCCCCCGGCTGTCCAGCGGGTCCGGCTCCTCCCGCCCCTTCACCCGCGCCTGGCCGTCTTCCAACTCGACCGTCCAGCGCGATACGGGGTTGAGCGCCGGCGCCTCCAGCGGCTCTCCGCTGCGCAGCGAGAAGCAGGCGTGGTGCCAGGGGCAGAACACCCGCTCCCCTTCGACTCGCCCTTCGGCCAGCGGGCCGCCGTAGTGGGTGCACGTGGCTCCGATCGCCAGCACTTCCTCTCCTCGCCGGACGAGCATGACCGCTTCGCCGCCTGCATGCCCCAGCAGGGGCTCGCCCTCTGCAAGCGTGTTCAGCGCCACCCCCGCCTCGAGGTCCGGTCCCTTCAGCTCGCCTTCGCCCGCCGTCATGGTCGCCTCACTCCGTTGGATGGGTCCGCGCGGCCGCGCATACAGGAACAATGCCACGCTCCCTGGTCAGGCAGGAGGCCAGGTGGATCAACGGCCCCATGGACGTCCCGGGCGGCGACCGCGTCGCCCGGTGAATGGACCCCCAGGGCGCCAGTTCGCGCTGCACGTGAAGGCGGGCTGATCGGCGGCCTGCCGCAGCCAGGAGCCGCACGCCCCTGAAGCGGCGGATGGGGTGCCCGAGGGCCCCGGACACTCGCCCGGTCTCCCGCGGCCGGTGACTCCGCGCCGGATTTCGTTGACGCGCCATTGATGCCCCCGTATCCTGTCCGGGACCGGCCCTGCCCGAATCCCCGATGCCCGACAGCATTCACCGTTGATGGAGCGATCATGCGACGCCCCCGCTTCGCGTCCACCGCTTTCGTGCTCGCAGTGGTCACCCTCGTCCAGGCGTTCGGCACCCCCGCGCTCGCCCAGGAGCCCTCGCCCCCCGCGACGCCAGGCCCCGCAAGCCGCCGCCATCCCGTCGCCGGAGGAGCACTTCGGCTTCCGCATGGGCGCCGACGGCCGCCTCGCCGACTGGGACCAGCTCGTCGCCTACTACCGCCTCGTCGCCGAGCGCAGCCCGCGGGTGATGCTGAGGGAGATGGGCCCGAGCACGCTGGGGAAGCCGTTCGTCGTCCTCTTCGTCTCGTCGCCGGAGAACCTGGCGCGGCTGGAGGAGCTGCGGCAGCTCAACCTGGTCCTCGCCGACCCCCGGGGCCACTCGGACGCGGAGATCGCGAACGCCATCGAGAACGGCCGGGCCATCGTCGCCCAGAGCTACGGCCTCCACGCCACGGAGGTGGCGGCCACGCAGACCGCCGCGGAGCTGGTCCATGACATGGCCACCCGCGACGACGACGCCATGCGCCGGATCCTGGACCAGGACGTGGCCATCCTGTTCCCGTCGCTCAACCCGGACGGCACCACCATGGTCGCGGACTGGGTGCGGAAGACGGCGGGGACGGAGTGGCAGGGCGCCAGCCTGCCGTGGCTCTACCACCCCTACATCGGCCACGACAACAACCGGGACGCGTTCCAGCAGAACACGGCCGAGAGCGTGTGGACGGGCGAGATCCTGTTCCGCGACTGGGTCCCCGAAGCGTTCGTGGACCACCACCAGATGGGCGCGTACGGCCCGCGCATGTACGTGCCGCCGTACGCCGAGCCGATCCGCCCCGACGGTGACCCGCTGGTCTGGCGCGAGATGAGCTGGTGGGGCGCCCGCATCGCCGCCGACGAGGAGTCGGCCGGCAAGAGCGGCGTCGCCAACGCAGCCATCTACGGCGGCTGGGGCCACTTCGGCTTCCACTGGATCACGCCCTTCCACAACATCGCCGGCATGCTCACCGAGTCCGCCAGCGCCAACCTGGCGTGGCCGATCTTCGTCCAGCCGGACCAGCTCGAGGCCGACCCCGAGCACGGCATCCCGGAGTACCGCGCCCAGAACACGTTCCCCGACCCGTGGCCGGGCGGCTGGTGGACCGTGCGCGACATCGTGGACATGCAGAAGATCGCGTCGCTCGCCCTCCTCGACATGGCGGCGAAGAACCGCCGCACCGTCCTCGAGAACCACTACCTCAAGGCCCGCCGCCAGGTCGAGCGGGGCGACGCCGCCGCCCCCGTCCACAACGGGCCCACCGGGCCCGTCGCCGCCTTCATCATCCCCGCCGACCAGCACGACCGCCTCACCGCCGTCGAGATGGTCAACAAGCTGCTCCAGCAGGGCGTCGAGGTCCGCCGGACGACGTCCGACTTCGTCCACGAAGGCCGCGTCTACGGCGGCGGCTCCTGGGTGGTCTCCATGGCGCAGCCCAAGCGCGGGCTGGTCCGCTGGCTCCTGGGGCGCACGTTCTACCCGGACAACGCGTTCACCCGGGACCGCGATGGCAGCCCCATCCGGCCATACGACCTGGCGACGCACGACATGGCGGAGTTCATGGGGGTGGAAGCGGTCCCCGTCGGGACCCCGGTCACCGTGGGCACCAGCGTGATCCATCCCGACTTCGAGGTCCGCGTCGTGGAGCGGCTTCCTTACGTCACCACCGGGATCGAGCCAGCCGGATCGGTCACCGCGGGCTCTTACGGCTATCGGCTCGACGGGCGGGAGAACGCGGCGTACCTGGCGGTGAACAGGCTCCTTGACCGGGGCGTTCAGGTTCGGCGGGTGCGGGCTGGGTTCGCGGGCGCAGAAGCTTCGAACAGCAGTCGACACGAAGAGCTCGAAGGGAACGAAGGGCACGAAGGAACACTTTTCAACACCGGGGACTTCCTGATTCCGGGCAACGCCGACGGCGCGGCGCTGCGTGCGGTCGCGGCGGAAACGCACGTCTCGTTCGAGGCGCTGGACGTCGAGCCCGCTTCCACCTCGCCCGTGGAGCGGCAGCGGATCGGGCTGTACCACCGGTATTACGGCGGGAACATGGACGAGGGGTGGACGCGGCTGGTGCTGGAGCGGTTCGCCTTCCCGTACCAGGGGCTGGACGACGCGCGGATCAGGAAGGGCAGCCTGATCAAGGATTTCGACGTCATCGTCCTGCCGTCGGACAACCCGGTGATGATGAAGGGCCCGGGCTCGGCGCCCGGCCAGCTCGCCGGCCGCTACGCCCGCTACCTGGAGAACACGCCGCCCGAGTACCGGAGCGGCTTCGGCGACGAGGGGGTGAAGGCCCTCGAGCAGTTCGTCCGCGACGGCGGCACCCTCATGACCTTCGGCCAGGCCGGCGACCTCGCCATTGACGGCTTCAACCTCCCCGTCCGGGTCGTGAACGACGGCCTGTCATCGAAGGAGTTCTGGTGCCCCGGCTCCATGCTGCGCGTCGACGTGGACACAACCGACCCCCTCGTCTACGGCATGCCCGCCCGCGCCCTCGTCCTCTTCACCGGCGACAGCCGCGCGTACGAGACCGTCCCCGGCGCCCACAGCGAGCGCGTCCACCGCGTCATCACCTTCCCCGAAGCGGGCGAGGGCACCGACCAGGAGAACATCCTCCAGAGCGGCTGGCTCATCGGCGAGGACGTCCTCTCCGAGAAAGCCGCCATGGTGAGCGTCGAGCACGGCAAGGGACGCGTGGTGCTCATCGGATTCCGCCCCCAGCACCGCGGCCAGACCTGGGGGACGTTCGGGGTGGTGTTCGGGGGGCTGGTGGGGGATTAGCGAACATAAGGTTCGGGAATACAACGCGCGGGTGTGATATTGCCGACCGTGAGTTCGGGAACAAGTAGTTATCTGCCACTGGCCAACAACATAAGAGTCTATGAGATGAGATATGCCGATTCCTGATTTCCAGTCCTTGATGAGACCCCTTCTGGAGCACCTTTCTGACGGAGCGCCGAGGCCGAATCAGGATACTCTCGAGGCCATGGCGAAGCACTTCGAGGTCACTGACGAAGAGCGTTCGGAGCTGCTTCCGAGTGGAAAGCAACCGGTCTTTGTCAACAGAGTGGCTTGGGCCAAGAGTCACCTGAAGGGGGCGGGCTTGATCGAGGCACCGCAACGCGCCGTCTATCGGATTACCGAACGAGGCAGGGTACTGCTCCAGAACCATCCTGGCCCGATCGGTATGGCTCAGCTGAAGGGTTACCCGGAGTACCTCGAGTTCCGTTCTGGCAAATCCGAGAACGGCACCGGTTCGAAGGAGGTGCCGGCGGGCGCGGATGATCTGACGCCTGAGGAGCACCTGGAGTACGGCTATTCAGAGATCCGGAAGAAGCTGGTCTCTGATATCCTCGACGAAGTCGCGAAGTGCCCCCCTGAATTCTTCGAGCGCCTGGTTGTTGAACTGCTCGTAGCGATGGGGTACGGCGGATCCAGGGCCGATGCAGGACGAGCAGTCGGGAAATCAGGTGACGGAGGGATTGACGGTATCATCAAGGAGGATACGGCTGGGCCTGGACGTCATCTGACATCCAGGCAAAGCGGTGGGAGGGGACCGTAGGGCGCCCGGAGATCCAGAAGTTTGCCGGTGCACTACAAGGGGTGCGAGCGAAGAAGGGGATCTTTATCACCAGCTCGTCCTTTTCCGCTGAAGCCACAAAGTACGCTGAGAACATCGACAACAAGATCATCCTCGTCGACGGCGCAACGCTGGCTGGTTTGATGATCGACCACGACGTCGGTGTCGCCCGAGTCGAGAAGTACGAGATCAAGCGGCTTGATTCGGATTACTTCCAGGTGGCGGAGCAATAGAGGCCTGGATCGGGAAAGAGGCCAGCGGCAGATAACAAACGGTTGGCGCCTTCGCTCGCTTCGCGAGCTCCGGAGAACCCGCCGCGAGTTTCTTGGTGCTGGTGAGGTTCGCGTTGTTTCGAAGGTGATCTCGCGCTGGAGGCCTCGGCGGGGCGGGTCGCCAACCTGGAAACGTTAACCGCCATGTTCCACTCGGCGTTTCTGTAGCAGATTAGGAGCAAGGGACTTCAGGGAAGGAGCTTGCGGATGTCGAGTGTACCAATCGAGGAACTGCTCAAGCTGTCGGTCGCTGAGCGGATTCAGTTGGTGGAGGACCTGTGGGACAGCATCGCTACGGACGCGGACGCCTATCCATTAACTGAGGCCCAGAAGGCGGAACTGGACCGTAGGCTGGCAGAACATGAAGCGGACCCGGATTCTGCTCTTCCCTGGGAGGAAGTCCGGGAGCGGTTGTACAAGAAGTACGGGTGAGCCGCCGCTTCGTTGTTCGCCCTGCGGCCGACGCCGAACTCGAGGAAGCCGCAGCGTGGTATTCGGAGCGTTCCTTGGGCTTGGGAGCGGAATTCGTCCGCGTCATTGATGCGGCTTTCTCAGCGATCCAGCGGAATCCTCTCCGATTTCCCATTCTGTATCGGGATGTCCGGAGGGCCGTTGTTCGGCGATTCCCATATGCCATTCTCTTCAGAGTGAGCGCGGAAGAGATCGTGGTACTCTCCGTTTTCCATTCCCGCCGCGATCCGAAGCGTTGGCAGGCCCGGAGGTGACGTCCGCCAGGCTGCGGGCAGAACACGGCGGTTAACAAACGGTTGGCGCCTGCGCGGCCTGCGGCCGCTCCGGAGAACCCGCCGCGACCGTGTTGAAGCTGGTGAGGCTGCCGCTGTTTCGAAGGTGATCGCGTGCTAGAGGTATCGGCGCGGCGGGTCGCCAACCTGGAGACGTTATCCGCAATTGGCTCCTTGGCCGCCAGTCGGGTGATCAAAGGGGATCTCAGTGAGATACGCGTCCAAGCAGCAGTTGATCCGGGATATCGAAGACCAGTTTTCTACGCTACGGGAGTGTCTGGAGAGAATCCCCCGGAGGTACTCCGAACCAGGGGTGTGGGGTGAGGATTGGACCGTCAACGACCTCCTGGCACACCTGACGGAATGGCACACGCTCTTCCTGGGGTGGCATCGCGCCGGCCTTGATGGCCGGGTTCCTGCGATGCCGGCCCCTGGCTACAGGTGGAATGAAACGCCGAGGTTGAACCGGGACATCCAGGAGAAGCATAGGGATCGCCTGAGCGATGAACTGTGGGGAGAACTCGAGGCTTCGCATGCAAGAGTCTTGGACTTGGCTCGGCAGGCATCGACGGACGAGCTTCTGAAGCCCGGCACGTTTGGCTGGACCGGAACGAACGCGTTGGTGACCTACCTTGGCGCGAACACGGCGAGCCACTACCGCTTTGCGTGCAAGGTGCTGAAGCGGTGGGTCAGGAGCGTCGGGCGAGGCGATGCGCAGAGCGGAGCCAACAGCGGATAACACCATTAACAAGTCCTTCGTCAAGGAGCACGATGATCTGTGCGGAATCAGAGATTCTGATTCGCTTTTCGATCGTGCGACGCTTCTCGATTCCGCGAGCGACGGCAGGTCTGGCCGGGCCGGAGTGGGTATCGAATCGGACGTGGAGTGGCGTCCAAACACCATTTCGGGCTCACCGCTGCTCATTTCAGCGGTCGCTCTGCGGAGCGGTCCCAGATACGTCCGGCGGCTCGACGTCGGTCTTCCCAATCAAACGGGGCGGTACTCGGCGAAAGCCGATCCAGTTAGCTGCCCGGGCTTGACCGACGTGGCCACTCCTGCTTTTTCCGCCGCTGGAGCGGGATGCCTTTGAAGCGATGGTTGAAGTCCTCCCGCTTCGAGAGGACATGGTAGACGATACGAGCGAGTTCCTTCGCGACGAGAGCCCGGCCCACGGCCCGGTTCTTTTTCCGCGCCTTCCGTTGCGCCGTCGCCCGGGAGCACATTCGGGATCGCCTCAGGCGCTGCGACCCAACTCCTCGCGCACCACGCGCCGGAGCATCTCCTCGAGCGGCTCTTCGGCCCTTCCGATGTAGTCGCGGAGCGCCGCGTTGATCAGCGTCTGGTAGTTGCCCCCGCCCGCCGCATTGACCTGGTCGCGGAACCAGTCCAGGACGTCGTTGTCCAGCCGGATCGTCACCCGGGTCTTGCCCGCCGGAGGCACATTGATGGGGCCGCGGCGCGTGCTGCTGAAGTCGTATTCTCTGTTCACGGACTTCCTCCCGCGTACTGCCGCGCTTCCGTTCGCGTGGCGGGGCGCGCGGAGATGAGGCGGATCCTGTCCGGGCCGCGCCACGTGTAGACGACTACGAGGAGGCGCCCCAGCGCGTGAAGGCCAAGGACCACGTACCGCTCGTCGTCCTGGCGCGAGTCGCGCATCACCAGCGCCCGGGCATCCGAGAACACGCCGATGGCGTCCGCAAATCGAACGCCGTGCTTCTGCTGGTTCGATGTCGCCTTCGCCGGATCCCACTCCTAATGCACTTGAATGTGTGCACGGTTGTACACAGGCCGCAAGACTGCGGTGCTGACGGCCGCTCGTTACCTCAGGTGGAAACATTTGTCAACGAGGTCCGTCTCTCCATGGCGGACGGCTGACCCGCACCCGCACCGCCCCGTGGCGCGGCGGCGCGTGGGCCGGCCGTGCGTTGCTTCCTGACCACACGCGGCAGCTCGGCGGTCGATTGGTCGGTTGGCGGTCCCTGGGGCCTGAAAGTGCCCACTCGTTCGACCAGCCTGAGATCGAGTGGTCGATTCAGGGCCTCTCACCGCCGCAGAGCGACCACTCACCCCGGAGCCCGCAGCGAGTGGTCGGTTGCCGAGGCCGGAAGCGGCATCGACCCCCGTCGGGGGGACCTGCCGTGCGCCGCCACGGCGTTGTGGCTGGACGCCCGCCTCCCGATGCGTCCCGCCGCGCCATTCCTCCGCCTGCTCCGCCGCCCATCATTGAGTCCGTCGATGTGCCACGGTTGGTGGCGTCGCCCTTACTGCCCCACCGCCCGCACCAGCACCACCCCGTGGCTCGGCACCCTCGCCGCGTCGGAGGTCGCCAGGCACCTTCGCTCGACTTCCTTCCGGCTCCAGTTCACGGGCACCTCACGTTCTCGCTCAGCGCCGCTCGCCCGGCGGACGTCCACGTCGGCGGGTCCTTCGCGTCCGCCACGTCGTAGGCGAGGTAGAACGCCAGCCTCGCGACGCGGGCGATCTTGTCGGTGTCGAGCCTGTCCACCTCGTCGCTCACGGTGTGGTAGTCGGCGTGGCCCCCGTCGGTGAAGAAGAGGGAGGGGATTTCGCGGCAGGCGAACACGAGCTGGTCGCTGCGGAAGAACAGGTGCTCGTCGGGCGCGAGGTCGGGGAGGACGCTGAGCCCCAGGGCGTCGGTGTCGCGGGCGAGCGAAGTGGCGAGGTCGCCGAGGCTGGTGTACTCGCTGCCCACGCCGATCACCTCGGCCGGATCGTTGCGCCCGACCATGTCCAGGTTGATGTCGGCGACGATGCTCGACAGCGGCACGGTCGGGTGCCGGGCGAAGTACGAGGACCCGATGAGCCCGCGCTCCTCGCCGCTCACCAGGAGGAAGAGGAGTGACCGGGCGGGCGGGGTCTCCAGCGACGCCATCGCTTCCGCGACCTCGAGCACGGCGGTGGTCCCGGACCCGTTGTCGTCGGCGCCGTTGTAGATCGAGTCCCCGGTCGCGTCCGCCAACCCGATCCCGAGGTGGTCGTAGTGGGCCGACACGACCACGTACTCGGCGCGCAGCGACGGATCGGAGCCGGGCAGCACGGCCACCACGTTGGGCGCCAGCGCCGTCGCCTCCGCCAGGAGCGCGCGCACGCGCAGGGAGTCGTCCAGGACCCGCGGCGCACCCGACCGGAGGGACGCCAGGTCGGCTCCCGCGGCCGAGAGCAGCGCCTCCGCCGCAGGCTGCCGGATCCAGAACTCCGGGATCCACCGCTCGTGGCGGGGACTGCGCGCGAGCGCGGCGGCCATCTCCTGCTCGCCGAACCCGGGACCCACCACGAAGCCGATCGCCGCCGCGTCGCCCTCGATCGCCGCCTGCTGCGCGCCGGTCGTCGCCAGGACCGCGGCCAGGTCGTACCGGGACACGGGCAGGTCGTACAGCACGACCCGGCCGGCCAGAGGCACGCCGAGCCGGCCCGGCGCCTCCGGGTCCGACGCGGGGCCGCCCCAGACGATCCGGCCCACCGTGTCGCCGCGCTCCGGCGCCGCCCCGAACATCACGAGGTCGCGCCCGACCTCCAGCGCCGGCGTCTGCCCGACGGCCAGCTCCAGCAGGAGGCTGGCGTCGTCCCGCACCGGGTACGCGAACGGGTAGCGCTGTATGTACCCGGTGCCGGATGCTTCCAGCCCCATGGCCTCGAGCTCCGACGCCATGTACGACGCCGTGGCCTCGAGTCCCGGGCTCGGCGTGTTCCGCCCGCCCATGCTGTCATCCGCGATGATCCCCACCCGCCCGGCCACGTCGGCGGCGGTGATCGTGGCCACCGCCCCGGCCACGTCGGGCGGAACGCGCGGAGCGGTGGCCTCGTGGTCGCACGCCCACAGCGGGAGCGCCGCCAGCGCGAGGACGGTCGGGAACGATCGATGTGGCTGCGGCATGAAACGCGGGTCTCGGGTGCGAACGCAGAATGCGGCAGAGCGGTTTCCACGGCCAGGGCGCCCGCGGCAGCGATTCCGGCCGCCCCCGCAGTCCCGGCCGCCCCGGCCGCCCCGGCCGCCCCTACCTGAACGACCATCTCGCGTCGGGCGTGACGGTGAGCCGGCCGGGAGGGGAGCCGGCGGCGGAGTGCTGGCGCTGGTGCGCACGTCGGCTGGCCCCGGCGCCGCCGGTCGGCCATGTTGTCTCCCGATCCACGCACCAGGAGGCGCTCTTGTCACGCAGGCTCCCCGCGGCCGAAGAGCCGGGCCGCGACCGCTCACCCGTTTCCAGCGATGTCCCGGACGCGCGCCCGGTCACCCGCAGGGACTTCGTCCTCCGCGCCGGGCAGGCAGGCGGCGCCATGCTGCTGGTGCCCGGGCTGACCGGGCTGCTGCGGCCGCGCGGGCTGCCGGGCTCGGTGCTGCGCGCGGTGGGGCTGGGCGACGACCGGCGGGCGACGGGGACGTGGCCCGCCGCATCGGGGCCGGTGCCGGAGGGGCTCTTCTCCGGCCTCCGCTGGCGCATGCTGGGCCCGTTCCGCGGGGGGCGCTGCAACGCCGCCACGGGCGTGCCGGGGCGGCCGAACGAGTTCTACTTCGGGCACGTGAACGGCGGGGTGTGGAAGACCATCAACGGCGGCGGCGTGTGGAAGCCGGTGTTCGACGACCAGCCGGTGGCGTCCATCGGGGCGATGGCGGTGGCGCCGTCGTCGCCGGACACGGTGTACGTGGGCACCGGCGACTCCACGCTGCGGGACTCCACGGGGTTCGGCAACGGCGTGTACAGGTCGACGGACGCGGGCGCCACTTGGACGCACCTGGGGCTGGAGGACACGCGCCACATCGGCAGGGTGGCGGTGCACCCGACGGACGCGGACACGGTGTTCGTGGCGGCCATCGGGCACTACTACGGCGGCAGCGAGCAGCGCGGCGTGTTCCGGTCGAAGGACGGCGGCCGGAGCTGGAAGAAAGTGCTGTACAGGGGTCCGGACGTGGGCGCGGTCGAAGTGGTGATCGACCCGACGAACCCGGACGTGGTGTACGCCGGGCTGTGGAACACGCGCCGGCCGCCGTGGTTCGTCTACCCGCCCACGAACGGTCCGGGCGGCGGCATCTGGAAGTCCACGGACGGCGGCGACACGTGGAAGCAGCTCACCGCCGGGCTGCCGCCGGAGGGGATCGGCCGCACCGGCATCGCGGTGGCGGCCACCGACCCGAGCCGCGTGTACGCCATGGTGGACTGCCTGCTGCCGGAGCCGGGGGCGAAGCCGCCGGAGGAGCCCGCCGCGAACCCGTACGGGACGAACCCGGGGATGCCGCTCCAGGGAGGCTTCTTCCGCTCCGACGACGGCGGCGAGACTTGGACGCGGCTGTCGTCCGACATGGCGCTGTGGGGCCGCGGCTGGTACTTCGAGCACGTGGTGGTGGACCCCACCGACGCGGACGTGGTCTACGTGTCCAACGTCTCGCTTTCGCGCTCGGATGACGGCGGCCACACGTGGGTGGCGCTCAAGGGCTCGCCCGGCGGCGACGACTACCACCAGGCGTGGATCTCGCCCGAGGACCCGGACACGCTCATCACGTCGAGCGACCAGGGCACCGTCATCACGCGCAACGCGAGGGCGGACCCCGCCGAAGTGGACTGGAGCTCGTGGTACAACCAGCCCACCGCGCAGATCTACCACCTTTCCGTGGACTACCGCTTTCCGTACTGGGTCACCGGCGCGCAGCAGGACAGCGGTGCCGTGGGCGTGCGCTCGCGCGGCAAGTTCGGCGAGATCTCCGAGCGCGACTGGGAGCCGGTGGGGGCGGGCGGCGAGAGCGGCTGCACGGCCGGCGACCCGCTCCACCCCGGCGTCGTCTACGGGGGCACGGGCAGCCGCTTCGACCTGGCGCAGAACCGGTTCGTTCCCGGCACCACGGCGCCCGAGTCCCCCGAGCCGGCGCGACACGACTGGACGCAGCCGCTGGTGCTGTCGCCCGCCGACCCGCACGCGCTCTACTACGCCAACCAGTTCGTCTTCAAGTCGAGCGACGGCGCGGCGTCGTGGAAGCGGATCAGTCCGGACCTGACGCGACCGAACCCGGGCATCCCCGGAAACCTCGACAGGGCCGCCGCCGACGACGTCGGCAACGACCGGCGCGGCGTGGTCTACACCATCTCCCCCTCGCCGCTGCGCGCGCCGCTGGTGTGGATCGGCACCGACGACGGCCTCATCCAGGCCACGCCCGATGACGGCGACACCTGGCGCGACGTGACCCCGAAGGCGCTCACGCCGTGGAGCCGCGTCACCACGATCGAAGCGTCGCACTTCGACGAGGCCACCGCGTACGCCAGCGTCGACAGGCACCAGCTCGAGGACTTCGACCCGTACATCTACCGCACGCGCGACTTGGGGAAGAGCTGGCAGCGCATCACCGACGGCCTCCCCGCAGGCGTGTACGTGCACGTCGTGAAGGAGGACCCCGAGCGGCGGGGGCTGCTGTTCGCCGGCACCGAGCGCGGCGCGTTCGTCTCCTTCGACGATGGCGACCACTGGCAGCCGCTCCAGCTCGACCTGCCGCCCAACTCCGTGCGCGACTTCCAGGTCTACCAGGGCGACCTGATCGTCGCCACCCACGGCCGCGGCTTCTGGGTGATCGACGACATCGGCCCGCTGCGCCAGGCCGACCCGGCCATCGCCACGGCCGACGCATACCTGTTCCAGCCCGCCACGGCCGATCGACTACGACCAGGGCGGCGACAACGGCATGCGCATGCAGCAGGACGAGCCCCAGGCCGAGAACCCGCCCGACGGCGCCTACATCGACTACTGGCTCGCCCACGACGCGCAGGGCCCGGTCACCCTCGACATCCTCGATGGCCAGGGACAGGTGCTGCGCACCTTCTCCAGCGAGGAAGCGCCGGAAGCGGCGAGGCGGGGCGCCGGCGGCCAGGGCGGGCAGGGAGGTCAGGGCGGTCAGGGCGGCATCCCCAACACCGCCAGCATCTGGCGGCGCCCGCCCGAGCGGTTCTCCGCCAGGGCCGGGATGCACCGCGCGGTGTGGAAGCCGAACACCGGCCGCGCCCGCGGATTCGGCGGGTTCGGCCGCCGCGGCCCCGAGGAGCCCGTGGTCACGCTCCCCGGCGAGTTCACGGCCAGGCTCACGGTCGACGGCAAGCGCTACACGCGGACGTTCACCGTGAAGCCGGACCCGCGCCCGCTCGGCGGCTGAGTCCACGGTCCGACCTGTCGCCCATTGACACCGGCGGTGCGGGGGTGCATCCATTAACCTGACACCCGATTCAGGTTTCATGTACGCCCCGGACGTCCCACGAATCGAGCGCACAGTCCCATGATCCGGGCCTCTCGGAAACCTCGCACCGCGCGCGGCGAAGCCACGCGCCAGAAGCTGCTGGACGCCGCGGAGGCACTCTTCGGCCGCGCCGGCTACCACGCCACCTCCGTCACGGGGATCACGACGCAGGCCGGCGTGGGGCAGGGCACGTTCTACCTGTATTTCCACGGCAAGGACGAAGTCTTCAGCGAGCTGGTGCGCTCGCTGAGCCACCGGCTGCGGCTGACGATAGCCCGTGAGCTGGCGGGGGTGGAGGGTCGCCTGGCGGTGGAGGAGGCCGGGCTTCGGAGCTTCCTGCGATTCGCGTCGGCGCACCGGGACCTGTACCGGATCGTGTTCGAGAGCCAGTTCATCGACCCGGCGCTCTTCCGCTGGTACTACGAGCGTCTGGCGGCGGGCTACACGAAGGGGCTGGCGACGGCGATGGAGGCGGGCGAGATCCGGCGGCTGGATCCGGAGACGGTGGCGTACGCGCTCATGGGGGCGGCGCATTTCATGGGAATGCGCTGGGTGGTATGGGAGGACCGGGAGCCTCCGGAGGAGGCGCTGGAGAGCCTTCGCAAGTTCATCCACGACGGGCTGAGCCCGCGTCCGGAGGCGGAGTGAGGGTGGCATGAGCGAGCGGACGCGGCGTGCGGTGGTGACGGGCACGGGCCTGTGCGCTCCGGGGCGAGCGATCCCGAACGCGGAGTTCAACGAGCGTTACGGGATGGACGTGGACGCGTTCCTCCGGGCGAACCGGAACATCGAGACGCGTCACTTCATGGCGGCGGACCAGGCCACGTCGGACCTGGTGGTCCCGGCGGCCCGGGAGGCGCTCGCGGAGTCCGGGATCGGGTCGGAGGATCTGGACCTGGTGGTCGTCGCGACGGACACGCCCGACTACATCTCGCCTTCCACGGCATCGGTGGTGCAGCACAAGCTGGGCGCCGTGAACGCCGGCACTTTCGATGTGAACACCGCCTGCGCGGGCTTCGTCACGATCGCGGACCTGGCGTGGAAGTACATCGTGGCGGACCCGTCGTACCGGCACGTGCTCATTGCCGGGGCGTACGGCATGAGCAAGTACCTCGATTTCGACGACTACAAGCTGGCCACGCTCTTCGCCGATGGCGCGGGCGCCGCGGTGGTGAGCGCGGCGGACCATGCCTCTGCCCCGGAGCCCGGATCCGGGTCCGGCGCCGGGATCCTGGCCAGCGAGCTGTACGCCGAGGGCTCCTTCCACGATTACATGGGGATCTACGCGGGCGGCACGTTCATGCCGGTGACGCCCGAAGCGCTGGAGCGGAAGGACCACCTGCTGCGGTTCGCGAAGAAGTTCCCGCCGGAGACGAACCCGACGCACTGGCCGCGTCTGATCCGCAGCGTGCTGGGCAAGATCGGGAAGGAGCCGGGCGACGTGGCCCGCTACTTCTTCACGCAGATCAACATCAACAGCATCGATCAGACGCTGGACATACTGGGCGTGCCGCGGGACCGTTCCCACAACGTGATGACCCGTTTCGCCTACACGGGGAGCGCGTGCATCCCGATGGCGATGGCGGATGCCGCCGATCGTCACCTGCTGAAGGCCGGTGACCTGGTGGTGCTCATGGGCTCGGGCGGCGGCATGGCGATGGCCGCCCTGGCCATGGAATGGGGCTACGACACGTGAGCGAATCGCTGTGGTCGTGGGTGCTGGTGGCGGCGTACGCGGTCTTCGTGGCCGCGATCGCGTGGCGCGCGCGGCGGGCGTCGACCATGGAGAGCTACTCGGTCGGATCCCGGCAGGTGAGCCCCGTGGCGGTGGGACTGAGCCTGGCGGCGAGCCTGACCAGCGCGGCGACGTTCGTCATCAACCCCGGGCTGATCTACCTGTACGGCTGGTCGGGCGTGCTCGGCTACGCGGTGGCGGCGCCGCTGGGGATGTTCCTGGGGCTGGTGGTGTTCTCGAAGAGCTTCCGCCGGATCGGTGACCAGACGCGCGTGCTCACCGTGCCCCAGTGGATCGGCGATCGCTTCGGCGACAGCCGGCTGAGCGTCTGGTTCGCCGTGCTGAGCCTGCTCCAGGTGAGCTTCCTGGTGCTGATCGTCGTCGGACTGACCCTGGTGCTGGGGCAGGCGCTCGCGATCCCGACCTGGGCCGCGCTGGTGGCGGTCGTGGCCTTCACGTTCACGTACATCCTGCTGGGTGGTGCGGGCACGCACGTGCTCACGAATACCATGCAGGCCGCCATCATGATCGTGGTGGCGCTGCTCTTTCTCGGGTCCGGCGCGAAGTTCTTCGGCGACGGCATGGGCGGCTTCTTCCACCGCCTCGCGGCCGTCGGCCCTCACTACGCGGAGGCCACGAACCCTTCCAGCCTGCTCTTCCGCGACTGGTTCGAGGTGTTCGTGGCCAACTTCGTGGTGGGGCTCGCCATCATCCTCCAGCCGCACATCATCTCGAAGTCGCTCTACCTGCGGAGCGAGAAGGACGTGAACCGCTATCTCGGCACCGCCGTGGTGGTGTCCGGGCTCTTCTTCGCCGTGCTGGTCACCGGGCTCTTCGCGCGTCTGTCGCTCACCGGTGAGACGCTGGCGCCGGACATGGTGATGGCCACGTACATGGTGACCCGGTTCAGCTCGTTCACGCGGGCGGTGGTGGTGCTCGGGCTCCTGGCCGCGGGCTTCTCCACCATGGAAGCCATCCTGGTGGCGCTCAGCTCCATCTTCGCCAACGACTTCCTCCGCCACGTCACCGGCGGCGGGCGACGCGACGACCCGGTGTGGAAGGCGCGCTCGCTGGTGTACGCGCGCTGGTTCCTCGTCGCCCTGGCGCCCGTGACCGTGGCGCTGTCGTGGAAGCAGATCGTGGCGCCGTCGCTGAGCGTCGCGATCTTCGCGCAGAACGGTGTCTACGGTCTCTTCGCCGCCACGTTCGTCGCGATCCTGCTGGGCGTCTTCACGACCAGCATGGCGAAGTGGTGGATCTGGGCGGCATCGGCCACGGCCATCGCCGTCCACTTCGGCATGTACTACGGCCACGTCACCGTGTACCACAACAATCCGGCTGTCCCCGCGACGTTCGCCATAGCGGCGTCGCTCCTGGTCGGCGGCGTCGGCCTCGCCGTCGGGCGACGCCCGGGCGCCCGCGAGGCCCCGTCCGATTCGGCGCCCGTCACCGCCGGCGGGGCGTAGAGGAGCGATGGACGTCGAGCCGAGGGTGGACTGGTTCCAGAAGTGGGCGGAGTACAGCCCGGACGCCGTGGCGCTCCAGGACGACGCCACGGGCCGGCGCTTCACGTACGCCGGCTGCCGCCGCCTGATCGACCGGGGCGCGCGGGTGCTCGCGGACCAGCTCGGGGTGCGGGCGGGTGACCGCGTGGCCGTGCTGTCCATGAACGAGCCGGAGTACGTGCTGCTCCTGTTCGCGTGCCAGAAGCTGGGCGCCATCCTCCTCCCGCTGAACTACCGCCTGGCGCCACGGGAGCTCGACTGGATCCTGTCGGACGCGGAGCCCGCCGTCCTGATCCACCAGCGCCAGTACGACGACGTCGTGGCGGCCATCTCCGACGCCGTCGTGCCCGCGCGCCGCCTCCACTTCGACGGCGACGAGGGCTGGGCCGCGCGGCTGGCCGACGAGACGCTGTCATCCGACCCCGTGCCGGTGCCGGGCGGCTTCGAGGCTCCGTGCATGCTGCTCTACACCTCCGGCACCACGGGCAAGCCGAAGGGCGCGCTCATCACCAACGGCATGCTCTTCTGGAACAGCGTGAACACCACGCTGCGGCTGAACCTGGTGCAGAACGACGTCACGCTGACGTACACGCCCTTCTTCCACACGGGCGGCTGGAACGTCCTGACCACCCCCTTCCTCCACAGGGGCGCGAAGCTGATCCTGCTGCCCAGGTTCGACGCCGACCGCATCCTGGAGCTGGTGGCCGACGAGGGCGTCACCATTCTGTTCGGTCTGCCCACCATCATGGAGATGCTGCGCCGCTCGCCGGAGTTCGAAGCCACCGATTTCGCTCGTGTGCGCTACGCCATCGTGGGGGGCGAGTCGATGCCGCTGGAGCTGATCCGCCTCTGGCACGCCCGTGGCGTGCCGATCCGACAGGGCTACGGCCTCACCGAGTTCGGGCCCAACGTGTTCAGCCTGAACGAGGAGCACGCGGAGCGGAAGATCGGCTCCATCGGCTTCCCCAACTTCTACATCGACGCCCGTGTGGTGGACGACGCCGACCGGCCGCTCGGTCCGGACGATGTGGGCGAGCTGGTGCTGCGTGGACCGGTGTGCACGCCCGGCTACTGGCGGAACCCCGCCGCCACAGCGGACGCGATCCGGGACGGCTGGTTCCACACCGGCGACCTGGTTCGCCGCGACGAGGACGGCTTCTTCTACGTGGTCGACCGCAAGAAGGACATGTACAAGAGCGGCGGGGAGAACGTCTACCCGGCCGAGGTCGAGCAATTCCTCCGCACGCACGCTGCGGTGCGCGAGGTGGCGGTGGTGGGGGTGCCGGACGAGAAGTGGGGCGAGGTCGGGCGGGCGTACGTGGTGGTGGAGCCCGGGTCGTCGCTCACGGGCGAGGAGCTGATCGGGTACTGCGTGGGTCGCCTGGCGAGGTACAAGATGCCGAAGCAGGTGGTGTTCCTGGACGAGCTGCCGCGTGGGGACAGCGGCAAGGTGCTGAAGAAGGCTTTGCGCGAGCGGGCGCGCGCGGGAGGGGTGTGAGATGGACAGGATGGACGGCCTGACCATCGACCGGCTGGAGGTGGGGCAGGCGGCGGAGTTCACCAAGACGGTGTCCGAGAGCGACGTGTACGCGTTCGCCGGGATCACCGGCGACTTCAACCCCGTGCACGTGGACGCCGTGGCGGCCGCTTCGTCGCGCTTCGGCCAGCGCATCGCTCACGGCATCCTCACGGCCGCCTTCATCTCCACGGTCATCGGCATGAAGCTGCCGGGGCCGGGCGTGATCTACGTGTCGCAGAGCCTGCGCTTCACCGCGCCGGTGCATCTCGGCGACACCGTCACGGCGCGCGCGGAGGTGGCGGCGCTCGAGCGCGAGCGCAACCGCGTCACGCTGGCGACGCGGTGCGTGAACCAGGACGGCACGGTGGTGGCGGAAGGTGAGTCGGTGGTCATGCCGAGGCGTGCATGAAGCGGAGTCGTATTCAATCAACGGAGGGGAGTCACATGAGGAAGAACGTGGTGCTTGCGGTGCTGGTGCTGGCCGGGCTCGGCCTGGCGGCGTGCGGGAGCGAGGACTCGACGGACAACGAGCAGCAGGCGGACGAGCTGGTGGGCACGTGGGTGTCGAAGGGCGCCGACGTCGCCCCGGGTCTCGCGGCGGTGGGCGTGGACAGCATCCTGGCCACCTTCAACGAGGACCAGACCTACACGGTGATCAACTACGCCGGCGGCAGCCAGGCGACGCTGACCGGCACGTGGCAGGCCGGCACCCAGCCGGAGGGGCAGATCCGGTCCGTGGTCGCCAACCAGATCCAGCCGAGCGCCCTCACGGCGCAGGGGATCTTCCAGGTGACCGGGAGCCGCATGGCGTACGAGGTGATCCAGGTGGAGCCGGCGCTCCAGGGCGTCACCGCGCCCACCGTGGCCGGCGGCTTCGGCAGCACGACCATCGCGGGCCAGAGCACCGACGCGTACGTGCAGCACTACCAGAAGCGCTGACCTGGATCGAATCCGTCGCGCGCGGAGGCGGGTGGGGATGCGCCGGTCCGGCGCACCCCACCCCGCGCGCGGGAATCCTGAACTCCCCTCAACGGCGAGCGTGAGAAAATGCGGATTCTGAAGGCGACGGCGCTGATGCTGGTCGTCGCGGCCTCCCCCGCCAGCGCGCAGCTGGGCGGCCTCCACGCCCGGCTCGACAGCCTCGCGGCGGTGAAGGACTCGGTGCCGAAGGAGTGGACGTTCATCGGCTACAGCTTCACCCGGGCGACCGGCTCCAACGTCGCCCCCACCAACGAGATCCTCCAGGGCCAGGTGATCGGCCGTCTGTTCGGCCGCAACTCCACGGAGACGATCCCGCGCGTGGCCAGCTACGTGGAGCAGCGCTACGTCCCCTACCTGGTCTACCGGCCGGCGATACTCGACGGATTCGCCACCTTCCGGACCATGTTCAAGATCGACTACACCTGGGGCGACCAGGCGTACGGAGTGGGCGGGAACCGCGGCGGCGGGATCAACGGCGCGCAGATCAACCTGCAGACGCTCATGGCCAACGTGGACCTGCACCCGAAGGACGCGCCCTGGAACGTCGTGGTGGGGCTCCAGCGCCTGTACGACAACGCTTACGACCCCAACAACATCTCCCTCCAGACCGCGCAGCTCAGCGGCTACAAGCTCGCGTTCTGGGGCACCAACGCCGTCGGGGCGAACCTGTTCGGCGTCATCCGACCCGGCGTGCGCGGCCGATTGGGCTTCTACCAGCTGTGGGAGAACCTGGTGGGGAAGGACGACGACGTCATCCTCCTCATGGGCGACGTCGACACCCACCTGGCGCCCAGGCTGGAAGTGGGGCTCGACGCCTGGTACCTGCGCGATCGCGGCGAGGGCGCGGGCGGGATCTCCATCCTGAGCCAGGGCCTCTCCAGCCAGCTCGCCGAGTACAACGGCGCGGTACAGCTCGACATCCCCACGCACTACCACGCCGACATCGGGTGGCTCGGCGGCCGGGTGGCGTACAACCGCGAGTTCCTCGAGGGCCGCTGGTGGGCCGACGCGTTCGCCATCGCCAACGTGGGCGTGGTGGACACGCTGGCCGCAGGCGACTTCGGGCACGCCGCCGACATCCTCGGTCTGGCCGCCAACGCGTCCCTCGCCTACCGCTGGGGCATGACCTCCGGGGACAAGGCCTGGGCCGAGCTCATCTTCACCACCGGCGACGGCAACGGGGTGACGGATGGCAAGGTCAACAGCGTGATCACCGGAAACGTGTGGGGCTCGCCCGTGGGCATCTACAGCGCCCACCGGGCCTTCCTCCTGTTCCCGGACCCTCAGGTCGTGAACCGGTACTACTCGGCCGTCCACGACATCTCGAACATGGGGCTCGGCGTCACGGGCGGGTCGATGAACCTGGCCCGCGACTGGATACCCAACCGCTTCAACACGAAGGTCGGCCTCGCCTCGGCGGTGTCCAACATCACCCCGTCCGGCGGCGGCAGCTACATAGGGACCGAGGTGAACTTCGAGGCGAAGTACAACCTGAAGGTCTTCCTGACCGCCGGTCTGAGCGCCGCGTACCTGAAGCTGGGTGACTTCTACGACGCACCCGGCGTCACGCTCTCCGACCAGCCCGGCCGTCCGGACGATCCGTGGACGGTGTTCTTCACCCTCAGCTGGCTCATGTTCTGATGAGGCGGACCATGCGACACACCCTGCTTGTGCTGACCGCCGCCCTTGGCCTGGCCGGCTGCGTGGGTGGCTTCCGGTATCGGGACGCCGAGCCGCTCCCGTTCTCGGAGCTCGACTACGGCTTCCCCGTGCGCTACGCGCTGGAGAACCCGCGGGTGGCCTACGTGGATGAAGGCTCGGGACCCGAGACGCTCATCCTCGTCCACGGGCTCGCCTCGAACCTGGGCTTCTGGCGCTACAACATTGCGGCGCTGGCGGAGCATTACCGCGTCGTCGCGGTGGACCTGCCGGGCTACGGCCGCTCCCAGAAGAGCGGCGACTACTCCTACTCGCTCAGCTTCCAGGCGGCGACCCTCCGCCGGCTCATCGACGATCTCCATCTCGAGAACGTGACGCTGGTCGGGCAGTCGATGGGCGGCCAGATCGCCATGATCGCCGCGCTCGAGTTTCCCGAAGCGGTGGACCGGCTCGTGCTCGTGGACCCCGCCGGGATCGAGACCTTCGGGCCGGGCGAGGCCAGGTGGCTTCGGAACGTGTACACCATCGAAGCGATCCGGAAGACGCCGGAGGATGCGATCCGCCGGAACCTCTCCCTCAACTTCAACGCCTGGGACGACCGCCTGGAATGGATGGTCGAAGAGCGGGCGAGGCTCGCGAAGTCGGACGAGTTCGACCGCTTCGCCGACGCGGTGCGGAAGAGCGTGGCCGCCATGATCGACGAGCCGACCACCGGCTACCTGGACCGCATCCGGCAGCCCACGCTGATCGTCTACGGGGAGCACGACCAGCTCATCCCCAACCCCTATCTCCACCCTGGCTTCGCGCGGGCGGTGTTCGAGGAAGGGGCGAAGCGGATCCCGAACGCCACGCTCAGAGCGATCGACGACGCCGGGCACCTCTCCATGATCGAGCAGCCGGAAGCGTTCGACCGCACCGTCCTGGAGTGGCTCCGGTCCCGCTGATGTGAGCCGGGGGCCGGCGCGTCAGAGCACGGCTCCGCCTGGCGCGCCTTACCGCCCCGGCGGCACCACCAGCGGGAGCGCGATGAAGCTGGCGCTGCCCGGCGCGTGCCAGACGCGCTGGGTCGCCTTCACGAAATCGTCCGGCTGAGCGTCGAAGATGCTCTCCACGAACGTCTGCGGGTTGCGGTCGTAGAGCGGGAACCAGCTCGACTGCACCTGCACCATGATCCGGTGCCCCGGCCGGAAGACGTGGTTCGCCGTGGGCAGCGCGAACCTGTACGTCAGCGGCTTGCCCGCCGCGATCGGCTCCGGCCGTGAGAGGCTCTCGCGGTAGCGGCCGCGGAAGATGTCGCCCGAGACCATGAGCTGGAACCCGCCCATCTCCGGCTGCTCCGCCACTTCGTCCGGGTACACGTCGATCAGCTTGACCACCCAGTCGGAGTCGGTCCCGCTGGTGGACGCCACCAGGTTGGCCGCGGGCCGGCCCGCGATCCGCACCGGGTCCGTCAGCACGTCGGAAACGTACGTGAGCACATCCGGCCTCCCGGACGCGGGGCGCTGGTCGGTCACCAGCCAGTCCTGCCACACGGGCCCGCTGGCGGGCCTGCTGGGCCGCGGCTGGTAGGGCACCGGCCTGGACGGGTCGCTGACGTACTCGTCGTAGGCGGCGGCGCCTTTCCGCGGCGCGTCGAAGCCCAGCTTCAGCTCCGGCTCCAGGTAAAGCGGGGTGGGCGTCACGGCGCACCCGGAGGCGCACCCGGCCGGCCACGCGGGGAGCCGCTCCCAGCGGTTCTCCCCGGTCACGAAGGCGGTCACGGGCGCGACGTCCTGGTCGGCCAGGCCGCCCATGTCGCCATCGGTCGCGGTCGTTCCATCGTCCTTCAGGTAGCGGGCGAGGAACGGGGCGAGGACGTGCTGGCGGAAGAAGAGGCCGGTATCGCTGCCGAAGCGGAGCGCGCCGAGGGTGCTGCCGTCGCCGATCTCGCCGCCGTGGTGCCACGGTCCCATGACCAGGTAGACCATGTCGTTGTGGGCGTCCTTCGCCTCGATCGCGTCGTAGACCGCGGGGGCGCCGTAGATGTCCTCCTGGTCCCACAGGCTGTGCACCAGCATCACCGGCACCGTCAGCGGCTGCGCGCCGAGGATGCTGTCCATGGCCTGCTGCTGCCACCACGCGTCGTAGGTCGGGTGGGCGACGATCTTCCTCCAGAAACCCACCTGATCCAGCCCGTGGCTCTTCGCCAGCGCGCCCGCCGACCCGGCCTCCATGTAGAGGTCGTAGTCGTCGTAGTGGCCGCTCCACCAGGCGTAGTCGTTCGTACGCGACGCTTCCTGCTCGTACACGTAGGGCATCATCTGCTGCCGGAAGGCGCCGTTGTGGAACCAGTCATCGCCGCGCCAGCCGTCCACCATCGGGTTCATCGGCACGGCCACCTTCAGCGCCGGGTGCGGGTTCACCAGCGCCATCAGCGGGAGAAAGCCGTCGTAGGAGATGCCCAGGATGCCGACGCGGCCGTTGCTCTCGGGGATGTTCCTGATCAGCCAGTCGATGGTGTCGTAGGTGTCGGTCGACTCGTCCACTTCGGTGGGATTGAGCGGGCCCACCAGCGGGCGGTTCATGACGTAGTCGCCCTCGGACCCCCACTTTCCCCGGATGTCCTGAACCACGCGGACGTAGCCGCCGTCCACGATCACGTCGGTGGCGTTGTCGTAGCCCTGGAGGATCGGCCCCAGGTTCGGGCTCGCCGCGTGGCTCGTCAGCGCGGTGGCGTTGTACGGCGTGCGCGTCAGCAGGATGGGCGCGCGCGTCGCCCCCTTCGGCACGAGGATCACGGTGTGGAGCTTCTCCCCGTCGCGCATCGGGACCATGACGTCGCGGCGCTCGTAGTCGAAGCTGGAGGTGACGGGGGTGAAGCGTTCCGGCGTCTCGCTGGGCAGTCCGGAGGGCTGCTGCGCCGCCGCGGCGCAGGGCGCCAGGAGCGCGGCGACGAGGGCGAGGGAGGTCGGGAGCAGCGGGATGCGGGGCGACTCCTTCATCGTCATGATCGGTCCTCCGGGCAGTTCGCGGGCTGGTGTCCGCGACAATGTCCGGCGGCCGCGGCGCCGGGGCAAGCCGGGGCGGGGACATCGGCGGCGTCCCAACGGTCGCAGGCGAGTCGACTCCGGGTCCGGCCGGGGCAACGTCGTCATGGCGCCGGCCGACGCACGATTCTATTTTTGTCGAGTGGCCACCCTGGCCGCCGGCGGCCCTCGCCGCGGCGGCTTCCTTCACAGCCGGGGACTCCGGTGATTCTCGTCGTCGACCCAGATCGCGACATGCGGACGATCCTCTCCCTCTTCCTCGGAGCGGCCGGCCATGACGTGGTCACCGCCGCCGATGCGGACGCCGCCCTCGCCGCGGCGTTGCGCGACGGGCCGGCGGTGATCGTGGGCGAGCACCCCCTCCAGCTGGCGGATGGCACGACGCTCCACGCGGCGCTCCAGGCAGACCCTCGCACGGCCGCCATCCCCTTCGTGGTGGTGACCGCCCGCGCGCTCGCCGAGGAGCTGGGTGCGGCCGAGCCCAACCACGCCGCCGTCTTCGTGAAACCGCCGGTGTTTTCCGACCTGGTGGCCACCGTCACCCGCCTCGCCGGCTGTGGCCGGAGGGTCGTGGCGACCCGCTAGCCCAACCGCCTCGCCTGCCGGGGACCCCGGCGCCACAGCCTTTCACCGCTACGGCCTCATCACGCTCCCGTCGTCCGGTCCTTGCAGCGGACGCGCGCTCATGGAGACCGACCGCACTGGAGCTTCGGGGCGTTGAACGAGCTGAACCAGATCCTGGCGTTCGCCGGCCTTGCCGTCCTGCTCATCGGGCTGTTCGCTTCCGTCTTCTCCCGCACGTTCGTGGCGGGCCCGCTCACGGCGATGATCGCCGGGATCCTGCTCGGCCCGGTGACGGGCGCCGTCACGCCCGAGAACTGGGCGAATCACGACGTTCTCCTCGAGCAGGTGGCGCGCTTCACCCTCGCGTTCGGCCTGGTGGAGATCGCCATGCGTCTCCCCCGCGGCGCCATGGCTGCGTTGAAGCGGCCGCTGGCGCTCCTGCTCGCGGGGGTCATGC
The DNA here is from genome assembly GCA_963798845.1 of uncultured Gemmatimonadales bacterium. Taxonomy (GTDB): domain Bacteria; phylum Gemmatimonadota; class Gemmatimonadetes; order Longimicrobiales; family RSA9; genus CAVUKA01. The sequence goes on along the minus strand of CAWCUS010000005.1, from coordinate 341,689 downwards.
CGGTGGCGTGGGCCGTCACGGCCCTCCTCGCCTGGTGGATTCTCGGCCTCCCGTTCTGGGTCGCGGCGCTGGTCGGGGCGATCCTGGCCCCCACGGACCCGGTGATCGCGTCGGCAATCGTCACCGGGCACGTGGCCGAGGAGCGGGTGCCCGAAGACGTGCGCCACAGCCTTTCGGCCGAGTCAGGGCTCAACGACGGCCTTGCGCTCCCGCTCGTCCTGCTCTCGATCGTGGTCCTCCGCGACGGCGTCGCCGCGGTGCCGTACGAGTGGTTCGTGCGGGTGGTGCTCTGGGAGGTGGGCGCGGCGGTGGCCGTGGGGGCCGGTCTCGGCTACGTCGCCGGTCGGGCGTGGGAGTGGGCGGACAGCAGCGAGCACATGGATCCGCCCACCATCCTCATGTACAGCCTTGCCCTCGCCCTCATCATCCTCGGCGCCGCGAAGCTCATCGGGAGCGACGACATCCTGGCCGTGTTCGCCGGCGGCCTCGCGTTCGATCGCCAGGTCACCGAAGCGGACGAATCGAAAAAGCGGGTCCAGGAAGCCGTGACCCGCTTCTTCACGACGCCGGTGTTCATCGTGCTCGGGGCCACGCTGCCGTTCGGCGCGTGGGCCGCCCTGGGGTGGAAGGGTTTCGCGTTCGCGGCCTCCGTCCTCTTCCTCCGCCGCCTCCCGGCGACCTTCGCCCTGGCCCCCGCCATGCCGCGGATCAGGACGCTCCCGCAGATCCTCTTCGTGGGGTGGTTCGGCCCGATCGGCGTGGCGTCGATCTACTACACGTTCCTGGCGACGCGCCGCCTCGGCGTTCACGGGCTGTGGAACATCACCAGCCTGGTCATCGCCGCGTCCGTCACGGTCCACGGCGTCACCGCGACCTGGGCCGCCCAGCGCTTCCCGGTTCCCGGCGACGAGTGAGGCGCGGGCAGTGCAGCCCGACTCCGCCAGGTCCCGGGCGGCCTCACTCCCCGATCCGTGTCGCTGCGCGCCGCGTCACCCCTCCGCGGGAGGCGGCGTGTTCACCTTCACATCCTTCACGCTCACTTCCATGTCCATCCCGCCGCCGCCGACCATCTGCTTCAGCTTCTCCATCTGCCCGCCCATCATCTTCTCCATCATCTTCCGCTGGGCTTCGGGCATGTTCTTCATCTGCTCCTCCATCTGGTCCAGCGACTCCTGCGCCTGCGCCCGGTCCTCGGGGCTCATGGCGTTCTCCATCCCTTCCATGTGCATGGTCGTGTGGAACGGATAGAGCAGCCCCTCGACCTCCCGGTAGTCGCCCGCGTTCATGACCATGGTGATGTCGCTCTTCTTGCCGTTCATGTCCGTGCTGCCCTCGATCCTGACCCGGCGAGGGACGTACTGGTCCTTGTCCAGGTACATGGTCATGGTCTTCGGCTCGAAGCTCTGGCCCGCCTCACCGGACTGCTGCCACACGGAGATCCCGGAGAGGTCGTCGATCTCGATCACGTACGTTTCGTGGCCGTCCACAGACTCGCTCCCCTTCAGGCTGGCGCGCTTCGCCAGCTCGGGATAGAGCTCGCTCATGTCCGGGCTCCGGGCCTGCTCCTTCTGCGCGGGGCTCAGGCTGGAGAGGTCCTGCCCCGCGATGACCACTTTGGTGTCGTAGATGGGCGGATCGCTCCCCTCGACGCGCGAATGGTACGTGGTGGTCTCGAATCCCATCATGTCCTGCACGACGGTATAGCTTTCGATCCCCTTCATGCGGCTGGCGTAGCGGTCCATGGCCGTCTGGAAGACCTGGGCCGCCGTCTGGGCGCGCGCCGCTGGCGGCGCCAGCGTGGCGAGCAGAACGACGAGCGCGGGTACGGACAGGGTGCGGCGAGCGATCATGGGAGTTCCTGGGCTTCTGTGAGACAGGCGGAATTTCTCATTGTTCTCCGGCCGGGGTCCGCGTGTCAACCGGGCGGGCCGGCGCGCCGAGGCGGAGGCGTCCGGAACGTCCCCCTTGCACGGCGGTCGCCGCGCCCCTATCACTGGCTCCGGACGTTCCAGCCTTCAGCCGTGCTTTCGGTATCCCGCGCTGCGCAGCCCGCACCCCTTCGCGCACCGGAGCCGGACCTCCGCCGACAGGAGATCTCTCATGCTCATCGTCCCGGGAAGAGCGGCATCGGATGGCCTCACCTGGTGGATCCTGGCCGAGGACAGCACACCGTTGACCCTGGAGCTGGCGCCGTCGATCGGCGCGGGAGACACCAAGGTGCACGTCCTGGCCGACCTGCCGGGCGACGCGGGCCGGGCCTGGCTCGCGGCGACCACCGGGCTCCAGCCCGACTCGGCCTACACGTTGTCCGGGCGGACCGAGGATGGGGACGAGCAGATCGGACGCGCCCGCACGCTGCCGGCCACGCTCGCGGGCGGCGCGCCGTTCACGATGGCGCTAGGGTCCTGCTACAACTGGCCGATGGATGTCGACGAGGTCTGGCGCTGGTTCCCGCCCCGGCAGCACCGGCCCGACAGCGCGGACCCGCTGCGGCTCGCGTTCCTGCTGGGCGACCAGATCTACATGGACCTGGTGAAGGAGATCGCGCCGGAAAGGCCCGACGCCTGGTCCATGCCGATGAGGGAGGCCCCGGACCCGTGGGCGGCTTACCTGGAGCAGTGGCGAGACCGCCGCTTCGCCAACCTGCTCCGGCAGCTCCCGCCCACCGTGTTCCTGGCGGACGACCACGAGATGTGGAACGACTACCCGCACAAGCCGCTCTGGCTCCCGTGGACCAGAGACTCGGGTGTGCAGAAGCTGGATCGGGAGCTTCGGAAGGCGTTCGACGCCTTTCAGGGCGCGCTCAACCTGGATCCCGGGCTGGTCGCCGCCGTCGGGCAGATCACGCCGGGCATCCTGCGGGAGAATGCGGACACCATCCGCTTCGACGTCCCGCCGCTGTCGTTCTTCTCGCTCGACACGCGCCTCGGCCGGACGCGCGCGGACACGCCGGGCGCCGTGCAGTTCACCGACCCGCATCACCTCGACGCCGTGTGCGACTGGCTCATGGAGCCGGGCGGGCTGGGCATCCTGGCCGTGGGACCGCCGATCTTCCAGGGCCCCGGCAGCTTCACCGACCACAACCTGGCCGACTACACTGCGGACTACGCACGGCTCGTCACCGCGCTCACCAACGCGCGGAAGCGCGTCCTGGTCCTGGCCGGCGACCTCCACTACACCCGCCTCTATGTCATCGAGGGGTTCGATCCGGTGGACGCGCGCGACGAGCTCCGGCTCGCCGAGCTCACCTGTTCGGCGTTCTCCCGCCTCAAGGAAGCTCCCGGGACCGACCCTCCGGGTGGGCCGGAGGTGACGCGCGGCGTCCTCGGCGGGAGCGGCGCCCACTTCCGACTCGAGAGCACCGACGCCTCGCTCGGTGGCGGCGACTTCGTCACGACCGACCGCCAGAACTACGCGACCGTGACCTTCACCCACCGCGAGGCCGAGGGGATGATCCGGGCGGTGATCAGCGCCTGGGGACGGCCGGAAGCGGGCGTCGCCGGAGCCCGGCTGCTGCTTCGGCGGACGCTCCATTTTCCGGTGGAGGCCCCGTGATCCGGGGCGCGTTCCGTTCGCTCCTCCTGACGCTTTCCCTGCTCGTGCCGTCCGCGAGCGCGGCGCAGGTGGAGGGGGCGATCGACCTCGGGTTCTCGACGGACTACGTGTGGCGCGGGCTGACCCGGGTGAGCCGGGCGACGGTCCAGCCTGCACTCGCTCTGGCGTGGAAGGGGCCGGCGCTCATGATCAGCGCCGGCGGCTGGGCGCTGGTGGAGCCGTGGCGCCCGGGGGCGGGCGACCTGACGCTCGCGGGCCAGGACGGCGGCCTGGCCGAGGTGGACGTCTGGACGGAGGGTGATTATCGGCTCCGGCTCGCGTCCGCGGTGATCGACCTCCGGGGCGGCTGGACCCGCTACACCTTCCACGGGGACCCGGCGTCGGGCGGACTGGGAGACGCGCGCGACGCGAGCGAGCTCTTCCTCGGCGCTCGCCTGAGCGGACTGGGGCAGCTGTACACGATCGTGGGGCTTCCGTCCGACCTGCCGATCGGCGTGGATGCGTCCGCCGCCTTCGACCTGGGCCCCGTCGGCGGCACCTACGTGGAGACCGCGCTCGTGTCGCGCCTGCCGGTGCTGTTCGTCGGTGAGCCGCTCGGCTCTCTGGTCGCACGGCTGGCGGCCGGCTGGAGCTGGAACCAGGACCCGGAGGGCACCGGCGGCACCGACCCGGAGCCCGCCCGATACGAGGGCGAAGGGCTGACGCATGTGCAGCTGTCACTGGGGGCGACGCCGTTCTTTCAGCCGGCCGGGATCCCCATGACGCTGCACCTGGATGGCACCGTCCAGCTCGGGATCGACGGAGCCACGCGCCGGCGCGGCCCCGATCCCGGCGACGAGGCCCGCGTCACCGCCCGACTGGACGTGGCCCTGAGTATCCTTTACCCGCTCCGGAGGACGCCATGACCTCGCTGCGACGGTCTCTGGTCCCGCTCCTCGTCCTGATCGCGCCCGCAGCCTGCGCCCGGGGGTTCGTGGAGCCCGCGACTGCGCCATCGCCACCCCCCGCCGCCCCGGCCACGACCGGCCTGCGCGCGGGGTTCGGTCGGGCCGACATCACGCCGCCGCCAGGGGCCGGGTTGATGGGCTACGGCCCGGAAGGGAAGGCGTCGCAGGGCTGGCGGACGCGACTGTACGCCCGGGCGCTGGTGCTGGAGGACGGCTCGGGAGAGCGGCTCGGGCTCGTCACCCTCGACCTCGGCCAGCTGTCGCCGCTCCTGCACCGGGAGGTGGCCGCGCGTGTGCGGGCCGCCACCGGGCTGGGACCCGACCGGCTCATCGTCTCCGCCACCCACACGCACGCCGGTCCGGGCAACCACTTCGGGTACCCGGCGTACGACGAGCTCGGCACATCGGTGGGCGGCTTCGATCCGCGCATGGTGGCGTTCCTCGCCGACCGCATCGCGGCCGCGCTCGAGGCGGCGAGCGGGTCCATGACGGCGGCCCGGGCGGCGTGGGGGACGGCCGCGGTCTGGGATCTCACGAAGAACCGCAGCGTCAAGCCGTTCCAGGCGAACCCGCAGGCGTGGCGGCGCCGGTTCCGCGCGCCGCCCGGCTCCCTCGCCTCCGGAATGGTCGACTCCACGCTGGCCGTGCTGCGCGTCGACTCCCGCGATCCAGGCGACGGCGCGTTCCGACCCGCGGGGGCGTTCACGGTCTTCGCCATCCACGGCACCGGCATCCCGTCGGCGAATCGCCTGTACGATGCCGATATCCAGGGAGTGGCCGAGCGGCGGCTGGAAGCGCACATCGACTCGATCAACGGCCGGGCTCCAGCGTTCCGTCCCACCGCGGTCCACCTGGTGGCCAACAGCGCCGAGGGCGACGTGGCGCCCGACGTGCCGGTCCGTACCCGCTGCCAGGTCCCGTGGCTGGCGGCCGTGCGTCGTCCCGCCGGCCCGCGCACGCCACCAGGCCCGGAGCTGTGGATCCCGCCGGACCCGCCAGAGCAGGCTCGGTGCCTCGTCTTCGCCCGGTCCGAGGTCCTGCGCGTCGGGACTGCCCTGGGAGAGGCGGTGGTGGCCGTGTTCGACTCGATCGGCCGAGCAGGCACGCTTTCCGACGACTTCGTCATCCGCCGCGTCTTTCAGACCGTCGGACTCACCGCGGCCGCTCAGATCGGAGACGGGCTGTGCCCGCCCCAGCCCGGCACCGCGACCCTCGCCGGCGCCGACGACGGCTACACCCGCTACCGCAACTGGCGCTTCTTCGGCGTTCACGACGTCGGCTTCGCCGAGGACTCGGCGGTCTCGACCCGCAACCCGCCCCGGGGATGCCAGGGATCGAAGAAGCCGTTCCTCGGGAGGCTGCAGCGGCGGGTCCTGTCCCGGCTCCTCCCTGACGTGGCGCAGGTCACGGTGGCAGACGTGGGCGGCTCGATCCTCGTGGCGATCCCGTTCGAGGCGACCACGGTGGTGGGGGGCATGATCCGCGACGCAGCGCTCGCCGGTGCGGCGGTGGCCGGAAGCTCGCCCGACCGGGCGCTGGTCGTCGGGCTCGCGAACGGCTACAACCAGTACGTGGCAAGCCCCGCCGAGTACCGGCTCCAGAACTACGAGGGCTCTTCGACCCTCTACGGCCCCCGCACCGCCGAGTACCTCGCCCGCCTCGCAGGCGACATGGCCGCGCGGCTTCCAGCCGCGAGCGAGCCCTCGCCGGATCCCGTCGTGCCGGAGCTCACCTTCTTTCGCCTCGGGGATGCGCACGTCCTCCCGCCGCCCCATGCGGGGCCCGCGCCCGAAGCGCTCGGGCCGCGACGGCTCACGGCGGCGTGGGAGGGGGACGCGCTCGTCGCCCGCTGGACGGACCTGCACCCGGGCCGCCTGGTTCCCGCGGACGGCCCCGTCATCGCGTTCCGCTACCGCGACGACGCCGGGTCTCCCGTGGTGGTCTGGGACGACGACCCGCGGGTGGAAGTCTGGCAGCGAGGCCCCGGCGGCCACGGAGCGTGGCTGTGGGAAGCGCGCTGGACGCTGATCGGCCAGGCGAGGCCGGCCGGGCCGGTGCAGGTGGTGCTGGCGGAGCGGCCGGGGCTGGACCCCGTCGCGGTGACCGTGCGCTGAGCCGGCCCGCACCGCGATCGCGCGCATTGATGTGATGACGGACACGCACCGACGGAGGCGAGCCATGCCCGAGCAGAGGTCCCCAGGCGTGCACGTGGACGAGATCCGAACGAAACCGATCGAGGGGGTCGCCACCAGCAGCCTGGGCATCGTGGGCCCGACGGAGCGCGGGCCTTCGGAAGTCCGGCTGGTGACGAGCTGGGCTGAGTTCGAGCGGCTGTACGGCGGGGCCGCGGGGCAGGGTGCGACGTCGCACATGCCGCATGCCGTCAGGGGCTATTTCGAGAACGGCGGCCGGCGCGCGTTCATCGCCCGGGTGGTCAGCATCGATGAGGCGACTCCAGCCCGCACCGCGAGCTCGGGCGATACCCTCGGGCCGCTCGTGCTGAGCGCGCTCGGCCCCGGCGCCAGGGGCAACAACATCGTCGTCGCGGTGACGGACCCGACCAGCCGCGACCCGGCCGATCCGACGAGCCCGCCACCGGACCGGTTCCGCCTCGTCGTGGCCTGCTACGCTACGGTCCCGGCGCCCGTGGCCGCCGGAAGGTTCGTGGATCCGAGCCGGCGGGGAGCGCACGCGGATCCCCACTTCCGCCGGCCCGATCACCTGGAGGTCTACGACGATCTGTCTGCCGACCCCGGGGACGCCAGCTACGTCCTCGCTGCGCTGCGCGGCTCCAGCCTGGTCTCGGGAGAGTGGAAGGGCGGTGTCGCGAGCGCGAGCCGCCCGGCGAACACGCAGTTCGTCAGGCTGGCGAACGGCGACGACGGCGCGCCGCTCACGCTCGCGGATTATCGCGGCTCCGAGGAGGGCCCGCTCGCGCGCAACGGAGAGCAGGTCCACTTCGCGACCGGGCTGCTCGGTCTGGAGCGCGTGGACGAAGTCACCTTGCTGGCTGCGCCGGACGAGCACGACTTCGGCTCCGACCTCTCGGACGAGATCATCGGCCAGTGCGAGCGGCTTTCCGACCGCTTCGCGATCCTGTCCGTCGCCGCCGGCCAGCGCGAGGTCGGCACCATCGTCAACGATCGGCCTACCATGTTCGGCGCCATCTACTGGCCGTGGATCCACGTGGCGAGTCCCGACGGCCGCGACCGCATCCTGGTGCCGCCGGTGGGCCATGTCGCGGGCGTCTATGCACGCACCGACGCCGAGGCCGGCGTGCACCAGGCGCCCGCGAATGCCCCGCTCGTCGGCGCCCTGGATCTCGAGCTCGAGGTCACGCGCGGCATGCAGGACACGCTGAACCCGCGCGGCGTGAACGTGATCCGAGATTTCCGTCCCGTCGGTCGCGGCATCCTGGTGTGGGGTGCCCGCACCATGTCGGCCGACCCGGAATGGAAGTACGTGAACGTTCGACGCCTGCTCATCTACCTCGAGCAATCGATCGACAGGGGTACGAGGTGGGCGGTCTTCGAGGAGAACGGGCAGCCCCTGTGGACCCGGGTGCGGCAGAACATCGAGAACTTCCTGATGACCGTTTGGCGCGAGGGCGGGCTCACGGGCACGAAGCCGGAGGAGGCGTTCTTCGTGAAGTGCGACCGCTCGACCATGACCCGCGCCGACATCGACAATGGTCGCCTCGTCTGCGCCATCGGCGTCGCGCCCTTGAAGCCGGCTGAGTTCGTGATCTTCAGGATCGGTCAGAAGACGCTCGGCGCCACCCCATCGGCATAGCCGGCAGGCGCGCCGCGGCCGGCCGCGAGCGCGCCGCTCCGGGGCGAGCTCCGGCTCGTCCTCCTCGGCGCGCCACCGGCAGCCGGCCGCGGACCGCTCTGGTCAGCGGCCGCTCGCGGCGCGATCTTGTGCCGCGGGCCGTGGTAGGGTAGGGGAGGGGGAGGGGGAGGGGGAGCGCGATCCCCCGTCCCGCTCGCGGCCTCCTGGAGGGCTAGACCTAACTGGTAAGGCAGCGGTCTTGAAAACCGCCGGGCGCAAGCCCATCGGGGTTCGAATCCCCGGCCCTCCGCTTTGCAGGAACGGCGCGGGTTTCGGGTGTTTCGCCGCGAGCCCGCTCCGCCGGTTCCTTCACTACGGCGGTCACCGCCAGGGACCCTCGTATTCCAACCGACGCGGTCGATCACGGGAGCGGACCATCTCGTGCCACGGACGTTGCCGCGCGCGCGCGGCGCGACCATTCTCTGATCCTCCGACCCGAGACAGGCGCACCCATGCTGCGAAACGACGTGCTTGCTCGCTTTGCGATGCCGCGCCAGAAAGGTGGACTGTCCATCGTCCTCGTGCTCGCGTTCGGGGTGACCGGCGGCGTGAGCGCCGTATCGGCGCAGGCGACGTCTCCCGCGTCCGGCGACTGGCCGGTCCAGGATCCCGCGGCCGCCGGGCTGGACACGACGCTGCTGCATGCCATGGAGAACGGCATCCGGGGCGGCGACTTCGGCCGGGTCACGAGCGTCCTCATGGCGGTGCACGGCTCGCTCGCGTACGAGCAGTACTTCGATGAAGGAGGCCGGGAGGCGCTGCGCAACACCCGCTCCGCCACCAAGACCATAACGAGCGTGCTGGTGGGCATCGCCATCCAGGAGGGCCAGCTGCGGGGCGTGGACGAGCGCGTGGCCCGCTTCTTCCCGGAGCTGCGGCCGTTCGCGTTCCCGGATCCGCGCAAGGACTCGATCACCATCGGCGACTTCATGACCATGAGCTCGCTGCTGGAATGCGACGATGACAACAGCTTCTCCCGGGGCAACGAGGAGCGGATGTACCTCGTGGAGAACTGGGCCCGCTTCACCCTCGACCTGCCGATCCGCGGATTCCCGGCCTGGGTCCCCAGGCCGGAGGAGTCGCCGTACGGCCGCTCGTGGTCGTACTGCACGGCCGGGGCGACCACGCTCGGGTTCGTGCTCGAGCGCGCCATCGGCGGGCCGCTCGCGGAGTGGGCGGCCGAGCACCTCTTCTCCCCGATGGGGATCGAGCGGGTGGAGTGGCAGTTCGCCCCGACCGGGACGGCCATGACCGGCGGCGGTCTGGGCATGCGCAGCCGTGACCTGCTGGCGATCGTCCAGCTGTACATGGATGGCGGCGTGCGCAACGGGGTACGGGTGGTGCCGGAGACGTGGGTGCGGGAGTCGCTCGAGGCGCGCGCCCGCGTCCGCACCGACGTGGACTACGGCTACCTCTGGTGGCTGCCGACGGTCGCCGGCGAGCGCGCGTTCATGATGACGGGAAACGGGGGTCAGAAGGTGATCGGCTTCCCGGGCCTCGGCGTGGCCATCGCCATCACGACCACCAACTTCGGACAGTCCGACGCCCACGCCCTCACCGATCGGCTGCTGACCGACTACCTCCTGCCGGCCGCGTCCGGTGTCGACCCGCGCCCCGCCGGCGGGTCGAGCTCCGCTCACGGACAGCACTCGGGGTCGTGAGGGTTGGGGCGGAGGCACTGCCGGAGAGCCGGCGGGCGCGGGGTTCAGCTGAAGGGGACGGCGAACGCATAGGTCACTTTCCCGACCACTGTTCGGCCTTGCGAGGAGACCGCGGACCACGCCAGGCCATCGGGAACGGACAGGCCTTCGTTGTAGACCAGGTAGATGTCGCGGCCTTCTCCGAAGTTGTACCGGAGCCGGACGTTGGCGGCGCCCTCGCCTTCGGTGCTGGTGTACTGGAGCAGAGCGCTGGCGGAGAGGCGAGGGTTGAGCGCCAGGTCGGCACGGAGACGGATCAGGTCCGGGTCGAAGGGCACCCGGTCACCGGGGAAGGTGGCCCGTGTGCGCTGCAGGTCGAGGCCGAGCTGGAGCCGCTCGGACAGCTGGACGTACGGGTTCAGGATGAGAAGGGTCCAGTCCCCGTCGTAGTAGGCGCCTTTCCGGAAGTAGACCCGGGTGCTGAATGTCCGGGTGGCGGGCAGGCTCAGGAAGACGCGCGCGGATCGGAACCAGTAGTGGCCGACCGGGATGGTGGCATGGCCCAGGGCCAGGGGCTCGCCTACGTGCTCGTAGTAGAGGTTCGCCTCGACGCTCGCGTAGAGGCCGGACTTCCAGGTGACTGCCCAGCCCGGAGCCAGCTCCAGCGATTCCACGCCCCGGTCCCGGTCGCGGACGACCAGCACGCTCTGGAGTGTCGGCCCGATGCGCTGGATGGGGGAGCCCGCCGATCCGCGCCACGCGAACTCGCTGCTGGTCTCGTCGATGAGGACTCCGCGGCGGCCGACGAAGCCCACCGCCGGGTCGTACTCGGGGCCGTTCCACGAGACGGCGTGGGAGTGCCCGAAGCCGACCCGCGAGCGACGGGAAAGCGACAGCAGCCCGGCGGACGATCCGAGATCCGGCGCCGCTCCGTTCGCCGCTTGCGCGAAACTCGCAGAGAGGTAGGTGGATGCACCAAGGTAAAGCGACGCGTCCAGGCCGTAGGCCAGGCGCGCCGGGGCTCCCGCGGCAAGCCGGCTGGTGAACATCCCGCCCGCGAACGAGTTGTCGTTGACAATGCGCCTGCGGGCTCGCAGTACGCCGAAGTTCTCGGACGGCGCGAGAGCCGTTTCGGCAGTCTGGATATCGAGGGTTCCGAGGTCCCAATCGCCGACGCGACCGACGAGGCGACCGCCGGCCAGGACCCGCACCGGCTGCCCTTCGGGCCCCAAACCGATCCGTCGGCTGTGGAAGAGCCGATCATCGCCGCGAGTCCGGAAGTCGAACACGCCGGCCCGTTCGAGAAAGAAGCTCCGCTTCTCGGGGTAGAAGAGGTTGAAGCGGCTCAGGTTGACCTGGAACGCGTCCGCTTCTGCCTGCGCGAAATCCGTGTTTGCAGTGAGGTCCAGAACGAGATTGTCGGCCAGACCCACCTTGAGGTCGGCTCCGATCTCGCGGGTCGCCTCCGAGCTGAAACCTGCGGATTCCATGGCGGGCTGTCGATCCTGACCGGCGAGGATATACGGCGTCACGAAGAGGGGACGCGACGGCTGGACGTCCTGCAGCTGCACGGCCCGGGCGAGCGACGGCTTCCGGTACCCTCCGGACCAGGACTCCGGGATCGCCGGGAAGGTCACCTCTTCGTTCCGGTGCGCGATATAGCGGCGCACCAGCAGGCCCATGACCACGGTGCCGTCCGCGTTCGGCTGGAATCGCAGCGTGGAGAGCGGGATCCTCATCTCGGCCGACCAGCCTTCCTCCGTGCGGGTCGTGGCCACCGTCCAGGGGGCGTTCCAGGCCCGGTTCACTGGCGGGTTGAGCTCGTTGTCGCCCCCGCCCTCCGCGTCGTGGGAGATGGCGAAGTCGATGCGCGCGCCCGCGGGGTTGGTGGCGAAGCCGGTGCCGGTCTCGTTGTCGTCGTACCCGTCGACCACCACTTCGAAGAGATCCCCGTCGCCCCAGCGGTCCCGGGTCAGGCTGCGGGACCGGATGGCACCCGGTTCGGCGGTAAACACGCCAGAGAAATAGAGAAACGCGTCGTCGTACGCGACGCGGATTTCGGTGGGCTCGCTCGGGCTGACCCCGAATCGGGGCCCCGACATCGCCACAGGGAGTGGCGGGACGACGATCCAGGCGGGTTCGTCCACGACCCCATCGATCTTCAGGGGTCCCGAGGCGCGCTGCAGGATCAGGGGGGGCTCCTGCGCCGAAGCGTGCGCCCCGCCTCCGTGAACGAACGCCAGGGCCAGCAGCGCGGTGGCGAGCCCCGATCGGCGGCCGCGACGAGGTCTTGGCAGTGCGAACCGTGTGACGAACAAGAGCCCTCCAGGACAGGATCACGCTGGCAGCACGTTGACCATGGGCGGCATGCGAAACAATCGAGGCGTTCCGGGACGCGTGGCGCTGGTGACGAGCCGGTACGCTCGAACCACCAGATGGCGGGTCGGGTCCCGTTTACCACCGCGGCCAGGGCCACTGCCGGCGCCGGATCACTCCGGGGACATTCGCGGTTTCGAGGTGTAGCGTGCGTCGAAGATCACGGTCCACGACTTCCCTCCGTCTTCCGAGCGCTCCTGGCGCTGTCGCACCGAGCCGTCCTCCATGGGGGTGAGCGTCACGCGGAGCTGGCGCACCTTCCCGTCCGCCCCCTTTCGCTCGCCGCTCAGCACCATGCTCCCCGCCGACCACCCGCCCTCCATGCGGAGCACGGCGCCGAAGTTGTCCACCCACATCTGGCGCCACACGCCCGACGGCTTGTCGTACATGTTCACGCTCGTGCCGATCATCTCTCCGGAGCGCCACTCCTCCCGCACCGCGCACCGGCTCAGCATGGGCGCGACGGTGCTTTCCCCCACCTTCTCGCCGCTCGCGTCCGTCACATCCCAGTTCCCGACCCAGAAGTCCATCTGTCTGAACTCCGCGTCCGCGCACCGTGGCGAGACCTGCGCCGCGACGGGACCCGCTAGGGCCGCGGCCGCGGCAGGCCAAGCCATCACGTATGGAAGGACCGAAAGAATTCGCTGCATGAGAACGTCCTCCTGCGAATGGGGCGAGGGCGATGCGGGTCGGCGGCGTCACGCGCGGGCCGCATTCCGACTTCTGAACGGTTCCCACGGGGCGTGTGTCCGGGCAACGCGCCGGGCACGAGATGGTCGCGGGGTGACCCGAACGGCGCCGTACGGCCCTGAGGCGGAGGGTCCGGTGCCGAGCGCCATCCAGAAGAGGCGGGTGCGCCCTTACCGGAGCAGCGGCCCTACTCGGCCCGCATCGCGTCGAGCGGAGAGGCCGCCGTCGCGCGGCGGGCCGGGATCGCGGCCGCGAACAGTCCCACGCACGCGAGGACCAGAGCCACGGCGCCGAACACCAACGGGTCGTGGGGAGACACGCCCTGGAGGAGTGGTCCGAGTCGCCCCGCGGCCGCGGCCGCCGCGGCGAGGCCCAGGGTGACGCCCAGCGCGACCAGCCGAAGCGAGCGGCCGGCAACGAGCCGGATCAGACGGGCGCGGTCCGCACCCAGTGCGGCGCGAACCCCCAGCTCTCGCAAGCGCTGTGCGACGGAAAACGCGAGGACGGCGTAGATGCCGATCGTGGCCACGGCCACGGCGAGCAGGCCGAAGGCGCAGAACAGCAGGGTGCCCACGCGCCACGGCCTCGACTGCGGGGCCACGATCTGGCCGAGGCTCCGCACGCCAGCGAACCTGACCCGGCCGCCGGCCAGAAGCTCAGTCCGTACGAGCTCGGACAGTCCCTGTGCGCCGCGCCGCCCCCGGACGAGGACGCCCTCGGTCTCACGGTCGAGCCCACCCTGGGCCAGCGGCAGATAGACCTGCGCCGCTGGCTCCTCCACCAACCGGTGTCGATGGGCGTCTTCGGCAACGCCCACCACGGTGCGGCACGGGGAGGCGTCGGAGATCACCTGGATGCACCGGCCGACGGCACTGCTTTCCGGCCAGAGCCATCGCGCCAGCGTCCGGTTGATGACGACCACCGGCTCGCTGCCGTTTCGGTCGCTGGCTTCGATGCCCCGCCCTTCAACCACTGCCAGGTCCAGCGTCTCGAAGTAGTCGGGCTCGACGGCCGACAGATAGGGTCCGCCCTGCGGAGGCGTCGGCACCGAGTCCCTTCCGGGCACGTAGAGGTCGCCACTCCGGGACTGGATGAAGGGAAGGGAGCCGGCCACGGCGCTGGCGTGCGCCACAGCCGGGTTGGCTCGCAGCCGTTCCGCGATCGCGGCAAAGGTCCGCTCGCGTTCCGCCGTGCCCGTACCTTCGTCGAACTGTGGCATGGCGACGAGCACGTGGTCCACGTCGATCCCGAGGTCGGTGGACATGACGTGCAGGAGGCTCCGGATGAACAGTCCCGCACCGACCAGGAGCACGACCGAGAGCGCCACCTGGAGCACCGCGAGAGACTCGCGGGTCGGGCCGGCACCGGGTACCACACCGCGTCCGGACGTCTTCAGCGTCTCGTGCACGTCGGCTCGAGTCGATTGGATGGCCGGCAGAATCCCGGAGACCAGACCGGCCAGCACCGACGCCGCTCCGGCGAAGATCGCGGCACGACCGCTGATGCCGGACGTGGCCGCGGCGGGGTCGGGGAGCAGCGCCGCGCGCACGGCTGCGCCACCCCATTGCGCCAGCACCAGAGCGGCCAGCGCGCCCAGGGCCGCCATGAGCAGCGCCTCGACGACCGACTCGCGAACCAGGCGACCCCGCGTAGCCCCGAGCGCGAGCCGGACTCCGATCTCCCGGCGCTGCCGGAGCCCGCGGGCCAGGAGCATGTTGGCGATGTTGGCAGCCACGATCAGGAGCACGAGCACGGTGACGCCGAACAGCCAGCGGGAGACAGCCGACTCCGTCGAGGCCATGGGGCCTCGCGCCGCCATGAGCGGGGCCACCACCACGCGTGCTTCCGGATCCTCGTCCGGGTGGCTGCGTCGATAGAGCGTGGTGGCCGCCGATTCCGCCCCGGCCACGCTCGCGCCCGGAGCCATGCGCGCCACCAGGCGCACCCAGTTCCACCCTGGATCGGTGAACCAGCGCGGGTCGCCGAACAGGGCCGCCCCGGCGGAGCGCAGCGGCAACCGAGATGTCCACCGGAAGCATGTCGACGCCGGTGAACCCCTGCGGGGCCACGCCCACCACGGCGTACGGGCCCTGACCGAAATCCACCGACAGCCCCAGAACGTCGGCGCTGCCTCCGTAGCGCCGCTGCCAGAACCCATGGCTCAGGACCGCGACCGGCTCGGCGCCCCGCTGGTCCTCCGCGTCGGCGAAGAAGCGCCCCAGGGCAGGCCGTGCGCCGAGCAGGCCGAAGTAGTTGGCCGTCACGAGCATACCCGGCACTTCCGTCGCCTCCCGCCCGTTCCCGACCACGAGCGGGACCGGCGCCCACCCCGCGAGGTCCGCGAACTGCGGCGTTCCCTCGAGCTTCTCGAGGGCCACCACGGACGTGGCCTCCGACATTTTGCGTTGGCCGAGCCAGTCCAGGTACCGCTCATTCAGCACCCGCTTCACCCCGGCCGGTCGGGCGATGCCGTCCGGAGGACTCAGCAGCACGCGGTCCAGGATCCCGAACATCGTCGTTGCCGCGCCGATCCCGAGCGCGAACGTCAACACCACGCCAGCCGTCAGCCCGGGCGATCTCCGCATCCTCCGGAGGGCGTGGTGGATGTCCGACCCGAGTGTCCGGACGTCGATGATCCAGCTCATGGCCTTGGCTTCCGCGAGCGGGGCGAAAGGGGCACTCTCCTCCCGGCGATCCACTCCGGGAAAGCTACTGTCCCCGGTCCTCCACCGCCGCCTTCTTCAGGAACGGCACGCCCTCGTTCATCCACTCGGGTGCGGGCGCGCCCTCGAGGTAGTGATCGAAGAACTGGAAGAAGCGGGTGGTGAAGTCCTTCCGGTTTCCCAGCTTGTCCAGGTGGTGCCCTTCGCCCTGGTAGGCGAGGAGGAACGCGGTCTTGTCGTTGAAGCGCAGCGCGTTGTAGAACTTGAGGCTTTCGTTGAACGAGACCGTGGGATCGGCCGTGCCGTGCATGATGAGGATCGGCTGGCTGACCTCCGGCACGTGCGTGAGGGCGGACTCGTCGCGGTAGACGTCCGGCTTCTGCCAGGGCGAGAACCCCCAGCGGCCCTGGCCGTACATGTAGTACTGGTTGCCATTCGCGCCGGAGCCGCCGCTCACCTGGTACGACCACCCCCATTCCTGGCTGAAGTCGGTGTACAGGTCGGTGACGCCCGCGCCCTCGCCCACGGCGGCGAACAGCTTCGACCGCGTTCCTATGTACGCCGCGCCCTCGCCCCCGTAGCTGTGCCCGTGCAGCCCGATGTGGTCCGGGTCGGCATAGCCCAGGTCGATGGCCCTGCGGGTGGCCGCTTCCACGCAGTCCAGCTGATCGTCGTGGGAAGAGCCCGTGTTGTAGTAGACGTCCGGGATCACCACGACATAGCCGCGGCTCACCGCTTCGATGGCCGGACGCCCCATGCTGACCAGCAGCTCGGGCATGGGGTACCGGTTCAGGTTCTGGGAGTTCTTCTCGTAGAAGGTGACGAGCGCGGGTCGCTTCTCGCCCTCCCTGAAGTCGTCGGGCACCCACAGCATGCCCTGGAGCTCGTGGCCGTACCGGTCGCTGAAGGTGAAGAGCTCGCTGTGGCCCCAGCGGTATTCCGCCTGCTGCGGGTTGGAGTCAGTGATCCGCTTCGCGTTCGCGAAGTCCCGGCCCGAGACGCGCAGGTCGGGCGACTCCGTGAACGTCTCGCGCGTGAAGAGGTACCGGTCCGCGTGCGCGGCTTTCTGGGGCGTGCCGTACGTCGCGTCGTCGTATACCAGCAGGCTCACCTGCCCGTTCTCCAGGCGACGGAACCCGGCCTTCTTCGTCCGCTCCCCGAACGCCGACAGCGTCAGAGGCCCCGACAGGTCCCACACGTTGCCCGTGCGCAGGGTCCGGCTGGCCAGGGAGTCGATCGGCTCCGGCCGCACCAGCCGCAGGACCACCTGGTTCTTCGCGCCGAAGCCACCCGTGATCGTCCTGGCAGGGCCCCCGTCGAGCGGCAGCGTCCAGAGGTCGTAACGGTCCTCGACGATGACGCTCCTGCCGTCGGCCGTGTAGCCCGCGACGCCCCACGCGGGCTTCGGGCCCGGGTGGTCGTACGTGGTGTCCACGAAGCCGGGCGCGCCGGCACCGAGCGCGGTGGACGTCCCCCTTTCGAGGTCGTAGGCGTTGAAGACTCCCTCGCTCCAGTACAGGAACGTCCTGCCATCCGGGGAGATGCCGAAAGATCCATCCCGGGTGAGCTGGTTTCGCAGCATGAGCGTGCGCTCTCCGGTGGCCGTGCGCACGCGGTAGAAGTCGGCGCTCGCCGGCTTCCAGTCGGAGATGTACGCCCGCGCGTCCGTGCCCACGGCCCAGCGCCCGTCCGGTGACACCTCGAGGTCCCGCAGCGTGGAGTCGCTCAGGGCGACATAGCGCTCGCGGGCCACGTCGAACGCCTCGCGGTAGGAGAAATTCCGCTCCCTGGCGGCGCGGCCCATCTGCATTGACTGGATGTAGCGGTCGGTCGTGCTCCACACGTCCACGTTCGCGGTGGAGTCGCTGCTCTCGACCGCAGCCGTGTCCGATGCCGGCGCCTGCGGCATGGCTCCCAGGAAGACGAGCCGTCCATCCCCGCTCCACGTCAGCGGCGCCCGGTCGCTGATCACCCACCCCTCGGGGAAGCCGGCGGCGGTGGTACGAAGCGTGGCCGGCGCGAGGGCCGGCCGGGCCATGGCGGCGCGAACGTCGGGGAACACCAGGAGGATGTTGTCCCGATGGAGCTTCGTGGCGACGTCGTCGCCCTTCAGCACTGCGACCCCGGTGCCCGCTTCGTTCCACGCCAGCCGGGCATAGAGGAGCGCGTCGTTGTCGAGCGCCTGCGTGACGCCCTTGTCGAGATCCACCACGAACAGGCCGTTGGCGTCTTTCGCGTCCGCGTTGACCGTGTATGCCAGCAGGGTGCCGGGGCGGTTGAAGGCCGCATCCCCCACGCTGCCCAGCAGCTGGCTCCGCCCTGTGGTCAGGTCCACGAGGATGGCGTCCGAACCGTGGCCGGCTGGCGCTTCGCCGGCGCCACGGCCGGAGCCGCCGAAACCGTCGAAGCGGCCGAAGCGCCCCCCGCGGGGTGCGGCCCGGTCCCGCAGCAGTGCGAACCGGGAGTCGCGGGAGAACGTGGCCGACTGCATGTCGTGCCACGCCCGCGTCGTGCCCGTGGCCAGCTCCCACAGCACCATCCGGTGGTGGACCTTCGGGCCGCGAGCACCGCCGCGACCGCCGGCCACCGGGGCTGCGTCGGAGCCGCCCGTCGAGTCGGCTCCACGGCTGCCGTGCGCCGGCACCGAGTCGACTCTGAACGCGAGCCATCGCCCGTCCGGCGAGAATTCCCCGCTCGCCGCATCGGCGACGGCGGTGTCCCGGCCCGTCGCGAGCTGGACGATGTGGAGCTCCGGCTTCTCGTCCTTCCCGGCCACGTTCGTGTGCCGGTAGACCCAGGTCGCCCATTGCCCGTCGCTGGAGATCGCCTGGTCGCCGATCGTGCGCCACCGCCCGTAGTCCTCGACGGAGAGCACTCTGGCGGCCGTGTCGCCCGGCGCCCCGGCTGTCCCCGCGGCGGGGCGCGCCGACAGTTCCGGCGTGGCGCCAGCCTGCGCGCGGGCGGACGATCGACACACGGCCCCGGCCGTGAGGGTGGCGAGGAGGAGGACGGAAGCTCGGTGCAGGCGCGTGCGAGGACGCGCGGTGGCTCGCGGCACGGCGAATTCTCCGGTGGTGGTGCCTCTGGGGAGGGGTTGTCGATCGGCAGAATAGGTGACCGCGGGCCCGATCGCGAGTGGGGCCGCACGCTCCGCGGCTCGTGACACTGTCGGCGCGCCGACCCGTGGCCCGCCCGTTCGGGACGGCTCGCCCGCACACGGGACGTCTCGGCCCGACCCTGTGGAGACTCGCTCCGCGTCCCCCCATTCATCGGGAAGCCCGGCCCGCGCAGGCCGTCTCACCCCCCCGATGAAAGGAGGCTCATCGCAGGCGACGATCCCGTTGTCCAGACCAGCCAACCCGGCGGCGCCGGCCCCGATCGCACACGGATCTGTCAATCGTGCGAGTCGAGGCCGTTCTGGCGTCTCCGTGCCCAACCCCGTCGAGAGGAGGTCAGGACCCAGCCTATTTCGTCTGAAATGCACCCGGCCCGCGAGCATCGCGGCCGCCGCGCGGGAGCGTGCGCGGCCGGCTGCGCTCGGGCCTACGCCCGTCGCCGCGTGCGCCGGGCGAGCGAAAGAAATGACGACAGGAGACAACATGTCCAGATACAAGTGGGCGATCGTGGCGCTGCTGGCGCTGGCCGGCGCGTCGCCGATTGTGGCACAGACAGGGACGATCGTGGGCCGCGTCGTGGACCGTACATTGAACGCGCCGTTGCCGGGTGCCCAGGTCACGGTCACAGGCACCACGCTGGGCGCGCTCGCCAACGAGAACGGCCAGTACATCGTCCGCCAGGTGCCGGCGGGTCCGCACGAGGTGCGGGCCACGCTGATCGGGTACTCGACGGAGACGAACACGGTGACGGTGACAGCCGGCGGCACGGTCACGCAGGACTTCCAGCTGGGCGAGTCGGCGATCGAGCTGGGCGCCGTGGTGGTTTCGGCGACGGGGCAGCAGCAGACGCTGCGGGAGATCGGGAGCTCGGTCGGCGTGGTGAACGTGGACAGGGTCGACCTGGCGCCGGTGGCGTCGTTCGAGCAGCTGATCCAGGGCCGGACGGCGGGCGCGACGGTGCTGCAGAGCAGCGGCGTGACGGGGTCGGGATCGCGGATCCGGATCCGCGGCAGCAACTCGATGTCGCTGAGCAACGCGCCGCTGCTGGTGGTGGACGGCGTGCGGGTGGACAACAACCCGAGCGAGACGCCGATCGGCGGCTTCGACCAGGCGCCGTCGGCGCTGAACGACCTGAACCCGAACAACATCGAGAGCATAGAGATCCTGAAAGGTCCGGCTGCATCCGCGCTGTACGGAACGGCGGCGGCGAACGGTGTGATCCAGGTGACGACGAAGAAGGGTCGCGCCGGCGCCCCCTCGGTCCACGTGTGGACGGAGCAGTCCGCGCTGCGGCTGGGCACGGACTTCCCGAACAACGTCCAGGGCCTGGACGCGCAGGGCCGTCTCTGTCCCCTGATCAACCAGGTCACGTACGACGCGAGCGGCAACCCGCTCTGCAGCGGCGCCGTGGACTTCCAGTCGTCAAACCCGCTGGAGGACGATTCGACGACGGTGTTCGACGGTGGGAGCCGGCAGGTGTACGGCGCGAGCATCTCGGGCGGGAGCGAGGACGCGACGTTCTTCGTCTCCGCGGAGAAGTCCGACGAGGAGTCGGTCTACAACTCCGAGAACTTCTTCAACCAGTGGAACCTGCAGGCGAACCTGACGGGGAACGTGGGCGAGGACTTCCGTGTCCGCGGGACGGTGGGGTACGTGGAGAACGACGCCCAGTTCCCGCTCTCGGACAACGCCCTCTTCGGCGCCACCGGACTGGGGTTGTTCGCCCCAGGCAGCGGGGGCTACCTGTACCCGATCCAGTATTTCTACGACTGGAAGACGTACCAGAAGCAGAGCCGCTTCATTGGCAGCGCGAGCGCCGACTGGACGCCGCTGTCGTGGCTGAGCTTCAACGGCTCGGCCGGCCTGGACCGGATCACCCGTGAGGACCGCGGCCGGATCCCGCGCTCCAACATCTACGCCAGCTTCGGTCCGCCCTACACCCACGGCTGGATCCAGGTGGGCGACTGGGACATCTACAACGTCAACACCAACTTCAGCGGCTCGGCGGTGTGGAACGCCACGCCGACGCTGGTGTCCACGACCACCGGCGGGACGCAGTACATCCGCGAGACGTCGCGCAACGTCTACGCCTTCGGCGCCGGCCTCACGCCCGGGATCGAGACCTCGCTGGCCGGCGCCACGAGCGACTTCCAGACAAGCGAAGCCAACGTCCTGAACGGGACCATCTCCGCGTATGCGCAGGAGCAGCTGGCGTGGCGCGACCGCGTGTTCCTGAACGGCGCGCTGCGCGGCGACAAGAACACTGCGTTCGGCACGGGGATCGGCTGGATCTGGTACCCGTCGGTGAGCGGCTCGTGGGTGATCAGCGAAGAGGGCTTCTTCCCGAAGCTGGACGCGGTGAGCGACCTGCGGCTGCGCGCCGCGTACGGACAGGCCGGTCTTCGGCCCGGCGCAACGGACGCGCTGCTGTCGTTCGGCTCGCAGATCACGGCGTTCAACCAGTCGGACGTGCCGGCGATCACGATCAACGAGATCGGGAACCCGGAGCTGAAGCCGGAGCGGACCTCGGAGTGGGAGCTGGGCTTCGAGAGCGGCTGGTTCGGTGGCCGCCTCGGGCTCGAGACCACGTGGTACTACAAGAAGTCCACGGACGCGCTGGTGAACAGACCCCTCGCCCATTCGGCCGGCGGCAGCACGAATCGGTGGGAGAACCTGGGCTCGGTGAAGAACAGCGGGCTCGAGCTGGGACTGAACGGCGAAGCGGTCCGCACGGACGACTTCGACTGGAACTTCAACCTGACGGGCAGCTGGCTGTCGAACGAGCTGCTCGACCTCGGCACCGATGCGGAGGGGAATCCGCTGCCCCCCATCGAGTTCGCCACGGGGCGGCAGCGCCACCAGGAAGGCTACCCGCTCGGCGGGTACTGGCAGCCGCGGATCCTCTCGTTCAGCGATGAGAACGGAGACGGCATCATCGCCGCCGATGAGGTGGTGGTCGACACGGCCTCGTCGTACCTGGGCAGCTCGTTCCCGACGAAGGAAGCGTCGCTGAGCACGGACTTCACGTTCTGGAAGGCGCTCCGCCTGTCGGCGCTGTTCGACTACAAGGGCGGCTACAAGCTGTTCAACCAGACGGAGGACGTCCGGTGCCGGAGCTACGCCAACTGCCAGGAGGCGTACACGGGCTCGTTGAAGCAGCAGGCGGCCATCGTGGCTCGGGCCGCGTACGGCAGCTGGGCCGGCTACATCGAGGACGCGGACTTCCTGAAGCTCCGCGAGCTGTCGCTGACGTTCATGCTGCCGCACGGCTGGACGCGGTCGTTCAAGGCGAGCGACCTGCGCCTGACGCTGGCCGGGCGGAACCTGGTGACGTGGACCCGCTACCCGGGGCTCGATCCCGAGGTGAACAGCTACGGCCAGGCGAACTTCTCGTCTCGCGACCTCTCGCCGCTGCCGCCGAACCGCGTGTTCACGCTCCGCGTCGACGCGAACTTCTAGGAGGCACAGATGAGAACCATGAATTCCGGCGACGCGGACATCCGCGCCCGCGTGCTCCTGGCCTGTGCCGCGATGATCGCAACGGGCCTGGGAGCAGCGGCCTGCAACACGGACGACCTGGTGGACCTCCAGGATCCGGACCTGATCACCCTTCCCACCGTGGAGGACACGGCCAACGCCGGGACCGTCAGGAACGGCGCGCTGTTCGAGTTCGCCCGGGCCATTGCCGGCCCCGCGGCGAACAACGAGACGCCGGGCGTGGTGGGGATCGGCGGCCTGCTGGCCGACGAGCTGTGGTACTCCAGCACGTTCGACACCATGAAGGAGATCGACGGCCGGAGCATGCAGGACACCAACAGCGCCGTGGACTCCGTCTATTATCGCCTCCACCGGGCCAGGAACATGGCCGACGAGGCCGAGAAGCTGCTCGCGGCCGCGAGCTCGGACCACCCGGATCGGGCGCAGATGAAGGCGCTCTCGGGGTACACGTTCGTGTTCTTCGCCGAGGACTGGTGCAGCCACATCCCGTTCAGCCACGCGCCGCTCGGCCAGGACATCGCCTACGAGCCGCCCATCGACAGGGCGGCGATGCTGGATTCGGCTGCCGTTCGGTTCCAGGCCGCAATGGACCTGGGCACGGCCGCGGGCGCCACGGATTTCGTCGACCTGGCGCGGCTGGGCATGGCCCGCGTCAGGCAGGACCAGGGCGACCTGGCCGGCGCAGCGGCGCTGGCCCAGCAGATCCCGGCCGATTGGGCGTACGAGGTCGAGTTCAGCCCCAACACGTCCAGCCAGAACAACGGGATCTACTACAACATCAACGGCGAGCACCGCTCGTCCGCCGCATCCGGTGACGGCGTGAACGGCCTCGTCTTCTTCAACCGCGGGACGGGCACCGTCTCGGTGAGCGCTCCCCAGCCGGACCCGGAGAACGTCGTCGACCCGCGCGTGCAGGTGGACTCTGCGGGAGTGGGGGGAGGAACCACGGTGCCGCTATACTCGCAGTACAAGTACCCGGGTTACGGCAGCAACGTCCCTCTGGCCACCGCCGTGGAAGCGCAGCTGATCATCGCCGAGGCCAACCTGAGCGGAGGCGGCACGGCGGGGAGCAGTGTGGCCGGGAACTGGCTGGCGGTCCTGAACGGCCTCCGGTCCGGGATGGACCTGCCGGCGCTGTCGGATCCGGGCAACGCCAGGGACCGCGTCCTGATGCTGTACAGGGAGCGCGCGTTCTGGCTGTGGCTGACCGGGCACCGGCTCGGTGACCTGCGCCGCCTGCTCACGATCTCACCCTATCAGGGGATGTTCACCGCCGACGAGCTGTTCCCCATCGGGACGACCATCTTCAACGCCGCCATCGGCGACGACGTGGCGTTCCCGGTGCCGTTCGCGGAGCGGAACAACCCACAGTACGATCCCTCGGGCTGCGACACGGCCGCTCCCTGAGTCCGGGACGCAGTACCGGTCCCGCCCGGAGCGGACGCGGGGATGCCCCCGGCGGCAGGAGCCGCCGGGGGCTCTCCATTTCCTCCCGCGATCCTCCTTGTCCCATCCCGGGCTCCCCGGTCGTTGAACAGCGGAGCCGTCGCGAGCGGCGGCGCCGCTCAACCCTTGCCACGGAGGTCCCCATGGAACAGCGCATCCCACGGACGGCGTTCCTGACGTTGCTTGCGGGGAGCGCCCTGCTTCTCGCCACTGCGGCGGCCGCCCAGGAAGCCGGGGCGACGAGCGAGCCGTCCGTCGCGGAACGGTGTCGCCCCGCCACCTATCACCAGTTCGACTTCTGGCTCGGCGAGTGGGAGGTCAGGAACGAGGCGGGCGAAGTGATCGGACACAACTCGATTCGCAGCGTTTCCGACGGCTGCGCCCTGCTCGAGAGCTGGCACGGCGCGGGGGGCGGGACCGGAATGAGCCTCAACACCTGGGACCCGGATCGTGGCGCATGGACCCAGCGGTGGGTGGGCGGAGGATCCTCGCTCTGGATGACGGGTGGAATGAAGGATGGGAGCATGGAGCTCACCGGTACGGGGCCGAGGCGAACGCCGCAGGGCGACGTCCTCGACCGCCTCACCTGGACGCCGCTGCCTGACGGTCGTGTCCGTCAGGTCTGGGAAGTCTCGAGCGACGGAGGTCAGACCTGGAAGCCCGCTTTCGTCGGCCTCTATTCTCGGGGGTCATCCAGGTGACCGGTGAAGAGGTCCGTGTCGTCCCCGGCGGCCCCGGCCGCCCGTAACACTTCGGACCACACACGCGTTCCTCCAGATACAGGCCCGGATCACTTCGAGCAGAACGGAAGCATGAGAGTCCTCGTCGTCGACGCCGAGAGACCCGCGCGGGAGCGGCTCACCCGGCTGCTGGAGCGGCTGCCGGTCGTCGAAGCGGTCACGGCTTGCAGGGACGGCCAGTCCGCGGTCGCCCTCCTGACCAGCGAGGGTTACGACCTGATCCTGCTCGACATCCAGATGCGGGGGCTCGACGGAGGCGGGATCATCGCCCAGCTCCGCTCGGGCAACGCGCCGCCCGTGGTATTCCTGACCGCGTACGACGAGTCGACCGTGAGGGCCTTCGAAGCCAACGCCATCGACTACCTCCTCAAGCCAGTCGATGAGGATCGCCTGCGCGAAGCCGTGGAGCGCGCCCGGACGCCGGCCCGGCTCGACCGCTCCGCGAGCGCGAGGCCGGCGGCGCCGGCCGGCGCCGCGCTGGCCCGACGCCACTCGGAGTGGCTTCTCGTGAAGGAGCCGGGCGAGGTGCGGATCATCCCCATGGACGAGGTCGACCTGTTCGAGGCCGCCGGGAACTACGTTTACGTCCACCGCGAACGTGAGCGGCTCCTGCACCGCGAGAGCCTCGCCTCCCTCGAATCGCGGCTCGACCCGACCCGCTTCGTTCGCATCCACCGCTCGGCCATCGTCAACGTCGGCAGCGTCAAGAGCCTCGAGCCGATCGCCGCGGGCGACTATCGAGTCCACCTGCACAGCGGGCGGGAGACCCGGCTCAGCCGCACCTATCGCCAGTCGTTCATCGACCGCGTCGGTGGCCCCGCAACGTTCTAGCCTCCGCTCGGGCACGCCGGAGGCCCGCGACGTCCGTCCGGCTCTCACTCCTCTCCGGGCGGGAGGGCCGCCAGCGACCCCGTCAGCCGCTCGGCCAGCCCGTCCATCTGCTCCAGCCTCCGGCTCGCCCAGGAGGGTAGCGTCACCGCACGCGAGCCGAACGCGGCCACGGAAACGGCCAGGAGCGCAACCGCGCCGGTGAGGATGCCCGGGTCGCCGGTCAGCACGGACAGCAGGGCGAGGATGACGGCCATGGCCAGCGCTCCTGCCCCGATCCGGAGCCCGACGGCCGCGGATTCCTTGAGCGTTTCCATGCGGAGCCGGTGGCCGGACCCCTCCGGCTCGATGAAGAGGTGAAGGTTCCCGTTGCTCCATTCGCGCAGCCGGCCCTGGGTCCGGATGCGGCCGGATGCATGGAACGTCTCGCGTGCGTCGGCAACCAGGCGCTCCCATTCATCCTCGGTGAGGTCCCGGGACAGGGAGACCGTGCGGGCGACCCGCAGCGGAAGGCCGAGCGTACGCTGAATCCCGTCGTCTCGAAGCCCACGGTCGAGCGCGCTCGCCGCCCGCGTCACCAGGTCGGGTGCGAGCCCCACCTCGCCTGCGATCTCGTGCAGCTGCTTCAGCGTCAGCCCCTGCTCGCCCGCCCTCGCCAGCGACCGCGACTCGCTCTGCTCCGCCGCCTGCGCGAAGATCCACTCGATCTCCGAGCTGCTGTAGCGACGCTCCTCGTTCATTCAGCCTCCTGCCGGGGGTCGGGTCCCGGACGGAATACGACGGCGCCAGGGGCGCTCCGTCAAGACCGCGAGCGGCGCGCGGAACCGGCAGCCTCGCGCATCTCCCCGCACCGGGCCCATATTGCTGCGTCGGTTCGGGCACCGGGAACAGGCGGTGAGGCCTGATGGCCAGGGAACGTCGTCACCACGTCGTCGTCCGCATCACGCACTGGATCAACGTGATCGCGTTCGGGATCATGACGACCAGCGGGCTCCGCATCTTTGACGCCTACCCCCGATTTGCGCCCCGGGGCGGCAGCTTCTGCTGTTATCCGTTCGAGGGTCGGCACATCCCGCAGTGGCTCACGTTCGGAGGGTGGCTGGCGGGGGCGAGAAACTGGCACTTCGCCATGATGTGGGTGCTCGTCGTGAACGGCCTCGCGTACCTTGCATGGGTATACCTCCACGGCGAGTGGCGCGACCTCGTGCCCCGCCGCGGCGACTCGCGCTCCGCCTGGCAGATGGTGCGCTTCTATCTCTTCCTCCGCCCGGACCATCCGCCCCAGGCGAAGCACAACTCGCTCCAGAAGCTGTCGTACTTCGCGATCCCGTTCGTGGCGGTGGTCTCGGTGCTGAGCGGTCTCGCCATCTGGAAACCGGTTTCGCTCGGGCTTCTCACACGCATGCTCGGCGGCTACGTCTGGGCCCGCTACTGGCACTTCCTCGCCATGCTCGCACTGGTCGGCTTCACCGCCGTTCACGTGCTCATGGTGCTCGTGGTCGACCGCCAGTCGATCCGTTCCATGATCACCGGCGCCTACGACGCCACCCGCTCGCCTGCCGCGCGAAACGCGCGACCGTTCCCGACGCTCCGGCGCGCCCCGGCCGAGGAGGAATCCCCATGAGACGGCGCCGCTTCATGACCCTCGGTGGCACGTCGATGCTCGGGCTGCTGGCCGCGTGCGATCGAAAGGGGGAGTGGGCGCGCCCTCTCCTCGAGCTCGCCGAGCGTCAGAACGAGCGCGTGGAACGACTCCTGACCCGGGATGGAGCGGTCGATCCCGTCGAAGGCTACCGGCTCGCGGGCGAGAGCCTTCCGTCGTATCACATCTCCCGCTCGGTTCCGGTGTGGGACACTGCCGCGCGCGGGCCCTGGACGCTGGAGGTGACCGGGCTCGTCCGCCGGCCCCTTCGCCTCACCCTCGATGCCCTGACCTCGCTCCGATCCATCACCCACCGCGTCAACCACTACTGCGTCGAGGGATGGATGGCCGTGACGGAGTGGACGGGCGTGCGGATGAGCGAGATCGCGCGCATCGTCGAGCCGCTTCCGGACGCTGCCTATGTCGACTTCGCCTCCTTTGACAGTGATTATCACGAGAGTTGGGACCTCGAGAGCGCGCTCCACCCCCGCACCCTCATCGCCTACGGCAGGGACGACCATCCGCTCGAGGCCGCACACGGCGCCCCGGCTCGCCTCCACTCCCCGGTCAAGCTCGGCTACAAGAGCGTGAAGTATCTCACCCGCGTGGTCTTCATGGCGCAGCGGAACGGCGGCTACTGGAGCGACCGCGGCTACGAGTGGTACGCCGGCACCTGACCACGAGGTCGACACAGAAAGGGGGAGCGGCCATCATCAGCCTCTCCCCCTTCCTGTTGCACGGGACGCTCTCCCCGGTTATCCCGCCGCCCCGTGCTCCTGTTGTGCACGGACGAAGGCAAGCGCGGGGCCACGATCGTGAACGTCTGGAAACGCGCTGCACGACAACGAGTTGAGGTGTGCTGCGCCGGTGAGGATACCGCCACGATCCCGTACATCATTGCCGCCACGGAGGAAAAATGTAGGGAATCGGCCTGGCCCTGATGCGACGGGGCGGCGCCGGCGCCGGTGCGGCGAATCGGCTCGCAGAATGACGCCCTCCCCGTGGTCCGGCCCCCGACGCGCCGACGCAGGCGCCCGAGTGGCGCGCGGATCGTCGTTTCACGAACTTGTCTCCGGCGCCGCGCCGGCGAGCGCGGGCGCCTGCTTCACCGGCAACGGCATCCATACGTGCGCAAGATCGACCCGGACAATTTCACCCGCGCGACGCGGGACACGCCCCGCGAGGTCAACCGACGCATCCTGCTGAACCTGGTGCGGGAGCGGCAGCCCATCTCACGCGCCGATCTCGCGCGTGCCATGGGGGTCGCCCGGGGCACGATCACCGGTCTCGTCAACGAGCTCCTCGCCGACGGGCTGGTAGGCGAAGGCGGAACCGCGGACACGCCCCGCGGACGCAAGCCCACGCTCCTCCACATTCGTGGCCACGACCGCCTCGCCTTCGGCATCGACGTCCACCGCAGCCACACCCACATCCTCGTTAGCGACTTCGCCGGCCGCGCCATCGTCCGCGAGCGGTTCCGCACGCCCCATTCCCCCGAACGCCTCATCGACGAGATCGCCCGCCGCGTGCACGACCTCGCCCACGCCCACGCCGCCACCGGCGCCTGCCGCGGCCTCGGGATCGTCGTGCCCGGCGTCGTCGAAGGCGAGACCGGGAGGCTGCTCAACGCGCCCACACTCGGATGGACCGACGTCGACTTCCTCACGCCGCTCAGGGCCGCCTTCGACTTCCCCGTCCACATCGAGCGCGACGCCGTCGCCTGTGCCCTCGCACGCATCTGGCTCGGAGAAAATGCCGGGGAGGACGCCCGCAGCTTCGTCTACGTCACGGTCTCCGAGGGCGTCGGCACCGGCCTCGTGGTCGACGGGCGCGTCGTCCGCGGGTCCCGCCACGCGGCCGGCGAGTTCGGCCACGTGCCCCTCAGCTTCGATGGGCCCCTCTGCTCCTGCGGCGCCCGCGGCTGCTGGGAAGCCTACGCCTCCGACGGCGCCACCATCGCCCGCTACCTCGAGCGCCTCGCACCCGAGACCGGAAGCCCGCCGCCACCCGACGACCTCTCCGTTGGCGACATTGTCCGCCTCGCCGACCTGGACGACCCCAACGCCGTCGCCGCGCTCCGCGACACGGCCCGATATCTCGGCCTCGGCATCGCCGCAGTCATCAACGCCCTCAACCCCGGCCTCATCATCGTCGGCGGCGACATCTCCGGCGCCTGGGCTCTGGTCGAGCCCGTCATGCGCGACGTCATCCGCGAGCGCACCCTCACCACCGCCGCCGCCGAAACGCCCCTCCGGCCCGAGAAGGCCGACACCGAGGAGCGACTCCGCGGCGCCACTGCCCTCGTCCTCGCCCCGCTCTTCGCCGCCCCCGAGCTCGCCTGAGTCCCGCGCCTGCCCGCGGGCTTGCGCGCGAGACCCGGTGCTGGCATCGTTTGTTGGCCGGAAATACAAATGCGGAGGTTCGATCTTGTCCCAGTGGATGTCAACGGAACAGGACGGCGTGCCGACGGGAGAGGCCCGGGTGCGGCGACTCGGGGTTCTCACCGGCGGTGGTGACTGCCCGGGTCTGAACGCGGTGCTGCGGGCGGTGTCAATGCGGTGCGGGCAGCAGGGTGTGGAGCTGATCGGGTACCGGAACGGGTGGGCCGGGGTGCTGGCCGGAAGCTCGGTGCAGCTGGACCGGCCGGCGGTCAAGGGGATCCTGCACCTGGGCGGGACGATGTTGGGGACGTCGCGGACGGACCCGATGGCGGAAGAGGACGGGCCGGCGCGGGTCATGGCGCGACTGGCGGAGGACGGCGTCGAGGGGCTGGTCGTGGTGGGCGGGGACGGGACGTTGTCGGCGACGCTGGAGCTCGCGCGCCGCGGGTTGCGCGTGGTTGGCGTGCCGAAGACCATCGACAACGACCTGCGGTCGACGGATGTTACGTTCGGCCACGACACGGCCGTGCACATCGCGACCGAGGCGATCGACCGTCTCCACTCGACAGCGGAAGCGCACAACCGGGTGATGGTTGTGGAGGTGATGGGGCGGCACACGGGGTGGATCGCGGCGCATGCCGGGATTGCCGGGGGGGCGGACGTGATCCTGGTGCCGGAAGTGCCGTGGGAGATCGAGCAGGTGTGTGACCGGATCCGGAGCCGCCAGCAGCGCGGGCGGCCGTTCGCCATCGTGGTGGTGGCGGAGGGAGTGCAGTTCGCCAGCGCGAACGGCAATGGCAATGGCAAGGTCAATGGGAACGGGAATGGGACGGCGCCGGACCGTCGCTCGTCGGTGAAGGCGGGGGCTACGAGCATGCGGCTGGCGGAGGAGATCGAGCAGCGTGTGGACACGGAGGTGAGGACGGTGGTGCTGGGGCACACGCAACGGGGCGGCAGCCCGACGCCGTACGACCGGGTGCTGGCCACGCGTTTCGGCGTGCGTGCGGCGGACATGGCGATGGCGGGGGAGTGGGGGCGTATGGTGGCGCTGCGCGGCACGGAGGTCGTGACGGTCGAGCTCGAGGAGGCGGTGTGCGGTCTGAAGACGCTGGACGCCCCCATGCTGGACCTGATCCGGGCGCTGGGGTGACGGCCGAGTCCTTCCTCGGCCTCGACATCGGCACGAGCGGGGTGAAGGGCGTTCTGGTCGCCCCGGCCGGCGAGGTGAGGGCCGTCGCGAACCGCTCGCTCACGCTCCAGACCCCGCGTCCAGGGTGGGCGGAGCAGGACCCGGCAAGCTGGTGGCGCGCGTCGGTGTCGGTGATCTCAGACCTCCTGTCGAGGGCGCCGGGCAGGATCGCCGCCGTTGGGATCTCCGGTCAGATGCACTCCTCCGTGTTCCTCGATGCGCACGGCGAGGTGGTGCGCCCGGCCCTTCTCTGGTGTGACGGACGGACCACCGCCGAGTGCCGGGAGATCACCGAGCTCGCCGGCGGAGAGTCGGAACTCCGGGACCTGGTCCGGAATCCCGCCATTGAGGGCTTCACGCTCCCGAAGGTGCTCTGGCTCCGCCGCCACGAGCCCGCCGCCTACGATCGCGTCGCCACCCTGCTCCTGGCCAAGGACTACATCCGCTATCGCCTGACGGGCGACCTTGCGACGGAACCATCGGACGCTTCCGGCACCCTCCTCTTCGACCCGGCTCGACTGCGTTGGAGCGAGGAGATGCTGCGGCTCGCGGCCGTTCCCGAGTCGTGGCTCCCGCCCGTGGGCGGCTCGTCGGAAGTGCTGGGCCGGGTCACCCCGGAAGCGGCCTCCCTCACCGGCCTCGCCCGGGGAACGCCGGTGGCGGGTGGCGGCTCCGACAACGCGTGCGGTGCGGCCGGTGTGGGCGTCGTGCGCGCCGGCCAGGTGGTGGCGGGGTGGGGAACATCGGGGATCGTGCTCGCCCCCGTCGCCGAGCCGCGGGTCGATCCCGCCCTCAGGGTCCACACGTTCTGCCACGTGGCCCGGGGGATGTGGTACAACATTGGGGTGGTCCTCACGGCGGGCGGCGCGTTCGGCTGGTACCGCGATCGGCTGGTCGCGAGCCCGGGAGCTGGCGTCGGGGCCGAAGGCGCGGATGCCGCGTCGCTGGCGCTCAATCAGGAAGCCGCGCTCGCCCCGCGCGGAGCCGACGGCGTGGTCTTTCTCCCTTACCTCCAGGGCGAGCGGACGCCCCACCGGGACGGTCGGCTTCGTGGCGCGCTCCTGGGGCTCAGCCTGGCGCACGAGCGCCGCCACGTGTCGCGGGCCGTGCTCGAGGGGATCTGCTTCGCCATGCGCGACTCTCTCGAGATCCTCCGTGAGCTGGGGTTGTCGGCCGACCGGATCGTGCTGACGGGCGGTGGCGCGCGCAGCGCCTTCGTCCGGCGGCTTCAGGCCGAGGTCTTCGGCATGCCGGTGTCCGCCGTGAGCCGCGAGGAGGGGCCGGCCTACGGCGCCGCACTCCTGGCCGCCGTCGGCGCGGGCGCGTTCGAGGACCTTTTCCAGGCCGTGGACGCCACGGTTCGGGAAGACCCGGTCGAGGCGCCCGACCCGGCGGCCGTGGCTGCGTACGACGCCCCGTACGCCCGCTTCAGGGCGTCGTTCCCGGCGGCCCGGCAGTCCGGCCCGGCCCCCGGGGCTCGGTCGCATTCTCGCCACCGGGAAGCCACAGGGTGAACGTCGCTCCCTCGCCCGGGCGGCTCTGGACCGTGAGGCGACCTCCCAGCGCCGCGGCCAGCCGTCGGCTGATGGCGAGACCGATTCCCGCCCCCTTCTGAAGGGGCGCGGAGTCGAGGCGCTGGAACTCCTCGAACATCCGCTCCTGGTGATCCTCGGAGATCCCCGGTCCGGTGTCGCGCACGTGGACCGCCACCCACGGGGCGCCCTCGGCCGGGGGAGAGTCCGTTTCGTTGCACTCCCGGTCCACGACCACCGTGATCCCTCCATCCCGCGTGTACTTGACAGCATTGGAGAGCAGGTTCGAAAGGACCTGCCGGATGCGGCCGGGATCGCTGCGGATCACGCGCGCGGCGCCCTGGAGCCGAACCGCGAGCGTGAGACCTCGCCCCTCCGCCTGCACACGGTACTCCTCCGTCAACTGCCTCACCACGGCCGCGAGATCCATCGGCTGCCGCTCGATCCTGATGTCCCCCGTCTCCGCCCGGGCCAGGTCCAGCAGGTCGTCGATCAGCCGCAGGGCGTCCGCCACGGCAGCCCGCGCCCGGTGGACGCTCCGCATCTGGTGCGCCTGTAGCGGCCCGAGGGTGCCTCCCTCGAGGAGCTGGAGATGGCCGTCGGCCGCGCCCAGCGGATTCTTGACGTCGTGCGAAAACCCGCGCATCAGCTTCGACCGGCTCTCCATGACCCGCACCAGCTCGGTGCGCCGGCGCTCCGATTCCTCCAGCAGCTGCACCTTGCGGAAGGCGAGCGCGGCGAGCTCGGCGAAGATCCTGGCCCGCACCGTCTCCTGGGCCCTGAACGGGCCAAGCTCGGGACTGCGCAGGAGGATGAGCGCGCCGATCGGACTCGTGGCATCCCTGAACGGCACGGCGATACCGGAGCAGTCGGGGCACGCACGCAGGAGGTCCGGCGAGATCCGCTCGCGCTCTTCCTCCAACAGGTTGATGATCTGTGGCTCGCCGCGGGTCAGCACGTGCTCCGCGAGCGATCCTGCGTACTGGACGCGCGCACCGAGGGGGAGCGAACGGCTTCCGGCGACGGCGACCACCTCCACTTCATCGCCGTCGCTCACGATCCGCTCCATGAGCGCCCCGTCGGAGTCCGTGGCCATGAGCGCGCTCTGGACGATCTCCTCGATGATTCCGCTGATGGTGAAGATGGAGCCTACTGCGGCGGCCGCGTGGCGGAGCGCCGATTCCTCGCGAGCCCTGCGTTCTGCGTCGTCCAGCAGGCGAACGCGGCGAAAGGTGAGCGAACCCAGGTCCGCGAGCACGGTCACTCGCGAGACCTCCTCGCCCGTGAAGCCAGGGCGCTCCAGGGTGCGCAGGAGCACGAGGGCTCCCAGCGCCTCTGCATGCGAGGCAAGAGGCACCACCAGGGCGCCGCAGGCGCCGCAGCTATTGGACAGGAGTCGCGCCACGGGATGCTCTTCGCGGGTGATGTCGCTGATGAGCTCCGGCTTACCCGTCCCGATGACCTGCCTGGTGAGCGAGCCGGGATAGGCCACCCGCGTCCCGGGGGCGGGACCCCCCCACCCCTGGACTGCCACGACCTCCACCTCGTCGCCCTCCGCCACGCGCTCGATATAGCCGCCGTCGGCGTCCACCGAGCGCACGGCCGCGTCCAGGATCAGTCGGACGACCTGCTGCGGCTCGTCGGCCGCGGCGAGCGCATGCACGACTTCGCGAAGCACCGGGTCGGCGTGTTCCTGCTCCGCCATGCGTCTCCGTTCCATTCCGGGCGTTCGAATGCACGGGGCCGGTGCCTCGAAAGGACACACGGTCCCGGCACGAGAGCGTTCCTGCAAATCGCGTCCCGAGCGGGAAGGGGAGAGCGGCTATTTCAGCCGAGTAGATAGCCGGGGAGCGTCTCCGGGACGTAGCGAGATGCGGCGATCAGATCCTCATCGTCCAGCTGGTCGAGGTCTACGGCTTCCAGCGACCTCGAGGCGCTGATGCGGGACGGAGCGTCCCCTACCACCAGCTGATTCAGCGAATGGTCCACGCCCACCACCCCCAGATGCCGACGCCGCCGCCAGGGAGGGCCACCGCCGTCCCTGACCGGCGTGACGCGCAGGAGCGCGGCCAGCGTCCACGCGTCGAGGTGCGAGAGGCGCGTTTCCAGCGTCGCCGGCTCTTCGGCCAGCACGTCGCCCAGGCGGGCGGTCAGACGCTGGACCATGGCTTTCCGTACGGGCGGGACGCTGGCAAAGTCGGTCATGGTGGCGTCGCCTTCCGAGCGGCCGCGGCCGGCGGTACGACAAAGGGAGCCGCCGAGACACCTTCGTCGGCGACTCCCCGTGTTCTTCTTTCTCAACATCATTCGAACGGGGGGGCCATGTCAAGGAGACGCCATCACTTCCGAGGTCCGGCCACGGCCACGCGAGGGCGGACGCCGGAGCGTTCCTGACCGGACGCCGGAGCGGCGCAGCCGCCCACCCGCTCCTATATTCGCTTCATGAAGACACCACTCCTTCCCGGTTCGAGCGCGTTGTGGGGCTGCGTGGCCGCCCTGGTCGTGACCCTGCCGCTGCTCGCGGCGTGCAGCGCCGAACGGCCCGCGGACAGCGGCTCAGGTCTCGCCTCCACGTCCGACACGCTCCTCCCGATCGGCGGCACTCGCCTTTTCGTGCACCGGGCAGGCCACGGCGAGCCCGCCATCGTGATTCACGGCGGACCCGTCCTCGACCACGGCTACCTCGTCCCGTGGCTCGCGCCGCTGGAGGACCGGCTGGAGCTGGTGTATTACGACCAGCGGCTGAGCGGTCGCTCGGAAGGCAGGGTCGACAGCGCTTCCGTGCGGCTGGCCACGTTCGTCCAGGACATCGAAGGGCTGCGCGCCGCCCTCGGGCTCGAACGCGTCCACCTGATCGCCCACTCCTGGGGCGGACTGCTGGCCATGGAGTACGCGCTCGCGCACCCGGACCGCGTCCGCTCCATGGTCCTCCTCGATCCCCTGCCGCCATCGTCCGCGCTCTGGCGGCGGGAGCAGGCAGCGGAGGCGGCCGCGCTCACGCCGGAAGACACCGCCGGCGCAGGCGCGCTCCGGGCCTCCCCCGCGTTCGCGGCCCGGGAGCCGGCCGCGGTCGAGGCAGTGCTGCGGCACTCGTTCCGCGCCTCTCTGCACGACCCCGCTCTCGCCGACCGCCTCCACTTCCGCATCGAGCCCGACTACGCCGAGCGGAGCCGGCAGTTCGGCTTCATGCTCCCCGACCTCGTGGCGTTCGATGTCGTGGACTCGCTGCGCGCGGTACTCATCCCGACGCTCGTGGTCTACGGCGGCGATGAGCCCGGAGCCGGGATCGGCGGCCGGGCCCTTGCCGGCGCCCTCGCCGACGGGCGCGTCGTCGTCATTCCCGGTGCCGGACACTTCCCGTTCATGGAGCGCCCCGCCGCCTTTCGCGCGGCCGTAATGCCTTTCCTGGACAGCGTGGCGCGCTGAGTGTCCCGGGGCGTCGCGCGCGGCCGCAGATCGCCGTACAATCAGCACGTGGAGAACAGTCCATTGAACCTCCCGGGAACGGAGGAGACCGAATGACGTTCGTATCCGAGCTGGAGCCGCAGGCGCTCTGGCGGCACTTCGACAGGATCCTGACCATCCCCCGCGGCTCGAAGGAAGAGGACGAGATCCGCGCGTACGTCATCGAGGTGGCGGAGCGGAGCGGCCTCGAGCACCGCACCGACGATGCCGGCAACGTGGTGGTCCGAAAGCCGGGCTCGCCGGGTAAGGAAGACGTCGCAGTCACCATCCTCCAGAGCCACCTGGACATGGTCAACGAGAAGAACTCCGACGTGCAGCACGACTTCTCCACCGACCCGCTCATCCCGGAGCGCGACGGAGACTATCTCACCGCGAAGGGGACCACGCTGGGCTCCGACAACGGCATTGGCGTGGCGACGATGCTCGCCATCATGGAGGCGGACGACCTGGACCATCCGCCTCTCGAGCTCCTCTTCACCATCGACGAGGAGACCGGCCTCACCGGCGCGGCACGGCTCGACGCCTCCGACCTCCAGGGGCGACGCCTCCTCAACCTCGACACCGAGGAGGAGGGCGCCATCTACGTGGGCTGCGCGGGCGGCGGCGACAGCCACCTCACCCTTCCCGTGGCCCGGACCGCCACGCCGAAGGGGGCAACCGCGCTGCGCATCCAGCTGCGCGGCCTCAAGGGCGGCCACTCCGGCGTGGACATCCACCTCCAGCGCGGCAACGCCGTGCGGCTCATCGCACGCATTCTCAGCGAAGCCGGGCGAGGAACCACGCTCTACCTCGCCGGAATCGAGGGCGGGAACAAGCACAACGCGATCCCGCGGGAGTCCGGCGCCACCGTGGCGCTGCCCGCCGGGGAGGCGGATGGCTTCCGCTCCCGCGCGAGGACCGCCTTCGATGCCATCCGCACCCAGTTCGCGCCCGTGGAGCCGGACATGGCCATGACCGTCGAGGACGCCGATGCGCCGGCCGACGTGCTCGACACGTCCAGCGCCTGGGAGGCCATCCACCTCCTGGACGCGCTTCCCCACGGCGTCATGGCCATGAGCTACGACATCCCCGATCTGGTCGAGACCAGCACGAACCTGGCCACGGTCCGCCTCGAAGCGAGCAGCGTGAGCGTCCTCATGAGCAGCCGCTCTTCCGTCGCGACCGAGCTGGAGGCGCTGCGCGGGCGCATCCGCGCCATCGGCCATCTGGCCGGCGCAGAGGTCGAGGAGGAGCAGCCGTACCCAGGCTGGAAGCCCAACCTCAAGTCAGACCTGCTCCAGGTCGTCAAGGAGGTCTACACCGAGGACCTGGGCCGCGAGCCGGAGATGAAGGCCATCCACGCCGGCCTCGAGACCGGCATCATCGGGGAGAAGGTGCCCGGGATGGACATGGTCTCCATTGGCCCCCAGATCGAATTCCCGCACTCCCCCGACGAGCGCGTGCGAATCCCCTCGGTGGCCGACTTCTGGCGCATGGTCACGACCACGCTCGCACGGCTGGACTGACGCCCGGCGGGTTGGTCCCGCCGGCAGGACGCCACCACATGAACAGGGTGAAGGCCACGAGGGAGTCCCCCCGTGGCCTTCGCCGTTCTCACTCCCGCTGTCCCGGCGCCCGGGGACCGGGAAACCGCCGAACCTACCCGCGTCTCGTGATCACCTCGATCGCGCCGTTCGTGTGGTTCAATCCCCACTTCGCCTGCGCTTCCGACGCCGGGTAATAGCGGATCTCCTGGATGTTCATGCGCGGGATCGTCTGGAGCTCGTCGATGTAGTTCATCCGCATCCCGTCGATGTACAGCATGACAGGATCGCTCCCCAGGATCGTCGTCGGACCCCGCGTCCGCAGCCATTGCGGCCGCATGCTCTTGATCACGTCCAGCGCGTTCGTCTGGTCCGACCTCTGGATCTCATCGTACACGATCCGGTTGTGCGTCGTCCGCTGGCCGCCACCACCCGCCGTAGCGCACGCCGTCGTCATCGCTACCGCCAGCATTGCCGTCGCCACCATCCGCATGGCTCGCTCTCGGTTCAGGTCCGGAGGGTCGTCGCGGTCTGCCCGCGAGGCTACCCCAACTTAACGCCCGAACCCCCGAAATCGATACGCCGGGCACCATCCACCGATCCACCGGCCACGGCCAGCCGTCACGGTCGACGGCGCCGCGTCTCCAGGGCTTGACGTCCGCCGCTGCTTTATCTATCCATCCGGATACATGAATCATACCCTCCGCCGCCTCGCTTCTCTCGCCGACCCGGCTCGGGGCAGGATCCTCCTCGTCCTGGAGGCGAGCGAGCTCTCCGTGTCCGAGCTCGTCGGCGTGGTTCAGCTGCCGCAGTCGACGGTGAGCCGACACCTGCGGATCCTTTCCGACGAGGGATGGCTGGCGACGCGCTCGGAGGGGACGAGCCGCTATTATCGGCTCTCGTCGCAGCTTGTGCCGGACGCGGCGAAGCTGTGGGACGTGGTGCGGCCGGCGGTGGCGGAGTCGCCGGAAGCGGCGCAGGATCGGGAACGGACGCTGGATGTCGTCGCGCGGCGCCGCACGCGCTCGCAGGAGTTCTTCGCGTCGGCGGCCGGGCACTGGGATGAAGTGCGGGCAGAGCTGTTTGGCGGCAGACCGGAGCTGCCGGCGCTGCTGGCGCTTCTGGATCCGTCGTGGGAGGTGGGCGACCTGGGGTGCGGGACCGGCCAGCTGGCGGCGGCGGTGGCGCCGTACGTGCGGCGGGTGATCGGGGTGGACGAGTCCGAGGACATGCTGGCTGGGGCGGCCACGCGGTTCGGGCTCAACGGATCTGCGGCTCCGGCGGGCGAAGTGGGCGAAGTGGGCGAAGAGGATCTGAGAGCGCCGGGCACTGTCGGATCCGGGTCGTGCCCGTATCCGGGCGGAGGCCGGATCGAGCTGCGGCGCGGGCGTCTGGAGGCGCT
Organism: uncultured Gemmatimonadales bacterium; assembly: GCA_963798845.1. Classification (GTDB taxonomy): domain Bacteria; phylum Gemmatimonadota; class Gemmatimonadetes; order Longimicrobiales; family RSA9; genus CAVUKA01. The sequence goes on along the minus strand of CAWCUS010000005.1, from coordinate 303,225 downwards.
GCCGCTGGAGGACGGGGAGCTGGACGTGGCGATCCTGTCACTGGTTCTGCACTACCTTCCGCGGCCCGAGCTTGCGCTGGCGGAGGCGGCGCGAGTCGTGCGGCGCGGCGGGCAGGTGCTGGTGGTGGACATGATGGCGCACGGGCGGGAGGAGTACCGGGAGCGGATGGGTCACGTCTGGCAGGGCTTCGAACCCGGGCAGATGAGGGCGTGGCTGGAGGAGGCGGGATTCGGCGAAGCCCGCGTGCACCGTCTCCCGGGGGATCCGAAGGGAAAGGGGCCGCTGTTGTTCACCGCCTGGGCGCGGCGAACGACAGCCTGAACGAGCACGAGGCGGGGAGCCGCGACACGTACGGAGAGATACGCATGGCAACGATGACGGAGACGGACAACACCACGCAGAACCGACCTGCCTACCGGGTCGCCGATCCCGGGCTGGCCGCGTTCGGGCGCAGGGAGATCGAGCTGGCGGAGCACGAGATGCCCGGGCTGATGTCGCTTCGCGAGCGGTATCGCGGCGAGCGGCCCCTGGCGGGAGCCAGGATCATGGGCTCGCTGCACATGACCGTGCAGACGGCCGTGCTCATCGAGACGCTCCTCGACCTCGGCGCCGACGTCCGCTGGGTCTCCTGCAACATCTTCAGCACGCAGGACCACGCTGCTGCGGCCGTGGTGGTCGGACCGGACGGGTCACCCGAAGACCCGCGGGGCTGCCCCGTCTTCGCCTGGAAGGGGGAAACGCTCGAGGAGTACTGGTGGTGCACGTCCCAGGCGCTCATGTGGCCGGACGGAAGCGGCCCCGACCTCATCGTGGACGACGGCGGCGACGCCACGCTGCTCGTCCACAAGGGCGCGGAGTTCGAGAAGGCGGGGGCGGTCCCCGAGTACGATCCCGACGGCGACCCGGAAGAATGGGGCGTCATTCTCGACCTGCTCCGGCGCGAGCAGGCGAGCGACCCGGAGCGCTGGACGCGCGTCGCGGCCGGAATCAAGGGGGTGTCCGAGGAGACCACGACGGGGGTGCACCGGCTGTACGAGATGATGCGCGACGGCACACTGCTGTTCCCGGCGATCAACGTGAACGACAGCGTGACCAAGTCGAAGTTCGACAACGTCTACGGCTGTCGGCACTCCGTGATCGACGGGCTGAACCGGGCCACGGACGTGATGATCGGCGGCAAGGTGGCGGTGGTGTGCGGCTACGGCGAGGTGGGGAAGGGCTGTGCGCAGGCGCTGCGCGGACAGGGCGCCCGCGTCATTGTCACCGAAATCGACCCGATCTGCGCGCTCCAGGCGGCCATGGAGGGCTACCAGGTGGCAACGCTGGAGGATGTGCTCGACACCGCGGACATCTTCATCACCGCCACCGGCAACCGCGACGTCATCACGGTGGACCACATGGCGCGGATGAAGGACAAGGCGGTGGTCGGCAACATCGGCCACTTCGACAACGAGATCGACATGGCCGGCCTGAAGAAGGCGACCCGGCGCACGAACATCAAGCCGCAGTATGACCGCTTCGAGTTCCCCGATGGTCACAGCGTGATGGTCCTCGCCGAGGGCCGCCTGCTGAACCTCGGCTGTGCGACGGGGCACCCGAGCTTCGTCATGAGCGCCAGCTTCAGCAACCAGGTGATGGCCCAGATCGAGCTGTGGAGGACGAGCAGCGGGGCCGAGGGCGCCGCCGGCAAACACGACGGTTACGAGAAGAAGGTGTACGTGCTGCCGAAGCGGCTGGACGAGGAGGTGGCTCGGCTGCACCTGGCGCAGCTCGGCGCACAGCTGACCGAGCTGACGGACCGGCAGGCGAAGTACATTGGGGTTCCGCTCGAGGGACCCTACAAGCCCGAGCACTACCGGTACTAGCGGGAAGCCGCTGCAGGCGGGACGGCGGGGGGAGCGCCAGGGGGAACGCTCCCACCGCCGCGTCTCGGGTGGGTCCGGCCGCCGCCCTCCCGGGCGTGAAGCGGTCGGGGCGGGGAGGGGGGAGGGGGGAGGGGGGAGGGGGGCGGGATCAGTTGGTGGCGGGGGCCGTGTCCACCGCTTCGATGGCGTAGGCGAAGCGCCAGTCGCCCAGCTGCTCGGGATCCTTGTCGTCTTCGCTGCCCTCGTCCCACGGCCCGTGCTCGCCGAGCACGTCGTCGATGGGTGCCGCGAACATCCGGCGGTAGGGCGTCAGCGGGTCGTTAGGGCTGAACCGGTCAAGCTCCTCGCCTTCCGCCTCCACGACCAGCGACTCGTCGGCTGCGATCTCGCCTTCGAAGAGCACGTTGTTCAGCGTGACGCGGTTCATCGCAGGGTGCTCCGAGATCGACAGGTGGGCCTTCGGATCTTCCGGGATCCGGGTCTCAACCAGGAGGTCTCGCTCCGGCACACCCGCGCGGAAGCGGAAGCGAAACTCGCCGTAGATGTCCACGTCCTTGCTGTCCAGGATCTCGATGTAGCGGAGCGTCACGCGCACGCGCCGGTAATCTGCGGGGGCGGAAGAACCGTTCGACTGGTGATCCATTTCCTGTGACTCCTTCGATGGGATTGAGGTCGGCCCGTGACCGGTCGCCGCGCGGGCGCCGTGGATTGCGGGAAGTGCCTGCGTCAATGGTCCTCGGTGCTCTGCAGCGCCAGCAGCTGACGGAACGCGGGGACGGGCTCCAGGTCGCGCCACCACCAGGACAGGCCGTCCTTCTGGTCGAAGTGGTGGCCGGGGTTCGCGACCAGGTACTTGCGCACCAGCGCTACGGCTTCCCGCGTATCCCCCAGCCGGCTCCGGACGATCGCCTCCCGCAGCCACAGGTCGCGGTGCGGGTCGATGCGTGCGTCGTCGGCTTTCGGCGCCGCCCGGGCCAGCACCGCCCGTGCGCTGTCGGTGCGGCCGGCCCGCTGCAGGACGGCGGCGATGAAGAGCCGGTTCTCGACGTGGAAGTACTCCCGGTCGCTCTCCGGTGTGAGGGAGTCGGCCGCGGCGGCGAGCTGCCACGCCGAATCGGGATCCGCTGCCAGCGCCGGCGACGCCATGAGACGGATGCCGCAGATGCGGAAGCGGTAGTCGTCCGGGAAGCGCCGCTGGCCCTCCTGGCAAGCGTCCACGGCCGGTGGGAACTGGCCGATGTCCAGCGCCGCCGTGTGGATCCGCCAGAGCACGTTCGCCGCCGATTCCAGGTAGGCGTCCTCCTCGTACGCGCGCTTGGCCGCCACGAGCACGGCCGTGAGACCGGGCGCGCTCGGGTCGTTGTAGTACAGGTGCGAGAGCATGGCGAAGGCGGAGGCCCGGTGCGGGTCGCGCTGCACCGCCGCTTCGAGGTCCTCCCGCGCCGATGTGATCAGGGCGTCACGTACCGCCGACTCCAGATCCGGATCGGTGAGGGCACGAAAGTACCGCGCGGTGCCGCGGGCCTCCAGCGCCGCTCCGCTCGTGGGATCGCGCGAGACCGCCTCGTCGCCGTAGCGGATCGCCGCCAGCGTCTGAGGCAGGCCCGCAGACAGCTGCGCCGGGATCCTCGCCCGGCGATACGCGACTTCTGACCGGAGCGCCATGGGCCTGGCCCACACGGTGTCCAGCGTCGCTGCGACGGCGAGGAGCGAATCGGCCTGCTGGTACAGGGCGTCGGCGCGGTCCGGGTCGTCCGCGTCCAGCGCGTCCTCGGCGTCCTTCATCGCCCGCTTGCCCTGCTGCAGCCGACTCCACGCCGTGGTGTTGTCGGTCTCGCTGCGCGTCTCTCTCAGCGTGACTTCCTCCCCGAGGCGCTCGCGGAGCATCCGGGCGGCCTCGCGCGCCAGCCGCGTCCCGCCCTCGACGTAGACCGGGATCGGGACTTCCAGGCTGGCTCGCCGGAAGACTGCGCCGCTTCCGCCGTCAACCAGCGCGAGGTCCACGGCGACACCGTCCTTCCCCTTGCCGATCGACCCTTCCACCACCGTCCCGGCCTTCAGCGTGTCGGCCACGGCCACCACGTCGGGGTCCTCCTCGCCACGGTACGGCCGCACACCGTTCGCGCTCACCACGTCCAGGTCCGGGACCCGGGAGAGCTCGCGGATCAGGTCCTCGGTGAACGCGTCGGCCAGCGACCCGAGCTCGCCGTCACTCGTGCGGTCGGTGAAGTACAGCACCGCGATGCGGCTGGGCGCGAGCCCCGCCTCCTCCGCCCCGACCCTGGCCCGCTCCAGCTCCATGTGCCCGTTCACCGTCCGGGCCGTGAACCCGAACAGCCCGAGGACGATCAGGGCGAGCAGCGCCAGCTCCCGCCGGGGCGCTTTCTGGTGCCCCTGCTCGCCGTGGAACCACGCGATGATCCCGGCGGCCGGAATTCCCACCACGAACCAGAGCAGCGCGATCCGGTAGACCAGCCCGGGGAGCAGGTCGTTCTGGACCAGCTGGTCCACCGCTTCGATGACCACCCACCCGGCCGCCAGGTAGCCGAGGAGGATCTGGACGAATCGGCGCTGCTTCAGCTCGCGGATCGTGCTCATCGATGCTTCCCTTCCTGCTCACAGGTCCGGCAGGACCCCCCGCCGAATGCCCGTGGCGGCTCCCCGGCGGAGTGTGCCGGGAAGCCGCACGGGAGCTTCCCCCTTCTCCGAGCGCGGCGGCCCGGGCGCGACGACGCCCGGGCCTGTCCGCGGCCAATCATCAATCGACCGGCGGGGGGGAGGCGGTGCCGGCTCGGTGCCGCAGGCGGCGACCGAGTTCAGGAGCAGCTTCTGATTGCTGAGGTTGCCGATCAACCCGGCAGCGTTGCCGCCGAAGAACTGGTTCACGTCACTGAAGGCGAACACGGGGCCCGAGCCTGTGCCGATCACGCCAGGCTCGATCTCCAGCGCGGCCACCCCGCCGTCGTTGCTGGCGAACGGCGTTCCAGCACCGGTCCCATCGAACCACCCGGGGTAGTTCTGGAGGAAGCTCGGGACGCCGCTGACGACCGCTAGGTTGCCGCTCGTGGTCGCCGTCCGCTGATTGTTGAGCGTTCCTGTGATATCCAGGCCGAACGGGTCGATCAGGCTCTCGTTCACCGCGTCCGTACCGGTCCCGCCGAACGTGTCGTTGTCCGGCAGCAGGATCGCGCAGCCGCCGTTCGCCACGAAGTCGTGCAGGGCACTCTGTTCAGCCGAGCTCAGGGCCGAGATCGTCGACCCGTTCGAGGCGCCCGTGCCCAGCAGCGCCACGTCCACGTCCGGGTCGAAGAGCGACGAGCTCAGCGTCGAGGCCGTGTCGCGCCAGACATAGCCGTACTGCCCCACGAGCACGCTCATGGCGTCGGCCAGCGCAACGGACCGGACCCCGACGAATCCACCCCGGGCCGTCGTGTAGCCCGCCACCCGCAGACCCGGGTCCACCCACTTGATCGTGGACAGGTCGCGGACGCTCCCTCCCAGCCCCAGGTGCCCCGCGTACGCCGGCTCGCCCAGGAAGAAGTCCCGAACGCCGCGGATCCCGCGTCTCAGGAAGCTGATCTGCGTGCCGGGCGGCGTGTAGTCATCGCAGCTCAGCGCCGCCGGCAGATCGGTGTTCGGGAGCAGCTCGTACTCGGGAACCCCCGCCGGCGGGTCCGTGTGGTGCGCCCCGAGCTGGACCTCGTCCTCGTGACCCGCCGGGATCTCCGTCGTGTCTGCCCGGCACTGGCCAACCGTCAACGGCGCGAGCAGCGTCGGGTCCTCATCGATCGTGTACTCGTAGCACGAGTTGTACTCCGGGAGATAGGATCCCTGCGGCAGGTCCGCCGGGAAGTTGAGCGTGCAGGCCTTCTCTTCGATCGTCACGTGGTACGGCCCGCCCGGCGGCAGCGCGCCCTCGGGGATGTAGAGGAGCGCGTCGCCATCCCGCGTCACGATCAGGTTGTCCTGCCCCGGGTATGCAGTGGCCAGCTTGCAGTCGTTCCCGTCGCCGCAGATGTCGTCGTAGAGCTCGGTGCCGAGGAAGAACTTCACCGGCATGGTACGGCCGTCCTTCAACCCCACCACGTCGGAGGTGCTCAGGTTCTTCGCCGACCCCCCGTTGCTCCCGAACTGCAGGTCCACGTGGCCCAGCGCCACCGATCCCAGAAATACGGTCAGCCTATACGTGGTCGTATCGCCCGTCGACGTCGGCTCCACGGGAAACGGGTTCTGCGTGTCCCAGTCGACCTGATAGTGATCGCTCACGTACGCGATCTGCGCAGGCCCGAACGTCAGAACTGAAGCACCGTCGCACTCCCACGGCTGCGCGCTCATGTCCACGACGCAGACCTCCACGCGCGGGGCCAGGCCCCCGATCGGCGTCTGTCCGCTCAGGTCCGGGTTCGCGACCATCGGCGGCAGGAACAGGAAACCGCCGTAGCTCCCGCCGTGCGCGCCATCGACGATCTCCGCGCTCGGCGTTTCGGCGGAGATCAGGCTCGCGGGTCCGCCGGCATCGCAGCCGGCAAGAAGGAACAGGGCGAGCACTGGACCCGCGGCGAGCCCCGGTCGAGCCCACACGGGTAGAACTGCGCTTGAACGCATCCAAACCTCCGAAACAGGGGGGATCCGGGCGTAGCCGGGACGGCTGCCGCCGGTTCTGGACCTTGGCATTGTAAAAGCGGACGATGGATCCGCCCGACCCAAAGCGCAAGAGTGTTGTGGTGTGTTTCCCTACGTCGAGGGCCGCAGGATGTCAGGCAAACCCCTACACCCGCGGCGCTTGCATCCGGTCGGAGCCAATGGGCCGGAACGACGCGCCCGCGGTCGGTCGCCGTCGAAGGCAGGCGCGGAAGAGCCCGCGCTGGCGCGCGGCGGACGGCGGGGCGGCGCGCCGTCGGCGGCTAGCGTCCGGCGATGAGGCCGAGGATCTCGTCGGCGAGGTCGTCGAGGCGGGCGTCGAGCTCGGGGGAGAGGCTGGTGCTCACGGTGGCACCGTCGATGGTGACGCCGAGGAAGGTGACGGGGACAGCGGCGAGGGCAGGGTAGAGGCAGCGGAGCAGGCGCAGGGCGGCGGTGGGCGGCATGTGGTGTACGCTGCCGCCGTGGTGGTCGAGCTCGTCGAGGTCGCCGTCGAAGCGGAGCAGGCGTCCGGGCTGGTCGGGGTCGAGGAGGGCGTCGACGAGGAGGATCCAGCGGCGGTCCTCGAGGCGGCTTTCGAGGCGGAGGAGGTCGCTGCCGCCTTCGATGACCTCGACGTGGGCGGGGAGGTCGGCGCGGGCGGCGAGGGCATGGGCGAGGGCGCAGCCGACGCCATTGTCGCCGGAGAGGGGATTCCCGAGGCCCACGACGAGTACGGGATGCTCAGCGGTCATTCTGCTCCTCCTGATCCGAGCCAGGCGACGACCGGAATCCCGATCCCGTCCTCCTCGGCGGCGCCGGCAAAGCGGGCGGCGACGGGGAGGCGGATGGTGAAGCTGGTGCCGACGCCGACGTCGCTCTCGACGGAGATGGTGCCCCGGTGTTTGCTGATGATGCCGTAGGCGATGGAGAGTCCGAGACCGGTGCCCTGGCCGCCCTTGCCGGTGCTGAAGAAGGGGTCGAAGATGCGCCCGAGGTGCTCCGGGGGGATGCCTTTGCCGGTGTCGGCGAAGAGGAGCTCGACGAAGGCATCGTCGCCGGCGGCACGTTGCGTGGTGATGGTGATCGTGCCCTGCTCGTCCATGGCCTGGACGGCGTTCATGAGGATGTTCATGAACACCTGCTCGAGCTGGGAGCTGTCGCCGAAGATCGGGGGCAGGTCGGGGTCGAGGTGCGTGTCGACACGGACGTTGAAGAAGAGCGACTGGCGGCGCAGCAGGGCGAGCGTGCGCTCGATCACGTCGTTGAGGCTCATCTCCTCCGGGCTCACCTCGGTCTGGCGTGAGAACTCCAGGAGGTGCTTGACGAGGTCGCGGCAGCGCTCGGTCTGCCGGACCACTTCCTCCAGGTTCTCCCGCTCCGGGTGGTCTTCGGGAAGCTCCTCGAGGGTGAGCGACGTCAGCGCCAGGATGCCGCCCAGCGGATTGTTCACCTCGTGGGCGACGCCGGCGGCGAGCATCCCGAGCGACGCCAGCCGCTCCGACTGGGCCACCCTGGCCTGCATCTTGACCAGCTCAGCCGTCCGTTCGCGGACCTTCTCTTCCAGCGTCAGCGCCCACTCCTCGACGTCGCCGCGCATCTCTCGCAGCCCCTGGAGCATGAAGTTGAAGGAGCCGGCGAGGCGGGAGATCTCGCCTTCGGAGCGCGGGTCGACCTCCACTTCGTGGTCGAAGTCGCCCCCGGCGATGCTGCGCGTGGCGTCGACCATCTGGGCGAGCGGCCGGGTCATGCGCTGGATGCCGATGTAGGTGACCGCGAGAACGAGGAGGAAGCCGACCGTCGCGATCCCGATGAAGGACAGGATGACGCGGTTGCGCGTGGCCACGTAGGAGGCCTCCGGCAGCCCGACGTAGAGCATCCCGACGATTCTGCCGGTGACGTCGCGCAGCGGCTCATACGCGGTGATGAACCAGTCGTCCACGACGAAGGCGCGCCCGTTCCACCGCTCGCCTTGCTGCAGCACCGCTTCGGCCACCGGGGCCGACACGCGCGTGCCCGTGGCGCGCTCCCCCGTGGGTGTGCGGACGTTGGTGGAGACGCGCACGTCGCCGAGGAAGAGGGTGACCGTGCCGGCGAGCTCCCCCACGCCGCTGGTGTTGTCCCGGTACAGCTCGTTCCAGACGGCGTCCACGATCCCGAAGTCGCCGTTGAGCAGGTGTCCGGCGTAGAGGACCCCTACGGTGCGGCCGTCGGCGGCGCGCAGGGGGGCGGCCGCGGAGAGGACGAGGCCGGACGTGACCTCGCGGCGCGCCGAGGGCTCTGCCCGGGGGGTCGGGCTGAGGCGCACGCGGGCGCGCGTCCGCAGCGCCGGGTCCTCCCGCTCGAGCTCGGCGGCGGACATGACCATGGTCCCCGACTGCGGCCGACCGGTCTCGAGCGCCTGCGCCACCACCGGGAGCGCGCCGGCATCATCGAGCCGGGTGCCTCCGGGGGCAGCCCGGACCCTGACTCGGCCGTCGGGGCCGGCCACGGACAGGAAGTCCATACGCCCGGGAGCGCGGACCCGGCCGAGGTAGCTGCGGATGGCCGCGGTGTCGTCGCTCAGCAGGAGGTCGCGGAGCTCGTCTCCGGCGGCGGCCACGCGCACGGTGCGGTCGAGGAGCCGCACGTCCTGGCGGTACATCGCCCGGGCGATGGCGAGGTCGTGGCTCACCGTGCGTTCGGCCTCCGCCATGATGGTGGAGCTCACGATGGTGGAGCCTACCACCGTGATGGCCAGGCCGCCGATCCCGAGAAAGACGAGATAGCTCGCGATCAGCTTGGCGCTGAGGGACAGGTTCCGGAAGAAGGCCCGGATCACTCCAGTCGCTACCTCCTCCTCACGAGGTGTACTGAGCACGAGATGCACGGGTCGTAGGCCCGAGCGATCATCTCCAGCGTGTGCTTGAGCGCGGCCTCGTGCTCCACGCCGTCGCGGCGCACTGCGGCGCGGAAGTGCTCCTCCAGGCTCGCGGCGTTGAAGGCCGTGGGCGTGATCACGTCGGCGGCCGTGATGCTGCCGGCCGAGTTGTACGTGTAGCTGTGGAGCAGCGTGCCACGCGGCGCTTCGCTGACCACGGTCCCCGTCCCCGCGCGCGGCCGGATTCGGAGCGGGAGCTGCGGCTCCGGCCCTCGGGAGAGGAGCTCATCGACGAGCTCGATGGAGCGGTCGATGTCGAGCGCCAGCTCGATTCCCTGGGCCTTGTTGTTGTCCAGCGGGTCGCGCGACGGGAGCTGGATGGCAAGGTCGTCGAGGAGCTCTGCGGCGCGATCCGGCAGCAGGTCGCGGTTCACCGCCAGGCGCGCGAGCGCTCCCACCATGAATGGCCGCCCGTCGAGCGTGGTGTGCTTCGCGTGCGAATGGGCGACGGTGTGCTCCGGCGCCACCTTCCGCAGCGAGTCCACCGGGACGCTCCGCCGCTTGCCGTCCCGCAGGAACACCACCTCGGTGCCCTGGTCGTAGCGGTACTCCCTGTCCGGACGGAGCGCCGCGTACACCGTGTCTGCGTCCAGCGGCTCCGTCCGTGGCAGCGAGCGCAGGAGCTCCAGCGTCCGCTCGATGTCGGGCTTCGCCTGCTCCAGCTGGCAGCGCAGCTCGATGAGCGCCGCTTCCCCCGGCACCCGTCCGAACCCGCCCGGGATGGCGTTCACCGGGTGAATGGCCCGCCCGCCGATCAGTTCCTGGATCCGGTTTCCCAGCTGCTTCAGCCGAAGTCCGAGCGCCACCGCGTCCGGGTGATCGGCCGCCATGGCCGGGGCGCTCGGGTAGCCCAGGTAGTCCGGCGCGGCCAGGAGGAAGATGTGGAGCGCGTGGCTCTCGATGTTCTCCCCCCGCCACATGAGGTCCCGGAGGAGGTCCGTCTGGTGCGTGGGCTGGATGCCGAAGGCACGCTCGGTCGCCCGGATCGAAGTCAGGGCGTGGGCCACGGAGCAGATGGCGCAGATGCGCGACACGATCTGCGACACGTCCTCCCAGCTGCGACCGCCCACCAGCCCCTCGATGAGCCGGATTCCCTCGAACACGTCGAACCGGACCGCCTCGATCCGATCCTCGTCCAGCTCCACGGTGATCCCGCCGTGCCCCTCGACCCGCGCCAGGTGATCCACCTTGATGGTGCGTCGCCCGGCCACCGCTGTCGTGCTCCTCATCTCAGTTGCCCTCCCCCACGGGGGTCGCCGCAAACGTCCTCATCTTCCGGGCGACGGCTTCCGGCCGCATCCCGCGCTCCACGTATGTCGCCGCCAGCGATGCGGGGTTCGCGTCCACGGCCGGTCCCCGGCACCCGACGCAGCCGATCCTCAGCGCCGGACAGCGTGCCCCGCACCCGGCCGCCGTGACCGGACCCATGCAGAAGGCGCCGGGCTGTGCCAGCAGGCATTGCGTCTCCCGGACCTTGCACTCGGTGCACACCGGATAGGCCGCCGCGAGCGGCGGGTCGCCGTGCAGCAGGTGCGCGATCGCCGCCAGGAACTCGTCTTTCTCGATCGGGCATCCGGGAATCCCCATGTCCACCTTGACCACCTGGTGCAGCGGCCGGGTGGGGTGGGCGTCGTAGTGTACGCCCGCGCTTCCGTAGACGCGGCGCAGAAGGGCGTCGCGGTCGTGGTCCCGGTCCATGATCGGGACCCCGCCGTGCATGGCGCACGTGCCCAGGGCGACGACGAGCCCCGCCCGCGCCCGGATCTCCTTCAGCGTCTCCTCGTCCCGTCGGCTCAGCACGGCACCTTCCACCAGCGCGATGTCGAGATGGGCGGCCGTGTCGTTGCCGGAGCTCGCCATCAGGAAGTCGCGCACGTCCAGCAGCTCCACGATCTGGAGCAGCTCGTCCTCGCAGTTCAGGATCGCCAGCTGGTCCCCCGCGCACCCCGTGAGCCCGAAGATGCCTACAGTCGGCTTGCCCATCAGATCATCTCCGGCAGGTTGATGGCATCCCAGTACGTGAAGATCGGACCGTGGATGCACGTCGTCTTGTAGCCGATGCTGCAGTGGCCGCACTTGCCCACGCCGCACTTCATCCGCCGCTCCAGCGACATGAGGATCCTGTCCTTCGAGAACCCCAGCGCCAGCAGCCGCTCGAGCACGTACTTGTACACCACGGGCGGGCCGCACACGCACGCGTGCGTCACGGCCGGCTCGAGCGACACGCCGTCGAACAGGCTCGCGAGCACTCCGATGTGACCGGGCCACGTACCCGTCGGGTCCCGGTCCACGGTGAGCAGACACTCCAGGTCTTCCCGGTCCAGAAGGGAGACCATCTCCTCCCGGAAGAGCATGAGCGCCGGCTCGCGGCCCCCGTACATCAGGATCACGCGGCCGAACTTCTCGCGCTCGTCCAGCGCGTACCAGAGCAGCGAGCGCAGCGGCGCCATCCCGAGCCCGCCCGCAGCCAGGAGCAGGTCACCGCCCTCCATCTGTTCCAGCGGATAGCCGTTCCCGTACGGCCCCCGCAGGCCCACTACGTCGTTCATGCGCAGACGGTAGAGAGCGTTCGTGACGCGCCCGGTCCGTCGCACGCACAGCTCCAGGTAACCGCGGCGCGTGGGCGGCGAGGAGATGGAGATCGGCGCCTCGCCTGCGCCGGGGACGCTCAGCATGACGAACTGCCCGGGCCGGTGCCGGAACGCGTCCGCCGCCTTCTCATCCTCGAACCGGAGCGTGAACACGTAATGGTCCGGGACCATCTTGAAGATCCGCACGATTCGGGCGTTCGCCGGCTGGTACGGATTGGCTTCCCAGTCCGGGGCCGGCCGCCAGCCCGTGGTCAGCGTCTCAGCCCTCATGGTGCACCCCCCTCAGCTCGTTCAGCACGTGGGCGATGTGGATCCCCACGGGGCAGGCCACGATGCAGCGGCCGCACCCCACGCAGCTCGGCCGTCCGTACTCCGCCACGAATCCCCGCTGCTTGTGGTAGAACCGGAACTTGATCCGGTCCGCCCGGTGCTCGCGGAAGTTCTCACCGCCCGCCACCGCGGCGTGGGAGGAGAACAGGCAGGAATCCCAGCAACGCAGGCGGGACCCGCTGCTCGTCCCGGCGGCGACCGTGTCCTTCACGTCGTAGCAGTAGCACGTGGGGCAGACCATGCTGCAGTTGCCGCACGCCAGACACTTCTCCCCGAGCTCCTCCCAGATCTCCGCGCCGTACTCCATCTCGAAGATTTCGGGGAGGTCGCGGATGTCGACGTCGAGCTGGAAGGCATCCGCTTTCAGCGACGAGCGGCGCTTGTACTCCTCCACGTCCGCCGGCTCCACCTCCTCGAACAGCGACCCGGTGGCCAGCACCATGTCATCGCCGAGCGCGGTGCCGACCAGCGTCAGGTAGTAGTCGCCAATGTCGTAGAAGAAGAGGTCGAACCCGTGGTCCACGAAGTCGGCGCGCATCGAGCGGCAGAAACAGTGCTCGTCCGGCGTGCAGTCGATCCCGATCACCGCCACGTTCCGCCGCCGGGCCCGGTAGTACGGGTCCGGGTACTTTCCGCCGAACACCTCGTCCAGGATGTTGATCCCGTAGATGTCGCAGGCGTGAACCCCGAACAGGATGATGCGCCGGTCCAGGTCCTCCGACCCCGCCTGGTATCCCTTGACCGCATCGTACGTGAACAGCGTCTCCCGCGGAGGAAGGAAGTACTTCTTCGGCGGGAGCACGGTGCGGTCGTACTCGAGTCGCGCGTCCGACCAGCGCAGCAGGCGCTGGAACGCGTAGCCCCCGTCCTGCTCCACCGGTGCGTGGACCTCCCCGAACTGCTGGAGCACGGAGGCGAAGAAATCGAGCCGGTCCTTCGGCATTCGCAGGGTCTTCACGCGATCCTCCCCCCGGTTCCGGGCTCCGGTTCCGCATTCAGCCGCGCCGCGATCCTGCCCAGCAGCGCGTCCAGGTCCACCGGCTTCGCGAAGAACTCGTCGTGCGCCAGCCAGCCCCGGTCCGGCTCGATCTTGAAATCGGGCACCTGGGCGTAGAGCGAGCTCGCCACGAAGATCGGGACCCCGTCCAGCGACGGCTCGTGACGCATCTCCTGGACGGTGAAGAACCCCTCCGTCCGCTCGTTCATGATCACGTCCATCACGATCAGCTCCGGCTGCTCCAGCCGGGCTAGCTTCAGCCCCTCCCGCCCGTCGAACGCCTGCACCACGCGGTAGCCGTGCGCCCGCAGGAACGTGGAAAGGCTCTCGGAGTAGTCCCGGTCGTCGTCGACCACCAGGATGGTCCGCTCGGAGTTCGTCATCCCGTGCTCACCTCCAGTTCGCCAGGCTGCGGTGCCGGCCGGTACGCCGGCAGCCGCACCCGGAACGTCGTCCCCACCCCCACCTCGCTCTCCACCTCGATCCCCCCACCGAGCTCGTTCACGATCCGCCTGCAGATCGGCAGCCCGAGCCCCGTCCCCTGCTTCTTCCGTCCCCGTCCGTCTTCCGTCGACGCGCCCGCCGACTCGTCTCCGGCCGGGACGCGGAAGAACTCCTCGAACAGCAGGCCCTGCGCTTCCGCCGGGATTCCCACGCCCGTGTCGCGGACCTCCACCACCACCTCTCCCGGCTCCTGGTGCGCCCCCACCGTCACGCTCCCGCCCGGGCGGTTGTAGTCGATGCCGTTCGTGATCAGGTTCTCCAGCAGCACCACCAGGCAGTTCCGATCCCCTACCACCGGGTACTCGTCCGCCGGCATCTCCGACGACAGCGTCACTCGTGCCGACCGGGCCACCTCCTCGTAGGCCGCCAGCAGCCCGGCGACCACCTTCTTGGCGTCCACCCGTTCCCGACGCCCGACCAGTCCACCACCCTCCGCTTTCGCCAGCGTCAGCCAGTCGTCGATCAACCGCCTCAGGTCCGTGGTCCGGCTCAGGCACCGGTCGATCCATTCCGCCCGCTTCTCTTCCATCTCGGGCGTGTCTCCCAGACGCTTCAGCACCTCCAGGTACTGATGGATCGCCGCCAATGGAGACTTCAGCTGATGGGTCATGAAGCTCATGAAGCGCCGCTTCATCAGCTCCCGCTCCATCTCCAGCTCCCGCGAGCGCAGCAGCAGACGCCGGCGCTCCAGTCCGCGGCTCACGATCATCCGCAGCTCGTCCGGCTTGAACGGCTTCGGCAGGAAGTCGTACGCCCCGCACTTCATCGCTTCCACCGCCGTGCCGATGGTGGCGTACCCCGTGATCACCACCACCACGATCTCGGGGTCGATCTCGTGAACGCGTCGGATCACGTCCAGCCCGGAGAGGCCGGGCATCTTGAGATCCACCACCACCAGCGCCGGCTTCTGGCTCGCCACACCCACCAGGCCCTGCGCCCCGTCCTCGTACACCTCCACGTCGAAGCCCGTCTTCGACAGGATCTGTCGGCACGACAGCCGCATGGCATAATCGTCGTCGATCACGACGATCCGCTCGGCTCCTTCACGCTCCTCGCTCATTCCCCGCTCCGGCGCTCGGTCGGCGTTCCCAGGCTAAGCCCTCGCCCCCCCTACGACCCCGCCGCCGCGCCGCGCCGCGTCAGCTTGCCAACCACCTCGAGGAAGACCGGAATGTCCAGGGGCTTCGTCAGGTAGCGCGTCGGCCGCACCATCTCCACTTCCCCCGCTCGCCCGAACCGCTCGTCCGGGCTCTCCTCGATGCTGCTCACCATCACGATCGGGATGTCCGCGTACGCCTCGAACTGCGGCTGGAACTTGATCGCCTGGTTCACTGCGTACCCTTCCACGATGCTCTCCATCATCACGTCCAGGACGATCAGGTCCGGCCGCGCTTCCCCGAGCCTGCGCAGCCCCGCCTTCCCGGACTCCGCCCACTCCACCGCGTATCCTTCGCTCTCCAGCAGCGATTTCACCGATGCCGCGAAGTCCCGGTCGTCATCGATCACCAGAACCGTCTTCTTCGTTGGCATCTCCGTCTCCAGGCCTTGGCGGGACGTCCCATCGCCGCGTCCGTACGGCGCTCCGGGAGCCCGGCCGCCCCTGCCGGCATCTCCCTCGTCTGAACAATCTGTGAAAAGTATCACAAAAGCAAGAAGGGTATTTCCCGATTCCGTTGCGGTGGGGTTGTCGGCGGCCACCCTACACGCGGCCGACGGTGCCGGATCCTGCCGGAATGGCGGGCCATTCCTAGGTCAGCCGGGCCAGTTCTTCGGCCAGTGTCTCGGCGATCCGGCGCCAGTCGTACTCCGCCACGGCGGCGTCGCGCAGGGCGGGGCCGGCGTCGCCGCGGTGCTGGAGGAGGGCGAGAACGTGGTGGGCGATGTCGTCGGCGGTGCGGGCGGGGTCGGGGTCGAGGCGAAGGAGGGGGCGCAGAACGGGAGGGACGTGAGGGGCGAGGGCATCGAGGGAGTCGCGCATTCCGGCGAAATCGGTGCCCATGGGGAAGCAGCCGCAGGCCGCGGCTTCGGGCAGCACGAGAGGGGATGCCTCGGCGACGGCGGACGGGAACACGGCGGCGTCGGCCAGGGGGAAGACGTGGGCGAGAAGCGAGTGCGCGAGATAGCCCGTGAAGATCACTCGCTCGGGCTCGAGATGGCGGTGGGCAGCATTCACGTACCCGCGGAAGCGGCCGGAGTCGACCAGCCGCTGGAGGAAGGCCGTCCCTGAGGGGCGCGCGCCTTCCTGAGCGCGTTCCGCGGCCCATGTGAGGACGCGGCGCGCGCGCGCGCCATCTGCCGCGGAGAGGGCGAGGACGAACGCCTCGAGGTACTCGCGGAGCCACCCGGCACCGACCAGGAGGAGCCGGGTCTGCGGCATGCGCTCGAGGATGAGCGGGAACGCGGCGACGAGGGCCTGCACACCCTTGGCGGGGATGATGCGGCCCACGAAGATGACCACGTTCTCCCGCTGCCAATGCACCTGTCTGAGCCGCTCTTCGATCTCTGCGTCCGGGTGGGCGGTCTCGTAGGGGGCCGGCGTCTCGAGGGCCGAGCGAAGAGGGTCGCGCTCCGCTGTCGGCTCGGCCGCGCCGATCTGTCGCGAGAGGGCGTCGCGAAGCCGCGCGGAGTGCTCGGGCCGGTGGCCTCGGGCGACGTCGTGGAGGGCGGCGGTGAGCCGATCGATGCTGTCGCCACGCGCTTCGCGCGGCACCGGCCGGAACCGCCCCGTGTCCACGCCGACGCGCAGGGTGGTGGTGCGGGCTTCGAGGTCGAGGTCCGGGAAGAAGCGATGGAGTCGCTCTCGGATCTCCGGTCCGAGGGCGAAGACGTGGTCGGCGGAGGCCAGAGCGCGCCGGGCCATGGCCTGCATGCGCGGGTCGTGGCGGACCACGTACTCGAGGGCGCTGCCGTGAGGCATGACCGCGTACGCGATGCCGTCGCTCTCCTTCACGCGGCGGAGCGCCTCCGACAGCAGGATCGCGTGGTTGACGTGCCAGGCTCGCACGCCGCTGGCGGCGACGATCTGGCGGAGGGCGCGGACGTTGCGTTCGAGGTAGTCGGTCAGCGCGTCATCGTCCAGGTCGAGAATCGAGCGCACGTACTCCGACGGCCGGTCGGGCCGGACGTAGGTCGGGAGGATGGCCAGCGCCGGCCGGTGGACGATGCAGCGGCCCGGCGTCTCCGGCTCTTGCGCGAGGACGCGGTGAGGACGTCCGCCGTCGTCGTACGTCCAGAGCTCGGCGACGAACCGGAACATTTCCGGCGTGCGCTCCTGGCACATCAGGTGCACCGTGTGTCCGGTCTCGCACAGCGCGGACACGACTTCTCGGGTCCACAGGTTGCTCCCGGCTCCGCCGAGGCCGTAGCCGTGCACGATTCCGATCAAAGTGAGTCCCGGGTTCAGCTGAGGGTGCGCGCGCCGTGCCACCGGACCGGGGTTCAGCAACCGTGCCAGCGGGTACGTGGAGGGAAGAGCGCGTGGATGCGATGATCCTGGCTGCAGGCCTCGGAACGCGCCTGAGGCCGCTGACGTACGAAACCCCGAAAGCGCTCATCGATGTCGGGGGTGAGCCCGTGCTGGAGCGCGTCGCGCGTCGGGTGGTGGACGCGGGGGCCGACCGGATCGTCGTCAACGTGTCGCCTCACGCGGACCGGATCCGCGCGTACATCGAGGAGCGCGACGGCTGGGGCGTCGACGTGCGCGTATCGGAGGAGCCCGACGGTCCGCTGGAGACCGGCGGGGGGCTGCTCGAGGCGGCCCGCCATTTCCGCGGGGATCGCCCGATCCTCATCCACAACGCCGACATCCTAACGGACCTCGACCTCCGCCAACTCTGGCGGGCTCACCGGCCCGAGCACCTGGCCACCCTCGCCGTCCGCCCTGCCGAGAGCGACCGCTACCTCATCTTCGACGACGACGGCCTCGTCGGATTCGCGTACGCCAGCTCCGAGCGCCGCGCCCGAGAGACCCGGGGGAGCGAGCGCCGCCTCGACTACCTCGGCGTCGCGGTGGTCTCGCCCCGGCTCCCCTCCCTCATCGAGGAGCGCGGGAAGTTCTCCATCTTCACCCCCTACATGCGCCTCGTGGCCGCCGGAGAGCGTGTCGCGCCCTGGACCGTGGCCGGCGCCCGATGGTTCGACATCGGGACGCACGAGGACCTGGAGCGTGCGCGCCGGGAGTGGGCCTGACCCCCCCACCCCGCCACCCCGCGCCACCCCGGACCACGTTTCCATTTTCCGGATTGGCGCACCTGCCTATCGCGATGCCCCGGAGACGGGAGCATGCTCGGGCATGGGAAGACGCAAGCGGCCGTACGCACCGGGGATGATCTTCCATCTGGTTACGCGCACGCACAGGGGAGAGCCCTGGTACGTGCCGGCGCTTCGCGACGAGATCGCGGGGCTCGTCGCCGGAATGGTGGCGAGGACGGACGCGCGCCTCGTCGCCTACACGGTGATGCCGAATCACCTCCACATCCTGCTTCGCCAGGGCGTCATGGACCTTTCGGCCGTCATGCAGCCTCTCCTCCGGAGAGTGGCTCTTCTGGTGCAGCGATATCATCGCTTCCAGGGCGGTGTCGTGGAACGCCGGTACCGCGATCGCCTGTGCGCGAGCGCCGCGCATGTTCGCGAGGCGCTGGTGTACGCGCACCTGAACCCTTGGCGCGCCGGGCTTTGTGGCGACGACCTCCTCTACCGCTGGACGACGCACGCTGTCTACCAGCCAGACGCGGACATCCTCGTGCCCGGGGTGGATCCCCGGGTCCGTCGGATCATCCTCGAGTTGTTCGCAACCGAGAGTGGGCAATCGGACAATATGCTATGTCTCAACTACATGACCCTCCTTCTTCGGCGCATGAGGGGAAGAAGCCATTGCACGGGAGAGGCCTGGGTCCCGTCGCCCCCGCTGGAATCCACTCCTCAGTTCCCGGCGGGCGACGCGGTTTGGGCGCAGACTTTCCCTCTGAATCCGTCCTGGTCCCGGCTGCACCCGTACGCTCGGCTTCCGGACCTGCGTGACTTCATCGCGACTCAGCTGGCAGGTGCCGGCGGGGCGGCACCGGTGGACCGGCTGCGGGGGTCGTGGTTGCCTCGGCCGCACGCGAAACTGCGCAGCGACCTGATCGGTAAGGCGGCCGAGCGTGGATTCCGCACGGGTGTCATCGCTCGCTTCTTCGACGTCAGCCCGGCGACGGTCGCCCGGGTGAGGCACCAACCCCGGAGCTGAGTTGCCGGGAAGGCCGGAACCGCCGGTCGTTGATCCTCCGGAGAACGGAAAATGGAAACGTGGTCCGGGGTTGCCGGCCACCTCCGCCTGCCATCACTTTCCCGACTCGACGGCACACCCTTGACCCAAACGAGAGACGGGGAGACAGCCATGGCGGACGTGATCGACTACCGGATCCTGGGCGACGACATGCAGCTGGTGGAGGTGGCCCTGGACCCCGGCGAGGCCGTGCGGGCCGAGGCGGGCGCCATGCTCTACGTCACGGACGGTATCGAGATCCAGACCTCCACGGGAGGCGGCGTGTTCAGGGGCCTGAAGCGGGTGTTCGCCGGCGAAAGCTTCTTCATCACGTCGTTCCTGCACACGGGCACGGGGAAGGCGGTCGCCGCCTTCGCGGCGCCTTACCCGGGCAAGATCATCCCTGTCGACCTGAAGGAGTTCGGCGGCACCATCCTGGTCCAGCGCGACGGCTTCCTCTGCGCCGCCGCGGGGATCGAGATCGAGGTGGCTTTCACGAAGCGCCTGGGTGCCGGGATGTTCGGCGGCGAGGGCTTCATTCTCCAGCGTCTGACCGGCGACGGCATGGCGTTCGTGCACGCGGGGGGCACCGTCGTTCGCCGCGACCTGGAGCGCGGGCAGCGGCTCCGGGTGGACACGGGTTGCCTGGTGGCGCTGGCGGAATCCGTCGATTATGACATCCAGTTCATCGGCGGGGTGCGCAACGCGCTCTTCGGTGGCGAGGGGTTGTTCCTGGCACAGCTGACGGGGCCGGGGCCGGTTTTCCTCCAGAGCCTCCCCTTCTCGCGCCTCGCGGACCGTGTCATGCAGGCTGCCCGGTCCACGCAGCGTGGCGAGAAGAAGGGCGTCGGCGGCCTCGGTGGCGATCTCCTGGGTGGGCTGCTCCAGGGCGACAAGAACTTCTGACCGGACCGGGCGATGCCGGCAGGGTCCGCGGCAGCCCGGCCACACATCTGAACGGAGAGAGGACATGGCCATACGGACCGCGAAGGCGGAGTGGATCGGGAGCTTGAGAGAGGGGACCGGGCACATGCGCTTCGGTGGAGGCGCCTTCGACGGCGCGTACTCCTACCAATCCCGCTTCGAGGAAGGGGAGGGGACGAACCCGGAGGAGCTGATCGCCGCAGCGCACGCGGGCTGTTTCTCCATGGCGTTCGCGGGGGAGCTCGGTCGCGCCGGCTACGAGCCGAAGCGTGTCGCCACCACCGCGAAAGTGAGCCTGGTGAAGGGGGACGCCGGCTTCCGGATCAACCGGATCCTGCTCGAGACGGAGGTGGAAGTCCCCGGCATCGGCGAGGACGAGTTCCAGGAGAAGGCGGAAGCCGCCAAGAAAGGGTGCCCGGTCTCTCAGGCGCTCACGGGTCCCGAGATCACGGTCCAGGCCCGGCTGGTCTAGCGCCGAATACTCCGGCGCCCCCCGGCCCTTCCAGCGGAAGGAGGAAACCGGAAGCGCGGGATGACGGGCGCCCGGTCGCGCCCGCCGCCCTGCGCGGATTCCGCCCACACGATCATGTCTCCAGTCACACACGCGCCCCTGCTGGCGCTCGCCTTCCTGGTGGCTGCCGTGTCGCCCGGACTCATGGGGAACCCGCTGACTGCGCCGGGGGTCTCGCGCGAGCTGGCCGAGCATCGCGCCGCCACGCTGTCCGCCATCCGCTACTCTCTCGACCTGTCGGTCCCAGCCGGTCGGGACGCGGCCGTGGAGGGCCAGGTCGTCATCAAATTCCGGCTGGAGGAGCGCGGGCCGGTGATTCTGGACTTCGCCAACACGGCCACCGTCCGGGCGGTTCGGGTAGGCCATTCCGGCATCCGCGCTGGCTTCGAGAACGGACACATCATCATTCCGGCTGGCCCGCTGGTCGAGGGGGAGAATGAGGTGCGCGTGGACTTCGTGGCCGGGGACGGGCCGCTGAACCGGCGCGACGACTTCCTGTACACCCTCTTCGTCCCGGACCGCGCCCACGAGGCCTTCCCCTGCTTCGACCAGCCCGACCTCAAGGCGCCCCTGCGCCTCACCCTGACAGTGCCGTCGGAATGGAAGGCGGTGGCGAACGGCGAAGCGGCGGACGTGGCGGAGACGGAGGGCGTCGTCCGCTATCGATTCGCCGAGACGAAGCCGCTTCCGACATACCTGTTCGCGTTCGCGGCGGGTCGTTTCCAGGTGGAGGAGGCCGTGCGGGACGGACGCCGGATGCGGCTCTTCCACCGGGAGACGGACGCGGGCAAGGTGGAGCGGAACGTCGAGGCGCTCTTCGACCTCCATGCTGCGGCGTTGAAGTGGCTCGAGGCGTACACGGGCATCCCCTACCCGTTCGGGAAGTTCGACTTCGTGGCGATCCCATCGTTCCAGTACAGCGGGATGGAGCACCCGGGGGCCATCCTGTACCGGGCCAGCACGCTCTTTCTCGATGAGTCGGCCACGCGCAACCAGGAGCTGAGCCGCGCCAACACCATCTCTCATGAGACGGCGCACATGTGGTTCGGGGACCTGGTCACCATGCGCTGGTTCGACGACGTGTGGATGAAGGAGGTGTTCGCCAATTTCATGGCCGCGAAGATCGTGAACCCGTCCTTCCCGGACGTGAACCACGAGCTCCGATTCCTGCTGGCCCACTACCCGGCCGCCTACGCCGTCGACCGGACGCCGGGCGCGAACCCGATCCGGCAGGCGCTGGAGAACCTCGACGACGCCGGCTCCCTGTACGGCAACATCATCTACGAAAAGGCGCCCATCGTCATGCGCCAGCTCGAGCGGCTCACGGGCGAGGACGCATTCCGCAGCGCACTCCGACGGTATCTCGCGGCCCACGAGTACGAAAACGCCACGTGGAGCGACCTGGTCGCGGACCTGGACGACGTCACACCGCTCGATGTGGGCGCGTGGAGTCGCGTCTGGATCGACGAGCCGGGCCGTCCGACCGTCGCCGTGGAGCGCGGGCGCGACGCCGTCGGGCTGCTCCAGGCGGACCCTCGCGGGCGCGGCCTCGTCTGGCCACAGCACACCACCGTGCGCACCCTCGAGGGAGAGCGTTGGGACGACCATCCGCTGACCATGGACGCCGCCACGGCGTCCGTTCCGGTCCAGGACGCCTCGCGCCCGCCGCTCGTGCCCATCCTGCCGAACGGAGACGGGCTCGGTTACGGCCTCTTCCTCCTGGATGCCGCCACCGCGGACTCTCTCGTCCGGTCGCTCCAGGACGTGCCGGACGTCGTCGCCCGGGCGGCCGGCTGGATCGACTTGTGGGAGATGATGCTGGAAGGGAAGGTTTCGACGGCGGCGATGACCGACCTCGCCCTCGCGCTCGCGGCTCCGGACCAGGACGAGCTGCTGGCGGAAGCGGCGCTCGACGGCCTCGAGACCCTCTTCTGGCGCTTCACCGACCCCGCCACACGCGCCGAGCGGGCGGCTCGCATCGAGCCGGTGCTCTGGTCCTGGATCCGACAGGCGACGACCTCGTCGGCGAAGGGCGCGTACCTGGACGCCTGGCGCTCCATGGCCCTCTCCCCGGGAGCGCTGGCCCGCATGCACGCGCTCTGGAGTGGCGACGACAGCATCCCCGGCCTCTCCTTGTCCGACAACGATCGGAGCGCCCTCGCCTTCGCCCTCGCCGTGCGAGAGGCGCCGGGGTGGGACGACGTGCTGCGCGCCCAGCGCGACGCGATCGAAAATCCGGACCGGCGCGCCCGCTTCGAGTTCATCATGCCCGCGGTCTCGGCGGACCCCGCGGTCCGGGACAGCTTCTTCGCGGCGCTGGCCGAGCCGGCCAACCGCACGCACGAGGAATGGGTGGTGGCGGCGCTGCGTTACCTGCACCATCCCCTGCGAGCCGAGTCGTCGCGCAGGTACATCGAGCCCAGCCTGGTCATGCTTGAGGAGATCCACGACACGGGCGACATCTTCTTTCCGGGTCGCTGGCTCGGCGCCACCCTCGGCGGCCACAGCTCGCCAGCGGCCGCGCGGATCGTGCGCGATTTCATTGACACCCACCCCGACCTGCCGCCGCGGCTCCGGGGGAAGCTGCTGCAGGAGGCCGACCCGCTGTTCAGGGCGGCGGCGCTGCTGGAGTAGGAAAGGGGCCCCATCGCGCCGGAACGGCCAGGGCCGGGTCTCACCCCTCCGAGTACATGGCCTCCAGGTCGTACACGGAGTCGGCGGGACCGATGAAGATCAGCGTCTCGCCGGGGCGGATGGTGCGGCCGGCGCCGGGATTCAGGTCGAAGCTCCCGTCGGGCGTGCGGATGGCCAGAATCGAGATGTTGCGCACGCGCCTGAGGTCGCACCCTGCGATCGTCTGCCCGGCGAACGGGGAGCGCTCGGGCACGGTGATCTGGCCCACGTCCACGTCCGGCTCCGCGCCCAGTGTGAAGATGCGGCCGAAGAAGTCGTGCACCGCGGGGCGGAGCAGGGCGAGCGCGAGACGGTGGCCGCCTATGGACGAGGGCGTCACCACCCGGTCGGCACCGGCGCGCAGGAGCTTGCTCTCCAGGCTCTCCGTCCCGGCACGCGCGATGATCAGCAGACGGGGATTCAGCTCCCGCGCGGTGAGGACGGTGAGGACGTTCTGCGCGTCGTCGTCCAGCGCCGCCACCATCCCCCGCGCCCACGTGATCCCCGCCTCGCGCAGCGTCTCCTCGCTCGACGCGTCCGCCACGATGTGCGGAAGGTGCTCCTCCAGCAGCTCTTCCTCCAGCTCGGGGTTCCAGTCGACGATGACGAACGGCTCGCCGCGCGCGTTCAGGTCGCGGATGATCTGGCGGCCCAGTCGACCGTACCCGCACACGATGTGGTGGTCCCTCAGATCCTCGACCATTTCCATGTTCCTTCTGTGCTGGACGGATTTCCAGAACGTCTGTCCCAGCATCACCTCGGCGGCGTTGCTGATCGCCCATGCGACGGTTCCGACGCCGAAGATGATGAGGAAGCTCGTGAAGACGCGCCCCACGGGGCTGAGCGGATGCACCTCCTCGAAGCCGACGGTCGCGAGGGTGATGACGGTCATGAAGAAGGCATTGACGAGGTCGTAGCCTTCCAGCGTCATGTACCCGGCCACGCCGATGAGGACGAGCCCGAGCAGCAGCAGCAGCGAGAGCTGGAGCTGGCGTACGGGCTCCGAGAGGCCGCCTCTGATGCGGCGGATCAGGCCTTCCACCGGGAGTGAGTGACGCCGCGGCACGGTCCGGATCCGGGTCCGTCAGCCGTCGACGGCTTCGGACGCATCCGCCTTCGCCTGGGCGGCCTGGTCGTCCGATACGATTCGCCGCTCCTCCATCTCCAGCTGGAAGCGGAGCGAGCCCACGCCCTCGCGCAGGATCTGTGTCTTGCGCCGCTGAGAGCCGCTTCTGCCCGCGGCGATCTCCATGGCCGCGGCGAGCTGCGACATGGTGTCGTGGCCCGCGCCGCTCAGCTCGAGCTTGAGCTTCCCGAACGTCCGCTTCAGCGGCTGGGCCATGAGCTCGGCGTGGGCCGCCTCGCGCGTGGCGGCGAACCGCTCCACCTGCGAGTACGCAGACTGGACCAGCTCCGCCAGTTTCCGGACGCCGGCCAGGTTCGCACGGGCGCGGGGACTGAGTTTGGCTGCCATGCCCGGCAATGTAGTGCCCGCCGCCCCCGGTGCCCAAGGGGACCCTCTCGGGGCCGGTCGCCCACGCTCAGAGCGGGAGGACCAGCATGGCTTCGCAGCCGTGGCCGTCCGGCCGGTTCCGCAGCGCGAGGGTGCCCCCGTGCGCCTCCGCGATCTGCCGGCTCAGCGGGAGGCCGATCCCCGTGCCGTGGCGCTTGGTCGTGAAGAACGGGACGAACAGGTTGGCGCTGTCGGCGATCCCCGGTCCATCGTCCCGGACGACGACGCGCAGCGACCCGTCCCTCCGGCTCCACTCCACCTCCACCCCTCCCGCCGTCTCCAGCGACGCGTCCACCGCGTTGGTGATGAGATTGATGAGAAGCTGGTCGAGCTGGTCCGCGTCGGCCACGATGGTCGCTTCGGGCCCCCCGGCCACGCGCACGGGGAGGCGCGTCTCGAGCCCCGCGGCGCGCTCCACCCAGTCCCGCACAGCCATAGGCGCTAGGTCCGGCGGGGGGAGACGGGCGAGCCGGGCGTAGGATGCCATGAACCGGTTCAGCGCCCGCGCCCGGCCGGAGATCACGGCCAGGCCTTCGCGCACATCCTCGCCCGCGTCGGGCGGCTGCGGATCCCGGTCGAGCAGGCGCTCCAGGCTCTCGGTCAGCGACAGGATCGGCGCCAGGGAGTTGTTGATCTCATGGCCGAGCACGCGGACCAGGCGCTGCCACGCCTGTCGCTCCTCCTCACGAAGCGCGCGGCTGAGGTCCGTGAGCACCACGAGCTGATGGGGGAGCCCTTCCTGGCGGAACGGCGTGCGCCTCAGCTCCCATCGGCCGTGCCCGCCGGGATACCGCCAGTCCACCACGCGCGGCGTCTCGCCCGTCAGCGCTTCGGCGAGGCCAAGCTCCGCGGCCGTCCGGTCGAGCAGCCGTGGCATGGGCCGGCCGAGGAGGCGCTCACCCGCGCGGTTCACCAGCTTCAGGCGGCCCTCTCCATCGAACGCGAACACGGCCACGTCGATCTCCGCCATGACCTTGCGCAGCAGCGCGTTCGCCTCCACCGCGCCCAGGCGCTGCTCGCGTAGCGTCGCTCCGAGGGTGTTCGCCTCCAGCAGGGCGAGCCCCAGCGAGTCCCACGGCCGGGCCCCGCGAGCCCGGATGGAGAAGTCGCCTTCCCGCAGCGCCGCGAGCAGGTTGGAGAGCGTCTGGAGCGGACGGCTCACATGGTCCCGGAGGAGGAGGGAAGTGCCCAGCCAGACGGAAACCACGACGAGCGTGAGGGTCCACTGAAGCCGCGGGGCGAAATCGCCGGTCCAGAGCAGGATGAGCGCGATCACCGACCCCGGAAGCCCCACGAGCAGCGCCAGGAGGAAAACGCGGCGCTCGTGCGTGAGCCGGCTCCACCTGGGGTCGGTGCTCATAGCTCGTGCTTCTGCAGCCTCCGATAGAGGGCGCTGCGCGAAACCCCGAGCGCCGCGGCGGCTCGGCTCACGTTGCCGTCGTAGCGCTCCAGCGCTCGCTGGATCAGCACCCGCTCGGCGTGGTCCAGGGTCATCTTGTCGAGGCGATCCAGCGCTTCCGACGGCACGCGGAGATTCAGGTCCCCCTCCTGGATCGCGTCGCCGTGCGCCATGAGCACGGCGCGCTCCACCACGTGTTCCAGCTCGCGCACGTTCCCCGGCCACGGATGGTCCAGCAGCGCCTGCATGGCCGCACGGTCGAAGCCCGTCACCGCCTTCCCGTAATGGTCGCCCTGGTGCTCCAGGAAGCGCGCGGCCAGGAGCGGGATGTCCTCGCGTCGGTCGCGCAGCGGCGGCAGCCGGATCTCCACCGTGTTCAACCGGTACAGGAGGTCCTCGCGGAACACCCCCTCGGCGATCGCCTTGTCCAGGTCCGCGTTCGTCGCCGAGATCACGCGCACGTCCACGTGCCTCGCCTTCGACGACCCCACCCGCTGGATCTCGCCAGTCTCCAGCACTCGCAGCAGCTTGGCCTGCTGCTTCGGCGAGATGTTCGCGATCTCGTCCAGGAAGAGCGTGCCCCCGTCCGCCAGCTCGAAGCACCCGACTCTGTCCGTCTTCGCGTCCGTGAACGCGCCCTTCACGTGGCCGAACAGCTCGCTCTCGAACAGCGTCTCGCTGAACCCCCCCGCGTTCACCGCGATCAGCGGCTTTTCCCGGCGACGCGACGCCGCGTGCAGCCACCTCGCCACCACCTCCTTCCCCGTCCCGTGCTCACCGGTCACCAGCACGTTCGCATCCGACGGGCCCACCCGCTCCATCACGCGCAGCACCGGCTGCATTGCACGGCTGTCGGCGATGAACTCCGGCAGCCCCTGCTTGCGCAACAGGCGGTTCTCGCCTTCCAGCGTCTGCTTCTCCCGGAGCGTCTTCGCCAGCTCGATCTGCGTCCTCAGAAGGCTCAGCAGGCGCGCGTTGTCCCACGGCTTCTCGATATAGTCCCGTGCTCCGAACCGTATGGCCTGCACCGCACCCTCCACGCTTCCCCAGGCGGTCATGACCACCACCGGCAGCGTGCTGTCCAGCGCCCGGAGCTTCGTCAGGACGTCCAGCCCCTCGCGCCCAGAAGTGGTGTCGCGGGCGTAGTTCAGGTCCATCAGGATGGCGTCGAAGTCCTTCTCGGCCACGGCATCCAGGATCGCGTCCGGCGACGCGGCAGTCTCCACGCGAAAGCCTTCTCCCTTCAGCAGGAGACGGAGCGCCTGGAGCACGTCCGGCTGGTCATCGGCGATCAGGATGGTGGACATTGGCTCAGGCGCCTTCCACGCCTGCTGCCCGCTCCTCCCGCCCCACCACCCAGCCGTCGAGCAGCTCGACCACCCGGTTGCCGTACGCCGCCATCTCGTCCGAGTGCGTCACCTGGATGATGGTGGTGCCCTCGCGGTTGAGGCGGGTGAAGAGCTCCATGATCTCGTGGCCCTGGCGGGAGTGGAGGTTGCCGGTGGGCTCATCGGCGAGAATCAGTTTGGGGCTGGCGATGATCGCCCGCGCGACCCCGACCAGCTGCTGCTGGCCGCCCGAGAGCTGGTTCGGGAACAGGTCCTTCTTGCCCACGATGTTGAACCGGTCGAGCGTGTCGGCCACCAGCGCCTGTCGTTCCCGCCGCTTGTAGTTCCGGTAGCTGAGCGGAATCTCCAGGTTCTCCTCGACGGTCAGGTCGTCGATGAGGTGATACTGCTGGAAGACGAAACCCACGTGGGCCTTGTTCAACTCCATCCGGTCCCGCGGCTTCAACTCCTGTACCGCGTTCCCGAGCAGCCTGTACTCCCCGCTCCAGCTGTGATCCAGCATTCCGAGAATGCTCAGCAGCGTGGTCTTTCCCGCACCGGACGGGCCCATCACGGTGACGAATTCACCTTCCTGGATGTCCAGCTCGATGTTCCGCAGCACGTACGTGCGCCCCGCCTTGGACTCGAAAAAACGCTCCAGGTGCCTCAGCTCGATCATCGCCATCGTTCATTCCTGACGGAGTGCATTCACGGGATTCACCGCCGTCGCGCGGCGGGCGGGAATATAGCTTGCCGCGAGCGCCGCCGTGGTCAGGACCAGGGTGACGGCGAAGAACGTCACCGGGTCGAGCGCCCCCACGCCGTAGAGCTGATTGCGCAGGAGCCGGGTGGCGGCGCCCGAGATCGCCGCGCCCGTGACCACGCCCACGGCCGTCAGGACCAGGGCCTGCTGGACGACGAGGCGGACCACGCTGCCTCGCTGGGCACCGAGAGCCACACGGATGCCGATCTCCCTCGTCCGCTGGGTCACCACGAACGCGATCACGCCGTAGATCCCGAGGGCCGCGAGCACGAGCGCGGTGACCCCGAAGACGCCGAGGAGGAAGAGCCCGAAACGGCGCTCTCCCAGCGACGCGGCGTGGACTTCGTCGAGCGAGCGGAACTGCACCGGTCCGTCCGGGGTCAGCTCGCGGGCAATGCGGCGGGCTGCCGGGATCGTCGCGGTGGGAGCCACCGTTCCGCGCACCACGATGTCGAAGGCTCCTCCGAGCCGGGTGGTGCGCTGGAGCGCGCTGGCGTACAGGGTGGGCTGCGGCGGCGCCTCTATGCTGCGATCGCGGACATCGCCGACCACGCCCACCACCGTGAACGCGTGGAGGTCGCCGTCCATGTTCCCGAACTGGATCAGCCTGCCGAGCGGGTCCTCGCCATGCCACTGCCGTTCGGCGAACGACGCGCTGACCAGCGCCACGTGCGCTGCCCCGGGCGCGTCCCGCTCGTCGAAGAGCCTGCCGCGCAGCAGCGGGATTCCCATGGCCGCGAAGTAGCCGCGCGTGACCAGCCTGTACTCGGACTCTCCCGCCCGCCCCGGCAGGGCCGAAAGGCGGGTCCAGTCATCGAGGCCGCGGACCTCGTCCGGGCGCTGGAGCACCAGGAACATCCCGTTCGCTCCGCCCCCCGTCAGCGGGAGCGCGTTGATCCCGCCCGCGGCGGTGACGCCCGGCAGCGCGGATACCCGCTCGACCAGTTCCGCGAGGATGGCCCCGCCCCTGGCGTTGGGCGTTCCCAGCACGAGCGGGTCGTCGCTCTCGCCCTCGGGCATGGGGAGCGTGACGTCCATGACCAGGGCGCCATCCGTCCGGTATCCCGGGTCGAGCGTGATGAGGCGGATGAAGCTCCGCCCCAGGAGCCCCGCACCCACGAGGAGCACCATGGTGAGCGCCACCTGTGTGGCGACCAGGGCGCTCCGCACGCGCCCCATCGCCCCGCCGGTCTCGGTGCGCCCTCCCTCCTCCAGCGCGGCGTGCACGTCCGAGGTCGTGGCCCGGAGCGCGGCGAGGAAGCCGATCGCGCCGCCCGCAAGCAGCGCGACCCCCAGCGTGAAGGCGAGCACGGCCCAGTCCACACCCACGGTGTCCAGCCGGGGAAGGCGAGCGGGGGCCAGCGCCAGCAGGGCGTCGACCCCCCAGAGCGCCAGGACCACCCCGAGCACCGCCGCCGCGACCGCGACCAGCGTGGACTCGGTGAGAAGCTGCGAAAATACCCGCGCCCTGCCGGCGCCCAGCGCCATCCTCACCGCGATCTCGCGGCTCCGGGCCGTGGCCCGCGTCAGCAGCAGGTTCGCCACGTTGGCGCAGGCGATGAGCAGGAGCAGCGCTGCACCGCCCAGGAGCACGAGGAGCGCCGGACGGACCGTGCCTACGAGCTCCTCCCGCAGCGGCACCACTGCAGCATTCGACATCCACGTGTCGTCACCGTATTGCTGCTTCAGCCGAATGGCGATCCCCGCCAGCTCCTGCCTCGCCTGTGACAGCGTGGCGTCGTTGGACAGGCGGCCGAGCACTCGCCAGTTGTGCGCCGTGCGGCTCGCCTCCGGATCCGTCTCCCGCGGGATCCAGATGTCGGCGCCGGCCGGGAACGCTTCTCTCGTCGGCACAATGCCGACCACGGTGTACGCGCGCTCCTCGATGCGGAGCGAACGCCCCAGCACGTTCGGGTCGCCGCCCAGGGAACCGCGCCAGTACGCGCCGCTGACCACCGCCACGGCTGCGTCGTCGCGATGGTCCTCGGGGATCAGCGTCCTGCCGCGCACGGGCTGCACGCCGAGAGCCGGGAAGAATCCATCCGACACCGCGGCGCCCGAGATCCGGGACGCCTCGCCCCCGCCCGTGACCGTGACCGTCACGGCGTGGTAGGCCGCCATGACGTCCAGCGTGCGAGCCTGGTCGCGAACGTCCCGGAAGTTGGGCTCCGACCACTGCATCTCCTGGCCGTCCTCGCCCACCTGCCAGAGCTGGACGAGGCGGTCCGGGGCCGGGAAGGGGAGGGGCTCCAGGAGGACGCCCCGGATCACGCTGAAGATGGCCGCCGTGGCGCCGATTCCGAGCGCCAGCGTGGCGATGGCCACGGCCGTGAAGCCCGGGCTCCTCCGCAGGCGCCGGGCCGAATGCCGGAGCTCTGTCGCGAACGACACTGTCAAGTCCTCCGGCGCCGGGGGGAATGATGGACCCGCATCCGGCAGGCCCGCCGGTCATGCACGCGGCTCAGACGTCGAAGCCGGCCTCCTCGAGCTCGTGCGCTTCGCGTCGGTTCACGTCCTCCACGATGCGCCCGTCGAACAGGTGGATGCTCCGCTCGGCATGCTGCGCGTAGCGCGGGTCGTGCGTCACCATGACGATCGTGGCGCCGCCCCCGTGCAGCTCCTTCATGAGGTTCATCACCGCTTCGCCGTTCGCGGAATCCAGGTTCCCCGTCGGCTCGTCGGCCAGCAGCATGAGCGGGTCGCCGACGATGGCCCGGGCCACGGCCACACGCTGCTGCTGGCCGCCGGAAAGCTGGCTGGGGTAGTGCTTCATCCGGTGGGCCATGCCCACGCGTTCGAGCGCCTTTTCCACCCGCTCCTTCCGCTCCTTGCCCGGCATCCCGCGGTAGGTGAGCGGGAGCTCCACGTTCTCGTACACGTTCAGGTCGCCGATCAGGTTGAACGCCTGGAAGATGAAGCCGATTGCGCGGTTCCGGATGTGCGCCCGCTGGCTGGCCGTGAGGTTCGCCACGGGCCGCGCATCCAGAACGTACTCCCCGGCCGTGGGCGAGTCGAGCAGGCCGAGGATGGACAGGAGCGTGGTCTTACCGCACCCGGAGGGCCCCGCGATGGCGACATACTCGCCCGGTCGGATCTCGAGGTGCACGTCGTCGAGCGCGTGGGTCTCCACTTCTTCGGTGTAGAACACCTTGCTCACGCTCTGCAGCCGGATCATCGGCTCCAGCGTCTCGGTGGCTCCACCGTTGCCCTGGGTGGCGGTCGGGCGATTCGGAGTAGGGGTTTCGGCCATGGTCGCTCTCGCTCTCGCTTCAGAAGGAGTCTACTTGAGTCGTACGCGATCGTACGAATCCCACGCGGACATATCGGAGAGGATGACGACGTCGCCTTCCTCGAGCCCGCTCCGCACTTCCACTTCGTTCACCGATGTCTCGCCCAGCTGCGCCGTGACCCGCACGGCCTCGTTGCCGTTCACCACCTTGAACAGACCCACCGAGCTGTTCGCTTGCCCGATGTGCGGTCGCGGCATGTGGAGCACGTCGTCCAGGCGCGCCACCTCTACCGTCCCATCCACGCTCAGGTCGGGACGGGCGCCTTTCGGCAGCGCCTCCACGTCCAGCGCCACGTCGACCGTCACCGAGCCACCCTGCGCCGCCGGATCGATCCGCATCACGTGCCCCTGGATGATCCCGCTCCGGATGTCGATCTTCGCCGGCTGGCCCACGGTCACGTCCTTCGCCTGGACTTCGGGGATCCGCAGCACCGCCTTCAGCCGTCCGGGCTGCACCACCTTGGCGAGCGTCGCCCCGGGCTGCACCCACTGGCCCGGCTCGAAGTTCAGCTCCTGGAGCACGCCATCGCTCCCGGCGGTCACGTGCATGGAAGCCAGTCGGTCCTGCTGGAAGTCCACGATCTGCTGAAGCCGCTCGACCTGGGACTTCTGTACGGCGATCTGTCGCTCAGTGTTTCGCTCCATGAGGTCGAGCCGCTCCTGCTCTATTCGGCCGCGCTCCTCCAGCTCCGTCACCTGGTCGCGGGCCTGCTTCAGGTCGTTCTGCGCCACCAGCCGCTTCGCGTTCAGCTCCTCGTACGAGCTCAGCGTTCGCTGCGCCTGCTGGTACTGCGATCGCACCTGGGCCACCACGCCCGCCTGGTTCAGTCGACCCGATTCCAGCGTCGTACCGGTCTCCACCAGCTGCGCCTGCGCCGCAGCCAGCTGACGCTCCGCTTCCAGCGCCTGGAGCTGCACATCCGGGTTCGACAACTCCATGATGAGCGTTCCCGAGTCGACCTGCGCGCCCGGCTCCACGAGGCGCCGCTCCACCCGCCCGGCCGTCACTGCGGAAACCCAGCGCACGTGCTCCGGCACCAGCGTCCCCGGGCCGCGAACCTCCTTGAGCATGGTCCCGCGCGTCACCGCGCCGGTGAACACCACGTCCCGGTCGACCGCCGGGGCCGCCGGCTTGAGCCGCGACAGCCCGATCGTGGCCGCCACCAGCAGCACTGCCCCCGCACCCCAGTACAGCCACTTGCGCCGCTTCGCCCCATCGGAGCGCGGGACATCCATGGAGATCCGATGTCCGGAGGCGGGGGCGCCCTCCGTCCCGCCGTCGTCCTGCTTCTTCGCTGCCATGCTCATCCGCGATCCGCTCCCTCTTCAACGGGACGCGCGCCGGAGCGGCTGTCCGACCGCCGATTCCAGCTCCGCCAACGCCTCGTGAAAGCTGTAGATGGCCGCCAGGTACGCCTGGTCGGCCTCCGACTTCAAGGTCTCCGCCTCCGTGAGCTGTACGAACGAGTCCAGGCCGACACGGTAGCGCTCTCTCGCCTGCTCCAGCTGCTCGTCCGCAACCGACCGATTCTCCTCCTCCAGCTGCACGGCCTGGTACGCCGTGCTCAGCTGCTCGTACACCGAGGAGACCGCCGTCTTGAGCCGCAGCTCCTCCGCTTTCAGCTGGTAGTCCGTGTCCGCGGCCGCCGCTTCCGCCTGCGCGATCTGACGCTGCCGGCTGAAGCCCGTGAAGATCGGCAGCGAAAGCTGCACGGAGACCGTGAGCGGCTGCTTCTGGAACTCGAACGGGAACGCCCGGTTCCCCGCCACCACCGTCGAAAGCAGCGAATCCTTCCGCTCACCCGTGAGGACGTAGCCGCTGCAGTCGTCGGGGGGGTACGGGTCCGCCAGCCGCGAATAGAGATCGTTCAGCTGCTGGCAGTTCTCCAGCCTCGACTGGAGGACGTCCTCCTTCTGCGCCAGCAGGAAATCGTCGCTCCCCGCCTGCCGCGTGTAGCCCGAGAGCTGCGCGTTCGCGGACAGCGTCGGCAGGTACGACGACCACGCCGTTCTCGCCGCCGCCCGCTCCGCCCGCGCCGTCGCCTCCAGCGACACCAGAGACGGGTGCGCCTCGCTCGCCAGCGCCAGCAGCTCTTCCAGCGTCCACGGCGGCTCGAACACCGGCAGCTCAGTGGTCAGCGACACGTCCCCGTCCAGCTCGATTCCGAGCTGCTCCATCAACGCCAGCTTCGCCCCCTTCTCGTCGCTCCGCGCCGTCAGCAGGTTCACCTGCGCACGACCCCGCTCCACCCGCGCCTGCTTCGCGTCCAGCTCGATCCCCACGCCGGCTTCGGCGCGCGCCGAAGCCAGCGTCAGGTTCTCCTCCGCCCTCGCCAGGCGCTGCTCGCCCACTTCCACCAGGTCCCGGGCGCGCAACGCAGACACGTATCGCTGCGTCACCGTCGCTTCCAGCGTCAGCTCCGCCGCATCCACCGTAGCCGCCACCGCACGCCGCCTCGCCCGCTGTTCCGCCATGTTGAAGAAGGTCTCCCCGCTCAGGCTCAGCGACGCGCCGACCCCGTAGCTCGAGAAGTAGTACGCGGGCGTGGACGTCAGACCGATGTCCGCCGACGTGAAGCTCCCGATCAGCGACGCGCCGCCCTCCTCGTAGCGGACGCCCCCCGATAGCGAAGCCCGCGGGAGCAGCGCACCGTACGCCTCGCGCACCGACCAGCCCGCCACCTTTTCGTCGTTCCGTGCAGCCTGGAATGTCGGGTTGTTCTCCCGCGCGATGTCGAGCGCCTCATCCAGCGTCAACGACGCGGGCGCCTGCTCCTGCCCCGCCGCCTGCGCGGCCGCCGCGGACGGCAGCACGCCGAGACCGAACGCCAACAGCCAGGCCGCTCGCCCTCCGGCCTTCCTGACCTCACCACGCTCCATTGCAGCCTCGGTTTCGTTCCCGTCCTTCACCGTTCGCCCGCCTGACCCTACGGCGACAGCGTCCGGAAGTATTCACATCATCGAAGGGCGAGGACCATGCCGATGTCACGAACCCCCAAAATCTCCTGTGTCGCAATGGATTCCGGATCATCGACCGTCCCGGCACCGCCCGCTTTCGCACCGGCGAGTGTCCGTTTCCGAACACTTCCGTCGCTTTGGACACGGCCGGTGCGCGAAGGGTTGGGGACGCGCGAAGGCGCTCTTGCGCCGGGGCTTCGCTGCGCTTACTGTGCATATGCACAAAAAAGGAGGAGTCGTGCCGCGACCGAGGAAGCACCGGCACTGTCGCACGTTCGACGGCGACGCCGTGTTCAAGCCGCGCAGCATCCCGATGCCGGAGCTCGGCAGGGTGCATCTGCGGCTGGACGAGCTGGAAGCGATGCGGCTGTGCGACCTGGAAGGGCACGATCAGGCGGCGGCCGGGGCGCGAATGGGGGTTTCGCGAGGCACGGTGCAGAGGCTGGTCAGCGCGGGTCGCGCGAAGGTCGTGGAAGCGCTGGTGACGTCGTCTGCGTTGATCATAGAGAAAGGGGCGGACCGTGAAACTGTGCATACCGAGCACGAATGAGGCGGGACTGGACGCGCGGGTTTCTCCGCATTTCGGAAGCGCGCCGTGGTTCACGCTGGTGGATACGGACGCGGGGACTGTGGAACCGCTGGAGAACGCGCACGCGCGCCACGAGCATGGGCAGTGCCAGCCGACGGCGGGACTGGAAGGGCTTGCCATCGGGGCAGTTCTGTGCCGCGGTCTGGGTGCCCGGGCGCTGGCGCGGCTGGAGGGGGCGGGGATGGCGGTGTACGCGACGGAGGCTTTCACCGTGAGGGCGGCGGTGGACGCGTTCCGGGACGGGCACGTGGTGCGGATGACGCCGGCCCGGGCGTGCCAGGGGCACGGCCACGATCACGAGCACGACCACGGTGGCGGGCTGACGCACCTGCAGGGGGTGGGGCACGCGCACCGGCACGGCCAGGCGTAGGGCTCGGAAAAGGGCGGGGAATCCGCGGCGGCGCCCGCACGGGCCACGGCGGGAGTGTCGGTCAGGGGCCGTGCCGAGGCGCGGCCCTTGCACTTCCATGAAGAGATGGCAATAGGGGCAGCAATCACAAAGGGGGCCCCATGCAGGCACGCGTGATTACGGCGGCGGTGATCCTGGCGGCGGGCTTCGCCCGGGGCGATGCGGCGTCCGCTCAGAAGCCGCAGGTGGAGGAAGGGGCGATGATCGCGGCCGGCCAGTGGGCGAGGGGCAAGCTGCCGTCGGGGTCGCTGGCGCTGGACCCCCATCGGTCCGACGGCGGGGTGGGGGACGCGGTGTCGCAGGCCGTGGCCCGGGGGCTTGGGGCGAAGCTCGCCACGCTCGAGGACGCGCGCATGTGCTCCGACCTCATGGATCCGTCCACGTGCAGGCTCTCGGTCGATGCTCTGCTGGCCATCTCCCCGCCCGCGGTTCACGGTGACCAGGCCAGCGTCCGGGTGTACGCCTGGTACCGGGGGAGCTCGCCGAGGGAGCCGGTGGCCAAAGCCACGTGGGACGTGACGTTACGCCGTTCAGGACAGGCCTGGACAGCGATTTCCGGGACGCCACAATGATCGCTACCGGGTCTGGCCGCCGTTTCCGCCGCCCTCGCTCCCGCCGCCCGCCGCGGCGAGGGCGAAGCCGCCGAGGGTGACGACGGCCGCGAACACGGCCCCGAGCGCCGCCGAACGCCACACTGAGAGCTGTTTTCGCTCGAGCCCGCCCACGGCCATCCGCGGGACCAGGACCGTTTCCCCGTTGCCCAGGAACTCGAACCCGCTCGCGGCCTGAAGTCCGAACGCGGACAGGACGAGCGTGTCGGGGTTCACCCGGACGATCTCGCCATCGATCTGGACGATGTTGTTCGCCGTGTAGTCGGTGAGGCGGTAGTCGCCCGGGCGGGAAAGATAGGCGCGCACGGCCGTGCCCTGAGGCGGCGCGGTGCCGGGAGGGACGGGGATGTAGGCGAAGCAGCCGCTCAGCAGCAGCGCCGCCGCGATGAGAAGCGTGTTGCGGATCATGCCGATAGGGTAGCGACCGAAGGTCCCGCCGCCAAGGTCCGAGCCCGGATGGGCCTCGGGCCGGCCCCGCCGCAGCGAAAGCGGGGAGCCGGCCCGAGGGTTGAAGGTTGACTCAGCTACCGCCGGTCACATCAGGTGGTGCACGGCGATGCGTTGTCGATGGAGTACAGCGTGTTCCCGGTGGCGTCCGGCTCCGGCAGATTCGGGTTCTGCTGCCGCTCTCCCTGGCCGTAGTACATCCGGACGGGGACCGGCGTGGCTGCCGTCGGAATCGCCCAGCCCATGGCCGCCGAGTTGGCGATCAGGTCCGGGAGGCACGTGCGCTTGTAGTCGTTCCACGCGTCGATGTTCAGGAACTGCACGATGTACTTCTCTTCCATCACCTCTGCGAGCGTCGGGCTGGCCGGCGCCGGCGGGAGGGTGATGCCGAAGAGGGCTTCCTGGCACGACCTCGCCGCCTCCATGGCCGTCCCCGCCGCGGCAGGGTTGCCGTCGTGCAGCGCTACTTCGGCCATGATCAGCTGCGTCTCGGCGCATGACACGATCGGCATGCTCGCGTCCGCCGCGCCATACCCGGTCTCCGAGAGCACCGAGGCATCGTCCGCCGGATCATCAGCGGGCGTGAGCGGCGGTGAGCCGGCGAACATCCCGGCAAACGGGCCCGTGCCGGTGCTGTAGTAGATCGGCAGCCGGGGATCATTGTTGCCGGGTCCGAAGCGGTCCTTCAGGACGTTGACCCCGAACGCGCCGCCCACGATGTAGCCGCTGCGGGACGCGAAAATGAACTCGTTCCACGGGTTGCCGAAGCCGGAGAACGTGGGGCCGCTGTGCAGGGTCATCCAGTTCCCGCTGGCGCTGCTGATCCCCTGCTGCGCCTCGCTCATGGCCGAGGCGTAGTCGCTGTTCTGGATGTAGAAGCGGGCCTTCAGGCTGTGGGCCACCTTGATCCAGGCGGCCTTGTCGCCGCCGAACGCCAGGTCGACCGCGCCCGGGCTCGGACCGCCGCCGCTCTGCAGGTCGGAAATGGCGGCATCCAGCATCGACTGGACGGCCGCGTACACATCCGCCTGGTCATCCGCCGTCGGGTGGTCCACCCCCTCGATGCCACCGGCCTCGCTGAACGGGATGTCGCCCCAGATGCTGGCGGCCATCCCGAACAGATAGGCCTCGTGGATCTTGAAGATCCCCGAGTAGGTGTCCCACCCCTGCTCCTCGGCCTGAGCCACGGCCTTGCGCAGGTCCACCAGTCCGCCGCCCGTGTAGATCGTCGAGAATTCGCCGTCCACGTCGATCTCGGACAGAAGGTACTGGTCAAGCTGACTGAACTGCCGCTGGTTCCCGGCCATCTGCTGCAGCCACATGGATGTCAGCCGGGAGATCTGGCCTTCGCTGAAGAAGAACGTGTTCACCTGGACCGACGTGAGGAGCTGGTCCACCGTGGCCGTCGGAACCGCGTTCGGATTCGTGTCGATCGGGCTGATGAAATCGCACCCGCCGAGAGCGAGGCCGGCGACCAGCGCCACGCCCGCGGCGCGGCTCCACCGGTTTCTCTTGCTAGGCATGTCTCTCTCCTTGCGGTTAGCGGGTAAGGGATGCGCCGATGACCCAGGACCGCGTCTGCGGGTTATTGAAGTAGTCAAGCCCGCGGCCGGTGCTCGGCCCCGTGAGATTGCTCTCCGGGTCGATACCGGTGTAATCGGTCCAGGTGACCAGGTTCCGCCCCGCCACCGTGATCTGCGCGGCGCTGAATCCGAGCGGCCGCAGCCATTCGGCATTCAGGTCGTAGGAGACGCTGAGCTCACGCAGCTTGACGTAGCTGCCGTCCTCGACGAACTGCACGGCCGGCCCGGTGAAGCCGCTGCCGGGCCCGTTGTACCCCCACGTGTCCCAGTTGAGCATGACCTGCGTGCCCGCGCCGGGGCCCTCGCCTTCGAACACGCGCGGCTCGCCCGCGCCGTGCATCCCTTCGGTCTCCTTGTGGGTCCCGAAGTAGTAGAGGGCACCCTTCGTCCCGTTCCAGACGTCGCCGCCCTGCTTGAAGTCGAACAGCGCGCCCAGCCGGAGCTTCTGGAAGAGCGTCACGTTCGTCCGGATGCTCGCCAGCCAGTCCGGCGCCGGGTCGCCCAGCACGCGGTACTGGGGGTCCCCGATCGGGAAGCCATCGGCGCCGATGTAGACGGTGCCGTTCGCGGCGTTCGGGTACGCCTGGTCGATGTCCACGCCACCCACCTGGCTGCCGCGGCCGAAGCGAATCCAGTCCGTCCCGAAGAGGACGCCGAACTGATAGCAGTCCCCGTTCGCGTCCGGCTTGACCAGCGCGGCGTACGTATCCGTGAACCCGTTCAGGAACACGTCGTTGGCGCCGCCGATGTTCTTGACGCAGCTCTTGTTGGTCGACCACTGCCCGCCGACGGTCCAGCTGAAGTTGTCAGTCCGGATCGGCGTCAGGTCGAGCGTGGCTTCCCAACCCTTGTTCGTCCAGCCTGCCACGTTCTCGTACTTCGAGAAGTAGCCGGTGCTGGGCGGCACGGGAACGGAGAGAATGGCGTCCGTCGTCTCACGGTTGTAGTAGGTCAGCCCGAGGCTGATCTTGTCCTGGAAGAACGCCAGGTCGATGCCACCCTCGAACTCCGTCTCACGCTCCGGCTTGATGGCGTCGTTGCCGAGCGTCCCCTGGGCGAACACGCCCTCGTTCCCCAGGTAGATGGACTGCAGCCCCTGGTCGAGCCAGCCGTCGGAGAACGCGCCGGTGGTGTACGCGGACACGTTCGAGAACGGCGGCGGCTGACGGCCGGTCACGCCGTAGGAGGCGCGCAGGCGGCCGAAGCTGAGCAGCCCGCCGAAGTCGTTCATCTGGGAGAAGCGCCAGGAAGCGCTCACGCCCGGATAGAAGAACCGGCTGGATGTTCCGGCCCCGAACGTGTTGGAGCCGTCGAGCCGGAAGTTCCCGGTCAGCGTGAGCTGGTTGGACAGGTCGAGCTGGACCTGGGAGAACCAGCCGTCGGTGCGTATCGTCTCGCGGTACTCGTTCGGGTCCTTCGAGACCGTGAAGTCGAGCTGATCGGTGCCGAAGATCAGCTGCGACCCGTCCACCTGGTAGCGCTGATACTCGGACTGGTTGAGGTTCTGGCCGAGCGTGATGGTGGCGTCCACGCCCTCCATCAGCGTCCGGTTGACGGTGGCGGTCAGCGTCTCGTCGTACGACTTGTCGACGAAGTCGCCACGCAGCACCGCGCCGTCCGGGTAGGCGGACGAGCTCTTGGGGAACGTGGTCAGCCGTTCGTCGTTGGCGTAGTCACCGCCCACCACCAGGTTGAACGACAGCCACGGCATTGGCGTGTACTCGGCGCTGATGTTGCCGAACGCCCGGCCCACGTTGGCCGTGTTCAGGATCTCGTTCGCAATGAAGAACGGGTTGTCATAGCCGCGGGTCCGCGCCAGCAGCGTCGGATGCGGGTAGCGGTACGAGCGGTGAAGCCCCGTCTCCGGGTCGATGTACGGCAGGTTGTTGAAGTCCGGCGGCGTGCGCAGCGCACCCAGCTGGATGCCGGAAATGTTCGACCCCTGCTGCACGAAGTCACCGGTGCCGTCGGTGTAGGCGATGTTCCCGCCGATCCGCAGCGCGTCGGTGAACGAGTGCGTCCCCTTCAGGCGGACCGTGGTCCGCTCGTACTTCTGCGGACCGACAATCACGCCGCCGTGATCCAACCGCCCGATGGACAGATAGTACGTCGTCCGTTCGCTGCCCCCGGACCAGGTCAGGTTGTTCTCGAACCGGTGCCCCGTCCGATACACCTCGTCGGCATGGTCGTAGACGGGAGTGCTGGCGGACAGCGCCGGGCCCCAGCTCGCGGACGAGGTGGGGGAGATGTTGGTCGTCAGGTCATCCAGGTTGACGAACCCCTGACCGTAGCT
Source organism: uncultured Gemmatimonadales bacterium (assembly GCA_963798845.1). Lineage (GTDB taxonomy): Bacteria > Gemmatimonadota > Gemmatimonadetes > Longimicrobiales > RSA9 > CAVUKA01. Next base: position 262,862 of record CAWCUS010000005.1, on the reverse strand, counting down.
GGTCTGGAGCGGAACGGTCTTGTTCACCTCGTCGAAGCTGTAGGACGTGCTGTACGTCACCCGGCTCGTCCCGGGCTGCCCCCGCTTCGTGGTGATCAGCACCACGCCGTTCGCCGCACGCGACCCGTACAGCGCCGCCGCGGCCGCGCCCTTCAGGATCTCGATGTTGGCGATGTCTTCGGGGTTCAGGTCGATGGCGCGGTTCGACACCACCGTGCCCGCAGTGGTCCCTTCCAACCCATGCGTGGCGTTGCTGATCGGCGTGCCGTCCACCACGAACAGCGGCTGGGTGCCGCCCACGATGGAGGAGGCGCCTCGAATGCGGATGTACGCGCTGGCGCCGGGGTCGCCGGCGGAGCTCGTCACCTCCACGTTGGGGGCCTTGCCCGCCAGCGCCGCCACCACGTTCGACTCCTGGGACTGGACCAGCTCCTGGCCGCCCACGGAGCTGATGCTCACGCCGAGCTTGGCACGCTCCTGCTTCGTGCCCTGCCCGGTGACCACGATCTCACTCAGCTTCAGCGGATCCTCCGAAAGGATGAAGTTGAGTGTGGTCGCGCCACCGCTGAGCGTGACGGTATGGGACTGGGAACGGTGGCCGAGCATGGTGGCCGTGACCGTGACTTCCTGTCCCTGGACTCGCGACGCCGGAACCGTGATCAGGTAGCGGCCCTGGTCGTTGGTCAGCGTTCCGAGATTGAGGCCTCCGATTTCCACGGTGGCCGCTACCAGCGGCCCACCGTCTGGCCCTGTCACCTGGCCCGCGAGCGTGGCCGTCTGCTGAGCAGACAGCCGTAGCGGGACCAAGGCGAGCGCCGCCAGCACTGCCGCATTCAAACAATGGCGGGCGTTCATACTATTCCCTCCTTGGCAGGGTGGATGTCCGTACGTCTGTGCCGTCGGACTGCAGTCCGTCCGCCTTTCAGCCCCTCCTTTCGCGCGGACGAAGGGCACCGATGACCCGGCGGGGCCGGGGGTGGAGATATGGGGGGAAGGACACGCGAGAATCCCGCGAAGGCCGGGTCGTCGCCCGGGCGATGCCGCGCCAATGAGGATGGCGCCAGATCTCGCGCTCCTGCCTGTGCATGTCAGTCGAGAGAAATAACGTGACGCCGCCAATGGATGTGATGAGTTTGAACGGCTCTGCAACATTGAGCCGCGATCGAGCCGCGCGCAAGTGGTGCCGCGGGATCCCGGCGACGCCCGGCGGGCCTTGCGGCGAGCAGCCGTGAGCGGCGAGTGTGGCGGGTCGGTCCGCGTCCAGTCGGCTCGCACCAGGCAGAGGGGGGGCATTGAACAGCCGTTGGAGCATCCTGGCGCTGCTTAGCGGTGCCGAGCTCATGGGGATGTCCCTGTGGTTCACCGCGAGCGCCGTTTCCCCGCAGCTCGAGGCGCTCTGGCATCTCACGCCGGCGGAGGCGGGATGGCTGACCACGGTGGTGCAGATCGGCTTCGTGGTCGGCACGGGCCTGGCCGCTCTCCTCAACCTCGCCGATGTCCTCCCGGATCGCCCCTACTTCGTCGGCTCTGCCCTGCTCGGTGCCGCCGTCAACGCCGGGATCCTCCTCGCACCCGGCTTCGCGTCTGCCCTCATCCTACGGTTCCTCACAGGCTTCTTCCTCGCCGGCGTCTATCCGCCGGCCATGAAGATGGTGGCCACCTGGTTCCGGAGCGGCCGTGGCCTTGCCATTGGCACCGTCGTTGGAGCCCTCACGGTCGGGAAAGCGACCCCCTACCTCGTCCACGCCTTTGCCGAGGCGAGCGTGCCGTTCGTCCTGCTCACCGCCTCCGGCGGAGCGACGCTGGCCGCCCTCCTCGTCCTGCTCGGCTACCGACCCGGGCCCCACCCGTTCGAGCGACGCCCCTTCTCCCTCGGGCTCGCCCGGAGCGTCCTGGCTCACCGTCCGACGCGCCTGGCGATCTTCGGCTATCTCGGCCACATGTGGGAATTGTACGCGTGCTGGACGCTCGTGGCACTCTTCTTTTCGCAATTCTTCGCCGCGCGGGCCGGGGGCGGCGCGAGCGCGGCGGTGCTCGGCTCGCTGGTCGGCTTCGGCGCCATTGCCATCGGCGGCCTCGGCTGCGTGCTCGCCGGCTCCTGGGCCGACCGGCTCGGACGCGAGCGCGTGACCATCTGGGCCATGGCGGTGAGCGGCTCCTGCTCGCTGGTGATCGGCTGGCTCATGGCCGCGCCCACCGTGGTGGTCGTAGCACTCGCCATGGTATGGGGTTTCGCGGTCGTTGCCGACTCGGCGCAGTTCAGCGCGGTGGTCACGGAAGTGGCGCCGCGGCATGCGGTGGGGACCGCGCTGACGCTCCAGACGTCGCTCGGGTTCGCGCTCACGGCCGTGTCGATCTCCCTGGCGATCGCGGTGTCGGAGCGCTTCGGCTGGGGGCCGGCGTTCAGCCTGCTGGCCGTCGGGCCGGCGTTCGGGATCGGCGCCATGCTCCGGCTGAACGACATGCGTCTTGCGGCGGCCCCGGAGGTCGTCGAAAGCGGCTCTTGATGAAATCCAATCGATAGAGAGACGGGTGCGTGGTCATGCCCCGCTCCGAGGGGTCGCCGTCGCTTCACATCCCACGCTGGTTGTGGCACTCGCCTCTCCGTCTCATGGACGGTGTGGCAACCGTACTGGAGCCATTCCCAGAACTGGTCGCAGCTTCCGTCCATCAGGTAGTCTACGGAGATCACGCCGTCCACACTGAAGACAGTGGAATTCAGCTCCTCCAGCAGGATGGCGCTGCCAGCGGAGCTGGATGCGTTGGGGATCAGGGCGCGAAGATCTTCGAAGTCCACGGTCGCGTGGCCGGCGGAATCGACCGAGACGGTCCGGAGAGCCCCGGCTGTTTTCGACGAGAACCAGCCATGGCCGGACTGCGGGTCTGCGGAACCTCGCAGCAGTCGCTCGAGGGCCGCCCGGAGCACGACTTCCGGTGCGGGCCGGGATCCCTCCCTGGTCGTGTCCACCGCGCCGGCCGGGAGCGGCTGAGCCGGATCCGGCCTGGTGCGGGGCGACGCTCGTTCGTCCGCCCTCTCGCAGCCAATCGCACTGAATATGATCAGTGCCGCCAACGCCGCTCTCCCCATGGTCGATCCCCTCCACATCCCGTCGATCCGTCCTGGACGGGCAGCCAGAGTCTCTCCGTCCACGCCGACCTGTGACATGGGCCCGCCAGGACTGGCGAGCCGGCCAGTCCTCTGTCCGATTTATCGCCGACCGGCTCACCTCCGCCAGGCTCCGGACGCCGCGGTCGGAGTCCTGGTGCGACGCAGGCAGGGAGGCGGAACCCCACCGGTGCCTGCCAGGTGAGCGTGCAGTCGGCCGACGATCCGCCGGAGGAGAAGGAGGCGGCGGTGCTTCGGGAGGCGCTGGAGGACGGGAGCGAGCTCGGCTGTCTACGCGGCAGTATGCGTCCTCGGGGCCGGGAGGCGCACGAGCACGTGGTGCACCATCCCGTCGTCCACCAGGTGGATGTCGGGACCCTCGAGGACGCGGCCATTGAGCGTCACTTCCGCCCGGGTGCCGTCGGTGAATCTGCCAGGCTCGTCCACGACGATCGTGTATCGCGCGCTGCCGAAGCGGTAGTCGATTGTGAGCTCGGGCCACGCGAGGGGCACGCGGGGCGCGATGCGCAGCACGTCGCCGCGGCGGTCGAAGCCCAGGATGGCCTCGAGACCGACGCGGTACATCCAGCCCGCGGCGCCGGTGTACCAGGTCCAGCCGCCCCGGCCGACGTGTCCGGGCGCGGTATAGACGTCCGCCGCGATCACGTACGGCTCGACCCTGTAGGTCTCGACGTCCTCGGGTGTCCGGGTGCGCAGCAGCGGGTTGAGCATCTGGAACAGGTCGAAGGCGCGGCCGCCGTCGCCCGAGCGTGCCGTGGAGAGGACGGCCCAGGCGGCGGCGTGGGTGTACTGGGCGCCGTTCTCCCGCACGCCGGGCAGGTAGCCCTTGATGTAGCCTGGATCGCGCGGCGCCTTGTCGAATGGGGGCGTGAGGAGCCGGATCAGCCGAGCGTCCTCGTCCACGAGGTGCTCCTCGAGCGCGCGCATGGCGCGGGCCTGGCGCTCCGGGGCGCCGCCGCCGGAGATCACGCTCCAGCTCTGGGCGATGGAGTCGATGCGGCATTCGTCGCTCCGGCTGGAGCCGAGCGGCGTGCCATTGTCGAAGAACGCGCGCAGGTACCAGTCGCCGTCCCAGCCGTGTGTTTCCGCGGCCGCCGCGTACTGGTCGGCCTGGCCGCGCAGCTCGCCGGCCACCTCGTCGTCGCCGCGTTCCGCGGCCCGGACGGCGAAGGAGCGCAGCGTCGCGATGAGGAACCAGGCGAGCCATACGCTCTCCCCCCGCCCCTCGACGCCGACGCGGTTCATGCCGTCGTTCCAGTCGCCAGTGCCAATGAGCGGCAGGCCATGGGGGCCCGACGTGCACGCGCGCCGGAGCGCGCGCAGGCAGTGCTCGTAGACGCTGCCGTGCTCGTCGCTGGTGCCAGGCACGTCATAGATCTCGCCCTCCCCCGGCTCCAGGGGACGCATGGTCAGGAAGGGCACGTACTCCCCGAGTACTGAGCCATTGCCGGTCCGGGTGACATATTCATCGACCACCCAGGGCAGCCAGGCGAGGTCGTCGGAGAAGCGGGTGCGCACGCCGGCGCCCGTGTGGGGATGCCACCAGTGCTGGACATCGCCCTCGCAGAACTGGCGGGCGGCGGCGCGCAGGATGTGCTCGCGTGCCAGCGCGGGCTCCGCGTGGACGAACGCAAGAGCGTCCTGGAGCTGGTCGCGGAATCCGTAGGCGCCGCTGCTCTGATAGAGAGCGGAACGGGCCCACATGCGGCAGGACAGCGTCTGGTATGGCAGCCAGCGGTTGAGCAGGGCGTCGAACGCCGGATCTGGGGTGCGCACGGTGATGACCGACAGGCGCTGGTGCCACTCTTCGATGGTGCGCGCGACGGACGCCGTGGCGGCGTCGACGCTGCGGAACCGGGTCGCGAGCTGGCGCGCTTCCGTTTCGGTGCCGGCCGCGCCGAGGGACACCGCTACCTCGCGGGACTCGCCAGGGGCGAGAACGAGAACGCACCGGAGCGCGGCGCAGGGGTCGAGGCCGGTACCCGTCGCTCCGGAGAGCTGTTGGCCCCGGAAGGCGGCGGGCCGCTGCACCGTCCCGTTTCGGCCGAGGAACTCGCGGCGGTCCCCCGTGTTGCCGGTGATCGGCTCGCTCACGGCGCAGAACGCGACGTGGCCGTGGAACTGCGGGTCGAAGTAATTGCGGGCGAAAGCCGCTCCGAGCGCCGGCTCGAACGCGGTGCGCACGTGGTGCTGCGTGACCTCGCGCTGTGCGCCGAGCGTCCATTCCACGTATGCTGTCAGCCCGATGCGCCGCTCGACGGCGTCGCCGTTGGTGATCCGGAGGAGGGACAACCGTACCGGCTCATCGGCGGCCATGCTCAGCGTGAGGCGGGTGGCGATCCCGTTCCGCTCGGCCTCGAACACCGACGCGCCGGCCGCGTGCCGGACGGTGTACTCGGTATCGTGCCCGAGCGGCGCGGGCGTGGCGCTCCACAGATCGCCGGACGCCTCGTCCCGCAAGAAGAGGACGTCGGAGATCGGGTCGCTGACCGGATCGTTGTGCCATGGCGTCAGCCGGAAGAAATAGCTGCTCTCCGCCCAGGTGCAGCCCGCGCCACGCTCGCTGACGATGAACCCGCCGCGCTCGTTCGCGACGACGTTGACCCAGGGCGCCGGCGGCAGGGCGTCGCCCGCGACGCGGATCACGTAGTCCCCCTTCGGGTCGAGGCCGCCCAGCCCGTTGTCGAACATGAGCTCCGCGCGGTGCGGGTCGACGGCGTGGGGCTCATCCACGAGGGACGAGGGCGCAGCCGCATCGGGTGTGCTGGGGGGCTCCCGGGGCGGGAGGTCTGCGTTCGCCGGCGCGGGCGGCCGGGCGTGAGTCCAGCGATCCAGGGCGACAGGGGTCGTGTCCTGTCTTTCGAGGATCCGCGGCCCTGTCGCGGGTGGCGCCGGGTCGAGGTCGGCGGAGACGGTCGTCGGCTCCACGAGCAGGGCGTCCAGGTGCGTGAGCGACCGCCCGTCGCACGGGAGGATGAGCCGGGCCGTGGCGCGGAGCATGAGCAGCGTGTCCGGGTCCAGCGACTCGACGTTGCGGAGGAAGACACCGCCAGGCCGGTCTAGGTCCGTGCCGCCAATGGCGAACAGCGTTTCCATGATCCGGTCCTGCAGCTCCTTCAGGTAGGACGCGGGCTGCGTGAAGAGGATGACCAGATCCACGATGAGGCCGCGGCGGCGCCAGAACTGATGCGCGGCCGCCACCTGTCTCAGTGTCGGCAGACCGTCCGTACCCTCGAGGGTGGCGAGGACGATGCGCCGGTCACCGGATATGCCGGTGGACCACAGCAGCGGCTGGGCCCCGCGGTTGCGGTGTACTTCCTCCGGCGTGGCGCGGAGATCCCGCTGGGGATAGAGCAGGCAGCCGGCGAGCTCCTGGAAGATGGCGGCGTCGGCGGGCGTCAGGTCCCGCTCGCGCAGCTCCACCTGCTGGGACGCCCATGCCAGGTCGAGGGCGCGCTGCGCCGCATGCGAATCGTGATACCGGTCGGCCAGCTCGAACGCGGCCTTGCGCGTGGCGGCGACCAGCGTGGTGAAGGTGACGGTGGCAGACTCTCCGGGCGCGAGTCGGAGCCGCGTCCGGAGCGCGAAGATCGGGTCTAGCACGGCGCCGGTGGTGCCCGAGAGCGGACCGGGACCGTCGAGAGCTGCGGGTGCTCGGGTGGTGCGGCCGCGGCCGATGAAGCGGGCGCGGTCCGTCTCGTACGACACGGGTCCGACCCGCGCGGTACCGGCGTCCATCACGTGGACGCACCAGAGCGAGGGCTCCGCGGCGGACCGGGGCCGCCGAGTGGCGGTGATCGCCGAACACCACTCGTGCCATTCCGTCTCGACGAACAGGTTGGCGAACGCGGGATGCGCGCGATCGGCCTCCGGCGGACCGAGCACCACCTCGCCGTAGCTCGTGAGCTCGAGCTCCCGCAGCTCAGGCGCGTGGTTGGTGACCGTCACGCAGCGCACTTCGGCGGCGTCGTCGGGAACCACCGTGATCTCGGTGCGCGTCTCGATGTCTCCATTGGCGCGATTGAAGGTTACGCGGTCGCTGGCGAGCAGGGCCCGGTATGCATCGGCTGGAGCGCACACCGGCTGGTGGGCCGTCGACCACACCCGCTCCCCTGTCACGTCCCTCACGTAGCAGAACTGGCCCATCGCGTCCGTGGTGCCATCAGCGCGCCAGCGGGTGACCGCGATGTCCTCGTACCGGGAGAATCCGGACCCGGCGTGCGTCACCATCACGGTGTAGGGCTGACGGCCGAGCAGCGCGACGTGCGGCCGCGGGGTGTCCGGCCCGGTGAGCTCGCGGACGGCCTGGTTCTCGGCCTCCGGGCGCGGCAGCGCCCCGGCGGCGCGGGCCGCTCTCGCCGGTTGCAGCACGAGGCGGCGCGGGATCCGCTCGTGGAGCAGGAGCTCGGCCGACTGCACGAGGGGATCGGAGTGGAACCGTCGTTGCCACACGTCGTCGGTGAGCACGTTCGTCAGCGCGGCGAGGCTCATGCCGATGTGGTGCGCCATGTAGCTGCGGACCACTGCGTGGTCCTCGCCTGGATCCGGCCGGGCGTAGTCGATGGCGTCGCGGAAGCCGTAGGGCCCGAGGGCGTCCAACCCGGCGAGCACCGAGAGGTTGGCCAGAGCGCGGTCCGGTTCGACCAGCAGCGCCAGGGCGGAGGCGTACGGGGCGATGACGAGGTCCCGTCCGAGCCCGCGCTTGAGGCCGAGATCCGGCACGCCGAACGCTCGGTACTGATACGTGAGCTGATGATCCCGAAGGTTGTACGCGCTCTCGCTCACGCCCCAGGGCACGCTGCGCAGGGCGCCGTAGGCGATCTGTCGCCGGACCACACCGCGATAGGTCTGATCGAGGAGCGTTGCCGGAAGGGAGCGCATGACGAGCACTGGCATCAGGTACTCGAACATGCTGCCGCTCCAGGAGACGAGCGCGGTGGCGCCCGACGCGTGGGTCAACGAGCGACCGAGCCGGAACCAGTGGTCGAGGGGCACGTCGTTCTTCGCCACCGCGACAAAGCTCGCGAGCCGCGACTCCGACGCGAGCAGGTCGTAGTGGGAAACATCCAGCGACTGGCTGGCGAGCTGGTAGCCGATGGAGAACAGCTCGCGCTCCTCGTCGAAAAGGAACCGGAAGTCCATCTCGGCCACGTAGTCGCCGGCGCGGTCGGCGAGCGCGTCCAGGCGGGCGCGCAGCGCGGGGCCGGTTGCTCCTTCGTCTTGCCCTGGCTCCGGGCGCGCATCCAGACAGGCCTGCCGGATGGCCAGCAGATGGCCTGCGAGGTTGCCGCTGTCCACGGTCGAGATGTACGCCGGCTCGAGGACGCCCAGATCATGCAGGTCGTACCAGTTGAAGAAGTGCCCGCGGAAGCGCCGCATGCGTTCGAGGGCCCGGAACACCAGCTCCAGCCGCCGCGTCATGTCTTCGGAGGTGATGAATCCGAGGTCGCGGGCGCTGCCGATTGCGAGCAGCTGGAGGCCGATGTTCGTGGGCGAGGTGCGCATGGCGACGGCGGCCCCGAGCTCTTCCTGCACGTTGTCCGGCACCAGCCACTGCGTGCCAGCATCGACGAAGCGGTCGAAGTAGCGCCAGTGCAGCCGGGCGAGATCCGTTGCCGTGGCGGCCTGTCCCGCCGTGAGTTGCCGGCGCCGTGGCGCGGTCGGCCGGTCGAGGGCGTGGGCGAGGGCGGGCGACGCGGCCCACAGGACGGCCAGGCAGCCGACAACCAGCACGCCGGTCCACCAGAGCGCGGACGAGCCCGTGCCGGCCGCCCGAGCCATTGCGCTGAGTGCGAGGGCCACCCCGACTGCCGCCGCCGGCGACATCGTTCGCCACACGCGGGCGCGGGCGGTACCCGCGTCGCGTTCCGCCGCGGACGCGGTCTGCCACTCGAGCAGGTGGCGTTTCGTGACCCCCAGGCGCCAGAGTGTGCGGAGGATCGCATCGGCCGACACCCACGCCTGGTGGGGCAGGAAGGCGATAGCCAGGACGAGCTGTCGCGCGGCCGTCCCCGCGTCGCGAGCGACGGACGCGTAGTAGGCCCGCCACGAACGGTCGAGCGGGGGGCGCAGCGCGGCGAGCAGGAGTGAGACGATCCAGGGCGCGGCGACGATGGCGAGTACCAGCGCGGTCCAGACCAGCATGGAGCCCGGGAGCAGCAGCCAGCCGGAGGCGAGAAGGACCAGCAGCCCGATCTCCACCGTGCTGCGTCGCAGGTTGTCGAAGATCTTCCAGCGCGAAAGGATCGGCAGCCGGTTGGCCTCAGGTCCGTCCGGCCCCGGCACGCGCGACGACAGCCAGCGGAGCAGCTGCCAGTCGCCGCGTATCCAGCGGTGCTTCCGGCGGGTGAACGTGAGGTAACGCGAGGGATAGTCGTCGTAGACCATGATGCTGGTGACGAGCCCCGCGCGGGCGTAGCTGCCCTCGATCAGGTCATGCGACAGCAGAGTGTTCTCGGGGAACCGACCGTGGGTCGCCTGGTCGAACACATCGACATCGTCAGATGCCCTTCCCGGTGAAGCTGCCCTCGCCGAACAGGTCCTGGTACACGTCGGACGTGGCGGTCGTGTACGGATCCACGCCCGGGTGCCCCGAATGGATGAACGAGAAGTGGGATCGGTGCGCGCTGGGAAGAGTGACGCCCACGCGCGGCTGGAGGATGCCGTAGCCGCGCACCACACGGCCGCGCTGCGGGTCGTACACGGCGCGATTGAGCGGGTGCGCCAAGGTGCCGATGAGCTCCGCGGCGCTGCCGGGCGGCAGCACGGTATCGGCGTCGAGCGTGATGACGTACCGGACCGCGCCCAGCGGCTCCACGTTGCCGGCGATGGTGGTGAACGCACCCCCCGCGCCACCGCGCAGGAAGCGATTGAAATCAGCCAGCTTGCCCCGCTTCCGCTCCCAGCCCATCCAGACGCCCTGTCGCGCGTTCCAGCGGCGGGGCCGATGAAAGAGCTGGAAGGCATCCCGACTCCGGGGAGCGTAGCGGTCGTTGAGGTCGTGGACGCGCGCCACCGCGGCAGCGACGATCGCGGCATCATCCTCGCAGGTTTCCTCCGCCGCGTCGGTGAAGTCGCTCAGGACGGCGAAATGCAGGTGCGCTCCCCGGTTGGCGAGGAACTGGACCTCGAGGTGGTCGAACGCTTCGTCGACGGTTGCCACGCTGTCGAACAGCGCGGGCACGACCACGGCAGTGCGGAACTCCGCGGGTACGCCGTCGCGAAGGCTGAGGTCGAGCCTGGAGATCGTGCGCGGCGGAAGCAGCACCGTGACCAGCTGGTCGACCACGACGATGGCGACGTGGCTGGCCGGGATGAGCGCGAGGATGAGGACCGGAATCCATGCGCCGCGGGCCCCTGGCCCGGCCAGCCACAGCACGGCGGCGAGTGCTGCCATGAAGGCGGTGAGCAAGCTCATGGAGAACGCGGCGTCCGGGTGCCGCAGCACCCAGCGGTGGACGGCCTCCCGCACGCGCGGTCGGTATCCGGTGACGGCCTCCAGCTCCCGGAGCCCGTCGTCCACGAGGTAGTAGCCGACGTGGGATCGGACGTGCTCCGGCCCGTGGTCCTGGGACGCGGCGCGGGCCAGGTCCACGGCCACACGCGCCACGTCCTCCTCCGCTTGACGCGTCCGGCGCGCGATGCGCTCGACCACGTGGCGGTAGTGGTCACGCGTGGCGAACGTCATGCGTGCATGGTACCCTGCGGGGTCGGTGAGCAGGACGGCCTCCAGCGCGCTGTGCCGCTCGACGAACACTCGCCAGTCCAGCTGTGCGATCGTGCGCAGGCTCGTGATGCTGTGGGCCATCATGACCTGCGTGAGGGCCAGGTGGTGCGCCGCCCTCGCCGACGCCACTTCGTCGCTCACCATGCGCTCGCTGATCCATTCCTCGATCTCGACGAGCGGAAGGTATGCGCCCCGGGTCAGACGAAGCTGGTGCAGGAAGCGGGCAATGAATACCTCGGTCAGGCGCGGCGGCGCCTCGACGAAAGCATCCAGTGCCTGCCCCAGTTCGTCCTCCCCCTGCTCGCTCGCGGTTTCGATGCGGAGTGCCCAGGCGTCCGCCTCCTCGATCTCCCTCATCCGGCGCATCGTCCGCAGCGTCATGCGCCGTACGCTCTCGATCAGCGCGATCCGGAACATCGCGGGCAACGCCCACAGCTCCCCGATCGCGAGGGGCGCGACGGACTGGTAGGCGGAGACGAAGAGGTCCAGGTTGTCGAGGTCGATGCGCGCTTCGGAGTGGGAGATCAGCGCGATCGCGAGCTCGTACACGCGCGGGTGTCCGGCCAGCCGCCCGCTCGCCAGCTCGGGCAGCTCACGGTAGTAGCCGCGCGGCAGCGCCTCGTGCACTTCCCGCATGTGCTCCCGCACGATGTGGAAGTTGTCCAACAGCCATTCGCCCGCCGGACCGACGTCGACGTCTCGGGCCGCGCCTGCCGACAGCGCCGCGTGCCCATCGTCCAGGATGCGTCGGGTCTCGGCCAGCCGGAGGAGGAGGGCGCCCTCTCGGCGGGACCGCGGGGGGAGCTGCACGCGTTCGCGCCGGGCGACGTTGCGGGCCTTTTCGGCGAGTTGATCGGTGCCGAGAAGCGCACCGCGGATCGGGCCGGCCAGGAGCTCGTCCCGGCCGGATGTCGGGGCCGGCCGGAGCAAGGCCTGTAGGCGCGGGAACGCTATTGCTGCACCGTCATCGAGAGCATCGTCCTTTGGCGAAGGCGGAAGCGACCGCGGCGGCCGCATGAAGGATACCCCCGCCGGACGGGGAGGTTACCTTCGTCCGCTCAGACCTTCAGCCATTCCCGCTCGAGAGCCTGGTGCAGGAGGATGCCGGCGAGGAAGGCGGCGCCCATGTTCCACATGGCTACGCCGGCCACCACCAGCATGACGTAGACGTCCTGCTTCCGGCTGCCGATGTCCCGGACGGTGATGGCCAGCTCCGTGCCCGCGAAGAAGAGGATCACGCCGAGTACGGCTTTGGGGAAGACCTGGAACAGGAGGGCGACGGAGTCGCTGAAGAAGAGGCCCAGCGCCATCAGGAGTGCCCCCAGCATGACGAGGGACCCGCCCGTGCGCGCGCCGAACCGGACGTGCCCGGCCATACCGCCGGCGCCGTGGCAGAGGGGGATCCCGCCCAGCGGTGCGACGAGCAGGTTCATGAGCCCCTGCGACGTGGCCATCATTCGATCGGTGACGGGCCGCTCGGGGAACAGCTCGTTGTTCTCGGCGCGGATGGCGACGATGGCGTTGCCGAGCGTGAGGGGCAGCTGGGGGAGGGCCAGGACCAGGCTCCCCGCGACGAAGTCGCTCCAGGTCAGCCGCGTGAGCGCGAGCTCCGGCAGCCGGAAGTCCGGGCGCATGGCGAGCACCTGCTTCGCGGAAGCCGGGTCGAGCACCCAGACGGCCGCAGTCCCCAGGAGCAGGAGAGCGAACATGGCGGGGAAGCGGCGGTGGGTCAGCAGGACGAAGGTGAGGACGAGACCGATCCCGCCGAGCCAGGGCGTGAGGAGCATCAATCTCACGCCTTCGCTCATGAAGAGCAGTCCCAGCCCGAGCACGATCCCGCGTACCACCGGCCTCGCCGCGAGCCGGGTCACCACGTCGATCATCCTGGTGGTGCCGGCGAGGAGCCAGAAGATGCCCGTGAACACCCCGGCACCGAGGATCATGCCGCCGGTGACCGCGCCACCCGAGGCGATGGCGGCGCCCCCGATCGCCTTCATCGGCTGGACCGACATCGGCGTCCGGTAGTAGAGGCCCACCGCGAAGGCGCTCAGGCCGAGCGTGAACAGGATCCCGAGCGGGTCGAGGTCCAGCACAGCGATGTAGCCGACGACGAACGGGATCAGCGTGCCCAGGTCCCCGAAGCTCCCGGCCAGCTCCACGAGGTCGTACCGGTTCCTCCCCGACCTGCGGCGACGATACCACGGCGCGTCGGCATTGGCGTCCGCGACGGCCCCGGTCGCACGGGCGCGCTCGACGTTCGGAGTGGACACGGTCACGGCCCTTTCCGGTTGCAACTGGGCTGTACGGTCCTCGCGCGGGCGAGCGCGCGGGGGGGCGGGCGTCAGGAGGGTAGCTGCGTGCGTCACCACTCCACAAGAGACGGCCGCGAAGAACGAGAAAGGGCCGGCCGCCCAGCGGGCGCCGGCCCCTCCGTGCCGAGCCGAGACAGCGTCCGGTCAGCCGCCCTGCTGGGTCACCCCCATGGGCGCGCCCTGGCCGGGGGTCTCGATCACGAAGACGACCCGGCGGTTCAGCTCGGCGCCGCTCTCGTCCTTGGCCGCACCGGGAACCACGAGCCGGTTCTCGCCGTAACCGATGGCACGGACCTGTGCCTGGATGCCGGCGTTCATGAGCTGGTCACGAACGGCCTCCGCGCGGCGCTCGGACAGGCGCTTGTTGTACGACGCCGAGCCCGAGGGATCGGTGAACCCCTCGACCGTGATCGTGGACCCGGCGTAGTGCTTGTTCACGATGGACGTGAACGCCTCCAGCGCCGACGCGTCGGTCGGCCGGACGTCCGCCTCGTCGAATGCGAAGTGCACCGGAAGGACGAACTGGAGTCCCATGGCCACGGAATCGATCTTGGCGTTGAAGTTGGTTCGCAGCGATTCCAGGTCGGACCGGAGCTGAGCCAGGTCACTCTGGAGCTGCTGATCCGCGGCCGTGCGCGCGGACCGCTCCGCCTGAAGCCCTGCTTCCAGCGCCTGCTGCTGTTGATTCATTGCGTCTCGCAGCGCGCCCTTGGTCGCGCACGCCGTGGCGGCGAACGACGCCAGGAGAACGGCTGCAACGGTCTTGGTCTTGAAACCCATGGTTCCTCACCTCAGAGAACGTGTGCACCTCTTCCCCCGCGTCGATGCGGAGAAAGCCAGAAGCTGGCACGCAAAAACGCTGCCCGCAAGCCGATGGTTCCGGCTCTGCACGGCCGTCGTGCGGTCCGCTTCGCTCAGACCGGGGGCTGGATCGCTCCTGAAGACCCTTCCCGGAATGCTTCAGGCTCGACGAAGATCCGGTTGATGCGCGGCTCCGCCTCGCGGAGGCGGGTCTCGATCTGGTTGATGCGATCGCTCGTGGGTCTGGCCCGGTCGCGGGACCCGTCGAAGCGCAGCCCCAGGTTGAGGAGGATCTCGTCGGGGGACAGGAACATGGTCATGACCCGTTCCACCGAATCCACATCCGGCTCCTCGTCCAGCACCGCCTCGATCGTTCGCCGCAGCTCCGGATCCACCGACTCCCCGACCAGGAGGCCGCGCGTCTCCCACGCCAGGAACATGGCCACGCAGCCCAGGATCACGCCGATGACCACCGAGGCGCACCCGTCCAGGACCGGAAGGCTGAGCAGGTGCGAGAAGAACACCCCCGCGGCCGCGACCACGATCCCGGCCAGCGCGGCGGTGTCCTCCGCCAGGGGGATGTAGAGCCCAGGGTCCTTGCTGGCGCGGAACGCCTCGAAGAACGGGCGGCCGTCGTAGCGGCGCCGGAAGTGCTTCAGGGCGATCGTCCACGAGGTGCCTTCCGCGAGGAATGCGACCGCGAGGACGATGTAGTTCCACAGCGGGTCGCGCAGCTCCTCGCCGCGCGAGATGGCGTGGATCCCCTCGTACACGCTCAGGCCGCCGCCCACGCTGAACAGGACGGTCGCGACGATGAGGCTCCAGAAGTAGAGCTCCTGGCCATAGCCGAAGGGATGCGCACGGTCCGGCTCCTTGCGCGCACGCTTCTGCCCGAGCAGGAGCAGCGCCTCGTTGCCCGTGTCCGCCACCGAGTGCATCCCTTCGGACAGGAGCGCCGAGCTGCCGGTCAGCATGGCGGCGCCGAACTTCGCCACGGCGATGACCCCGTTCGCGGCCATGGCGGCGATGACGACCGTCCGGCTGCCTTCCGACTTGCCCATCTCTGCATCTCCCCGGCGAGGTGATTCGGCGGGAGCAGCAGGTGCAAGGCCCGGACCGGAGGCGGAGCGTAGGCTCAGCGCAGGAGAAGCCGGATCCCCACGATGATCAGGGCGATCGACAGGAGCCGGACCACCACGGTCCCCTTGAGCAGCTGCCCCAGCCGGGCGCCGACCTGCGCCCCCGCCACCACGCCCACGCCCATGAGGATGGCCGGGCCGATCAGTACGTGGTGCAGCGCCAGGTGGCTCAGCGTGGCCGTGCCGGCGGAGATCGCCAGGATGAAGTGCGATGTCGCCATCGCGACGTGGGCGGGGAAACCCAGCAGGTGGATCAACGCCGGCACGTGGATGATCCCGCCCCCGATCCCCAGGATGCTCGAGGCAAAGCCGACGCAGAAGCTGATTCCGACCCCTGCCGCGAGGTTGTAGCGATACCGGAACGTCTCACCGGCGCGATCCGTCACATGACGCTGCACCCGCCACCAGGGGAGGTCGGCCTGCTCCAGCACGGATTCGGCGTATTCCTCCTGGGCCACGGGTCGCCAGACCAGCAGCGCGGCGATCCCGAGAAGGAGAAGCCCGAACACCGTGTCGAACGCCGGACCCGTGAAAAGGCGTGACAGGAACGCGCCCGCCACCGCGCCCGGCAGGGTGGCCACCGCGAACCAGATCCCGGCGCGGTAGTCCACCCGCCCCTGCCGGGCGTACGAGACCGTCCCCGAAGCCGCGTTCATGAAAGCCACCGCGATCGACGTCCCCGCTGCCTGCTCGGGAGGCATGTGGTACACCAGCAGGAGCGCCGGCACCACCAGGAAGCCGCCGCCGGCCCCGACCATGGTGCCGTACGCGCCCACCAGGAGACCGAACGCCAGGAACTCCGCCGCCCGGAACGTCGTCCGGGGGGCGCCCAGCTCTCGAGGCACGAAGTACAGCGCCAGCAGCGCCGCCGCGATGAAGATCGCCAGCGCCACCGCCAACCTGATCGCGCCGGCGCGTCGGCCCCGATCCGGAGCGGTCGGTCCGCTCACCCGGCATCACCCCCGGTGGCCCGGGCAGGCGAGGGAAGACGGGGAGAAATGTGCGCTCGATCGGTCACCGACGAAAATGCTCCGCTCCGGACTCAGGCATTTCCCCCTTGCATGCAGAGGCGGCCCCGCCCCCCGTGGACAGGACCGCCGAATGTACCGGTGTGTCGGGCTCGCACGCTACCGCCGTGCGGGCTCGCCGAGCTCACCGCCCCGTTCGCTCGCCGACGCGCCTACGAGTGCGGTGTCGCCTCGCGATTGCGCACGTGCTCGCGCCGCGCCCCCAGAAGCCGCTGGCCGCCCAGGAGGATGATCACGAGCACCGCCCACAGTGCGTACCCCATCGTAGCCCCCCTATTCTGCTGCCGCGGCCGTCCCCGGCCGTTTGGTTATACCGGTCAATAGTGAACCGTGTTAACTAAAGTACTGCGCCGGGGCGAAAAATGCGAGGATCCGAGGGGGCGAAAAGAACAAGCCGGTGAGGGCTGGGGGGACCAGCCGCCACCGGCTTGTTGACGGACGGCCCCGGGGGTCTAGGGCTCGGTACCTGCAGGGGCCACCAAACCGGCGCTCCGGCGCCGTCGGCGCGATCGGAGCAGGGTCCTCCGCATGGCGGAGTGCCCGTTGCAGGTCGTCCATCGAACGTGTGCTCCATCCGGAGCGACGCTCTTCGACGGGGTCGAATATATACCCACGTAAACAATTCCGGCAAGGGGTCTGGGGCCCTTGGAGGATCGGTGCGCCGGGTTTACTATTCACGGGCGCAACCAATGCCGGTGCCGACCCTGCAGTCCCGTTTCCCCCGAGCGAAGACAGCGATGGAAGAGAAGGAAAAGGTCGAGCTGATCCGCGACGTGATGGGGGCGTCGCACGTGTTCTGTTCGGCGGTGAGCGAGCTTCTGGAGCGGACGCTCGCCGAGGCGACGGAGGAGCAGCTGGCGATGTCGCAGGTGAAGCTGCTCATGCTGATCTCGCGACCGGGACAGCGCTTCAAGGTGACGGACATCGCGGAGTTCCTGGGCGTGACGAATGCCGCGGCGAGCCGGGCCATTGACCGTCTCGTGCAGCGGGGCCTGGTGGACCGGACGGTGTCGAAGGAGGACCGGCGGGCGGTGGACCTGAAGCTGACGGAGGCGAGCGAGGTGCTGCTGGCCGACTTCACGGCGGCGCGCAACCGCGAGCTCCTCCGCCTGCTGGGGGATTTCCCGGAGGACCGGCTCAGGGCCGCGGCGGCATTGCTGGACGAGCTGTCGGTTCGGCTTCTCGCCCTGGAGGACATGGGGAAGCAGCGCTGTCTGCGTTGTGGCATACACTTCCGTACCGGCTGCGTGATGCGCGACGTGCTCGGGCGCGAGTGCGTGGTGGCTTCGGAGCTGTACGGGGAGCGCTCGGACGAGCACGCGGGTGCCGGAGCGGCCGCGGCGCGGGAGGCGGCGGCGGGGTGACGGGGGAGGTGGCGGTCCAGGACCTCTACCCGGACGACGTCGCCCACTGCTACGGCTGCGGCCGCCTCAACGGGCCCGGTCTGCACGTCCGCACGATCTGGCGGGACGGAGTCGGTTGGGCACGCTTCCATCCCCGGGACGAGCACATCGCGATCCCGGGCTACGTGTACGGCGGCCTCCTGGCGTCGCTCGTCGACTGCCACGGCATCGGCACGGCGGCCGCAGCGGCGCTGGAGCGAGCGGGAGGCGAGGTCGGTGCCGGTCCGTCGCCCCGCTACGTCACCGCATCCCTGCGCGTGGATTTCCTCGCGCCCACCCCGCTGGGTCGGGAGCTGGAGCTGCGCGCCGTGCCCCGGGATGTGGAGGACCGCAAGGTGCGGGTGGCGGTGGAGGTCCGCGCCGGCGGCGAGCTGACGGTGCGCGGGGAAGTGGTGGCCGTCCCGATGCCCGCCAGCTTCCTGGCGGCCGGACGCTGATGGAGGAGCGGCCTCGGCCGTTCCCCCCGATTCCTCCCGGCTGGCCGCGGCTGAAGATCGAGCAGGAGAAGCCGTATTTCCGGGAGCTGGAGCAGTTCGTGGCCGACGAGCGAGGCCGCGCCACGGTATTCCCGCCCGCCGCCGACGTCTTCAACGCCCTTGCCCTGACCCCGTACCGCGCCGTGCGCGTCGTGCTCCTCGGCCAGGATCCATACCACGGTCCCGGCCAGGCCCACGGCCTTGCTTTCTCGGTTCCGGCCAATGTCGCGCCGCCACCCTCGCTGCGGAACCTGTTCCGTGAGCTCCACGACGATCTCGACGTGCCGATCCCGGCGGGAGGGAGCCTGGTGCCGTGGGCGGGTCGGGGCGTGCTTCTGCTGAATGCGGTGCTGACGGTGCGGGAGGGGAACCCGGGCTCCCACGCCGGGCAGGGCTGGGAGCGCTTCACCGACGCCGTCATCGAGCGGGTGAACACGAAGCGGAATCGAGTGGTGTTCCTGCTGCTCGGCAGTCACGCGCAGAAGAAGGGATCGATGGTGGACCTCGCGCGTCACGCGGTAGTGGAAGCGCCGCACCCGTCGCCGCTTTCGGCCCGACGGGGTTTCTTTGGCAGCCGCGTCTTCTCGCGGACGAACGAGCTTCTGCGTGCAGGGGGTCGGCCGCCCGTGGACTGGAGGCTTCCGGGGTAGCCAGGATCTTCGGCCGCCATCGTGGAGGGGGCGCTACGCGGCGTCGGCCACGGGAATGTCGAGCGCGCGCAGCTCCTCGCCGTAGGCCTCGCCCAGCGACCGGGGGGCACGCACCCCCTCGTGGCCGAGGAGCCGTCGGAGCTCCAGCGCGTTCACCACTGCCTGCCCCCTGTAGTGGTTGTTGAACACTACGTCGACCTCGTCCACCTGATCGTCCCGCGCCACTTCGCGCGTCCGCTCGGCCCACCGCTCCAGCTCTTCGGGCGAATACAGGTAATCGTAGCGCGCGTCCCTGCCTGCGCCCCTGCGGAACCAGTCCGCGTAGTTGCGGCCGTGGACGCGGACGTAGCCAACGCGGGCGGTCGCGCGGGCGGAAGGCGCGAGGGAGCGCCGGAACAGGGGCTGGTCGATGTTGACGAAGCCCACCCCCTCCGAGGAGAGCCACCGGTAGAATGCGGCGTCGTTCCAGCTCTGGTGCCTCACTTCGACCACCAGCGGAAAATCGGAGAACTCGGCGCGCACGTCCGCGAGCCATTCGCTGTTCCGTTCGTCGGCGCGGAACGACCAGGGGAACTGGAGGAGGACGGCGTCCAGGCGATCGGCGTCGCGGAGCGGCGCGAGACCGGCGCGGATCTCGTCGGCCTCTTTCCGTGTCCAGGCGGTGTCACGGTCGTGGGTGAAGCGGCGCCACATCTTGGCGGTGAAGCGGAAGCGTGGGTGTGGTGCGACGCGCTCCGCCCAGGCGCGGGCGTACTCGGGCCTGGGAGGGCCGTAGAAGCTGGTGTTGATCTCGACCAGGTCGACGAAGCCGGCCAGGAAGGCCAGCGGATCGAACCCGCGCGGCGGTCGCGCGGGGTAGACGGGTCCGTACCAGTCGTCGTAGCTGAAGCCCGCCACCCCAACGCGGATGCGGGATTGCCGTCGCGCCATCATCTCCGCCCCCTCGTGGATGCTCCAGGGGCGAAGCGTGCAGCGGCCATGCCAGCGCGCCGCGCCGGGCTCCCCCGGTCGGTCCGGGGCAGCCCGGCGCGTGGATGCGCGCTGTGACGCGCGGCTTACATGGCCGACGTGTCCTGGTCCGCCATCGGCTGCGGCATGGTGTCCATTCCCATGGTGTCCATGTTCATGGTGTCCATGTTCATGGTGTCCATGGGCGCGGCGGTCGGGGCCGGCGTCTCCATCCCGGCGCCCTCGTCCATATCCGCGTCGTTGTTGCCGCCACAGGCGGCAGCGAGACCGATGACCATACCGAGGGCCAGCAGCTTCTTGCTCATGCGCTCATCCTTTTGGTGGAGTCTCGTTCGCAGGGTTGGGGGAAGGCAGCGGCCCGGACGCCCCGCCTGCGGAACCGCTCGGGGTTTTCGTCCCCGGCTTCCCTTCTGTCGCGTTGTAAAATGCACGGACGGTCGGGTAAGCGAAGTCAATGTGGTCCTCACGTCCGAACGCGGCAAGTACATCTTCCCAGATCGCCTGCTCCGTTCCCCTCCTCCGGCGCGGGTGGCAGAGGAAGCGCATGGTGAGCATGATCCCGCTGTCCTTCACGGCGGTGTACACCGTCGGGGTCAGAGTGGAATAGAAGATCATGTACTGCCGGCTCGCCTTGAGCATCTGCTCCTCGGCCTCCTGCACCACTTCCCGCGTGTGCCGTTCGACGATGTCCGAGAGGATCTCCTTCGCGCGTCGCCAGTCGCTCTCGAAGGTCACCAGCACCCCCACCTCGTTCCAGAATGTACTGCATGCCACGGGTGTAGTTCGCGAGCGGCTCCCGGAACACGAGGCCGTTCGGGATATGGATCAGGCGGCCGGTGCTCTGGTCGGCGTCCACCCAGTTGCCGATCTCGAGAAGGATGATCTGGAAGATGCGCTGATCGATCACGTCGCCGGCGTGGTCCCCGACCTGGATCCGGTCTCCCACGACGAACGGACGGCGCCAGATGATGAACAGCCACCCGCCCAGGTTGACGATCGGATCCCGCAGCGCGATGGCCAGGCCGGCCGAGAGCAGGCCCAGGAAGGTGGCGAGGTCGCGCACGCCCTGGAACCAGATGCGCCCGACCAGGAGCACGCCCACGACGGCCGCGATGTAGGTGATGGTCTTCCGCCACTTGTAGCGGGTCCGGATGTCGGCCACCCGGGCGCGCATGACGCGGAGCACCACAGCGCGGGCCAGGACGACCAGCGCGATGAGGACCAGGGACCGGAAGACGTCCAGCTGGGTCTCCGGGGCGAGATGCGTCCACTTCGCCACGGCGCCGGTGAGGCTGTTGACGGCCGAGTCGCTGGCCTCCTGAACGCTCCGGAGCAGCGAGTCCTGGGGCAGCGCGCCGATCCTGGCGAGCAGAATGACGGGACCGCTCACCGCACCCCCGTCCTTTTGCGCCACACAACCGTCCGCCGGTCGAGTCCGGGCGGGGGGGCGGCCGGAAGACCGCTCTGGGGGGTCGGCTTCACGTGCTGACTCCTCGTGGGAGGGAAAGGCCCGGCCGGCAACGCTAGGCCTCGGCGTGGGCCAACGCAAACGGGGGGCCGAACCGCGCGCCGAAAGGAATGGGCTTTGCAGCCTCGGCCACCCGGATCGCGGAGGCGTCTCACCCGTGACGCCCCGCGTTTTTCTTCCGTTACTCCGCCAGCTCGGGGAGATCGCAATGGACAAGCGGCGCAATCCTGGCCTGGACCTCTTCTGGGAGCAGGCCGACCGTCAGGGCTCGAATCAGGACCCGCTCGAGCGTGAGCTGGATGAACGGGTCGATGCTCTGGCACGCTACCGCCGGCTCATAGCCGAAGCCCAGGCCAACGGGCGCGACGATGCCGCCAGCATCCTGCTCCGGCAGCACGAGCGCGAGGAGGCCGCCGTCCAGCGCCTGCGCCAGGAGCTCGGCCGCCGGCAGGGTCGCGACGGCTGAGCCGCGACCGGGCGACGGCGTCGTGACCCTGCCGGGCGACGCTGTCCCGGCCCCGATTTCCCGCTCCTTGGCGGCTGTCCCTTTCCGACATTGTAGGCCCCCATCCCGCGCATTACGATAGAGGCTCTGGCGCCGGGCCTCCCGTTGCGAAGCGGTCCCCTGCCGTTTCGCCCCACGTCCGAAAAGCGGTTCAGCGATGCTCTTGACGAAGCGAGCTGTCGGAGCGGCCGGCGCGGTGGTCGTCGCGGCCGCACTCGGCGCCGGGGTGTACGCGCGGAACAATGCCCACTCGGCCGCGGAGGACGCTGCTCTGGGCGCCCCCGAAGCGGCTGCGGGCCCGACGTCGGCGGCGTCGGCGTTCGGGATCGATGTGGCCATCCCGGTGCAAGGCGTGGCCGCGGTGCGGGACACGCTGGTGCTGTCCGTGAGCGCGTCGGGAGAAGCGGCGGCGTGGCAGCGCGCCACGGTGGTGGCGGAAGTGGGCGGGCGGGTGACCGAAGTTCCTGTGCGCGAAGCGGGCCGCGTGGCCGGGGGCGAGGTGGTGGCCGTGCTGGACACGCTGGACCGGGCGCTGGCGGTGGCGGAGGCGGAAGCGGCGAGGCGGGAGGCGGAGGCCAGGTATCGGGAGCAGCTGCTGTTCGATGGGCGGCTGAGCGCGGAAGTGCGGGGTGAGCGGGAGCAGGCGGCGAGGGTGAAGAGCGGTCTCGACCGGGCGGAGATCCAGCTGCGGAAGGCGAAGCTGGACCTCGACCGCACGCGCGTGCGGGCGCCGTTCCCCGGGAGAGTGGCGTCGGTGAAGGTCGTTTCGGGACAGCAGGTGGCGGCGGGGGGCGAGCTGATGACGGTCGTGGACCTGGACCCGATCCGGCTCCAGGTGCAGGTGCTGGAGGGGGAGCTGTCGCATCTGGTGCCCGGCGGGCAAGCGAAGATCCGCTTCGCCGCCTTTCCGGACGAGGCGCTGACCGGGACCATCCGGACCATCAACCCGCTGGTCGACGAGACGACGCGGATGGCGCGGGTGACGGTGCTGGTCCCCAACCCGGCCAGCCGGATCCTCCCCGGGATGTACGCGCGCGTGGAGCTCGAGGCGGAGCGGATCCCCGACCGCATTCTGGTTCCCCGGTCGGCGATCCTCGAGCGGGACCGCCGTACCATGCTGTTCGTGCACGAGCATGGGCGCGCGAAGTGGCGGTACGTGACGACCGGCCGCGAGAACGCGGACCTGGTCGAAATCGTGGAGAGCGCCGGGACCGAGGGGGTGGAGCCGGGGGAAATCGTGCTCACCGCGGGGCACTTCACGCTGACGCACGACGCCACGGTCCGGCTGGTGGACGACTTCGGCCGGACCGCAGAGGAGAGGCCGCGATGAGCGGCCGGGGGAGCTGGCGGCGCGCGAGCCGGGTCATCGCAGTCGGGGCGGCGCTGAGTCCGGGAATTCTCCCGCCCGGCGCCGTTCGAGCGCAGGAAGCTGAGCTCCCCGGGAGCCGGGAACCGGAGCCGCTCACGCTGGCCGCGGCCGTGGCGCTGGCGCTCGAGAACAGCCCGCTCCACGTGCGCGCCGTGAACGCCGTCTCGGCGGCGCAGGAGGAGGAGCGGCGGAGCCTGGGCCAGATGCTGCCGTCGCTGTCGGCGTCGGTCGACTTCCGGGGCAGCACGTCCCGGACCAGGACCGCGTTCGACGACTTCGGTCAGCCGAAGGAGTCCCCTTCCTTCGAGAGGAACACGACGAGCAGCACGTCGCAGGGCCTCGGCGGTGACCTGGCCGTGTTCGACCTGGCCGCGATCCGCCGGTACGGCCTGGCACGCGCCCGGACGAGCGCGGAGGAGCTGGCGGTCGCGCGGGACGCGGCCGCGCTGCGGACCTCGGTGGGGCGTGCCTACTTCAACCTGGTGCAGCGGCGGGAGCTGATCGGGGTGGAAGTGCGGGTGCTCAGGACGGCGGAGGACCAGCTGTCCGCGATCAGGGAGCTGCTGCGGGTGGCCGCGAAGCAGCCCACGGACGTCCTGGGGGCCGAGCTGGCGGTGGCGCAGGCGGAGCAGTCGCTGGCGAGCGCGCGGGGCGAGGCGAGGAAAGCCGCGCTCGTGCTCAACCAGGCCATGGGTGTCCCGCTGGAGCGCGCGTTCGCACCCACCGACGGCTTTCCCGCCTTGTTCGATCCGGTGGAGCTCGACGTGGCCGCGCTGGTGGACCGCGCGGTGAGCGGGAGTCCGACGCTGGCGGAAGCGGAGGCGAGGGCGGCGGCGGCGGAGCGCGCGGTGGCGGTGGCGCGGGCGGCGCGCTTCCCGTCGGTGCGGCTGGACTACAGCTGGGGGCGGAGCGCGAGCCTGAGCGAGTACACGGCGTTCCGGGAGCTGAACCCCGGCAACTCGAGCTGGGGCTTCGGGCTTCGCGTCGGGATCCCGCTCTTCACGGGCTTGCAGACGGCGGCGACCGTGGCCGGGGCGGCCCTGGACGCGGACAACGCGCGGGCGGGGCTGCGGGAGGCGCGCCTCGGGCTGGAGGGCGCGGTCCGCGCGGCCGTCATCGACCTGTCGAACGGCTACCAGGCCGTGCAGCTCGCCGAGCGCTCGGCCGGCATCGCCCGGGAACGCCTGGCGCAGGGTCAGGAGCTCTACCGCCGGGGTACGCTGGACTACGTGGCGTTGAGCCAGATGAGCGAGCAGGTGGCGGACGCGGAGCGACACGTGCTCGATGCGCACCACCAGTTCGCCGAAGCGCTCCTCCAGCTCGAGGAGAAGGTCGCCGGACCGGTTGGCGCGGGCGGATGAGCCTTCCGCGCCGATCCATCGCCCGCCCCGTGGCGGTGGCCATGTTCTTCGTGGCCGTGGCCGTTCTCGGGCTCATCTCTTTCGCGCGCCTCCCCATCGACCTGCTGCCCGACGTGGCGTACCCGAAGCTCGTCATTCACACGGGGTACGCGGGCGTGGGGCCGGCGGAAGTGGAGCGCTTCGTCACGGAGCCGATCGAGCGGCAGATCGCCCGCGTCTCCGGCGTGCGGGACGTGGAGAGCGTGAGTCGGGAGGGAGTGTCGCTGGTCACGGTCCGGTTCGCCTGGGGCACGGACATGGACTTCGCGGTGCTGAACGTTCGGGAGCGGCTTCAGACGCTGTCCCACGTGCTTCCCGAGCAGTCGGACGACCCGGTGTTGCTGCGCACGGACCCGCGGAGCGAGCCCGTGATGGCGATCTCGCTGGCTGGCCCGCGCGACCTGCGAGCGCTGAAGGAGCTGGCGGAATCCGTGTTCCGTCGTCGCCTGGAGCAGATCGACGGTGTGGCGCAGGTGGCGGTCACGGGCGGACTGGAGCGGGAGATCCAGGTGGATGTGGATCCGCGCCGTGCGGAGGCGTACGGCGTGACGCTGGACGGGATCTCGGAGGCGCTGGCCGCCGCGAATTACAGTCTCCCCGGTGGCACCGTGCGGCGGGGCCGTTTCAGCTATCACCTGCGGACGCTGGGCGAGTTCGAGTCCGTCGCCGAGATCGGCGACGTGGTGGTGGCCCGCCCGGGGCGGAGTGGCGGCGGATCGGCGAACGGGGGATCGGCGAGCGGCGGGACCGAGGGGCGGGCCGCGAGCGGAATGGTCGCGCTCCGGGACGTCGCGACGATCCGGGACGGCTACGAAGAGCGGACGTCGTCAGCGAAGTACAACGGCGCCGAGGCCGTGGGGCTGCTGCTGTTCAAGGAGTCCGACGCCAACGCGGTGCGGGTGGCGCAGGAAGTCGAGGGGGTCCTGAGCCAGCTGCGAGGGCAGTACCGTGACCTGGACGCTGATGTGGCGATGAGCCAGGCCGGGTTCATCTCCGATGCGATCTCGAACGTGGTGCAGGCGCTGCTTCTGGGTGGGCTCCTCGCGTTCCTCGTCCTGTTCCTGTTCCTGCGCGACGCGCGCTTCCCCGTGGCCATCGCGCTGGCCATCCCCATCTCCGTGCTCGCGGCGTTCTCGCTCATGGACCTGGCCGGGGTGTCGCTCAACATCATGAGCCTGGGCGGCCTCGCGCTCGGTGTGGGTATGCTGGTGGACAACACCATCATCGTGCTGGAGAACGTCTTCCGGCACCGCGAGCTGCAGGGTGCGGGCGTGGAGACCACCACGCCGGAGTCCGCGGCCTTGGGAGCGGAGGAGGTCCAGGGGGCGATCACCGCGTCGACGCTCACGACCATCAGCGTGTTCGGTCCCCTCGTCTACGTGAAGGGGGTGGCCGGGGAGCTCTTCGGCGCGCTCTCCCTGGCCGTGGCGTTCTCGCTGCTCGCCAGTCTCGTGGTCGCCCTCACGCTCCTGCCCGCGATGGCGGCGCGCTGGCACCCGCACGGCGACGAGGACGTCTCTGCCGTGCGGGGCCGGCTGAGCCGGCTGGGCCGGGGGGCCGGCGCCGCCGCGGGGCGCGTGTTTGGCCCCTCGCTGGCCGCCTTCGACCGCCAGTTCACCCGCTTTGCGGACTGGTACCACGGCATCCTAGAGCGCTCCCTGAGACGGCGTCGCCGGGTGGTCCTGGTGACCCTCGCCCTCGTCCTCGCCGCGGCCGCCACGGCGTGGACGCTGCCACGCAGCGTGCTCCCCGATGTGGACCAGGGTTCGTTCCGCGTCCGAGTGGAGCTGCCGAAGGGAACGTCGCTGGAGCAGACGGCCGAGGTGGTGACGCGGCTCGAATCGCTACTGCGCGGGACCGCGGGCGTGGACGCCGTCTTCAGCCGGGTGGGCAGGGAAGCGGCCGTTTCGGGAATGGATGAGCGGGAGAGCGGGCTGAACACCGCCATGCTGGACGTTCGGCTGGCCGCGCGCGCCGCCACCGGGGACGCGCTGCAGCATCTGAGGCCGGCACTCCGACAGTTCCCCGCGGGCGTGGTGAGCGTGGAGACGGGGCAGGCCACCGGGCTGGGGCGGTTGTTGGGCGGCGCGGAAGCGGACGTGGCAGTGCGGATCCGCGGTGAGGACGATGGCGCGACGCTGCGGTACGCCGAGCGGCTGGAGCATGTCCTAGCCCACGTCGCCTCGCTGGAGAACGTGCGGCTCGGGCTCGAGCTCGGACAGCCGGAGGTGCAGGTGGAGATCGACCGCGAGCGGGCTGCCGCGCACGGGATCGACACGCGCCTCGTGGCGGAGGCCGTGGAGCGGTACATGCTCGGGCACGTCGCCACCGAGCTGGTGGAGTTCGACCGGAAGGTCCCGATCATGGTCCGGCTGCCCGAGTCCCAGCGTCGATCGCTGGGCACGCTGGACCGCCTGTCGGTCCAGGGCGTGCCGCTGCGCGAGCTCATCCGGGTCACCGAAGCGCTGGGCCCGAGCGAGATTCAGCGCCGCGAACAGAGCCGGGTCATCCCCGTCTACGCCGATGTGGCGGGCGCCGGCCTGGCGTCGGCTGTCGAGGCCATCCACGCCGCAATCGCGGCGCAGGCGCCCGTCCCGCGCGGTCTCCGGGTGGAGATCGGCGGGGAGAACGAGGAGATGGGTCAGAGCTTCCGCGATCTCGGGTTCGCGTTCGGGCTCGCGCTCCTCCTGGTGTACATGATCCTGGCGGCCCAGTTCGAGTCGTTCCTCCACCCGTTCACGATCCTGCTGAGCGTTCCGCTGGCCCTCATCGGCGCCATCGCAGCGCTGCGGCTCACCGGTGCCGGACTCAACACGATGAGCCTGATCGGCGTCGTCATCCTGGTGGGAATCGCGGTGAACGACGCCATTGTGAAGGTGGACTTCATCAACCAGGCGCGCGCACGTGGAGCATCCGTGCACGACGCGATCCTGGAGGCAGGGAGGGCGCGGCTCCGGCCGATCGTCATGACCACGGTCACCACCGTGCTCGGACTCCTGCCGATGGCCCTGGGCATCGGGCGCGGCGCCGACCTGCGGGCGCCTCTCGCCGTATCCGTGATCGGGGGTCTGCTGACGGCGACCGCCCTGACCCTGATCGTCGTTCCCGTCGCGTACGACCTCCTCGAGGAGGTTCGGCTGCGCGTCTTCGGCACGGGCGGGCCCGGGAAGGACCGGGACGCCACTGCCCACGCCGCGAGAGTGGCCGGGTCGGCGGGAGCGGCGGGGGGCGGCGCGGTCCGGGAGGCGCCTTGATCCGCCTGGCCATCCGCCGGCCGGTGGCGGTGACCATGACCTACGTGGCGATCGCGCTGCTCGGGTTCGCGGCGTGGCGGAACATTCCGCTGGAGCTGCTGCCGGACACGCAGCTGCCCCGCCTGACGGTCCAGGCCCAGTGGCCCGGGTCGTCGCCCGAAGCGGTCGAAGCGTTCGTCGCCTCGCCCGTGGAGAGGGTGGTGCAGCGGCTCCGGGGCGTGGAGAAGGTGCTGTCCACGTCGGAGGCCGGGCGGGCCACAATCCAGGTGGAGTTCTCACAGCACACGGACATGGATTTTGCTCGGCTGGAGCTGTCGGAACGGCTGGCCGCCGCCCGAGAGGAGCTTCCGGCGCGCGTGGTCCCGCAGGTCTTCCCGTATGTACCGCACGAGTTCCAGGAACAGCAGAAGCCATTTCTCGAGTACACGGTGACGGGACCGTACACGCCGGAGGCGCTGCGCGCCCACGTGCAGGACGTGCTCGCGCCGGAGATCACACGGCTCTCGGGCGTGAGCGACGTGGAGGTTCACGGCGGCCGCGACCGGCTCCTCGAGATCGAGCTCGATCCGGCGCGCCTGGAGGCGCTCGGCCTCTCCCCCTACGTGGTCCGGGAGAAGATCCAGTCGCTGGAGTACGTCAAGGAAGCCGGCCGGGTCGAGGACGAGGGGCTGGTCCGGACCGTCGCCATCCGGCACCGGGCGGAGTCCGTCGCGGACGTCCTCGCCCTTCCGGTGTTGACGACCCGCGGCCGCGTCATCCGCGTCTCCGACATTGGGGTGGTCCACGACACATTCGAGGACGCCCGCAGCTACTACCGGATCGACGGCTTCCCGGCCGTGAGCTTCACGGTGCACAAGGAGTCCGGGAGCAACGTGGTGCGGGTGGCGGACGCGGTGAAGGCGAGGCTCGCCGCCATCGAGGCGCTCAACCCGCCGGGCACCCGCCTGATCCTGGACGAGGATGAGAGCGACGCGGTGCGCGCCCAGCTCTCCGACCTGAGGATCAGAGCGCTCGTGGCCGCGGGCGCGATCTTCCTGGTCCTGCTCGTCTTCCTCGGGTCGCTCGTCTCCGCGGGGATCGTTTTCGCCACCATCGCGTTCAGCGTGCTCATCACGCTGAACCTCATCTACTTCGGCGGGCTCACGCTGAACGTCCTGACGCTCATGGGGATCGCCATGGGCTTCGGCCTGATCGTGGACAACGCCATCGTCGTGCTCGAGAACGTCTTCCGTCGCCGCAACCTCGGCGACGCCCCGGCAGCCGCCGCGGAGCGCGGGGCGCGTGACGTCGTCCTGCCGATCCTCGCCGCCACCCTCACGACCGTGGTGGTCCTGATCCCTTTCGTCTACCTCCAGGGCGACCTCCAGGCCTACTATGTGCCGCTGGCCGTCGTCGTCGGATTCAGCCTGGTGGCGAGCCTGTTCGTCGCCTTCAGCTTCATCCCCGGCGTCGCGAGTCGGATCCTGGTGGGCGTCCCTCCCGACGAGCAGGGCCAGGCCATTCTCCGTAGCTGGCCGCGGCGGAGGGCCGCGGGCGCGGATCCGGCGCCGCGCCCGGGCGGCGGGCGGGAGGAACGGCGCCCCCCGTGGTACATCCGGCTGTACGCCGCCCTGGTCGGCTTCACCCTCCGGCATCCCGTCATGACCGTGATCGTGGCGCTGGCCCTGCTCGGAGGGTCATACCGCCTGTTCGACGCGTACGTGACGCGCGGTGTGCTCTGGGGCGACTGGTGGGGCCAGGACGACTACATCGAGATCCAGGCGCGGATGCCGCAGGGCGAGGACATCGATCGCGTCGATGGGCTGCTCCGTGATTTCGAGGGAAAGCTGCGGACGATCGCGGAGGTGGACCGGTTCGTGACCCGCGTGCAGCCCGCCTCCGGGAGCATCCAGGTGACGTTTCTCGACTCGCTCGAGGCGACGAGCATCCCTGCGGCCATCAAGGAGCAGCTGCTCGCGTACAGCCATCGGTTCGGCGGGATGGAGGTGCGCGTCTACGGCTACGGTCCATCCTTCTACGGTGGCGGGAACAGCCCGCCCAACTACTCGATCGAGGTGTCCGGGTACAACTACGAGAAGGTGCGCGAGATCGCCGAGGACCTGGGCGATCGGCTGGAGCGGTTCAGCCGGATCCGGGAAGTGGACACGAACTCCAGCGGCCGCTGGTACCAGGAGAAGGAAACGGAGCTGGTGCTCGCGGTCGACCGGAGGCGGCTGGCGCTTCACGACCTGACGGCCCGGGACGTGGTGTGGCAGGTGACGGCCGCCACGCGAAGCAGCGCCAGCGATGTGGAGATGCGGGTGGCGGGGGAGGAAGTGCGGTTCTCCGTCAAGCTGGCGGGGCACCGGGACATGGACCTGCCGGGGCTGCGGCACCTGCTGTTGCCGACGCGGGGCGGATCCGCCGTTCGTCTCGGCGACGTGGCGACGCTCCAGGAGCGGAACGTCCTGAGCCGGATCGAGCGGGAGGACCAGCGCTACAGGCGGTTCGTCGCGTATGAGTTCCGGGGTCCGACCCGGCTCGGCGACCGCATCCAGGAGGCGGTCATCGCCAACACGTTTCTGCCGCCCGGATACAGCCTCGAGACGGGCGACGAGTGGCGCTGGAACGAGGAAGAGCAGCGCCAGGTCTTCGGCGTCCTCGCCCTTTCCATCCTGCTGGTGTTCATGATGACGGCGGCGCTGTTCGAGTCGCTGCGCCAGCCGCTGACCGTGCTGCTGACCGTGCCGATGGCACTCGTGGGTGTCTTCCTGGTCTTCTCTTGCACGGGCGCAAGCTTCACCCGGGAAGCCTACATCGGTGTCATCATGATGGGCGGCATCGTGGTGAACAACGCGATTCTCCTGGTGGACCACATCAACCAGCTCAGGCGCGGGGAGGGAATGGCGCTCCAGCCCGCGGTGCTGCGCGGGACGCTCGAGCGCGTGCGGCCGATCCTGATGACGAGCACGACCACGATCGTCGGTCTCCTCCCTCTGGTCCTCTTCAGCGCGTCCGCCAACGAGAACATCTGGAACGCGCTCGCGTACGCACTGATCGGCGGACTGGCGAGCTCCACGATCCTGGTGCTGACCGTCACCCCGGCACTGTACCTGGCGTTCGAGCGTCGGCCGGAGCGCCGCCGCCTGGAGCGCATCGCGCTGGAGGCGCAGGCGACGGCAGGGTAGGTCGATCTCCGGGAAGTCCGACGAGGGCTTAGCGGAAGACCCCCGGCACCCGGTATCTTATCGCGCTGACCATGAACGATCGACTGACGGGGCTCCAGACCGCGCGCGAGGACACGATCGACGCGCTCTGCCGCCGCTTCGCCGACGACGCCCTTTCCCTGGGCGAGCTGGAGCGGCGGCTGGAGCGTGCCCGTACGGCGCAAAGCCGACAGCAGCTGGATGCGCTGCTGGCCGACCTGAACGCCCCGGCGCCGTCGCCGCCGGCCGTGCGGGAGGAAGCACAGCGGCCGCCGGAGCGGGACCCGCCGGCGCGCTCCACGCCGGCGCGCTCCACGCAGGCGATCCACGAAGCGGGGCACGTAGCCATCGCCATCATGGGCGGGACGCGGCGGGCGGGCCGGTGGGCGCCGCCGTCGGAGATGATGGTGGCGGCGGTGATGGGGGGCGTGGAGCTGGACTTCCGGGATGCGGTGCTTCGGCAGGGCGTGACGGAGATCAACTGCTTCGCATTCTGGGGCGGCGTGGACATCACCGTACCGCCCGACGTGCACGTGGAGACACAGGGCTTCGCTTTGCTGGGCGGGTTCGACCAGGTGTCGGAGCTGAACAACGATCCGCCGCCGGACGCGCCCGTGATCCGGATCAGCGGATTCGCCCTCATGGGTGGCGTATCGATCAAGGTGAGGGAGCGGGGCGACACGCGCGGCTCGCGGGAGGACCCGGTATCGCGCAACGAGAACCGGCTCCAGCGTCACGTGGACCGACACCAGGCGCGCGTCGAGGGGGTTCGTGAGCGGCACGAGGCGAGGCTGGAGCGGGGCCGGGGGCGCGAACGACGTCGTCGGGGCCAATGATGGCGGAGCGGTGGGAACGGGGCAGGGGCGAGGAGGGGGGGTGAGCGAGAAGGTCCGGGTGCGTTTCGCGCCGTCGCCGACCGGGTACCTGCACGTGGGGGGCGCGCGCACGGCGCTGTTCAACTGGCTGTTCGCGCGGCGCCACGCCGGGACGTTCATCCTGCGGATCGAGGACACCGACCGCGAGCGCTCGAGCGACGCCATGACCCAGGCCATCCTCGACGGCATGGAGTGGCTGGGCCTGGACTGGGACGAGGGACCGCACCACCAGGCGGACGGGCTCGAGCGTCACCGCCGTGATGCGGTTCGGCTGCTGGAGAATCGGCGCGCCTACCGTTGCTTCTGCACCCCCGAATCGCTGGACGAACGGCGGCGAGCAGCGGAGGAGAAGGGGGAGGGCTACCGGTACGACCGGCGCTGCCTGCTCACGGTGTCGCCGGAGGAAGCGGAGCGGAGGGCGGCGGCGGGCCAGCCGTACACGGTCCGCTTCGCAGTGCCGGAGGGGGAAACGGCGTGGCACGACGCCGTGCACGAGCATACCCGCTTCGACAACGGCGACATCGAGGATTTCATCGTCCTGCGCAGCGATGGCACGCCTGTCTACAACATGGCCGTGGTGAGCGACGACCACGACATGGGTGTCACGCACGTGATCCGGGGCGACGACCACCTGTCCAACACGCCGAAGCAGATCCTCCTCTACGACGCCCTCGGCTGGCAGATCCCCACGTTCGCCCATGTGCCGATGATCCTGGGGAGTGATGGCAGGCGGCTGAGCAAGCGCCACGGCGCCACGGCCGTGGGGCAGTACCGGGAGGAGGGGATCCTGCCGGAGTCCATGGTCAACTTCCTGGCGCTCCTCGGCTGGTCCCCGGGCGACGACACCGAGCTCATGTCGCTGGAAGAGCTGACCGGCCGCTTCTCGCTTGAGGGTATCGGCAAGAAGAGCGCTGTGTTCGACACGGACAAGCTGGCGTGGCTGAACGGCCAGTACCTGAGCGCGGCCAGCGCGGAGCGGCTCGAGCCGCTGGTCGTCGACCGCCTGGCGGCCGCCGGGCTCGCCGCGCCGGGAGAGCTGGCGCAGCGGCGGCCGTGGCTCCTGTCGCTCATCGACCTCCTGAAGCCGCGGGCGCGCACGATCGACGACATCATCGCGCAGGCGCGCCCCTACTTCGTCGACGAGGTCGCGTACGAGCAGGACGCCGTGCAGAAGCACTGGGCCAGGGAGCCGGCCGATGTGGCCGCGCGGCTGCGCCGGCTCGCTGAGGCCTATGCCGCCCTGGACCTCTGGGAGGAGCAGCCGCTCGAGGACGCGCTGCGCCAGCTCGCCGGGGATCTCGAGGTCGGGGCCGGCAAGCTCATCCACCCCGTGCGCGTGGCCGTGACGGGAGCGGCCGTTTCCCCCGGGATCTTCGAGGTCCTGGTCGTCATGGGCCGTGAAAGGACGCTGGCGCGACTGGACGTTGCCGCGGCTCGCCTCGATGCGCTGTCCTCGGCCGGTTGACACCTGGACGGGCCGTCTCTACGATCCCTTCCCGCGATTCGGTGATGGAGCCGCGCGCGTGCTCTGCCCCTTGGTGTAATCGGCAACACGCCTGACTCTGGATCAGGAGAGTCCTGGTTCGATCCCAGGAGGGGCAACTATGCCGGATGCTCTGAGCAGCCTCGAGCGCGAGGTTCTCGACTACCTCGTCGACTACGTTCGCAGCCATACATACCAGCCGTCCATCCGTGACATCGGGGCGGCGTTCGACATCAAGAGCACGAAGTCCGTCTCGGAGCTCCTCCAGTCGCTGGCCGACAAGGGGTGGATCGAGCGGGACTCCTCGCGCTCGCGCGGCGTCCACCTCCTGGGCCTCGATCTCGGGGCCGACGTGGTCTCGATCCCGCACATCGACGTGTACCTGCGCGAGCCCTCCCTCAAGGAGCCGCTCGAGAGCCTCACCCTGGACCGGAAGATCGCCGCCTCCTCCGCCAGCTTCATGATCTCCATGGTCGGGGACGGCCTGCGCGCGGCCGGGATCTGGGACGGCGACCTCCTCCTCGTCGAGCCCGCGGCCGTGGAAGGTCTGGACGACAACGAGATCGTCGTGGCCCGGGTGGCCGGCGAGACGACGGTGCGCCGGGTCCACCTCGGGGAGTCGGGCGACCCCATACTCTCCGCGGCCGGACCGGCGGCGGCAGCCGTGGCCATCAACCGCCGCACCGGCGTGGACGTGCTCGGCCGAGTCGTGGCCGTGATCCGGCGCCTGCGGACCGACGCGCGTGCCGGCCTCGCCCGCGAGAAGGCGTTGCCCGAGAGCGTTCTCGCCAGCTGAGATGGAAGGGCTCGACACGACCCCACCGCAGCCTGATGACGAGCGCTGGATGCGGCGGGCTCTCGTGCAGGCCAGGAAGGCGGCCGAGGAGGAGGAGGTGCCCGTGGGCGCCGTGGTCGTGGCCGGCGGGGAGCTGGTGGCGGAAGCCTACAACCAGCCCCGCGCCCTCAACGATCCGACGGCGCACGCCGAGATCCTCGCCCTGCGTCGGGCCGCCGACCGACTCGGTCACTGGTGGCTCAACGACGCGACTCTCTACGTCACGCTCGAGCCCTGCGCCATGTGCGCCGGCGCCGTGGTCCTCGCGCGGATCGGTCGCGTCGTGTACGCCGCGGCCGATCCCAAGGCCGGAATGATCGGCTCCCTGGCCACCCTCCCCCAGGACCCTCGCCTCAACCACCACGTGGCCGTGACCACCGGCGTGCTCGAGGACGAGGCCGGAGATCTGCTTCGCGCCTTCTTCCGCGCCCGCCGGTGAGCCGGGTCCTCGTTTCGGCCGAAGTGGCCACCTTCCTCGCCGCCCACGATCATCCCGACGATGTGGCGGTCGACCTGCTCGAGCCCGAGCAGCCGGTCCCCGCCGGAGGTCCGCACGTGGGCGTGCTGCCGCTGCTCACCCGGCGACTGGGGTCCGCGGAGATGGACCGGCTTCCCGACCTGCGCGTGATCGCGAACATGGCCGTCGGCTACGACAACGTCGACACCGACGCAGCTCGCATGCGCGGGATCGCCGTGTCCAACACGCCCGACGTACTGACAGGTGCGACCGCCGAGCTGACCTGGGCGCTCATACTGGCCGTCGTCCGGCGGGTGGGGGAGGGGGAGCGGCTGGTTCGGTCGGGTGCGTGGGGCGGCTGGGGGCCGACGCAGCTCATGGGAACGGGACTGGACGGAAAGGTGCTGGGCGTCATTGGTGCGGGGCGGATCGGCCGCGAGGTAGGCCGCAGGGCCGGCGCATTCGGCATGCGCGTCGCCTACTGGGGACGCAGCCGTCGCCCGCACTGGGAGAGGGAGATCCGGGCCGAGTGGGTCCCGGCGCTGACGGAGCTGGCCGAACGCGCCGACGTGCTCGCCGTCACCCTCGCGTCGACGCCGGAGACCCGGGGCATCGTCGACGCCGTCGTGCTGGCCGCGCTCCGGGACGGCGCCGTCCTGGTCAATACGGCGCGCGGCGACGTCGTGGCCGAGGACGCCCTCGTGCGCGAGCTCGCGGCCGGCCGCCTCCGCGCCGGCCTGGACGTCTACGCCGACGAGCCCCGCGTCCCGCCGGCGCTCCTGACGCTCGACAACGTCGTCCTCCTCCCGCACGTCGGCAGCGCCACGCGCGAGACACGGCAGGCCATGTTCGATCTCGCGTGGCAGAACCTGCTGCGCGGCGTCCGCGGAGAGCCCCTCCTCACACCGGTGGTGTAGCCATGGCAGAGATCCACCCACCCCTCGGCGGCATCCACGAGGCAGCCCTCTACGTCCACGATCTGGCCCGCGCCGAGCGCTTCTGGCGACGCCTCGGGCTCCAGCTCATCGGACGCAAGTCGGGACGCCACGTCTTCTTCCGCGCTGGTCGCGATCTCCTCCTCCTGTTCGACGCCCGCGCCACGGCCGAGCCGGGCGGCGACGTCCCTCCCCACGGCGCCGAGGGCCCCGGCCACGTCGCGCTGGATGTCCCCGACGCCGAGACCCTGGACGCGTGGCGCCGCCACCTGCGCATGGCGGGCGTGGCGATCGAGCGGGAACAGACGTGGCCGAACGGCGGCGGTTCGGTCTATTTTCGGGATCCGGACGGGAACAGCCTTGAACTGATAACGCGAGGCGCGTGGGGGTTTTAGCCGCTTTTACCTCGCACGGAGCTTGCACTCGTTTGGGGGCACGCGAACCCGGAATTCGACCCCGCAACCGTGGGAGGAAACATGCTTGGCAAGATCGTGACCTTGATCGGCTACACGAAGGCACCGAAGGCGACGTACATGGTCCGTCACCCGGTGAAAGGCGCGAAGCTGCTGATCGCCGCGAAGGGCGCGAAGGCGCTGGTGACCACGCGGCCGGGGCTGGCGTTGAGCGCCCTGTTGGTGGCGCCCGTGGCCGCGCTGCTGACGAAGCGCCTGCTGGTGTGACCTGACGCTTCGAGTCGAATGGCGCCTGGGCGTGCAGGGGGCCCGATCGCCGGGAAGGGCGGGGAGCCGGGAGGCTGGCTCCCCGCCCTTTCCGTTGACGGGCTCAGGCACGGTGTTCCGCGGCGCCGCCGCATGGCCCGGTCGCCTTATCGTCTCTTCCCCTCCCCCGTTATCTTCCCGCCGCTATGATCGAGATCGAAGGCTTGACCAAGGTCTACCCGGAGGCGGGAAGCGAGCGGGTAGTTTTCCGGGACCTGGGGATGCGGGTGGAGGACGGCGAGCTCGTGGTGCTGCTGGGTCCGAGCGGATCGGGGAAGAGCACGCTGTTGAACCTGGTGAGTGGCATTGATGTGCCCACGGCGGGAGACGTGCGCATCGACGGGATCTCGCTGGCCTCGATGAAGGAGCGGGAGCGGACGCTGTTCAGGCGAGACCGGATCGGGTTCATCTTCCAGTTCTTCAACCTGATTCCGACGCTCACAGTGGAGGAGAACCTGCTGCTGCCGCTGGAGCTGAGCGGGCGAGACACGGCCGCGGATCATGCGCGCGCGAGGGAGCTTCTTGCGCGGGTGGGGCTCTCGGACCGGGCGGGGGTGTTCCCGGACCGTTTGTCGGGTGGTGAGCAGCAGCGTGTGGCGGTGGCGCGGGCGCTGGCGCACGGGCCGGCGGTGGTGCTGGCGGACGAGCCGACGGGGAACCTGGACCGTGAGACCGGGCGCACGGTGCTCGAGCTTCTGGAGCGGCTGGCGCGGTCGGCGGGGAAGACCGTGTTGATCGTGACGCACAGCGAGGAGGCGGTGCCTCTGGCGGACCGGGTGCTCGTGCTCCGGGACGGGCGGCTGGCCGAGCGGTGAGGGCGGGCTTGAGCACATTGTGGCTGTCGAGCGGGCGCGGCCTCTGGCACCACCGTTGGCAGACGGCGCTTTCGATCGTCGGGGTCGGGCTCGGCGTGGCCGTGGTGCTGTCGGTGGACATGGCGGTCTCCAGCGCGCGCCGCGGCTTCACGCTGTCGGCCGAGACCGTGGCGGGGCGTGCCACTCACCAGGCGGTAGGCGGTCCTGGCGGCATCCCGGACACCGCCTTCGCCCGGCTGCGCGCGGTGCCCGGGGTGGACGCGGCGGCCCCGGTGGTGGAAGGAGACGTCGCCGCGCTCCCGTCCGGGGAGGCGCTCCGTGTACTGGGGGTGGACCCGTTTTCGGAAGCACCGTTCCGCCGATACACGGGTGGCGAGGCGGAGCGTCCGGCGGCGCCGCTGCTGATCGGCGTGTCAGCGGGGATGGTGAGCCGCGGCACCGCCGCGTCGCTCGGGGTAGGGGAGGGGGACTGGCTGGCGCTCGACGTGGGCGGCCGGCGCGACAGCGTGCGCATTGTCGCGCTGCTCGAGCCGGCGGACGAAGCAAGCCGTCTCGGCCTGGAGAACCTCCTCCTGCTGGACGTGGGAACGGCGGAAGCGCTGCTGCGGCGGCGTGGGCTCGACCGGGTGGACCTGATCCTGTCCGGTGATTCGGCCGCCGCGCGAGTGGAGGCGGCGCTGCCCGGGGGTGCCGAGCTCCGGCAGTCGGGCGCTGCGGCCGGACAGCTGCGGGACATGACGCGGGCGTTCGACCTCAACCTGCGCGCGCTGAGCCTGCTGGCGCTGATCTTCGGCCTGTTCCTCATCTACAACAGCGTGACGTTCTCGGTAGTGCAGCGACGCAGGCTGCTGGGAACGCTTCGCGCTCTCGGCGCCACGCGCGGCCAGGTCTTCGCCCTGGTGCTGGCGGAGGCGTCGTTCCTGGCCGTGGCCGGCGTGGTCCTGGGGACGGGGCTCGGCTTCCTGCTGGCCGAGGGGCTGCTCCGCCTGGTAACCCGGACCATCCAGGACCTCTATTTCGTGGTCACGGTGAGGGAGCTGATCGTTTCGCCCATCACGGTGGCGAAGGCGCTCGGGCTCGGGATCGGCGGCACCCTCCTGGCCGCGCTGCCACCGGCGTACGAAGCCGCCACCACGCACCCCCGGGCCGCGCTCCTGAGGTCCGAGCTGGAGACCGGGCTTCGCCGGCGACTCCCGCTCGTTTCCGCCGCCGGGCTGGGGCTCGCCGCCGCGGGCGGGCTCGTGCTGAAGGTGTCCGGCGGCGTGGACGGCAGCTTCGTGGGCCTGTTCGGCGTCATCATCGGGATCTCGCTTCTCACCCCGCTGGCCACGGTCGTGCTCATGCGGGCGCTGAAGCCGGCGGCGGGCGCGGTTTTCGGCGTGCTCGGGCGGATGGCGGCAGGCGGGGTGATCGCGGGGCTCAGCCGGACAGGCCCGGCGGTCGCGACGCTCACGATCGCGGTGTCGGTCACGATCGGCGTGGCCGTGATGATCGGGAGCTTCCGGGGGAGCGTCGTGCGCTGGCTCGATCGGACGCTCTCCGCGGACGTCTACGTGGCGCCGATGCAGCCGAGCGGAAGCGCTCCGGTGGCCATCGCATTGGCCGCGGTGCACGCCATCGTGTCCGATCCCGCCGTGGCGGAAGTGCGCCGCTACCGACGGGGAGAGGTGGCGAGTGCCCGGGGACCGGTGGACCTGATGGCGATCGGGAACGACTCGCGGCTGAGGTACCACTTCACGTTTCTGGCCGGTGACGTGAACGCGTTCTGGAGCGATTTCGTGGCCGGGCGGGTGCTCATGGTCTCCGAGCCGTTCGCGTACCACGCCGGCGTGGAAGTGGGGGACACCGTGCGCCTGCGAACGCCCGCGGGACTGGAGCCCTTTCCGGTCGCCGGCGTCTACCGCGACTACGGCTCGGACCGGGGCGTCGTGATGATCAGCTACCCGGCATACGAGCGACTGTGGGGCGACTCGGCGGTGACCACGCTCGCGCTCATCCTCGAGCCCGGCGCCGACCGAGACGCCGCGATCCAGCGCATGCGGGAAGGCACGGCGGCCATCCAGGCGCTCACGATCCGCTCCAACAGCGCCCTGGCCCGCGCATCGCTCGTGGTGTTCGATCGGACGTTCGCCATCACGCAGGTCCTGCGACTGCTGTCGCTCATCGTGGCCTTCGTGGGCGTGCTGAGCGCGCTCATGGCGCTGCAGCTCGAGCGCGGTCGCGAGCTGGGGGTTCTGCGGGCGAACGGACTGACGCCCGGCCAGGTATGGGCGATGGTGGCGTCGCAGACGGGGCTCATGGGCCTCGTGGCCGGGCTCATGGCCGTTCCCCTGGGCCTCCTCCTCTCCGTGCTCATGGTGGAGTTCGTGAACCGACGCTCGTTCGGGTGGACGGTCGAGCTGTACGCGCCGCCCGGCGTCCTGCTCCAGGCGGTAGCCATTGCCGTGGCCGCCTCTCTCCTGGCCGGGATCTACCCGTCCTGGCGCATGGCGCGGACGTCGCCTGCCGAGGCGCTGAGGTCGGAATGAGCCGGGTTCGAGGTCCCGTGACAGCCGCCGCCTTCCTCCTGCTCCTCGCGTGCCGGGAAGCGACCCCACCCCGGGCCACCCTCTCCGTCGCGGCCACGCTCGCCGACGCGGACACCGCCGGGTACGCGCGCGCCACGGCACCGCGCGCGTTCCGATTCCCGGCGGACCACGGGCCGCACCCCGAGTTCAAGCACGAGTGGTGGTACTTCACGGGGAACGTGGATGCGGACGACGGGCGCGCCTTTGGCTTTCAGCTCACCTTCTTCCGCAGCGCCCTCCGGCCGCGCGGGCCCACCGTCGAATCCGATTGGGCGACCAGTCAGGCGTACATGGCGCACTTCGCGCTCACCGATGTCGCCGCGGACCGCTTCCGGGCGTTCCAGCGCTTCGACCGGGGCGCCCTCGGGCTGGCGGGGGCGACGTCGGACCCGCTCCGCGTGTGGGTGGACGGGTGGGCGGCGGCTGGCGCTGCCGCGTCGGCGTCGAACCCCGCGTCGATCGGGGCATTCCATGTCGTGGCGCGCGACAGCGGGGTGGCCATCGACCTGGTGCTTACGCCTGCCGCGCCCGTCGTGCCGCAGGGAGACCGTGGGCTGAGCCGGAAAGGGCCGGGGCGGGGGAACGCGTCGTACTACTACTCGATCCCGCGGCTTGCGGCCCGCGGGACGGTGGTGAGCGGTTCCGACACCGCCCGTGTCCGCGGCACGGCCTGGCTCGACCGGGAATGGGGCACGAGCGCCCTGGCCTCGGAACTGGATGGGTGGGACTGGGTCGCGCTCCAGCTCGACGACGGCTCCGACCTGATGCTGTATCGCCTGCGACGGAAGGACGGCGGCACCGATCGCTTCAGCGCCGGCAGCTATGTGACGGCGGATGGCGCCGTGACGCGGCTGACCGCGGGTGCGTTCACGCTGGAAGCCACCGGTGAGTGGACGAGCCCGGCCGGCGTGCGCTACCCGTCGGGCTGGCGCGTGCGTGTTCCCGGCGAGGGGCTCGACCTGCAGGTGGCGCCGCGGATCCGGGACCAGGAGCTCGAGCTCGCCTTCCGCTACTGGGAGGGCGCGGTGGCCGTGGAAGGGCGGCGGGGGGGCGTCATGGTCCGGGGTCGGGGCTACGTCGAGCTCACGGGCTACGCGCCGTGAGCGTTGCACCCGGCGCGTCGCCTCGCTCCGGGTCGGCCGTCCACGCGCCCGCCGCCGGGCCGACATCGGTCGGGATCGGCTTGCCGATGGCGCGCAGGATCAGGAAGAGCAGGAGCGCGCCCGCGGCGAGGCCGATGGCCGGGTGGAGGCCGTAGGCGGCAGGGATGTCGCCGACGAGCATGGCGACCACGGCCACGACCAGCGCGTAGGGGAGCTGGGTTCGGAAGTGGTCCACGTGGTCGCTGGCCGAGGCCATGGAGCTGAGCACGGTGGTATCCGAGATCGGTGAGGAATGGTCGCCGAAGACGGACCCGGCCAGGATGGCGGCGATCACGCCGAGGAGGATGGTGTAGTGGTCGCCCGTCCCGAACCCGGCGCCGGCGCCCATGGCCGCGGCCAGGGGGACGCTGACGGGGAACAGGATCGACATGGTCCCCCACGATGTTCCCGTGGCGAACGAGATGAGGGCGGCAGTGCCGAAGGTGAGGACGGGGAGGAGGTGGACGGGGAGGGTGTCGCCCAGCAGCGCGGCAAGGTACGGCCCGGTCCCCAGCTTCTGGGTCACGCCGCCGAGCGCCCAGGCGAGGATCAGGATGATCATGCCCACCATCATGACTCGCATTCCGCCCACCCACGCATCCACCGCCGCCTGGAGCGAGAGAACTCGCTGCGCCACCGCCAGGGCGATCGCCGCGGCGGAGCCGACGGACGAAGCCCAGAGCAGCGACCGGTACGGGTCACCGGCTCCGACGATCTGGCGCAGCCCCGCGTCGGCTCCCACCGACTGCACGCCGGTGGCGTAGATCCCGACCACCGCGACCACCACGGTCAGCAGGACCGGAATGGCCGCGTTCCACCAGCGGTGGGGGCGGTCCTCCGGCGGGTCCATGACGCCGCCTGACGTGTCACCGGCGAGCGTGGCGCCGGCCCGGTAGACGCCGTCGCCGCGGGCCGCTCGCGCTTCCGCGCCGAACATCGGCCCGAAGTCGCGCCCGGTCGCCGCCAGCAGGAAGACGAAGACCACGGTCAGGATCGGGTAGAACAGGTAGGGGATCGTGTGCAGGAATATGGTGAACGGGTTCGCCGCCGCCGCCGTCAACGCTGCGGCCGCCACCGGATCGGCCATGTCGGCAGCGGTGTGCCGGAGCGTATCGCCGATCAGGGAGATCTGGAAGCCGACCCACGTGCTGATCAGCGCGACCGACGCCACGGGCGCGGCGGTCGTGTCCACGATGTACGAGAGCTTCTCCCGCGATACGCGGACGCGGTCCGTCACCGGCCGGAGGGTGTTTCCGACGATGAGCGCGTTGGTGTAGTCGTCGAAGAAGATGAGGAGCCCGGCCAGCCCCGCGTACAGCTGCCCCCGCCGGGCGGTGGTCGCGGAGTTCCCCACCTTCTCCATCATCCCGCGCACTCCGCCGCTGCGCGAGATCACCCCGACCATTCCGCCGAGCAGCAAGCTGAAGAAAACGATGGAGACGTGCGCCGGGTCCTCTCCGGCGAGCGTCTCGACGAGGTAGGTGTCCACGGTGCGGAGGGTGGCCGTGAGCGGGTGGAAGTGGGCGAGGAAGAGGGCCCCGAGCCAGACGCCGGTGAAGAGGGAGATCACCACCTCCCGGAAGACGAGGGCCATGACGATGGCGGCGAGGGGAGGGATCAGGCTCAGCCATCCCGGGTGGATCACGGAGGCGTCCATGGGAGGTGGGGGCGAAAGGAAAGGGCGACGGGCGAAGATACGATCCGGGAGGACGGGGCGAAACCGGGCGGGGCCGGGAAGACGGCAAGGCGGTGCGCCCGCGACGTTGACCTCGATCGGGGCGCGGAATACCTTCCCACGACCTTCCGAAAACAGACTCATTCTGGCGCTGGCAATGGCGGCGAACCAACAGCAGATCATGGACGAGCGCGCCGTCGAGCGCGCCCTGGCGCGCATGGCGCGCGAGATCATCGAGAAGAGCGCGGGCACCGAGGCGCTCTCGCTCATCGGCATTCACCGTCGCGGCGTGCAGCTGGCGCAGCGGATCGCGGACGAGATCGAGCGAGCAGAATCGCTGCGCCCTCCGGTCGGCTCACTCGACATCACGCTGTACCGCGACGACCTGGGGGCGGTGGGCCCCCGCCCGGTGGTCGGGGAGACGCGCCTGCCCGAGGGCGGCGTGGACGATCGGGTGGTGGTGATCGTGGACGACGTCGCCTTCACCGGGCGCACGGCGAGGGCGGCCATGGACGAGCTGGCCGACTTCGGCCGGCCGCGCCGCATCGTGCTGTGCGTCCTGGTGGACAGGGGGGGCCGGGAGCTGCCGATCCACCCGGACATCGTGGGCCGCCACCTGAACGTGCCGGAAGGGAGCCTCGTGGAGGTCTTCGTTCCGGAGATCGACGGTCGCCTGGCCGTCGAGCTCGGCCCCGCGGGAGGCGGGGCATGAGTGCGGCCACGTACCTCGGGAAAGACCTGGTCGGCCTGGAGCAGCTGAGCGCGGAGCAGATCCGCGGGATCCTCGACACGGCCGAGCCGTTCAAGGAGATCAGCGAGCGGCAGATCAAGAAGGTCCCCGTGCTGCGTGGCAAGACGATCGTCAACCTTTTCTTCGAGCCGTCCACCCGCACGCGGGTCTCGTTCGAGTTCGCGGAGAAGCGTCTGAGCGCCGACACCGTGAACATCGCGAGCTCGGGCTCGAGCGTGGTGAAGGGGGAAACGCTGGTGGATACGGCGAGGAACCTGGAGTCGATGCGCATCGACATGGTGGTGATGCGCCATGGCTCCTCGGGCGCCGCGCAGTTCCTGGCGGAGCGGATCCCGTCGAACGTGATCAACGCCGGCGACGGCCGCCACGAGCACCCCACCCAGGGGCTCCTGGACATGCTCACCATCCGCGACCACGCGGGGCGGATCGAGGGGGTGAAGGTCTGCATCGTGGGCGACATCCTCCACTCGCGCGTGGCCCGCTCCAATATCTTCGGGCTGCGGACCCTGGGCGCGGAGGTGGCCGTGTGTGGCCCGCGCACGCTG
Organism: uncultured Gemmatimonadales bacterium; assembly: GCA_963798845.1. GTDB lineage: Bacteria > Gemmatimonadota > Gemmatimonadetes > Longimicrobiales > RSA9 > CAVUKA01. Next base: position 219,251 of record CAWCUS010000005.1, on the reverse strand, counting down.
CTCCCGGCCGGGATCGGTGAGCTGGGCGTCACGGTGTTCGACCGGATCGATGCGGCCATCGAGTGGGCGGACGTGCTGAACGTGCTGCGGCTCCAGCTCGAGCGCATGCATGGCGGCTACGTGCCCAGCCTGCGCGAGTACAACCGCGTGTTCGGCGTGACGCGCGAGCGCGTGGACGCCGCGCCCCGGGACCTCCTGATCCTGCACCCCGGCCCGATGAACCGGGGCGTGGAGATCGACAGCGACGTGGCCGATGGCCCCCATTCCGTCATCCTGCGCCAGGTGACGAATGGCGTGGCAGTGCGGATGGCGGTGCTCTACCTGCTGGCGGGCGGGGCACCGGAGCGTGCGGAAGCGGCGAAAGCGGATGGCAGCCATGGCTGAGCGACCGATCCTGCTGAAAGGTGGGCGGGTAGTGGATCCGTCCCGGGGAGTGGACGAGGTCCAGGACGTGCTCCTGGCGGATGGGCGTGTCGCCGGCGTCGGCCGGGGGCTCGATGCGCCGGACGGCGCCGACGTCCACGAAGTCTCCGGGCTGGTGGTCGCGCCCGGGCTCGTGGATGTCCACGTGCACCTGAGGGAGCCCGGCGGCGAGCACAAGGAGACCATCGCGACCGGCGCCTGGGCGGCCGCAGTGGGCGGGTTCACGTCCGTCTGCGCCATGCCGAACACGGACCCGCCCATCGACGATCCGGCGGCCGTCGGCTACGTGCTGGCCCAGGGCCTCCGGGCCGGCGCCGCCCGCGTTTACCCCGTCGGCGCCGTCTCCGTGAGCCAGAAGGGTGAGCAGCTGACGCTGGTGGGCGAGATGGTGGAGGCTGGCGCGGTGGGCATCACCGACGACGGTCGTCCGATTGCCGACAGCGGGCTCATGCGCCTCGCCCTCGAGTACGCGGGCACGTTCGGCATCCCCGTGGCCGACCACTGCGAGGACCGGACGCTCTCGCGCGGCGGTTCCATGAACGAGGGCGTGGTGTCCACGCGCCTGGGGATCAGCGGGATCCCGGCGGCGGCAGAGGACGTGATGATCGCGCGCGACCTGCTCATCGCCGAGTTCACCGGCGGCCACGTGCACATCCAGCACGTGTCCACGAGGCGGGGCGTCGACATGATCCGCATGGCGAAGGAGCGCGGCGTCCGGGTCACCGCCGAGGGCACGCCCCACCACTTCACGCTGACCGACGAGGCGGTGGTGGGCTACCGAACGGAGGCCAAGGTGAACCCTCCGCTGCGCACGGCCGTCGACGTCGCCGCAGTGCGGGAGGGGATTCGCGACGGTACCCTGGACTGCATCGCCACCGACCACGCTCCCCACCACTACGACGAGAAGGAGCAGGCGTTCGAGGACGCCCCGTTCGGCCTGGTCGGCCTCGAAACGGCCCTGGGGCTCGCGCTCACCGAGCTCGTGGACGGCGATGTCCTCGATCTGCCCACGCTCATCCAGCGCATGAGCACATCACCCGCGCGCGCGTTCAACCTCCCGGGCGGGGTGCTGGCACAGGGAGCGCCCGCGGACGTCACGGTGTTCGATCCTGCGGAGGAGTGGACGGTGGACCCGACCGAGTTCGTCTCCAAGAGCCGCAACACGCCGTTCGCCGGCCGGACGCTGAAGGGCCGCAACCGGATGACGATCGTGGGCGGGCGCCTGGTCTGGAGCGCGGATCACGGAATCGCCTCGGCCCGCGAGCGGGCGAGGCGGCATGTCTGAGGCGGTGGCGTGATGGAGCGTGGATCCGAGCGGAACGGCGGCGGCGTCATCGTCGCCATGCGCGAGTGGCTGAACGGCGCACCGCTGCCCTGGCCGCCGGCGGCGGAGATGGACGCGGGCGACCGGGTCGTCGCCTGCTACAGCGTCACCGTGGCCTCGCTCGCGCGGACGAAGCACGACAAGCCCTACCTGCGGCTCCGGCTGAGCGACCTCCACGGCACCATCGAGGCGCGCGTCTGGGAAGGCGCCGAGGCGCTGGGCGACGTGGCGCAGCCGGGCACGTACGTGGGCGTGCGCGGACGCGTCGAGGTGTTCAAGGGCGAGCGGCAGGTCAACGTCGAGCAGCTGGAGCGGGTCCACGTGGACCCGGAGGACCTCGGCTTCTTCATGCCGCGCTGTCCCCGCGACTTCGCCGAAATGGAGAGCGAGCTCATGGAGCTGCTCGCTTCCGTCGACGAGCCGCCGCTACGGAAGCTCCTGCGCGCCCTCCTGGGGCCAAAGACCGAGACCGGACAGTGGTTCCGCCGCGCGCCCGCGGCCAAGAGGAACCACCACGCCTACGTGGGCGGCCTGCTCGAGCACACGATCTCGGTCACGCGCCTGTGCGCCGCCATGGCCGCGCATTACGGGCCGGTGGTGGATCGCGACCTCCTGGTCACCGGCGCCCTCCTCCACGACATCGGCAAGGTCCGGGAGATCGCCACCGAAGCCGGGTTCCCGTACACGACGAACGGCAAGCTGCTCGGCCACATCCTCCTCGGCATCGAGATGGTGCACGACGCGGGCAGGCGGGTGGGGGTCCCTGAAAGCCGGCTCCGCCTGGTCGAGCACCTGGTGGCCGCCCACCAGGGGCGCTACGAATGGCAGAGCCCGCGCGAGCCGCTCACGCTCGAAGCGCTCGTCCTTCACCACGCAGACGACACCGATGCCAAGCTCCAGCAGGCGATCGACCTCGTCCGCGGCAGCGAGGCCGGGTGGACCGACTACTCGCGTGCCTTCGGCCGCGAGCTCCTGAAGCACGAGGGCGCCCGCGACCCCGCCGCGGATCCGCCCGCCGACCCCACAGGCCGTCCCGACCCCGACACGCTTTCCCTCTTCGATTGACGCGAGGCGCGGAGACCTCCTTCACGCGCAGGACGGAGGGCGCCATGCGAGCGGCGTCCGCTGCGGCTGAGCCGGCAGCCTGCTGCTCGCCGGGTCCGCCGCGGAGGCAGGATACAGAAAGGGGCCGCCGCCGTCATGCGACGGCGGCGGCCCCGGGTTGCCGAAGGGGAGTGGCTAGCGGATCAGGCCTGCCCACCCTTGGCCGCGACGATCCTGGCCAGCTGCGACTTCTTTCGCGCCGCCTTGTTGCGGTGCACCAGGTTGCGCGTGGCGAAGCGATCGAGCAGCGCAGAGGCGCGCTTGAAGGCCTGCGTCGCCGTTTCGCCGTCGTCCGCCGACATGACCTTCTTGATGGCCGTCTTGAGCTTCGACCGCTGCTGCCGGTTCCGCTCCAGCCGCCGCTCGCTCTGACGGATTCGCTTCGATGCGCTCTTGCTGTTCGCCAACGTCCCTCTCCCCGCGTGTTCGTTCCGCGTTCCGGAAGCCTGTAAGGTTAGGGAACCACGGTGGCGATGTCAACGCCCCGGCTCCCCGGCCGCGCCGTGCTGTGGCGTGTGAGCCCGCGCGCGCGTAGCTTCCGAGGCCATGGAACGGATCGAACGGGTCCTGATCTTCCTTCCCGTGCTGCTCATCTCCATCGTGCTCCACGAGGTGGCGCACGGCTGGGTGGCCTTGAAGCAGGGAGACGAGACGGCGCTGCGGGCTGGGCGGCTGACGCTCAACCCCGTGCCGCACATCGATCCCATCGGCAGCCTCTTGATCCCGCTCGCGCTCCTGCTCATGCCCGGAGGGATGCTCTTCGGCTGGGCCCGACCCGTGCCGGTGAATCCGCGGAACTACCGCGAGTACCGCAAGGGGGACATCCTCGTGTCGCTCGCGGGGATCACGGCGAACCTCCTGCTCGCGGCTGCGTTCATGGGGCTGATGGTGCTGGCGCTGCTGGTGGGGCGTCGCGTCGCGGCTCTCTCGGGCATGGCCACCGTCGCGCTGCACATGGGAACGCTGGGCGTCCTGCTCAACCTGATTCTCGCGTTCTTCAACCTGATCCCGCTTCCCCCGCTGGACGGGTCGCACGTGCTCTTCCACCTGCTTCCGGCCTCGCTCCGCGCCGGGTATCACCAGCTCGGTCGCTACGGGCTGGGCATCCTGATGCTGGCCGTATTCCTGGTGCCGGGGGTCTTTTCGGTGCTCCTGTGGCCCGCGTACGCGCTGAGCGACGCGGCATTCTCGCTGGTGCAATGGCTGACCTGAGCGAGCGGGGGGAGGAGCGCGCCGGCGAGGGCGCGTTCGTGGTGGAGCTGGAGCGGTTCGAAGGGCCGCTCGACCTTCTGCTCCACCTGATCCACGAGCAGGACATCGACATCTTCGACATCCCCATCGCCCGGATCACCGCGCAGTTCCTCCGGGCGATCGAAGGGGTGGAGACCCTGACCCTGGACCGCGCCGGGGAGTTCCTGGAAATGGCGGCGACCCTGATCAGGATCAAGTCGCTGATGCTCCTGCCGCGGCGCGTGGACGAGTCGGGGGAGCTCGAGGATCCGAGGGCGGAGCTGGTGCGGCGGCTCCTGGAATACGAGCATTTCCGGGACGCGGCCGACCGGCTGGAGGACGCGCAGGCAGACCGCGCGCGCCACTACGGCCGGGGATACGTTCCGCCGCGGGCGGCTGCCGACCGCCCGGAGCAGGAGCTGGATGTGGACTGGGGCGAGGTGTGGGACGCCCTGTACGAGCTGCTGGAGCGCACGCGGCCGCCCGAAGCTCTCCGCGTGGCCAGCCGGACGGTCACCCTGGAGGACAAGCTCGACCTGATCGTGGAGGCGCTCGGTCGAATGACCCGGGTGGAGTTCCAGCAGCTCCTCGAGGCGCATCCGGGCCGGCTGCACGCCGTCACCACGCTCATGGCTGCGCTCGAGCTGGCGAGACGGCGCCTGGTGGCGCTCCGTCAGGGGCGGCCGTTCGCGCCGCTCTGGCTGTACCGCCGCACCGGCGAAGCCGGGTGGCAGGAAGACCAGGCGAATGAAGTCGACGCAGATCATTGAAGCGCTGCTGTTCGCCAGCGACGCCCCGCTGAGCCCGGACGACCTCGCGCGCGGCGAGGAAGACCTCGATGCCGACGCGGTGCGCGCGGCGGTGGACCAGCTCCGTCGCGAATACGACGAACAGGATCGCGCGTTCCAGATCTACGAGCTGGCCGGCGGCTATCAGGTCCTCACGCGTCCGGAGTACGCGCCCCACCTCGAGCGCTTCGAGACCGTCCCCCGCAACGCGCGACTGAGCGGGGCCGCGCTCGAAGCGCTCGCCATCATCGTCTACCGCCAACCGCTGGCGCGCGCCGAGGTGGAGGAGATCCGGGGCGTCAGCTCCGCCGGCGTGCTCAGGACCCTCCAGGACGTGGGTCTGATCGAGGTGGTCGGCCGGGGCGAAGGGTTGGGTCGGCCGCTTCTCTACGGCACGACGTCGCGCTTCCTCGAGCACTTCGGCTTCTCCTCGCTCGAGGACCTCCCGAAGCCCGACGAGCTCCCCGTGGTCCTGGCCGAGCGCGGACAGCGCGAGGATGCGGCGCCGACGGTCGAGGAGGCGGTCGAGGAGGCAGCGGATGCAGAGGCGGGCGCCGGAGAGGCGTTGGCCGAGTCGGCCGGGGACGAGAGGGCGGCTGGCGCGTGAGGCTGCAGAAGTTCCTTTCCCGGGCGGGCGTGGCGTCGCGGCGGGCGGCGGAAGCCATGATTCGTGCGGGACGCGTCCGGGTGAACGGCGAGCTCGTGACGGAGATGGGGTCGCAGGTCGAGGACACGGACCGGGTCGAGGTGGACGGGCGAGTGGTGGAGCCGGAGTCGCCGATCTGGGTGCTGGTGCACAAGCCGCCCGGCTACGTGACCACACGCGACGACCCACAGGGGCGCCCGACCGTTTACGACCTCGTGCCGGAACGCTTCGGCACCCTCTTCCACGTGGGGCGGCTCGACCTCGAGAGTGAGGGGTTGCTGCTCCTCACGAACGAGGGGGACGTGGCGAACCGGCTCATGCACCCCAGCTTCGAGGTGGACCGGGTCTACGTCGTCGACGTGGTCGGGGACCTGGATCGCCCCGAGATGGACCGCGCGCTCCAGGGGATCGAGCTCGAGGACGGCGTCGCGCGGGCGCACCGCCTGGAGGTGCTGGAGCGGAAGGAGGCGAGCCCGGGCGCGGGCGCCGAAGCACACGCGCGGCTGCGGGTGGTCATGCGGGAGGGGCGAAAGCGGGAAGTTCGCCGTATCTTCGACGCGCTGGGGCATCCGGTCCGGCGGCTGGTCCGCGAGCGACTGGGTCCGATCTCCCTCGGAACCACGCGTCCGGGCGATTGGCGCGAGCTGGGCCGCGAGGAGGTCGAAGCGCTCCGTTCAATTGGCGGCTGAAATCTGAACACCGGGTTCTGATTCCATGGACATACAGGGCAAGACAGTGCTGCTGCTGGGTGGCTCCGGTCTCGTGGGCCTCGCCGTCGCGCGCGCGCTCGCTCCGCACGCCCCCGGCAGGATCGTGCTCACCGCGCTGACCCGGGTCGAGGTGGAGCCGGCCGCGGACGAGCTGCGCGCGGAAGCCGCCGGCGTCGACGTGGTCGCGGAATGGGGGGACATGTTCCTGCCCACCACACTGAAGGACCGGCGCCGCAACGACGTGCTCGCCGACACCGAAGCGCGCGCCCAGCTGCTCGATGACCTCTACGGCGACCTCACCGACGAGGTGGTCACGCGCTCGCACTTCGCGACGCTGCTCGACCGTCACCGGCCGGAGATCGTGGTGGACTGCGTCAACACCGCCACTGCGTTCGCTTACCAGAACGTGTTCGCGAGCGCGACCGCGCTGCGCGCGGAAGCGGAGACCGGGGAATGCACGCGCGAGGTCGTGGAGCGGCACCTCGCGACACTGTACCTCCCGCAGCTCATCCGCCACGTGCAGATCGCACTGGAGGCCATGAGCCGCGCCGGCACCAGGTTCTACCTGAAGATCGGTACCGCGGGGACGGGCGGGATGGGGCTGAACATCCCGTTCACCCACTCCGAGGAGCGTCCCAGCCGCATGCTCCTGGCCAAGTCGAGCATCGCGGGCGCCCACACGCTGCTGCTCTACCTGATGGCTCGCACGCCCGGTGCCCCGGCGGTGAAGGAGATCAAGCCGACCGCGGCCATCAGCTGGAAGCGGATCCGTTATGGCGAGGTGCGGAAGAACGGCCGCGGGATCACGCGCTGTGATGCCATCGCGCCGCTCCCGCTTGACACGGCGTTCGGAGAGGATGCCGGGCGAGGGTTCCGGGCAACGACCGAGCCGCTCGAGGGCGTCTACCTTGACGCGGGCGAGAACGGGCTGTTCAGCCTGGGCGAGTTCGAGACGCTGACGGCGCTCGGTCTGATGGAGTACATCACCCCCGAGGAGATCGCCGCGGACGTGGTTCGGGAGATCCGGGGCTATCCGAGCGGCCACGACGTGATCGCGGCCCTCGACGCCTCGACTTCCGGACCGACGTACCGGGCGGGCGTGCTCCGTGAGGTGGCGCTGGCCCGGATGGAGGCGCTGGAGCGCGAGCACGGGGTGGAATCCGTCGCCTACGAGATGCTGGGGCCGCCCCGCCTCTCCAAGATCCTGTTCGAGGTCGCGCTCCTGCGCCGGCTCTTCGACCGCGTGGACGAAGCCGCGGAGCTGGACCCCGAGGACACCGCCCGGCGCACCGCCGCGCTGCTGGACGAGGACCACGAGCTGAGGGCTCGGATCGTCACCATCGGGCTCCCCATCCTGCTACCGGACGGCGAGCGGGTGCTGCGCGGAGAGGTGGTGAAGGTGGCGCCCGAGCCCGGCCAGTCGCCCGCCGACCCCAGGCTCGTCGAGAACGGCTGGGTCGACCTGCGGCCGAAGAACTGGGCCGTGTGGCGGGACCGGCTCCGGGCCATCCGCGACGAGATGAACACCGGGCTGAGCGCCAGCGACGGCTCCCGCGTCGACCGCGAGCCTCACGACCGCGGGCGCGAGGTGCGCCCCGGCCGCCTGGCCGCCTGGATCTTCCGCCACGAGGACGCGGGCGAGCGGATCAAGCGCTAGAGGCCCCGGCCCACGCGCCACACGGCCCGGATCTTTCAGGCGCCGCCCGTCGTACGCGAAGGGCGGCGCACTCATTCCCCAGGACTGGAGGTCGAATTGGAGCGCACCACGGCGAGCCCGCCGGCCAACCGGGAACTCGCGCCGCGGATCAAGCGGGAGCTCCACAAGCGGGTCGTGGGGCAGGACGCCATGATCGACCGGCTCCTCGTGGGCATCCTGACCGGGGGACATGTGCTCCTCGAGGGCGTGCCCGGCCTCGCCAAGACGCTCACCGTCTCCTCCCTCGCCGACAGCCTCGACGTCAGCTTCCAGCGCATCCAGTTCACGCCCGACCTGCTCCCCGCGGACATCGTCGGGACCATGATCTACAATCAGCGAACCGGTGAGTTCACGGCCAAGCGCGGCCCGATCTTCGCCCACGTGGTCCTCGCCGACGAGATCAACCGGGCACCGCCCAAGGTCCAGTCCGCGCTGCTCGAGGCGATGCAGGAAAAGCAGGTGACGATCGGTGGTGAGACCTTCCAGCTGGAAGAGCCGTTCCTCGTCCTTGCGACGCAGAATCCCATCGAGCAGGAGGGGACCTATCCCCTTCCGGAAGCGCAAGTTGACCGCTTTATGTTAAAGCTCCGCATCACCTATCCGGACCGGGAGACGGAGAAGGAGATCATGCGGCGCATGGCGGGGCGCGAGCCGGAGCCGATCGAGAAAGTGGCGTCGGCCGCCGAGATCCTCGCCGCCCGTGCGGAGATCGCCGGGCTGTACATGGACGAGAAGATCACGGACTACATCGTCGAGCTGGTTCACGCCACGCGGGAGCCGGCGGAGCACGGGCTGGCGGACATCGACCCGCTGATCGAGTACGGCGCGTCGCCGCGCGCATCGATCTTCCTGGCCGTGTGCGCCCGGGCGCAGGCGTTCCTGGACGGCCGGGGGTACGTGCTCCCGGAGGACGTGAAGTCGATCGGCCCCGACGTGCTGCGCCACCGGATCATCACGACGTACGAGGCGGAGGCGGAGGAGGTCACGGCCGATGACCTGGTGGCGCGCGTCTTCGAGGCGGTGGAGGTGCCTTGAGCCGAGGAGGCGGGTGGCGGGCGGCGGGCGGCCGGGTCCGGGGGGCCGCCGGGCGTCTGTTCGGCACGACGCGGGAGCCGGCAGTGCTGCCGGACGCGGCCGAGCCGGTGGCGCCGGGGGGGGTTCCCCGCGAAGTGCTGCGGCAGGTGCGGCTGATCGAGCTCCGGACGCGCGGGTGGGTCAACTCGCTGTTCAGCGGCGAGTACCACTCGGCGTTCAAGGGGCAGGGGATGGAGTTCTCGGAGGTGCGCGAGTACCAGACGGGCGACGACGTGCGCAACATAGACTGGAACGTGACGGCGCGCATGGGCCACCCGTACATCAAGAAGCACGTGGAGGAGCGGGAGCTGACGGTGATGCTCCTGGTGGACTTCTCCGGCTCTGAGCGCTTCGGCACGCGCGGGCGTCTGAAAGCGGAGCTGGCGGCGGAGATGGCGGCGGTGCTCGCACTCTCGGCCATCCGGAACAACGACCGCGTCGGGATGATCCTGTTCACGGACCAGGTGGAGCACGTGGTCCCGCCGAAGAAGGGGCGACGCCACGTCCTTCGCCTGATCCGGGACCTCCTCGCCTTCCGGCCGCGCGGCCGCCGGACCGACCTGGCCGTTGCGCTCGACTACGCCGGGCGCATGCTGCCCCACCGCTCGGTCCTGTTCGTCCTGAGCGACTTCCAGGTGGGCGACGACGCGGCTTTCGACGCGTTCCGGCGCACCCTCCGGCTCGTCGCCAACCGCCACGACGTCATTGCAGTGAGGGTCATGGACGCGGCGGAGGAATCCATTCCCGATGCCGGCGTGCTGGTCCTCGCCGACCCCGAGACCGGCGAGGAGGTGGCGGTCGACACCGGCCGGGAGTCGCTGCGTCGCCGCTACTCCGCGCTCTCGAGCGCCGAGGAGCAGGCGCTGCGCACCACGTTTCACCGCCTCGCCGTGGACGCCATCGAAGTGCGCACGGACCGCTCCTACGTCGGTCCGCTCATGGCGTTCTTCCGAGCGCGGGAGAGGAAGCTGGCGCGATGAGCCGGAGCGGGGCCGTCCACGGGATCCTGCCCGGGTCCGCATCGGTGGCGTCCATCTTCGCTCTGCTCGGGCTGCTCGCGGCAGCTTCCGGCGCGATCGCCCAGGAAGCCAGCGTGGCGGTCGTGCCGGACTCGGCCCGGGTGGGCGACGTGGTCCACGTCGCCGTGCGCGTGGTACTGCCGCCGGGAGAGCGGGCCGTGTGGCCGGACACGCTGTCGCTCCCGACGGATGCCGAGGCGGAGAACGCCGCGCGGGTCCGCGAGCGCATCGACACGCTCGCCGACGGCACGATCCAGGTCACCGCCGTGTACGCGCTCACGCCGTGGCGCCCGGGCAAGCGGGACCTGGGGACCGTGGAGTTCCAGGTGCTGGGCGGTGAGGAGACGCCGGAGACGCGAACGGCGCAGCTGCCTTCCCTGAACGTGATCTCCGTGCTGCCGGCGGACACCGCTGGGATCGAGCCCCGGCCGGCGCGCGGGGTTCTCGGGCGCAGCTGGTCCTGGTGGCCGATCCTCCTGGTCGCCCTCGGCGTGCTCCTGGCCGCACTCCTCCTGGCCTGGTGGATCCGCCGGAAGCGCCGCCGTGCTCTCGTTCCCGACGCCATCGCCGCCCCCACCGCCAGGGAGCGGGCGCTGGCCGCGCTCGATGCCGCGCGCGCCGACGGGCTCCTCGCTCGCGGAGAGGTCAAAGCGTTCTACATCCGGGTGGCCGGGGCGGTGCGGCACTTCGTCGCCGCCCTCGAGCCCGAGTGGGGCGAGGACCTGACCACCACCGAGCTGCTGGCCCGCGTCCGGGCCATCGCGGACCGGGAGGATGGCCGCGCCCTCGAGACCATTCTCCGCGCCGCCGACCAGGTGAAGTTCGCCCGGCGCCGCCCGGACCCGGCCACCGCGGAAGCGGAGTGGTCCGCCGCCAGGGCCTGGGTGGCCGCATTCCGCGCCGCGCCACCGGCGCCGCCGGGGGAGGTGGCAGCGTGACCTTCAGCTTCGCCCACCCGTGGCTCCTCCTGCTCCTGGCCGTCCTCCCGGCCTGGCAGGTCTATCGCCTCCGGCGACGCCGCGCCCTCCTCTTCTCCAGGGCCGCCGCCGCCGGCCTCATCGGCAGCCGCATGATCCGGCGGATCGCCCGCCTCCCCGAGTGGCTTCGCGCCGGCGCCCTGGTGGCGCTGGTGGTCGCCTCGGCCGGGCCCCGCACCGGCGTGTCCGCCACCGAGATCGAAGCGCAGGGAATCAGCATCGCCCTCGTGGTCGACATCTCCACGTCCATGCTTGCCGAGGACTTCCACCCGCAGAACCGCCTCACCGTGGCCAAGTCCCAGGTGGCCGACTTCATCCGCGGCCGCCATTACGACCGCATCGGTCTCGTCGCCTTCGCGGGCGAGGCGTTGACGCAGGTCCCCCTCACCATCGACTACGACGTCATCTATCGCGCCCTCGACCAGCTCCAGGCCGGCATGCTCGACGATGGCACGGCCATCGGCACCGCCATCGCTACGGCCGCCAACCGGCTGCGGCGCTCGCCAGGACAGTCTCGCGTCATGATCGTCATGACGGACGGCGAGAACAACCGCGGGGAGATCGATCCGGTGACCGCCGCCAGGGCGGCCGCGGCGTACGGGATCAAGGTCTACACGATCGGCGTGGGCAGCGAAGGCGTGGCGCCGATCCCGATCGCGCGGGGCATGTTCGGGGGCTACCAGTACGCCAACCTGCCGGTCCACATCGATGAGGATCTGCTCCGGGAGATCGCGCGCATCACGAACGGCCAGTATTTCCGGGCGACGAACGAGGCGGCGCTGGACAGCATTTACGGGCGGATCGACAACCTGGAGAAGACGACGGTCAAAGTGCGCCGCTACACGGACTACACCCCGAGGCACCTCCCCCTCGTCCTGCTCGCGGCAGCGCTCCTCGCGGCCGAGTGGGTCCTGCTGGGGAGCCGCTGGGGACGGATCCCGTGAGCTTCGCGCACCCGGACCTGCTGTGGCTCGCGGCCGCGCTCCCGATCCTGGTGGGAGCGGGCGTGACTTTCTGGGCGCGGCGGAGGCGCCGCGCCGGGCGCGTCCTGGGCGCGGCGGACCTTCTGGCCCGACTGGGGGCGGGGGACCTCCGCCGCTTCCCGGCGCTGCGGCTGGTGGTGCTGGTGCTGGCGGGCGCGGCGCTGGGTCTGGCGGCCGCGGGGCCGCGCTGGGGGCTGGAGAGCGTGGAGGAGCACAACGTCGCGGCGGACATCGTGCTGGCGCTGGACGTGTCGCGCTCCATGCTCGCCAGGGACCTGGCGCCGGACCGGCTGGAACGGGAGCGGGTGCTGGCGCGTCGCCTGCTGCGGGAGCTGCCGGGTGACCGGATCGGTCTGGTGGCGTTCGCGGGGCGGGCGTACGTCCTGTCGCCCATGACGGTCGACCACGGGGCCCTGCAGCTCTACCTGGACGCGCTGGATCCGGACATCGTCAGCCAGGGGGGGTCATCGCTGGCGTCCGCGGTGCGGCAGGCGGCGGACCTGGCCCGTGGACCGGGAGACGCCGGCGGCAAGGGTGTGGTGGTGCTGGTGACCGACGGCGAGGCGCTGGAGGAGGAGAGCGCGGTCCTCGACGCCGCCGAGCGGGCCGCGCGGCTCGGGATCACCATCCACACCGTCGGGGTAGGGAGCCCGGAGGGTGCGCCCATCCCGCAGACCAGCGACACGGGGGCGGTGGAGGGCTATCAGCGCGGCCCGGATGGCGGGATCGTCATCACACGCCGGAACGACGCGCTGCTGAAGCGTGTGGCCGGGATCACGGGCGGTCGGTTCGCGGTCCTTGGGTCTCCAGGGGGGACGGACGCGATCCTGGGTACGCTGCGCGGGCTGGAGCGGACGCAGGGCTCCGGCGAGCACCGGGTCCGCCAGAAGGAGCGCTACGAGTGGTTCCTCCTCCTGGCGCTCGCGCTGCTGCTCCTGGACGGGCTCGTGGCGGTGCGCCGTGGAACCAACGGCATTGCAGGGATACCCGCGCGGGAGGAAGCCCATGCGTAGACTGGCGGCGCTGCTCGCGCTGGTGCTCATCACAACGGCGGCGGTGTTCGGCGGCGTCGAGCGAGGGAATCGCCTGTTCCGGGCAGGGCGGTACGCGGAGGCGGTGGAAGCGTACCGTGCCGCGCTCGAGGGCGGCACGGACACGCCCGTCCTGCACTACAACCTCGGCACCGCGCTGCTGAAGCTCGGGCGCTACTCGGAGGCGGAGGAGCAGCTGCGGGCGGCGCTGAAGGCAGTGGACCCCGGCACGCGGGAGAGCGTGTACTACAACCTCGGCAACCGTTTCCTGGAGGACGCGCGCGAGAACCGGACCGAGGAGACCAGCCGGACGCTGTACAATGCCGCGCTGGAGGCCTACCGGCAGGCGCTCCGCCTGACTCCTGCAGACACGGCCGCGAAGTGGAACTACGAGCTGGCGCTGCGGGAGCGCGAGAAGCAGCAACAGCAGCAGCAGGGCGGGGGCGGCGGAGGCGACCAGGACAGGCAGCAGGACCAGCAGAAGGGCGGCCAGGGGGGTGGCGGCCAGTCGCAGGGTCAGCAACAGCCGCAACCATCGGGCGGCGAGGGCCCGACGCCGGCGCCGCTGACCCAGGAACAGGCCGAGCGAGTGCTGAGCGCCGTGGAGCAGAACGAGCGGCAGGTCTTCCAGGACAAGCTGCGGAAGGGACATCAGCAGACCCGGACGGTCCGGGACTGGTAGCGGATGACGCCCTGGCTCCTTTTCGCGCTCACGCTCGCGGCACAGGACCCGGTCCAGGTCAACGCCCGCTTCACCGCCCCCGAGATCGAGGTGGGGGAGACGACCACGCTGCGCGTGCAGGTGGAAACCGACGGCGCACGGGCCCGCATCGAGGACTTCCGCTCGCTTCCGCCGGGTCTCGATCTCGTGGGCACCAGTCAGTCGGATCAGCGTCAGTTCAGCATGCCGGGCGGCACGCAGCGCTTCATCACCCGCGATTTCGTGATCCGGGCACGCGCGCCAGGGCGTTATCGGGTGCCCGCCGTTCGCGTGACCGTGGGGGCGCAGACGTACAGTACCGCCGCGGAGCTCCTCACCGTGACCGGTCCGGCCGGCACCCCGGCGCCCGCGCGGACGGGCCGCCGCGTCGCTCCGGCCAGGGGCGCCGCCACGCGGGCCAGCGCCGACGGCGTCGTGATGCGGGCGGAGCTCGAAGCGGATACCGTGTTCGTGGGGCAGCAGGTCACGATGAACGTGGACGTCATGTTCTCGCAGGACGCGCGTCTCCGCCTGCGCCGCGCCCCGGAATACCAGCCGCCTTCCCCGTCCGGCTTCTGGGTCCACGACCTCGCGGACCCCACCACCACCCACACGGAGTCGGTGGGAGGCGAGCTGTACGAGGTCCAGACCTTCCGCCGCGCGTTCTTCCCCCTGTCGCCCGGGCGGTTCGAGATCCCGCCCGCCCAGCTCGATTTCGAGATCCGGCGCGGTCTGCTGTACGCGCCGGAAACCAGCCACGTGGCCACCGACTCCCTCCCGCTGGTGGTGCGGCCGCTGCCGGAGGCGGGGCGCCCGGACGGCTTCACCGGCGCGGTGGGCCATTACACGGTTCGGAGCTGGCTCGAGCCCGATACCGTTCCGGCCGGTGAAGCGGCAGTCCTGAACGTGGAAGTCCGCGGGCGGGGGAACGTGAAGGCGCTCCCCCCGCCGACGCTGCCTGACGTTCCGGGGATCGAGCGCTTCCCGCCCACGGAGGAAGCCGAGGCCGGTGTCCGAGGGGACACGGTGGCGGGGTGGAAGCGGTTCAGCTGGGTGATCATTCCACGCCGGTCCGGCGAGCGGTCCATGCCTGAAGTGCGCTATCCGTACTTCGACCCGGACCAGGCGAAGTACCACGTGGCCACCGCTCCCGCCCTGACACTCGCCGTCGGCCCGGGCGCCACCGGAGACGGCGGGACGGAGACCGAAGGGCCGGCGCTGCGATACCTCCGCCGGAAACCGGCCGGAGCGGACTCGCTGCGCTGGGTGCGGACGCCATGGTTCCGGTGGCTGCAGCTCGGCCCGCTCGTGCTCCTGGTGGCCGCGCTCTCGCTGCGCCGCCGGCGATCCAGGAACGGCGCGTCGCTCCGGGCGCTGCGCCACGACCGGCGGGCGCGTCTGCGGGAGCTGGCCGACCTCGCGGATGCGGGCGACATCTCCACGCTCGCCCATACCGAGGCGTTCACGCGTTCCTGGCTGGCGCGGCGCCTTGGGCTGGCGCCGCGTGGCGCGCTTTCCCGTTCCGCGTTGTCCGCGGCCGGGGTGTCGACGGACGCGGCCGCCGCGCTCCAGGCAGCCATGGATCGTCTGGCTTCGGCCCGCTACGCGCCGGAGCCGCCGGACGGGGCGGTGATCCGCGACATCGTCCGGCAGGTCTCGCGCGTGCTCGAGCTGATCGACAGGGAGGCCCCGCCCCCGGCGACGCTGGCCCGGCCGGCCGGGGCGCTTCTGCCGTTCCTCGTCCTGTCACTCTGCGCCACCGGCGCGCGGGCGCAGGACGCCTCACCGCCGCCGCGGGACGTGTTCGAGAGCGGCGTGCGCGCATTCGATGCCGGGCGCTACGAGCAGTCTGCGAGGGTGTTGCGCGACTACGTCGATGCCGTCCCCGGCGATGCGGCCGCGTGGTATGACCTGGGTACCGCGTACGAGCGGGCCGGACGTCGCGGGGAAGCGGTCTGGGCTTGGCTGCGCGCGCTGAGGCTTTCGCCGCGTTCGTCCGACATCCGCCACAACCTGCGAGCCGTGGGCGTCGCCCCGGAGCTGGTGAGTCGGGTCACGCCTCCGCTCTTCCTGCGGCCGGAGGAGCTGTGGCTCATGGCCGCGCTGGGCTGGTGGGCCGCCGCGGTCGGGGCAGCGTGGTGGCTGGCGTGCCGGAACGCCGCGGCGCTGAGGGTCGCCCTGGCGGCGACGACCCTCGCCGTTGGCGCCGTGCTCGGAGCGTGGGCCTCGACCCACGGCGAGGAAACGCTCATCGTGCTGGAGCCCACGGCGCTGCGCGGCGGACCGAACCTGCGGGGTGACGTGCTCACGGCGCTGGAGCCCGGGACGGGGCTCGAGCTGGTGGAGCGGTCCGAGGACTGGGTCCGGGCGCGCACTCGGTCCGGAGAAGAGGGGTGGGTGGAAGCCCGCGCCGCGGGGACCATCTGAACGGAGACGGGGCGAGTCGCCATGCCGAAACACCCGAAGCACAGCAACCTGGTCGTGGTCGACCATCCGCTGGTGCAGCACAAGATGGCGCTGCTCAGGGACGTCGCCACGCCCAAGAAGATCTTCCGCGAGCTGGTCGACGAGCTCAGCATGCTGCTGGCATACGAAGCCACCAGCGAGCTGCCACTTGAGCCGATCACCGTGGACACCCCGCTGGAGCGGACGCAGGCCTTCCGCATGGCCGGAAAGAAAGTCACCCTCGTCCCCATCCTGCGGGCCGGCCTCGGCATGGTGGACGGCGTGCTCCGCCTCATGCCGTCCGCGCGCGTGGGTCACGTGGGCCTCTACCGCGACCACGCCACGCTCGAGCCCGTCCACTACTACTTCAAGATCCCCGGCGACGCCGAGTCCCGCGAGTTCATCGTCCTGGATCCGATGCTCGCCACCGGCGGCTCCGCGTCCGCCGCCATCACCGAGCTGAAGGCGAACGGCGCCGCCTCCGTTCGACTCATGGGGCTGGTGGCCGCCCCGGAGGGGGTCGAACGGATGCAGCACGACCACCCGGACGTCTCGGTCATCATCGCGGCCCTCGACCGCGAGCTCAACGACGACGGCTACATCCTCCCCGGCCTGGGCGACGCCGGCGACCGGCTCTTCGGAACCAAGTAGCCGGCCTGCGGCCGGCGGCGAGCACGGGGCGGTCCCTCACTGTCTCGCGGCACGACGCCCGTTGTAGCATCGCGCGGCAGACACGCCCCGTCCGGCTTGAAAAAGGGCACGTGGCGTCGCATCATCCACCGTGGCCCGCCTCGTGCCACATGGTCTTCCGTCTTTTGCGGGAAATTTCCGGGCGATCGCCGGATATCCGCCATTTCTGTCCGAGGAGACTGGATGATGCGACGCCGCATGGTTCCGCGTTGGCCGGGGATCCTGGCCGTGGCCTGCCTGGCCGGGGGATCCCTCGTCGCGTGCGAGGGTGGAACGCTTCTGGAGGGCGATGTCCTCGACGCCCCGCCCGACGTCTTCATCGACCGCACGGCCACGAGCACGCAGGTGAACGCCGGGACCGCCATCCGCGTCCTGGTCCGGGCCGATGGCAGGAACAGCTCCGGGGTCGAATCGATGGACGTGTCCTGGACGGGCGCGTTCAACGGCTCCTTCCGCAGGGTCTTCGAAGGCGCCCCGCAGACCGTCTCGCTGGATACGACGATCTCGGTGCCGCCGACCGCCGCGGGCACCGTCACTCTCAAGGCCACGGCTTCTTCTCCGTCCGGTCTCAAGAGCGACGCCGCGATCGCGGTCGTGGCCATCCTGGCCCCCGACACCACGCCGCCCGAGGTCTCCGTGGCGTCGGTGCTCCCGGCTCGCGCGGAAGCCGATGACTCCATCGACGTCACCATCCGCTGCCGCGATGCGAACGAGGGCGGGCTGCTCGCCCGGTGCGGCTACACGGTCCTGTTCTATCAGGCCGGCGGCGACACGGTCACGGTCGCGCGCTCGGACACCGTCATGGCCCGCGACACGGCCCTGATCCACGACGTGCTGCCGATCCAGGGCTTCGGCACCACCGACCTGCCCACCGACGTCACCGTGGAAGTCCACGGGTTCGCCGTGGATGCGGCCGGGAATTGCGCCGCAAACGTGCGCGAGCCGTTCGCCAGCCTCCCGTGCGTGGCGGTGGGCTCCCGCCTCCTCGCCGAGGAATCCGCACCGGCGAACGTCACGGTGGTGGCCAGCACCACCATCTACCGGGACTGGGGCGGCACGATCGGGGACCTCGTCTCCGACCGCGGCCGCGGACTGCTCTACGCATCGGTCACCGACCGCAACGAGATCGAGGTGCTCGACTACGTCGGCGCCCCGGACCACGCCCTGAAGAACGAGGTCCTGGTCGGCTCGCAGCCGTTCGGGATCACCATGGACCGGACGGGCGACACGCTCATCGTGGCCAACTCCGGCGGCACCAGCCTGTCGTTCGTGGACCTCAACCACCGCGTCGAGAAGTCCCGCATGGAGACCCACGACGCCGTGCTCTACAACGTCACCGAGCCCATACCGGACAGCCTTGCTATGGTCACCTGGACGGATCGGGCGATCGTCCTCAGACCGCGTGGTCCAGGACAAGGATGGAGTGATCTTCTACTCGATCACCGGCGGCGGGCCGATCCGGATCGTGGAGACGTACCCTGAGTGGCAGACCCGGGAAGCCAATATCATGCTCTGGACTGGCGACGCACCAGCTTGTCGATGACAAGCATTCGTGGGCGGTGACCTACGTCGACAGCATGATCATGAAGCCAGAGAACGTCGTCCGGGATTGGGACTACGCTCTACATCTGGGACCACGTCGCAGGGCAGCCGAATAATACGTTCAGCGTCACCGGCGGACCCGGCGGCATTGAAGCAATGATTTCTGAACTCCGGGCGAAGGGGTCGGACATTCTTGCTCTCCCTAACAGCAGCTGGAGTGCGGGGGGTTGGAATGTCGGCGGAGAAGCCCGATTCGCTACAAGCGATAATCGCGCAACTGTCGCATTCGGGAACGGAGACCGTGTGTGGCTCTGGGGGGCCAAAGGAGCGCATCCGGGTCTGTACAACCGGATCATCTCCGACAAGCTGACGATCGGCGACCTGTTTACGAACGGAATCGATGTCATCACCGGGCTCGACGCCGACGACACCGGCAAGCAGTTCGTGGGCAGAGGCGGCTCGACCATCTTCTACTTCAACGACGTGCTCCGGCTGCACGGCTCACACACGTTCGCGAACCTCGGTGGCGAGGGCAGCGTGGTGCGCCACCCGACGCAGGACCTGGCGTTCGCGCCCACGAACGACCGGTCGGTGCTCGTTCTCGAGACGGCCGGGCACTACCAGGTGAGGGCGGAGCTGCCGCTGGTCGAGAGCCTGGTCGGGCCGCTCACCCTGTCGCTTCCCCGGTCCGGGGATCCGGCCGACCTGGTGGTCCGGCTGCACGGGGTGACGGAGAGCGGAAACGTGGTGACGCTGCCGGTCTGGCAGCGTGCGATCCAGTGACGGGGGGAACGCAGATGCTCGAGCGCATGACGAAGTCGTTGCGGGTCTTCGCGGCCGTCGCCGTCACCAGCGCGGTGGTCGCGGGCGCGGCCGCCGCCCAGGAGGAGCAGCCCAGGATCACGGTCGGGGTGGGTGGAGACTGGGTGATGTACAGCCCGTTCCTGGACGCGGGTCCCGGCGTGGGCGCGGGCGTGCACATTGAAGATGGGATCTCGGGCTCGTTCTTCGTGGACTACTGGGTCAATCCGTGGCTGGCCGTTCACGGCGACGTGGTCCACGGCAAGCCGAAGCTGGCCGCGCCGGGGCAGTACGACGGCCTGAACGTGTCCGCGGTGTCACTGGGGGCGATGGTCCGGCCGCTCGGACCTTCGCCGGTCACGCCGTACCTGCTCGCCTCCGCGGGGCTGATGACGTACGGTCTGGGCGGCCCGAGCATCCGCCTCACGAACACCAGTATCATCCTGGACACGGGCGAGACGGAGCAGCTCATGCTGCAGGGCGGAGCGGGCGTGGACGTCACGTTCCTGAGGCGGTCCGACCACGTCACGGGCATACGGGTCGAAGCGGCGCACATGCACCTCTTCGACCGGCCGTTCCGGGTGGAGGGAAGCGCGTCGGAAGGCGGTCAGGGACACTGGCGCGTCATGGTCGGGGTCTTCAACTCGCTCTGGTAGCGCGGGGGATTCCGACGTCCCGTGGCCTCCGCGACGCGCGTCGCCGGGCCCTAGAAGAGCCGGCGGAGCGGGTCGATCAGGATGCGGTGCGTCAGCGTCCTGAGAGCGCGGAAACGCCAGAGCACCTGCCGTGTGAGCGGATTCGGACGGCCCGGTGAGCCGACCGCGACGGCGGCGGCTTCGCCGGGCCTCGCCGCTTCCACCAGCCCGCTGCCCCAGCAGTGGACGCGACCGTCGGTCGCGGCCGCGCAGGTGGTGCCGAAGCCGGTCGCGACGGCCGACACGGAGCGCGCCACCTCGACGGGCCGGGCGGTGCATCGCTCGCCGCCGCACCGGTCGCGGCCGGTCCCCCCGAGCTCGCCCGCCGCATCGCTGCCCCAGCACCACAGGTCACGCCGAGCGGTGACCCCACAGGTGTGATACCCGCCGGCGAAGAGGGCCGTGAAGCGGAGATCCGTGCGGAGGGGGGTGGGCGCGGCGAGGACGTCGGCGTTGTCGGCGCCGGCCTGGCGCCGGCTGTTCAGGCCCCAGCACAGCGGCCGACCCTCGCCGTCAAGGACGCAGCTGTGCGATGCGCCGGCGGCGATGCCGTGGATCGGGCCCGTCACCCGCGGAAGCGACACCGGCCCCGGCGCTCGCCGGCAGGGCGCCGCGCCCCCCGACCCCTCGCAGCGCTGGTCGGCCGCGGCGCCGAGCTGGCCGTAGCGGTCCGAGCCCCAGCAGGACAGCCCCCCGTTCTCCTCGATGCCGCAGCTGTGGCTGCCGCCCGCCGCCACCTCCCGCCAGCGTGCCGGGGGAGCTACACGCTCCGGGCGGTCGGAGCAGTAGAACCGGGATTCGTCCACCTGGCACGCGGCGACGGGACGGCCGAGGCCGAGCTGGCCGTCCGTGTCGTCGCCCCAGCAGTAGAGCGTGCCGTCCCGCGTCAGGGCGCACGTGTGGCGCCCCAGCGATGACAATGACGCGAAGCGGCTGTCCCCGAGCACCGCGGCCGGCGAGGCCCGATCCTGCAGGCCACCGGTCCCCAGCTGCCCGGCGAAGTTGGCGCCCCAGCACTCGATCCGCCCGTCCGAGAGCAGGGCGCATGTGTGCACCAGCCCCGCCGCGACCGCCGAGGCCCGCGTCGGAAGGGAGTGCCACGCCGGTGCGGCCCAGCCGCCGTCGCTGGACGGTTCGATCCCGCTCTGTCCGGCATCGTTCCGACCCCAGCAGGCGACGCCGGGCTCACCGGCGCCGCACACCTGCCCCCCTCCGGTTGCCAGCGCGGTCACCAGGATCGGCGTGCCATCAGGGTCGCGCACCAGGGCACGGTCCGATACCAGCACGGCCACCGCCGCGGCAGCGGTTATGGCGCCGGACACCAGCAGCGCGCCCAGGAGCAGAGCCCGGCGCGTCGACACGGCAGCCCAGGCCAGCGCCGCTGCCGCGAGCGCCCGGATCCCGCCGCGGTCGGGCGAACGCCGTCTTCTCTCGCCCGGACGCCGACGCGCAGCGACCGCGGTCGAAGCACCGGTCTCTGCTGGCGCCGCGGCGTCCTCCTGTGGAGTGGCCTGGCTCTCGCCGGACGACGGAGCGGTTCCGCCCGCAGCGCTTCTCCCCTGATACTCCTGCACGAGCGTCCGGTACGCTGCGTTCAGCTCCTGCTGACGGAGCGTGGCGCGCGCGTGCATTGCGGCGTTCCCGGCGAAGCGGTCCGGGTGCCAGACCCGGCACTGTACCCTGTACGCCTCCCGCACCTCGACGAAGGTGGCGCCGGGCTCCAGCTCGAGGAGTCGAAAACAGCGATCCAGTGTTTCGTCTGCCAAGGGGGCCTTGGTGAAGAGGGCCGGGCCGAATGAATACAGCAGCCGGAATCCACCCGGCAAGGAACCCGTTCGGGCACCGGCGTCTCGCGCTGGCCTCCTCTTCCTCCCCGGGCGGCCCCGGCCTATGTTTCCGGCCATCGACCGCGACGCGGGCCCGTAGCTCAGTCGGTCAGAGCACCCGACTCATAATCGGAGGGTCGCAGGTTCGAGTCCTGCCGGGCCCACTCGACTCCGGACCACGCCGGCACGTTCCGTCCTCCGGCCGCAGCGGCGCGACCGGCGCCCCAGTGCCCATGCACCTTCCCACCCGGACCCCGAACTCAGGAGGGCCTCGATGAGACCAGCGCACCTTCCCGTCACGGTCGCGTTCGCCGTAGTCCTGACGACATCCCTGGGCTGCCTCGCCGCGGACCGGACCACGGCAGCGGACCCGTCGTGCGACCCGGACAATGGCGGTCTGGTGCTCCCGGAGGGTTTCTGCGCCCTGGTGGTGGCGGATGGGCTGCCGGCGCCGCGGCACATCACGGTGGCGGCGAACGGGGACCTCTTCGTATCCCTCGACGGGGCGGGCGATGACGCCGGAGGGGTGCTCGCGCTCCGGGACACCACGGGGGACGGCCGAGCGGACGTGCGCCGGCGCTTCGACAACGCCGGCGGGACGGGGATCGGGCTGTGGAACGGCTGGCTGTATTTCGGCCGGGACGGGGCGGTCGTCCGGTACCGGCTGGCTGCGGGGTCGCTCGAGCCCACCGGTGGGGCCGAAACGATCGTGGGCGGGCTCCGCGCGCACGGGAGCCACGTGGCCAAGTCGCTGGCGATCACCCCGGACGGAACGCTGTTCGTGAACATGGGCTCCCCGTCGAACTCGTGTCAGGAGCGGGACCGCCGCGCGGGCTCCCCGGGGAAGGACCCGTGCGATGAGCGCCAGGAGAACGCGGGGATCTGGCGTTTCGACGCGGCGAAGGCGGGGCAGACGCTCGCGGACGGAGAGCGCTTCGCGACCGGCATGCGGAACAGCGTGGCGCTGGCCTTCGATCCCGGCGACGGAAAGCTGTACGCGGCGGTCCATGGACGGGACCAGCTCTACCAGAACTGGGGTGAATCGTACTCGGCCCAGGAAGGGGCGGAGCTGCCCGCGGAGAAGTTCGTGCGGGTGAGCGAAGGGGCGGATTTCGGCTGGCCCTACTGCTACTACGACCAGCGCCAGGGGAGTTACGTTCTGGCTCCAGAGTACGGCGGTCCGGAGACGGCAGCGGAGCGTTGCGCCGGCCTGACCCCGCCGATCCTCGGATTCCCGGGCCACCTGGCCCCCGACGGGCTCGCCTTCTACGAGCCGCCGGACGGGGCGGAAGCCGCGTTCCCGCAGCGCTTCCGTGGCGGAGCGTTCATCGCGTTCCATGGCTCGTGGAATCGCGCTCCCGAGCCGCAGGAGGGGGCGTACGTGGTGTTCGTCCCCCGCACCGGCGGGGAGTTCGGCCCTTCGCACACGGTCTTCGCGCACGGGGAAGAGAACTGGGCGGAGACGCGCTCGCACCGGCCGACCGGCCTGGCGGTTGGGCCGGATGGCTCGCTCTACATCACCGATGACGCCGGCGGCAGGATCTGGCGCGTGAGCTATCAGGGCTGAGCCCTGCGCGACGCCGGCTGCCGTTGACAGGGGGCGGTGGCACCGTCACTTTTCGCCGTCTTTCGACGGACAGCGGGCGTTCTGCCCGCACGTAAGCAGAACGGGAG
The DNA here is from genome assembly GCA_963798845.1 of uncultured Gemmatimonadales bacterium. GTDB lineage: Bacteria > Gemmatimonadota > Gemmatimonadetes > Longimicrobiales > RSA9 > CAVUKA01. Next base: position 195,873 of record CAWCUS010000005.1, on the reverse strand, counting down.
AAATCGGGAGCCATGCTCGGCAGCTTGAAGGGTCGCGTCGCCCTGATCGTCCTGGTGGTCGTCGTCAGTGGCTGGTACCTCTACCACAACGGCCTCAAGCGAGGCCTCGACCTCCAGGGCGGCATGCACCTGGTGCTCGAAGTCGAGGACCAGGCCGGGACCATGACACCGCAGAGCCGGGCGGATGCGACCGACCGTGCCCTGAAGATCATCCGGACCCGGATCGACCAGTTCGGGGTCGAGGAGCCGCTGATCCAGAAGGCGGGCGCCGACCGGATCATCGTGGAGCTCGCGGGGATCCAGGACCAGGAGCGGGCCAAGTCGATCCTGAAGCAGACCGCCTTCCTCGAGTTCTACCTGGTCTCGACCGAGCAGGAGTTCCAGCAGTTCACCGCCGCGCTTCCTCGCCTCGACCGCGCCGTGCTCGCCGCGTTCGGCGACAGCGCCGGCCTCGCGCCCGGCGCGGAGCCGGAGGAGACGGGACGCGAGACTGTCGAGAACCTCCTGTTCGGCGGCGACTCCGCCCAGGCGGCAGACACGACGGGCGAGGCCGCGGGCGCGGCGGACACCGCGGCCGAGGTGGAGGCGCCGAGCCGGCGGCCTTTCAGCGACATGCTCATGCAGGCGGGCGGCGGCGGCGAGATGCTGGTGGCCGAGCGCGATTACGAGACCATGAGGCGGTGGCTGTCCAACCCGCAGGTCGAGCGGACGATCCCCCGGGGCATGATCCTTCGCTGGGGTGAGGAGCCGACAGCACAGGGGGCGGAGCTGTACCGGCCGCTGTACGTGCTACAGGAGCGGCCATTCCTGAAAGGCGAGGAGCTCCAGGACGCGCAGCCGGGCAAGGAACAGCAGTACAACCAGACCATCGTCTCGTTCACGCTCACGCGGCGGGGCGGCCGGACCTTCGAGCGCGTCACCGGCCAGAACATTGGCGAGCGGATCGCCATCGTGCTCGACGACCAGGTGGTGAGCGCCCCCGTGATCCGGAGCCAGATCGGAGCTCGGGGCCAGATCGAGATGGGGCAGGCGCCGCTCGAGGAAGCGCAGGACCTGGCGCTCGTGCTCCGCGCGGGCGCGCTCCCCGCGCCGCTGCGGATCATCGAGCAGCGTTCGGTGGGGCCGTCGCTGGGCGCGGACTCCATCGGCAAGGGGGAGGTGGCCGGGATCGTGGGGCTGATCCTGGTGGTCGGCGTCATGATCGCCTACTACCGCGTCTCGGGCCTGCTCGCCGTGAGCGCGCTGGTGGTCTACGTCATCCTGGTGCTCGGAGGCCTCGCGGCCTTCAACGCCACGCTCACGCTTCCGGGGATCGCGGGCATGATCCTGTCCGTGGGCATGGCGGTGGATGCGAACGTCCTGATCTTCGAGCGAATACGTGAGGAGCTGGCCGCGGGGCGTGTAGCGAGGACGGCCGCCGACGAGGGATTCCAGCACGCCATGTCGGCGATCGTGGACTCGAACCTGACCACACTGCTCACGGCGCTGATCCTCTTCCAGTTCGGCACCGGGCCCGTGCGCGGGTTCGCTGTGACGCTGTCGGTGGGGATCGTGGCGTCGTTCTTCTCTGCGGTCTACGTGACGCGCACGTTCTTCCTGCTCTATCTCGCTCGGAAGCGGCCCACCGAGCCCATCAGCATCTGAGGAAGGCACCAAGCCATCATGCGGCTATTCCAGAAGGCGAACTACCAGTTCATCGAGCGCCGCCGCGGCGCCTACGTGCTCAGCGGCACGTTGATCGCCCTGAGCCTGGCGGCGATGGTGTTCTTCGCCGCCACCGGGCGCGGCTGGGTGAACTACGGCGTCGATTTCACGGGTGGGACGCTGGTGCAGATCGAGTTCTCCAAGCCTACCACCGTGGGCGAGCTGCGGGGCGTGGTGGGTCAGCTCCAGCGGCCGGAGGTGACGCGCTTCGGCGCGGAGGACGAGTTCCTGGTACGGGTGCCGGAGTTCGCGGAAGAGGGGACGAACACGTCCGACATCATCACGAACCTCCTGGCCGCCCATTACGGCGAGGGGACGTTCAAGGTGGTCCGCACGGAGGCGGTGGGGCCGAAGATCGGTAGCGAGCTGCAGGAGAAGGCGCTCATCGCCATCCTCCTCTCCTTCGGGCTCACGCTGATCTACCTGGCCTTCCGGTTCGAGTGGCGCTTCGGCGTCGCCGCCGTGATTGCGACGGTCCACGACACCCTGATCACGCTGGGCGTCATCTCGGGGCTCAGGATCGAGGTGTCGCTTCCGACGGTGGCCGCGGTCCTGACCATCATCGGGTACTCGCTGAACGACACCATCATCGTGTTCGATCGCGTGCGCGAGAATCTCAAGGGGTCGGGGCGCCGCGATCCGTACCTCAACGTGCTCGATCGCTCGATCAACGAGACCCTCCCGCGCACCGTCCTGACCTCCGGCACCACGTTCGCCGTGCTGCTCGCGCTCTTCCTCCTGGGCGGTACGATCATCCGGAGCTTCGCCCTGATCCTCATCGTCGGGATTGTGATCGGAACCTACTCCTCGATCTTCGTGGCCTCGCCCGCGCTGCTCGAGATCGAGGAACGGACGGGAGAGAAGCACGCCGCCGCGGGCGGAGCGCGAAGGGCGCGCGCCTGAGCGGGGCAACGGCGTGAAGGCCGCCGGCACGCGCCGCGCGGCCTTCTTCGCAAGCTGGAGACGATGTACTTCGACTCGCACTGTCACCTGACAGATGAACGTTTCGAGGGCGACGCGACGGCGGCGGCGGCGCGCGCACGGGCCGCGGGCGTCGGGCGCTTCGTTCTCGTGGGCTCCGATGACGGAGACTCCGGAGCGGCTCTGGCGCTGGCTCTGCGGCTGGGCGTCTGGTCCACGGCGGGCATCCACCCGCACGTCGCGGAGGGAGACCCCGGACGGTTCGACCGCGTGCGCGAGCTCGTGGACGAGGATCGCGTGGTCGCCATCGGGGAAACGGGGCTGGACTACTACTACGACAACTCCCCGCGATCGGCGCAGCGGGAGTCGTTCGGACGGCACCTGGAGCTGTCGGCGGAGACGGGGCTTCCGGTCGTGGTCCACGTGCGGGATGCGGACGCGGACGCCATTGCCATGATCCGTGAGGCGCCCGCGGGCGTGCGCGGTGTGCTCCACTGCTTCGCCGGCTCACGCGCGCTGTTCGATGCTGGCGCAGCGGCCGGCTGGTACATCTCCTTCTCCGGGCTGGTGACGTTCCCGGGCTACGATGCAATGGACCTGGTGGCGGCCACGCCTGCCGACCGCCTCCTGATCGAGACCGACTCACCCTACCTCGCTCCCGTGCCGCATCGCGGCAAGCGGAACGAGCCCGCGTTCGTGGTGGACGTGGCGCGGGCCGTGGCGGCGCTCAGGGGTGACTCACTGGATGCGGTGGCGCAAGTCACCACCGCAAACGCAAACCGACTCTATCGCCTGGACGACGACGACCATGCGTAACGTTCTCGGCCTGTTCGGCCGCTCTCCTTTCAAGCCGCTTGCGGAGCACGCGAAGCGGGTCCACGACACCGTTCTGCTGATCCCGGACCTGGCCGACGCGTTCACGCGCGGCGACTGGGCGGCGACGCAGGAGACCTACGAGCAGATCTCGGAGCTGGAGCACATGGCGGACGAGCTCAAGAACGAGATCCGCGACCACCTGCCGAAGTCCATGTTCATGCCGGTCGACCGCGGGGACATCCTCCTGTTCCTGAAGGAGCAGGACGGGATCGCGGACGCGGCCGAGGACCTCGGCGTGCTCATGGCCATGCGCCAGACGCCCACACCGTCGGCAATGATGCCGGAGTTCCGGCGCTTCGTGGAGCACGTGGTGTCCACCAGCGAGCTGTGGTACCGGGTGGCCGACGAGCTGCCGCTGCTGCAGGAGGTGTCGTTCGCAGGGCCCGAAGTGGAGAAGACGCTCAACCAGGTGAACCAGATCGCGGACATGGAGTGGCAGGCGGACCAGATGCAATGGTCCAGCTCGAGGTCGCTGTTCGAGACGGAAAAGGAGATCGGGGCCGTCTCTGTGGTGATCTGGATGCAGATCCTCCAGGCCTTGGGCCGCATCGCCAACCACGCGGAGAATACGGCGGACCTGCTGCGCCTGATGCTCGCGCGCCGATGACCACGGCGACAGCGCTGCTCCTGGCCGCGATCGCGGCAGGGGCGTACATGGCGTGGAACATCGGTGCCAACGATGTCGCCAACGCCATGGGGACATTGGTGGGGTCGGGCGCCCTCACGCTCGCCCGGGCCGTCGTGCTGGCCGGCACGTTCGAGTTTCTGGGAGCGGTCCTGGTCGGCTCCCATGTCACAGCCACCATCCGTGGCAGGATCGTGGACGTGGCGGCGTTCGGGGCCGCCGGTCCACTCGGCGCGAACGGGCCGCTCATCCTCGCGCTCGGGATGCTCTCGGCGCTGCTCGCCGCCGGGATCTGGCTCCACCTCGCCACGCTCCTGTCGCTCCCCGTTTCGACCACGCATTCCATCGTCGGGGCGCTCATCGGCATGGGGCTGGTGACGTTCGGGCTGGGCGGCGTGCACTGGGGGATGCTGGGGCGAATCGTCGTCAGCTGGGTCGTGTCGCCGCTTCTCGGAGGGATCCTCGCCTACATCACGTTCATGGTAGTGCGAAGCCGGGTGCTGCGAAGCGCTACGCCCATCAAGGCGACGCGCGAGATTGCACCGTACATGGTGGGGACGGTGATCACGCTCATCGTCCTCTCGTTCATCTACGAGGTCCTCAAGAATGTGCTCTCCCGGCCACCGGTCCTGCTCGCGCTCGCGATCGCGCTGGGGTGCGGCTTCCTGGCCGGGGCGCTCACGCTGTTCGGCGTGCGGCGTCGCCCGGTGCCTTCGGCCGGGGACCCCTACGCTTACGTCGAGCGCACCTTCGCCAGCCTGCAGATCATCACCGCGTGCTACGTGGCGTTCGCCCACGGTGCCAACGACGTGGCCAACGCCATCGGCCCCGTTGCGGCCGTCGTGAATCTGGCGCAGAACGGGTTCACCGAGCTGGCCACGAGCGTGCCTGTACCGCGCTGGATCCTGGTGGGCGGCGGTGCCGGCATCGTGATCGGACTGGGCACGTTCGGTTATCGCGTGATCGCCACGGTGGGAAAGGAGATCACGGAGATCACCCCCACGCGCGGGTTCAGCGCCGAGTTCGGCACGGCGACCACCGTTCTGGTGGCGAGTCGGCTGGGGCTGCCGATCTCCACCACCCACACGCTGGTGGGCGCCGTCATCGGCGTGGGCTTCGCACAGGGATTGGGCGCGCTGAACGTGCGTGTCATACGCAATATCGTGAACTCCTGGCTCGCCACCGTTCCGGCCGCCGCAGCGGTGGGGGCCATCCTGTTCCTGGCGCTCAAGGCGATCGTGCTCTGATGGCCCGACGGATCCGGATTCTCCCCGACGCGCTGGCCAACCAGATCGCCGCGGGCGAGGTGGTGGAGCGCCCCGCGTCCGTGGTCAAGGAACTGGTGGAAAACGCGTTGGACGCCGCGGCCACGCGCGTCGACGTGGTCATCCGCAACGGCGGGAAGACGGAGATTCGCGTGTCGGACGACGGCCACGGGATGAGCCGCGAGGACGCGCTGCTCTCGCTCGACCGACACGCCACGAGCAAGATCGCCAGCGAGGACGACCTGCGGGCGGTGCGCACCTTCGGCTTCAGGGGCGAAGCGCTGCCCTCCATCGCCTCGGTGGCGCGGGTCACCCTGGAGACGGCGGAGTCCCGGGGTGTGGGCACCCGGGTCAGGGTATCCGCGGGCCGGGTGCTCGGGGCCGAGGACTGCGCCCGGCAGCCGGGCACCACCGTGACCGTCCGCAACCTCTTCTTCAACGTCCCGGCGAGGTCGAAGTTCCTGAAGACCGCGGCCGTGGAAACGCGCGCCATTGCCGACGTGCTCACGGGGCTGGCCCTCGCCAACCTGTCCGCGGGGTTCCGCCTCGAATCGAACGGGCGCACGCTCATGGAGCTGGCTCCCGTACGCGACCTCGCTGGACGTGCTGCCGGGCTCTGGGGCGACGATTTCGCCGGGCGACTCGTCGCCGTTGCGGGCGGCGACCCGGAAACCACCGTCGCCGGGTTGGTGGAGAGACCCGACGCCGCGGTGAGCGGGCCCAGGCGTGTGCAGCTCTTCGTCGCCGGCCGGCCATTTCGCGACCGCGCGCTGGTGGCGGCGGCCGAGCGGGGGTACCGCACGACGATACCGCACGGAGCCAGGCCATCGCTCCTGCTCTACATCGAGGTGCCGCCCGGCAAGGTGGACGTGAACGTCCACCCGGCAAAGGCGGAGGTGCGCTTCCACGCACGCGGCGAGGTGGAGGAGTCCGTCGAGGCGGCCGTGCGCGACGCTCTCGCTACCGTCTCGAGCGCGGCCACTCTCGACGCACGGCCGGCGCCGCCGCAGATCCGCGGTCCACGCTTCGAGCCGCGCCCCGGCTCCGAGGATGCGATTCGGGCCGGCGCCGTCGACGCGGGGCAGCTGGCGTTCTTCGTCCCTGCCTCGCCGCGGAGCGCGCCCGTGACCGGACCTGCGGGGGAGGAGGGCGGGGCGGGGGAGGCCGGGCCGTTCGACGCCGCCGACGCCGCGGGTGTGGACGCCGGCCGTCGCAGCTCGCTCTGGCAGATCCACGACAGCTACATCCTGGCCGAGACGCGTACGGGGCTGCTCATCATCGACCAGCACTCGGCGCACGAGCGGATCCTGTTCGAGGCGCTCATGCGCGACTTCGACGCGGGCGGGCGGCCGAGCCAGCGGCTGCTGTTCCCGGTCACGCTGCGCCTCTCCCCGGCCGAATACGCGGTCGTGGAGGACACCCGAACGCTGCTGGCGCGCGCGGGCTTCGAGGCGGAGCCGTTCGGTGGGCGCACGGTCATCGTGCACGCGGCGCCGAACCCGCACCCATGGTTCGACGCAGAACGGTGCCTGCGCGACATGCTGGCGGAGCTCGCCGAGGGGAGCGAGCTGACCCGATCGGCCCGCAACCAGTACGAGCGCCTTGCCAAGACGTTCGCGTGCAAGGGCGCCATCAAGGCGGGACAGAGGCTTTCGGTCCAGGAGATGCAGCGGCTGTTCGACGAGCTGTTCTGCACGGAGCTGCCGTACCACGACGTGCACGGCCGCCCCACCGTGATCCGCCTCTCCCTGGACGAGCTGGAGCGCCGTTTCGGGCGGCATGGATAGGGACGTCCTCGTCCTCACCGGCCCGACGGCCGCGGGGAAGAGCGCCCTCGCGCTGGATCTCGCCGCGGCCACGGCTGCCGAGATCGTCTCCATGGACTCGCGGCAGGTGTATCGGGGAATGGACGTGGGAACGGCCAAGCCGTCGCCCGCGGACCGTGCCCGGATCCCGCACCACGGGCTGGACGTCGTCGAGCCGGGCGAGCGCTACAGCGCCGGCCGCTTCAGCCGGGACGCCCGCCGATGGCTGGACGGCATCCGCCAGCGGCGACGCATCGCCCTGTTCGTCGGGGGAACCGGCTTCTTCCTGCGCGCGCTCACCGATCCCCTGTTCGAGGAGCCGCCCATGGAGGGCGCGCGACGCGCGCGTCTGCGGGACCACCTCGCGGGCAAGCCGGCGCCGGAGCTTCGCCGCTGGCTCGAGGAGCTCGATCCCGCGATCGCGCGTCGGCTGGAGCGCGGAGGTGGGCGGCAGCGCGTGCTCCGGGCGCTCGAGATCGCGCTCCTCACCGGACGCCCGCTATCGTGGTGGCACGCCCGACGCCCCGCCGCCGAAGCGGGCCTGTCGCCGCTGGTGTTCGTGCTCGACCTGCCGCGCGACCAGCTGTACGACCGGATCAACCGCCGCGTGGATGTCATGCTGGCGGCGGGACTGCTGGAGGAAGCGCGTCGCTTCCTCGACGCTGGACGGAGCCCGGAGGAACCGGGACTCAGCGCAACGGGGTATCCAGAGGCCATGGCGCACCTGGCGGGGGAGTGTACGCTGGAAGAGGCGGCGGACCGCATCCGCCGCGCCACGCGCGCTTACGCCCGGCGTCAGCTCACCTGGTTTCGCAACCAGCTGCCGCCTGGAGCGGTCTGGCTCGACGGGACGCGACCGAGACGCGAACTGGTGGAGGAGGTGAGGGGGCGATGGGAGAGCGCAAGCTGAAGATCGGGATAACGGGCTATCCCGTGTACGGTGGCTCGGGCGTCGTCGCGACCGAGCTGGGGCTGGAGCTGGCCAAGCGCGGGCACGAAGTCCACTTCATCACCTACGCGCAACCGTTCAGGCTCTCCCGCTTCGTGGAGAACGTCTACTACCACGAAGTGGAGGTCCCGATCTATCCGCTGTTCGAGTATCCCCCGTACTCGCTGGCTCTGTCCGTGGCCATGCAGAACGCCGCCGAACGCCACGGCCTCGATCTCCTGCACGTCCACTACGCAGTGCCTCACGCCACTTCGGCGTGGCTGGCCAAGCAGCTCCTCGACGGACGCGGGCCGCGCGTCGTGACCACGCTGCACGGCACCGATATCACGCTCGTCGGTCGGGACCCTTCCTACCACGCGATCACCCGCTTCTCGATAGGCAAGTCGGACGGGCTCACCGCCGTTTCCGAATACCTGAAGCGCGAGACCGTCGAGCGGTTCGACGTCCCGGCCGAGCGGGTCGAGGTCATTCCGAATTTCGTCGACCTCTCGGTCTATCGTCGCGACCTCGAGCCATGCCACCGCAGCCAATTCGCCGATGACGACGAGAAGGTGATCGTCCACATCTCCAACTTTCGCTCCGTCAAGCGCGTGACGGACGTGGTCCGGATCTTCGCCCGCGTGGCGCGCGCCATCCCCGCCCGGCTCGTCTTCGTCGGCGACGGTCCGGAGCGCGGGCACACGCAGCAGGTCGCCGCCGACGAAGGTGTGGCGGACCGTGTCGTCTACATGGGCAAGCAGGAGTCCGTGACCGAGATCCTGGCGTGCTCGGATCTCTTCCTGCTCCCCAGCGAGAGCGAGGCGTTCGGACTGGTGGCGCTCGAGGCGATGGCGTGCGGCGTGCCCGTGGTGGGAAGCCGCGTCGGCGGGCTTCCCGAAGTCGTCGCGCCGCCCGCCGGCATCCTCGAGCCGGTCGGAGACGTGGACGCCATGGCGGCGGCGTCGCTCGAGCTGCTCGGCCCGGAGCGGTGGGCCGAAGCGAGCCAGGCCGCCCTCCAGCGCGCCACCCTCTTCTCCGCGGACAAGATCGTGCCTCGATACGAGGCCTACTACGAGCGGGTGCTGAACGAGTGAGCCCTGCGTCCGCCCACACCGCCCCCGCCGGCCGCGGCAGGGCCGAGGCGTGAGCGCACCGCCCGTGGATTGGCATGGCCGCCCCGCCGCCGAGTGGCGCCGCGCCTGGGGCGTTCCGCGCCTCGAGATCCACGCCGCGATCCCCTCCACCAACGACGCGCTGCGGGAGCGCGCCGGCTCCGGTGCCCCCGCGGGCACCACGATCATCGCGGACCACCAGAGCGCCGGGCGCGGCCGGCGCGGGCGAGGCTGGACCGATCACCCCGGCCACAGCCTGCTCCTGTCCATGCTCTTCCGCTACCAGGATGTGCACTCGCCCGGCGTGCTCACGCTCCGCCTCGGGCTCGCGGCGGCCGCCGCCGTCGAGCGCGCCGCCGCCCTCACCGTCCTGATCAAATGGCCCAACGACCTTCTCGTGAGAGAGCGGAAGCTCGGCGGAATCCTCTGCGAAGGGGCGTACCAGGAGGGCGAGGGGTTCTCCATTGTCGCGGGGATCGGGCTCAACCTGACGCAGCCCGACGACGCCTGGCCAACCGCGCTCGCCGGCAGCGCCATCTCCCTCGCCGCCGCCGGCGCCGCCGTGGCCACCCCCCGGATCGCCGGCGCCGTTGTCCGCGCCTGGCGCCACGCCGCCACCCTCGATCCCGCACGGCTGGCGCCCGACGAGCTCGCCGCTTTCGCGCGCAGGGACGCCCTCCTCGGAAACGCCATCACCGTCGACGACGTCCCCGCCGGCATCGCGGCCGGCGTTTCTCCCGAGGGCGCCCTTCTCGCCCGTGTCGGGAGCCATTTCCGCACCGTACTTTCCGGAACCGTACGCACCACCGACGAGCCGGCGAACCCATGATCCTGACGCTCGACATCGGCAACACCGAAACCGTTCTCGGCATCTTCCGCGACTCCGAGCTCGTCAGCCACTGGCGCGTCTCCACCCACGCCGAGCGCACCGTCGACGAGTACGGGCTCCTCCTCCGGGCGATCCTGCGAGAAGCGGCCATCGAGCCCGGCGACATCCGCGGCGCCACCATCGCCTCCGTGGTCCCGCCGGTCACGCCCGCCGCGCTCGGCGCCTGCGAGCGGCACCTCGCCTGCGGCACCCTCGTCATCGACCCCGCCTCCGACCTGCCCATCCGTCTCGACGTGGACGAGCCCCTCAGTGTCGGCGCCGACCGCATCGCCAATACCCTGGCCGCCGCACGCCTCTTCCACACCGACACCATTGTCGTCGACCTGGGAACCGCCACCACCTTCGACTGCATCTCCGGCGACGGCGTCTTCATCGGCGGCGTCATCGCCCCCGGCATCCAGACGGGTGCCGAAACCCTCACTCGTCGCACTGCACGGCTCCCCCGCGTCGACCTCGAGCCACCCGCCCGCGTCATCGGACGCCGCACCGACACCGCCCTCCGCAGCGGCATCTTCTTCGGCGCTGTCGAGTCCATCGACGGCATCGTCCGCCGCATCACCGAGGAATGGGGAAACCACCCCCTCGTCGTCGCCACCGGCGGCCTCGCCCCTCTTCTCGCACCCCATTGCCGCACCATCGACCGCGTCGAGCCCTTTCTCACCCTGCACGGTCTCCGCATCGCGTGGCAGGAGATGAAGGCCACCGGCACCCCCTGACGGCTCCCGGCCAGGGGCATCGGCTCTCCTCCTGTCACTTCGACGGGCCGGCGCCGCCAACCTGACAGTCCGGCGGGGCATGAGCTCTGCACGGGGAGTGCGTCCGTGAGCGGGCCTTGACGCGGGTCGAGCGCCCGCCTACTCTTGGCGCGTTTGTTAGCACTCGATGCATGCGAGTGCTAGCAGAAGACGCCGGAGCGAATCATCGAACCACGAACGGAGGAGATCCATGCCCACTGCTTCCGCGGTGAACATCAAGCCGCTGGCGGACCGTGTGGTCGTGAGGCCGCTCGATGAGAGCGAAGAGATGCGGGGCGGGCTGTACATCCCGGACACAGCGAAGGAGAAGCCCCAGCAGGGGGAGATCGTGGCGGTGGGCCCTGGTCGCGTGAGCGACGAGGGGAAGCAGATCAAGATGGAGCTCAGCAAGGGCGACAAGGTGCTGTACGGGAAGTACAGCGGCACGGAAGTGACCGTGGGCGGGGAGCAGTTCCTGATCCTGCGGGAGTCGGACGTGTTGGCGGTGATCGGCTGAGCGGCCCGGGCATTTCGGGAACAGAAGGCTAACCAGAGATAGGGTAAGGAGAGCTCGCAATGGCAGCGAAGGAGCTTCAGTTCAACACGGAGGCCCGCGCCAAGCTTAAGAAGGGCGTGGACAAGCTTGCGGAAGCGGTGAAGGTGACGCTCGGCCCGCGGGGCCGGAACGTGGTGCTCGATCGGAAGTTCGGATCGCCGACGGTGACGAAGGACGGGGTCACGGTGGCGAAGGAAGTGGAGCTGGAGGATGCGATCGAGAACATGGGTGCGCAGATGGTGAAGGAGGTCGCGACGAAGACGAGCGACCTGGCGGGTGACGGCACGACGACGGCGACGGTTCTCGCGCAGGCGATCTTCCGCGAGGGGCTGAAGAACGTGACGGCGGGTGCGAACCCGATGAGCATCAAGCGGGGGATCGACCGTGCGGTCGAGAAGGTGATCGAGGAGCTGAAGGGGCTCTCGACGGAGACGAAGGGGAAGAAGGAGATCGCGCAGGTCGGCGCGATCAGCGCGAACAACGATCAGGAGATCGGGAACCTGATCGCCGACGCGATGGAGAAGGTGGGCAAGGACGGCGTGATCACGGTGGAAGAGGCCAAGGGTCTCGAGACCACGCTGGAGACAGTGGAGGGGATGCAGTTCGACCGGGGCTACCTGTCGCCGTACTTCGTGACGGACCCGGAGCGGATGGAGGCGATCCTGGAGGACGCCGTGGTGCTGATCCACGACAAGAAGATCAGCAACATGAAGGACCTGCTGCCGGTGCTGGAGAAGGTGGCGCAGATGGGCAAGCCGCTCCTGATCATCGCCGAGGACGTGGAAGGCGAGGCGCTGGCCACACTGGTGGTGAACAAGCTGCGTGGCACGCTGAAGGTGTGCGCGGTGAAGGCGCCGGGCTTCGGCGATCGCCGCAAGCAGATGCTCCAGGACATTGCGGTGTTGACGGGCGGCACGGTGATCTCCGAGGAAGTCGGCTTCAAGCTCGAGAACGCCGTGATCGGCGACCTGGGCCAGGCCAAGCGGATCGTCATCGACAAGGACAACACGACGCTGGTCGACGGCGCGGGTGAGCAGGACAAGATCAAGGGCCGGATCGACGAGATCCGGGTGGCGGTGGACAAGTCGACGAGTGACTACGACCGCGAAAAGCTGCAGGAGCGGCTGGCGAAGCTCGCCGGCGGCGTGGCGGTGATCAACGTGGGCGCGGCCACCGAGACGGAGATGAAGGAGAAGAAGGCTCGCGTGGAGGACGCGCTGCACGCCACACGCGCCGCGGTCGAGGAGGGCATCGTCCCCGGCGGCGGCGTTGCACTGCTGCGGGCCAAGGTGAAGATGGCCAAGTTCAAGGCGGACACGGCCGAGGAGCAGATCGGCGTGGACATCCTGCTGCGGTCGCTCGAGGAGCCGATCCGCCAGATTGCGAACAACGCGGGCCAGGAGGGCTCGATCGTGGTGGAGCGCGTCAAGGAGAACAAGGACGCGAACTTCGGCTACAACGCGCAGACGGACACGTACGAGGACCTGGTGGAGGCGGGCGTGATCGACCCCACCAAGGTGACGCGGACGGCGCTCCAGAACGCGGCTTCCATTGCGAGCCTGCTGCTCACCACGGAGTGCGTGATCGTGGAAAAGCCCGAGGATGACAAGATGCCCGGCGGCGGGATGCCGGGCGGCGGCATGGGCGACATGTACTGATCGCCCGCTGCACGGCAGTACGGAATCGGGCCCCTCCCGCGACGCCGCGGGAGGGGCCCGATCTCGTTCGTGGGAGGAGGCCGGAGGCGGGCGGTCGTGCGCGCGGCGGCGTCAGCGATCGCGGCCGACGGCAGCGAGCTCGGCGGCCTGGCGGTAGCGCTCTGCGTACTGGCGGACCATCCGGTTCGTGTTGAAGACGGGCGCGATCGTCGCGACGCTCGCCACCATTCGCGCCGTCCATTCCGCCGGAGCGCCGCTCTCGTCGCGGTGGTAGAAGGCGGGTACGACCTCCTCCTCGAGCAGCGCGAAGAGAGCCTGGTAGTCGAGCTCGTCCACCGCCTCGGGTGAGCCTGCGGCGTCATCGCTGGCGATGGCCCAGCCCGGCCTGGTGTCCTGCCCCTCGCTGGCGCTCCATGCCTCGTCCCACCACCCGTCCAGGATGCTGACGTTCAGCACCCCGTTGGCCGCGGCCTTCATCCCGCTGGTCCCGCTGGCCTCCAGCGGACGGCGTGGGTTGTTCAGCCAGACGTCGGCGCCCTGCACCAGGACGCGCGCCAGGTCGATCCCGTAGCCGGGGAGGAAGACGATCCGGTTGCGGAAGCGTTCCTCCTGGGATGCTTCCAGGATCCGTCGGATGAGCGCCTTCCCGCCCTGGTCCTTCGGATGGGCCTTGCCCCCGAAGATGAGCTGGACCGGACGCTCGGGATCGGACAGGAGACGGGCGAGCCGGTCCGGGTCCTGGAAGAGGAGGGTGGCGCGCTTGTAGGTGGCGAAGCGCCGCGCGAAGCCGATGGTGAGCGCCTCCGGGCTGAGCTCCACGCCCGTGCGCTCCCTGACGTAGTGGACGAGCCGGTGCCGCCTCTGCTGGTGGGCGGCCCAGAGCGTGGCCGGATCGAGGCTGGGGGCGCGCTCGTCCACGCCGAGCTGGGCCGGCGCGACATTGCCCCAGGTCGCGGCTATGTCGGGGTGGACCCAGCTGGGGAGGTGGACGCCGTTCGTGATGTGTCCGATCGGGACGCGGTCGACGCCGCGGTCGGGCCAGAGCGGCCGCCACATCTCGCGCGACACCTGCCCGTGGACGGCGCTCACGCCGTTGGCCTGCGCGGCCAGGCGCAGCGCCAGCACCGTCATGGTGAACGGCTCCGCCTCGTCACCGGGATCCACGCGGCCGAGGCCGAGGAGATCCGTCACGGAAATCCCCATCGCCGCAGCGATCGCACCGAAGTGCTGCTCCATGAGAGCCGGTGCGAAGCGGTCGTGACCTGCCGGAACGGGTGTGTGCGTGGTGAAGATGTTGCGCTCTCGCGCCGTTTCGACAGCGGCGGCAAAGCCCAGACCTTCGGCCATCATGAGGTCGCGCACGAGCTCGATGGCGAGGAAGGCGGAGTGACCCTCGTTCATGTGGAACGAGCGGGGCTTCACCCGCATGGCCGAGAGGGCGCGGTATCCGCCGATCCCCAGCATGATCTCCTGGGCGATCCGCAGCTCCTGGTCTCCGCCATAGAGCCGGGAGGTGATCCCCCGGTCGGCCGGAGCGTTCTCGGGGAGGTCGGTGTCGAGCAGGTAGAGCGCGACACGACCGACGTCCGCGCGCCACACCGCCGCCGTGAGCGGCCGGCCCGGGAACGGCACGGTGATTCGCATTCGCGAGCCGTCCCTGCGGTGCACAGGGTGCAGGGGGAGGTCGTCGAAGTCCGCGGCCGGGAAGGTCTCGTGCTGGCGGCCACCGGCATCCACGTGCTGGGTGAAATAGCCCTCCCGATAGAGGAGCCCGACGGCAACGAGGGGGAGGCCCAGGTCGCTGGCGGCCTTCAGGTGGTCGCCCGCGAGGATGCCGAGCCCGCCGGAGTAGATCCGGAGGCACTCCGTCAGGCCGTACTCGGCCGAGAAATATGCGACGAGGGGGCGGTCCATTGGCTCTTCGGGGGGACCATACCATGTGTCGCGCGCGCCCAGATAGTCGTGGAGGTCCCGCCACAGGTCGTCGACGCGCTCTTCCAGGCGGTCCACGGGCGGCGGCGCGGCCGGATCGAGACGGCGCAGGAGCGCCACGGGATTGTGGCTCGTGCGCTCCCACAGCTCGGGGTCGAGCTCACAGAAGAGCCGACGTGTGGGACGGTGCCAGTCCCACCGCAGGTTGTAGGCGAGATCCTGCAGGCGTTCGAACAACGTCATCGTCAACGGGTCAGCCTCTGTCCGGGGTAGTGCGGTTGTGCAAGAGAACTCCCAAAGCTAGAGCCACGGGAGCGCGGCGAAAAGCCGTCGGCGTGGCATTCGCGTGTCGACGCGAGGCAATGGACATGCCGGACGGCGGCGCGCATTGACGCCACCGCGGCAGCGGGGCTATGGTATCCGCATGCGGGAAACGACGCCTGTCTCCACCGAGACCACCACCTCGCGCGCCACGGGAGCGCGGGGGAGGTCTGTCCCGTTGCGGGCGTAACCGGCGCCCGCGTCCGACGGACGGCCTCTCCGGCGCGCGGAGGGGCCGTTTCCATTTCCGGCGCTGTCGGATGGCGGTGGAAGCCGGTCGCGGCCGGCCGCCGGGAGCGGCGTGGACGGGCGGCGTCGTTGGCAGGTCGGCTGGATTGGCGTGGGCGGGTGCCTGAAAGAGAGCGGAGCGAGTGATGAAGGGAACGGAAGAGGGTGTGATCCGCGTCCGACTGCCGGACGGCAAGGCGCTGGAGGTCCCGCGTGGGGCGACGGCCCGGGACGTTGCCGAACGGATCGGTCCAGGGCTGGCCCGCGCCGCGCTGGCGGCGAAGGTGGACGGCGAGGTCGTGGACCTCGGGCGCCCGCTGGAGCGGGACGCAGCGCTGGAGATCATCACGCGGCGCAGCCCGGAGGCGCTCGAGGTGCTGCGCCACTCGGCCGCGCACGTGCTGGCCACGGCGGTCCGGAAAGTTCGCCCGGGCGCCGGCATCGGGTTCGGCCCCGCCATTGAGAACGGCTTCTACTACGACTTCGAGGTGGACGAGCCGTTCACCCCGGAGGAACTGGCGCAGATCGAGACGGCGATGCGAGAGGTCGCCGGCGAGGACTCTCCGTTCGAGCGGCGCGTGGTCGGGAAGGCAGAGGCCAGGGCGCTGTTCGCGGACGACCCGCTCAAGCTGGAGCGGCTCGAGGAGCTCGGCGACGACGAGGTCATCACGATTTACCGGAACGGACCGTTCCTCGACCTGTGCCGCGGTCCGCACGTGCCCGCGACGGGAGAGGTTGCGCATTTCAAGCTGCTGTCCACGGCCGGGGCGTACTGGCGCGGGGACGAGAAGCGGCAGATGCTCCAGCGCATCTACGGCACCGCCTGGTTCACGGAGGCGGACCTCCAGGAGTACCTGGTCCGGTTGGAGGAGGCGAAGCGGCGGGACCATCGGAAGCTGGGACGCGAGCTGGACCTCTTCATGTTCCATCCATGGGCACCCGGCGCTCCGTTCTGGACGGATCGCGGCACGACCATCTACCACGCCCTGGTGGAGTGGATGCGGGACGTCCTGGCGGAGAACGGCTACCAGCAGGTCAAGACGCCGCTGCTGTACAACAAGGCGCTGTGGGAGCTCTCGGGGCACTGGGGCAAGTACCAGGACAACATGTTCCTGGTGCTCGACAGGGAGTCGGGCGAGCACGACTTCGGCATGAAGCCGATGAACTGCCCGTCCCATTACCTTCTCTACAAGTCGCGCGCGCACTCCTACCGCGAGCTGCCGCTCCGCTTCGCCACGCAGGACGTGCTGCACCGGAACGAGATCACGGGCGCGCTCTCGGGGCTCACGCGCGTGCGCCAGTTCCAGCAGGACGATGCCCACATCTTCATCACGGAAGAGCAGATCGCCGATGAGGTCCGTCGGCTTGTGGAGCTCATCGACTACTTCTACGGGACGCTGGGGTTGAGCTATACGAAGAAATTCGCCACGCGCCCGGAGCAGCGCATCGGCACCGACGAGATGTGGGACCGGGCGGAGGCGGGGCTGCGCAATGCCCTGGAGGGGCTGGGCCTGGAGTACGACCTCAAGGAGGGCGATGGCGCGTTCTACGGCCCCAAGATCGACTTCGACGTGGTGGACGCAATAGGCCGGAGCTGGCAGCTGGGCACGATCCAGCTCGACTACGCCGCGCCCGAACGCTTCGAGCTGGAGTACACGGGGGAGGACAACCACCCGCACCGGCCGGTGGTGATACACCGGGCGATCTTCGGCTCCCTCGAGCGCTTCATCGCCATCCTGATCGAGCACTTCGCGGGCGCTTTCCCGCTCTGGCTGGCGCCCGAGCAGGTGCGCGTCCTCCCGATCACGGATGACCAGGCCGACGATGCCCGCGCGTTCGCCGACCGGCTGCGGGACGCCGGCGTCCGGGCGACTCTGGACGACCGCTCCGAGACGCTGAGCTACAAGATCCGCGACGGCGAGACGCAGAAGGTGCCGTACCTTGCGGTGGTCGGGCAGCGAGAGGTGGAGGCCGGGACCGTCGCCGTGCGCAAGCACGGCGCGGGGAAGAAGCAGGACGTGCTCGGTCGCGAAGACTTCCTGGGACAGCTGCGCGACGAGATCGGGTCCAAGGCGTTGTAGGAGACGCCGCGCCTGCGATCCTCGCGCGTCCCGGGCCTCGCGTGGAGGGGGCCGTTGACCCCCCGGGCCGCAGGCCCTATACTTCGCCCCGGAAAACTGAGGAAGCGAGGGTGCAGCTTGGCCGCCCCTCCACCTTTCGGTCCGCTCCGCGGTACCGCCGGGTTCACAGGCCGCCTTGCCCACCCGGGCAGGGTGCAGCCGTGGACCCGTGAGAGCGGGTCCTTTTTTTCGTCCGTCACAGGAGAGCAAAGCGATAGCTACGGAAAAGAGGGTGCGCATCAACCGCCAGATCCGGATCAGCCCGGTCCGGGTGATTGGCGACGATGGTGAGCAGCTCGGGATCATGCCGGTGGATGAGGCGATCGGGATGGCCGAGGGCAAGGGTCTCGACCTGGTGGAGGTGGCACCGAACTCCCGGCCTCCCGTGGTCCGTATCATGGACTACGGCAAGTTCAAGTACGAGCAGGCGCGCAAGGCCCGGACGGCGAAGAAGAAGCAGCACAATGTCCACCTGAAGGAAGTGAAGTTCCGGCCGGGGATCGAGGAGCACGACATCGATTTCAAGCTCCGGCACGCGCGGCGCTTCCTGGAGGAGGGCAACAAGGTGAAGGCCACCATGATGTTCCGCGGCCGACAGGTCGCCCATCCGGAGCTGGGTCGGGAAGTCCTGCTGCGGGTCGCGGGCGAGCTGGACGACGTGGGGAAGGTGGAATCGCAGCCGGTGCTGGAAGGGCGGAACATGGTGATGGTTCTGGCGCCCCGAAAGTGAAGCGAGGGAGGTAGGCAATGCCGAAGATGAAGACGAACAAGGGCGCGGCGAAGCGTCTGAAGCGTACGGCGAGCGGTCGGCTGAAGCGTGGGAAGCAGAACCGCCGGCACATCCTTACCAAGAAGGATCGGAAGCGGAAGCGCCATCTGCGTGCGCCCACGCTCGTGTCGAAGGCGGACGAGAAGCGCATGAAGCGCCTGCTGCAGGGGTAGTGGAATGCCGAGATCAACGAACGCGGTGTCGAGACACCGCAAGAAGAAGAAGTATTTCCGGGCGGCCCGCGGTTATTTCGGCGGGCGGTCGAAGCTATGGCGCATCGCAAAGAACGCGGTGGAGCGCGGCTGGCAGTACTCGTACCGTGACCGGAAGAACAAGAAGCGCGAGTTCCGCCGCCTGTGGATCTCGCGGATAAACGCCGCGGCGCGCCAGCACGACCTCAGCTACAGCCGGTTCATGAACGGCCTGAAGCGGGCGGGGATCGAGGTGAACCGGAAAGTCCTGGCGGACCTCGCGGTGCGCGAGCCGGAAGCCTTCGGAGAGCTGGTGACGCAGGCCAAGGCTCAGCTCGACTAGTTGCGATTGCTGTTTCGGAACAGCACCTTCGCCCCTCGGCTCGAGCAACGGGCCGGGGGGCGATTCGATTTCGGGGACGTGGAATGGCGAGCGAGTTGATCGAAGCGCTGGACGCGCTGGAGAGGACGGCCCGCGGCCAGGTGGCCGAAGCCGCCGACGCGGCGGCCCTCGAAGGGCTGCGGGTGGAGCTGCTGGGGCGCAAGGACGGGCGCCTCACGGCCATCCTGCGGCGGCTTGGCGAGATGCCGCCCGAGGAGCGACCCGCGGTGGGGAAGCGGGCGAACGAGGTCAAGGCCGTGGTGACAGCGCTGCTGGAGGCGAGGGAAGCGGAGCTGGCCGGCGCCACCGCTGCCGGTCCGTCGCTGGACCTCACGCTCCCGGGCCGGCGCCACTGGCGGGGGGCGAGGCACCCCGTGACGCAGGTGATGGACGAGATCCATGGCATTTTCCGCGACATGGGCTTCGTCCGGGCCACGGGCCCCGAGGCCGAGACGGACTGGCACAACTTCGAGGCTCTGAACACGCCGCTCGACCACCCGGCCGCGGCACCGGGCGACACGTTCTACCTGGGCGACGGCGTTCTCCTGCGAAGCCACACCTCGCCCGTGCAGGTGCGGACCATGCTGGCGCACGAGCCCCCGATCCGCATCCTGGCGCCGGGGCTGGTCTACCGGCGCGATCCATGGGACCCGTCGCACGCGCCCGCGTTCGAGCAGATCGAAGGGCTCGTGGTGGACGAGGGGATCACGCTGGTGGACCTGAAGGCGACGCTGAGCGAGTTCGCCCGCAAGCTCTTCGGGAGTGGCACGCGCACGCGCTTCCGGCCCTCCTTCTTCCCGTTCACGGAGCCGAGCGCCGAGGTGGACGTGACGTGCGCGATCTGCGGCGGGAAGGGCTGCAGCACCTGCAAGGGGACGGGGTGGCTGGAGATCATGGGAGCGGGCATGGTGGATCCCGCCGTGTTCGAGAACGTGGGCTACGACCCCGAGCGGTACACGGGGTTCGCGTTCGGCATGGGCCCCGGCCGCATCGCCATCCTGGTGTACGGCGTCCCGGACATCCGCATGTGGTACGAGGGCGACACCCGTTTCCTGGAGCAGTTCTCATGAACATCAGCTACCGGTGGCTCCGGGAGCTGGCGCCGGAGATCCAGGATGAGCCGGAAGCGCTGGCCGCTCGCCTCGGAATGCTGGGCGCGCCGGTGGAGGAGCTGGCGCGGCCGGGCGCCGGGCTCGGCGAGGTCGTCGTGGCCCGCGTGCTCCGCTCGAGGCCGCACCCCAACGCCGATCGCCTCACCCTCTGCGACGTGGACGCCGGCGGCGGAGAGCCGGTGCAGGTGGTCTGCGGCGCCCCCAACGTCGAGGAGGGGGCGCTGTATCCGTTCGCGCCCGCGGGGTCTTCCCTCCCGGGTGGCGTGGAGTTGCGGCGGGCGAAGATCCGGGGCGAATACAGCAACGGCATGCTGTGCAGCGAGCGCGAGCTGGGGCTTGGCCGCGACGGGTCGGGGATCATGCGCCTCGCCGACGCTCACACCGTCGGGTCGCCGCTCGTCGAAGCGCTCGGGCTCGACGACGCCCGCCTGACGCTGGAGGTCACGCCGAACCGGTCGGACCTCCTGTCTCACGTGGGCGTGGCGCGCGAGCTGGCGCCCGAGGGACACCACGGCGTTCACCTGCAGCCGTTTCCCGATGATGGGGAGGGGGTCCGGGGCGACGCTCCCGCACCCTCGATCCGGCGCGAGCGAACGGAAGGCCGGGCCTCGGGTGTGCGCCTCTGCATCGAGGACGCGGCCGCCTGCCCGCGCTACATGGCCGCCGTGATCGAGGATGTCACAGTCGCGCCATCGCCGCCGTGGCTCGCGAGCCGGCTCCGTTCGATCGGGCAGCGGCCGATCAACAACGTGGTGGATGCGACCAACTACGTGCTGCATGAGCTGGGTCAGCCGCTGCACGCGTTCGACCTCGAGCGCCTGGACGGCCCCGAGATCCGCGTCCGGCGCGCGCGCCCGGGAGAGCGCATCACGACGCTGGACGACGCGGAGCGTCGGCTGACCGCGGACATGCTGGTGATCGCCGACGCGGCGGCGCCGGTCGCGGTGGCAGGGGTCATGGGGGGCTCAACCAGCGAAGTGACGGCCGTCACCACGCGCGTCCTGCTGGAGTGCGCGTACTTCGACCCGCGCTCGATCCGGAGCACGGCGAGAGCGCTGGGGCTCTCCACGGATGCGAGCTATCGTTTCGAGCGCGGCGTCGACATGGAGGGGATGGAGCGGGCGCTGCTGCGCGCCGTGGAGCTGATCGCGGCGGTGGCCGGCGGCCGAACGGAAGCGGCGCTGGACGTCTTCCCGGCACCGCAGGAGGCCCCGGTGGTCCCGCTACGGCCCTCCCGCGTGGAGGCCGTGCTCGGGACGCCCATTCCTGCCGAGCAGATCCGGGACATCCTGCAGACGCTCGGGTTCGAGCTCCGGAGCCGCGACGACGACATCCTCGCGTTCGCGGTGCCCGGGTTCCGGCGCCACGATGTCACGCGGGAGATCGACCTCATCGAAGAGGTGGCCCGCCGCTACGGGTACGACCGGCTGGACGCCAGCCCCCGCCCGTTCCGCGCCACCACCATCGCCGACTCCCCGGCGCTCCGCCTCGAGGACCGGGTGCGGGAGTTCATGGTCGGGGCGGGCCTGCTCGAGGCCCGGAGCGTTCCCATGGTGGCACAGTCGGCAGGGGAGGTCCCACTCCTCCGCCCGCTCTCCAGCGAGGAGAGCGTGCTGCGCTCGACCGTGGCGCACGGGCTCCTGCGCGCCCTCGAGCTCAACTTCGCCCGCGGGGTGCGCGACGTCCGGCTCTTCGAGATCGGCACCACCTTCCACGCGGGCGGTCCCGGCGGGCGCCCCGCTGAGGACCGCCGGGTGGCCGTGGTCCTGAGCGGCCGCCGCGAGCCGCCGCACTGGTCGGGCAGTGCCGACGACCACGACCTCTGGGACGCACGTGGCCTCCTCGAGCAGCTCGGCCGGGTCCTCGGCCCCGGGCGAGCGCATGTGGGCCCGCTCGGCGACGAGGAGACCGGCGACCTGGCCCGCCGCGATCTCTTCCGCCCGGGCACCGTGCTGGCGCTCCGCACGCCCGCGGGCGTGGTCGGCATCGGGGGCGAGGTGGCCGGAAAGGCGCTGGACGCACCCACGTGGGCGGCGCCGGCGTTCGCGCTGGAGATCCGGCTGACCGAGGACATGGCGCGCCGGAGCCGACCGGCGCTGGCGCCGCTCGCCACGCAGCCGTCGAGCGACCGCGATCTTGCGCTCCTGGTGCCGGACTCTCTCCCGGCCGCGGAAGTGGAAGCGACGGTGCGAGAGGCGGCCGGCGGGCTGCTGGAGGCGGTGGAGGTGTTCGACGTTTACCGTGGGCGCGGGGTGCCGGAGGGGGTCAGGAGCATCGCATACCGGCTGGTTTTCCGTCACGCGGAGCGTACCTTGAAGGACGAGGAGGTCGATCGGGCGATCGAACGCGTCCTGAACCGCTTGAGGGAAGTCCACGGTGTCGAACGACGCGGTTGACACGAAGGCGGCCGACGCGCTTCCGGCGGAGTACGAGCGCCTGGAGCGCGCGGTGCGGCGGCTGCTGGACGACGTCGCCGGGTACCGGGCACGCGCACAGGTGGCGGAGGCGCGCGCGGGCGAGCTGGAGCAGACGCTCCGGAATATCCACGAAGGCGGGCTGGATCCGCTGAAGCTGAAGGAGACGGTGCGCCTGCTGGAAGAGGAGAACCGTGATCTCCGGCGGCGCATCGGGAAGGCGCAGGAGCGGATCCGTCGGCTGGTGGCGCGCTTCGATTTCCTTCGGGAGGAGCTGTGACGGGCGAGCGGACGGTCACCACCGTGGAGATCGCGGGCGAGGAGTACACGATCCGGTCCCACGCGAGTCAGGAGTACACGCGCGAGTGCGCACGGTGCGTGAACGAGACGCTGGCGGAGATCATGTCGCAGGGGAGCCTGGTCGAGGTGCACAAGGCGGCGATCCTGGCGGCGCTCGCGCTGGCGGACCAGCTGCTCCAGGCCAGGCGAGGTGTGGAGGTGCTGGAGGAGGCGCTGAGCCGAAAATCAGCGCGTCTGCTGGAAGAGATCGAGCGCCGAGCGCCCGCGTCCGGGGTTGCATCCGCCGACTGAGACGTCCTAGCTTTTCACCCTGCGGCAGTGGGTCTGTCGGGTCGCCGGCTGCGTCGCCGGGGACACCGAGTGATTGCCTTCCGAGGCGCGTCATGGCGCCTTTCCTGGAGTCGTCCATATGAACAACCTGTTCCTGGTGGCGGTCGTGGCCGCCGCCGTTGGCCTGCTGATCGGCTGGCTCGGCGAGCGCATGCGTCTGCGCAGCGCCCGGGCCGGTGCCGAGGAAGAGGCGGAGCGGATCCGTCGCACGGCCGCAGAGGATGCCGAGCGCACCCGAAAGGCGGCGGAGATCGAGGGGCGTGAGGCGGCGGTGCAGACGCGGGAGGCGTGGGAGCGCGAGGAGGGTCGTCGCCGCGAGGAGCTGGAGCGGGCGGAGAGTCGAGTGGACGCGCGTCGCACCAGCCTGGACCGGAAGTTCGACGCGCTGGAGGAGAAGGAGCGGGCGCTCGAGCAACGGGAGCGGGGCGTCGCGGCGCAGGCGAAGACGCTGGAGCAGGCCGACGAGGAGCTGCGCCAGCGGGAGCGCGAGGCGCGGGCGAAGCTGGAGGCGCTTGCGGGAATGTCGGCCGCGGAGGCGAAGAAGCAGCTGGTCGCCGCGCTCGAGGACGAGGCGAGGGCAGAGGCAGCGAACACGCTGCGCGAAATCCGGGAAGTGGCGAAGCGGGACGCGGAGCGGGAGGCGAAGAACATCATCGGGCTGGCCATCCAGCGGATCGCCGCCGACCATACGGCGGAGAGCGTGGTGAGCGTGGTCAGCCTGCCGTCCGACGAAATGAAGGGGCGGATCATCGGGCGTGAGGGGCGGAACATCCGGGCGTTCGAGCAGGCGACCGGCATCGATGTGATCATCGACGACACACCGGAGGCGGTGATCCTGTCCGGCTTCGATCCGGTGCGACGGGAGACGGCGAGGATCGCGCTGGAAAAGCTGGTGGCCGATGGCCGGATCCACCCCGGCCGGATCGAGGAGGTGGTGGAGAAGAGCCAGAAGGAGGTCGAGGAGGCGATGATCCTCGCCGCTGAGGAGACGCTCTACGACCTCGGCGTCCACGGGGTGGCCCCGGAGATCATCAAGGTGCTCGGGCGCCTCAAGTTCCGCACCTCATACGGGCAGAACCAGCTGCTGCACTCGAAGGAGGTGGCCGTGCTGGCGGGGAACATGGCCCTCGAGATGGGGTTGGACGCCACCATGGCGAAACGCATGGGGCTTCTGCACGACGTCGGGAAAGGGCTGACGCACGAGCACGAGGGGACGCACGTGGAGCTGGGCTGGGAACTGTGCCGCCGGCACGGCGAGCCGGACCAGGTGCTGAACGCCATCAGGGCGCACCATGACGAGGAGCCGCACCGGTACCCGGAAACGTTCCTGGTCACGGCCGCGGACGCCATCAGCGGCGCCCGACCGGGCGCCCGGCGAGAGATGTTCGAGACGTACGTGAAGCGGCTGGAGAAGCTCGAGGAGATCGCGCAGGGTTTCGATGGCGTGGAGCGCTGCTTCGCGATCCAGGCGGGTCGGGAGATCCGGGTGATGGTGGACCCGGAGCAGGCGCGCGATGAGGAAATGGCACAGCTTAGCGAGAAGATCGCTCGCAAGCTCGAGGAAGAGCTTCAGTACCCGGGTCAGATCAAGGTGGTGGTGATCCGGGAGACGCGCGCGGTGGACTTCGCGCGCTGACACAACCCGAAACCGACGATTCATGGCGAAGATCATAGATGGGCGGGCCCTCGCGAAGGAGATGCGCGAGGAGATCCGCCAGGATGCGGAGGCGTTCACGGCCAGGACCGGCGTGAAGCCCGGGCTGGCCACGGTGCTGGTGGGGGACGACCCGGCCAGCCACCAGTACGTCCGCATGAAGGGGAAAGCCGCCGACGCGGCGAGCTTCTACTCGCGACAGATCACGCTCCCCGGAGACACGCCCCACGACGAGCTGCTGGGCCTCGTGGAAGGGCTGAACGCGGACCCGGAGATCCACGGAATCCTGGTGCAGCTCCCGCTGCCGCCGCAGATCGATGAGGACGCCATCATCGAGGCCATCGATCCGGCCAAGGACGTGGACGGCTTCCACCCGGTGAACGTGGGGCGCCTCGCCGTCGGCGATCCGAACGTGCTGGCCCCCTGCACGCCCGCCGGGATCGTCGAGATGCTGGTGCGGAACGGCTACGACCCGAAGGGGAAGAACGTGGTGGTGGTCGGCCGCTCCAACATCGTGGGCAAGCCGCTCGCGCTGCTCCTGCTCCGGAAGGGCCGGGGCGGTGACGCCACCGTCACGGTGGCCCACAGCCGGACCGCCGACCTGGCCGCGATGACTCGCCGGGCGGACATCATCGTCGCGGCGGTAGGTCGGCCGAACACGGTGACGCGGGACATGGTGAGGCCCGGTGTCGTGGTCATCGACGTGGGCTCGAACCGCATCGACGACGCGAGCGACGAGCGCGGCTACCGCTGGATCGGCGACGTGGATTACGATGCCGTGGCAGAGGTGGCCGAAGCGATCACGCCGGTTCCCGGCGGCGTCGGGCCCATGACGATCACGATGCTGCTCAAGAACACACTGGAAGCGGCCAGGCGGTCCGCGGCGGCAGGCCGCGTGCCGGAGGGTGCGGGCGCGACGTGAGCGGCACGCTGGACCTGTTCGCGGCCGCCGAGGCCGAGCGCCAGACCCGGCCGCCGGGCGACGCGGGGGCAGGCGAGCCCCGCGTCGCCTACACCGTCAGTGGCCTGAACCGACTCATCCGGGAGCTGCTGGACACCTCGCTGCCGCCGCTGTGGGTGAGCGGCGAAGTGTCGAACTGGAAGCGCTCCTCTCGGGGTCATTGCTATTTCTCGCTGCGCGATGCGGAAGCTCAGGTGCGCTGCGTCCTCTTCAGCGGGGACGCAAGGCGCCTCCCCGCGGAGCCGGAGGAGGGGATGCGCGTCCGGGCGTTCGGCACCGTGACGCTGTACGAGGCCAGAGGCGACTATCAGCTGGTGGTGCGGGAGTTGGAAGCCCGCGACGCCGGCGGGCTGTGGCGGCTGGCGTTCGAGAGGCTCCGTGACAAGCTGGAAGGGGAAGGGCTGCTCGCCCCCGAGCGGAAGCGGCCGTTGCCGCGCAGCCCGGCGCGGGTGGGCGTGGTGACTTCTCCGGTCGGAGCGGCGATCCACGACGTGCTGCGCGTGATCGAGCAGCGGGCGCCGTGGACGACGGTGGTGCTGAGCCCTGCCCGGGTCCAGGGCGACGGCGCCGAGGCGGAGATCGCGGCCGCGCTGGACCGCCTGGCGGAGTACGGCCGCGTCGACGTCATCATCGTGGGACGTGGCGGGGGCTCGGTGGAGGACCTGTGGGCGTTCAACCGGGAAGAGGTCGCGCGCGCCATCGTACGGTGCCCGGTGCCGGTCGTGAGCGCGATCGGACACGAGGTGGACGTGACCATCGCCGACCTGGTGGCAGATGCTCGCGCGGCCACGCCGTCAGCGGCGGCGGAGCGGGTGGTCCTGGACGGCGCCGACCTGCGGCGACAGGTGGCCACGGCGCGGGTGCGCCTGGCGGGGGCGCTGCGACGGCTGGTCGTCGGGCGGGCCTCGGACGTGCAGGACCTGGCGCACGCCATGACCGCCAGCGTGGAGATGCTGCTGGTGCGGCGCGCGGCCGCCCTCGCCCGCTGCGCCGACAAGCTGGAGGCGCTGTCGCCGCTCTCGGCCCTGAAGCGCGGCTACGCCGTGGCCCAGGGCGAGGACGGGCGCGTTCTCCGGCGGGCTTCCGACTTCGAGGTGGGGGGGCGATTCCGGCTGCGGGTGGCGGACGGGCGCGTGGACTGCGTGGCGGAGAGGGTGACGAATGAGTGAGGAAGAGCGAGCGGAAGGCGTCGAGTCCCGGCTTCGGAGGCTGGAGGTCATCGTCGATCGGCTGGAGCAGGACGATCTCGAGCTCCAGGAGGCGCTTGACCTCTTCGAGGAAGGGGTGACCCACGTGCGCGAGGCGTACGCCGTCATGGAGCGCACGCGGCTCCGGGTGGAGACCCTGGTCGTGGACATGGACGGGACTGTGGCGGTGGAAGCGGAGCCGGCCGAGGAGTGAGGTTCTCGCTCGACTCGTTTCTCGCGGCAGAGCGCGACCGGGTCGACGAGGCGATTGCCGCCATCCCGATGGTGGCGGCAGCGTCCGGGGCGGTGGGAGAAGCGATCCGCTACGCCGTGTCGTCGGAAGGAAAGCGGCTCCGGCCGATCCTGTGTGTGGCGGCCTATCGCGCCGTGTGCCCGGAGGTCCCCCCGGCTGTCTACACGCTGGCGGCCGCGCTGGAGCTGGTCCACACCTACTCGCTCGTTCACGACGACCTGCCCGCCATGGACGACGACCCGGTCCGGCGAGGCCGGGCTGCCACGCACGTCCTGCACGGCGTTCCCGCCGCGACGCTGGCGGGCGCGGCGCTCATCCCGCTCGCGGTGAACGTGGCGGAGCGCGCCACCGGGCAGCTCGGCCTCGATGATGCTGGCCGCTCCGATGTCGTGCGACTGCTGTGTGAGGCGGCTGGGGGCGGCGGAATGATCGGCGGTCAGCTTCTGGACCTGGCAGCGGAAGGGCGCCCCGTGGACGTGGAAGCCCTGACGACGATCCATCGCCTGAAGACGGGCGCGCTGCTCTCGGCCGCCCCGACCATCGGCGGTCGCACGGCAGGCGCCGCACCGGTGGTGCTGGATGCGCTGGCCGTGTATGGGCAGGCCGTCGGGCTGGCGTTCCAGATCGCGGATGATATTCTGGACGTGACCGGGGACACTGCGACGCTGGGCAAGACGGCCGGCCGGGACTCGGCGCTGGACAAAGCCACCTTCCCGGCGCTCGTGGGGCTCGACCGGGCGCGGTCGATGGCGGCGGAGCAGTCGGCTGCCGCGGCGGCGGCGCTGGAGGCGGTTGGGCTCCGATCCGACGAGCTGGCCGCGCTGGCGCGCTACGCCGTGGAACGGGATCGCTGAGCGGGGAGGTGGGTGTGTCGCTGCTGGAGCAGATCCGGACGCCGGAGGACATCCGCCGGCTCCAACCGTCAGACCTCGTGCCGCTGGCCGCGGAAGTGCGCCAGCGGCTCGTGGACGTCATCAGTCGCCTGGGTGGCCACTTCGCGCCCGGGCTCGGCGTCGTCGAGCTGACCATCGCCCTGCACTACGTGTTCGACACCCCGACCGACCGGCTGGTCTGGGATGTCGGCCATCAGGGATACCCGCACAAGATCCTGACGGGGCGGAACGAGCGTTTCTCGACCATCCGCCAGAGGGGCGGCCTGTCCGGGTTCCTGAAGCGGGGCGAGTCTCCCTACGACACGTTCGGCGCGGGCCACGCGGCCACATCCATTTCGGCGGCGTTCGGCATGGCCACGGCCCGGGACCTCAAGGGCGAGCACCACAAGGTGGTGGCGGTCATCGGTGACGGGGCGCTCACGAGCGGAATGGCGTACGAGGCGCTCAACAACGCCGGGCACACGGATCGCGACCTCATCGTGGTCCTGAACGACAATGCCATGTCCATCGCGCCGAACGTGGGCGCGATGAACAAGTACCTGACCAAGATCCGCAGCAACCCGCTGTACAATCGAATGCGGGAGGACCTGAAGGCGTTCATCCACCTCCTCCCCGAGCGGATGGAGCAGGCGGCCGTGCGACTCGACGACAGCCTGAAGAACATGTTCGTGGCCGGGATGCTGTTCGAGGAGATGGGCTTCCGGTACGTGGGACCCGTGAACGGCCACGACCTCGGTGAGCTCGTCGACACGTTCCGCAACGTCCGGAACATGCAGGGGCCGCGCGTCGTGCACGTCCTGACGCAGAAGGGGAAGGGATTCGAGCGGGCTGAGCGCGACCCGGTGGTGTGGCACGGAGCGAAGCCGTTCGACAAGATCAGCGGCGAGATGACGAAGAAGGCGGGGCTCCCCGCCTATACGAAGGTATTCGGGCGCGGGCTGGTGGAGCTCGGGGCCACGGTCCCGGAGCTGGTCGTCATCACGGCCGCCATGCCGGACGGCACCGGCACCACCGCCTTCGCCGATGCGTATCCGGATCGCTTCTTCGACGTGGGGATCGCAGAAGGGCACGGGGTCACCTTCGCCGCAGGGCTCGCCGCCGAAGGGCTCAAGCCGGTGGCTGCGATCTACTCGACCTTCCTGCAGCGGGCGTACGATTCCATCGTTCACGATGCCGCGATCCAGAAGCTCCCCATCGTGCTGGCCATGGACCGGGCAGGGCTCGTGGGGAACGACGGCCCCACGCACATGGGGCTGTACGACATCGCGTACCTGCTGACCGTGCCCAACACGGTGGTCACGGCACCCAAAGATGGCGCCGAGCTGCTGGCGCTCCTGCGCCTGGCCGTCTCCTGGACCGACGGCCCATTCGCGCTCCGCTATCCGCGCGACTCCGTACCCGCCGACGTCCCGGCGCTGTCTGACATCCCGGACGTGCCGTTCGGGACGTGGGAGATCCTGCGTCGCGGAACGGACGTCGCCCTGCTGGCAACCGGGACGATGGTACTTCCGGCCGCCGCGGCCGCGGAGTCGCTCGCGGAGCAGGGAATCGCCGCGTCCGTGGTCAACTGCCGGTTCCTGAAGCCGATGGACGAGGACACGCTGGAATGGGCGATCCGCTCCCACCGGGCGGTCGTCACGGTGGAGGAGGGTGCGCTGGTGAACGGCTTCGGGGCCGCTGTCGCGGCCAGGGTGGCGTCCCGAGATGCACCCCGCCCGCGCGTCCGGGTGATGGGCGTCCCGGACCGGCTCATCGACCACGCCGCGCGGTCCCAGCAGCTCGAGGAGGTCGGCCTCACGCCGAACGGCATCGCGGAAGCGGCCAGGGACATGGTCCGCATGGGCCTGGCCGGCGTGCGCGAGTCGGCGTGATGGGGTCCTCTCGGGGCTTCCATCGGATCGGCATCGTCGGGCAGACGCGGGATCCCGGGCTGGAGCGCGTGGCGCACGCGCTGGACGAACACGGGACGGCACTGGGGCTCGAGCTGTGCCCCGAGCCCGAGCTCCGCGACCTGTTCTCGTCCGCGGGTGACTTCGTGCCCGGGCGCATGGACCTCCTCGTGAGCCTCGGCGGTGACGGAACGCTGCTCCGGGGCGCCCGGCTGGTGGCGGTGCACCACACACCGGTCCTGGGCATCAACATGGGTCATCTCGGTTTCCTCACCTCCATCCGGGCGGAGGAAGTGGAGCAGGCGCTGGACGACCTGGCGCGCGGCGACTACTGGCTGGACGTCCGGTTCACCCTCCAGGCCAGGGTCATTGGAAGGGACGGGAGCGCGGGCACGGAGTACATGGCGCTCAATGACGCCGTGCTGCACAAGGGTGGCTTCGCACGTGTGATCCAGCTCGGCGTGTACGTGGGAGAGGAGCGGGAGGAGGTCGGCGAATACGCGGCCGACGGGATCATCGTCGCCACGCCGACGGGATCGACCGCCTACTCACTGTCGGCCGGGGGAGCCATTGTCGCACCGTCCATGGAGTGCCTGCTCGCCACACCCATCTCGCCGCACACGCTCGCGGTGCGCCCGCTCGTGCTCCCGGCGGACACGCGCGTGGAGGTGGAGATCCGGGACCCGAACGCCGAGGTGGTGCTGACCATCGACGGCCAGGCGGGCGAAGCGCTGGTGAACGGCGATCGGCTGGTCGTCCAGCGGGGCAGGGCCACGGTTCCCCTCGTGCGGTTCGCAGGGCAGAGCTTCTTCTCCACGCTCCGGCGCAAGCTCCACTGGGGCGCCGGAGCCGGCCGTGGGAACGGAGCGTCGGACGAACCGTGGGACGACGAAGAGGGATGACCGTCCGGCCGAGCCATTGATCTGCCCCGGCCCGGCCGCCTATCATCGCCCATGCTCATCGAGCTCCGGATCGAGAATTTCGCGGTCATCGAACGCCTCTCCGTCCCCTTGAAGCCGGGCCTGACCGTCCTCACGGGTGAGACCGGGGCGGGGAAGTCCATCATCGTCGGCGCGCTCTCGCTCCTGCTGGGCGAGCGCGCTTCGGTGGAGACGGTGCGCGCCGGTGCCGAGCGCGCGGTCGTGGAAGGGGTGTTCGACGTGGCCGGACGCAAGGACATCGCGGCGCTCCTCGAGAGGCAGGGGCTCGAGGCGGAGGACGGGCTGCTCATCCTCCGGCGCGAGGTGGCCGCGGAGGGGCGGAACCGGGCGTGGGTGAATGGCGCGGCCAGCACGGCTTCCCTGGTCGGCAGTCTGGGAGGTCGACTGGTCGACCTCCACGGCCAGCACGAGCACCAGGCACTGCTGAGCACCGAGCCGCAGCGGGACATCCTGGACGCGTTCGCCGGCGAAGAGGGACGGGCGGAGCAGGTAGGCGCCGCATACGAGGAGCTGCAGGACGCCCGTGAGGCGCTGGCCTCGCTGGAGGCGCGCCGCCGGGAAGTGGAGCAGCGCGCCGACTTCCTCCGCGTCCAGGCTGACGAGATCGAGAGCGCCGGCGTGGATCCGGGCGACGAGGTGCGGCTGGACGAAGAGAGCCGTCGGCTCGAGAACGCGGAGGAGCTGGCCCATCTTTCGGAGTTGTTGCGGGACGCGCTCTACGAAGGCGAGCGCTCTGTGGCGGACGTGCTCGGAGGCCTCCGGCGCACGCTCGACCAGCTGATCCGGATCGACGGCGGCCAGGAGGCGGCGCGCGAGCTCCTCGAAACGGCGTACTACAACGTGGAGGAGCTCGGGCGGAGGATGGGCGACTACGCCAGTACCGTGGAGCACGACCCGTCCCGGCTCGACGCCATCCAACGCAGGCAGGATCTGCTCTACCGCTTGAAAGCGAGATACGGCCCCACGCTCGAGGACGTGGTGGACGCGGGGCGGGCGGCCCGCGATGAGCTGGACCTGCTCGAGGGCGCGTCGTTCGAGCAGGCGGCGCTCGAGCGTCGCGTGGCCGAAGCCGACGAGCGCTTCCGTGAGCTGACCACCGGGCTGACCCGGGCGCGGCGCCGCGCCGGCGCCCGTCTGGCGGCGGAAGTGGAGGCTGAGCTTCCCGGGCTGGGCCTCGAAGGGGCGCGCTTCGAGGTGCGGCTGATCACGCTCCCCGAGCCGGGCCGCCACGGGGCGGAGCGCGTCGAGTTCCTGGTCACGGTCAACGTCGGCTTCGAGCCGCAACCGCTGGCTCGGGTCGCGTCGGGCGGCGAGCTCTCGCGGATCATGCTTGCGCTCAAGACGATCCTCGCCCGGGTGGACGCCGTTGCCACGCTCGTGTTCGACGAGATCGACGTGGGCATCGGCGGGAAGGTGGCGGCCCAGGTGGGGGCCCAGCTCGCAGAGGTGGCTCGGGAGCACCAGGTTTTCGCCATCACCCACCTTGCCCAGATCGCGTCCCGCGCCGACCACCACCTTCTCGTGCGCAAAGCGGAAGCGGGCGGGACCACTCGCACGATGCTGGATGAGCTGCAGGGCGATTCCAGGGTCCGGGAGCTGGCCCGCATGCTCGGCGGAGACCCGGAAAGCGTCACGAGCCTCGACCACGCCAGGGAGCTGCTGCAAGCGGGCTGAAAGGCCGCCCGAACGGTTGACGCGCGGCACCCCTTGGCATAGACTCCTGCTCGGAAACGTCAGGAATTTTCGCGGGACTAGCTCAGTTGGTAGAGCGTCTGCTTGCCATGCAGAAGGTCGCCGGTTCGAGTCCGGTGTCCCGCTCTCGACGGCCCCGGTTCGTGCCGGGGCCGTTTGTTCGGGCCCGTAGCCAAGTGGTTAGGCAGAGGACTGCAAATCCTTGAACGCCGGTTCGAATCCGGCCGGGCCCTCTGGAAGGAAGGCCGGGATCCCCGCAGCGGGAACCCGGCCTTCCCAGTTTTTCGGCCTGCGACCCGGGCGAGCGCCCGCCGGTGCCCTCGCGGCCCGGCACCATAAGAGCCATCTTGCGGAAGGGCCAGACGGGTTCGGAACGCTGACGCTGGTGCGAGGGAGGCAGTGGTGAGAGAATCGGGGCGCGCGGTGCGCGTGGTGGTGCTGGAGTCGGAGCAGGACGACTACCAGGACGTGTACGTCCGGCTGCACGCCGAGGTGGGGGTGGTGGAGATCTTCACCACGGACGAGAACGGGGGGGAAGGCGAGCTCGTGGCCACGGCCCCGCTCGGTCACACCCTCATCAAGTGGGGCGATGACAGTGCGGCGAAGTACCCATCGAACGACCGGGAGATGGTGGGTTAGTCGAGCGTCTCAGGGAGCGTCCTGAGCTCCATGATCTCGAACGACCGTTCGCCGGCCGGCAGCTGGACGACCACAGTCTCGCCCTGC
This sequence comes from uncultured Gemmatimonadales bacterium, assembly GCA_963798845.1. GTDB lineage: Bacteria > Gemmatimonadota > Gemmatimonadetes > Longimicrobiales > RSA9 > CAVUKA01. The sequence continues at coordinate 162,505 of CAWCUS010000005.1, read as the reverse complement.
TTCGCTCCCATGAGGCCGCGCGCCAGGGGCGAGGCCATGGAGATGTGCCCCGCGTCCAGATCCATGAAGTCGCCGGCGACGATGGTGTACTCGTATTCGTCGCCGGAGCCGTCGCGCACTCGCAGCCAGCTGCCGAACCCCGCCCGGTCCCGAGGGATCCCGGTCACGTCGATGTTCGAAAGCTCGCGCAGCCGATTGGTGAGCTGACCCAGGCGGGCCTGGACGAACTGCTGGCGCTCCAGCGCCGACTTGTAGTCCGCGTTCTCCCGCAGGTCGCCATGCTCCACGGCGGTCTTGATCCGCTGTGGCAGCTCCACCTGCAGCTCGTGCTGCAGGTGCGCGACTTCCGATTCCAGCTTGGCGATGATCTCGTCGAGCATGGCGCCAAGATAGCTGCCGCGGACCCCGAGCGGAACCCGCCTTGGCGCGCGGCGGCGGGAGCGGTGTCGGCCCGCCGCAGGGAACAGAACTTGCGCCCGCTCGCGACTGTCCAAAGGGGCTGGCTTCGCCCCACCTCGCCAACGAACCGGAGTATCGCCGTGTTCTCGAAGGGCCTTTCGGAACGGGCGCGGAAGCGCGTCGAGCTTGCCGTCGCAGTGGCGCAGGAGAAGCTCCTGTCGACCCACGTCGAGCACGCCCTCGACCTCATCGCGCTCGTGAATGAGGAAGTGAGCTTCACCGATGCCCTCGAGATCTATTCCCGGCTCCTGCGGCTCGATGAGGACGAAGCCCACAACCTGTCCAGCCGTGCCCTGGCCATCCTCGGCGAGAAGGCCGAATCCGGTCACGACTGGGCCGAGATCGTGGAGCCCCCCGACCCCGGACCCGAGCCGGAGGAGGGGAACGGACGATCGCTTTTCGGCCACCTCCGAGCGCGCCTGCGCGGGCGCGTCAACGAGGGCCTTCGGCACCGCGTCGAGCTGATCGCCGCCCGGACCGAGGTGGCGCTCATCCACACGCACGTGGAGAACGCGCTCCAGTTCGCCGACTTCCTCGGCGACGAGCTGGAAGACCGCAAGGCCGTGGAGCTGTATCTCGACGCGCTCGATGTGCGGGAATCCGTGGCCGAGGTCACCTATTACCTCGCGCTCTCGCGGATCGCCGATGACGTGCTTCCCGCCCACGGCTCCGGCCTCGCCGCCGCCCGCGAAGGAGCGGGCCTGCCCGCACACCACGAGACTGCTGGACCCCTCCACCCCGAGTGATCCCGGGCGTGTGCCACCACCGGCGCACGCACTTTTCCCGGACGGCACAACGCAATCCACTGCGAAGCCGGCACTTTGTGCCTGCCGCGCCTGACGGTATCGTGGCACCGGGATTGCACACTTCCTGCGCCGGACGCGGGACGAACACCGCGGTCGCGGTGCTTCCGATCCCGCACGAGTCCACGACCCGACCGTCACGAATGGCGCCGGGCAGGAGAAGAGAAGAAACCGATGGAATCCTTCGATCGAGGAGACCTCAGATGATGAAGCAGACACTGTTGGCTGCCGGAGCAGTAGCCATGGTGGGGTTGTTCTCCGCGACGCCGGCGAACGCCCAGGAGCGGCCGGATTACCGGCTCGACTTCGGGGTCAACGGCGGGTACGCGTGGTACACGGACGCCCTGGACGTGGATGCGGCCCAGACCAACAACAACAACGTGAAGTTCGAGTCCGGCTGGCTGGTCGGCTCGCAGCTGACGTGGTGGGCCACGGACCGCGTGGGGATTCGTGCGAACGGGACCTACACCGAACGGCCGCTGGTGAAGGGGAGCTGGGATGAGCTGGACCCGACCACGGACTCGAACGACCTCATCGAGGACGTGAACCTTTGGACGGGCTCGGGCGATCTGCTGTTCCGCCTCACATCGGGGAACAGCGCGATCGGACGGCCGTATCTCGCCCTCGGCGCGGGTGCCATGTGGTACAACCCGGCCGGCGACAAGGTCGTGAACCCGACGTCCACCGACGCGAAGACGGGTGAGCTGGTCGACGTGCCGGGCACGGGTGGCACCCGCACGGTGGCACTCCTCGAGAAGCCGAAGTTCATGGGTCTGGCTGCGCTGGGCACCGACCTGCGGCTGGCGGACCATTTCGGCGTCCGCCTGGAGCTCGGTGACCGGGTCTCGCGTCCGCCGATCGTGGCCGGTCCGAGTTTCGAGGACAACGTGGCGAAGATCCAGCACATGATCTACGGCCAGATCGGCGCGCAGTTCCTCATGGGCCTCGAAGCGCCCGAGGTCGTGGCCGTGGCCCCGGCCCCGCCGGCGCCTGCGCCTGCCCCGGCACCTGCGCCGCAGCCGGCGCCGAAGCCCGCCGAGGAGAACGTGAGCGTGTGCGTGGTGGATCCGGGCGCACCGAGCGGCATCCGCACGGTGAACGCGATCTACCTGCCGGAGTCACGCGACACGGTGGTGGACGTGACCGGCCAGCGTCAGCCTCTGGCCTCGACGCTGCCGACGGTGACCATGGCCAGCGACGCGGACTGGTTCGTCCAGGGTCAGCCCCTGACGATCAACGTGGCGCGGAACGTGGACATGGAATACACCACCTGGCAGTCGGCGCGGATCATCGACCAGAACGACCTCACGTACCTGGGGAACGTTCGGGGCGTGCCGGTCTACGCCTCCAGCGGTGACGTCTCTGCCGTGAGCGGCCAGCTGGAAGGGCTGCGCGGTCAGCAGATGGACAATGACCTGAGCGCCATGATCAAGCAGTCCCCGGAGCTGCGTGATGCCCTCGAGGACGCGCAGTACCTGTACGTGCCGCTGCGCCCGACCGGGTGCGTCTTCCAGACCGTGCGGCAGGTGGAGCAGGTCCGCAAGAAGGACCGCTAGCACCCGCTTCCGGGAACCAACGGGAAACGCCCGATCGGCCATGCCGATCGGGCGTTTTCTCTTTTGCACCCGGGTTGCAGGAGCCGTACATTGGCCGTTCGCCGGGACGTCCGATCCCGACCCGAACGAGCAGGCAACCCGGCGCCGCGAGAGCGCGATGCGCCCGCTGGAGGACGATGCGTCAGGACGAGCGCAAGCGACAGGCAGCCGAACGGGCGGTAGCGCTGGTGGAGGACGGCATGAAGCTGGGTCTCGGCACCGGCTCCACTGCGCGCCTCGTTCTCGAAGCCCTCGCCGCCCGCCGCGAAGGCGGCGAGCTGCGGCACGTGGTCGGCGTGCCCACATCGAGCGACACGCGGGCCAGGGCGGCGGAACTCGGAATCCCGCTCTCCACGCTGGACGATACGCCCCGCCTCGACCTCACCCTCGACGGCGCCGATGAAGTAGACCCCGCCCTCGACCTCATCAAGGGGCTCGGCGGCGCCCTCCTGTGGGAGAAGATCGTCGCGTCCGCCAGCGATCGTCTGGTCATCGTGGTCGACGACTCCAAGCTGGTGCAGCGGCTCGGATCCCGATCGCCGCTTCCGGTGGAAGTGGTGCCCTTCGGCTGGCGTACCCTGCTGCCCGAGATCCGCGAGATCGGCGCCGACCCGACGCTCCGCCAGCGCGACGACGGCCAGCCCTTCCGCACCGACGGCGGCCATTTCATCCTCGACTGCCGCTTCGACGCCGGCCTGGACGGCCCTGTCGTCGAGCGGGAGATCCGATCCCTGACGGGAGTCGTGGAGACCGGGCTCTTCATCAACATGGCCGACACCGTCGTGGTCGGCGGACCGGAAGGCACTCGCCTGCTTCAGCGTGGAGGCACGCCGTGAGCGTGAAGATCGCACCCTCGATCCTGTCCGCCGACTTCGCTCGTCTCGCCGACGGAGTGGCCGCTGCCGAGGCCGGCGGCGCCGACTGGATCCACGTGGACGTAATGGACGGGCGCTTCGTTCCCAACATCACCATCGGACCGCCCGTCGTGGCGGCTATCCGCAAGACCACCGAGCTCCCCCTCGACGTCCATCTCATGATCGAGGCCCCGGAGCGATACGTGGAAGCGTTCGCCGACGCCGGCGCCGACTTCCTCACCGTCCACCAGGAAGCGTCCGTCCACCTCCACCGCACGCTGGAAACCATCCATCACCACGGCATGCGCGCGGGCGTCTCGCTCAATCCGAGCTCTCCGGCCATCCTGCTCCAGGACATCGCTCCATTCCTGGACATGGTCCTGGTCATGAGCGTGAACCCGGGGTTCGGCGGCCAGCGCTTCATCACCTCCACCCCCGCCAAGATACGACGCGTGGCCGCCCTCCTCCGCGAGGCCGGCCGCGACGACGTCGAGATCGAGGTCGACGGCGGAATCGCCCCCGACACCGCGCTCGACGTCGTCGCCGCCGGCGCCACCGTCCTCGTGGCCGGCGCCGCCGTCTTCCGCGGAACCGGCTCCATCGCCGAAAACATCCAGGCCATCCGCACCGCCGCTGCCGCCTGATCGGGCCCCGGCCCCGCGCCGCCAGCGCGGGTCGCTGGCTCCTGCGAACGCGCCCCGCCCGTCCTCGGCGTGCGCGAACGCGGGCGCGCGCGCTTCGCGCGATGAGGAGCGGGCGCAGGCGAGCGGGGAAACCCCGGACAAGGGGTATCCGCCGCGGCGTGCGGCATCCTCGCTCCCGCGCGTAAGGGATCTTCCCACACCGTCCCGCCGAGGTGTCCCGACGGCAGAATGGTGCAACTCCGGGTAGTACCCGGTGGCCGGGTGAGCGAAATTGCGCGCGGATAGGGCGGCGGCGGGGCGCCAGGGCAGGAATGGCGCGTCTTGTTGCGCTCCGGGGCTTGTGCGAGCTTTCGGCCGACGGTGGCCGTCGGGCCGAATCGGAAACAGGCGCAAACGGGAAAGAGATGGGGACGAAGGGGGAGGGGAAATCTGGAGGGACAGGGATCGTGATGCTGAACCTCGGGGGTCCGGAGACCCTGGAGGACGTGCGCCCGTTCCTGCTGGAGCTGTTTGCCGATCGAGAGATCATCCAGCTGCCTCTGCAGGACTGGCTGGGTCCGTTCATCGCGAACCGGCGGACGAAGGGCGTCCAGGAGCTGTACCGGGGGATCGGTGGCGGGTCGCCGATCCTGAAGTGGACGCGAGAGCAGGGTGCCGGGATGGTGGAGCGTCTGGACCGACTGTCGCCGGAAACGGCGCCGCACCGGTTCTACGTGGCATTCCGCTACATCCACCCTCGGAGCGAGGACGCGCTGGCGGCGATGAAGGCGGACGGTGTGGAGCGCGCGGTGGCATTCACGCAGTACCAGCAGTTCTCGTGTGCGACGACGGGGTCGAGCCTGAACGAGCTGTGGCGAGCGGCGGAGCGGCTCGGGATGCGGGAAGCGTTCCGCTGGAGCGTGATCGACCGCTGGCCGACGCATTGGGGCTTCGTGGCGGCGATGGCGAAAAAGGTCAGGGAAGGACTGGAGACGTGGGCGGCGGAGGCGCGGGACGACGTTCTGCTGCTGTTCAGCGCGCACTCTCTGCCGCTGTCGATCATCGACCGAGGCGACCCGTACCCGCAGGAGGTGGGTGCGAGCGTGCACGAGGTGATGAAGGCGGGCGGTTTCGCGAATCGGTACCTGCTTTCGTACCAGTCGGAGGTAGGCCCGGTGCGCTGGCAGGGTCCGAGCACGGAACAGGTGATCAAGGACCTGGGGGCGAAGGGACAGAGGGACGTCCTGGTGGTGGGAATCGCCTTCACGAGCGACCACATCGAGACGCTTTCGGAGATCGACATCGAGTACGGCGAGCTGGCGCACGAGGTGGGGATAGAGAACTTCCGCCGCGCGCCCTCTCTGAACGCGGACCCGGAGTTCCAGGAGGCGCTGGCGGACATCGTGCTGGAGCACATGCGCGCCGGAGAGGCGTGTTCGCGGCAGTACGGTCTGCGCTGCCCCGGGTGCACGAACCCCGAGTGCCGCAACATCCTGAACCCCGTGGCTCCGTTCGAACGGACGCCCGTGAAGGTGTGAGCCCATGCTGACCACGCTCGCGGTCCTGAACGGGCTTCTCCCGGTGGGGTACCTGCTGGCGCTGCTGGCGTACGTTTTCGTGTTTGCGCAGCCGGAAGCGCGCGTGGCGTGGGCGGCGCCGGCGATCACGTGGGTGGTGGTGACCGTGCACGTGGTCTACCTGGTGCTGAGCGGGCTCGCGTACCGGCACATCCCCCTGGCGAATACATGGGAGAGCCTGACGTTCATCGCGTGGGCGGTGGCGCTCGTGTACCTCGTCCTGGAGTGGCAGATGCGGGACCGGGCGACGGGGGCGTTCCTGCTCGCGGGGGTGCTCTTTCTCCAGATGCTCTCGACGGCGTTCATCACGCACAGCGGAGAGGTGCCGGAGATCCTGCGCTCGCCGATGTTCGGTATCCACGTGACCACGGCTATGATCGGGTACGTCTCGCTGGCGGTGTCCGCGCTGTACGGCGTCATGTACCTGCTGCAGTACCGGCAGCTGAAGCGGAAGCAGGTGGGCCTGCTCTTCCAGCGGCTGCCCAACCTGGAGACGCTGTCGCGCCTCAACGTGTGGGCGCTCGGACTGGGGTGGTCGGCGCTCACCGCGGCGATCCTGGCGGGGACCGTGTGGGCGCTCACGCTGGAACACACGGGCCAGCTGGACGTGAACCTGCTGGTGGATCCCAAGTTCCTTCTGACCGCGGCCGTCTGGTTCGTGTACGGCGCCTGTCTCTTGGGGCTCTGGCTGTTCCGGTGGCCGAAGAGCACCCTGGCCTCGGTCACGGTGTTCGCGTTCGGCTTCATGGTCGCGTCGTCGCTCACCGTGACGCTGCTGATTCCGTCGTTCCACGACTTCACATGAGAACATGGACCTGATCGTCCTCGGCACGAGCCACGATACCGCACCGGCGGAGATCCGGGACCAGGTCCAGTTCAGCCCCATGGACGTGGAGCAGTTCTGCGGCCGTCTGCGCGGGCGGCGCGAGGACGTGCTCGAGGTGTCGGTCCTCTCCACGTGCAACCGGACGGAGATCTACTCGCTGGTGAGGGAGCCGCCGGTGGGCGAGGGACTGATCCGCGAGGCCGTGGCTCTTCAGAAGGGCGTCCCGCACCTGGGCAACGGTCGCTACACCTACCTGCTGAAGGGTCGCCAGGGGGTGCAGCACCTGTTCCGGGTGGCCGCGGGGATCGAGTCGCTGATGGTGGGCGAGCCGCAGATCCTCGGTCAGGTCCGAGACGCGCACAAGATGGCGGACCAGAGCCGGGGGGCGGGTGCGGTCCTGACGCGGCTGTTCAACTCCGCGGTCCACGTCGGAAAACGGGCCCGCACGGAGACGGACATCGGGAAAGGAACCGTTTCGGTAGCGTACGCCGCCGTGGAAATGGCGCTGAAGGTGTTCGACGGCCTCGAGAAGCACACGGTCGTGGTGGTGGGCGCCGGGGAGACGGGAACCCTGGCCGCGAGGCACCTTGCGGACCAGAAGCCGGGCCGGCTGGTGGTCCTGAACCGGACGTTCGAGCGGGCGGAGCGGCTGGCCCGGGAGCTGGGTGGCGAGGCGCGCCCGTTCGAGCAGCTGGAGGAGGCGCTGCGGGAGGCGAGTGTGGTGGTGACCGCCACGTCGTCGCCGGAGCCGGTGCTCCAGAGCGACCACCTGAACGCGGTGATGAAGAAACGCGGCCGCTCTCCGCTGGTGCTGATCGACATTTCCAACCCGCGCAACATCGATCCGGCGGTGGGAAAGATCGACAGCATCTTCCTGTACGACCTGGACGCGCTGGAGAGCATCGCCGATCAGAACCGCTCGCGGCGGTCGAAGGAGATCCCGCGGGTGGAGAGGATCGTGGATGAGGAAGTGGACGCGTTCTTCGCCTGGTACGACTCGCTCCAGGTCGTGCCCGTGCTGCGGGCGCTCCGGGACCGGTTCCACGAGATCGGGCGGGAGGAGGCGGCGAAGCATGGGCGACGCTTCGGCCGTGCGGACGAGGAAGTCCTGCAGGCGTACACGCGCGCGCTGATCAACAAGCTGCTTCACCAGCCCACGACGCGGATCCGGAACATGGACTCGGCGACGTACCACGGGCTGACCAAGCTGGTTGCCGTGCAGGAGCTGTTCGAGCTGGAGCCGGAGCGCTATCGGGACGCGGGCGACGACGAAGGGGGCGAGGAGTGAGCCAGCGGATTCTGCGGATCGGGACGCGGGCATCGGCGCTGGCGCTCTGGCAGGCCGAGCACGTCGCGGCGAGGATCCGGGGGCTGACCGATGCGCCGGCCGTGGAGCTGGTCCATGTCGAGACCGAGGGGGACCGGATCCAGGATGTGGCGCTGTCGGCGTTGCCGGGCAAGGCGTTCTTCACCAAGGAGCTGGAGCAGGCGATCCTGGATGGTCGCGTGGACCTGGCCGTCCATTCGCTGAAGGACCTGGCCACCACGATGCCCGAGGGCCTGGCGCTCGTGGCGGTCCTGGAGCGGGAAGACCCGCGCGACGTGCTCATCGCCCGACCCGGCCTCCGGCTGGAATCCCTGCCCGCGGGCGCTCGCGTGGGTACGAGCAGCCTTCGACGCCGCGCCTTCCTGCGCACCTGGCGCGACGATCTCCGGCTCAGCGATCTGCGCGGCAACGTGCCGACGCGCATCCGCCGGCTCGACGACGGCGACTACGACGGCATCGTCCTGGCGGCGGCGGGCGTGAAGCGGCTGGGGCTGAGCGAGCGCATCACCGACTATTTTCCCGCCGGCATCCTGCTGCCCGCCGTCTCGCAGGGCGCGATCGGGATCGAGGCGAGGGCGGACGACCCGCGGGCGGGGCGGTGGCTGATGCCGCTCGACCACGAAGACACGCGGCGCCGCACGCTCGCCGAGCGCGCCCTCCTGCACGAGGTGGAGGGCGGGTGCCAGGTGCCGCTGGGTGCCCATGCCACCATCCACGAGAAGGAGCTGACGCTTCGGGCGGCCCTGGCCGCCCTGGATGGGAGCCGCACCGTGGAGGGGTCGATCACGGGTGATCCGACCGATGCAGAAGCGCTGGGACGCCGCCTGGCCCGGTCGCTCCTCAAGCGTGGCGGCGGGGCCATAATGGACGCGATCCGTACTGCCCTGGAGTCCGGTGTCGGGACGCACTGAACGGCCGCTGTCCGGCCTGGGGGTTGTCGTGACGCGGGACGAGGACGGGGACGGACCGCTCAGCGCCGCGCTGCGCGAGCGCGGGGCCGCCGTGATCCACTGGCCCGTCCTCGCCGCGACCCCACCGCAGGACCCGGCCCCGCTGCAGGCCGCGCTCGCGGACCTCGGACGCTACGACTGGATCGTCCTCACCAGCCGTCGGGCCGTCGATGCCGTGGCGGCGCTGGTCGCGGAGATCCCGGCCGGGGTGCGCGTGGCGGCGGTCGGGGAGGGAACCGCGGGAGCCGCCGAAGCGGTGGGCTGGGGGGTGGACCTCATCCCGGGCGACCAGACCGGCGCGGCTCTGGTGGCTGCGTTCCAGTGCGACGGGCTGGGACGTGGGGCGCGGATCCTGTTTCCCGCTTCCGAGCTGGCGCGCGACCAGGTGCCGGAGGGGCTGGAGCGCGCGGGTGCGATTGTGGATCGGGTGACCGCTTATCGGATCGTCCCCGTTTCGCTGGACGTCGAAGCGTGTCGGCGCCTGGTGGAGAGGGAAGCCGTGGCGGCGATCACCGTGACGAGCCCGTCGTCGGCGGAGAACCTGGTCGCGGCGCTCGGGGAGGCGCTGTTCAGGGAGCTGGCGACGACGTTCCCGTTCGTCGCGATCGGCCCGACCACGACCACGGCGCTCCGCGGACTCGGGGTCCGGGAAGTCGTGGAGGCAGAGGAGCATTCGTTCGAAGGATTGGCGGACGCCGTCGAGCGGCGCTTCGCCGGTGGAGGTGCCAGAGGAGCGACATGAGCTATCCGATGAACAGGCCGCGGCGACTGCGCCGGGGCGAGACGTGGCGGCGAGCGGTGCGGGAGACCGCGCTGACGGTGAACGACCTGATCTACCCGATGTTCGTGGTGGAAGGTGAGGGCGTGCGCATCCCGGTGAAGAGCATGCCTGGGGTGGAGAACCTCTCGGTGGACGAGCTGGTGAAGGAGTGCCGCGAGGTGGCGGCGCTGGGGATCCCGGGCGTGATCCTGTTCGGCGTGCCGCCGGACGAGGAGAAGGACCCCGAGGGCACGGGGGCGTACGACCCGGACGGGCTGGTGCCGCGGGCCCTCCGGGCACTCAAGAAGGAGGTGCCGGATCTCCTTGTGTGGGCCGACGTGTGCATGTGTGAATACACGTCTCACGGCCACTGTGGCCTGCTCAACGACGACGGCGAGGTGGACAACGACCCGACGCTGATGCTGCTGGCGCGAGCGGCGCGGGTCTATGCGGAGGCGGGCGCGGACGCGGTGGCGCCCAGCGACATGATGGACGGACGCGTCGCGGCCATCCGGGACGAGCTGGACGAGGCCGGGCTGAGCCACGTCCCGATCGTCGCATACGCGGCGAAGTACGCTTCGGCGTACTACGGGCCCTTCCGCGACGCCGCCCACTCCGCGCCGGCGTTCGGCGACCGCCGCGGCTACCAGATGGACCCGGCCAACGCGGAGGAAGCGCTGCGGGAGGTGGAGCTCGACATCATGGAGGGCGCGGACATCGTCATGGTGAAGCCCGCGGGCCCGTACATGGACATCCTCTACCGCGTGAAGGAGACGTTCCGCATGCCCACCGCCGCCTACCAGGTGTCCGGGGAATACGCGCTCATCAAGGCCGCCGCGGAGAAGGGGTGGGTGGACGAGGCGCGGATCGCGATGGAGAGCCTGCTGGGGCTGAAGCGTGCTGGCGCCGACCTGATCCTGACGTATTTCGCGAAGGACGTGGCGCGGGCGCTGCGCCGGGAGAACGCCTGAACGTGGCCCAGGGACGGACGGAAACGGGGACCCGTACCGCGGTGGGAATGAGGACGACCGAAAGCGAGCGTCTGTTCGAGGCGGCGAAGGCGGTGATCCCGGGCGGGGTGAACAGCCCCGTGCGTGCCTTCGGCTCGGTGGGCGGCACGCCCCGGTTCATCTCCAGCGCGTCCGGCGCGCGCATGACCGATGCCGACGGCAACGAGTACGTCGACTACGTGGGATCGTGGGGACCCATGATCCTGGGGCACGACCACCCCGAAGTGCGCGCGGCGCTGGCGGCGGCGCTGGAGCGCGGGACGTCGTTCGGGGCCCCGTCGCCCGGCGAGGTGGACCTGGCCGAGCTGGTGGTGGACATGGTCCCGTCGGTGGACGTGGTCCGCTTCGTGAACAGCGGGACCGAGGCGACCATGAGCGCGCTCCGGCTCGCGCGGGCGGCCACCCGACGCGCGGGCCTCATCAAGTTCCGCGGCGGCTACCACGGGCACGCGGACGCATTCCTGGTGGAGGCGGGCTCCGGTGCAGCGACGCTGGGCGTGCCGTCGAGCCCCGGCGTGACTGAGGGCGCGGCGAGGGACACGCTGGTGGCCGAATACAACGACCTGGACTCGGTCCGGGCGCTCATGGAGGAGCGGCCCGGCGAAGTGGCGGCGTTGATCGTGGAGCCGGTGGCCGGGAACATGGGCTGCGTGCCGCCGCTGCCGGGCTTCCTGGAAGGGCTGCGCGCGCTATGCGACGAGCACGGCGCGCTCCTGATCTTCGACGAGGTCATGACCGGCTTCCGGGTGGCGGCGGGGGGGGCACAGGGGCGCTTCGGGGTCCGTCCCGACCTCACCACGATGGGAAAGGTGATCGGCGGAGGACTGCCGGTAGGCGCGTTCGGTGGTCGCGAGGACCTGATGCGCAGGATCGCGCCGGACGGCCCCGTCTACCAGGCCGGCACGCTGTCGGGCAACCCGCTGGCCGTGGCCGGAGGTCTGGCCACGCTCAGGCACCTGCGTGCGCACCCGGAGCTGTACGACCGGCTCGAGTCGCTGGGGTCGAGGCTGGAGGCGGGGATGCGGCAGATCGTCGCCGAGCACGCGGATCGGCTGTCGTGGAACCGGGTGGGCGCCATGGCCACGCTCTTCTTCGCGGCCGGCCCCGTTCAGGGTTGGGACACCGCCAAGGTCCAGGACCGGAGCGCATTCGCGCGGTACTTCCACGGCATGCTAGAGCGCGGGTTCTACCTGCCGCCCAGCCCCTTCGAGGCGCTTTTCCTTTCGGCCGCCCACACCCACGTGGACGTGGACGACACCGTGGCGGCGGCAGCCGAGGTCCTCGGAGAGGTACTCGGGTGAGCGGCGCAACGGGGCAGCCGTCGCCGGACGCGCGGCGGGCCGGGGCCGACGCCGTTCAGGAGCCGGTGTTCCTGCGCGCCTGTCGCTGCGAGCCGGTCGAGCGCACGCCGGTGTGGATCATGCGCCAGGCGGGACGATACCTGCCGGAGTACCGCGCGGTGCGGGCCAAGGTCGACTTCCTGACGCTGACCAAGACGCCGGAGCTGGCGGCCGAGGTCACGCTTCAGCCGATCCGCCGCTACGACATGGACGCGGCCATCCTGTTCAGCGACATCATGACGCCCATCGAGGGGATGGGCATCGATCTGGACTTCGATCCGGGGCCCGTGATCCGGGCGCCGATCCGCTCCGCCGCCGACGTGCATGCGCTGCGCGTGGCGGATCCCGAGGAGACGACGCCGTTCGTCCTGGAGACGATCCGGATCCTGCGTCGCGAGCTGCCGTCCAGCGCCCCGCTCATCGGCTTCGGGGGCGCGCCGTTCACGACGTTCTGCTATGCGGTGCAGGGGAAGGGCTCGAAGACGTTCCACGAGGCGAAAGCCTTTCTGTTCAGCGAGCCCGAAACGGCGAGAATGCTGCTGGACAAGCTGGCGGACACCACGGCGCGCTACCTCGGCGCGCAGGCGGAAGCGGGGGCACAGGCACTCATGATCTTCGACTCGTGGGCGGGGATCCTGGCCCCGCACGAGTACCGGAGGTTCGCGCTGCCGGCCGTGCAGCGGGTGGTCGCGGCGCTGAAGGAGCACGACGTCCCGCTGCTCTACTTCCCGCACCAGGGGGCGACGCTGCTCGCGGCGGCCGCCGAGTCGGGCGCCGACGTCATCGGGATCGACTGGCGCCTCCCGCTGGCGGATGCCCGGGCGATCCTCGGACCGCAGCTGGCGGTGCAGGGTAATCTGGACCCGGCGGCGCTGTTCGCCCCGCGAGCGGAGCTGGCGCGGCAGATCGACCGGGTGCTGGAATCCGCGGGGCCGGCGCCGGGACACATCTTCAACCTGGGCCACGGGATCGAGCGGACCACCGAGCCGGATGCGGTGGCGTTCCTGGTCGACCGGGTCCACGAGCAGACGTTGCGATAGAGGCAGTCATGGAGCACTCGGTCCACGTGGACTTCGAAACAGTGAAGCGGTTCGACAGGCCCGGACCCCGCTACACCTCCTACCCCACGGCCGTGGAGTTCACGGACGAGGTGGGGGTGGACGCGTACCGTGCGAAGCTGGCAGAGGCGAACGCGAAGGCGGGTGCACCGCTCAGCCTCTATGCGCACCTGCCGTTCTGCGAGCACCGCTGCCTCTTCTGCGGCTGCCACGTGGTCATCACGCCGCACATGCCGGTCGCCGAGAAGTACATGGCGTACCTGAAGAGGGAGATCGATCTGCTCGCAGAGCACCTCCCGGATCGGCGGAGCGTCGTCCAGATGCACTGGGGCGGCGGCACCCCCACGTACTACTCGCCGGCGCAGCTCGCCGACCTGTTCGGGCATTTCCAGAAGTACTTTCGCTTCGTGGACGGCGCCGAGCGCGCCCTGGAGGTGGACCCGCGCGTGACCAGCCGCGATCACCTCGTGACGCTGGCGGAGCTCGGATTCAACCGGTTGAGCCTGGGCGTGCAGGACCTCACGCCCGAGGTTCAGGTGGCCATCGATCGGAACCAGACCTACGAGCAGACCGCCCGACTGGTGGAGACCGCTCGTGAGCTGGGCTTCAACGAGGGCATCAACATTGACCTGATCTACGGTCTGCCGAAGCAGGAGCCGGAGAGCTTCGGGAAGAACCTGGACCAGGTCATCGGCATGCGACCCGACCGCGTGGCGGTCTACTCGTTCGCCTACGTCCCCTGGATCCGGGGACACCAGAAGAAGCTCGAGAAGGAGCAGCTGCCCAGCCCGGAAGTGAAGCTGGAGCTGTACATCATGGCCATGGAGCGCTTCCTGGCCGCCGGCTACCAGCCGATCGGCATGGACCATTTCGCGCTTCCGCAGGACGAGCTGAGCGTGGCAGCGCACGAGGGGCGGCTGCACCGCAACTTCATGGGCTACACCGTCATGCCGGCTTCCGACATGATCGGTGTGGGAATCAGCGGCATCGGCGAAGTGCAACACGGCTTCTTCCAGAACGAGAAGAAGCTCAGCACCTACTACGAAGCCCTCGACGCCGGCCGGCTCCCCGTGGCCCGCGGCTACCTCCTCGACGAGGACGACCGCATCCGCCAGCACGTGATCCAGCAGATCATGTGCAACTTCCGCGTGCGGAAGGCGGACGTGAAGGAGCGCTTCGGGGTGGACTTCGACGACTACCTCGGCGATTCCCTGGCGCGGCTGGACGAGGTTCGGGAGGCCGGCTTCGTCGAGATCGGGCCCGAGGCGCTGCGGGTGACGCCGGAAGGGCGGCTCTTCGTCCGGAACGTCTGCATGGCTTTCGACCGCTACCAGCTCGAGAAGGAGAAGGCGGCGGAGAAGCCGGTCTTCTCGCGTACCGTCTGAGGGCCCCGGCATGAAGCGCGTCGTCATGATCGGCGGCGGGATCACGGGGCTGGCCACCGCCGTCCATCTCCGGGATGGGGCGGGCGCTGTTCCGGGCGGCCTCGAAGTGGTGGTCCTCGAGGGCCGGGACCAGCCGGGCGGCAACGTCCGCACAGACCGGCCGAACGGATTCCGCGTGGAGATGGGTCCGAACGGGTTCCTCGACAACGCCCCGACCACGCTGGCGCTCGTGGAGCGGATCGGCCTCACCGGCCGCCTGCAGCGGGCGAACCGGAACGCCGCGCGCCGCTTCATCTATCGCGCCGGCACACTGCACGAAGTACCCACCGGCCCGATCGACTTCCTCCGCAGCGGCGTGCTCAGCCTCCCCGGCCGGCTGCGCGTCTTCGGGGAGCCGTTCGCTCGCTCGCGCCCGGACACCGACGAGAGCGTGTTCGATTTCGCAGCCCGCCGCATCGGCCCGGAGTCCGCGGGCGTGCTGGTGGACGCCATGGTTTCCGGCGTGTTCGCCGGCAACGTCAGAGAGCTCAGCCTGCAGAGCAGCTTCCCCAAGATGGCCAGGATGGAAGCGGAGCACGGGGGGCTGGTCAAGGCCATGGTCGCCGGCATGAGGAAGCGCCGCGCTGCGAAGAAGGAAGCCGAAGCCCGGCGCGCCCGCGGGGAGGACGTGGCCGAGCTGACCGCTCCCGGCGGGCCCGCCGGCCCGGGCGGGACGCTCACGTCCTTCCAGGACGGGCTGGACACCCTGGTGTCGGGGCTCACCGACGCCGTCGGAGACAGCCTCCGCACAGGCGCGCCGGTGCGCACCGTCCGCGCCGCCGACGGAAGTCGCTGGGCGGTCGAACTCGAGTCCGGCGACACGATGGAAGCCGATGCCGTCGTCGTCACCACCCCCGCACCGGTGGCCGCGCCGCTCCTGGAGGATGTGGACGCCGAGCTCGCGGCCACCGTGGGCGAGATCCGCACGGCCGGTCTGGCCGTCGTCGCCATGGGGTTCCGCGAGCGGGACCTCCCGGGGATCGACCTGGAGGGCTTCGGTTTCCTCGTCCCGCGGAGCACCGGCCCCCGCATCCTCGGCTGCCTCTGGGACTCGAGCGTCTTCCACGGTCGCGCACCGGAGGGAGAGGTCCTCCTGCGCTGCATGATCGGCGGAGCGCACGATCCGGAGGCCGTCCGCGCACCCGACGAGTCGCTGAGGCGGCAGGTCCGCCACGACCTGGAAATGACGATGGGCATTGCGCCCGACATCGAGCCCGCCCTCACACGCATCTACCGCTGGCCGCTCGGTATCGGCCAGTACACCGTAGGGCATCAGGGCCGCCTCGACCGGATCCATGGCCGCCTCCGCGAGCGCCCCGGCGTCTGGGTGGCCGGCAGCTCCTTCTACGGGATCAGCATGAACGCCTGTTTCGAAAAGGCTCCGCAGCAGGCGACGGAGATCCTCACCTACCTCGGCGGCTGACGCGGGGCCGCTGCCGCCCCGCGCGCCTCGCGGCGGCGACTATTCACCTGATTTCTCAGGCCGTACAGCTTAAATGACTGGTCCGCTAGCGCTTACGGGTTGGCTGCCGGAGGCGTTTCGACGCCAGACCCAGAACTCGACGCCGCTCATGAGGAGGGCGAGGGCGATCATGAGCTCGAGAGAGCCGACGGTGGTCTCCGCCCAGAAGCCGCCGGCGTCGGCAAGGGTGCGGAGGAGGATTCCGGCGCCCACCATGGGGATGAGCGCGAAGAAGAAGCCGGGGCGGAAGAACTGCCAGAGGCGGGGGTCGTCCAGGGCGTGAATGCGGGCGAGGTTCTTCCGGCAGCCACGGGCGAAGGCCGCGCGTCCGCGCACGCCGCCTACCAGGAGTCCCACGGCGGCCATGGCCCAGGGGATGAGCTCGTGAGCGTGGAGGCCGGCGGCCGCGACGACGTAGCTGCTCCCCTTCAGGAGGAGCGCGATCCCACCGCCGTACCAGATCGTGGCAGCGAGAACGGTGAGCGTGCGCTTCGATGCCTTCAAGAGCCCTCCGGTGGTGACGCGCGGCCGGCATCGGCCGCAAGCAAACGTAGCCGAATCCGCGGGAGCGAGGAACCGGATGAGGTGGGGAACCGCACAGGGGTCTGGCGGCGGCGCCGCGAGGCCACCATCCTACGAGCCCCGCCGGGGTGGCGAAATGGTAGACGCGGGGGACTTAAAATCCCCTGGGCTTCGGCCCGTGCGGGTTCGAACCCCGCCCCCGGCATAGGAAAGGGTCGCAACGCGCGTTGCGGCCCTTTCTCAAACATGGGCGCCCGCAGGCCCCTCGGGGGGCTACTCGCCGGGAGACTCGCTGTGGCCGCTGACCGTCATGCGCTTCTTCTCGCGGACGATGTTGAAACGGATCGTCTCGTCGTGGCGGTAGGAGGCGATGATCTCGCGGGCGTGGGCGGCGTTCTTCACCTCGCGGTCGCCGATGGACAGGATCACGTCGCCGGCCCGGAGGCCGAGGTCGTCATCGCGGACCGCGGTGACGAGGGCCCCGTCGTCGGTGCCGAAGTAGTCGCCGAGCCCCTCGTTCATGTCGACGAGCTCCACCCCGCCGGGTGCCCCCTGCATCTGCCACATCATGGGCCTGTCGGACCGATTGCCGCCGATCTCCCAGACGTTGCCGGGCTGACCCGGCCGTGCGGGGGCGGCGGGGGCTACACGGAAGCGGGTGGCGCCGGGGGCTCCGGAAACGATCAGCTCACGGACGGGGTCGCGTCCGGTCACGACGCGCGCCTGCAAGGCTCGATCGTCGCGCTGATAGGAGACGGAGACGGTGTCTCCGGGCTCGACGTCGGCCATGCGGTCCATGATGCCCCGGGCGGGGTCATCGCCGAGGGGCTGACCGTCGAGCGCCGTGATGACGTCGCCGGTCCGCAGCCCGGCGCGCTCGGCGGGGCCCCCCTTCACCACGTCCGCGACCCGCACGCCGGCCCCTCCGTCGATGTCCACCTCATCGCCCAGCAGAATGCCGAGGCGGCCGTGGTTACCGAGCATGCTGAACGACATGGCGCGCGGTGCGATGAGCCCGTGGGCGCCCGGCGCGCCAGGAGCGGGCATAGCGCCCGGAGCACAGATGCAGGTCTGGCGCTCGCGCACCGTGTCGACCACCTGGGCGCTCGCGATCGTGGCGGTGACGGCGGCCGCACCCAATGCCAACGGGATGGCACGCGCCGCCGCACGGATGGAAGCAATCTTCATGTTCACGCTCCTGCTGGGATCGCTGGTATCGCAACCGTTTCCGGCCGCTCGAACGTTGGATGCCGCGGGGTGTCTCGAGCGTTGCCCGCGCTTGCCGCGGCGCGGCGGCCGCGGGTAGGTTGCCCCCGTGGAAACGGCTCTGGACTTCCTCGCCGTCGCGGGGATCGCGGCCGTCGCCTGGCAGCTCGTTCGGGCGGCGTTCCGATTCCTGCGTCATGAGGCTACCAGCATATGGACGGACGAGATGGCTCGGATGCAGGCCCGGCGCGGCGACCTGACCGCACTCCAGGAGACTCGGCGCGAGGGTCGCGAGGCCAGGCGAGGCCGTGCTGGGGCGGCCGCGCAGGCGGCCGGGTGGGCCGCGCTCCTGGTGGTCCCGTCGTTCACGCCCTGGGCCCGGCCCTTCTATGCGGCGAGCGCCGGGCTATGGGCGCTGCCGCTGGCGAGGCGGTTGCGGTCGACGCGTGATCGTGATGGGCGCGGCAGCCGCGGACCGCGGGTGGGAGGTCGCCGGTGATCCGGGTCGTCTTCCTGGGGACGGCCGCGAGCCGCCCGACGGTCGCCCGCAACGTGAGCGCGGTCCTCGTCCACCGCCTGGGCGAGACGCTGCTGTTCGACTGCGGGGAAGGGACTCAGCGACAGATGATGCGGTACGGCACCGGTTTCGCCGTGCACGACATCTTCTTCACGCACATGCACGCCGACCACCTGCTCGGGCTGCCGGGGCTGCTCCGGACCATGGGGCTCCAGGGGCGCGAGGAGCCGATGCGCCTGTACTGCAGCCGGGGAGAGGGGAAGACGGTGAACGAAGCGGTTCATCTGGGGGTCGAGCGGGTGCCCTTCGAGGTCAACATCCACGAGCTGGAGCCGGAGCAGCGCGTCGAGCGCAACGGCTACGACATTGTCGCGTACCGCACGCGTCATGGCCGATCGTCGCTCGGCTACGTGCTGGTCGAGCACCCGCGTCTGGGCCGTTTCGACCCGGAGCGTGCCCGCGAGCTGGGCGTCCCGGAGGGGCCTCTGTTTGGACGGCTCCACCACGGTGAGGCGGTGGAAGTGGAGGGCCGCGTGGTCACGCCCGGCGAGGTGGTGGGTCCGCCCCGGTCGGGGCGCCGGTTGGTCTACACCGGCGACACCCGCCCGACGCGGAGCACCGTGAAGCACGCGCAGGACGCCGACCTGCTGATTCACGAGGCGACGTTCGCCCAGGAAGAGGCAGCCCGCGCCCGCGAGACCGAGCACTCGACCGCCCGCGAAGCGGCGCGCATGGCCAGGGACGCCGGTGTGCTCGACCTCGTTCTGACCCACCTGTCCCCGCGCTATGGCCAGGATCCGACGGTGCTCGAGCGGGAAGCGAGGGCGGTCTTCCCGCACACCGAAGTGGCGCGCGACGGGATGGAGATCGACGTCCCCTACCGTGACGCGGGGGCGGACGCCTGACGTGGGCTCTTCGGCGCGGCCCGTGGACATCACCGTCCCGGGCGACAAGTCCATCAGCCACCGCGCGCTGCTCCTGGCGGCGCTGGCCACGGGCGAAAGCCGGATCTCCGGCCTCCTCGACGCCGCCGACACCCGGGCCACGGCTGCGGCGCTCCGGGACCTCGGCTTCGCCGTCCCCGCCGAGCTCACGGGCGAGATCCGAGTGCGCGGTGCCGGGCTCGATGGAATCCGGCCACGCGGCCTGGAGATCGACTGCGCAAACAGCGGCACCACGGCCCGACTCCTGCTCGGCCTGCTCGCGGGGTGCGACGCGGAGGCCGTCCTCACGGGGGATGCCTCGCTGCGGCGCCGCCCGATGCGACGGGTGACGGAGCCGCTCGCGGACGCCGGCGCTCGCTATGATGAGCTGGGCGAGTCGGGCCGGCTCCCCATCGGAGTCCGGGGACGCTCGCCGCTCGCGCCGATCCGCGCGGCGAATCCACGCTCCAGCGCGCAGGTGAAGTCGGCGCTGCTGCTGGCCGGCCTGACCGGGCATGCTCGCGTGGACGTCACTTCGCCGCTCCCCTCGCGGGACCACACCGAGCGGATGCTCCTCGCCATGGGCGCAACCGTGGAAACGTGGCGCTCGCACGCCGGGACCCTGGAGGAGGCCGGACACCCGGGCGGCGGAAAGGCGGGCCGGGCGCACGGGGTGCGGGAAGCCGCCGGAGAACGGGTGGCGAGCGCGCCGGTCGATCTGCTGTCGCCCGTGGACCTGACCGTCCCCGGCGACATCTCCGCGGCAGCCTTCTTCCTCGGCCTGGCCGCACTCGCGGGACGGCCGGTACGCATCACGGGCGTGGGGCTGAACCCGGGGCGGATCGGGGTGCTCGAGGTGCTGCGTGCCATGGGCGCCCGCATCGAGGCGACCCAGACGCGGGTCAGCGCCGGTGAGCCCGTGGGAGACGTGGAGGCGGCCCCCGGCGATGGCCTGAGGGGGGTTCGCGTCGCCCCGGACCGGATCCCGTCGCTCATCGACGAGGTGCCGGTGCTCGCCGTGGTGGCCGCTCGGGCGGAGGGGGCGACGCGCTTCGAAGGGGTGGCGGAGCTGCGGGTGAAGGAGTCGGACCGGGTGGCGGCCCTGTGCGGCAACCTGCGCGCGCTGGGGGTGGAAGCGGAGGAGGAGGAGGACGCGTTCACGGTGATCGGGCGGCCGGGGGCGAGGCTGATCGGCGAGGTGGAGGCGCGGGGCGACCACCGCATCGCCATGGCCTTCGGCATACTGGGCGCCGCGCGCGGAAACGACATCACCGTCTCGGGCGCGGACTCGGTGTCCATCAGCTATCCGGGATTCTGGCGCGCGCTGGAGCGCGTGAGAAGGCAATTGGAGGCGCATTGATCGTAGCGATAGACGGTCCGGCCGGATCGGGGAAGAGCACCACCGCACGTGAAGTGGCGCATCGCCTGGGGATGCTGCACGTCGACTCGGGCGCGTTCTACCGCGCGCTGACGCACGCGCTGCTCGCCCGCGGAACCCCGGAGTCGGCGTGGGACGGGATCACCCCGGACCAGCTGGATGCTCTCCGGGTGGAAGCCAGCCGCGAGGGCGGCCGGCTCCGTCTGAGCGCAGCCGACCGTCCACTGGATGCCGAGCTGCGCACCGCCGAGATCAACGCCCACGTGTCTCACGTGGCCCGCATACCCGTGGTGCGGGAGTGGCTCCTCGGGCGCCTGCGGGAGCTGGCGGGAACGGAGGACGTGGTGGTGGATGGACGCGACATCGGGACCGTGGTGTTTCCGGACGCCGAGCTGAAGGTGTACCTGCTGGCATCCGCGGAAGTGCGGGCCGAGCGACGGCTGAAGGAAAGTGGCCGGGACACCCCCGATCGGGATGCGCTCCTCGATGAGATCGAACGGCTGAGGGAGCGGGACCGCCAGGACAGTCAGCGCGCGGTGGCGCCGCTCAGGGCGGCCGAGGACGCGGTGCGGGTGGACACCACCGCGCTCACCTTCGAGGAACAGGTCGGTGCGATCCTCGAGCTGGCCCGCGGCAGGGGCGCGGATCTCGCCCCGACCACCGGCTGAGCGTCGGCTCACTCGGCCCTGAGCACCTCGGCCGGATCGACGCGGCTCGCCCGGCGCGCGGGCAGCCACGAGGCCAGGAGCCCTGCGGCGGCCAGGAGCGCGGCAACGGTGCCGAACGTCAGAGGGTCTCCGGGATCGATCTGGAACAGCAGCGCGGTCATGAGCCGGGTCGCCAGGAGCGCGCCGGCGATGCCGATCGCCAGGCCGACGGCGATGAGGCCCAGGCCCTGGCGCAGGGCCAGCCTGACCACCTGCTGCCCGCCCGCCCCAAGGGCGATCCGGATCCCGATCTCCCGGGTCCGCTGCCTGGCCGCCTGAGCGGTCACCCCGTACACCCCGACCAGCGCCAGCAGCAGGGCGACGCCGGCGAACGCCAGCAGGAGCGTCATGAGGAATCGCTCCCGGGCCAGCGCTTCCTGCCGGATCCCGTCCATGGTCCGCACTTCGAGAAGCGGGAGACGCGGGTCCATCTCGCGGACGATGGCCCGTACCGCGGATGTGAGCGACTCCGGATCACCCGACGCCCGCAGCACCAGCGACATCCCCGACGTGACCTCCTGCGCCAGCGGCTCGTAGACCTCGATCTGCGGCGCCAGTGCCAGCCCGTTCTGACGCTCGCTCCCCACCACTCCCACGATGGTCCACCAGGTGGACGTGGAGTCGGGGACCCTGTCGAACGCGATTCGCCGACCCACCGGATCCTCGCCCGGGAACTGATCGCCGGCGAGCGCCTGGTTGATCACCACCACGGGTTCGGAATCGCCACCGTCCGAGTCCTCGATCACCCGGCCGGCCAGGAGCGGCACCCCCATGGTAGAGAAATACCCCGGCAGCACCCGCCGGTGGACCACCTCGCTGCCGTACTCGTCCGGTGCCCGCCCGGCCACCAGGAAGTCGCTGCTGTAGCCCCGAGCCGCCAGTGGCAGGTTGGACGTGGCCCCGGCCGACTCCACGCCCGGTATCGACCGCACCCGCTCCAGGAGCGTTCGATAGAACGAGACCACCTGCGCGCGGGTGTCGTACCGCGTCGAGGGGAGGTAGAGACCCACCGTCAGCACACCGGTCGGATCGAAACCCGGGTCCACGGCGCGCAGACGCATGAAGCTCCGGACCAGCAATCCGCCGCCGACCACCAGCAGGAGGGCCAGCGCGATCTCGGCGACGACGAGCCCGCCCACGACCCGCCGCGTGCGGCGACCGGGGCCGCCACCGCGTGCGCCCTCGCGCAGCGCCTCCCCGGGGCCCGCGTGCGCGGCGAAGCCCGCCGGGATGGCCCCGAACAGCACCCCCGCCAACGTGGTGGCGGCCACGACGAACAGAACCACGCGCGGATCGATGGCGAAATGCGATACGCGCAGCAGACCTTCGGGCTGAAGTCGCTCCAGCAGCCTCGTCCCGGCATAGCCGAGCCCGAGCCCCAGCGCGCCGCCCGCGACCGAGAGGACGAGGCTCTCCGTCAGCACCTGCCGGATCAGTCGTCCTCGCGCCGCTCCGAGCGCCGAACGCACCGCGTTCTCCCGCCGGCGCTCCCACGCGCGCACCAGCATGAGGTTGCCGACGTTCGCGCACGCGATGAGCAACAGCAGACCGACGGCGCCCAGGAGCACCAGCAGCGGCGTGCGGGTTTCTCCAAGCAGGAACGGGTGCAGCGGCGTCATCCCGGCGCCCATCAGGCGGTTCGTCTCCGGGTACTCCACCTGGAGCTGTTTCACCACCGTCTGCAGCTCCGCGTTCGCCTGGTCCGCGCTGACCCCCGGCCGCAGCCGCGCGACCGGGCGGATCCAGTGCGCCCGGCGGAAGTACACGGCGTCGCGACTGGCCGGATCCCAGCGCACGGTGATCCAGACATCCACGCCCTCGTGGGGAATCCCGAGCCCCGGCGGATTGACCCCCACCACGCGGTACGCCTGGCCGTCCAGCTCCAGCAGCCTGCCCACCATCGACGGGTCCGCGCCGAACCGCGTGTGCCACGCCTCGTCGCTCAGCAGCGCCACAGGCTCCGACGTACGCCACGTCTCCTCATCCCGGAACGTCCGCCCCAGCTCCGGCTCGACCCCCAGGACCGAGAAGAAGTTGCCCGTCACGTCCACCGCCTGGAGCAGCTCCGGCTCGCCGTTCCGCAACAGCACCATCGACGACGCGCCCTCCGTCGTCGCCCCCACGTCCTCGAACGCTGACACCCGCTCCCGCCAGCTGTACATGTTCGCCGGCGCCGCCACTTCCCGCGTCCAGCCCTTCTCCGGGTTCGACTCCCACAGCATGAACAGCCGACCCGGATCCCGGAACGGCAGCGGCCGCAGCACCACCGCGTTCACCGCGGAGAAGATGGCAGTGTTCGCACCGATGCCCAGCGCGAGCACGAGAACCGCCGCCACCGTGAAGCCCGGATTCCGTCCCAGCGTCCGGAACGCGAATCGGACGTCCCTTGCCAGGTCCTCCAGCGGTCGAACGCCGCGCGCATCCCGCACCTCCTCCTTCGTCCGCTCCACGCCGCCCAGCTGCACCAGCGCACGCCGCCGCGCCTCCTCCGGAGTCATGCCCAGCGCGACGAACGACTCCGTCGCCCGCTCCACGTGGAAGCGCAGCTCCTCCTCCAGATCCCGCTCCTCGCGACCTCGGAACACCAGCGACCGCACCCGCTCGAGCACCTCCCGCAGCCACCTCATGCCGGCCCTCCAACCCACGCCAGCACGGCGTTCACCGCGCCCGACGCACGCCGCCACGTCTCTCGCTCCCGCTCCAGCTGCTTCTCCCCGGACGCCGTCAGCATGTAGTACCGGGCTCGCCGGTTGTTCTCCGTCACCCGCCACTCGCTCCGGATCCACCCCCTCCGCTTCATCCGCTGCAGCGCCGGATACAGCGAACCCTGGTTCACCCGGAACACCTCCTTCGACATCTGCTCGATCCGCTGCGCAATGCCCCACCCGTGCATGGGGGCCAGCGAAAGCGTTTTCAGGGCCAGCAGCTCCAGGGTGCCCTGGAGGAGGTCGGCGGATTCGGCCATGGGTCAGGGTGCTCCGAGCGGGTTCCTACAGATGGTCTAAAGGAAGGATGGACCCCCTTCTCCAGATAGTCAAGAGGAAAGGTCCGTCCCGTGAGCCAGCGGCGTGCGCGCGGCTGCGCGGCGAGAGCGGAACTCGACGGGTTCGGAACGGCCGTCGGGGATGAGCGCGGGCCTGCCGCGGGGCGGGGGCGCGCCGGTTGACCTCTTGCCCTTCGCCCCGTAGGTTGAAAGGCTAACCAGCCCTGCAGGAAGGGGGCGGGTGCGGGGCGCGGGAGGCGCGCCCCTTTTTTTCACGCGAACCGTCGGGGGCCCTTCGCGGTCCAGCGGCGCACGAGGGCATCCAGGACATGGTAGAGAACACCACGGAGCAGCAGAGCCCCACCACCACGGACGAGACGTCCGCGTCAGAGATGACGGCAGCGGAGGACGCGACGGTGGAGGCGGGCAACCCGCAGACGGCACTGGCCGAGCGGGAATTCACGCAGGAGCAGATCGATCGGCGGGCGCGGGAAGTGGGAATCAAGCCCGAGCTTTTCGACGAGAACGAGTACAGCCTCGACGAGTACGAGGAAATGCTCGCGATGTACGAGGACACCCTCAAGGAGATCGAGGAGGGTGAGATCGTGCGGGCGCGGGTGCTCCGGGTGACGGACAACGCCGTGATCCTGGATGTCGGCTTCAAGAGCGAGGGCTCGGTCGCGAAGGACGAGTTCAGCGACCCCGACCAGCTCGAGCCGGGGCAGGAGGTGGAGGTCTTCCTTGAGCGCCTGGAAGACGACGAGGGTCGAGTCGTCCTGTCCAAGAAGAAGGCGGACTTCCTCCGGGTCTGGGACAAGATCAAGCAGGCGCACGAGGAGGACGAGGAGGTCCCGGGCATCCTGAAGCGGAAGATCAAGGGTGGGGTGACGGTGGACCTGATGGGCGTCGAGGCGTTCCTGCCCGGCTCCCAGATCGCGCTCCGCCGGGTCCCGAACGTGGAGGACCTGATCGGGAACAAGTACAGCTTCAAGATCATCAAGCTGAACAAGCGGCGCCGGAACATCGTGGTGAGCCGGCGGGTGATCCTGGAGGAGGAGCGGGAGAACAAGAAGAAGTACCTGGTGAAGGAGCTGCTGGTTGGCCAGGTGCGAGAGGGCGTGGTGAAGAACGTGACGGACTTCGGCGCCTTCATCGACCTGGGCGGGCTGGACGGGCTGCTCCACATCACCGACATGAGCTGGGGTCGCGTCGGTCACCCGTCGGAGATCGTCAACATCGGCAACTCCATCGATGTGAGAGTCCTGGACATCGACTGGGACCGGGAGCGGATCTCGCTGGGGCTGAAGCAGCTCCTCCCGTATCCGTGGAAGGACGTGGTCGACAAGTATCCGGTCGGCTCGCGCGTCCTGGGGCGCGTGGTCTCCATCACGAACTACGGCGCGTTCGTGGAGCTGGAGAAGGGCGTCGAGGGGCTCGTGCATGTCAGCGAGATGAGCTGGACGCGCAACATCAAGCACCCGTCCCAGATCGTCTCGATCGGCGACGAGATCGAGGCCGTGGTCCTCAAGGTGGACCGCGAGGAGGAGAAGATCTCGCTCGGGATGAAGCAGATCGAAGAGGACCCGTGGCTGGCCCTGCCGGTGAAGTATCCCACCGGGACGAAGGTGAAGGGGATCGTCCGGAACCTCACGTCGTTCGGCGCATTCGTGGAGATCGAGCCGGGGATCGACGGCCTGATCCACATCTCCGACATGAGCTGGACGAAGCGGATCCAGCACCCGTCCGAGGTGCTGCGCAAGGGCGAGGAGGTCGAGGTCATGGTCCTCGGCGTGGACGCCGAGAACAAGCGCATCTCCCTGGGCCTGAAACAGATGCAGGATGACCCCTGGTACCGCCTCGTCGACCAGTATTCGCCCGGCGTCGAGACCTCCGGCACCGTGGCCCGCGTCCTCGAGGATGGCGTGGTGGTGGACCTCGGTCAGGACGTGGAGGGCTTCGTTCCAGTGAGCCAGCTCCCCGGCGGCGTTCGGGAGCCGGGCGACGCGGTTCAGGAAGGGCAGGGGGTCGAGCTGCGCGTGCTGGAGTCCGACGCGGTGAATCGCCGAATCGTACTGGCGGTCACCGAGATCCACCCGGCGCCCGCCGGTTCGGAGTCCCCGGCCGAGGGCGAGGAAACGCCCGAAGACGCGGTGGAGGCCGAGCCCGAAGGGGCCGTCGAAGCCGAGGCAGAGCCTGAAGCGGCTTCCGCAACTGAGGTGGAGCCCGAGGCGGCCGCCGAAGCCGAGGCCGAGCCCGAAGGGGCCGTCGAAGCTGAGGCCGAGCCCGACGCGGCGGTCGAGGCCGAGCCAGACGCGGCGGTCGAGGCCGAGCCTGAAGCGGCAGCCGAAACCGAGGCGGAGCCGGAGGCGGCAGCGGAACCCGAGGCTGAGGCGGAGGTCACGGAGGATGTCGAGGTGCCGGAGGCGGTCGCCGAAGCGATGTCGCCGGAAGGCGAGGCTGACGAGGAGGCCGCCGGAGAGGAATCGGAGGACAAGGAGTAGGCTCCCGGGAGAGCCCAGGCACGAGGGGAGGCGGGCCGCCGGCGGCCCGCCTCCCTTTTTTCGTCGGCGTCGCACGGGTAGTTTCCCGCGATCGACGGAGCGTGGACGCAGCGGATCGAGGAGAGGCTTGAATCGAATGAAGATGCTGGCCACCGCAGTGGTGGTGGCCGCGCTGGCGTGCTCGGTGGGGGAGCCACCTGCGGCGGGCCGGCCGGGGCCGGGGGCGGGTGCGGACAGCGCCGGCGACCGTACGGCGGCGGCGGTGGAGGCGCCGAGGCCGGGCGACGGTGAGGCGGCGGCGGAGCTGCTGGAGCGGGCCCGGGCGGCCTACGAGGCGACGGCGCTGGACTCGGCACTGGAGCTGGCGGGACGGGTAGCCGCCGCGTACCCGGCGAGCGCAGCGGCGCCGGACGCCCGCTGGCTGGCAGCCCGATCCGCGTACGCGCTCGGCCGGTACGAGGACGCGAGCACTTTCGCTTCCCGCGTTGCGGCGTCACCGGAGCTGAGCCCGGCCGCGACGGACTCGGCGAGAACGCTGGCGGCGCTGGCGGCCGACGCGATGAAGGCGCCCGCGGGGCCGGCGCTGGTGGGCGCGGTGCTCCCGCGGACGGGTTCGCGGATCCTGGTGCGGTATGCCGACTGGGTGCTGGAGGGGATCCGGCTGGCGGTGCAGGAAGCGGAGCGTACGCAAGGTCGCCGGATCGAGCTGGTCGTGGCGGATGACGGCGGCGGCGTGCGCACGCGGGACGCGATCGCGGAGCTGGAGCGACGGGGCGTGGCGGCGGTGGTGGGTCCGCTCCTCCCACAGCAGATGCTGGAAGCCGCCGCCGCGCGGCGGGACGACCAGCTGATGCTGGTGAGCCCGACCGTCCCCGATCTCCCGCAGGGGCTGCGGCGGGCGTACACCGTGAGCGGGGGCGATGTCCAGGGAGCGGAAGAGCTTGGCCGCTATGCGGCCGATCTGGTGCGGGGACGGGCGGCGATCCTGTACCTGAACTCGCCCGAATACCAGCGGCAGGCGAGCGCGTTCGCGAGCTCGTTCGGCGGCAGGGGCGGACGCGTGATGGCCACGGTCCCGTACGACTCCGGCACCACCACGTTCGGCGATCACCTCGAGGGGATCCTTGCCGCGGTGCACGCCGCGCCCGGGGAACGGTCGTTCGCCCTGTTCGTCGCCGCGCCGCAGCGCGACGTGCCCCAGATCGCGCCACAGGTGTCGTTCTACGGTCTGGACTCGGCAGGAGTGCAGGTGTTCGGAGGCGACAGCTGGACGGTGGCGCCCGTGCGCAGGCTCGTGCCCGATCGCGACCTCGAGGGCGTGGTCGCCATCTCTCACCTGCCGCCCGGGCAGGCGGACGGCCTGGCCACTCCGGGGTTCGTGCACCTGTACGAGGGCGAGTACCGGCACACCCTGAGCAACCAGCTCCCGGCCCTCGGCTACGACGCCGCGCACCTGCTCCTCCAGGCGCTGCCGAACCGGGACGTCTCGCCGGCGGCCACGGCGCGCGGCTTCGGCTTCCTCGCGGGTGTGCAGGGGGCGACCGGCGTGCTCTCGGTGCGCGGCGGTCAGGTGGTTCATACGCCGTTCCTGGTGGTGATCCGCAGCGGGTCGCTCCAGCCGGCGCCGGTGCCCTGGGAATTCGCGACGCCCGCCGGGGCCGCGAGTGCCGACAGCGTCGGGGGCTTGCGGCGATGAGCATGCGCGACAAGGTGAAGGAGCTGGAGGAGCGGCGCCGCCAGGCCAGGCTCGGCGGCGGGGAGCGTCGCCTGAAGGCGCAGCACGACCGGGGGAAGCTGTCCGCGCGCGAGCGGCTGGACCTGCTCCTCGACGAGGACAGCTTCGTGGAGCTGGACCGGTTCGTGACCCACCGCACCGCCGGCTTCGGGCTGGAGGACCAGAAGTACCTGGGTGACGGCGTCGTCACCGGCTACGGCACCATCCACGGTCGGCTGGTCTACGTGTTCAGCCAGGACTTCACCGTTTTCGGCGGCTCCCTCTCGGAAGCGCACGCCGAGAAGATCGTGAAGATCCAGGAGCTGGCGCTCAAGAACGGAGCTCCGCTGGTGGGGCTGAACGACAGCGGCGGCGCGCGCATCCAGGAAGGGGTGGTCAGCCTGGGCGGTTATGCGGACATCTTCCTCCGCAACACGCTGGCCTCGGGCGTCGTGCCGCAGGTCAGCGTGGTCCTGGGGCCGTGCGCCGGCGGCGCCGTGTACTCGCCGGCGATCACCGACTTCGTCTACATGGTGCGCGGCACGAGCTACATGTTCGTGACCGGGCCGAACGTGGTGAAGACGGTGACCCATGAGGACGTCGACATGGAAGGGCTGGGCGGGGCGGACGTGCACGCCGGCACGTCCGGGGTGGCCCATTTCGTCCACGACTCCGAGATGGAGGCGCTGGAAGCGGTGCGGCGGCTCTTCAGATACCTGCCCCAGAACAACCGCGAGGACCCGCCGGTGCGGTCGAGCGACGACCCGTTCGATCGCCAGGACGAGGAGCTCCTGGACGTGGTTCCCGACGAGCCCACGAAGCCGTACGACATCCACGAAGTCATCCGGCGCGTGGTGGACGAAGGCGATTTCTACGAAGTCCACGCGGAGTACGCCCAGAACATCGTGGTCGGCTTCGCGCACCTGGGCGGCCGCAGCATCGGGATCATTGCGAACCAGCCCGCGGTGCTCGCCGGCGTGCTGGACATCAACAGCTCCGACAAGGGTGCGCGGTTCGTCCGCTTCTGCGACGCGTTCAACATACCGCTGGTGGTCTTCGAGGATGTGCCCGGCTTCCTCCCGGGCGTGGCGCAGGAGCACGGTGGCATCATCCGCCACGGCGCCAAGCTTCTCTTCGCATTCTCGGAAGCGACGGTGCCCAAGGTCACGGTGATCACGCGCAAGGCGTACGGCGGCGCGTACGACGTCATGAACTCCAAGCACATCCGGGGGGACATCAATCTCGCCTGGCCCACGGCCGAGATCGCCGTCATGGGACCGAAGGGGGCGGTGGAGATCCTGTTCCGGAAGCAGATCGCGGAGGCGAAGGACCCGGAGGCGGAAACCGTGGCCAAGGAGGCCGAGTACCGGGAGCGGTTCGCCCACCCATACATCGCGGCCGCGCGCGGCTATGTGGACGACGTGATCGACCCTCGCGAGACACGGCCCCGCCTGATCAGCGCGCTCGACATGCTGCGCGACAAGAGGGACGAGAACCCCTGGAAGAAGCACGGGAACATCCCCCTGTGATCAGGCGGGTGCTGGTCGCGAACCGCGGCGAGATCGCGCTGCGGGTGATCCGGGCGTGCCGGGAGCTGGGAGTGGAGAGCGTCGCCGTCTACTCCGACGCCGACCGTCTCGCGCCCCACGTCCTCGCCGCCGACCAGGCCATCCGGATCGGGCCGCCCCAGGCGTCCGAGAGCTACCTGCTGACCGAACGCCTGGTCGAGGTCGCGCTGGAGCGCGGCTGTGACGCCGTCCACCCGGGCTACGGCTTCCTCTCCGAGCGCGCCCCCTTCGCCCGCGCCGTGGAGGAGGCGGGGCTCGCCTTCATCGGGCCGCCGGCCAGCGCCATCGAGGCCATGGGCGACAAGACGCGGGCGCGCCAGGCCATGCAGGGTGCCGGCGTCCCCGTGGTCCCGGGCACGACCGAGGCGCTCCGCGACGCGGGCCACGCCGAGGCGGTGGCTGCGGAGATCGGCTACCCGGTCATGCTCAAGGCGGCGGCCGGTGGGGGCGGGAAGGGGATGCGGGCGGTCCGGGGAGCAGGGGAGATGAGCGCGGCGTTCGGCGCGGCGTCGCGTGAGGCGAGGGCGTCGTTCGGGGACGACAGCGTGTACATGGAGAAGTTCCTGGACGGGCCCCGGCACATCGAGATCCAGGTGCTGGCGGACGGCCACGGCCACGTGGTGCACCTGGGCGAGCGTGAGTGCTCGATCCAGCGGCGCCACCAGAAGATGATCGAGGAGTGCCCCTCGGTGGCCATCACCCCGGAGGTCCGCGGCGCCATGGGGGCCGCGGCGGTGGCGGCGGCGCGCGCGGTGGGCTACCGGAACGCGGGCACCGTCGAATTCCTCTTCCGGGGTGGTGAATACTACTTCCTGGAGATGAACACCCGCATCCAGGTGGAGCATCCGGTGACGGAGCTGGTCACCGGCGTGGACCTGGTCCAGTGGCAGATCCGGGTGGCCTCGGGGGAGCCGCTTTCCTTCGGGCAGGTGGACGTGCGCCTGGACGGGCACGCCATCGAGTGCCGGATCACGAGCGAGGACCCGTCCAACGGCTTCCTCCCTTCGAGCGGCCGGATCGAGCGTCTCGACCTGCCCACCGGGCCCGGGGTGCGCTGGGACGGCGGCGTTCAGGAAGGCGACGAGGTCTCCCTCTTCTACGACCCGATGCTCGCCAAGCTCATCGTCCACGCGCCCGACCGGGGGCTCGCCATTGCACGGATGCTGCGAGCGTTGAGAGAGCTGCGCGTGGTCGGGATCGAGACCAGCGCGC
This sequence comes from uncultured Gemmatimonadales bacterium, assembly GCA_963798845.1. Taxonomy (GTDB): domain Bacteria; phylum Gemmatimonadota; class Gemmatimonadetes; order Longimicrobiales; family RSA9; genus CAVUKA01. Next base: position 131,206 of record CAWCUS010000005.1, on the reverse strand, counting down.
CCTTCCATCAGCGCGTGCTGATGGAGCCGGACTTCGCGGCCGGTCGTATCGACATCCGCTACATCGAGCGACACCCCGAGCTGCTGAACGGGACCCCCGACGGCGAGTCGCTCCGGGCCTCGGCGCTCGCGGCCGCGCTGCTGGCGGAAGAGGAGCGGGAGCGGCGGGCGGTCCATCGCATGGAACCTGGCGGCGAAGGTGGAGAGACCCGCTCGCGCTGGCGCGATCGGGGCTGGCGTTGACGCTCGCGCGAGCGCTTTTCCGCCTTGCCTTCCAGGTCGGCGCCTCCTAACATGGAGCGCCGCTCCTCACCCGCTCGCTCCGCGCCGGAGAAAGCCCGCGACGGTACTCGTGCCGGGCGCAGAAGACGGACCGCTCGCTCACTCTATGAAGGGTCGCCCGCACTTCAGGATCAGCAGTGAATCCGAACGACACCAACGCTCCGCAACGGCTGCGGATCTTCCTGCGTGACCACCGCGTGCTGGACGCGAGCGCCCGCGTTCCGCGCGGGCAGTACCTGGCCACGTACCTCGCCAGCCGGAGCCGCTACCTCAACCTGACTGCCGTCGACTGGATCGGGACCGGTGCGGCGGTGCCCCATCTCGCGCTCAAGGTGGACCATATCCTGTGGGCCTCTTCGGAGGACGGCTCGCTCCCGCTCACCAGCGCCCTCGCCGCCGCCACGTCGAGGCGGGTCCAGGTCGAGCTGGAAGGCGGCTACCTGATCGCGGCGGGCCTGCTGCTCGTCCCGAACCAGCGGATCACCGACTACCTCCATTCCGCGCCCCATTTCGTTCCGCTGCGCAACGCAGAGCTGAGGCCCCGCCGGAAGCTGCTGGGCGACATCCTCGTGAACCAGCGCGCGATCCAGATGGTCCGTGAGATCCGCGCGGAAGTCGCGGGCGACGCCGCGGCCGCGGGCCCGGACGTCGCGTCCAGCGCCTGAGCCAGCGCCGCCGCGGGGGGAGCCGCGCCTCCGGGCGTCAGAACGCCGCAAGGCCCCGTTGAACCCCGCCCGCGACCGCGGGTATCTTTCCAGACATGCGCATCCGAACACTCTTCTTCGCCACCTACCGGGACCTGGCCGGCACCGACGAGCTCGAGCTGGAGCTCGATCCCGGATCCACGGCCGGCGACCTGGTCCGTCGGCTCCGCGCCACCGGTGAGCTCCATCGACTCCCTCCGGAGCCGGTCGTGGCCGTGAACCAGGCGTACGCTCCCCTCGCCGCACCGCTGGCCGACGGCGACGAGGTGGCGCTGCTTCCGCCGGTGGCGGGCGGATGAGCGTCCTCGCCTGGCTGACGTCCGATCCCATCGATCCGGGGCAGGTGCTCGGGCGAGTGGGCGGGCCGAGCGATGGCGCCGCGCTCCTGTTCGTCGGCACCGTTCGGGATCACAACGACGATCGGCCGGTGAGCGGCGTCTCGTACTCCGCGTACGAGGGGATGGCGCAGAACGTGCTCCGTGCCATCGCGGGCGAAGCGGCGGAGCGCCTGGGGAGCGAGCGCATCGCCGTGGTCCACCGCGTGGGCGAGCTCGGCATCGAGGAAGCCAGCGTCGCCATCGCCGCGTCCAGTCCGCACCGGGCCGAGTCCTTCGACGCGGTGCGCTACGTCATCGAGGAGATCAAGAAGCGGTTGCCCGTGTGGAAGCGGGAGCACTACGTGGAGGGCGAGTCGCGGTGGCTCGAAGGCAGCACCCCGAACGCGGAGGTGGCCGGTGAGTGAAGCGAACATGCGCGACCAGTTCGGCCGGCGGATCGAGTACCTCCGCATCTCGGTCACGGACAAGTGCAACCTGCGCTGTGTCTACTGCATGCCCCTGCACGGGCTGCCGTGGCTGAAGCGATCGGATCTGCTCTCCTACGAGGAGATCCGCGAGATCGTCGCCACCATGGCCCCGATGGGGCTCCGGCGAGTCCGGATCACGGGCGGCGAGCCCCTCGTCCGCCGCGACGTCACACGCCTGGTCGCCATGCTGGCGGGCGTGCCGGGGATCGACGACGTGGCCCTGTCCACGAACGCCGTGCTCCTGGGAGACATGGCCGACGAGCTCCATGACGCCGGGCTTCGGCGCGTCAACATATCTCTCGACTCGCTGCGGCCCGAGCGGGTGGACGCGATCGCCCGGCGCCCCGGCTCATTCCTCCAGATCATGCGGGGCCTGGCCGCGGCCGAGCGCGTGGGGTTCCACCCGATCAAGGTGAACGTCGTGGTCATGCGCGGACGCAACGACGACGAGATCGCCGATTTCGCGCGCCTCACCCTCGACCGGCCGCTGCACGTGCGCTTCATTGAGGTCATGCCCGTGGGCGAGAATCTGGACGTCTCGGCGCACGAGTACGTGCCGGCCCCCGAGATCCTCCAGCGGGTCCGCGGCGTGGGCGACCTCCAGCCCGGGATCGGCCCTCACGGGAACGGACCGGCCGCCTACTTCCGCTTCCCCGGCGGCGCGGGCTCGGTGGGCGTGATCACGCCCATGAGCCACAATTACTGCGACACCTGCAACCGCATGCGACTGACCGCCGACGGTCAGCTCCGGCCCTGCCTCTTCGGCGACCTCCACGTCCCGCTCCGCGACCCCCTGCGCGGGGGCGAGCCGCTGGAGCCGCTGATCCGGAAGGCCCTTCACATCAAGCCCGAGCGGCACCACCTGGTCCAGGGCAGCGACCAGGGTTCGGGCGGTCTCCTCGCCCTCTCCCAGATCGGCGGGTAACGCCCGCCCGCTCCCGCGGAGACGGGCGCCGCGGAACCGCGGGTCCTCTCGGCAGTCGTCGAGCGGCCCGGCGTTCCTGGAGAGGCGACCTCTTCACGCCTCCGCGGCTCGGCCTGACGTCGGGGGGGCCGGAAGCTACCGGCGCCCCGCCCGCCGCCGCCACGCGTTTCGTTGACACCCGGATACGGCATTCCTACGTTGCCCGCGCTGTTCCAGATTCCATGTGAAAAAGGCGACAACCATGGTTGGCAAGATCACGGTGGTAGGTGCGGGCCACGTCGGCGCGACCGCCGCCCAGGGCATCGCTCGGCGTCACCTCGCCCGCGAAGTCGTGATGGTCGATATCGCGGAGGGAATCCCGCAGGGCAAAGGGCTGGACATGTACGAGTCCGCCCCGATAGAAGGGTTCGATGCGCGCATCATCGGCGCGAACGACTACGAGGCGTCGGCCGGCTCCGAGATCGTCGTCATAACCGCCGGAATCGCCCGGAAGCCCGGGATGAGCCGCGACGATCTGCTGAAGACCAACGCGGGCATCGTTCGCGACGTGTCGGAGAACGTCAAGCGGACGTCACCGGATGCGATCATCATCATGGTGTCGAACCCGCTGGACGTGATGGTCTACGTGGCGAAGGAGACCACCGGGTTCCCGCGCGAGCGGGTGATCGGCATGGCCGGCGTGCTGGATACCGCTCGCTTCCGGACGTTCCTCTCCATGGAGATGGATGTCAGCGTGGAGGACATCCAGGCGCTCGTTCTCGGCGGTCACGGCGACAGCATGGTGCCCGTGGTCAGCATGACCACAGTGAGCGGGATCCCGGTGACGCACTTCATCAAGCCCGACCGTCTCGAGGCGATCGTCGAGCGGACCCGCAAGGGCGGCGGCGAGATCGTCGCCCACCTGAAGACCGGCAGCGCCTACTACGCGCCGGGCGCCGCGTCCGCGCAGATGGCCGAGGCCATCGTGCTGGACAAGAAGCGGATCCTCCCCTGCGCCGCCTGGCTCCAGGGCGAGTACGGCGAGTCCGGGATCTTCCTGGGCGTGCCCTGCAAGCTGGGGCGGAACGGCATCGAGGAGATCATCGAGGTCGATCTCACGGCCGACGAGAAGGCGGCCCTGGCGAAGAGCGCGGCGGCGGTGCGTGAGACGATGGCCGCGCTGGACTGAGGCTGACCCCATGTCCCAACCGGCGACCACCGTCCCGATCCGGGCGACGTCCATCGGCAAGAAGCTGCTGATGGCTTCCGCGTCCCTGATCCTGTTCCTCTTCGTCATCCTGCACCTTGCCGGGAACCTGAAGATCTTCCTCGGCGAGGAGCCTTTCAACCACTACGCGGAATGGCTGCGGACGGTGGGAAGCCCGCTCTTCCCCAGCAAGACGGTGCTGTGGATCGTGCGCGTGCTGCTCATCGCCGCGTTCCTCGTCCATGTGGGCGCGTACTACCTGCTCTGGCTCCGCACGCGGCGCGCGCGCACGCATGGTTATCGGAAGTACGACCCGCAGGTCTTCAGCTGGATGTCGCGCGCGATGTTGTGGGGCGGGATCGCGATCCTCGCGTTCGTGGTCTTCCACCTCCTTCACCTGACCACGGGCACCATCCACCCGGACGTGGCCTACCGGTTCCAGCGCGCCAACCCGTATGAGAACGCCATCGCGGGATTCCACGTCTGGTGGGTGACGGTGTTCTACGTCATCGGCGTGGTCGCCCTCGGGATGCACCTGTATCACGGGCTGTGGAGCGCCATGCAGACGTTCGGCATCAACAATCCGACATACAACCGCTACCGTCGGCCGACGGCCGCCGCGATCGCCATCCTGATCGCGGTCGGATACCTGTCGATCCCGCTGGGCGTGGCGATGGGGGTGCTTTCGTGATGGAACTCAACGCCAAAGTCCCGCCGGGTCCGATCAGCGACCAGTGGGACAATCACAAGTTCTCCATGAAGCTTGTGAACCCGGCCAACCGCCGGAAATACCAGGTCATCGTCGTCGGCTCCGGTCTCGCCGGGGGCGCCGCCGCGGCGACGCTCGGCGAGATGGGATACAACGTCAAGTGCTTCTTCTACCAGGACAGCCCGCGGCGCGCCCACAGCATCGCGGCGCAGGGCGGGATCAACGCGGCAAAGAACTACCGCAACGACGGCGACAGCGTCTTCCGGCTGTTCTATGACACCGTGAAGGGCGGTGACTTCCGCTCCCGGGAGTCCAACGTCTACCGGCTGTCGCAGCTCAGCCTGAACATCATCGACCAGGCCGTGGCCCAGGGCGTACCGTTCGCCCGGGAGTACGGCGGCCTGCTGGACAACCGCTCCTTCGGCGGCGCCCAGGTCGCCCGGACGTTCTACGCCCGGGGGCAGACGGGTCAGCAGCTGCTGCTCGGCTGCTACCAGGCGCTCCAGCGACAGGTCGCCGAGGGTACGGTCACCACGTACAACCGGCACGAGATGCTCGACGTGATCCTCGCCGACGGGCGCGCGGTCGGGATCGTCGCCCGGGACATGGTGACGGGGGAGATCGAGCCGCACGTGGGCGACGTCGTCGTCCTGGCGACCGGAGGCTACAGCAACGTCTTCTTCCTCTCCACGAACGCGAAGGGGTGCAACGTCACCGCAGCGTGGAGAGCGCACAAGCGCGGAGCCGGCTTCGCCAACCCGTGCTACACGCAGATCCACCCCACGTGCATCCCGCCGAGCGGCCACTACCAGTCCAAGCTCACGCTCATGAGCGAGTCGCTTCGAAACGACGGCCGCATCTGGGCGCCCAAGAAGCCCGGGGACACACGCAAGGCCAGCGAGATCCCCGAGTCCGAGCGGGACTACTACCTGGAGCGGCTGTACCCGAGCTTCGGGAACCTCACGCCCCGCGACATCGCGTCGCGCCGGGCCAAGGAGGCGGTGGACGAGGGGCGCGGGGTGGGCCCGATGCAGAACGGGGTCTTCCTGGACTTCCGCGACCCCATCGAGCGTCTGGGCGCCAACGTCATCTCGGAGCGCTACGGCAACCTGTTCGAGATGTACGAGAAGATCACGGGCGAGAACCCCTACGACGTGCCGATGCGGATCTACCCCGCACCCCATTACACCATGGGTGGGCTGTGGGTGGACTACAACCTCGAGAGCACCATCCCGGGCATGTTCGTGGGCGGTGAGGCCAACTTCAGCGACCACGGCGCCAACCGGCTGGGCGCCAGCGCGCTCATGCAGGGGCTGGCGGACGGCTACTTCGTCCTCCCGGCCACGGTGAGCGACTATCTGGCCCGCGCCGGCCACTCCGGGATCGCTCCGGACCACCCGTCCGTCAAGGACACCGTCCAGGCGGTGAAGGACAAGACCGCCCGGATGCTGGCCATCAACGGCGGGAGCACGGTGGACCACTTCCACCAGCAGCTCGGCAAGCTGATGTGGGAGTACGTCGGAATGGCCCGGAGCGCCGAGGGGCTGAAGAAGGTCCTGACGCTGATCCCGGAGCTGCGCGAGCGCTTCTGGAAGGAAGTCCGCGTCCCGGGCGATGGCGCCAACATCAACCAGGAGCTGGAGAAGGCCGGCCGCCTGGCCGACTTCCTCGAGTTCGGCGAGCTCATGGCGTACGACGCCCTGGACCGCGACGAGTCGTGCGGCGCCCACTACCGCGTGGAGCACACCACGCCGGAAGGCGAGGCGAAGCGGGACGACGAGAACTACTCGTACGTGTCGGTATGGGAGTTCAACGGCGTGGGGCAGGAGCCCACGCTCCACAAGGAAGACCTGGAGTTCGAGTACGTCACGCCTTCGCAGCGCAGCTACAAGTAGAGGGACGCACATGAAAATCACCTTGCATATCTGGCGACAGGCGTCCCGCACCGCGAAGGGGAAGTTCGAGACGTACCGTCTCGACAGTGTTTCCCACGACATGTCCTTCCTGGAGATGCTGGACGTGCTGAACGCCCAGCTGATCGAGGAGGGGCAGGACCCGGTGGCGTTCGACCACGACTGCCGCGAGGGGATCTGCGGCATGTGCGGCATGATGATCGACGGCGTCGCCCACGGTCCCTGGAAGAAGACGACGGTGTGCCAGCTGCACATGCGCGCGTTCGACGATGGCGACGAGATCGTCATCGAGCCGTGGCGCGCCAACGCCTTCCCGGTCCTGAAGGACCTGATCGTGGATCGCAGCGCGCTGGACCGGATCACTGCGGCGGGCGGCTACATCTCCGTCCGCACGGGCTCCGCGCCTGACGCCAATGCCATACCCGTTCCCAAGGAGAACGCCGACCTCGCCTTCGACGCCGCGACGTGCATCGGATGCGGCGCGTGCGTGGCGGCGTGCCCCAACGCCTCGGCCATGCTGTTCACTTCGGCCAAGGTCAGCCACCTCAACCTGCTCCCCCAGGGCCGCCCAGAGCGCGATGCGCGCACCCGTGCCATGGTGGCGCAGATGAACATCGAGAACTTCGGCCACTGCACGAACCACGGCGCATGCCAGGAAGCGTGTCCGAAGGGGATCAGCGTGGATTACATCGCGCGCCTGAACCGGGACCTCATGCGGGCCAGCATGCACCGACCCGGGTCACTGGTGGACTGACGCCGCAGGCACCAGGCCACCAGGACGCGCCGCCGCTCGCGAGGCCTAGACCACCTGGTGACGAAGAGAGCCCGGGCAGCTTCGGATGCCCGGGCTCCGTGCGTGTGACGGCTGGTTCGGGGACCGCCAGGCCCCAGGTCCAGCGCGGCACAGCCCCGCTCTCGCGGGCCGCCGCGGGCGCCGTGTCCCGTGCCAGCGGCGCGTCCCCGCCACCGCGGTTACAGCCGCGGTGGCGTGACCCCCCGCTGCTTCTGGTACTTCCCGCCGCGCTGGGCGTACGTGGTGCTGGGGACGCGGTCGCCCCGGAAAAACAGGAGCTGGGCGATGCCTTCGTTGGCGTAGATCTTCGCCGGGAGCGGCGTCGTGTTCGAGATCTCGAGGGTCAGGAAACCCTCCCACTCGGGCTCCAGCGGCGTGACGTTCACGAGGATGCCGCAACGCGCGTAGGTGGACTTTCCAACGCACAGCACGAGGACGTCGGCGGGGATTCGGAAGTACTCGAGCGTGCGGGCGAGGGCGAACGAGTTGGGGGGGATGATGCAGTATCCCTGCCCGGACATGTCCACGAAGCTGCGCGAGTCGAAGTTCTTCGGGTCCACCACGACGCTGTACACGTCGGTGAACACCTTGAACTCGTCGGCCACGCGTATGTCGTAGCCGAATGACGAGGTGCCGTAGCTTATGGCGCCGTCGCGGACCTGACCCGGCTCGAACGGCTCGATCATGTCGTGCTGCTCGGCCATCTCTCGGATCCAGTGATCGCTCAGAATCGCCATCCTCGGGGCCTCGCCTGTGTGGGTGAGTGGTCTGGAAACTGCCCGGCTGGAAGGGCGGAAAGTAGGGCCTGGACGCGACCTGCTGCAACCCGCCGCGCGGGTTGACCATGAAGGGTCGCGCCGATACCTTCTGTCGGCTGTGGCTGTGACGGTTTTCACAAGGCCCGGAAAGGCGTTTCCCCATGCTGCGCTCATACTTGCCGATCCTGTTCCTCCTGGGTCTGTCCGGGCTCCAGGCGGTCGGCATCGTGGTCCTTTCTCGCCTGGCCAGCGAGATGCGACCGACGCCGGCGAAGTCGATGCCGTACGAGAGCGGGATCCTGCCGCTCGGGGACACGCGAGAGCGCTTCAGCGTCAAGTTCTACCTCGTGGCGATCCTCTTCATCGTGTTCGATCTGGAGACGATCTTCCTGATCCCCTGGGGCGTGTTCTTCCGCCAGCTGGGGCTGTTCGGGCTGGTGGAGATGCTGGTGTTCATGGTCGTCCTGCTCGCCGGGCTGGTGTATGCGTGGAAGAAGGGGGCGCTTCAATGGGACTAGAGGGGACGGGGACGCAGCTCCCCGTAGTGGGGTCGGGCAAGGATGGTAGCCCGAGCTTCCTGACCACGAAGCTCGACTTCGTGGTCAACTGGGCGCGACGAAACTCGCTCTGGCCGATGCCGTTCGGCACGGCGTGCTGCGCCATCGAGATGATGGCGAGCTACGCCTCGCGCTTCGACGTGGCCCGTTTCGGGATGGAGCGAATGAGCTTCAGTCCGCGCCAGGCCGACCTGCTCATCTGCGCCGGGCGGCTGCCGTACAAGATGGCGCCCGTGATCCGCCGGATCTGGGACCAGATGCCGCAGCCGAAGTGGGCGATCAGCATGGGCGCCTGCGCCTCGACGGGGGGCGTCTTCGACGTGTACTCCATGGTTCAGGGGATCGACACGGTCATTCCGGTGGACGTGTACGTGCCGGGATGTCCGCCCCGCCCCGAGGGGCTGATCTACGGGATCCTGATGCTGCAGGAGAAGATCAAGGGCGAATCCCTCGGCAAGGAGATCCACTCGGTCACGCGGCGCGAGGATCCGGAGCGTACCGGGAAGCCCAACCTCCCGGCGGACGTGATCGAGCAGATCGCCGGCCCGTTCGGGAATTCCACGAAACAGAACAAGCCGAGCGGACTCGTGAGCACGCGCGCGCTCGCGCGGCCCAGAGATCGGCGGCCCTGAGCCATGGCAGACCACTTCGAACAGGGCCTCGGCGGCCTGGAATCGGGACCGGGGCAGACGGGCGGTTCCGCGCCCGAGCGCGGCCCGGCGACGGATGCGGCGCATCCCACGGTGACGGCGCTGCGCGAGAAGTTCGGTGATGCGCTCCTCCACCACGAGCTGCAGGCCGGGGATGAGCACGTCGTCTTCGTGCCCGCGGAGAACGTCCGCGAGATCCTGCGCTGGCTGCACGAGGATGCAGGCCAGCGCTTCGACTTTCTGGCGGACCTGACGGCCGTGGACTACGGGGGCGGTCGCCCTCTCCAGGTGGTCTACCAGCTGTGGTCGATCCCGAACCGTCGCGCGCTCCGGGTGAAGGCGGAGCTCCCGCTGGACGCCCTGCGCATCGATTCCGTCGTGCCGATCTGGAAGACGGCCGACTGGCTGGAGCGCGAGGTCTACGACCTGTTCGGCGTGGAGTTCCAGGGGCACCCGGATCTGCGGCGCATCATGATGCCCGACAACTACGCCGAGGGTCACCCGCTGCGGAAGGACTTCCCGCTGCGCGGCCGCTTCAGCCGGGCCGAGCAGACGCGGCGGGCGCTGGCCTTCGATCTGGCCGACTACTACGTCCCTTCGGAAATGAGCGCAGCCAGGGGCGGCGAGCGGGAGGCGGCAGAGCGACGGGCGACGTCCGCGCACGCGGGGCAGGCCGGGTTCCCGGCCGATGCCGCCGCGTCACGGGATCCCCGCGACGCGAACGACGGGGAGGAGAAGGGATGAGCAAGCGGACCGTCCAGTACGAAGTGAGCCGCGCGCCCATGACGGGAGTGACCGGCCTCGCCGCGGCTTCGCCGGTGCTGCCGGAGGGGATGGAGCCGGACCTCCATGGTGAGCACATGCTCATCAACATCGGCCCGCAGCACCCCGCTACGCACGGCGTGCTCCGGCTCGTGCTCGAGCTGGACGGGGAGACGGTGGTCCGGTGCATCCCCCACATCGGATATCTCCACTCCAGCTTCGAGAAGCTGGGCGAGTACCGGACGTGGAATCAGATCGTCCCGCTCACGGACCGGATGGACTACCTGACGCCGCTGGTCTACAACGTGGCGTATGTGGCTGCGGTGGAAAAGCTCATGGGCATCGAGATCACGCCGCGCTGCAAGGTGGTGCGCGTGATGTTGATGGAGCTGGACCGGATCTTCAGCCACCTGCTCTGGATCGGCACCACGGCCATCGACATTGGCGCGTTCACGGTCTTCCTCTACACGTTCCAGCGGCGCGAGGAGATCTACAATCTTCACGAGGCGCTCACGGGCGCGCGGATCACCACGTCGTCCACCCGCGTGGGCGGGATGATGGCGGACCTGCCGCCGGGATTCACGGACGAGCTGCGCTGGTTCGTGGACAAGCAGATGCCGCGGACGCTGGACGAGGTGGAGGCGCTGCTCACCACGAACAACCTCTGGGTCGGCCGGAACCAGGGGGTTGGGGCGATCACGGCGGAAGAGGCGGTCAACGCCGGGCTGAGCGGTCCGATCCTGCGCTCCACGGGGGTCGACTACGACATCCGCAAGGACCGCCCGTACTACGACTACGACAGCTACGACTTCGACGTGATCGTGGGCGAGGCCGGCGACAATTACGATCGGTACCTGTGCCGCATGGAGGAGATGCGCCAGAGCCTGCGCATCATCCGCCAGACGCTGGACCGCCTGCCGGACGGGCCCATCAACGTGGATGACCCGCGCGTGATCCTCCCGTCGAAGACGGACCTGATGAACGACATGGAGTCCATGATCCACCACTTCAAGCTGGTGATGGAAGGCGTGAAGGCACCACCCGGCGAGAGCTGGTTCAGCGTCGAGAGCTCGAAGGGCGAGCTGGGGATGTACGTCGTCAGCGACGGCGGCTCCAAGCCCGTCCGCTGGCACGTCCGCGGCCCCAGCTTCATCAATCTCAGCGCCCTGCCACAGATGGTGGAGGGGAGCCTCCTGTCCGACGTGATCGCGACCAACGCGAGCCTGGACATCGTCCTCGGGGAGATCGATCGGTGAAAAATCCCGGGTGGGCCGGAGAGACCGGCGAGTTCGACCTCACCGAGGCGCAAGTGCGCGGAACGGACTATGTCGGTCCCCAGCCGCCCGAGGGCTGGGACCGCGGCGGCGTGAACGCGGTGCCGTACCAGCGCGCAGACTCCGACCCGGAAGCGGCCCTCTTCGAGGGGCCGTACAAGGAGCGGCTGGAGAAGATCCTGGCGCGCTATCCCAACCCGCGCGCCGCGCTGCTCCCGGTGCTCAATCTGGCCCATGAGATCCGGGGCTATCTCTCCCAGGAAGCGATGGAGCGCGTGGCGGAAGTGGTGGGCGAGAGCCCGGCCACGGTCCGTGGCGTGGCCACCTTCTACACGATGTACAACAAGCGTCCCGTGGGCCGTCACCTGATCCAGGTGTGCACCAACGTGGCGTGCAACCTGTGCGGCGGTCACGAGGTGTTCGAGGCGTTCCTTGATCATACCGGCACGGAGCCGGGCGAAGTGAGCGACGACGGCGAGTTCACGGTGATCGAGGCCGAGTGCCTCGGCGCCTGCGGCTTCCCCACCGTCGTCCAGATCAACAACCGGTACTTCGAGAACGTCGAGGTGAAGGACGTGTCCGGGCTGCTGGACCGCCTGAAGGCGCACGGTGTCGATCCCGTGACCCCGCACGGCCCGGCGACCGGTTCGCCCCCGGGTCCGACCCGGACGCAGCCAGACGCCGCCGCGAGCACGGGGCAGGAGGAATAGCCGATGGCGTATCCGTACACGCATTCGAGCGAGGTCCGGGTCCTGAGCCGCGGCTTCGGCGACCCGGCCACCCGGACGGTGGCGGGGTGGAGGAAGCTGGGCGGCTATGAGGCCCTCGAGCGGGCCCTCGGCATGACGCCCGAGGAGCTGGTGGACGTGGTCAAGGAGAGCGGACTGCGCGGCCGGGGCGGCGCCGGCTTCCCTACGGGCGTGAAGTGGAGCTTCATGCCGAAGGAAAAGAAGGGCCCGCATTACATGCTCATCAACGCGGATGAGTCGGAGCCGGGGGCGTTCAAGGACCGGGAGCTCATGCGGTGGACGCCGCACCAGGTCATCGAAGGCGCGCTCATCGGGGCCCACGCGATCCGGGCGCAGGACGTGTACATCTACATCCGGGGCGAGTTCTTCGAGACTGCCCAGATCCTCGGGCGTGCCATCGAGGAAGCCTACGCCAACGGCCTCGCGGGCGAGAACATCCTCGGCAGCGGCCACGACATTGACGTCACGATCCATCTCGGCGCCGGCGCCTACATCTGCGGCGAGGAGACGGCGCTGATGAACTCGCTGGAAGGGCGCCGCGGGCAACCCCGCATCAAGCCCCCCTTCCCGGCGGCGAGCGGTGCATTCGCGGCACCGACCACGATCAACAACGTGGAGACCGTGTGCGCGGTGCCGCACATCGTTACCCACGGCGGCGCGTGGTACCGCCAGTGGGGAACGGAGAAGAGCCCTGGCACGAAGATGTTCAACGTCTCGGGCCACGTCGTGCGACGAGGGAACTACGAGCTCCCGCTCGGCTTCCCCATGGACGAGCTGATCTACGACGTGTGCGGCGGAATCCGGGACGGCCGCAAGCTGAAGGCCGTGATTCCGGGCGGAAGCTCGGTCCCGATTCTCACCGCGAAGGAGGTCGAGGGGCTGGCCTCGGATTACGAAAGCGTGGCCAAGGCGGGGAGCATGCTGGGCACCGCGTCGGTCATTGTGATGGACGACCAGACCGACATGGTCACCCAGGTACGCCGCATGGTGGAGTTCTACGCTCACGAGAGCTGCGGCCAGTGCACGCCGTGCCGGGAAGGGACGGCGTGGATGGGCAAGATCCTGCGGCGCATCGAGGCAGGGCAGGGTACGCCCGCCGACGTGGAGACGCTGCTCGCCGTGGCGAAGAACGCCACGGGCACCACGATCTGCGTGCTCAGCGACTCCGCCGGCGCTCCCATCACAAGCTGGATCAACAAGTTCCCGGAGGACGTGGAGCGGCTCGTCGGTCGGGCGCAGCCTGCGGAGACGGCGATCGGGGCGGGCGCCCCGGCGTCGGTCTGAACGGGGCGGGGAATAGCGAATGGCGAACGGACAGAAGACGAACACCGTCACCTGCACCATCGATGGCCGTGAGGTCACGGTCCCGAGGGGCACGCGCATCATCGAGGCCGCCGAGCAGCTCGGCATCGGCATCGTCCACTACTGCTACCACCCGGCCCTGTCGGCGCCGGCCATGTGTCGCATGTGCCTGGTGGAGGTGGAAGGCGCGCCGAAGCTGCAGCCCGCGTGCGTGACCCAGATCCAGGACGGATCCGTCATCCGCACCGACACCGCCCAGGCGGAGGACGCGCGCACGGGCGTGCTCGAGTTCTACCTGGTGAATCATCCGCTGGATTGCCCGGTCTGCGACGCGGCCGGCGAGTGCAAGCTCCAGGACTACGTCCACCAGGAGGGGCCCAGGCACGGACGCTCCCAGGAGCCCAAGCGCGTGCTCGGACAGGACGACTTCGGCGGCGACGTGTTGTACGACGGCGACCGCTGCATCATGTGCACGCGCTGCGTGCGCTTCATGCGCGAGGTGGCCGACGACGAGCGTCTGTGCGTGGTGCAGCGCGGGGACCGGAGCGTCATCGACACGTTCTTCGATGACGGACTCACCGGCTCCCCGTTCGCCAGCAACATCATCGACATCTGCCCAGTGGGGGCGCTGCTGTCGAAGGACTTCCTGCACAAGGCGAGGGCGTGGGACCTCGACCGAACCCCTTCCATCTGCCCCAACTGCTCACAAGGGTGCAACATCACGCTGGACACGCGCGACAACCTCGTCCAGCGGCTCAAGCCGCGCCACAACCCGGACGTCAACTCGTACTGGATGTGCGACTTCGGTCGCTACGAGTACGAGTGGATCAACCTGGGAGCGAACACGCTGCCGTACCCGGCGCCCAGGGCCGCGACACCGCCCGAAGGGCCGCAGGATCCGGCCACTCTGGGCGACGACCGCGCGGTCATGCCGTCTCGGCTGGAAGCGCCGCTGATGCAGGATGCGGGCGGGATGCGCGGGGCCACGTGGAAGGAAGCCATGACGGCCGTCGTCCAGCGTCTCAAGGCGACTCAGGGCGGCGTAACGATCGTCGGCTCGCCGTACTTCTCGAACGAGGCGAACGGATTGCTGCGGCGGGTGCAGGCGGTGATGGGCGGCGATACCGCGATCTACCGCTCGCGACGGGCCGGGACCGAGGACACGCTCCCCGCCTACCCGAGGCTCACGCGCCGGCAGGACCTGTCCGCCAACGCTCGCGGGCTGGAGATATTCGGATACCGGAGAGTCGGAGATGATGCGGGGAATGGCGGGCTCGAGCGGACGACGGGGCCGATCGTCGTGCTCGGCGACACCCTCGCCGACCTCCCGGCCCGCTTCGCGGCTGACGCATCGCTCGTGATCTACCTGGGGACGGTGAGCAGCCCGGCGATGGCCGGAGCCGACTTCATCCTCCCGGTGACCAGCTTCGCCGAGGAGGAGGGGACGTTCACGAACTTCGAGGGTCGGGTGCAGCGCTTCTGGCCCGCGCTCGATCCGCCGCCCATGGCGCGGCCGGCGTGGCAGGTCCTCGGCGTCCTCCTGGCCGGCCTCGATGACGGCGCCGCCCCCGGCACGGCGGGAGATGCGTTCCTCCGGCTCGCGGAGCTGTACGAGCCCTTCACCGGGCTGAGCTATCCGCAGCTCGGGACCCGCGGAGCGCTGCTGAACGAGCCGGTCCGGCTGGCGGCCGGGGAGGACGGGTGATGGAGACGCTGCACCAGATGCAGGCGCTGAGCGACACCGCGTTCGTTTGGGCTTCGCTCGCCAAGGTGGTGGTGGCGTTCGTGGTGGTCCTGCTCACGGTGGCCATGATGACCCTGCTGGAGCGGCGCTTCGCGGGGTTCATCGAGGATCGCCTCGGACCCAACCGGGTCGGCCCCTGGGGGCTGCTCCAGCCCATTGCCGACGGGCTGAAGAACTTCGCCAAGGAAGAGACATCCCCGGGGGAGGCTTCGGCATTCTACTTCCTCCTGGCTCCGATCCTCTCGATCGGGCCCGCATTCGTCCTGTTCGCGGTGATCCCGTTCGCCGCCCCGCTTCCCACCCCGTGGGGCGTGGTGGACATGGTGGTGGCGGACGTGCCGATCGGGATCCTCTTCATCCTGGCGCTGTCCAGCCTTGGCGTGTACGGCCTTTTCCTGGCCGGGTGGTCGTCGAACAACAAGTACAGCCTCCTGGGCGGGGTTCGCGCGTCGGCCCAGATGGTGAGCTACGAGGTCAGTCTCGGCATGAGCCTGATCCCCGTGTTCATGCTGGCAGGAAACGTCCGCATCACGGAGATGGTCTGGACACAGCAGGAAGGGCTCGGGCTCTGGTTCGCCCTCCCGCTCGGCCTCTCGTTCTTCCTGTTCGTCATCAGCTCGTTCGCCGAGACCAACCGTCTCCCGTTCGACATGCCGGAGGCGGAGTCCGAGCTCGTTGCCGGGTATCACGCCGAGTACTCGTCCATGAAGTTCAGCATGTTCATGATGGCGGAGTACGCGCACCTGCTGACCCAGTCGGCGCTCATGGCGACGCTCTTCTTCGGCGGCTGGGACATCCCCTTCTGGCATGGCGACAACATGCGCCTGCTGGCGAACGGGATCGTGCAGGGCGCGGACCCGGCGTGGTGGAAGTCGCTGCTGACATTCCTGTCCTTCGCGGTCAAGACGATGTTCTTCGCGTTCGTCTTCGTCTGGGTGCGGTGGACCGTTCCCCGGTTCCGCTACGACCAGGTGATGGACCTGGGGTGGAAGGCCATGCTGCCGACCGCGCTCGGCTTCATTGCGATCATGGCCACGTCGATCCTCGTCCTCGACAGCCTCGGCGTGCCGTACGGCCTGGGCTACGGCCTGATCCTGACGGGGGTCGACCTGGTGGCGTTGTTCGTGTTCTTGTGGCTCATCGACAGCAACCACGTGCTCACGGGCGGCTCGAAGCACCGCCGATCGGCGTCACCGCACGATGTCGCGGTGGTGGAGCAGCAGCGCCCGGCCGTCACGGCCGGGACGGGCGCATAGCGGCAGCGGATGGGAGAGATGATCTGAATGTCGATCGGTGTGAAGAAAGTCCGACGGCCGGAAGGCGGCTCGTCGTATCTGCGGGCCACGCTGAAAGGGATGGCGCTGACCTTCCGGCACATGGTGAACCCGCACAAGGTCACACAGCAGTACCCGGACGAGAAGCCGAACATCGCGCCGCGCTGGCGTGGCACGCACCGCATGGAGGTGCACGCCGACGGGCGCCCGAAGTGCGTGGCGTGCGGGCTCTGCCCGACCATCTGCCCATCCAATTGCATCCGGCTGGTGCCCGGTGAAGACGATCAGGGGAACCGCTATCCGATCGTCTACGAGATCGACGAGTTCCGCTGCATCTTCTGCGGAATGTGTCAGGAAGTCTGCCCTGTCGAGGCGATCCACGTGGGGCAGGACTACGAGGCGTCCGAGTTCACGCGCGAGCGCTTCGTCTATGATCTGGACCGTCTGATGGCGCAGGACCACCCGGTCACTGCGCTCTGGGATCCCAGCGATCCGCTCTCGGAATAATGGTCGAAATCATCTGGTGGATCTTCGCGGCGCTGGCCACGCTCGGCGGCATTGGGATGGTGGCGGCGAGGAGCCCGGTGGCGAGCCTGCTCAACCTGGTGGTGACGCTGTTCAGCCTGGGTGTGCTGTTCATCCTGCTGGGTGCTCACTTCATCGGGGCGGTGCAGGTGATCGTCTATGCCGGCGCGATCATGGTGCTGTTCCTGTTCGTGATCATGCTGCTGAACCTCGGACACGACTACCACCCGGACCTGCGAGGCTGGGGGTGGCGCGTCGGCGGCTCGGTGTTGGCGGGCATGGTGGGCTGGCTGATCTACCGCTCCTTCGCGAGCCCGGCGACCCTGGTGGCGAGCGCCACCGGTATGCTGCCGGACTCGGCCGTGGCCCGGTACGGGGCCGTGGGCGCCGTGGCGCTTCCTCTCTTCCGGCAGTACGTGGTGGGCTTCGAGCTGACCTCCCTGCTCCTGCTGGTTGCCATCATAGGGGCGATCCTCCTGGCCAAGAGGAGGGTGTGACGTGCTGACCATGTCGCTGGTCCTGTCCGCGATCCTGTTCGCCATTGGTGTGGCCGGGGTCCTGATCCGGCGGAACGCCATCATCCTGTTCATGTGCGTGGAGCTGATGCTGAACGCGGCCAACCTGGCGTTCGTGGCGCTCTCCCGGCAGATCGGGATCGACGGGCAAGTGTTCGTGTTCTTCGTGATGACCGTGGCGGCAGCCGAGGCGGCTGTGGGGCTGGCGATCATCATCTCGATCTTCCGCCTCCTCGAGACGGTGGACACCAAGGACTTCAACCTGCTCCGGTGGTGACGCCTGCCACGGCCCGCGTGACGCGGGCAGCGGATCGGGCACACGCCTCCGGGCGGGGGTGCTGAGATGCACGGATTCGAACCTACGCTGCTGGGCTGGGTGATCCTGCTCCCGCTCATTGGCTTCCTGGCGAACGCGGCCACGGCCTTCCGGGCGCCCACCTCCAGGTCGATCCCCACGCTGGTGGGGCCGGGCGTGGTGGGAGCGGCGTTCGTCATCGTGGCGGTCAACTTCGCCCGCATGCTGGGTGTGGAGCTCCACGAGCCGATCGTCCAGACCTACTGGTCCTGGATGCCCGTCGGCGAACTGAAGATCGACGCGGCGCTCCAGCTCGATCAGCTCTCCATGGTCATGGCCCTGGTGGTCACCGGCGTGGGCTTCCTGATCCACGTCTTCAGCATCGGGTACATGCGTGACGACCCGGGCTACGCCCGTTATTTCTCCTTCCTGAACCTGTTCATCTTCTTCATGCTCACGCTCGTCCTGGGCGCGAGCTACCCGGTCATGTTCGTGGGCTGGGAGGGTGTGGGATTGTGCAGCTATCTCCTGATCGGTTTCTGGTTCTCCGACCGGGAGAAGGCCGACGCGGGAAAGAAGGCGTTCATCGTCAACCGGATCGGGGACTTCGGGTTCCTGATCGCCATGTTCCTGCTCTTCGCGCACCTCGGCACGCTGAACTTCGTGGACGTGTTCGCGGCCGCGCCTGAGGCATTCGCCTACGGCGGAGCCGTGATCACGACGATCACGCTCTTCTTCTTCCTCGGCGCGACGGGGAAGAGCGCGCAGATCCCGCTTTACATCTGGCTCCCGGACGCCATGGCCGGCCCCACGCCGGTGAGCGCGCTGATCCATGCGGCCACCATGGTGACAGCCGGCGTGTACATGGTGGCGAGGAGCAGCGTGCTGTTCGCGCTGGCCCCCACGTCGAGCATAGTGGTGGCCGTGGTGGGTGCCCTGACGGCGCTGTTCGCCGCCACGATCGGGCTGGTGCAGACCGACATCAAGAAGGTCCTGGCCTATTCCACGGTATCGCAGCTCGGCTACATGTTCGTGGGCGTGGGGGTCGGTGCCTACGCCGCCGGGATCTTCCACCTGATGACCCACGCCTTCTTCAAGGCGCTTCTCTTCCTGGGCGCAGGCGCGGTGATCCACTCCATGCACGAGGCTTTCCACCACACCCACCAGGACTGGGACGCCCAGGACATGCGCAACATGGGCGGGCTGCGCCACGACATGAAGAAGACGTGGATCTTCATGTGGGCGGCTACCCTGGCGATCTCGGGGGTGTGGCCGTTCGCCGGCTTCTTCTCCAAGGACGAGATCATCTGGCAGGCGGCGGCGAGGGCGGTGGGACCGTTCCAGGGATGGTTCACGCTGGTCTGGGTGCTGGCACTGGCGGCAGCCCTGCTCACGGCCTTCTACATGACCCGCCTCATGATCCTCACCTTCCACGGTGAGAACCGGAGCGGACCCGCGGGCGACCACATCCACGGCGCTCCCGCGGTGATGTGGATCCCGCTCTCGATCCTGGCGCTGCTGGCGACGGTCGGCGGGTGGATCAACGTCCCTGAAGTGATCGGCCAAACTCCGGTGCTCGGCTGGCTCCCGCACACGGAATGGCTGCACGAGTGGCTCCACCCCCTGACGGCGGAAGCCGACCACATCTTCAGCGCCCACGTCGGCGTGCTCGCGGAGGCGGGGCCCTTCGGCGGGAGCGAAGCCTTCTGGGCCATGGCGTCATTCGCCCTGGCCGTGGCGGTGATCGTCCTGGCCACGCTCTGGCTCGGGAAGATCGAGCGGAAGCCGGCCAGCGAGACGCCGGCCTACCGGGGCTTCGCGAAGGTGCTCTACGACAAATGGTATGTGGACGAGATCTACGACGCGCTCGTGGTCCGGCCGGTGATCAGCGGCTCGCGTGCGCTCTGGCGATTCGTCGACGTGGGCATCCTCGACCGGACCGTCAACGGGGCGGGGGCGGTGGCCGCCTGGATCGGGCGGGGCACAGCGCGCCTGCAGACGGGCAACCTCAACGGGTACGCCTTCGCCATAGTGATCGGCGTGCTCGTCATCCTCTACGTGGTGGTGGGGTTCTAGACAGAATGGGATTCCTGGAAGCGATCGGATACGGCGGCTGGGTGATCCACTTCCTGCTCTGGTTCCCCCTGCTGGGCATGGGCCTGGCCATGGCGGCACCGGAGGAGCGAGCGAAGCACGTGGCGTTCGCGGTCGGGGTGATCGAGTTCGTGGTGAGCGTGCCTCTCTGGTGGGCGTTCAACACCGCCACGGCGGCGTTCCAGTTCGCCGCGGCGGTGCCGTGGATCTCGGCCTGGGGCATCTATTACCGTGTGGGGATCGATGGCATCAGCCTGCTGCTGGTGCTGCTCACCACCTTCCTGATGCCATTGGCGATCCTCGGCTCCTACCGGTACATCAGGATCCGACAGCGCGCGTTCTATGGCATGATGCTCCTGCTGCAGGTGGGGGTGATCGGGGTGTTCGTATCCCTCGACCTCTTCCTCTTCTTCATTTTCTGGGAGCTCATGCTGGTGCCGATGTACTTCATCATCGGCGTATGGGGCGGCGAACGCAGGGTCTACGCGGCGATCAAGTTCTTCCTGTACACGGCGATCGGCTCCCTCCTCATGCTGGTGGCGATCCTGTACCTGTTCTTCAAGTACAGGACGCTCACCGGCGGTGTGAGCTTCGCCTATGCGGACCTGCTCCACGTCTCGTTGACCTATCACGAGCAGTTCTGGCTTTTCGGGGCGTTCGCGCTGGCCTTCGCCATCAAGGTCCCGCTCTTCCCCTTCCACACCTGGCTCCCCGACGCGCACGTGGAGGCGCCGACGCCCGGCTCCGTGGTCCTGGCAGCAGTGCTCCTGAAGATGGGAGGATACGGGTTCCTGCGGTTCCTGCTCCCGCTATTCCCGGCGGCAGCCACGAACGGGGCCGTCGTGATGACGATGATGGTGCTGGGCCTGCTCGGGATCACCTACGGGGCATGGGTCGCCGCGGTGCAGCCGGACGCGAAGAAGCTGGTGGCTTACACGTCCGTGGCGCACATGGGGTTCGTGGTGCTCGGGATCTTCGCCCTGACCGTGCAGGGGCTCCAGGGCGCGATGATCGTGATGCTCAGCCACGGCGCCTCCACGGGCGCCATGTTCCTCCTGCTGGGGATGCTGTACGAGCGGCGGCACAGCCGTGCCATCGCGGATTTCGGAGGGCTGGCGGCGGTGATGCCGGCATTCGGCACCATCTTCGTGATCACGGCGCTGGCCAGCATCGGACTCCCCGGCACGAGCGGGTTCGTGGGCGAGTTCCTGAGCCTGATCGGGACCTTCGAAACGCACCCGTGGGTGGCGCTGGTTGCGGCGAGCGGCGTCATCTTCGCCGCGTACTATATGCTGCCGATGGTCCAGAAGATCTGGTACAATCCGCTGGACAAGCCCGAAAACGAGCATCTGCCCGACCTGAGCCGGCGCGAGCTCGCGGTGCTGGTGCCCCTGGTGGTGGTCATGCTCTGGATGGGCGTCTATCCGAAGCCGTTCCTGGAGCGCACCGAGCAGAGCGTGACGCAATTGGTGGCGAACGTCGAGCAGAACCGAATCCCGATGATGGGACGCTTCGGCGCGGAAGAGATGGGCACGGTGAACGTGGAAGCGATGAACGATACGGAGGCGACGAATGCTGATTAGCTACGCGTCGCCGTTCGACTACTTCTGGGCACTGGCGCCCGAGATCGTCCTTTCCGGCTGGGCGCTGGTCGTGCTCATGGTGGACGTGTTCCAGCGCGGGGACCGGCAGGAGTCGGCCCACCCGGCCGTCGCGTGGCTCACGGTGCTGGGAATCCTGCTCGCCGCCGCGGCCAATACGTGGCTGCTGGGCGTGCACGAGGCCGGAGCGGCGGGGCCAATCGCACTGGACGCGTTCCGGATCTACACCAACTACCTGTTCCTCGGCGCCGCCCTGCTTTTCGTCGCGATCTCGTGGCACTACCTCGACGAACAGCGGATGCGCCACGGTGAGATGTTCGTGCTCGTCCTGTTCGCCACCGTGGGCATGATGTTCTTCGCGGGCACGCGCGACCTCATGCTCATCTTCCTGGGCCTCGAGCTCATGTCCGTGGCCGTTTACATCCTCACGGGCGTGAACCGGCGGGACCGCCGGTCGGCCGAGGCGGCGCTCAAGTACTTTCTGCTGGGCGCCTTCTCCAGCGCGTTCTTTCTGTTCGGCATTGCGATGGTCTACGGCGGCGCAGGCAGCGTGAACCTCACGGTGATTCGCGACGCGGTGGGGGTGGACGGCATGGACGCGGGTCTCATGCTCACGGCCGGGATGGCATTGCTCCTGGTGGGCTTCGCCTTCAAGGTGGCGGCCATGCCCTTCCACATGTGGACGCCGGACGCCTATGAAGGCGCGCCCGCCCCGGTGACGGCGTTCATGGCGGCCGGCGTGAAGGCGGCGGCGTTCGCCGCGTTCCTGCGAGTCTTCATGACGGGCTTCATCGGCCTGTACGAGACGTGGCTCCCGCTGGTGGCCGGGCTGGCGTTCATCACCATGATCTTCGCCAACCTGACGGCCCTGAGCGAGGACAGCGTGAAACGGATGCTGGCGTACTCCAGCATCGCGCACGCGGGCTATCTGCTGGTTGCGGTGGCGGCCGCGAACGTGCTGGGGTCCGCGGCGTTCCTGTACTACCTCGTCGCGTACACGCTCATGACCATGGGCGCGTTCGCGGTGGTGTTCCTGGTAGCCGAGAAGCACGAGCTCCGGCTCGGGCTGGCCGAGTACGCGGGCCTGGGCTGGCGCGCGCCGCTCATCGGCGTCACCATGACCATCTTCCTCCTCAGCCTGGCCGGCGTCCCGCCCACGGGCGGGTTCTGGGGAAAGTTCGCCATCCTGCGGGCGGCGGTGGAGCGGGACAAGATCTGGCTGGCCGTCACGCTCGTCCTCGCCTCACTGGTGTCGTACTACTATTACCTGCGAGTGGCGTGGTACATGTGGTTCAGGGAGCCGGAGGAGGACCGCGAGGCGGAACCGGTGCAGGTCTCCTCGGGCGTGGCCGCGGCGCTGGTGTTCGCCGCTGTCGCGGTGCTCCTCATCGGGATCTTCCCGAGCTGGTTCCTGAGCCTCGCTCACGCGGGGGCAGCCGCGCTCATCGGGTCGCCGCTGAGCGCTGGCGTCGCCGCCCCCTGACCGCCCGCACCGGGCCGTGAGCGTCCCGGAATCCCATGCGGGGCCGCGGCCCGTTTTCACTGGCACGCTGGACCTGAACGGAACGGACACATGGCGTTGAACGAGCACATCTTCCGCGAGTACGACATCCGCGGTGTGGTGGACGCGGACCTCACCGGCGAGGTGCCGCGGCTGATCGGCCGCGCCTTCGGCAGCGAGCTCCGGGCCCGCAACGACGGCCGCGCAGACCTCCGCGTCACCGTGGGGCACGACAACCGGCCCAGCTCGCCGTCGCTCGCCGCGGGAGTGGTCGCGGGGCTGCGCGAGGTGGGGGTCGACGTCATTCTGGTGAACACCGTGCCGACGCCCACGCTCTACTGGGCCGTCCAGCGCTTCGGCACGGAGGCGGGCATGCAGATCACCGGCTCCCACAATCCGCCGGAGTACAACGGGTTCAAGATGCTGGCGAACGGCAGCTCCTTCTACGGTGCCGACATCCAGGGCCTGAAGCGGCGGATCCTGGACGGGGCCTTCGCCGAGGGCGAGGGCGCGCTCGAGGAGCGCGACGTGCTGGACGACTACATCGCCGACGTCGCGGACCGGTTCCGGCTTTCACGCCCCGTGAAGGTCGTCGCCGACTGCGGCAACGGGACCGGGAGCCTGGTGGCGGTGAAGCTGCTGGAGCGTCTCGGCGCCGAGGTCGTCCCTCTCTATTGCGAATCGGATGGTACGTTCCCGAATCATCACCCGGATCCGACGGTGGACGCGTACATCGCGGACATGATCGAGGCGGTGAAGCGCGAAGGCGCGGAGCTGGGCGTGGCGTTCGATGGCGACGCGGATCGGCTGGGCGCCGTGAACGAGTACGGGCAGGTGGTCCGCGGCGACATCCTGCTGCTGCTCTTCGGCCTCGACCTGCTGGAGCGGCGGGGTCCGGGTCAGAAGGTGATCTTCGATGTCAAGTGCTCCCAGGCTCTCCCGGAAGTGCTGGCGGCGCACGGCGGTGAGCCGATCATGTGGAAGACGGGCCACTCCCTCATCAAGGAGAAGATGAAGGAGACCGGAGCGCTGCTGGCCGGCGAGCTGTCCGGCCATATCTGCATCGCCGACGGCTACTATGGCTTCGACGACGCGCTCTACGACGCGTGCCGCCTCATCGACCTGCTGGCTCGCAGCGACCGACCGTTGTCAGCGCTCACGGCCGACTTCCCGAAGTACGTGTCCACGCCGGAGATCCGCGTGGAGGTCCCGGAAGAGCGCAAGTTCGACATCGTGGACAGCGCCGTCGAGGCGTTCTCGCGGGACCACGACGTGATCGCCGTGGACGGCGCCCGCGTCCTCTTCGACGGCGGCTGGGGGCTGCTCCGGGCCTCCAACACGCAGCCGGTCCTCGTCCTCCGCTACGAGGCGAGGACGCAGGAGCAGCTCGACCGCATCCGCGGGGCCATGGAAGGGTGGCTCCGCGCACAGGGGATCCAGCCGTAACATGAGCCGGCGCGCAGTCCGCGCCCTCATCGGGGCCGGAGTCGCCCTCGTCGTCGTGTTCGCGGCCGCTCACGCGGGCGTGAGCTTCTACACGGACTTCCTGTGGTACCGGGAGGTGGGCTACCTCGGACCTTTCTGGACCCGCCTCTGGCTCCGCCTCGCTGTGCGCGGCGTGGCGGGCCTTGTCGGCGCCGCCCTGATCTTCCTGAACCTCTGGGTGGTCCTCCGCCACCTCGGTCCGGTGCGCGTGCGGCGGCGCTACGGAAACCTGGAGATCGCCGAGCGCATACCCCGCCGCTGGGTGAGCCTGATCTCCGTCGCCGTCGCCCTCCTGGGCGGGTGGTGGCTCGCGGCCCTCCAGTTCGACGAGCACGCCGTTCTGGCGGCCGCGAGCTGGTTCCGACGCGTGTCATGGGGGCTCCAGGACCCGCTGTTCGGGAAGGATGTCGGCTTCTACATCTTCACGCTCCCGTTCGCCCTCGACGCCCTCGGCTTCCTGATCCTCGTGACGGTGTGGAGCCTCACACTCGTGGCGCTCGGCCATGTCCTGGCAGGCGGGATCCGCTGGCAGGAGAACCGGCTCGACATGGCCCGGGCGGCACGCCTTCACGCCGCGGGTCTCGTCGCCGCGCTTCTCCTCCTCGTGGCAGTCCGCTATTGGCTGGGACGATACCTCCTGCTCATCGATGGGCACGGGGTGGGGGGCGGCCTCGGCTACACCGACGTGAAGGCCCGGCTCCCGGCCTATACCACCCTGGCGGTGCTCTCGGTCGGCGCCGCGGTGGCGCTCGTCTACGGCGCGCTGCGACAGGCGCTCGTCCCACCCACCGTCGCCCTGGGCGGCCTCCTCCTCACCGGACTCCTTCTCGGGGTCGCCTATCCGGCGGCCGTGCAGAAGTTCCGGGTGGAGCCCAACGAGCTGAGCCGGGAAGCGCCCTATATCCGATGGAACCTCGATTTCACCCGCCGCGCCTACGGGCTCGAAGACATGGCGAGGCAGCGCTTTCCCTACGGTCCCACAGTCTCGCCTTCGCCGGAGCATGTCGGTCCGCTCCTCGCCCGCGTCCCGCTCTGGGACCCCGAGCCGCTCCAGCGCGCTTTCATCCAGATGCAGAGCCTGTTTCCATACTACTCGTTCCCCGACGTGGACTACGATCGCTACGGTCCTCCGGGCGAAGAGCAGCAGGTCGGGATCGGTGTACGCGAGTTCCACCCGTCCGGGCTCGATCCGGCGGCGAGGACCTGGCAGAGCCTGCACCTCAACCCTTCCTACATCCAGGGGCTGGGTGCGGTCGCGGCCCCCGCGCACCCGACAGGGGCCAGCGATGGCGCGCCGGAGCTCTGGCTCCGCAACATCAACCCGCTGATCACGGACCCCGCCGCTCCCCCCAGGCTGCGGCTGGAGCGGCCCAGCGTGTTCTTCGGGCAGGCTACCGGAGAGTACGCCGTGGTGGTCCCCGGACGCGACAGCGCCTTCACGGGGACGCCTGGAGTGGACTTCCCGGCCGGGATCCGCCTCAGCTCATTCTGGCGCGTGCTCGCGTTCGCCTGGCGCTTCGGCGATGAGACGCTCCTCTTCTCGGGCGATGTGACGAGGGAGAGCCGGCTCCTCTTCCGCCGGGCGGTGCGCAACCGGGTTTCGGAAATCGTGCCCTTCGTGGCCTGGGACGAGAACCCGGTCCCCGTCATCACGGGCGGCAAGATCGTCTGGCTCATCGACGGCTACACCGCGTCGCCGTCCTTCCCGCTGGCCCGTGTGGTGAACGTCCGCCGCGGCCGCATTCGCTACCTGCGCGCATCGGTGAAGGCGGCGGTGGACGCCGTCACGGGCGAGGTCACGTTCTACCGGGTCCTGGACGACGACCCGCTGCTTGCCACCTACTCGCGCATCTACCCGGGGCTCTTCCACCCCCTCTCGGCCATGCCGGCGGAGCTGCAACGGCACCTGCGGTATCCCGAGCTCGCGCTCCTGACGCAGGCCGAGATCCTGCAGGACTACCACGTCCAGCGCGTCGAGACCTTCTACTCCCGGCAGGACGTCTGGGAGCGGGCAAGGGGAACGTCGCCGGGCGCAGAGCAGGGAGGCCAGCGGCCGCTGTACGCCCTCGTCCCGACGCCGGGCGAGGACGACGTGAGATTCCTGACCCTCCTCCCGTTCATCGCCCAGGCGCGGCAGAACATGACCGCCGTCCTGGTGGCCCGGAACGACGCGGAGAGCTACGGCCGTCTCACGCTCGTCGAGTTCCCCCGCGACCAGCAGGTGCCGGGGCCGGGCCAGGTGCAGGCCATGATCGAGCAGGACCCGATCATCTCACCCGAGCTCTCTCTCCTCCGGCAGCGAGGAAGCGGCGTCGACATGGGACGGATGCGCGTGGTCCCGCTCGACAGCTCCGTGCTGTACATCGAGCCGCTGTTCCTCAGCGCCGAGGAGAATCCGATTCCCGAGCTCTGGCGCGTGGTCGTGAGCGACGGCCACGCCGTGTCCATGGCCTCGACCCTGGACGCCGCGATCGAGGGGCTCCGGGCCCGCGCGGCCGGTGAAGCCGCTGCCCGCCCACAGCCCCGGCCGCCAGCCCGCACGGGCGACTCGCTCGCGCGCCAGGCGCTGGATGCCCTGAACCGGGCCCAGGCGAGACTCCGTGCAGGGGACTGGGCCGGCTACGGTCAGGCGCTGGACGAGCTGGAGCGCATTCTCGAGCGGTTGAACGGGGGGCAGTCCCCCGCCGGAGGATAGATGAGGAGAAAGTGGCGCGGGTACGCGAAATCGGGCTGTTCGCGCGGTTGCCGGTGCCCGGGGTCCCGGTTATGATGTCGCGACCCGCGAGACAGGCCCGGACCATTGTCGTAGCACTCGGTGGCAATGCGCTCCAGCCGCACGGCGGAAAGGGCGACGTCTACGAGCAGTTCGCCCACACCCGTTCGAGCCTCGAGCCGCTGGTGGCGCTCGCTCGGGAGGGCTGGCGCATCGTCGTCGTTCACGGCAACGGGCCACAGATCGGGGACGACCTGCGCCGGAACGAGATCGCTCGCGCCACGCTGCCGCCGCTCCCCGTCGGGGTCCTCGTGGCGGGGACGGCGGGGTGGATCGGTTACATGATCCAGCAGTCGCTGAAGAACGCGCTGGAGCGCTTCGGTGTGAAGCGCGACGTGGTCACCCTCGTCACGCAGGTGGTGGTGGATCCGGAGGACCCGGCCACCCGCGAGCCCGCGAAGCCCATCGGCCGGGTCATGGAAGAGGAAACGGCCCGCGACCTGGAGCGGAGCGGGATTCCGGTCCGAGAGACGACGAACGGCTGGCGCCGGCTCATCGCCTCGCCACTCCCGCTGCGGATCGTGGAGCACGCGCAGATCCGCCGCCTCGTGGAGGAGGGCACGATCGTGATCGCTGCGGGCGGCGGCGGGTGCCCGGTTTACATGGACCCGAAGCTCGGGATCGAGGGAGTGGACGCGGTCATCGACAAGGACCGTGCGGCTCAGGTGCTGGGCGGCGACATCGACGCCACGGAGTTCGTCATCCTGACCGACGTGGACGGGGTCTACCGCGATTTCGGAGAGCCGAGCCAGTGCCTGATCTCCCGGCTGACCGTCGCCGAAGCGCGCGAGCTGCTCGCCTCGGAGGAGCTGGGGGAAGGGAGCATGGCGCCCAAGGTGGAAGCGTGCGTGGCGTTCGTGGAGGGGGGCGGCGAGGCCGCCCACATCGGGCGCCTGGACGCCGGACTCGACGTGGTGGAGGGACGCACGGGAACGACCATCCTGCCGTAGCCAGGCGCGGCGGCGGGAGCAATCTGCGAAGGGACAGCAGAGGATGAATATCCACGAGTACCAGGCGAAGGAGATCTTCCGCGAGCACGGCCTCCCCGTGCCTCCCGGTGAGGTGGCGCGGACGGCGGACGAAGCGCGCTCCCTCGCCGAGCTGTACGGGGGAACGGTGGTCGTGAAGGCGCAGGTTCACGCGGGCGGCCGGGGGAAGGCCGGAGGCGTGAAGCTGGCCAGATCGCCCGACGAGGCGAAGTCGCATGCCGACAGCATCCTCGGCATGAAGATCAAGGGGCTGACCGTGGAGAAGGTCCTGGTCACGCCCGCAGAGGACATCGCCAGCGAGTCGTACGTGGGTGTGATCGTGGACCGGGCATCGAAGCGCCCGGTGTTCATGGTCAGCCGCGAGGGCGGCGTGGACATCGAGGAGGTGGCCGCCACGAACCCGGACGCCATCATGCGCCTCGGCGTCGACCCCCGTTACGGGCTGCTCCCGTTCCAGGCCTACAGGCTCGCCGCCAGCCTCTACGACGACGTGAAGCAGCAGCGCGCCGCGGCACGCGCGCTGGGGCAGCTGTACGGCGCCTTCGTCGACAGCGGTGCGTCGCTCGCCGAGATCAACCCGCTCATCACGACCCCGGGCGGGGAGGTGAAGGCGATCGACGCCAAGATGAACATCGACGACAACGAGCTGTTCCGCCGCAAGGACGTCGACGCCATGCGCGACACCTCGGCCGAGCCGCCGTCGGAGACCAAGGCCCGCGAGGCGAGCCTCACCTACATCAAGCTCGACGGGAACATCGGAGCGGTGGTGAACGGCGCCGGGCTGGCGATGGCCACCATGGACCTCATCAAGTTCTACGGGGGAGAGCCCGCGAACTTCCTGGACATCGGCGGCTCCTCCAGCCCCGAGAAGGTGATCAGCGCTCTGGAGATCATCACGAGCGACCCGAACGTGAAGGTGATCCTGTTCAACATCTTCGGTGGGATCACCCGCTGCGACGACGTGGCCAACGGGATCGTGGCCGCGATCGACCGGATGAAGTTCGAGCTTCCGCTCGTCATCCGCCTGACCGGCACGAACGAGGCGGCGGGCGTGCGGATCCTCGAGACGGCCGGGATCAGTGCTTCCACGTCCATGGACGAGGTGGTGGAGCGCGCAGTGAAAGTGGCGGCGGGCGGCTGACACCGCCGCGTCGTACTCGGGGTCGTACTCGCACCCGGACACGCACTCGGACTGAGTTCTGAATCATGGCGATATACATTGACAACGACACCCGCCTGGTGGTCCAGGGGATCACCGGCCGCGACGGGTCCTTCCACACCCGCCAGATGATGGAGTACGGCACACGGGTCGTGGCCGGGGTTACGCCGGGCAAGGGCGGGCAGACCTTCGACGACGGGCCACAGCCCGTCCCCATCTTCGACACCGTCGCCGACGCCGTGAAGGAGACCGGCGCCAACACCAGCGTGATCTACGTCCCGCCCCCGTTCGCGGCGGACGCGATCATGGAGGCCGCCGACGCCGGTGTGGACTTCATCGTGGCGATCACGGAGGGGGTCCCGGTCCTCGACATGACGCGCGTCTACCCGTACGTGCAGGAGCGGCGCGCCCGCCTTCTCGGTCCCAACTGCCCGGGCGCCCTGTCGCCGGGGAAGGCCAAGGTGGGGATCATGCCCGGTTCCATCGTGCGCGAGGGGCGCGTGGGCGTGGTGTCTCGCTCGGGCACGCTCACCTACGAAGTGGTCTACCAGCTGACGCAGGCCGGAATCGGCCAGAGCACCTGCATTGGAATCGGCGGCGACCCGATCATCGGCACCAATTTCATCGACACGCTCACCGCATTCGAAGCCGATCCCGAGACCGACGCCGTGGTCATGATCGGCGAGATCGGCGGGACGGATGAGCAGAACGCCGCCGCGTTCGTGAAGGAGCACATGAGCAAGCCCGTGGTCGGGTTCATTGCCGGGCAAACGGCGCCTCCGGGACGACGCATGGGCCACGCGGGCGCCATCATCAGCGGCTCGGCCGGCACCGCCGCCGAGAAGATGCAGGCGTTCGAGGACAACGGCATTGCCGTGATGAAGCGTCCCTCGGACGTGGTCGAGCTCATCCAGGCCGTCCTGTAGCGAGGCGGCCGCTCCACGATGGATCTCCTGGACCTGCTCCGCCCGGAGCACGTGATCGTACCGCTCCGGGCGGATGACGTTCGCGACGCGGTGGAGCAACTCGAGGCCCGCCTCGAGGAAACCGGCGCGGTCGCCCGCTCCGAGGCGCTTCACCGGCGCATCCGGAGCGAGCCGATCCGCGAGGTGGTGGCCATCAGCGAGGACGTGCTGCTGCCGCACTACCGCTCCGACGCCGTGGCCAGCCTCACCCTCGCCCTCGGGCTCACTCCCGCAGGGATCCCTTCCCACGAGCCCGGCCTCGACATCCGACCCCGTGTCGTCGCACTCGTCCTGGCACCCCTGGATGCCGCCAGCTTCTACCTCCAGGCCACCTCCACCCTCGCCCGAGTACTGCGCTCGCCCGGCATCATCGACCGCCTGGTCGCGCAACCCGACGCCACCGCCGTGCTCGCGCTCCCCGACCTCCAGGACCTCCGCATCCAGCCGAGCCTGGCGGTGCGCGACGTCATGACCCACAGGATCCACTCCGTGCCCCCGGACGCCACACTCCGCGGCACTCTCGACCTCATGCTCCGCCGCCGCCTGCAGGCCGTGCCCGTGGTCGGCACCAAGGGAGAGGTCATGGGGATCGTCACGGAAGCCGACTTGATGCGCACCCTCCTGCCCAAGATCCCGCGCGCCGGCTCCGACGACCCCCACGCCAGCGACCTCGCCGATCGACCGGTCCGCGATGTCATGACGCGCTCGGTCCTGTGCGTCTCCGAAGACCTCGGCGTGAGCGAAGTCGCCAGCATGATGATCAACAAGGACGTGGAGCAGGTCCCCGTCGTCCACGCCGGCACCATCGCCGGCATGGTCTCCCGGGCGGACATCATTCGAAAGCTCTTCGGTCGAACCTGAAACCACTGAAGTCGAAGCCCATGGAACAGACACTCGCCATCATCAAGCCCGACGCCGCCCGGCGCGGGCTCACCGGCCGCATTCTCGCCCAGCTGGAAGAGGCCGGCTTCCGCATCCGCGCAATCCGCACCCTCCATCTGTCCGAGGCCCAGGCGCAGGAGTTCTATGCCGTCCACCGTGGGCGTCCCTTCTTCGGCTCCCTCGTCGCCTTCATGACCTCCGGACCCGTTTTCCCCGTCCTCCTCGAGCGCGACGACGCCGTCGCCAGCTTGCGGGATGTCATCGGCGCCACCGACCCGGCGGAAGCCCGCGAGGGCACGGTTCGTGCCCGCTACGCCGAGTCCAAGGAGCGCAACTCGATCCATGCGTCGGACGCGCCGGAGACCGCCGCCCGGGAGATTCGTTTCTTCTTCTCGGAAGGCGACGAGATCGGAGCGCGCTGAGCGCCCGTGCCTGGCCGCGGGCCGGCCGAGGCCGTCTGACGTTGACACTTCGGCAAAAACTGGCAATCTTTGCAAGCTATGCTTCTTGTCGACCTGAACCGGCTGGCACGCGACGGCCGGGCCAGCGTGGACGCGGACATTCCGCCCGACGACACGTTCTGGACGGGCCTGGAGCTGAGGCCCGCGGCGCCGCTGGAGGTGCGCCTGGAGGCGCAGCAGGCGGGCCCGGACGTGGTGGTTCGTGGCCGGGTCGCGGGCGAGTTCCGGCTGGAGTGCCGTCGCTGCCTGGAGCCGGTGGTGGCGGGGGTCGACGAGGAGGTGGGGCTCCTGTACAAGGCGGGAGAGGTGGACGCGGACGAGCCGGAAGACGTGCTCCCGCTTCCGGACGAGGCGACGCTGGACGTGGTCCCGGCCGTGCGGGAGCTGCTGCTGGTGGCGGTCCCGAGCTACGTGATCTGCCGCAAGGACTGTCGGGGGCTGTGCCCGAGGTGCGGGACCAACCTGAACGAGGGCACGTGCGGGTGCACGAGTGACGAGGTGGAGGAGCGGTGGGCGCCGCTTCGACAGCTGAAGCGCGAGGACTAGGAGGAAGGCGAGCATGGCCGTACCCAAGAAGCGGACATTGAAGCAGCGCAAGCGGAAGCGCCGGACGCACCACACGGCGTCGGTGCCGACGCTGTCGGCGTGTCCGAACTGCGGAGACCCGAGGATGCCGCACCGGGTCTGCCCGACGTGCGGGACGTACAAGGGCAAGCAGGTCGTCGAAGTCGAAGAACTCTAGCGGGAGGCGCTCGCCGTGCGCATTGCGGTAGACGCCATGGGCACCGACCGCCACCCGGCGGTGGAGGTGGAAGGCTCTATCGAAGCGCTGCGCGCCCTCCCGGACGACTTCCAGCTGGTGCTGGTGGGGGATACGGATCTCCTGCGGCGCGAGCTGAAGCGTCTCGGGGAATCCGAAGACGAGCGTCTGGGGCTGGTTCATGCCTCGGAGCGCATCGACCCGCGCGAGGGTCCGGCTACGGCGGTGCGCCGTAAGCCGGACTCCTCCATCGTCCGGGGACTGAACCTGCAGAAGGACGGGGAAGCGGACGCGTTCGTCAGCGCCGGCTCCACGGGGGCGGTGATGGCCGCGTCGCTCTTCATCCTGCGGCCGCTGCCCGGCGTGGACCGGCCGGCGATCGCGACAATCCTCCCCACGTCGAAAGGACCGATGGTCATGCTCGATGCCGGGGCGAACGTGGACTGCCGGCCGAGCCACCTGGTCCAGTTCGCGCGCCTGGGTGCGGTGTACGCGCGTGACGTGCTGGGACGGGAGAACCCGAGCGTCGGGCTGCTGAACATCGGGGAGGAGCCGGAGAAGGGGAACGAGCTGGCGGTGGAGAGCTATCGTCGGCTGCAGGAGAGCGGGCTCCGCTTCATCGGCAACATGGAAGGACACGACATCATCGCGGGTGGCTGCGACGTGCTGGTCACCGACGGTTTCGTCGGCAACGTCCTGCTGAAATTCTACGAGAGCGTGGCCGGCTTCGTGTTCGGCCTTCTGCGTCGCGAGATGAGCGACGCGGCCAAGGAGCCGAGCGTCGGGCGCGTCACCCGGATCCTCGACTACGCCGAGTACGGCGGAGCGCCGCTGCTGGGCGTGAACGGGATCTCGATCATCTGCCATGGCGGCTCACCTCCGCGCGCGATCACGAACGCGATCCGGGTAGCCGTCACGGCATCGAACGCGCACATGGTTGGCCACATCCGCGAGGAGGTCGGCATCCACCCGGGCGGCGAATGAAGGTTCCAAAGCCGGTGGTCGAGATCGTATCCACGGGGCGGTACCTGCCGGACCGGGTGGTGACGAATCACGATCTCGAGAAGGAGCTGGACACCTCCGACGCGTGGATCCGCGAGCGCACGGGCATCATCGAGCGTCGGATCGCGGACGACGACACGGGCGCCGCGGACATGGGCGCGCGGGCAGCCCGCATCGCCATGGAGCGCGCGGGAGTCCACCCGGGAGAGATCGACGTGATCGTCCTCTCCACTGCGACGCCCGACCGGCTGCTCCCCTCCACGGCCTGTGACCTCCAGGCGCTGCTCGGGGCGAAGAACGCGGCCGCCTACGACATCGGCGCCGCGTGCTCCGGGTTCATCTATGCCCTCTCCATCGCCGAAGGGCACCTGGCGGCGAATCGGGCCGAGATCGCTCTCGTCGTCTCGACCGAGAAGATGACGTCGATCGTCGACTGGGGGGACCGCTCCACGGCCGTCCTGTTCGGCGACGGCGCGGGCGCGGCCGTGGTGAAGCGCTCCGAAGACGGCCGCGGTCTGATCTCAAGCTTCATCCGCTCGGACGGCACGCTGGCCGAGCTGCTCTGGCGACCGGGGGGTGGCACGCGCATGCCCATGGACGTGGCGGTTCTGGACGAGCGGAACCACCTGGTGAAGATGGCGGGGCGGGAGGTGTTCAAGGCCGCCGTTCGCTCGATGGCCGAAGCTTCCGACCAGGCGCTGCTGCGTGCCGGGCTCACGGGCGACGACATCGATCTCTTCATCCCGCACCAGGCCAACATCCGGATCATCGAGGCCACCGCGAAGTACGCCAACGTGCCGATGGAGAAGGTTTTCGTGAACGTGGACCGCTACGGCAACATGAGCTCGGCCACCATTCCCGTGGCGCTGGACGAAGCGCTGGAGCAGGGGCGGCTGAAGCGGGGCGACCACGTGCTCATGGCGGCGTTCGGCGCCGGCTTCACATGGGCTTCGGCGGTGCTGAGGTGGTAGGGGTCCTCCTCCCGGGGCAGGGGGCCCAGCACGTGGGCATGGGACGCGATCTGGCCGGGGCGTTCCCGGTGGCCAGGGAGGTTTTCGAGCGCGCGGATGCGGCACTCGACGTCGACCTTTCCCGGGTCATGTGGCAGGGTCCGGAGAACGAGCTGACGGCCACGCACAACGCCCAGCCCGCGATCCTCACGCACGCCATCGCCGTGCACGCGGTCGTGGCCGAGCGGCTGGGGGGCGAGGCCGGCATGGCCGCGGGACACTCGCTGGGCGAGTTCAGCGCCTACGTGATCGCGGGGGCCCTCTCCTTCGACGATGCGGTGCGCGCCGTCCGCCGCCGGGGCGAGCTCATGTACGAGTCGGGACTTGCCCGTCCGGGAGCCATGGCCGCCGTCCTCGGCCTCGACGACGATGTTCTGGAGGAGGTGTGCAGCCGTGCGTCCACCGATGGCGAGGCGTGCGTTCCGGCCAACTTCAACGCTCCGGGGCAAACCGTGATCAGCGGTGACTCGCGGGCCGTCGAGCGGGCGGTCGAGCTGGCGAAGGAAGCGGGCGCCCGCAGGGCGCTGGCGCTGAACGTGTCCGGCGCGTTCCACTCCCCGCTCATGTCGGTGGCGGAAGTGGGGCTGCGCGAACATCTCGGCGGAAGTGGCGTTCTCACCGCCAACCTTCCCGGTGGTTTCGAACGTCACGGCGAGGCCGGTGACGGACCCGGTGGAGGCCAGGCGCCTGCTGGTGGAGCAGCTGACGTCGCCCGTGCGCTGGAGCGCGTCCATGCGCACCATGCTGGAGAGCGGCGCGCAGCGTTTCCTCGAGCTGGGGCCGGGCACGGTGCTGGCCGGGCTGATGAAGCGGATCGAGCGCACCGCAGAGGTGGTGAGCCTCGGCACCGCCGCGGGCGTGACCGCGTTCCTGGAAAGCTGACATGGCGGAACCTTCACTGGAAGGCCGGACGGCCGTGGTCACGGGCGGCAGCCGTGGCATCGGCCGCGTGCTCGCCCAGCGGCTGGCCCGGGACGGAGCGACCGTGGTGGTGACGGCGCGCTCAGAGGAAGGCGCGGCGGCGGCGGCGGCGGACCTCCCGGGCAGCGGTCACCTGGGCGCCGCGTGCGACGTCTCGGACCGCGTGGCCGTGGACGGGCTGGTGAAGCGCGTGGAGAGCGAGCTGGGCGGCATCGACGTGCTGGTGAACAACGCCGGGGTCACTGCGGACAACATCGTGTTTCGGCTGGGCGACGAGGAGTGGGACAGCGTCCTCGACACCAACCTGAAGGGCGCGTTCCACATGATCCGGGCTGCCGCGAGAGGGATGATGAAGCGGCGGAGCGGCCGGATCATCAACATCAGTAGCGTGGTCGGCTTGACCGGCAACCGCGGACAGGTAAACTACGCAGCGTCGAAGGCCGGCCTCATCGGACTCACGAAGTCCGTGGCAAAGGAGCTGGCTTCGCGGAACGTGCTGTGCAACGCCGTGGCGCCCGGCTTCATCGAGACGGACATGACGGCGGAGCTGACGGAAGCGGCGCGGGAGTCGCTCCTGGCGCAGATCGCGCTGGGTCGGCTCGGCTCGCCGGAGGACGTGGCGGGCGTGGTGGCGTTTCTGGCAGGACCGGACGCCGGCTACATCACCGGACAGGTGATCGTGGTCGATGGCGGCATGGTCATCTGAAGGTACACCCACACAGAGAGGACAGGATGGCGGAGAACACTGAGGCGAGGGTCCGGGAGATCATCGTCAACGAGCTGGGCGTCGAGGCGGAGAAGGTGACGGCCGAGGCGTCGTTCGTGGAGGATCTCGGGGCGGACTCGCTCGACACGGTGGAGCTGGTCATGGCCTTCGAGGAGGAGTTCGGCATGGAGATCCCGGACGAGGATGCCGAGCAGCTCCAGACGGTGGGTGACGCCATCAAGTACATCGAGGAGCACAAGGAGTAAGGGCCGCCGGAGTCGGAGATGGAAACCCGGACGCCCAGGGGACACCGTGTGGTGATCACGGGGCTGGGTCTCGTGACGCCCGTCGGGAACGACGTGGAAACGGCGTGGGCGGCGTTGCTGGCGGGGACCAGTGGCGCCGCTCCCATCACGCAGTTCGATGCGGACGAGCGTTACAGTGTGCGCTTCGCGTGCGAGGTGAAGGGCTTCGATCCCGAGCAGTACATGGAGCGCAAGGAAGCCCGGCGGGCGGACCGCTTCGCCCAGTTCGCCATGGCGGTGGCGCAGCAGGCGGTCCGCGACGCGGGGCTGGGCGACGATCTCGCACCCGCCAACCCGAACCGGGTGGGCGTGATCATCGGGAGCGGGATCGGCGGCATAGCCACGTTCGAGGAGCAGACGCGCGTCATGCTGGAGCGGGGCCCGGGGCGCGTCAGTCCTTTCTTCGTCCCCATGTTCATCCCGGACATGGCCGCGGGGCTCGTGTCGATGCGTTTCGGCGCGCGCGGCCCCAACTACGCCACAGTGTCGGCGTGCTCGTCGAGCGCGCACGCGCTCGGAAACTCCTTCCGGCTGATCCAGGAAGGGCACACGGACGCGATGATCACGGGCGGAACGGAAGCGACGGTCACGCCGCTGGCCATCGCTGGCTTCTCCAACATGAAGGCGCTGTCCACCCGCAACGAATCGCCCCGGACCGCCAGCCGGCCCTTCGACGCGACGCGGGATGGGTTCGTGCTCGGGGAGGGCGCGGGCGCCGTGATCCTGGAATCTCTGGAGCACGCCCTCGACCGCGGCGCGGACATCGTCGCCGAGGTGGTGGGCTTCGGCCAGAGCGCCGACGCGTATCACATGACGGCGCCGGCGCCCGAAGGGGCGGGGGCGCAGCTTGCGATACGCGACGCGCTCCAGGACGCCGGGTTCGAGACGGGCGACGTGGGCTACATCAACGCCCACGGCACGTCCACCCCGGCCAACGACCTGAACGAGACGCTGGCGGTGAAGCGCGTGTTCGGGGAAGCGGCGCGCGGGCTGGTGATGGGGTCCACCAAGTCCATGACCGGGCACCTGCTCGGGGCCGCAGGTGGTGTGGAGGCGGTCATCACCGCGCTCGTGCTGCGCACCGGCCAGATCCCGCCCACCATCAACTTCTCCTCGCCCGACCCTGAGTGCGACCTGGACTACGCGCACAACGAGCGGCGGGAGAAGCACGTGGACGCGGCGATCACCAACTCCTTCGGCTTCGGAGGCCACAACGTCTGCCTTGCGCTCCGGCGATGGCAGGAGTAGGCCGTCCCTGGAGCTGCGGGAACTGGCGCCGCAATCGGCGGTGGACCGGGAGCGAAGCCATCGCTCCCGGTTTCGTTTGAGAGGTGACATGCGTGCAGGCATTGGCTACGACTCGCACCGCTTCGCGGAAGGCCGCCCGCTGGTCCTCGCGGGCGAGTTGATCCCGCACCCCCACGGCCTGGCGGGCCACTCCGACGCCGATGCCGTGGCCCACGCCGTGACGGACGCGCTCCTCGGCGCCGCCGCGCTCGGTGACATTGGGAGCCACTTCCCGCCCACCGACGAGCGCTGGCAGGGGGCGGACTCGATGGCCCTGCTCAGGCAGGTGGTCGAGCTCCTGCACGGGCACGGCTGCACGGTGGTGAACGCCGACGTCACCGTGATCTGCGAAGCGCCGCAGATCGCGCCACACGTGATCGCCATGCGGGAGCGGCTCGCGGAAGCGCTGCGCGTGGATGTAGGGGCCGTATCGGTCAAGGGGAAGAGCAACGAGGGGATGGGCTGGATCGGGCGGGGGGAGGGGCTGGCCGCTCTCGCCGTTGCAGCGATCCACTGCGCGTGAGACGAGGTCATGGCGCTGCTCCAGGAGATCCTCCGCGCCCTCACCGCGCTCCCCGCCTGGCTCATTCTACGTCATCCTTGGAGCCGGTGCCGCCACGGAGAACATTGTTCCGCCCGTCCCCGCGGACACCTTCGTGCTGGTGGGTGCGCTCCTGTCCGCCAGGGGGGCGGCCGGCGTGTGGATCGTCTTCCTGGTCACGTGGCTCTCGAACGTCGCGTCGGCGATCGCGGTGTACGCGGTGGCCCGCCGGTACGGGCGCGCCTTCTTCAAGATGCCGGTCGCGCGCTGGCTCCTCCGCGAGCACCAGCTGGAGCAGATCGCCGGGTTCTATCTGCGGATGGGGATTCCCGCCATATTCTTCAGCCGCTTCCTCCCCGCGTTCCGGGCCATGGTCCCCGTATTCGCGGGCGTGTCGCGGATGCGCGCCATCCACGTCATTCCGCCCACCGTCATCGCGTCCGCGCTCTGGTACGGCTTCCTCGTCTACCTGGGCGCGTTCATGGGCCATAACCTCGGTGCCATCGCCCGCATATTCGGCCGCGTCAACCACGTGCTGGTCTGGTTGGCGGTGGCCGCAGTGGTCCTGGTGCTGGTCTGGTGGTGGCGCACCCGCCGCCATCCGGAAGAGCGATGAGCTTCCACGCGGAGCGCTTCCACGACTATCTCGCGTTCGAGCGCGGGCTGAGCCCCCGGACGCTGGACGCGTACCGCCGGGACCTCGCCCGGCTGGTGGAGTTTCTGGAGTCCCGCGGCGTCCGCGATCCGGGCGAAGCCTCCGTCTCGGACGTCCGCGAGTTCACCTACCAGCTCCGGGACCGCGGCCTGGCCCCCAGCTCCATCCGGCGCGCGCTGTCGGCGATCCGGACCTACTTCGCCTTTCTGCTCACCGAGGACCTGGTGGAGAGCGACCCGACCGAGCAGATCGAGTCTCCGCAGACCTGGCGCCGCCTCCCCGACGTGCTCACCCGCACGGAGATCACGCGGCTCATCGACGCGCCGGACCCGGCGGATCCACTCTTTTTCCGGGACCGCGCGATGCTGGAGCTGGCGTATGCCTCGGGCGTGCGCGTGAGCGAGCTGATCGGAGTGAAGGTGCGGGACGTGGACCTCGTGGAGGGGTTCGCGGCAGTCTATGGGAAGGGGAGCAAGGAGCGGCTGGTACCGGTCGGCAGCGCCGCGGTCCGGGCCATCCGCACCTATGTGCGCGAGCTCCGAGGCCGGCTGGAAGCGGGGCGGGGGAGAGGGGAAGGGGTGCTCTTCCTCAACGCACGCGGGGCCCCGCTCACACGCATGGGCGTGTGGAAGATCCTCCGAAAGCACGTGGACCGCGCCGGGATCGAGCGGCGGGTGACGCCGCACACGCTTCGCCACACCTTCGCCACGCACCTCCTGGAAGGGGGCGCGGACCTGGCGTCGGTCCAGGAGATGCTGGGGCACGCCGACATTGCGACGACGCAGATTTACACGCACGTGGACCGAGACTATCTCAGGGACGTGCACCGACGCTATCATCCCCGGGCATGATCCTGGTCATCGACAACTACGACTCGTTCACGTTCAACCTGGTCCAGCTGCTGGGGGCGCTGGGCGCGGACGTCCTCGTGCGTCGGAACGACGAGCTCACCACGGACGACGTCGCCACCCTCGCGCCCGCGGGCATCGTCATATCCCCGGGGCCGTGCACCCCGACCGAGGCGGGAATCAGCGTCGACACGGTTCGGCGGTTCGGCGCCGACGTGCCGCTCCTGGGCGTGTGCCTCGGGCACCAGGCCATCGGCGTGGCCTACGGTGCCCGCGTGGTACGCGCCCGCCGCCTGATGCACGGCAAGACCTCACCGGTGGTCCATCGTGGAGACGGACTGTTCGACGGGGTCCCGTCGCCGGTATCCATGATGCGCTACCATTCCCTCGTGCTGGCGCCCGACTCCATCCCCGACGACCTCGAGGTGGTGGCGTGGACCGGTGAGCCGGGCTGGGAAGACGAGGTCCAGGCCGTGCGGCACCGGCGGCACCCGGTCTGGGGCGTCCAGTTCCACCCTGAATCGGTGGCCAGCGACTCGGGAGAGCGCATGATCCGCAACTTCCTGGAGCGGACGACGTGACCCGCGCAGCGACGGTCGGCCTGGCCCTGCTCGCCGCTGCCGGGACCGCGCCCGCCTCCCGCGCCGCCGGGCAGGTGCCCTTCCACCCGGGGACAGCCCCGGCCGAGTCCGTGACCGTGGTCCTCTCTGGCGCCGCCGACGCCGCCCTCGACCGCCGGCTCAGGAGATTGCTGAGATCGGAGCCCGTGATCATCGCTGCGGACTCGCGCCTCCCCGCGGGCGACACCATCACACGATCGGTCCTCGTGGTCGACGCGACGCTGGTGCTCGAAGGCGAGATCCGGGGGGACCTGGTGATCGCCGGGGGTGGCGCGTTCGTGCGGCCCGGGGCCGTGGTCCGTGGCGACCTCGTCAATGTCGCCGGGGGACTCTACCGCTCGGAGCTCTCGCACGTGGGCGGGCGGATCCTCGACCTGCCGAACGCTCCGTATCAAGTGACGCGCGAGCCGGGGCAGGGGCGCATCGTCATTCATGGCTCCGAGATCCCGTCCCCGCTCGCCCTCGACGGCTACATGGGCCTCCACACCCCGACGTATGACCGTGTCAACGGCATCACCGCCGTCTGGGGCGCTCGCCTGCGCTTCCCGATGGTCGGGAACGTCACGCCGTCGATCCACGCTCAGGCGGGCTGGACTACGGACCGCGGAGAGCCGACCTACGAAGCCGATGCCGGCCTCCACTGGATCGGCACGCGCATTGGCGTCGGCTACGAGCACGGCTGGGCGACCAACGACCGGTGGCTGCGGGGCGACAACTGGAATTCCCTCAACTACCTGTGGCACGGGAAGGACTACCGCGACTACAACGCGGTGGACCGCGCATGGGCCAGCATTGCGCGCGAGTTCGGCGACGTGGCCAAGAGCTTGTCCGCCGTCGTCTCCCTGACGGGCCAGGTCGAGGACGCCAGCTCGCTGGAGGCGGGCCGCCCGTGGAGCATTCTCGCCGACACTGTCCGTCCGAACCCACCCGTTGACGAGGGCCGCATTGCCAGCGGCATCGCGGCTCTCGATCTGGAGTGGCGCGGACAGCAGACGCTGTTCGACGGCCGTCTCGAATACGAGTCCGCGGGTGAGATCCAGGGCGGCGACTTCACCTTCGATCGCGTGTCCGTCCGTGGCAGCTGGGCGATGCACGCACTCTTCCGTCACACGCTGGAGATCGATGCGTTCGCACAGGCTCCGATCCGCGGCGAGCCGCTGCCCCGACAGCGGTGGAGCTTCGTCGGCGGGTCCGGCACCCTCCAGACCCTTCCGGTCGCCGCCCAGGAGGGCGACCACGTGGTGTTCGTGGAAACCCGCTACATCATTCCCTTGCCGACCCGCCTGTCGATTCCCGTCCTCGGGGCTCCGGATTTCGGCCTCGTCCACGCGGCTGGCTCCGCCTGGACCGCCGACCGTGAAGCGCGCTTCCGCCAGGAGGTGGGCGCGCAGCTCCAGTTCATGTTCCTCTACCTGCGCTACATGATGCAGCCCCGCGATCCGGAAGGCGGGACCTTCAACGTCGGTCTCACCTGGCCGTTCGGCTCCCCGCGGCCATGGGAGCGGTGACGTGAGCGTCCTCGGCGTGATCCCCGCTCGCCTCGGATCCGAACGACTCCCGCGCAAGCCCCTTCACCCGATCGCCGGCCGCCCCCTCATCGAGTGGGTCTGGCGTAGAGTCCGCCCGTTCCGGCCGCTCGACCGCCTCGTGGTGGCAACGGACAGCCCCGAGGTGGTGGCGGCGTGCGAGCGCTTCGGAGCGGAGGCCATCCTGACGTCAGCGGCGCACGAGTCGGGCACTGACCGGGTCGCGGAAGTAGCAGCCATGGAGTCGTTCAGGTCGTTTGACGTCATAGTCAACATTCAGGGCGACGAGCCCTTTGTCGGAGAGGACCAGGTCGCCGGCGCGGTTCGCGCCGTCCTGGACGGCTGGGACATCGGCACCGTGGCGGCGCCGCTGCGTTCGCTGGACGCGTGGAGGGACCCCAACGTCGTCAAGGTGGTGCGGAACGACCAGGGCGCTGCGTTGTATTTCTCCCGGGCTCCGATCCCTTACGTCCGGGGCCGCGACCCGTCGCCGGCGGAACTCGCGTCTGACCGTTTTCTGCGGCATATTGGGGTCTACACGTACACGCCCGAGGCCCTCCTGCAGTGGGTGGCGCTCGCCCCCGGCGACCTGGAACGAACGGAGCGCCTCGAGCAGTTGCGTGCCCTGGCCGCGGGGCTGCGCATCGGCGTGACCGTGGTGGCGGCTGCGGAAGGTGGGATCGACACCCCGGACGACGCGAGGCGGGCGGCCGAGCGCCTGGCGGTGGACGCGGGAGAAACGAGCGGGGTAGAGAGAGAATGAGCGAGCAGAATCGTCAGCCGACGAAGTACATCTTCATCACGGGCGGCGTAGTTTCTTCCCTCGGGAAGGGAATCGCCGCCGCTTCGCTCGGGCGCCTGCTGGTGGAGCGGGGGCTAAGGGTGACGATCCAGAAGTTCGACCCGTACATCAACGTGGATCCGGGGACGCTGTCGCCGTTCCAGCACGGCGAGGTCTTCGTCACCGACGACGGCGCGGAGACGGACCTGGACCTCGGCCACTACGAGCGCTTCATCGACGAGAGCCTCTCCCAGGCCAACAACATCACGACCGGCCGCATCTACCGGGACGTGATCACGAAGGAGCGCCGTGGCGATTTTCTCGGGGCCACGGTGCAGGTGATCCCGCACATAACCGACGAGATCAAGACGGCGATCCGGCGTCTGGCGCCGAACCACGACGTGGTGATCACGGAGATCGGCGGGACGGTGGGG
Organism: uncultured Gemmatimonadales bacterium; assembly: GCA_963798845.1. Classification (GTDB taxonomy): domain Bacteria; phylum Gemmatimonadota; class Gemmatimonadetes; order Longimicrobiales; family RSA9; genus CAVUKA01. The sequence continues at coordinate 88,179 of CAWCUS010000005.1, read as the reverse complement.
GACATGGAGTCTCTCCCGTTCATGGAAGCGATCCGACAGTTCCGCCAGGACGTGGGTCGTGAGCACACGCTCTTCATCCACCTGACGCTGATCCCGTTCCTGTCGGCCGCGGGCGAGCTGAAGACCAAGCCCACGCAGCACTCGGTGCGGGAGCTCATGGAGATCGGGATCCAGCCGGACATCCTGATCTGTCGCACGGAACGGCCGCTCGGAGGCGACCTGAAACGCAAGATCGCCCTCTTCACCAACGTGGACGTGGCCGGGGTGATCGAAGCCCGGGACGTGGACACGATCTACGGGGTGCCGCTGGCGTTCCACCGCCAGAAGCTGGACGATCTGGCCGTGGAGCGGCTGGGGCTCGATCCCCGGCAGCCGGACCTGGACCCGTGGTCGGCCATGGTGGAGGAGATCCGGGCGCCCGGGGAGGGACGGGTGAAGATCGCGGTGGTCGGCAAGTACACGGCGCTCGTGGACGCCTACAAGTCGATCCAGGAGGCGCTCGTGCACGGTGGCATCGCCAGCCACGTGGGGGTCCAGATCGACTGGCGCTCCAGCGAGGATTTCGAGAACGGCGAGTCGCCGGAATGGCTGGCGGGCTACGACGGGCTTCTCATTCCGGGCGGCTTCGGCGAGCGCGGAATCGAGGGGATGCTCCAGGTGATCAAGTACGCGCGGACGCACGAGCTGCCGTTCTTCGGAATCTGCCTCGGCCTGCAGTGCGCCGTGATCGAGTACGCGCGCAACGCGTGCGGCCTGACCGAGTCGCATTCGGTGGAGTTCCTGACCGAAGCGTCCGACCCGGTGATCTGCCTCATGGACTCGCAGCGACAGGTCACGGACATGGGCGGGACCATGCGGCTGGGCGCGTACCCCTGTCGTCTGCGGGAGGGGAGCCGGGCGGAGGCCGCGTACGGGACGCTGGACATCAGCGAGCGCCACCGGCACCGCTACGAGGTGAACAACAACTACCGCGAGTTGCTGGCCGAGCACGGAATGGTTTTCAGCGGCCTGTCGCCCGACGGCAACCTGGTGGAGATCCTGGAGCTCCCCGACCACCCCTGGTTCCTCGGGTGCCAGTTCCACCCGGAGCTCAAGTCCCGGCCCATGCGCCCGCACCCGCTCTTCGCCGCGTTCATCGCCGCCGCGAAACGGCGGCGTGACGCCGGCGTGTCCGCGTCGGGCGACGGCCGGCCGCAGCGTTCCGAGCAGCAGCCCGGGCCAGAGCCCGCATCGCTGCCGCGCTGACGTGGAATCGGTGAGCGGCAGCCAAGTCCGGCGAGGCGCGGGCCAGTGGTTCCGCCCTGACGGTCCGTTCTTCGTGATCGCGGGGCCGTGCGTGCTGGAGGACGACGCGCTGAACGTACGGATCGGCGAGGCGCTGGCGCGCATCGCGGACGACCTGCGGCTCCCCATCCTCTACAAGGCGTCGTTCGACAAGGCGAACCGGAGCCGGCTCGGCTCACCGCGCGGCCCGGGGCTGGACGACGGCCTCGAGCAATTGGCGCGCGTCCGCGCCGAGACGGGGCTGCCGATTCTGACGGACATCCACGAAGCGGCCCAGGCCGTGTCCGCCGCGGACGTCTGTGACGTCCTCCAGATCCCGGCATTCCTCTGCCGCCAGACCGACCTCCTGCGCGCTGCCGGCGCCACCGGCCGCGCGATCAACATCAAGAAGGGGCAGTGGATGGCCCCGGAGGAGATGGCGGGCGCCGCCGAGAAGGTGCGGACTGCGAGGCGGGAGTCCGGCGGTCCGCGAGAGGGCGGGGTAGCCGTGACCGAGCGCGGGACGTTCTTCGGTTTCGGCGACCTGGTGGTCGACATGCGATCGTTCACCCGACTTCGCGCCGCGACCGGCGCCCCCGCGGTGTTCGATGGCACGCATTCCGTGCAGCGGCCCGGATTGGGCGCCGGCGTGAGCGGCGGCGATCCCGAGTTCATCGGCCCGCTGGTGCGCGCGGCCGTGTGCGCGGGCGCCGACGGCCTGTTCATGGAAGTGCACCCGGCGCCGCGCGAGGCGCCCTCCGACAGCACCAACATGCTTCCACTGGCGTCCTTCCGCCCGCTTCTCGAGACGGTGCTCGCGCTGCGCGAGGTGCTGCACGCCGGCGGGGAGGCGAGCGCGGCCGGCGTCGACGCTCGGGCCGGCTCGAACGAGGACGCCTTCGACCGTGGGTAGCCGCCCGATCCCCGTCGACCTGGCGCGCCGGATCCGCGTCGTGGTCCTCGATGTCGATGGCGTGCTGACCGACAACGGCGTCTACATGGGCGCCACCGCGGCCGGAGAGCGCATCGAGCTGAAGCGCTTCGACATCATGGATGGACTGGGGCTGAAGATGCTCCAGTGGGCCGGGCTGCGCGTGGTGCTGGTGAGCGGACGGCAATCGGCTGCCACGACGGCACGCGCCGGCGAGCTGGGGATCGAGTGCCGCCAGGTGGCGGGCGGCTACAAGCTCGGCACGGTGGAAGAGATCCTGGACGATGCCCGGGCAGGGTGGGACGAGCTGGCCGTGGTCGGAGATGACCTGGCCGATCTCCCGCTCCTCGACCGCGCAGGGCTGCCGGCCACGGTCCCCAACGGCGCGCCCGAGCTCAAGGCTCGCGCGCGCTGGGTGGCGGCCCGGCCAGGTGGGAACGGCGCGGCGCGCGAGTTCGCCGAGGCGCTGCTGAAGGCTCGTGGCGACTGGCCGCGGCTGGTGGAGGCGTATCGTCTCTCGCGCGAAGCCGGCGGGAACGTGGCGGATTACATGGAGCGCGAATGAGCAGATCGGCAGTGCGCGACGCCGGGCACCGCGACGGCCCGGTCCACGACGCCGCGGAGCTACTGGAACGGGCGCGGGGGGTGGTGCGCCAGGAAGCGGCCGCCGTCGCCGCGCTCCAGGACCGTATCGGTGACGGATTCCTGGAAGCCGTTTCGCTCATCGCCAAGGCGGCAGGCCGGGTCGTTGTGAGCGGGGTGGGGAAGAGCGGGATCGTGGGCCGGAAGATCGCTGCGACGCTCACGTCCACGGGGACGCCCGCAATATTCCTGCATCCGCTCGAGGGCCTGCACGGCGATCTCGGAATCGTCGGCCGCGAGGACGTGGCGATTCTGATCTCCAAGAGCGGCGAATCGGCCGAGCTCTTCGGCCTCATGGATTTTCTGAGCCGCTCCGGTGTATCCATCATCGCCATGACAGGGCGTCTCGACTCGCCGCTGGCTCGCGGCGCCAGGCTCGTGCTCGACTGCTCGGTGGCCGAGGAAGCCTGCCCCATGGACCTGGCGCCGACCACGTCCACCACGGTGACCGTTGCCATGGGCGATGCCCTCGCCGTGGCTCTCCTGCTCCGGAAGGGGTTCGGGCCCGAGGACTTCGCCCGGCTCCACCCGGGCGGAGCGCTGGGGCGAAAGCTGACGCTGCGCGTTCGGGACGTCATGGTGACGGCCGAGGAAGAGGTGCCGAGCATCGCGGCAGATGCGCCGATGCGCCGCTGTGTGGTGCTTCTGGCCGAGCGCCGCGGCACCGTGCCGGTGGTGGACGGCGCCCGACGCGTCATCGGGGTGGTCACGGCGGGCGACCTTACCCGACTCATGGAGCGCCGTGACGACGTGCTGGACGTGCCCGTGGGCGAGGTGATGAACCCGAGCCCGAAGACGACCGGTCCCGACGAGCTGGCGTCCGCGGCGGTCTTCCAGATGGAGAAGCACGGAATCATGGCGCTGCCGGTGGTGGACGGTGAAGGACGCCTCGCCGGCGTCGTGCATCTGCACGACCTCATGCGAGCGGGCGCGGTCTGACTGCGCAATGAAGCGCTCGAACGGGTGAACGGGATTGGAGGGTCGGTGAAGAACGGGAACGGGAAGAGCCGAGGCACGGGGAAGGCGACCGCGTGGTGCGCTCTCCTGGCCGTCCTCGCCACCACCACACCGGCGTGCGGCCGGAACGACGACCCGACGGCCGGCAGCGATTTCCGCGACCTTCCGGCCGACCAGGTGGTCTCCGACCTGCGCATGGACATCAAGGACATGGGCGAGCTCCGGGCCCGCCTTCACGCAGACACCGCCTACATCTGGGAGGACTCCGCCAAGACGCTCATGTTCCCCGTGGACCTGAAGCTGTACGACGAGGATGGAGCCGAGACCGCCCATCTCACGGCCGACGAGGGCGAGCATTACGCCCGCGACAACCGCATGCGGGCCCGGGGGCACGTCGTCCTGGTCACCACTGAGGGCGATCGCCGCATCCTCACCGACGAGCTCCATTACGATCCCCATCTGGGCCAGATCTGGAGCGACAAGCCCACCGTCATGTTCCAGGGGAACTCGCGCGTCGAAGGGACCGGTTTCAAGGCCGACGACCAGATGAAGAACATCCAGGTCTTCAAGAGCACGGGCGAGAACATCGAGATCGAGTTCTGAGATGCGGCGGGCGTGGCTCGGTGCGTTCGGGACGGTCCTGGTCCTGGCGGCGCTTCCCGCGGCCGCCGCTTCGCAGCAGACCCGAACCTGCCGACAGACGCGCCCTTCGGACTTCCAGCGGATCGTCAACGTGGTCGGACAGGAGCTCCTTTACTTCAAGGACCCGGTGCACTGGGTCTGCACGGGCGGGATCGTGCTGGACGCGGACTCCGCGGTCATGAACCGGGCCGCGAGCACCATCGAGCTGGTGGGCGGCGTGCTCTATCGTGACACCGCCCGGGAGCTCACCTCCGACTGGGCGAACTATGTCGGCAGGGAGGACCAGCTCTTCGCCCGTGGCAACGTCCGGCTCCGCGATCTCGCCAACGCCTCGGTTATCACCGGCGAGCAGCTCGACTACCGCCGGGAGACTCCCGAACGGCCGATGTCCCGGATGATCGTGCAGGGAGGACGCCCCCACGCCATCCTCCACCCGGGTGCCGAGAACGCGGGTGAACCCGCCGTGGACACCGCGGCGGGGATGGCCGGCGACACCGCGGCCGCGCCCCCGGACACCGTACCCTTGGCGGGCCGGGCCCCCGTCCCGGACAGCCCCGCCGACACGGCGACCGCCCTCGAGGTTTGGGGGCGTGTCATCGAGATCGATGGGCAGGACCAGTTCATCGCCAATGGCGACGTGGAGCTCCTGCGTGGAGACATGCGCGGCGCGGGCCAGAGCGTTCGCTACCAGCGTGACGACGAGCAGCTCACCCTGGTCGGGCACGCCCACGTCGAGAACGATCGTTACCGCCTCGAAGGCGAGCGCATCGAGGCCGTGCTCCAGGAGGACACCCTTCGTGAGATCCGCGCCGACAATGCCGCTCGCCTGGTCTCGGACGAGCTGACCGTGCGCGCACAGCGGCTGCGCATCGGATTCTCCGCCGGCGAGATCGATCGGCTGGAAGCGTGGACCCGTCAGCCCGCCTCCCCGTCGCCGCAGCCGAAGAGCCCGGACTCCGCCGCAACGGCTGTGGGGCTGCCGGCCGCCGCCGCGCCGCCGCGTGCTCTGGCACTCGCCAAGGACTTTCACCTCAGCGCGGACTCCATCGACGCGCTCGCGGATTCCGGCGCGATCCGCGAAGTGCGGGCCGTCGGGAGCGCGCGAGGGGAGCGAAACCCGGACTCCACTGCCGCTCGGGTTCCCGGCGTCGTCGCCAGCGACTGGGTCCAGGGGGACACGATCATCGGGTACTTCGCCCGGCAGCCGGTGCCGGCGGACAGCCTCACGCCGACCCGGCGCCCCGCGACCGAGGGAGAGACCACCGACTCCATGGAGACGGTGCTCGAGCGGATCCTGGTGGTCGGAACGGGTGCGCCGGCGCTCTCCCTCTACCGGCTGCAACCGGAGCGGCCGGACTGCTCGCCACCCATCAATTACATGCAAGCCAAGCGGATCGACCTGTTCCTAACGCATGGGGAAGTGGAGCGGGTGGAGGCGGAGGGGCCGATCGAAGGCCGCTACCTCGAGTCCACGGCGCGCTGCGGCGCGCCGGCGGACTCCGCGGCCACGCCCCCGCCCGACTCCGCGGGCACGCCGCTGGCCGGCGCGCAAGCACGGAGGAAGGGCGGCGCATGACGACCGAGACGCAGCTGAACGAGTTCATCGGAACGCTGTCGAGGCGTGACGGCTCGGTGGCGCTGGCACTCCTGGAGCTCCTCCGAAACGCCGACGCCGATGGCTCCATAGACCGGAGCGAGTGGGTGACGGCGGTGCGCATGGCCTTCGCCCGCCTCACCCCCGACCAGGCCGTGATTCGTCCGGGCCTCGCCGATGCTGGCGACTCCTCCGAGCAGCTGGCCCGCTACCTCCGCGATCACGTCCTCAGCCGCGCCGTCGAGCACGGGCTCGCCAACCCTGTTCCCGCCATGGACGACTGGCAGCGCGTGCGCGTCGACCCGGAGCTCTGGAGCCGCATCGGTCCACAGCGCCAGGCGCTCCTCGAGCGGCTCGATGGTGCGGTACGAAACTTGTTAGACCACGAGGGTTACCCGGCGGAAGGCGGCGGGCCGAATCCGGAAGCCGCTGCGCGCGGCAGCAGCACGCTGAGATCGGAGTCGCTGGTCAAGATCTACCGCAAGCGAAAGGCCGTAAACGAAGTAAGCGTGGAGGTCTCTCAGGGGGAGATCGTCGGGCTGCTGGGGCCGAACGGAGCAGGGAAGACCACCACCTTCTACATGGTGGTCGGCCTGATCCGCCCCGATCGAGGGCGCGTGTTCCTCGATGACAGGGAGTTGACCGAAACGCCAATGTACAAGCGAGCCCGGGCCGGGATCGGGTACCTGGCCCAGGAGCCCTCGATCTTCAGGAAGCTGACGGTTGAAGACAATATCATGGCGATCCTGGAGACAATGGAGCTTCCTCGCGCAGAGCGGCGACAACGGCTCGAACGGCTCCTCGATGAGCTCGGCCTCAAGCCGCTCCGGAAAGCGAAGGCGTACTCCCTTTCCGGTGGCGAGCGACGGCGCCTCGAGATCACCCGGGCGCTCGTCAGCGAGCCGAAGTTCATGCTCCTCGATGAGCCGTTCGCCGGCGTCGACCCCATCGCGGTTCACGACATCCAGCAGATCGTGGGCGACCTGCGCCACCGGGGGATCGGCGTGATCATCAGCGATCACAACGTGGAGCAGACATTGGAGATCGTCGACCGCGCCTATATCATGTACGATGGACGCGTTCGCGTCTCCGGCACGGTGGGGGAGCTGGTCTGGAACGACGACGTGGCAGAGATCTACTTCGGTCCGACGCTGACCGAACGGATGCGCGAACGATATCTGAAGCCTGACACCGTATGAGCATAAGAACCGGCCTCTATCAGGGCACCCAGCTGAAGCAGGAGATGAAGATCAACCCTCGCCTGTACCAGGCGATGGACCTGCTCTACATGCCCCTGATGGACCTCCAGCAGCACATCAAGCAGGAGATGCTGAACAACCCGTTCCTCGACCTCGAGGACCCGCTCGTCGAGCCCGAGGAGCTCAACGCCGAGGAGGAGAAGGAGAAGGAGGACGAGATCGACTGGGAGGAGATCCTCCTGGACGGCTTCGACGCCGGCGGTCGCAAGCAGGAATACGAGCAGAAGGAGTACTACGAACCGGTCCGGGTGGAGACGCGGGACCTCTCCGACCACCTCCTCGACCAGCTGAAGCTGATGCGCTTCTCCCCCCGGGAGGTGCTGCTCGGGGAGGAGATCGTGGGCAACGTCGACGAGGAGGGCTACCTGGCCTGCTCCCTCGACGAGGTGGTGACCGCCCTGAACGAGTGGCTGGAAGAGAACGGCGACGCCTGGGCGGAGGAGGGCGAGGACGTGCAGCCGTACTCGCTCATCGAGGCGGAGGAGATGCTGGAGAAGATCCAGCGCTTCGACCCGCCCGGGATCGGCGCGCGCAACCTGCGCGAGTGCATCCTGCTCCAGCTCCGGGACCTGGAGCAGGAAGACTCGCGCACCTACACCATCGTCCGCGACTACTTCGAGCAGCTGATCAACCACCGCTGGTCGGAGATCTCGAAGGAGCTCTCCATCACGCCGCGCGAGGTGCAGACGGCAGCGGACGAGATCGCGAAGCTGGATCCGAAGCCGGGGCTCAAGCACGCGGCTCCGGCGGACAACTACATCACGCCCGACCTGATCGTCGAGAAGATCGACGGCGAGTACCACGTGTTCCTGAACGACACGAGCCTGCCGCGGCTGAAGCTGTCCCGGACCTACCGCGAAATCGCGAAGGACAAGAGCAAGTTCAAGGGGGAGAACAAGGAGTTCATCTCCAACAAGCTGAACAGCGCCAACTGGATGATCCAGGCCATCGAGCAGCGGCGCCAGACCATGCTGAAGGTGATGAACTTCATCGTGGACCGGCAGCGGGAGTTCTTCGAGCGCGGGGTCCAGTTCCTCAAGCCGCTCACGCTCCGCGAGGTGGCCGAGGTCATCGACATGCACGAGTCCACGGTCTCGCGCGTGACCAACGAGAAATACGTGCAGACGCCCCGGGGCGTGCTTCCGCTCAAGTTCTTCTTCTCGAGCGGGCTGTCCACCGACTCGGGCGAGGACGTCAGCGCCCGCGGGATCAAGGCGAAGATCGAGAAGCTGGTCGAGGAGGAGAATCCCAAGAAGCCTCTCACCGACCAGGCCATCGTGAACCTCCTGAAGGAGGAAGGGATCCAGATCGCGCGCCGCACGGTGGCCAAGTACCGGGACCAGCTCGGCATCCTCTCCGCACGGATGCGGAAGCGCGTATAACGGGAGACCGGTCGCCCCGGGACCCATCCACGCTGCGGCACGGCGCGCCCTTCGCCTCTCCGGGTGATACGCAGCTCTCCTTTTCCGCACGGTCGCGCGCCTCGCTGCCACGGTAGCGCTTCCCCTGCCGATCTCCCATACTCCTGCCCCATGAGACAGGACACCCCGGGGACCCGCGTGGAAGAGCGAGCGGTCTCGCCCGACGAGGTGAGGCGCCGCTTCGCCGTCGTTGTGCCAGCGTTCAACGAGGCGGACAACATCCCCGACCTCGTGCACGAGCTGCGCGCGACCTGGGAGAAGCACGGGCTCTCGGGCGAGGTCATCCTCGTCGACGACGGCTCGGTCGATGGCACGGCGGCCCGCGCGAGGGAGGAAGCGGACGGGTGGGACCGCCTGAAGGTCGTCCGCCACCGGCGCAATTTCGGGAAGACCGAGGCCCTGGTCACCGGCGCCGGCGCGACGGACGCGGAATGGATCGTCCTCTTCGACGCCGACCTCCAGCACGACACCGAGGAGATCCCCCGCTACCTGGACAAGCTCGCCGAGGGCTGGGACATCGTGACCGGCCGAAAGGTCGGGCCCTACGAGAAGCGGGCGGTGTCCAGCACGTACAACCGGATGAGCCGCCTCCTCTTCAAGGTCCCGGTCTCCGATCTCAACAGCATGAAGGGGTTCCGCCGGACCATCCTGGCCGAAGTTCCGCTCCGCCACGATTGGCACCGCTTCTTCGTCGTCATGGCCTACGACCGCGGCTTCACAGTCACCGAGATCGACATCCCGCTCCACCCCCGCCGCCACGGTGAGGCCAAGTACTCCGGCCGCGGCCGCATCGTGGTCGGCCTGCTCGACCTGGTGTCCGTCGCGTTCGTGCTCTTCTTTTCCCGCAAGCCGATGCTGTTCTTCGGCCTCAGCGGCCTGGTCATGGCCGGGCTCGGAATCCTCGTCGGCATCGTCACCATCGCGCTCCGCGTCGCCCACGCCATGCCGCCCTTCGGTTTCCGACCGCTCCTTTACCTCGTCATACTCCTCGAGACCCTCGGCTTCCTCCTGTTCGGGTTCGGCCTCATCGCCGAGATGATCGCCCAGCAGCGCGCCGAGATCGAAGCCATCCGACGCGGAACCGACACGCGCGACGCTCCGCTCCCGCCGGCGCCCCCGGCAGGGTGATGCCGTGCCGGCCGGGCAACCGACACTCCCGAGCGACGCTCGATTGCGGTATGTCGTATGTTATTGAAACTAAACAACCTATCATTAAACACCTGATGTTGTTTGTCTGCCGAACCGGCCCGCGGAAGGTACCGGATGCGGGGAGGGCCAGGGAGCGGGCTCGGCCATGAGGGTGGACTTCGGCGTCGTCAACTACAACGGCGGGCCGCGGGTGCTGGAGTGTGTGGAATCGATCCTCGAGCAGGAAGGTGTGGAGGCGCGGGCGTGGGTGTTCGACAACGCGTCCGAGGACGGGTCGGCGGACGCCGTCGAGGCGAGCTGCCCGGCGGCGACGGTGGTGCGGTCGGAAAGGAACCTGGGATACGCGGGAGCGTTGAACCGGCTCCTCGACCGGATGGACGCGGAGGTGGTGGTGCTGTGCAACATGGACCTTCGCTTCACGCGCGGGTGGTCGAAGGCCGTGGAAGCGGCGCTGGCCGCGGAGCCCGGCGCGGACGCCGTGTCCAGTGTGGTGCTGGAGATGAGCGATCCGCCGGTCCTGAACTCGCTGGGCATCCGGTTCTACGACGACCTGCACGCGCAGAACGAGGGATCCGGGGAAGCATACCGCCCCGAGGACGTCGGGGAGAGGAGCCGTGCGGCGTTCGCTGCGTACGGCGCGGTGATGTGCTTCCGGCGGCCGGCGCTGGAGGGAATCCGGTTCGACGAGAGCTACTTCCTCTTCTTCGAGGAGACCGACTTCTTCCTGCGGTTTGCGCTGCTGGGACATCGTACGGTGCCGGCGGAGGGCGGCGCGGTGGTCTACCATCAGCGATCGCTGTCCACGCGCCGATATTCACCGCTGAAGCTGTACTACGGCGAGCGCAATCGGCTCACCACGGTCTTCAAGCTGCTGCCTGCGTGGTACTGGCCGGTGTCGCTGTGGCACAGCGCCGTGCGCTACGTGCGGCTGGCGCGCGGGCTGGCCAGGACCGGCCCCGGGCCCGGAGGCCCCGGAGCGGCCCCCTCGACGCCGGAGGCGACGTCGGGAATGCCATCGAAGGGCGTGATCGTGGGCACCATCCTCAGGGCCTGGCTGGCGGCCGTGGCTCGGCTCCCGGCCACGCTCCGGTCGCGGCGCGACTTCTGGCGGCGGTCGTCTGCGCGCCCGGCGGACGCGCTAGCGCTGATGAAGCGTTACCGGCTGCCCGCGTCGCAGCTCACGATTCGTTGAGTTCGCTCGCCGGCGGACGGGCGATGGCCGCGGCGATGCCGGCGCCGAGCAGCTCGGCGACGATCAGCCAGAGGCGGAACGCGACGGCGATGACGGCGGCGACGCCGATGGAGGCGAGGGGTCCGAGCATGAGCGTGAGGGCGGCTTCGCGGGCGCCGAGCCCCCCGGGGGCGATGAAGACCATGTATCCGATGAGGAAGGCCAGGGCGTTCGCGGCAACGAGGGACGGGGCGAGGGCGAGCGGGATGCCGACCAGTGAGTCGGCCAGCAGCACGAACGCAGCTCCGTAGATCAGCCAGGCGACGGAGCCGAGGCCGAGGAGCACGATCCCGTCCAGCCATGATCCGGTCCACGCCAGCTCCACGGAGGCGAGGCGTCGGGGCACCATCCGCAACCCGAAGTTCAGCACGGCCGGATGGACGGCCGCGAGGCCGAGCACGGCCGCGGCCACCACAGCGGCGTCGCCCAGGGCGCCGAGGCCGCGCGCCATGACGGGGAGCGCCAGGAGCGAGACCAGCGCCGCGGACACCAGTGTTATGCCGGTCTGAATGACGAGGGAGGTGAGGAGGACGGGCGCGGCGAGCCCGGCCCGTCGCCCGAGCTGGACCACCCCGACGAACTGCCAGATCTTGCCCGGTACGTAGCGGGCGAGATTGGACAGGAACCAGATCCAGACGATGGTCCGGAAGGATGGGGTCTCGGCATCGAAGCGCGCGATCACCCGGTGCCAGACAAGGATCCCCCAGACCAGGGCGGTCAGGAGAACGAGCACGCTCGCGACCAGCTCCAGGGGCCGGACGTGCCAGTCGAAGCTGGCGATGTGGCTCCAGTTCCGGCCGATGGCGAGGCCCAGGAACACGAGCGTCGCGGCGACCAGCGCCGCCGTGAAGACGCGGCGCAGCAGCCCTCGGCGGTGGTCGGACACGCGAGCCCCGGCGCTCAGGCGGCGGCCCGTCGACGAAGGAGTGCCGGCACGGCCGCGGCGAGGAGGAGGACGAGCGCCGAGACGAGCGTGACAACCACTCCCGTGTACAGCGGAGAAGGGTGGAAGACGAAAGTGACCTCGTGCCGCCCGGCGGGCACGACAACGCCGCGGAATGTCTCATTCACCAGGTGCACTGGCGTGTCGCTGCCATCCACCGTGGCGCGCCATCCCGGGTAGTAGTTGTCCGCCAGCACGAGGAGAGCCGTGCGGTTGGCGTTCGTCGCGATGCGGACGCGGTCGGGAGCGTGCTCCGCCACCCGGGCGTCGCCGCGCAGCGGTGAGTCCGGAAGCGCCGGGTCGAGAGGCTCGGTCAGTACCGCGGTCCTGGCCGGGTCGAAGGTCGAGTCGTCGAAGAAGCCCAGGGCCTCGTGGCCCTCCGACGCGACGACGACGCGCCCGACGAGCCAGGCCCGTGGCAGCGCGCCCGGCACCTCGTACACCGCGCCCTCGGGACCGCGATACACCTCGGGCAGGCCCGGTATCCCGGCCGTGCTCACGATGTACCGCACGTTGGCCGCGCGGAGGTAGCTGGCGCGCGCGGCGGATGGGCCCGCCGGTGCCTGGATGAGGCGCTGGAGGTCACCCAGAAAGTTGTGCCAGTCCACGTAGCTGGTTTGCCCGGCGCCCACGAACTCGTTGTAGCGCTGGAGCTGGTTGCCGTGCTCCCCGCCAGCCTGCTCCAGGCCGTGATACATGAGGTAGTTCGTGTTGTTGCGGTATGGCGGCGCGTTCCCGACGCTGATCGGGAGCGCCCACACCCGGAATGGACCGGGCTGGCCCTTCAGCGCGTGCACCACGCCGTCGGCGGCGAACATGGCGGACGGTGGCTCCACCGTCTCGAAGAAGTGCCGGTCCACGACCCACAGGTCCACCACCACCAGCACCGCCAGCGTCGCCGCCACAACCCCGGAAGGGACGGACCCGCGCAGCCAGAGCCAGAGTACGCCGGACGCGAGCCAGGTCACGATGGCCAGGCGGAACGCGCCGCCGGCGAGCGCCGCCGCCCGGGCATCGCCGGCGCTGCCGCCCGCCGCCGCGAGGAGGATCACGAGGGCGACCACGGAAGCCCCGACGAGGATCCAGGGGACGGCATCCAGCGCGCCCTCGGGATCGCGGCGGCTCCCCTCGCGCAGCGCCGCCAACCGCTCGAGCGTAAGCCCGGCCATGGCCACGAGCGCCGTGGAGACCAGGAAGAAGGCGATGGACGGCGCCCGGAACTTGGCCGTGCCCGGAAGGAGGTCGTAGTACACCCGGTAGATGGGCGTGTAGCCGCCGAACGAGAGGGTCAGGGCGAACATCCCGAGGGCCAGGAAGAACCACCACACCGGGTCGCGCCGGGAGACCCAGCCGCCTACGAGCGTGAGCAGCACGATCACGGCCCCCACGTACTCGGTGTGCAGCTTGAACGGGTTCTCCCCCTGGTAGTTCTCCAGGATCCCGGCCCGCTCCGGCAACGCCAGCCCGCTGATCTCGGACGGTGGCATGGACCAGGAGGTGGCGTACTCGTACCCTCGTCCAGGGCCGCCCCGGGGCGAGGCATCCACGTAGCCGGCGAACGGGAGGAAGTTCACCGCGGCCATTCCGAACGCCAGCGCGACGGCGGCAAGGCCCATCCCGGCGCGGGCGGCCAGCGCCCTGCCCGTCGTCTGGCGCCGCTCCCGCACCAGCGCGAACACGGCCCACGCCGCCCCCGCCAGCAGCAGGTAGTAGTTGCTCTGGATCTGGAACGACAGGAGCGAAAACCCGAGCACCGCGCCCATGCCCGCGAACGCGGCGATGCTCCCCGTCCGCACGCCCCTGTGCAGGAAGAACAGGAAGAGCGGCGCGAACGTGGCCACTATGATCCGGCCGTCGTGGCCGGCGAAGACGAATGACATGACCAGGCCGGTGAACTGGAAGGCGAGGCCGACGATGAAGGCCACCCAGCGTCGTGCGCCGAGCTCGACGCCGAGGGCGTAGGCGCCGATTCCGGCGAGGGTGAACTGAATGACGAACATCGCCGGGAAGATCCGGCTGGTGGGGAAGACCAGGTCCGCCAGGAAGCGGAACGGATAGAAGGCGCTCCCCGGGTTGGCGAACATGGGAACGCCTCCGTACAGGAACGGGTCCCATTTCGGCAGCGCGCCGGCGGCGAAGCGCTGCGAGATGAAGTCGTGGGCGAAGAACGCGCCGGCGAGGTAGTCGCTTCCGAAGATGTGCCGGCCGGGCAGGAACGCCGGCAGGAAGTAGATCACGGACAGCCCGAAGTAGATCGCGGCCGCGGTCCACGCTGTCAGCCATCCCGCGTCCGGGCGGTCGCGCTCGGCTGCGCGGGCCCGATCCGATGCGTCGGCTCTCGCTGCCATCATCCCACCTGGTAGTAGGCCAAAGACCCGTTGGGGACCGCGTACACCTCGTGGTCCCGGGCGAACTCGTTCAGGAATCGTGTGACGCCGCTCTGCTCGCGCCGGCCATAGTCGTGCCACGCCACGACCCCGCCCGGCCGCACGCACTGCAGCGCGTTCCGTGTATCGGAACGGACGTATTCGTACGAATGCGCGCCGTCCACGAAGAACAGGTCCACCTTCCCGTGCCACGGCGAAAAGTCGAACGCGGCGCTGTCACCGTAAAGCCGAGCTACCCGGTCGGCCACCTCGGAGCCTTCGAAGAGCGCAGGGCCGATCTCCCGGTCGATGAGCTTGTGGTCGGTGGCCGTGGTCCGAAGGCTCGTTCCTCGGTCGTCGGGTGGCAGATCGAGCGTGAAGAGCCGGGCGTCGGCTGGAGAATTCAGCGCCATGTGCAGCGAGGTGTATCCCACGAACGTCCCGATCTCGAAGACGATCCGCGGCTCCAGCGCCCGGCAGAGGAGCAGGAGTCCGAGGAGGTCATGGGCGAACGGGGCCGTCTCGCTGTGGAGCCAGTTGTAGCCGCCCAGCCGGGCCAGCCGCACATCCGCGGCGGAAAGGGGAAAGGCGTCGTAGACGGCGCGGCGAGGCAGGCCGCGGCCGTGCTCGAGCTGGTACTCGAAGAGCGTTTCCGAGGCGTAGCGGAGCAGGGCGCGCGGCCGGCCCAGCAGCGGCAGTGACGCCAGATTTCCGCCGAGCAGCACGTTCCTGGAAGCCCGCAGCGCGAGCGAGATCTTGCCGCCGAGGCTCACGGTCGCGCCTCACTCCCCTCGCGCGACTCGCTCCCGGGCCGCCTCTGTGCCGGGGCGCCCGGCGCGGCTCGCAGGTGGGCGACGAGGTCTCGCAGGGTGTCGTCGAGCGTGCGATGCGGCCGCCACCCCGTCTCCGCGATCAGTCGAGTCGGATCACCCACCAGCGACGGGATGTCCGCCGGCCGCAGCCTTGCCGGGTCCGTGTCCAGGGTCACCTGGACGCCAACCACCCGCACGAGCGCCTCGAGGAGCGTTCGCAGCGGCGTGGGGCGACCCGAGCAGACGTTGTATACCCCCGCCGCGGTGTCCGTCTCCAGGAGGTCGGCGTAAGCCGCCGCGCCGTCGCGAACATCGAGGAAGTCCCGCACCACGTCCAGGTTTCCGACGCGCAGCGTGGCGGGTCGCTCCCCACGCTCAATGGCCAGGAGCTGCACGGCCCAGTCGGGCGCGACGAAGGTGGCCGCCTGGCCGGGGCCCAGGTGCGGGAAGGTCCGGGTCTGTATCATGCGCACCGCGTGGTCGCCGCCGAACGCCCAGCCCAGCATCTCCTGCGCCGCCTTGCTGGCGGCGTAGGGGCTGGTCGGGCGAAGCGGGAGCGCCTCGGTGAGCGGGTCGGCTTCGGTACCGGACCGACCGTAGGCCTCACCGGATCCCACCAGCAGGACCGGACGCCGCACCAGTGGCGTCGGGAGGCCGCCCACGGCCAGCAGGAGCTTCAGCGTTCCGCCGGTGTTGACCTCGAACGTATGTTCCGGCTCCTGCCAGCTCCTGAACACGGAGGAGGCCGCGGCGAGGTGGACGACCGCGTCCGGCTCCGACTCCGTCACCAGCCGCTCCACGGAGCTGGCGTCGCGCAGGTCGAAACGCGCCCATTCGACAGCCTGCCTGGCGTCCTCTCCGAGCGTGCCGGGCGCCGGGCGCTCGCCTGCGATCCCGCCTACCACGCCGTGCCCGCGACGGAGCAGCTCGGCGAGCACGTGCTGACCGACGAAGCCGTCGGCGCCCGTGACGAGAACCCGCATCAGTGGACGCTCGAAGGAGCCGAAGCGCGCACCCGTTCCAGATCCGCCTCCACCATCATCCGAACCAGGGCCTCGAAGCCGACGCGCGGTGTCCAACCCAGCTCTTCGCGGGCGCGCGTGGCGTCGGCCACAAGGTGCTCGACTTCGGCCGGGCGGAAGAACGCCGCGTCCTGCACCACATGCTCCCGCCAGTCGAGGCCGACGGCGCCGAACGCCGCTTCCAGGAAGTCCTCGACGCTGTGCGCCTGCCCGGTGCCGATGACGTAATCCCGCGGCTCGTCGCGCTGGAGCATGGCCCAGATCGCCTCGACGTAGTCGCCCGCGTAGCCCCAGTCGCGCCGGGCCGCCAGGTTGCCGAGCTTCAAGGTGGTCGTGAGCCCCAGCTTGATCCGGGCCACCCCATTGGTGATCTTGCGCGTCACGAACTCCAGCCCGCGACGCGGGCTCTCGTGGTTGAACAGGATCCCGCTGGCCGCGTAGATCCCGTAGCTCTCCCGGTAGTTCACCGTGGCCCAGTGGCCGTATACCTTCGCAAAGCCATACGGACTCCGCGGATAGAACGGGGTGTGCTCGGTCTGCGGCGTCTCCTGGACCTTCCCGAACATCTCGCTCGAGGAAGCCTGGTAGAACCGGATCTCGGGATCCACCAGACGGATCGCTTCGAGTACCCGCACCACCCCGAGTCCCGTCACCTGACCGGTCAGCTCCGGCTGCGTCCACGACGTGTGCACGAACGACTGCGCGGCCAGGTTGTACAGCTCCGTGGGCCGCGCGTGCTTCACCGCCGAGACGAGCGAGTGGTAATCGGTCAGGTCGCCGTAGATCAGCTCGAGGTCGCCCTCCAGGTGGGCGATCCGCTCGGAGTTCACGGTGCTCGCCCGCCGGATCAGGCCAAAGACCTCGTATCCCTTCTCCAGCAGCAGCTCCGCCAGGTAGCTCCCATCCTGGCCCGTGACGCCGGTGATCAGCGCGCGACGCTCCATCGATCCACCTCCCGATTCTCCGCTCGCCACCGCCCCGTGCTCACCCCCGGGCGGTGGCATGGTAGAGGGTCACCAGCCGCTCGATCAGGACGGGCCAGCCAAACCACTCCTCCACGAACGACCGCCCCGCACGACCAAGCCGCTCCACGCGCGCTGGATCCCGCGCGAGCGCCACGATGGCTTCGGCCAGGGCACGGGCGTCTCCGGGCGGCACCAGCACGCCGTTCAGGTCGTCCTTCACGATGTCCGTGATCCCGCCCGCCGCGCTGGCGATGGCGGGACGCCCGTGGGCGAGCGACTCGATCAACACCACCCCGAGCCCCTCCACATCCCCCTTGGCGTCATAGGCCGCAGGCAGGACGAACACGTTGCTCCGCACGTAGCTCCGCACCAGCTCCTCGTCCGGCACGAATCCGCGGAAGCGAACGATGTCGCCCAGGCCCAGCTCCACGGACCGCGCCTCCAGACGCGCACGCTCGGGTCCCTGGCCGACGATCTCCAGCGCCACCTCCGCACGATCCCGCGCCAGAGCCAGAGCGTCGAGAAGGTAGTGGACCCCCTTCCGTTCGACCAGCCGGCCCACGAACAGAAGGCGGAGCGGCCCGGACAGCTCCAGGGGCGGGGTCTCGGCAGGGATCGGCGTCGTCGCCCCGAACGGGATCAGCGCCACGGGGCGGTCGTACAGCTCCCGCACCAGCCCCGCCGTGTACGTCGAGATGGCCGTCACCGCGTCCGCCGTCCGGATCGTCCGGCGCAGGAACGGCACCAGGAAGGGGACCGGCGAGCTCCGGGCGAACGTCAGCTCCACCCCGTAGAAAGAACAGATGAGCGGCGTCCCCGAGGCCCGCCGCGCCGCCCATCCAGGGACCGCCATCGGCAGCGGCCAGTGCGCGTGGACCACGTCGAACCCACCCCCTCGCGCCACCTTCGCCGCCGCCCTCGCCGCCCCCGCCATGAAGCCCGGCAGCAGCGCCAGGTACCACGGCCTGTCCCGCACCCGGTCCGGCGCCGTCTGGTCGTGCGTCAGGTCCTCGAGCCGCGCGGGCGCGTACCGGAACCGGTGAACCATTACCCCCCCCACGCGACCGCTCGTCAGACCGTGGTAGGCCGGGGCAAGAACCTCCACCTCCACACCCGCTTTCCCGAGGCGATCGATGGTCTCCACAAGCCACGGCGTGATCCCGTCGCCGGGATGCCGGTCGTACGCCGTGACGATGTAGAGCGCCTTCACTTGTAGCCGGCCGGGGAAGGGGGTACCTTTGCAGTCGCCGCAACCTAGCCGGCGGCATCGCTAACTTCAAGACGGCATGGGAGATAAGCTGGAGAAGGCCCTGGTCGTCGTGCCGACCTACAACGAGCGCGACAACATCCGACGCCTCGTCCCCCTCGTCCTCGAGCAGGACCCGCGCCTCGAGATCCTCATCATCGACGACGCCTCGCCCGACGGAACCGGCCAGCTCGCCGAGCAGATCGCCGCCGCGCAACCCCGGCTTCACGTCCTCACGAGGGAAGGGAAGCTCGGCCTCGGAACCGCATACATCGCCGGCTTCAAATGGGGGCTCGAGCGCGACTACGATGTCCTCTTCGAGATGGACGCCGACTTCTCACACGACCCCAGCCACCTCCCGCAGTTCCTCGACGCCGTCCGCGAGTTCGACGTCGTCCTCGGCTCCCGTTACCTCCACGGCCGCGTAACCGTCATCAACTGGCCGATGTCCCGCCTCCTCCTCTCCTGGTTCGCCAACCTCTATGCGCGCGTCGCCACCGGACTTCCAGTAACGGATGCGACTGGAGGGTTCAAGTGCTTCCGCGCCAATGTTTTAAGGTCAATCGACTTAGACCGCGTCGGATCTGAGGGATACGCGTTCCAGATCGAGATCAGCCTGCGAGCCTGGCGCAACGGATTCTCCCTCGGCGAGATTCCCATCGTGTTCGCGGATCGGGACGTGGGCGAATCCAAGATGTCGAAGCGAATCATCTGGGAGGCAGTCTGGCGCGTCTGGACGCTCCGCTTCCTCGACCTCTTCGGACGTCTCTAGGCCCTGATGGCGCTCTCCGACCTCCTCTGGGCGTGCCCCCAGTGCGGGGAAGTAGGGGCGCTGCGCGACCCCGCCCACCCGGGCGCCTGCGTCGCGTGCCACGCCGTGTACGAGCGTGACACGGGCGCTTCCATCCGCTGCGTGCTCCCGGACGGGCGGGTCCTGAAACGCACCGCGGCCGACTGGGTGGACCGGCTGCCGGACCCCCGGACCCTGCTGGGGAGCGCGCCGGAAGGCGTGGTCCGGACGGCGCGGGTGCGTGCCCGTGAAGTCGAGGGGAGCGACGTGGTGCGCGGCGAAGGCCGGTACCTGAACCGGATCGAGCGGTACGGGGCGGAGGCGCCCGGAACGCTGGAAATGACGCTGGAAGGGCTGCGGTGGGCGCCGGATGAGGGGGAGGCGCGCCCATGGCCGTTCGAGCGCCTGACGGCCGTGCAGGCCAGCTCCAGCGCCCTCCAGATCAAGGCGTCCGGCCGCCCACTGGTCTCCTTCCGCTTCGAAAACGACTCCATCTTCCTGTGGGAAGTGCTCGTCGACACCGCGCTGCGGGATTTCTATCGACGAACGGGAAGGGGAGAGATCCTCGAGTTCCAACCCCGGATCGTCGCGCGCCGATGACGCTGTACGGCTTCGCGCAGCGCCTCGTGCGCACGCTCTGGCCCCTCCTGGGACGGCTCGACGTCCACGGCCTCGAGAACGTCCCGGAAAACGGCCCGTTCCTGCTCATCGCCAACCACCAGAGCTATCTCGACCCGATCCTCATCCAGGCGGTGATCCGGCGGCCCATCTACACCATGGCCAAGAGCACACAGTTTTCCGATCGCTTCTTCCGCGGCCTCATGAAGCGCCTCAAATCCTTCCCGGTACGTCGGTTCGAGATCGACCCGCAGGCCGTTCGCACCGTCCTCCGCCACCTGGGGCACGGACAGGGCGTCGGGATCTACATCGAGGGAGAGCGAAGCTGGGACGGGCGCCTCCAGGCGCCTCGCCTGGGCACCATACGCCTCATCCTCAAGGCCGGCGTTCCCGTCGTACCGTGCGGAATCCGGGGCGCGTACGACGTTTGGCCTCGCTGGGACCGCCGCATCCGACGCGGAGACGTCCGCATTCGGTTCGGCACGCCCCTCCGTTTTCCGCGCCTCGACGATCGACGCGCCCGCGACGCGCAGCTGCCGGAAGCGCAGCGGCGCCTGATGTCCGAGATCGCTCGCCTCGCCGGGGACGCGGCCTCCGCGGCCGCCGCCGACTCCGCGAGCTCCTAGCGGCACCGGGCCGCTGACCCCGCGGCCCGACTTCCCGGTCCCGAGGGCCGTTTGGGGGCAGGGAGATCCTCCAGGCAGCGGCCTGAAGGCCAGGTCGCGGCCCGGCCCCGGCCCGGCCCAAGTTTACATAATGTATATTATGCGAACATGGGCGGTCGGCCGCTCCTCGGGCGCAGCGACCCTGCCCGCTGCGCCTCCACGACGTTCCCCAGCGAACGGGCCGGAGAGGAAAGCAGTGAGAAAAGGAAGCGCGACGGGGACCGGTTGATCCGGCTGCGCCGTCGCGCGCGATATCGTTCTTTGGGCTCCGGGGCCGGTCAGCCCCGGCGGGTGCCGCGCTCGCTCAACCGCCGGGGTTGACGGAGTCCGGGGCCGGAGCCGGGATGCCCGCTGCCGGGGTCGCGGCAGAAGTGGAGTCTGCGCGTTCCTGGGCCCGGGCCTCAGCGAGCCACATCACGTAGTAGTCGCGGCCGTTCTCGCCGGGCTCGAAGGTGGTGAGCACCTGCTCGTAGTACGGGACCGCGTCTCCCGGATCGCCGGTCTGCATGCGGACGCGCGCGGCATTGGCGAGGGCCTCTCGGCGCTGGAAGGTGAAGCGGGCGTGCGCGGCGATGCGGACGTACTCCGAGACGGCCTGGTCGGCCTGCCCCATGGTCTCGTAGGCGGCCGCCTGGAGCCGGGCCGCGGCGAGGCCGAGGGGGTCGTCGAGGTCCTGGCCGAGCTTGCCGAGAACCGAGGCGGCCTGCTGGGCCGAGTCCTCGCTGATGAGGAGGTCGGCGAGCACGAGCCGCGCTTCCCGTGCGGCGCGGGTCCCGCCGAAGGTCTCGAGGTAGGTCCTCAGGTCGCGGATGGCCAGCTGGGCGTTGCCGCTGGCCGCCGACTGCTGGACCTCGCCGAGGCGGGCTGCCGCTTCCGTCTCGACGCGACGCTGGGACGTGACCCAGTAGATGCCGACGGCGACCATGACCGCGGCCACCACGCCGAAGACGATCAGGGCGCGGGCGTTCTCGGCGGCCCAGGTGCCGGTGGTCTGGATCGCGTTGACGAACGCGTCGTCGGGCCGTTTCTCCTCCCGGTGGACCCGGGACGACGTCGGATGTTTCGCCATTCTGTAGCGTAGAACCGGAGTGTGCCGCGTACGTGCGCGGCGATCGTAGCGAGCCGCGAAAGCTATCCCAAGGCCCGGTTCACGTCAACGTCGTGCCGGCGCGGGGGAGTTGGTGCGGGTCGGCGGCGCGGCGCCCCTTCCCTGCCACTGGCTTGTGGCTTGCATTGCGCGGAGCGTCGAACGGGGAGGATCAGGGGACTGTGAAGGAGCCGGTGGATGGATGGATCCAGCGCGGCCCGGCGGCATGCGTGGCTGGTGCTGCTCGGGGTGGGGGTCATGGGTGCCGGAGCGTGCGCCCAACCCCGTGTCGCGCAGGTCTATCCGCAGGTCGACGAGTATCGGGGCCGCGAGATCGGCAAGGTCACCTGGGAGAACGCGGCGCCATTCAGCACGGATTCCCTGGATGCGCTCACCGAGACGCAGGCGACGAACTGCCGGCTCGGCTTTCTGCCGTTCTGCATCCCCGGCACCCACTGGGGCCTGCACGTGCATCACCTCGATCTCTACACGCTCGGCTCCGACCTCTCCCGGCTCTCGCTCCTGTACCGGCAATCCGGCTATTTCGGCACGCGCGTCGTGCCGGTGATCGATGAGCCCGGCGGCCACGACGCTCCGATCACGCTCCATTTCGTGGTCCACCGGGCGGACGGCGTCCGCCTTGATTCCGTGGTCGTGGACGGCACGGAGGGGATAGCCGACCCGGACTCGCTGTCGCGGATCATCTCCGTTGCAGGCAGGGGATCTGTTCGACATCGGGGACTTCGTGCAATCCGCCGACACGATCACGGCGGTTCTCCATGCGCGCGGCCATCCGTATGCCGAGGTCCTGCGCAACTATTCCGTGGACACGATCCAGGACCGGGCCACGGCGTGGCTGGTGGCCGTGCCGGGCCCCCGGGTGGCGGTGGACTCCGTGCTCGTGGTCGGGGACGACGTTCTGGACCGGAACACGGTCATGCGGCAGCTCACGTTCCGACAGGGGGACCTGCTGCGTCGGAGCGACCTGATCACGAGCCAGCGCAACCTGTACAACCTGGACATGGTGGCGCTGGCCGCGGTGGCGGTCGCGCCGGACTCGCTCCAGCGAACCCCGGAGGACAGCACCACCGCGACGGTTTCCGTCGAGATCACGGAGGCGCCGGAGCACGTGGTGAGCACGCTCGTCGGCTGGGGAACCCAGGACTGCGGGCGCGTGGAAGGGACCTGGACGGACCGGAGCTTCTCGGGTGCTGGCCGGCGTTTGCAGGTGACGAGCTCGGTGAGCCGGATCTGCACGGCCGGACGCGCGCAGCAGGTGAACCTGGGGTCCAACGCGAATCTTCCCTACGGCCAGACGCTCGATTACCGGGCGGCGGTGGAGCTGCGCCAGCCGTATTTCCTGGCCCCGACCAACAACGTGGTGGCGACGGTATTCGCCGAGCGCCAGTCGGAGGCCCGGGTGTTCCGACGGGTGGCGCAGGGCGCGAGGCTGGTGTTCTCCCGGAACATGGGCCGGAAGGACCTGCTCAGCGCGTCGCTGGACCTGGAGCGGCGCCGCACGGAGGCCGCGCCCGCGTTCTACTGCGCGACCTTCTCGGTGTGCACGCCCGGCGACCTGGCGGAGCTGGGGAGGGTGCGCTGGAGGAACGCGCTGTCGGGGAGCTGGGCCCGCGACGCGGGCAACCGGGTGCTCGACCCCACGGACGGGTACACGCTCCGGGGCAGCGTGCTGTGGGCCTCTCCCCTGCTCGCGTCGGACTACAATTTCCTGCGGGCGAACGTGGAGGGGGCGCTGTACCACGAGATCCGGCCCGGCTGGGTGGCGGCGCTCTTCCTCCGGACCGGGAGCTTCCTGACGAAGGCGAGCATCGGGTCGAACCACTTCGTGCCGCCCGAAGAGCGCTTCTACGCCGGCGGGGCGAGCAGCGTGCGCGGGTACGCGCGCAACGAGCTCGGTCCCGGCGTGTGGCTGTACACCGGAAGCCAGGACACCCTCTCCGCGGCCGAGGTGGCGACGGACACGCTCAGTGTGGACTTCCTTCCGACGGGCGGCACGTCCGTGACCGTGGCGAGTGCGGAGCTCCGCTTCCCTTCCCCGTTCATGCCGCAGCGCTTCGGACTGGCCGCCTTCGTGGATGCCGGGACAGTGGGGCTCGATCCCCTGTCCAGGGGGCCATCCCAGTGGCGGGTCACGCCGGGGGTGGGAACGAGGGTGCTGACTCCGGTGGGGCCGATTCGAGTCGATGTCGCCTACAATCCGTACCCCAACCCGAGCGCACCACTCTACCTCCAGCACTTCGCGACGGGCGTGGTGGAGAGGGCGACGGAATCATACCGGCCTCCGCCGCCCGGCTTCTGGAGCCGTCTTCAGGTGCACATCGCTCTGGGGCAGGCGTTCTGATGGCGGAGCGACTGAGGGGGAGCCCGTGGGTGAGCGTGGCAGCCGCGGCGCTGATCGTCGTGGCCGTCGTCGTGGCTTACCGGGTGTTGTGGGGGAGCCAGCCATCCGCGGCGTCCGGGGCGCTCTCCGGCGACGGGGTCGCTGCGGTCGAGTCGCGGGTGGCCGATCGCCTCCAGCCCGTCCGCGTCCGCCTGGTCCGCACGGTGCGCATCCGGGCGGGGACGGTGGCGTGGCAGGACGGATCCGGCGCGCCCATGCTGCAGGTGAAGAGGATGGCCTTCAACGTCCAGGCGGCGGCGGGCGGTGAGATCCTGGTATCCGACGGCGTGATCGATAGCCCGGAAATCCACCTGGTGAAGTCGGCGGCCGGGTGGAACTACCAGCAGACGCTCGGACCGCTGATGAACCGCTCGAAGGAGAACCGCGGGGCCGCGACGACGGTGACGCTGAGCAACTTCCAGATCCGCGGCGGGACGGTGACGCTGAAGATGCCCAGCAGCGAGTACCGCGCGTCCAACCTCGAAGTGTCGGTGGCCTCCGCACGCCTGTCCGGCCCCGACGTGGCCCATCCCGAGTTCCGGATCGCGTCCGCGGAGGCGCAGGTGGAGCTCCCGGACAGCACGGGAGGGATGGTAGAACGCCATGTGGCGCTGCAGGATGCGGATCTCGAGCTTCCGGGCGGCGGGCTTCGCTTCGACATCACCTCCGTCCAGTTCGGCAGCTCCACGTTCGCCGACGCCTCGGGGCTGTGGAGCCCGTCGCTGGGCGGGATGGGCGTCCGCGCCTCGCTGGCCGTCACGGACCTCCAGCTTGCCGAACTTCCATGGCTGAAGGCTGAAGTGCCGGAGGGCGCGCACGGGAGCGCCCACGTCGCCGTGCGGCCGCTGGGCGCGGAGCGGACCGGGATCACCCTGACCGGTCTCGACCTGACCGCCCCGCGCTCGCACGTTTCCGGATCGCTGCAGGCCGTGCTCGGACCCGACGGGCCCACGCTGGAGTCGATCGATGTTCGGGTGAACCCTCTCCGGCTTTCGCTCGTGGAGGCGTTCACGGGTCCGCTGCCCTACACCGGTGAGCTGAACGGACGCATTCATGGGACCGGGGAGCAGGTCGCCTTCGAGCTGCAGGCGCAGCTCGCCCAGCCGACGTCGGGGCGGCCGTTCTCCACCCATCTGACCGGGTCCGTGAGCCTGGCGGGGGGGAAGCTCCACCTCGGCCAGGTCACCGCCGAGCTCCAGGAGGTCCCGCTTTCCGTGGTCCGGCAGTTCGCGCCGGCGTTGCCCCTGGCGGGTGCCGTGAGCGGCACGGTCCGGTTCCAGGGCACGCCCGGAGATTCGCCGCTCCAGGTGGACGTCCGGCTGGAGACCGGCGGGGGCGTGCTGACCGTCGCCGGCGTCGTGAACCTCCAGGACTCGGTCCCGACCTACGATCTCCACGGCCGGATCGCCGGCGTGGAGCTGCGCCAGGTTCTGGCGCCTTCCGCGCCGCCGGCGGCGGTACACGCCACCTTCCAGCTGGCCGGGTCCGGCCTCGAGCCCGCCATTGCGGACGCCACGGTAGCGCTGAACGGCACGTTCACCGGGTGGCGGAGTCAGCCCGGGGACACGATCGCCCTCGACGGCAGCGCCGACCACGGGCTGCTGCGTGCCCGCACCGCCCGCATGGACCTCGGTCCGATCCACCTCGCCGCCAGTGGGGAGTGGCGGTTCGCCAACGGCAGCGGTGGGGCCCTCAGCTACGACATCGCCGTGGCGTCGCTGCAGCCGCTCGCCCCGTACTTCCCTGCCGATTCCGCCACCGGGATCCAGCCGTTCGTGACCGGGGCATTGAGCGCGACAGGGACGATCCAGGGCACGCTCCAGAGCCCGTCGGTCCGCGGCACCATGAGCGCGCAGGACTTCCGCTATGGTGCCTGGGCCGCCGCGAGCTTCAGTGGCAGCTACGACGTGCGGCCGGACACTGCGCTCCCCGACGTGGTGGCCAAGGTGCAGGGCACGAACATCCGCACCCCCGGGGGCGACTTCGACCGCGCTTCCCTGGATGTCGACTTCACCGAGCCCACATTCGAGGTGGCGCTGGACGCGGATCAGACGGGCGGCGGCGGCGTGGTCCAGTTCCAGGCGAGCGGCCGGATGGACGACACCGGTGCCCGCGAGATCCTGGTCCGACAGGCCGAGCTGGACCTGGAGGGGCAACGTTGGCACCTCCCGGGCCCTGCCACCATCGCCTGGCGGAAGGGGGAGGCGGTGCACGTGCAGGATCTCGGGTTCGAGCAGGTGGGCGGCCAGGGCGTGGCCCGGATCGACGGCGTCCTGGCCCCTGCCGACGAGACCGACTTCGACCTGGACATCCGCCGGCTGCCGATCGGAGAAGTGCTGGCGTTCGCCGGGTCGTCGCTCCCCGTGACGGGGCTGCTCGATCTCCAGGGCTCCGTTCGCGGGCCGGCGGCGCAGCCCACGGTATCGCTCCAGCTCCGGCTCGACGGCGGCTCGCTTCGGGGCGTCCCGGTGCAGGCCATCACGGGCAAGCTCGGGTACTCGGATGCCCGCCTCACGTTCGAAGCCACCGGGCAGCTCGGCGACTCCGCCCGCGTCCAGATCACCGCCGCCGCCGGAGCCGACATGACTCTGGGCCTCCCGCCGTCCTTCGCGCTGGTCGACGATGCTCCGGTGGAAGGACACCTCACGACCCAGCGGTTCCCGCTCGCCACTCTCGACCCCGGGATCCGCACCATAACCGATATCGCCGGGGACCTCTCCGCCGACATGACGCTCGGCGGCACGCCCGCCTCGCCCCAGGTGGGCGGATCCGTGACGATCCAGAACGGCGCCGCCACGGTGCCCATGCTCGACAAGCGCTACCACGACCTCAGCGGCCGTGCCACGCTCGATGGCCGCGTGGTCACGCTCCATGACCTCTCGGTCACGAGCGGCGGGACGGCGGTGGCGTCCGGGCGGATCACGCTGGAGGAGCTGACCGATCCGGCGCTGGAGATCTCGGTCGACCTCAACGGCTTCCAGCCCCAGGGCGTGAGCGGCGAGAACGACGCCGGGGTCTGGGGTAACGTGGCGCTCACCGGCTCCTTCGGTCAGCCATCGATCACCGGCGACGTTGCAGTCCGCGACGGCGCCGTGAGCCTTGCCCCCGTCGAGCAGGCCGGCTTCGGCCAGCGGCTCATCGGCGCCAGTCAGCAGTTCGACCTCCTCCAGGGCGGGCTCCAGATGGCCGAGCCGGCGGCGGCGGGCGGGTTCGCCATTCACGACCTCCAGGTCACGGTCGGGGACAACCTGTGGTTCGTCATGAAGGAAGGCCGCGCCCAGCTCGCGGGAAGGCTCACCGTCAACAAGACCGGCGGGGACTTCGCCATTCAGGGCCGGCTGACCGGAGACCAGGGCACGTTCACGGTCGTCGCCGGCCCCGGGATCACGCGCCAGTTCCAGCTCGTGGACGCCACGGTTCGGTTCTTCGGCGATCCGAGCCCCAACCCCGCGCTGGACATCACGGCGTCCCGCACCGTCCGCACCGGACCGAACACGCGCGTGGACGTGCGCATCCGGGTCACGGGTACGATCGACAACCTGAACGTCAACCTCGCTTCAGCCAACGGCAGCGCCGTGCCGCAGTCGGAGCTGCTCTGTTTCCTGGCAGTCGGCCGCTCGTGCACGGAGGTCGCGAATGTCGGCGGGCAGTCGCTCCTTGGCGAAGCGGCCGCGCTCTACGGGTTCACGGACCTGGTGGCGTCGCGGATCGGACCCGAGCTCGGGCTCGACTACTTCGAGATCCAGACCCGGCCGGGCGCCAGCCTCGATCAGCTCTACCTCGTGGCCGGGAAGGAGCTGCCTGGGCTGCAGGATTTCTGGGTGAACGTGGAGTCCCCGCTCGGCGGCAACGACATCGCCGCCTATTCGACGGTCTCGCTCGAGTGGCACTTCAATCCGAGCGGCACCCTGGAGGCGAGCTACGCGCCGCCCGAGACCCTGCGGAACATCACCACCGGCCGCGCGGTTCCCGCCGAGTACCTGTTGGACAGCAGGCAGCTCTTCATCGCGACGCGATGGCGTTGGACTTATTGATGGTCTCCAGCGCCGCGCGAGCCACGTGGCCGCGCACTTCCGAGAGCGTGCGCTCCGAGATCAGCCGCCGCGCATACCGCGCCCCCCCATCCAGCCGCTCCCGCACCCACGCGGGGGAGCCCGGCCACACCAGCACCGTACCCTCACCCTCGACGTCCAGCTTCGACGGCTCACCGGGCCGGATCACGCGGACCCGACCGGACGGGCCGGCCAGGCCGCGCCGCAGCGCTCGCCGCAGCTCCAGCTCGAGGCCGCGCGTGCCCACGATCACGGTGACCATCCCGCGCGCGGCGTGCCTGCGGACGTCCTCGAACAGCTCCGGGCAGAGGGTCAGGCGCACCACCCGCCGCCGGGCCCGCGGAATGAGCCCGGCGGCGACGGGCGTCGCTACCAGGAAAGGAGCGTCCCTGAACAGCCCGGCGGGGTTGCCCGCGCTGTCCGGTGCGCACGGCCTGGCGTCGACGTCGAGCATCGACTTCAGCTCCGCGGCGAGCAGCGCCGCGTGGCCGGGGTCCCCGTCGACCACGGGAATCGGCCGCTCCTGCACCACGGCCACGCCCTGGAGCATGCGGGCCACCGACTCGGTGTCGAGCCCCAGCTCGAACGCGCTGTTCAGCGTCGACTCGAGCCATTGCCGGTGCAGCGTGGCCAGCGGGTCGGGGACTTCGGCCTGCCTGGAACCCTGCAGGTACACGCCCGAGCGCGCCTCCACCGCCACCAGCCCCTCCTTTGCCAGCCGGCGGTACGCGGCGGCCGCCGTCTTCCGGTCCACGTCCTCCATTGCGGCCACCTGTCGCACGCTCGGCAAACGGTCGCCTGGCGCCCATGTCCCGAAGTACAGCCCCACGAGGATCCGCTCCCGCAGCCGATCCAGCACGAGTGATCCGGCCTTGCGCACCGCAGACCTCCTGTCCTCTTCTTGGAGTCTACCGCGTTCCTTGGACGACGCCGAGGGCAATCCGCGTTCCACGTCGAAGTGAATCCGTGCTCGAAGCCTTGCTGATTGTGTTCTTTTCCGTGGCCGCGCCCCAGACGGCGCCGCAAGACTCGGTTCGCGCCCTGGCGCGCCGAGCCCGCTCCGCGGCGTTCTACTACGAGTCGCTCCTGCGACGACTCGCCCCCGAGCGCTTCGGGAGCGGTGGCGGCGATCACTGCGACGAGATCATCGGCCGCTTCTGCTTCACCTACGATGACCCGGGCACCCCGCCCCGCGCCCCGCTGCCTCCGCCGGAGGCGGCGGTGCAGGCCCGGCTGGCGGCGCTCCGGACGCACCGCCGCTGGTTCTCTGCCGCGCCGGCGGACCCGGTGGCAGCGGGGCGGGTGGTGCGCTACCTGGTCGATGACGACCGGGAGTCGGAGGCGGTGGCCACGGCCAGAACGCACGCATGGGCTGCGCACTACGCACCGGAGAGCCTGATGCTGCTCGGGCTTGCGCTTCACGAGGCCGGCGATTTCGCCGAGGCCGAGGAGGCGTTCGATTCAGCGCGCGCAGCCATGCCGGCGGAGGCCCGGGAGAAGCTCGACGACGTGGGGGTCCTGCTGGAGGGAGAGGAGCGCAAGGCCTACGAGCGGCTCGACCCGGAGGCCAGGGAGCGCTACCTCGCGCGCTTCTGGGCCTTCTCCGATCCGTCGCTGCTGGAGCCAGGGAACGAGCGCCGCTCGGCGCACTACGCACGGCACGCATGGGCCGCCATCCTGGAGGAGGCGCCGCGTGCGCTGGGGATGGAAAGCTGGGGCGCGGACCAGGAGGAGATCCTGCTCCGTTTCGGCCGGCCGGTGCGGAGGGAGCGGCAGCACCAGTACGTGCCAAGCTTCGAGCCCAGGCTCTCCATGGTCGAGTGGTTCGACCCCCACATGGTCTCGTTCGTCCCGGCCCGCCTCCTCACGGAGGGGATCCCGTTCCCCTATCCGCCGGGTCGCCGGCCGGACCTGGAGCGCGACACGGCGCACACGCAATACGCCCCCGTCCGGCTGCATCGCATGCACGGCATGTCGTTCCAGAGCACCGTGTTTCCCGGCGCCTCCCTGCTCCGCATCGACGCCTTCCTCCCCGCCGATACGGCGCGTCCATTCGTCCCGGAGCACCCGCGCGGCCTGATCGCCCTGCTCGACACGATGGGTCACGAGGTCGGCCGGGTGGAAGCGATGGTGCGAGTGGACTCGGGCGGTGGCGCGAGAGGCACGGTCCTGAGGGGAACGGTGCCCGCGAGGCCGGGCGTGTACGTCGCGCGCGCAGAGGTGGACGACGAATCCACCGGTCTCGGCGGCCTGGCCCAGTTCCGGGTCGACGTCCCCGCGAGCCGCGGGCTCTCGCTCTCGGACCTCGTGGTCGGTCTGCCGTTCGCCGCCGGGGCGGCGCCGGCCGTGAGGACGGACGCCGCGCTCGTCCCCCTCGCCTCACTGGAGATCCCGCCCGGCGAAGCGATCGGGCTGTACGTCGAGGTGTACGGGCTGCCACGGGTGGGGGGAAAGTCGCACTACGCGGTCTCGTGGCAAGTGGAGCCGGTGGATGATTCCGGCGCCATCGGCCGTGCCGTGCGCTGGCTCGGTCGGACGCTCGGCCTTGCCCGGCGCGACCGCCCGGTGCGCGTCGCCTGGGAGGGCTCCGCTTCCGAGAATCCGGCCGTGGTGGCGTTCACCCTCGACCTCTCCAGCGCGGGCGACGGCCTGAAGCGGGTCACCGTGGAGGTGACCGATGCGGTCAGCGGGGCGTCGGTGTCGACGATCCGACTTCTGCGGATTCGCTCGGGCGCTCCGGCGCCAGGCGGCCGAATCCGTAACTGAGGCCCACCTCCAGCCGCATGGCCCGAACGAGCTCCACCGCCGCGTCCGCGTAGTGCGCGGAGCGAGGGGGGTCGAAGGAGAGCGAAGCGGAGTCGCCTGAGGCGATGAGCGCGCTGGCCGGCGCGGTCCCGAGCGGGGTGCGGAAGAGCTGCGTCGTTGCCTGGAGGCGGACGGAGAGCGCGTCAGTGACCGGAACCACTGCGCCTACGGCCGCTTCAACCGCCGCACGCGTCTGCGCGTGCAGAAGATCGCTGGCGCCCGCCAGCGCAGTGGCGGTCGTGGCGTCGGTCGCCCAGCTGACGGCCGCAGCCCCGAGCTCCAGGTACGGATGCAGCCGCGCTCCCGCCGGAAGCCGATACTGCAGCGCCGCATCCACCACCGTCACCCGCACCCCGCGCTCCCCGGGCGCCGGGAGCCTCCCGGCCCGGTTCGACGACGCGCTGTCGCCGGCGGCGTAGGCCGCGTTGAGCGTCGCCTGCAGGATGCTCACGCCCAGCCGTGCGCCCCACCGACGGGAAAGGTTCAGCAGCGCCGAAGCGCCTCCTCCCACGCCGCCATTGACGCCCAGGGTCCGCAGCAGAACCGTGCTCGTTGTCTCGCCCGTCGCCCCCCTGACGGCGAGGCGCGCGGCCTGGGACTGCAGGTCGGTGAACCGGACCAGCCCTCCCTGGACCGTCACCACGAGCCTCGGCACCGGTCGGACCGGTGCTGGAGCGGTGGTGTCGGAGAGGGTGGTATCTCCGGGCGCAATGGCGGCCACCGAGTCCCCCGGCGGCTGCACGCGCGGATGGGCCGTGGTGTCCGCCGGCTCCTGTGCGCGCGCGGCCCGGGGCGCGGCCGCCGCGACAAGCGCGGCGAGCAGGCACGAGAGCCGCCGAGCGGTCACCAGCTCAGCGAGGGGCGGCGGCCCGGGGCCCCCCGGGCGACCCGGTCCGGGCGCCGGACGGCGCCGTGACGGGTGCATTCGCGGTCCGCTGCCAGATCACGGTAGCCCCCATGAGGAGGAGGATGCTGGCCACCTGTGAAGTCGTCAGGCCAAGAAGAACGTGGTCGGTCTTCGCGCGCACGAACTCGATCATGAAGCGCTCGATGCCGTACAGCGCCATGTAGACCGCGAACAGGCGTCCATCCCGAAGTTTGCCCGAAAGCCGCCACAGGATCGCGAAGATGATCAGCGCCAGCCCGATCTCGTACAGCTGCGTCGGGTGCACGGCCAGCACCGCCGAGTCGGGGATGTTGGCCGGGATCTCGGTGCCGATCGAACGGAAGTAGCCGGCGGTGGTCGGCGGATACCCTTTCGGGAACGCGATCCCGACCCAGGAGTCGGTGGGACGGCCGTAGTCGTCGCCCACGAGGAAGCACCCCATGCGCCCCACGGCGTACGCGATCGCGAGCGCCGGCGCTGCAGAATCGAACGTCCGGGCGAGCGACAGCTTGCGCTTGCGGACCTGCCAGTAGAACGCCGCTGCACCGCCAATGAAGCCACCGTACCACACCAGCCCGCCGCGGTTGGTCAGCTCCCGGAGCGGGTCGGCCGCCAGGTCGTCCATATGGAGCCCGATGTAGTACAGCTTGGCCCCGATGATGCCGCCGAGCGCGATCCAGAGCAGCATGTCCCACGCGAGCTCCGGGCTCATGTCCCGCTTTTCGAACTGGCGGGCCAGGACCCAGGCGCCCACCACGAACGAGAGGAACATCATGAGGCCGAACGAGGTCACGGTGAAGTGACCGATCGTGAACAGGTGAGGATACATCGATGCTCCGCTGGGTTCTCCCGAGCCTTGCCGTTTTCGGCTCTTCTACCGTCGCCGTCCGCAGACGGTCCGCCCTTCAACCGCCGCGAAAGGTAGTCCCGGGCGGCGCGAGGCGCGAGGCCGGGAGCCCGGGAAAGAGCCGGTCAGCCCTGGCCGGCTTCGCCGTCGCGAGGCGCCGCGGTCGTCCAGCGTCG
Source organism: uncultured Gemmatimonadales bacterium (assembly GCA_963798845.1). GTDB lineage: Bacteria > Gemmatimonadota > Gemmatimonadetes > Longimicrobiales > RSA9 > CAVUKA01. Next base: position 55,409 of record CAWCUS010000005.1, on the reverse strand, counting down.
AACGGACAACACGATCAGTCCGCCGCCCGCCAGGAGGACCAGCGCAGGGAGCAGGTAGACCAGGAGGTTGAAGCCCGCGGCCCGGGGCGCCAGGAGCACCCATTCGCCGTACTTGCTGACGAAGTAGGCCTGGATCTGGTCCTCGGACCTTCCGGCGGAGAGCTGGGTCCGGATCACGTCCTTCATCTCCTGCGCCAGCGGCGAGGGAGAATCCTGGATGGAGAGCCCCTGGCACACCGGGCAGCGCAGCCCCGACGCGATCCGGCTCGCTTCCGCCTCCATGGCCTGATCCTGTAGCGGGCCCTTCCGGGTCAACCCTTCCTGTTGCGCGCTCAGGCGCGTGCCAGCCACCACCAGCAGGAGCACCAGCAATCCGGCCATCCTGCGCATCACCGTCCCACCTCCTCCGGCTCGTCGGCCGCGGGGCGCGGCTCGGAGAGCAGTGTCTCGATCTCCGCTATCAGCTGATCATCGTAGACCGAGCTGAACACTTTCTTCCTGACCCGTCCATCCCGGCCGATGAAGAACGTTTCGGGCACACCCACGAGGCCGTAGTCGATGGCGACGCGCTGCCCCCCGTCCGCGAGCGCGGGGTAGACCATGCCCCCGAGCTGGCGCACGTAGCTGCGGATGGCCGGAGCGCTGTCGTTGTACACCACACCGAAGAAGTGGACGTCCCGCCCCGCGTACGCGCTCGCGATACGGTTGAGGCTCTGGTGCTCGATCCGGCACGGCACGCACCAGGACGCGAAGAAGTTGAGCACCACGACGTCCCCGCGGAAGTCCGCGAGCCGCACCGTGTCCCCCGTCGTGGACGGTCCAGTGCTCGCCAGGTTCATCACGGGCAGCGCGAAATCCGGGGCAGGCTCGTCCACGAGAGGCGACGGGATCAGACGGGGATCCCCTCGTCGCAGTCCGAACGTGAACAGCATGATGAGCGGGATCGCCACCACCATGGCGATCCCCGCACGCTTCCAGCTCACGCCACCACCTCCTTCGTCAACCGGCCGGAACCGCCCGGCTGACGCACGACCATGTCGTCCGCCCTGCGGCTCCGGTAGCGCAGGGAGATCAGGGCGCCGAGCCCGATGATGAGGCCACCGATCCAGATCCAGCTCACCAGCGGCTCGACCATCGCCCGGATGCTCGCTGACGAGCCGTCCCGCTCGAACGCCATCAGCGTCAGATAGAGGTCTTCGTGCGGCCGGCTGCGTACGGCTGGCGTGGTGATCGGCTGCTCGCTGCTGTTGTAGTAGTTCAGGCGCGGCGCCAGCGTCGCCACCTGGTGACTCCCCTTGAGCACGGCCACGTCCGCGCCCACGACGAAGCGCCGCGCCTCTTCCCTGCCCCAGACTTCCTCGAGCCGCAGCGTGTAGCCGCCCACGTCCGCCGTCTCGCCCGGCGTGAGCGTGAATTCCCGGTCCACCTTGAAGCTGGACGACGCGATGATCCCCACCGCGGCGACGAGCACGCCCACGTGCGCTACGTAGCCACCGAACCGCCGTGGATTCCCCTTGATCAGGCGCCACAGCGCCAGCGCCGCGTTTTCACCCTGCGAGCGCATGCGCGCCCGCGCCCCGGCACCGAACTCGCTCAGGTTGGCGGCCAGCGCGAAGCCGGCGAAAGCGATCCCCAGGAGGGCGATCACGTTGCGGAACCCCGCGGTGAATCCGACCACGCCGGCGATGAGACCCATCACCGGCGGGGACCAGCAGCCGGCGGTAGTCCCGCTCGCTCGCTCGCCCCCACGGCAGCACCGGGCCCACGCCCACCAGGAAGAGGAGCAGGACGGCCATGGGCAGGGTCATCCTGTTGAAGAACGGCTCACCCACGGTCACCTTCACCCCCCGCAGCGCTTCTGCCACCAGCGGGAACAGGGTGCCGAGGATCACCGTGAAGGCGAACGCCGCCAGCACGAGGTTGTTCAGGAGGAACACGGTCTCGCGCGACGCGGCCGATTCAAGACGCCCGTCGCTCGCCAGCTCCTCGCTCCTCCCCGCCACGAGCGCGAGGCTCGCCAGGAGCACGAATCCGATGAAGCCCAGGAACCAGTAGCCGATATCGCCTTCCGCGAACGCATGCACCGACGACAGGATCCCGCTCCGAGTCAGGAACGTGCCCAGGATCGTCAGCACGAACGTGGAGATGATCAGGCTCACGTTCCAGACCTTCAGCATCCCCCGCCGTTCCTGCACCATCATGCTGTGGATGAATGCCGTGGCCGTGAGCCAGGGAATGAACGATGCGTTCTCCACCGGGTCCCACGCCCAGTACCCGCCCCACCCCAGCACGTCGTACGACCACCACATTCCGGCGATGATCGCCAGGCTGAGGAAGCCCCACGCCGTGATCGTCCAGCGGCGCGTGATGCGCAGCCAGCGATCGTCCGTCTGCTTGGTGACCAGCGCACCCACCGCGAAAGCGAACGGCACGGTCATGCCCACATAGCCGAGGTACAGCAGCGGCGGGTGGACGCCCATCAGCCAGTGGTTCTGCAGCAACGGGTTCGGTCCGGGGCCATCCGCCGGTATCGGGAACATGGCCTTGAACGGGTTTGCCGGGCCCATCAGCAGCGCCAGGAAGAACGTGCTCACCACCATCATCGTGCCGAGCGCCACCGGGAACATGGCGTTGTCGCGGTCCCGGTGAAGGAACGTCGCCACCGCGGCATACCCGGTGAGCACCAGGCCCCAGAAGAGAATCGACCCCTCCAGCGAGCCCCACAGCGAGATCACCGTGTAGAACGCGGGCGTGGACCGATTCCCCACCTGTGCGACGTAGGAGATGCTGAAATCGTGAGTCAGAAGGGCGTACACCATGGAGAGGTTCGCCACGAGCACGAGCCCGAACACCGCGTAGGCCGCGGCCCGGGCGCTCGCCACGAGCTCCGGCGTCTTCCGGTACGCCCCCCAGTACGCGGCCAGCGCGGCGTACACCGCCAGGCCGAGCGAGAATGCGATCGCGCTGAATCCGAGAAGCCTGACCACGAGCCTACCCGTCCTCTCTGATCAGCGTCTTGTATGCGTCCACCGGCTTGTGTCCGGGCGGTGGCGCCTTGTACTCGTTCGAGTGCTGGACCATCAGGTTCGTCGACTCGAACACTCCCGCCTCGTGGTATGTCCCCTCCACCACCACGCCCATCGTGTCCTTGAACATCGCGGGCGGCGCACCCTTCGAGTGGACCGCGAGCGTATCCTGACCATCCGTGACGCGGAAACGGAGATCCAGCGCGTCTGCGTTCCACTCGATGGAACCGGGGACCACCTGCCCCCCCAGCCGCACCGGCGTCTCGTACGCCGCCTTCCCCTTCGCCATCAGCTCCGAGGGCGTGAGGAAGTAGACCAGGTTGCTCCCGAGTCCGCCCCAGATCAGGTACCCGAATCCGCCCAGCACCAGGATCGCACCGGCGATTCCGATCAGCTTCCGGTTCACTCCTCACCTCCGAGATCGAGCATCGCCTGGCGCGCGCGGCGAGTCATCACCGCCAGCCGAATCGAGTAGGCCACCAGCGTCACCCAGGCCACGCTGTACGCGCCGATGACGTAGGCCCAGACATTCCCTGCTTCAGACATGGATCTCTCTCCCCCCCAGCACGGCTTCTTCCTGCAGCGCTTCCACCTCCCGTTCCAGCCTGGCCGCACGGAACCGCCACGACACGAACGAGATCATGACCATCAGGAAAGCGATCGCGTTGATGCCCAGCCCCCACTTGAACGTCGGGTCCATCGTGGTGGCCGACGACTGCACCTGGTGCAGCGTACGCCACCAGCGCACCGACATGTACACGATCGGCACGTTCAGCGCGCCGAAGATTCCCACGCCCGCGCTCCACGTCGCCCTCCGCTCCGGATCCTCGGTGAACGAGCGCAGGGCGAGATAGCCCACGAACATGATGAAGAGCACGGCCGTGGACGTCAGCCTGGCATCCCACGTCCACCACGCCCCCCACGCCCAGCGGCCCCAGATCGAGCCCAGGGCGAGGGTCAGGCCCAGGAACACGGTTCCGATCTCGGCAGCCGAAGCCGCCAGCAGGTCCGCGCGCTCCGTTCGCTTCCACAGGTACATCACGCTCGCCCAGAACACGATGAAGATGGCCAGGAACGCGTTCCACGCGGCTGGCACGTGGATGTACATGATCTTCTGCGACGCCTGGTAGTCCTCCGCCACCGGGGCGACGAAGAACCCGTAATACTGGCCGGCCAGCACGGCGCCCAGCGCCGCGAAGCTGAGCACCACCAGCCACTTCGGCGCCCGTTCCTCCCTGAGTGCTCTCACCGTTCCCATCTCACTCCTCGATGACGGCTCCGAACGCCATGATCGACGCGCCCACGAAGATGGTGTCGAACGCGAAGAGCAGCCGGAGCCAGCGCCCGCTCTCCCCCATCAGATCCCCCTGCATGAGCGCCGCGGTCGCTTCCACGGCCGCAACCAGCACCGGCACGACCATCGGGAACAGGAGCAGCGGCAGCAGAACCTCGCGCGCGCGGCTCCGGCTCGCCATGGACCCGTAGAACGTCCCCAGCGTCACGAACCCCACGGTCCCGAGGAAGATCACCAGCAGGACCATGGCCGCACCGCGGACCACCGAGATGTCGTAGAGCACCATGGCGATCGGGATCAGCACCGCTTCCACCAGCAGCACGAACGTCAGGTTCGCCAGCAGCTTCCCCAGGAAGATCGAGCTCCTCGCCCCCGGATACAGCAGCAGCATCTCCAGCGCCCCCCGCTCCAGCTCCACCTGGTAGGACCGGTGGAACGCCAGATTGCCGCTGAACAGCACGGTCAGCCACACGATCCCCGCCGCCGCCGCCCTCAACGCCGAGGTGTCCGGCCCCAGGGCAAACCCGAACATCAGCAGCATCAGCGTGGCAAGGAACAGCACCGCGTTGAAGTTCGCCTTCGACCGCCGCTCCGTCGTGAGGTCCTTCCACGCCACCGCGCCCACCCGCGTCATCTCGCCGCGGAAACTCACCGGACCACCTCCGCCCGCAGCCGGGATTGCTTCACCGGAAACCCGCTCGATTCCACGATCTTCCCCGCCGCCAGCTCGACCACACGGTCCACCACCGCCGCCGACCGCTCTGGATCGTGCGTCGCGATCATCGCGATCCCACCCCGGCCCACCGTCTCCCGCACGAGCTCGTTCACCAGATCGATCCCGTCCGCGTCGAAGCTCGCGTACGGCTCGTCCAGCAGAAGCAGCCGCGGCGGCCGCATCACCAACCGCGCCAACGCCAGCCGACGCGTCATCCCGGAAGAGAATCCCTGCGCCCGCTCCTCTCGCGCCCCCGTCAGCCCCACCCGCTCCAGCGCAGCGTCCACCGACACACTCGTCGTCCCACCCCACATTCGCCGCGCGAACTCGAGGTTCTCGCGCGCCGTCAGGTCCCCGTAAACCCCCGGCGCGTGAAACAGCGCGCCCACGTCCTCCCGGATCTGGTCCGCTTCCCGCACCAGCTCGTTCCCGAAGACCCAACCCCGACCTCGCGTCGGCCGCAGCGTCGTCGCCACGATCCGGAGGATCGTGGTCTTCCCGCTCCCGTTGTGGCCCATCAGCGCCACCGACTCTCCAGGTGCCACCGCGAAACCCGCGCCCCTCAGCGCCCACCGACGCCCGAAGCGCTTCGCGATGCCCTCGACGATCACTCCATCCCTGTCCAAGGCGGCTCCTCCTCGACGGCCCGCATGTCTCCGTTGGGCCAGAACATAGCGGGCCATGATGGGCCCTTCAATCCCGGAAAACCCCGCTTCCACACGGGGGAAACGCCCTCTCCACGAGGTGCGGACCGCCCCGCGGACGGGTGTAGGGCATTACCCCACACGCCTTCGAACATTCCGTGTAAAGAACCACCTGACCCCCGTCGGCGTCCACCCCCGGACAGACCGCGGCGCGCGGAATCGCGCACACTTCACAGCATCAGGCGGAGCCCAAGGCTGGCGAAGAAGCGGCCGGTCTGCAGCGCCTCGATGGTTAGATCCTGGCGCGGGAGCCCGGCGTTGCCGAGGTCGTCGGGGGTCACGACGTCGGCGGCTTTCTGATACCCGAGCTCGCCGACCACGTTCAGCATCGTGAGGCTGAGGCCGAGGTCGGCGTAGACGTTCCAGGCAGCGGTGCGGAGCGGGCCGTCGATACCGGGGGAGCCGTCGTACTGGGGTCGTAGGGCGACGCCCCCGGGGATGGCGCACTCCTCCGCGGGGCACTGCAGAATGACGTCGAAGTGGACGTTGCTGCTGTAGAGGTCGTAGCCGGCGCCGGCGGCGAGGTCGAGGGCGAGGATGCGCTTGCTGACGGCGGCGCGGAAGCTGAGGGTCCGGAGGTCGGTGCCGAACTCCGCGGGGTCTCCGGCGGTTGCGTGGGCGGGATCGATCTCGCCGAACGAGACCGTGCCCATCTTTCGGAACATGCCCGAGACGGAAACGCCGGGCATGGTGAGCCCCTGCTGAAGGATGCCGATGCGGGCGCCAGCGCCCCAGTTGAAGATATCGCGCTGGAGGCCGGTCCGGTCGAGGGCCGGGAGGTAGGAAAGGCTGGCGAGGAGGTCGACGGCTCCGAGGCCGGCGAGGGCGGGGCCCATGGCGAAGCCGTTGAAGACGCCGATCGAGACATCCCCCTGCACCGCGCCGAGGGGGAGAGTGGTGGTGCCCATGGCGGGCAGCCGGCCGTCGTGGAAGTTGGGGGTGTACCCGTCGAAGAGGTCCGGGATGTCGGCGAAGGCGGCGGTGGCGCGCGCGGCGACGCTGATGCGGGGGACGCCGAAGCGACGGCCGATGGTGGTGGCGGTGCCGAGGGTGTGGGCGCCGCCGGAGAAGGCCATGCCGATGGCGGGCTGCACCTGGGTCATCGCGCCCACGACCTGGGCGCAGAGGAACCGGAGCTGGCCTTCGACGGCTTCCCGCTGGTCCGACGAAACGGGGGGCGTCGGCGAGTAGCTGATCGCGGCGTGGCCGCAGGCGTCGAGCAGCTCGCCCTGTGCGGCGAGAGGCGAGCCCAGGAGCAGTGAGCCGAGGGCGGAAAGGACGATGCGTCTCATGAGTTCACCGCGGACCACGGACTGCGAGTTCCGTTCCGGTCGAGGCGGGCCCCGGCGTCCCGCCCGCGCTCCGGCGCGGGCGGGGGGGTGAACGCGCGAGCCGGAAACGGGCTCAGCCGCCCTGCGACTGGCCGCCGAACTCCACCTTCGGGGCGGTCTCGGCACCTTCCGGGGCCTCGAACGGCTCCCGTCGCTGCGCGCCGATCACCTTGGCGGTCATGGCCTGGGGGAACTGCCGGATGTAGGTGTTGTAGTTCTGGACTGCCTCGTTGTAGTCGCGCCTTGCCACGCTGATCCGGTTCTCGGTCTCGGTGAGCTCGTCCTGGAGCGCGGTGAAGCTGCGGTTGGCGGTGAGCTGCGGGTACGCCTCCACGGCCACGTTCAGGAAGAGGCGCAGGTTCTCGCCGACCGCCGAGCTGGCCTGGGAGAGCTGGTCGGGTGGCACGCTCCCCTGGACCGCCTGGGCGAGCTGCTGCCGGGCCTGCGTGAGGCCCGAGCGGGCTTCGGCCACCCGGGTGAATGTCTCCTTTTCGAAGCTGGCCGCCTCATCCACCGTCGCGACGAGGTTCGGGATCAGGTCGTTGCGCCGCATCAGCTCCGCCTCGATATCCGCACGGCGGGCAGTGACGCTCTCGTCGAGCGTCTGGATCTTGTTGTAGCCACAACCAGAAAGGGCGACGGCCAGCGCCAGCACGCCCACCACGGGCCTCTTCATCGGGTCTCTCCATCCAGGGTGTCCACGTAGTCGGCCGTCCTCTCGAGCACCCGGTGCACCGCGGCCACCCGCGGATCCAGCACCGGCGTCTCCGGAACGGACCGCTCCTTCCGCCGCTCCCACAGCTCGAGAAGAGGAGCGGAGTCGGCACCTACCAGGGCTGCCCCATCCCGGAGCGCGTCCGCGCTGCGCACGGGGGCGTCGCGCCCGGCCAGCCGCAGCGCGGCGCGCAGGTACGCCGCGACGGACGGGAGGGCGGTGAGCAGGAGCCGCCCGAGCTCGCCCGGGTCGGCGGCGGAGACCAGGGTAGCCTGCCGGAGATGGATCAGCTTGCCCCTGAGCTCCCGCTCCGCCTGCAGGCGCAGGTCGGCGCGGTCGACGGCGGCGTCCGCGAGCGGGTCGCCGCCGTGGAGCACCTCCCGGGCGTCCAGCATGTCCGCGGTCTCTATGGCGAAGGCGTCGCTGGCCGAGAGCCACTCGTCCCAGGTGAGCACGAGGGGGAGAGAGCGACGCGCCTCCAGCCACTCCCTCGCCGTGGGCGAGAGCAGGCCGAAGAGCGGCGGGTCGACGGTGTCCACCAGGACCAGGAGGTTCACGTCGCTGACCCCCTCGACGGCTTCGTCCCGCGCGACCGAGCCATGGAGCACCACGCTCCGCAGTCGGGCCCCCAACAGCTCGGACAGCCCGTCCACGTATTCGCGCGCAGCAACCTTCATGTCCGCCATTTCACCAACCCCTTCCTGCACCGCCGCCGCCGAAGCCGCCTCCACCCCCGAACCCGCCGAAGCCGCCGCCGCCCCCTCCGAATCCGCCGAAGCCTCCGCCGCCGAACCCGCCGAAGCCGCCGCGGTGGCCGATCCCGCCGAGCGGGAACGGCAGGAAGATGGGGAGGCCGCGACGCCGGCCGCGACGGGTGAAGAGGCTGAAGAGGATGAACGCGAGGACGACCCATATGATCCAGGAGTCGTTTCCGCCACGGTGCTTCGGCTGCGGCAGATCGTAGTCGCCATTGAGCTCGAAGCCGAAGTGGTCCGCGTACTGGAGCGCCAGCGCGCCCACGGCGCCGTAGATCCCGACGCCGTAGTCGCCCTCCCGCAGGGCCGGGACCATGTAATCGTCGGCAATCCGGCCGGCGTCAGCGGCCGTGATGAACGTGTTCGTGGTCGTGCCGAGCTCGATCTTCAGCCGCCGCTCCGCAGGCGCGACGAGGACCACGGTCCCCGTGTTGCGGAACCGGTCTCCCGCCTCCCCCTTCGGGCCGATCTTCCACTGCCGACCGATCTCCAGCGCGACCTCGTCCGCCGTGCGGCCCTGGAGCGATGGGAGCGTGACCACCACGATCTCGCCCCCGCATTTCGCCCGCACCTCGTCGATGATGGCCGTCATCTTCTGCTCGTAATCGGCCGGGATCACGTCGGCGAAGTCGTTGACGTAGCCCACCGGCTGCGGCAGCTGGATCTGGGCCGACGCTCCACGGGGGGCCGCGCCGAGCGCCAGGAGAGTGAGGAGTAACAGACGACGCACGATCTGTCCTTTCGGAAAAGGAGCTTCGCCGGGGCGCGTTGAGGCGTCCGGAGGCCGCGGATGTAGGGATGATGGCGGCGCGACGGCGCCCCCACAACCTCCCCGGGCATTGCCGAGCCGCCGCATCGGCGACGCGCTGATGCAGCACGGCCGGCCGTCCGCGGGGAAGGCCGGCCGCCATGCGCCCGGCAGGACTCGAACCTGCGGCCCCGAGTTTAGGAAACTCGTGCTCTATCCACCTGAGCTACGGGCGCGAAGAGCATTCAATGTAGGGCAAAACGGGCGATTTTCCACCCGTGCGTCCGCCGCCCTTCAGTCGTGCGCCGCGGCCAGGTAACCCGCCAGGATGGCGCCGAGGAGCGATGTGAACCGGTCCGAGGAAGCCATGTCGATCTCCGCGGCCGAGGCCCCCTCGGCGCGCAGCCGGGCGGCCAGCGACTCCAGCCGCTCGGCGAGAGAGTCCGCTGCGGATACGGCGTCGTTCGATTCCACCGTGCCCGCCTCCGCAGAAGATGCTGCCGGCAGCTCGCCGGTGAGGCCGAACGCGTCGAACGGGAACTCGTCCTCGGGCTCCCCCTCCTCCGCCGTTCCTCCCGACACCCCGGAGGCCGGGGTCGCAGGCGCCTGGCCGGGTCCGGTCCCGGCAGTGGCTTCCGGCGCGTCACCCAGCTCGAACGGGAAGGCGTCGTCCGGCGCCACGACCGGCTCCGGCTCCACCGTCACCGCCGCAGCGGCCTCCTGGACGGCCTCCTCGCGCGCAGCTCCCGCTCCGCCCGCTCCGGTCGAGGCAGGAGGCGTATCCTCGACGATGTGTGCGCGTCCGGGCAGGAACGGTGGCACCAGCCCCGTGGCTTCCACCGCGTCGTTCCCCGCTCGCCGGCTCGCGGCTGGCGGGGCGGGCGGGCGTTCGGGCCCGGGGGCGCGCCGGCCTTCGTCGCTCATCCCAAGCTCCTGTTCGATCGGAAGGTGCAAAGTCAGGAACGGCGGCAAGATAGGGCGGCCGGTCCGGGAACGCTACCTCAGCCGAGGAGAAGCTTCACCACCAAAAAGCCGCCGATGAGCAGGGCCAGGAACAGCCACGCCAGTCTGTCGAAGTGACGATCGATGAAGCCCTGGATGGACGGGCCTTTCACGTAGATGAGCCCCGCCACGAGGAAGAAACGGGCGCTCCTGCTCACGGTGGAAGCGATCAGGAACACCGGGAGCGAGATCCGGAACACCCCGGCCGAGAGGGTGAAGACCTTGAACGGGATGGGGGTGAACCCCGCGGCGAAGATGCTCCAGAAGTCGTAGCGGTTGTAGAGGGACTGCACCGTGGCGAACGCTTCCGGAGAAACCCCCGGGACGTAGGCGTAGAAGTATTGGTCCACCGTCTGCCAGAGACCCCATCCGATGGCGTATCCCGCCAGCCCACCGGTCACCGAAGCGAGCGCGCACACCAGGGCGAAACGGAGGGCCCGGCGGGGTGCGCCCAGCGCGAGCGCGACGAGCAGCGGGTCCGGCGGGATCGGGAAAAAGGAGGACTCGGCGAACGCGAAGGCGAAGAGCGCGCGCTCGCCGCTCGGCCGGCCGGCGAACGAGAGCACCCAGTCGTACAGGCGACGAAGCCGACCACGTCGTGCCGGGGCTCCGTCGGTCCGGGCCCCGGCCGCCGCCTTCCCGGCCGCTTCGCTCCCGGTCTCGACCGGACTCATTCGGGCCACCCGAAGCGGCCGATCAGCGGCACGAACACACACCCGGTGACGGTCTTCTCCCGTGTTCCCTCATCCGTATTCTCGACGAGCGTGAGGCGCTGCTGCTGCCGGTCGCCGATCGGGATGAGCAGCCGCCCGCCCGGCGCGAGCTGCTCCACCAGCGCATGTGGCACCGAGGGCGCCGCTGCTGCCACCAGAATGGCGTCGTAGGGCGCGTACTTCGACCACCCGAGCGTGCCGTCCTTCGTCACCAGCGCGATGTTGCGGTATCCCAGCTCATCGAGGATATCCCGCGCTCGCTGCGTCAGCTCGGGAATCCGCTCCACGGCGTACACGTTGGCGCTCAACCCCGCCAGAAGTGCGGTCTGATAGCCGCTCCCCGCCCCGACCTCCAGGACGCGGTCCTCAGGGCCGACCTCCAGCACTTCCAGGTAGAGCGCCTGGAGCGACGGCTGCGAGATCGTCTGGCCGAAGCCGATGGGCAGCGCCGTATCATTGTACGCCCGCCTGAGGACGGCGGGAGGGACGAAGCGGTGACGAGGAACCGTCTCCACGGCCGCGAGCACCCGGGGGTCCCGGATTCCCTGCTCGCGGATCCGGTCGACGAGCTGGCGCCGCTTCCGAACGTACGCATCGTTCACAGGCTCAGCTCCCACCGTCGGATGTCCTCGAGGAGGTCGAAGTTCGTCAGGTCGAGGTGAAGGGGCGTCACGGAGACGTACCCCTCCTCCAGCGCCCGGAAGTCCGAGTCGGGCTCACCCCACCAGCGGGTCTCGCCACCGCCGATCCAGAAGTACTCCCGACCGTTCGGGTCGCGGGCGCGCGTGAGCGAGCCCTCGTACGCGCGGCGCCCCAGCCGGGTGACCCGCGCTCCTTTCGCCGTGCCTGGATCGCGGGGTGGCAGGTTGATGTTGAGGAGCGTCTCTCCGGGGAACCCGTCGCGGGCGAGGACCTGCCCCAGGATGGACGACACGGCCGGTACCCATCCTTCGATCCCCTCCGGGTCCCGGGCGGCGTACGAGATGGCCACCGCGGGGATCCCGAGCAGCGTAGCTTCCATGGCCGCGGCGACCGTCCCCGAGTAAAGGACGTCGTCCCCCAGGTTCGCGCCCTGGTTGATGCCAGAGAGCACCAGGTCCGGCCGTCTCTCCAGCAGCTCGCCGAGCGCCAGCACCACGCAGTCCGTGGGCGTTCCGTCCACGACCCGGGCGTCGCGCACGGTGCGGACGCGAAGCGGGTGATGCATCGTGAGGGAGTGGCTGGTCGCGCTCTGCTCGCGGTCCGGTGCCACCACGTGGACCTTCCCGTGCGGCTGAGCCGCGCGGACGAGGGCGCTCAGCCCGGCAGCCAGATAGCCGTCGTCGTTGGTGATCAGGATCTGCTTCATTCCCCGGCGTTGATCCTGAGGAGGTCCAGGACCGCCCTGAGCTCCGCCCGGATCTCTTCCACGGCGGTGGCGTCGAGCGTGCGCCGCGTGGCCTCTTCCAGCCCGTCCTCCCTGCGCAGTTCCTCCAGGCGCTGCCGGGCTCCGTCGATCGTGTACTTCTCCTCGTACAGCAGCTGCTTCACGAGCAGAATCAGCCGGATCTCCTTGCGCTGGTATACCCGGTTGCCCGCCCGGTTCTTGGACGGCTTCAGCGGCGCGAACTGGCTCTCCCAGTAGCGCAGCACGTGCGGCTTCAGCCCCACCAGCTCGCACACCTCGCCGATGGCGTAGTATTCCTTCCGGATGATCGGTCGATCGCTCACCGCCACAGCTCCGGCTTGGGCTCCCGGTGCATCAGGTTCCGCACCGCTTCCGCGGGCGGCCGCTCCTCGAACAACACCGCGTGGACTTCGGCGACGATCGGCATCTCGATCCCTTCCCGCCGCGACAGCGCGTACGCCGCCCTCGTCGTCTCCACGCCCTCCGCCACCATCCGCATCGCCCCCAGCACCTCGCCCAGCTTCCGCCCCTCCCCCAGCGCTACACCCACCGTCCGGTTCCGGCTCAGCTCTCCCGTACAGGTGAGGATCAGGTCGCCCATCCCCGCCAGGCCGGCGAACGTGAGCGGGTTGGCGCCCAGCGCGATCCCCAGGCGGCTCATCTCCGCGAGCCCGCGCGTGATCAGCGCCGCGCGCGTGTTGTGGCCGAAGCCAAGCCCCACGATCATCCCCGCGGCCAGCGCCATCACGTTCTTCAGCGCCCCGCCCAGCTCCACGCCCGTGACGTCGTGGCTCGTGTAGACGCGGAAATAGTCCGTCTGGAAGAGCTCCTGCGCCTCCCTCGCCGCGTCCGTGTCCCGGCTCGCCACCGTCACCGCCGTGGGATGCTCCCGCGAAACCTCCGTGGCGAAGCTGGGCCCCGAGAGGAAGCAGGCGCGACGATGCGTCGACTCCGGCAGGATGTCCTCCAGCACCTCCGCCATGGTCTCCAGGGTTCGCGTCTCGATCCCCTTCGACGCGCTCACGAGAAGCGCGTCGGGGGACAGGGACGACGCGGCGGCACCCATGACCTTTCGGACGTGCTGCGACGGGCTCACGCTCACCACCACCCCGGCTCCGCCCACCGCGTCCCCGATGTCCGACGTCGCCCTCAGCTGACCGTCCAGCTCCACGTCCGGGAGGTACACGCTGTTGCGCCTCTCCCCGTTGACCGAACGCGTGACCTCTTCCTCGAACGCCCAGAGCCGGACCTCGTTGCCCTTCTTCGCCAGCAGGTTCGCCAGCGTCGTTCCCCAGCTCCCCGCCCCCACCACCGCGATGGGCTCCTTCATGACGCTTCCTCTGTGCTCCGTCCGAACCGGTTCTCCTGCCCGCTCAGCAGTCGCCGGATGTTGGCCCGGTGAGCGTAGATCACGAATGCCGACAGCGCCACAGACAGCCACCGCACCACCATGGGCTCGTTCGTGACGTACACGGCGATCGGCAGCACCACGGCCGCCAGGAGCGAGCCCAGCGAGACGATGCGCGTCAGCGCCACCGTGATCACCCAGACCACGAACCCGATCAGCACCGCCCAGGGCGCCAGCGCCAGGAACACCCCGGCGCTCGTCGCCACACCCTTGCCGCCCCTGAACCCGACGTACAGCGAGTACACGTGCCCCACGATCGCCGCCGCCCCGTACGCTAGCGCCCATTCCGGCGCCGCCGCGTCCCAGCGGTGGAACAGCGCAGTGGGCACCCAGCCCTTGCCCACGTCCATGACCATCACGGGGAGCGCAGCCTTCCATCCAAGGACGCGGAAAGTGTTGGTAGCTCCCAGGTTACCGCTTCCAACTTCACGTAGATCCACACCATAGCCCAGGCGCCCCACCACATAGCTGGTGGGCGTCGCCCCGAGCAGGTAGGACGCAACGAGCAGCAGCCAGGTCACCGTTCCGCCTCACGGCGGCTGCGCAGCTTGATGCGCAGCGGTGAGCCCAGGAACCCCCACCGATTCCGGAAGCCGTTGTACAGGTACCGCTGGTAATTGTCCGTCACGCCGTTGCGGTTGTTCACGAAGACCACGAACGTCGGCGGATTCACGCCGCCCTGGGTGGCGTAGAGCAGCTTGATGGCCTGGCCTCGAAAATGACCCGGCGGCTGCCGGGCCGCCAGTTCGCGCACGGCGTCGTTGACTTCCGAGGTGGAGACCCGGCGGGCCCGCTCGTCGGCGACCTGCAGGATGAGATCGAGGGTGCGCTGCACTCTCTGGCCGGTGAGCGCGGAGGTGAACACCATGGGCACCCACCGCAGGGACGGTGCACGCTCCTGCAGCTGTTTCTCGAACGCGGCAGCGGTGCGGGTGTCCTTCTCCACCAGGTCCCATTTGTTGACGACGAGCACCAGTCCGCAGCCGGCTTCCCAGGCCTTCTCCGCGATCTTGAGGTCCTGGACGTGAGCCGGCTCGGTTCCGTCCAGGAGGAGGAGGCAGATGTCGGCACGCTCGACCGCCTGCTCGGTACGGAGCGCGCTGTAGTACTCCAGGCTTTCGTGGATCCTGGCCTGGCGGCGGAGCCCGGCGGTGTCCACGAACATCAGCGTTCGGCCGTGATACCGCATGGGCGTGTCGATGCTGTCGCGGGTGGTACCGGCGACCTCGCTCACCACCAGCCGCTCCTCGCCGAGGAGCCGGTTGATGAAGCTCGACTTCCCCACGTTCGGCTTGCCGATGACCGCGACCGAGAGGACGTCTTCGGGGGTCTGCTCTCCCTCGGGGAAGTGCCCGACCAGCACGTCCAGTACGTCGCCGGACCCCTTCCCCGAAAGCGCGCTCACCGGATGCGGCTCGCCGATCCCCAGCTCCCAGAACTCCAGGTGCGACAGGTCCTCGGGGAGCGAGTCGGCCTTGTTCACCACCAGGACCACGGGGACCTCCGTGCGCCGGAGCAGGTCGGCGATCTTCCGGTCCAGCGGCTGCACGCCCGCCTTGGCGTCCACGACGAACGCGATCACCTGGGCCTCCTCGAGCGCGGCCTCCACCTGGCGCCGGATCGCGATCGCCAGCGGCTCGTCCACGTCGACTTCCAGCCCGCCGGTGTCCACGATGTAGAACTCCCGGCCAACCCATTCCGCGCGTGCGAAGTTCCGATCCCGCGTCACGCCGGGGGTATCGTCCACGATGGCCTGACGCCGCCCCACGACGCGGTTGAACAGCGTGGACTTGCCCACGTTGGGACGGCCGACCACGGCGACGGATGGGAGGGCGCGACTCACAGGTCCCTCAGCGCGCTGCCCAGGAGGTAGGCCGGGACCACGTCGCCGGAGAGCGCGGCGCTCAGCCCGGCCAGGGGCATGCTGTCGATGAAGAGCCGATCGTCGTTCAACGCTTCCGCCGGGATGAGGACGGTGTCGGCCCCGACGTCCGGCGCCGCACGCATGCTGGCGAGGATGTCCGCACCGGCCAGGAGCCCGGCCGTCGTGACGGTCCGCCCGAAGTGGTGGTTCTCCACGGGGACGAGCGTGAGCCGGGCGCCCGTGGCGTTGGCCACCCGGGCGACGAGGGGCGTCATGACCTCGGCCATCCTCGCGCCGGTCACCACGGCGATGTTCCGGCCCGTCAGTCGCGGCGGTGAGCGCAGCAGCTGCGCCACGTCGTCGAGGAACGCCCGCACGGCACCCACCCCGTTCTCCGTGAGCGGCCAGTCGTCATAGTAGCGGTCGCCCGGAACCTCCCGACCGGCCAGCAGGAACATCTCGTCGGCCGCGTACGCCCACCCGGTGCCGCGCGCTCGCAGCGCCCGCTCCCGGCCGCGCTCGACCTGGGCGATCGCATCCGCCGCCTCGCCGCGCGTGAGGAGCCGGACGGGGCGCTCCAGGTTATACCGCGTCAGCCCCACCGGCACAACGGACAGCGACAGGACGCGCGCTCCGAGGGCCCACAGGTCGTCGATGGTCCGGTCCAGGTGGGCGCCATCGTTCCACCCCGGGCAGAGCACGACCTGGGTGTGAACTTCGATACCCGCGTCCGTGAGCTGCTGCAGCCGGTCCACGATGTCGCCGCCTCGCGGCACGCCCAGGAGGCGCATCCGGATCTCGGGCTCCGTCGCGTGGACCGAAACGTAGAGCGGTGAAAGGCGCTGCTCCACGAGACGCTCGAACCCGCGCGGCCCGAGGTTGGTGAGCGTCACGTAGCTGCCGTAGGTGAAGGACAGGCGGAAGTCGTCGTCTTTCAAGTATAGCGCCCGCCTCGCCGCCGGCGGGTTCCCGTCGATGAAGCAGAAAACGCACTTGTTGGCGCACTCGCGCACCGTGTCGGGCGCCGGGACGATGCCCAGCCCTTCCGCTGCGTCCTTCTCGATGTCGTAGACGACGACGTCGTCCACGCCGCTCCCGGGCTCGTGGACCTCCAGCTCCAGACGCACCTCCGCCTCCATGAAGCGGAAGTCGATCGTGTCACGGACCGCCTCGCCGTTGATCCGCACGACGCGGCTGCCGATGCGGAGCCGGAGCTCGTCGGCGATGCTGTCGGGCAGGATTTCGGCGATCCGGATCATGGCTACCTTTCACGACGAAGGGCGGCCCGCGGACCGCCCCCGTGCTCCTTCGCGCGCCGTGCTGGACCCAAGATAGGCGTCGACCGGAGCGCTCTCAACCGGCCGCTTCGTGTGGTCGGCGGCGATCAGTACCCCTGCCCCTCCGCGGTGTTCAGACGAGCGCCTCGCCGCACGCTTCGCACACCGTCTGCCCCTCGTCGTAGGGCTCGCCGCAGTTGGGGCAGCCGAAGGTGACCTCCCCCGCGGTGTCGGTGTGCGCGGCGATGATCCGCTCCGCCTCCGCGAACGCATACGTGGGCACCAGGATTCGCACACGGGCGAGGTCGCCGAACTCAACCGGGAATGCCGAGTGGTCCTTCTGCGACAGGATCCGCGAGTCGATCCCCTCCGCCCGGAGGTTGTCCTCGATCAGCCCGGCCTCCACCTCGTCGGGGATCGCGTGGACCTGCGCCCACCCCTCTATGATCGCGACGTTTGCGTGGTCGGGGCAGCGGTGGTACTGCCGGGTTCCGGCATCGCACTCCTCGCACACGGGGGTTCCGCACAGGGCGCACTGCCCGGGCGCTTGCCGGTCCGGATGACGGGCGCAGCGGGCGGGTGACGAGAGGTGACCGCACACGGGGCATACCTTCGCGCCGGCGGCAATGGTCTCGCCACAGTGCGCGCAGCGTCGCGTCTCCTCTCGCAGGTCGTGGCCGCACGCGGGGCAGATGGCGTGGCTCTCGTGCACAAGCGCCCCGCACTCCGGGCATTCGTTCATGGCTCGCGTCGCTCCGGTTCCGAAAACGCGTTCAGATCGGGAGCGGTCGGTGCAAGAAGCGTACGCCGACCCGTCGGTCCCGACGTCGGATGCAGAGGAGGCGCCGGACCCACTCGCGCCCGGCGCCTCCTCGAAATCGGATGGCCGCCGTGATCAGCCGGTCACCTGGTACTTCCACCCCCCGAACTCGCCGCTCGGAAGGTCCACACTCGTCTTGAAGCCCACAGACTCGTTCTGCTCCGGCACGGTGACCGTCGCGGTGCTGGTGTCGAGGACCTGGCCGTCGCGGCTCAGAACCTGGAACTGGATCTGCACCTGCTGCCCCGGGTCGCCGGACAGGTTGGCGAAGTCCCCCGTCACCGTGGCCTGGTTGTTGGCCTGGAGCGCGAGCGCGATGTTCGTGATCTCGTACTTCTGCCCCTGGTAGGTCCGGTAGAGCTCCTGCGTCTTCTGCGTCAGCTGCTTCGCCTCGGCGCCACTGGCCAGCTCCGCCTTTCCCCGATACGCCCGCAGCATGAAGCTCAGCAGGTTCCGGTTCAGTGGATCGAAGTCGCGGACCTGCTGCGCGGCCGCGAGGATGCGGTCGTAGATCGCGTTCAGCTGCTGGTTCCGATCCGGCGACGCTTCCGCCTTCTCCAGGTCCATCGCCTGCGAGTAGAGCGATTGCACCAGGTTCAGCAGCGCATCCCGGGAGTACGGGTTCAGCTCGGCAGCCTTGTCGAACGCGTCGGCCGCGCGGTCGTAGTCTCCCGTGTTGAAGAAGCCGATCCCGATCTGGAAATAGTCCTGGCTGCTCAGGTCCGAGCGTTCGAGGACCTGGTCGTAGATCGCTTCGGCCGAGTCCGGCTGACCCGCCTGCGCCAGGTACCCGGCCCGGGCCGTCAGTGCGCTCAGCTTCGTGCTCTCGTCCAGGGAGTCCGCCTCGGTCAGCATCTTGCCCAGGATGTCCGCCGCCTGCTCGTAATCGCCCGTCTGGGCCGCCAGCTGCGCCGCGCTCAGGGCCACGCCCTTGCGGTCCTCGCGCCAGTTCGCCGCCTGTTCCTCTCCCATCCCTTCCGGGATCGGCCCGTTCAGGATCTCCAGCGCGCCGCTGTATGCCTCCAGCGCCTTCTGCGGCTCGCCGGTGCGCGCGTAAATCGACCCGATCGCGACCCTGGCCTCCGGCCGCTCCGCGTACATCAGGTCCGCGCCCTGGAAATACGACAGCGCCTTCTGCGTGTCACCCGCGTTCAGCGCCGCCGCGCCCTGGTTGTACGCGTTCACCCAGCCCTGCTCCCGCTCGGACGCGATCTGGTCCGCGTACGCGGGATGCAGCTCCAGCGCCCGCGAGAACATGCTGTCCGCCTGCGCCCAGTGCTCCACACCCACGGCCGCCTGCCCGGCCAGGAGATACGCTTTCGGATTCGTTGAATCGGCGCTGATCGCCTGGAGCGCCTCGTCCAGCGCCTCCTGGAAGTGCGTCTTCGCCTGCTCTCCCTCCGCCGTGGCCGCCTGCACGAGGTGCACGCTCGCTGCGCGCGTATTCTCGTTGTCACGCGGCCGGTTGCCCCCGTCCTCGCCGCTCGTTGCCGCGCCCCCCGTGCCGGTCGCACAGCCACCCAGGAACGTGACGGCGAGTGCCAGGATGAGCCCGCTGCGCCGGTTCATCCGGATTCCTCCCTTGATCATGAGCTTGTTCTCTCCTGCCGGATCGGTTTCTGCCTATACATCGTCCAGTCTCTCACGCACCTCGTGTGGCGCCAGCCCAAGCGCCCGCGCCGCCGCCACCACGTCGTCGTAGTCCGGCTTCGCGCGGGTTGTGCCATCGGGAAGCCGGACCCGCTTGCGACGGACCCGCTGCCCCCGCCACTCCACCACCTCCTCCTGCCGAGCCAGCACGGCCCGTTCCACCGGCCAGTGGCGCACGCCGATGGTCCGCGTCTCCCGGAACACCGCTTCGATCACGGCGCCCAGCGCCGGCTCGGGAACGAGCGCCTCCAGCCGAACGCCCGGGCGCCCCTTCTTCATGACGACCGCAACGAGCACGACGTCGAGCGCGCCCGCTGACATGAGCGGCTCCCTCGCCCCGGCCACGTACTCCGCGGACAGGTCATCCAGGTCCGCCTGGACCAGGTGCACCGCGGGCGCCCGTTCCGGCACCGTGCTCTCGATCACCCTCAGGCAGTTCGGTCGTCCCGCGGGATCGCGCTCGCCCGCGCCGAACCCGGAGCGCCCGTACACCATCTCCGCCGGGGGTGGTCCCTCGGCCAGCGCGGCCATGAGGGCGGCGCCCGTGGGCGTCGTGCACTCTTCCGGCCACCCCGTCTCGCGCACCGAGAGTCCTTCGAGCAGCCGTGCCGTCGCCGGCGCCGGGAGCGGATACGTGCCGTGCGCCATCTCCAGCATCCCCGAGCCGACGGCGACCGGACGGACGAACACGCGCTCGACGCCGAGCTCGTGCAGTCCGGCCGCTGCGCACACGACGTCGAGGATCGAGTCCAGCGCCCCGACTTCGTGGAAGTGAACGCGCTCGAGGTCCACCCCGTGGACCGCCGCCTCCGCCTCTGCGAGCCGCCGGAATACGGCGGCGGCTTTCTCTTTCACGCACGGGGCCAGCTCGCTGCGCTCGACCATCTCGAGAATGTCGCCGAGGTGGCGCGCCGAGTCCTCCTCGGGCAGCTCGAAACGCACGCGCGCGCACGCGAGCCCGCACCGGTCCACCCGTTCTACCACCGCTCTCCCCGGCAGGCCGAGGGCCTCGATCACGCCCTGCAGCGACTCCACCGGAAGCCCGAGGTCCGCCAGCGCGCCCAACACCATGTCCCCGCTGATTCCCGCGAACGGGTCGAAGATCAGCGCGCGCATGGCACCCGATCCGGAGTCGGCATAAGCGCCAAATGTACGGGGCTCCTTGCCCACGGGTCAAACGCCCCCGGTCCGTTCTGCAGCGGCGTCCGCCAGGAGCCGGAGCGCCCGCTCCCTGCCCTGGAGCCGGATGACCGTGGGGAGTGGTGGACCGTGCTCGGCCCCGGTGAGGGCGAGACGGACGGGCATGAAGAGGGACCGCCCACGAGCCCCGACCTCCTTTCCCACCAGGCGCATGGCAGCGTCGATGGCGTCGTCGCCCCACGGCTCCAGCGTCTCGAGCCGGTGCCGCAGCGCCGCGGCCAGGCGGCGCCCGTCGGCGTCCAGCGGAGCGGGCTCCTCCGGGTCACGGCCGAGGAACGGGTCGAGGTGCCGGACCACGTCATGGAACGTGGAGAGGTGGCTCCTCACGGCCGCGAGGACGTCCGGGAAGCGGGCGTCGAGCAGCGAGGCGAATCGGGTCCCAACGAGGTACGGACGGGTGGCCCTGGCCAGGTCCTCGAGCGGCATGCGGTCGATGTGGCGGGCGGAAAGCCAGGCCAGCTTGTCGGGGTCGAACACGACGTCCGCGGCGCCGACGCGGTCCAGCGTGATCTCCCGGACGATCCGCTCCGGCTCCAGCACCTCCTCACCGGACGGGCTCGACCAGCCCAGGAGCGACAGGTAGTTCACCACCGCGTCTGGATGGAACCCGTCCTCGCGCAGCGCGCGGAGCGGGCGCGCGCCCGAGCGCTTCGACAGCTTCTTGCGATCCGGGCCGAGGACGGTGGGCGCGTGGGCGAACACCGGGAGCGGCGCGCCCAGCGCACGGTAGACCAGGATCTGGTGGGGCGTGTTGCTCAGGTGTCCGGCGCCCCGGATCACGTGCGTGATCTCCATGTCCACGTCGTCCACCACCACCGCGAAGTTGTAGGTGGGAATCCCGTCCGGGCGGACCAGGACGAAATCGCCGATCTCCGCCGCGTCGAAGCGGACCTCGCCGTGGATGGCGTCCGCCACCACCACGGCCCCGTCCCCGGGGGTGGCGAGGCGCAGGACGTGGGGCTGCCCGGCCCGGGCCCGTCGGGCGGCGTCGTCCGGGTCGAGGGAACGGCAGGTGCCCGGATAACGGAAGCTGCGCCCTTCCGCCCGTGCCCGCTCGCGCTCCGCCTCCAGCGTTTCAGCGGTGCAGAAGCAGCGATAGGCGCTTCCACGCTCCAGGAGCGACCGGGCGGCGGCGTCGTAGCGGTCGAGTCGCTGGCTCTGCCGATATGGCGAGTGGGGCCCCACGTCGCCCGCGCCGGCGTCCGGACCCTCGTCCCACTCGAGGCCGAGCCACCGGAGGTCCTCCATCAGCTCCGCTTCCGCCCCGGCCAGGTTGCGGGCCAGGTCCGTGTCCTCGATCCGGAGCACGAACTCCCCGCCGTGGTGGCGCGCGACGGCCCAGTTCAGGATGGCCAGGCGCGCGTTGCCGACGTGCAGGCTTCCCGTAGGGCTCGGGGCGAAGCGGGTGCGCACGCGGCTCACGAGCCGCCCAGGTGCTCGAGGATTCGGCGCGCGGCCTTCTCGGAGAAGCCCGGCACGGCCGCGACGTCCTCCGGCGACGCCTGCCTGAGCGCGCGCACGCTGCCGAACCGGCTCAGGAGCAGCCGCTGGCGCTTCGGTCCGATCCCCGGGATATCCGCCAGCTCGCTGGAGAGCGTGCGCTTCCCGCGCAGCGTGCGGTTGTATCCGATGGCGAACCGGTGCGCTTCGTTCCGAATACGCTGGAGCAGCCGCAGCCCGGGATGCGAGCGCGGCAGGTGCACGGGGTCGCGGCGGTCCGGCAGGTAGACCTCCTCCTCCCGCTTCGCCAGCGCGCACACGGCGACGTCGTCGCCGCCCACGTCCGCCAGCGCCGAGCGCGCGGACGAGAGCTGCCCCTTGCCGCCGTCGATCACGGCCAGCTCCGGCAGAGGCAGCTCCTCCTCGAGGCGCCGCGCGAAATAGCGGCTCACCACTTCACGCATGGAGCGGAAATCGTCGTTACCCCAGTCGCCGCGCACCCGGAAGTGCCGGTATTCGCTCTTCTTGGGGTCACCGTTTTCGAACACCACCGCGCTCCCCACCACCTCGCTTCCCTGGGTGTGCGAGATGTCGAAGCAGACCATGAGGCGCGGTACCACCTTCAGCTCGAGCGCCTCCTGGAGCTCGTACAGGGCGTCATCCGCCCGGACCCGCACCGCCTCGTCCAGCACCACGCGCTCCTCCAGCAGGTGCCGCGCGTTCTGCGCGGCCAGCTCCACCAGCCGCTTCTTCTCCCCGCGCTGCGGCACGTGCAGCCGCACGCGCCGTGGCGCCGCCTCGTCCACCAGCTCCTCGAGCGCTTCGCGGTCCGCGAAATCCGCCGGGAGCAGCACTTCCGACGGCAGATCCTCCCTGCCCACCTCGCCTCGCCCCAGGTAGAAGCGGATGGCTACGGCCGCCACCAGCGCCGCGTCATCCTCCTCGTCCACGTTCGTGAAATGGTCCACCTCCCGCCCCAGCAGCTTTCCCTGCCGGATGCGCAGAAGCACCGCGCTCGCGTTGTCCCCATCACGGGCCACCCCGAGCACGTCCTGGTCGCCCCCCCGCACGTCGAACGCTCGCTGCCGCCGCTCGATCGACTCCAGCCCCGTGAGCGTGTCGCGCAGCGTTGCCGCGCGCTCGAAGTCCAGCGCCTCCACCCGCCGGCCGAGCTCCGACCGCACCCGCGCCCGCACCCCCGACACATCGCCGCCCAGGACCTGGAGGATCTCGTTGATCATGGCGCGGTAGTCCTCCTGCGACTGGAGGCCGACGCACGGCGCCTGGCAGCGGCCAATGTGGTAGTCCAGGCAGGGCCGCTGTGGCGTCTCCACCGGGAGGTCGTAGCGGCAGCTGCGCACCGTGTATGCCCGCTTCACCACTTCCAGCGCCTGCCGCATGGCCGAGACTTCGGTGTACGGCCCGAAGTACTTCGAACCGTCGTTCTCGACCCGCCGCGTCACGAACACGCGAGGGAACGGCTCCTGTACCGTCACCTTGATGTAGGGATACCGCTTGTCGTCCTTCAGCCGGATGTTGAAGCGTGGCTGGTGCGTCTTGATCAGGTTCGACTCCAGCAGGAGCGCCTCCGCCTCGCTGCCCACCACCATCGTGTCCACGTCGCGGATCCGCCGGACCATCTCCTCCTGCTTCACCGAGTAGCCCGCGTCGTGCGAGAAGTGCCCGCGCACCCGCGACCGCAGCGACTTCGCCTTCCCGATGTAGATGATCTCACCGCGCGCGTCCTTGAAGAGGTACACGCCCGGCCGCGTCGGCAGGTGCTTCAGCTTCTTGTCCAGCGTATCGCTCACGCCCAGCTCCCCGTCCGGCCCTGCACGTCGTACTCGCCCCGCACGCCTCCGTACTACCCCCGCGCCCTCACCCGTTCCGCCGTAGCACGCGCCGGATCCACAGCTTCGCCTGGGGGAGGCCGAGGGCCGACGCCACCACGAAGTAGGTCACGACGAACGGCACGAGGACCGCGACACCGCGTAGCACCACGTTCACCGGCGGGAGCACGAAGCCAATGCCGCGCGCGACCGCGGCGGCCGCCAGCGCCGCGCCGAACATCCTGAGCAACCGGTCCCGCCCCGCCCCCACGCGCCCGTCCAGCTCCCGGACGAGCCGGCGCCAGAGCAGCCACCATTCGACCCACGCCCCCGCGGCCGCGCCCAGCGCCAGCCCGACCACGCCGAGCGTGGCCCCGGGCGCCACCTCGACGCGGGAGAACGGCACCATGAGCGACGCCCCGAGCACGCCGGACACCACCACCCGGAGCGCGGCGATCTTGGCCGGCGTTCGGGTGTCCTGGAGGCCGTAGAAGGTGGAGGAGAAGAGGCGGGTGGCCGTGGACGCGAGCAGCCCAAGGGTCAGGCCACCGAGCGTGAAGTACACCTGAAGTGTGTTTTCCGGAGTGAAATCGCCGTTCTGGTACAGCGTCGCCACGACCACGTCGCCCAGCGTCAGGTAGCCGACGAAGGCAGGGACGACGAAGAACGCGATCTGGCGCAGCCCGGCGTTCACCCGCTGTCGCATGACTTCGCGCTCGCCCACGCGTTCGCGCGCGAGCTCCGGCAGCTCCGCCGCGGCGACTGCCATCCCGAAGAGGCTGATCGGGAGGTAGTACAGTGTGAGGCCGTACTGGAGGATGGCCACGGACCCCGTCGCCAGGAAGGCGGCCAGCCACATGTCCAGATAGCCGCTCAGCTGGACGACGCCCCGGCCCAGGATGACCGGGCCCGCGTTCGCCACGGCCGTGCGCACGCGCGGCAGCCGCGTGTCCCAACGGATCTGCAGCTGCCGCTCGAGCTTCAGCACGAACGGCAGCTGGATGCCGAACTGCAGCAGCCCCCCCAGCAGCGCGCCCCACGACAGCGCGATCACGAGGCGGTCCGCGTCCATGCGGCCGCCCAGCAGCACCATGGTCGCGATCATCGCCGCATTCCACAGCACCGGCGCGACGTAGGGGATGAAGAAGCGACGGTGGCTGTTCAGGATGCCCAGCGCCCAGGCGGACAGGACCAGGATCCCCGTCATCGGGAAGATGATCCGGACACAGGTCACGGTCAGGTCCCGCTGCAGCCCGGTGAAGCCGGTGGTGAGGATGTCCACGAGCAGCGGCGCGGCGAGGACGCCCAGCAGAGCGGCGACGCCGGCCAGCGCCATCAGCAGCGCGAAAACGGCGCCGGCCACCCGCCCCGCCTCCTCTTCCCGACCGGCCTCGAGGAGTTCGCTGTAGACGGGGATGAACGACGCGCTCAGCGTCCCCTCGCCCAGCAGGTTCTGGAGGATGTTCGGCATGCGCGTGGCCGCCGTGAAGGCGTCCGCCGCGATGCTGGTGCCGAAGTAGCGCGCGAAGATCCGCTGCCGCACCAGGCCCGTGATCCGGCTGAGCAGAATGCCCGCCGCCACCCAGTGCGCCGAGCGGTTGGGCTTCCGCTCCCCGCCCTCTTCAGCCAAGCGGCTCACCCGGAGGCAGCCGCGGCTCCTGTCGCTCGGCCTCCTCCGTAAGGAGCCGATCCACGAACTCGGCGCGCTCCGCCAGGCGCTCCACCTCCGCGACCAGCCGATCCACCTCCGCTTCCAGCGCCTCCACCCGCGGATCCTCCAGCGAGCGTCGCTCGACGCGGCGTGCCAGCGCCTGCCCGAGCTGCGAATCGAGCACCACCGCCAGGAGCGGGATCATGAGCACGAGAACCAGCAGGACCCAGATCATGGCGCCATGATAGATTCCGTCGCTCCCGGCCGCCATTCCTCAGTCACACGAGACTCCCGTCCATTCCGGCGCCGGCGCGTCGTGCGGCAGCTGCATGCTGTCCAGGATCGCCGGCAGCAGTTCGGGACCGTACCGCGAGAGGTACTGGTGGATGTTCAGCACCCGCTCCTGCGGCTTGCCCGTAGGCGCCAGATTCGCCGCCGCCTTCTCCAGCTGCTCCAGCTCGCTCTCCTGCCGCATCTTCAGGTGCTGCCGGATCTTCCGCTCCACTTCCGCCACACCCTTGAACGCTTCGCCCCGGGCGTGCTTGATCGGGCTCTCCAGCGTCGGGTCGATCTCGCTCGCCGCCCCGGTCACCGCACCATAGCCCTCCTGGATGCTTCGTCGCAGGCGCGACAGCGCTTCCTGCACCGACGGCGGCACCTCCTCGCGCACCACATCGGCCACCAGCTCGTGCACCGGACGCCCGAACGACGACGGCTCCAGCTCGAACCGCTCCAGCACCTTCCCCACCTTACCCTCCACCAGCGTCACCCCGAATCGCGGGAAAACCACCGGCATGCCCACGCCGTGCGCCGCGAAAAGACACCCCGTCTGCGCCAGGTACCGCACCTCCCCCGGCCCGCCCACGTACGCCAGCGTCGGGAATACCGCGCTCTCCACGACCGGCCTCAGCACGACGTTCGGCGAGAAGCGCTCCGGCTCCCGCTCGAGGAGCGCCGTGAGCGCCGCGTCTTCCAGCCGCCGCCGCGAGCGACGCAGCACCCACGCTCCGTCCTCCCGCACCAGCCGCTCGCGCCCGTGATCGTCGTCCTCCACGAACACGTTCGCCGCGCCGGCCAGGATCGGCACCTGGATCCCGTACCCGGCCGCCTCCAGCCGCTCCGTCTGCCGCCGCAGCGCCCCTTCGTGCTCGGTCGCACCCTCCAGCTCGCGCCGCACCACCGGCCGCGCCAGCTCGCGCAGCAGCGGATCCCGCGAATCCACGAACCCGAGTGTGAAGCTTTCGAGCACGCCCTCCAGCGCGCGCGCGAATGCATCGGCCACAGAGCCCTGCCCGTACGCGTCCCGAAGCCGCTCCATTATCGGCGGCGTAAACTCTGATGGTGGTAGAATTTCACCAAGTTCGTCTAATGCTCTTTCTGCGATGCTTCCATGGCCGGAGACCCGCAGCGGCGTGCGACCCATCGAGTGCTGCGCGTCGCCAGGCGGACGGGTGAGCTCGAGCCGGTGGAGCGTGTTCCCGGTGTCCAGCAGAGAGGTATGGCTGGCTTCTTCCCAATCGTGGTCGTCGGAAGCGATCCAGAAGAGCGGGAGCACGGGCTCGTCGAGGATGGATTCCAGGCGATGCGCCAGCGCCAATGCGGACAGGGCCTTGTGGATGGTGTAGAGCGGGCCGGTGAAAAGCCCCGGCTGCTGACCGGTGGTGACGAAGAAGCCGTTCCCTCCTGCGATCGCGCGCAGCTTCTCGGCCGCCGCGTCGCCCGAGGGTCGGACCGCGTCGACGGCCCGGTGCAGGGCGCCGCCGCGCAGTCGTGCGCGCACTTCCCCGGCCTTGCGGCGGTATGCTCCGGGATCGAACGGGTGGCCCGGAAAGAAGGGGGCAAGGGCCGGCTCGGCGCGGACGTAGTCGTCCACGAGCCGGTTGCCTCCCACGATCGCGGTTCGGATGTCGAGGTTCACGGCTGTCCCTTGTGATAGGGCTCGCCACGGGCGATGGTGCCGGCCCGGTAGAGCTGTTCGGCGAGCACGAGGCGCGCCAGGTCGTGCGGCATGGTCATGGCGGAGAGGGAGAGGCGGTGTCGCGCGTCGCGAGCCAGCTCGTCGTCGACGCCGTAGGCCCCGCCGATGATGAACGTGGCGCCGGCGTGTCCGGAGAGGGCCAGGTCCTGGAGGTAGCGTGCGACCTGCTCGGAGCTCCAGCGCCGTCCGCTGCGCGTGAGGACCACCGCGTCGTGCCCGGCACCCACTGCGCCGCGGATCCGCTCGCTCTCCTCCCGGCGGACCTGGGCCACGGGCCGGTTCCTGGATGCGCGGGCGGCCTTCACTTCGACGGTGTCGAGCTTCCAGTACCGGCGCGCGCGCGCTTCGTACTCG
The DNA here is from genome assembly GCA_963798845.1 of uncultured Gemmatimonadales bacterium. GTDB lineage: Bacteria > Gemmatimonadota > Gemmatimonadetes > Longimicrobiales > RSA9 > CAVUKA01. The sequence goes on along the minus strand of CAWCUS010000005.1, from coordinate 27,548 downwards.
GCGATGGGGTCTGCGAGTAGCGACGACGGGCGGCCGACGGTGACCAGGACGAGGTCCATGTCAGGCGTGGATGCCGCGCGTGCGGTGCTGCGTCGGTACGGCCTCCATCAGTCCTCCCCGGGCTCCCGGCACAGCACCGTGTCCGTCCTGAAGCGCTCGAGCGGCTCGGGATGGTCCACGTTGTGATGCAGCCCCCGGCTCTCCTTGCGCCCGCGCGCGCTCCGCGTCACCAGCGTGGCGACGTCCAGCAGGTTGCGCGTCTCGGCGACATCCGTGTCGAGCGGCCCCTCGGTCCAGAGCGCTCGCGCGTCCGCGCTGAGAGCGGAGAGCGCCTCCTCCGCCCCGGCGAGGCGCTCATCGCTGCGCACGATCCCGCAGTCCGACCACATGAGCGAGCGCAGGCGCTCCTGCAGGCTGCGCCAGTCGGGCTCCGCCTGGCCCGGCTCGGGCAGCTCGGGGACCGGCGCGTCGGGCGCCGGGGCGGACAGACCGTCTCGCACGACCAGCGCCGCGCGGTGGCTGAACACCACGGCTTCGAGCAGCGAGTTCGACGCCAGCCTGTTGGCGCCGTGAACGCCCGTGCACGCCACCTCCCCGGCCGCGAGCAGTCCGTCCAGCCCCGTGCGCCCGTCCAGGTCGGTGCTCACGCCGCCGCACGCGTAGTGAGCCGCGGGTACGACCGGAATCGGCTCCGAGAGAACGTCCACGCCGTGCTGCGCGCACGTTTCCATTATGTTCGGGAAGCGGCGCCTGACCTCATCCCCGGGGATCGGCGACAGGTCGAGGAACACGTGCGGCGCGCCGGTCTCCTTCAGCACACGGTCTATGGCACGAGCGACGATGTCGCGGGTGGCCAGCGACCCCAGCGGGTGCCCCTCCATGACGGCCCGTCCGTCGAGCGTGCGCAGGACTGCGCCCTCTCCCCGCACGGCCTCGGAGATGAGGACCGCCTGGTCGCGGGCCGGGTAGAGCGCGGTCGGGTGGAACTGCACGAACTCCAGGTTGGCCACGGGGGCGCCGGCGCGGTACGCCATGGCCACACCGTCGCCCGTGGCGATGTCGGGATTGGTGGTGTGAAGGTACACGCGGCCGAACCCGCCGCTCGCCAGCAGCGTCCGTTTCGCCCGAACGGCGATGACCGCGCCGCGCCGGTGATCGAAGACCACGGCGCCCGCGCACCGCGGGTGGCCCTTCCCGTGGCTCACGAGCAGGTCGATCGCGAGATGGTCCTCGAGCGTGTCGATGGACGGGTGGCGGGCCACTGCGTCCAGCAGCGCCCGCTCGATCTCACGCCCCGTCAGGTCCGCCGCGTGCACGATCCGCCGACGGGAGTGCCCGCCCTCGCGACCGAGCGAGAGTGCGCCGCCCTCGCGGGTGAAGCGCGCGCCCCACTCCATCAGCTCCCGCACCCTGTCCGGTCCCTCCCGGACCAGCTCGCGAACCGCGTCCTCGTGGCAGAGCCCGGCGCCCGCTTCCAGCGTGTCGCGCACGTGGAGGTCGTAGCTGTCCGCGGGACTCATGACGGCCGCGATCCCACCTTGCGCGTAATTGGTGTTGGAGTCCGCTCGCCGCTTCTTGGTGACGACCAGCACCTCGGCGTGCTCGGCCAGCTTGAGGGCGAACGTCAGCCCGGCGATCCCGGATCCGATCACGAGGACATCCGTCGAGCGCCGGTTCACGACACCACCTCGTCGATGGCTCTGAGCACCCAGTCCCGTCCGCTTTCGAACGCCACGCGCTGCTCCAGTATCCAGAGGTCGGTCGATGGCAGGAGCGGGGCCAGCTTCACGGCGTCCTTCGCCGTCATGACCAGCGGTCCACCCGCGGCGAGCCGCGCCAGCTCCCTCGCCTCCGCCTCGGTGAACGCGTGGTGGTCCGGAAACGCGATGGCGTCCACCAGCTCCGTGCCCCGCTCCTCGGCCTGGTCGAAAAAGTCGTCGGGGCGGCCGATTCCCGCCACCGCGACCGCCGCCCCCGCCGGCGCTCCTCCGCGCGGCCTGCCCGCCGCGTCCACCCACCCGGTGGCCCGCAGGTGGACCCTCGCCGTACGGCGACCTGACACCCGCGACACCTCGACTTCGACCCGCGCCGCGTCCGCCGCGGAAGCGGTTCTCCGCGTCACCACGACGATGTCGGCCCGCCGCAGCGCCCGCGGGGGCTCGCGGAACGGTCCCCGCGGCAGGAGCCGCGCATGACGGGTCCAGGTCTCGGCGGCCACCAGCACGATGTCGAGGTCCCGCCCGATCCGACGGTGCTGGAACGCATCGTCCAGGACGAGGACATTGGCGCCCATGTGCATGGCCTTCCCCGCACCGCGCAGACGGTCCTTGTCGGCCACCACCGCCAGCTCCGGGAACCAGAGCCGGTGCAGTAGCGGCTCGTCCTCCGCGTAGCCGCCGTGCAGGATTCCGGGCGACATCCCGCGCTTGACCAGCTGCCGCACCACCCACCGCACCATTGGCGTCTTCCCGGTCCCGCCCACGGTGATGTTGCCCACGCTGATGGCCGGGACGGGCGGCGCATCCGCGCCGGCGACGCCGGACTCGTAGGCGGCGTTCCGCGCACGCATTGCGGCGCGATAGCCCAGCTCCGCCGGCGTCAGGAGCGCGCCGAGGACCCGGCCTGTGAAGCCGGCGTGGCCTTCCCAGAGCCGCTGGACCACGTCTGCCGGACCGAGCCGGTCCTCGCCCTTACCGCTGGGGGCCGCCATCCCTGTCGAGCTCCTCGATCATCGCGTTCATGTCCTGCTCCAGCTCTTCGATGCACCGCTGGAACGTCCCTTCGTCCGCGTCCCGGGGAACGTAGCGCGGCTCGCCGTAGACCACCCGGACGCGCGCGAACGGCTTGGGTACGCAGAATCTGTCCCACCGTCCCGGCCACCACGCCCGCCGGCAACCCGCGGCGATCGGGAGGATCGGCGCCCCGGACAGCTGGGCGATGCGGACCACCCCCGGCTTCAGCTGCTGCCGGGGACCCCGAGGGCCGTCGGGCGTGATGGCGAACGCCCGGCCTTCCCGCGCCTGTCGAACGAGCACACGGAGCGCCTCGTCGCCTCCGCGGCTCGAGGAGCCGCGCACCGGCTCGTAGCCCCACCCCCGGACCAAGCGCGAAATGTACTCGCCGTCGCCGGACCGGCTGATGAGCGCCGCGATGTTCCGCTTCCGGTGGTAGTACGTCAACGGCAGCAATCGACCATGCCAGATGGCGAAGATCACGCCCTCGCCGGCCGCCATGGCGCCGTCGAAGCGCTCGCGATGCTCCGTCTCGAACCGCACGGTGAACAGGAGGATGTTCGCCAGCCAGCGCCCCACCATCCCGATCACTGCGTAGCGCAGGCGCTTCATCCGCCCTCCAGGACGTCGGCCGCGAGCTCCGCGACGCGGCTCGCGGCGCTCCCCGGACCGTTCGGCTGAAGGGCCTCCCGCACGCTGCGGACCCCGTCCAGCGCCGCCTGGCGCGCGGGGCCCTCGTCCACGAGCGGCAGCAGCGCCGCGGTGAGCTTCTCCGGCGTGACGTCGTCCTGGAGGAGCTCGACGGCGATGCGACGTCGTGCCACCAGGTTCGCCAGCCCGATGTGCTCGACGTCCACCAGCTTGCGGGCCAGCCAGAAGGTCAACGGGTGCGTGCGGTAAGCGATCACCATCGGCACGCCGGCGAGAGCGGCCTCGAGCGTGGTGGTTCCGGATTTCACCAGCGCTGCGTGAGCGTGGGCCAGCAGGGCGGCCCCGTCCAGCGTCACGGGGAGGTCCACGTCGCGGTACGCCGCGGCGGGAACATCCGGGGAGCGGGCCAGGACCGGCTGCACGTGCCAGCGCGCGGCCACCACCCGGCGCGCCGCTGCCGCGAAGGGCTCGAGATGCCGCTCCACCTCCTGGCTCCGCGAGCCTGGGAACAGGGCGAGGATGCGCCGTCCGGGGTCCAGCCCCAGCGGTCCGCAGAACGCGTCCCGATCCGCCGGGGGCGGAGGCCGGTCCACCAGCGGGTGCCCGACGAAGCGCACGTTTCCGCCGAATGGAGCGAATACTTCCTCCTCGAACGGCAGGATGACCGCGAGCCGGTCCGCCACGTCGGCCAGGCGCCGGGCCCGGCTGCGGTGCCACGCCCACACCTGCGGCGCGATGTAGTAGAGCACGGGCACGCCAAGCCGGTGGCTGCGCGCGGCCAGGCGCAGGTTGAATCCCGGGTAGTCGATGGGAATCACCAGGTCGGCCCCGGCATCCCGGATCGATCGCACGGCACGTCCCAGCAGCCGAACGAAGAAAGGCAGGTGCTTCGCGACCTCGGCAAAGCCCATGACGGCCAGCCGGTCGAACGGCGCGATCGGCTCCACACCTGCCGCCTGCATTCTCGGGCCCGCCAGTCCGAGCAGCCGGACCGCCGGCCAGCGCGCGCGGAGGGCCCGCGCGACAGCCGCGCCGTGGAGGTCCCCGGAAGGCTCGCCGGCGGAAAGGAAGATGGTCGGAGCCGTCCCGATCACGTCAGGCTCGAGAGATACCAGATGGCGAGAAGCACGATCGCCAGGCCCACGATCAGCCGCCCCAGTCGGGGCGGGCGCGTGGGGCCGATCGCTTCCGCCTTACGCTCGCGCCTGATACGTAGCAGCGACATGGTCCTCGATTCGTTGCACGATCTCCAGGGCGACGCCCAGCGCGGCCCGTCCATCCTCCCCGGAGACCTTGACCGGGGCCTCGCCGCGCAGCGCGGCGACGAACGCTTCCAGCTCGCAGCGGAGCGGCTCCTGACCGTCGCCCGTCAACTCGATCCGCTCCACCAGCTTCAGCAGGCTCTCCGCCTCCATGTGGGCGCCCGGCTCCAGCACCATCCCCTCACGCAGGCGAAGGAACTCCCCCTTCCCCGCCGCCAGGTCGAGGCTGAGATACCCGGAGCGCTGGAAAAAGCGGATCTTCCGCAGCCGTTCCATGGATACCCGGCTGGCCGTCAGGTTCGCCACCCCGCCGCCCTCGAACTCCAGCCGCGCGTTCGCGATGTCCGGGCTGGGCGTGAGGACGGGAATCCCGGCCGCGGCCAGCGCCTGCACGGGATGGCCGACCAGGCTGAGCACCAGGTCGAGGTCGTGGATCATGAGATCCAGCACCACCGCCACGTCGGTCCCGCGCGGACCGAACGGAGCCAGGCGATGGCTTTCCACGAAGAGGACCTCGTCGAGGTACGGCTCGGCAGCCCGGATCGCACCGTTGAACCGCTCCACGTGTCCGATCTGGACGCGCGCGCCCGACCCGGCCGCCGCCTCCAGGATACGGTCGGCCGCCTCGAGGGTCGGCGCGATCGGTTTCTCGATCAGCGTGTGGACCCCACGGACCAACGCCCGCACGGCCACGGCTTCGTGTTCCTGCGTGGGGACCGCCACCACCACTGCGTCGACCCCGTCGAGCAGGGAGTCCAGCGTGGCGTGGGCGGTGACGCCGAGCTTCGACGCCACCTCCTGCTGACGCGCCGGAGCGGCATCGTACACCCCGGCGAACTCCACGCCCGACAGCTCACGCGCGATCCGCGCGTGGTGAAAACCGAGGCTCCCGGTGCCGACCACCCCCAACCGCAAGCCGGTGCCGCTCACAGCGAGACGCCCCGCTCGCTCTCCTCGAAGAACGTGATGAACGCCTCCACTTCCGGCGTCAGCAACAGTTCCGCCCTCGCCCGCACCAGCGCCTGGGAAACATTGTACTCCGAGTTGAAGAACAGGCGGTAGGCGCGCTTCAGCGCCAGGCGAGTGTCGTCGCTGAAGCCCCGCCGGCGCAGCCCCACGCTGTTCAGCCCGGCCATGGCCATCGGGTTGCCGGAGCAGCGAACGTAGGGCGCGATGTCTTTCGCGACGCGGGAGGCGCCGCCCACGAACGCGTGCTCGCCAATCCGGACGAACTGGTGGATGGCGGTGAGCCCGCCCACGATCGCCCAGTCGCCGATGGTGGTGTGCCCGCCCATGTTCACCGCATTCGAGAGGATCACGTGATCGCCGATGTGGCAGTCGTGAGCCACGTGGACGTACGCCATCAGGAGGCAGTCTCTACCCACCACCGTCCGGCCGGACGCCCGCGTCCCGCGGTTCAGGGTGGCATACTCCCGGATCATCGTCCGGTCGCCCACGATCAGCTTCGTGTCCTCTCCCTCGTACTTCAGGTCCTGCGGCTCCGTGCCGAGGACTGCGCCGTGAAAGACGCGGCAGTCGCGCCCGATCACCGTGCTCCGCTCGATCAGGACGTTCGACCCGATCTCCGTTCCGTTCCCGATGACGACGCCGGGACCGACGATCGACCCGGGGCCCACCGTCACGCCGCTGCCCAACTCAGCGAGCTCGCTCACCAGCGCCGTCGGGTGCACGCCCGATCCGTACGGCAGGGTCGTCTCCATCATCTTGTCGCTCATCATCGATCCACGATCCGGGCCATGAACTCCCCTTCCGCCACCAGGTTCCCGGCCACGTAGCCCTGGCCCTTCATCCGGCACGTGTGTCCCCGGAACTGCAGCATCTCCAGCTCGAACACCAGCTGATCCCCCGGCGTCACCGGACGGCGCCATTTGACTTTGTCCATTGTCATGAAGTAGACGACCTTGTCTTCCGGCTTCTCGATCGCGTCCAGCAGCAGCAGCCCGCCTACCTGCGCCATCGCCTCGATGATCAGGACCCCCGGCATGATGGGGTGCCCCGGGTAGTGGCCCTGGAAGAACGGCTCGTTGATCGTCACGTTCTTGATCCCGACGATCCGCTTCCTCGCCTCGAAATCGATGATCCGGTCCACCAGGAGCATCGGAAACCGGTGGGGCAGATACTGCAGGATCTTCGTGATGTCCACCACGCCATCGCCGCCGCGGCGGGCGGACGCCCGGATCGCCTTGGCCAGCGCGATATTCCCGGCGTGGCTCGGCCGCTCGGCCACGACGTGGCCCGCCACCCGTCCGCCGAGAACCGTCAGGTCCCCCACCAGGTCGCCGATCTTGTGCCGGACGAACTCGTCCGCGAAGCGCAGCTCCTGCCCCTCGACCACCCCGGCCTCGTCCAGGACGACCGTATTCTCCAGGCTGGCGCCCAGCGCCAGCCCCTGCGAGTGCAGCGCCTCCTTGTCCCGCAGGAACCCGAACGTCCTGGCCGGGGCGAGGTCGCGCCCGAAGCCCTCGTCGATGTTGAACGACGCGAACTGCCGGCGCACCAGGGGGTGATCGAACTCGATGGTGGCCGACACGCGCAGGTCTGCCGCCGGCGCGCACACGTAGTTCCCGCCGTTCGGCCCGTCCACGCTCACCGGCGCCGATAGCCGCAGCACGCGAGCGGGCACGCCCTGCTCCCGGATCCCCGCATTGGCGAGGAGCTGATAGTAGGGGAGGAAGCTGCCGTCCACGATCGGCACCTCCGGACCCGAGATCTCGATCACCAGGTTGTCCAGGCGATGCGCCCCCACGGCCGCGAGGACGTGCTCCACGGTGCGCGCCGCCACGCCCTCCGAGGCCAGCGTCGTTCCGAGTTGCGTGTCCACCACGTTCTCGAGCGATACCGCGATCTCGGGCGCGCCATCCATGTCCATCCGCCGGAAGCGCACTCCCGTGTCGGGATCCGCGGCAAGGAAACGGATGCGCGCGTGCTGCCCTGTGTGGACGCCCGCGCCCTCCAGCGCTGCTTCACCCGCGATCGTCTGCTGGCTCGGTACGCTCATTCCGCTCCGCGCATGCCCTCGATCTCCCGTTCCAGATCCCGCACCTGCTGCCGCAGCCGGTCGAGGCGCATCAGGTTCGCCTGCGCCCGCATTGCCTGCCTGTGCGGCCGTGCCGGATACCCGCTCCAAACCTCGCCTGCGGGAACGTCACCGAACACGCCTGCCTGCGCCGCGACCTTCGCCCCGTCCCCGATCCGGATATGGCCGTTCAGGCCGGCCTGCCCACCCAGCGTTACGCCCTGGCCGAGCTTCGTGCTCCCCGCGATCCCAACCTGGGCCACGATGATCGAGCCGTCGCCAATGCGCACGTTGTGCCCCACGTGGACCAGGTTGTCGATCTTCACGTGGTTCCCGATCTCGGTCGACCCGATGGACCCGCGGTCGATCGTCGTGTTGGCGCCGATCTCCACGTCGCTCCCGATCACACAGTCGCCCACCTGCGGGATCTTGGTGGGCACCCCGTCCACGGCCGCGAAGCCGAACCCATCCACCCCGAGGCGGGCGCCCGCGTGCACCACGGTACGAGCACCGATCCGCGTCCGCCGATAGAGCACCACGTGAGGCTGCAGAACCACGTCCTCACCCAGCACGCAGCCGGGCCCGACCACCACATGCTCGCCGATTCGCGCACGCGGACCCACCCGCGCGCCGGCGCCGATCACCGCCCCGGCGCCGATGCCTGCGCCCTCGCCCACTTCCGCGTCCGCCGCCACCACCGCGGACGGGTGTACTCGCGGTGGAGACGGCGCTTCAGGGTGGAGTCGGGGCAGCACCCGGATCAGGCTCGCATGCACGTCGTCGACGACGATGCGCGCCCGCGCCGGGTCGACCCGGTCCGCAAGGGAAGCCGCCACCAGGAGCACCCCCGCGCGCGACGCGTGAAGGTAAGAGAGGTACCGGGGCTGAGCAACGAACGAGAGGTCCCCCGGTTCCGCACGATCGAGGGGAGCCGCGCCCGTGATCTCCGGGTCGGCTCCCCCCTTCAGCTCCGCGTCGAGCAGGCGCGCAATGTCGGAACCCTTCACCCGCTCCGCCCCCTCATCTCGAGTGGATGTCCGATCCAGCCGCTAACCCTGGCTCGCTCCGCCCTTCAGGCGACGCAGCACTTCCGCCGTGATGTCCAGCGACGGGTCCGCCGCGATCACGCCCCCCGAGGCGACATTGAGGATGAAGCTGTACCCCTTCTCGGAACGAATCTGGTCGATCACCTGGTTGATGTGCTCGAGCGCCGGCTGCAGGATCTGGTTCTGCTTGGTCTGCGCCTGCTGCTGGAGCTCCTGTCCGCGCTGCTGGAGCTGCTGCTGCTTCTGCTGCAGCGCCTGCTGCCGCTCCTGCCGCTTCTCCGCGGTCATCATGCTCTGCTGCTGCTGGAACTGCTGCAGTTCGTTCTGGAGCTCCTGCTGCAGCGGTGCCATCGTGCTGTCCGCCTGCGCTTCGAACTTGCTCATCTCCTGCTGGATCTGCGCCTTCGCCGCCTGCAGACCCGGCGCCTCGTTGCGAAGCCGCTCCGAGTCGATGAACACGATGTTGGCGCTCTGCGCCGCCAGCTGACTACCTGCGGTGAGCACCAGTCCCAGCGCCAGGGCCATACTCGCCTTGAACCTCATCCTCCAACCACCTTTCACTCGCTAGTACGTCTGCCCGAATTTGAAGTGGAGCTGCCACCCGGGCTCTGTCTTGTCGAAGCCGTACGCGTAGTCGAGCCCCATGGGCCCGAACGGCGTCACCAGCTGGACCCCGAGGCCCGCACCCCGAAACAGCCTGGTCGGGTTCACCTCCATGGGGTCCCGCCACAGGTTGCCGGCGTCGCCGAACAGCGACACGGACACGTTGTCGTTGAACCGGACTGCATACTCCGCCGAGAGCCGGATGAACGCATTGCCCAGCCGGTCCGACAGCGTTCCATTGCCCCTCGGCAGGTACCCCGCCGGAGTGATGGTCGTTTCGTCATAGCCGCGCAGCTGCTCGCCGAACTGCACGCCGCCCATCCAGAATCGCTCGAACGGGAACTCGCCCGCGTTGCCGACGATCGCACCTCCGGCCACCGTGAGTCCCAGCGAGGTGCGAACTGGACGTACACCCGGCTGCCCGCCGCCGAACTGCGCCACGGGCGTCCACCACTGGCCGGTGGCGGTGTACTTCTGGAAGTTCCCGTCGCCGCCGAGCGGCCCGCCGCTCAGGTCCGCCTCCAGCTCGTGCCGCGTCCCGACGGTCGGGAACATGGGATTGTCCAGCGTATTCCGCAGGAGCGAGAGCGAAATGGTGCTCAGCACGCCCGGCGGAAGCCCGAACAGGGCGTCCGCGTTGTCGCCGAAATTGCGGTACGACGTGCGCGACAGCTGGTAGCCCAGGAATACGCGGGAGAATCTGCGATCCAGCGGGAACGGGACGCCGAAGCGCAGCGATCCACCCGTGTTGCGTCGCTCCCCCTCCGGGAAGCTGAAGAACCGATTCTGCTTCGTGCTGAACAGCGAGACGGACCCGCTGACCTGCGACCCCTGGATGGCGGGATCCGTGTAGCTCGCCTGGAAGTTGTTGTAGGCCTGCCCGAATTCCCAGCGCAGGTGTCCCGACTTCGCCTGGCCGAAGAGGTTCGGCTGGTCGTACCCGATGAAGCCCGCGATGCCGCCCCACCCGCCGACCGTCGTGCCGAAGTTGACCGAGCCGGTCTGCTTCTCCTTCACGTCGAAGGTGACGTTGATGTCCCCATTGTCGAGCTGGTCCAGCTCGGGCGTGGGCATTGGCGTCTCGAAGAAGCCCAGTCCCATGATGCTCCGGTAGCTCTGGATCAGCAGGTCCTCGTTGTAGACGTCGCCCGGGAGCAGGAAGATCCGGTCGCGGATCACGTCCTCGTGCGTGTACGTGTTCCCCGCGATCATCACGCGATTGACGTACGCGGGCTCCCCTTCCGCGATGTTCCAGCCCACGCGCACCGCCGGCTCGCCCGAGTCCGTCTCGGTGCGCTCCACGAACGGGACCACCTGCGCGTACAGGTATCCCTCGTTGCGGTACGCCTGCCTCACGTCCTCCGTGGCCTGATCGAAGCGCCCCTGGTTGAACACCGGCGTGTTGGACGCCAGCTGGCCCTGCTCGGCGCCGATCCCGCCGATCCCGAAGCTGGCCAGCAGCCCACCGCGCGAGCTCTCGTAGTACCGCTTCAGGTCCTCGGTGGGAAACTGCCGGTTCCCTCGAACCTCGAAGTCCACCAGCCGGTACTTCGGTCCTTCGTTCACCCAGATGGTGATCCGCCCCTTCCCCGTCTCCGGATCCACGACCAGCGTGTCACGCGTCACACCGAAGTCGATGTAGCCGTGGCTGCCGTAGAAGGTGGGGAGATTCTGGCGCAGGTCGGCCTGGAACGAATCCTCGTCGTACAGCCCGGAGTGGTACCAGAGGAAGCCTTCCTCCTTGGTCGACATGGCGCCCTCGAGCTCGCCGGCGTCGAAGACTTCGTTGCCCACGAAGTGGATCTCCGAGATGGCGACCCGCTGCCCCTCCTGCACGTCGATCACCAGCCGGTACTCGTCCTTCCCCTCCTCGACCGGTACCAGGCGGTGCTCGATTTCGTTGACCCGGATCCCTTTCTTCGCCAGCATGTCCCGGATCAGCGACTCCGCCCGCGCCACCCGCGCCGGATCGTACGGCTGCGCCGCCCCCAGCCGGGCACTGTCGCGTACCGTCTTCGCCCGGATGTGCTCCAGCCCCTGGATGTCCACGTAGGAGACGAACGGCTGCTCCTTCACGTCCACGATCAGCCGCACGCCCGACTGCGGGTTCGACGGCTCCACGTTCTCCGCGTACACCTTCACGTCTGAGAACTGCTGCGTCACCCACAGACGGTGGATCGCGTCCTGGATGTCCCGGTAGGTGATCTCGTCCCCGAGCCGGATCCCTGCCGTGGACAGGATGATGTCGTCCGAGAGCCGCTCGTTCCCGCGGACGTCCACCGCTTCCACCTTCACCGGCTGAACCGCGCCGACCGGCTGCGTGCCCGTCGGCTCCTGCCCCGACAGCGGCGTGGTACCGACCGCCGCGACGAAAGAGGCGACCGCGACCGCGGCCGCCCCCATGATCGTCCTGGATGTCACTCGATTCATGTCTTGCTGGACGATGGGACGCGGAATTCCAGCGCGTCCCCCTCTTCTGTCACGTCCGCCTCGATCTCGTCCCCGGGCGAGAACTCCTGCACCAGGATCTTCTCCGAGAGCGGGTCTTCCAGGTAGCGCTGGATCGCGCGACGCAGCGGCCGCGCTCCGAACTTCTCGTCGTAGCCCTTGTCCACCAGGAACTTCACCGCTTCAGTGGTCACCGTGAGCGCGAGCTCCTCCTCTGCCAGTCGCGTGTGCACTTCCTTCAGCATGATGTGCACGATCTCGCCGATCTGCTCCTTGCTGAGCGGGTGGAAGACGATGATGTCGTCCACGCGGTTCAGGAATTCGGGGTTGAATGCCCGCTCGATCTCCTCGGTGACCTTGTTCTGCATCCGCTCGTACGTGGTCTCCGCGTCGCGCTGATGGAACCCGAGCGTCGACTTCCCCGTGCTGATGTCGCGGGCTCCGAGGTTGGACGTCATGATCAGCACCGTGTTCTTGAAATCGATCACGCGCCCATAGTTGTCCGTCAGGTGCCCCTCATCCAGGACCTGGAGCAGGATGTTGAACACGTCGGGGTGCGCCTTCTCGATCTCGTCCAGCAGCACCACACTGTAGGGCCGGCGTCGCACCGCCTTGGTGAGGGTGCCGCTGTCCTCGTAGCCCACGTAGCCGGGAGGCGCGCCGATGAGCCTGGACACGGAGAACTTCTCCATGTACTCGCTCATGTCCACGCGGATGAGCGCGTCGCGGTCGGCGAACAGGAACTCCGCCAGCGCCCGCGCCAGCTCCGTCTTCCCAACGCCGGTGGGGCCGCTGAAGATGAAGCTGCCGATCGGGCGATCCGGGTTCTTGAGCCCCGCACGGCTCCGGCGGATGGCGCGGCTGATGGCCTTGATCGCCTCCTCCTGGCCCACCACGCGCTTGTGGATCTCGGCTTCCATGTTGACCAGCCGCTCCGTCTCCGCCTCCTTCAGCCGCGTCACCGGGATGCCGGTCCAGCGGCTCACGATGAAGGCGACGTCTTCCACGCCGATCACCGGACGGTGCTGTTTCCGCTCCTCCGCCCACTCCTCCTCGCGCTTCCGGATCTCCGCCTGGAGCTCGCGCTCCTTGTCCCGCAGCTCCGCCGCGCGCTCGAAGTCCTGGTCGCGGATCGCCTCGTCCTTCTTCTCCGCCAGCTCCTCGAGCTCTTCCTTCAGCTCGGTCACTTCCGGCGGCGGCACCTGCGTGGCCAGCCGGGCCCGGGCACCCGCCTCGTCGATCACGTCGATCGCCTTGTCGGGGAGGAACCGGTCGGTGATGTAGCGCTCGCTCAGCTTTACGGATGCGCTCAGCGTCTCGTCGGGGATCTCCACGCGGTGGTGGTCCTCGTAGTGCCTGCGCAGGCCCTTCAGGATGTCGATGGACTCCTCCACCGTGGGCGGATCCACGATCACCGTCTGGAACCGGCGCTCCAGCGCGCCATCCTTTTCGATGTACTTGCGGTACTCGTTCAGCGTGCTGGCGCCCACGCACTGGAGCTCGCCCCGCGCCAGCGCCGGCTTCAGCATGTTGGAAGCGTCGATGGCCCCTTCCGCCGCGCCCGCGCCGACCAGCGTGTGCAGCTCGTCGATGAACAGGATCACGTTCTTGTTCTGCGCGATCTCGTTCATGATCGCCTTCAGCCGCTCCTCGAACTGACCGCGGTACTTCGTCCCCGCGATCACGGCGGCCATGTCCAGTGCCAGGACGCGGTGGTCCTTGAGGCTGTCCGGCACGTCGCCATTCGCGATGAGCTGGGCCAGCCCCTCGACGATCGCGGTCTTTCCCACCCCGGCTTCGCCGATCAGCACCGGGTTGTTCTTCTTGCGCCTCGACAGCACTTCCATGACCCGCTCGATCTCCGATTCCCGACCGATCGTCGGGTCGAGCTCATCGTTGCGAGCCAGCTCCGTCAGGTCGCGACAGAAGTGGTCCAGCGCCGGTGTCTTCGACTTCTTCTCCCCCTTCGAGGCGGTGGGGCCGCCCCCCCCGCCGCCGGGCGTGGACGGCTGGCTCGGGTTGACGTCGCTGCCCAGCAGCTTGAGCGTCTCCGAGCGCGCCTCGTCGAGCGTGAGACCGAGGGAGTTGAGCACCTGCGCGGCGATCCCCTTCTCCTCGCGCAGCAGGCCGAGCAGAAGGTGCTCGGTGCCGACGTAGGAGTGGTTCAGCTCGCGCGCCTCCGCCATGGCGTACTCCAGCACCTTCTTGGCGCGCGAAGTGTAGGGGAGCTCGCCGAGCGCGATGGTGGCCTTCCCCTTCTTCACGGACTCCTCGATCCGCTCGTGGATCTGCTCCAGGTCCACGTTCAGATTCATGAGGACCGCGGCGGCCACGCCTTCACCCTCCCGGATGAGTCCCAGGAGGATGTGCTCGGTCCCCACATAGTCGTGCTGGAGACGGATCGCCTCCTCGCGCGCCATCGCGAGTACCTTCCGCACCCTGTCAGTGAAGTTGTAGTTCATCGGTGCCTCATAGCGGGAGTCGTCCCTCCGACGACGTCCTATTCAACTTCCGAGCCGTTGCCAACGCTTCCATCCCTGGCCCCTTCATCTTCATCCAGCGTGCGCCGGACGAACGAGGCCCGGTGCAGGTCGGCCTCCGCTTCGGCGAGGGAGCGGCCGGCCGCCTCTTCCAGGTGGGCCGGCTGCGTATAGATCATGATCTTGTTGAGCGTGTATACACTGGGCCCCGAGAGCAGTTTCATGCTCACCCCGAGCCGCACTCCGCTCAACAGGTTCATCACCTCGTCGAAGGACAGGCTGCGAGCATAACGCAGGAGCCCATAGGCTCGCCAGATCTTGTCCTCCATCACCCCCGGCGCTTCGCGCATGAGCACCGAGCGGGCCTGCATCTCGTACTGGATCACCTGCTCCACGATCTTCTGCAGGTGGTCGATCAGATCCTCCTCCGGCTTCCCCAGCGTGGTCTGGTTGGAGACCTGGAAGAAGTTCCCGACCACTTCCGACCCTTCGCCGTACAGCCCCCGGAACGTCAGCCCAACCTGCCCGATGCCCTGGAGCACCTTCCCGATCTCCTTCGTGAGCACCAGCCCGGGAAGGTGGATCAGGATCGACGCCCGCAGCCCCGTTCCCACGTTCGTCGGGCAGCTCGTGAGGTAGCCGAACTCGTGATGGTACGCCATCGGGAGCTGCGCGCCCATCTCCTCGTCCAGACCGTCCACCTGCGCGTGCGCCTCGCGCAGGCAGAGGCCCGAGCGGAGACTCTGGAGCCGGAGGTGGTCCTCCTCGTTCACCATCACACCCGTCTCGTCCGCGGACCCCAGCAGGAGGCCGGCGCCGGCGTGCGGCCCGGGGCCACCCTCTCCCACGAGCTCGCGCGAGACCAGGTGCCGCTCCAGCAGGACCTGCCGTGAGAGGCGCGGGAGCCCCGCGATATCGATGCGCACCCCGTCGCGCAGCAGCGTGGTCCGTTCCGCCGCGGACTGGACCGCCGTCAGGATCTGGCGCCGCTCCTCGTCCTGGATGCGCGGACTGAACGCGTGACCCTGGAGGTTGCGCGCGAGACGGACGCGCGTGGACAGGACCACATCCGAGTGCGGACCGGTGGCCTCCAGCCACGAGAGCCCGAAGTCGCCGAGCGTCTCCAGTTCCGTCATGAGCGCGCCCCCTCGCCTTCCATCTCCCGGATCTGGTCCCGGAGCGTCGCCGCACGCTCGAACTCCTCCCGCTTCACGGCTGCGTCCAGCTTCCGGCGCAGGCGCGAGATCTGCTCGTTGCGCTGGGCGTCCGTGGGGTCCGGCGGCAGGTATACCTTGCCCACGTGCTGCGTCCCCCCGTGCAGGCGACGGAAGAGCCCGCGCAGGTGGTCCTCGAAGGTGACGTAGCAGTGCGAGCAGCCGAGCCGTCCGGTCTTCTTGAAGTCCCGCAGCGAAAGGCCGCAGTAGTCGCACGTCACGGGCGCCGCCTTCTGCGGCCGCGATTCCTGCCCCATCTGGGCCAGAAAATCCGTGAGCGGGAAGCTCGATCCCGCGCCCGGCTCGGGGTCCAGCCCCTTCTCGGCAGCGCACGCCTCACAGAGGTGGAACGTGCCCATCTTGTTGTCGACGATCTGGGTGAGATGAATCACCGCCTCGTTCTCACCGCAATTGTCGCAAAGCATGATTCAATCCGGGTACAGGCTCTCCAGCCTTCCATCTCTCACCCGCAGCACGCGGTCCGTGCGATCCGCAAGCTCACGGTTGTGCGTCACCAGCACCAGAGCCACGCCGTGCTCCGCCCGCAGCCGGAAGAACAGGTCGTGGAGCTTCTCGCTGGTGTGCGTGTCCAGGTTCCCGCTCGGCTCGTCCGCCAGGATCACTCCGGGCGCGTTCGCCAGCGCCCGGGCCACGGCCACGCGCTGCTGCTCGCCGCCGCTGAGCTCCGCCGGCCGGTGCGTCAGCCTGCCCGACAGCCCCACCTCGCCCAGCAGCCCCCGCGCGCGCTCCCTCGCCGCCGACTCGTCGCGGCCGGCGATCAGGAGCGGCATCATGACGTTCTCCTCCGCCGTGAACTCGCGCAGCAGGTGGTGGAACTGGAACACGAAGCCGATCACTTCGTTCCGGAACGCCGCCAGCTCGTCGGCGGCCAGCACGTTCAGGTCCCACCCGGCCACGGTCACCTGTCCCGCTGTGGGCCGATCGAGCCCGCCCAGGAGGTGCAGCAGCGTCGACTTGCCGGCGCCGCTCGCGCCCGTGATCGCCACGGCTTCGCCTGGCGCCACCTCCAGGTCTACACCGTCCAGGACGGTGAGTTCGGTGCCCCCCCCACCCATGTACACCTTTCGGAGGTCGCGAACCTGGATGGCCCACACCGGTGTCCGGTCCGCCGCCCCCGCGGGCGAGGCTCCCCCCTCTGGCGCCATCCCCGTCGTACGCTCCGGCTCACTCATGGCGGATCGCCTCCACCGGGAGCAGCCGCGAGGCCTGGCGCGCCGGGTAGATGGTGGCGACGAACGCCACGAGGACGCTCAGGCCGATGATGAGCCCGAGGTCGAGCGGGTCCAACGCCACCGGGAGAGTGTCGAGGAAGTACACGTCGCCGGGCAGGGAGATGAACTTGTAGGTGGCCAGCAACCAGACGAGGAAGAGACCGAGCGCTGTCCCGAGGACCGTGCCGACCACACCGATCGCCAGGCCCTGCTGCATGAAGATCCGGAGCACTCGTCGGTCGGTCATGCCCATGGACTTCAGGATCCCGATCTCCCGCGTCTTGTCCGCGACCACCATGATCAGGGTGCTGATGATGTTGAAGGCCGCCACCACCACGATCAGGAAGAGGATCACCGCCATCGCCATCTTCTCCAGCTGCAGCGCCGAGAAGAGCGAGGAGTTGAGCTGCAGCCAGTCCTGCGTGTAGAAGGGGAAGCCCAGCTTGCGCTCGATCCGCAGCCCGATCTCCTCCGCCCGCCACGGCTCGCTCACCTTCACCCCCACGCCGCTCACCGCGCTTCCCAGGTCCAGCAGTTCCTGCGCGGCGGAGAGGGTCGTGTACAGGTAGCTGGAGTCGTACTCGTACATGCCCGTGCTGAACCGGTCCGTCACCTCGAACTTCCGGATCGCCGGGAACGGCTGACCGGTGGAAGCCGGGGTCTTGATGTTCTCGAACGACGCGATCAGCACCGTGTCGCCCGGGAAGAGGCTCATCTTCTCCGCCAGGCGATGACCGACCAGGAGCGGTGGATACCCCGACGCGGTGGTCCCCATCTCCAGCTTCCCCGACCGGATGTCCGCCTCGATCTGCGTCAGCGGCGGGTGGTCGGCCCGGGAGCTGATGCCATACAGCATTCCGGGCTGCGCGTAGTCGGTGCCGGGGACGAGCAGCCCGACCTGCGTCATGACGAACGGCTCCGCCGCGACCACGCCGGGCGTCGCGCTCGCCGAGTCCGCCGCGGCCGGCCAGTCGGCCATCCGGAACCCGTGTCGTCCCGACTGCTCGAAGACGTAGATGTGCGGGTTGAGCCCGATGATCTTGGCCTGCAGGTCCCGCTGCAGCCCGGTCATGACCGCGATCACGATGATGAGGGCGGCCACGCCGACGAACACGCCGCCCACCGCGATCAGGGTGATGAGCGAGACGAACCGACCTTTCCGCCGCGACGCGAGGTAACGACGTGCGATGAACCAGTCCAGGTGTCTCAACCGCCCTCCTCCGGCCGCATCGTCGGGAAGAGGATCACGTCCCGGATCGACGGTACCCCCGTCAGCAGCATCACCAGCCGGTCCACGCCGATTCCCACGCCGCCCGTGGGCGGCATGCCGTACTCCAGCGCGCGGAGGTAGTCCTCGTCCGTCATGAATGCCTCTTCGTCCCCGGCGTCCCGGAGCCGGCTCTGCGCCTCGAAGCGCTCCCGCTGATCCACCGGGTCGTTCAGCTCGCTGAACGCGTTCGCGATCTCGCGTCCTGCCACGATCAGCTCGAACCGCTCCGTCAGGCGATCGTCCCCCCGCTTGGGCTTGGCCAGCGGCGACAGCTCGCGCGGGTAGTCGACGACGAACGTGGGCTGGACCAGCGTCGGCTCCACCCGCTCGCCGAACAGGGTGTCCAGCAGCTTGCCCCGGCCCATCACGGCTACGCCGTCCGCGCCCGCTTCCGCCGCGGCCGCCCGCAGCGCCTCGTCGTCCATGGCGGCGACGTCCAGCCCGGCGTCGGCGAGCGAGTCCAGGAAGGCGACCCGCCGGTAGGGCGGAGCCAGGTCTACGCTCTCGCCGTCGACGACCACGCGCGTGCTCCCCGTCGTCCGTTCGGCCACATGGGCGATCAGAGACTCGACCCGCTCCATCATGTCGCCGTAGTCCGCGAACGCCTCGTAGAACTCGAGCATCGTGAACTCGGGGTTGTGCGTCCGGTCGATCCCCTCGTTGCGGAAGTCCTTGGCGATCTCGTACACGCGCTCGAGGCCGCCCACGATCAGCCGCTTCAGGTACAGCTCATCGGCGATCCGCAGGTAGAGCCGCATGTCCAGCGCGTTGTGGTGCGTGGTGAACGGACGGGCCAGGGCGCCGCCGTAGATCGGCTGCAGCACCGGCGTCTCCACCTCCACGTAGCCGCGCTCGTCCAGGTATTCGCGGAGCGCCCGCACCACGGCCGCACGCGCCATGAACCGGGCCCGGACGTCCGCGTTGACCGCCAGGTCCGCGTATCGCTGCCGGTAACGCAGCTCCAGGTCGGAGAACGCGCTGTGCACCACCCGCTCGCCGCTCGCCGCGTCCTCCTCCACCTTCCCGTACGGCAGCGGCCGCAGGGACTTCGACAGCAGCTCGAATCCGTCCGCGCGCACGCTGATTTCGCCGCTGCGCGTCCGCATGGATGGACCATGGACGCCCACCCAGTCGCCCACGTCGAGGAGCTTGAGCCGGTCGTAGGCCTCCTCCCCCACGACGTTCTGGCGGAAGAACAGCTGGATCCTCCCCGTTCGGTCTTCCAGGTCCGCGAACGTCGCCTTGCCGTGCCCTCTCAGCGACACCAGGCGACCCGCAACCGCGGCCGCCGGCCCGAGCCCCTGTTCGTCCAGCCGCCCGGCCGACTCCGCCTCCAGGAAGGCGGCGGCCGCCTCGGCCGCGCCGTGCGAGCGCGCATACCGATACGCGTACGGCTCGATGCCCGTGCGCCGGAGCTCTCCCAGCTTCTCGCGCCGGTCCCGTTCGACCTGGCTCCGCCCCTCCCCCGCCGTCCCCGTGCTCATGCCACCTTCGCGCCGAACTCCTTGAGATACGCCTCGATCAGCGGGTCGAGGTCGCCGTCCATCACCCGCTGCACGTCGCCCACCTTCAGCTCCGTCCGGTGATCGGTCACCTGAGTGTACGGCTGGAACACGTACGACCGGATCTGGTTCCCCCACGCGATCTCGGTCTTCTCCGACTCCACTTTCTGGCGCTCTGACTCGCGCTGCTCCAGCTCCCGCTCGTAGAGCGCGGCCCTGAGCATCCTCATGGCGGTCGCCTTGTTCTGGAACTGGCTGCGCTCCTGCTGGCACGCCACCACGATTCCGGTGGGCATGTGCGTGATCCGCACCGCGGAGCTGGTCTTGTTCACGTGCTGCCCGCCTGCGCCGGACGCCCGGAACGTGTCCACGCGCAGGTCCTTGTCCTGGACATCGATGGCGATCTCGTCATCGACCACCGGATACACGAACACGCTGGCGAACGACGTGTGGCGGCGGCCCTGTGCGTCGAACGGAGAGATCCTCACCAGGCGATGCACGCCTTTCTCCGCCTTCAGGTACCCGTAGGCGTAGGCGCCCCGGATCTCCAGCGTCACGTTCTTGATCCCGGCCTCTTCTCCGGGCATCAGATTGAGCACCTCGACCTCGCGGCCGTGGGCCTCGCCCCAGCGGCTGTACATCCGCATGAGCATCTCGGCCCAGTCCTGCGACTCCGTGCCGCCTGCACCGGGGTGGATGGTCACGAGCGCGTCGCGGTGGTCGTCCTGGCCGCGCAGCATGTTCTTCAGCTCGAGCCGCTCGATGTCGCGCTCCAGCGCCTCGGCCTCGCGCTCCAGCTCCTCCCTCAGCTCCGGATCGCCGTCCGGGTCCGCCTCGAGCAGCTCCGCCAGCTCCACCAGATCCGAAGCCTTCGATCGGGCCTTCTCCCACGGCTCGATCCACCCCTTCAGCTCGTTCACCTCGATGCTGACCTTCCGGGCACGATCCGGGTCGTCCCAGAACCCCTGCTCCACCATCTGCGCCTGCAGCTCCTCCAGACGGCTCCGCTTGGCGGCTACGTCAAAGATAGCCTCCGAGCGAATCCACCCGCTCTCGCTGAGATGCCAGCCGTTCCAGCCCCTCTGCCATACTACCTCTCCTAATGCGAGGGGCCGCCCGGAACGGGACGGCCCCATTGTCCGCCGACAGCGCCCGAACATAACCGCCCCCCCTGCAGGCGGCAAACCGGAGGCCCCGCTCAGAAAAGCCGCTGTCCCTGAGCCAGGATCTCGTTGAGGGCGTCCCGGAAGTACGGGGTCCTCCTCGCCATGTCATTGCCGACCTGCTCGACGTACTCGTCCCAGCTCTTCAGGATGTCGTCGCGGAAATCCTGCCGCAGCGTTCCGTTGCGCAGGCTCTCCGCCCACCGGTCCGGATGATACACCTTCATGTCGGAAACGAGCGCGCGCGCCAGGCGGCGGGCGCGGGTCTCGGGATCCTGTGGCCCGAACGCCGGTTTCGTGACGGGCGCCGGGCTCACCGGGATCGCCTCCCCGGCTGCGACGTCGCCTGCCGTCTGGCCGTGAGCAGCGGGCACGCGAAAGCGCGCGCCGCACGACCGGCAGCGCGTGGCCGCACCCGCCGGGGGAACCCGGCCCGGGTCCAGACGATAGACCACGCTGCACTGGGGGCAGGCGACGTTCACGGCTGCCGGCCGGGAGCCGGACCGTCGGAGACGACGCCTTCGCCGCCCGGGTGCGTCCCGGGCTGCGCGCGCCGGTCGGAACGGCGGTCCACGGCGTGAACGGAGCCCGGAAGCGTCTTGGCGTACGACTTCATCTCCGTTGCCAGCTCGCTGACCCGCGCGGGGTGGGTGAAGCTGCGCGCCTGGTTCGTCACGACGCCGATGGAGAGCGTCATGAGCGGGATCTCGTGCATCTCCCCGCGCCGGTCCCGCGCCAGGATCCCGCCCCGCCGCCGGTCTTCCTCGGTGTACTGGAACGGGATCAGCGTGTCGAAGATCTCCAGGATCTCGAGGCACGCACCCTCCATCGCCTCCAGCGGCACGTCGAAGATGAAGTCATCCCCTCCGATGTGGCCGATGAACCCCGAGGGAGCGTGCGCCTTCACCACGTCGCGCAGGATACGGGAAAGGAGCGTGATCACGTTGTCACCGCGGTTGTAGCCGTAGTGGTCGTTGAACTCCTTGAAGTGGTCCAGGTCCGCGTAACAGACGGCGAACCTCTGCCCGCTCCGGATCCGCTCGGTGATGTCCCGTTCAATCTGGGCTGTGCCAGGGAGGCGCGTGGATGGGTGGACGCTCACATTGCGATCGGCGCGATTGAGCATGACCTGGAGGCGGATCGAGCGCTCCTCCGGCGACATGTCGGGCGTGAGCAGCTCGTCCGCTCCCGCTTCCATGGCCCGCAGCCCGTGCTCTCGCTCGCTCTCGTCGATGAAGATGACCGGGATGACGGCGCTGAAGGGCTCGCCCTTGAGGGCGCGGCAGGTCGCGATCCCCTCGTCGCTGATCGGGCTCCCCATGACGATGCACGCCGGGAAGCTCCGGTTCACCAGCTCGATGATGGAATCGCAATCCTCCATCTCGACCAGGCTCAACCCGTTCCGCTCCACGAAAGCTCTCACCAGCGCAGGCGGGTTCCGCTGCTCTGGCGAGTAGAACGCCACCACCGGCTTGAAATGCATCGCCGTACGTGTAGGGATGGCCAATGGGAGAGGACCGGGATGGGAAGGTACCCTCGCGTCCACGCGCGTGTCAAAGGCGCCGATGTCACCCCGGCCGGTCGGGCGTCTCGATCAGCTGGAAGTCGATTTTCCGCTCCTCCCGGTTCACCGCCGCCACCTGGACGGTCAGGCGATCGCCCAGCCGGAAGCGTCGGCCCGTGTGCTCGCCGACGAGCGCGAACCGATCCTCCTGGAACACGTAGTAGTCGTCCTGAAGCGAGCTGACGTGGATCAGCCCGTCGACGAAGAAGCGGTCCAGAAGAACGAACAGCCCGAAGGACGTCACGCCGCTCACGGTGCCGGTGAACGTGTCGCCCAGGTGCTGCTCCATGAACTCCACCTTCTTCAGGTCGACGCTGTCCCGCTCTGCGTCCACCGCCACCCGTTCACGCTGGCTCGTCTGGCGCGCGACCGCCGGGAGTATCTGCGTTCGCATCTCTTCCGACACTCGCTGCCCTCCGATGAGCGAGGCCACCGACAGCCGGTGGACGACCACGTCCGAGTAGCGCCGGATCGGTGAAGTGAAGTGCGTGTAGTGCGCCGTGGCCAGGCCGAAGTGGCCCAGCGCCTTCTCGCTGTACCGTGCACGCTTCATCGAGCGCAGCACCACAGTCGAGACCAGGTTCTCTTCCGGGCGACCGTCGAAGCGGGAGATGGCGCCCTGGAGGTCCTTCGGCGTCGGCTGGTCGGGAATGCGGACCCCCAGCCCGGCGAGGAAATCGCGGAGCTGCTCCATCCGTTCGGCGTCCGGCGGCTCGTGCACGCGGTGGAGGAACGGCAGCTTCCGCTTCGCCGCTTCCCTGTCCACCGCCTCGTTGGCGAGGATCATGAAGTCCTCGATCAGACGATGGGTCTCCAGGCGCAGGACGCGCTGGATGTCCGTGGGCTCGCCGGCGGCGTTGAGGACGACCCGTGCTTCGGGGAGGTCGAAGTCGATGCTGCCGCGCGCCTCCCGCTTGGCCCTCAGCTTCCGGCTGAGCACCACCAGGGACCTGAGCGCATCCGCGGTCTCGTCGCTCACGTCGCCCTTCCCATTGAGCACCGCCTGGGCATCGTCGTAGGAGAGGCGGTGGGCGCTCCGGATCACCGTGCGCGCGAGCTCGTGCCCGCGCACTTCGGCGTCGTCGTCGAGGCGCACCAGGAGCGACACCGTGAGGCGGTCCTCATGGGGGCGCAGCGAGCAGAGGTCGCCCGAAAGCGCTTCCGGCAGCATCGGGATCACGCGGTCGACCAGGTAGACGCTGGTGCCGCGGCGGAATGCTTCCAGGTCGATCACGCCGCCTTCGCGGACGTAGTGGGACACGTCGGCAATGTGCACGCCGACCTCCCACAGCCCGTCCTCCCGTCTCCGGATGGAGAGCGCGTCATTGTGGTCCTTCGCGTCGGCGGGGTCGATGGTGAAGACCAGCCGACCCCGGAGGTCCAGCCGCCCCTCCAGATCCTCGTCCTGGATCCCCCGCTCGCGCAGCAATGCCGCCTCCGCTTCGACTTCGGGCGGAAAGTCCAGCGGCAGCTCATGGCCGTACGCCACGGTCAGCACGTCCACGCCCGGCTCTCCGGGGCGGCCCAGCACCCGCTCGACCGAGCCCGCCGGCCCCCGGTGCGAGTCCCCCCAGCTCTCGATCCGGACGACGACCACATCCCCGTCGTCCGCACCACCGTCCTGCCCCGGCGGCACGAACACGTCCCGCGTCAGCCGCTGGTCTTCCGGGACCACGAAGCCGAAGCTGCGCGCCGGGTGGTACAGGCCGACGATCGTCTCGCGCCCCCGCTCCAGGACCTTGATCACCCGGCCTTCCGGGCGGCCGCCCCGCGGGCTCTTCTCGACCCGGGCCACCACCTTGTCGCCATCCAGCGCGGACCCGAGGGCGTTCGCGGGCACGTAGACGTCGGGGCCCTCGCCATCTTCCCGGGTGACGAAGCCCGCTCCGCTGCGGATGGTCTGCAGCGGCCCCACGGCCAGGTTGATCCGGCGCGGAAGGGCGAAGCGCTGCCCCTTCACCCGGTAGAGCACCCCCTCGTCCACCAGGCGGTTGAGGAACGTCCGGAATTCCGGGTAGTCCGCCTGGGTCACCTCCAGGGCACGCCCAAGCTCCTTCGCCTTCAGTGGCCGGCTCGCTTCGTTCTGCAGGTGCTCGATGACCGCTTCGGTCGTCGTGTTCATGGGATCCGGGGTAGTGGGACTCTGAGGCCGACCCGCCAGCGAACGCCCGCGGGGTCCGGCTCGATTCGATTCTCAATATCGACGCCTGGCGCGTGCAGGCGAGCTGCGATCAGCGCGTCCACCGCAGAAGTCAGGTGATTCGCAAGGATCAGCCCCGCGGCGAGCCGCGCTCGTCTGGCCCGGCCGTCCGCGTCATCGATCAGTCCGCGGAAACGGCCCAGCTCGCTCTCGTGGCCCGACCAGCTCCACAGGAACGCGGGACCGATGGCGTTCGCTTCGTAGTACTCCAGCGCACGCTCGTACCCGGCCGAGCCGGGATCCGGAACACCGCCTGGCGCGAAGAGCGAGACCGCGAGCGCCCAGAGCTGGCCGTTGTACGTCGCCTCATCTGGCTCCGGCTGTACGTCGGGAGCCGCGCCGTCGGCGTCGAAGCGGCCACTTTCGAGATAATGGCTCATCGCCTCGTAGTAGCCCCACGACCCGTCCTCCCTCGCCGCCCCGCCCGGGTTCCGGGCGACGTCCCACGCCAGGTCCCGATACCCTCGCGAAAACCGCGCCTCGTCTCGAACGGCATCCACGCGAACGCCCCAGAGCACCGCCTCGGCGACCCCGAACACGATCCAGCGACGCAGCCCCAGCACGGCCTGTCCGGCTCCCGGAAGGACCAGAGAGGTGACGAACGCCCCCGGCGGCGAGCGCAGCCCGCGGAGGATCTCGGCCGGCTCGATCGCGGACCGCGCCGTCGTCGCCCGGATCGGGCCGAACAGGGAGGGTCCCGGCGACTTCAGGCCGCGCCCGCCTCCGGTCGGCTCCTGCCCTGCGGCAGGGGTCGCGCACAGGGCCGCAAGCGCCAGCAGGAGAACCGCCGACCGGCGCCCGATACCATGGTCTCGAGGCGCGCTCCGGCGGCGCCTCACGCGGGCATCAGAACGCAATGGCGAACGACACCTGAAAGGGCTCCGTGTCGGCGGCCAGGCCGGAGTTCACGAACGAGCGAGAGACCGCGATGTCGAAGCGGTCATAGTGGAGCTCGATCCCCACGGCGGCGCCCGTCGCCAGCCCTTCGCCGGGCGTGTAGCCCGCCCGCAGGAAGATGAGGCCCTGCATACCCAGCTCGAGCCCGACGGAGGGCGTGTAGTGGCCCGGGCGTCGAGGCTCGTCCGTGATCGCCCCCGATACGCGCAGCGCCACCACGCTGTCGGTGGGCGTGTTCGCCAGGAGGTCGTAGGCCACGCCCACGTGCAGCCGCGTCGGGAGCGGGTCCGCCTGGGCTGCGTTCTCCACCTGCAGCCCGAAGCCGACGTTCAGCAGCGAGACCCCGAGGGTCAGCGCCGGGTTCCACGCGGGAGCGTAGAGCACCCCGAAATCCGCGCCGTGGGTGGTGGCCACGTTTTCCTCGCTGCCGCAGGCCCCCCGGCAATCGATGCGCTGCTGGAAGAGTCGATAGCTGACGCCGGCCGAAAGCCCGCCTCCGAGGCTCGTGCCGAACGAGGCCAGCAGGAGATGGTCCCGGAGCGTCAGCTCCCCTGTCGGCTGCCCGGTCGCATCCGTCGTCACGATGCTGCCATTGTCGAACAGCTCGTAGGACAGCCCGAACACGCTCGACAGCGCCGGCACCAGGAGGCTGAAGGCGTCCATCTGCGGACCCACGCTCTGGTCGTCCCAGTGGTGGATCACGAACGTGGTGCGCTGCGTGGGCGCCAGCCCCGCCGGGTTCGCGAACACCGCGTCGACACCGACCAGCGCCACGGTCGCGCCCCCCATGGACGTGGCGCGGGCACCCACCGGAAGCAGGAGCAGCGGACAGCAGTCCGTCGTCGCCTCCGGCTCGCCGGTCTCCTGGGCGAGCACGGGGGCCGCGGCCAGCACGACCAGCTGGAGCGCGACCAGCGCCGCCACCAGCGCGCCGCCCGCCCGGCAGCGGGCCGCACCACGCCCCTGCGGACGGGCACGCCGGAGCGCTTCCCCACGAAATCTCACTTCAATCCTCTTCCTGCTCCAGCGGGACCGCCTCGTCGATCAGCATGATGGGGATTCCGTCCCGCACATCGTAGCGAAGGCGGCATGCGCGGCAGATCAGGGCCTCCGGCTCCGTGCGGTGCTCGAGCTCCCCCTTGCACCTGGGACAGACGAGGATCTCCAGCAGTTCTCGATCCAGCATCATGCACCCTCCTCCGGAACGTTGTATCCCAACCGCCGCAGCGCCGTCGCCTTCTTCCGCCACCCCGGCAGCGGCTTCACCCAGAGGTCGAGGTACACCTGCCCGCCGACGAACGCCTCGATCTTTTCACGCGCCCGCACGCCCAGCCGCTTGATCGCCGCGCCGGACTTGCCGATCACGATCCCCTTCTGACTCGGCCGCTCGACGAAGATCTGGGCGCGTATGTACACGGGCATCTCCGGACTCCCGGTACTCCTCTATCCGTACAACGCTCGAGTACGGGATTTCCTGCTCGTACTCCTCGAAGATGGTCTCCCGGATCAGCTCCGCGACGAAGAACCGGACCGACTGCGCCGCAAGATCTTCCGCCGGATAGAGGAACGGCGAAGCCGGGAGCCCCCGCTCCAGCGCGTCCTGGAGCGCCGCCAGCCCCTCACCGGTCCGCGCCGACACCCGCCGCGCCTCCTTCCCCAGCGCTTCACGGCTCCACTCCGATAGCCGCAGCAACGCGGCCTCGTTCGCCGCGTCGATCTTGTTGATCGCCACTTCCAGCACCGCGCGACGCGCCCGCAGCCGGTCGAGCGCCTTCCCCTCCGGTACCGGGGTGTCCGGCCGCGTCGGGTCCAGCAGCAGCAGAACCACGTCCGCGTCCGACATCGCGATCAGCGCTTCCGCCAGCATCGAATGCTGGAGAAGGTAGCGCGGCTCCAGCAACCCCGGCGTGTCCACGAACACCATCTGTACGGTCCCCTCCGTCAGGATCCCCAGAACCCGCTCCCGCGTGGTCTGCTCACGCGCCGTGACGATGCTCAGCTTCTCCCCGAGCAGCGCGTTCAGGAGCGTCGACTTCCCGACGTTCGGCCGCCCCACCAGCGCCACGAGTCCAGCCCGCGTCTCGTTTCCGGTTCCCGCCTCTCCATGCTCCTTGGCCATGTTCTGAATCTAGGCCGTTCCCCCTCACCCCGCCTCCCCTCGAGCATGCCGGCTTCCGGTCGGTCAGAGGTCGGGGGTGGAAAAAAGAGAGCCGCCCCGACACACCGGAGTGTGTGGGGCGGCTCGGT
>CAWCUS010000004.1:0-515780 GCA_963798845.1 uncultured Gemmatimonadales bacterium | reverse complement strand
GGCTGGGAGTGAGCCCGCTCGTGGTCGGGCTCACGGTGGTTGCGTTCGGGAGCTCGGCGCCCGAGCTGCTGGTGGGGGTGGTCGCGTCGCTGCGGGGGCAGAGCGACGTGGTGCTGGGCAACGTCGTCGGCTCGAACATCATCAACATCGCCCTGATCCTGGGCATCTCGGCGCTGGTGCGGCCGCTGCGGGTGGGGCTGCGGCTGATGCGGCGGGAGTCCCCGGTGATGGTGGCGGCGAGCATCCTGGTGATGCTGCTGATGGGGAACCGGATTCTCGGGCGGTGGGACGGGACGCTGCTGGCCATCCTGTTCGGGGGCTTCCTCTGGTACGTTCAGCGGGAGAGCGCGCGGGAGTCGCGGGAGGTGGAAGCGGAGTACCGGCAGTTCGGCGGAGAGAAGGCGGCGTCGGACGGAAGTGTGGTCCGGGATGTGGTGCTGGTGGTGCTGGGGCTGTCGGCGCTGGTGGCGGGGGCCCACCTGCTGGTCGGGTCGGCCGTGTACTTCGCGCGGCTCCTGGGGGTGTCGGAGATCGTGGTCGGGCTGACCGTGGTGGCCATGGGCACGTCGCTGCCGGAGCTCGCGACCTGCGTGGTGGCCGCCCGCCGCGACGAGCCGGACATCGCGCTGGGAAATGCGGTGGGCTCGAACATCTTCAACCTGCTCAGCATCCTGGGCGTGTCGGCGCTCCTGCGCCCGATCCCGGTGTCGGAGGAAGTGCTCAAGTTCGACGCTCCGGCAATGATCTTCTTCGCCCTCATCCTGGTCCCGTTGTCGCTGCGAGGTCGGGTGCTCGGGCGCGTTTCCGGCAGCGTGCTGCTGGTCGGCTACGTCGTTTTCACCGTGCTTCTGATCGCGCGGGCGATCCCGTAGTCAGAAATAGACGGATAGCATGGTGAAGAGCGCCGAGCCGTAGGCGCCGAACTCGCTGCCGAAGCGGACGGCTGGAGGCTGGATCTGGAACGTGGGAGGCTCGCCGCTGGAGAGGAGCGCGCCGAGTGAGAGGCGTGTGGCCTGGCCCATGTCGTAGGTGGCGACGGGTGTGAGTGCGGCGCTGCCGTCGCCGAGGTTTACGAGGGCGCTGGTGGCGAGGGTGAGGCGGTTCTCGACGTCGGGGCTCCAGCTGGCGAGTGCGCCGAGGTAGTGGCGCCCCAGGTAGTAGGTCTCTCCTCGCAGCACCCTCGGGTCTGCGGCGAGGCGGGCGTAGTCGGCGGCCACCGCCGCGCCGATGCCGTTGTAGTGGTACTCGCCGGTGAGCACGAGCGTGCCGCGGATCCAGTCGACGCCCGCCGTGATCCTGGGCCGCTGGGCATCGCCGCCGTCGAGGTACCATGGGAACGCGGCCTCGAGGCGGAGCTTGGTCTCGTCGCCGAGGACGGCGAAACCGGCCATGATGATGGCCTCCCGCCAGAACTTGCCGGCACCCGCCCAGACGTCGGCGCCCGGGAGCGAGAGGGTGCCGCGGACGCCCGCGGAAGCGTCATCGGCGCTGCCGCGGTAGGCCGCGACCGCGTCCACCTCCAGCCCTTCCGCCGGATAGAAGAGCGCCCGCACGGCGTCCACTCCCGGCTTCTCCTCGGTCTCCTGCTCGAACGGCGCGAAGTGGGACCAGAGGTCGGCCACCGGGAAGATGGCGGCGGTTCCCCAGGTGATCGCCTGCCGCCCGAGCGTGACATCCACCGCGTCGGTGAAGACGGAGAGGCTGAGACGGTCGACGTCGTGCCAGACGTGGAGCCGGTCGCGGTCGATGAAGTCGGACGAGAGATCGACGAGGCGGTCGGGAACGGTGCTGACGCCGAACCCGACGACCTGGTCACCGGCCTGGCTGGTGACGCGGGCCTGGAGGCGGTCGTGGATCTCGAGCCGCCAGTGGTCGCCCGAGACCAGCCACTTGACCCGGCCCACCTCGCTGTGGAAGCCGCTCTGCGCCGCGGTGGCCGGGACGCCGGGGAGCGTGGGGATGTCGTAGCCGAGGTCCTGGATGCCGGTGATCGAGCGGACGTAGCCGCCCACGGTCGCCGTGAAATGGCCGTTGCCGATGAGCGTGAGCTGCGCGCCCGCCGCCGTCGGAATGGCGAGGAGCGTCGCGCCCGCGGCGGCGAGCGCACCCGCGAGGGCCAGGGCGCGGGGCACCGCTCAGTCCCCGGGCGCCCGCACGCGGTGGATCCGCCCGTCGAGGAGCTCCACGACGCGCCGAGCGCGGTCGATGACGGTCTGGTCGTGGGTTGAGAAGAGGAAGGTGATCCCCATCTCGCGGTTGAGCTCCAGCATGAGGTCCAGCAGCCCGGCCGAGGTCTCGCTGTCCAGGTTGGCCGTGGGCTCATCGGCGAGGACGATGGCCGGGTGGGTGGCCAGTGCGCGGACCACGGCCACGCGCTGCTGCTGCCCGCCCGAGAGCTCGTGGGGCTTGCGGTCCATCATCTCGGCGAGCCCGACCCGCTCCAGAAGCGGCTGCACGATCCCGCGGCGCTCGGCAGCGTCGACTCCGCGCAAGAGCAGCGTGAACTCCGCGTTCTCGTACGCGGTGAGCACGGGTACCAGGTTGTAGGCCTGGAAGATGAAGCCGACCGTGTCGAGCCGGAAATCGGCCGCCTCCCCCTTCCTCAGGGTGGCGACGTTCCGGCCCGCCACCTCCACGTGGCCGCTCGTGGGCACGTCCAGGGCGCCGATGATGTTGAGGAGCGTGGTCTTGCCGGAGCCAGAGGGGCCGGCGAGGGCCGTGAACTCCCCCTCGCCGATGTCCAGGTCCACGCCGCGGAGCGCGTGCACGTCCAGCTCGCCCTGGCGGTACACCTTGGTGACGGAGTGCGCGTGGATCATGGCGTGGCCGTCGATGAGGCCGGGACCGTGCCGCGGCGGCTGCTCGACGGGCGTGTTCGTGCTCACGTTCACGTCCTCCTGCTCATTCGAAGAAGCGCATCGCTTCCGCCGGGGCGAGCCGCGTGGCACGCCAGGCGGGATAGAGGGCGCTCGCGATGGTGGTCACGGCCACGAACGCCGAGGCGAGGAACCACTTGATCGGGACAATGGTGCTGTGCATGACCAGCTGGCTGAAGTCCACGCCGGACAGCTCCATGTCCTCGATGCCGTACGAGGCCATGCTGATCCCCCAGTGCTTTGCCGCCAGGTGCCCGCCGTAGCCGATGAGGAAGCCGGCGGCCATCGCCAGCGCGGTCATGAGCGCGGTCTCGGCCAGGAGCAGCCGCCCGATGCGGTCGTTGCGGAGTCCCAGGGCGTTGAGCAGCCCGAACTCGCGCACCCGCTCCATCACCGCCATGAGGAACGTGTTGGTGATGGAGAAGAGAACGACGGCGAAGATGACGATCATGTACACGTAGCCGAACGCGTCGTCGAGCTCCACGTAGCCGATCATTTCCGGCACGGCGTCGCGCCACGTGAGCACCTCGAGACCGTCGGCGGAGGCGTCGACGGCGGTGCGGATGTGGCTGGCGACGCTGTCCACGTCCGCGTCGCCGGTGACCAGCACGCCGATCTGAGTCAGCATGCCGTCCATGCCGAGGGCGTCGCGGGCGGCGGACAGCGTGGTGAAGCCGGCCACCTCGTCGAGCTCCTGCATCCCGGTTGCGAGCGTGCCGGCCAGGTGGAACAGCGCCCGCGTCATCTCCCCATCCGGGCCCGTGGCGGTGAGGACCACGCGGTCGCCCGCGTGGAGCCCCAGGCGTGCGGCGAGGCGCTGGCCCAGGAGGATCGGGTGCTTCATGGTGGTGCCGTCCAGGTAGCTGCCCGTCACCAGGTCGTCCCGGTAGTCGTTCAGCGCATCCTCGGCCGCCGGGTCGATGCCCTGGAGCATGAGCGGGCGGCTGTCGGCCGATGTGCTCACCAGCCCGTTGACCAGGACGCGGGGCACCACGGCCTTCACGCCAGGGACCGCGGCCACCTCGCCCAGCACCGCCTCGGCGTCGGGGATCACGATGTCGCTGGCGCGGGTGGCCCAGTAGTCGCGGCCGTGGACGAGGATATCGCCGCCGGCGGCGCGGCTGGCCTCCTCGAGCATGCGGCGATGCCCGTCGTCGGAGATGCCCAGGGCGACCAGCACCAGCGCGTACGCCAGCGCCACGGCCGAGCTCATGATGATGGTGCGGGTGCGGTGCCTCCACAGGTTCCGCCACGCGATCCTGAGCAGCATCACGTCCTCCCGGCGATGGTGGGCGCGGGGTCGATGCGTGCGGCCCTGATCGCCGGCCACAGGCCGCTGACGCCGGCCACGACGAGCATCACGACCACCGGCTGGATCACGGCGCCCGGATACAGGCCGAAGTAGAGACGGTCCGAAAACGCCACGCCCATGAAGGAGAAGCTCGCGTTTCCGGAGCTGGTGAGGAGCCCCATGTCCAGCCCCTTCGCGGCGAAATACCAGGTGGCCAGCCCGCCCACGAGGGCGCCCATGAGCGCCCCCACCGTGCCGAGGACCACCGTCTCCACGACCAGCGTGCGGAACATGCGGCGCGGCCGCATCCCGATCGCCATCAGCACGCCGAACTCCCGGCGCCGCTCCAGCGCGCTCATGCGCTGCGTGTTCAGGATCCCGATTGCGGCCACGAGGTAGATGAGCAGGTACATGAACCAGTAGGACTGGCGGAAGAGGATGACCATCTGGTTGATGGAAGGCACGATCTCCTGCCACGGCTGGACGACCAGGTCGTCGCCCGGCATCTCGCCGCGCTCCACCGCCGAGTCGGGCGGCGTACCCGCGAACGCGCCGATGGCGGCGGCCACGGCCATGGCGAGCTCCGGCGCGCGCTCGAGGTCGGCGGCGCGGATCGCGATCTCGTGAATGCCGTCGCCCAGCGCGCCCATGTTCTGGGCGTCGGAAAGGTGGACGTACGCCGCCATCCGGTCCACCTGGGTGTTGCCGGTATGGACGATGCCGACCACGCGCAGCAGCTCGTTGCCGAGAGACCCGTCGGCCGCTTCCAGGAACACGACGAGCTCGTCGTCCACGCCCACGCGGAGCTGCTGCGCCACGCCTTCACCGATCACCGCCTCGCGCGGCGCCGGATACGGCGCCGGATCGGGCGACAGCCAGCGGCCGGCGGTGAGCGCGCGCGGCACCGGCGTGGCCGCGGCCTCGAGGTCCGGCCGCACGCCGATGATGCGCGCGACCTGCGACCGCTCCTCGTTCCCTACCAGCCCGGTCAGCTCGGCGCGGGGGCTCACCGCCACCACGCCCGGGACGGCGAGGATGCTGTCGAGGCGGGCGCTGTCGAACGGGAACGTGCGATAGCTGCGCGGTGCCTCCACGTAGGCGGCCGTGTGGACCTGCGCCTGCGTCACCTCCACCGCGGTGGCGCCGCGCACCATCTCGTCCAGCCAGCCCGCGTAAAACCCCAGCGTCCAGACCATGACGGCCACGGCCACCGAGATCGCCGCCAGCGTGAGCCCGCTCCGCCAGCGGTTACGGAACAGGTTCCGCAGCCCCAGCTTGAACGAGATCATTGCGCCACTCGCCGCAAGCCCCGCCGCGTGAACAGGTCCGTCGAGACCGGCACGTCCAGCTCCAGCTTGTCGTACTGCACCACCGTGCGCTCGTCCGGCGCGTCCGTCGGCTGGAGCACCATCCGGAAGGGCAGCGGCTTCCCGGCCACGGTCCGGACGTCATCGAAGCGCATCGTGCGGATCAGCTGGCCCTGGTCGTAGAACTCCTCCGCCTCCGGCGTCCACTTCTCCGGCCTGAGGAGGAAAAGGACCTTCGTGTACACCACGGGCGCATTGGGCTTCGGGGTGAGCGTGACCTGGAGATAGCGCTCCCCGTCGCGCGTGACCCACGCCACCTCGCTGTCGTAGTCCTCGTCGTACTTCGTCTCACGCATCAGGTCGTCGTTGCTGAAATGGCTCCCCATCCAGCTCTCCGACAGCAGTCCCGTCGGGATCCGGATCAGCCGGTCGGCCCTCGGCGCGTAGTTCCACATCCCCTCGTCCGTCATGAGCGTGGCCGTGCCCGCCTCGCGCGCGGGCGACCGTATCACGATGAGCGCATCGTCCTGGCCCCTCGACCACATCTCCATGGTCAGCTCGCGCGTCCCACGCTCCCGAACGACCGTCATCGTCATCACCGCGTGCGACGATTCGGACCGGTAGAGCTCGTCCAGGTAATCCGTCACCTCCTTCACGGACGGCAGCTTCGGCTCCTGGGCGCTCGCCCTCGCCGGAATCACCGCCAGCGCGGCGACGGCCGGAACTCCCGCGCCCACCGCCAGCCACGCCACAACCGACGCGCCCGCCCACCACGACCTGCCCGCCCGCGCACTTCGTCGTGTCATCGCTCCCACCCTTCGTTCTCCGCGTCCAGCATGTCCCGCATCAGGTCCGTCCGCGCCTCGATCAGGCCACGGAGGCCGGCCTGGTCGTAGTCCTCCCGGTGCTCCGCAAGCCAGCGATCCGCGGCATCATCGGCCGCCATCGTCACCTCCACCAGGAGGCCCAGCGGCAGATCACGCCTCACCACCCCGAGCTCCCGTCCCCGCGACAGCACACCCGTCGTCATCTGCGTCGCCCACTCCAGCGCCGGCCGCACCGCGTCCGCCGCCTCCGGCTCCGCCCGCAGCCGCGGAAACGCCATCGCGAGCCGCACGTCCCACCGGTCCTCGCTCAGGAGCGCGACACTGCGCAGCGCCATCTCCCGCATCCACTCCCAGTACGACGATGCAGTCACCGCGTCCAGCCCGAAACCACCCACCGCCTCCAGCAGCCGATCGATCACCACCGCCACCACCGTCGCGAACAGGTCTTCCTTGTCGTCGAAGTAGTAGTACAGCGACCCCTTGCTGATCCCCGCCTGCTCGATGATCCGGCTCAGCGACGCACCCGTGTAGCCGCGCAGCGCGAACTCCTCCGCCGCAGCGGCCAGGATCGCCTCCTGCCGGTCCAGCTCCAGGTTGTCGAATCGGTTCCGTGCCATGCTCCGCCGGCTCTCAACTTCGCGGTTCGACCGATCGGTCTAACGACACGGTAAGATACACACCGGGAGAGGGCAAGGTCCCGTTCGAGGGACGGGATGCGCGAGCGTTCAGGTCGGGAATGAAGGCCTGGGACGGCTCCAGAAAGCTCAGGACCGGTAGCCGCGGGTCGCCGCGAGAGCGGCCAGAACGAGGAGCGTGGCGAGCGCGATGAGAACCGCGACGGGGTTGTCGATCACGAGGTCCGCGCCCCGGTGCAGCAGCGCGCCGTTTCCGGAGCTGCCGTTCGCCGCGGCGCCCACGGCCGCACCGTATTCGACGGCGGCCTGGAGAAAAGCGAGGGTCGCAGCCATGGCACACCCCTTCAGGCGGAGTGAGCGTCGAGGGAAAAAACCGAGTCGGGGCGGCCGGATTCGAACCGGCGACCCCCTGCTCCCAAAGCAGGTGCGCTACCGGACTGCGCCACGCCCCGAAGTCCTTCTATTTCAACCTCTTCCGCTGTTCTTGCGGAGCCACCGTTTCTGAAACTGCGTCAAGAACCGCTGCGCAGCGGCGAAACGGTGCCAGAAGTGGTGGCACAGAAGGTAACATGAGCGCGTTCCGACGCCTAGGCGCGGGTGGGCCCCAGCGTTTCCGCCCGGGAGGCCGCTCCGTCCGGGGTTGAAAGCACTCCAGGCCGCCAGCCCCGAGGCCGGTGGCTGCGGTTTGGCAGGGCGAAAACCGCACGCGGATGCCGCGTGCCGGTGCACTTGACACCGGCGCGTCCGCCACATAACGAGTAGGACCGAGCTCCCTACCGCGGCCGGGAGGTGCGATTCGTGTCCCGCAGAGAGCCCGTCTGGCAGGTCTACGACCTCTATCGAACGGTCCGCCTCAACACCGAGTATTACCGCTGGCAGCTCGCGGCGGTTACCCGCCGCAACTTCTGGGTCGAGATCGTCCTCGCCGCCGCCGCGTCATCTGCGCTGGGCGGCGTGTGGGTCTTCTCCGACCTGCTCGACGGCGCGCTCTGGAAGGCGCTGGGCGCGGTCGCGGCGCTCCTGGCCATTTACCAACCCGTGGCCAAGCCCTCCGAGCGGATCCGGAAGCTGGAGGAGAGGGTGACGCGCTACAAAGGCCTGGGTTTCGACCTGCGCGACCTGATCCACGACATCGAGGACCGACAGCGCTACGGCGAGGTGGAGCGCGAGCAGCTGCGACGGCTCCTGCGGAAACAGCAGGAGATCGCCACAAGCTACGTCGACCCCCGGCTCAACCCCCGGCTGCGTGATCGCTGTGAGGCGATTATCCGAAGCGAGCTACCCGACGACCATTTCTTCGTCCCGGAAGGGGAGCATGACCGAACCGTCACCTGAGGTCCGCACGCCCCTGGCCGCTGCGCGAGCGCAGTGTCCGGAGGGAAAGTCCACGACCGCCCCCGGCTGGGGGCTCGAGGCGTGGTGGCCGGACCCGTGGACGTTCGAGGAGGAGGAGGAGGAGGAGGAGGAGGAGGAGGAGGAGGAAGAAGAAGAAGAAGAAGAAGAGAGGAGGAGGAGGAGGAGGAGGAGAGAGGAGGAAGAGCAGTATGACGAGGCGTGGGAGGACGAGCCGGGCGCTCCGCCCACCCCGGAGAAGGAGCCCGGCCCGCCCGGTTGGATCGAGCCGGCCAAGCCGTGGTGACCGGGTGGCCCGCTCCGGTACATAGCCGCTGCAGGGCTGGCAGCGCGTGAGTCGAGGCCGCCACGCGTGCGGCACAAGCCCATCCGCCTGAGCGTTGCCGTCCTAACGCAGCCACAACGAGAGATTACAGATCCACCGAATACGTGCTGGTGCACGTGGTGGTGAGGATCGCGGCCATAGGGACTTTGATCGCCGGAGTGCCCAGATCCCGTCGAACTGCTGGATCGGACCACCCGCAGTGAACAGGTCACGGACTTCGGTGCGCGCGGCACCGATGGGGCGGCGGTTGGCGGAACCGAGCCGGCGAAGTCACGCGGTGATCCCTGCTCCCCGCTACCGGCTCAAGGCCTCGCGTGCTCCAGCGCCTCGTAGCGGGCGAGCATGTCCTTGCCGATGAGGTCCCAGCTGTAGCGGTCCTCGACGGTGGTGCGGCCGGCCTCGCCCAGCCGGGCGCGGAGGTCGCGGTCCTCGAGGATGTCGGCGACGGCGCGGGCGAAGGCGTCGGGATCGTCGCGGATGAGGATATTGCGGCCATTGACGGCCTCGAGCCCCTCGCACCCGGCCGAGGTGCTGACCACTGCCTTCCCCATGGCCCAGGCGAGGAGGACCTTGAAGCGGGCGCCGCCGGCGATGCGGATCGGGACGATGTAGCATGCGGCGGGCCGGACGACGGGGCGGATGTCCTCGACGTAGCCGGTGAGGTCGATTCCGATCTCCCGGTAGCGGCGGCGGTCCGGCTCGTTCGCGCTCCCGACCCACGCGATCGGCTCCAGCGCCTGCATGCCGCTGATGCTGCGCAGCCGCGGGAGGATCCGCGTGGCGAAGTACTCCAGCGCGTCGCGGTCGCGGGTTCGCTCGGCGCCGCCGACGTAGGCGAGGCCCTTGCCTGTGCCGCGGGCCGGGGTGAAGTGGCGGATGTCGACGCCATCGGGCCAGGCCTCCAGGGCGGCGTCGGGGGCGAGCTGCGCGAGGGCGCCGCGGTCGTGCTCGGAGCGCGCCACGTTGAGCGTGGCCCGCGGCATCCAGAAGCGCTCGGCATCCTCCATCCACCGGGCCTGGCGCTGGAGGAAGCGTCGCTCGGTCCCCTGCGCCAGCTCGGCGCGGAGCGCGAGGGACTGGCTCTCCACGCGGTGGTGTGTGAGGACGACCGTGTTCCCCTCGAGGAGCGGCAGGTAACGGTTGAGCGTGATCCGATCCACGTGGACGATGCGGGGGTCGTGCTCGAGCCGCAGCTCCAGGACGCGGCGGCGGAAGCGGGGGTCGTCGTATTGCCAGCGCGTGATCGTGCGACGCACGAAGGAGCTGAGCACCCGGTCCCGGATGCGTCGCCGCGCACTCGACTCGCCCGGGAGCGGGAAAACCTCGACGCGCGCGAGCTCCTGGAGGTGCCGCACGCGGTCGTGCAGCGGCATCTGCGTCGGGTCATCCCTGTGATGGAAGAAGAGCGCGTCCACGTCGTAGCGGGACGCGAGCAGGCGCAGCACGTGGTAGCTCCGGAGCGCGAGACCGCGGTCCGCAGGGTACGGAAGTGAATCGCCGAGGAACAACAGCCGCTTGCCTACCACGAGCCTCCGCCGAGATGTCCGATGAGCCGGGACCCCCAAGATACCCGCTGTCCGGCTGTGCCGCAGGTCCCCGGCGGAGGCAGAAGCGGGCGCCCGGTGTGGATGGCCGGCGGCATCAGTGCAGGACGCCGGATGGCCGCGGAGGGGAGGAGACGTGGAGAGGGACGCGGCCGGCGAGATGGCCGTCCACCAGGAGCCGGAAGGAGTACTCGCCGTAGCGGGGGAAGAGCACGTGATCGAAGTTCATGATGACCTGCCCCCGGCTTCCCCGCCCCGGCCCGAGGGGGTGGAAGCGGAGGTGGAGCTCCGGGGAGAGCGGGAGGACGGCTGAGCCGTCGTCGTCGAAGCAGCCGATCTGGAGCCGGTGGTCGGAGCCTTCGGCGTCGTCGGCCTCGAAGCGGGCGACGAGGCTGAGGCGAGGGAACGGCTTCTGGAGGTCGGACAGCATGAGGCCGTCGAACTCCCCGATCAGGACCAGCTTGCCGTCGCGGGTCTCGGTGATGTGGTCGGCGAGGAGCGCGAAGC
Source organism: uncultured Gemmatimonadales bacterium (assembly GCA_963798845.1). Taxonomy (GTDB): domain Bacteria; phylum Gemmatimonadota; class Gemmatimonadetes; order Longimicrobiales; family RSA9; genus CAVUKA01. Next base: position 505,115 of record CAWCUS010000004.1, on the reverse strand, counting down.
GGAGCTCCATCAGGCGCCGTCGCCTTTCACCATGAACAGCTGCGAGCGGATCGTCCAGTCTCGGGTCCGCTCCATGAGGGCGCGGAACTCCGCGTCGCCGCGGTCGTTATGCGCGTGCTGAAACGGGAGTGTCCGGGCGGCGGCAACATCGGCTCCACCGAGCAGGCGCGCGGCGACGAGAAGCAATCCAAACAAAGCGAATCCGGGGTTCCTTCGTGACCTGTGCCCGAAGCTGCGCGGGCGAGCGTACGTTCGACGGACCGTCGGCTCAGGCGCGCAGCGAGCGCCGCTCGGCCGCCTCCCCTATGGCATCGAGCCCGAGGACGAGGAAGCGGGCAACGAGCACGCCCGCGAGGGCGAACGCGAGAATCTTGATGTATCGGGCCATGGGTCCGCGCAGTTCGAGTGTTTGCAGCATCAAGGTAACAGCGACCACGGCGCGGCTTCCAGTGCCGAAGCCAGGGCGCGGAACGCCCGGGCGCGGTGGCTCATGGCATCCTTGGCGGCAGGATCCACCTCGGCGAAGCGGGCGCCGAGCGTCGGGACGAAGAAGAGCGGGTCGTAGCCGAAGCCGGCGCGCCCGGCCGGCGTGGGGGCGATCCGGCCCGTGACGGTGCCGGTGGCGCACAGGGTGCGCCCGTCGGACCAGCCGAGCACCGCGGCGCAGACGTAGCGGGCGCCACGCCGCTCATCGGGCACGCCGTCGAGGCGCTGGAGGAGCAGCGCGTTGTTGGCCCGGTCGAGCTCGGAGCCGGAGAGGTCGTCGCGTCCGGAGAAGCGCTTGGTGCGGACGCCGGGCTCGCCGCCGAGGGCGTCGACACGCAGCCCGGAGTCGTCGGCGAGGACGGGGCGCTGAAGCCTGGAGGCGAAGTAGATGGCCTTGGCCGCGGCGTTGGCGCGGAAGGTGTCGTGGATCTCGATGGCGTCCTCCTCCTCGAGGGGCTGGACGCCGAGCTCGGCGAGCGTCTGCACGTGAATCCCGAGCGGCGCCAGGATGCGTTCGATCTCGGCGGCCTTGTGGGCGCTGCGGGTGGCGAGGACGAGGGTGGTGCTCATGGCCGGGCGAGCGCGTGGCCCTGGCGGCGGTGGAGGTCGCGGATGCCGGCCGTGGCGAGGTCGAGGAGCTGGTCGAGCTCGGCGCGCGTGAACGTGCCCTGCTCTCCCGTTCCCTGCACCTCGACGAGGCCGCCGCCCTCCAGCATGACCACGTTCATGTCCACTTCCGCGGCCACGTCCTCGACGTACTCCAGGTCGAGGCGCGGCTCGCCGCCCACCACCCCGACGCTCACCGCCGCGACGAACTCGCGCATCGGGGACGCGGCCACGTGTCCGCGCGTCACGAGCCAGGCGCAAGCGTCTGCGAGCGCCACGGCCCCGCCGGTGATGGCGGCGGTGCGGGTGCCTCCGTCGGCCACGAGGACGTCGCAGTCGACGATGATCTGGCGCTCGCCGAGGGCGGCGAGATCCATGGCCGCGCGGAGGGAGCGGCCGATGAGACGCTGGATCTCCTGGGTCCGGCCGCCGAGGCGGAAGCGCTCGCGTCCCGTCCGCGTCTGCGTGGAGCGCGGGAGCATGGCGTACTCGGCGGTGACCCAGCCGAGCCCGCTCCCCTTCCGCCACCCCGGCACGTCGGGCTGGACGGAAGCCGTGCAGAGCACCTCGGTCCGGCCGAAGCGGACGCGACAGGAGCCTTCGGCGAAGGGGGCCGCCCCTCGCTCGAGGGTGATGGGTCGGAGGTCGTCATTGGTGCGGTCGCTGCGCGGTTCAGGCACGGTCCTCCAGGCGTTGAATGAGCTGTGTGGTGGAGCGCCCCCGGACGAAGGGGAGGATGATGACGTCGCCGCCCGCTTCCCGGACTTCGCGGGCGCCGACCACGTCGTCCGCGCGATAGTCGCCGCCCTTCACGAGCACGTCCGGCAGCAGCGCGGCGATGAGCTCGCGCGGCGTGTCCTCGCCGAACGGAACCACCGCATCCACGCAGCCGAGCCCGGCGAGGACGAAGAGCCGGTCCTCGAGGGGCACGATGGGGCGGCCGGGCCCCTTGAGGCGGCGGACGGAGTCGTCGGCATTCACTCCGACGACGAGGGCATCGCCGAGGGCGCGCGCGGCGAACAGGTAGGCGACGTGACCCCGGTGCAGGAGATCGAAGCAGCCGTTGGTGAAGACGAGACGACCGTCGCGAGGGCGGCCGAAGCGCGCGAGCAGCGCGCTGCGCTGCAGCACCTTCTCCTCGGGCGACGTGGGGGGGGCCGTCATCTCAGGACCAGCGGGCGCGGGCGGTCTCGACGTCCGCGGCGCCGGGGTGCACGGGGAGTCCCGCCGCGGCGTCGCCGGAATGCTCGTCGTGGAAGATCAGCTTGAGCAGCGGCGGGGAGATGAACGTGGTGAAGATGACCATGATGAGCACGGCGCTGAACACCTCGGAGGAAAGGATGTGCTGGTTCAGCCCGAGCTGGGCGAAGATGAGCCCCACCTCGCCGCGTGGGATCATGCCCACGCCCACGGCCAGGTGGTTCAGCCTGTGCTTCCCCCACCCCACGCTGTAGCCGGCCACCACCTTGCCGACGACGGCGATGACCAGGAGCACGCCGCCGACCATGAGCACGCCCCAGTTGAAGTCGGCCGTCCAGGGGAGGAAGAGGCGGACGTTCACGGAAGCGCCGACGGAGACGAAGAAGATCGGAGTGAAGATGTCGGCGACGGGCTTGATGCGGTCCTCGATGACGTCGAACTGGTTGGTGGAGCTGAGGACGATCCCGGCGGCGAAGCTGCCGATGATCATGGCGGAGCCGGCGAGGCCGGCGAGCGCGCCGAAGAGGAGCGCGAAGGAGAAGGCGCCCACCAGGAGAACGCCCCGGACGCGCAGCTGGTCGATGACTCCGAATACGCGCGGCGCAACCCAGTTCCCGACGATGACGGCGGCGACCAGGAAGCCGACCGCGATGAAGAACGTGCGGGCGATGCCGAACGGGCTCAGGGCGGCGCCGGAAGCCAGCCCGCTGACAATGGCCAGGATCACGAGGCCCAGGACGTCGTCGACCACGGCCGCGCCGATGATGATCCTCGCCTCGCGGGTGTGGATGCGGCCGAGGTCGGTGAGGACGCGGGCCGTGATGCCCACGGAGGTGGCGGTGAGCGTGGCGCCCGCGAAGATGGCGACGATGGTGTCGGTGATGTCGCCCGGGTGGGTGCCGATGGCCGGACGGAGAGTGAACCAGTACAGGAAGCCGAGGGCGAACGGAACGGTCACGCCCACGACGGCCACCATGGTGGCGGACGTGCCCACGCGGAACATCTCGCGGAGGTCGGTCTCCAATCCGATCTCGAAGAGGAGAATGGCCACACCGACCTCGGCGAGGAGCGTGATCATCTCGGCCATCGGCCCGCCGGCGGGGATGACGCCGAGGACGCTGGCGCCGAGGAGGACGCCGGCCACCAGCTCGCCGAGGACCGCGGGCTGGCCGATCCGCTCGGCGATCTCGCCGATCCCCTTGCCGAAGACGAGTATGGCGATCAGAACGAGGAAGAAGTGCTCGGGGCGGATCGCCTCTACCACTGGGATTGCGCTCCGTCGACCATCTGCTTGATCAGGTCCTGGATGGCGGTGGTCTGCGCGACCTGGTCCGAGTCCTCGTTGGGGCGGTAGCTCCCCTTGCCGACCAGGCTCTGCGAGTCCCAGAGAACGACGTTCCGGTGGACGTCGATGAGCTGCACCTTCACGCCGATCTGCACCTCGTGCGAGACCACGTCCGCGGCCGGCTGACCCGCGGTGCCGGGGCGGTAGTTCTGGGCGACATTGTCATAGCGGACGATGGACCCCCGCACGATCGCGTCGGCCGTCTCCTCGCCGCCGATCCGGACGCCGAGCTGGCCAGGGAGGCGGTCGAGCATGGTGGCGTAGAGCTTCTGTTCCAGCCCGAACTGAGGCGTCTCGTTCTCGAACGGTGCGATGTAGAGGGTGCGGATGGACGACGGGAACCCGCCGCCCTCGAAGCCGTAGTTGCAGCCCGCCAGGACGAGGAGGATGACCGCGAGGAGCGCCAGCCGCTCAGCGGCCCGGGTCCCAGATCTCTGGCGGGAATGCCTCCACTTCATCCGTTCGCTCGACATTGAGAAGCAGCTCCATGTTGGCGGCACGGTCCCGGTACAGCGCAGTCCCGGGGACGGTTCCGCCGAGATCCTTCAGCTCCACCAGCGCGGCGCCGCCACGCCGGTCCCAGGTGGCGCGGCTCAGGCGGCCGTCGACGAGGGTGTAGATGAGGCGCCCGTCGTCCAGGTCGTAGAACAGCTCGGTCGTGGCGCCCTCTTCGCTGGTCGCGATGAGCGTGGCCCCGGCGGGGGGCGCAACCACACCGAGCACCGCCCACATGAACGCCGGCGGCGGGAGCCGGACCTCGCTGCCCCCGCCCGGCAGGCGAAGATCCCCTCCGACCAGGGCCGCACTGAGGTAGCCGTCGCCGCCGGGACCGAAGAGGTCGAGGCGCGCGTGGTACGCCGGCGCGATGCGCGCGACGCCGCGGCCGTGAAAACGAGCGCTGCCGTCCTGCGCCTGCCAGCCGAACACGACCCGCAGCGGCGTGCGCGGGGCGGTGGCCTCGACGGCCGCCGCGGCCGCGGAAGGGTCGAGCGTGGGTGGCACTGCGCGGCCGGCGCACCCGGCCGAGAGGGCCAGGACGGCCGACGCCACCGCCGGGCGGAAGTGCATCCTGTTTAGCGAAGCGTGCAACATACCGGCCGATCGAGAAGAGCGTCAACCGCCGTTGAAACGCCGGCGGCGTTGGCGGGGCACGGTCACCAGCGGACCCCGACGGAATCGATCGGGTCCCCCTGCAGAACCCGGTCCGCGGCGTCCATCCCGCCGGATACGACGCCGAAAACGGTGTACCCGCCGTCGAGGTGGGGCTGCGGCGAAAGGGTGATGAACCACTGGCTCCCACCTGTGTCCGGGCCGGAAAGGGCCATCCCCACGACGCCTCGAAGGTAGCGCACCGGGTTGATCTCATTGCGGATGGCCCAGCCCGGGCCGCCATCCGGGTCACCGGCGGGGGCGCCGTCCTGGACGACGAAGTTCGGGACCACGCGGTGCCAGACGCCATCGTCGTAGAAGCCGGCCTGGGCCAGGCGGACGAAGTTGTCCACCGTCAGGGGTGCAACGTCGCCGAGCAGCTCCACGGTGATGGTGCCGGCCGCGGTGCGAATGCGAGCCCGGGGGCGCCCCTTCCCCTCCAGGGGCGGGACCACGTAGCGGCGGACGATGTCGCGATAGAACGTCAGGTTCCCGGGAGGGTGCGGTCGGCGAGTCCCCGCCCATGGCCTGCGCCGCGGAGCGGGCGAGCCGGCGATCCGACGGAGTCCCGAAGCGGGAGCGGAACGCCTGACCGGCGCGGCCGTCCATCGCTTCGTCCAGCGCGGCAAGCCCCGCCACGGCGGCCTCCGCCATCTCCCGCCGGTCCGGGCCGAGCGAGTCGACCTCGAGATCGGCGGCAGCGGCGCTCGGCTCCGCGGCGGAGCCCGGGCCGGCGGCGCCGACCGTGATCGCCGCGGCGTACGCGTCGAGAACCGCCGGCAGGTCGTCGGGGCTCAGCAGGGGCGCGAGCGCGCGGAGCCCGACCGCCGCGAGACGGGGGCGGTCGCTCCGGGCCACGGTCCTCAGCAGGTCGTGCAGCCCCGCCGCGGCCGGCGCGGCCAGAGAGGAATCGGCCGCCAGCGCGCCGGCCGCTTGCGTCGCCGCGACGGCAACCCTCACGTCGGCATCCGCGGCGAGGCGACTCAACACGTCCCGAGCGCGGTCCCATCCGACCGCAGCGAGGGCGCGGGCGGCGGCGTACCGCTCCCGGGTCCCGCCTCCGCTCCACGTCTCGAGGACGGGCACCACGGCGGCCGGTCGGAACGGCGCGAGCTGGATCGCCGCGGCGACCCTCGCCGCCAGCGGCGCCGCGTCGCGCCGGAGCAGGCTGTCGAGCGCAGGCGCTGCCGCCTCTCCCGCCTCGCCCAGCGCGGTGGCGGCCGCCACGACCACGTTCGGGTCGCGGTCGCTCAGCGACGCCGCCATCACGGCGACCGGCGGGTCGGGCCAGGCCGCCAGCGCGCGCAGCGCGTTGATCCGGACGTGAGCGTGGTCGTCGGTGAGAAGCCGGACGAGAGTGGCGCGAGCGCTGTCGGTCACGCCGGCGGTATCGGCGGGGCCGGCGCGGAGCCCGCGGGCGACGGAAGCGCGCACGCGGTGGTCCGGGTCGTGGGCGAGCTGGAGCAGCCCGGCGACGGCGTCAGGGGTGCCGATGCGCATGAGGGCGTACGCCGCGCGCCAGCGCACCTGGGCGTCGGGATGGTCGAGATAGGGTCTCACGCTCGCCACGCGGCCAGCGCCCTCGCGGAAGCGCCAGACGGCCAGGAGCGCCGCCTCCGCCGTGGCGGCCGGCCGCGATCCGGCGGCGGGGTACAGCTCGCGCAGGCCGCGGAGCACGGCCTCGCGGGCGTCGTCCGTGCCGATCTTCCCGAGCGCGGCCATGACCTCCCGCCCCACGCGGACGTCCGATTCCCGGACGACGGCCCAGTTCGACGGGGCCGCGCGCTCCAGCGCCGACACCGCTGCCGGGGTGCTGTCGCCGAGCTCGCCGAGAGCGAAAGCGGCGTCGGCGCGCACGCGGTCATCGGCGTCACCGAGCATCCGGAGCAGGACCGGGAGCGCGGCGGGGTCGCCGATCCGCCCGGCGGCGAGCGCCGTTCGCCCGCGGACCTCCGGCGAGGGGTCGCGGGCAAGGAAGGCGAAGGTGTCGGGGGCGAACGTGCGTCGGTCTTCGAACGAGAGGAGCGTGGCAATGTGCGCCACCTGCCTTTCGTCGAGCGTGATGGGCGAGGGTGCCGGCGCGGGCGAGAGCGAGCCGTGGGCGCACGCGCCGGAGGCGAGCGCGGACAGGAGCGCCGCCGCGCCAGCGGTCCGCCGCACCGCACGGGGACGGAGGGGGAGCCGGGTCATTCGCGCGGCTCGAGCAGGGCGAAGACGTCGTCCGGAAGCCGTCGCGGCCTGCCGCCCGGGTCCAGGCAGATCAGCGTGGTGTGCGCGCTGGCGAGCCGGGCGGGAGCGGGCTCCAGGCGCTCGATCTCGTAAGCGAACGTGACCGTGCGCGACTTCACGCCCTCGATCCCGGTTCGAACGCGGATCAGGTCGTCATAGCGAGCGGCGGCGATGTAGCGGACGGAAGCCTCGGCAACGGCCAGGAACTGGCCTCGGCGCTCCATCTCGGCGTAGGTGAGGCCGACGTCGCGCATGAGCTCGGTGCGTCCGATCTCGCACCAGGCCAGGTAGTTGGCGTGGTAGGCCACGCCCATCTGGTCGGTTTCCGCGTACCGTATCCGAAAGGGCTCCGTCGCGTGCCCGATCATGCGCCGTAGGGCACCCAGAATGTTCTTGACCTGCGTTGCCCGGCGCAGGAACTCCGGCCCTTCGCCCTCGCCCGCATCGAGCCAGCGGCGGCCGGCCGTGTCCACCCACGTCTGCTTCATGTTGGACGCGGACTCCCGCTCCACCATTTCCGCGAGTGCCGGGGCGCCGAAGTGCCAGATGGCGTCCACACCGTAGTGGGCGGCGAGCACGGGGACGAGGCCGGCAGCGTCGCCCGTGACGATGTTGATCACGCCGGCCGGGACGTCCGAAGTTTCCACGACCTGGTACAGGTCCGTGGCGGCGAGCGGCGCGCTCCCGGAGGGAATGGCGACCACGGCGTTCCCGGCGGCCAGGAGAGGGGCCACGCTCGACACCAGGCCGAGGAGCGGGAACGGCTGCGGAGCGACGACGGCCACCACCCCGATCGCCTCCGGCATGGCGATGGTCACGTTGCGGATCGGCGTGTGGTGTACCGCGCCATCCCACTTGTCGGCCCACGCGGCGTAGCTGAACAGGCGACGGATCGCCGCGTCGACCTCCTCGCCCGCGGCCGCCTCCGAAGCGCCTGTCATGGATCGGATCCGCGCGACGAACTCCGACTCGCGGGCCGAAAGGTTCTCGGCCAGGTAGTACAGCACCTGGGCACGGCCGTGAGCCGCCGTGGCCGCCCACTTCGGCTGCGCCCTGCGCGCAGCCTCCACCGCGTTCCGGACGTCCTTGCGGTTGCCGGCCCCGACCTCGCCGAGGCGCACGCCGCCGGGGCCCAGCACGTCGAGCGAGTAGCCCGCGTCGGGGCGCTCCTGCCTGCCCCCGATGAACAGCTTCGCGGTGCGATCGATCCCCGGCATGGCAGGCGACGCGACGGCCGCGGCGGCATCGGCTGCACCGGCCTCACCCGGCAGCACCGCCTCGGCATCGGAGGCGTGCGGGCTCCCGGGCGTGCCGGTCGACTCGCCGGTCGAGTCACCGGTCGAGTCGCCGGTCGTCTCGCGGTGCGCGGCCCCGCCCGCGTTGGCGGCCTGTCCGTCCGCGCGCTCCTTTTCCCAGCGCGGCTGGAGGTACTGCCAGAGCCCTTCCTTCCCACCCTCGCGGCCGAACCCGCTCTCCCGGTAGCCGCCGAAGCCGGAAGCGGCGTCGAACAGGTTCGTGGCGTTGACCCAGACGGTGCCGGCCTTGATGCGGGGGGCGAGGTCGAGGGCGACGTTGATGTTCTCGGTCCAGATGCTGGCGGCCAGGCCGTACGGCGTGTTGTTGGCGAGCTCCACGGCCTCGTCCGGGGTCCGGAACGTCATGAGGACCACCACGGGGCCGAAGATCTCCACCTGGGCCACGGTGGCGGCCGGCGCGACGTCCGTGATGACGGTGGGCGGATAGAACCAGCCTTCCTGGGGGCACCCCCACGACGGCTGCCAGATGCGCGCGCCCTCGTCCCTCCCCTGCTCCACCAGGCGCGTGATGCGCTCGAGCTGGACCGGTGCGACGATGGCGCCGATGTCCACGCTCTTGTCCAGCGGCGAGCCGATGCGCAAACGTTCCATGCGCTCGCGCAGCTTGTGGAGGAGCGTTTCGGCTACGCCTTCCTGCACCAGGATGCGCGAGCCGGCGCAGCAGACCTGCCCCTGATTGAACCAGATGGCGTCGACCACGCCCTCCACCACGCTGTCCAGGTCCGCGTCCTCGAACACCACGAAGGGCGACTTCCCGCCCAGCTCGAGGGAGACGTGCTTCCCGGTGCCCGCCGTGGCGCGGCGGATGATCCGCCCCACTTCCGTGCTGCCCGTGAACGCGATCTTGTCCACGTCGGGGTGGGCGACGAGCGCCGCGCCCGTCTCACCATCCCCGGTGACGACGTTCACCACACCGGCCGGAAGGCCCACCGTGTGGCACAGGATGCCGAAGCGGATCGCGGTGAGGGGGGTGAACTCGGCGGGCTTGAGGACCACCGTGTTCCCGGTGGCGAGCGCGGGCGCGACCTTCCACGCCAGCATGAGGAGCGGGAAGTTCCACGGGATGATCTGGCCGGCCACGCCCAGCGGCACCTGGTCGCGGAGCTCGGGATCGCGGTCGAGGAGCTGGGCCCAGCCGGCGTGATGATAGAAGTGGCGGGCCACGAGCGGGATGTCGATGTCGCGGGATTCGCGGATCGGCTTGCCGTTGTCGAGCGACTCCAGCACCGAGAAGAAGCGGGAGTGCTTCTGGAGCTGGCGGGCGATGGCGTAGAGGTAGCGGGCGCGGACGTGGCCCTGGAGCGCGGACCAGGCCGGGAACGCCGCGCGTGCGGCGCGGACTGCCGCATCCACGTCGGCGGCGGAGCCCTGGGCGACCTGTGTCAGCACCGCCCCCGTGGACGGATCGTGGACGTCGAAGCGCTCGCCGGCCGCAGGCTCCACCCAGCGCCCGCCGATGAAATGGCCGAACGGGCCGGCGCCGTCGATCCAGGCGCGGACCTCGACGGAGCTCTCCGGGGCGGGTCCGTACTCGAGCGTCTCCATGAGACGCGGGACTGTCGCGGTGTCTTCGGTCATGCCATGGGGTGTCGATGGCCCGCGGAGTAGCGGCCGGTGACGAAATGCTCGATCTGCCGCTCGATGTCGCCGAGCAGCGAGCTCGCGCCGAAGCGGAAGCGCTCGGGGCGGGTCCACGCCTCGCCCAGCTCCTCCTTCATCAGGGCCAGCCACTGGAGCGCGTCCCTGGCGCTGCGGATCCCGCCCGCGGGCTTGAACCCGGCGACGTGGCCGGTGCGCTCCAGATAGTCCCGGATGGCCCGCGTCATCACCACGCCCACGGGGAGAGTGGCGTTGACCGGCTCCTTGCCGGTGGATGTCTTGATGAAGTCCGCCCCCGCCATCAGGCAGACCCGGCTGGCCCGCGCGACGTTGGTGAGTGTACCCAGCTCGCCCGTGGCCAGAATGGTCTTCATGTGGGCATCGCCGCACGCGTCACGGAACGTGCGCACCTCGTCGTGCAGCGCGCGCCAGTTGCCGGTGAGCACGTGGGCACGGCTGATCACGATGTCGATCTCGTCCGCCCCCGCTTCCACGGACGCCCGGATCTCCGCCACCCGCTGCTCGAACGGGCCCAGCCCCGCGGGGAAGCCCGTCGAAACGGCGGCCACCGGGATCCCGGAGCCCCGCAGCGCTCCGACGGCCGCGGGCACCAGCGCGTGGTAGACGCAGACGGCGGCCACGTGCAGAGAGCCCGGCTCCACCCCGACCGCGCGCAGCAGGTCCGCCCGGAGCGGCTGGCGCGCCTTGGCTGCGAGCCGACGGACGTTGCCGGGCGTGTCGTCGCCGGAAAGCGTGGTGAGGTCGATGCAGGAGACGGCACGCAGCAGCCACGCCGCCTGCCACTGCTTCTTCACCGAGCGGCGCCTCACGAGCGTGGTCGCGCGCCGCTCCACCGCACTCCGATTGATGCGCGTGTCCCTGACCCAGTCCAGGTCCAGCGGGACACCGGGGTTCCGACCCTCTCTCGCCCGTGCCGGCTCGTAGGGGCTCAGGGGCCGCAGCCCCACTCGTTCGTTCTGCTTCGTTTGCACGCCGGGAACATAGGGCGACGCGGCTGCGGGCGTCCAGTCATCGCAAAGGCGCTCCGCGTGGCCGCAGGCCCACCGCGGCTCTCCGGTAGCAGGGTCCGGGGCCGGCGGTTAGCTTCGGCCACCATGAAACCGCTGTTCATCGTCTCGGACGTCCACCTGGGCGCCGTTCCGGATGAGACGGAGCGGGCGTTCCTCCGTTTCCTGGACCACGTGGGGGCGGAGGCGAGCCGGCTCATCATCCCGGGCGACCTGTTCGACTTCTGGTTCGAGTACGGCGACATCATTCCCGGCCGCCACTTCCGCGCCCTCGCCGCCCTCGCCGCCCTCGTCGACGCGGGCATGCCGGTCCTGGTCACCGGCGGAAACCACGACGCCTGGGGCGGACGCTTCCTCGGAGAGCACGTCGGAGTCGAGTTCCACGCCGGCCACGTCCGTACCGAGATCGCGGGCCGGCCCGCGCTGCTCGCGCACGGCGACGGCCTGGGCCGAGGGGATTTCAAGTACCGGGCGCTCAAGCGCGTGCTCCGGAGTCGGGCCGCGATCTGGGGCTTCCGCGCGCTCCACCCCGAGCTGGGCGTCCGCCTCGCGCAGCGGGTCTCCACCACCGAGGCCAAATCCGACTCCGATCCGGGGAAACGCGGCCGCGCCGCGTTCATCGAGGAATGGGCCCGCCAGACGCTGGCCGGGGAGCCCGAGCTGGGCTGGGTCGTGTGTGGTCACTCGCACCTCCCGGCGGTCGTCGAGGTGGAGCCCGGCCGCCACTACCTGAACGCCGGCGACTGGCTCACGCACTGGACCTACATCACGGTGAGCGACGACGGCACCCCGACGCTGCGCCGGTGGGCCGACGGGCCGACCGGGGGCTGAGAGTGGCAGGCCGGGCGCAGTCCTCTGCGGTCGGTCACCCGAGAATCCGGATCTCGCCGGGTGGAGAGACCTTCGCGGGTCGCGGGTGTGCCGTTGCGGGTGTCGGGAGCCGGCGGCCGACCGGCTATCGCCCGTCCTTCAGCCGCTCCACGTGCATCCCGAGCTCGTCGATCTCCACGTGAGTCACCTCGGTGATGAGGTCACCGACGAAACGGCGCCCGACGTCGCGGAATCGCGCGGGAGAATCGCTGACGAAGAAGCCGTGGCTGGGCTTGGAGTCCGCCGGGCGCTGGAGCCCTTCGCGCTCGAGGATCCGGGCGACGGCGCGGGCGGTCTCCTCGCCCGAGTCGACGAGGGCGACTGCGTCGCCCATCTCGGCGGCCATGGTGCGCTTCAGGAGGGGGTAGTGCGTGCAGCCGAGGATGACCACGTCGACGTCCACCTCCTTCAGCGGCCGGAGGTACTCGGCGGCGACGGCGGAGGTGACGGGGTGGTCGGTCCAGCCTTCCTCGACCAGCGGCACGAAGAGCGGGCATGGCTGGGAGTAGACGCGGGCGGCCTCTCCCAGGCGGGAGCGGACGGCGCGGTCGTACGCCCCGGAAGCGATCGTGCCGGCCGTCCCGACCACGCCGATGCGGCCGGTGCGTGTGGCGGCGACAGCCGCCGTGGCGCCGGGCTCGATGACGCCGACCACGGGGATCTCGAGCTCCTGGCGCAGCACCTCCTCGGCATGCGCCGTGGCGGTGTTGCAGGCGATGACGAGGAGCTTGATGTCGCGGGCCAGGAGGAAGCGGGCGGCCTCGCGTGCGAAGCGGCGGACCGTGCTCGGCGACTTGGAGCCGTAGGGCACGCGGGCGGTGTCGCCGAAATAGAGGATCGACTCGGCCGGCAGACGTCTGGCCAGCGCTTCCACGACGGTGAGCCCGCCGAAGCCGGAATCGAAGACGCCGATGGGGCGATCGCGCTCGACGGCGGCGTGGAGCGACGTCACGGTCGCCTCGGCGGGAGAGTGATGCGCAGACCCAGTGAGGCGGCACGGTAGCCCGCGGGCTCCACGTCGATGGCGGCCGGGAAGTCGGAGAGGTGTGCGTTGACGTAGGCGTCGACGCCGGAAGCCAGGAGCCAGAAGATCGACCACGCGATCCAGTCCTGGCGCTGCTGCTTCCGGCCTCGCACCAGCTTGCGCAGGTCGTTGCCGGCGGAGTCGGCGCGGACGGCGCTGTCGACGAGAGCGGGGAACGAGTCGATCTGGGCCTGCATCGAGTCGGGGTTCGGTGACGATGCGACGAGGGCGTCCGTGATCTCGGTGCGCCGGCGGTCGAAGCGCTGCTCCGCGGAGTGGACGCGGACCACGTTGCGGAAATCCATGTACCAGTTGCCCGCCCAGCCGGCGAAGTAGATCCCGCCACGGAAATACGACCCGAACGCCGCCTGTCCCCACCCCGGCACGATCATGGAGCGAATCATGGCGTCCCGGGGCGCCATGGGGCGGACCGTGTCGGCGGCGGCTTCCACGGCGACCTTCGCTTTCGGGGTGACGATGACGGAATCCACCGGCACCTGGGTGGTGTCCCCGACCTGCGCGCGGAGCGGGACCGCGGTGACGAGGAGGAGAGTGCCGAGCAGGATCCTGGGGGTCATGCCGGACCGGCGCCCACGAGGACGGGGAGCGCCGATGGCACCAGGCGCAGCGAAAGCTTGCGGAGCCCGGGCGGCTCGTGCAGCTCGCCATCCAGCTGGAAGAAGAGCGGGTCGGGCCCGAGCGCTTCGATCACCACCGTGCTGGCGCGGAACATCTCGACCTTGCGGTGCTGCTCGTGCTTGCCCCGCATGATGAGCGGAAGGGCGCGCATGGCGCCGAGGAACGACAGCTTGTTCACTATGCAGATATCGAACCGGCCGTCGGCGGGTTCCGCGCGCGGGCAGATCCAGAAGCCGCCGCCGATGCAGCGGCCGTTGGCCGCGGCAATGATCATGGTGTCACGGTCGATCACGTCGGTGTCGAAATGGAAGCGGAGCGGGATGGCGCGGTAGGTCACCAGCGCCCTGACCACAGCGGCCAGGTACTTCGCGATGGCGGGGCTCGGCCGGCCACGACGGCGCTGGATCTGCCGTACCACCTCGACGTCGATCCCCGTCCCGGCGGCGTTGACGAACCACTGCTCGCGGTCTTCCCACGCCGCCACGGCGGCATCGAAGCGGCGCAGTCGGCCCGCGGCGACGATGTCGAGTGAAGCCTCGAGGTCGCCGAGCGGGCCCACCAGCTTGGCGAAGTCGTTCCCGGTGCCCACCGGCAGGACCGCGAGCGCGGGCCCATCCACGCCCTGGGCGAGGGCCTTGAGCAGCCCGTTGGCCACCTCGTGGACGGTGCCGTCGCCGCCGGCGGCGATGATGATGTCGTAGCGAGCCCGGGCGGCCTCGAGCCCCAGGGCGACGGCTTCCCGGGGGCCGCCGGTGGAGACGATGTCGGCTTCGATCCCGCGTCGCTCGAGGCCGACGAGGATCGGCTCCGCCGCCCTGCCGGCGCGGCCGTCCCCGGCCGTGGGGTTGAGGATGACACGTGCTCTGGGCATGGGCCGGATGGTACGCGGGCCCGCGCGGGGGGTCAATCGCCCAGAACGTGATCCAGCGCCCGCCGAATGGCGTCGGGCGCAAAGCCGCGGCGCGCCAGGTGGCCGTACAGCCGCCGCCGCGCCGCGGCGGCGTTCTCGCGCGACGCCCGGGCGGCGTCCAGAATGCGGCCGTTCCGGCGGCCCCAGCCTTCCGCGGCCCTGACGGCCAGCGCACCCTCGTCCACGTCTTCGGCTCCGAGCACCCGGTCGATCGCAGCCTCGGCGACGTCGCGCCCGATGCCCTTGCGACGCAGCTCCTGGACGAGCCCGACGCGGCCCCGAGGGCGCAGACGGAGGCGATCCCGGATGAAGGCGTCGGCGAACGCGTCGTCGTCCAGGTAGCCGCGCTCGTCCAGCCAGGCCATGGCCTGCTCGATGGCGCCCGCGCTCAGCTCCTTTCGCTCCAGCCGCCGGCGCAGCTCGACGCGGGAGCGGGCGCGGTGCGAGAGCAGGCTCAGCGCGGCGTCACGGGCGCGAAAAACCTCATCCTCGCGCTGGAGCCGGGCGAGCTCCTCCGCCGTCAGCTCACACCCGACGTGCAGCCGCCCGGCGGCAGCGAGCTCGAGCGCCAGCTCGGCCACGGGGGCATCGCCGCCATCGACGAAGACCCGGACGCGCTCGCGGCGGGGGTGCCGCTTGAGGGCGGTGACACGCATGGGCGGAAAGGAAGGCGAGGACCGGGGCGGCGCAATGGCGGAAAGGGAGGCGGCGTGGAGAGGGGAGGCCTATCTTGGGGTCGAGGTGAACCGATCGCACTGGAGAGATCTCGTGAGACACGCTGCCGTCCTGCTGGTCCTCGGAACGCTGACCGCCGGGTGCGCCACGGCCTCGCCGCCCGCCCCCTCCGCACCCGGACCCATGGCGGGGGCGCAGCCGCCGAGCGCGGAGAACGCTGTGCAGCGGCACCTCGAGGTGCACTGGGTCCGGAGCTCCGCGGAATACCGGGCGCTGACGTTCCAGATCTACCGGGACGCGGGAGCGCGCATCCAGGCGCTGGCGCCCACGCTGGGGAAGGACTGGGCGGTGGTGATGGACGGCGACGATACAGTGCTGGACAACAGCGACTTCGAGCGTCGCCTGGCCGAGAGCGGCGAGACGTTCGAGGAGAGCATGTGGGACCGGTGGGTGTTCGAAGAAGCGGCGGGAGCGGTACCGGGCGCGGTGGAGTTCATCCACCTGGTGCAGAGCCTGGGCGGGCGATTGGCGATCGTAACGAACCGCGACGAGCGCCTGTGTCCGGCCACGAAGCGGAACCTGGAAGCGATCGGGGTGAACGCGGCCGTCGTGCTGTGCGAGACCGACACGGGTGAGAAGGAGCCGCGCTTCAGAATGGTGGAACAGGGGACGGCCGCCCCGGGGCTCCCGCCGCTTCACATTGCGCTCTGGGTAGGCGACAACATCCGCGACTTCCCGGGGCTCGACCAGTCGCTGCGCGAGGCGCCGGCCTCGGCGCTGGATGCGTTCGGGCGCCGGTTCTTCCTGGTGCCGAACCCGATGTACGGAAGCTGGATCGGCAATCCCTGGCACTGACACCCACGCCGGCGCGAGTGGCGGGAGCGTGTGGGAATCGAACCCACCAGCCGGGGGTCAGCCCCGGCTCAACGCTTTTGAAGAGCGCGCCAGCCACCAGACCAGATCCGCCCCCTCGCTCCGCGTCCACCCGAGCCGGGGCGTAGGCTAACGCACCGCGCGGAGCCGGGGCAACCCGGGATCCTTGCTCTCCCCGCCGTCGACCCCCTTATTCGGCGCCATGATCGGAAAGGACTTCTGGAGGAGCTTCGGGCCCGGGCTGCTGTGGGCGGCCGCGGCCATTGGCGTGTCGCACCTCGTGCAGTCCACACGCGCGGGGGCGGATGCCGGCTTCGCCCTGTCGGGCGTGATCCTGGCCGCTCTCATCCTCAAGTACCCGTTCTTCGAGTTCGGCCCGCGCTACGCCGCCGCGACGGGCGAGAGCCTCGTCGAGGGCTATGCGCGGATCGGCCGCTGGGCCGTCTGGCTCTACCTCCTGATCACGCTCGGGACCGCGCTCATCGTGGACGCGGCCATCCTCCTCTTCACCGGCTTCCTGCTCCTGAGCGTGGTCGGGGTCCACTGGCCGGTTTGGGCCGCCGCGGGCGTGCTGTACCTGGCGTGCGCGGCACTGCTCTGGGTCGGACGGTTCAGGCTGCTCGACCGCACGGTCAAGGTCATCCTCGTCGCGCTCGCGCTCTCCACGCTGTTCGCCGCGACCGTCGCCTTCCCCCGGGCCGACCTCGGCACTTTCGCACTCGTCCCGCCGATCGGCACAGCCACGGGCGTTTCGCTGGCTTTCATCCTGGCGCTGGCGGGGTGGATGCCGTCGGCGGTGGACATCTCGGTGTGGAACTCCCTCTGGACGCTGGCCAAGGACCGCGACGAGGGCGTCCGCACGAGCGTCGCCCACGCGCTGCTGGACTTCCGCATCGGCTACCTGGGGACGGCGGTGATGGCGTTCGCCTTCCTCACCCTGGGGGCGGCGGTCATGCACCGGAGCGGAGAGGCGTTCAGCTCCGCCGGCACCGCGTTCTCGCTCCAGCTCGTGGACCTGTACGCGCGCACGCTTGGCGCGTGGTCCCGCCCCTTCGTCCTCGTGGCCGTGCTGACCACGATGCTCTCCACGGCGCTCACGGTGGTGGACGGCTTCCCGCGAGGGATCGCCCGCTCCATCGCGGTGCTGCGCGGCACGCGTTCACGAGCGGATCACGACCTCCGGCCGGTCATGACCGGCCAGTCAGAGCCGGAGCGGCTGTACTGGGGCGCCATCATCGTCATCGGTGTCGCGATCCCGCTCCTGCTGGCGCTCTTCGCCGGGTCGCTCACGTCGATGGTGGACTTCGCGACCACCGTGACCTTCCTCACCGCGCCGGTCCTCGGATTCCTGAACCTCCGCGCCATCACGAGCGACGCCGTGGCCCCGGAGCACCGGCCCGGGCGAGGACTGCAGGCGCTTTCCTGGCTCGCGCTGATGATCCTCGCCGCTTTCGGAGCGCTGTTCGTCGTGTCACTGCTGTAGCGACAGCCGGGACCCGAGGCCGCACGCCCCGAACGCCGGGCTGCTAGCTTCGCGCCGAGGCGAGCGCCTCGCGCAGCGCGCCGACGTCCGAGTCGTCGTTGTAGACGTTCGGTGCGACGCGCACCGCGCTTCCGCGCAGCGAGACGTAGACGCTGCGACGCTCCAGCGCGGCCCGGATCTCCTCGTTGTCCGCAGCGCCGGTGGCCCGGAGGCCGAAGATGTGGGCCGCCCGGCCCGCGGGGAGGTCGGCCTCGAAGCCGAGCTCCGGCAGCGCGTCGAATAGCTCCGTCGTGAGGGCGCGGCAGTATTCCTGGATCGCGGCCGGGCTCCACGCCCGGACCTGCTCGAGCGCCGCGATCGCCATCGGCATGAGCGTGAAGTTGCTGCGGCCACCCACGTCGTAGCGCGCGGCCGCCGGGCGGTAGGCGTCATTGTAGGCGACGAGGCTGCGGAAATCGTCGCTTCCTTCCCTCGCCAGCCACGTCTCTTCGAGCGGCGTTCCCCCGTCGTAACGCGACCCGAACCAGCCGAACGCCACCGAGTACGGCCCCAGCAGCCACTTGTACGCCGCGCATACCAGGGCATCCGGCCGCACGGACTCCACGTCGAACGGCATGGCTCCCACCGCCTGCGTCCCATCCACCACCAGCGCCGCGCCGTGCTCTCTCGCCCGCTCGCCGATCGACGCCAGGTCGAACACCGTCCCGTCCGTCCAGTGCACCGGCGCCAGCGCGACCACGGCGGTGGCGCCATCCACCGCGTCCAGGATCCGCTCGTTCCACGCGCGGCTCCGCCCGCGCGCGCCCGTCGGCGCCGCAATCGTGCGCAGCTCCGCGCCCTTCTCACGGGCCAGGCTCCGCCACGGCAGCGCGTTGCTCGGGAACTGCCCCTCCAGGATCACGATGTTCTGGCCCGGCGCCACGGCCGTGTTCCTCGCCGCCGCCGAGATCCCGTACGACACAGCCGGGAGGATGGCCACCCGCTCCGGCTCCCCGGATCCGACCATGTCCGCGAAAAGGCGGCGGGCCCGGTCCGCGTGCGCGAAGAAGTCCCGGGCCGTGATGTCCGCCGGGAACCGCTTCCGGCGCACCGCGGCCACGCCCGCTTCCTCGACGGACTTCAGCAACGGCGACATGTATGCCCCGTTCAGGTAGTGGGCACCGTCCGGAAGCGTGAACGCCGCCTTCTGACATTCGAGCATGTCGGCTCCATCCTCGCGGGTTGCTGGATCCGGGACGAGGCAAGGCGCCGGGCGGGCCCATACGACCGCTCCACGCCCCGACGGCATGCGACTCGCCCGCGGGCACACTACGCGGGCGCCTCCCGGCCCGGCAAGGCCGCTTCCCCCGCTTCCCGCGCGCGAGCTTCAGAAGCCCGAAGGGCACGTCTCCGGCGCCTCGCCGCGGTCCCACCCAGGCGTCCGCTCCAGCGGCTCGAGGGCGTGGCTGCCGTCGAAATGGAGCACCGCATTGGATGTTCGAGGCGGCGGGTGACCCGAGGAGCGACGCACGACGTGGAAGGAAGGGGCAAGATCGGTTCCCCGTGCGAGCCGGAAGGAGGGCCCTCACCTCCCCCGGACCTGTTCGCCGGCGAGGGTGCGGGATACCTTCGGCGCGGCCACGGAATCACACGGGAGCGGGGCATGGTGGAACGGGCGGACGAGGCGCGGGGGGCGCGCACGGCGAGCGGGGGCAAGGTGCTGCCGATCCCGCCGGGGATCCGCTACATGGTCGGGGCGGCGTTCCTGTTCAGCGTCATGAGCCTGCTGGTGAAGACGGCCGGACAGCGGCTGCCGGTGCAGGAGGTGGTGCTGGCGCGGTCCGGGGTGGGGGCGGCGCTGAGCTGGTGGATGCTCCAGCGGCGGGGCCTGTCCGGGTCGGGGACGCGGCGGGGGCTCCTGATCCTCCGGGGTCTGCTCGGGTTCGGTGCGCTCAGCTGCTTCTTCTACGCCGTCATCCACCTGCCGCTGGCCGACGCCACGGTGATGCAGTACACGAACCCGGTGTTCACGGCCGTGCTTGCGGCGCTCTTCCTGGCGGAGGCGCTGCGGACGCGGGACGTGGTGCTGGTGCTGGCGAGCCTGCTCGGGGTGGTCCTCCTGATGAGGCCCGGCTTCCTGTTCGGCGGGCTGGAGGTGCGGCTCGACCCGATGGCGGTGGGAATCGCGCTGCTGGGGGCGCTGTTCAGCGCCACGGCCTACGTGGTGGTCCGGCACCTGACGCGGACGGAAGATCCGCTGGTGATCGTCTTCTACTTCGCCATGGTGGCGACGCTGGCGTCGATCCCGTTCACGATCGCCGACGCGCTGCTCCCCACCGCCCGGGAATGGGCCATGCTCGTCGGGATCGGGGTGGTGACGCAGGGGGCGCAGCTCCTGCTCACGCGTGGGTTGCGGGAGGAGAAGGCGGGGCGCGCCATGACGGTGGGCTACCTGCAGATCGTGTTCGCGGCCGTCTGGGGCGTGATGTTCTACCACGAGATTCCCGACGCGTGGGGATTCGCCGGGGCGGCGCTCATCGTGCTGGGCACCGCGGGGGTGGCGAGGAGCCACTGACCGGCACGCTTCCTGCCCCCCCACCGGCCGTCCGGCGGCCGACCACCGGCCGGGCTGCGGACCGGCACGGGGGGCGAGGGGTGGGCCTCGACAAGCTGACGGCGCTGTGGAACCGGGCGAAGGACAGCCTCTGGTTCGTCCCGACGTTCATGACGCTGGGCGCGGGCGCGCTCGCGTTCGGCGCCATCCAGCTGGACATGGCCGGGCTCCTCCCCCGCTCCGAGGTCGGCCTGTGGATCTTCAGCGGGAGCGCCTCCGGGGCGCGCGGCGTCCTGACCGCGATCGCCTCGGGGCTGATCACGGTGACCGGCGTGGTCTTCTCCGTCACGATCGTGGCGCTGCAGCTCGCCTCCACGCAGTTCACGCCGCGGATCCTGCGAAATTTCATGGCGGACCGGGGCAACCAGGTCGTGCTGGGTGCGTTCATCGGCACTTTCACGTACGCCCTCCTGGTGCTGCGGGTGGTGCGGGGAGGCGCCGATCCGGCCGGCGCCGACGCGGCAGCCGCCGGCGCCACGGGGGCGGGCGCGGCGGGGTCGACGGCGTTCGTCCCGAACATCGCCGTCACGGGCGCGGTGGTGCTGACGGTGGTGAGCATAGGGCTCCTGATCTACTTCATCGATCACTCCGCGCGCTCGGTCCAGGCGTCCACCATCATCCACCGGGTCATGCACGACGGCATGCGTGCGCTCTCCCGGCTGGTTCCAGAGACTGTGGGGATCGCCGGGGACGACGACGTGGCCGCAGTCCTCCCGGCAGCGCCAGGGCGGCTGGTGGATTCGGAGCGCAGCGGATACGTGCAGGGGCTGAATCACGAGGCGCTGCTGGACCTGCTCGAGGGCGGGAACCGGACGGTCAGGATCGAGCGGCAGGTGGGCGACTTCGTCCTCCCCGGGACCGTGCTGGCCACGGTCTGGCCCTCCGGAAGCGACAGCGACGACACCGCCGGCGCGATCCGTGACGCGTTCGTGCTCGGTCGTCAGCGCACGCCGCACATGGACCTCGAGCTGGCGTTCATCGAGCTGGTGGACATCGCGGTGAAGGCACTCTCGCCCGGGATCAACGACCCGACCACGGCGACGCTGTGCGTCGACCGGATCATCGAGCTCCTCCTCGCGTTCGGTCGACGCGACCCGCCCGGGCGCGTGCGGCGCGCGGACCACGGCCGCAGCGCGCTCATCCTCCCCCGCCTCGAGCTCGTCAGCCTGATGGACCTGGCGTTCGACCAGATCCGCCACTTCGGCGCCGGCAACCCGCGCTTCGCCCGGACGCTGCTGGAGCGCCTCGAGCAGCTCGGCGCGCTGCTGCCGCCGGAACACCGGCGGACGGTGGCGCGCCACGTCGCCGCGACGCTGCGGAGCTCGCGGGCCCAGGTCGAGGAGCCCTCGGACCGGGCAGTGCTGCGGCGCGTCGGACGCCGGGTTCTGTCCACGCTCGCGCCCTCCTGAGCAACGCCCCCCGCGCGCGGTCGCTCGTTGCAAGCGGCTCCGGCGGAGCTATCTTTGGCGGGCCATGAAGATCCGCTACCTGGACGGCGACCGCCTGCGCCGCGCGCTGATCGCGGCGTGCGATCACGCACGCCGAGGGAAGGCCGAGCTGAACCGGATCAACGTGTTCCCGGTGCCGGACGGCGACACGGGCACGAACCTGGCCCTCACGGTCACGTCCGTGGCCGACGAGCTGAAGCGGAACACGGATCCGGACGCGGGCGGGGTCGCGCGGGCGGCCGCGGAGGCGGGCCTGCTGGGGGCGAGGGGGAACTGCGGGATGATCCTCTCGCACTGGCTCATCGGGCTGTCCGAATCGCTGCGCGAGCGCGGACGGGTGCACGTGGACGACATGAAGACGGCGCTTCGGCGCGCCGCCGACCACATCTACGCGTCGCTGGAAAAGCCGGTGGAGGGCACCATGCTGACGGTGATGCGGGAGGCGGCGGAAGCGGCGGAGGAGTGCACCAGTCCCGACCTGGCCGTGCTGCACAGCCGAATCCTTGCCCGCGCTCGCGACGCCCTGTCCCGAACGCCGGACATGCTGCCGGCGCTCAAGAAGGCAGGCGTGGTGGACGCGGGCGCCAAGGGTTTCGTCCAGTGGCTCGAAGGGATCACCGAGCTGCTCGAGGGCGAGCCGATCCAGCCCGTGAGCGAACCGCCGGAATACGGCGATGCCGATCCCGTGGCGAGCGCCGAGTTCCCCGCCCACGACAGCCGGTTCCGGTACTGCACGGAAGCGCTGGTGCGCGGCGACGGGGTGCCGGCCGAAGCCGTGGTGCGGTCGGTCCTGCGCGAGCTCGGAGACTCGCTCATCGTGATCCGGGGAGAGGATCTCCTCAAGGTGCACATCCACACGGACGACCCGGAGCCCGTGTTCGCCTACCTGCGGACGGTCGGCCGTCTCGAGTCGCACAAGGCGGAGGACATGGAAGCGCAGCACCGCGCCATCGGGCGGGGTGGTACGGGGCTGGCGAGGCGCCCGGTGACGGTCGTGACGGACAGCGGTGCCGACCTGCCGGAAGCGGTGATCCGGGCCCACGGGATCCACGTGGTCCCGCTCTCACTGGTCTACGACACCCGGGTGCTGCGCGACCGGATCGACATTGACGCGGACACGTTCGTGGAGCGGCTGCGGCGGGACGAGCACCCCACCACGTCCCAACCGCCGCCCAGCGCTTTCTTCGAGGCCTACGGCCGCGCGGCCGATGACGGCGAAGCGATCGTGGCCGTCCTCCTGGCCTCCCGTCTTTCGGGCACGTTCGCATCCGCGCAGACGGCGGCAAAGCAGTTCTCCGGCGCGCCCGTGCACCTGGTGGACTCGCGCTCGGCATCGGTATCGCAGGGGCTGCTGACCATGAAGGCGGCCGAGCTCGCGGAGCTCGGATGGGGGCCCGAGGACATCGCGGCGGAGCTCGACCGGGTCCGCGATCGGTCGGGGATCCTGTTCACGGTGGCCACGTTCGACCGGCTGATCGCGTCGGGACGCGTGAGCCGCGGTCGTGCGTGGCTGGGCAGCCTTCTGGACATCAAGCCGATCCTCGCCCTGGACCGGGAGGGGGCGGTGAAGCCACTCGCCAAGGTCAGGGGTGCCGAGGCGCTCCTGCCGCGCGTGCTCCAGCTCCTGACCGACCGGATCGGCGACGCGCGCCAGTTCCGCTTCGGCGTGGTCCACGTGGACTGTGCCGAAACCGCGGAGGGGGTGCGCGAGGCGCTCCGCGATCGGTTCGGCGAGCGCGACATCCTCCTCTCCCCGGCCACTCCCGTCATCGCCACCCACATCGGGCGCGGGGCGTGGGCGGTGGCGTACCAGATCGAGGACTGAACGTCAGGCGGTGGTGGCGATCGCGTCGATCTCCACCTTCATGCCCTTCGGCAACGCCGCGACCGCCACGGTCGAGCGGGCCGGCTTGTGGCTGTCGAAGAAGCGGCCGTAGACCTCGTTCATGGCTGCGAAGTCGCCGATGTCCACCAGGTAGACGGTGGTCTTGAGCACGGAATCGAGGCTCGCGCCCGCCTCGCGCAGGATGGCCTCCAGGCTCGTGAGCACCCGCTCCGTCTGCGCGGCCACGTCCCCCTCGATCGCCTGCATGGAGCCCGGGTCCAGGGCGATCTGCCCCGCCGTGAACACCAGGTTCCCCAGCTTCAGCGCCTGACTGTACGGGCCGATCGCCTGCGGCGCCGCGTCGGTGTAGACCCGCGTGATATCCGCCATCCTCGCCTCCTCGATTCCGTCGCTCAGGCAGACGCGCCCGCAGCCGTCAGCTCGCGGACGCTCGCCACGATCTCCGATGGGGCGACGGTGACCACCCCCGCCTTCCCCACTTCCACCCCGGCCGCGTGCGTGGCCAGCAGCGCCCCCTCCTCGACCGTTCCGCCCACCGCCAACGTGGCCGCGATCACGGCGACGACCGTGTCGCCCGCTCCAGACACGTCGTAAACGGCGCGGCCCACGGCCGGCACGCGCAACAGGGCGCCGTCGGCGGTGGCGAGCGCCATCCCCTCCGGCGCCCAGCGTCACGAGGAGGTTCTCGCACCCCAGGTGCTTCCGCGTCCGGTCCATCCAGGCGGCATCCTCCGGCTGCACCGGGGCACGTAGCGCGTCCGCCAGCTCGCCACGGTTCGGCTTGAACACCGTGCTGCCGCCGTAGCCGAAGAAATGCCTCGCCTTCGGATCCACCACCACCGGGATGTCGTGTCGGCGGGCCGCGTCGAGGGCCGCGTCGATCACCGACGGCACCAGCACGCCCTTGTCGTAGTCCTCGAGGACCACGGCCGCGGCCCCCGCGGCCAGCGCCTCCACCCGGTCGCACAGGAGCGCCACCGCTTCCGCCCCGAGGTCCCCGTCCTCCTCGCGGTCGTAGCGCGCCACCTGCTGGTGGCCCACCAGGACCCGCGTCTTCATGGTCGTCGGCCGGTCCGGGAGCTCCACCAGCCCGCTGGCGTCGATCCCATGCGCTTCCGCCTCCTCGCGCAGCGCACGACCGGCGGCGTCTCCCCCCACCACGCCCAGCATGGCAGCGTGCGCGCCCAGCGCTTCCAGGTTCGCCGCCACGTTGGCCGCGCCACCCAGCGCCCGCCACTCGTCACGCACCCGGACCACGGGCACGGGCGCCTCCGGCGAGATGCGTGACGCACCGCCCCGAAGGTAGACATCCAGCATCAGGTCGCCCACGACGAGCACACGCACGGTGCGGATGCGGTCGAGGAGCTCTCCGGCTCGATCGAGATTCAGGCGCTGCATTCAGCCACGGGCGTGGGCACGGAACTTGTGTCTGCGAGACCCGACTTCAAGCGAGCCGGAAACGTATGCCCCCCCATGGGGCGTGTAAAGAAACGGGCCCGGCCGAACAGCAGCGGAACGGCATGGACGGCCTCGTCGCCAGGGTGGATGATTGGATGCGGAGCGCGGCTTCCGGTGTGCAGGACTACTTCACACTCGGAACGCGCGCGTCCCGGTTCGTGGTGGCACGCCCCTTCTACTGGCGGGACACGCTGACGCAGATGGATCGGATGGGGGTGGGCTCGGTGCCGATCCTGCTTCTGACGGGGCTGTTCACCGGGATGGTGCTGGCGCTCCAGAGCGCGGTGTCGCTGCGCCGTTTCGGGGCGGACATCTACGTGGGGAGCCTGGTGGGAGCGTCGATGGTGCGGGAGCTGGGTCCGGTGCTGGCGGCGCTGATCTTCGCGGGCCGTGTGGGGTCGGGGATCGCGGCGGAGCTGGGGGCGATGCGGGTGACGGAGCAGATCGACGCGCTCCAGAGCTTCGGCACGGACCCGATCAAGAAGCTGGTGACGCCGCGGATCCTGGCGGGGGTGATCATGGTGCCACTGCTCACGGTGGTGACGGACGCGGTGGGGATCTTCGGGGGTCTGCTGGTCTCCGTCTTCCGGATCCAGGTGCCCGCCGACGCGTACCTGCGTGGGGTGTGGGTCACGCTGGCGCAGTCGGGCTTCGTCGCCGGGGTGTTCCCGCGGGACTTCGTGAGCGGACTGGTGAAGCCGCTGGTGTTCGGGGGGATCATCGCGCTGACGGGATGCTACTACGGCCTTTCGGCGGAAGGCGGAACGGAAGGGGTGGGCACGGCCACGACTCGCGCGGTGGTCACGGCGTCGATCCTGGTGCTGGCGGTGGATTACTTCCTGACGCAGCTGCTCTTCATTCTCGTACCGCTGCGCGGCTGATGGGTTCGGGCGCGGCGGATCCTCTCCGCGAGTCGGGGGAGGAAGAGGAGTCGATCGAGCAGCGCATCCTCCGGCGCTCGATCCGTGAGGAGATGGCCACGGCGGACGCGAGTCGTCCGCGGGCTCGTACCGAGGGCCGCGCCAAGGTGATCGAGCTGGAGGAGATCCAGCTCTCCTTCGGGACGCTGCACGTGCTGGACGGGCTCTCGCTGACGGCCAGGAAGGGCGAGACGCTGCTGGTGCTGGGCGAGTCGGGGATCGGGAAGTCGACGCTCCTGAAGCTGATCCTCCGCCTTCTGGTTCCGGACGCCGGGTCGATCCGCGTGTTCGGACAGGAGATCACCGAGCTCAGCTTCGAGGACGCGCTGACGCTGCGGCGGGGCATAGGTATGGTGTTCCAGAACGCGGCGCTGTTCGACTCGGTGAGCGTGTTCGACAATGTGGCCTATCCGCTGCGGGAGAACACGCGGATGTCGGAAGGCGAGATCGAGGAGGTGGTGCGGGAGCGGCTCAGGTTCGTGGACCTGGACCCCGACCAGGTGTCGCCGAAGCTCCCGGGCGAGCTGTCGGGCGGGATGAAGAAGCGGGTGGGGCTCGCGCGGGCGATCGCCACGGATCCGGACGTGGTGCTCTACGATGAGCCGACGGCGGGGCTGGACCCGCTCACGGTGGGCACGATCGGTGACCTGATCCGGAAGCTGCAGCGGGAGCGGGGGGTCACGAGCATCGTGGTGACGCACGACATCCGGGCCGGATTCCGAGTGGCCTCGCGGGTGAACCTGATGCGCGAAGGGCGGGTGACGTTCGACGGCACGCCGGAGGAGATGATCGCGGCGGACGACCGCTACATCCAGCGCTTCCTGGCGCTCAGCTGAGGGGGAGGACGGGATGCCGAGGGGAAAGCTGAACCGAGGGAGACAGACGGCCCGGCGGGTGCGCGTCGGCATCGTCGTCGTGGTCGCTCTCCTGATCCTCGGCTACGGCATCTACCAGGTCGGCCGCCTGTTCGACGTGTTCGCGGACCGCTACCTGCTGTACGCCATGGTGGAGAACTCGGGCGGGCTGATGACGGGGGCGCCGGTGACGCTGGCCGGGCAGCGGATCGGGCAGGTGGACGAGATCCGCTTCATCCCGGTGGAGAAGCGGCACGGGTCGGCCAACGTGGGCGTGCGCATCAGCGTGAACGAGCGGGTACGGGACCAGATCCGGGGCGACAGCCGCGCCACGCTGCGAACGCAGGGGCTGCTCGGGGATCGGTACGTGGACATCGCCCCCGGGTCGCCGGAAAGCCCGGTGCTTCAGGCGGGTGACACCCTGCCGACGGAAGCGGCAGTGGATTACGAAGAGGTCCTCCAGACCGCCGCCGCGACACTGGACCAGCTCCAGAGCATCGTGTCCAACGTGGACACGCTCACGGCCAAGATCACGTCAGGCGAGGGCACGCTGGGCGCCCTGATGACGGACGATCGCCTGTACGAGCGGATGGTGACGGCCACCACGCAGCTGAGCGCCCTGCTGGCGACGGTGAACCGCTCCGACGGCACGCTCAGCCGGCTCATCCGCGACCCGACCCTCTACGAGCGACTGGACGCGTCGCTCGCCCGCTTCGACACCCTCCTGGCCACGGTGGCCTCCGGCACGGGGACGCTCGGCCACCTGATCCAGGACGACTCTCTGTACCGGGGCGCCGTGGGGATGCTGGGGCGGGCGGACTCCACGCTGGCGGGTGTTCAGGGCTTCGTCGGGAAGCTGGGCAGCAGCGACGGGACGGTGGCGCGGTTCCTCGATGATCCCGCGCTCTACGACCAGCTCCTCAAGATGGTGGTGGACCTGCAGGCGCTGGTCGAGGAGATCCGCGCGGATCCCTCCAAGGTGAGGCCGGAAGTGAAAGTGGACGTATTCTAGCCCGCGCCCCCATCGCCTGCGGGGAGGACGAGTGAGAAGGTGGAGCCGCGGCCCACCTCCGACTCCAGCTCGATGTCGCCGCCGAGCAGGCGCGCCATCTCGCGGCTGATGGCAAGGCCGAGGCCGCTCCCCGGCCCGTCCCGCCCGATCCGCTCGAACTCGTCGAAGATCCGCTCCCGGTCGTCCCGCGCGATGCCGGGCCCCGTGTCCGACACCGAGATGCGCGCCCCCGCGCCCCTGCGGCGCCCGAGCGGCGGCAGCGGCTGCAAGCTGAGCTGCACGGTGCCTCCGGCCGGTGTGTAGCGAATGGCGTTCGTGAGGAGGTTTCCGAGTACTTCCCGGGCTCGGCGCGGGTCCGTTCGCCCGTGGACCGGCTGCTCCGGGAGACGGAGCTCGAGGCGCAGGCCGTGGGCTTCGGCCTCCGAGCGGGTGTCCTCGGCGATCTCCGCCACCAGCGACGCGAAGTCCACCTCCTCCGGCTCGACCGGGACCTCCCCCCGCTCCGCGCGGGCGAGGTGGAGCAGGTCATCGATGAGCCGTACCGTGCTCCGGACCGACCGCCGGATGGCCCGCAGCGACGCCCTCTGTTCCTCCGCGAGCGGACCCTTGATCCCGGTCTCGAGCAGCTCCGCGTGCGCATCCGCGGCGCCGAGCGGGTTCTTCAGATCATGGCTGATCCCCCGGATCAGCCGGGCGCGGCGCCCCAGCTCGTGCTGGAGCTCGGCGCGGCTGCTCTCGGCCTCCTCGACCAGCTGCCGGAGCTGACGGCCCAGGACAGCCAGCGCGATGGCGGAGAGCGCGGCCAGCAGGATCATGAACCGGTTCACCCAGATCTCCACGGCCTCCACCCCCGCGATGTCGCTGCGGCGGATCCGCTCCAGGAGCTGGATGGAGCCGCGCAGGCTGGCGGCCTCCCGCAGCACCGTCTGCGGCACATCCTCGTCCCTGAGGAGCGCGGCCACCGTCACCGGCGTCACCCCCGGCGCCAGGACGCGGTGGGCCGCAACGTCCCACTCCCGCTCCCGCCGCAAGAGCAGCGTAGCCTGGTGGTGCACCTCCGGGTCGAGGCCCGCCGGGAGCCCGTCCAGGCGCCCCGCAGCACGGGTTTCGGCGGCATCGAGGCGCCGGTACTCGGCGAGATAGCTGCTGTCCCCGAAGAGCGCATAACCCCGGAGCGCGGCGAGCTGAAGGGCCACCGTGCGCTCGATCTCCGCCAGTGTGGCGCTGGTGGGCTCGGCGACCTCCGTGATCTCCGACCGGAGCGCCCGGGTCCGCACGGAAACGGTGACGGGGGTGACGGCCAGGACGGCGAGGGCTACGGCAAGGGCGGCAATGGCCAGCCGAACGCGTCCGGTGACGGTGACGTGGGCACTCGGGGCCGGAGCGTTTCGACCCGGATCGGGCACGGCTGAATTCCGGAGTTGCAGATCGCGTTTGAGTCAAGTTCACGCATACATCCGGAAAAGGCAACGGCGATGCCGGGCGGAGAGGGGTCAGCGCCCGACGACGCCGCGGAAGCCTCCGCTGACGAGCGTCGCCACGTTGGCCAGGACGCGCGGGAGGGCCAGTCCGCCGGGGGAAGCGATGTAGCGGGGCTCCCAGACCGGATCGAATTTCTCCTTGTACTCGCGCAGCCCCTCGAAGTTGTAGAACTGTTCGCCGTGGTGGAACAGGGCGGCGCCAGCCCGGACCCAGAAGGGGGCGAGGGGGCGGGCCTGGAGCCCGGCGAGCGGGGCCATGCCCAGGCTGAACCAGTCGTACCCCGTGTCCCGCCCCCAGAGGAGGAGCCGAACGAAGAGGTACTCCATGGTGCTCGGGGGCGCGGCGGCGGCGTAGCGCATGAGGTCGACGGAGAGCTCGTGGCGGTCGGCGCCGCGGAGCACGTTGGCGAAAGCGACGATCTCTCCTTGCAGCTCGACGACGGCCACGCTGGTCGCGCGAAGGTACGCCTCGTCGAAGAACCCGAGGGAGAAGCCCTTCTCGCGCGTGTTCTTGCGGGCGATCCAGTCGTCGGAGACGGCGCGCAGCCGGGGCAGGGCCTGCGCGAGCTCGTCGGGCTCGAGCACCCGGAACGAAGCGCCCTTGTCGTCGGCCTTGCGGAGCGTGTAGCGCATCCCCTTGCGGCGGCCGCCCTCGAGGGAGAACTCCGGGAGCGGGACGCGAGCCTCCTCGCCGATCTTGGTCAGGGAGAGGCCGAGGTCGACGTACAGGGGCAGCCGGGCGGGCGTGACCTGGTAGAACACGGGCCAGTCACCGTGGCGGTGTGCGCGCTCGAGGAACTGCCACGCGAGCTCTCGCGCGGGCGGATCGGGTCCGACCGGATCGCCCATCGCCACCCAGCTGCGACCTTCGACGCCGTACATCAGGAACGCGCTCCGCTCCTCGTCGAAGAGGAAATGCTTGTCCCCGAGCAGCGCCAGCTGGGGGTACGCGCGGGGAGAGCGCCGGGCGATGTCGGCGGCGGTGGCGACGTCATCGGCGGGCGGGAGCGGCGCTGAGGGGCGAGCGGGCGCGAGGAGGCGGGCGAGCGCGAACGTGCCGACGGCCGTGAGGGTGCCGACCGTCGCCCGGAGGAACCGGGGCGCGTCGGCGTCGCGGGCGAAGCGCCACCAGAGAGCGTCGGTGTAGACCACGTTCTTGTAGGCCAGGAGCCCGAGGCCGATCGTGGCGATGAGCGCGCCGAGCACGGCCGCGGCCCACCCGGCGGTGAACGGCTCGGCGAGGAGGGAAGCGCGGCGGTAGAACTCTCCGCGGCTGGCCACGAGGGCACCGGTCGTGATGGCGAGGACGACGGCCTCCTCGTAGTCGAGCCCCTTGAGCAGCGTGAAGACGATCCCCGTGAGGAGGAGGGCGACGGTGAGGTGGTAGGCGGCGTCGAGGCGTCGCTGTATACCCCAGGCGAGGACGAGGAGGCCGCCGCCAGCCAGGCTGGCGAGGAAATGGGATGCTTCGATGAGGCCGAGGGGGAGGACATCATCGAGCCAGCGCAGGCGTCCTCCCATTGCGGGAGTAGCGCCGGAGAAAAGGAGGACGAGTCCGGCCACGAAAGTGGCGATCGCCATGGCCTGCGGGACCACCAGGGTGAGGCCCCGGCCAATGAGGCCGGCCGCGCGCTCCAACCCTTCGCGCCGGCGGCGCGCCTCGAAGACGCCGAGCGCGGCGACGGCGACGAGGAGCGGGAGGAGGTAGTAGACGGCGCGGTAGACGAGGAGGGAGGCGAGCAGGGCGCCCTGTCCGATCTCATCGGGGAGAAAAGCCAGGGTGACGGCCTCGAACACGCCCAGCCCGCCGGGCACATGGCTGACCAGGCCCGCGATCTGCGCGAGCAGGAAGATGCCGATGAAGGCCGGGTAGCCCAGGCCGCTTCCGGGCGGGAGCAGGACGTAGAGCACCGCGGCGGCCACCGCCCAGTCGGCCATGGCTACCCCGAGCTGGGCGAAGGTCAGCGCCGGTCCGGGCGGCGAGATCTGCCAGCGGCCGAACCGCAAGCCGCGGCCGCCCGCGACACCCCACGACGCATACGCCACGGCGGCGAGGGCGAAGGCGGCACCCAGGGGTCGCGCATTGTGGAAGGGGAGTCGAAGGAGCCCCGGGATGTGGATCGGCTCGAGGAACAGGACCACACCGCCGAGGGCGAGGAAGCCGATCCAGAACGAGGCCGTGTAGAATGCGACGATGTCGCGGATGCGCGCCGGCTCCACCTCCCACGCCGTGTAGAGGCGGTAGCGGACCGGGGCTCCGGTGAGGAGCGGGAAGCCGAGCGCGTTGCTGAACGCGTAGCCGAGGAAGGAAGCGAAGGCGGTGCGGCGATAGCGGAGCGGCTGGCCGGCGTAGCGGAGGCCCAGGACGTCGAACGTGGTCAGCACGAGGAAGCTCAACGCGGTGAGCAGGACGGCCACGGCCACGTGCCCGGCGGGGAGGTCGGCCACCGCAACGCGCACGTCGGCCCAGCGGAACTCCCGCATCTCGTGGTGGATCATCACCACCGCCACGAGCAGGAACGGAAGCGCCAGCAGCG
This sequence comes from uncultured Gemmatimonadales bacterium, assembly GCA_963798845.1. Classification (GTDB taxonomy): domain Bacteria; phylum Gemmatimonadota; class Gemmatimonadetes; order Longimicrobiales; family RSA9; genus CAVUKA01. The sequence continues at coordinate 473,534 of CAWCUS010000004.1, read as the reverse complement.
GCTCGAGCCGCCGCCACGACGCCTTCACGGCGTCCGGGGTCCAGGATCGCGTCATGCGACGATCAATATGCGCGAACCGGGCCCGCCAGGCATCCCGTGCCGCCTACGGTCACGGGCGCGGCTGCCGGAGCTCGGTCCAGACCGGGAGCAGGTCCTCCCGCAGCACGTCGCTCCAGGACGGCCACCCGCGCTCGATCCTGCGCCGCGCCGCGGCACTCGCCGCCGCCTTCCGGCCGTTCCCAGACAGGAAGGGGCGGAGCGCCTCGGCCCAGGCCTCCGGGCTGTCTTCGGCGACGACGGTGCCCGCATCCACCGGCCCGACGCGACCGGCCCCTGCCACGCGCTCGGCGCACGACGTCCCGGCCGCGACGACGGCAGGGAGGCCGGAGGAAAGCGCCTCGATGACCACGTTGCCGACCGTCTCGGTTCGCGATGGGAAGGCGAAGACGTCGGCCGCCGCGTAGACATCGGCGAGCGCTTCCTGGGGCAGTGCCCCGAGGCAGGAGACGGCGGGGCCCAGGATGTGGGCGAGGTCGGTCGTGCGCTCCCCTTCCCCGACCACCACCAGGTGGGCGGTGGCGTCCGAGTCCAGCAGGCGGCGGAGCGCGCGAGCCACGAGGAGGACGTTCTTGCTGTCGTCGACTCGCCCGGCGAAAAGCACCAGCGGCCGGTCCGGGAGCGCGTACCTGCGCCGGACCTCCACGGCCGCATTGGCGCGGGGTCGGAAGCGCTCCGGGTCGATTCCGCGCCGGAGCATCCGGACGCGCGCCGGCGGGACGGTGTCGGTGGCCCAGGCCCGATCCTGCTCGTTGGACACGAAGACGGTCCGGCTGTCCCGCATGAACCCTTCCACGGAGCGGCGTGTGAGGCGGGCGGCCCAGACGTGGACCCGGAGCGCGTCCACCAGCACGTGGTCGAGACCCAGCCATCCCGGAACCCCCATCCCGAAGGTGCGGCGGAAGATGCGGCGGGCGTACACGCGAGTGAAGCGCGGCAGGTGCGTGTGGAACGAGAAGACCAGCGGCCTGCCGGAGCGCCGGGCCACCCGCCTGGCCGTGCGCCCGAAGGCGAACGTGTCGGTGGCGTGGAGAACGTCGTGGCGCGGGAGCAGCGCGGCCAGGCGGCCGTGGACGGGAGCGAGGTCGGTGTCCCCGGCGCCCTGGCGAAGGAAAGCGAAGCGGTCGGTCCCCAGCCGGGGTCGCAGCGTGACGTAGCGGGTCCGGGGCCCCAGGCGGTGCTCGGACCCATTGTCGCCGAGGAAATAGACGGTGAGGTCGAGCTCGGGCGTATCCACGGCGGCCTCCGCGAACCGCTCCCAGCAGCGGACGTGCCCCCCTTCCCCGGGGCCGCGGTGCAGGGTGACCAGCACCCCGACGGAGACGGTCCGGGGCGGGGCGGCTGTCACGCGGGGCGGCTGGCGGCCTCGTCGCGCTCGAGGCGGATGACGGGACGGCCCAGGCGGATGTCGGCCTTCAGGCGCGCCATGAGGGACCACACCCGCGGGCGTGAGATCTTGCTCCCGGGCCCCGCCTCCTGGACCCGGTCGAGGGTCGCCATGGCGAGGAGAACGGGGAGCGCGTTGAACGCGACGATCCCGCCATCAGCGCCGGCGGACTGGAGAGCGAGCGTGTATTCGGCCGCGCGGCGCAGGTCGGCGCGCGCGAGATCGAAAAGCGTCTGGCGCGACACGGACCCAGGCACGAGCGATCTTCCTTCCTTCACGTCGGCCGAGGAGTCCCGCAGCACGTTCACAAGCTGGAGCGCCTCGCCGAACTCGCGGGCGCGGCGGCGGAGGCGGGGGCCGAGCTGGGCCGCGTCGTCGCAATCGAGGAGGAAGAGCTCGGTGAGCATCTCGCCCACGATCCCCGCCACCGCGTAGCAGTAGGCGCGGAGCTCGTCCAGGTCGCGCAGCCGGAGCACGCCATCGGCGTCGGCGCGGCGGAGGAAGGAAGCCATCCCCTGACAGGTCCGGACGGTATGGCCGGCGATGATGTCGGCGGCCTCGGGGCGCATCTCCTGGAGCCCCTGAAAGACGAGGGGCGCTTTCTCCAGGAGGTGGAGGTAGCCCGCGTGCTCCACCGGGCGGGCTTCGCGCCAGCGGCGGGCCAGGGCGGCACGGACGCCGCGTGAGCCGGGCCGTTGCTGCAACACCCTGGCCATCTCGTCGAGAGCGGCTGTCCGTCGCGGAACCGGCCAGCGGGTGGAGTCCTCGAAGGTGTCGGCGATGCGGAACAGCAGGTAGGCCTCCGTGACCTCGGTACAGAGCGGATCCGGAAGGAGTGGTATGGCCAGGGCGAACGTGCGGCTGGTCTCCTCCAGGAGCGAGTGCAGCTGCTTCCTGCGTTCGGTGGCGATCATCGTGGCTCTCCGGGAGCGCGGGATCGGGTCATGGCGCGACGAGGGTACCGGGGACTTCGGCGTCGGCGAGGAGCCGCTCGAGGACGTCGGGCGAGCTGCCATCACCGATCCACGAGGGGATGCCGGCCCGGGCGAAGGCGAGGGCGGCGTCCACGCGGTGGCGCATGCCGCCGGTGACGTCGGGGGCTTCTGCTCCACCGGCGGCCGAACGGAGCACCTGTCCCTGATCGACGGAAATCCGCTCCAATGGGCGGCCGTCCGGGCCGATCACCCCGGGTGTGGCGCCAAGCCAGAGGCAGCGATCGATGCGCCAGCCGACTGCGCGGAGCGAGTCCGCCACGGCGCCGAGCGCGCTCTCGGTCGAACAGATGGAGGCGCCCCGGACACGGTCCAGGACCACGTCGCCGTAGAGCACCGGGATGAAGTCCCGGCCCAGCGCCAGGCGGACCGTCTCGGCGTGGAAATGCTCGATCCGGCCGTCCCGCGCCACCGCCACGGCGGACGGGGGGACGGAGAAGGGAGCGGCGCCGGCGGCGAGGAGCGCGTCGAGGACCAGCCGGTGCAGCTCGGCAGCCCTGGCCTGGACCCGGGCGACGGCCGGCGGGAATGGCGCCTCATCACCCTGCTCTCCCCGGGCACCGGCCGCGCGGACCGGTACCGCCTGCGCGGTGCGGAGCCTTCCGGCGTCCCGGCCGGCTCGAGGAGCGGCGTCGACGGGCGCTGCGGCGCCCGTACCCGCCGGGACGGCCACTCGTGGTGCGTCAGCGCCGGAGCCCGTCAGCCCTGCCCGCCTGGCTTCAGGGTGACCGAAGGAGCCGCTGCCGTGCCCGACCACCAGGCGATGCCCGCACCGGTGCGCCCTCGCCAGCTGCTCCGCCAGCTGGCGGATCAGTTCCGGGCGCGCCGTCCCCGGCGCGTTCTTGTCGGTGATCAGGCTGCCACCGAGCTTGACGAGCGTGACCGTTCCAGGCATTCCCGCCTCCGTCACAACAGGTGCTCCGGCGACACGGCCGGACCACGGCCGGTGCGGTCCCGGATCACGCGCTGAACGCCGGGGACGGCAGCGAGACGCGCCGCCACGTCCTCCTCCACGTCCGGATCGCATATCACGTGGACGTTCGGACCGGCATCGAGGGTGCTCCACGCGGCCCGCCCGTCCTGTCGGAGAGCCTCCACCGTCTCCAGGATCGCCACCGTGGCCGGGCGCCAGTAGCGGATCGGCGGCCTGGACGACATGGCGATCAGGTGCAGGTCCGTGGCCTCCTCCTCCACGACCTCGCCCAGGGCGGCGAGGTCGCGCGCCGCGATCGCCTCCCGAACCCGCGCGACGCGGGCGTCCAGAAGCGCGAGGCGCCGCTCGAAATAGGGGCTGGTGAATGCGCGGCGGTGGCCTTCGCGCGATGACACGCGCTTCGGCGTCGGATCGGCGATGGCGATGACGTCGGCCAGGCTCCAGTGCGAGGCCGGCGCGACGATCTGCAGCTCGGTGCCGCTTCCGTCGGCGCCCGGCCGCCACTCGACGTAACCGCCGGTGACCGACCGTGCCGCGGAGCCGGAGCCGCCGGCGCGGGCGAGGTTCGCCAGGTCGCCCGCGGAAAGCTCCAGGCCGAAGGCCGAGGCCGCCGCGCAGGTGACGGCCGCGAAGATCGCCGCCGAGGAGGCCAGCCCCGCCGCCACCGGGAAGTTCACGTGCACGGCCACATTGGCCCCGCCATCCCACTGGGCCCGCCGCGCGACGCGCTGGACGTGCGCGGCCACCGGGTCGCGGAGCGGCGGGGGCGCGGGCGCCAGCCGGTGTCCATCGTCGCGCATGACGCGGACCCCGCCGCCCCGGCGCGGACGCACCGTGCACGTGGCGACGCACCGATCCAGAGTCATGGAGACGGAGGCGTTCACCGGCAGCCCTGCATTGGGATCACGCGAGCCCCAGTACTTGACGAGCGCAATGTTGGCGGGAGCCATCCACGTCGACACCTCCAGGGCGGAGCCCGCGCGCACGACGCTCACCACGCCTCCAGCCCGGGGCCGCCGACGAGGGCGTCGACGGGCTCGAGCCCGCCGAGGAACGGCCAGCGGAGCACGCGCTCCGGGTCCTCGTGGTGGACCAGGATCATGCCCGCGCCCGGCCTCCCATCCTCGCCATCGCACAGGCCGCCCGCGCCGGAGACCTTGGCCGCCCCGCCTTCCGCTTCGATGCGGCGGATCAGGCGCGCCGCGGACGGCGGGACCACGCCGAGCGATTCCAGGGCCGCCTGGAACTCCCGGATCGCCTTCGCCTCGGCCGCCGGGTCGTCACCGGCGACGAGGAGATCCGCGAAGCCGGCCGCCAGCCGGCCCATCCGCTCCAGCTCGCTTTCGAGGCCGGGATCCGCGTCCAGGCGACGCCGCACCGCCCTCACGACCTCGCCCGTCCCGTTCGCCGGACACCCCGAGTCGAACACGCGCAGGCGCGACAGCGATGCGGAGCTGGCATCGAGGGCGTGGAACCGGAGGCGGGGGGCGTCCGCGCGCCCGGCTTGGCCGGTCGGTTCGTGCGCGGACGCGCATATGACGCCGCCTCTCAGGACCGTGGCGACGTCGACGCCGGAAGGGGCGCCGTGCTGCCGGCGCTCGACGACGTGAGCCGCTGCCTCGAGCGCTTCGCGATCGAGCCCACGGCCAGCCGCACGGCAGACCGCGTCGAGGATCGCCAGGGCGAGCGCGGCAGAGCTGCCCATGCCGTGGCCGGCGGGGATGTCGCTGTCCACCGTGACGTCGAAGGAAGGCGGCTGGCCTCCGATGCGGCGCGCGGCCTCCCCCAGCGCCGTCACGGCGAGAGCCGCGCCGTCGCCCCGGCCACGTCCTGCCGCCGCAACGGCCGCCTCGACCTCCCGTACGGCCTCGCTCCACGGCACGAACACGGGAGCATGGCGGCCCAGCTTCAGGGCGACGCCGGGCTCTGCCGACGGCGTTCGCGGCGACACTGTCACGCGCATATCGCCGCTGCACGGCCGCGGCCACGGCGGGTTGGCCGTAGACCACCGAATGCTCGCCCATGAGGATGAGCTTCCCCGGGGCAGAGGCCCGCTCCGGACGCGCCACCCCGTCAGGGGGAGGTGCGGCGGGAGCGCGGCCGGTGGCCGGGACGGTGGCCGGACGGTTCATTCCCTCGCCTCGACGACCTCGGCGACCTCGGCGGCGGTGCCGGCCCGGCCCAGCCTCTCGTGGGCGCGTGCCAGGTCGCGAGAGGTGAGGGCGGCCAGAAGGGAGAGCTCGCCCGCGAGGACGGTGGCGCCCAGCGCCTCTGCCAGGCGGATCGCTCCCTGTCCCGGGTTGTCGGGGTCCGGGAGCGCGCCCATGAGGGCGAGCGCCTCCCGCTGCGTGGCCAGGCCGGTGCCGCCCCCCACGACGCCCACGGGCGCATTGGGCATGCAGATGGAGAAGTAGACGCCGTCCTCGCCGCGGCGCTCGATGCACGTGGTGCCCAGCGCCGCCTCGGCGACCTGCGCCGGGTCCTGCCCGGTGGCGATGAAGAGCGCGGCCGCGAGATTGGCGTAGTGGGCATTGAAGCCGAGCGACCCCGCCACGGCCGAGCCGAGGAGGTTCTTCCTGTACTGGACCTCGACCAGCGGGGCGGCACTGGTCTTCAGGTAGCGCTCGAGGATCTCTCCGCTGAGCACGACCTCGGCGAAGATCCGCTTTCCCCTCCCCTCCCGCGCGTTGATGGCGGACGGCTTCTTGTCCACGCCGTAGTTGCCGGACAGGGAAACGCAGTCGGCGCCGGTGGCCGGCTCGATGAGCTCGGTTACGATCCGGTCGGTGGCGATCGTGGCCATGTTCATGCCCATGGCGTCCGCAGTGGAGAACCGGAAGCGCAGGTAGAGCGAGGTGCCGACGGCCTGGGAGCGGACGTCCAGCAGCTGGATGAAGCGGCTGTCTCGCGCGGCCACGGCCCGCATTTCCTCCAGGTGAGACGCCACCCACGCCTCCACCCTGCGGGTGTGCTCGATGCCCGTGGTCCGGAACACCGGTGCGCGGGTCATTCCGACGTCCTCCACGTCCACGGTGGCGCCGCCAGCGGCGCTGATGGCGGCGCACCCGCGGTTGGTGCTGGCGAGGAGCGCGCCCTCGGTGGTGGCGAGCGGGACGAACAGCGGCTCGCTGCGGCCTCGCACGGGAAGCGGCCCGACCACGCCCACGGGGACCTGCGCAACACCCACGAAGTTCTCGCAGTTGTAGCGCGCCGCACGCTCGGCATCGAGGCTGTAGTGGCCGGTGTGTGCCAGCTCCACACCGGTGATCCGCGCCAGGGCGCGGCGCCGAAGCTCCGCGGCCCGACCGGCGTCGATGCTGTCCGGAATCCGGTGCAGGGCCCGCTTCCCCGTGGCCATGTCGTGCACGAGCGCGTCGTCCGCGATCTGCTGGCCGGCGGGATGATGGCCGTTGCCGTTATGGTGGCCGTTCCCGTTGCCGTTCCGCAGGTGCACCTGGGGCGAGGTGGTGGTCACGGTGCTTCTCTTCATGGCTGCACTTCCTTCCGGATGGCGATTCGGCTCAGCGCGCCCAGATCTCCAGCGCCGCTGCAAAGCATGGCCACGCGCAACTCCCGTACTATGCGGCCGACGCGATCCTCCACGGCTGCCGCCGACTCCCTCGCCGGGGCGAGGAACGGCTGGGCCAGCCCGGCCAGCGTCGCGCCGAGCGCCACGGCCTTGGCCACGTCGATCCCGGTCCGGATCCCGCCGCTGCCGATGACCGTCAAACCCTCGATCGCTGCGACCTGGAGGATCGCTTCCGGCGTGGGAATCCCCCACCCGGCGAAGCGCTCGCCAAGCTCGGCGTCCGGGGCGCGACGGCTCTCGATGCGCGCCCAGCTGGTCCCCCCGACGCCTGCCACGTCGACCATGCGGACGCCGACGCGCTGGAGGCGAGTGGCCACGGCGCCGGAGATGCCACAGCCGATCTCCTTCACGATGACCGGGACGTCCAGGCCATCGGCCACGGCGCCGATCCGCTCGATCAGGCCCCGGAAGTCCGTGTCTCCCTCCGGCTGGATCGCTTCCTGGAGCACGTTGAGGTGGAGCACGAGGGCATCCGCGCCGATCATGTCCACCGCCGCGCGGCACTCGTCCAGACCGAAGCCGTGGTTGAGCTGAACGGCGCCCAGGTTCGCCAGAAGCGGAACGTCGGGCGCCACGTCGCGCACCTGGAACGTCCAGGCGAGCGACGGGTCCTCCACCGCCGCGCGCTGCGACCCCACGCCGAGCGCAACCCCGCTCGCCCGGGCCGCCGCCGCCAGGTTCCGGTTGATGGTCCCGGCCTCCGCGGTGCCGCCCGTCATGCACGAGATCACGAGCGGCGCCTTCATCGACCGGCCCAGGAACGAGACGCGGGTGTCGATCTCCTCCAGCGCCAGCTCCGGCAACGCATCGTGCTCCAGGCGCCACTGGTCGAAATAGTGGGCCTCGAGCTGGTTGCGCGCGTCCATGGCAAGCCGGATATGCTCCGCCTTCCGCTGCGAGGTCGCGGCCTGGAATTCGTTCTCCACGGTGCTCATGCTCTGTTTCCGATCCTTCGTTGCCCAGACTCCACGGCGGGGACGGCCGCCATCACGATGGAAGCCACGGCGTCCCCGAGCGCACGGCCCGCGCGCCGGGCGCGGCGGCCGAGGGCGATGAGCGCGGGGATCCGCCCCGGGCGCAACACGGCGCCGCCGATGATGGCGCCGCGGGAGATCGACCCCCGCGCATCACGGGCTTCCTCCAGCCAAGCGGGGAGGAGGTCGTCCGGGCCGTCGCTCACGGCGCGCACGGCGAGCCATGCTACACCGGCCTCCACCGCCGTGTCCACACACGCCGCCGTCTCCAGGTCGACCAGGCCCGTTCCGGGCACGAGGACGCGCGCGAGTCGCCGCGTACGGTCCCTCTCTTCGGGCGTGCGCGCAAGGCTCCTGGCGCTGACCAGCACGTCCTCCGCCACGCCGGCCTCGCGAGCGCGCTCCAGCAGGAGCGCATCCGGGTGACGCACGCGCCCGACTTCGTCGCGGACCTCTCGTGCCAGGCGCACGTCCCCCGGGGCGGCGCCAGAGGTGAGGGAGCCGGCGAGCCCGGCCACGACCAGCAGCCGGGGGCGGTGCTCGGCGAGGAGGTCGCGCGTGGCCGCGCGGGCGCGCTCGGCGCCATCGCCGGTGGTGGCGACGACGACGTCGCGTCGGCCTCGAAGGGCCCGGCGCACCGGCCGCGTCTCTTCCGGCAGCGCGGTCACGACGAGGACGGCAGCGCTGGTCAAGGCGCGTACCCCCGGTCCCGGAACCAGCGCACCGCGCGGGCGATGGCGTCCTCCACCGGGCGCTGTGGAAGGCCCAGCTCCCGGATCGCGCGTCCGGGGTCGAAGTACATGGGCAGTGCCGACATGCGCACGGCTTCCGGCGTGAGCCGCGGGGCTCGGCCGCGGACGCGCGCCAGCGCGCTCTCGGCGTGCGCGGCAACGAGCGGGAGCCAGCGCGGGACACGCAGTCGTGGGGGCGCGAGCCCCGCCGCGCGGGCGATCATCTCGAACAACTCCCGGAAGGTGACGTTGCGACCTCCGAGGATGTAGCGCTCGCCGGGCTGACCGCGGGACTCGGCGAGAAGGTGTCCCTCGGCCACGTCGCGCACGTCCACGATGTTGAGCCCGCCCTCCACGTACGCCGGGATCCTGCCGTTCAGGACGTCCACGATCATCTGGCCGGTGGGCGTCGGCTTGGCATCCCACTCGCCGATGGGCGTGGACGGGGACACGATCACGACCGGCAGGCCGCGCCGGTGCCATTCCTCGGCCACGCGCTCCGCCTCGTACTTGCTTCGCTTGTAGGCGCCCACGAGCTCGTCCACGTCCGGGAGCGACATCTCGTCTGCGGGCGTGGACCGCGTCCGCCCGCCGGCGAGCGCGCCCACGGAGCTCGTGTGGACCACGCGCCCCACTCCGGCCTCCGCAGCCGCCTCCAGAATCGCCCGCGTCCCTTCCACGTTGGTGCGGAAGATCGTGTCGGCGAGATGGGCGCCGAAGCGATAATCGGCGGCGCAGTGGAAGACCGTCCGGACGCCGCGCACGGCCGGCCGCAGCGTGGCCGGGCGCGTCAGGTCCCCCTCGACGAGGTCCACCGACAGTCCATCCAGGGCGACGCGGCTGCTGTCCGGCCGGACGAGGCAGCGGACGACGTCGCCCCGCCGGATCAGCGCCCGGACCACGTGGGACCCGATGAATCCCGTCGCGCCGGTGACCAGGACGGAGGGGGGCACGGGAAGTCACGCCGAGATCTGCCAGAGCGCCATCTTCGCCATGTGTCGCGGGCTCTTCGCCACCTCACGCACGGCGGATGCCTCGAACCCCGAGTGCATCTTGCAGTTCTGGCAGCGATGATCCTGGCGGGATTCCCAGTACTGCCAGTCGGTGGTGTTCCAGAACTCTTCCCAGTCGTCGTAGTAGCGCTCGCCGATGAGATAGCAGGGGCCCTTCCACCCGCGCGGCGTGTACGTCACGGTGCTCCAGGGGGAGCAGTCGAGCTCGCGCAGCCCCGCGGCGAACTCGAGGAACATGGGCGTGGACGTGATCGGGTAGCGGTCCGCGAACTCGCGCACGCGCTTGAACTTGTCCTCGATCTCCTGGCGCACCATGAACACGTCCCGCTCCACGGACTCGTAGTGGTAGCCTGGCGCGATCATCATCCCGTCGACGCCGAGGCCGGCACACAGCTGACAGAGCTCCTCCACCTCCTCCACGTCCGTCTGCTTGTAGATCGTGGTGTTCGTGAGGGTGTGATAGCCGCGCGCCTTGGACTCCCTGATCATCTCGACTGCCTTGTCGAACACCCCGGCACGGTCCGTCACGAAATCGTGCGTGTCTCGCATCCCATCGAGGTGGATGTTGATGCTCAGACGCTTGTGCGGCGGGATGACGTCGAACACGCGGCGGTCCAGCATGAGGGCGTTCGTGCACAGGTAGATGTGCCGCTTGCGATCGATGATGCCCTGCACCAGCTCCGGCAGCTCCGGGTAGATCGTGGGCTCGCCACCGCAGATGGACACAGCAGGGGCGCCGGAGTCCTCGACGGCTCCGAGGGCGCGCTCCACCGACACACGATCCGAGAGCTTACCCGTGTGCCGCTCCAGCGCGCAGCCGACGCACGCCAGGTTGCACGTGTACAGCGGCTCCAGCATCAGGACAGACGGATAGCGCCTGTTCCCCTTCATGGCGTTCGACACCTGGTGCCGGATGTTGTCGGTGACGATATGGGGCGGAAATCGCATCATCGGTACTCCTCGCGTTCAGCAGATGCCCACCGGGCGAGCGCCAGCAGGGGGAAGTAGTCGTCGTACATGTGATACTGGAGGAAGAAGACCTTCGGGAACCCGGTTGCCGTCCACGACTCGTCGTGCCAGGACCCGTCCGCCCGCTGCGTGCGCAGCAGGTAGGCGATCCCGGCGCGCACGGCCGGAGAGCCGGGGTCTCCGGCGGCGTGGAGCGCGAGCAGCGCCCACGCGGTCTGGGCGGCCGTGCTGGGGCCCACGCCCCGGCTGCTCCGATCCCAATAGGAGGTAGGTGTCTCGCCCCACCCGCCATCCTCGTTCTGGTGATCCCGCAGCCAGCGCACGCAGCGCGCCACCGGTTCTCCTTCCGTGTCCTCACCGGCGGCCGCGAGGCCGGTGAGGGCAAGCCAGCTGCCGTAGATGCGGTTGCATCCCCAGCGCCCGTACCACGTGCCGTCCTCGTCCTGGCGCGCGCGGATGAAGCCGACCGCCCGCCTGATGACGGGATGCGTCGGGTCCATCCCATCGGATACCAGCATGTCGACGATCCGGCCCGTGATGTCCACGGAGCTGGGATCCAGCATGGCGTTGTGGTCGGCGAAGGGGACATGGATCAGGGGACGGAAATCGCAGCCCCGATCGAACGCGCTCCAGCCGCCGTCCTCGTTCTGCATGGACAGCAGCCATTCCAGTCCGCGGTCACGCGCGGCCTCGATCCGCGCGGTGTCGCCGGCGCCGGACTCGGCGAGGGGGCGGAGGGCCTCGAGGACCTCGGCGGTGTCGTCGCAGTCCGGGTAGAACTCGTTGGCGTATTCGAAATACCAGCCGCCGACGGGTCCGTCCGGATTGCCGCACCGCCAGTCGCCCGCGGCGGTGACCTCGCGGTCCAGGAGCCATTCGCTGGCCAGGAGGAGGGCGGGGTGTTCGGGCGGGACGCCGGCAGCCGCGAGGGCGGCCATGGCCTGCGCGGTATCCCAGACCGGTGACAGCGACGGCTGGATCTGGAGGGTGTCCCCATGGTCCACCTCCAGCTTCTCCATCGCGCGCTGCTGGGACGCGAGCGCTGGGTGGTCCTGCTCGTAGCCGAGACAGCGCAGCGCCATGATCGCGTTGGCGATGGACGGGAAGACGGCACCCAGGCCGTCGGTGCTGTCGATGCGCTCGAGGATCCAGGCTTCCGCCGCCTCGAGAGCGCGGCGTCGCAGCGGGGTCACGCGCACCCGCTCGATGTGCCGCAGCCCGGCATCGGCAGTGCGAAAGAAGGCGCCCCATGCGAGGGCGCCCAGGCCGAGCTCGGCGTCGATGTCCACGTCCGCGTCATCGCCATCGGGGTCGTCCGGGTGCGCGGCGAGCCGCTCGAGCATCGCGCGCTCTTCGGCCGGCCGCAGCTCGCCGAGCCCCGCGGCCGGCGCGATGTCGACCCGCGGCCGGAGCGCCCAGAGGACGGAGAGCGGGACGAATATCGCGCGGCTCCACGACGACATCCGGTCGACGTGGAATGGGAACCAGCGGGGGAGGAGCAGCATCTCGGGCGGGATGGCGGGGCAGCGCTCCCACTCCCACTGCCCGAACAGGGCGAGATAGACGCGCGTGTAGGTGTTGGCGGCCGGCAGCCCGCCGAGCGCCCGGATGACCTGTCGGGCCCGGCGCATGTGCGCCGCTTCGGGGTCGTCGCCCTGGAGCTTGAGGACGAAGTACGCCTTGATGGACGCGCTCACGTCCGGTGGCCCGCCCGGGTACATTGACCAACCGCCATCGGCGGTCTGGAGCGAGCGCAGCCGGCGCGTGGCCTTGCGCGCCTTCATCCCGTCTCCCCGCCCCAGGAAGTGCTGAAGCAGGACGTACTCGGACTCGAGGATGCTGTCGCCCTCCAGGATCCCGCACCAGTGGCCGTCGGACCGCTGCTGGCGCAAGACGTTGTCGCGCGCTCGAAGCACCGACCGCTGCACTGACGGAAACACGGCGCCGGGTCCCGCCGGCGGAGCGACCGACGGGCGATTCCACCGGATTCCCGGCGGCGTGCCGGGTCGCGACCTGTGCACATGGCGTGATGCCATCGATCCTCCTTCCTCGTCCAGATCCCGGCTCGCCTGTCTCGGGAGCCGCGAGCCCGATCGTGCAGCAGCCCCCGAAATACGAAGCGTCCGGGCAACGTGTCCCGGACGCCAGGCACCGGCTCCGGACGTCGCTTCACGGCCCCATTCGGGCCGTTGCGCGCGCCGCCGCTCGGCGGGTGCTTTCGCAGCAGCAGCAGCAGCAGGGACTCACCCGTATGCTGCAGCGGCTACTCTCCTTGTGCGGCCGGAGTCAATGCAAACCATACGCCAGACCCTCACCACACGGTCCCGGCCACAGCTACACGCCTCGCCGCCGATTCGAGCCGCACGCGAAAGGCGGAAGCCCGCTGCTGCGATCGTGGAACGGCTGTTGCCTCCTGAACCAGTTCATGGAGGCAGTCACAGGGCCGGAATCGGAGGTACCCCGGGTCGCGCTGAAGCTGAGGATCTCGACGGCCGTCCTGTTCCTGACGGGGGCGTTCGCTCTCGTCGCCCTCGTACTGCTGGCGAACACGACCGCCGTGCTCAGGCTCGTTCTCGGGGCCGGGCTGTGGCTGATCCCGATCGCGGCGCTGCATCCGCTGGAGTACGCGCTCAAGACCGCTTCCTGGGGCACCCTCCTGCGAGCGCAGGGTGTGCGACGTCCCTTCCGCGAGCTGTTCGCGCTGCGCTGGCTCAGCGACTCGGTCGATTCGCTGCTCCCGGTGGCCGGAATCGGCGGCGCGTTCGTGCGCGCGGACCTGCAGGCCGCGCAGGGGATCGACGGCGCGGTGGCCAGCGCCGTCATCGTCGTGGAGATGACGATCCGGCTGTTCACGCTCGTGGGCTTCATCGCGATCGGCGTGGCGCTGCTCGTGCTGGAGGAGGGCGCGCCGGCCGCGGGCCTCGAAGCCGCCGGCGCGGGCCTGGCCGCGGCGTTCGGCGTCTTCTACGTCGTGCAGCGCAGCGGGCTCCTGATACGGCTGGCGCGGAAGGTGGAGGAGGCGACGGAGCGAGACGCGCTCCTCCGGCTGTCAGGCAACCTCGCCCGCGTGGACGCCTGCTTCTCCGAGATCTACCAGAAGCGGACGCCGCTGGCGTTCAGCGCCTTCTGGAGCTTTCTCGCCTGGGCGTTCGGGGCGGTGGAGATCGGACTCATCCTCTACGTTACGGGCCACGTGCTGGCCCCCGCCGCCCTCGTGGCCATGGAGAGCGTCGGGCAGGCGGCCGCGAACGCCGGCTTCATGATCCCCGGCGGCATGGGGGCGGAAGAGGGCGGCTACCTCCTCGGCGCACGGCTCGTCGGGCTGGCCGCCGCGACCGGCGTTGCCGTATCCCTCGTGAAGCGCCTCCGGGAGATTGCGCTCAGCATCCCCGCGCTCGTGGCGTGGCGCGTCCTCGCCCCGCGGCTCCACGAAAACCAGGGTTGAGCCGGCGAAGCGATGTCGTCTGTCGCCGGTGTGGGAAAGACGGGCGATCAGTCGACGCGTTCGAAGATCCCGGTCTGGCGGTTCTTGCCCACCCGGTCCCAGTCGAACACGCGCCCATTCATGACCACGTACACGCCGGGCGGCAGGATCTGCACGGCTGTGAGCGCACCGCCCAGGTTGAAGAGGCCGTCCGAGCTGCCGAACGCGATCGGGATCATTGCGCCGGTCAGGACGATGGTCTTGCCCGGCACCGCGCGCGCCAGGACGGCGGCAGTGTCCACCATGGTGTCCGTCCCGTGGGTGACGACGATCCGGTCCTCAGGGCTGTCGCGGCACTGCCGGGCGATGAGCTCTCGGTCGCTCTCGGACATGTCGAGCGAGTCCACCATCATGAGCGTCCGGATCTCCACCTCCACCCTGCACCGCCCCATCTGCAGCATCTCCGGGAGGTGCGTGTCGTGGAAGAAGAGCCGACCCCGGATCTCGTCGTATTCCTTGTCGAACGTGCCGCCGGTCACGAAGAGTCTGATCGCCATGGCGCGCAAGGTAACCAGGTACGCGTCGCGGTCACAACGTCGCCGTGGCCGGCGTCGTTCTTCGCCGTGGCCGGCGTCGTTCTTCGCCGTGGCCGGCGTCGTTCTTCGCCGTGGCCGGCGTCGTTCTTCGCCGTGGCCGGCGTCGTTCTTCGCCGTCGAGAATCGCTCCACATGGAGAGATCCATTACATCAAGTGAAGCGCTACAACTTATTGTATATCTTGGCTTTACGATAGATTGGCCGCCGCCACGATCTCTCCGGATGGAGAGATTTCGGACGATGGCGACCGGCCGCCCGGAGGGGCGGGCCTGCCCCCCGCCCGCTCCCCGGGCCGGCTCCCCGGGCCGGCTCACGGGCCTGCTCCCCGGGCCGGCTCCCCGGGCCGGCTCCCCGGGGCTGCTGCGTCGCGTGGCCCGGGGCGGCCTCGCCGCCCCAGGGCGCAACGGCTACTGCCCCGTTCGAACCGGCGGTGTCGGCCGGGCCGGCAGGTGCTTGGGATTCTCCTTCATCTCCTTCAGCACTTCCTGGACGGCGCGCTCCAGCTGGGGATCGCGCCCGTCCAGCACGGACTTGGGGTCGTTGTCCACGACGATGTCCGGGTCGACGCCGTGACCCTCGATGATCCAGGAGCCGTCCACGCCGATGAAGCCGAACTCGGGGACGTTGACGGTGCCGCCATTGATGAGCGGGCCGTGGTTCGTGATGCCGGTCACGCCGCCCCAGGACCGCTTGCCGACGAGCGGGCCGAGACCGGCCTGCTTGAACATGGCGGGGAAGATGTCACCATCGGAGGCGGACGTCTCATCGAGCAGGGCCACGAGCGAGCCGTAGAAGATGGGCCCACGGGGGTAGGTGGACGGATACTCGTCGTTGCGCGAGTACCCGCTGGCCAGGAGCTGCTGGCTGAGCCGCGCGATCACCATGGAGGAGATGTTGCCGCCGCCGTTGCCGC
This sequence comes from uncultured Gemmatimonadales bacterium, assembly GCA_963798845.1. Taxonomy (GTDB): domain Bacteria; phylum Gemmatimonadota; class Gemmatimonadetes; order Longimicrobiales; family RSA9; genus CAVUKA01. Next base: position 457,955 of record CAWCUS010000004.1, on the reverse strand, counting down.
GGTCGTCCACGATCAGCCCTTCCTTGCGGATCTGCGGATAGTACCACTTCACGAACTCGCGGATGCCTTCGGCGCCCATGTCCGGCAGGTGCATGTAGCCGACCTTGCCGTCCGTCATCTTCGCGACGCGCTCGCGGTTCTGCTTCACCCAGTCGTAGTAGATGAGCTTGTCCTCGGCCGTGCGCGGCTGGAACGACACCGGGCGCGCGCCCTCCGGGCCGGGCTTGCCGTTCAGCGTCAGCGTGACGGGGTGGTCGGCCCGGTTCCGGAGCAGCCGGTACGGGTTGTCGGGCGCCTTCAGCTCCTGGCCGTCGATCGCCAGAACGTAGTCGCCGACGCGGGCATCCACGCCCACCTGGGTCAGCGGCGAGCGGTATTCCGCCTCGGCGTTGTCGCCCGGGAAGATCTCGGCGATGCGATAGCGTCCAACCTCCGGGTCCAGCTCGAATCGGGCCCCGGGCAAAGCCACGTCGGCCCGTTCGGGCAGGTCGTGGTCGCCCCCGGAGATGTACGTGTGGGAGTTGCTCAGCTCCGCGATCATCTCGTTGAGGACGTAGTCGAGGTCGGAGCGATCGCCCACGTACTGGAGGAGCGGACGGTACTGCTCTCGCAGCGCCTTCCAGTCGTAGCCGTTCATGTTCGGGACGTAGAAGAAGTCCCGGAACCGGCGCCAGACCTCGTCGTAGATCTCGTTCCACTCCTGCTTCGGTACGACGTCGGCCTCGAGGCCGTCTGTGGACACGGTCTTCTTGGAGCCTTCCCCCTTGGCGACGTCGTAGAGCGTGAACCCCCGCCCCTGGCGTGCGAGCAGCTTGGTTCCGTCGGGCGACAGCGCGTATCCGCGCACGCCCTCGGCGAGCGTGGAGGGTTTGCGGTCCTTCAGGTCGAACGTGATCAGCGCCGGCTCGTCGCCCGAGTCGCGCCCGTAGAAGAACGCGGGCGCGCGCACGTACACGAGCTTCCCTTCCACGGCGTTGAGTCCGCCATAGTTGTCGGGGTCGACGGGGACCGGCGCCAAGCGGTCTGCCAGGCCGTCGAATTCAATGCTCACCGGCGAGGCTGCCGCCTTCTTCTCCGGCGCGCTGCCGGCCTTCGCGGGTGCCTCATCGGCACCGGCCACCTCGACCTCGTCGCTCTGCGGCGGGAAGGGCGCGGGGACGTCCTTGCGCAGTGCCAGCGCGAAGATGCCCGTGCTCTTCGTCGTGGCGAAGCTCCACTCCGCGTTGCTGATCTGCGGCGCGTACTCGCGGTCGCTGAGGAAGTAGAGGTAGTCGCCGTCGGCGCCGAAGACGGGCTCGTAGTCGTTGGTGAGGTCGCTCGTGACACGGTGCGGCGCGTCCTCGCCCACGCCCCAGATGTAGAGCGATCGGAACCCGGCGGCGTCATTGAGGGAGAAGGCCAGCCAGCGCCCGTCGTTCGACCAGCTCTGGTCGAACAGCCGACCGCTGGAGTCACGGGCGACGAGCGTGCTCTTCCGGCTGGCGAGGTCCAGGACCCACAGCCGTCCGCGGGCGTCGGAGAACGACAGCTTCTTGCCGTCGGGCGCCCACTGCGGGCCGTAGCGCATGACGTCGCCGTCGGACGTGAGCTGTTCCGGCTCTCCGGATCCGTCCTGGTCGACCAGGTAGAGCTCCTCTTCGCCCGAGCGGTCGGAGATGAATGCGATCCTGCGGCCGTCCGGGGACCAGGCCGCGCCCTTCTCGTGCGAGGTGGAGCTGTGGGTAAGGTTGCGCGTGGCGCCGTGCTCGATGGGAGCGGTGAAGAGGTCGCCCCGGGCGATGAAGACCGCGCGCTGCCCCTTGGGGGCGAGGCCGAAGTCCTCGACCCACCGGGAGACACTCTTGTGCACGGGACGCCAGGCCACGCCGTCATCGGGGACCCGGATGTCCAGCTTGCGGTCCGCGGCGGAAGCGGAGTCGAACACGTGCAGCTCGCCGCCCATCTCGTAGACGATCTGCCCGTCCTCGGAAGCGCTGGGCCAGCGCACGTCCCAGCTCGTGCTCCTGGTGAGCTGCTTCAGGTCGCCGCCATCCGCGGCCATCGAGTAGAGGTTGAGCGTGCCCGTGCGGTCCGAGGCGAAATAGAGGCGGCCGCCGATCCACATGGGGTCGCGGTCGGTGCGCACGTCGTCCGTCAGGTTCTTCGCCTCGTGACTCGCCAGATCGAACGTCCACAGGTCCTCGGCCCAGCCGCCCTGGTAACGCTTCCACGCGCGGAAATCGCGGAAGAGCGGCGAGTAGAAGACGGTCTTCCCGTCCGGCGACAGCGTCCCCGCACCCGCGCGCGGCATCGGCAGCTGCTGCGGCAGCCCCCCGTCCATCGAGATCACGTAGAGGTGCTGGTTCGCCAGGTCCCAGCTGTCTCGCATCGAGCGGAAGAGGATCCCCTTCCCGTCCGGGGTCCACCCGTAGACCTGGTTGTCGTAGCCCCAGCGCGGCGGGAGCGGACCCTGTGCCGGGTAGTAGGTGAGCTGCTTCGGGACGCCGCCCCCGGCGGGCACGACGTAGACCTGCTCATCGCCGTCGTACTGCCCGGTGAACGCGATCCACCTGCCATCGGGCGAGTACTTGGCGAACAGCTCCTGCCCCGGGTGGGCGGTCAGGCGCACGGCCGTGCCGCCGTCGGAGCCGGCGGTCCAGAGGTCCCCCGCGTAGGTGAAGACCACCTGGTCGCCGTGGATGTCGGGGAAGCGCAGCAGCCTGGTCTGCGCAGCCAGCGAGCTCGCGCCGCCCAGGACCAGCAGCGCCGCAACGAGAAGCGGAGTCGCGGCGGCCCCTGGGGCGGCGACTCCGATCCGGTTCGACCTCATCATCGGTTCTCCTGTGGGATCCGTGCGTCCGGCCCTGCGGCCGTCCTGCGATCAATGTGGGCTGGTCCGCGCCACCGGTCCAGCGGCTGGCGGAACGGACGGGCGAGCCCGATCGGCCCTGCGGGGATGCCCCGAGCCCGGGGTGTCTACGCCAGCTCGGGAGCAGTGGGACTCCTGTGCGACCTGTCGTCCACGATCGACCAGCGGCCATCCGGGGCCGACCGCGAGGGCCAGGCCTTGTCCTGCGCCTCGCCCGCGTCGGCGGCCCTGGAGGCGGACACCGGAGCCCAGAGGATGGTCCGGACCAGCCCGTCCGCCTCGCACCAGGACCCGTCCCAGCACGCGCCGCCGGGCATCCTGACGGTGAACTCGGCCGCCCCGATCCGCTCCACCACCACGGCGCGGGTGTCCAGGCGCAGTCCGGTGCGCAGCGCCTTCAGGGCCGCTTCCTTGGCCGCCCACGTGAGGTTCGCGAGGAGCGGGCGATCGGCGGCCGACGCGGCGCGGACGCGCGCCGCCTCGTCGGCCGTGAAGTAATCGGCTACGAAGCGGTCGCTTCGTGGCTCGACGGCCTCGATGTCCACGCCCAGCGCGCCACTGCCCACGGCGGCCGCGGCGAACGCGGTGCCATGGCTGTGGCTGATGGACAGGGCCAGCGCGCGGCCGGGCGCCTCCACGTCTTCGACCCGAGCCTCCGGCGCCCCATCCTCGGCCCTCAGGATCTCGATGCGGCCGAGGGTGGCCGCGGAGATCCCCCGCCTCGCCGCCCCCGTCGGGCGGCCCAGGGCGGCGGCCACCGCCCGCTTCGCGGCCCACCGGCCGAGCCGCCAGTCGTCCCGTCGCTTCGGTATCCGGAACGCCACCAGCAGCTGGAGCTCCGTGTCCGTCAGCCAGCCGGCGTCCGCGGGGACGTCGGCCTCGCGGGCGACGACCTCGTGGAGGCGGGGCGCCCCGCCACCCGACGTGGGTCCGGCCCGGGCGCCCGCGTACGATGCGCCGGCCATCATGCGCCCGCCCGTAGCGCCGGGAATACACCGGCCGCCACGGGCGACTGGAGCGCCGCGGTACGGTAGCCGCGGATCGAGAGCAGGACGGTTCCGTTCGCCGCCACCACGTCGAGGTCGTGACCCCGCTCCGGGTCACCGGGGAGGAGCAGGGCCGCCGCGCCCTCCAGGTCACCGTCCCCGTGCCGGGTCGGGACCACGGAGTCCACGCTGTGGGGTAGCCCCATTCGCGCCGCGTCCGCGATCTCGACGAGTCCGGCAGTCTGGAAGGCGAGCTCGATCAGGCGGGGCGAGGCCAGCGTCGCGAGCGTCGCCGGCTGGTGGTTCGGCGGGAGCCGGCTCGCGAGCCGCCCCACCATCGCATTGCCCGCGCGCCACGCCTCCCCGAGCACGCGATAGGCAGGTCCGTGAAAATAGACGTCGTAGATGGCGTCGGCCCCGATCGTCTCGGCCGCCGGCGGCAGCGCCCGCGAGGTCGGCGGGTCGGCGGGCGAAGAGGTGAGCCGGACCCGGGCCACGAAGTGCGCGGTGACTTCGGGCTCGGGGCGGCCATGGAGCGTGCGGGTGCCGAGCAGGACACAATCGGCCAGGACGTCGTCGCCGGCCAGGTCGTGGTGGACGCGGACGGTCACGGTGCGCGGCTCGTCGCGGTAGAACTTGAACGGCGCCAGGAAGCGTACGTCCTCCACCGCCGCCACCCGGAGCCCGGGGAACGGGAGGCACGCGGCCTCGACCATGGCCTCGATGCCCATGACGCCGGGGAGCACGGCAATGCCGTCGATGCGGTGGTCGTCCAGGAAGGGCTGGATCCCGGGGTCCAGGAGCGTCTCCACCACCAGGCCTTCGTGGACACCGAAGCCGGCGATGCGGCCGGTCATCGGGCCGGCGCCGTCCGCGACCGCATGCTCCACCCCGCCTGCCGCGATCCTCTCCTCGAGCATGACGCCGAGCGAGCCCGCGATCACCACCTCGCCGCGCACGCCGGCCGACAGCTCGCGGCGTACCACGGGGATCCCGGCCGCCGGCTCCAGCATGTCGATCCCGGCCGACTTCATGATCGCGGGGATGGAGCCGCGGCTCGCCATTCCGATGCCACCCCACGCGGTCCAGTCCACGGCGACGCCCCGGGCGTCCGGGCGCCGGTTCCGGAACGACGAGACTGCCTTGCACAGCAGGTCGTTGGCGGCGCTGTAGTCCGCCTGGCCCGCGTTGCCGAAGCGGCCGGCGATCGAGCTGAAGACGACGGCGGCGCCCAGCTCCGCGTCGCCGAGCCCGGCAAGGACGTTGAACCAGCCCTCGGTCTTCACGTCGAACACCAGGTCGAACTCCTGCGGCGACTTGTCCGGCAGCGCCCGGCTGATCTCGAGACCGGCGGCGTGCACCAGCACGTCCACCCTGCCCCGCGACCTCACCACTTCCGACATCACCGCGCCGACCGCGTCCGCATCCCGCAGGTCCACGGCGCGCCAGTGCGCCGTCCCACCGGCCGCTTCCACCGCACGGATGGCGGCGAGGGCGGCGGCAGAGCGTTCCAGCTTCGCCAGCTCCTTCTCGACCAGCGCGGGAGTCGCGCGCTCGCCGGCCGCGTTCAGGCGGGCGAACACGTCGCGCCTGAGCCCGTCCCGGTCCGTGCTCAGACGAGCCAGGTCCGGGTCCGACGCGTCCGGCTCCGGGGTCAGGTCCAGGAGCCAGAACTCGCCGCCACCGGCGGCCACGTCTCCGAGGATCGCGGACGTGATGCTCCCCGCGGCGCCGGTGACCACCCACACCCCATTGCGGCCGGGCAGCGCACTCCCCGGCTCGACGGGGCGTTCCTCGAGGCCGACGGTCCACCGACGGCCGAGGGCATGGCCGACCTCCACCGCGCCGCCGTCCCGCAGCGTCTCGTCGATCAGGACATCGGCCAGCTCCGCCGCCCTGGCCCCGGGTGCGAAATCCACGGCTTTCACCAGCGCATCCGGCCGCTCGCGCGCGAACGACTTCGTCAGCCCGGCCACGGCCCCGCCGAGCACGTCGGCCGCACCCTCTTCGTCATAGCCGTGGCGCCCTCCCAGCCGCGTGGCCGTGAGCACGAACGTACCCGCGGCGCCCAGACCGTCGTACAGGGTCCTCAGCGTCGTGTACAGCAGCCTCACGCGCGCGCGCACCGCCTCCCTGCGCGCTACCGGGTCGCGCAGGGTCGCGTCGTCCACCACGTCCAGCGCGGGCAGCCAGTAGAGGCCGCGGACCGGACCGTCGGCATGCCACGCCGTCAGCCGCGCGGCGAGCACGTCCGCGGACGGGGCGTCATCCACCACGAGCGTGGTCACGCCGCGCTTCTGGAGCCTGGCGACGAGGGACCTCCCCACGCCGGCCGCGTCGTCAACCACCACGACGCGGTCCCCTTCCCCGAGGGCCACACCGGTGTCCCGGAAGAAGGAGGTGGCGGGTCGGAGACGCGCCACCGGGATTCGGCGCGGCATGGCCTGCGCGGCCGCCATGTCGCCGGCCGCGAGCGCCGGCGTGGATGCGCCCGGAGCCGCGGCCGGAGCGCCCATCGCGGCGCCGCCTTCCGAAGGCTGCGGCTGCGGAGCCTCCGCTTCGGGGGCCGGGGCGGCCGTCGCAGCGGGTGCGGGCGCCGCTGCCAGGTCCGGGCGCTTCTCGTACACGAACTCGATCGCCCGCTTCAACGTCGGGTACTCCCGCAGCGCCAGGTTCTCGTCCCGCTCGATGCCATACTCCTCGCGGATCGCGGCGAACATCTCCGCCTGCTTCACCGTGTCGATGCCGAGGTCCGCCTCCAGGTCCAGGTCCAGGTCGAGCATGTCCTCCGGATAGCCCGTCTGCTCCGTGACGATCCGGAGGATCGAGGCTCGAACCGGATCGGGCGCCTGCTGCGGCGGCGTGCTCGGGGGCACACTGCTGGCCGGCACCCCATCGGTCGTCGGGGCCCCGCTCGTCGTCGGGACCGGCGCCGCGAGGACATTGACGGCCGGAGCCAGGTCGGGACGCTTCTCGTACACGAACTCGATGGCCCGCTTCAGCGTCGGGTACTCCCGCAGCGCCAGGTTCTCGTCTCGCTCGATGCCATACTCCTCGCGGATCGCGACGAACATCTCCGCCTGCTTCACCGTGTCGATGCCGAGGTCCGCCTCCAGGTCCAGGTCCAGGTCGAGCATGTCCGGCGGGTATCCGGTCTGCTCGGCCACGATCCCGAGCACCCGTTCGCGCACCGGCTCGGGCAGCGGTGGTGGCGGAGCAGCATTCGAAGTCGGTGCCTGCGCGGCGGTCGCGGGCGTGATCACCGTCGAAGTCACGTCCAGCGGCGGCGTCACGCGCTCGCCCCTGTCGGGCGAGCCGCTCCGAACGCGCAGCACTCGCCGTACGACTTCCAGCTCCCCGACCTGAGCGCCGGCGATGCCCGCCAGCCACCGTTCCCACGCACCGCGATCCACGATCCGGTGCCGGAAGCCAACGTCGTTCGGGGCACGGCGGGCGCCATCGGGCGGCGGTGTCCAGCGCAGGAGGCTCATGGCGATCTGGGACCCGAAGCCGGCACCCAGCCGCAACGCGTAGCGGACGGGCTGGCTTCCACCCCGGGAGAGGTTCAGCATCCCGAGCTCGGGGTCCACCTCCCGGAAGTTCGCTACCGGCGGGATCACGCCGGTCTCCAGCATGCGCACGGCCAGAGCGTCCTCGATCCCCACGGCCATGGGGTGGCCGGTGTGGCCCTTCGTGTTGGCGACCACGATCCGGTCCACGGCGTCGCCGAAGACCCTCCGAAGCGCCACGACCTCCGCGGACGCGCTGCCGCCGCGGGCGGGCGTGTACGTCTCGTGGGACACGAACACCGTCTCGCCGGCGATCTGGCGCCGGTCGATGCCCCACTCCCGCTCGGCGTCGGAGACCAGCCGCTCCATCACCGCGGCGATGTGCTGGACGTCGAGGCGGCTGCCGTGGAACGCGCTGTTGGCCACCACGGTGCCCAGCACTTCGCAGACGGGCGCGAGGCCCCGCTCCGCGGCCGCGTCCAGCGACTCCACCACCAGCGCCGCGCCGCCCATCCCCATGATCAGGCCGTGGCGACGCCGGTCGAACGGCAGAGCGGCGTCCTCGAGGCGCTCGTCCGTGGCCGCAGCCCCCGACGCCAGGAAGCCGGCACCGAACCACGGGAGCAGCGTGTCGGTGGTGATGTCGTCGGCCGAGAGAACGATCACGCGACGGCACCGCCCGGCGGCGATCCAGTCCCGGGCGAGCGCCGTGGCCTGCGTGCTGCTGGCGCACGCGCCGTTGGTGCCGATGTTGGGCCCTCGGGCGCCGATGTGCTCGGCGAACTGGGCGTGCCCCATGTTCAGGACCTGGAAGAGGAAGCGGCGGTCGAACCTGAATGGGTTCGCCTCCAGCTCCGCCTCGACGGTGGCGATGCGGGCGTCCACTTCCGGGACGGCCGACACAGCCCCCGTCGCCGCCAGCTTCGCGCGCAGCGCGTGCAGCTCCTCCAGCCGCTCGCGCCGCGCCCGGTCCTCGTGGTACCCCTCGATGATGCGGGCGAAGGAGTCCAGGCCGGGGAACGCGGATGCGAAGATGACGCCCGTGTCGTCCCGCATGGGCTCCGGCAACGCCCAGCCGTCCGGGAGCTTGGATCCCGTGGTGGTGGTCTTGTGGCGCATCACCAGCGGGATGCCGGCGTCGCGCAGTGCGTCCAGCCCGGCCGCGATGGCCAGGCGCGTGACCCGGTCCAGGGACTCCAGGCGGTCGGCCGGGAACCCGTACTCCTCCACCAGGTCCAGCTCGCCACCCCGCCCCGCCAGCTTGATCACGTCCGCGGGGTCGTCGATGGTCTCGAAGCTCGCCTCACCGTTCGTGCCCTTGACCAGCCGCGTGATCTGGCGGGCCGCCATGGCGTCGCGCAGCGCCTGCGGGACCGCCCGGATCAGCGCCTCGCCCGACAGGATCCGCTCCAGGTTCCGCTCCTCGAAGACCCGCTCGCCGCCGGGAAGCCCCAGCGCCGCGCCCGTGATCCCGACGCGCACGGGACGCGGACCGCGCCCTCCGGCCCACGTCTCGAAGCTGCGCTCGAGGAAGTCGGCGAACATGCGCCCGAGCGCGCTGTAGCGGTCCGGCTCCGAAGGGGCAGGCGCGAGCGCGGCTTCGCGCGCGGTCGCTTCCACGGCAGCGGGCGGGGTGGGAGGCAGTGTCGCCTGCAGCGCCTCGGTGCCCGCGCCGAGCCCTGCGGCGTAGAGGCCGCAGAGGGCGCGGTTGAACGACACGATGTCGCCGTTGCGCGGCTGATTGGTGAAAAGCGCGACCACGTCATCCCGGTCGGCGAGGACGTCATCCGCGAAGCCGTAGAGGACGCGCTTGGGGCCCATCTCCACGAACACGCGGGCGCCGGCGTCGTAGAGGGTGCCGAGCCCCTTCACGAACTGCACCGGAGAGCCCACCTGCCGACCGAGGATGTCGTGCATCCGGACGACGGCATCGTCGCCCGACGGGTAGAGCTCGCCGTCGACGTTGGCCACCACGGGACGCGATGGCGCGCGCAGCGACAGCGATTTCAGCACCTCGATCAGCGGCTCCGAGGCGTGGGCCACGATCTCCGTGTGGAACGCGTGGCTCACCGGGAGCGGCTGCGCGCGCATTCCCGCCTCGCGCAGGGCTTCCATGGCCGCTTCCACCGCGGCGGTGGCGCCGCCGATCACGCACTCCTTCGTGCTGTTCAGGTTTGCGATGACGACGTAGCCGTCCACGCCCTCGATCACTTCGCGTACCCGCTCGACATCGCCGAACACGGCCGCCATGAGGCCGTTGTCCTCCATCGCCAGGTGCGTCATGGCGTCGCCGCGGGCCGAGACCGCCTTCAGCGCGTCGCCGAACGACATGGCGCCCGCCGCCACGAGCGCGCCGTACTCGCCCAGGCTGTGCCCCATGAGCAGGTCGGGCGCGATGCCGTACGCCTCCATGAGCCGGGCGAGCGACGTGTCCACCGCCAGCACCGCCGGCTGCGTGACCGCCGTCTGCTTCAGCGCGTCTTCCGCTGCCGCCAGGGCCGCCTCATCGGCGTCGTCGATGAAGATGCGGGAGGTGAGGGTGCCGCCGATCAGAGGCCCCATGACCTCGTCGGCCTCGGCAAAGGTCTCCGCGACGATCGCCTCCACGTCGCGCAGCTCGCGCAGCATGTTCACGTACTGCGAGCCCTGCCCCGTGAACAGGAACGCCACCTTCCCCGGGGTGCCCCGCCCCAGGAAGACGCCCTTGTTCCGCAGCGCGCGCCAGCGGCCGGCGTCGCCCGCTTCCAGCGCCGCCAGCGTCCGCCCCGCGAGATCCGCCAGCTCGGCGGCGTCGCCGTAGTCCACGGCGAGCCGGATGGGAGCGTCGAGGTCGGCCCGGGCGGGCGGCGCAGGCGGCGGGGCGATGCCGCGCTCGGCTTCCGCCTTCACCCCCTTCAGGCGACCCGCGATCTCAGCCTCGGTCCTCCCGCCGATCACGAGCGCCCCCCGGAGCGGGGCCTTGAGCGGCGGGGCCGGCGCCCCGGGCGAGGCGGCCTCGGGGCGGGCGGAGGGCTGGAGACCTGCGGCGGGAGAGGTCGCGCCGCCGGCGGTGGCCGTCCCGACCGAGGCCGTGTCGCCCGCGCCAGCGCCCCGCACCTGCGTCCGTGGCACCGCGCCCGGCACGTACTCCTCCATGACCACGTGGAAGTTCGTGCCGCCGAAGCCGAACGCGCTCAAGCCGGCGCGGCGGGCCGTTCCGTCCGTGCGACGCGGCCAATCGGTGGTCTCAGCCGATACCGCCATGGTGGCCCGGGCGAAGTCGATCCCGGGGTTCGGCCGGGCGAAGTTGATGCTGGCCGGCACGACGCCGTGGTGGAGCGAGAGCGCGGCCTTCAGCATGCCCACTGCGCCGGCTGCACCCTTCAGGTGCCCGATGTTCGACTTGACCGAGCCGAGCATGAGGGAGCCCGGAGCGAGCGCGGCGCCGGCGAACACCTCGTTCATGCTCGTGACCTCCACGACATCGCCCACGCGTGTGGACGTGCCGTGCCCCTCGATCAGGTCGCCCGCGCGGGGCGCGAGGCCGGCGTTCGCCCAGGCGCGCTGCACGGCCAGCTGCTGACCGACAGGGTTGGGCGCGGTGATCCCCTTGCCGCGGCCGTCGCTGGAGCCGCCCACGCCGCGGATGACCGCGTACACGCGATCGCCGTCGCGCTCGGCATCCGCGAGCCGCTTCAGCACGAACACCACCGAGCCCTCACCCATGACGAAGCCGTCCGCGCCCTCGGCGTACGGGCGCGAGCCGGTGGCGCTGAGCGCGCCGATCTTGCAGAACTTCACGAACGCGGACGGGCTCATGTTCGCGTCCGCGCCGCCGGACAGGACGGCGTCGTAGTCCCCGTTCTCCAGGCCGTCGATGGCGGCGTAGAGCGCGGCCATGGCGGAGGCGCACGCGGCGTCCGTCACGAAGTTGGGGCCCCGGAAGTCGTAGAGCGCGGCGATGCGCCCCGCCGTGATGTTGGACAGCTCGCCGGGCATCGTGTCCTCGGTGATGTCCGGGATGCGGCGGCCGACGCCGGCGCGCAGCTCCTCCAGGAGCGCAGTGCGAACGTCCGCGGGGAGGGCGCGGTACGCGGGCGCAGCGAGCAGCTCCTCCGCCATTTCGGGGAAGAGGATGCGCGCGCTGGTCAGGAGGTGATGGTCGCCGCCCATTGCGTTGCCGAGGATCACCGCCGTGCGCTCCCCATCCAGCGGACGCTCGGGATAGCCGTAATCCAGCAGTGCCTGGCGTGCCGCGGCGATGGCGTACTTCTGCGTGGGGTCCATCGCGGCCGCGACCTTTGGCGGGATCGGCATGCGCCAGCCGAGCGGGTCCCACTCGTAGTCGGTGACCCAGCCGCCGATCTTCGAATACGTGCGGTCGGGCGCGCGCGGATCCGCGTCGTAGTAGAGGTCCGGGTTCCACCGATCGCGGGGGACCTCCCGGATGCTGGAGCGACCGTCCAGCAGGTTCCTCCAGAAGACCGCCGCATCCGCCGCATCCGGAAGGACCGCGCCCACCCCGACGATGGCCACCGACCTGCTGCGCGCGCTGCTGTCCATCATGCGACTCCGTTCGTGTTGCGACCGTACAGTGCATCCGCCACGACATCCATGTCCGCCACCAGCCCCGCCTGCGCCGCGTGGATGAGCCCGACACGGAGCGACTGCTGGAATCCGGCGAGCTCGGCCGGCGGCACCCCGTCTCCGCCCACGGCCCAGCGCATCCCTTCCGACGACACCGCGAGCGCCGCTTCCCGGGCATAGATCCGGCTCGCGGCCGCCAGAGCGCCAGGCCCCAGGCGACGAACGGCCTTGTCCGCCATTCCGCCCGCCGCAGCCCGCGCCGCCCGGCGAGCCAGCGCGGCCGCCGCTTCCAGCCGCGCGATGAGGTCCCCGAAGCGGAACAGCAGGTGCTGGCTGCGGGTCAGGCGCTGGATCCGCGCGCACTCCAGCAGCTCGGCGAGTGCGTGGGCCCCCAGGGCGACCGTCCCGGCGCCGACCGTCGGAGTGGTGGCTGCCAGCGCCTCCAGCTTCATCGCCTCCTCGTGGTAGTGCTGGCCCCGCGTCTTCAGGTGTTGCTGCCAGCGGTCCCTGGCGATGGTCATCTCCATGATCTCCGACGTGCCCTCGTAGATCGTGGTGATGCGAACATCGCGGCGGATCTTCTCCACCTCGTACTCGCGCACGTAACCGTAGCCACCCAGCGCCTGAATCGCGGCGTCCGCCGCCGCGTTGCCCGCCTCCGTGGCGATGTACTTGGCGATGGCGCCCTCCGTGTTCAGCGCGCCCTCTCCCCCGTCGATCCGCATCGCCGTTTCCTCGATGCACGCGCGGCCCGCCTCCAGCCGGCACGCGTGCGGGACGATCAGCTTGTGCGTGTATCCCTGTTTCTCCGACAGCGGACCGCCCGCCTGGATGCGCGTCTTCGAGTACTCGATCGCCCGGTCCAGCGCCGCCCATCCGCCGCCCAGGCCGAACGCCGCCACCATGAGCCGCGTATACCCGAACACGAGCTGCGCCTGCACCAGCCCCTGCCCCTCCACTCCGCCCACCAGGTCCGACACCGGGACGTACACGTCGTCGAACGAGAGCGCCGCCGTGTTGCTGGCCCGGATCCCGTGCTTGTCCTCCGGCTTCCCGTAGCCGAGCCCCTCCACTCCCCGCTCCAGCACGAACCAGGTGGGGCCGCCGGGGGCGAGCGCCAGGATGCTGTACAGGTCCGCGAAGCCACCGTTGCTGATCCACATCTTCGCGCCGTCGATCCGGTAGCCGACCACGACGCCGCCCTCTTCCACCCGCTTCGCCACAGTCCGCAGCGCCGCCAGGTCGCTGCCCGCCTCCGGCTCCGTGGCGCCGTACGCCATCAGCAGCCCCTCCTCCGCAATGCGACCCAGCCAGCGCGCCTTCTGCTCCTCCGTGCCACCCCACAGGATCGGGTCACTGCCCAGGAAGGTCGCCAGCACCCCCGTCGCCACCGCGAGGTCGATCCCCGATAGGACCTCGCACACGCGGTACACGTCGAACGCGCCGCCGGCCATCCCGCCATACGCCTCCGGGATGAAGAGCAGCTGCACGCCCAGCTCCCCGCACATGGCCCGGATCGTCTCCTCGGGGAACTCGTGGCTGGCGTCCAGCTCCAGCAGCCTCGCCTTCGGCAGGTGCTCTGCCGAGAAGTCCCGGATCGCAGACAGGATCAGGTCCAGCGTTTCCCGGTCCAGACCCGCATTCGGCGTTGCGACGGTGCTCATGGGGCATTCGGGGATCCGAGGATCGAACGGCCGGCGAGCCCCGCGAACGGCAGGGCCCGGGCCCTGTCGCACGGAGGGCGTCGCACTGACGCACGGGATGTAATCAATAACCGGCGCGCGCTCACCGGATGAAAGAAGGCGATCCCGGAATTTCCGGAGGGGATGTTCCGCACACCCCTCGTGGGGCATTCCCCGCATGCCGGCCGAACGCGGTGCGGCCGCGGGGGGCGGCGGCCCGACCCTCGGGCTCGGCGCCGCCAGGCCCGTCAGCTGACCCCTTCGCGGAGCCCGGTCGCGGTGCCCAGCCCGGTGGCCACCTCGGGGAGGATGCCCTTCTCGACGTAGATGGGTCGGACGATGGCGCGCAGGCGAGGCAGCTGGCGCCAGAATCCGAGCGCGCCGACGATGCAGATGATACCGCCGATCGTCACGGTCTCGGGTGCGCCGATCCGGCTGGCGACGGCACCGGCCATCAGGCTGCCGAAGGGGGCCATCCCCATGAAGGCCATGGCGTAAAAGGCCATGACCCGGCCGCGCATGTCCTCACGGACGAGCGTCTGGATGACCGTGTTGCTGGACGCCATTTGGAGCATGAAGCCGACGCCGGTGACGAGCATGAGTGGGAGGGAGAGCCAGAGGGCGCGGGAGAGCCCGAAGGCGATCAGCCCTGCGCCGAAAAGGGACGCGGCGATCGGGATCAGGCGGCCGAGGCCAACCACCGTGCGGCGGGAGGCGAGATAGAGGGCTCCGCCGAGGGCACCGACGCCGGTGGCGCCCATGAGAAAGCCGAGGGTGTGGGCGCCGCCGTGGAGGGTGCGCGCGGCGATGACGGGGAGCAGCACGGTGTACGGCATTCCCACGAGGCTGACGAGCGCCAGCAGGAGCAGCACGGCGCGGATCGGCGCGAAGCCGAACGTGTAGCGGTACCCGTCGCGCAGGTCCTGGAGCACGTTCTTCCGAGTGGACGGCCGCTGACGCCGGGACACGTGCATGAGGAGGAGCGAAGCGATCACGGCGACATAGCTGACGCCGTCGCCGAGGAAGCACCAGCCCTCGCCGATCCAAGCGATCACGAGCCCCGCGATGGACGGCCCGATGAGCCGCGCGCCGTTCACGATGGAGGAGTTGAGCGCGATGGCGTTGGGGAGGTCGCTCTTGTCCTCGATCATGTCGATGAGGAAGGACTGGCGGGCGGGGGTGTCGAAGGAGTTGATGACGCCCTGGAAGGCCTGGAGCGCCAGGATGTGCCAGATCTGGATGACCCCGGTGAGCGCCAGTGTGGCCAGGACGAAGGACTGGACCATGGCGAGCACCTGGGTGGTGACCAGCACGCGGTAGCGGTCGAGTCGGTCGACCCACACGCCGGCGAACGACCCGAGGAGGAAGGTGGGGATCTGTCCCGTGAAGCCGACGATCCCCAGCATGCCGGCGGAGTTTGTGAGTCGCCAGACCAGCCAGCTCGTGGCCACGCGCGTGACCCATGTCCCGATGAGCGAAACGCCCTGGCCGGCGAAGAACAGCCGATAGTTGCGGTGCCGGAGCGCCCGCAGGAGGGCGGGGCCGCCTGTCGATTGGGGCTGGGGCACGGGTGAAGGCTGCCGTTCAGTAGGCGTCGAAGCGCGGGTTCACGACTGCGTTGTGGATCGACCCGAACGTGTAGCTCAGCCCGACGGACAGGTGGTACGTGTAGTCCGTCTGGAGCTCGCTCAGCTGGAGCAGGATCTCCTCGTTCGTCGCGCCTTCCGCGGGAAGCGTGATCTGGTCGTGGACGCGGCTGTAGCGGCCGCGCAGGTCGAGGGCGAGGCCGCGCAGGAGATTGACCTCCACGTCGCCTCGCCACGTCACCCGGTACTTCGCGGTGCTCGCCTGCGCGGCCGCCTCGGCGGTCGGGGCGTCCGGACTCCAGTGCAGGATCTGGCGCCCTTCGATCGAGGAGTAGATGCTGCCCCACGGCTGGCTGAGCGCCAGGGCCACGTTCAGCGTGTGGTCGAGGATCCGGTCCCCGGTCTTGCCGTAGAGCGTGACCGCGTCATACTCGCGGAAGGCCGGTCCGAGGGTGTAGAGGAAAGTCAGCTGCCGGCTGGTGGACTCGTCGTACGGGAACAGGTCGTATTCGATCCCGGGCGCCACCCGCGCCGCGAGCCGCAGGTTGGAGTAGGTGGACGAGCTCACCGAGCCGACGAGCCCCGCCGACCACTGCGCCCCCAGGGCGCGCACGCTCATGCCGTCCAGGCGGTAGGCGCGCTGCAGGGCACGGGTGGTGGACCCGTCATCCAGCGTGTAGCGGCTGTCGTCGTAGCTCCCCTCGAGTCCGAGCTCCACCTTCCATTCGCGCGTGACCCTGTTGATGTCGATGCTCCCCTCCACCTCGCTGCTCCGCTGGAGCGACTCGCCGTCCAGGCTGGTCCCCGCGCGCAGCCGGAACACCCAGTCGTTCCACGGGTCGTGCGCCTCGACCCGGGCCACGGCGGCGCCATCCCCGCGGTAGGAGACGTCCAGCCCGGGCGCGAGCCCGGTCCTCGCGGCGAAAGGGACCAGGCCGATGCGCAGCCAGCGGGCGAGCAGCTGGCGGTCCTCGTCGTCCGTGGTCGCCGGCGGCGAGGCGAACCGGAGCGTGTCGGAGCGCCCCTCGAACTCGCCACGGCCGATCAGGCTCATCGAGTAGGCGCGTCCGCCGCCGCCCGTCGGGTCAGTGGTGATCAGCGCATGGACGAGGGCGTCCTGCCGATTCCTCACCCACTCGACCCAGTCCATCTGGGTGCGCAGGTAGTCGAAATCGCAGCCGGGCACCCGGTTCTGGCAATCCAGATACACGCGCAGCCCCGCCGGCAAGCCTGCCTGCGCCTCGCCCACCGCCGGCCATGCGGCCAACGCGCAGGACAGGAGCAGGAAGATGATGTATGTCAATGCGCCGCGGCGGCGCGATCGTTCGCGTTGCATCACGTGTCATTCCGAGGATCACTCAGTGCGCGCCCCAACATGCGGCGGCCGGGGACCGTCGGCAAACGCGATCCTTTGACCAGCCCGTCGAGCCACGTTGCGACCCGCGGCCTGCGCTCACGCGTCGCCTTCCCCGGACACGGGCGCCCCCGTAGCTCCGCTCTCGGGGGGCCCCTGCACGCGCTCTCCCCGCTCCGCCTTCCGTAGCCTCAGGTGACGCCACACCCACCACGCGGCGGCGGCCAGGAGCAGCACGGTCACCACCACCTCCGCTGCGTGGAAGTACGGCTTCACCGCATCCCAGTTCTCGCCCAGGACGTACCCGGCGTAAGCGAGCCCTCCGGTCCACGGGAGCGAGCCGAGGAACGTGTAGAGGACGAACCGGCCGAACGGCATCCGCGAGATCCCTGCGGGGAACGAGATGTACGTGCGCACGATCGGCATGAGCCGGCCCCAGAAGACCGACGCGGCGCCGTGTCGGGAGAACCAGCGATCCGCCACGTCCAGGTCACGGCGAGTGATCAGCAGCCATTGGCCGTGACGCTCGAGGAACGCGCGGCCGCCGTAGGCGCCGATGAAGTAGGCGCCCACCGACCCCACCACGCAGCCCGCGGCACCCGCCAGCGAAGCCAGCCACACGTCCAGCCGCCCCAGGGCCGCCAGCGACCCCGCGAACGGCATGATCACCTCCGAGGGGATCGGCACGCCCGCGCTCTCGACTGCCATCAGCAGGACCACGCCGCCATAGCCGATGGCCGCGATCAGCGTCGCGATGGCCGAGCCGACCCAGCCGAACGCCGCCGACACCCCCGAAGCAATGGATCCCATGCCCACCCCCGGCGCACGTTCCGAGCCGCCCCCGTCCGGTTCCCGCTCGCCCGGTGAGCGGTTCCCGTGGCGGTTCCGGTTTGCCGCGTCCACGTTCCGGGGCTTATCCTTCGGAATCCACCCCCGGTAACCTGCACCCCGAGGAACTGCCCATGTCGTGGCGCTCGCTTCCGGCCGTCCTGGCGACTGCCGTTGCTTTCGTTCCCGCGCTTGCCGCGGGCCAGTCCACCCGCCTCCTCCACCAGCCCGACGTCAGCGACCGCCACGTGGCGTTCGCGTACGCGGGCGACATCTGGATCGCGCCGCGCGCCGGCGGCGATGCCCGCCGCGTCACCTCGTCGCCCACCGTCGAGAGCGACCCCCACTTCTCGCCGGATGGCAAGTGGCTGGCGTTCACCGGCCAGTACGGCGGGAACCCCGACGTCTACGTGGAGCCCGTGGACGGAGGCGAGCCGCGTCGCCTGACGTGGCACCCCGGGCCGGACGCGGTGCGCGGGTGGACCCCCGACGGGAAGAAGGTGGTGTTCGTATCCACCCGCACCGGCGTCCCGGACGGGGAGCCGAAGCTCTGGACGGTGGCGGTGGACGGGGGCATGCCCGAAGCGCTGGTGGTGCCGCGGGCGCAGGCCGGGGACGTGTCGCCGGACGGAAGGCTCGTCGCGTACCAGATGGTGCGTCCCTGGGAGAACGAGTTCCGGAACTACAGGGGCGGGCAGAACCAGCCGATCCGGGTGCTGGACCTGGAGAGCCACTCCCTGACGAAGGTCCCGTGGACCGACAGCCGGGACCAGCAGCCGGTGTGGCTCGGCAGGACCGTTTACTTCATCTCCGACCGGGACTGGACGAACAACGTCTGGGCCTACGACACCGACACGAAACAGCTGAAGCAGATCACGCGCTATCCCGACTTCGAGGTGGAGAGCGTGAACGCGGGGGCCGGCGCCGTGGTGTACGAGCAGGCTGGCGACATCCATCTCTACGACCCGGCCAGCGGCACGGACGCCAAGCTCGACATCCGCGCGACGGGAGATTTCCCGTGGGCCATGCCCCACGCCGAGGACGTGGGCGATGCCCTGACCGGGCCGCAGCTCTCCCCCACCGGCGTGCGCGCCGTGTTCGAAGCGCGCGGCGACATCTTCACGGTGCCCGCGGACAAGGGGACGTGGCGGAACCTGACGCGCTCCTCGGACGTGGCCGACCGCTCCCCCGTGTGGGCTCCGGACGGGAAGCGCGTGGCCTGGTTCAGCGACGAGGGCGGCGAGTACCGGCTCATGGTGGGCGACCAGGACGGCACCACCGCGCCGAAGGCGTACGACATCCCGCGCCCCAGCTACTTCTACTCCCCCGCGTGGTCACCGGACGGGAAGCGGATCCTGTTCAGCGACGCTGCGGTGACGCTGCGCTACATCGACCTGGCCTCGGGCGAGGTGACCGACGTGGACCAGGACAACTACACGTGGCCGGACCGGGACCTGGCGCCGACGTGGTCCCCCGACTCCCGCTGGATCGCGTACCAGAAGCGGCTCCCGGGATCGCAGTACCACGCCATTTTCGTCCACTCGCTGGACGACGGCACCAGCCACCAGGTGACCGACGGGATGGCCGACGCCATACACCCCGCGTGGGACCGGAGCGGGAAGTACCTGCTCTTCCTCTCCTCCACCGACTGGGCGCTCAACACCGGCTGGCTCGACATGAGCTCCTACGACCGCCCCGTCCGCCGCGGCATTACCTGGCAGTCCTCCCGAAGGACGAGCCCTCGCCGATCCTCCCCGAGCCGGGCGACGAGCCCGGCGACACCGCCTCGCCGGCGAACGGCGGCCGCGCCGGGGACGGCACCGGCGCAGCGCGCAGCGGCGGCGGTCGCGCCGGAGCAGGCGCCGCCGGCGCCCGCCGGGATGCTCCATCGCCCGTCCGCATCGACTTCGACGGGCTCTCGCAGCGGATCCTGGCGCTGGACGTGCCGAACCGGGATTATCGGCGGCTCCAGGCGGGGGTGGCCGGCAAGCTCTACTACCTCGAGCGGGTCCCGAACCAGGGAATCATCCTCCACCGCTACGACCTCGCGGAGCGGAAGGCCGAGGACTTCGTGAGCTCCGTCGCGGCGGAGTACGCGCTATCCGCGGACGGGAAGAAGCTGCTGTACGAGGCGGCGAACGACAGGGGGCGGCCGACCCACCGCTGGTTCGTGGTGGACGCCACGGGCGCTCCGCCATCTGGCGGGAAGGGCGCGCTCTCCACGCAGGCGCTCAAGGCGGACGTGGACCCGCAGGCGGAGTGGCGGCAGATCTTCCGCGAGGCCGGCCGCATCGAGCGCGACTACCTGTACGTCAAGAACCTCCACGGCGCGGACTGGCCGGCCATCCAGAAGCAGTACGCTGCGCTGCTGCCGTACGTGCGTCACCGGGCCGACCTCAACCAGCTTCTGGACCAGCTCCAGGGCGAGCTGGCCATCGGCCACAGCTTCGTGGGCGGCGGCGACATGCCCGACGCCGACGCGTCCCCCGCCGGCCTCCTCGGCGCGGATATCGCCGTGGACCACGGCCGCTACCGCATCGCGAAGATCTACACCGGCGAGAACTGGAACCCGGACCTCCAGGCACCCCTCTCCGCGCCGGGCGTGGACGTGAAGGAGGGCGACTACATCCTGGCCGTGGACGGCCAGGCCATCACCCCCCCGACCAACTTCTACGCGCCGTTCGTCGGCACCGCGGGACGCCAGGTGAGGCTGCTGGTGAACGAGAGGCCGACGGAGGAAGGGGCCCGCTGGGTCACCGTCGTCCCCATCCCGAACGAGGGGGGGCTGCGGACCCGCGACTGGATCGAAGCCAACCGTCGCAAGGTGGACGAGCTGTCCGGCGGAAAGCTGGCCTACGTCTACGTGCCCAACACGGGACAGGGCGGCTACACCAGCTTCAACCGCTACTACTTCGCCCAGCAGGACAAGCAGGGCGCCGTGATCGACGAGCGCTTCAACCACGGCGGGAGCATCGCGGACTACATGGTGGACATCATGGGCCGCAAGCTGCACGGCTACTTCAACCAGCGGCTGGGCGACCGCTACAGCGCCGTGACCGCCCCCGCCGCAGCCATTTGGGGCCCCAAGGTGCTCATCATCAACGAGATGAGCGGGTCCGGCGGCGACATGTTCCCGTACATGTTCCACCAGATGGAGATCGGCCCCATGATCGGCACGCGCACGTGGGGCGGGCTGGTGGGCCACGGCGGCGAGCCCGATTTCGTGGACGGCGGCCACATGTCGGCCCCCAGCACGGGCTTCTACGACCCTGACGGCAAGTGGGCAGTGGAGAACGAGGGCGTGCCCCCGGACATTGAGGTGGAGCAGACGCCCGCGGATGTCATCGCCGGGCACGACCCGCAGCTCGAGCGCGCCGTGGCCGAGGCCATGAAGATGCTGCGGGAGAACCCGACCGTGCTGAAGCCCGAGCCGGCCGACCCGGTGCGGGTGCGGCCTCGGGGCGGTGCCTGACCCGGGGGCGTCCTTTCAGGCCAGCCCGCGGAAGCGCGAAGGCCGCGCGGGGCGGCGGAAGTCCGCCCCGCTCCACGCCCTCACCCTTCCCGCTCCTCCCCTGTCGCGTGCTCCCTCGCCTCCGTCGCTCTGCCCTCGGGGGTCGTGGCGGCCGAGCGCATGGCGCTGCCCCCGCGTCGCCCGAAGTAGAGGAAGATGAGGCCGAAGACGAGGAGGACGAGGCCCCACCAGAGGTTCACGTTGATGCCCAGCGAGCGCTCGTAGATGGCGCGGTCGGAGAAGATGCCGTACCCCGTCACCATGACCCCGAGGATGGTGAACATGAGGCCGATCGGTGTGCGGATGTCGAGTCCCATGCTTCCGTCCCGTCAGAAGAAGATGATGTTCAGCACGACCACGAACGCGAGCACGAGCACCGCCAGCACCGCCGGCTTCTGGTGCCAGTGGATCTCCTCCGCCTCCGGCCGGTCGGTGAGCGAATACACCAGCCCCACCATCTCGCTGTCCGGTCGCGGTCGCGTGACGAGGGTCACGAGGATCGTCACCACGAAGCACACCGACCACGCCCAGATCGCGGTCCAGAAGCTCTGCGCCATCTCGCTCGGGTACGTGTGGAGCACCCCGCCCAGCCAGGCCCCCTTTACCCCGGCCGTGTTCCCGACCGAGATCGTGAGGCCGTGGTGCAGGGCGGCGGCCAGGGTTCCGGAGAGCAGCCCGGTGAACGCGCCGTGCCCCGTCGTCCGCTTCCAGAACATGCCCAGCAGGAAGGTGGCGAAGAGCGGCGCGTTCACGAAGGCGAACACCAGCTGGAGCATGTCCATGATGTTGTTGAACGCCGACGCCAGGTACGCCGTGACCACGGAGAGCGCGATCCCGGCGACCGTGGCCACGCGGCCCATCCACAGGTAGTGCTCGTCCGTTCCGCCCTTGTGGACGTAGGACTGGTAGAGGTCGTAGGTCCACACGGTGTTGAACGCCGTCACGTTCCCCGCCATCCCGCTCATGAAGGAGGCCATGAGCGCGGTCAGCCCGATGCCCAGCAGCCCGGTCGGGAAGTAGTGCAGGAGCATGGACGGGATGGCCATGTTGTAGTCGTAGCCCGTCCCCGCGGCGTTCATGGGCAGCGTGTAGCCGGACAGTCCGCCGCCCTGCGTGAGCGCCATGGCGATGATGCCGGGGACAATGACCAGGAACGGGAACAGCATCTTGGGCACCGCCGCGATCAGCGGGGTGCGTCGTGCGGAGCTCATGGAGTCCGCGGCCATGGCCCGCTGGACCACGAGGAAGTCGGTGCACCAGTACCCGAAGCTCAGCACGAAGCCGAGTCCGAAGATGAGACCGAACCATTCCACGCCCATCGGATTCGCCGACGCCGACCCCATCTCGCTCCACGAGTGCACCATGTTGGTCGGGAGCCGGGCGACGATGCCGGACCAGCCGCCCACGTCGCGCAGCCCGATGTAGACCAGCGGGATGAAGCCCAGCACGATGAGGAAGAACTGCAGCACCTCGTTGTAGATCGCCGACGTCAGCCCGCCCAGGAAGATGTAGAAGAGGACGATGAGGGCGGAGATCGCGATGCTGAAGTTGTAGTTCCAGCCCAGCAGCAGGCGGAGCAGCTCCGCCATCACGTGCATGGAGATCCCGGACGAGAAGAGCGTCATCACGGCGAAGGAGCCGGCGTTGAAGGCCCGGGTCTTCTCGTCGAAGCGCAGCTTCAGGTACTCCGGGACGCTGCGGGCGCGGGAGCCGTAGTAGAACGGCATCATGAAGAGGCCCACGAAGACCATGGCCGGGATGGCGCCGATCCAGTAGAAGTGGCTCGTGGCGATCCCGTACTTGGCGCCCGATGCGCCCATCCCGATCACTTCCTGCGCCCCCAGGTTGGCCGACAGGAACGCCAGACCGGCTACCCACGCGGGGATGCTGCGGCCGGACAGGAAGAAGTCCGTGGAGGACTTCATGTACCGCTTCAGCATCCAGCCGATCCCGAGCACGAACGCGAAATAGGTCAGCAGGATGGCGTAGTCGATGAACGTCAGGTGGGCGTTGATGTCCATGGCAGAGGTCGTGGGGAGACGGTGTGCGGGTCGCCGCGGTTGCGTCCGCGCCGTGCGGACCGGACCATGCTAGCACGAGCGAACGCCTCCCACCAGCATTACCTTTTCCGCTCGCAGGCCACCGCTTCCGCGACCACGGAGGAGTCGAGTGACGGCCACGCCCGCACCCCCGTCCGCCCGCGACCGTGTCCGGGCGGCATTCCGGCAGCGCTTCGCCGCCGACCCCGACCTCCTGGTGCGCGCGCCGGGACGCGTGAACCTCATCGGCGAGCACACGGACTACAACGACGGCTTCGTCTTTCCGGCCGCGATCGACCGCGAGCTGTGGATCGGGCTCCGCCCGCGCCAGGACGCGACCGTGCGCGCCCTCTCCGTCGAGTTCGGCGACGAGGGCGCCATCGACCTCGCCGACCTCCACCGCGGCGGCGATGGCTGGCTCGAGTACGTGAAGGGGGTGGCGTGGGCGCTCGCCGAGCCAGGGCGCCGGCTGCGGGGGTGGGAGGGCGTCGTGGCCAGCGACGTGCCCGTGGGCGCCGGACTGTCGTCGTCCGCCTCCCTGGAGATCGCCACCCTGCGCGTGTTCTCGGCGCTCGCCGACCTGCCCTGGAAGCCCCTGGAAGCCGCCACGCTCGGGCGACGGGTCGAGAACGAGTGGGTCGGCGTGAGCTCCGGGATCATGGACCAGCTCGCGGTCGCCGCCGGCGAGCGGGACCACGCCCTCCTCATCGACTGCCGCACGCTCCAGATCGCGCCCACTCCGCTCCCATCACGGCTGGCGCTGGTGGTCCTGGACACGGGCACACGCAGGGGACTGGTGGGCTCCGCGTACAACGAGCGCCGCCGGCAGTGCGTCGAGGCCGCCGCCCGCCTGGGCGTCCCCGCGCTCCGCGACGCCGACGCGGCGCGGCTGGAAGCGGCGAGAGACCGGCTGGATCCGACCGTCTACCGGCGCGCCCGGCACGTGATCACCGAAAACGCCCGGACGCTCGAGGCCGCGGAGGCCCTCGGCGCCGGCGACGTCGCCCGTCTCGGCGCGCTCATGGACGCCAGCCACGCCAGCCTGCGTGCCGACTTCGAGGTGAGCACCGACGCTCTGGACACGATGGTCGCCATCGCGCGCGAACAGCCGGGCTGCTTCGGAGCGCGCATGACCGGCGCCGGCTTCGGCGGCTGCGCGATCGCACTGGTGGAGGGCCCGCAGGGTGAGGGGTTCGCCCGGGAGGTCAACCGCCTCTACCGGGAGGCCACGGGGCACCAGGCGGCCGCCTACGTCTGTCGGGCGGCCGCGGGGGCCAGCGTCGAGTCCGCCGCCGGGGAGCCGGGCGAAGGCTGCTAGGGTGAGCCGGCCTGAACGGGCTGCGGGGTGTTGTCGTCCTCCGCACCCTGGCGCAGCGGCCCGGCGATGAACGGCCCGTTGGCCCGGCTCGCGGCCGTCCGCGGGTCGGCTTGCCGGACGATTTCCACGAACGAGCGATCCTCCCGCAGCGGATCGAGCTCCGGCGTTTGCATGTAGAACCAGAGCCAGGCCCCCCTCGGCTCGACCCGCCGCAGCTCGGCCATGGCCCTGTCCTTCCTCCCGGCATGCGTCCACGCCATGCCCAGGAAGAAACCTTCCGTGGGGCTGATGCGCTCCCCTGCCTTCTCTTCCGCGCGAGCGGCGAAGTCGAGCGCGCCCGCCGTGTCCCCCGCGGCCGCGTGGACCACGGCGGCGATGCCGAGAACCGGGACGGCGTGGCCCTGCGTTGCATCGAGCGCCACGCCGACGTCCTCCAGCGCCCCTTCCACGTCTCCGCCGGTCACCCGCTCGGCCGCCCGGTGCGCCCGTGCATACGGATTCGCCGGGTCCACGGCCACGGCGCTGTCCGCCCAGCGCATCGACCTGTCGAAGCGCCGCGAGTAGTAGTCCATCGCGGCCATGGGGACGAGCGTCATTGATCGGAGTGGGTCCGCCTCGAGCGCACGGTGGTAGGCCGAACGGGCCTCGGCGAACCGACCGAGCGCCGTCAGAGTCTGGCCGTACTGGTGGAGGATCTCCGGGTCCGTCGGTGCGAGGCCGACCGCGCGCTCGAACAGCTCCGGCGCCCCCGCCATGTCGTATGGATCCGCCACGACGCGCAGATAGGCGCGGACGAGCCAGCCCTCCGCGTCGTCCGGCTCCCGCGCCAGCGCCCGCCGGGCCAGCGCCTCGCCCCGCTGGATCAGCTCGCCCGTCGACGCCGGCGGGTCGGGCCAGCCCCAGTCAACCCAGATGGCGTAGGCGTACGCCTGTCTCAGCATCGCCTTGCGGAAGCCAGGATCGATCCGCAGCGCTTCGGAATAGTCTTGCAGCGCCCGCCGCACGTCCACGGGGGTCCGGCGAGCCAGGTGGTAGTTGCCACGGAGATAATGGTCGTATGCGGCCATGTCCCGGGTGGCAGCGTTCACCTGCGCGTCGCCAGCGCGGGACTCCAGCCCCAGCCGCCGCACGATCTCCCCGGCGACCCGCTCCTGCACGGCGAAGACATCCTCGAGCTTCGCGTCGAACGCCTCCGACCAGAGATGGTATCCCGTGGCGGCGTCGATGAGCTGCGCCGTCACGCGCAGCTGCTCACCGTCCCGCCGCACGCTTCCTTCGAACACGGCTCGTACGTTCAGCGAACGACCCACGTCCCGGACGTCGACGTCCTGCCCACGGAAGCGGGCGGCCGAGGTCCGTGAGGCCACGCGCAGACCTTCCACCTTCGCGAGCGCGTTCAGCAGCTCTTCCGTCATCCCATCGCTGAAGTATTCCTGGTCACCCGCGGAGCTCATGTCGACGAACGGCAGGACGGCCACCGACTCCAGCGGGTCACCCGGACCGAGCGCTGCCGGACGCGCCACCGCGTACGCCCCCGCCGCCACCACGACGGAAGCGGCCGCCCCGGCCAGGAGGGCGCGCCGCGAGAGCCCTCTCGCGCCCGCCGCGTCGCCGACGTCCGAAGTGCGGCGAACGCCCGCGGAGGTGATGTCGAAGAACCACGCAAGCGCCACAGCCACGGGGAATCCCCCGATGGTCGCCACCACCAGCGCTCGCATGGCCCACTGCGGAAGCCCCAGCGGATCGATGACCACGTCCGCCAGCTGAAGCGTGGCGAACGCGACCGCCGCATAGCCAGCCACCACGCGAAATACGTGGCGACGCTTCAGCTCGGCGAGAAGGCTGTATCGCGGCGGGGCTGGATTGTCCATGGAGCGGGGAGGCGGGGATTTCTCGACGCTCCAACATGCGCGCCCGCGCCAGGACGCGGCAAGGACAGTGACGATCCCGCGACCCCCCGAGAGCACGGGCCGCGGGGGCTACACCAGCCTTCAGGAGCCGGGGAGACGCGCGTCTGCGCCGCGTGCGCGAGCCCCTCCGGTGGCGAGCGCGCCCGCCTCCGTGCAGCCGCCCTTCCACCCGTCGAAAACCCAGAGCCTCGCCTGCCGGACCACGTCGTCGCCGCGACGCACCGTCACCCGCGCCCCCGGCCGCACGGACCCGAAGCATCCCCGCAGACTGTCGATGACCGCGGGCCCCGGGACTTCGTCGGGCGCGGCGAGGATCAGGGCGTCATCATGTCGGGCGACCTCCGGAAGCCCCGGCTGGAGGGAGTACTCGCTCGGGCGCCAGCTGCCGATTGCGAACGTCCGCGGCCGGCCCCGCGCCAGGAACGCGAGCTGAGCCGCCATCTGGTAGCGCGTGCCCGCGATCCACACCCGCCCCGCTCCGGACCTCGGGCGCAGCTCCGCGGCGGTGGAGTCGACGGACCGGGCGACGGCATCCCAGCCCACGGCGCGGGCGATCGGGTCGCGCGCGCCGCGCAGCGGCAGGACGGGCGCCGCGGCCTGCGCGTACACCACCAGCGAGAGCGCGCCCGCCAGTGCGATGCCGCCACGCAGCCACCGCCGCCCGCGTTCCCGCCAGGGAGTCACCGCGATCAGCGGGATGAGCGATGGATACGCGACCGCCGGCCAGTTCGCCTCCACCCGCTTCGACAGCGCCGAGTACGCGAAGAACCCGAGCGGGACCAGCGCGGTGACCGCCATGACACGGACGGACGGGGCGGACCGCGAGGTGAGCGCGGCCGCAACGGCCAGGCCGCCCAGGACCAGCAGGACAGGTGAGAACAGCCCCGCCTGACCGCCCAGGAGCTCGAGCTCACGGCCGACGACGTCGGCCACGTTCCCCGCTCCCTCGCCGAGGCCATGGCGGATCTGGAACAGGAAGGAGACCCACCCGTGCTGCGCGTTCCAGAGCACCACGGGCAGGAAGACGGCGAGTGCCACGAGCGCGGCGAGCCAGGGGCCCGGCTCCCGCAGCCGGACGCGCAGGTCCCGCCACGCCACCATCGCCAACAGCACCGCGGCCGGGAAGAGCACGGCGGTGTACTTGGACACCAGCGCGGCGCCCAGCGCGACCCCGGCAGCCAGCCACCATGCCGTGGCGCGCTTCGAGCCCGACCGGTGGCCGAGCGCTCGCACGACCGCATGGAGGCCCAGAGCCTGGAAGGCGAGGAGCGGCGCGTCCGGCGTCGCCAGGGTGAATCCCGCGGCGGCGAGCGGCGTCACCGAAGCGATGATCGCCGCCACCAGGCCAGCCCGGTCCCCCGCCACCCGCCGTGCGACGCCCGCCACGGCCAGCGCCCCCACTGCCCCCAGCAATATGGGCCCGACGCGGACGCCGAGCGGGGTCGGGCCGAGCACCGCCGTCCCCGCTCGGATCGCCAGCGCGATCCCGGGCGGGTGGTCGAAATAGCCCGCGGCGATGTGGCGAGACCAGTCCCAGTAGTAGGCCTCGTCCGGAAAGAGCGGGACCAGCCTCGCCAGGATCAGCCGCGCCACGGCCGCGATCGCCACCACCAGCACGGTGATCGCCCGCGCGCCGGCTACGTCCCTGCCTTCCCGCGCTCGGTCCACCCACCCCCCGCCGGCCCCCGCCCCGTCCAGCGCGGCTGGCCTCATCCGCCCTCCGACAGGCGCCGGATCACCACCTGACCCGCGATCTTCCGCCCTGCCCGCGTCGCCATCCTGCCTTTCGATCCCGTCCGCGATTTCGTGGAGCCCGGGCGCGCATGCAAGATCCGGGACATTGCTCGCGGACCGCGCGAGAACCCGGTCGGCCCCCACCGCGCGCGGCGCGCGCTGCCCCGGTGTGGACGCGCCGGCGGGCACGGTGCTTGCGCGGCCGCCGACCGCCGCTGCCGCGCGCGGGCCGGGACTTCGCTGCAGCACGCTGGGCCCCGCGATAGCCGTCTGCCGGGCGTCCGGCGTCATCGACCCGATCCTACGCGATTTTGACCTCCCCACCGGACAGGATGTCACACCGTCTGCACGAGGCCCTGCAGCGGATCATTGCGCGTGTGCCCGCCGCCACGGCCGTGCTGGAGGGACCGGAGCACGTGTACGTGGCGGTGAGCGACGCCTACCGCGAGCTGATGGGGGGCCGCGACCTTCTCGGGGAACGGGTCGCGGATGCCGTGCCGGAGCTCGCGGACCAGGGCTTCCTCGATCTCATCCACCGCGCCTTCGAGACGGGCGAGGAGGTCCGGCGCTCGGGCACACCGCTGCGAAGCCGCGCGCCCGACGGCTCGTTTGAGACCCGCTACGTCGACTTCGTCTATCGCCCCCTCAGCGACGGAGAGGGGCACCCGTGGGGGCTCGCGGTCCATATCTCGGACGAGACCGATCGCGTCCGGGCCGAACGGGCGCTGCACGAGTCGGAGGAGCAGTTCCGGACGATGGCTGACAACCTCCCGCAGCTGGCCTGGATGACCGACGCGGAGGGGTGGATCTTCTGGTACAACCGCCGCTGGTTCGAATACACTGGGAGCACGCTCGCGGAGATGGAGGGTTGGGGCTGGCAGTCGGTGCACCACCCGGACCACGTGGAGAGCGTCGTGCAGCGATTCCGCGACGCCATCGAGTCGGGCGAGCCGTGGGAGGACACGTTCCCGCTGCGCCGCCGCGACGGTGAGTACCGGTGGTTCCTTTCGCGCGCCAACCCGATCCGCGACCATGCCGGAAACGTGACGCGCTGGTTCGGCTCCAACACGGACATCACGGAAGAGCTGCTGGCCCGCGAGGCAGCCGAGGAAGCGAACCGGGCGAAGACCGAGTTCCTCCGCGCGATGTCTCACGAGCTGCGCACTCCGCTGAACGCGATCGCCGGCTACGTCGACCTGATGGAGCTGGGAATTCGCGGACCGTTGAGCGACCAGCAGCGCGCGGACCTCGTCCGGATCAAGCGCTCGAACCAGCACCTTCTCGCTCTCATCAACGACGTCCTCAACTTCGCCCGGCTCGAGGCCGGGCACGTCGAGTACCAGGTCGAGACCGTGCCCGTGGCCGGGCTGCTCGAAGACGTGGACGCCATCATCTCCCCCCAGGCCAGCACGGCCGGGATCGCGTTCCAGATCCGGGCCCGCCCCGACTGCCGCGCAGTGCTCGCCGACGCGGAGAAGGTCAGACAGATCCTCCTCAACCTCCTGTCCAACGCCCTCAAGTTCACCGAGCCCGCCGGCCGGATCACCCTCGACTGCCGCCGCGCTGGCGAGGACCGCGTTGCGTTCGCCGTGACCGACACCGGGCGTGGCATCGAGCCCGAGAAGCTGGAGTCGATCTTCGAGCCGTTCATCCAGGTGGACCGGCACCTGACCCAGCAGTCGCAGCAGGGGATCGGCCTGGGCCTCGCCATCTCCCGCGACCTCGCCCGCGGCATGGACGGCGATCTCGTCGGACGCAGTCGACCCGGCCGGGGATCCACGTTCACGCTCACCCTGCCCTCCGCCGATTCGACTCCCTGACCGCCGCCGGGCGCTCGCGCGTCCCGGCCGGGCGCACAACGCCGCTTTCCCGGAATTCACCCCGCCGTGTGACCTCCAGCCCCTCGCACGTTCTTTTCACATGAGCACCTCACGACAGCGGATCCGCCGGTCCGTCCGCAACCTCACCTGCATCCCGGTCCTGTCCCTCGCCGCGGCGTGTGCCTCCGCCACACCAGCCGCCAGCGGTGATCCCGCTCGCCCCGCGGCCGCCGCACCGGAAGAGCCGCTCGCAGCCCCCCTCCTGGCCGCGGACCGCGCGTTCGCGGCCGAGTCGCGGCGGCGCGGGGCCCCCGCCTGGGCCGAAGTGTGGGCGGAGAACGGTCGCAAGGAGGACGGCGACGGCGCTCAGGCGGTGGGCCCGGCCGCCGCCGCCGCGTCGGTGGCGCCGCTGCTCGAGCAGCTCGGGGCGCGCTTCCGCTGGGAGCCCGATGCCGGGGCCATGCTCTGGCCGGACAGCCTCGGCTACACGGTCGGGCGCTGGTGGGTCGAGCCGGAGAGTGATGCCTTCCGCTGCTGGCGCGGATGCGGCGACCCCGGGGGGCCGCTACCTGACCGTCTGGATCCGCGAGCGCGACGCGTGGCGCGTGGCGCTCGACCTCTCGCTCCCGGATTGCGGCGCCGGCGCCGCGACCGGCCGCGGCGACTTCGACTTCTGGGCCGGGCACTGGATCATCGCCCAGCACATCATCGCCGACCGTGGCGGTCCGCGCGCGTTCCCTGCCCGCAACGTCGTCACCCGGCTCGACGGCTGCGCGCTCGTCGAACGCTGGCAGGGGACCGTGTTGCTGCCGTGGGCGGGGATGGCGGCGCCGGAGGAGATCCGCGGCGCGAGCCTGCGCGTCCTGGACCCCTCGAGCGGGCAATGGCGGATCTACTGGATCGACACGCTCAGCGGCGACTTCGGCGCGCCGTTCGAAGGAGCGTTCGAAGGGGAGAAGGGCGAGTTCATCGCCGCGGCCACCGACGTCATGCCGGAGCGCAGGATCCGCTTCATACACGCCGGCGCCGCAGCGGGCTGGGAGCTGGCGGTCCGTCAGCCCGACGGATCGTGGCTGCCGATCTGGACGATGGACTTCGAACGGCCGGACTGAGCGTCGGCGGCACGACCGGGCGGGGTCGCTTTCGACTCCGCGGCAGGGTTGTTGCCCGTTCGCCCCGTCATGAGACCACCGAGCCCCCCAGCCCGTGTCACGACACTGCTGCTCGCCTCGATCACGGCCGCGGCCGTCCCCGCGTGCGGCCGCCCCGCCGCATCCGGTCGGGGAGCCGCCACGTCGGACTCGGACGGGGCAGCGCTGACGGCTTCCACCGATTCAGGACCGGCAACGCAGAGCGCATCTCCGCATGCCACCGCGGACGCGCCGATCCGGGCAGCCCGGGACTCGAGCCGGGGCCGAGCGGCGGCGCCATCCACCGCCGACACGGCTGCGGACGTCATCCGCCGCTACTACCGCGCGATCGCCGAGCGGAGGTACCGGGTCGCCTACGGGCTCTGGGGGGACCAGGGGCGCGACAGCCGCCAGACGTTCGACGAGTTCGCGGCCGGATTCGCGCACACCGATCGCGTTCGCGTCGACATCGGCACGCCCGGCCGGGTCGAGGGCGCGGCGGGCTCGTGGTACGTCGAGATCCCGGTGGTCGTCAGCGCGGTGACGGACTCCGGCGAGCGGCAGCAGTTCCGCGGCAGCTTTACGCTGCGCCGGGCCGTGGTGGAAGGCGCCAGTGAAGCTGAGCGACGGTGGCACATCTACTCCGCCGACCTGCGCGCTGTCGGCTGAGCCGCCCGCAGCCGCGCGTTGCCGATCCCCGCTGTGAGGTCCGGCAGGTGCCGTCGGGGCGGTGTCACTCCTGCCGCAGCGCCATGGCGGGGTCCGCGCCCGCGGCCTGGCGCGCCGGCACCCAGCTCGCCACGAGCGCCACGGCCCCCAGCCCACCGATGACCAGGGCGAGCGTGAGCGGGTCCGTGGCGCTCACCCCCCAGATCATGCCCCGGATGAGCCGGACCAGGAGCAGCGACACGGCCAGCCCGATGCCCAGGCCGATGAGCACGGGCACCATCCCCTGGCGGGTCACCAGCCAGGTCACGTCGGCCGCGCGGGCGCCCATGGCCATGCGGATACCGATCTCGGCCCGGCGGCGGCGCACCCCATAGCTCACCACGCCGAAGATGCCGACCGCGGTGAGCGCCAGCGCCAGCCCGGCAAAGAGCGTCATGAGAAGCGCCTGGAAGCGCTCCCTGCCCAGCGACTCCCCGATGACCTCCGTCATGGGGCGGATGGCCGGTGGCGGCAGCGCCGGGCCGGCAGCCGCGACCGCATCCCTCAGGCGAGCCATGGCGGCGGCCGGCCGATCCGATCGAAGCAGGATGACGGGCGGACTGGCCATCGTCGCCTGCGCCCTGGGAACCAGCATCGTCCGCTTCGGCGGCGTCCGCAGGGCCAGCTCCCTCATGTCCGCCACCACACCCACGATCTCCGCCGCCTCCCTTTCGAACCCGGGGTGGATCCACTCGCCCTGGTACCGGCCGATCGCGATTCGCTGCCCGATCGGGTCCTCGTCCGGAAAATACTGCCGCACGAACGATTCGTTGACGATCACCACCGGCGGCGCTCCGGCTCCGTCCGCCGTGGTGAAGCCACGACCGCGCACGATCGGCGTGCCCACGGCGTCGAAGTAGCCGGGGGACACCGAGCGCCACTCCACGTCCCCGGTGGACGTGGCCGGCCGCCCCTCCACCTCCATCGGCAGGTTCCAGCCTCGCTCCAGCGGGATGCTCGTCGACAGCCCCGCCGCCAGGATCGGCGACCCTTCCGCCGGCACCAGCCGCTGGAGGAGCGTCTCCTCGAACGCCGCCATCACCGCCGGATCGTCATAGCGGTCTGGCCACCGCGGGATCGTCGCCGTGATCAGCCCGCGCGGCTGGAAGCCGGGGTCGACCGCCCGCAGCGCCGACACCGTCGACACCAGCAGCACCGCGCCCATGAGGAGCACCAGCGCCACCGCTGCCTCGGCAGTGATCAGCCCGTTCCGCAGACCTCCTCCCCCGGGGGCGCCCCGCCCGCCCTCCCGCAACGCTTCCATCGCCCCACGTTTCGAGGACGGCAGCGCCGCCAGCAACCCGAACACCACGGCGGTCACGAGCGCCGCTCCCGCAGTGAAACCGATCACGCGCACATCCACCCCGACCTCCGCCGCCCGCGGCAGCTGCGCCGGCATCGCCGCCAGCAGCGCGGGCGTGGCCCACGCCGCAAGCCCGAGACCGAGCGCGGCGGCCACGGTGGACAGCGTCACGCTCTCCGTCAGGATCTGCCGGACCAGCCGACCACGGCTCGCTCCCACGGCCGACCGGATGGCCAGCTCCCGCTGCCGGTCGCTCGTCCGCGCCAGCAGCAGGTTCGCCACGTTCGCGCACGCGATCAGAAGCACCAGCCCCACTGCCGCCAGGAGCGTCCACAGGACCGCGCTCAGCGAGCCGACGTAGATCTTCTGGAAGCTCGTGATCCCCATTCCCTCCCGGTCGTTCTGCACCAGCTCCGGGTGCTCCTGTCGGAAACGGTCGCTCAGCGCCGCCAGCTCGGCGCCGGCCCGCGCCTCGTCCACACCCTCGGCGAGCCGGCCCAGCACCGGGTAGTTGTGCCCCTGGTCCCGCGGGTCCGCCTCGAGCTGCAACGGGACGAAGAAGTCCGTGTACTCGGGCGCCTGAGGAAAGCGGAATCCTCCGGCCATCACGCCGATCACGGTCCGGACCTCGCCTCCCAGCGACAGCGCGCGACCGACCACGCCCGGGTCCCCCCCGAACCGGCTCCGCCAGAGCCCGGCCCCCAGAACCACCACCGGCGGCCCGCCCGGCTCCGACTCTCCGGGCGAGAACCACCGACCCGCGGCCATGCGGTGTCCGACCACGTCCAGGAACCCTTCGGAGACCCGGAGGCCGCGCACACCCGTCTCCTCCGCACCCTGGACGAGCCCGGCCGAGAATCCCCGGTACGTCGTCACGGCTTCGAACGACTCCGCGCGCTCGCCGAAGTACTCCAGCTCGTACGCGCTCACCGCCCCGTTCACACCCGCCTCCGCCCCCCAGCTCCAACCCCACTGGACCACCCGCTCCGGCTGCGGGAACGGAAGCGGACGGAGAAGCACGCCGTTCACCACGCTGAAGATCGCCGAGCTCGCACCGATCCCGAGAACCAGCGTCGCCACCGCCACTGCCGTGAACGCCGGATTCCGCGCCAGCGTCCGCGCCGCGAAGCGTGCATCCTGTCTCAGCTCCTCCGCGTACTCGACCCTCGCCATCCTGTGCTCCCTCCGTCGAGCGATCCCCTCGCACTCCCGCCGGACCTCCGCCACGTCCCCGAAGCGCGCCGCGGCAAGCTCCCTCGCCCGCTCCGGATGCTCCCCGATCGCTTCGAGCTCACGCGCCCGCATCGAGAGGTGGAACGCAACCTCATCCTCGATGTCCCGTCCCGCGTCGCCTCCCAGAAGATGACGCCACCGCTCCGCCAGCCTCCGATGACCCGCACTCACCGCGACCTCACGCCAGCGCGGGACGGGCCGGCGCCTCGAGCGCGGCGAACACCGCCTCGGCGTAACGCCGCCAGCTCAGGGTCTCCGCCTCCAGCTGTTTGCGGCCCTGCGACGTGAGCTCGTAGTACTTCGCACGCCGGTTGTTCTCGCTCACCCCCCACTGCGCACGGATCCACCCCCGCTCCTCCAGCCGGTGCAGCGCCGGGTACAGCGACCCCTCCCCCACCGACAGCACGTCCCCGGTCGCACTCTCGATCCACTTCGCCACCCCGTAGCCGTGGCTCGGATTCCAGCTCAGCGCCTTCAGGATCAACAGGTCCAGCGTCCCTCTCAGGATGTCCGTATTCGCGGCCGTCATCGCTCTCTCCCTCGGGTTCCGATGGGAAAACATGTTCACGGTTCCCATCGGAACGCAAGGGGTAGGAGCCGGCCCGCCCGGAGAGTGGACGGGGCGGGCCGCCGGAGAGGCGTGGTCCACACTGGCCAGTGCCGGGCATCGGCTCGGCGGCGGACCGCCGGCCGGGCATGCTGGGGGAGGCGCGCCGCTATTCGGCGCGGAGCGCTTCCGCCGGCTGGACGCGCGAGGCGCGCCTGGCCGGGAACCAGAGAGCGACGCCGGCCACGGCGATCATGACTCCGGTGAGCGCCAGGTAGGCCACGGGATCGGTGGGTGCCACTCCGAACAGGAGGCCGGCCATGAGGCGCGTGAGCAGGAGGGCGGCAAGCAGCCCTACCGCGACCCCGGAGAGCACCACCGCCCCGCCCTGCCGGACGACCATGCGCTGGACGTCGCCGCGGCGGGCGCCGAGCGCGATGCGGATGCCGATCTCGGCGGTGCGACGGCTGACTGCGTACGCGACGACGGAGTAGACGCCCACGGCGCCGAGGAGGAGCGCCATGACGGCCGCGAGCCCGACGAGGGCGAGGGCGAACGCGGTGGGTGCGGTCGCGTCGCCGATGACGGACTGGAGGGTACGGACCTGGCCGAGGGGGAGCGCCGGGTCGATCTCGTGGACGGCGCGCCGGGCGGCGCCCGCGAGGGAGCTGGCGGGGACCGTCGTCTTCAGGATGTAGTCCATGGTGGTGGGCGGCGGGCCGCCGGCCGACGCCGGGGTGAGCGGGAGGTAGATCAAGCCCTGGAAGTCGTCGCTGGCGACCCGCGCCTTCACGTTCCCGGCCACCCCGACGATGGTGAGCCACGGCGAATCCTCGCCGAAGCGGATGCGGCGGCCGATCGGGTCATCGCCAGCGAAGTACGCCTCGGCAGCCCGTTCGCTCAGGATCGCGACGGAGGCGGAGTCGCGCGCGTCGGCCTGCAAGAATGTGCGGCCACGAACGGGGATGCCCAGCGTTTCGAAGTAGTCGGTCGACGCTACCCGGGCGCCCGTGACGGGCGGCACCTCGCCGGCGGCGTTCGGGTACCCCTCCGCTTCCAGCGTCTCGCCCCAGCAGAGATTGCCCGAGAGGGGGAGGCACCCGGCGATGGCGGCGACCGACTCCACCCCCGGGAGTGCGCGCAGCGTCGGCAGCAGGCGCTCGGCGAACGCACGCTCCCGTTCCTGGTCCGGGTAACGGTTCGACGGCAGCCCCAGCTCGAACGTGAGGGCGCGGCGCGTGGCGAAGCCCGGGTCCACCGCGCGCAGCTCCTGGAACGTCCGGAACAGCAGCCCCGAGCCGATGAGCAGCACCAGCGCCAGCGCCACCTGTGCGGCAACCAGCACGTTCCGCCCCCGCAGCCGTCGGCGGCCTCCCGTGCTCCCCCGCCCTCCTTCCTTGAGCGACGAGCCCAGCTCCCGAGGGCCGCGGATCGCGGGCGCCAGGCCGAGGAGCAGCGCGGCCGCCAGAACGGCGCCGATCGCCACGGCCAGCACGGTTCCATCCAGCCCCACCTCCGTCAGGCGAGGAACGTTCACGGGCGCATGCAGCTTCAGCAGCCGCACGGCACCCGCCGCCCCGGCGATCCCCAGCCCGCCGGCGGCGGCCGAAATCATGAGCGTCTCGGCCACATAGCCCCGGAAGATGCGCGCTCGCCCTGCCCCGAGCGCCGCTCGCAAGGCGGTGTCCCGCTGACCGTCTTCCGCCCGCACGAGGAACAGGTTGGCTACGTTCGCCACCGCCACCAGGAGCACGAAGCCGACCGCGCCGAGCAGGATCCAGAGCGTCGATCGCACGTCGCCCACGGTGTCGGCCTTCAGCGTCACCACGCGCGGAAAGATCCCGGCGTTGTCCAGGTATTCGTTCACGCGCCCGGGGTCATCGGTGGTCTCCCGGAGCGTCGGGTACAGCGACGACATCTCTTCCGCCAGCGACGCGGGCGTCGCTCCCGGCGCCAGCCGCGCCACCGCCTGCTCGTTCCATCCTCCCACACCCGTCGCGGGCACGACCCGCGGAACCCAGAAGTCCGTCTTCGCCTCGGGGAAGGCGAAGTCCGCCGGCATCACCCCCACCACTTCGCGCGCTTCCCCGTTCAGCTCCACGGTCCGGCCCACGACCCCGGGGTCGCCGCCCAGTTCGTCGCGCCACACGCGGTTCGACAGCACCACGACCGGTGCCGCCCCGACCTCCCCCTCCTCGGCCGTGAGCCACCGGCCCTGCTCGGCGCGCACCCGCAGCACCGTCGCCAGCGACGGCGTCGCCCGAACGCCGTCCAGCCGCACGGGATCCCCCTCGCCCGTCAACGTCAGCTCCATGCGCTGGTACATCGCCATTGACTCCGCCTGATGGACCCGCGCGGCATAGAACCGGTAGAACCCGTACGTCACTCCCAGACCCCACGGATACCCGAGCTTCTCGGCGCCGTGGTCCACCCGCACCACACGGTCCGAGTCCGGATACGGAAGCGGGCTCAGCACCACCCCGTAAACCAGGCTGAACACCGACGTCGCCGCCGCGATGCCCAGCGCCAGCGTCAGCACGCTCGATGCCGCGAACCCCGGCCGCCTCGCCAGGCGACGCGCCGCCTGGCGAACATCCAGCCACGTTCCGCTCCATCCGCTCCCCGGCCCCAGCACCCCGGCACGCGCTGCCGCCAGGTGCTCCTTCGGCGCGTGCAGCACCAGGTCCGCCAGCGACCGGGTCAGCGCCGACGCCACGGCGACCCGGCCCCGACGCCGCCGCACTTCCGCCGCGATGTCCCGGAACGTCGCTTCAAGCTCCTCGCCGTACGCCTCCCGGAAGTCCGGCGGCAGCATGCGGGATGCCCACCGGTACACACGCGTCGCCGCCTCCACCGTCCGGCCAGCCCCGCCCATCACCCCGCCTCCGCCACGAGACGCGACCGCGCAAGCCGCGCCAGTCCCTCCAGCCGCGCCGCCTCCGCGCTCAGCGCGCTCCGGCCCGCCGCCGTCAGCCTGTAGTACTTCCGGCGCGCGTCGTCATCCGCCCCTCCCGGCGACGCCGTCTCCTCGATCCAACCCTCCTTTTCCAGCTCCGACAGCGTCCCGTACAGCGTCGCCGGCCACAGCCGCACTTCCCCCTCCGTCCACGTCTCCACCTCCCGGCGGATCCCGTATCCGTGCAGCGGTCCCCCCGCCAGCACGACCAGGATGTGGAAGCTCTTGATGTCCATGGGCGCTCCAGGCTCGATATCGGAATCGATAGATATGAAATGATATCTATAGGGGGCCGAACTGGCAAGCGCGCGCCCTCCCGCTCGAGCTGCCGAGCGGTCGGGCGCGCGCTGAGCCCTTGCCGCGCCGGAGCGGGGAAGCCCCCCGCCTACTCCGGGCCGCCGGTGCGTCTCGCGCTTGGCGGGAGCATGTCGTTGAGTCGCATGTAGGTCGCCACCTGGCTGTAGTGGTCCGCGAGGTCATCGACGTAGATGAACATGGCCATCGCCCGCGTCGCCTTCATGAAGCCCAGGTCGACCTGCTCGGCGAGCTTGCTGTCGTCGGTGGCGGCGAGCGCCCGGTCACAGAAGGTGAAGGAGGCTTTCAGCTCGCTGACGAGCGTGTCCTTCGGCTCCGTTCCCTCGCGGTGCGGAGTGTCGGGGGCGCTCATTCCGCCGATGGCGCTGCAGATGGTGCGGTTCGCCTCCGCGAGGTGCGCCCAGACCTGGCCGAACGTCCGCTGCGCGTCGGTGGGCTTGTACGACAGCTTGTCGGCCGGCACTTCGTCGGCGGCGCTCGTGAGCAGGCCGCCGAAGCGGGCGCTCATCTGCTGCGCGGCCTCGGTCGTGGGATTGGCTCCGGACGGAGCGGGCTGCTGGGCGACGAGCATTCCGGGGATCAGCAGCGCGGCGATGCCGCAGAAGCGAAGTCTGTTCATGAGCGGTCTCCGGGAGAGTGTGGGCAGGCGGACCATCTACTCATGCGCGCCGGAGGTCGGCTCGGCAAGTGGCGCGGCGGGTCTCCAACGCTCCAGGCTGCACCCTCGTGCCCGCTCTGACCCTCGTCGCGGGGCCGGACGCCCGCCGGGCCGGACGCTCACGTGGCGCCCCTCAACAGCCGCGACGGCGGATCCGGTGTGACTCACGATGGACGCCGGCGCGGCCCGCCGTGGCGTCGACGGTTTTCGGAGAATCGACATCGGCCTCGCCCGCGCTGCCGGCTTCGGACCAGTAGCCGGTCGGGACCTCCGCGCGGGGCACCCCACGGCGCGGGACTCCGCCGAAGTACCGGCTGACGGAGGCGATCGCCGCGAACGCGGCCTCTTCCGCCGGGGTGGCATTGACGGCGAGGCGGGGCTCGAGGACGCGCGAGACCCATTCGTAAACGCCCTCGCGGAGGAACCAGACGCGCCGGTACCCCCGGGCCCTGAGCAGAACCCAACCCTGCCCCGCGTGCGCGCCGCCCTCCGAGTACAGGACGATGGGTGCATCCTTCGGCAGCCTGCGGGTCGCCAGCTCCCGGAGCGTCACCGACTCCGCACCCGGGATGTGGAGCGCTTCGTAATCGGCCGGAGGCCGGAGGTCGAGAACGATGAGGCCGTGACGGCCGTCCCGGATCCACCGGGCGAGCGTGGGAGCGGAGACGTGGTCTCGCTCCGCGCCGATCGTCTCGGCCAGCGCCAGGACGTCGACGCGCGCGGGCGGGCGGGGGTTCCGCACCATGGCAGCCCCGGCCCCGAGCACGACCGCGGTGAGCGCCAGGGCCCGCCGCGCGCGCATGGTGCGCGACGCGCTCACGGCTCCACCGGTCCGGCACCGTGGCTCCGCTCGATCCGCTCCGCTGCAAGGAAGGCGGCCAGGGCGACGGCAACGACGAAGAGGGCGACCACACCGGTATCCAGCCCCAGGAGCCCGGGAATGGTGAGCGTCCCGCGCGGGGTTGCGTCATAGAAGGGGCGGATCGCCGGGAAGGCGGCGTCGAAGACGGCGATCCCCACGAACATCCCGGCCATGGCGGCCACGCCGTCCAGGCGTCCGGACGCGGACGCGATGCAGGAGGTGCCCGGGCACAGCCCGGCGATGGCGAAGCCGGCGCCGAAGACGGCGCCGCCCGCGAGCTGCGGGAGGAGCCACGTCTCCGGGACGTAAACGGCGCCCAGGTCCAGCACGCCGATGCGCCCGAGCCAGAACGCCCCGAGCATGGCAGCGACCACGGCCGTGAACAGGACCTTGAACACCGTCAGGTCCGTGAAGTGGAACTGCGCCGCCAGCTTCCGGGCGTTGCCGAGGCCGGCGCGCTCCAGGAAGAACCCGAACGCCACCCCGAGAGCCAGCGCCGAAGCGAGTCCGCTGCCTCCGTCGGGAAGGAGCGGAGCAGTCACCGCCACACCCGCCGTGCCAGCGGCGCCGTCAGGTAGCCGGCGGCGAAGGTGGCCGCAATGAAGATCCAGCCGCCGACGCTGAGCAGAGCGCCGCCCGTGAGCGCCTGCCCGCTGGTGCAGCCGCGGGCCAGCTTGGCCCCGAAGCCCATGATCGCGCCGCCGGCCAGCGCCGTCGCGAGGCGGGCTCGCGCCGTGATGCGCGGGCCGCGCTCCACCGCGAGCCGGAAGCGGCCGGCAAGGAGCGCCGAGGCGAACCCGCCCACAGTCACGCCCACCAGCTCGAACACGAGCCAGTCGTGGAGCGGACTCGCCACCCCCCGGTCGAGGTAGGGCGCCAGCGCCGGGTGGGCGGCGGCTCCCTTCCCGGCCACCGCCGCCGCGCCCGAGGCCACCACGCTCGCGAAGGCGCCGGACGCTCCGAGCCCTCGGCCGGCTACCACGTACGCCGCGAGCAGCACCAGCCCGATGCCGACCCCCGCGACGTACGGGTCCAGGTACGGTCGGCCGCGCGTCACGGCGTCCTCCCCGCCCCCGCCTCCACCGGATCCTCGGCGTGGCGAGCCCAGTCCTGCATGGAGCCATCGAACAGCTTCGCTCCGATGCCCAGCACGCGCGCCGCGAACACCACCGCGGTGGCCTGCTGCCCGATGTGGCAGTAGGCGACCACGGTGTCCCCTGGAACCACGCCCGCCGCACGGAACCTCCGCGCCAGCGCCTCGGGGCGGAACATGAGCTGGTCATCCACCACGTCCGTGAACGGGAGGCTCGCGGCGCCGGGGATGTGCCCTCGGCGGCCATTCCCCTCCTCCACTCCCTCGTAGAACACGGCCGCCCTGGCGTCCAGGAGCCGGGCTCCGTTGCTGGACGATGACGGGGCCGAACGCCCGTTCCCGGAGAGCGCCCGCACGTCCGCGAGCGTGGCCACCACGTCGCGCACGGGGCGCGCGCGCAGTTTCCCGGTCCGGATGGGCGCCGCCTCGGCCGTAACCGCATTTCCGGCTCTGCGCCACGCGGGCATCCCGCCGTTCAGCAACGCGCTCCGGCCGCCGAGGCCCAGGTAGTCGAGGGTGAAGAGCACGCGCGTGGCGGGCGAGACCCAGTCCTCGCCCCAGTAGACGACGATCCGGCTGTCATCCGATACGCCGAGCCGCTCCAGCGTCGCACGGAGCTGCGCGGGCGGCGGCAGCTCGAGCATGAGCGAGCCGTCGTCCATTTGGTGAGGCGTGGAGATGTCGGCGAGCTCGATGAAGCGGGCGCCCGGGATGTGCCCGCCGTCGTACCCTTCCCGCTTCCCGACGTGCAGCAGCACGAGGTCCGGGTCCAGCAGGTGGGAGGCGAGCCAGTCGGCATCCACCAGCAGGGGCAGCGCTCGCTGGGCATCCGGCGCGACCGCCTCGGCCGAAGCGGCCGCGTGCGGCGGAGGCGCGGCGCCCGCCAGCATGCCGAGCGAGACCGTGACACAGGCGAGACGGGCCCATGGGGCGAGGGACCCGAGGCGACTCGGGGAGATCATGCAGAGCCTCCAGCGTTTGGGGGTCGATGATCAACGATGCCACGTCGCGGACCGCGGCGGGTGACCGATGCGTTCCGCTCTTGTGCGAGATGTGTGAAGCGTCGCTCGCCTCAGCGCTGGAAGCGGTAACCCACCTTCCACACGGTCAGGAAATGGCGGGGCTCCGCGCGTTCCGGCTCGAGCTTCCGCCGTAGCTCCGCCATGTGGGAGTCCACGGTCCGGGTGAGGACGCGGCCGCGGTGCCCCCAGACCTCCTTCAGCAGCTCCACCCGGGACGCGACCGCGCCTTCGCGCCGGACAAGTGCGAGCATGAGGTCGTAGGCCCTGGGCGTGAGCGAGATCGGCTCCCCGTCACGGGTCACCGCGCGCGCCGCGGTGTCCACCACCACGTCGCCGAACTCGATCACGGCGTCCGGCTCCGGCCCCCGGCGCCGGTCCAGGAGCGACTCCACCCGGGAGAGCAGCTCGAGGAGGCGGAACGGCTTCGTCACGTACTGGTCGGCGCGCAGCCGGAAGCCCTGCACCTTGTCCGACTCCTCCCCCCTCGCCGACAGGATGAGCACGGGCGCATCCAGCCCTTCCGCGCGAAGCGTTCGCAGGACCTGGAAGCCGTCCATGCCCGGGAGCATCAGATCCAGGATCACCAGGTCCGGCGACGCCCGCCTGGCCGATTCCAGCGCGGCTTCCCCGTCCGCGGCGCGGGCCACCTCGTACCCCTCCAGCTCCAGGTTGTAGACCAGCCCGTCGGCGAGGTCGTCGTTGTCCTCGACCACCAGGATGCGCGCGCTCACGGACCCGACTCCCCCGGCTCGGCAACGGGAGCCGACAGCGCCGGCAGGGTGACGACGAAGCGCGCACCGCCTCCGGGCGCGTCGGCCACCGCGACAGCACCGCCGTGCCGCTCCACGAGGTCTTTCGCCACGGCCAGGCCGATTCCGCTTCCCGGCACCCTGTCCGCCCCGGCGGCGCCCCGGCGGAATGGCTGCCAGATCGTCCTGCGCTCGGACGGGGGAACTCCCGGCCCACGATCGCTCACCGTCACTTCCACGACGCCGTCCCGCCGGCGCACGGCCACCCGGATGGTCTGGCCCTCCGGGCCGTACTTCGCGGCGTTGTCCAGGAGGTTTCCCAGCACCTGGCGGAGCTCCGCCCGGGCCACCCGGGCTGTCGCGCCGGGCTCCGCCTCGACCGTCACGCCCATCGAGCGGGCACGGGCGAGCGGCTCGAACGCCGCCGCTGCCGCGCGCGCCTCCTCGCCGATGTCCGTGGCCACGGGCTCCGGCCGCCGGGCGTTCCGGGTCGCGCGGTCGAAGTAGAGTACGTTCTCAACCAGTGCCCCGAGCCGCGCGGTTTCCCGGTCCACGGTTTCAAGCGCCCGCTCGCGCTGCTCCTCGGTGCGGAACCGGCCGAGCCGCAGCGTCTCCAGATACAGCCGCACCTGCGCCAGCGGCGTGCGTAGCTCGTGCGAGACGCTCGCGACGAAGTCCGAGCGTGCCCGCGCCAGCTGTGCGGAGCGGCGCATCTGCGCGGCGGCCGTGGTCGTCAGGATCACGGTCAGGAGGAGCAGCGCCACGAGGAGCGGCAGCCGCGATGAGGGGAGGCCGCCGATGAGGAGGTCGCCGGCCGCCGCCGCGGGGATGCCCGCTCGCACGACCAGCCCGCCGGCGAACGCTGGCAGCCGGCTCTCGCCCAGCCACCGCCCGGAGGGCGCGGGATCGGTGGAGAACAGCGGCTCGCCGCGCGGACCCGTGACCGAGGCCGCCACCACCACCCTTTCCGGCGACCGCGAGACCAACGCCCCCGGCAGGAGGTCCTCGGACCGGGCGACGTCGGCGAGCAGCGCCCGGGTCGTGCCGGCATCGAGAGTGGCCGCGTACAGCAGGGTGTCACCCCACGCCGTGGGCATCAGGGTGTACCCCACCAGCGCCGGTCCCTCGCGCGTGTCACGCACCAGGACGCCCAGACCCCACCCCTCCCGGTACGTGCTCCGCGCATCCCGCGCCAGCGCCGCCATCAGTGCCGGGCCCTCCCCCGGCGGCAGCGCCCGCGCGAGCGCTTCCGCGCGGGCCAGGAGGCGGGTCTGCCCGGGCACGACCTCGTCCACCACGATCCCGGGGCGCGGCCCCGTGTACAGGTTCGGCGCAACCTGCAACGAGTCACGGCCGAGCGTGAACGCCAGCAGTGCGCTGGGCGCCCATTCCACGGGGTGACACAGGCACTCGGTGTCCCAGTGGAGCTCGTGGGCCACGTCCACGGCCCGCGGCACTGGCGGACGCTGATGGATTCCTCCGCCCATGTGCTCCGGGGCCAGGACCGCCCAGAACGCCTGCTCCACTTCCTGCTGCGCCCCCCGCCGGAGCGCCCAGACCGCGAAGGAAGCATAGTCGCGCAGCGTCTCGTCCGCCGTGGTCCGCTCCGCGTGCGCCGCCCGCGCTGCCTCCCACACGGTGGTGCCGGTGACGGCCAGGACCGCCAGTACCAGGAGCGCCGGGAGCCGCGCGGCGAGGACGCCTCTGCGCGAGAGCGAGCGCGTCATCAGGGCGAGCGTCTGGTGAATCCGCATCACCTCATGATGCAGAGCGGAGCGTCGGCAGTGAAGGGAGAAAGTGTGCGAATTTCGTGAATCGCCACCCGGCGCTCAGATGCCGACGTGGAGCCCGACCCCGACCCAGTGCACCTGTTCCTGGTAGAACTGCCCATACGGCGACGGGCCGTCGTAGTACTCACCGAGCAGGCTCAGGAGGCGAGGTGGATGGGCAGGGTCCGGCCAGTGGGCCACCTCGATCCCGGCCCGGACGTTCCAGCCGGGTTCCCAGTCGTGCTGCCCGGTAGCCTTCACATCCACGGCGCCGACGAACCGGACGCCGCGCAGGCGGCCGGCCCGGACCTCCAGCCCGCCGTGCGCCACCCTGCGCTCCAGCGCCGCGGGCTCACGGCGCAGGAGATACTCCCCCCCTCCATACGCTCGGATCGGGCCGACCTCCTGTGACAGCAGGAGCTCGAGCGCCTCGAACGACAGGTTCTCCCGCTGGACGCTGTCCCGCAGCAGGAATTCGTCGCCCAGGTGCGAGCTCTGATGGTAGAGACGCAGCCGGGAGGAGAACCCGCCCACCCGCACCGTCAACGGCAGCCCCACCAGGTAGTCTGCGTTGATCAGGTCGAACGACGGCGTGTTCAGCTCGAACTGCGCGAAGATGCCCCCGCTCAGGCCCAGCTGGATCCCGTTCCCCGGCCCTCCGGCGCCGAAGCGGACGATGGGCAGTCCGTCCGCGAGCCCCACCGATCCGATCGGGATGTCGTTCTTCGGCCCGGCTCCGTCACGGAGCGCCGGGATGTCCCCGCTCAGGAAGCTGACGAACGCATG
Organism: uncultured Gemmatimonadales bacterium; assembly: GCA_963798845.1. Classification (GTDB taxonomy): domain Bacteria; phylum Gemmatimonadota; class Gemmatimonadetes; order Longimicrobiales; family RSA9; genus CAVUKA01. The sequence continues at coordinate 413,133 of CAWCUS010000004.1, read as the reverse complement.
GGGCTGCTTCGGATCGGCCGCCAGAGGACAGAACAGGTCGCCCTGCGGCAGGAACACGGTCCGCCCCGATTCCCCCGGGTGGAACCCGGTGAAGCACCAGGAGGCCTGCGCGGCGGCCGGTGCCGCCCTGCCGGGGGCGACGTGCAGGACGAGGGCGAGTACGAGACCGGCACTGCGACGCATCGGCACCTCCGGCGAGGGTCAGCGCTTCGATCCTCCCGCTCGCGGCAAAACGCGTACTACCGCGCCCGCCATTGAATCTCCTCGACTTCCACGGTGGCGTTCCGCATGTTGTCCCATCCCTCGGACGCGCCCGCCGCGCGCCCGGACCTTCGCCCGAAACAGCCCGGAGTCGGACATGTTCGGAAGAGACCCAGAGAACGCGCCGGGGCAGGATCCGGCGCGCTCCGACCAGACCGTCAGGGGCCGACTGCGTGATGAGCGGCGGGTGGCTGCGTGGATCGGCGCATTGGTCGTGATCCAGGGCAACGTGACCAGCTCCGAGGACCTGACCATCGCGGGTCGGGTGGAGGGCGACGTCTCCGTCCCCGAGCACGGCGTCGTGATCGCGTCCGAGGCGACCATCGGGGGCGACATCGCGGCCCGCGCCGTGGCGGTTCACGGCCGCGTCGTCGGCACCATCACCGCCGACCAGAGAATCGAGATCGGCGAGACCGCCGCGATCGAAGGCGACATCACCGCGCCCCGCATAGCGGTTTCGGAAGGCGCCGTCCTTCACGGCCGCGTCACCGTGCGCGCGAAAGGGACGGGCCCGGCGGCCGCGGCGGGCGAGGCGGCCAGCGCGGCAAGCTCGCCCTGACCCCTGCGGCGTCGCAGGTCACCCGGCGCCGGGTGACCGCGCCGTCGAAGCGTCGTGACGCCCCCGCTCCCGGTGTCCGACACGTATTCGATGATCACGGTCGGCGTGGCCGCGCTCGGGGGCGTCCTGCTTCACTGACCCATGAGCTTGCGCGTGAAGTACGTGAACTCCAGCGCGTTCGTGTGCGCCGACTCCCGCAGGTTCGCGCCCGCGCCGTGGCCGCCCTCGGTCACCTCGTAGAACAGGTACGGATCACCGAACGACGCCATCTTCGCCGCGAACTTGCGCGCGTGCTGGGGCCCGACCCGGTCGTCCTTGGTCGTGGTCCAGATCAGCGGCTCGGGGTACTCCACGCCCCGCTTCAGGTTCTGGTACGGTGAGATGGACGCCAGGAACGCGCGCTCGGCCGGATTGGAAACGCTGCCGTACTCGCCGACCCACGAGCTGCCCGCATCGATGTACTCGTAGCGGAGCATGTCCAGCAGCGGCACCTGGATGTCCACCGCGTGGAAGAGGTCGGGGTTCTGCGTCATCTCGACGCCCATCAGCAGCCCGCCGTTCGACCCGCCCATGATCCCGAGCCGCCGGGGGCTGGTGATCCCGCGGGCGATCAGGTCGTGGGCGACGGAGGCGAAGTCGTCGTAGATGATCTGCCGGTGGGTCTTCAGGCCGGCCTCGTGCCACGCCGGGCCGAACTCCCCGCCGCCCCGGATGTTGGCCAGCACGAACACACCACCCCGCTCGAGCCACAGCTTCCCGATGATGCCGCTGTAGCGCGGCGTCTCCGACACCTCGAACCCGCCGTACGCGTTGAGAATGGTTGGATTGGTCCCGTCCAGCTTCATGCCCCGGGGGTGCACCACGAAGTAGGGGATCTTCGTGCCGTCGGTCGACGTCGCCTCCAGCTGCTCTACCGTGTCGGCGGCGGCATCGAACTGGGGCGGCAGCGACTTCAGCTGCGTGACCTCCTGCTTGCGCGCGTCGGAAAGCCAGACGCTGCTCGGCGTGAGGAACCCGCTGACGCTGATGAGCGCGTCCTCGCCCTGCACGTTGGCGCTCATGACCGCGGTGGACAGGTTGTCCGGCAGCGACAGGCGCTGCCGCGTCCAGCTGCCGTCCGCGGCGCGCGCGAACGTGAACACCCTCCCCCGCACGTTCTCGTACACGCTCGCGAGCATGCGGTCGCGCGTGGTCGAGGCACCGCCCACCGACTCGCGCGGGCCCGGAACAAAAATGGCCATCGGCTCGAGATGGTCGGGATGCTCGGCAGCTCCCTCGGCATCGAACGATGCCAGCGCGCCGGACGCGATGCTCGTCTCCCCATCCTTCCACGGCTCGGAGAGCTGGACGATGACCTGCCCCTCCACCATGTCGGTGATGTTCGACTTGAGCGGGATCGCCAGCTTCACCACCCCGGACGGCGCGACCAGGTACTTCTCCGACTCGAACGTGGTGAGCGGGCGCTCGATCACGATCGCCCTGTGGCCCGCCCCGTCCACGAGGGTTCCGGGCGTAACACCATACCCTCCGTCATTGGGATCGCCGCGGAACACCTCCACTGCGCTGTCGAGCGGCTGCCCGCGGACCAGCCGCTTCACGATGTACGGATAGCCGGAAGGCGTCAGCTCCCCCTCCTGCCATTCGCGCGAAACGAGCAGCGTGTCCTGGCCCTGCCAGGCCACCCGCTGCTTGCCCCGCGAAAGCTCGAAGCCGCCGTCAACGAACGAGCGCGCCTCGACGTCGAACTCGCGGAAGGTGACCGCATCCTCGCCGCCGTCGGAGAGCGCGAGCAGGCAGTGTCGCTCGGCCGGCGCCGCGCAGTTCGCGCCCCTCCACACCCAGTTGGCGTTCTCCGCCGTCGCCAGGGAATCCAGGTCGAGCACCGTCGTCCATTCTGGAGACGCGCTCCGATAGCTGGCCAGCGTCGTCCGGCGCCAGATGCCACGGACGTGAGCGCTGTCCTGCCAGAAATTGTAGAGGTCCCCGCCCAGGAAGTACGCGTAAGGGATCCGGTCGCGGGCCTGCGCGATCGTCAGCGCGTCGCGATAGAGCGCCGCATAGGCAGGGTCGTTCTCGAGGACCGCCGTGGTCTTGGCGTTCTCGGCTTCGACCCACGACATGGCTCGCTCGCCCCGCTGCGCTTCCAGCCAGAGGAACGGATCGGTCGTGTCCGCCGTGGGCGCAGCCGGCTGCTGTGCGCGCGCCGTGGTCGTGAGGGCCACCATCAGGCACATCAGGGCGATCGCAGATCGCATGATCATCTCCCGTGTTATGCGTTTCCGTTGATTCTACCCCGGTGAGGAATGGCCGCAAGGAGGCCCGCCGGTCGTCGACGGCCGCGCGTTCGGGCCGCGGTCTGCCGCGCTCCCTCCCGGCGTGCCATGTCCATGTCCGAAAACGGTGAGTGGCGGACCGCCGCACGGGTTACATTCCGCTCATGCCAATCGCTGATCGCCGTACCGAAGCCGCCCTGGGCCCCGACGCCCGCTACCGCGCGCTCCACGCCCGCGACCGCCGATTCGACGGCGTATTCTTCGTGGGCGTGTCATCGACCGGGATCTACTGCCGTCCGGTCTGTCCGGCCCGCACGCCGAAGCGTGAGAACTGCGCGTTCTTCGATACGGCGGCGGCGGCGGAGTCCGCGGGCTATCGGCCGTGCCTGCGGTGCCGACCTGAGCGAGCGCCCGGTCGGTCGCGGGTGGACGTCCGGAGCCGGCTGGCCGAAGCTGCGTTCGAGCGCATTGGCGCGGGGGCGCTCAACGGCGGCTCGGTCCGGGACCTGGCGGCGGGGCTGTGCGTCGGCGAGCGGCAGCTCCGGCGCGCGGTCAAGCGGGAGTTCGGGGTGTCGCCGGTGGAGCTCGCGCAGACGCGGCGGCTGCTTCTCGCGAAGCAGCTCCTGACGGAGACGTCGCTGCCCGTGATCCGCGTGGCGTTCGCCAGCGGGTTCTCCAGCGTCAGCCGCTTCAACGCCCTGTTCAGCGCGCGATACCGCATGAGCCCGACGCGGCTGCGGCGGGATGCGGACGACGGTTCTCCGACGCCCCCCGCCGCGGCCGTGCTCCGGCTGGAGTACCGGCCGCCGCTCGCCTGGGCGCAGCTGCTGCGCTTCCTGGGCGCTCGTGCCACGCCGGGAGTGGAGGCCGTGGACGGGGTCGCCTACACGCGCACGGTGGCGCTCGGCGGACAGGTGGGCTGGATCGAGGCGCGTCCTGCACCGATGCCCCTCCCGGCGCTCGAGGTGCGCGCGTCCGCCTCGCTGGCGCCCGTGCTCATGCCGCTCCTCGCCCGCATCCGCCACCTGTTCGACCTGGACGCGGACCCGGCGGCCATAGCGGCCGCCCTGGAGCGCGACGCGACTCTGGCGACGTCGGTCCGGCGGCTCCCCGGCCTGCGCGTTCCCGGCGCCCTGGATGGGTTCGAGGTGGCCTCGCGCGCGATTCTGGGCCAGCAGGTCAGCGTCCGCGGCGCCACCACGTTGGCGGGGCGCCTCGCTGCCGCGTTCGGCGATCCGCTCCCGGACAACGCCGCGGACGAGGCCCGCGAAGCGGGATCGACCGCGCTCGACCGGCTTCCGGTCACCGCCCACCGGCTGGCCGGAGAAGACGCGGGAACGGTGGCCCGGATCGGGCTTCCGGCCTCCCGGGCTGCCACGCTGGTGGCGCTGGCGGAAGCCGTCGCATCGGGCCGCGTGGACCTGGCGCCGGGCGCCGACACGGATGCCTCGGTGGCCGGAATGCTGCGGATCCGCGGGATCGGACCGTGGACGGCTCAGTACGTGGCCATGCGGGCGCTACACTGGCCCGACGCGTTCCCGGCCACGGATCTAGGGATCCGCCGGGCGCTGGCCGGCGCGAGACCGGAAGAAAGGGCGGAGTCGTGGCGCCCGTGGCGCGCGTACGCCGCCATGTACCTGTGGGAAGGTCGGCACCCGAACGGAGGCGAGGACACGTGAGCACGAGAGTCTGGACGGAGATGCAGAGCCCGGTCGGGCCCCTGACCCTGGTAGCGGAGGACGGCGCTCTCGCAGCAATCGACTTCGGCCCGGCGGCCGTCGCCTCGTCCACGGCCGGCGCCCCGCGCGACGATGCCGACGCCGCCCTGGCGGAGGCACGCCGCCAGCTGGAATCCTACTTCGCCGGGAAGCGCCGGACCTTTTCGCTCCCGCTGTCGCCGCGGGGCACGCCGTTCCAGCGCCGCGTGTGGACAGCGCTGGAAGCCATCCCGTACGGTGAGACCGCGTCGTACGGCGAGATCGCGGCCGCCATCGGGGCCCCGGGCTCCGCGCGGGCCGTGGGCGCGGCCAACGGCGCGAACCCGCTGCCCATCGTCATCCCCTGCCATCGCGTCATTGGGGCGGACGGCTCCCTCACCGGCTACGGCGGCGGGATGGAGCGGAAGAAGCGGCTGCTTGCGCTGGAGGCGAAAGTGGCGGGACTGTTCGCCGACCTGCGACCCGACGCCTGAGGGGAGTGCGGCGGCGCGGCGGAGCGAAGCACGCCCGATAGGATCCAGTTAGACCCGGGTTGCGGCGCGACGCCGACGGCCCGAGGCTTCGCACCCATGCCGTCCCGACCCGAGGTGCTTGGAGAGCGCGCGCTGAACCGGGCGCTGCTGGCGCGCCAGATGCTGCTCCGCCGCGAGCGGCTGTCCGTGCCGGATGCGCTCGAACGCCTGGTCGGCCTCCAGGCCCAGGATCCGGTGCAGCCGTACGTGGGCCTCTGGTCGCGTCTGGAGGGGTTCCGTCCGGAAGGGCTGGGGGAGGCCGTCCAGCAGGGCCAGGCCGTTCGGATGGCGCTCATGCGCTCCACCATCCACCTGGTCACCCGCCGCGACGCCCTCCGGCTGCGGCCGCTCGTCCAGCCCGCCATTGATCGAGGCCTGCGCGCCAGCTATGGGCGCCGCCTGGACGGCGTGGACCCGGAAGCGCTCGCCGCCGCGGCCCGCGCGGTGATCGAAGAGAAGCCGACGACAACGTCGGAGCTGGGACGGCGCCTGGCCGAGCGGTGGCCGGAGCCCGGCACGTCCGCGCTCGCGAACGCGGCCCGCGCCTGGCTGCCGATGGTCCAGCTCCCGCCCCGCGGCGTGTGGGGCCGGAGCGGTCGGGCCATCCACGCCGCCGCCGACACGGTACTGCACGGACGCTTCGCCGCACCCGCCACTCCCACCGACCTCGACACCCTCGTGCTGCGCTATCTCGCGGGCTTCGGGCCCGCCGGAGTGGCGGACGTCCAGCAGTGGTCCGGACTCACCGGCCTCCGAGAGGTGATCGAGCGCCTGCGTGCACGCCTCCGCGCCTTCCACGACGCCCACGGCCGCGCCCTGTTCGACGTCCCCGACGCGCCCAGGCCGGGACCGGACGCTCCGGCGCCGCTCCGGCTCGTCGCTGGCTTCGACAACCTCGTTCTCTCGCACGCCGACCGCACGCGCATCATCCCGGACCGCCACCGCCCATGGCTCGCGTCCCGCAACGGCATGGTCCCCGGCACCGTGCTCGTGGACGGCTTCGTCGCCGGGATGTGGCGCAGCCGGCGAGGACGCGGGGCCCTCACGCTCACCGTCGAGCTGTTCCAGCGCGTGTCCCCGGAGGACGAGGCCGCCGCGGCCGAGCAGGCGGAGTCCCTCGCCGCGTTCCTGGCGCGCCCCGACGACGACAGGAAGGTCGAGCTGGCGGTGCGGGCGTCGGAATGAGGGGATCCTCCGCGCCACTGCCTGGGGTAGCACATCTCATGACCGTGCCTGCGCCGCCGTCGGCCCCCACCCGCCTCGCCTCCCCGGCGTTCGCCCTGCTTCTGGCAGGGCTGGCGGGGTGCGCGGGCGGCCGGGGGGCGAATGGCCCCGCACCGGGCGAGGACCGGTGCGTGTTCCCCGCTTCCATTGGCCCCTCATCGCCCGCGATCGTGGCCGCCCTTCCAGGCCCCATCGACCCCGCTCACGCCCCCGTGCCCCGGTCCGAGGCCGAGCGGTTCGTGTTCGCGCAGCTCTACGAAACGCTCGTCCGCATCGACTGCCGGGGCGAGGCCCGACCCCTGCTGGCCAGCTCTTGGCGGGTCGACGACGACGGGCGCCGGTGGACGTTCCATCTTCGAACCGACCCCCGGACCTGGAACGGCGCTGTCGTGACGACGTCGGACGTGAGCCGGAGCTGGCTCGCCACCACGGGCGCCGGAGATCTCGTCGCCCTGGACATCTTCGATGACAGCACGCTACGGGTCGACGTCCCCGCACCCGTCACGCCCGCGTATTTCGCGCGCCCCGAGATGGCGGTGGCGCTCCCGGCGGACACGGCCGGCTGGCCCGCGGGCACGGGGCCGTACAGCCCGGCGGCGGCGGCGGCGCCAGGGCCGCTGTCCGGACTCGTGCTGCGTGCCGTCTCGGGGCACGGCGAAGTCGTGTTCCGGCTCACTGCCGGGGACCCGAGGAACGCCGTCGACGCCGGCGTGGATCTCCTGGTCACGAGGGATCCGGCCACGCTGGACTACGCCGCAGCCGGGGGCGGCTACCAGCGCGCTCCCCTGCCCTGGGACCGCGCATACCTGCTGCTCGTGCCCGGCCGTGTGTCGGGGCGAGACCACGGGGGCCCGACCCCCGCCGCGCTCCGGGCCCTGGCGCGGGACGCCGTGCGGGTCGAGGCGAGGCCGGCCGAAGCCCCGCCGGGCGGCATGGAAGCGTGCCCCCCCGTGGGCGCCCCCGCCGACCCGGGCTTCGCGCCCGGCGGTCCGGGGCCCGGGCTCGTCAGCGTCAGTGGCGGCACCTCCGCCGGGCAGAGGGCCGTCGTCTTTCCTGGCGACGACGCGACCGCCGCGGGGCTGGCGCAGCGGCTGGTGGCGCTGGCCCGCACGCCGGAAACGGAGCCGTGGGTGGCCGCGACGCTGGCTGCGAGCGGCGCGCCGATCTCCGCCCGGGGCCTTCCCGGCGACGCATTCGGGCAGGCGCTCGAACGTGGCGACGCAGCCGCCTTCATCCTGCCCGTGCAGCGCACCACCGCAACGTCCCCGTGCGGCCTGTTCTCGGAAGCCCGCCGCCGGGCGCCGTGGCTTCGGACGGCCGGGACGGTGCCCCTCGTGGAGACACGACGCACAGTCCTTTTCCGCGAGGGTGTGACCGGCCTGGGGGTGGACGGCGCGGGCACCCTCCTCCTGCCCGAGACGGCGGCACGCCGGAGGCGGCCGTGACCTTCCGAACACGGATCCTGATCTCCGGCCTCGTGCTGGCCGTGGCGCCGCTGGCATTGTTCGGCGTGCGCGCCCGGCAGGACGTGACCGCGCGCCTCCGGGCACTGGATCAGCGGCGGGTGGACGGTCTGGCCGCCGTGATCGCGGACGAGATGACGCGGCAGTCCGAGGCGGTCGAGGCACGCCTGGACCGGCTCGCCGAGGCCATGGCCGACGACAACCGCCTGCGGGTGGCCGTCCGCGGCGCGGCGGGGGCCGACCGGGCCTACCTCCTCGATTACGCCGCCCGGGCCATGCGCCTATCGGGCCTCGACGTCCTCCGCATCCAGGACCAGGACGGCCACGTCCTCAGCTCCGGTCATTTCCGCAACGAGTACGACATCGTGGACCCGACCCTGCCGGAGGCGCTTCGCCGAGCGGGCGACCAGGGCGCGCTCGTCGCCATGCCCACCGCCTCGGGCTCGCTGCTCGCCCTGGCTCGAGCCCGGTCCGTTCGCCTCGGCCCTCGCACCCTCACGCTCGTCGGCGGAACCACCGTCGACGAGGCCTTCCTCGCCCGGCTCGCGCGCGGCACCGGGCTGGACGTGACTCTGCGCGGAGCGCCCGGCATCCAGCCGCAGGGAGCCGCCGGACCGACGGACCGTGCCCCTCCCGGTGCCTCCCGCGTCCCTGGATCCAGCGCAATGCAGACGCCCGGGCTGGATACGGTGACGGCCGGGCCCGGTGGCGCCTACGTCCGCGTCGTTCGGCTCCGGGCCGTGGATGACGACGACGGCCTCGCCCGTGTCGAGGTCCGCGCTTCCACCGCCCCGCTGGTGATCGTGCTGCGCGGCCTCGACCGCTGGTTGCTCTTCACCGTGGCGGCCGCGGCGGCGCTCGCCCTGCTGCTGGCGCTCCTGGTCTCGGCCCGCCTCGGACGCCCGCTGACGGCGCTCGCCGGCAAGGCGGACCGCCTGGATCTGGATCGGCTCGACGTCTCCTTCGCCACCGACCGCCGCGACGAGATCGGCACTCTCTCCCGCGTCCTCGACCGCATGGCGATTCGCCTGCGCGCCAGCGCCGCTCGCCTGCGAGATGCCGAGCGCCGGGCCACGATCGGGGACCTCGCACGCCAGGTGAACCACGACGTCCGCAACGGACTGACCCCGATCCGGAACGTCGTCCGCCATCTGGCCGAGCTCGCCCGCGACCGCCCGGACGAGCTGCCGTCTGTGTTCCGCGAGCGGCAGCAGACCCTGGAGTCCAGCGTCGAGTACCTGGAGGCACTGGCCGATAGCTACGCCAGGCTGTCGCCCCGCGCCGAGCGCCGCCCCTGTGACCTCAATGCCGTCGTGCGGGAGGTGGTGAGCGAGACGAGTCCGTTGCGCCCTTCGCAAACGGCGCACGAGGCCGCGCCGACCACCGAACGCCACCGGCCGACGCCACACGTCTCCCTCGAGCTGCAGCCTGGCCTCGAGGCCCTGGAAGCCGACCCCGTGGCGCTCCGTCGCATCGTCGAGAACCTGGTCGTGAACGCACTCGAAAGTCTCGAGGGTGATGACGCGGGCGTCACCGTCACCACTCGCCGGGGCGACGGCGACCTCGTGCTCGAGGTGGCGGACACCGGCCGCGGGATGCAGCCCGACGAGCGCGGCCGCATCTTCCAGGACTTTTATACGACGAAGGCGCGGGGCACGGGGCTCGGGCTTTCCATCGTCCGGCGGCTGGTCAGCGACCTGGGCGGACGCATCGACGTGGACAGCGCGCCCGGCGAGGGCAGCCGCTTCCGGGTGATCCTGCCCGCTCCCGGCCGCGCCGACAGCCCGGCCGACCCCGATCCCGACCGCAGCGTGGAGGCGAGGACGTGACGCGGATCCTGGTGGTGGACGATGTGCTGGCCATGGCGGAGCAGTACGCCTACGACCTCCAGCGCCTGGGCGGCTGGCGGGTGCGCGTCTCGACTTCCGGTCCCGATGCCCTCGAAGCCCTGGCCGACGAGGCGATCGACTGCGTCATCCTCGACCTCGAGATGCCCGGGATGGACGGCTTCGAGGTGCTGCGCCAGCTCGCCCTTCGCGGGTGGGACGTCCCCGTCGTCGTCTACACCGGCACCGGCGACTACGACCGCTGTGTTCGCGCCGTCCGCCTCGGCGCGTTCGGCTTCATCGACAAGGCGGAGCCGATGCAGCGCGTCATCCAGGAAGTGCGGAGCGCGCTCGAGCGCGGGCGGCTCCGGACCCAGGTGCGGACGCTCCGCGCCCGGCTCGATGTCGACACCACCCTCATCGGCGGCAGCGCCCCCATGCGACGCCTCCAGGAGGGGATCCAGCGGCTCGCCCCCATCCCCAGTCCCGTCCTCATCCTCGGCGAGAGCGGCTCGGGGAAGGAGCTCGTGGCCCGCGACCTCCACGCCATGGGCGCGGCCCCCGGGGAGCCGTTCGTGCCCGTCAACAGTGCCGCCCTCCCCGAGGCCCTCGTGGAGAGCGAGCTCTTCGGCCATGAGCGCGGCGCTTTCACTGGCGCCGACCGCCAGCGGCGGGGTGCCTTCGAGCGCGCCGGCAAGGGCACCCTCTTCCTCGATGAGATCGGCGACCTCCCCGCAGCCGCCCAGGCCAAGCTGCTCCGCGCCCTCGAGAGCCGCGAGGTCACCCGCGTCGGCGGCGACGAGACCGTCTCCGTCCGCGCCCGCGTCCTCGCCGCCACCCACCGCGACCTCGATGCCGCCGTCGAGGCCGGGGCGTTCCGCCAGGACCTGCTCTTCCGCCTCAACGTCCACGTGCTTCGCATCCCGCCGCTCCGCGACCGCCTCTCCGACGTCCCCGAGCTCGCCCGCCACTTCGTCGCCCTCCTCGCCGAGCGCTTCGGAATGCGCCACAAGAACTTCAGCCCCGACGCCCTCGAAGCCCTCATGCACTACGACTGGCGCCGCAACAACGTCCGCGAGCTGCGCAACGTCATCGAGCGCATGCTCATCGCCACCGCCGGCGACACGCTCGAAGCCGACGACGTCCCCGCCGAGATCCGCGGACGGCCCTCCGTCCCCGCCGCCGCAGCAGCCCCCGAAGGGACCTACCAGGAGCGGAAGGCCGAAGCCGAGCGCGCCATCATCCTCGAGGCGCTCGAACGCAACGCCTGGGGCATCACGCGCACCGCCCACGACCTCGGCCTCGCCGACCACGCCAGCCTCCTCAAGATCATGCGCCGTCTCGGCATCGAGCGGCCCACGCAGGCCGGCGCGTAGCCGCGCTCCACCCCGCCGCCGCCGTGTCCACCCGGACACAATCCCGCTCCGCCAGGCGTGTCCATACCGACACACTCCGCCGGACACGCCGCCGTTCATGAACTGGATAAGTGGTTGTATTCGTGGTAGTTAGACCTGTTCATATGAGATGGTGCTACAAGCGGTCACGACCTTGCTCTCCTGTACCGCCAGGCGAAGGACCCCGCGCCGGGGAGCGGCGCACGGAGAAGGGAGGACACCATGATGTGGAATCGAGGCGGAATGGGCGGGCTGGCGGCCGGTCTGATCGTGGTCACCCTGGCGGCCTGCGGGGACGAGTCCGGTCCCATGCCCGCGGGAAGCGACACGAAAGTGCCCGGGCAGCCGCGGGCGGCGGTGGGCTCGGTCGCCCGGACGGGCATGGATGCGCCGGTCACCGTGGATGGACCCGAGGCGGGCGCCCCGGCAGCGGTGTCGAAGGTGTCGTACGAGGAAGCCGACCGGGTCTACCGATCCGGCGACTACGGCGAGGCGGCCGACCTGTTCGAGGCGTACGCGGATCGCCGGCCGGACAACCCATGGGGCCGGTACATGCTGGGGATTTCGGCGTGGAAGGCCGGTGACCACGTCCGGGCGGAGGAGGCGCTGCGGCAGACGCTCGAGGTGGCCCCCGACCACCGGAAGGGGCTGATCAATCTCGCCAGGGTGCTGCTGGAGGAGGGGAACGCATCCGACGCCCTTGAGTACGCGGAGCGCGTGGTCGCGCTGGATCCCGCGTCGGTGGAGGCGTGGCGCGTGCTGGGAAACGCCCGCTCGGAGCTGGGGATGGTGGACGACGCGGTGGCGGCGTACCGCCGCGCCCTGGCGATGGACCACCGCGACGCGTGGACCATGAACAACCTCGGGCTGCTCATGATTCGCGAAGGACGCTACGAAGAAGCGCTCCCGTCGCTGGCACGCGCCACCGAGCTTCGCCCGGACGTGTCCATGTTCCAGAACAACCTGGGGCTGGCGCTGGAGCGCGCGGGACACCCGGCCGAGGCGGTCGTGGCGTTCGACGCGGCGCTCGCCGCCGACCCGGAGTACGACAAGGCCCGGGTCAGCCTCGAGCGCGTGCAGTCCCGCGGGATCCCCGGTGACGCCGCACCCGTCGACCTGGCTTCCCTGGCACGCTCGTTCGCCGATGACGTGACCGGCTGGCAGGAGGCGCTGGAAGAGCCTTCCCGGCCCGTCCAGGTGGGCGCGGTGCCGGACTCGATCGGCTGACCTCCTTCACCGGAATCCCCGCAGACCCTCCCGGTCTGCGGGGATTCCGCCATCCCGTCCCCGATCCGGAACGAGGCGGCGCCCGCGGTCGCCTGCTCGCCCGCACCCCCGCCCGCCCGGCCCCGACCGGCAGCAGCCTCAGCCCCCTCGTGCCCGGGCTCCTGCTCCGCCACCGTGGCCCACACGGATCCGACCCCGGGTGGTGCCGCGCGCCGACCCTCCACACACGCCCCGCCGCGTTGCCGCCGGCGCCACCGCTGCCTGCGTGAGACAGGAGCTGCGCCCTCAAGCTCTGCTTCAGCCGCTCCAGCGGCACAGCCCGCCATTCCCGGCCGCGCCCGAGCCGAACCGTCCGGGCACCGCTCCGCACGATCAGCTCGAGCCGGTCCTCGCTCCCCTGCACCTCCCCGAACCGGAGCCCCGCTCGCTTCACCGCCGGGTCCCAGCGCAGCATCTCCCGCAATACGTTCGCCCGGCTCTGCGGCTGGTGAATGATGGTCATGGCCATTCGCACGCTCCTTTCGATGGGATCCGCCGTGCACCGAATCTCGCATGGCCAGGCCATGTTGTGAAATATATATTTACGCTGGGTTGCATAGGATGAAGCTATGCCTGCCCGGACGCGATGGTAGACCGGACACCGGGCCTGGAGAGGGAGCGGATGACTCTGAGCTTTCGACGGTTGCACTACTTCCGGACCGTGGCCCGCGAGGGCGGCGTGACGGCGGCGGCAGCGGCGCTGCACGTGAGCCAGCCGTCCATCAGCGTGCAGATCCAGAAGCTGGAGAAGGCGCTGGGCCATCGGCTGTTCGATCGAAGCGGCCGGACGATGGAGCTGACGCCGGAGGGGAAGGTGGTGCTGGACTACGCGGACGAGATCTACCGTCTGATGCGGGAGCTGGAAGAGACGGTTCGGGGGCGGGTGGGGGGGCGGCCGGTGCGTCTGGTGGTGGGGCTGGCGGCGACGGTTCCGAACCTGGTCGCCTTCCATTTGCTCAACCCGGCCTTCACGGTGGAGGGGCCCGTGCGGCTGGTGGTCCGGGAGAACGCGACGGAGCGATTGATGGCAGCGCTGTCGACGCACGAGGTGGACCTGGTGCTGGCGGACATGCCGATCCCTCAGAACGTGAGCGTGCAGGCGTTCAACCACCCGCTGGGATCGAGTCCGATCGATATCTTCGGGCCTCCGCTCCTTGCGCACGCCGCTCGGGACGGCTTCCCTCGCAGCCTGGACGGGCAGCCCTTCCTGCTGCCGGGCGAGGGCTACGCGCTCCGACGTTCGATCGAGGACTGGTTCGCCCGCAACGGCATCCAGCCGCGCATCGTGGCGGAGGTCGAGGACATCGACCTGATCCACGTGCTGGCGGAGGCGGGGGCCGGGATGTTCGCAGCGCCTGCGATCATCGCGGAGGACCTGCGGGTCCGCTTCGCTGTCGAACAGGTCGGCCGTGCGATCGGGATCCGCGAGCAGTTCTACGCCATCACGGTGGACCGCCGCCTGAAGCACCCGGCCGTCGTGGCCATAACGGAGGCGGCCCGGCGCGAGCTCGCCTCCGCCATGGCCGAGGAACGAACGGAAGGCGAGCGACTGGCGGACGCGGACCGAACGTCGTCAGACGCATGAGCGCGGTCGGCGGCGCGGCCGGTCCGCGCCGGTCCGGGCGCTACTCCTCGCGCAGCACCGCCGCGGGGTCGAGCCGCGTGGCGTGGCGAGCGGGGAGGAGCGAAGCGGCGGCGGCGACGCCCAGCAGCACCGCCGGCGCGACCAGGAAGGTGGCGATGTCGGTCGCGGCGACGCCGAAGAGGAGCGACGCCATGAGCCGCGTGACGGCGAGGGCGGCGGCGACGCCGAGGGCCACGCCGATGGCTGCGGTGGAGAGGCCGGCGGCGAGAATCATGCGCAGGACGCGGCCGGCCTGTGCGCCCATGGCCATGCGGATGCCGATCTCGTGGCTCCGCTCCGCGACCGAGTAGGCCATGACGCCGTAGGTGCCGATGGCCGCGAGGACGAGGGCGAGCGCGGCGAACACGGTCAGGAGCATGGCGATGAATCGGGGCCGGGTGATTGCGCCCGCCATGTTCTGGTCCATGGTCTGGAGGCTGGCGATGGGCAGTCCGCGATCCATCTCCCGGACCGCGCCACGCACTTCACCGGCCAGCGACAGGGGAGACCGCTCGGTCCGGACCACGAAGTTCATGCTCCGCTGCGGGATTCCGAACGCTGCGACCTGCGGGTTGTAGAAGTACAGCTCCGTTCCCACGGGAGCCTCGAGACCTCCCTGCTTCACGTCGGCGGCCACGCCGACGATGGTCAGCCAGACGGGCGCGCCCGCCGGCTGGACGCGGCGGCCGAGCGGGTCCATGTCGTGGAAGAAGGTTCGGGCGAGCCGCTCGTTGACGATCGCCACGGGGATCGCGGGGTCCTCGTCGCCCGGCTGGAACGCGCGGCCGGAAACGATGGGGATGCCCATGGTCGCGAAGTAGTCGCCGTGGACCTGCTGATAGTAGTCCACGTTCTCCACCGGGTCTCCCGGGCCGCCGGGCACGTAGTCCTCGAAGTCCGTGTCGTTGGCGTTCACCTCCCGGAGCGGCGGCAGTCCGCTCATGGCGGCGGCGCTGGTCACCCCCGGGAGCGCCTTCAGACGGGTGATCAGGTCGCGCGTGAACGCCGCTGTCGCGCCCGCGTCCTCGTACCGGCCCGCGGGGAGGTAGAGCTGGAAGGTGAGCAGGCCGTCCGGGTCGAAGCCGGGATCCACCTCCTGGAGCGCCGCGAGGCTCCGCAGCATGAGTCCCGATCCGACGACGAGCACCACGGCCAGCGCCACCTCCGAGACCACGAGGAGGCGACGCAGCCGCATGCGCGACCCGGTCGCCGTGCTCCGCAGCCCGCCCTCCTTCAGCGCCGAGCCCATGATCCCGTGGGAGAGGTGGAGGAGCGGGGCGAAGCCGAAGACGAGGCCGGTCAGGATCGAGGCTGCGAGCGTGAAGGCGATCACCGAGCCGTCCATGCCGATGGAGCCCAGGCGGGGCAGCGAGTCGGGCGCGGCGGCGAGCAGGGTGCGCAGGCCCCCCCAGCCGACCAGCAGCCCGAGCGCGCCGCCCGCCAGACCGAGCGCGAGGCTCTCGGTCATGAACTGCCGGACGAGCCGACCGCGCCCCGCACCCATGGCCGACCGCACAGCCACTTCCCGCTGGCGGCCTTCGGAGCGCGCGAGCAGCAGGTTGGCGACGTTCGCGCACGCGATGAGCAGGACGAAGCCGACGGCCCCCAGCAGCAGGAAGAGCGCGGTGCGCACGCCGCCCACCTCCTCCTCGGCGAGCGATCGCATCAGCACGGGGTGCCGCTCGGGACTGGGAGAGTGGTGATCCTCCGCGGTCTCCGGCCAGCGCTCCACCACCGCCGCCAGATCCGAGCCGGCCTGGTCCACCGTGACGCCGCTTCGCAGCCGCCCCACCAGGTTCAGGTAATGGGAGCCCCAGTTGGTCGGGCTTTCGGGGATCCCCGCCGGCACCCAGACGTCGATCCCGGCATCCTCCACGTCGAAGGCCCGCGGCATCACGCCGACCACGGTCCGCGGCCGCCCGTCCACCTCCACCTCTCTCCCGACGATCCCCGGGTCAGCGCCGAACGCGCTCTGCCAGAGCCCGTGGGAGAGGACCACCACTGGCTCGTTCGCGACGTCCTCGTCGCGGGTGAAGGCGCGGCCCAGCTCCGGGGCGACGCCCAGCGCGTCGAACAGCTCCGCGGTCGCGACAGCCGACGGCACCCGCACCGGCTCCGTCTCGCTCGCGACGTTCACCGCGCCCGTGCGCCAGGCGCCGATCGCCGAGAACGAGCCGGTCCGCTCCTGCAGCCCCCGATATTCCGGCGGCGAGACCCAGAACTTTTCGAACCCGAGCGTCGGAAACTGGGTGTAGAGGAACACGAGCCGGTCCGGGGCCGCGTAGGGAAGCGGCTTCAGCAGCACGCCGTTGACCACGCTGAAGATCGCGGCGTTGGCCCCGATCCCCAGGGCGAGCGTGAGCACGGCCACGAGGGTGAAGCCGGGGGCGTTCCGGAAGCCGCGGAAGGCGTAGCGGAGATCGCGCCCGATCTCCCGCAAGCGGGACGGTGAGTCTGCCATTGGATCGCTGGGGTGGGGGGATTCCGGCGGACCTCCGCCGGAGAGTCCGGCTCGACCGTTTCGATGACCCTTACGTCCGGATGGTGGTCCGCGGTTTCGATGGTGCGCGACCTGCCGGCGATGTCACGGCCGCGGCCCGTGTCCGGCACCGGTGCGTTCCCGCGTCGAGGCGAGCTCCGACCGCTGAAGCTTGTGCGCCCGACGCACGCTTCCCACTATCCCCCGGCCGGCAGCCGGCCGGAGCCTCCTGTCACAACATCATCGTGGAGTTCGATCATGCGCCGTCGCACGTCCGGCTTCTTCCTCGCCGTCGTCGTCGCTCTCGCCGCCGTCCCGCCGTCCCGTGCCGCCGCGCAGCGGCCTTCTCCCGGCGAGCCGGCCCCGTCGGCGACGCAGCCGGGGCGGGACCCGTCGCAGGCGATCGACTCGGCCTACACCCGGAAGATCCGGGAGTATACGACGGAGCCCTTCTTCCTGTCCCCGCTCGTGGACTACCTGCCCGCGTCCGCCACCGTGCCGACGCCGGCGAAGGAGCTGGGCGACGTCGCGGGCGCGCCCGGGAAGCTGCCGTACTCGAAGGAGGTGTACGAGTACATGCGCATGCTGGAAAAGGCGAGCCCGCGCGTGAAGGTCTACTCCATCGGCACGACGGAGGAGGGTCGGGAGATGATCGCGGTGGCCGTGGCGTCGGAGTCGCTGATGAGCCGCCTGGACGAGAACCGGGCCGATCTCGCCAGGCTGGCGGATCCACGGACCATCGGGATGAACGACGCCGAGGCGGCCGAGATCGCCGGCCGCGCTGCGCCGGTCTACTACATCACGGGGGCGATCCACTCCACCGAGGCGGGCGCGCCCACGGCCCTCATGGAGCTGGCCTACCGCCTGGCGGTGGACGAGAGCCCGTACATCAGGAACATCCGCGATCACGTCATCACGCTCATCACTCCCGTGGTGGAGGCGGATGGACGGGACCGGATGGTGGACGTCTACGAGTGGCACAAGCGGCATCCGGGCGAGACGGCCCCTGGCGTGATCTACTGGGGCCATTACGTGCGGCACGACAACAACCGGGATGCGATGGGGCTGTCGCTCAAGCTCTCGCAGAACGTCCTGGACGCGTACCTGGACTGGAACGCGCAGGTGCTGCACGACCTGCACGAGTCCGTGGCCTACCTCTACGACAACACGATCGGCGACGGCCCCTACAACGCCTGGCTCGACCCGCTGCTCACCAACGAGTGGCAGATGATCGGGTGGAACAACGTCCAGGAGATGACCCGCTTCGGCATGCCCGGCGTGTTCGCGTTCGGCACCTTCGACACCTGGTCGCCCGGCTATCTCATGTTCATGGCGGCCACGCACAACGGCATCAGCCGCCTGTACGAGACTTTCGGCAACGGCGGCACGGCGGAAACCGTCGAGCGGACCCTTTCGCCGAACGAGACCGCGCGCACCTGGTACAAGCAGAATCCACCGCTCCCGCGCGTGATGTGGTCGCTGCGGAACAACAACAACTACGAGCAGACGGGGCTGCTCGTCTCGCTCAGCTACGTGGCGCAGAACCGCAAGCTCTTCCTGCAGAACTTCTACGAGAAGAGCAAGCGCTCCGTCCTGAAGGCGCACACCGAAGGTCCGGCTGCGTACGTCCTGCCGGCCGATGAGCCCCGCCCCGGCGCTCAGGCGGACCTGCTCCGCCTGCTCCGGCTCCAGCACGTCGAGATCTCCCGCGCCACCGCGCCGTTCACCGTGCAGATGCCCGCCGAACAAGCCGCCCGCGAGCCCCGCGGCGGACGGGGCCCCGCCGACGCGGACAGCGTCGCCGCCGCGCGGCAGCGTCGCCACCGGCGCGGACAGCGTCGCCACCGGCGCGGACAGCGTCGCCACCGGCGCGGACAGCGTCGCCACCGGCGCGGACACCGTCGCCGCGCACGCCGGGAACCAGGGCTCCGAGCAGCGCACGTTTCCGGCGGGCAGCTACGTCATCCGCATGGACCAGCCGTATTCGCGCATCGCGGACGCGCTTCTCGACTACCAGTACTGGTCCCCGAACGACGAGCAGCAGCGCCCCTACGATGACACCGGCTGGACCTTCCCGGAGGGATTCGGCGTGAAGGCGGTCCGCGTGGTGGACGCCGGCGTGCTGGATGCGCCCATGGTGGCGGTCGGCGGTTCCCTCACTCCCGCCGGAGGTATCCAGGGAAGCGGCGACGTGTTCCTGATCGATCACGACGGCGACAACGCCCTCGCCACGCTCCGCTACCGCTTCGCGAGGGCCGACTTCCGCGCCGCGGAAGAGCCGTTCGACGCCGCCGGCACCCATTTCGACCGCGGCAGCTTCGTGGTCCGCGGCGTCTCCCGCGCCGACTTCGAGGCGGCGACGAAAGAGCTGGGATTGAAGAGCTACGCGGTTTCGACCGCGCCCGACGTCGCGATGCACCCGCTCCGGGCAGCGCGCGCGGCGATCCTGCACACCTGGACCAGCACGCAGACCGAGGGCTGGTGGCGCATGGCCTTCGACAAGCTGGACCTGCCCTACACCTACATCTCCGTCCAGGACGTGGCGAAGGAGCCGAACCTGAACGGGAAGTACGACGTCATCATCTTCCCCCCGGCGGGAGGGAGCGGACAGTCGATCATCGAGGGGATGCCCATGTGGCGGAACCCGATGCCGTGGCAGCACACCGCGGAGACACCGAACATCGGCAGGATCGATGAGACCGCGGACGTCCGCCCCGGCCTCGGCTGGAGCGGGCTGGCCAACCTCCAGCGCTTCGTCGAGCGCGGCGGCGTGCTGATCACCAGCACGAACACCTCCAACTTCGCCGTGGACTACGGGCTCACCAGCGGCGTGAGCACGAACGACCCGAGCAGCCGAGTGGTGGGCAGTCTGCTGCGCTCCCGCATCGTCGATCAGAAGAGTCCCATCGTCTACGGCATTCCCGACAGCCTCGCCATCTACAGCGACGACGGGGCCAGCTTCAGCATCAGCAGCACGCGCGGCGGCCGCGGCTTCCGCGGCTTACGCCCCGGGAGCGGCGGTCGGCCGACAGGCCGGGGCCGTGCGGACGAGCCCGACGTGCCCCAGGGCCGGCCGCTGCTGGACCCGAAGTTCGAGGCCCCGCCGGCGCCCGAGGTCGAGCCCTGGCAGCCAGCGCCGGTCACGGACGAGATGATGCGCGACCCCCTCAACGTCATCCCGCCCGACCAGCGCCCCCGGGTCGTGCTCCGCTTCGGCGACAGTCGGGGGCTGCTCGTCTCCGGCCTCCTGGGCGGTGGCGGAAACGACATAGCGCAGCGGCCGGTTGTCGTGGACGTCCCCGTGCAGAAGGGGCACGTGGTCATGTTCGCCAACAATCCGGTCTGGAGGGGCGGGACCATCGGCTCCTACTTCCTGGTGTTCAACACGCTGTTGAACTGGGATAGCCTGAACACCGGCCGCACGCTCGACGAGCGCTGAGCCAGGGCCCGGCTGAGCGGGAGCGGAGACTCGGTGGGCCAGTGTCAGGACCGGGCCGGCAGCGGTGGCGACGGTCCAGGGAACACGGCGCCTCGAGCGGCGAACGCCTTCATCCAGGCGATTCTCCGCAGGCGGCGGGTCAGACGCCGGGCATCGCCTTCTTCAAAGGCCGGAGCAGGAGGAGCAGGAGCGCGGCCATGGCGGCGGCCATGGCGGCGAGGGTGATGAAGAAGCCGGCGTGGCTCCAGAGGTCCCAGAAGCGACCGATCGCGGTCAGCTTGTTACCGATGGCGGTGGCGGCGAACCAGCCGCCCATCATGAGGCCGCGCATGCGGATGGGCGCCACCTTCGAGACGAGGGCCAGCCCCATCGGGCTGAGCATCAGCTCGCCGAGCGAGAGGACGCCGTAGGCAAGGATCAGCCACCAGGGCGAGACGCGGCGGGTGCCCGCGGCCTCGATGCCGTCGCCGGCATCGGCCTCCATGCGCACGAACTGCCCGGTGCGCACGTCAGTTCCCGCCGGCAGTCGCGCCACCCAGAGTTCGCGACCGTCGTCCGTCCGCAGGACGGGCTCGGACGCGATGGCCAGGTGCCGGCGCGCTTCCGGTGAGATGTGGACCAGCACCTGGCCGTCGGTGACCTGGGCCACGCGGAACACCGGTCGATCGAAGCCGCCCGCCCGGGCTGCGAAAAAGAGGATGGTGAAGGAGGCGGCGGTCAGCAGCATCCCGACCATCATCTTCGCCGGCGTGGACGGCTCGAGACCCTTCCGGTCCAGCCATCCCCAGAAGGAGGCCAGCGGGAGGGAGAGGAGAATGATCCACATCGGGTTGATGGCGTTGGACAGGATCCCGGTGACGTTCCAGTCCGTGTGGTCGTTCGCCCAGAACGTGAGCGTGATGCTGTTCTGGTGGAAGATCATCCAGAACACGATCACGATGGCGAAGATCACCAGCAGCGCGACGATCCGCTTCCATTCCGGAACGGCGTCCATCGCCTGCGCCCTCTCGTTGACGACGGGGGGCAGGTCCTCCGTCGTCGCCACGGCCTGCTGATGCCCGGTGGAGGCGTCGGTGCGGGCGAAGTCCGCGCGCGCGGCGGCGCCGGCCGCCCGGTCCCGCGGTGTATCGGCATCACGGACGTAGCGCTGGTTGGACGCGAAGAGGGTCAGGCCGATGAGCATTCCGACGGCGCCCATGGCGAACGCGATGTTGAAGCCGAAGCGGGGCTGGATGATCTCGGCCAGGACCGGGGCGATGAAGGCGCCGATGTTGATCCCCATGTAGAAGATCAGGTACGCCTTGTCCTTGAGCCGGCTCCCTTCGGGATAGAGGTTGCCGACCATGGACGACACGTTCGGCTTGAACAGCCCGTTGCCGATCACGAGCAGCCCCAGCGCGGTGTAGAAGAGCGGCAGGCTGTGGGGGACGGCCAGGAGCGAGTAGCCGGCCACGAAGAACAGCGCGCCCAGCATGATGGCGCGCCGGAAGCCCAGGATCCGGTCCGCCAGGAAGCCGCCGAGGAGCGGGCTGAAGTAGACAAAGCCCAGGTACCATGAGCTCAGGACGGCAGCCTGCGCGTTGCTGAAGCCGAAGCCCTGCGTGGCATCCCGCACGTACAGGGCGAGCATGCCATTGACCGTGTAGAAGCCGAAGCGCTCCCACATCTCGGTGCCGAAGAGCACGTACAGGCCGCGCGGGTGTTTTTGCTCGGCGGCGCTCGCCACGTGAGCGTTCGGTGCCATGTCCGTCGGCCTCCTCGTCGTGTCTGACCGGGTTCAGTCGCCGATCGTCATGATCGTGCCGGCGGCCGTGGCCACCGTCCAGGGGACCCGCTCCTCCACTTCGCCGTGTCGCCATACGACCGTCGCAAGAGCCGGCGGCGCGTCCCCGAGCCGGAGCTCGCACTCCTCCCCCGGGGAGAGCCGGACGGCTCCGCCCTCGACCCCCGGACCCTCGAGCGCGACTTCCACATCGGAGCCCAGCCGATTGCGCACGGTGAGTGACCTCGGGATGCCGACGTCGCCTCGAGTCTCCGTCGACAGGGATGCGTCCCCTCCCTCGCCGTCCGCCCCCCCGACCGTCGGACGCGCGGACTCGGAACCGGCTTTCGCCTCAGGATCGACCTCCCCGTCCGGCGAGATGGCGGCACGATCCGCGGGCGAGGTAGGCGGCGGGCGAGGTCGCCGGCGACGGGAGTCGTCGGGCGGGGTTCCGGTCGTCCCCCGGCCAGAACCGTCGCCGGGGGCAGGCCGCTCCAGCTCGCTGAGCTGTGGGTCGTAGCGATTGGCGCCGCTGAAGAACCGACTCCAGTTCGGCCACAGGGCCACGAGCCAGAGCGCGAGCATCAGGGTGACGACGCCGGCGACGGCGCTCGCCCAGGTGGCCTTCACGGTGATCAGCTCTACGACCACGCCGAGGCCGAACGCCACACCCGCGCCGCTCAGGAGAAGCACCTTCGGCGCGTCGGCGAAGTACAGGCCCGCCCCTGCGAGGAGGGCCAGGACGGATCCGCTTACAAAAGCGGCGATCAAGGTGCTTTCCGCTCTCTTTGACACAACCGCCTTCAGCTGTGGATTGATGCATGTTCCGACAATTTAACACTGCCAGATGGCCGGTGCACCGACGCGCGGCCCGGCTGCTGCTACCCACCCGCGACCGCCCCGATCACGAGGAAAGGCTCGGTCCCGTCCGCGACCGGCGGCGGGAGCGGGGCGTCGGGCGGCTCGAGCGAAAGGTCCTCGGCGCAGGCGAAGTAGCGGACGAAGTCGCGCCGCCGCTTGGTGGCGTGGTCGCGGATGGTGCCGCGCAGAACCGGGTAGCGCGCCTCGAGCTCGTCCAGGATCGCGGCGGCCGTGACGGGACCGTCGACCTCGAGGTCCACCTCGGCGCCGACCCGAGCCAGGGTGCGGAGGTGGGTCGGCAGCACGACGCGAACGCTCACGGCAGCGTCTGCGCCTCGATGGAAACCACCGACGGCAGGTCTCGCACGATGGCGGTCCAGGAGTCGCCCTCATCGGACGATGCGTAGACCTGGCCACCCGTGGTGCCGAAGTAGACGCCGCAGGGATCGAGCGTGTCGGCGGACATGGCGTCGCGCAGCACGTTGACGTAGCAGTGTTCCTGCGGCAGCCCTTTCGAAAGCGCCTCCCACTCGTTGCCGCCCGTGCGGCTGCGGTACACGCGCAGGCGCCCATCGGGCGGGTAGTGCTCGGAGTCGCTCTTGATGGGGACCACGTAGACGGTCTCGGGCTCGTGGCTGTGGAGCTGGATCGGGAAGCCGAAGTCGCTGGGGAGGTTGCCGCTCACCTCGTGCCAGCTGTCGCCGCCGTCATCGCTCCGCATCACGTCCCAGTGCTTCTGCATGTAGAGCACGTCCGGCCGCGCCGGGTGCATGGCGATCCGGTGCACGCAGTGCCCCACTTCCGCTTCCGGGTCCGGGATGTACTCCGAGCGCAGGCCGCGGTTGATCGGCCGCCAGCTTTCGCCGCCATCGTCGCTCCGGAAGGCCCCGGCAGCGGAGATGGCCGTGAACATGCGCCCGTTTCCACGCGGGTCCAGCAGGATCGTGTGCAGGCACATGCCCCCCGCCCCCGGGTGCCACTCCGGAGCCGTCTTCTGGCGACGCAGCCCGTCCAGCTCCTGCCAGCTCTTCCCCCCATCGTCGCTCCGGAACAGCGCCGCGTCCTCGACCCCCGCGTAAACGGTGTCCGCGTCGCCGGGAGAGGGCTCCAGGTGCCACACCCGCTTGAACTCCCACGGATGCGGCGTGTCGTCGTACCACCTGTGGGTCCCCGGCTCGCCGGCGTAGGCGAATTCGTTCCCCACCGGCTCCCACGTCCGGCCGCCGTCATCGCTGCGCTGGATGAGCTGGCCGAACCAGCCCGTGGATTGAGACGCCCAGATCCGGTCCGGCTCCGTCGCCGACCCCTTCATGTGGTAGACCTCCCAGCCGCCGAAGTGCGGGCCGTCCACCGTCCAGTTCTTCCGCTTTCCGTCCGAGGTCAGGACGAACGCGCCTTTGCGCGTCCCTGCCAGCACGCGTACACGACTCATGAGGCCTCCGGGTAAGGGCACCGCCGATGATCGACGAGGGAGTGGCGAAGCATCGACCTCATCCCCCGCCCTGCCCGGTGATCTTCTGCAGCGCCTCCTGCGCCAGCTTCCGTGTCTCCGGATCCGGATCCTGAAGCAGCGGCCGGACAGCCGGGGCGCTGGACGACGCCGCGGGCCCGAGCGCGGCCAGGCCACGCAGGCTCTCGTTGCGTATGGTCGCGTCGGAGCTGGAGAGTGCTCGCACGAGTAGCGGCAGCGCCGAGTCCGCGGCCACGCGCTGGCGGCGGATCCAGCGAAGAGCACCGGTCTGGGCCTGGGTCGTACCGGTCCGCAGCGTCGTGCTCGCGGACGAGAGCTCGTGGCCCACCGGTGCGGTGGCGGCGAACAGAGCCGTGTTCGCCGACAGAGCCACGGCAGGATCGGGGTCGCGCACTGCCTGCCGCAGGGCTGTGGTGGCAGCCGGGGATTCGAGGGTTCCCAGCTTCTCGCTGGCCAGGAAGCGCACCACCGGGTCGTCGCCGTTCAAGGCGGCTGAGAGCTGCCGCACCTGTCGCGTCGCGGCCGTGGTCGGCACCGCCAGCACCGCGTACGCCCGCACCGTCGGATCGGGGCTCGTGAGGGCGCTCGACACGTCGGCGGGCAGAATCGGCCTGTACTCCTCAGGGACGTGCTCCAGGACCGTCGCGCCTCGTTCCATGTCCTCCATCGTGCCGCGCTGCATGATGCGGACGGTCGCCTTGCTCGCCTCCGGGCCGATGTAGCGGAGCGTCTCGGTCAGCTCCCCCGGCTCGATCGACGCCGGGTCGAGGCGGATGATCGTGGCGACGGCGCTGTCGGGGTCCACCTCCTGCGTGCGCGCCGTCACCGGCCGAAGAGCGGCGGAGTGGTAGAGGCTGGCCGCGTCGTAGGCTTCGTACGCGAACACGTCCGCCTCGGCGAGCACGAGGTCGCGCTGCGTGTCCGTGTGCTTGTCCCCCTGGAAGCGCACGTTCGCGTCGGCGCGGGCCGCAAGGACGCTCAGGGAGTCGGCCAGGCTGTCGAGGAACCTTGCCGACACGCCGTGCTCCGTGTGGATGCCGAGCTTCAACGTCCCCTGCCAGGCGCGGTAGATCACGAAAGCATCCTCTCCGCTCTCGCTCACCGCCCGGATCGCATCCGACTGCGCGACGCGATCCCCGAGGTCCGGGAGCTCCACCGAGCTGCCGTCGAAGGAAAGGTCGACCACGACCTTGTCGCTCCGCTCGCCCAGCAGCGCCAGCGCATCGCGAACGAAGGCCTCCTGACCCGCGCTGCCGCCAAGCGACCCGGACGCGATGGACACGGATTCGACGTGAGCGCTCTGCGTGGTGCGCTGGCCCCGGCTGAAGTCCGTATCGGCGACCTTCAGCTTCCCCCACGGAATGTTGCCGGCGCGCAGCAGGATGGCACCCGGCATCCGGTACCCGGCCGGCGGCAGGTTGACGAACAGAAGGCTGTCATGCTCGACGCCCAGCTGTCGCGCCAGAAGCGACTTGAGGTCCACATCGGCGGTCGGCCACAGGAACCAGGCTGTCGCCACCATGACGACGCTGGCCAGGAAGGTGCCGACCACCCAGAAGGAGCGGGTCCGCCAGAACCTGCTCGCGGAAGCCCGAGGCGGATCGGCTGGAACGTACGGATTGCCGGACATGGCGTCCCTCGTGGATTCGAAGGGGCGGAAAGGGGCTATCCACGAATGCTAGGGCCGGTCCTGAGCACATACAAGCATCTTGCGCAGCGCGGCTCCTCGGCCGCTCGCATGCGCCCGGGTGCACGGATTCAACCGGCGTCGGCGCGGCGTGGCAGGACCGCCCCCGGCTCGTCCAGCCGGGTCGCCGCGGCGACCCGGCTGGACGACGGTTCAGCTGCCGGTGCTCACCAGGTGCGGGTACTTCATCACCTGGCCGGCGCCAGGCTGACCGAGGCCGCTGATGACGACGTAGGCATTGCCTTCGGCGTCGAACGCGATGGCGGTCGGAAGCTGCAGACCGGTCAGGATCGGCTCCGACGTATCCCCGGGTCCGATGCGTATGACGGAGCCGGAGTTCGGCGTCGGCCCCTGCTCGGTGAACGTGCCCATGGACACGCCGTACAGCTTCCCGTCCGGGCCTGTCTTGAGATCGGACAGCATGGAGAAGCCCGTCGCGTAATCGGAGTATTCACCGGTCGACGAGACGTGCACGACCTTGCCGGATCCCGGCACGAACGGGGCGCCGGGCAGGAACGAGACATAGGGCTCGCCGTTCATGAACGCGACGCTGGTGGGGACCGGCTCGGTCTCCATCGCGTTGCCGCGCGCCGCGTTCGGGACGGGGCTCGGCAGCGCGTCGAAGACCGCGACCAGCTCGAGCGAATCGGATGGCGAGGCGACCCGGAAGAGGTCGTTGCCCGCCGCGTCCGCGATCCACAGGGCGCCATCGGGTCCGACCGTGATCCCGAACGGGTGCGCCTCCACCAGGGCGCCCGCAGGGTTCCGGCTCTCCTCGAAATCCCACGTGTTGAGGGCCTCCCTCACCTGGTCCCCGTCCAGGCGGAGCAGCGCGGCGTTTCGCGGCTGCCGCTCACCGGTTCCCTCCTGCCATCCGCCGCTCGTGAAGTAGAGTGCCCCGTTCCATCGGGCCACGCGGGCCGCGCCGATCGGCGCGTCTGGCAGGATGATCGACGGGAGGTCGGTCACGACGTCGCTCTGGGTGCCGGACGGATCCACGCGCACGAGCCGCGCAGTGTTGCCGAACGGCAGCTTCACTACCTGTCCGGTGGAGTCGGGGGGGGCCGCCATGGAATCCGGGCCGCCGGTGCCGCTGTCGGTGATCCAGATCGTGCCATCGTCATCGACCATCACGCCCATGGGCGTGTTCAGGCCGCTGGCGACGACCGTCGGGCCGGTGCCCAGCGGGATGCCGGCGCTTTCGAGGTCGGCGTTCTCCGCCGCCTCCCGGTCGCCGCCACACGCGGCGAGCGGGAAGAGGCAGGCGAGGGCGAGGAAGCCGAGTCGGGTGGGGGTTCGGTTGATCATCGTTCTCCTTTCGCTGGAGGTTGCCAGAGAAGCATACGGACCAGTGCGTCCACTTCGGAGTCGGTCAGCTGGATATAGGCCGGCATCAGGAAACGCGTGCGCTCGAACCCTGGCACGCGCCACGCGCCGGGATCGCGGATGCTCTCCCGTACGTAGTCCCCGGCGGTGGTCGCGTGGCCGGTGTACCGGGGATCGTGGATCCGGCGCAGGGCATTGATGCGCAGGCTGTCGTGGCTCGGGCCGAACATGCCGGCCGTGCCGGCGAGCGTGTTCCGGTGGCACGTCCCGCAGTAATTCGCGCGATACACGAGGATGCCCTGCGCGATCGCCGCGGGGACCGGTGGCATCGTCCATGACGCGGCGCTGTCGGTCGATCCGGCCGTCGTTTCCAAGCTGCTCGCCCTGGCCACGGCGGGAATCGGTTCCGCGGCCACCTCGGCGGAGCCCGTCGACCCCTGCCCCGCTGCCTGATGATCCGGACCGCAGGCGACGACGAGCAGCAGGAGCCCGGCGGCGAGCAGGAGCGAAGCGGTCGCACCGGCCTCCGTCCGCGGCGGGCGCCGGGTTCGGGCGTGCCCGGGCATCGCTCAGCTCCCCACGGACAGTCGGAGGTCGATGGCGCGGCCCATACCGGGGTGGATCATGCGGACGTTCTCGCCGGCCATAGGGTCGTAGAGCAGGAAACCGAAGCTGCCGTACTCGGTATCGAAGACGTTGCGGACGGAGAGGCGCGCGGCGACCGCGCCGACTCGCCATTGAAGCGCGGCGTCGATGAGCGATCTGGAGGAAAGCGACTCGGTGTTCTCATCATCGAGCCAGGTGCGGCCGATGGCGCGGTGCGTCAGCATGAGCGACACGGGCGCGGCGAGGATCACGCGGGCCGTGGTCGTGAACGCGCTCTCCGGGATGTTCTTGAGCTGGTTGCCGCGGTTCTCCGCGGTCCGGAACGTGGCCCGGTCGAGCGTGGCCGCGTGCGTGACCTCGAGAGCGGACGAGAGCATGGCGCGCACGGACAGCTCTGCACCCGTATGCCGGCTCGCCGTGATGTTCCCGTATCGGTACGTCAGGATGTCGAAGTCGATCTCGTCATCCAGCCATTGACCGTAAGCGGAGAGCGACACCTCGGCGTAGCGTCCCCCGCCCCCCAGCGGGAGGCGCTGGTAGATGCCGCCCTCGATCCCCGTGGAGCGCTGCGGCTTCAGCTCCCCGTTGGAGATGCTGATCGTCGCGCCCGGCTCCCCGGTGGGGATGGCGCGAACGTCGAAGAGCTGGTCGAGCGTCGGCGCCTTGAACGCTCGCGTCCAGGACACGTACACGTTGCCCGCGCTCGCCGGGTCCTCGCGGTAGGCGAGGTTCGCGCCGAGCCGCGGCGACCACTGGTGGAACGAGGGCGACCCCGGCGACGCGGGCGTCTCGTCTGTCGGCAGCACCGCATCGAACCGGACCCCGCCGACGAGCCGGAGCCGCTCGGTGAGCGAGCCGCTAAGCTCGCCGTTCAGCCCGAGCTTCCACAGGTGGCCGTTCCCTGAAGTGAGAAGCGCCCCCGTGCCCGGCTCGGTGTAGCGGGTGCGGAAAGTGGCACCCTGGGCATCGGCGCCGACGTGCAGTAGCGCGCGACCGACCGATGCGGAAAGCTGCGTGCGCGCCCAGACGCCGACCTCGCGGTCGTCCTGGTCCTGCGTGTCGCCGAACGTGGGCGCCAGCAGGAGCGTTCGAGTCCGCTGCTGATCGTACCAGCGCAGGCCGACGGCCGCGTCCAGGCGCCGACCGCCCGACCAGGCGCGCGCCCCCTGGACGCTCGCCTCCGCCGTCTTCCGGGTCCGCTCGTCGCCCGCGAAGGCGGGATCGCTGCCGCGCCGGTCGAAGCCGGGGTCGATCTCGGGCAGCGGCCCTGGGTCCTCGTTGAAAAGACGGCTGAACGCAACTCGCCCGGACAGCGCGTTGCCACCGGAGGGCGCAGCTCGACCCAGCGAAAGCGACGTGGTCAGGCGGTTCGAACGGGAATGCTCCCGGAAGCCGTCGTCCCGATCATAGTCGATCGTCGCCCCCACGGCGGCGGCGCCGAGCCCGGAGCCGACCGACGCGCGCGCACTCCCGCCACTCCACGACGAAGCGGACATAGCCGCCCGGCCGGAGACCCTGTCCGGCTGGGCCGGGCGGCGTGTCACGACGTTGATCACGGCCCCGAGCGCGGCGTCGCCGTACGAAGCGGAGGCGGAGCCTCGAAGCACTTCGATGCGCTCGATCTCGTCGAGCGGGATCCGGCTCCACTCCACGAGCCCGGTCCGGCCATTGTTCGCCGGCACGCCGTCCACCGTGACCAGCACGTACGAGGTCTCGCCGCCGCCGAAGAAGCCGCGCGCGATCGCCAGCGGCATCCGACCGGAGCCATCCTGCTCGACGAAGATGAGGCCGGGCACGCTCCCGAGGGCATTGGCGAGGGTGCGCGCCGGAAGGGCGTCCAGATCGGCCCGCGTGAGCAGGCTGGTCGCCGTGACCGTGCTGCGGAGCGTCGTCGCATGGCGCTCTGCCACGACCACGAGCGCGTCCAGCCGGTACGGCTCCGCCGACGCGGAATCGAGACCGGCCTGAGCGAGGACGGAAGCGGGCAGCGCGAGCAGCGCCGCCGCTCCGACGCGTGTGGCGATCCGATGTGCCGGGCGCGGCATGGCCGCAGCCGTCGGTGGTGCGTGATCCACTCGCTGGACCTCGGAGGAAGTGCGCGATCCGCCCGACCGGCTGCCGTGCGGCGGCCAACCCGGATGATCGGGGATCGAGCGATGTCGGGGAGGTGCGGCTCTATCTATGGACTGCCGTTGCGGGGCCCGCTTCCGATCGGCACGGGGCACCGCCGTCGTGGTCGGCGCCGGCGGAGGACCGGCGTCGAATGCTCGTGAATCGCCGTGTGGATCCGCTCACGCCACAGCAAGGGTAATGGCTGACCGGCGTGATGCCAAGGATGTCTTCTGGCACCCGCGCGGCGTCGCGCGCAACGAGACGTGTTCAGGCGGGGACGCCGCTCAGTTCGGTCTGCCGCCTGCCGTCGAGATCAGCGCCTGAAGCTCGGACCGCGTGAGCGCGCCGGGATCGATCACCGTGACCTGCCCGTCCTGCACACGCAGCCGGAGCGCTCCCACGGGCCGCTCCGATGGTCTCAGCGCCCGGACCAGTTCCGCGGCGATGAGCGCATCAACACGCGGAAAGGCGAGATCCAGAGTGCGACCATCCTCGGGCAGCGTCACGACCGCACCGATGTCCCCGGCGGAAGCAGCGACGCCGACCCCGACCGGACCGACCATCTGACCGAAGCTTCCGTACACGCGCCTCCGGGCCTCATCGATCCTGACCAGATCGCCCAGACCCACGAGCGGCGTTTCGGAACGCAGAGCCGCGCGCAGCGCTTCAGCGGCGAGCTCGGGCGCGCCGATCCTCACACGCCCCGAGCAGTCGGCGAACGTCCTGAATCGTTGCCGCTCCTCGAACGCCGAGGGGAGCGTATCGCTGGTCAAAGGGCGGAGCCCGGCTACCATGGCCGAGTCGCACTTGCCGTCGAGCGCGGCTCTGCGCCGGCGCAGCCACTCGGTGACCGCGCGCGTGCGCGCTTGCGGGGCGCGCGCGCGGCCGAGCTCACGCGACCGAGCGAGTGCGCTGTCCGCGCCTGCGAGGTCGTCCACATCCAGGTAGTCGGCGGCGGCCTCGGCGTACATCAGCGCAGCACGGTCGGCCGAGTCGGTGCGCTCGTAGGCCACGGCCAGCCACCGCCGCAGCGCCGGAAGGGGCTCGCGGAGCGCGCCGCGCCTCGCCGCGTCCAGCGCGTGCTCGAGCTGGAAGATGGCGCTGCGCGGATTGCCGCTCGACCCCCAGTCGCCGCGCCGCGCGTAGATCTGCCCGAGTGTGCCGTGGAATCTCAGCATCGCGGGGAAGTCGCCGCGTCCGATCGCCTCGCCCTTGCGGTCGAAGAGCACCCGCTCCAGCGCTCGCATCTTCTCGCCCGATGGATCGACGACGGGCGCCTTCTCGTACAACTCGGCCAGCCCGGCCGTGATCCGCAGCCAGCTCGCCGATCCGGGCTGCGCCACGTCGAGACCGGTTGTCCAGACGCGCTCCGCCGCAACCGGCCCCTCACGCCCGAGAGCCCACCGTCCGAGATCGAGCGCAGCGCGGGCGAACGCCTCCCGCCTCTCGCCGTCACGGAGCCACCAATCGGAGCGCTGGGTCGCGGCGGGATCGGCCAGGAACGCTCGCAGTTCCGGGAACGGGTCGACGGTCCAGTCGCTGGGCATCTCGCTGGCGAGCGCGGGCTGAACACCGTCCGCCGCGGCGTGCGCCGCGAGCCAGTCCGGGACTGCGGCCGCGGCGCGCTCCGGGTTCCGGTGGTAGACACGCTTCATGAACACGAGCCGACCCTCCGCCGCGAGGCGTGGGAACCGCACCGTCAGCTGGTCGGTGAGCAGAGAGTCCAGCTCCGGGCTCCCGAGCTGCGTCTCGGGAGTGTCGCGGAACAGATCGATGATGCGACGCACCGGCCGCTCGTCCGCGGGCGCCAGCTCCATGGCGCGACGGTACGCTTCGAGCGCCTGCTTCGGTCGCTGTACCTCCGGGTCGCTGTAGTAGTCGCCGAGCAGAACGTACTGCCGACCGGTGTCGTCCTGACCCGCCATCTTCCGCAGAGTGGGCTCGAACGACTCGTGCGGCGACTGCCGCGAGATTGCCGCGAGCGCTTCCTGGGCTGGCTGGAAATCCGGGTTCTCCTCGAACACGTCGCGGAACCGTTCGAACGCCACGCCCAGCAGGCTGTCGCGCCTTTCCGGCCGCAACCCGGCGTCCTTCTGGTACACGTAGCCGAGGGCGTACAGGAGCGGGCGGCGACATTCGCTCCCCTCCGGCGCTGGCGGGCACCAGACCAGCGTCTCGGCCAGCCGGGCCTCGGCGGCTTCCGCCCCCGCCGTCTCGATCAGCCGCACCGCCTCCTGCGAGACGTCCCGCGCCCGTTCGTAGGTCATCACGGCTTCCTGAGCGTGCGCGGGAGAGCGGGCGACGAGGAGACCCAGCCCCACCGATGCGCGCACCAACACCGACGCGGCCCTCACGATCCGCCTCCCGGACGCGCTTCCGCCTCGGTCGGCGTCGGTACCCGCCTGCACAGATCCCGCCCCGCCGGGTCGTACTGCAGCAGGAAGATCCCGGTCACCACCACGGACGTGTCGCTCTGCACGAATCCGAGATCCGGCTGGTCGGACGGCTCCGGCTTTGCGAACACGCCTCCCGTCAGGGCCCTCCATTCCTGCGGAGGCGGATCCCCGAAGAGGCGGGTCGCGTCGAAGTCGCTTCTCAACGTGGCGAGGTAAAGCCGGCGATCGGGCACCGTGTCCAGCGGGTTGGGCACGAGGACGAGCACGCGCACGGGATTGCCCCGGGCGAGGCAGAGGGAATCGCGCACGACCGGCGCCACCCAGCCGAAACCGAGCGGCGCCGGGGCGTCGAGCCGTCGTGCGCTCCGGGCGATGGGAACGCGGGAAAGGTGGCGTTCGACGAGGTCGTCGAAGTCGGCCTTGATCAGCGAGATCCGGAGCTGCTCGAGGAAGGTCCGGCGGACGGGCACGCCTGCCACCACCAGGCCTGTACCCGTGCCGCCGCCCGGGCGGAACAGCGTCCACCACGAGCGCGTCGTCGAACTGTCCGGCCCCACGAGCTGCACGTACAGGCCACGGTCGAGCTGGAGCGGGCTCACGCCGGCACTGTCCTGGCGGTCGACCGTGACGACCAGCCGGTAGTCGGCGGGCGGCGCCGTCGTGACCTCCAGCACGGGCAGGCGCGCCTCGAGCGTGTCCGCGATCAGGCGGGCGGCGTCCCGTCTCAGAGAGTCGAGGCCGGCGGGCGTGAAGAGGTCTACGTAGTCCGACTCGGCGACGTCGAACTCGACCTGCACGCGCGGCTTCTGCGCTTCGGCTGCCAGCGGGATGAGAAGCGCCACGGCAAGCGCGAGGACTGTGCAGTTCATGGAGCATCCTCCGGGATCCGGCGGAGAAACAGGTCGGAGACCTCCTCGCCGCCCAGCACGATCTCCTCGCTGCCCGAAACGCTCGTCGAGAGAGCCACCACCCGAACGATCACGGTATCCCCGGCCGCCAGCTGACCGGAGGCGTCGAGCGCGAGCGGACGGCGCCAATCGATGATGTGGCGGTTGCGCAGCTGACTGTCCGTGACGCCTGCGGCGAGAAGCTCGCGCTCCCACTCGGCGGCACGCCCGCTCAGGGGAATGTGCCTGCGCCCGACCAGGAAGCTGCCGGCTGTGGGCCCAACGACGAGGGCGAGGGAATCGACATGGCCGCCACGGCGGCGATACACCTCCAGTCGGCCTCCCGCCCGAAGCCGCTCCAGCAAGGCCTCGTCGGGCCGAATCAGCAGCGCCGGCGCGCGTGCGACGTCGGTTCCCAGCACGACGCGGGCACCCAGAAGCGGCGATGCCTCCGCTATGGCACCCTGATACCCATCCGCCCGTACGAGATAGGGGCCGGCGAGTGCACTGGTCGTCACGCCGAATCGGACCACTCCCTTTCCCGATTTCCTGCGGACCTCGCGGCCGGTCGCGGCTGCCCCGGAATCGTCGCCGGCGACCCCGGCGCCAACGGGTTCGGCCGCTGAGCCCGAGTTCAGCGGGCTCAACGACACGGTGAGCCCTTCCGCGCCGGATTCGGCCACGACCGTGACCGATGACCAGAGCAGGACGGCGACCGCGAACGCCGCCCAGAGAACGACGATCATGGCGGGGCTCAGGAGAAACCGGCGTACCGTGGTCCGCGTCCTCTGGCTCACCTCGTCGAGATCGTCCTTTCCGACGAGCCGGCCCACGAGCCCCCAGGCGAGACCGATGGCGCCCAGCGCCGGCACGAGCTCCCCCGGACTGTCGAGTCCGATGCCGAAGTGACGGTTCAACCAGAGATTCAGCGCGGCCACCAGCAGGACGAGCAGGAGCGCGGACACCAGGGAAGCGCCTGCGGCGGGTCGGGCTGCGCTCGGCCGGTTGGCATCCGCCATGAGGGGCAGGGAAAGAGGAGCGGGCACCTGACGCGGCGACGGTTTCGTCGCGCCCTGAACGCAAATGATCGGGGAGAGCCGCGAACGCGTGCGCACCCCGACCGGACTGGTCCGACACCTCTATGGATGAGGATCGCGTGCCGGTTCCGCAAGGATGGTCTCGGCGGCGGCAGGCCCCTCCCTCCGAACGGTCGACGCGGGGTAACCACACCTGCCTCCCCCTGGCGTCCGCCGCTCCTTGACTCGCCCGAGCCGGCGGCGTCATTCTCCCGCTGCCCACATCCACACCCCGCACCCCCGCATCCCATGGCCACGCTTCAGCCCGTAGAGACCCCGGATTCGGTGCGCGACACGGTGATCGAGTGGCGCCGTCACCTCCACCGCCATCCCGAGCTGTCGTTCCACGAGGAGCGCACAGCGGCGTTCGTGGCCGAGACCCTGGCGGGATTCGGGGCGCTGGAGATCTCCCGCCCCACGCCCACCAGCGTGATGGCGCGGCTGCAAGGAGCGAGGCCCGGCCCCGTGCTCGCCATCCGCGCGGACATGGACGCGCTGCCGATCCACGAGCGCAACACCCATGACTTCGTCTCCACGAATCCAGGGGTCATGCACGCATGCGGGCACGACGGCCACACCGCCATGCTCCTGGGCGCCGTCAAGGTGCTGGTGTCGCGCCGGGGGGAGCTCGCCGGCGAGGTCCGATTTCTCTTCCAGCACGCCGAGGAGCTGTTCCCCGGCGGCGCCCAGGAGATGGTGGACGCCGGCGTCATGGAGGGAGTGGATCTGGTGATCGGCGCCCACCTGTGGCTCCCGCTCGGGTTCGGGAAGATCGGGGTGAAGGCGGGGCCATTCATGGCCGCGCCCGACACTTTCGTCGTCACCATTCGCGGGAGTGGCGGACACGCGGCATTGCCGCACGAGACGGTCGACGCCATCGCGGTGGCGGCGCAGGTCGTGACCAACCTGCAGCACGTCGTGGCGCGCAACGTGGACCCCCTCGAGCCGGCGGTGCTCTCCGTGACACGCATCGCGGGCGGCACCACGAACAACGTCATACCCGGCGAAGTGGTGATGGAAGGGACGGTGCGGACGTTCGACGCGGAGCTGCGCGAACGGATGCCGGAGCTGATGCGCCGTGTGATCGACGGCGTCACGGCCGCGCACGGAGCTGGCTTCCAGATCGCCTACGAGATGGGCTACCGGCCGGTGATCAACGACGACGACGCCAGCGACCTCCTGCGCCGCGCCGTGGTCGCGGCCCTGGGCGAGGACGTGCTGGTGGAAGCCACACCCGTCATGGGCGGCGAGGACTTCTCCGCATACCAGCAGGCCGCCGCAGGGGCGTTCTTCTTCATCGGCGCGCGCAACGAGGAGCGCGGGATCGTGCACCCGCACCACCACGAGCGCTTCGACGTGGACGAGCGGGCCCTCGACCACGGCACGCGCGTGTTCGTGGCCGCCGCGCTCGAATTCCTGCGTGGAAACGACGATGGTTGACCCGGGCCGCGGGATCCGGGGACTCCGCGCCTACCATGCCCTGGCTTTGGTCCCCCCGGTGGCCATGCTGGGCGGGATTCCCTTCGCCAACCGAACCGAGCCCTACGTGCTCGGACTTCCTTTCCTGCTCTTCTGGATACTCGCCTGGGTCGTGGGCACCTCGGCGGTGCTCGCCTTGATCTACTGGCTCGACCGGCGCCGCGCCGCGCGCGGGGAGCCGCTCCCGTGACCGGTGCGCTGCTGGTGCTCGCGCTCGTCTTCGTCGTGGCGGTGGCCCTCGGGCTCCTCGCGCGCCGGGGTCACGAGATGAACCTGGAGGAGTGGAGCGTCGGCGGCCGCGGCTTCGGCACCCTCTTCGTCTTCCTGCTCCTGGCCGGCGAGATCTACACGACCTTCACCTTCCTCGGCGGCAGCGGCTGGGCGTACGGGAAAGGAGCGCCCGCCTTCTACATCCTGTGTTACGGCGCCGTGGCCTACACGTTCTCCTACTTCCTGCTGCCGGCGGTGTGGCGGTACGCACGCGAGCGGCGCCTGGTGTCGCAGGCCGACTTCTTCGTCGCCAAGTACGACAGCCGCTCTCTCGGCGTGCTGGTGGCGGTGGTGAGCGTGGCCGCGCTGGTGCCCTACCTGGTGCTTCAGCTGAAAGGGCTCGGGATCATCGTGTCCGAGGCCTCCTACGGGCGCATCTCCCCCACCACTGCCGTGTGGACCGGGAGCGCCGCGCTCGTGGCCTACGTCGTGGTCTCCGGCGTGCGGGGCTCCGCGTGGACCGCAGCGCTGAAGGACGTCCTGATCCTCGCGGTCGCGGTGGCCCTCGGCGTGTACCTTCCGTGGCATTACTATGGCGGCTACGCGGAGATGTTCAGGGCCGTGGAACACGCCAGCCCCGATTTCCTCACCCTCGCGCCCAGCGGGATGAGCCCCGCCTGGTTCATCTCCACCGTCATCCTGACGTCGCTCGGCTTCTACATGTGGCCGCAGTTCTTCGCCGGCGTCTACACCGCGCGGGACGAGAACGTGTTCCGGAGGAACGCGGTGCTCCTCCCGCTCTACCAGCTGGTGATC
The DNA here is from genome assembly GCA_963798845.1 of uncultured Gemmatimonadales bacterium. Taxonomy (GTDB): domain Bacteria; phylum Gemmatimonadota; class Gemmatimonadetes; order Longimicrobiales; family RSA9; genus CAVUKA01. The sequence continues at coordinate 376,406 of CAWCUS010000004.1, read as the reverse complement.
CTGTTCGTCTTCTTCGTGGGCTTCGCCGCCATCCTGGTGGTCCCGGGGCTCGAGGGCGCCGACGCCGACCTCTCGCTTCTGCGCATCTCCAGCATCACCTTCGACCCATGGGTGGTGGGCGTGATCGGCGGCGCGGGGCTGCTCACTGCGCTCGTGCCCGGCTCCATGATCCTCATCACGGCCGCTACCATTCTGGCTCAGAACGTCTACCGCGGCATCGCCCCCGCCACGTCCGAGCGCACCGTCGTGCTCCTCGCCCGCGGGCTCGTGCCGCTCGTGGCGCTCGTCAGCGCGCTTCTGGCCCTCCGCGGTGGCGAAGCCATCGTCGCCCTCCTGCTCATGGGCTACAACTTCGTCACCCAGCTCTTCCCCGCCCTCGTGCTCAGCCTCGGCCGGCGCCCGCGGGCGAGCACGGCGGGGGCGTTCGCCGGGATCGTGGCAGGCGAGGTGGTCGTCGCCTACCTGTCGCTCACCGGCGCCTCCGTTGCCAGCCTCCTGCCCACCGCGCCCCAGCTGGTGAAGGATCTGAACGTCGGGTTCGTCGCCCTGGCAGTGAACGTCCTCGTGACGACCATCGTGACCGTCGCCACGCCACGTACGGCCAGGGTCGGAACCCCAGCGGCCGACGAGGCGGCAGGCCCACCCGTGCCCGCCTGACCGCGCGAACACGCCACCTCTACCGTCTCAGGCGGGAGTCGACCTGCGGTCACGCCGCAGGCGCCCCAACGGGCCGATCCAGTTCGCGCCGGGATCTGGACAGGAGTCGGCCTCCTCCTTCAGATGGACAAGAGGAAAGGCGGACGATCCTGAGGTGGCCGGGCACAGTTCTCGCGGGACCGCGGCGAACTCTGATCCCGTCCGCCGGCGGCAGCAGTTGGCACCGGGCGGGCCGCGAGTATCCGACCACACTTCAGCGAATCGCCACGGCGGCCGTAGTATAGAGGGTCTCACTGACACCAGCGGAGAGGCAAGATCCAATAATGTCGGTCGGTCAGCCGCAGGAGGAAGGAGAACGGCCATGCCGAACTGGAAGCTGAGCTGGAACCTGCGACGGGCTGTCGCGCGCCACGGCTGGGCCGAGCTCACATTTTCGTCGAACAGACCGCCGCCGCTGGACGATGGGGGTCGCATGTGGGCTCCGTACCGCCTGCTGTGGGGGCGCCTCGTCTGGGTCGACATGCAAGGGGAGCAGTTCACGAAGCCTTTCGCCAGGGGAGACTTCGGGCGCCGTATCGCCAGCTCGAATGCGAACGTTCGAATCACCCGAATGGAAGCCCTGGAGGCGGTCGATCAGGTTACGCACGGGATTCCGCCGTCGGGGTTCGTGTTCCACATATCTCGATGTGGATCGACTCTTCTGCGGCACGTCCTCGGCGCGGTACCGGGCAGCCTGGCTCTCGGGGAACCGCCGGTGTTCACGGCTGCCCTGTCCGGCGAGTCGGTCGAAGTGATGCGCCGGCGCCTCCACGGTGGTGTCAAGGCTCTGGGGCGTGCCTATACCGGGAACGAGAAGCATTTCTTCGTGAAGTTCCCGAGCCCACACGCGGGCAAGCTCGACGTCTTCGAGGCTTCCTTTCCCGACGTGCCCATGCTGTATCTCTATCGTGACCCGTGTGAGGTCTTTCAAAAGGTGATCCACGGAGGCGGTTGTGCATGGCTGGAGATGAAGCGGGCTCCGCAGCTGGCGGCGGGGTTCGTGAGAATTGACGCCGCCTCGATCGATCGGATGTCGGTGGACGAGTATGCGGCACGCGTGATCGGAACTCACTACGAGATCGCCGCGAGCCACAGCGCACGTGGCTTGAAGCTCCTCAACTATCGGAACCTGACCCGGCCCGAATACTTGCGAAGAGTGCTCGAGTTCTTCGGGCTCGATCTTGGTGACGAAGGTTTCGAGCGGGTCTTCGCTCTGACGACGAAGGATGCCAAGCGGCCAAAGGCCGCGTTCAAGGAGCGTCCGGTGCCCGAGCTCTCCGCACGGCAACGAGACCTGGTCTCGAAGTGGGCTTCGGAGCCATACGAGAGACTCGAGCGCCTCAGCCGCTGATCCGTCCGGCCAGACGGGTGGTGCTCGCCCCCCCGTTCACTACTACTTGACCCGCTGAACCACTCTCACCCATCCTTCCGACCGCCCGAGGCGGGGTTTGGAGTTCCTGTTCTCGTCACCCGTCCAACACGAATCCACTTGGCCACGTTACCGCCAGCGCTCGTCGTGTCGCACGGCCCCGGTGGGCTCGGCACGGTCCGGTCCCTCGCGCGCCGCGGGGTCCGCGTCACCGCCATCGCCTTCGACGAGACCGACCCCGTGCTGCACTCGCGTTATCCGGTCAGGAAGTACGTCGTGCCCGGTGACGCGGATGAGGTCGCCGTGAAGGAGCGGGAGATCCTGAATCTCCTGCGGAGCCTTCCTGGCGAGGGGACGGTGCTGCTCTTCACCTCCGACCTGCTCGTGTCCCTGGTGTCCACCAACGAGGAGGAGCTCGGGAAGCGGTTCCGCTTCAGGTTGCCTCCGCGAGAGATGGTGGACGCGCTCAACGACAAGCGAAAGGAGACCGCGCTCATCGAATCACTCGGATTCGCCATCCCGAAGACGATTCGCGAGCTGCCGTCCCATCCGGAGGAGCTCTCTCGACAGCTCCGGTTCCCCATCATCTTCAAGCCCCATTCATTCGCCGTGCGGTCCGTTTTCCCCGAGAAGGTCCAGACGGCGAAGGATGCGGACGAGCTGCAGCGATTCTACGACGACTGGGGCCACGCCCTCCCAGTCCTGCTCGCCCAGGAGATCATCCCCGGGCGCGACGACAACTCGTGGGTGTGCTCCGGCACGTTCGACGAAAACTCGGAGCTGCTCGACTGCCTGGTGCGCCAGAAGCTGCGGACCATGCCGCCTCACTTCGGGACCAGCACCTTCTCGATCAGCCGCGTCAACCAGGACATCCTCACGCTCGCGGCCGACCTCGGGAAAGCCCTGAACTACGTGGGCCATGTCGGCATCGAGTACCGATGGGACGAGCGCGACGGGATGTTCAAGTACATCGAGCTGAACCCCCGGATCGGCGGCGAGGTGGGTTTCGACGAAGCGTGCGGTCTTCCCACAGTGTGGAACACCTACCGGATCGCGGCCGGCGAGCCGGCTTCGCGTTCGGGAAGCAGCCAGCGCGAAGGACTGTACTTCCACAATGCGTACACGGACATCCGGTCCATGCGCAAAGACGGCGTACCGCTCCTGCGCATCCTGGCGACGGAGGTTGCGCTGCTCTTCCGGCCAAGGAGCGGCCAGTGGTTCCGCTGGTACGATCCCCTGCCCGGTCTCGTGGTCGCTTCCCGGTTCGTGAAGCGCGTTCTCGGGCGGCTGCTCGGGAAGGGCTAGGATCGAGCTTCAGAACGTGGGCGCCTGGCGACCCTCGGCCTCGTACAGCAGGCCGTGCAACGCCCTGGCGAGTTCGAAATTGTCCTGGCCCACTTCGAGCTGCCGTGCCACATTGCCGAAGACGCCGATGTAGTGGTTGGTGAGTCGAGGCAGTCCGTTGCCGCACGCGAAGACGACCTCCTCGCCTTCAGGCGACCGGACTCGAACCTGCTGGGCGGAGTGGTCGAGGATGATCCTCCTGTCGGACCCGCGCGGGCGAACCGTCGTGACCTTCATGTCGCGCCCGAGCGTCCAGTTGGTGTCGATGCGCCCCGACCCCACGAAGTCTCCGTTGCGGACCTCGAAGTCCACGGTGCCCTGCACTTCGGTGCAGTCCACGTTGGCGACGCGCGTCATGCGGCTGTCGCGCACCACCAGGCGCTCGAGCGGGAGCATGCGCGCGATGACGCTGAGCGCGTTGATCCCACTGTCCATCCACGCCCCACCCAGGGAGAGGGCCCGGGCCTGCAAACGTCCGTTCTCGAAGTAGGGATCGTAGAACTGGCCCGTGAACGAGTCGATTTCAGCGGCCCCGAGCTCCTGCCTCGTCCCGGATCGGCAGAACCACTCGACCTCCTGCCCGAACGCGGCGTGCAACGCGATGGTGCAGTGTCCTCCACACCGCTCCCGGGCCCGTGCGACGGCGTCGAAACCGGCCTGCGTCTCGGCCAGGGGCTTTTCCATTACGAGCCACTTGCCCGCCTCCAGCACCTGGATGCCGTGCTGCACGTGCAGATGATTGGGTGTGGCCACCATGACGACGTCGAGGTCCGACTCCGACAACATGTCGGCGATGTCGGTGTACGTCTTCCGATCCTCACCGAGCACGGCCAGGCGCTCTCCGTCAGGGTCACATACCGCCACCAGCTCGAGTGCCTCGCCGTGGGCGAGCGCGGCGACCTGGTGCGCCGCCACGTGACCGAGACCGACGATGCCGAGACGATGCATCCCGAGGCCGCTCCCTACCCGACGCGAGTCGCGAACAGGGGGCTCGCCATGACCGTCTCGGCCAGGGCGACGTCGTCATCGGACCGGACCTCGATCGAATGGACCGCGTCGGTCAGCTTGTAGAGCCCGACGTTCTCGCCAAACAGCTGGCCCTGCCGGACGGTGGCCGGAGAGCACACGCAACAGAGGCCCTTGAGACCCGTATAGAAGGGTTTCTTGAATTGCCTCGCGACGTACCCTTCGTCGACGCGGCGGTAGGCGCCCTCCTCCTCCATCCAGCAGGAGTTGAACTCGATCCGCGCCGGAATCACCGTGTCGAAGCCGCCCTCGACATACTGGTAGATAAGCTTGTCGATGAGCGTGGGGTCCCGAAACGGGAACGTCGTCTCGAGCATCACGAGAATGTCGGGAATGATGCCCCGGTCCTCCAGCTTGTGCAGCGAGGACTGCATCATCAGCTCGAGAATGACGTCGAAGCGCGATTCCTCCTCCTCTCGCGTCAGCACCAGATCCGCCCCGGCCGCGGAGGCTTCGGCTGCCACGCTCGGGCTGTCGGTCGAGACCACGATCGTGCGCACGAGCTCGGAGCACCTGGCGTGTTCGATGGCGTATTCGTAGAGCGGCCTGTCTCCGAGTCGTCTCAGCCCCTCCTCGCGCACGGCGATCACCAGCACCGTGTTGAGAGTCCGCGCATCGATCTTGTTGTCGGCGGTGCGAACCCCTTCCTGACCCGTCGTGTCCAGGATCCGGATGATATTGCCGCAGCGCACACGATCACCGCTGTGGTGGATCCCGTGGTGATGATAGACGCTCGCGTCGGGCTCGTAGAGGATCTTCATCCCCGCGCCCTGGACCTGACTCGCCCAGATGCGGTCTTCGATGTTGGACACTTCCTCGTCGAAGGGGAACCTTTCCCAGGTCGACTTGCGGAAGGCGCTGTTCGCGTTGTGGAAGAAGCTGTCTTTTACCTGGACCCGCGGGTCGAGCCCGAACGTGATCAGGAGGTCGCGCTTGTCGAGATCCGGTGTGAAGGCCAGGGGCTCCTGCCTTCCGTAGACACCGCCAACGGTTTCGTCGTCGAGACCGGCGACCAGGTTCGCCAGCCAGTGCTCGTCGACCGGGATGCAGTGTCCCGATAGACACACAATGACGTCGCCGTCGGCCGCCTCGATTCCCCGATTGATCGCAGCGCCTGGCTTGAATTCCGGGATCGACACCAATCTCACGCCATATTGGAGCGCTTTCGCGACCGTCCTGTCGCTGCTTTCGTTGTCGACCAGCACGACCTCGAAATCGGTGCGGGTCTGGCGACCGATCGCCTCGAGGCACGAGCCGATCCAGCGCTCCTCGTTCTTCGTTCGCACGATGATGGAGATCAAGGCCTTACCGTCCGGGACTTGGCTCTGAGCAGCGGGGAGGGTCCTGCGGCCGCGGCAAGGTTAACGACGTCGTCCGCGCGGCGTCAATGGCCCGCTCCGGCCACCCGCCCGGCGCGCGTCAAGACCCCAAAAGGGCGAGCCGTGCCGGAATCCACGGGGCCGCGGCGGCGTCGGCGCTCCGCGACGTGGACTCCGGCACCGGTCGGGGGGTGATCGGCCAGGCGTGCCACTTGACCTCGCGCACGCCCCGACCACACACTTCGGGTCCGCAGCCACCCGCCACCACGACTCGAGCCCGGGGGCGACCCCATGCTCCGCATCGCCATTGTCGGAGGAGGCCTCTCCGGCAGACTCGTCGCGCTGAACCTGCTCCGACTCGCGCCGCCCGGCCGCAGGACTCACATCCGCCTCTACGACCGCGGGCGGCCCGGCTCCATGGGGCCCGCCTACTCGGGCGACTCCGACGAGCCCCTGCTCAACGTTCCGGCGGAGCTCATGGGCCCCACCTCGGACGACCCGGATGCGTTCCGGCGCTGGGTCGCCGCCCGGGGACGACGGGCCGAGCCCGGTGACTTCCTCCCCCGCCGCCTCCTTCGCGAGTACGTCTTCGAGCTTCTCGGAGAAGCGGCCGAACGGCGCGACGGCGGGGTGAAGCTGGAGGAGGCCTCGTCCGAAGTCGTCGATCTCGAAGTCGGGACCCGCGGCGCCACGCTGCGGATCGAAACGGGCGACGAGGTCCGGGCCGACCGCGTCGTCCTCGCCCTCGGCAACCTCCCGCCCCGCCATCCACCGGTCCGGGACCCGGCCGTCCTGGCGAGCGGGCGCTACGCCCGCGACCCATGGCACCCGGGCACGCTCGACGACGTCGGCCCCGGCGAGCCCGTGGTCTTCATCGGGACCGGACAGACCATGGTCGACCTCGCGCTCGTGCTCGGGCGGCGCGGCCACACCGGACGCATCACGGCCATTTCCCGCCGAGGCCTCCTGCCGCTGCCGCACCCGACGCAGCGCGACGAGTACCCGTCGTACTTCGCCGAGCTCGACGGCGCCACCCGCGTCCGCAGCGTCCTCCGCACCATCCGCACACACGTGCGCCGGGCCGAAGCGGCGGGCGTCGACCCCCGGGCCGTGATCGACTCACTGCGGCCGGACACCCAGTCGGTCTGGGGCGGTCTGCCGGAAGCGGAGAAGCGGCGGTTCCTGCGCCACGCGTTCCGGTACTGGGAGCGCATCCGCAGCCGCATCCCTCCCGAGAGCCAGGCCCGGGTCCAGGCAATGGTGGACCAGCGCCGCCTCCGGGTCGTGGCCGGTCGCGTTCGGGACATGGTGGACAAGGGCGACGTGCTCGACGTTCGCTACACTCCGCGAGGCCAGGAACGGGAAGTGGGGGAGCTCGCTGCCCGGGTGATCAACTGCATCGGCCCGGAGACCGATTACCGGCGAGTGGAAGACGGCCTCGTACCCAACCTCCTGCGGCGCGGCCTCATCCGCCCGGGCCCGGCCGGCATCGGGATGGACGCCCGGCCTGGCGGCGCCGTCGTGAGCCGAGACGGCCGCGCCTCGACTGTCCTCTTCACGCTCGGCTCCACCATGAAGGGGCTGCTCTGGGAAGTGCTGGGCGTGCCGGAGATCCGCGCACAGGCCGAGCGCCTCGCCTCCCGGCTCTTCGACCCGAGCGGCGTGCCCGACACCGCGGCCGCCGCCCGCACACCCACCTGAGGCGGATGCGGCCATGAACACACCCATACTCTACATCGACCGCTCGCGCATCCGTCAGGGACGGCTGCCCGAACTCCGGCCGGCCATCGAGCGCCTGTCCGCCTTCATCCGTGCCAACAACCCCCACGTTCTCTCCTACCGCTTCTTCGTCGACGACCAGCGGCGCGAGATGACGGTCATCAGCGAGCACCCGGACTCCGCCGCCCTGGCCCACCACATGACCGTCGGCGACGATGAGTTCCGCAGATTCGGCGACCTCCTCGACATCCTCTCCATCTCCGTCTTCGGCGACGTCGACGATGACGTCGTCGAGCGGCTCAACGCCAAGGCCCGCGCCCTCGGCAACGCCACCGTTTCCGTTCACCGGCACCCCGACGCCGGCTTCGCCCGCGTGTCCGGGACCTGAGCGGCCACCACCCGGCCGCCGGAATGGGCGGAGGACGGCAACGTCGTCGCCTGAATGGTTCAGCGCCCCCGACCGGTCCATTTGCCGGGGGCGCTGAATGGAGCGGATCGCAGGGACCGCTAGAAGGTGAACTGCGTCAGGCGCCGGAGCAGTCCCAGGCGACGCAGCTGCGGCTTGACGTACCGCTTGCGGGTCCTCATGGACAGCCTCCCGTGTGGATGGTCGGACGGCAGGTGGACGAGGGGGTGGCCGCAAGTCCTGTTCCCGAGGGCGGCTCGCACCGCGCACGAGGTCGAGGTGCTTCCGGATCCCGTTCCATGTCGAAGGCAAGCAACAATGTCGTGGCGCCGACAGGTCAGTCACGGGGGGTGGCGGAGTCGACCCACTGCGCCACCATGCGCTTGGCGGATTCGCGCTCCAGGAGCTCCCGCCCGCGCGGGGTCCGGACGATCAGGCCGAACGCTTTCGCGCCGCGTCGCACGATCAGGTCGACCACGCGTGCGGGATAGAGGAGCCAGACCCGGCGGCTGCCCGGTGGCAGACCGTACATCTGGGCGATCCGGCCGGGGCGCGGGAAGATCGAGCGGAGGATGGCGCGCGCCCCTTCGCCCGCACTGTCGCTGCGCCGCCAGGCTCGTAACGCGTGAGGCGCCGTGGCGCGGGTGTCCGTGCCGAGCAGACGTTCGAGAACGGCGACGATCCGCTCGTCCTCGGGCGTGTGGTCGATCCCATCGAGCGCGCCCTCCGCCGTGGATACCGAGAACAACGCCGCGGCGAGGGAGATCGCGCAGTACAGGAAGCTGGATGCGCGCCAGGCGCGAGCCCGGTGGCTGAGCCGAGGCCAGTCGATGGTGGGGCCGAGCCGGTCCAGGACCAGCGCGACGTCGAACACCCAGCGGAGCGGGAGCTCCGTGAGCACCGTCTCGCCCCAGCGGTGGTGATAGCCGGCGTGCAGGCTCAGGTGCAGCAGGAGATCTTCTACCGCCAGACATCGGGCAGGCGCACCGGCCAGGGACGTTGCGACGGATCGGTCCCAGACGCCCTCGATATCCAGCACGAACGGGGCCGACGGCAGCTCCAGCGTCCAGTGAAGCTCGAGAAGAGTACCACCCGGGCCGTCGAATGCCGGCACGTGGTGCTTGCGGGTCCCTCCTGCCTCTTCCCTCTCTGCCCAGCCGGTGTCCCGCAGGGTCCGGACGGCCCGATCGACGGACGATCTGCGGACCATGATGTCCACGTCGTTCATGGGACGGAGAGCGGGGGAATCGTATACGGCGCCTGCGAGGTATGCGCCCTTGAGGACCACGACGTCGACACCCGCGTCATCCAAAGCCCGTAGCGCCTCCTGCAACGCGTTCAGAATCAACCCGTTGCGGAGGGCGCTCCGCCCGTACAATGCCTGGAGGTGTGCGCGCGCTTCCTCAGGCACCGACCTCTCCTGCTTGGCTCCGGACGCCGTGAGCGCATGGTACAGCATGGGCTCGAGCTCGGTCCGCTCCGCCGCGCGGATCAGCAGCCTCCATTCGAGGGGCGACCGTGGCGGCCGCGAGCGCCCCGAGGGCGCGAAGGCGAGGACGTCCAGGAGGGCGCCAACCGGCGAGAAGCTGCTGACGGGCGACGCGCTCATCATGGTTCCTTTCGCTCCCGGTCCAGGAGCCCGGCCAGCCGCTCCGGCAACGCTTCGAAGTCCTGCCCGGCGAACAGCCGGAAGCACCGGCTCCCGGCGACGAGCGTGCCGAGGGCGTCGAGGTGGGCCTGCGCCCGGGTCCGGTGCGTGAGCAGGATGCCGGGCGCCAGCTCCAGCAGGGCGGCTGTCGCGCTCATCGGCTCCAGTCGGCTGGTCCCCCTCTCCCTCACCGGGAACAGCAGGATGTCCGGGCGGCAGTGAAGGACGAAGTCGACCGGATACACCTCCTCCGGCAGAAGGGGGCGCTTGGCGGCACCGGGGCGGCGGGGGCGTTCCAGAAGGGGCTCGAGCTCCGGAAACATGCGGACGGTGGCGTCCGCCACGTCGATCTCGTCCGGAAACGCGTAGACCGTCATGCCCCCGGGCTCGGCACGGACGAAGCACGTATCATCTCCGAGGAAACCGAACCCGGCCCTCAGGAGCGCGAGCGCGAGGGTCGATTTCCCTGAGCCGCTTCTCCCTGCGACCAGCAGTCCTCTCCCGTCGAGGGACAGCGCGGCGGCGTGGACCGGGAAGAGGCCCTGCGAACGTAGGAGCTCGGACAGGCAGAGCGTCGCAAGTGGATGGGTCGCCCGCCACCGGCTGCCGGCGTCGTCGCCCGGGTCGATCCACGCGCAGCGGCGCCGGGGCGCGCTCCACCCCCGGTCCCTGCCGGACTGGCGCAGGACGAGGAGATCGGAAGATTCCGAATACAGCACCTCCCCGGCCGGCGGGTCGTACACCGTCCGCAGGTCGTCCAGAGCTCCCGTCGGATCCGCCAGAGGCGGGACGGTCGGAGACAAGCGCAGCACCAGAGCGGGGCCGGCGTCGCCCTTCGCCCGCAGGATCCTCAGCCGCCTGTCCAGCAGCTCGACGACTTCGGCGGAATCGGCCTGCACCGAGAACGAGACATCCGCCAGACCGTAGCAGTGGGTCATTCCACCCCCGGCGCCCGGGGCCGCATCGGTTGTGGCGGTCGTGGCGCCGACAACGGAAGGCGGTAGGTCTCCGCGTAAAGTGGGCGCGGATCACGGCGCTCGAGATACGGTGCTCCAGCTCGTTCCAGCCAGCAGTGCCCGACCATCTCCCCCCTGGGTCGACCGATCCCGAACACGAGCTGGACGTCCAGGCCGGCGCGGCGCAGAAAGAAGAAGAGGGTGAGGCCGCGTGTGACGCAGCCGGGCCGGAGAACGAAGCCGTTGGCGGCAAGATGGTCGTAACACTCCGCGATGCGCCCGGCTGAGCGCTCCGGATCTTCGGAGGGCGCTGAACGGCGGGTCGCCCGGTCCAGCAGGCGAGCCAGCCGGGGAAGCGGGAGGCGCATGAGCAGGGGCACGGCCGTAGCGACGGCCATGACCCGGGCCGACAGAGCGGCCGCCCTCAGACGGCGCGGTGCGACGCCTGCCCGCATCGGGTCCCTATACCAGGAGTCGCGCGTCCATCAGCTCGGAAAGAAGCTGCAGGACATCCTCCTGGATCACCGGCAGGGGCGCATCGTATTCTCGCGCCAGGGCCTCGCAGATCTCGCTCGCGGCCCTCGTGCCGTCGCAGAGCTGCCAGACGCGCCGGCCGGTGTCGGAGAGCGAGAAGTACTCCCCGCTGGTCGGGTCCAGCAGGACCACGGTGTCCTCGACCTCCTGCGTCACGACCCGATCGTGAGGGCGAGGGCGTCGCTCCAGGTCTACCATCGTCTGCCGGTGCCGGTTCGGGTGGCCATGCGAGGAGAACGGCTTCATTGTATCTGCCAGCCCGGAGGCGCAACAAGGTTGTTCTCCCGCGTGCCCGCCTGGATGCGGGCAGCGCGTCGTCCATGGTGCGGACGTTGAACACGGGCACACCGGCGTCGAGGTCCCGCACCACGCCGCGCGCTACCGGCTCAGGGAGATTCGGGCCGCGCGGCGTGAACGCCCCGTCGGTGCCGTACTGCCACCGAACGTGGTTCGGGGCCGATGGAGGCGATCAACAGACCGCCGGTGGCCCGATTCCCCTGGAGCGCCTCGAAGAAGCCGTGGTGCAGCCCGGCGATGGCGAGCGTGTCATGCGCGCGCACGCGGTCAGGCATGACTCCCTCCCTTCGGGACCTGCTGACGGCGCAGCTTCCGACCTGAGGCGACGCCCCCCTACACGGGCGTCAGTCCCCCTTGTACCGGAACGACACCTTCACCTTGGCGCGGTAGGCCCGCACCTTTCCGCCCTCGATCTGGAGGTCCTGCTCGACCACCTCGGCGATCCGCAGGTCTTCCAGGCTCTGCGCCGCCCGCTCCACCGCGGCGACCGCGGCCTTCTCCCACGACTCGGTGCTCGTGCCGACCAGCTCGATGACCTTGTAGACGCTCTCGGGCATGAAGTCCTCCCCAGATGAAGGTGCGTGGAGGCGCACCCGCCGGGGGACCATCGTCAGCGCGCCCGCAGGCCGCCATGCCAGAGAACGTGACCCGCCGGTCGTCGCCTGTCAAAGGCCCCCAATGTGCCGTCTTCACCTGGCCGCGATCTCCGCGATGTCACTCTCCGTCAACTCGAACTCCAGACACCGACCATTCTGCTCGGCCTGCTCCACGGTCGACGCCCCCGGAATCGCCACGACCGTGTCCGAGTGCGCGCGCACGAGCCACTGGAGCGCCACCTGTCCGGGCGTGGCGTCGTACTTCAGGGCGACCCTCCGCAGCACATCGATCAGCGGGCGGCTCTTCTCAAGCCCTTTCTTCCGAAAGTCCCTGAGCCAGCGCCGTGGCCCGCCCCGGTCCTTGATGAGGGAGGGGTTCTCGTGGAACTTGCCCGTGAGAATGCCCTGGGCCAGCGGGGAGTAGGCGACGATCGTGATGCCGAGCTCCTTCGCGGCCTCGAGCACGCCGTTCCGCTCGATCCTGCGGTCGAGGAGGCTGTAGCTGACCTGGTTGCTGACCAGGGGAATGCCGCGCTCGGCCAGGTGGCGGTGGGCCCGACGCATCTTCTTCTCGCTGTAGTTGCTCACGCCCACCGCGCCGACCAGCCCTCTGTCGACCAGGTCGGCCATGGCGTTCATGACCGAGCGCTGCGTGGACAGGATGCCGTGGGGATTGTGCACCTGGTGGAGGTCGATGGGATACGGGCTCAGGCAACGGATCCGCTCGTCGATGGTGCGGCCGACGCTGCCGGCGGTCCTGAAGAACGGCATCCATTTCGTGGCCACCTCGACCTGCCCCGGCTCCACGCCTGCGTGCCGGAGCGCGTCGCTCAGGGCCCGCTCGCTGTTCCCGTTGCCGTACGCCTCGGCGGTGTCGAACCAGTTGATGCCGCCGTCCAGCGCGGCCCCGACGATGGCCCGGGTGGTGGCGCGATCGAGAGCGGGCCAGTAGCGGCCGGCCATTCCCTCGCCCCCGCTGAACTGCCAGCATCCGAGGCCGATGGGAGTGATCCGTATGTCGGAGCTGCCGAGCCGTCGAATTTCCATGGGTCTTCTCTACCCCTAGATGAAGTACAGCGCTCCCGCGATGAGCAGGTAGATCCCGAGTCCGGCAAGCACGAGCGCCGAGATTTGCAGCAGCGCACGGCGCGCTCGCGGGCTCAGGAAGCGGGCGGTGCCGGCGAGCACGACGAACGCGGCCGTCGTCGTGACCAGCACGCCGTAGAAGGTGACCAGCAGGGCGATGCCTTCGGCGGGTCGTCGGTGCCACGCGGTCAGCAGGGCGGGTCCGAGGATGAACGCCCAGCCCAGGTAGGCGTTCGGGTTGAGCAGGTTCACCAGCACGGCCTGGAAGAGCGTGCGCGGTGCCGAGCCCGAAGCGTCCGGCCTGGCATCGTTGCGTGTCTGCCGAAACGCCGTCCATGCGAGATAGAGGAGCAGGACGCCGCCAGCCATGCGCAGCCCCTGTTGGGCGCGCAGCGAGAGCTGGCCCACCACCAGCAGCACCACCAGCGCGATCGGTCCGTCGCTCAGCAGTGGCGCCAGCGCCGCCGGCAGCGTGCGCTTCCACCCCGTCGCGAACGTGCGGGAAAGCAGGAATGCCTGGAGTGGCCCTGGCTGGAGCCCGGCCGCGAAGGCGTAGCCTCCCGCGAACAGGATGGACTGGAGCATGGCGCAGAATAGCGGCTCCCCGCCGTTGACGCGCCCGCCGCGGGATCCACGACGAGAATCACACGGGACGGGCCGACATCCCGGGCGATCCCGGCACCGGATACGGGAGGTTCGCTAGCGGAACTGGTCCATCAAGGCGTCGAGCTCTGCGGCGCCGGGGCATAGCGCGTCGAACGGGAGCTCCACGAGCGGCTCATCGATGGTACCCAGCACCTCGTGCATGTCCCCCGCCCCGGGGTCGACGAAGAGCAGCCCCGTCGGGACCTCTCCCGCGTCCTGTCGCTCGCGCAGGTAGCGGTAGACCACATCGCGCCGCGTGGGATCGAAGCCGTCGGGCACCTTCCTGAAGCGGACGAGGCCGCCATCGTGCATGGCCACATCCCGCACCTCCCCTTCCCCGTAGTCCGCGGCAATGGGCGCCCGCAGGGGCACGAAGTCGGCCTCCACGACATGTCGGGTCTGCTCGCGCGTATAGCGGTAGCTCTTGGTGGAAGCCTCGTGGTCGTTGAAGGTGACGCACGGTGAGATCACGTCGACCAGTGCGAAGCCGCGATGCCGGATCCCGGCTTCCAGGATCGGCACGAGCTGGGCCTTGTCGCCAGAGAAGGAACGGGCGACGAAGGTCGCGCCGAGGGTCAGCGCCAGGAACACCGGATCGATCGGGTTCTGGCGGTTCGGCTCCCCGCGCTTCGACTTCGATCCCAGGTCCGCCGAAGCGGAGAACTGGCCCTTGGTGAGGCCGTACACCCCGTTGTTCTCCAGCACGTAGAGCATGTCCACGTTGCGGCGGATGGCGTGGCAGAGCTGACCGAGGCCGATCGAGAGGGAGTCGCCATCGCCGGAGATCCCGATGTAGGTGAGGCCAGCGTTGGCGGCCTGGGCCCCAGTGGCGAGGGCGGGCATGCGCCCGTGGACACCGTTGAAGCCGTGGGCGGTGCCCAGGAAGTAGGTAGGCGTTTTCGCGCTGCACCCGATCCCGCTCAGCTTGGCCACCCGGTGGGGCGGGATGTCGAGCCGGAAGAAGGCGTCGATGATCGCGGCCGTCACCGAATCGTGGCCGCACCCCGCGCACAGGGTGGACATCGAGCCCTCGTAGTCCAGGCGGCTGAGGCCGATGCCGTTGGTCTCCAGCTTGGGGAAGCGGATGCGGGGTTTCGAGATGTAGCTCATGGCCAACCCTGCCGGTGTGGATGATGGATCGTGCTCATTCGCCCGCCGCGGCCTGGAGAGGCCTGGAGGCCTCGTCGGGTGGTGCGGGCGCGGGCCCCAGGTCGTCGAGCAACGCTCGCACCACGGGGCCCGCCGACAGCGGCTGGCCGCCGTAGAAGCGGAGGGAGGTCATGCTCGCCAGCGGCACGCCGGTCTCCCCCGCCAGGAGCTTGCGCAGCTGGCCCTCCCGGTTCTGCTCCACCACGAACACCCTGTCGTGGGTCTCGAGGAACGTCCGCACCGACGGGTGGAACGGGAACGAGCGCACGCGCAGCACGTCCACTTCGACCCCCCGCCCGGCGAGGTGCTCGCGGGCTTCCAGGACCGCCGACCGGCACCCGCCGATGGTGACCAGGCCCGCGGCGGCTCGCTGCCCGCTCACGATCTCGGGCTCCGGCGAGGACCGTGTGGCGCTGTCGATCTTGGCGGCGATCCGATCCACCACCTCCCGGTAGGCGTCGGCGTCCTCCGTATACCGGGCGTGGCTGTCGTGGCCGGAGCCGCGGGTGAAGTAGGCGCCCCGGGGGTGGTCTCCGGGAAGGGTGCGCCAGGGCACGTGGTCGCCATCGACGTCCAGGTAGCGGTCGACCCGGGCGCCGGCCTCCAGCTCCTCGGCGCTGAGCACCTTCCCCCGGTCGGGGACGTAGGCGTCGTCCCAGCGGAAGCGTGGCACCACCCAGTCGTTCATCCCGATGTCGAGATCGGAAACCACGAAGACCGGCGTCTGGTAGCGCTCGGCCAGGTCGAACGCGGACACCGCGAACTCGAAGCACTCGCCCGGGTCGGCCGGGAACAGGGCGATGTGGCGAGTGTCGCCGTGGGAAGCGTAGACGACGGTCATGAGGTCGCCCTGCTGGGTCCGGGTGGGCATCCCGGTGCTGGGGCCCGTGCGCTGGATGTCGAAGAAGACCGACGGGATCTCGGCGTAGTACGCCAGCCCGATGAGCTCGCCCATCAGCGAGATCCCGGGCCCGCTCGTGGCGGTGAAGGACCGGGCCCCCATCCAGCCGGCGCCAATCACCATGCCGGCGGCGGCGAGCTCGTCCTCGGCCTGGATGATGGCGGCCCGGGATCGCCCCGTCTCCGGGTCCACCCGGAACCGCCGCGCGAAGCCGTGGAACGCATCCACCAGCGACGTGCTGGGCGTGATCGGGTACCATCCGACCACAGTGGCGCCTGCGTAGATGCAGCCGAGGGCCGCGGCGGTATTGCCATCGATGAGGATGGCGTGGTCGTTGGACGCCTGGCGTCGGAGCCGGATGGGAAGCGGACAGTCGAAGCGGGAGCGGGCTTCATCCCGTCCCAGCGCCAACGCCTCGAAGTTCGCGTCCAACAGCTTCTTCTTCCGGCCGTAGGTCTCGGTAATGAGGCTCTCGATCACGTCGGGCTCGACATCCAGCAGCGCTGAGAGAGCACCGAGGTAGGCGATGTTGCGGAGCAGCGTCCGCGCGCGGGCACCCTCGAACCGATCGTTGCACAACCGGGCGAAAGGGATTCCCAGCACCGTCACGTCCGCCCGCAGGGTGTCGCGGCGCAGCGGCCAGCTGGAGTCATGGAGGACCCAGCCACCCGGCAGCACCTCCGCCACGTCGCGAGTCTGCGTGGCAGGGTTCAGCGCAACCATCAGGTCCGGCGCCTCCGCCCGGGAGGTCCAGCCACTCCCGCTCACCCGGATCTCGTACCACGTAGGCAGCCCCTGGATGTTGGACGGGAACAGGTTCTTCCCCGAGACGGGAATCCCCATCCGGAAGATCGCCTGCATCAGGAGCCCGTTGGCGCTGGCGGAGCCGGTGCCGTTCACGGTTGCGATCTTCAGGGCGAAATCGTTGGCGCGTGGTTCAGGCATGAGGAGGGCTCATTGGGCCATTCTGGATATGAGGGAGCGGGCGCTCCCGGAGTCCGCGTATTGGCGGTGCATGGGCCTCTACTTCGCCGCCGCCCCCGCTTCCCTTCCCGCGTACGGCACCAGCAGATCGAACTTCCGCATGTCCCAGGCGGCCGTGGGGCACCGCTCCGCGCACAGGCCGCAGTGTATGCAGAAATCCTCGTCCTTGACCATGATGCGCGCGGTCTGGGGCAGGGGCTCCGATGCGTAGAGGGGCTGGTCCTCGTTTTCGGCCGGTGCCTTCAGACGTGTGCGGAGCTCGGCCTCGTCGCCGTTCCAGGTGATGGTGAGGCAGTCCACGGGGCAGACGTCGATGCAGGCGTCGCATTCGATGCACAGCGGCGCCGTAAAGTGGGTCTGGATGTCGCAGTTGAGGCAGCGCTCCACCTCCCGCAGCGTGCCGGCCAGGTCGAACCCGAGCTCCGCCTCCACGTCCAGCCCCTCGAGGCGCTTCTCCAGGTCCGCGAAGCGCATGGGCGTTCGCTCTGCGACGTCGTAGTAGTTGGAGTAGCTCCACTCGTGGAGCCCCATCTTCTGCGTGACCAGGTTCATGCCGTAGCCGGGCCGGTCGTGAAGGTCGCGGCCTTCGCACAGCAGGTGCATGGAGATGGCGGCCTGGTGGCCGTGCTCCACCGCCCAGATGATGTTCTCGGGCCCCCAGGCTGCATCGCCGCCAGCGAAGACTTCCGCCCGCGTGGTCTGGTAGGTGGCCCGGTCCACCACGGGCTGGCCCCACTCGTCGAACTCCATCCCGAGGTCCCGCTCGATCCAGGGGAACGCCGTGTCCTGGCCGATGGCGAGGATCACGGCGTCGCAGGCGACGACGACGTCCCGCTCGTGCTCCTGGTGCAGCTTCCCGTCCGCGTCCTCCCACGACCGGAGCACCTCGAACTCCATCCCCACCAGCCGGCCATCCTCGACCACGTACCGCGTCGGAGAGTGGTTCTCGACGATCTCCACCCCCTCTCCTTCCGCATCCTCCATCTCCCACGGGCTGGCCTTGAAGTATGCCCGGGGCTTCCTCGCCATGACCTTCACGTCCGTCGCCCCGAGACGCTGGGCCGTGCGGCAGCAGTCCATGGCCGTGTTCCCCACCCCGATGACCAGCACCTGCGGCGCCACGGAGGTGACATGGCCGAACGCCACGGACGCCAGCCAGTCGATCCCGATGTGGACGTTCTTCGAATCCCACCGCCCCGGCAGCTCCAGCTCCTTCCCTCGCGGCGCGCCGGAGCCGATGAAGATGGCGTCGTAGCCTTCCTCGAGCAGCGCCCTCATGCTGCCGACCGTCGTGTTCAACCGGAGGTCCACCCCCATGTCGATGATGAAGCCGATCTCCTCCTTCAGCACCGCGGGTGGGAGGCGGAACTTGGGGATGTTGTGCCACATGAGCCCGCCCGCCTTCTCTGTCTTCTCGTAGATCGTGACCTCGTAGCCCAGCGGGAGGAGGTCGTTGGCGACAGTGAGAGAGGCGGGCCCGGCGCCGACACAGGCCACGCGCCTGCCGTTCCTGGCCGTTGGCGCCTTCGGAAGGTATTCCCGTACGTCGTCGCGCAGGTCGGCCGCCACCCGCTTCAGGCGACAGATGGCCACGGGCTCCTCATCGACCCGGCCGCGGCGGCACGCCGGCTCGCACGGACGGTCGCACGTTCGCCCGAGCACGCCCGGGAACACGTTCGACTCCCGGTTCAGCATGTACGCGTCCGTGTACCGACCCTGGGCGATCAGCCGGATGTAGCCGGGCACGTCCGTGTGGGCCGGACAGGCCCACTGGCAGTCGACGACCCGATGATAGTGCCGGGGATTTCCTACGTCGGTCGGCTCCATCGCTTCAGCCGGTTCGGGGAACGCTCGGCCTCGGCCCACCGGGCACGGCGGGCATGGGGTCCGCATCTTCGGCCGGATCGGCCTCCTCGGCGGCGGCGAGGGGGCAGCACCAACCGGTGCAGCGGGTGGGATAGTCGAGGCAGCGGAGTGCCGCGGGAGGGTCCACCGGGAGTCGTCGCGGAGTCGAGGCGCCTCTTCGCAGGACTACGGGCACGTTCCGGTCGACGGCGGAGCAGTAGGCTCGGCGCACGCCCACGTTCACCTCCGGGGAGGGGTTGAGCCGACGCGGCGCGCGGGGCGCCGCGGTCGAACCGCGTGTAACTCCGGCGAGGCCCACGAATCTAACACGGCCCGGCCGTGTGCGACCAGCGGGCAGGGGCCGTCGACGCAGGCGGCGAGCAGGGTTTCAAGCCGCGGACGCTCCGGCCGAAGGCGAGTCGCGCTCGAAGCCGTGCGACTGTCGACGGCCCGACTCCGGGAGGTTAAAGTGCTCCCCTGTGAAGGGAGCAGAACACGAGAGGAGTCATGGAACAGCGAACGACGAAGGACCTGGTCGACGGCCTGTTGGAGAAGGCGCAAGGGGAGGGTGTTCTCCGGGCGGGGCTCGTGGTGGGCTTCGAGGACCGGACGGAGATGGTGTGGTCCGCGGATTCCGCGCCGGTGCGGAAGCTCAACGACCTGATGCGAAAGGGCGGTATCCCGCTGGGGCTGGCCCGATTCCTCGACGGCGGGCTCGAGGTGGACCCGCTCCCCGAGTTCGAGGGGGTGGCGTGGGCGGAGCAGTACCTGGCGAGCGTCGCCGGGACGATCATGCGGGGACTGGCGGAGCACCTGGGCGCCGAGTACCAGCAGGCTCAGGCCCCCGAGTAGAAACCTTCTCCAGGATTTCCGCACCATGACGTGGCTGGGAAGTTCCGACCGGAGCACCTCGCCCGTGCGCGCCACGCGAAGGCTCGTCGCCCATTCACGCTCCACGCCCGTCCTGGCGCTGCTCCTCCTCTGCGGGCTGGGGCTCGCCCTCCCCGCGGCGCTGCGAGCCCAGACGCTGCTGCACGGCACCGTGACCGACCAGCAGACGGGCGCGCCGGTCGCCGGCGCGTCGGTGCAGGCGCCCGGAACGCGGACGGCGACGGTGACGAACGAGAACGGGTCGTTCACGCTGCGGGCGAGACGCGCGGTGGCGAGCCTGACGGTGTCGAGCGTGGGCTACCAGGCCAGGACGGTGGCGGTGGCGGACGCGTCGCAGGTGCTGCACGTGTCGCTCGTCCCGGCGGCAGTGCCGTTGCCGGGGATCGAGGTCGTGACGAGCCGACCCACGCCGGGGGTGGGGGTTCTGACGGCGAAGGACCTGGAGCGCGGGAACGAGGTCCGGCTGGAGACGTCGGTCAACACGGAGCCGGGCGTGTTCATGCAGTCGCGGACGCCGTGGGGAGGGGCGCGGATCACCATCCGGGGCTACTACCCGAGCACGAGCGGGAACAGCCCGAACTCGAACGGGCTCGGCTACAGGGTGTTCATCAACGACATCCCGGTGACGGACGCGGCGGGGGTGACGATCCTGGACGACATTGACTACTCGACGCTGGGGCGGGTGGACATCGTGAAGGGCCCTGCATTCGACGGAGTACGGCAGCTACATTGGCGGGGCGGTGCGGTTCCAGACCAGGCGGCCCGCGCCCGGCGATCGGGGTCTGACCCAGCAGGTGATCGGGGGGCGGTACGGCCTGCTCCGGACGAACACGACCTTCGACCGGGCCACGGACCACTCGGCGCTGTCGATGAACTACGGCTGGCAGACGTACGATTCGTTCCGGCCGCACAGCGCGTCGGAGAAGCACTACGTGACGGCCACGGGCGACTTCCGCGTGGCGGACTCGCAGACCATCTCGACGTTCTTCGCGTATGACCGGTCGTTCGAGGAGCTGGCGGGCGAGATCGACGCCTCGGACCTGTACGCGCGGCAGGCCAGGAGCAACGACGCGTACCTGGCCAACGACTCGCACCTGGCCGTGGACGGCTTTCAGGCCGGTGTGACGGACCGGCTGCGCCTGGGCGACCGCTTCTCCAATCGCACGACCGTCTACGGGTCGGGGCAGACCTCCGACGTGCGCTTCGCCCACGGCGTCACGGACAACGCCGAGTTCAGCTTCGGTGCGCGCACGGTGTTCGGCTACACGGGGAAGCTCGGCAGCAGCGTCGGCTTGAACGGGACGCTGGGAGGCACCCTGGAGCGCTCGAACATCACGACGAACGGCGTCTTCATCATCCCGATCCCGTCGCGGCCGCAGCGGCCCTCGGACCAGCAGAACCACGCCACCAGCCGGTCGGTGTTCACGGAGTGGACGTTCGATCTGCCCGGCGGCGCCTGGCTGACGGCCGGCGCCGGCGTGCACTGGAACGGGTTCGGGATCCGGAACATGCTGCGGAATGGGCAGGTCTACGACAGCGCCAGCGTGCAGGCGCGCTCGTTCGACCCGGTGTTCACGCCGCGCGTCTCCATCGCGAAGGTCCTGGCCGGGCCCGTCTCCGCGTACGCCAGCGTCGGCTCCGGCTACACGCCGCCGCTGCTCGGCAACGTGGTGGCGAACGACGGGTCCGTGAACCTGTCGCTCCAGCCCGAGCGCGCCGTTCAGTACGAGGTGGGCGTGCAGGGCTCCCTCTTCGGGCGTCGCCTGTCCGGGAGCCTCGCGCTCTTCGACCTGGAGAACACGGACAAGCTCGTCACTGCGACATCCAGCTCCGTGACGTACACGACGAACGCCGGGAAGCAGAGGAACCGGGGCGCGGAGCTGTCGCTCAGCCTGCTGGCGTTGAGCGACGCCCGGGCGCCGGTGTCGCGCATCCGCTCGTGGGTGACCTACTCGTACCTGGACGCCAGGTTCGTCGACTTCGCGAGCGACCGCAACGACGACCCCGCCACCGTCGACTATTCGGGCAACGCGGTGCCGCGCGTGCCGAAGAACACGGTCAACGCCGGGCTCGACATCGCGACCCGCGCCGGCGCGTACGCCAACGTCACGTACCGGTGGGTGGACCGCGTCCCGGTCACCTTCGACAACTCCACCTGGGTGGACGGCTATGACCTGGTGAGCGTGAAGGCGGGGCTCGAGCGCACGCTCGGCGGTCGCTGGAAGCTCGACGTCTTCGCCGGCGCCGACAACCTGACGAACAGCACCCACTACGCCTTCCTCTTCATCGGCCCGAACATCGAGGGGCTTGCCCTCCCGGAGGACGGCGGCACCGGCGACGGCTACATCATCCCCGCCCCCTACCACGCCGGCTGGTACGGCTCGCTGAGCCTGTCCTGGACGCCCTGAGGCCCGGCCTCGGGGTTCCGAGTCGGGCGACGAGATCGAGGTCGGGGGCGCCGCTCCGCTCCACCCGCCAGGTCGGCTGACCTCGCGCTTACGCCCCCGGGCGCGTTGGCAGGGGCCACGGCCGCGCGAGCGGGCAGACCGCCACCCCGAGGCGGCGCATCGCGGCCCGGAAGCGCGCGTCCTCCCAGAGCGGGTCGAAGGTCGGATTGCAGCCGAGCAACCCGCCGGCGCGGATGAAGTCGCGCTGCCCCACCTCGCTGCTCAGCAGCCGCACGAGCGGCTCCCGGTCGCCGAACACCATGTCGCCGAGCGCGGCGAAAGCGCCGCCGTATGGATCGCCGCCCGGCCCATTGAGAAGCGCTCGGAGCCGCTGCGCGTCGGCCCAGCGGCCCGCCGCGGCATAGGCGAAGAGCAGACCGGAGGAGATCCAGGGGTCCCCCGGCTGCAGGCGTGCACCGCGCTCGAGGGTCACGACGGCGCTGTCCGGCTGCCCTCCGAACGCCTGTGCGACGCCCAGCGTCCAGAGTGCGAACCGGAACGTGGAGTCGAGCGCGAGCGTCCTGCGGGCCGCGGCGGCGGACTCGGGAAACCGTCGGGCCCACAGGAGGGTGGTCGAGAGCGCGGCCGCCGGTGTGGGGGCCAGCGGGTCGAGCTCCGCCGCGTGGCGCAGCTCGACGATCGCCTCGTCGGTATGACCCATGTTGAGCAGGCTGAGGCCGAGCCAGTGGTGCCCGGTGACGGAGGACGGATCCAGGATCACCGCCGCCCGGTAGCGCTCCAGTTCTTCGCGCAACCGCAGGCGGCCGCCGAGCGCGACGCCCAGGGCGATCTGCGCGTCCGCGAGCGAGGAGTCCAGCGCCACCGCGCGCTCGGCACTCGCCATTGTTCGCGCACTCACCGAGTCGCTCGGGTCGGGGAGGAAGATCGGCAGTACGCTGTAGGCCATCGCCAGTCCCGCGTGGGCGCGGGCGAACGACGGGTCCCGCGCGATCGCCTGCCGGTAGTACCCGATGCTCCGGGTGATGTTGTCCGAGCCGCGCAGGAGGAAATGGTAGCGGCCTCTCAGGTACAGATCGTACGCCTCCTGATCCGTGGTGCCGCGTCCGAGATCCACGCCCGAAACGTCGCCGACGAACCCGTCGGGCTCTGCCCCGAGGGCCGCGACGACAGCGCGGGCGAGCTCGTCCTGCAGGCCGAGCACCCCGCCCGTGCGGCCCTCGAAGACGCTGTCCCACAACACCGCCCCGTCCGCGGTGCTCACCAGCTGCATGGCCACGCGCAGACGGTCGCCCGTCCTGTGCACCGTGCCCTCGACAAGGGCGGCGACGTTCAGCGCCCGACCGATCTCCTGGGGCGCGGCCGCCGTCCCCCTGAAGGCGTGGCTCGACGTTCGCCCGGCCACTCGCAGCCCGGGGAGACGCGCGAGCGCGTGGGCCAGCTCATCGGCCATGCCGACGATGGCATAGTCGTCCTCGGGCGAGCCGCCGTCGCTGGCGAAGGGCACCACCGCCACCCCCTGGAGCGCAGAACGCCCGGGTACGAGGCTCCCGCCGCTGATCGTCACAGCCGTTTCGGGCCGCTCCGCCGATGTCGCATCCGCGCGCCACACAGCGTATCCGCCGGCACCCGCGAGGGCGAGCAGCGTCGCGGTGGCTGCGACGACCCGCCGGCGCGCCCCGGTCGTGGTCCCGGTCGGCGGTACGAGGATGCCGTCCAGCGCGTGCAGCACGGCCTCAGCGCTCTGCGGGCGATCGGCGGGGTCCCTGGCGAGGAGCCGCGTGACGAGCGCGACGACGGCGGGCGGCACGTCGGGGCGGCGGGCGCGGAGCGATGGGAGCGCTGCCGGCACGGGAGCACGGGACGAGCCGAAGGGGCGCGCGCCCGCGAGCATCTCGTACGCGAGCACGCCGAGAGAGTAAAGGTCCGCCCGGTGGTCGGCCGAGCCCTGGCCGAGTGCCTGCTCGGGAGCCATGTAGCCCGGCGTGCCCAGGACCGCGGCAGCGGAGAGGAGGCCCGCGTCGAACTCGTCTCCGGTCGCGGCCGCCAGCGCTTTCGCGATGCCGAAGTCGGCGACGATGGCGTGGCCGCCCGAGAGGAGCACGTTCTCGGGCTTGAGGTCGTGATGCGCGATTCCCTGCGCGTGCGCGTACGTGAGCGCGTCCGCAAGCTCACGCAGCAGGCGCACCGCTTCCCCGAGCGGGAGCGCTCCCTCACGCGCCATTCGAGCGCGCAGCGTCTCTCCCTCCACGTAGGGCATCACGAAGTAGAGCAGGCCGTCCGCCTCGCCCGAGTCGTGGACGCCGAGCACGTGCGGGTGCGTGAGCCCTGCGGCGGTCCGGATCTCCTGCAGGAACCGCCTGGCCCCCCCGGGCGCGACGTTCGGCTCGACGACCTTCACCGCCACGGCCCGATCGTGGCGGAGATCTCGCGCGAGGAACACCGTGGCCATACCACCGTGCCCCAGCTCGCCCTCGATGGCGTAACGGGTCGCCAGCGCGCTGCGCAGCGCGTCCGCCAGCGTCGCCCGACGTTCATCCGCACCCGCGATGTCCTCGGCGGCGAGGTCGGCGAGCAGGGGAGCGGCGAACGCGATCGCCTGCTCGCCGAAGAGCCCGCTCGCCCGCTCTGCGCGCTCGCAGGCCGTCAGCAGCTGCGCGGCGTCGGTGCGCAGCGAGGCGTCCGCTGCGCACGCCTCAGCCAGGTACGCGTGCCGTTCGTGCGGCGGGCGGTCGAGCGCGCCGTCGACCACGCGCTGAACCTCCCGCCACCGTTCGGCCGAGAGCGCCGGGCTCGGTCCGGTGAGCGCGGCCCGACCGGCGTCCCGGTGGTGCTCAGGAGGAGACATCGCACAGCTCCCGGTACAGCCACCCGCGCGCCTTGACCCAGTCGCGCGCCACCGTGCGCGCGGTGACGCCGAGCGCTTCCGCCGCCTCCGCCTCGGTCAGCCCGCCGAAGAACCTGCACTCGACCACGCGCGCCTGCCGCGGGTCCAGGGCGGCGAGCCGATCGAGCGCGTCGTCGAGCGCCACGAGCACGTCCGCGCGCTCTCCGGCGGTGAGGCTCGCGGCGTCGGTGGACTCGAGCACCTCTAGCGGGACGCTCCGCCGCTGCGGCCCACCCCGTCGCGCGGCGCCATGACGACGCGCGTGGTCCACGAGCACGCGCCGGATCACGTGCGCGGCCACGGCATAGAAGTGCGCCCGGTCGGCCCACTGGACGCGCGTCTGGTCCACGAGGCGCAGATACGCCTCGTGGACGAGCTCGGTCGTGGAGAGGGTGTGGCCGGTCACTTCGAGCCCGAGCTGCCGGTGCGCGATGCGCGCCAGGTCGGCGTAGACGAGTGGGATCAGGCGCTCCATCGCCCCGGGCGCGCCGGCCCGCAGCTGGCCGAGTACGACGGTGATCGCGTGCTGCTGCTGCGTGGCCGCCATAGATCCCTCTGGGGCTTTCCGGTGGGTGGCTCCTCCCCGGAGGCGCCGCCGGAGGATGTCAGGATTCGGGGGGATTCCGCGCGTCTACCAGTGTGAGACGATCCGATACCGCCAGTCCAAGCTAGAGGCGCGCAACAACGCCCACAATGGACACGGCATCCCGTCATCCCGTCTCGCCACTCTCCACCCTATCCGGAGGTCACGATGCGTGCTCGCAGCTCTCTCCCGATCGTGCTGGTCCTGTCCGCGTCCGCGTGCGTCGGAGACGGTCCCACCGCGTCCGCCCCCTCGGCCTCGCCCGCCGCTCTGTCGGTCTCGCTGCCGCCCAGCTACGAGATCCGGGACCTCCAGGGCGACCTCGCATTGGCCGGCTTCGACGGGGCTTTCAGCATCGCCTTCGACATCAGCGACGCCGGCCGCGTCGCCGGGGCCGCCACTGTGCCCGGCGGCTACCAGCACGGGTTCCGCTGGGCAGCTGGCCGGGCGACGGACGTCGGCACCCTCGGCGGCGCGGAGTTGAACAGCCAGGCCGGGGGGCGGGCCGGGAGATCCGAGCTCTCCATCCTCTCCGAAGTCGATCAGGTGGACCCGCTCGAGGAGGACTTCTGCGGCTTCCACTCGCCGCTGGCCTGCCGCCCCGCGCTGTGGCGGGACGGGGTGATGACGCCGCTTGACGGCCTTCCCGGCGGCACCAACGCCGCCGCCCTGTCCATGAACAGCCAGGGCCAGATCGTCGGGCTGGCGGACGACGGCGTCCTCGACAACTCATGCGTGCTGCCCCAGAAGAGCCACTTCCAGGCGGTGTCCTGGGAGCGGGGCAGGATCCACGTGCTCCCCCCGCTCGCCGGCGACGAGGTGGCCATGGCCGTCCGGAACAACGAGCGAGGACTGGTCGTCGGCACGTCCGGCGACTGCTCGAACACCCTCTTCAACGGAACCGGAATGGGGGCGCACGCGGTGCTGTGGGACCACGGCACACCCGTCGATCTGGGGGACCTCGGCGACCCCATCAGCGGCTTCGCCGCGGCCGTGAACAACCAGGGCGAGGTCTTCGGCGCGGCAGGCACCGCTGACGGGGCCCTGCACGCCTTCCGGTGGACCCGGCAGACGGGAATCCAGGATCTCGGGCTGATGAGCTCCGACCCCACGGACCGGGTGAACACGCCCTTCCAGGCCAACGACAGCGGCCAGATGGTCGGCGCCTCCTGCGACGTGGCCTTCGGATTCTGTCGCGGCTACCTGTGGCAGGCCGGCTCCTACACGGACCTGAACGAGCTCATCCCCGAGGACGCCCCCCTGTACGTGATCCTCCCCCTCGCCATCAACCAGGCAGGCCAGATCGCGGGCCTCGCCGTCGTGAAGAGCACCGGCGAGGTCCACGCGTTCCTGGCGACGCCGGCACCCGGCGGCAGTGGCATCCGTGCCACGCACGGTGCGGCTGCCACGCGCAGGAGGCTCCCCGCCAGCGTCCGGGGACTGCTCGGGCGAAGGGCCTGGCTGCTGCGGTAAATGAGCAGGGCGCGGCAACCCGTGTGTTGCCGCGCCCTGCGCATGGAGACCGCGACAAGGACGTCGGGCGGGCCGCCCGGGAGCGCGCGCGGCGGAGAGGGGCGCGCGGTTGCGGCTCGCCCGTCAGCCTTCCGGCTCCCGCGCGGGTCGCTCAGCCAGCAGCGTCTTCTCCGCGTACTCCTCGCCGAACATGTCCCACACCACCAGGAACAGTGCAGCGACCACGGGGCCGGCGACGAAGCCGGCCATCCCGAATGCCGCGATCCCGCCGAGTGTGGAGAGGAGGATGATGTAGTCGGGCGTCCTGGTGTCACGACCGACGAGGATGGGCCTCAGCAGATTGTCGACGAGCCCGATCACGAAGACGCCGCCGAGCACCACGAGCACGGCCTGCCACACGTGCCCGCCCGCGAAGAGGATGACGGCCCCGGGAAGCCAGATCAGGCCGGCCCCGACGGCGGGCAGCAGCGACAGCACCGCCATCACGGCGCCCCAGAAGACGGCGGTCCGGATGCCGACGACGGCGAACAGGAGCCCGCCGAGACTCCCCTGCACCACCGCGATGATCAGCGTCCCCTTCACCGTGGCCCGCGCGACCTCGGCGAACTTCCGAAGCAGGCGCTGCTTGCGGTCTTCGCCCAGCGGCAGGACCCGCATGACGTGGTCCACGATGCGGCCGCCATCCCGGAAGAAGAAGAACAGCAGGTAGAGCATGAGCCCGAACAGGAGCGCGATCATCAGCACGTTCTGTCCGGCCGTCAGCGCCCATCCGGCTATGGACCCGGTGACCCGCGCCGCCACGTCCTGCATGGAGACCCGGAGCTGCTCGACATCCACGCCGTACCGCTCGAGAAGCCCGGCCACGGCGGGCAGCCACCGCTCGATCAGGTCGATCGGGGCCTGCACGCTGATCTCCCCGGAAGCGAGACCCTGGTACAGGAGCAGGCCCTGCCGCGCCAGCGCCGCGAGCACGGCGGCGAACGGGAGCACGACGAACAGGACCGTCGCCATGGTCGCCACGAGCGCCGCCGGGGCCCGCCTGCCGCGGAAGAGTCGCACCAGGCGCGCGTGCATTCCCTGGAACAGGAGTGCGAACACCGCCGCCCAGAACAGCGGAGAGAAGAACGGGCGGATGGTCCAGAAGAACACGCCCGTCGCGAGGAGGACGAAGGCGAGGAACGTGAAGGTCTCGAGCTTCCGGAGCCGAAGGTCGGAGGCGACGGTCATGACCCGGCCGGCAGGCTGGCGAGAGCTTCGGCCAGGTCGGTCGCAATGCGGAACACACCGCGGTCCAGGAGCGCTACGAGCGAGGGATAGTCTCCCACGGCCCACCCGGGTTGCCGATAATCGGTGGTCCCGCGGGCCACCACGGCGCCGCCGCCGGGGCGGATCACCGCCCAGGCCGCCAGCACGTGGGCCTCTCCCTGCGTCCCGGACCCGGCCTCCGGAACCACGCCCTCGAAGTGCAGCACGCGGACCTGGACCAGGTAGTCGTGGGCCGTCGCGGCGGCCCAGGGAGCCACGTCGATCCGCCGGAATCCGCCTTGCGTCATCAGGTAGGCGGCCAGCGCGCGGTTGATCCCCACGCCCAGGTCCTCCCCCCAACGGTGGAACTCGGAGTCCTCGATCCGGTGTGTCCCGTGCCGGACGACGACGTCCGGCGTGGCCAGATATGCGCCGAGGTCCAGGCGTCGCAGGCCGATGACGGGAGCGGTCGGGTCGAGCGACGCGGCTCCGGCGTCGGCGCCCGCGACGCCGCCGAGTACGTACTGCTCGACAGGCGTGCTCTCGCGGGCCAGGCTGAAGCACCCGCCCGTGAGGGCGAGGAGCAGCGGCGCGAGCGGGGGAACGGCGCGTCTCATCTGTCGCATGGTCAATTCTCCGGCGGCTTCTTGCCGCGGATCAACATGTCGGGGTTCTGCTCCAGCGATGTGGCGAGCACGCTCAGGGCGTCTGCCGCCTTGCGGAGGCTCGCCAGGGTCTCTTGCAGTCCGTAGCCCAGGTCCGAGTCCGTCGACAGCAGGCCGGCCATCTCGTCCAGCATGCCGTGCAACGCCTGCATTGCGGCCAACATCTCGGTGGACGTCCCTTCCAGCTGGAGCTGTAGCGGATCGATGGCTGCACTGGCATGTTGGGCCAGCCGCTGCACCTCCGCCATCGTCTGGTTGACCTGCGCGGTCATGCCAGGCACCTGTTGGACGGCTGCACGGATCTCGGGAGAATCCACCAGGCGCTCGACCGCCTCCGCCGACGACACCACGGCGGCGTTGATCCCCGGCATGTCCACCTCGTTCAGCAGCTGGTTGACCTGGAACAGGACCTGGAGAACCTTCTCCATCACGCTCCCCGCGCCCGTACCGAGGGCCGCCAGGAGCGAGGGCGTGGTCGGGATTTCGGGGAACTCCGCCAGCGCGGTCTCCGACTCGATCGGCGCGTCGGGGCGGTACGTCAGCTCGATGTAGAGCTGCCCGGTGACCATGCTCTCCATCTGCAGCTGGGCCCGGAGCCCGTCGGCGATCTGCTGCCTCAGCACATCCTGCCGGTTGAGCTGGAGGTACTTCCCGGCCCGGGTGGTGAGGCGCGTCAGGTCGACGTCGTACTGCACCGGCACCTCGAACGTCTTGTCCCGCTCGTCGATCCGGATCAGGATCTCCGTCACGGTGCCCACGGGAACGCCCTGGAACTTGACAGGGGCGCCGCGCTCCAGCCCGTTCACCGATTCCTCGAACAGGCTGACGAAGGTCGACCGTTCCTCGAACAGGGTGGTGGAGGCCAGGGTGGCGACGCCCACCACCGCGAGGACGATCCCGCCGATCATGAATAGCCCGATCGCGGTCGGGCTGGCACGGAGGCTCATGCGGCACCCTCGCTGGTTCGGGTCAGGAATCGGCGGACTTCCTCGCTCGGCGGAGCATCCCGCAGATCGTCGGGGCTGCCGAGCGCAGTCATGGTCTTACTCTCGATGTCCAGGAACAGCGCGCGGTCGGCCACCCGGAAAATGCTCGCCAGGTCGTGGCTCACCACCACGATCGTGGTGCCGAGGCTCGCTCTCAGCTGCAAAATGAGGTCATCCAGGCGGTTGGCGGAGACCGGGTCGAGGCCCGAGGACGGCTCGTCGAAGAAGAGTACATTGGGATCCAGCGCGATCGCGCGAGCGAGAGCCGCACGCTTGCGCATGCCCCCGCTGATGGCGGCGGGATAGAACGATTCGAACCCGCGCAGCCCCACCAGGGCGAGCTTCAGCGAGACCAGCTCTCCGATCGCCTCCGCTGGCAGGCTGGTGTATTCCTCCAGCGGGAGGGCCACGTTCTCCGCGAGCGTCAGCCCGCTCCACAGCGCCCCGTTCTGAAAGAGCACGCCCATGCGCCGGAGCATCATTTTCCTCGCCTCCTCCCCGGCCGAGACGAAATCCTCACCTTCGAACAGAATGGTGCCCTCGGTCGGTTTCTTCAGCCCGATCAGGTGCTTCAGCAGCGTGCTCTTGCCGCTGCCGCTCCCGCCCATGATCACGAACACCTCGCCGCGGCGAACCGCGAAGCTCAGACCTTCCATGATGATGTTCGCACCGTAGGACATGACCAGGTCCTTCACCTCGATGGGAGATGACTCCGCTGACACGCCCGCAGACCGGAGAGCGCTCATCACATCCCCACCAGGGCCGCCAGCCAGTCGATCACGGCGTTGGCCACGATGATCCCGGTGATTCCCAGCACCACCGCCGAGGTGGCCGCCCGTCCCACCGCTCCGGCGTCCGAGCCGGTCTGCAGCCCTTTCATGCA
Organism: uncultured Gemmatimonadales bacterium; assembly: GCA_963798845.1. Lineage (GTDB taxonomy): Bacteria > Gemmatimonadota > Gemmatimonadetes > Longimicrobiales > RSA9 > CAVUKA01. The sequence goes on along the minus strand of CAWCUS010000004.1, from coordinate 345,868 downwards.
GCCCGCAGCGCCGATCACGACGCCGAACACGGACCCCTTGAACACGCCCAGCACCGCATTGCCGAGCGTGAGCACACCCAGGAGCCCGCCCACGAACTGCGTGGCCGTGAGGTCGAGGAGCGTGACCGCGACGACCAGTCCGCCCAGAACGCCCACGATATCGGCATAGATGGTCAGGACGGGCATCATCACCGAGAGGCCGAGCACGCGAGGCAGGACGAGGTGGTCGACCGGGGAGATGCCCAGGGTCCGCAAGGCATCGATCTCCTCGGTGACCTTCATGCTGCCGAGCTCGGCGGCGAACGCGGCGCCGGTCCGACCCGCCATGATGATGCCCGTCATCAGCGCCCCCATCTCCCTCAGGATCCCGTAGCCGACCAGGTACGAGACGTAGTAGCCGGCGCCGAAGCGCCGCAGCACCACGGCGCCCAGGAAGGCGATGATGGCTCCTACCAGGAAGGCGATCAGCGTGACAATGGGAAGCGCGCCCGAGCCGTTCGACTGCACCACCACCCAGAAGTCCCGCCAGCGGAGCCGGACGCGGCGCATGCTCAGGCGGCCGATGCTCTGGGCGACCTCGCCCCCGTAGGTGACGGCGGCGACGACATCCCCGTAGGCCGAGAGGCCCTTCTCGCCGATCCTCGAGAGGAACGATGGGCTCGGCTCCGCGCCGGCGGGCTCCCGCTCCGGGACCGCCCGGGCCAGCGCCAGGAGACGGGTGACATCCTCGGGCAGCCCCCCTTCGTCGAACTCCAGGACGCGGGCTTCGCAGTACCTCGCGCCCTGGACCAGGAAGGTCAGCAGGCTGCTGTCCCAGCCGCCCAGCTCCGCGCTCGCGAACCGCACCGAACGGATCCCGTCGAGGTCAGGCTGCTCGTCCATGAGCGCGGCGAAGGCGGGGACGGCGCGCTCCAACGCCCAGTCGCCCGTCAGCACCACCACGACGGTGCCGGACTCCCGGCGCGTTTCCACTGTCGGAGGTTCGAGCCGGCGCGGAGTCCCGAAGGCTCACCGCCGCGCGGGCATCCTCTGCCCTTCGCAGGAGGGGGAGCCAGAAACGGAAGGTACTGCCCCTGCCCAGCTCGCTCTCCACCTCGACATCGCCGCCGAGCAGCCGGCTGTACTCCCGCACGGCCGCGAGCCCCACCCCCAGGCCGCCCGACGTGCGGGTCGCGCCTCCGTCCACCTGCCAGAAGCGCTCGAAGATGCGTTCGAAGTGCTCGGCCGCGATCCCGATCCCTGAATCGGACACCTCGAAGACCATGCGATCGCCGTCGCCGTACACGCGCAGCCGGATCTCGCCCGAGGCGGTGTACTTCACTGCGTTTCCGCACAGATTCATGAGAATCTGGCGCACCTTCACCACGTCGGTCTCGAGCTGCACGGCCTCGTCGGGCAGCTCCAAGGTGAACGCCAGCCCCTTGGCGGCCACCACCGGCGCCATGAGGGAGTGGGCCTCCCTCGCGACCGCCCGGGCGTCGAGGGCCTGCCGCTCGACGCGTTCCCGCCCCACATCCATGCGCGTGAAGCTCAGGAGCTCATCGATCATCGCGGTCAGGTGGTCGGCGCCCGCCCGGATCCGGTCGACCCGGTGGCCCTGTTCCGCTGTGAGCGTGCCGTCCATCTGGAGAATGTCGGCATAGCCAACGATCGCGCTCAGCGGCGTGCGTAGCTCGTGCGAGAGCGTCCCCAGGAACGTGGTCTTGGCCACGTTCGCCGCCTCCGCCACGGCCTTGGCCTCTCGCAGCTCACCCTCCATGGCGTGGTGGGCCGTGTGATCGAAAAACGTGAGGACCGCGCCATCGACCTTCCCATCCACCGACCGGTAGGGGTTCATGCGGACGATGAAGGCCTCGCCGCCTTCGCTGGTCACCTCCCGCTCGAGCCGCTCCAGCGACTCCAGCACGCGCGCGACATCCGCCACCAGATCCGGATAGTTCAGCCGGTGCGTGATGTGCGCGAGGGGCCGGCCATGGTCCGTGACCACGAAATTGAATAGCTCTGCCACCGCGGGCGTGAAGCGGCGGATCCGCATGGCGCGATCGAGGAATATGGTGCCGATCTCCGTCGATTCGATCAGGTTCTGCAGGTCCCCGTTGGTGCGCTTCAGCTCCTCGATCGTGCTCTGGTGCTCCTGGTTGATCGTCGTCAGCTCTTCGTTGATGGACTGGATCTCCTCACGCCCGGTTTCCAGCTCCTCCGCGGCAGCCTTCTGCTCCTCGTTGGTGGACAGCAGCTCCTCGTTCACCACCTGGAGCTCGGCCACGGTGTGCTCGTAGGATGCACTCGTGGCCTCCAGCTGCTCCCTCGTCTGCCGCAGCTCGTCCTCGAGGTCCCGAGCATTCGACTGGTCCGACCCGGACTCCGCCGCTGCCGGAACGCCCTCAGGCACGTCGTCCACCTCCTCGAAGAGGACCAAGGCGAACCGGCCTCCCATGCCGTTCGGAGAGCCCGGCCGGACCCGGACCCGTAGCTGGCCACCCCCGTCCCTCTGGACCCGCCGGGCCGTAGCCGCACCCTTCGTGAAGGCCTGGTGCAGCGCCGAGCGCAGCGCCATGCGCAGGTCGGCTCTCGTCAGGTCCAGTACCCGGCGGCTCGGCTCCCCCTCCCGAAGACGGAGATAGCGGCCCACACCTTCCGACATGTGGACCACCTCCCACCGCTCATCCACGACCGCGCTCGGCTCGGCGTACTCCTCCAGCATGTGGATGTGGACGGCGCCGTAGGAGAACGCCTCCCGCCGGGCCTCCCCACCGTTACCCGTCGCCGCGCCCGCCCGCACCATGGGGTCCATCGTGGACACCCGCGGTAGCCGACTCGGCACCGGGGTGCGGCGGAAGATCCGGTTCGCCGGCGCGCCCACGGCAGAGAAGAGGCCGCCGTCGCCAACCGATTCGGATGCGCCGAGGAAAAGGAGTCCGTCCGGATTCAGCGCGTAGTGCATCGTCTCGAGCGCCTGCTGCTGCGCCTCCGGCTGCAGGTAGATGAACAGGTTCCGGCAGCTGACCAGGTCGATCCGCGCGAACGGTGGATCGCGCAACACATTGTGCACGGCGAAGAGCACCAGCTCTCGCAGCGACTTGCTGATCCGGTACCCGCCCGGCTCTTTCGTGAAGAAACGCTGCAGCCGCTCCGGCGCCACGGGCGCCACGGCCGACGACGGATACACGCCTTCCCGGCCCCACGCATACCCTCGCTCGTCGATGTCGGTGGCGAACACCTGGATCCCGGGCGGATCCAGCAGCGTCGCCGCGTGCTCCGCCAGGATCATGGCGAGGGAGTACACCTCCTCCCCCGACGCGCACCCCACCACCCACACCCGCACTGTATCTCCCGGCCCCTTGTGCTCGAACAGTCCGGCAATCGCCGGCACGAGACCGTCGAAGGCCTCGGGATCGCGGAAGAACGAGCTCACCGAGATGAGCAGGTCCCGCAGCAACGCCTGGCGCTCCGCCTGGCTCGACCGGAGGAGCGTCACATACTCCGACAGGGTCTCCAAGCCGTTGAACAGCAGACGACGCTCCAGCCGACGCAGCAACGTCGACCGCTTGTACATGCTGAAATCGTGCCCCGTACCGCCTCGCACCGCCGCAAACACCGGCGCCAATTCGTCCTCGAGGTGCTCGTCGCCCGCCGCTGACGCCAGCGGCAGCGGCCTCCGGTCCAGGCGATGCAGCTCGGTCGGAATCCGGGACGACGACAGCACCAGGTCGATCAGCCCCGTGGCGATCGCGCTCGCCGGCATCCCCTCGTAATCGGCCTCCCCGGGCGACTGCGCCACCGTGATCCCCCCCGCCTCCCGGATCGACCGCACCCCCGCCGTTCCATCCGTTCCCGTCCCGGACAGCACCACCCCTACCGCCTCAGGACCATACTCCCGCGCCAGCGTCCGGAAGAACAGGTCCACCGGCGCCCGGTCGCCATCGATCACCCCGCTCCCGCAGCTTGATCACGTCCATCACCTTCATCTCCAGGTCCTGGCCTGGTGGGATGACGTAGATGTGGTCCGCTTCCACGACCGTCGCGCGCCCGACCTGCGTCACCGGGATCGGCGCCCGGTCCTGAAGGAGCTCGGCGATCCGGCTCTCCCGATCCGGGTCCAGGTGCATGATCACGACGTACGCCCTGCCGCTGTCGGCCGGAATCGCCTGAACCAGTTCCTGGAGCGCCTTCAGACCACCCGCCGACGCGCCAATGGCCACAACTCGACCCGGGAGGCGGAGCACGGGCCGGGCGGGCGTTTCGCCAGGCTTTGCCCTCCATTCGGATGCCTTTGGTGCGAGTTTGTAGAGGAGACGGGGCGGCGCGCCTGAATGAGGATCGCGCCCTGGCCTTGACCGGCTCCACAGAATAATGATAGGCTTATTTGGACAAATGGTCAATAACGAATCAACCCTCTTCAACCCACACTGGGCGTCCGTCAGGTACAGGCCTGAGGGAGCACGAGAGGTCGAGACGTTTGCCGGAGGAGGCCCGCCGCACGCAGCTGCTGGAGGCGGCGTTCCGGTTGGCCTGCCGCGACGGAGTCCGGCGCCTGACGATCCGGGCGGTGGCGATCGGAGGCGGGGGTGAGCCACGAGCTGGTGCTGTTCTACTTCGGTCGCAAGGACCGTCTACAACGCATCATGGGCTGCCCCGATCGAACACCGCTTTCAGTGCCTCCGGGTCGATCGACCGCAGGTGGAGGTCGCGCTGTGGGAAGGGGATCTCGATCCCGGCGTCCCGCAGCCGACGGTCGAGGTCCGTGAGCACCGCGCTTCGTATGGGCAACCGGTTTCGGACGTCCTTCACCCAGACCCGGAGCTCGAAGTCGAGGGAGCTGTCGCCGAACTTCATGAACAGAGCCTCGGGCGCCGGGTCCTCCAGCACCTCCTCGTGTGCGGCAGCCGTTTCCTCCAGGATCTCCAGCACACGGGCCACCGGGCTGCCATACCCCACGCCCAGGGGCAGGAACAAACGGGCCCTCGAGTCGGTGAGCGTCCAGTTGATCACCTTCTCGGACACCAGGTCAGCATTCGGGACGATCATTCTCGGACTGATCCAGGGTGAGCAGGACCGTGGAACGGAGCCCGATCTTCTGAATCGTGCCCCAGACGTCCCCCACCACCACGGCGTCGCCCACGCGCACGGGCCGCTCGAAAAGCAGGATCAGTCCGCTGGCGAAGTTGTTCACCACGTTCTGCAGCCCGAAGCCCACGCCGATCCCGAGCGCCCCGGTGATGATGGCGAAGTTCTGCAGCCGGAAGCCCATGATCCCAAGGGCGAGGATGGTTCCGAGCGCGACGAACGCATACTGGGCCAGGCGCGTGATGGACGCCCCGAGGCCCGGGTCGAGGTCGAACATGCGGCCCGCCCCCGCCGGACCGTGTGGGTCATGGCCGGCGGTCACCAGCGACCGGAAGAGGCCGGACACGAGCACTGCCAGGTACACGACCAGCGCACCGATCACCACCCGGCCGACGGTCAGGTGGAACGTCCCCGCCGTGAAGCCGGCGCCCATGATCCACTGCCAGGTGGTCACCGGCGATCCGGTCAACCCCCAGACGTCAAGGAGGATGAGCACGCCGGCCAGGGCGAGTACGACCCGCACGATCAGGAGCAGCCGCTGCGCCAGCAACACGCCCACCCGGTGCAGGAACGGACCCTCCACGTCCAGGCGCGTGAACGTGGTGGCCGCAGCCCCCGTGATGGCAAAGCCCAGCATCACCGTATACGCCACCGCACCGCTCATCACCGTCACGTGCAGCGTCCACCGGGCCAGCGCGTCGAAGCCCAGGGCCAAACAGGCCAGCACCACCACCCACACGGCCGCGCCGACGAGAAGCGGCCACTTTCGAGCCGGATCACCATCCTCCGGCCCGTACTCCTCATCCACGGCCGGGAGCCGACGGAACGCCAGCAGCAGGAAGAGTGGGATGGCCAGTGCGGCCACGAGGGCCAGGCCCACCCGGAAGACCGGCTCGGGGAGCTGGCCCACCTCCAGGAGCAGGAACGCCGGGTAGAAGGCCGCGGCCAGGTAGATCATGAGGCGGACGGCCCGGGCATTGAACAGGCGACGGCCGAGGATCGCGGCGCTGGCCCCGAAGACGGCCCACAGCAGGACATCCCAGAGAGGCGGTGCCAGCGTGATGCGGCCCATTGCGGCCAGCACGGAAACGAACAGGCCCAGAGACCAGGGATGCTCCAGGAGGCCGGACCACTCGGCGGCCTCCGCCCGACCGGCCGCCCGCCGGCCAAGCCGCACCGTTGCTCCGATGACGAACGCCAGGAACGCGTGGAACAACAGCATGCCCAGGTTGTCCCGCGCGAACGTCCGATACGCGTCCAGCTCGATGCCGGCAGCGGGATCCCACGCCCGCCACCCCCCCTCCCGGAGCTGCGCCCGATGCTCAGCGGAAAAGAGAACTGGCTCCCCCCACGCCAGCAAGGCCTGCCGGCGCTGTGCCTGGATGGCAGTGATCGTGTCGCTGAGGTGGCCGATCCGTTCTCGTAGCGCCTCCACACGACTCTGGAGCTCCAGCGGGGAGGCCGCCGCGGCCGTCGCCGCTTCCAGCACCGAATCTATCCGGTCGAGCGCGGCCCTCGCCTGCCCCTCCGTCAGCGCCACCTCGGCCGCCGTCCCGTCGGTTTCCGCACCCAGCGCCTCAAGCCACGACCGCCACTGTTGGCGGCGGTCCGTCCACTCCGCATCGAGGCCGCCGAGTTGCTCCAACCGGTCGACCAGGCGCCCCCGGACGACCTCCAGCCGCCCGTCCTCCAGCTGCGCCTGATCTCGGAGCCGCGAAAGACGCTCCAGCCGGACGAAGTCCGCGCCGGTCATGGCGTCGAACAGGGCCCGCAGCTCCGCGAAACGGCGCTCCGCCGCTACGACGTCCGTCGTCAGCTCCGGCACGGCCCCCAGACGAAGGGCCCTCTCCTCGGCTTGCGCCGCCGAGTCCTCGAGGATGTGGGCTCGAGCGGCGATCTGGAAGGAAGTCCGTGGACCAGGCGCTTCCCCTGCCTCCTGGACGGCCCTGCTCTCCGGGACCGCCTGCGCCGGGGCGGGAGCGGCCTGAAGCGCCGACCCGATGAGGGTGAGGACGGTTATCCACCCGGTTGGGTTCATCGGCACAGGCGATACCCGGCTCCCCTCGTCGCACAGTTCGACGGACGCCAGGGCGGCATCACGAGACGGGCATGGGCAGGGTAACGGAATACCGAACGTCCAGCTCCTTCAGGGCAGCCTCGATCCGGCGGTTGATTTCCGGATCCATCTCGGGCGTGTCACTCACGATGAGCAGGTGCGTCACCTGGTTCTCCAGGACGAGGCGCGCGGCCCATCTGCGGTCTTCCCGGGCGGCCCCGCCGTTCGCTTCCTCCAGCAGTGCGCGGATCGCTTGCATCCGGCGCACCGCGTGGGGCGGCAGCAGCTCGTAGGCATAGGCCCAGAGTGAGACCTCCGGGGATGGTTTCCCACCCTGATCATTCGTCGGTGCATTCATCCTGGCACTCCTCGGGCGCGACATTGATACTGCGCCCATTCTCCCGATCAGAATCAGCAGTCCGCGGCGCCGGAGCGCCGAGACGAGCCAGGACACGCTGGTCCTGAATCGACGGTAACGGACGAACCCGGCGGCGGTATCGCCCGATCGGGGCACATCCCGCCGCCAGGTCCGCCCGGAGAGCCGGGCGGTACTGCTTACTGGAGGTACCACCAGAGACCGAGGATGCCGACTGCGCCACCCCCGATCATGATGATGGTGCCGGCGTCACCGCCGATCACGGCGCCGGCCACCATGGCCGTGGCGCCCACGATCATCATGGCCACGTTGCGGGTCTGGGGGCCCTCGTACGCGTCGTCCAGCGCGCTCGCTGGCATGGCCTGCAGGATCTCCGCCTGGCCGGACTGGAAGGCGAAGGCCGCCCACGCGGCCGTGGGGCCCGGCACGATCGAGGAGGCCTCCGGGGCCACGGCCGTCGCCGCAGGCCGGGTCGCGGACTCGAGCCCGGCCTGCTGCTGGCCCACGACCGGAGTGGCCATGAAGAACAGGGGCGCCAGGAGAAGGGCGGCGAGGTGGACGACAGGTCTCTTCATTGATGCGTGCATTTCTGCTCCAGTGTCCGAGGTGACTACCGATGTGGATCGTGTCTCGCCGGCGGGCCGATTGTCGACCGCCCGCCGGATGGGTCAGCCGGTTCGCGCTACTTGGCGGCGAAGATCGCGACCTCGATGCGCCGGTTCTGGCTGCGACCGTCGATTGTCGCGTTGGTCGCGATCGGCTCGGTCTCGCCGCTCCCGACCGCGCTGATGCGCGAAGCCGCCACGCCGTTGGCCGCCATGAAGTCCGCTGCCGCCCGGGCACGCCGTTCCGAAAGGGCCTGATTGTACGACTCACTCCCGTCCGAATCCGTATGCCCCACCACGACAGTCCGCGTGTTCGTGTACTTGACCAGGCTTGCAGCGAACCGCCGCAGGTTCTCACGCGCGTCCGAATGGAGCTGGTCGGAATCGAAGGGGAAGAGCAGCCCCTCTGGGAACGTCACGGCGATGCCTTCGCCGATCCGTTGGACCTGCGCGCCGGGAAGGTCGTAGGCCAGCTCCTTGGCGTGCTGGTCCATCTGGTGGCCGATGACCGCTCCGCTGGCGCCACCCACCACAGCCCCGATGATCGCGCCGCGGACCGTCGAGCCCGTGGCGTTGCCCACGACAGCCCCCGCCGCCCCACCCGCGCCCGCACCGATCACGGCGCCTTTGGCCTTGTTGCTCCAGGCACAGCCGGAAGCAAGCATGAGGACGAGAGCCCCCAGAGTGAAGCCGAAATACAGGCGCCTCATGCGGAGTCCGCCGCGGTTCTGCGTTTCCGGTACTGCCGATCGTTTGGTTCTCACCGGTATATCCTGCCGTTCTGCGTGAGTGTTGGCGTGCCTGTCCCTGTGCAATCTCCGGGATGGGGTACAGGGGGGCCATCCCTCGAATGGGGTAGACGTGCCGGTTCCTCACCGGAGGAGAGCGTCAGGACGGCGGAGCACCGATGAGAGAATCGGGCGGGGTTGGCTACATGACGTCCGGGGACCGGGCCTGCACAGCCAGCTTCTCGAGGACGTTGTCGGCGTGGCTGCGGACCGCGCTGAGCGGGATCTCCAGCCGCCGGGCGATCTCCCGGTTCGGCAGCCCGTCCGCGATGAGCATGACCACCTGCCGCTCCTGCGCCAGAAGGCCCGACAGGCTATGCGCGGCCCGGCCAGCGGCCGTCGCGATCCGGGAAAGCAGGGCCCGGTCCAGGTAGGTGGGGATCACGGTCTCGCCGGCCGCCACCGCACGGATCGTGGCCAGCACCTCGGGCACGCTCGCCTCCTTCAGCACGAACCCGGAGGCTCCCGCGCCCACGAACTCCAGAACATCCTCATGGGAGGGAAGGAAGCCCATTACGACAATGCGCGCAGCGGCACCCGTCTCCCGAAGCTGCTCTATGAAGGCGCGACTGTCGTGCTCGCCCAACCCCGCGTCCACCAGCACGACGCACGGTGCCATCTGCTCGACCAGCGCCGACCCTTCCTCCGCGGTCCCCACGGCTCCCACGATCCGGATGTCCGGCTGGGCTCCGAGCAGCTTCGCGATGCCATCGCGGAGCAGGCGGTTGTCGTCTACCACGACCACCGTGATGGGCCGCGTCATGAACGGGGATCCGGGCGGGCATGAGCGGCGATCTGCAGCCGCGTGTGGAGCGCGAGCTTCTCCATGATGTTGCGGACGTGGCTCTTCACCGTCTGCGGCGCGACCTCGAGCCGTGAAGCGATCCGCTTGTTGCTCAGCCCTTCGGAGATGAGCTCGATCACCTGCCGCTCCCGCGGCGTCATCCGCACGGCTTCGACCACCCGCTCGCCACCGCGCGCTGCCGCGTCGTCCGCGATCCGGGCAAGGAGCGTGAACGTGAGCTCGTCGGGCAGCACCCGCTGACCGCCGGCTACCGCACGGAAGGTGTGGACCAGTTCCTCCAGGGTGGCGTCCTTCATGATGAAACCGGCCACCCCGGCTTCCACGAAATCGGAGACTTCCCCGGGTACCGGCAGGAGGTCCATCATGATCACACGGGCGGTCGGGATGTCGCGCGTCATCATCCGGACCATGGACAGGCTGCTCCCGTCACCCGCACCGACATTGATCAGAACGAGGTGCGGGTCCGCCGCCTTCAACACAGCGATGTCCAGCTCGGCCATCGCCGCCGCTATCCGGCACTCGCCCGTGCCGTTCAGCAGCGTCGTCAGTCCTTCACGCACCAGGCGGTTGTCCTCGATGAGCGCTACGTCGATCATGGCGACGGCCGGGAATGGCCGGCTTCCTCACCGACGCGGCGAAGCGCCCTCGACACGTCGGCCGCCGCTTCATCATCCGCCCGTGCCGACCGCTCGCGCGCCAGCGCATCCCATTGCTCACGCACCAGCGCAACGAACGCTGCCGCCGTCGGTGACAGCTCGTGCGTCCGCCACACCACGTCCTGGGGCAGCTCGGGCGCGACGCCCGCCAGCGGACGCACCGCGGTGTTCGCCATTGGCCGCAACGCCACCGAGCTCGGCAGCAGCGTGACTCCGAATCCCGCTCCGACGAGCGCCGCCAGCGCGTTCATCTCGCCGGCCTCCTGTGCCACCCGCGGCTCGAACCCCGCCGCCGCGCACGCCGCCACGACCACCTCGAGGTAGCGCGACCCGAATGCCCTGGGAAACAACACCCACGGGTCATCCGCCAGCGTCTCCAGCCGGACCCGCGCCTGATTCGTAGCCCGATGCGTATCCGGCAGGACCACCATCAACGGATCCGACACCACCCGTTCGTAACTGAAATCGCCTTCCCCTTCCCGGTACGCGAACAGCCCCACATCCAGCTCGCCCCGGCTGAACGCCTCCTGCTGCGCCTCCCGACCCATCTCCGCAATCTGCAGGTCCACTTCCGGATATCGCTCCCGATACGCCCGCAGCGTCTCCGGCAGCTGCAGGTAGATCGCCCAGTCCACGTAGCCCAGCCGCAAGCGCCCCGTCTCTCCCGCCGCCGCCCGGCGCGCCGCCTCCACCGCCGCCGCCGCGTGGCTCAGCACCCGCCGCGCCTCCTTGAGAAACGCACGCCCCGGCTCGGTCATCGAGACACGCCGGCGCGTCCGCGCCAGCAGCACGACCCCCAGCTCCCGCTCCAGCTTCTTGATCTGCTGGCTCAGCGCCGGTTGCACCACGTGCACCCGCTCCGCCGCACGCCCGAAATGCAGCTCCTCGGCGACGGCCACGAAATAGCGAAGCTGGCGAAGTTCCATACCGCTATTTAATAAGGTTTCGTGATTAGTCAAGTCGGAATTTGTATTGGTCGCAATCAATACGGCGCCACAGTTTGGGCGGTAGCCCCGCCACGGCGCGGGCTGAGGAGGCGGTGGATCGGCGCCGGCCGCTTCTTCGTGCTGGAGACCTCGCGGCCCATGGCGCTGGTCCGATCGGCCCGGATGAAGCCGGGACCGGGAGCTGCCGGGGCGGGGCCGCAATTCCCCTGAGAAACGGAGGTATCGTATGCGAACCACGTACGCCGTTGCTGTTTCGTTCCTTGCGTTTGCCGTCGCAGGCTGCGACGAGGCGACGCCGACGCAGCCGGCCGAGCCGGACGTCTTGTTTGCGAAGGCGCCGGAAGTGTCGATGAGCACCTACGCGACGGGGCTGGACAACCCGCGGGGGCTGAGCTTCGGTCCGGACGGGTACCTGTACGTGGCGGAGGGCGGCACGGGGGGAACGAACTCGACGTTGGGGCAGTGTCCGCAGGTCGTCGAGCCGGTGGGTCCGTACACGGGCGGGTACACGGCGCGGATCTCGAAGATCGTGAACGGCGTGCCCGTGACGGTGGTGGACAACCTGCCGTCGAGCCAGACGAGCCCGCTGCAGGGCAGCCTGGTGAGCGGGGTGGCGGATGTCGAATTCATTGGGAACACGCTGTACGCGCTGCTGGCGGGTGCGGGCTGCTCGCACGGCATTGCGGATGTCCCCAACGGCGTGATCCGGGTGAACGGGAACGGCGGCTGGGACATGGTGGCTGATCTGAGCGCGTACCAGATGGCGCATCCCGTGGCCAACCCGGAGGAGGAGGATTTCGAGCCCGACGGCACGTGGTGGGACATGGTCGCGGTCCGGGGCGACCTGTACGCGGTGGAGCCGAACCACGGTGAGCTGGTGCGGATCACGACGGGAGGAGCGGTGAGCCGTGTGGTGGACATCTCGGCGAAGATGGGCCACATCGTGCCGACCGCGATCGCGTACCATGGCAACTTCTACGTGGGCAACCTGGGCACCTTCCCTCTGATACCGGGCGTATCGACGATCATGCACATCACGCCCAGCGGTCAGATCCCCCAGACGATCGGCCACCTGACAGCGGTGGTCGGGGTGGCGTTCGATCATGACGGGCAAATGTACGCGCTCGAGAACACCACGGTGTGTCCGGCCACGACGCCGTGCTTCCCGGGCCCCCCGTTCAGCGGCCGCGTCGTGCGGGTGGCGCGGGACGGCTCGTTGGAGCCGATCGTGTCCGACCTTCCGCTGCCGACCGGTATGACGTTCGGTCCGGATGGCGCGCTGTACGTGTCGGTGCTCGGCTTCGGCGCTCCTCCGGGCGCGGGAGAGGTGATACGGCTCACGTTCTGACGCGGATGCATTCGCCGGCCAGCGGGTGGGTGCGCTTTTGACCCGGGCGGGGGCGGCGGGTACTCTCCGGCATGCGACACATCCGACTCGCCGCCATCCTCGCGGCCCTCGTCGTCGCCGCCCCCGCGGCGGCCGCCGCCCAGGCGGTCGACTCCGCGTTCGCCGCCCGCTTCGGGGAGCTGGCGCTGGCGTGCGTGCACCAGGAGTACCCGAACCAGATCGCGCACGTGCTCCAGAGCGACGCCGACGCGCGCCCGCCGCGCGAGCTGACGCCCGCGTTCTACGGGTGCTACGACTGGCATTCCTCGGTGCACGGGCACTGGCTGCTGGCGCGGCTGGCCCGGCTCGCGCCGGAGAGCCCGATGGCGGCGCGGGCGCGGGCGGCGCTGGACTCGAGCCTGACGGCGGAACACGTCGCCGGCGAGATCCGCTACCTCGAGGGCGAGGGTCGCGCGCACTTCGAGCGGCCGTACGGGCTGGCGTGGCTGCTCCAGCTGGGCGCCGAGCTAAGGGAGTGGGACGACCCGCAGGCGGCGGAGTGGAGCCGGAAGCTGGCGCCGCTGGAGCGCGCGGCCGCGGCGCGGCTGACGGAGTGGATGCCGAAGCTGGCGAACCCGATCCGCACGGGCGAGCACTCCCAGACCGCGTTCGCGTTCGGGCTTGTCCGCGACTGGGCGAGGACCGCCGCCGACACGGCCATGCTGCGGCTGGTGGATGAGCGCGTGCGGACCCTCTACCTCCCGGACCGCGACTGCCCGCTCGCCTACGAGCCATCCGGCCAGGACTTCCTCTCCCCCTGCCTCGCCGAGGCCGACCTGGTTCGACGCGTGCTCACGCCCGTCGATTTCGCCCGCTGGCTCGACACGTTCCTGCCGACGCTCCCCCGCCGCGACGACGGCGGGGCATGGCTGACCCCCGCGGTCGTCACGGACCCATCCGACCCGAAGCTCGCCCACCTGGACGGGCTGAACCTGAGCCGGGCGTGGATGCTGGAAGGGATCGCCCACGGCCTCGCGTCAGGCGACCCCCGGCTCCCCGCCCTCCGCGCCGCGGCACGCGCGCATCGCCGGGCCGGGCTCGCGGCGGTGACGGGGGAGCACTACGAGGGCGGCCACTGGCTGGGGAGCTTCGCGATGTTCCTGGTGTCCGGGAGGGGAATGTAGAGCGGCAGAGGAACCGTCAATCGCGGATCAGAGGTGCCCTTCGCCGCGGGACGCCATCGGCGCGGGACGCTGCTCCGCCGCGGGACGCGCCTTCGGCACGGGCCCGGCGGAGCCGCTTTTCCGCACCTCACCTCGCCGCTCCATTCGGCCGTCGCCGTCTACACCCTCAACGAAGAGGCGGGCTCCGTCCGCGCCGCCCGCCTGGCCGGCCCGAGCGCGGCCAGGAGCGCGACCAGGGTGAGCAGCCCAGCCGCTGCGGCGTAGCTCCACGGGTCCAGCGGCCGCACGCCGAACAGCAGCGTGCGCACGAGCGCCGACAGCGCTGCGGCGGCGACCAGGCCCAGGGCGGCGCCGATGAGCGCCAGGCGGAGCGCTTCGCGGGCCACGAGGGTGCGCACGTCGCGGCGGGCGGCGCCGAGTGCCTGGCGGATGGCCATCTCGGGGATGCGCTGCTCCACGACCCAAGCCAGCAGGCCGTACACGCCGGTGATGGCGAGCAGGAGCGCGGCGGCGGCGAAAACGAGGACGAGGGTGGCCTGGGCCCGCCAGGGGGCGGTGGCGGCGCGCAGCAGACCGGAGCCGGTGCGGACGTCGGCGATGGGCAGTGCGGGGTCGACGCGGCGGACCACGTCGCGCACGGCGGCGGCGAGGGCGGCGGGATCGGAGCCGGCGCGGACCACCAGGGCTGCGAACGGCCACACCTCCTGCGCCAGCGGGACGAAGAGCTCGGGGGAGGCGGGCTCGTCGAGGCCGCCGTGGTGGACGTCGCCGACCACGCCGACCACGCGCACCCAAGGGCCTTCCTGACCGTTCATGCTGACGCGGGCGCCCACTGCATCGCCGGCGGGCCAGACCTCGCGTGCCATGGCGCCGTTCACCACGGCCACGAGCTCCCCGTCCGCGCGGTCGCCGGGCGTGAGGGCGCGACCGGAGACCAGCGGGATTCCCATGGTTCCGAAGTAGCCGGGGCTCACCACCCGCATGCCCGTCAGCTGCAGGTCCGGCGAAGCCGGCGCGGGCCGCCCCTCGACCAGGTAGCGGAAGGAGTCCGAGCGCCCGCCGAGGGGCAGGTAGTTGGTGAGCGCCGCGGACTCGACCCCCGGCATGGACTGCACGGCCGAGAGCACGTCCTGGTAGAGCGCGGCGCGGCGGGCTTCGCTGTCGTAGCGCCAGCGCGGGGGCCGGAGCTCGAGGGTGAGCAGCCCGCGCGGGCGGAACCCGGGGTCGACGGACGACACTTCCCACGCGCTCCGGAGGAAGAGGCCGCCGCCCACCAGCAGGAGCGCCGCCAGCGCCACCTCGCCCACCACCACCGCGCGCAGGATGCGGCCGCGCCCGGGTGTGCCGGTGACCCCCTCGCGCAACGCGTCCATGGGGCCGGTGCCGGAAGCCTGGAGCCCGGGGAGGAGCCCGAACGCGAGGCCGCCCAGGAGCGTGGCGCCCGCGGCGAACGCCAAGACCGTGGCGTCGAACGAGCCGCCGGCGAGGCCCGGGACGTGGAGGGGCATCCACGTCCGGATCGCCCCGGCGGCCACCCACGCCAGGAAGAAGCCCGCGGCGCCGCCCACCGCTGCCAGCAGCACGCTCTCCGCGGCGAGGTCGGCCACCAGGCGACGCCGGGAGGCGCCCAGCGCAGCCCGGAGCGCCAGCTCCCGCCGCCGCCCGGCCGAGCGGGCCAGGAGCAGCCCGGCGCCATTGGCCCCGCCCACCAGGAAGACCAGGGCGCCGGCGCCGAAGAAGAGGAGGAGAAGCCCGCGCACGTCGCCCACGAGCTGGTCGCGGAGCGGGACCACCTCGGCCTCCCACCCCGCGTCGGTCTCCGGGAACTCCGACGCCGCGGCCGCCGCCATCTCCGACACCCTGGCCTGCGCCCGGGCCAATGTGACCCCCGGCGCAAGGTGGGCCAGCACCCGGTATGCGTGCGCAGCCCGGCTGTCCGGCGCGTCGAACGCCAGCGGAACCAGGAGGCGGGCGTCGGCCGGGAACGCCTCGTCGGGCGGCAGGACGCCGATGATCCGGAACGGCTCGCCCGCCAGCCGGAGCGTGCGCCCAAGCACGTCCCGACGTCCGCCCATGCGCTCGCGCCAGAAGCCGTTCGTGAGCACCACCACGTGCTCGGCACCAGGCTCATCCTCGCCAGCCGCGAAGCCGCGGCCCTGAGTGGGGCGGATGCCCAGCAGCCGGAACAGGTCGGCCTGGACACGCCCCACCTGGACGACCTCCGGCTCGCCATCGCCGGCTCCCTCCCCGGCGTCGGAAAAGTCCATGTCGTCGAGCCGCCACGCGGCCACCGCATCGAACACGTCGGTGGCGCCCCGCCAGGCGGCCACTTTCGCCGGCGCCGCGGGGATGCGGCCATCCGTCACCTGCGGAAAGCGCTCCCACACTCCGACCACCCGTCCCGAGGCCGGCCATGGCAGCGGGTCGAGGAGGACGTCGTCGAGCGGAGAGAACACGGTGGTCACGGCGGCGATGCCCAGGGCGTACGCGGCCGCGGTCCAGAACGCGAACCGTCGACGGGTGCGGAAGACCCTGATCGCGGCGCGGAGCGCGGTCATGCCGGCCGCAGCGCCCGGCGGAAGGGCGTCATTCCGCCCGCAGCGCGGCCATGGGGTCCGTGCCGGCGGCCCGCCGGGCGGGGGCCCACGCGGCGAGCAGCGCCACGCCGGCGAGGAGCGCGGCCACGCCGCCGAGCACCAGCGGGTCGGCCGGCCCGACGCCGAAGAGGAGTCCGGCGAGGAGCCGTCCGACGGCGAGTGCGCCGGCGAGGCCCAGGGCGAGTCCGAGGGCCGTGAGTCGCATGCCGTAGCCGACGACGAGGCCGACCAGCTCGGCGGGGCGGGCGCCGACGGCGAGGCGCACGCCCATCTCGCGGCGGCGCCGGGTGACCACCTGGGACAGGACGGCGACGAACCCGGCGACGGCGAGGACGAGGGCGAGAAGCGCGAACGCGGCCACCGTGGTGGCATAGAAGCGGGGCGCCGCAGTGGTGCGCTGGAGCAGCTGCTCCATGGTGGCGATGTCGCCGAACGGGACGGTGGCGTCCACTTCGCGCCTGGCCGCCTGGACCGCGGCCACCAGCGCGGGGGTGGCGAGCGTCGAACGCACCACCAGGCGCCCGGAAGCCGGCGGCATCTGGGCGGCCGGGTAGTAGAACGTGGGCTGCGGCGGCTCGGTGAGCGACTCGTGGGCGGCCGACGCCACCACGCCCACGATGTCCCGCATGACCGGCTCGCCGAAGTAGGTGCGGGCGCGCCGGCCGACGGGGTCGTCGCCGTCGAAGTAGAGACGGGCGAACGCCTCGTCCACCATGGCGACGGGGGGCGCACCGCCGTCGTCGCCGGACGTGAACGCGCGTCCGGCCACGACCTGCATCCCCATGGTGCGGAAGTAGTCGTCTGAAACGGAGACCACCTGCACGCGCGGCGCGTTGTCCGTGGCCCGCCCCTCCACCAGCGCGGGCGTGATCATGCTCGATCCGGCCACCGGGAGGTTCTGCCCCACCGCCGCGCCCTCCACGCCGGGCAGCGCGCGCACGCGCTCCAGCAGCCCGTCGCCGAAGCGTCGCAGCTGCCACGGCTCGCCGTACTCGTAACCGGGGAGCGCGAACTCGAACGTGGTCACGTGCTCGGCCCGGAAGCCCGGGTCCACGGCCGTGATGCGCAGGAAGCTCCGCACCAGGAGGCCGGCGCCCGAGAGAAGCATGACGCTGAGCGCGACTTCGGCGACGACGAACCCGCCGACCACCCGCCGGCCGGAGCGGCTCCCGGCCCTGGCATCCCCGTCGCGCAGCCCGTCGCCGGGGCCGCGGGCGAGGACGCGGAGCGCCGGGATCAGGCCGGTGAGCACGCCGGTGAGGAGGGAGACGGCAAGGGCGAAGGCGAGGACGGCGGCGTCGATGCGGATGTCGGCGCCGCGGGGCAGGTCGCCGGGGGCGAGCGCCACGAGTGCGTCGAGGAGCCAGGCGGCCAGGAGGGTGCCGAGCAGCCCGGCGGCGAGGGCGAGCAGCGTGCTCTCGGCGACGAGCTGCGCCGCCAGCCGGCGACGCCCCGCCCCGAGCGCGCTCCGGATCGCCAGCTCCCTTCCCCGCCTGGCCGACCACGCCAGCAGCAGGTTGCCCGCGTTCGCCGCCGCGACCAGCAGCACGAACACCACCGCGCCGAGCAGCGCCAGCATGGGCGTGCGGACGTCGCCGACCATCTCGGCCTTCAGACCGGTCACACGCGAGCGGGGCGTGTAGCCGGGCACCTCGGCCAGGATCCCGTCCAGCTCGTCCTCAGCCGTGGCCGCCGTCGCGCCGGGCGCGAGCCGCCCCACCACGCCGAGGATGTGCGCGTAGCGGACCGTGAAGTACTCGGCGTCCGCCGGGATGGCCGTCCACACGGCGGTGCCCTCGGGATACGTCCCGCCGGGCCGCGCCACGCCCACCACTTCGTACGACTCGCCGTCCAGCACCAGGTTGCGGCCCAGCACGTCCGGGGCGCCGCCCAGCTCACGCTGCCAGAAGCCGGACGAGAGAACCGCCACCCGCGGGGCGCCGGCTTCCGTGTCTCCGGGCCGGAGGAGCCGCCCGAGAGCGGGCGTCAGGCCGAGCGTGCCGAAGAAGTCGCCGGTCACGCTGGTACGCTGCACGCGCCGGGGCTCGCCCGCGGCGGCGAGGATCGAGCCGCCGGGTCCCGAGTACGCCCCCATGGACACGAGCGTGGTGGACTCGCGCTGCCAGTCCTGGAAGCTGGGCCCGGAGGCGCCCTGGAAGAGCGCGATGCCGTTGTCCGGGTCGGTCTGCCGCACGCGCACCAGCGCTTCCGGCGAAGCGAACGGGAGCGGCCGCAGCACCACCGCGGAAACGATGCTGTAGACCGCCACCGTCGATGTGATCCCGAGCGCCAGGATCAGCACGACCACCGCGCTCTGACCCGGGCGCCGGCGCAGCGTCCGGAGCGCCTGCGCCACATCGGCCAGTCTCCCCATCGGTCCTCCTCGGCATGTCCCGGGCTTCAGCCGCGCTTCCGTAGGGAAGACGCGTGCCCGATCGGCCGGACGCCTCGCCGAGCGCTCCGGCACGCGGAATTCCGGCGCTGAGAATGGTCCCCCGCCGCGCGCGTGCTGTCCGCTCCCGGTACGATGCCGTCTGGAACCGGACACCCGGCGGGAGGGTCGCGGAACTGGACCCGACGGAAGCGGCCGGTGGCGTGCAGGTGTTCACCCCACGAAGTCCGCGATCAGGTAGGTCCCGACGAAGGTGGCCAGCGAACCCGCGAGCGGCGGCATCATCGGCGCGGCCGCGCCGACGGCACCCGGGCTCTACGCCGCCGGGCCGTCTCGCTCGCCGGCAGCCGGGTGCGCAGGAGAGCCGTGAAGCGCCTTCCGCTCCGTCGGAGCCCGCAGCTCCTCGAGGAAGTCGAGCCGATCCTCGATGCGGGTCAGCCGCCGCTCCAGCTCCTCGACGGTGTCGGGAGAAAGCGTCGCGCCGGATTCGAGCCTCTCGCGCCGCGCCCGCCGCTCTGCGGCGGACGCACGCAGGTATTCGCCCGTTTGGTCCAGGAGCGGCCCGCCGACTGCCACGGCGGCCTTCCCGAGGGTGCCGATCGCGACCAGGATGATGACGAACTCGAAGACGCCCATGTCCGAAGCTTCTCGGGACGGAGTGGCGAAATCAAGTCCGCTCGGTCGTCGAGCGAGGCTGGTGCCCGATCAACGGCCGCCAGTGCTTTCGTCCGGATCGTCCGGAACTTCAGCCCAGGTCGTGACCTCCTGGGTCACGGCCACCTCGGCGGCGATCTGCGGGGCCGTGGCTCCGGACCTGGCCACAGCTCTGTCGTCCCGCCGGGTGATGAAGAGCGGGGCCAGCCACGGCCAGGCGTTCCTCCTCGGCCCGGCGCTCGAGGAGGAACACCCCGCCGGATCCCGCGCGGGAGGGTACCCCCGCGCTGCGGCGTCAGGCCGTACTGTGCCGCCGGCCCGTGAACATCCGGTACAGCCAGAGCAGGATCAGCGCGCCGATGACGGCGCCCACGATCGTGACGACGATCCCGCCGCCGATCCCGAGCAGGGTGAAGATCCAGCCGCCGAGCAACGCGCCGGCGATGCCGAGCAGGATGGTGATGATGATCCCGCCCGGGTCGTCGCCGGGCATGATCCACTTGGCCAGGGCACCGGCGACGAGGCCAACGACGATCCACCAGATGATGTTCATGGTTCCCTCTCTGTATCGGGAAGCGGCACTTGTGCAACTGGGGGAGCCGGGTGCAAGTACGGGTCCACGGCGCGTCGGGGGAGGAAAGTCCGGACTTGCCCCGGAGGGTTCGGCGAGAGTTTGGTAGCCGCGCACACGGGCCGCGGCCCCTCGGTGCTCGGGCCGTTCACCGGGCGCGTCGAGCCCGCACACGAGCCCGTCCGTGCACGCCATTGAAAGTCGCGCGGGTCGGGCGCGGCAGCTAGCTTCGTCGCGCGAGAGCGCTTTTGGCGCATCCGTGCGGGCTGAGCGCGGTCAGCCGCGCTCTTTAGGCTTACATGGTGACGGTCGCTGTGACCCCAGTGGCGAGATGGGTCGAAACCTGGGCGGAGCTGTACGGGAGCAGCGCGGCCGTACAGGCCGTGGCGCTGTACGGCCACCTGGCCGCGGTCGTGTCGGCCGCCGGCCTCGCCCTGGGCGCGGACCGGAAGATCGTTCGAGCCCGACGAGCGTCCCGGACGCGGCGCATCCGCGCGCTCCGTGACTGGCGCCGGACTCACCGGTTCGTGCTCGCGAGCCTCGCCCTCGGCATGCTCGCCGGCATCGGCCTGCTCCTCTCGGACGTCCCGAGATTCCTCCCGTCCTGGATCTTCTGGGTGAAGATGACCCTCCTCGGGGTGCTGGTCGCGAACGGACGCGTGATGGAACGGCACGTGGGCCGGCTGTTTGCCACGCGCGGACACGACGACGCGGGCGACGCCGCGGCCCCGGCCGTCGCCGATCCGGGCCCCACCCCCGACGACGAGTGGGCGCCGCTCGCCCGCGCCTCCATCCGCAGCGCCTGGCTGTGGGCCGCCACGCTGCTGGCCGGCGTGCTCCTCACGACTGCGTGACCGGAGACGTGACCCAGATCCCCATCCTGTTCGACCCGGGGCCGATCATCGCGCTGCAGCGCTTGTTCGGCCTCGGCTGGCCGGAGCCCTGGATCGCGCTCTCGCTGCTTGGGATCGACTGGGGGATCATCCTGGCCGTCGGCATCGCCCTCTGGATGTGGGGCCGCCGGGTGGCCTACGGGCTGCTGGCGGTGGTGGTCGTCGAGGGCGGGTTGAAGATGGCCCTCAATCAGCTCGTGAGCATGCCGCGTCCCGATGCCCCGGGTCTGGTGAGGTACGAGCACGTCAGTGTCTCGTCATTCCCGAGCGGGCACGTTTCCACGGCCACGGCGCTGTGGAGCTGGCTGGCCGTCCAGGGCCGGGTCTCGTGGGCGATCCCCGCGGCCGTCGCCGTCCTGGTCGGCACCAGCCGGCTGTATCTCGGCGTCCACTACGTGGGCGATGTGGTGGGCGCCGTCCTGCTCGCGGCCGTGGCCGTCGTCCTGGTGCAGTGGATCTGGCCCCCGGTTCGAGCGTGGCTGACCGCGCGACCGTTCGCGCTGTTCGCGGGCGCCGCCATGCTCGCGCTCGCCTTCGTGATCGCCGGCCCGTTCCTCTTCTTCGGAGAGGACCCCTACCGCTGGCGCGCCGGCGGGCTCGTCGCCGGCTTCGCCATCGCGCTCCCGCTGGAGTACCGCTTCGTGAGGTACGAGCCAGGGGAGCAGTCGCCGGGTCGCAGGGTCGCGATGCTGCTCACCGGCGGCGTGGGCATTGCCGCCCTCGCCGCGGGCGACCAGCTGACGGACTCGTACGTCCTGAGCCTGGTACTGGCCACCGTGGCGGGGGTGTGGGCCCTGCTGGTCGCGCCGGCCACGTTCGTCCTCCTCGGCTGGTGCCGACGCCCGGTGCCGTCGGCGGACGAGGCAGGCTCGAGGCGGGACGCGTCCCGGGTACCGCCGCCCGAAGACGCCGGGTCGTACGGCTCCGGGCGTCCGGGCGGGATGGGGTGATCGCAGCCGTCGATCGGCGGGCCATGGCCACCGCCGCGAACCCGATGGTCACGATGATCCGGCGGCGGCGGCAGGCGACGGTCCCGGGGCGGACCACTCAGCCTTGCGGCGACCCGGTCACCGCTCCTTCTCCTGCCGCAGTCTGGCGTCGACCTCCGCCTTCCAGTCGTGCACCACGATGAGCGCTTGCGGCTCACCCTTCAGCACCAGGAGCTCGGTTCCGTCCGGCGCAACGTCGTAGTTGGCGTGGGGGTTCGGGTAGGGGAGGAAGGTGTCGTCCATGAAGTCGGCCCGGGAAACGACGTGGAACGTAGGCGTGGGGGACACTTCCGCCACCCGGAACTCGCCCTCGGTCCGGTAGAAGAGACGGCGCCCGTCGCGCGCCCATACCGGCTCAGTGCCGCCGCGGGTGGAGACCTGCACTCTGGCTGCCCGATCCGAGAGCGGCTGCACCACCACCTGGGGGCCGCCGCTCTCCTCCGTCACGTAGGCCACCCACCGCCCGTCGGGGGAGACCCGCGCCTGGTCCTCGTTGGCCCGCCTGTTCGCGATCGGACGGGGAGCGAGGTCGCCGTCGAGCCCGCGAACCATGACGTCGCCCCCCGTCGTATCCACCTGGTACACGAGATCACGACCGTCGGGAGTGATGACGCCCTCGAAGTAGTCCGCCCGGGCGTCGGCCACGAGGGGCGACGCCGGGCCCGTCCCGTCCGCGCGCTGCCACCACAGGGCAGAACGCTCGCCGACCACCCTGCGGAAGAGGACGCGGGTCCCATCGGGAGACCACTCGGGGCGCTCGTTCACGGTGCCGCCGCTGGTGAGACGTTTCAGCGTGCCGGATCCGACGTCGCCCAGCCAGATGTCGGACGAGGTGCCCGAAGTGATGGTGAGGGCCACCCGTCTTCCGTCCGGGGAATACCGGGGGAACGAGTACGGGCGGACTTCCGAGAAGAGCGGCTCCGATCGCTCGGCGTTCGCCAGGACGACCGTCGCTCCCTGGTTCCCGGCCATGTACGCCAGCGTCCCCGTGGCCGAGAGCGCCGCCACGGCCGAACCCCGGTCCAGCGTCGCCACGCCGCTGGCCACCTGAACGGGTTCGCCCTTCACGCTTCCCGATGCGAGGTCGAGCGGCACGGCGAACACCGTGCCCGCCTGGTCCGTGTAGATCAGGCGGCGCCCCAGCATGCCCAGCGGATAGGTGCCCGCCACGTCCAGGCGCCGGGCCTGCCCGGTGGCCAGGTCGAGAAGGCCGATGCGCGCGTCCTCGGTCGCACCACGGCCCCGGCTCTGGTAGAGCACGTGCTCTCCGTCGGGAAGGGCGACGGGGAAATACTGCGCAGTCTCTCCCCGCAGGCTGTCCAGCGCGCCCGCCGGACGCGGCTCCCCTCCTGAAGGCGATACGCGCCTGAGTCGCTGGAGCGACCCGGCCGCGTAGATGATGTCTCCACCGGCGGGCCACGTCACCGACTGGACGAATCCGTATTCGCCGAGGATCTGAGGGGTGCCCCCGGCGAGCGCCACCTTCTGGAGCCGTCCCGCCGACTGGAACAGGAGGACGGCGCCGTCCGCCGAAAAGGCCGGCATGGTCCCCCCGTCGGTCCCCGGAAGAGGCCTCGCCGTCGCCTCGTCGAGGCGGCGAACGAAGATCCGCCGCCGTCCGTGGGGATCGACCACGGGGAACGCCACCATGGACCCGTCGGGCGAGATGGCGACAGCCGGCCCGTGAGGCTCGTAGAGCGCGGGCTGGAACGCGGGAGGAAGGTCGACGGTGAAGCGCACTGTGGCATCCGACCGCCCGTCCCGTGCGGTGATCCACCCGCGGTACGCGACCGCCACCGCCAGGATCGCGATGAGGGCCAGCACCCACACCACCGGGTTCCGGAGCGTGGTCTTCCATCCGGTTCCCGGCCAGACGCGGGAGGCCCTGCGCATGGCGAGGGGCATCGCCGTCGCCGGACCGTCGAGCGCCTCGGCGAAGGCGTGCGCGGTGGGAAAGCGGTCCGCCGGCAGCTTCTCGAGCGCCACCAGCACCGCGGCCTCCACGTGCGCGGGAATGGTGTGCCGCTGGGTGGAGAGGGGGCGGGGCGCCTCCGTGAGGACGCGGGCGGCGACGGCCTGCGCGGTGGAGCCCGTGAAGGGCGGGTCGCCGGTCAGCATCTCGTAGATCACGCAGCCCAGCGAGTAGATGTCGGACCGGGGGTCGATCTCTCGCTCGCCCATGGCCTGCTCGGGGCTCATGTACGTCGGCGTCCCCACGCTCAGTCCCGTCTCGGTCACGCGCGAGCCGCCAGCAGTGCTCAGGGCGAGGGCGATGCCGAAATCCGCCACCAGCGGCTGGCCGTCGTGGAGCAGGATGTTCTCCGGCTTGATGTCCCGGTGGACGACGCCGCGCCGGTGGGCATAGTCCAGGGCCGAGGCCACACCCTTCGCGATGCGCAGCGCATCCGCGATCGGCAGATGCTTCTCCTTTTCCAGGCGGTGGCGGAGCGCCTCCCCGTCCACGTAGGGCATTGCGAAGAAGAGGAAGGAGTCGGCCTCGCCGGAGTCGAAGAGCGGGAGGATGTGCGGATGCTGGAGGTTCGCGGTGGTGCGGATCTCCGCCAGGAAGCGCTCCGCGCCCACGACCGCCGCCAGCTCCGGCCGGAGGACCTTGAGCGCGACCTTCCGGTGATGCTTGAGGTCTTCGGCCAGGAAGACCGTCGCCATACCCCCTTCGCCGATCTTGCGCTCGATGCGGTAGCGCTCGGCCAGGGCAGCGGATAGGCGGGAAGACAGGTCGGGCATGGAGGTCCAATATGCCCCGGCCGCGCGTGGCGAGCCAGGATCCGGGCGCTCCGGATGGGGATGTGGAGGCGCCTGGCGGGTGAGTCGCATGGCCTCCGATCCAGTCCCTCGAGCACTCCCCACCGTGCTTGCCGGTCCGCCGCTCCCAGGGCGCCGGTTGCCGACGACGAGGACCAGTCAGCGCCTGCGGCAAGGGCCGCGCCCTGTGCGGCCCGATGTCGATTTCCGCTATGCTCGTGCGACGCTACAGTAGAGGGCCGGGAGGAACCCGGCCCGCGACCCGGAGGAAGGAAGGCGGAGCCATGCGATTCATGATGTTCATCAAGCACCCGGCGGACTACGACCCGGCCGACACCCCGAAGGCCCTGTTCGGTGCCATGGGCGAGTTCATCGAGAAGACCGCGCAGAAGGGGGTCTTCCTGGACGGCGCCGGGCTCCAGCCCCTGGCCAGGGGTGCGCAGGTCCGGCTCGCGGACGGCGAGATCAGTGTGACGGATGGCCCGTTCGCCGAGGCCAAGGAAGTGGTGGGAGGCTACGCGCTGTGCGAGACGGAGACCATGGAGGAGGCGGTACAGCTCGCCAGGGAGTTCATGGACCTCCACCGGCGCCACTGGCCGGGATTCGAGGGCATCTCCGAGATCCGCCCGCTGGAAGACATGGCGTGAACCAAAGGCGAAGCCATTGCGATTCATGATGCTTCTGGCCGATCGAGTCGGCCCGGGTGATCGCCCGGGTCGCTCGCTTCGTCGGCGACGTGGGGCTGGCGGAGGATTTCGCCCGGGATGCGCTGGGGGCCGCGCTGGAGCAGTGCAGGTACGGGTGGTGCAGCGGCCAGCAGGTCAGCAGTGGATCCGCCGCAACGCATCCGGACCGGGTTTGGCGGCGGCGTGCAGACCTCTGGCAACACCAGGAGAGGGAGCTTCATGACGACAAGGGACGTGGTGCTCGAGTTTCTCGACCGGGTGAAAACGAAAGAGCGGTGGGAGGATCTCCTGTCCGATGATCTGCGTTTCACCAACTTCACCGATCCGGTCAAGCGCGTGGCGGGAAAGCAGTCCAGTCTGGAGAGGATCGGGCGCTTCTACGCGATGGTGCGCGCGCTGGAGGTCAGGAGCGTGATCGTGGAGGGCCAGCAGGCGTGCGCCCTGACGCGCTATGAGCTTCAGCCTCCGACGGGCCCCGCCTTCGAGAGCCATATCGCCGAGGTGTTCGAGGTGCGTGATGACCAGATTCGCTCATTCGGCATCTACTTCGACAGTGCCCCCTACCCCGTGCCCCGTGCCCCCGGCCCCTCGAGGTGATGCGGCGTGACGACGACGTTCGAGAACGCCGGGGCCACGTCTGCGTCGCCGCGAAGACGCCGCTCTGATCGTGTCGGTCTCGGGTGCGCGGCTGTCGCTGCGGGCGCACACTCCGATCAACCGCGCCGCGCTGCCTCGATCGTGGCGACGTCGATCTTGCGCATGGGCATCATCGCCTCAAAGGCGCGCCTGGCCTCATCACCTCCGGCCGCAAGCGCATCGGTCAGCACGCGCGGCGTGATCTGCCAGGAAAGGCCCCAGCGGTCCCTGCACCAGCCGCACTGGCTCTCCTCACCGCCATTCCCCACGATCGCGTTCCAGTAGCGGTCCGTCTCCTCCTGGTCGTCCGTAGCGACCTGGAAGGAAAAGGCCTCGCTGTGCTTGAACGCCGGGCCGCCGTTCAGACCCATACAGGGAACGCCCAGAACGGTGAAATTCACCGTCAGCACCTCGCCCTCCGTGCCGCCCGGGTAATCGCTGGTCGCGTGGTGGACGCCGGTCACCTCGCTATCCGGAAAGGTGGCGGCGTAGAAGCGCGCCGCATCGAGCGCGTCCTTGTCGAACCAGAGGCAGATCGTGTTTTTTGGCGTCAAGTTCGTGAACTCCCTTTGCTCGAAGACCCGGTGGACAGCGTCAGGATGCTTGCGCCGCGCGCGGTTCGCGCAGCCCGAACCACCCCGGGATCGCAGTAGCGCTGCACGGATCGAGCCGACATGCTCGGTTTGCTGCATCTCCCCGCACTCGACCACAGCGCCGAACGACAGGCTTGTGGCGGCGCGGCGGCGCGCCGTACGTTGGTGAGCCCTTGCCCGTCTCCCAGATCTCCGGACCTTTCATGAACCGACCCTCCGCCGCCGCGGTGGTGCTGGCGCTGTGCAGCGCGTACGCCGGCGGCGCCGCCGCCCAGACCCACACGGACCCGCCGCTGCGGCTCATGCTGTTCGGCGACGCGTCGTACCTGGCCACGGAGCGGGATGTGGCCGACGGGTTCTCGCTGGGCCAGCTCGTGGGGCACCTGAGCGCGGGGCTGTCGGAGCGCGTGACGGTGTTCGCCGAGCCCACGCTGACGTCGCGGCCGACGGGGACGATCGCCACCCTCGAGCGGCTCATCGTCCGCTACGACTTCTCGGACGGATTCAAGCTGTCCGCGGGGCGCTACCACACGCCGATCTCGTGGTGGAACACGCAGTACCACCACGGACTCTGGCTCCAGACGTCCATCGACCGGCCGCGCCTCGTGCGCTTCGGCACGCCGCTGATCCCGGTCCACTTCATGGGCTTGCTGGCGGAAGGGAGCCTGCCGGTGGGCCGCTCCACGCTGGTGTACGAAGCAGGCGTCGGGAACGGGCGCCAGGAGGACCTGGTGGCGCCCGGGGACGCGGGCGACGACAACGGCCACCGCGCCTTCGTCGCCGGCGTGCGCGTCCGGCCCGGCTTCCTGCACCGCGTGGAGCTGGGCGTGCACGGGTTCCTCGACCGGGTGGACCCGGGCACGGGGCCGGTGGACGAGCGCATCGTGGGCGGCCACGTGGTGTGGCTGGCCAACCCGGAGATCGTCGCGGAGTACCTTCACTTCATCCACGACCCGCGGACCGCCGGCGCGCAGACCGTGGGGTCCGACGGCTACTACGCACAGGTGGCCTGGCGGCTCCCGGGCGCGCGCGCCCTCCAGCCGTACGCCCGCTACGAAGCCACCGACATCGGCGCCGGCGACCCCCTGTTCACCGGCCTCGGTCTCGACTACGATGGCGTCATCGGGGGCCTGCGCTGGGACTTCGCGGAGTTCGCCGCGCTCAAGGGAGAGGTGCGCTCGGAGTCCTTCGCCGGCGCCGACCGCGCCACCAGCCTGGTCCTGAACGCGGCCTTCGTCGTCCCCAACCTCATCGAGTAGGAGCCCGCCATGCCGTCAGCCGTCGCACACAGCGTCCGGGTGGCCGCCGCCCTCCTGCTCGTGCTGGCAGTCTCGCCGCCCCACCCCCTCGCCGCGCAGCAGCCTGGCGCTACCGCCGAGCCGAGGGAGGAGGGGGTGGCCATCGTCGTGAACCCGGATACGCCGATCCGGGAGCTCACCCTCGACCAGCTGCGCCGCATCTTCATGGCCGACCAGCAGTTCTGGCCGGACGGGCTGCGCATCACGCTGCTGGTCCGCGCCCCCCGGGCCTACGAGCGGGACGTGGTCCTGAACGTGATCTACCGGATGAGCGAGGACGAGTTCAGGAAGTACTGGGTCGGGAAGATGTTCCGGGCGGAGGTGCCCGCGGGCCCGAAGATCGTCTACAGCAGCGACATGGCCGGCGAGCTGGTGGCCGCCGTCCCGGGCGCCATCGCGTTCCTCCCCGCCAGCGCCGTGGGCCCGGGCGCCCGCGTGCTCCGCATCAACGGCCGGCTGCCGGGCGAAGCCGGGTACCCGCTCCAGTAGGGCGGCGTGCAGACCGACGAGGGACAGCCCGGGCCCTGGCGCCGCGGCTCGTCCCTGCGCGAGAAGATCGCCCGCACCTTCTCCGGGGACTGGCTGCCCCGGATCATCGTGGAGTCCGCCCTCATCGTCTTCTCCATCCTCCTCGCCCTCGCGGTCAACGAATGGGAGCGGACCCGCGAGGACGTGGAGCTGGCCACGCAGGCGCTGGCGGCGTTCCAGCGGGAGATCCGGCAGAACCGGGCACGGCTCGAAGACGTGGGGCCGTATCGGCGGGGGCTGCGGGACGTGATCGCCCGCATGGCCGACAGCGGCGAGCTGGCTTCGTCCGACGAGTTCCAGGCGACGGTCGGCCTGGAGGCGCTCCGGCCGGCCTTCCTCACCTCCACGGTCTGGGAGACGGCCCTGACCACGGGCGCCCTCCCCCACATTGACTTCGACCTGGTGAACGCCCTCTCCCTCACCTACTCGCTCCAGGCCCGGCTCGAGGAGTTCAGCCGCACGGGGATGCCCCAGCTCGCCCGCGGCGGGTGGGTCACGTCCGAAAACATGCACGGCGCCATCCGCGAGGTGACCGTCTACCTGGGCGAGCTCAGCCGCTCCGAGGCGGAGCTCCTCGCCGCCTACGACGAGGTGCTCAGGATCCTCGACGAGGCCGCCAGCGCGACCGGGCCGCGCGCCGACACCACCGCCCCAGAAGCCCCCGTGCCGCACCCGTAGGCCGGCTGCCGCGCGGGCGTGGTCAGCGCGGAGGCGCCTCCACCGCGACGATGTCCGAGTCGGCCAGGGTGTGATCCCGCTCCGCTCCGGAGCCGGCAGTAGGCTACTCCGCCCGCAGCACGCGGGACGGGGGTGTCCGCGCCGCGCGGCGGGCCGGCAGCCAGGCCGCGAGCGCGGCGACCAGCCCGAGGGCCAGCGGCGTGCCAATGAAGGTGATGGGGTCGGTGGCCGGAACGCCGTAGAGGTATCGGGCCAGCACGCGCACCGCGGCCGCGCCGACCAGCAGCCCCGCGCCCGTACCGAGCAGCACCGGCCGCAGCCCCTGTCCCACCACGAGCCTCCGGATCCGCCCCGAGTCGGCCCCCAGCGCGATGCGCACGCCCAGCTCCGGCAGCCGCCGCGCGACCGAGTACCCCACCATGCCGTATACGCCCACGGCCGCGAGCAGGAACGCCACCGCCGCGAAGGCGAGCAGCAGCAGCGTGCGGAAGCGTGGCGCGGCCATGGTCCCGGCCACCACGGCGCTCAGCGGGCGCACGGAGAAGACGGGCGCCCGGGGCTCGACCTCCGCGATGGCGGCGCGGATCGGGGCGGCCAGAATGCCGGGATCTCCCGAGGTCCGGACGATCACCCAGGGCTCCCCCTGCATGTAGTCGGGTGCCTGCGCGAACGGGACGTAGACGACCGGCTCGGGATCCGCGTCGAGCGTGAACTGCGTCACGTCGCCCACCACGCCCACGATCCGCGACGGGGGCGCGTCCCGGTCGAAGATCCGTATGGCGGAGCCGACGGCGTCCCCGCCGGGGAACCAGCGCCGGGCGAAGGTCCGGCTCACCACCACCACGTTCCCGGCCTCGTCGGCCTCGTCGGCGGGCTCGAAGGGGCGGCCCTCGAGGACGGGGACCTCCAGGGCGCGGAAGAACCCCGTCGCGACGGCGCGGGACTCGGCGGTCGGCACCTCGCCCGGCTCCGGCTCGGGCCGGCCGACGATCCGGAAGGCGTTCCCGTTGAAGTTGCCGGACATGGGCAGCAGGTCGGTGAGCGTGACGGCCCTGACGCCCGGCAACGCCGCGATCCGCGTTTCCAGCCGCGAGTACAGGGACAGCAGCGCGGCCTCGCCGGCAGGGTCACCGGGGTCGTACGGGTCGAACGGCGGGTCGATGCGCAGCACCAGCGCGTCGGACGTGGCCAGCCCGGGGTCCACCGCCCTGAGTCTCAGCAGCGAGCGGCCCAGGAGCCCGGCGCCGAGCATGACGACGACGGCGAGCCCCACCTGCGACGCAACGATCCCCGCCCGGAGCCGGCCGCGCCGCCGGCCATCCGAGGACCCGCGGCCACCTTCGGCCAGCGCCTGCCGGAGGTCGCGCCGCGTGGCGTGGAGCGCCGGGACCAGCCCGAAGAGGACCGCCGAGCCCAGCGCCGCCAGCGCGGCGAACCCCAGCACCGCCGGATCCAGCGAGACCTCGCCGAGGCGCGGGATCTGACCGGCGCCGAGCGCGACCAGGCCCCGGCGCGCGACCACCGCCACGAGCACGCCGCCCGCGCCACCCGCGGCGGCGAGGAGCAGGCTCTCCGCCAGGAGCTGGCGGACCACCCGGCCCCGGGACGCCCCCAGCGCCGAGCGGAGCGAGATCTCCCGGGCGCGGGCGGTGGAGCGGAACAGCAGCAGATTCGCCACGTTCGCGCACGCGATCAGCAGCACGAGCGCGACCGCGCCCATGAGCATCCACAGCACCGGTCGGACATCGCCCACCAGGTGCTCCTTCAGCGGGACCAGGCGTACGCCCCGGCCGGCGTCGTCCACCGGATACTCGACCTCCAGCGCGGCCTGGATGCCCGACAGCGCCTGCCGCGCCTCCGACAGGGTCACCCCCGGTCCGAGCCGGGCGATGGCCGTGAAGGAGTGACCGCCCCGCCCGCTCGTGGCGAAGTAGCTCGGCGTCGAGCGCCAGAGACGCGGCGCCCCCATGCTGCCGCCGGAGAGCCCCGGGTCCTCCATGGGCGCGGCCACCCCCACGACCGTGTATGGGAACCCGTTCAGCCGGATGGTCGCGCCGACCACCGCCGCGTCGCCGCCGTACGCCTCCTGCCACAGACCCCAGGAGAGCACCACGCGGGCCGAGCCCGGCTCGTCGTCCTCCGGGCGGAACAGCCGGCCCGCCGCCGGCCGCGCCCCCAGAACATCGAAGTAGGACGCCGTCACGGACGCGGCGTCCACCTTCAGCGGACGATCCTCCAGCGCCAGCGTCGGCGCGTACTCATCGTACGCCGCGGCCGACTCGAACACCGACGAACGCTCCACCCAGTCCAGATAATCCGGGTACGAGATGGTGCCGAACCCGACCTCCCCCTGCGCCGTTCCCAGCAGCCGGACGATCCGGTCCGACTCCGGGTAGGCGAGCGGACGAAGCACCAGCGTGTCGAGCACGCTGAAGACCGCCGTGGTCGCCCCGATCCCCAGCGCCAGCGTGAGCACCGCCACCAGCGCGAACGACGGCGCCCCGCGGAGCGCCCGCCATGCGTAGCGCAGATCCTGGCGCAGCGCGTCCAGGCTCCCCAGCCCGCGCGCCCCACGCGCCTCCTCCTTCCACCGCTCCACGCCGCCGAAATCCCGCAGCGCCGTCCGCCGCGCCTCCGCCGGCGTCATTCCCGACCGGATCCGGTCCTCGATCTCGAGCTCGATGTGCTGCGTCATCTCGGCGGTCATCTCCCGCTCGAACCGCGAACGGCCGACGAGGAGCGCGAAGAACCGGCGAAGTCTGGTCATGGTCGGGTCTCCGGGCCGTGCATCACGGCGTCGCCAGCACGGCTTCCACCGCGCCGGAAAACAGGCGCCAGCGCTCGCGCTCCTCGGTCAGCTGCGCACGGCCGGCCGCGGTCAGCGTGTAGAACTTCGCCCGCCGCCCCTCCGGGCTCACCCCCCATTCCGCCTGGATCCAGCCGCGGTCCTCCAGCCGGTAGAGCGCCGGGTAGAGCGAGCCCTGGTTCACCTGAAGCACGCCGTCGGAGGTCTCCCTGATCTTCTTGCTGATCCCCCACCCGTGCAGCGGCGCGGCGGTGAGCGTCTTCAGGATCAGCAGGTCGAGCGAGCCCTGGAGCACGTCGGTCTGTCGTGGGGTCATGGGGTCCCGCCTGTACCTAGATGTTCGACAACAACGAGACCCAGGATGGGCTCGTTGTTGTCGGCTGTCAAGGTGTGCGAAGATCCGGGCGAGGTTGACTCGGCTGGCCTTCAGGACGCGGTCCGCGGAGCCCTGAGCGTCCGGCGGGCCGCTCCGCGCGGCCCGTGCCGCCCACGTGGGCCCGTACCGAGCGCGTGCGGCCCCTCAGGTCATGGCGCTCTGAGCCAGGCACCACGTCCCCCATGCCAGAAGACCGATGGCGGAGACGCGGGCGATCCGGTGACCGCCCGGCAGGGCCTTCTCGGCGAGCATGAACGCCGTCAGGGCGCCCATCCAGCGGAGGTCCATCACCCCGACCACGAGCATGAGGGCCATGAGCGCCCAGCAGCAGAGGACGCACTCGGCGCCGTGGAGGGCGCCCAGCCGAAGGGCGCCGGCGGGGCCCGGTCTCCATTCGGTGAGCAGAAAGCCGAGGGGAGTGCGGCAGCGGTGCAGGCAGGCGTGCTTGAGCGGGCTCAGCTGGTAGACGGCCGCGCCGATCAGCACGCAGCCCGAGAGCAGGGGGCTCGCGCTGGCGCCGGCGGAGGAGAGGAGTGAGGCGGAGGCGAGGCCCCACTGCGCCGTGGCGCCGGCAGCGCTCACGCCGGACCAGACCACCAGGTAGGAGAAGACGAAGAGGGCGGTCCGGGCCAGGTGTCCCTTCGCCTCACGTCGGCTGACCGCCGCGTAGGTCACGATCATGGGCGACGCCGCGGGCAGCATCATCCCGGCCATCATGATCGCCCACATGCCGAGGGCGAGCGCCGGGTGGCCGGTGGCGTGGCCCCCGGAGTGCGGCCTCGTCGCAGCATCGACTGTGTACAGCCAACAGAGCGCCGTGGCCCCGCCCACGCCGGCGAGCAGAATCAGCCGATCCCGGCCGAGCCCCGCGAGCGCGCGGGCGGGGCCGCCGCGCCCCACCCGAGTCACGGCCCCGCGTAACGGAAGGGCGCCACCATCGCCTGGCGGCCAGAGCTCTGGAACGCGATGCCGTGATCGTGGAAGCGCGCGGTGCTCGCCCGCCCGATGACCGCCGTTTGGGCCGGGGAGATCGCGAGCGGGTTCCCCTCGACGGTGACCAGGCCGCCGCCCTGGCCCTCGATCGGCTCCCACTCGGACTCTCCGACATCCCCCACGCGCAGCCGTCCTCGCCGGCCGTCGCTCTCGAAGGCGATCGGCACCACGTGGACCCCCGCCACCTCCGCGATGTGCGACGCGATCCTGGCCGGGTGTCCTCCCGCCTGGCCGCCGAAGATGGTCGTGAGCGCCTCCTGCTGCTCCGCCGTGGCCCGATCATCGATGTACAGCGCGGCACGCCAGTCCTTCTCCTTCATGTTGCCCGGCGTGTACACCCCGACCGCCGCGTTGAGGCCGTCGAGCGACGTGTCGCCGTAGCGGCCCTGGTCGATGTGCCAGGCGACGATGGCCGTGCAGTCTCCCTCCGTCGGTTCGCTCAGCACGATGCACGGGCACACCGCCTCGCAGGTGCACGCCTCCGTATACATCCCGTCGAGTGTCCATTCCTGCGCCATGACAGTCCTCCTTTCCTCCTCTTCGTGGCGACCCGGCGGAGGACAGCGCCCACGCGCCCTCCGCGGTCGCCTTCACGGTGTCCCTCTCCCGTCAGCGCGTCGGTGGTGAGGCGCGTGTTCGCCGCCTCTTCACGGGCGGCGGCCAGGAGACGGGCTGCGGTACGACGGTTGATGCAGATCTCCTCGCCTGATGGGGTAGGAGTTCAATGCCTACGCAGAAGCGCCGGCGGACTCAAGGAGAATGGCTGCTGCTGCGGCGGGCAGTTCGCGATCCGGCCGCGATGTGGTCCGCGCTGGCGTGGGCCGAGCGCAGCCACGACGGTCGGATCGTCTCCAGCTTCTTGCGGAAGGCGTACCAGCCGATCCCCTGCCCTGCGACGACTTCGACCCGACGCCCGCGTCGGCCCCTCGGACCCCTGAGCCCCCGGCAGCGGCGAGCGAGAAGCCGCGCCCGGCGCCGTTCCGGATGGGAGCTGAGCCACGGTCCTCGAAGATCTTTCTTGCATCGATGAACGGGACCGGGTAGCTTCGTCGAGCGTTTTTTTGGAGTTCCTTCCCCATAGATGTCGCCCCTGGCCGGCCTCGGTGCAGGGCGCGATAGACAGTCGGATAGCGACGCGGCTTCCGGTGGCCGAAACCGGCCCCAAACCGCGCCGTCCGTGCTCGCAGCCGCCGCTGCAAGGGTATGGTCGCCGGGGGACGGCGACCTGGTGTGGAAAGCGGCGCTTCCACCGTGCATTCCTCGACAGGCACCGGCAATCACGGGATCGGCACGACTGCCGAGGCCGTGCTTCGCCGACCGCGGCAATTGATGATTGTGGTCCCGCTGCACTCTCAACATCCAGGTGAGGTCATGTCCCACAAACGTCCCGCATCCCGGCCGATCCGCGTCTTCCCTCCCCTTGCGACCATCGTCCTGGGAATCCTGGCATGTGACCAGCCTCTGGCTCCCCCGGATCGGGAGTCGGCGGACGCGCCACAGGAAACCCGGCTGCTGCTCGTGCCTCTCGCCGCGGTGGCCGGTGCGCCGATCGCGATCGAGGACGTCTACGCCACGGCGGAAGGGGTCACGCTCGACATTGATGCGCCGGGCCTCATGGCCAACGACCTGGACCCGGATGGCAGCACCTTCATCGTGTCGAATTATCTCGCGCCGACGAACGGGACGGTGACGACGATCGTGACGAGCGGGCACTTCGTCTACGTACCGGACCCGGGCTTCACCGGAACGGATCAGTTCCAGTATTCGCTGACCGACAGCGACGGCAATACCTCGGACCCGGCGACCGTGACGATCCAGGTGCTGCCGGATCCTAACCGCGCTCCCATTGGTGTCACGGACCACTACGGCACGCTCGAAGGCGCGACCCTCACCGTGGATGCGCCCGGGCTGATGGCGAACGACCTGGATGTTGACGGCGACGCCATCATCGTCTCGAATTTCCTCGCGCCGACGCACGGGACGGTGACGACGATCGTGACGAGCGGACACTTCGTCTACGAACCGGCCGCGGGCTTCACGGGAACGGACCAGTTCCAGTATTCGCTGGCCGACGACAATGGCGTCCTCTCGAGTCCGGTCACGGTCCACATCGATGTGCTGGCGACGGGCGGCTCGGCGCCGATCGCGATCGAGGACGCCTTCGCCACGACGGAAGGGGTCACGCTGGACATCGCTGCGCCGGGCCTCATGGCCAACGACCTGGACCCGGATGGCAGCACCTTCATCGTGTCGAATTATCTCGCGCCGACGAACGGGACGATTACGACGATCGTGACGAGCGGGCACTTCGTCTACGTACCGGACCCCGGCTTCACCGGAACGGATCAGTTCCAGTATTCGCTGACCGACAGCGACGGCAATACCTCGGACCTGGGGACCGTGACGATCGAGGTGCTTCCGGATCCGAACCGCGCTCCCATCGGTGTCACGGACCACTACGGCACGCTCGAAGGCGCGACCCTCACCGTGGATGCGCCCGGGCTGATGGCGAACGACCTGGATCCGGACGGCGATGCCATCATCGTCTCGAATTTCAATGCGCCGACGCACGGGACGGTGACGACGATCGTGACGAGCGGACACTTCGTCTACGAACCGGCCGCGGGCTTCACCGGAACGGACCAGTTCCAGTATTCGCTGGCCGACGACAACGGTGTCCACTCGAGTCCGGTCTACGTCTACATTGAGGTCATCTCGGACAATGTGACGCCACCGGAGATCATCGTGACCGACGGGCCGATCATGCTCTGGCCGCCGAATCACAAGTATGTGACGCTATCCATCGAGGATCTCGTCACGGCCGTGAACGACCAGGATCCGGACCTGGCGCCGGAGGATGTCAGGATCGTCAGCGTGAGCAGTGACGAGGTCGACAACGATGGCTCCGATGGGAAGACGATCAACGACATCGTGATCGCACCTCAGTGCCGGTCGGTCGACGTAAGGGCGGAGCGGGTCCAGGGCGGCAACGGACGCGTTTACGTGATCCAGCTCGCGGCGGAGGATGCGGCCGGCAACGTCGGGGTCGCGTACGTTCGGGTCCACGTGCCGGCCGGGCGCACGACTCCGGTTATCGAAGATGCCCCCGCCAACGTCGTGACCGGCACATGCGGGACATGACCCACGCCGCTGTAGGGGGACGACCGAGGCGCCCGACGTCTCATGGCAGCGCCACGCCCAGCCTGGCGGCGAGCTCTCGGAAGGCGGGCTCGGGTCGCAGCGGCGCGAACGTGACGTCGTGGAAGACGAAGGGGAGCCGGACGTCGTCCCCCGCATAGGCTCGTTGGACCCATGCAAGAGCCTTGTCGTGCTGCCCGACCCGTATGTATGCGGCCGCGATGGAAGTGGCCTGGAGGCGCCACGATGGCCGGGCGATCCCATCCAGCATTGCGATGACTTCCGTGCGTCCGGCGGGATCGCCCGCGGCGAGCGCCACCCGCTCCAGCACGCCTACCTCCGGGCCGACCAGCTCCGCGTAGCGGCGGTACGCGGCGGCCGCGTCACGGGAACGCCCGGCATTGAGGTAGGCGTCGGCCAGCGCTGCCTGCGCGGCCGGGAAGGTCGAGTCGAGCCGCGTCGCGCGTTCGAGCTGCGTGATCGCCTCGTCCGTTTTCCCGCTCCCTCGCAGGAGGTCTCCGTATCCGACGTTGAAGCGCGTCGCCACCGGGTCCAGCTCGAGCGCCGTCTGCTCCGCCGCGAGCGCCTGGTCGACGCGTCCGCGCGCCCCGAAGGCCTCGGAAAGCCAGTCCCACGCCTGCGCCAGGGAGGGCTTGAGCCGGATCGCCTGCCGCAGCGCGGCCTCGGCGCCTTCGAAATCGTAGGCCACGTGGAAGCGCAGATCGCCGAGGGCGGCTTAGGCTTCCGCGACCGTGCTGTCCAGAGCGAGCGCCCGGTCGGCGGCGGCGGCCCCGAGCGGGCCGCTCACCTGCGGCGAGACCTCCGCGTAGAAGGGGAGGACGGCATACGTGTGCGCCCGACCGGCGTAGGCGAGCGCGTAGCTGGAGTCGATGGCGATCGCGCTTCCGAAAAGTTCGAGGGCACGACGCAGGTCCGTCTCGCGCCGACGGCTGAAGGCGTCGATGCCGCGGAGGTAGACGTCGTAGGCTTCACGTCGTCGGTGGGAATCGACGCGATACGGCTCGCCTCCTCGGGTTGGATCGTCGCTTTCAGCGACGCCGCCACCCTTCGTGCCACCTGCGCCTGGAACGCGAGGAGCCCCTGGACGGTGAGGTCGCCGTCGTAGACCTCGGCCCACACGTGCGCGTCCGTCGCGCTCTCGATGAGCTGCAGGTTGATGCGTACCTCCTGATAGATGCGCGCGACGCTGCCCTCCACGATCCAGCGGGCCCCGAGCTCCCGCCCCATGGTCCGCATCGCGGCACGCGCCGGACCGGCCGGATAGCGCATTGTCGAGGAGCGCGAGATGACGTGGAGGTCGGAGATCTTCTCGAGCTGCGTGAGGATCTCGTCCTGTACGCCGATCGCGAAGAAGGCGTTGTCCGGGTCCGTGCTCAGGTTCTCCAGCGGGACCACCGCGACCGTCCTGTCGCCAGCGCCGCGGCTGCCTCCCGAAGCGGCCGAGCGCGCGAGCCAATCGACGTCCGCGGGCCCGATCTCGAGACCCGGGGCGTAGGACCAGAAGCAACGGCCGTGGAAGCGCTTGTGGGCGCGTCGCGCCTCGCGCGTCCGCACCATTCGACGAGCGTCCTCAGGGCTGAGCACGCGCCGGCTCTTCTTCCCACCGCGTCCGCCGATGGTAGCGAGGCACTTCCGCACTTCCGGATCCATGCGATAGACATGAGCCGCCTATGTTCGAGATCAACCGTGAGCGCAGCTCGCACGATGGTTGATCGGGCCCGGATCGTTGCCTCGCGGTGCGTCGGGCGCTACGATGGATTCTCGCAGCGCGGCCGAGCCCCGGTCGCGCTGCGCTTCATTTCCACCCCGGAGGTGCTTCGTGGCCGCTTTCGCCATTCCGCTCCCCAGCGCCAACCTCGAGGCATGGCGCGCCTTCATTGCGGAGCTGAACGGCCCGCGCGAGGGACAGTTCGCCGACTTCAACCGCCGCTGGGGTCTGGACCGCCACCAGGCCTACCTGCAGACGGTGCCCGACGGCTACCTCGTACTCGCCGTGCACGACGGTCCGGGCGGCAGCCGTTTCCTCGCCGAGGCGCCGCACTCGACGAACGAGTTCGACCGTTGGTTCATCGACAAGCTGAGCGAGCTGCATGGCGTCGATGTCCGCGCGATGGAGCCGCCGCAGGTCGAGCTGGCGCTGGACGCCGACGTGCCAGCCATCAGCTCGTGAGACCGCCCGCCCGGGCGCACGCTCGCCCTGCCGGGGGCCAGCAGGGCTTGTCGGGCTCTTGACCCGCCGATAGCACCTGACCATCCTGCCGAAAGCAGTCGAAACGGCATTTGGATTTCCTGTCGTTGGCCAGGCCGCCCCTCGACTGCTCAGGTACGCCTCTGGAATCGTGCGTTCGCCAGGAGCGCGCGGCTCGTCGCCACTTCGAACCGCCGGCTGAACCTGCTGGGTGCGCAGACCTCTACAATGTGGGCCTGCCCGCCTGCGCACAGGCCAATTCCTGCCTGCTGGGGAGGGCAATACGATGCCCGAATCCATTGACAGAATCAACGCCGCCCTCTCGGATCGTTATCGCATTGAACGCCTGCTCGGCGAAGGCGGCATGGCCACGGTCTACCTGGCCGAGGACCTCAAGCATCGCCGCAAGGTGGCCCTCAAGATCCTCAAGCCCGACCTTGCCGCAGTCGTGGGCTCTGCCCGGTTCCTCGCCGAGATCGAAACCACGGCCAACCTGAACCACCCCCACATTCTTCCGCTCCACGACTCCGGAGAGGCCGACGGCCTGCTCTACTACGCGATGCCGAGGGTGGAAGGCGAGTCGCTTCGGGACCGCCTGGACCGTGAACGCCAGCTTCCGGTGGAGGAGGCGGTACGGATCGCGGTGGCGGTAGCCGGCGCACTGGAGCACGCGCACGCCCGGGGCGTGATCCATCGCGACATCAAGCCCGCCAACATCCTGCTGCAGGACGGCCAGCCGCTCGTCGCCGACTTCGGCATCGCGCTGGCCGTGGGCACGGCGGGCGGCGACCGCCTCACGGAGACGGGCATCCGCGTAGGCACACCGTTCTACATGAGCCCCGAACAGGCGACGGGCGACCATGTAACCGGCCCGGCGAGCGACGTATACGCGCTGGCCTGCGTACTCTACGAGATGCTGGTGGGCGAGCCACCGTTTGCGGGCACGGTGGCGCAGGCGATGCTCGGCAGGATCATATCGGGGAGCTTCAGGCGGCCCAGGGATGTGCGGCCGCTCGTACCGGCCAACGTCGATGCCGCACTGCGGAAGGCGCTGGAGAGGCTGCCCGCAGATCGCTTCTCCTCCGCCAGGGGTTTCGCCAGGGCCCTCGGTGATCGAGCGTTCCGCTACGGCCCCGACGAGGACGTCCGGGCGGCGGCGCAAGAGGGCCGCTGGCGGCGCATAACGGTGGGAGCCGTGGCCGTCGCGACTCTCGTGGCGGCCCTGGCGGGGTGGGTGATCCTGAAGAACGGACCGCCCCGCCCGGTGGCGCGGTATTCACTGCGACTGCCGGACGGTCACGATATCGGCCAGGTCCACGGCTCGAATCTCGCCGTATCCCCGGATGGGTCGAGGCTGGTCTACGTGGGACCTGGACCCGGGATCAGCGGCCGGTCTCAGCTCTGGCTCAAGAGGCGCGACGAGCTCGACCCCACTCCCCTGCCCGGTACCGAGGACGGACACGGGCCGTCCTTCTCGCCCGACGGCTCCCGGATCGCCTTCCTCGTCGGCAGGCCTCTTGGTGCGGGGCCCTTCAAGATCAAGGTGTCGTCCCTCACTGGCGACCCCCCGGTGATCGTCGCGGAGAGGGGCGTCGGCGGCGATGCCGTCTCGTGGGGCGGCGATGGGAATCTCTATTACGAGGGGGTCGCTCCCACCGGCGGACCATGGGGCATCCTGCGCGTGCCGGCGTCGGGCGGCGCTCCCGAACAGGTGACGAGCATTGACGCGGAGAGGCAGGAGACCTTCCATGAATGGCCCGAGCTGCTTCCGGGTGGCAACCGGATGTTGTTCACCGCGACGCACACGTCACCGGCGGACGTGTCGGAGTACGATGTGGCGGTGGCCGATCTTGCAGCTGGCACACATCGTGTCCTCGTGCGGGGGGTCTTCGGCCGGTATGCGCCGTCCGGGCACCTGCTCTATGTGACGTCGAGCGGAGCCCTCATGGGGGCGCCCTTCGACCCCGACGCGATGCAGCTGACGGGGCCGCCGGTCAGGCTCGCGCGGGGCGTTACCGTCGGCCTGTTCGGCTCGGTGGACCTTTCGCTGGCCGACGACGGAACCCTCGTGTACCGGACGGGCGGCGGCGCCAATGGGGTCGGGCGGGTCGTGTGGGTGGGGCGGGACGGCGGAATCACGCCCGTCGACTCGGCCTGGAGCTATATGCCGTTCCCGACCCCGGCGCTCTCCCTCTCCCCGGACGGGAAGAGCCTCGCCTTGTTCATGCAGACAGAAGCGGGCGAGGATATCTGGGTGAAGATGTTGGGCGGAGGAGCTCCTTCTCGCCTGACCTTCGACACGGCCGTGGACCGCGATCCCCGCTGGGCGCCCGACGGGAAGCACATCTACTTCATCTCGAATCGGAATGGACACGACGACGTTTGGTCCCGCGCGGCGGACGGAAGCGGAGAGGCCGAGATGGTCCTGGACCTCCCGACGGACATAGAGGAGTTCGAGGCTGCGCCCGGGCAACACCGATTCCTCGTGGGCGTCGATCACGGAGATTCACGCGATCTGGTAGCCGTGACCGGCGGCGATACGCTCGAGACGCCCGTCGCCGGCAGTCTGGACGACGAAGTCGCCCTGGACCTCTCCGACGATGGCCGGTGGGTAGCGTACGAGTCCATCACCAGGACTGGGGAAACGGAGGTATACGTAAGCCCCTTCGGCGATGCGAGCCGCGGGAGATGGCAGGTTTCCACCAACGGCGGGAGCAGTCCGCGCTGGGGGCACGACGGACGTGAGCTCTTCTATGTGGACGCCAGTGGGATGATGGTGTCCGCGCAGGTGGAAACGGCCCCTGGCTTTCGCGTGGTAAGGCACACGCCTCTGTTCAATACCACTGACCGTCATCTGCTTTCGGGAAACTATGCGGAATGGGATGTGGCACCCGGCGGACAGCGCTTCATCAT
Source organism: uncultured Gemmatimonadales bacterium (assembly GCA_963798845.1). Lineage (GTDB taxonomy): Bacteria > Gemmatimonadota > Gemmatimonadetes > Longimicrobiales > RSA9 > CAVUKA01. The sequence continues at coordinate 304,344 of CAWCUS010000004.1, read as the reverse complement.
GATTCAGCTCACGGGGGAGAACCCGGACCAGCGCCACGACCTGGTGGTGGTGGAGAATTTCTTCCGTGAGCTGAAGGAGAAGGTGGGGAGCTAGCGTTGAGGTGCCCCCCCGAAGCTGATCCGATCTTCACGTGAGGTCTGAGTTGGTGATGGCGAGGTCCTCCTCGCTCCAGCCCGGGCCGGACCCCCAGCGCCGGAGGACCACCATTCGACTCGCCACACGCTTCCCCCTCTCCTCGACTGCGCGGACCCGCGCGGCCGGGGCCTTGGTGCTGCTGCTCCTGGCCGCCCCCGCGGTGGCCCAGGCGGGCCCGGCGTCGCCTCGCCAGCGGTTCCTCATGGACTACGGGTGGACCTTCCTCCTGGGCGATCCCGCGGGCGCGGAGCGGCCGGAGTTCGACGACGCCGCCTGGCGGCGCCTGGACCTCCCCCACGACTGGAGCATCGAGCTGCCGGTCCAGCAGGACGCGCCCAGCGGCGGGAGCGGGGGCTACGCGCAGACGGGGGTCGGCTGGTACCGCCGGACGTTCCAGGCCCCCGGCGCCGCGGCCGCGGGGTCCGGGAGCGGAGCAGCCGAGCGACGGGTCCGGATCGATTTCGAGGGCGTGTACCAGAACAGCGACGTGTGGATCAACGGGCACCACCTCGGCCATCGGCCGTACGGCTACATCGGCTTCGGCTACGACCTGACGCCGTACCTGGGCCCGGGCGAGAACGTCGTCGCGGTTCGGGTGGACAACTCGAGACAGCCGAACAGCCGCTGGTACACGGGGAGCGGGATCTACCGCCACGTCTGGCTCACGGTCACGGGGCCGCTGCACGTGGCGCGGTGGGGCACGTACATCACCACGCCGGACGTTGACTCGGCGGCCGCGCGCGTGCGCGTGCGCACGTCGCTGCGGAACGAAGGACCCGGCGCGCGGCGCGGAATCGTGCGGCTCGCGGTGCTGGACTCGGGCGGGCGGGAAGTGGCTCGGGCCGAAGCGCCGTTCCAGGTGGACGCGGGCGCCACGTCGCAGCTCGAGCAGGACGTGCGGGTGGACGCGCCGCGGCTCTGGTCCACGGACACGCCCACGCTGTACACGCTCCGGACCACCGTCTCGCCGGAATACGGGCCCGTGGCCGATGTCACGGAGGAGCCGTTCGGGATCCGGCGAATCGCGTTCGACCCGGACCGCGGTTTCCTGCTGAACGGCCAGCGGGTGAAGCTGCGCGGCGTGAACCTGCACCAGGACGGCGGCCCGGTGGGGGCGGCGGTGCCGGAAGCGGTGTGGGCGAGACGATTCCGACTGCTCCAGGCCATGGGCGTGAACGCCATCCGGACCGCGCACAACCCGCCGTCGCCGGAGTTCATGGAGCTGGCCGACCGGATGGGCCTGCTGATCATGGACGAGGCGTTCGACGAATGGACGATCGGGAAGCGCGAGTTCGGCTACCACCTCTATTTCGACGACTGGGGCGAGCGGGACCTGGCGGACTTCATCCGCCGCGACCGCAACCACCCGTCGGTGGTGATCTGGAGCCTGGGGAACGAAATCGGCGAGCAGTTCTCGCCCGGCGGGGATTCGGTGCTTCGGGCGTTGAAGGCGGTGTCGCGCCGGGAGGACCCGTCGCGTCTCGTCACCACGGGAAACGACCACATCGCGGCCGACAATGGCGCCACGACGGACGCGTTCCTCTCGCTGCTTGACGTGGTCGGCTACAACTACGTGGACCGGTGGCACGAACGGCGGGAGCTGTACAACACCGCCGACCGCCACGCGCACCCGGACTGGAAGTTCATCGGCACCGAGGACGCGGCGGTCCGGGGGAGGCGCGGGGCGTACTCGCTGGGCAACGACTCCGCCCGCGTCGAGGCCGACTACCCGACGTCCATGATCCGGGCGGAGCAGCTCTGGAAGTGGGTGGCGCTCCACGACTTCTTCGCCGGCGACTTCATGTGGACCGGCATCGACTACCTGGGCGAGACGTTCTGGCCGGGCCGCGGTGCGCCGAGCGGGCAGCTCGACCTCGTGGGATTCCCCGACGACGGCTACTACTTCTACCAGAGCGTGTGGACCGCGGCGCCCATGCTCCGCCTGTTCCCTCACTGGAACTGGCCGGGACGGGAAGGCCAGGTCATTCCCGTGCTGGCGTACACCAACGTGGACGCGGTGGACCTGTACCTGAACGGCCGGTTCATCGGGGAGAAGCGCCGCGAGTTCCCTCGCCAGGGCACGTCCGGGGACTGGAACCACTACGATCGGCCGCAGGTCCACCCCACCACCGCCGACCTCCACCTCGCCTGGGACGTGCCGTACGAGCCCGGCGTGCTGCGCGCGGTGGGCAAGCGCGACGGTCAGGTGGTGGTGACCGAGGAGGTGCGGACCGCCGGCGCCCCGGCCGCGCTCCGCCTGAGCGTGGACCGGGACCGGATCCGGGCGGGGGAACGGGACATCGCCCACGTGCGGATCGAGGTGGTGGACAGCGCCGGGACCGTGGTTCCCGACGCCGACACGCGCGTGGAGGTGGCCGTGGAGGGCGCCGCCGATCTGCTCACGCTCGGCAATGGCAACCTGACGGACCACTCGCCCTATTTCACGTCCTCGCGGCGCGCTTACTCAGGCCTGCTCCTGGCCATGGTGCAGTCGGGCGACGCCACCGGGGAGGTGCGCGTGAGCGCCCGGGCCGACGGCCTGGAGCCGGCGTCGCTCACCCTCCGGGTCGTGCCCGGCCACCCCGCCCCGCGCCTGGCCACCATCCCCCCGGCTCGCTGACACGCCGGCGGCCGGGGCCGGAGCCAGGCCCTGGTCGCAGGGGGTGAGGGCGCGCCGTCGGCGCGCGGCGAGGCCGGTGATGCCGAGGAGGGCGTGCGGGCGCACCACCCGTCCTGCGCTTACCTTTCCTCGCCAGGAGGGGCGCCGGCGCGCGGATGGTCCGCCTGGCGCCGAAGCCCTCGACCCCGGACCTGGCTAGTGCTCAGAATCCGCCGCATCTACGACACCCGGGCCGCCGAAGACGCCGCGGCGGTGGAGGCGGCGCAGGCGATCCTGCGGGCCCGCTTCCGTGGCGTGGCGGACCGGCTGGTGCGGGCGATGCCGGACGAGCTGCGGCACGCGGCGCGCTCCGATTTCCGGACGCTTCTTTTCGTGGCGCAGACGAGCGCGGGACGCACGCGCGGCTTCGCCCTGGTGCGGCACGCGCCCGACCTCCGCTTCGCGTTCCTCGACTTCATCGCGGCGGCGCGTGGCGAGACCGGCGGCGTGGGCGGGGCGCTGTACGAGCGGGTGCGCGAGGAGGCGGCGGCGCTCGGCTGCGCAGGCGTCTTCATGGAGGTGATGCCCGCCGACGATCCGGAGCTCGCGGAGGACGCGCGCCGCGCCAACCGCGCCCGCCTCCGCTTCTACGCGCAGTGGGGCGTCCAGCGCGTAGCCGGGACGGCGTGGGAGACCCCGGTGGGCTCGGACTCGGAGGCGCCGCTGCTGCTGTACGACGCCCTGGGTCGTGATCGGCGGCTGTCACGCGACGAGGGCGCGGCGATCGCGCGCGCCATCCTGGAGCGCCGCTATGGCGGCTACTGCCCGGCGGAGTACGTGGAGCGCGTCGTCGCCTCGTTCACGGACGAACCGGTGCGCCTCGAGCCGCTGGTCCCCCCGCGGCCGAAGCCCGCCGGCGACGCAGCAGCCCCCCGGGAGGCGGCGGGCGGGCGGGTCGCCGGCGGACCCCACGTCGTCGCGCTGGTCGTGAACGAGGGGCACGAGATCCACCACGTCCGCGAGCGCGGCTACGTGGAGGCGCCGGTGCGGATCCCCGCGATCCTGAAGGAGCTGGAGCCGACGGGGGCGTTCCGCCGCGTCGAGCCGCGGCCGTTCCCGGACGCGCGCATCACACGGGTCCACGATGCCGGCTTCGTCCGCTACCTCGAGCGCGTGTGCGCGGAGACGCCGGAAGGGAAGTCGGTGTACCCGTACGTCTTCCCGATCCGGAACGCCACGCGCCCGCCCGAGGACCTGGCCACGCGCGCCGGCTACTACTGCATCGACACGTTCACGCCGCTCAACCGCAACGCGTACCTGGCCGCCCGCCGCGCCGTGGACTGCGCCCTCACCGCCGCGGACGAGGTGCTCGACGGCGCATGGCTGGCCTACGCGCTCGTGCGCCCGCCCGGCCACCACGCCGAGCACCGCTCGTTCGGCGGGTTCTGCTACTTCAACAGCGCCGCGGTGGGCGCGGAGCTGCTGGCCGAGCACGGCACCGTGGCGATCCTCGACGTCGACTACCACCACGGCAACGGTCAGCAGGACATCTTCTGGCGGCGCGGAGACGTGCTGACCGTCTCCATCCACGGCCACCCGCGCTTCGCCTACCCGTACTTCTCCGGCTTCCAGGACGAGGTCGGAGAAGGAGCGGGGAAAGGCATGAACGTGAACTTCGCGCTCCCCGAGCGCGTCGATGGAGACCGCTACGCGAAAGCGCTCGGCACGGCGCTCGCGCGCGTGCAGGCGTTCGACCCCCGCTTCCTCGTCGTCGCGCTGGGGCTGGACCCGGCGAGGAACGACCCGACCGGCACCTGGTCCCTCACGGCGGAGGACTTCGAGAGGAACGGCGGGATGATCGGCGCGCTCGGGCTGCCCACGCTGGTGGTCCAGGAGGGCGGGTACAGGACGCGGACACTGGGGGTGAACGCGCGGCGGTTCTTCACGGGACTGCGGCGCGCGGCGGTGGAGGCGAGAGGGGGCGACGGCGGCGCATCCTGGCCCGATCCGATCCCCGATTCCGGACGCCGACCATGACTCTGCATCGCTGCGCGCTGTCTCTCGCCTCGCTCGTCGCGTTCCTCGGCACCGCCGCGGCCTCGCCGCTGCGCGCCCAGGACTCGATCCCGGGCCCGTCCTTCGAGCAGACCGTCTCCCTGCGCCAGGCCGGCTCGCCGGTGGTCTCGCCCGACGGCCGCTCCATCGTGTACCCGGTGCGGAGCGCCGACTGGAAGGCCAACCGCTTCGACACGGAGCTCTGGCTGGCCCGTCAGGGGGAGGCGCCGTTCCAGCTGACGAACACGCCGGACGGCAGCAGCGAGGCGCCGGCGTGGTCCCCGGACGGCGCGTGGATCGCGTTCCTGGCCGGGCGGGACGGGAAGCAGCAGGTCTGGGCCATGCGGGCCGAGGGCGGCGAGGCGCTGCCGGTGACGCAGCACGAGGACGCCGTGCAGGCATTCCGCTGGTCACCGGACGGGAAGCGCATCGCGTTCCGGGCGCAGGACCCCGAGTCGAAAGCCCACGCGGAACGGACCGAGAAGCTCGGCGACTTCAGCGTCGAGGACCACGAGTACCGGCAGGCGCACCTGTGGATCGTCGACGTCTCGCCCGGATCGCCCGTCGAGGCCCGGCGTCTCACGGAGGGCGACGATTTCACGGTCACGTCCTTCGAGTGGTCACCGGACGGCCGGCGCATCGCGTTCGGGAGGCGGGGTGATCCGCTCATCAACTCCTGGCCGAGCGCCGACATCTACCTCCTGGACGTCGCCACGAAGGCAGCCTCGCCGGTGGTGACTGCGCCGGGCGGGGACGAGCTGGAGCTCTGGTCGCCCGACGGGAAGTGGATCCTGTACCGCTCGAACGCGGGGGACACGACGTCGAACTACTACGCCAACGAGCAGCTGTACCGCGTCGCGCCCGGCGGCGGCGGGGCCACGCGGCTCGCCCCCGACTTCGACGAGGACATCGGCCGACTCTCGTGGACGAGGGGCGGTCTGTACGGCATCGCGTGGCAGGGCGGAGACAGCCGGCGGCTGGTCCGCATCGACCCGTCCAGCGGACGCGCCACCGTGCTGCCCGGCGGGCCGCCCGTGATCCTCTCCTACGACGTCTCGGCGGACGGAGGCACCATCGCGCTGCTCGGCCAGACCGCGACGAGCCTGCCCGAGATCTACCGCTCGCCGGCGTCGCGTCTGGACCCGACGGCAGTGACGACGATGACGTCGCAGATCGAGGGGTGGGCCGTCGGCAAGGCGGAGATGATCTCGTGGAAGAGCGGGGACGGCGCGACGATCGAGGGCGTGCTGCACACGCCTCCCGGCTTCGATCCGCAGCGGAAGTACCCGCTCTTCGTGGTGATCCACGGGGGACCCACGGGCCACGACTACCCGGAGCCGCTGACGGGGTACGTCTATCCCACGCTGCAGTGGCTCGCCCGGGGCGCGCTGATCCTCCGGCCGAACTACCGCGGTTCCGCCGGGTACGGCGCCGCGTTCCGCGCGCTGAACGTCCGCAACCTCGGGGTCGGCGACGCGTGGGACGTGCTGTCCGGCGTCGACCACCTCGTGGCACAGGGGATCGTGGACACCACGCGCATGGGCTCGATGGGGTGGAGCGAGGGCGGCTACATCTCCGCGTTCCTCACGACGACGACCCGCCGCTTCGCCGCGATCTCCGTGGGCGCCGGCATCTCGGACTGGCTGACCTACTACGTGAACACCGACATCCACCCGTTCACGCGCCAGTACCTGAAGGCCACGCCGTGGGACGACCCGGACATCTACAGGAAGACGTCGCCGATCACCTACGTCAGGCAGGCGACGACGCCCACGCTCATCCAGCACGACTCCGGAGACCCCCGCGTCCCCGTCGCCAACGCGTTCGAGCTCTACCAGGGGCTGCAGGACCAGGGGGTGCCGGTGCGGCTGATCATCTACAAGGCGGACACCCACGGCATCCCGCGCCCGAAGGAGCGCCTCGCCGCGCTCTGGCACAACTGGCAGTGGTTCGAGAAGTGGGTGTACGGGACCGACGTCCCGGTCCCCGGTGACGCGCCAGTGGATCAGAGCCGTTGACCGCGCGACCCTCTCCGCCCGAGGGGCCGCCCGCGGCTCGCCGACCCTCGCGTCTCGCCGATCTCGAGTTCGCGACCGAAGCCTGATCTGAGCGAGACATGGCCAGCCCGTCTGGAACGGGTCAAGGACTGGCGGCACACCGCCTACGGGCAAGCGGAAAGTGGCCGGCCCGCCTCGAACAGGTCCGTCGCTCCCAGGCGCGCACGGATACCCGCGGCATGACCCCGGCGGGAGTAGGAACCGGAGCGAGCGCCTGCACGCCCGCGCGCCGTCCCCGGCCGTTTAAGCGCCCCTAACCGCCTGCCAAACCCCGGTTCGCCACCGTTCCTCAGTCGCAGCCGACGCCGGCCGTCGCCGGTGCTCGCAACGGAACGGAGACAGGACGGGGGAGGAACTCATGAGGCGGATGGCACTGCTGTTCCTGGCGCTGCTGGTCGGCGCCTGTGACGACGGACTGGATCCCGTGGGCGGTCTGGACCCGCGGGTGGACGTGGTGCAGGTGGGGCCGGCCACGGCGACGCTGCTGGTGGGGGACACGCTCCGGCTGACGGCGGAGCCGCGGACGGCGGCCGGGGACCTGGTGGACGTGCCCGTGACCTGGGCGGCGTCGGAAGCGGCGCGCGTGACGATCCTGGCGCGGGGGCGTCAGGCGCGAATCACGGCGGTGCGGGCGGGCGCGGTGCAGGTGACGGCCACGGCAGGCGGGAAGTCGGGCGAGGCGGTGCTGGCGGTATGGAATCCGGCGCCGACGCTGTCGGCGCTGCAGCCCGCGTCGACGCCGGAAGGCACCTCGGCGTTCACGCTGACGGTAATGGGGACGGGGTTCACGCACGACTCGCGGGTGCGGTGGAACGGCGCGGAGCGGCCGAGCACGCTGGTGAGCGCGACGGAGCTGGCGGCGCAGATCGGGGCGGAGGACGTGGCGGCGGAGGGGGCGGCGGACGTGACGGTGGTGACCTCGGCGCCGGGCGGCGGCGCGTCGACGGCGCTGTCGTTCACCATCGAGCGGGTCACCTCGACCGGTCCCGTGGCCAGCGTGGAGCTGGACGCGGACTCGCTGGTGCTGGACGAGGGCGTGCTCCGACAGCTGACGGCCACGCCGCTGGACGCGCAGGGGCAGCCGGTGCCGGACAAGCCGGTGCTGTGGACGACGAGTGATGAGACCGTCGCCTACGTGTCCGCCGGCGGCGTCGTGCGGGCCGTCCGGACGGGGCTCGCCACCATCACGGCGAGGGTCGACGGCAAGACCGCGTCCGCGCAGGTCCGCGTTCGACTGACGGTGGACTACGATCTGGTCTTCCAGATGTTCACGGGCACGATGACACAGGTGTTCCGCACGGACATCGCCGCGCCCAGCTCGGCGTTCCAGCGCATCTTCGGCAACGCCCGCTGGGCCAGCGACCCGGCCGTCTCGCCGGATGGCGAGTGGATCGCGGTAGTCCGGAACGACTCCACGGGATCGCGCGGGATCTGGATCGTGAACCGGGACGCCACCCAGATCGTCGAGCTGACCACGGGCGACGACGACCAGCCGACGTGGTCGCCGGACGGCGAGCGGATCGCATTCCGCCATCGTCCGGCGGGCGAGGGCACGGAGATCTGGACGGTCCGCCGCTCGGACCTCCAGACGACGAACCTCACGCCCGATCTGGGCGGCAATCAGAGCTACCCGTCCTGGTCGGCCACCGGGCGGATCGCCTACGCCTACGCCATGGGCGCCGAGGCCCACATCTGGACCATGGCGCAGGATGGCACGGACCGGGTGCAGGTGACGACGGGCGCGCAGTACGACCAGGCGCCTTCGTGGTCGCCGGACGGGGCAGCCATCGCCTTCGAGCGGCTGGGCGACATCTGGGCGGTGAACCCGGCGAGCGGGGCGCTGCGGCTGATCGCGTCGCTGCCCTTCGGACAGTTCGCGCCCGCGTGGTCGCCCGACGGGCAGCTCGTCGCCTTCTCGTCGAAGGACGCCGCGTCGACATACCAGATCTTCACCGCCCGCGCGGATGGCACCGGGGTCGCGCAGCGGACGTGGAACACGGACGCGTACCCGACCGACTGGCAGCACAAGGAGCACCCGGCGTGGCAGCCGCGGCCGTGAGCCGATGTGATTGACACCGGAAGGGTGCGATCAGAACTTCAAGGATCGCCCTCCGGACCCCGACCGGCGTCCGGAGGGCCCGTCCTCCTGCCCCGCGGCCGATGGCCACCATGCAGCTGCCGCCTCCGGACGCCGCCGATCCAGCCGTGGCCGGCTCTGCGTCCACGCTCCCCGAGGACGTCCTCGAGCTGACCACGTTCGTCGGCCGGGCGACGGAGCTCGCCGACCTGGAGCGGCTGCTGGCCGAGTCCCGCCTGCTCACGCTGACGGGCGCGGGCGGAAGCGGGAAGACGCGGCTGGCCGCGGAGCTGGTGGCCCGGGGCGGCGCGGGCAAGGCGGTCGCCTGGGCGGAGTTGGCGTCGCTGGATTCCGGCTCGCTGGTCCCCCGCCGGATCGCTGCCGCGTTCGGGCTGGCGGAGGAGGTCCGGGACGTGGACGCCCTTGTGGCGCTGCTCCGCGGCCGCGACGCCGTGCTCGTGCTGGACAACTGCGAGCACCTGGTCGACGACTGCGCCGCCCTGGCCCATGCGCTGCTCCGCGGCTGCCCCGGACTCCGCATCCTCGCGACGAGCCGCGAGGCGCTGGGCGTCCGCGGCGAGCGGGCGTGGCTCGTCCCGCCCCTCGGGCTGCCGGCGGACCTCGATGCCCCCGTGGCGGTGATGGGAGAGGCCGAGGCCGTCCGGCTGTTCGTCGACCGGGCCCGGGACACGGCGCCCGACTTCGCGCTCACGGCGACCAACGCCTCCGCGGTCGTGGAGGTGTGCCGGCGCCTGGACGGGATCCCGCTGGCGATCGAGCTCGCCGCCGCCCGGGTCCGGGTGCTCCCCCCCGAGCAGATCCGCGCCCGCCTCGACGACGCCTTCCGTCTGCTCGCCGCGGGTGGGCGCACCGCCATCCCCCGACACCGGACCCTCCGGGCCGCCATCGACTGGAGCCACGACCTGCTGGATGAGGCGCATCGGGCGCTGTTCCGCCGGCAGTCCGTGTTCCGGGGCGGGCTCACGCTGGATGCCGCGGAGGCGGTCTGCGCCGGGGACCCGCTGCAACCGGCAGACGTGCTGGACCTGGTCGCCGGCCTCGCGGACCGCTCGCTGGTGGTGGTGCGGGAGCACGGTGGCGCCGCCCGGTACGCGCCCCTGGAGACGGTCCGGCAGTACGGGCTGGAGCGGCTGCGGGAATCCGGGGAGGAGCACGCAGTTCGTCGCCTGCATTTCGCGTGGGTGGCGGCCGCGGTCGAGGCGGCGGAGCCGGAGTTCACGACGCCGCGGCGGCGGGCCGCGTTCGAGCGGCTGCTCCCGGAGATGGACAACATCCGGGAGGCGCTGGCCTGGAGCCGAGCCCACGACCCGCATGGGCACATCGACCTGGTCGGCCGGCTGTGGTGGTTCTGGTACTCGACCCGCCACTGGGCGGAGAGCGGGCGGTGGATGGAGGAGGCGCTGGCGCTCCCGCAGGCCGCGGAGCCCGGCCGCGCCCGGGCGGCGCTCCTGTTCGCGTCCGGCGCTCTGCTGGCCCTGCAGGCGAGCCCTTCCGCGGCCCGACCCCGCCTGCAGGAGAGCGCCGCCCTCGCCGCCGCCCACGGCCACGACCGCCTCGAGGCCTACGCGCTGAACTACGTCGCCATGACCTGGGGACAGGAGGGGCGGCCCGACGGCCGGGAGGCCGCGCAAAGGGCCGGCGCGTGGTTCCGCGCTCACGGCGACGACTACGGCCTGCGCCTCTCCCTCATGCTCCAGGCCGGCGGGAGCCACCGCGTGGGCGACTGCGAGACGGCCATCCGGCTGAACCGGGAGGCCGTCGCCATAGCTCGGCGGTTCGGCCACGACCGCGAGCTCGCCATCGCCCTCCAGAACCTGGCCGCGGTCCACCTCGAGCACGGCGAGCGGGACGCCGCCGAGCCCCTCCTGCGGGAGGCGCTCGCGGTCTCCCGCGACGACCCGTCCTACGTCTTCATCGCCCGCGCCCTGGACGGCGTCGGCGAACTCCGGCTCCGGCGCGGCCAGGTCCCCGAGGCGGCTCGGATGTTCGGCGCCGCCGAGGCCGTCCGGGAGCTGGTGGGCGCCCGCCCGTTCGCCCTCGATGCCGCCCGGATGGAGCCGCTGATCGCCGCGGGAGATGGGCGGCGATGGCGCCGGCGCGTTCAGGGCCGCGTGGGCGGAGGGACACGGCCTCAGGCTGGACGAGGCGGTGCGGGAGGCGATCGGGGCGGAGCCGGAGCCGGACGCCGCGGCGGCCGCGGCCCGGTCGGCCGCCCCGTTCGCGATCGCCACCGGGCTCCACGTCGGGGCTCTCGGACCGTTCACTGTCGAGCTGGACGGCGCCCCCGTCCCTGCGGACTCCTGGGCCTACGCCAAGCCGAAGGAGCTGCTCGTCCACCTGCTCCTCCACCCGGCCGGCCGGACGCGGGAGCAGATCGGGCAGGCCATGTGGCCCGGGTCGTCCACGGCCCAGGCGAAGAACAGCTTCCACGTCACCCTGCACCACCTGCGCAAGGCGCTGGGCGGCGCCGACAGCGTCGTCATCGACCACGGCCGCTACCGCCTGCCCCCCGGCCTCGCCACCCGCTTCGATGCCGCCGAGTTCGAGAGTGCCGCCCGCGCCGTGCTCCGCTCTGTCGACGACGCGACCCCGGCCGACATCCGCGCCGCCCTCGCACTCTACCGCGGCGACCTGCTCCAGGACGAGGTGGCGGGGGGCTGGGTCGAGGACGAGCGCGACCGGCTGCGCCGCCTCTTCGTCGACCTGTCCCTCGCCCTCGGCGACGCCCTCGAGAAGGCCGGCGAGCTCGCCGCGGCCGCGGAGACCTGGCACGCCATCACGGTGCGGGAGGAGCTGAACGAACAGGCCCACCGTCGCCTGATGCTGGCGTGGAGCCGCTCCGGCGAGCGCGCCCGCGCCATCCGCCACTACGAACGGCTGGCCGCGCTGCTCCGGGACGAGTTCGAGGCCGCGCCGGAGCCCGAGACGGAGGAGGTCTACCGTCGGATCAGGGGCGGGTAGGCCCGCCGCCGCAGCCGCTCGGTCCGCCGAGAAACGCCCGGAGCGCGGCCAGGGTCGCCGACGGGTCGTCGTCGGCTGATCGCGGCTCGGCCGCCGGCCGCACCCCGTCACCCCCTCCGTCCTGGGCCTGGCGCACGCCGACGATCTGGATCAGCGGGTGCCTCGTCGGAACGGCCCCGGCTGCCGGACCGCCCAGAACCACGACACGCTCCGCCCGGTCCGGGTCCGCCACGGCGAAGGCGAGGACCGCCGGGGCGAGCTCGGGGCCGGCGACGAGGGCCGGGGCCGAGAGCCCGAGCCCGTCGATGACGCCCCGCAGCCACGCGCCAAACGGCGCGTCCCCGTCCGCGCCGGGCCCACCGCCGACCTCGCCCCTCGCCGGCCCGCTCGCGGCATCCGCCACCTCCGGGGGCATCACCGGCGCGACGACCCGACACCCGCCGGAGAGGTCGGAGAGCAGCCGATCCCGGAGGGCCGCGTCCCGAACCAGCAGCAGCACGGGTCGCCCGCTCCCCGCCCGCCGGTAGACCGTCTCTGAGCCATTCGTCTGCACGACTGCCTCGATCATCCTCCCACCTCCGCGTCCTGCGTCCTCCTTCCCGGCCGGTCGGCCGCGTCGTGAGGGGAACTTCGCGCGGCGGGGTTATCCGAGAGCGTTTAATCGGCCCGTAATAGTCGGGCGCCCGCAGGATGGAGGCGGGACCCAGCGGCGCGGCCGGGGTGGTCGAGCGGCACGGCACCCGGACCCCGGGAGGACCCGAGGGACGCTCCATGCTCGATCATCGCCGCGCTCGCGGCCGGCATGGCCCCTGTCAAGGCCGCAGCGCCCTTCATCCTAACCACTTACGCTCACAATACCGCCGACGCTGTTACCTCTGGTGTTACCCGCTTCCTGTACCCGAGCGAGCACGCCCGCTCAACTCGCTCACGTGGCTCGCCGCAGTCCGGGCTTAGCCACACGGAATCGGTGGCCGTACCGTGGTGTCAGGGAATCTGGGCAGTTCCGACGGGAGGGTGTGGGCTTGGGTGTGGGCCGCCAGGGCCGCCGCCGACGGCCGGCGCGTGTAGGCGGCGGTTGAAAATGTCCCAGAATCGCCGGCTGAAATTGTCACGCTCGGCGGCGCTGTCAATGGCCCGGCCTCTCGCTCGAGGGCGCGCCGCGCGGTGGGGGCGCCGGCCGTCCACAATGGGACCGATTTTCCCGGAACCGGACACTCGGGGCGCGGAACGGGCGGCCTCGCTCGGCGGCGAACCCGTTGGCGACGCGCGAGATGCGTGGAATCCCACGGGGTTCGGAACACTCCCTGCCTCCGGGTTCCGGCCATGGATAACCTGATTCAGGACCTCCGATTCGCCTTCCGGTCGCTGGCACGGCGGCCAGGGTTCACCGCTGTGGCAGTTCTCACACTGGCGCTGGGCGTGGGGGCGACGACGGCGATCTTCAGCGTGGTGCACGCGGTGGTGTTGAGCCCGCTGCCATACCCGCACCCGGACCGCGTGGTGGCGCTGTGGCAGCACGACGTGAAGGAGCCGGGGGCGGGGCGGGCGCTGGGGGGGAGTGTTCCGCACCTGAACTTCCTGGACTGGCGCCGGTCGAGCCGGACCATCCCGTCGATGGCGCTCTACAGCGGCGCGACCGCGGTGCTCACGGGCCAGGAGGGCGGAGCGGAGGCGGTGCGAGCGGGGAAGGTAACGCCCGGATTCTTCGGGGTCCTGGGTCGCCCGCTGGCGCTGGGCCGGGAGTTCACGGAGGAGGAGGACCTTCCGGGGGGGCCGGACGTGGCGGTCGTGTCGTACGGGATGTGGCAGACGCGGTTCGGCGGGAGTCCGGACGTGCTGGGGCGGACGGTGGAGGTGTCGGGTCGTCCGCGTGAGATCGTGGGGGTCGCTCCGGAGGGGCTGGACGTGCCGACGGGCGCCGAGCTGTGGCTGCCGGTGCAGAACGATGACGAGACGTGCGGTCGCGGCTGCGTGTACCTGGACGGGATCGGCCGGCTGGCGCCGGGGGCCACGGTGGGGCAGGCGCGGGAGGAGATGCACGCCATCGCGGCGGGGCTGGAGGCGGAGTACCCGGAGGCGAACCGGGACATGACCGCCGAGGTGTCGACGCTGCGGGAGGCGATCGTCGGGAATCTGCGGACGCCGCTCCTGATCCTGCTGCTGGCGGTGGGGATGGTCCTGCTGATCGCGTGCGCGAACGTGGCGAACCTGCTGCTGGCGCGGGGCGCGTCGCGGGCGGAGGAGGTGGCGGTGCGGGCGGCGCTGGGGGCCGGCCGTGCGCGGCTGCTGGCCCAGGTGCTGACGGAGAGCCTGGTCCTGTCGCTCATCGGCGCGGGGGTCGGCGTGCTGCTGGCGTCGGAAGGGGTGGACCTCCTCCTGGGGTTGGCGCCGGAGGGCCTGCCGCGCTTCGGGGACGTGTCACTGGACGGCGTGTCGCTGATGTTCGCGCTGGGAATGGCGCTCCTCACGGCACTGCTGTTCGGGCTCGCGCCGGCGCTGCACCTGGCCCGGATTCCCGTCACCGCATCCATCCGGGAAGGCGGGCGCGGGAGCGCGGTCGGTGACCGGAGCCGTTCCCGGGCCGCGCTGCTGGTGGCGGAGGTGGCGCTCTCGCTGACGCTGCTGCTGGGCGCGGGGCTGCTGTTGCGGAGCTTCGCGCGACTGCAGAGCGTGGAGCCGGGCTTCACCACGTCGGGAGTGGCGCAGTTCCGGGCCGCGCTGCCGGGGGCGCGCTATCCGGATCCCGACGCGCGGGTCCGCTTCTTCGAGGAGCTGCGCCAGCGTCTGGCCTCCATGCCGGGGATCGATGCCGTCGGGCTCGTCGCCGCCGGGCTGCCGCTGGGGCCGTCGGAGAACGTCACGAGCTTCCGGCGCGCCGACCAGCCGCCGCCGGAGTCCGGCCGCGACCCGGTGGCGGTGATCCGTGCGGTGGACCCCGGGTTCTTCGCGACGCTGGGAGTGGAGGCTTCACGGGGGCGGACGTTCGAGGCCGCGGACCGTCACGGCGCCACGCCCGTGGTGGTGGTGAACCAGGCGCTGGTGGACCGCCAGTTCGGGGGACGGGACGCGATCGGCGAGCAGATCAACGTGGGCGTCTGGCTGGGCTACCGGGAGGAAGGGCCGCGGACGATCGTGGGCGTGGTGCCGGACATGCGGACGGTGCGGCTGGCGAACGACCCGTCGCCCGAGCTGTGGGTGCCGTACGCCCAGTCGGGCGCCTCGTCGGCGAGCGTGGTCCTGCGGACGAGCATCCCGCCGGAGCGAGCGCTCCGCGCGGCGCGCGGCGAGCTCCAGGCCATGGACGCGGACGTACCGATGATCCGGCCGTCCAGCATGGCGTCGATGGTGGACGAGCAGCTGGCCCAACCCCGGTTCCTGTTCCTGCTGATGGCGCTGTTCGCGGTGCTCGCGGTGGTGCTGGCCGCGGTGGGGGTGTACGGCGTCGTCGCCTACGTGGTGGCCGGGCGGACGCGGGAGATCGGCCTGCGCATGGCGCTGGGCGCCGACGCCCGGTCGGTGCTCGGGCTCGTGCTGCGGCAGGGAATGCGGCCGGCCGCGCTGGGCGTGGCGCTGGGGCTGTTCGGGGGGCTCGCCGGGGCCAGGCTCCTGACCGGCATGCTGTTCCAGACCCGGGCGACGGACCCGGCCACATTCGTCGCCGTGGCTCTGTTCACGCTGGGCGTGGCCGCGGTCGCGTGCCTGGTCCCGGCGCGGCGGGCGACCCGGATCCCGCCCGCCTCCGCGCTACGGAGCGAGTAGCCGGAGCGCCGCCCCTCCGCGCCGGCTACTCGCGCCGGCTCTCTCCCGACCTGACGAGCGCGAACCGGAACACGGGGGACTCGGCGACGAGGACGCCGCTGTCGCCGCCTTCCAGGAAGCGCTCGACTACGGCTCCAGCTCCGCACCCTTCTTCGGCATCGACCCCGTCGTCCAGCCGCTGTGGGACGATCCGCGATTCCAGGAGCTCATCAGGCGCGGGAAGGCCCCGGTGCGGCGCCGCTGGCCCGCCCCGACCGGCGCCCACTTTTCCCGCACCCGCCAGAGCCGGTGTACGACGTGCGCCGCGAGCCGCGGCTTCCGAAACGGGCGGCCCTGCGGCGAGCGGAGGGGCGTTTGGATTCCCTGACCCCTGCCTCCCGGCCGCCTCCGGCCTCGCACAGCGACCGACGCCCCTGTCGATTGTCTGGCGGCTCGTTCGACGCATGGGTGTAGCCGGGGAGGAGCCCCGGCCTCGAGAACCCTATGCGGAGGTCGAGAACGATGAAGCGCTCCAGGACTGCCAACGTGGTACTGTGGATCCTCCAGGTCCCCCTCGCGGGCCTGTTCCTGTTTGCCGGCGTGGCCAAACTGGGCATGCCGTCCGATGAGCTCGCGCGACAGACCGGGCTTCCGGCGCTCTTCATGCAGTTCGTCAGCGTCGCCGAGGTGGCGGGCGGCCTCGGGCTGCTCCTGCCGGGGCTGGTGCGCATCCACCGTGAGCTCACGCCCATCGCGGCGTCGGGCCTGATCCTCATCATGGTCGGCGCCGTGGTCGTTTCCGCCCTGCGCGTCTCGGTCGGCGCCGCGGCGATGCCGTTCGTGGTGGGTGCGTTGCTGGTGGCGGTGGTCCGTGGCCGGCGCGGATGGGTGCTGTCGACCTCGTGACGTGGAGGAGGCGGCGAGTTGCGAATGCGCTGCTCGCAGTGCAAATGCCATCCCCGACCATCCAAGGAGTACGACCATGACGAACAGGATGACGCTTTGCCTCTGGTTCGACCGCGACGCGGAGGAAGCGGCGCGGTTCTACGCCGAGACGTTCCCGAACAGCTCGGTGGGCAGGATTGCACGCGCGCCGGGGGACTATCCCTCGGGCGTGGAAGGCGACGTGCTGACGGTCGAGTTCACGGTATGCGGCGTCCCCTGCTTCGGCCTCAACGGCGGGCCCGAGTTCACGCCGAACGAGAGCGTCTCATTCCAGGTCCACACGAAGGACCAGGCCGAGACCGACCGCCTGTGGAACGCGATTGTCGAGAACGGCGGCAGCGAGAGCGCATGCGGCTGGTGCAAGGACCGGTGGGGGTTCTCCTGGCAGATCACCCCGCGGGCCTTGACCGAAGCGCTGGCGGACTCCGACAGGGCAGCGGCGAAGCGCGCGTTCGAGGCCATGATGCCGATGAGGAAGATCGACATCGCCACGATCGAGGCGGCGCGGAGGGGTTGAGGGCCGTGGGAGCGGGGGGGCGGAATCCACTGCCGACGACGCCATCGCCCAGGCGAGGTTCGCGCCCCAGTCGTGGCCGATCACCGCGGCGCCCTCGCCGGCCTCGGTCCAGTGGCAGCGGATGCCGTTCACGCGCGCTTCCCGTTCGCGGATCTCGACGTCAGGCATGTCTACCCCTGGGCCTGTCGCGGCGTCACCTGGCGTCCGTCGGGCCGGTCATGGCCGCCCTGACGAAGCGCCGGAGAGGGAATCCGCGATCTTCGCGATGCGGCGCGCGCGCGTCTCCGGCTTCTTCGCGCTCTCCACCTGCCGGACTAGCTCCTCCCTGCGCCAGCGCGCCGTCGCCTCGAAGGCGTCCAGGACGCCGTGCTCCTCCAGCGCCGCCCTGAGGTCCGGCGGGAGGACGACGACGCGGGGGCTCCCGTCGTACGCCACGGTCACGTCCAGCTCCTCGTCCCCCGTCAGCCCCGCCGCCTCGCGGTGCTCGGCGCTCAGCCCGACCATGAGGAGGCCGCCCATCGACGCGACGGTGGAGCGGTAGGTGTAGCCGTTCAGGGTGACGGTCACCGGTGGACACCTGCCGTGTCCCATTGCCTCGATGACCTCGGGCGGGATGACGATGCCGGTGGTGTTCTTCGTCGAACCGCGGCGGATGCGCGTGCGGAACGTGTGGACCATGCTCTCCTCCGACGCTACGCGCCCGGTGAGTGTACGTCGTAGCGAAGGATGACGATGCCGTTGCTCAGCGTCTGGCTGTCGCGCAGCTCGAACGTCGCCTCGACCTCCGGATCGAAGAGCAGGTCCTGCGTCGTCGCCCGGACGAACAGCGGATGCATCCAGAGGTAGAGCCGGTCGAGGAGCCCCTCCCGGAGCATCAGGTTCGTGACCGGGCCGACGCCGTACTGGACGATGTCGCCGCCATCCTCCCGCTTCAACTCGCGGAGCCGGTCCGCGAGTCCCGCGGAGACGACCTCGGTGTTCTTCCACGCCGGCTGCGTCAGGGTGGTCGACGCGACGACCTTCCGCATGGCGTTGATGCGGTCGGAGACCGGGTCACCGCTCCTGGTCGGCCACACCGGCGCGAACGCGTCGTAGGTGCGCCGGCCCATGAGGAGGACTTCGCAGTGCTCGAGGAGCGCGTACTGCACCTCGTCGTGCTCGGCCGCGTCGCCGAGCGGCAGGGGCGGCCACATGTGCGGGTTCTCGACGACGCCGTCGAGGGTCACGTAGCTTGAGTTGATGATCTTGCGCATCCTGTTCGCTCCCCTGGCAGGTGTCACAGCGTGGACTCGTGGATGTACGTCAGGAGGGTGCGCCAGCCGAAGATGCTCGCTCCCGCCCCGGGTGGACGTTGTCCGTGGACCCGGCCCAGTAAGCTAAGGGAGTCTCAAGTCTCGTCCAGAAGCCAATTTACCGCCGGGCGAGCGGTCCAATTCCGCCAAGTGAAGCTCACACCAGTACGGCACCGCCCGCCACGTCCAGAACCACGCCGGTCACCCAGGACGCGTCGTCGGAAACCAGCCAGAGCGCGGCACGTGCCACGTCCTCCGGCGTTCCGAGCCGCCGGATCGGATGGGAGTCGGCCAGCCATGCTTTCATTTCCGCGGGGATCTGGTCCTCGTCCGCTCCGTCGAGATGGTCCCCGGCGCGATGCAGTTGACGCGCACGCTGTACGGCCCCGCCTGAATGGCGGCCGACTTCGTGAGGAGCTCGATGCCCGCCCTGGCCGCGGTGTAGGGCGCGGTGGAGCGCTCCGACGGCCGGCGGGCGGCGGCGGATGAGAGGGCGACGATGGCGCCGCGGACAGCAGGGCCCGTTCTCCGAGGCCGAGCCCGACTCCCCCCACGAGCCGTAGCCCCCGGTCGCACCCAAAGCTCCCGCCGCCGACCCTCCGCCATCGCGGGTCGAGCCCGATCCGTGCTCGCGCGATGAACCGGCGGGGTAGGAACCGGAGCGCGGCCTACCCAGCAAGAGGCCGACTCCCGCCCCGTCATGCCCATGCATCGAGGTCCGGGCCGATGCCCTCCGGCGTGTCGGCGCCCGCCCGTGTGCGGAGTCGAGCCGGAGCGCCCGATGATCTCGAGAGCGAAGCGGGCGCACGTAACGGCAAGCGGAGGCCGACTCCCGCCCATGCCCTGCACAGATGTACGACGGCCTCTGACCGGTTGCCCGATCAGAGGCCTGTGCATGGAGCCGGCGGGAGTCGAACCGGAGCGCCAGATGATCCGTAGAGCGAAGCGGGCGCACGTAACGGCAAGCGGAGGCCGACTCCCGCCCATGCCCCGCAGAGATGTACGAAGGCCTCTGACAGGTTGCCCGACCGCGCCCTGTGCATGGAGCCGGCGGGAGTCGAACCCGCGTCCGCGAATAGATCCCTCAGCGCCTCTACGTGCGTAGTCCGCCTTGTTGTTTTCTCACTCGATCATTGGCACGACGGACGGCCGTTCACGAGCCAGCCACTCTGAGTTCTCGCTCCCGGCGCGGTGGCCTCGCCGGATAGCCAGCCCGATTCAATCGTCGCCTGAAAGCTGGACCTCGGGCCGGGTCCCTGCTCCAGACGGGCACGTAAGGTTTACTTACGCAGCCAGCGCCAGGTTATCGTTGGCACTTGTGGTGTTTTTCCGCTGTTTTACGAGGTGACGGAAACCTCGGCACGCAACGCCGAATTCACTAAGCACGTCGAATCCGTGTCGGCCCCGGACACCGAAAGTATAGCGAAGGGTCTCCAGGGATTCAACCCCCCGGCCCCTGCCCCGCCGCCGCACCCGCACCGGCGAGGGTGACGCGGTTCCGGCCGCCGGCCTTGGACACGTAGAGCGCGTGGTCTGCGCTGTCCAGCAGCGCGTCGGGCGTGTCCACGCATTCGGGGCACGCGCTCACGCCGACGGACGCCGTCACGGCGATCGCTGTCCCTTCGAACCAGACTGGCGTCCGGGCGACGGCGGCGCGGACGCGCTCGGCCACCTCGCCCGCGTGTCCGAGCATGGTTTCCGGCAGGAGGACGACGAGCTCCTCGCCGCCCACGCGGGCGGGGAAATCGACATCCCGTATCGTGGCCCGGAGCCGGTCTGCGACGGCGCGCAGCACGGCGTCCCCGGCGGCGTGGCCGTGGGTGTCGTTGACGCCTTTGAAGTGGTCGAGGTCGAGGATCAGGGCGGCGAGCGGACGGCGGTAGCGGAAGAAGCGCTGGCGCTCGAGTTCGAGGCGCTCCTCCAGCGCGCCGCGATTCGGCAGCCGGGTGAGGGGATCCTCGGTGGCGCGGAGGCGGAAGCGGTCCAGGTCCGCGGCCTGGTGCAGCTGCACGGTGAGGACGGGGCCGAGGGCCTGGAGCAGCTGGACCCCGGTCCGGCTCGGAGCCGCATCGGACCAAGCCCCCACGACGGCCTGCACGTGTCCAGCGAACGCCAGCGGCACCGCGACGACGCAGCTGGGGTGCGCCGGTGCGGACTCCCCCGCCAGTGTCGCCCCCGCCGCGCCCTCGCCTTCCCGCTGCATAGCGGCGCCCGAGCGGGCGGCAAGTCCGAGCAGCCCCGTGTCGGCGCGGAACGGCATCTCCGGCGGCGGGCCTTCGCCGGGCGACGAGGACGCCAGCACCTCCCCCGCCTGTGCATCCTCGTTCCACGAGGCGATCACGGCGACGCGGGCTTCGAGGACCCGCTGGGCGACGCGGGCGAGGGCTTCCGCGAACCCGCCCGGCGCGTCGTCGCCCGGGATGCGCTGCATCAGGCCGAGCACCAGCTGGACGCGCTCGAGGTCCGCGGCCACCGCGGCCTCGCGGGCGTCCGCGGCCGCCATCCGCCCCAACAGCCGCGCCGCGACCACCAGCTCCCGCGGGACCCCCACGGCCGCGGTCTCCCGGCCCGACGCGACCTCTCCACCCCGGTCCGCCGGGTCCCCGGGCTCCGCCTTTCCCGCTCCGGCCGGCATGGCGCCCTCGAAGGTGACCGCGAGCGATCTCGCCGCGTCCGCCGGGACTGCCACCACGTCCTGCTCCGCCCAGGCCGGGCGCCTGTCGACGCGCAGCGGCTGGGCGTTCGCGATGCACCACGTGAGCGGGTCGGCGGCCGCCGGCCGGGAGGCGGGCGCGACCCCGGTGGCCGCGATGGGATCGAGCGTCCCGGCCGACGGTTCGAGCCGCCAGACCACCACGCGACTCGCTCCTGTCAGGGTGGCCACGAGTGAAAGGGCGTCGGTCATTGCCGTCCGCGCTTCCGGCGCGCCGCATCCCGTGCCGCTCGCGGTCCCCTCTTCCGGCCTTCCGGTCGGGTCGGCCCGCGCGGCCTCCACACCCGACCACCGTCGGATGCGCGGAGCCAGGAGCACGCCGCCTGCGAAGCCTGTGGCGAGGTACGCGAGCGAGCCCCACCCGCCCAGGCCCATGACCACGGCAACGACGGCGGCCACGATTGCGATGCGGAGCGCCAGGGCGAGCGTTCGGCCGGCGGCGCGCGGCGGTCGGCGCCTGCTCACGCCTCGCGCTCTGGCAGCAGGTTGATGCGGCTGGCGGCGCACGCGGCGCCGAAGCCGTTGTCGATGTTGACCACGGTGATACCCGCGGCGCAGCTGTTGAGCATGCCGAGGAGCGGCGCGAGACCCCCGAAGGAGGCGCCGTAGCCCACGCTGGTGGGGACGGCGATCACCGGGCTGGCGACGAGGCCGCCCACCACCGAGGGCAGCGCGCCTTCCATACCGGCCACCACGATCACGACCGCCGCCCGGCGCAGCACCTCCAGGTGAGAGAGGACGCGGTGGATCCCGGCGACGCCGACGTCGTACAGCCGGTCCACCGGATTGCCCAGCGCGGCGGCGGTGACCGCGGCCTCCTCGGCCACCGGGATGTCGCCCGTCCCGCCGGTGACCACCAGGACGGGCCCCCTGGTGCGCGGCTTCGTGGGGTTGGCGGTGGGGACGTGGAACGTGCGGGCGATGGCGCTGGCGCGGCCTTCGGGGAATGCTCCGGCGAGGGCACGGAGGCCGGGCTCCTCGAGGCGCGTGACCAGCAGCCCGTCGCCTCGATC
The DNA here is from genome assembly GCA_963798845.1 of uncultured Gemmatimonadales bacterium. Taxonomy (GTDB): domain Bacteria; phylum Gemmatimonadota; class Gemmatimonadetes; order Longimicrobiales; family RSA9; genus CAVUKA01. Next base: position 282,220 of record CAWCUS010000004.1, on the reverse strand, counting down.
CACGAACCTGTGCGCGATCTCCAGGAGCTGGGGCATCGTCTTCCCCGGTCCGAACACCACTTCCGGCTGCCCCTGCCGGAGCGCCCGGTTGTGGTCGAGGCGGGCGAAGGGGTGGACCTCGGATCCGTCGCCCGGACCGCCGTCGACTTCCTCGATCGGCAGGAGCGAGAGACGCTCCAGCGCCGAAGATGGCGTCTCCTCTCCCGCGGCGACGCGCGCCAGCAGCTCCAGGATGCGACCCCTCACGCCGGCACCGCCACCCGCTCGGCCGCGCCCGCTGCCGTGCTGCCGGCAATGCCGCCGTCGTGCTGCGCCTCCTGCGCCGCCTCCGCGTACCCCGACAGCCGCTCCTCCACCTCCCGTAGCGAGCGCACCTGGAACAGCTCCTGGCGCAGCGACCGGCCGTCCGGAAGTCCCCTGGTGTACCAGCCCAGGTGCTTCCGGAACTCGATCATGGCCCGCTCCTCGTCGTGCTCGAAGGCGATGGCGTTGCGCGCGTGCTCGAGCACGATGGCGAACCGCTCCGCCACGTCCGGCCCGTCGGGGATCGGCTGCCCGTCCAGCGCCGCCCGGCACTCCCGGAAGATCCACGGCCTGCCGTGTGACGCACGGGCGATCATGATCCCTGCGCACCCCGTCTCGTCCCGCATCCGCACCGCGTCCTGGCCGCTTCGCACGTCGCCGTTCCCCACCACCGGGACGTCCACAGCCTCCACCACCGCCGCGATCTCGCGCCAGTCCGCCTCTCCACCGTACATCTGCGTGCGCGTCCGGGCGTGCAGGGTGATGACGCGGGCGCCGGCGTCCTCGCAGCGGCGGGCGATTCCCACCGGGTCCCGCATCTCCTCGCTCCACCCGCTCCGGATCTTCACCGTGGTCGGCGCACGGATCGCTCCCGCCACGGCCCGGATGATCGACTCGACCAGGCCGAGGTCCCGCAGGCACCCTGACCCGCCATTCCGCCGCACCACCTTCTTGACCGGACATCCGAAGTTGATGTCCAGGAAATCGGGGGCGTAGGCCTCCTCCACCAGCGCCGCGGCCTCCGCCATCGCCCCGGGGTCGGCCCCGAAGATCTGGACGCCGATCGGGCGCTCGACCTCGTGGAAGCGCAGGTATTCGTGCGTGCGCTCGCTCCCCCGCCGCAAGGCCTCCGCGCTGACGAACTCGCTCACCACCACGTCTGCGCCGAACCGACGGCACAGGCGCCGGAACGGCGATTCGCTGACACCCGCCTGGGGCGCCAGGAACAGCGGTGTGGGCGCGCGGAAGATCGCGACGACAGGATCGTGCATGGGCGAGAATCTAACGGCGGTCAGGGAGCCGTTCAATCGGGCTAAGTTGCCGTTTTGACACCGTTTCTGCGCGTCCTTATCTTTCCGCGCTCCACGTGCGGGACAGGAGACATAGATGATACTGCGTGAGTTTTTCGATAGAAGTGTGGTCGACCTCGATCTGAAGGGGGAGACCAAGGACGAGATCCTCAAGGAGCTGATCGCACTGCTCGAGCTGGACGAGAAGAGCGAGGGGATCCTCTTCAAGATGCTGAAGCGTCGGGAGAATCTCGGCTCCACCGGGATCGGCCACGGCATCGCCATCCCTCACTGCCGATCGCTGGTGGTCAACCGTCTGCGGATCGCCTTCGGGCGCAAGCCCGACGGCGTCGACTACAAGGCGATCGACGACAAGCCGGTCTACAGCTTCTTCCTGATCGTCGCGCCGCCGCTGGAAGTCAGCAACCAGTACCTCCCGGTCCTCGGCAAGATCGCGCAGTTCGCAAAGGAGCAGGACGTGCCGGAGCGGCTCGGCGAGCTGAAGAGCGCGGACGACTTCCTCGCCCTCCTCGAACGGAAGGCCATCTAGGAGTTGCGATGCATCCCCAGCTGGAGATCCTGCTCCAGATCCAGGACTTGAAGGCGCAGCAGCGAGAGCTGGCCGAGGGCGCGAGCGAGCGGCAGGTGCAGGAAGAGGAGTTCAACCTGGACCCCGAAACCGCCATCGCATCCCTCCACGAGAAGGTGGTGGAGCTCGAGGGCGAGCTCGACCCCCAGGTGCGCAAGCGGTACACGCGCCTCTCCGCCGGGATCAGCAGGACCGTGGTCCCCGCCATCAACGGCACCTGCTACGGCTGTTTCGTCTCGGTGGCCACGGCTGTGGCATCCGACCCCGGTGAGCGCGAGCGACTGGGCACCTGCGACCACTGCGGCCGCTTCCTCTACTTCGTGACCTGAGGCGCGACCCCCGGCCGATCCGGCATCGCGCCGCGGCGCGATGCCGGAGGACATGCGAAGGCGCCCACCACCGGCCGCAGGGGGTGGGCGCCTTTGTTCCGCACGCAGCCGGACCGCTACTTGGCGACGATCATCTTCATGATCTGCCGCCGACCGTTCACGATCAGCTGGACGTAATAGATCCCTGACGCGACCTGACGACCGTTGAGGTCGTGGCCGTCCCAGAACGCTTCCTTCTGGCCTGGTGTTTCGTAGGTCAGCTGTCGTACCTGGACGCCGTTCCCGTCCGGATGGTCCAGGGCGGTGGGGTATGCAACGAGCTGCTGGAGCACGTTGTACACCGCCATGGTGACCGTGACCGAATGCCCCCCGTCGAAAAGGGTGGGATCCAGTCGAAACGGGATTCGCGTCGTCGGATTGAACGGGTTCGGATAGTTCTGCTGGAGTACGAACCCGGACTCCGCGGTACGGGCTGACGCGTCGCCCCTGGGGTCCTGCGCCGTCAGTGACACGGGCTTGAAGGCGAGGACCGACAGGAAGAGAACGCCGACAAAAATGCGGCGCTTCATGGTCCCCTCCGCACGATCCGACTGTGCAGTAGCAGAGTTTTCGATAACCCTCCAGAACGACAGAACAATGCCGTGGGTTCGCTGATATAGTAGACGCCGCGGGTGCGCCCGGTCAAGACTCTGCGATGCGCCTCCCGCTGGCCGTGCGAACCGTCACACCCACCCGATCCAGATACTCGAGGAGCGGGATCAGGCTTTTCCGCGAGACTCGGGCCACGTCTCGGAAATCCGCGGGCGACAGCCCGTCCCTTCCGCCGAGGGCCTCGCGGAGCTCCCTTGTCAGCGCCTGCAACGCCCCGGCATCTGCGAAACGCTCGTGGTCGACCTTCACGAGCGTCCCTTCCGCGCACAGCAGCGCCAGCAGGTCGTCGAGCTCGGAGGCGTCGCCGACGGCCGCCCGCACCTCTTCCAGCGGCGCCAGGGCGACGCCGGCCGCCCGGACCGCATTGGCGATCCTGTCCCGGACCGCCCGCTGCTTCCCGTTGAGCACGGGCTCGTGTCCCGCGCGGGCGATCCGCCCGGCGCGCGACACCGCCTCCCCGTCCGCCGTGAGCGAATCGAGGACGCGCTCCAGCAGCGCCGGCGCCACGCTCCCGCCCGTGTCGGCGACCGCCTCTCGCCTGAGCTCGGCGGGGTCCATCCCCGGACGGAGCGGATGTTCCCGGTGGTACCGTTCGAGAGCCTGCAGCGCGCTCGCGTGCACCTCCTCCACCGCCGCGGGGTCGAAGCAGCGGTCGCGGACCACGACTGCGTTCGCCGCGTCCAGCCCCGCGCGCACCGCCGACGGCGCAAGCCCCGTGGCCAGGGGGAGGGCCGCGAGCGCGACACCGGACGTGCCCCCGCGGCGCAGCAGCGCGCGCACCACCGGCTCCGGCTCCCGCCGCAGGAGGACCTCGTAGAGCGCGAGGTCGGCCTCGCGGGGGCGGCGGCGGGGCGCCTCGGGATCGACCACGGTCGCGCCCGCGACGGTAGTCACGGGCGAATACGAGCGTATGACCAGGCGGTCCCGGGTCCGGGCCACGATGGGCGATTCGAGGCGGAGCTGGGCGAACGCGGTATCACCGGGCTCGACCTGACGCGCCTTGTCGAGCAGCACGCGCGCCATTGTCTCACCGGTGCCGAGGTGGACACGCACCCGCTGGCGGTCCTCGATCGCCCAGCCGGCGCCGGCCAGGACTCGGAGCCGGACGGCGAGGCGGTCCGAAGCGCCCCAGCCGTCGTCGGTGACGAGCGTCATGCCTCGATGGACCTCGTCCAGGTCCACACCGCCGAGCGCCACGGCCGCGCGCTGCCCCGGTGCGACGCGCCGTACATCTTCTCCGTGCACCTGGAGCCCTCGCACCCGGGCCGTCGCCTCGCCTGGCAGGAGGCGAACGGCGCCATCGGATTCGAGCGTGCCGGACCATACGGTGCCGGTCACGACGGTCCCGGTGCCGTGAACGGAGAAGGCGCGGTCGACAGGGAGTCGGAAGAGGTCGTCCGGGTCGCCGCGGCCGGTCTGCGCGTGCCGGAGTATGGCCGCGCGCAGCGAATCCAGGCCCTCGCCGCTGACCGCCGATGTGGCCACGATCGCCGCATCGGAGAAGCGGGTCCCGGCCAGTGTCTCGCGCACGTCCTCGCGGGCGAGCTCGAGCCAGTCCGGCTCCACGAGGTCGGCCTTCGTGAGCGCGACCACGGCGGCGGGGACTTCGAGGAGGTCGGCGATGGCGAGGTGCTCGCGCGTCTGCGGCATCACTCCTTCGTCCGCGGCCACGACCAGGAGCAGCAGGTCCACCCCCGTGGTCCCGGCCAGCATGTTCCGGATGAAGTCCTCGTGCCCGGGCACGTCCACGACGCCGAACGCGGCGTCGCCCAGGGCGAGGTGCGTGAAGCCGAGGTCGATGCTGATGCCGCGACGCTTCTCCTCGGGCAGCCGGTCGGTGTCGGCTCCCGTGAGGGCGCGTACCAGCGCCGTCTTCCCGTGGTCGATGTGCCCGGCGGTGCCGATGACGCCGGCGCTCACGATACCTCCAGGGCCGCGGCGAGGAAGTCCAGCGACCGCAGCGAGCCGGGCTCCACGAGGTGGTAGCTGAGGAATCGCGACAGGAGCTGCCAGTGCGCGGCCGCGTGGTCCAGCGGCACCGCATTGCCTTCGCACAGCTGCTTCAGGTCCCGTCGCGCCCGTTCAGGCAGCACGCGCCCGCCTCCGCCTCCGCCGCCACACGCGCCGCAGAACATTCCGCCCGCGCCGTAATCGAGGAACAGGTCACCGGGCGGAAGCGGAGCGCCGCAGACGACGCATTGGTCCAGGAAGGGAGCGAAGCCCATGGTCGAGATGAGCGCCCACGCCTGTGCCAGGGCTTCGGCCTCGACCCGGTCGGAGGGCGAGGACTGGAGCGAGTCGAGACCCAGACGGACGCGCGCGAACACCTCTGGCGCCGGCTGCTCGCTGCCCGTTCGCAGCACGATCTCGGCGACCAGCGACGCGCCGCCGAAGCGGACCAGGTCCTGGCCCAGCCTCTGGCGCGGCCGCTGGAGCTCGAACTCGGTCAGGGTCTGGAGGTCGCGGTTCGGCCGGAGCGAGAAGGAGGCGATCCCGTCGGTGAACGGCTCCAGCACGCCACCGTAACGGCTCTTCGGGCGGCGCGCTCCCCTGGCGATCACGGACTGGACCCCGTGGGTGCGCGTCAGGAGCCGCAGGATCTTGCTGGTCTCGCTGTACGGAAAGGCCTGGAGGATGGTGGCGTCCACCGTGACCAGCGGCATGTCACCCGCCCGGCAGGAGGCGCTCCTTCAGGTCGCGGATCTTCCGCTCCGCCCCGTCCCGCTCCGGCCCGGGCTCCATGGAGTCCAGGCCGTTCTGCAGCGTGGCGATGCCGATCAGGTCGTCCCGGGTCCGCCGCCGACGGTAGGCGGGGGCTGCCGTCACGAAGATCCCGGCCGTCGCGAGCGCCAGGAACCCGATGAGCAGTGCTGCGCCCGCAGCGCCGTTTGCCGAGACGGGCGCCGCCCCTGTACCCGCCTGCATGCCCGCGCCCGTGGCGGCGCCGCCGCCCGGTTCCCCGGCCTCACTCCCGAGCGCGCTGGCCACGGCACCGACCTCCGCATCTGGGCTCACCTCGATCACGTAGCCCGTCACGGGGCCTTCACCGCCGCGGACGCCCGGGCCGAGGTACATCGAGCCGTTGTACCGGATCGCCCCGAAGTACACGGCGGAGTCGGCCATGGCGATGTCGAAGCGGAACGTGCCGTCGTCGGCCGTAGTGCCCGTGGCCACGGCCGCCCCGCCACCGCCGCCCACCCGGTGCACGGCCACCGGAACGCCCGCGAGCGGCTGGCCGTCCGCTCCCCTGGCCACGCCGGCGAACTCCTGTGCGTGCGCTGCGGACACCGTGAGCAGCGTCGCCGCGAGCGCGAAAAGGGCGGGCAGGCGAGGGCGGGGAGTCACGGCGTGAAGCGTCCGAAGTCCTCGGGGTGGAGTCGCCGGAGGTATTCCTTCAGGTCCTCGGGCGGCGCCAGGTCCGGCTCCTCGGTTTCGGACGCCTCCGCTTCTGCCGCCTCGGGCTCGAAATCGGACGCTTCCGAGATCTCGATGGACGTCTCCTCCAGCAGCTCGTCCGTCGTGAAGATCACGGCATCCATGCGCAGCGCCATGGCGATGGAGTCGGACGGCCGGGCGTCGAGGCTGAAATACTCGCCGTCGCGGGCGATGATCATCTCGGCATAATAGGTGTTGTCCACCACCTTGGTGATGATCACGCGCTGGAGGCTGCCGCCGAGGCCCGTGATGGCGGACGCGAAGAGGTCGTGCGTGAGCGGGCGCGAGAAGTTCATGCCCGCGAGCTCCATTGCGATCGCGCTCGCTTCGCCCGGCCCGATCCAGATGGGCAGCACCCGCGCCCCGTCCTTTTCCTGCAGGATCACCACGGGGCTGTTCGAGCTGCGATCGAGTCCGAGACTTTGAACCGTTACCTCTATCATGCGCCTCCGCTCCGCACGGGCCTTGCGGCCCAATGACTCCCGCTTCGACGGGCGCGGCCGCGCCCGCCACGGCGCCGCCGCCCGTGCATCAGATACTCCCGAGCGAGCGCGGGGTTCACGCCCCCCCCCGGCCAGTCAGCCCCCGACCGCCGCCTCCAGCGCCGATGTCCGGTCCGTGCGCTCCCACGGGAACAGCTGGACCGTGCGCCCATCCACGTCCACCTCCACCGGCGTGCGGCCGAAGTGCCCGTACGCGGCCGTCGGCCGGTAGATCGGCTGGCTCAGGCCGAGCGTCTGGATGATGGCGCGGGGCCGGAAATCGAACACCTCCTGGACCGCGACGGCGATGTCCTCGTCCGGGAGCCTCCCCGTGCCGAACGTGTCGACGTGCACCGAAACCGGTTCCGCCACTCCGATCGCGTACGCGAGCTGGATCTCGCACCGCGCCGCCAGCCCCGCGGCGACCACGTTCTTGGCCGCCCAGCGGGCGCCGTACGCGCCCGAGCGGTCCACTTTGGTCGGGTCCTTGCCGCTGAATGCGCCCCCGCCGTGCCGTCCCGCTCCACCATACGTGTCCACGATGATCTTGCGCCCGGTCAGCCCCGCATTGCCGAGCGGCCCGCCCACCACGAACCGTCCCGTCGGGTTCACGTGGAAGATGCAGCGATCCGGGTCGAACAGCTCTTCGGGCAGCACCGGGGTGATCACCTCCTCGACCACCGCCTCGCGCACGGTCGACAGGCTCACGTCCGGGGCGTGCTGCGTGCTCACGACGACGGTGTGCACCCTCAACGGCCGGTGCCCATCGTACTCCACGGTGACCTGCGCCTTGCCGTCCGGCCGGAGCCACTTCAGCCGACCCGAGCGACGCAGGTCCGCCAGCCGGTGGGTCAGCCGGTGGGAAAGGAGGATCGGCGCCGGCATGAGCTCCGGCGTCTCGTCCACGGCGTAGCCGAACATCATCCCCTGGTCGCCTGCTCCACCCGGGTCCACGCCCAGGCTGATGTCCGGCGACTGCCGGCCCACGGAGACGAGCACGCCGCACGTATCCCCGTCGATCCCCCAGGTGGCGTCCGTGTAGCCGATCGAGGAGAGGGTCCCACGCACCAGCGCCGCATAGTCCGGCGCCGTCTCCGTCGTGATCTCGCCGGTCACAATGACCAGCCCGGTGGTGACCAGCACCTCGCACGCCACTCGACCCGCCGGATCCTTCTCCAGAATCGAGTCCAGCACGGTATCGCTGATCTGGTCGGCGATCTTGTCGGGGTGCCCCTCGGTCACGGACTCCGAGGTGAACAGGCGAGTGGCCATTCGATCTGCTTTCTTCCAGGCGGCGCGGGACGGACGCCGAAGTCTAGAGTTTCACTCAGGGGGGGACAAGTTCCACCGCCCCGAGAAGAGCGAGAGGTCCAGCCACTCGGAGATGCCCTCGGTGAGGATGCGAGTCACCGTCCGAACATCCGGGGCGGCCAGCGCCTCTTCCGCCCGCGCCCGGGCGTCGGAGGCGGGGACGGAGCGGACCACTTTCTTGATCTCCGGGAGCGCCGCCGGGGACACGCTGAACACGGTGATGCCGAGGCCCAAGAGGAGGTAGAGCCCCACCGGGTCCGAGGCCAGCTCGCCGCACACGCTCACTTCCAGGCCGGCCGCGCGTCCGGCCTGTACGGTGTGGCGGAGCAGCTTGATCACCGAGGGGTGGAGCGCGTTGAATCGCGATGACAGCCGCGAGTTGTTGCGGTCCACGGCCAGCGTGTACTGGGTCAGGTCGTTCGTCCCGATGGAGAAGAAATCCGCGTAGCGGGTCAGCTCGTTGGCAAGCAGCGCGGCCGCGGGCGTCTCGATCATGACCCCGACCTTGTACCCCGCGTTGAACGGGATCCCGTCGGCGTTCAGCCGGTCCTCCTCCTCCTCCAGCATCCGGCGCGTCTGCTGGAGCTCCTCCACTGACGTGATGAGCGGGAGCATGATCCGGACGTCGCCGTGTACCGTGGCGCGCAGCATCGCTCGCAGGTGGGTCCGGAAGAGCTCCGGCATGTCGAGGCAGACGCGGATCGCCCGCCAGCCCAGGTACGGGTTCTCCTCCGCGGGCATGTTCAGGAACAGCGGGAACTTGTCGCCGCCCAGGTCGTACGTCCGGATCACAACCGCGTCGTGGGGGAACGCCTCCGCCACCTGCCGATACGCCTCGTACTGCGTTTCCTCCTCCGGCATCGACCGGCGCCCGACCACCAGGAACTCGGTCCGGAACAGTCCCACCCCCTGCGCCCCGTGCTCCTTCGCCGTCTGCGCCTCGCCCGGCAGGTCGATATTGCCGCGCAGGAGAACCGGCTGGCGGTCCGGCGTCACCGGCTCGAGGTGCGACAGCAGCACCAGCTCCTGCTCCCACTCCCTCACCTGGATGTCGCGTTCACGATAGCGGCGCTGCTCCGTCTCCAGCGGGTTCGCGATCAGCCGCCCCGTCCGGCCGTCCAGGATCAGCAGGTCCCCCTCCCCGATGGTCGTGGCGGCCTCGCCGAGTCCTACGACCGCCGGGATTCCGAGCGCCCGCGCGATGATCGCCGAATGCGACGTGCGCGTGCCCGCGTCCGTGGCCAGCCCGAGAACGCGGGCGGGGTCCAGCTGCACCGTGACGCTCGGCGTGAGATCGCGGCCCACGAGGATCACGGGCTCCGTGATCCCGTCCAGCAGAGTGTCCGGGTCCTCGCTCCCCACCAGGTGGCGGATGATCCGGTCCTCGACGTCCAGCAGATCGTTCAGCCGATCCATGACCATGGGATGCCCGGTCTGCCGCCACTCCGACTGGAACTCCAGCATCCGCAGCTCCACCGCCCTCGCCGCCGACAGCCGGTTCTCCCCGATGTACTCCTCGATCCCCTCCACCAGGTCCGCGTCCCGCAGCATCATGAGCTGCGGCTCGAAGATCTGCGCCTCCACCGACCCGAGCCGGCTCGCCGCGTCTGCCTGGATCCGCAGCAGCTGCTCCCTCGCCGCCTCCAGCGCATGGCGGAACCGTTCGATCTCCGCCGCGATGTCGTCCGGATCGATCGTCTGGTGCAGCACGCGGGGACGCTCCCACGCCACCACGTGCGCGGGGCCGATCACGATTCCGGGGGACGCCGGCGTCCCCTCGCACAGCCACCGATCGCTCACCCTACTCCTCTCCGAACCTCGAGATCACCAGCTCCACCAGGCTTCCGACCGCGACCTCCGCGTCGCTCCCGGACGCACGGATCACGATCTCAGCCCCGCGCTCCGCCGCCAGCATCATCATCCCCATGATGCTCTTCCCGTTCACTTCCAGCTCATCCCTCCGAACCCAAACCTCCGAGCTGAATTCGTGCGCCCGCTTCACGAACTCGGCGGCAGGGCGCGCGTGCAGGCCGTACTTGTTCTGGATGACGACCGTCTGCTCGGCGGTTTCCGGCCCGTTCATCGCGCCACCCCCACCAGTAACCCGACCACCGTCATCACCGCCACGGCGATGATCCCGTAGCGGCGCGTGCGCTCCCCGAACCGGGCCCCCACGGCGGCGGCGGCCAGGGCGGCGAGGGCCCATGCCCAGACCGGTCCCGGCGCCTGCTCCTCCACGACAGGCAGCCCGCGAACGGCGAGCAGAGCCGCGACCAGCCCGCTCAGGAACGCCCCTACCACCATGATCCGGGGGTGGGTGCGCGGGACCAGCGAACCGCGCAGCCGCTCGGCCACGGCCAGGCCTTCCGAGAACCCCACGTTCAGCCCCCACGTCATGAGCAGCACGTGGAGGACATTGTAGACGACCAGGAACACGCCGATGGCTCCCCACCAGGGGACGCCCACCAGCAGGAGCGCCAGAGCCAAAAGCACGGCGGCCGGCCGCCAACCGGCCCACACCAGCCGGTCTCCCAGCGTCCCCAGCGAGCCGCGCAGCGCAGCCTTGAAGCGCTCGATCACCGCCGGGTCCGTCCCGTCCTGCTCCAGCCGGAGCACGGCGCCCAGCGCCAGCGGCGCCAGATACGGATGGCTGTTGAAGGGACCCTCGTGACGCCGGATGGCCGCTTCCAGCGCGGCCGGATCCCCGAACAGGCGCCGGAGGCCCGGCAGCAGCACGAACCCGAAGCCCGTGCCGGTCAGCGTCTCGTAGTTCCACGAGCCCTGCACCGCGAACGCGCGCAGCAGGATCGACACGGGCGCACGGCGCGACGCCGTCACGGGAGCGCCCACCCCAGCAGGAGCCCCGCGCCCGCGCCGACTACGAGCGCGAGGCGGCGCGAGCGGACGCCACCGAACAGCGCGGCGGCCGTCCCCACCATCGCCGCGGCAATCACGCCCAGCGCTCCGGTGGCGACGTCGTCCCGCAGCGCCCACGACGGCTCGAGAACGCGGATCAGTCCGAACGCCAGGACCGCGCCGCCGGCCGACACCACGGCGCCGCGCAGGAAGTCCACAGCCATCGCCATGAGGTGGCGCCGCTCTAGCTGCGCGGCCGACAGCGGGGCGTCGCCGGTCAGCAGCCGGCCGTTGCTCCTCCGCATCAGCACGATGGTGGCGCCGCCCACGTGCTCCCACGCCAGCCCGAAGGCGAGCGTGAGGACGAGCACCCCGGGGTCCATTCCGACCGGGGCCAGGGCGATGTACGCGCTTGCGGAGGCCACCGCGGCCGTCCCCGACTCCGGGTACCGGACCGCCCCGATCGGCAGGATCACCAGGGCGAACACCTCGAGCATGAAGCCCACCAGGAGGCCTTCCGTCGGCCGTCCCAGAACTGCGCCGGTGAGCGCCCCCGCCACGACCGGTCTCGAGATCATGGCCTGGGGGAACGAGGTCCCGTCGAGCCCGACGACACCGCCGATCGCCGCCACCACGAGCCACCACGTCATGACGCGCCCACCAGCTCTTCGAGCTCCACCCGGCGGGCGTCGGGGACATCCCGGGCCACCACCCGCGTCCCCTGGCTCGATAGCTCCTCCAGCGCCCGCCGGTCCTCATCGCTGAGGAACACGTAGCGGAGCACGCGCCTGCGCCCCGGAGCGTGATGGATGCCCCCGATGTTGACCTCCGCCCCTTCCATCAGCCCGCTCCTGGCGAGCCGTGTCATGGTTCCGATGTCACGCGTGAGAACCATGATGCGCTCCCCTCCGTTCTGCCACTCGGGGAGCCGGGCTGTCGCATCCGAGACGGTGGTGAACTCCGCTTCGACCTCCGACGGCACGCCCATGGCGTACAGCTCCTGCTCCCACGGCGTCACCGCGAGGATGTCATCGACGACGACGATCCGGGACGGATCGAGACGGCCACCCCACCCCACCACCACCTGGCCGTGGATGAGCCGCTCGTCGACCCTGTACAGGACCACGCTCACTCGGTCACTCCTGCGAGGGTATGGCGCTGATGCCATCCCGCCCGCGCTGCACCAGCCGCGGCACCAGCTCGTCGAACGGAAGGGCGGCTCGCTTCATGGCGAAATCCAGAAGGAGCGGGAGGTTCACCCCCGTGATCACCACGCGCTGCGGCCCTCCACGGCAGACCTGTCTGGCCGCGATCCCGCAGCTCCCTTCCCGCAGATCCGTGAACACGATCGCCGGGCGGCTGTCCAGCAGCTTCGCCAGACCCTCGCGGATGCCGGCGGGGCCGAGCCCTTCGTTCGAGAAGGCGACGAGCGCATTGTCGTCGAGCCCGGCGATCCGTTGCACGGCCTCCACCAGCCCTTCCGCCAGCGCGGCGTGGGCGACCACGATCCCGCGCGGCGACGCTTCACTCATAGTCCTCCTCGAGATACTCCCGGACCGGTCGCATGGCCGCCTGGATGGTGGCGTTGAAGCGCTCGGCGCTGTGGATCCCGGAGTACTTGAGCAGGTGGTTCATCGCCACCACTTCCGCGATCACCGTGATGTTCTTCCCCGGGTTCAGCGGGATGGTGACCTGCGGGATCGGCACTTCCAGGATGTCGATCTGCTCCGTCGCGAGCCCGGTGCGCTCGTACGCATCCTTCTCGTTCCAGTCCACCAGACGCACCACCACCTCGATCCGCTTCTGCTGCCGGATCGACCGGATGCCGAAGAGCGCGGGGATGTCGATGATCCCGATTCCACGGATCTCCATGTGGTGTCGCTGCAGCTCGTGACCGCGGGCGATCAGCACGTCGTTCCCTCGACGCGTCACGTAGACGAGGTCATCGGCCACCAGCCGGTGCCCGCGCTCCACCAGGTCGAGCACGCACTCGCTCTTCCCGATCCCGCTCCGGCCGACGATCAGCAGGCCCACACCGTACACGTCGGCCATGGACCCGTGGAGCGTGGTGCCGGGCGCGAACATTGCTTCCAGGTAGGGCTGGATGCGGCGGTACAGGTCGCCGGTCTTCAGCGCGGTGCGGAACACCGGGACGTTCCGCTGCGACGCCAGCTCCAGCAGCCGCCCGGGCACCTGCTGTCCCTTGCTCACCACCAGCGCCGGCATCTCGATGGAGAAGAGCCGCTCCAGCACGGACTCCAGCTCCCCTTCCGCCACGGAGTGGAGGAACGAGACTTCCGTCTCGCCCAGGATCTGGAGCCGCCCCGTGGGCACACGGTCCCGGAAGCCGGACAGGATGAGCCCCGGGCTGGAAAGGCTCGGGGCTTCGATCGGCCGCTCGAGCGAGACGTCAGGCGTCAGCAGCTCGAGCTCGAGGACATCCTGTTTGTCCGCCAGCAGCGCTTTGATCGTCAGATTCGGGCTCACGCAGCCTCCGCGTCAGGGTTCGACCATGCCCACGGGGGGCGGGGCCTGGTGATCGATCCGCTTCGTCCTTTCCCGCCGCAGCCGGCGGCGGATCTTCTCGAACGCGCGATCGAAAGCGCTGCGATTGGTTTCGCCTTCTGCACGGGCCACCACCGTCGGGACCCCGGGCGACGTCGCGCGCACCTCGACCGCGCTGTGGCCGTGATCCTCTTCGAACAGCACCGAGACCGCAAGGATGCGGGGATCGTACTTGCCGAGCTTCTGCACCCGCTCCTCCGCCCGCTTCAGAAGTGCGTCACCGACCGTGCTGTGCCGCGTGGTGATCCGAACGTCCATGGGGCCTCCAGCGTTTGAATGCTCAGGCGGAAGCGGCCACGCACTCGAGAAACGACTCGGTCTCGCGGGCGGACCGCTCCCAGGTATGATGTCGCGCGAACGCCAGGGCATTTCGCCCCAGCCGCTCCCGCAAGCTCGGGTCCTCGACCAGCGCCCGGATCCGATCGGCCAGCGCCGCCACATCGCCGTGGGGCACGAGGAACCCGGTCTCTCCGTCCACGACCGAGTCCCGCAGGCCGGGCGAATCGCTCGCCACGGTCGGGGTCCCGCACGCCGCCGCCTCCAGGTTCGTGATGCCCCAACCCTCCTTGGGCGAGGTGAGCACGTGCACCCAGGCGCGGCGGAACAGCTCTGGTTTCTCCTCCTCCGTGACATAGCCGCGGAACTCGACTTCCGAGCCGAGCCCCAGTTTCGTGCAGAGCGCCCGCAGGGCGTCCGCATGATCACCCGTCCCCGCCACCACCAGGCGCACCGCCACGCCCGCGTCGCGAAGCCGCGCCACCGCGCGGATCGGCAGGTCCACGCGCTTGTACCGCTTCAGCCGCCCCAGGTACAGCGCGGTGGGTACGGGGTAGCGCTCCCCGCCGGGGTCTGGACCGTAGCGCTCGAGCGCCACGCCGTTGGGGATGACCACAATGCTGTCGCCGGGCAGCCCCCGCGCCTCGAGGTCCGCGGCCGTGCTGCGGGAGACCGCCATGGTGGGCGTCCCGGCATACACGCGGCCGAGCGGCTTCTCGAGCAGCCAGGTGCCCGACGCCACGGGCAGGGCTGCCTCCTGGAAGGCGGTGCCCCCGAACAGATGATGCACCAGTAAAGATAGCGGGTGCCGCACCCAGAGCGGCGAGAACAGCGGGACCTTGTTCAGGTCTTCGACCATCGCATCGAATCGGCGGTCGGCCAGGTGGCGCCGGTAGTAGATCGGGGCCGCTACAGAAAATGTAAGACGTCCGCCGGTCCGGTGCACCTCCATCCCGTCCACGCGAGCCGTCGATGGCCCTCCGGACCAGCCGGATACGAGGAGCGTCACCTCGTGCCCACGATCCACCAGGCGGCCGAAGATCTCGTGCAGGTGCGTCTCCGCACCGCCCGCCTGCGGGTTCAGGCGGTCCTGCCAGTTGGCCACGAGGACGCGCATCAGCGTCCGAGTTGGCGCATCAGGCCGTCCAGGACTCCGTTGACGAAGCGCGGGCTCTGGTCGGCCCCGTACTTCTCCGCGAGCCCCAGCGCTTCCTGGATCGAGACACGCGGCGGGATATCCTCGAACCGCATCATTTCCGTCGCCGCGATCCGGAGGATGTTGCGGTCCACCACCGCGACCCGCTCGAGGCGCCAGTTCGCCACCGACCTCTGGATCTCGGCGTCCAACGCTCCCATGTCCTCCTGGACCGCATCGATCAGGCGACGGAGGTAGACGCGGCTCTCGCTCCCGATCCGCCGGCGCGTGAGGAAGTCCTGGAGGATCGCCTCCAGCTCCGCATCCGGACCGCGGCTCTCCCAGGCGTAGAGGACGAGCAGCGCCCACTCCCTCGCCTTAGTCCGGTCCCGCACCCTGCAGCCGTCCGAAGAGATCCGCCATTTCCAGCGCCGTGAGCGCCGCCTCCCAGCCCTTGTTCCCCTTCTCCCCTCCCGCCCGCGCCAGTGCCTGGTCGCGGGTGTCGGTGGTGAGCACGCCGAAGCCGACCGGGACACCCTCCCGCAGCGCCAGGTCCTGGAGCCCGCGAGCCGCCTCGCCGGCAACGAAGTCGAAGTGGGGCGTCTCGCCGCGGATCACGCACCCGATGGCGACCACGCCGTCATAGCTGCCAGCGCGAACCGCGACCGCCGCCGCCGACGGGAGCTCGAACGCTCCCGGCACCCAGACCACGTCCAGCGCGGCGGCTTCGACGCCGTGCTGGGCCAGGCACGAGCGCGCGCCCTCCAGCAGGCGTTCCGTCACGAGCTCGTTGAAGCGGGAGACCACGATGACGAACCGCCGCCCCTCGCCCTCGGGGCTCCCCTCGTATTCCGCCATCGTCATGCCTCGCTTTCCGCGGCCACCTCTTCGGCGCGCGCAGGCCTCGGCGCAGCCCGCGCCTCAGGCACACGGGACGGCGAGACGCCATCGCCCATGGCGGGGTCGATGGGCTCCGGCAGGATATGGCCGAGCTTGCTCCGCTTGGTCTCCAGATAGCCGCGGTTGAAGGCCGTCGGAGCGATCTGGATCGGCACGCGCCCCGTGATGGTGAGGCCGTAGCCTTCGAGGCCCACGATCTTGCGCGGGTTGTTCGTGAGCAGCCGGATCGAGCTCAGTCCGAGGTCCAGGAGGATCTGGGCGCCGATCCCGTAGTCGCGCAGGTCCGGCTTGAAGCCCAGCGACTTGTTGGCCTCGACCGTGTCCTGCCCGTCGTCCTGGAGCGCGTAGGCCCGGATCTTGTTCGCCAGCCCGATCCCCCGCCCTTCCTGGCGCAGGTAGACGATCGCGCCCTTTCCCGCCTCCGCGATCTGGCGCATGGCTGCGTCCAGCTGGGCGCCGCAGTCGCAGCGCTCGGAGTGGAAGACGTCGCCCGTGAGGCACTCCGAGTGCATGCGCACCAGCACGTTCGATTCGCCCTCGATCGCCCCGCGCACCAGAGCCACGTGCTCCAGCCCGTCCACCTGGTTCTCGAACGCGATGACCCTGAACTCGCCGTGACTCGTGGGCAGCGACGCCTCCGCCACCCGCCGCACCAGGCGCTCGTTCGCCAGCCGGTATGCCACGATCTGGGCCACTGTGATGAACTTCACACCGTGCTCCTTCGCGAACACCTCCAGCTGCTGGCGCCGGGCCATGGTGCCGTCCGGATTCATGATCTCGCAGATCACGCCCGCCGGCGGGAGTCCGGCCAGCCGCGCCAGGTCCACCGACGCTTCAGTCTGCCCCACGCGACGCAGAACGCCTCCTGGCACAGCCCGCAGCGGGAACACGTGCCCCGGCCGCCGCAGGTCGCCCGGCCGCGTCTCCGGGTCCACCAGGAGCTCGATGGTCCTGGCCCGGTCGTGCGCGCTGATCCCCGTGGTCACCCCGAAGCGCGGGTGCCCGTCCACGCTCACCGTGAAGGCGGTCCGGAAGGACTCGGTGTTGTGCTCCTGCATGAGCGGGAGTCCCAGCTGGTCCGCGCGCGTAGGCGTGACCGCCACGCAGATCAGACCGCGGGCGTGCATCGCCATGAAGTTGATCGCGTCCGGGGTGATCTTGGCCGCCGCGCAGACCAGGTCCCCCTCGTTTTCCCTATCCTCGTCGTCCGCGACGATCACCATGCGGCCGTCGCGGATCTCGCGAATGGCCTCCTCGACCGTGTCGAACGCTGATTCTTTCTGGTTCATCCGGCCTCCCCCTGGCCGCGCTTCTTCAGGTAATCCACCACGAACCGGCCCAGCAGGTCCCCCTCGAGGTTAACCCCGTCACCGGGCCGGAGGTCCGAAAGCGTCGTGTGGTCCCAGGTATACGGGATCAGCGCCACCTGCGCCACGTCCGCTGCAGGCATCGCGTTGACCGTGAGACTCACCCCGGCCACGGCGATCGAGCCGTGGAGGACGGTCACCTCGCCCACCACCTCGGGCATGCGCACGTCCAGGAGCACGTGCTCTCCCTCCCTCGCCACCCCCACGACCTCGCCCACCCCGTCCACGTGCCCCTGTACCAGGTGACCCCCGAGTCGCTCCCCCAGCGCCAGCGCACGCTCCAGGTTCACCGGCGACCCCCGCTCCAGCTTCCCGAGCGTGGTGCGTGACAGCGTGGTGGCGATCGCCTCCACTTCGAAGCCGCCATCGGACACCGACGTGGCCGTCAGGCACACCCCCTCGACCGCCACGGAGTCGCCTTCACCCAGCTCGGCCGCGAACGGCGCTTCGATACCGAACCGCCTCCCGTTGGAGACCGACTCGACCCTGGCGATTCGACCCACCGCCTCCACGATCCCGCTGAACATCAGTCGCTCCGATCCAC
The DNA here is from genome assembly GCA_963798845.1 of uncultured Gemmatimonadales bacterium. Classification (GTDB taxonomy): domain Bacteria; phylum Gemmatimonadota; class Gemmatimonadetes; order Longimicrobiales; family RSA9; genus CAVUKA01. Next base: position 264,467 of record CAWCUS010000004.1, on the reverse strand, counting down.
GGTCAACAGGAAATCACCCCCCACGTCGCGCGCCTCCACCACGCGTCCCCGGAAACCGGGCGTCGGGCCCGGGAAGGCCGGCACTGCATGGTCCCCGAAGATAACCGGGGCGTAGAACAGGTACAGCCGGTCCACGTGTCCACCCCTCAGGAGCGCCGAACCGAGCCGTCCGCCGCCTTCGCACAGGATCGTTCTCACGCCCTCGTCGTACACCCGACGCAGCGCCCCGTCCGCGTCGACACCCGCCGGCCCGCGCGGCACCCGCAGGACGCGCACACCGCGCTGCTCCAGCGCCGAGACCCTCCCGGGCGGTGCGTCCTCCGTGCACAGGACCCACACCGGGGACTCCAGCCCCTCGCCCGAGCGTTCCTCCACGCGCTTTCCCGCCCGGGATGCCTCCGCGCCCCGGGCGAGCGCCCCATCGAGCGGGAGCGTGGCCCGCGCGTCCGCCACCACCCGGACGGGCGGACGTCGCGGCGGAGGCGCGTGGCGCACCGTCAGACGCGGATCGTCAACCCTGGCGGTCCCCGCTCCGACCAGGATGGCATCGAAGCCCGCCCGCAGCCGGTGCACCTCGACTTCCGCGGCCTCGCCCGTGATGCGCGTCCTCTCCCCCGGGCCCCCGGCGATCCGCGCGTCCAGCGTCAGCCCGAACTTCAGCGCCACGAACGGGCGCTGCTGCTCGATCGGCACCAGGAAGAGCGCGTTCTGCCTCCGAGCGCGCTCTTCCTCCACCCCCGCGGTCACCGCCACCCCGCCCCGCCGCAGGCGCTCCGCGCCCCCCGCCGCCTGCGGGTGCGGGTCGGCGACGGCGTAGACCACCCGGGCGACGCCCGCATCGAGCAGCGCGTCGGCGCACGGCGGCGTCTTGCCGTGGTGGCCGCACGGCTCGAGCGTGACGTAAACCGTGCTGCCCCGCGCCCTCTCCCCCGCCTGACGCAGCGCCTCCACCTCCGCGTGCGGACCGCCGAACTCCCGGTGCGCCCCCTCGCCGACCACGTCCCCATCCCGCACCACGACGGCGCCCACGAGCGGGTTCGGGTGCACGCGGCCCCAGCCCTCGGCCGCGAGCTCCAAAGCTCGTCGCATGAACCCGGCGTCGGTCTCTCGCTCGCTCACGGTTCCCTGCCGCGCCTCAGAGGATCAACCGGAACGCGCCGCTCGCCCACCACCCCGAGCCCCGCCAGCCGGCATCCGTGCCCGCGCTCCCATACGTCTGCTGCCAACCCGCCTCAACCGCGAAGCGGGTGATCGCTCCGCTCCAGCCGGCGCTCGCGAACCCGCTCCACGGCGCGCTGGACGCGTCCGCATCCACCCGCCGCTGTGCGACCAGCGCCGACGACGAGTACCCCAGCGATGCCGCCCCGCCGTACCGGTGCACGGCCGCGCCTACCGCCAGGTCGAGCTTCCCGACGTGCCGGCTGAGCGCGAGCGTCGCGCCCCGGTCGGTGACCGGCGCCTCAACGAATCCCGCGGTGGAGCCGGTCAGGGGGTCGCCGAACGTGACGGTGCCCGCGCGGCCGTACGTCCCGGTGATCGACAGCCCCGGGAGCCAGAGAGACTCCCGCAGGAGGCCCACGCGTGCGCCCACCGACCAGCCGGTCGCGCCCCGGTCGCGGAAGCCCCGGCTTTCCGGCAGCCACGCGTGCGACGCACGCAGCAGCGCGTCCAGCGACAGCACACCTCCGACGGCCGGCATCGGTGCGAAGCCGGAGAACGCCGCCACGCTCACCTGTACGGCGATGGAGGGGATGAGCGCCGTCTCGCCGCCGCCTGGTGGGTCCAGCAGCGGCGGAATCGATATCGGGAGCACTGTGACCCGCGCCGACAGTGCGGCGCGCGGCACGCCCGGCAGCCGCATCCCCAGTGTGCTGGCCGTGCCCGGGACGGGGCTCCCTCCGAAGAGCGAGAGCCCGACACGCGTCTGGAGGCTCCGCGCGGCAGCCACGGCCGTGTAGCACTCCGGCGACGCCGTCGCCAGGCACGCGGTCGCGAGCTCGTCGTCCTGCGCCCGGAGCGCACCGGCGCCCTGGAGCAGGAGCCCGACCACGAGCGCGGCAGCCAGGCGATGCATGCGCCTAGAGGAGAGCCACGGCGGCCGCGCCGTCCGGGCGTGGCCCCACCGACCCCGCCACCCATGCGTCCTCGCCGCCGGCGTTCAGCGCGGACACCGTCCCGCCCGCGCTGTCCGGCGCCACCACGAGGATCATTCCGACGCCCATGTTGAAGGTCCGGTACATCTCGTCTTCCGGAATCCCGCCCGTGCGCATCACCCCGTCGAACTCGGGCGGCACCCGCCACGTCGACCGGTCGACTTTCGCCTGGAGCCCGTCGGGGAGCGATCGGTTCAGGTTGCCCGGGATGCCGCCGCCCGTGATATGGGCGAGGGCGTGGACGCCGCCGTCCGCGAGCAGCGGCGCCACGGCGGAGAGATAGCTGCGGTGTACGCGGAGGAGGACGTCGCCTACCGGCTCGTCCACCCCGGGGAAGGCATCCTCGAGGCCGAGCCCCAGGCGGTCGAAGAGCAGCTTCCGCAGCAGGGAGTAGCCGTTCGTGTGGAATCCGCTCGACGCCAGCGCCACCAGCGCATCGCCGTCACGCACGCGCGCTTTCGACGGCCGTCCGGCCTCTTCCACCAGCCCGACGATGAACCCGGCCAGATCGTACTCGCCGGGCGCGTAGAAGTCCGGCATCTCCGCGGTCTCCCCACCCAGCAGCGCGCAGCCGTTTTCCCGGCACCCGGCCGCCAGCCCGGAAACGAGGGCTTCCACGACGCTTTCGTCCAGCACGCCCATGCCGATGTAGTCGAGGAAGAAGAGGGGCCGCGCGCCCTCCACGAGGATGTCGTCGACGCAGTGGTTGACCAGGTCGTGCCCCACGGTGTCGTGACGTCCCGCGCGCATGGCCACCTTCAGCTTCGTCCCGACGCCGTCGGCGCTCGCCACCAGGATCGGGGCCTTCCCGTCCTGCGGGACCCGGAACAGTCCGCCGAAGGAGCCGACCTTGGACAGGACGCCCTCCACCTCCGTGGACGCCACCAGCCGGCCGATGCGGTCCTTCGCCCGATCGGCCGCCGCGCGGTCGACGCCGGCGTCGCGGTAGCTCAGCTGCTCAGCCATGGACCGGCGACGTCGGCTGCTCGAACGCGGTGAGCAGGCGGAACTCCCCCACTCGCCCGTGCACTTCCTCCACGCTCGCCTCCGCGAGGCGCTCGACCCCCATGCGCTCGCACACCAGCGACCCCATGGCGGAGCCGAAGATCATCGCCCGCCGCAGCTCGTCGGCATCGATCGCGCCGGCGTGCCCGAGCCACCCCATGAACCCGCCTGCGAAGGCATCCCCCGCGCCGGTGGGGTCGTACACCTCCTCCAGCGGGTAGCCGGGCGCGAAGAAGGTGCAGTCCTCGGCGAAGAGCAGCGCCCCGTGCTCGCCTTTCTTCACCACCACGATCCGGGGGCCGTGCTCCCGGATCCAGCGCGCCGCCCTGGCAAGGTTGTGGTCGCCGGACAGCTGGCGCGCCTCGCTGTCGTTGAGCATGAGGCAGTCGACCCTCGGCAGGAGCGCCAGCAGCGCGTCTCGCTTGCGGTCGATCCAGTAGTTCATGGTGTCGCACGCCACCAGCTTCGGCGCGTGCACCTGGTCCAGCACCCGCAGCTGCAGCTCCGGGTCGATGTTGGCCAGGAACACCAGCTCCGCATCCCGGTACGACGCCGGCAGCTTCGGGTCGAACTCGGCGAACACGCCCAGCCGCGTCTCCAGCGTGTCGCGAGTGTTCAGGTCGTAGTGGTAGCGCCCGGCCCAGAAGAAGCTGTCGCCGTGACGGTGCTCCAGCCCGGCGAAGTCCACGCCCCTGTGTGCCAGGAAGTCGAGCTCCGACATGGCGAAGTCGTCACCCACCACGCCCACCAGCTGGACCGGGTGGAGCAGCGACGCCGCGGCCGAGAAGTACGTCGCCGCGCCGCCCAGCGTGCGCTCGGCGGTAGCGAACGGGGTCTCGATCCGGTCGAAGGCCACGCTGCCCACCACGACGATGCTCATGCCTCCTCCTCCCGCTCCATCCTCGACGGGGCGTTGAGACCCAGCACGCCGAGACCGTTGCGCAGCACGATCCGGATCCCGCGGGCCAGCGCCAGCCGCGCCGCCCGAAGGTCCGGATCGTCCACCAGGACCGCAAGCTCCGGGTTCCGGCTGGGATTCCCCGAGTGGTACCAGGAGTTGGCCATGCCGGCGGTCTCCTCAAGGTAGTCGCACACCAGATGGGGCGCACGACCCTCCGCGGCCCGTGCCACCACCTCCGGGAAGCGCGCCAGCTGCTTCACCAGCTCCTGCTCGTCCGACGTCGCCAGCCGAGCCAGCGGCTGGGCCTCCGCGGGCGGCTCCGCCGGCACCCCCGCCTTGCGGAAGATGCTCATCATGCGGGCGTGCGCGTACTGGACCTTGTAGACCGGGTTCTTCTCCGAGTGGTCCAGCGCCAGGTCCAGATCGAACACCATCTGCGTGTCGCCCCGCCGCATCAGGAAGAAATAACGGGCCACGTCCGTGCCCGTCTCGTCGAACAGCTCCCTCAGCGTGACGAAGTCACCGGCCCGCTTGCTCAGCTTCGCTTCCACGCCCCCCCGGAGGATGCGCACCATCTGGACGATCTCCACGTCCAGGAAACCCTCCAGCCCCATGGCCGCCAGCGCCGCCTGCATGCGCGGGACGTAGCCGTGGTGGTCCGCCCCCCACACGTTGACCGCGTGGTCGAATCCGCGCCTCGCTTTCTCCCTGTGATACGCCATGTCGGGAACGAAATAGGTGTACGTCCCGTCGCTCTTGATCAGCACCCGGTCCTTGTCGTCCCCGAACTCGCTCGTTCGCAGCCACGTGGCCCCCTCGTGCTCGTAGGTGAGCCCCCGCTCCCGCAGAAGCGCCAGCGTCTCCTCGATCCGACCCTCACGGTAGACCCGGCTCTCGGGGTACCATTCATTGAACACGACGCCGAAGGCCTCCAGGTCCTTCGCCTGCCCCGCTTCCAGCGCCTCCACCGCGTAGTCCCGGAAGAGCGTCAGCCGCTCCCCTGGCGATGACCGCGCGAGCCGCTCGCCCATGGCCGACTCCGCCTCACGGGCCAGATCCACCAGGTAGTCGCCGTGATAGCCGCCCTCCGGGATCTCCGCCGCCTCACCCCGCTGCTGCCGCCAGCGCGCTTCCAGCGACGCCGCCAGCCGGTCGATCTGCACGCCGGAGTCGTTGATGTAGAACTCGCGCCACGCCTCGTTCCCGGTCCACTCCAGCAGCCTCGCCATGGCATCGCCCAGCGCCGCGCCGCGGCCGTGCGCCACGTGAAGCGGTCCCGTCGGGTTGGCGGAGACGAACTCCACCATCACACGCCGCCGCGTCTCCGCATTCGTTCGACCGTAGGCCTCGTCCTGCCGGAGAACCCGCTCCAGGAGCGACGCCACCTCCGCGCGGCTCAGGCGGAAATTCAGGAAACCCGGGCCCGCGATCTCGACGCCTGCCACGCCCGCGCCTTCCAGGTCCAGCGCGTCCACGATGCGCTGCGCCACCTGGCGCGGCGGCTGCTTCAGACGCCCCGCCAGCGTGAGCGCCACGTTCGTGGCCAGGTCCCCGTGCTCCGGGCTGCGCGGACGCTCCAGCTGGACCTCCGCGCCCTCGATTCCGAGCGAGGCCAGCGCCCCGGCCAGTGCGCTCCCGAGTCGCTCCTCGGCCGTCATTCCTTCCCTTTCGACGACGATGAATCGCCCTTCTTCTCACCCTTGGACCCCGACCCGGACTCGGGCTTCGATTCCGAGGACGACGTCCCGGACTTCGACTCCCCCTTGTCCTTCTCGGCTGCTTTCTTGTAGCTCTCGCTCCGGTAGTCGGTGATGTAGAAGCCCTGGCCCTTGAACAGGAGACCGGCGCCGCCCGACAGAACGCGCTCCCCCTTCTCCCCGCACTCGGGACACTCCGCCACCGGAGGATCGCTCATGCGCTGGAATTTCTCGAACTCGTGCCCTTTCGGGCACCGGTACTCGTAGGTCGGCATTCAGGCTCCCCGGTACTCGCCCCACTCCGCGCGCAGCACGTCGCTGATCTCGCCCAGCGTCGCCAGCGCCTTCACCCCCTCCACCATCGGCGGCAGGAGGTTGGTCTCTCCCCGCGCCGCATCCCGAACCGCGGCGAGCGCTCGCGCCACCGCATTGCCGTCCCGGTGCGCCTTCACCGCCGCCAGCCGCTCTTTCTGCCCCGCTTCGAGCGCCCGGTAGTCCGGCTGCTCGATGCGCACGCGAGCGCCCTGCTCGCGGTACGCGTTCACCCCGACGATCACCCGCTCGCCGGACTCCACGGCCTGCTGGTGCTCGTACGCCGCGCGGTGGATCTCCTCCTGGAAGAAGGGGATCGCCTTCGCCGCGCCGCCGCGCTCGTCGACTTCCGCCAGGTACTCGCGTGCGCGCCGCTCCAGCGCGTCCGTGAGCGCTTCCACGTAGTAGCTGCCACCCAGTGGATCGACCGTCTGCCCCGTGCCGGACTCGTGCCCCAGGATCTGCTGCGTTCGCAGCGCCAGCTTCGCCGATTCGGCGGTGGGGAGCGCCAGCGCTTCGTCGTACGCGTTCGTGTGCAGCGACTGCGTTCCCCCCAGCACGGCTGCGAGCGCCTGTACCGTGACGCGCACCACGTTGTTCATCGGCTGCTGCGCCGTGAGCGTGACGCCGCCGGTCTGTGTGTGGAAGCGGAGCTTCGCCGATGCGTCGGCGGCGCCGTAGCGCTCACGCATGAGCCGCGCCCACAGTCGCCGCGCGGCCCTGAACTTCGCCACCTCTTCGAACAGGTCGTTGTGGGCGGCGAAGAAGAAGGAGAGGCGAGGGGCGAAATCGTCGACGGCGAGCCCGGCACCCAGGGCGCGCTCGACGTACTCGAGCGCGTTGGCGAACGTGAACGCGATCTCCTGGGCGGCGGTGGCCCCGGCCTCGCGGATGTGGTAGCCGCTGATGGAGATCGTGTTCCAGCGCGGCACCTCGCGGGCGCAGAACGCGAACGTGTCCGTGATCAGCCGCAGGCTCGGCTCGACCGGGTAGATGTACGTGCCCCGGGCGATGTACTCCTTCAGGATGTCGTTCTGGATCGTTCCCGCCAGCCGCTCCCGCGGCACTCCGCGCTCGTCACCCAGCGCGATATACAGCGCCAGCAATATGGCTGCGGTGGCGTTGATGGTCATGGAGACCGAAACCCGCTCCAGCGGGATCCCGTCGAACAGCGTCCGCATGTCCTCGAGCGTGTCGATGGCCACGCCCACGCGCCCGACTTCGCCTGCCGCCATGGCGGCGTCGGAGTCGTAGCCCATCTGTGTGGGCAGATCGAACGCCACGCTCAGGCCGGTCTGACCCGCGCCCAGCAGATAGCGATAGCGCTCGTTCGTCTCCTGCGCCGTCCCGAAGCCGGCATACTGCCGCATGGTCCAGAGCCGCCCGCGGTACATGTTCGGGTACACGCCCCGCGTGAACGGGTACGAACCCGGCTGCCCCAGCGACTCGGCCTCCGGCGCGCTCTCCGGACCGTAGCACGTCCGCACCGTCTCGCCGCTCGTGGTCACGAAGCGGCGCTCGTCCCTGTCCTCACTCATCCCCGTCCCCGGCCTCCTCGCCCTGTCCATCCGGCGCAGTCCTGAACTCGATCATGACCGCGCCCTTCTCCACCGGGGAGCCCTCCTCCACGGTGATCCGAGAGACCACGCCCGCCCCGGGCGCCTTCAGATCGTTCTCCATCTTCATCGCCTCGATGATGGCGACGCTCTGCCCCGCCTCCACCACGTCCCCGGGCTCCACGAAGATCGCCACGACCAGGCCGGGCATTGGGGCGCGCACTGGCTTCGGCCCCTGCGGGCCTGCCGCTCGCCCGGTCATGGCCCGGATCGCGCGCGTCCGCTCGTCCAGCACTTCCGCCTCGTAGCGGGCGCCGTCCAGGTGCAGCTCCCACGCGTGCCGGCCGCGCCGCTGGGCAACGAACGTGTGCGACCTGCCGTTCGCCAGGAGGTGACGGGTGGGCGTGCCCGGGACCCGCGCCAGCTCGGCCTCCACCGGCTCGCCGTCCACACGGGGGACTTCTCCCGTGAGGTCTACCTCGAAGGTCCGGCCTTCCAGCGTCACGTAGTAGCGCATTCCAGCTCCATGACGGTCTCCACGTGCGCGGTCTGCGGGAAGAGGTCGAAGCAGCGGACGCCCGCGACCCGGTACGCCTCGCCCAGCCGCTGGACGTCGCGCGCCAGCGTCGCCGGGTCGCAGCTCACGTACAGGAGTCTTGTCGGCCGTCGGCGCAACGCGCGCGCCACCTGCGCGTCCACACCCGCACGAGGCGGGTTCAGCACGACCAGGTCGGCCGGCAGCGCGTCCGGGAGCAGCGCTTCCACTCGCCCCTCCAGGAACCGAGCTTCCGGCGCCGCCCGTCGCGCTTCCTCCACTGCATCGGGGTGCGCCTCGATCCCTGTCACGCTCAGTCCCTCCCGCGCCAGCCGCCGCGCGTGGAGACCCACGCCGCAGTACGCGTCCACGACCGTGGTCGCGCCGTACGAAAGCGCGCGCTCGAGGACGTACGCCTCCAGGTGCTCGGCGGCGCCGCGGTTCACCTGGGTGAACACGTCGCCGCTCAGCTCGAGATCCTCGTCGCCCCAGCGGTCACGGAAGCTCGGGTCACCGGCCAGCAGCGCGAAGCTCCTCCCCCTCGCCGGGCGGTGCCACACCGCCGCCAGCCCGGCAACCGCCTCGAGCAGCGCTTCCGGCCGCCCGCGGCCGTAGCCGCCGTCGACTGCCAGGACGACGTCGCCAGCCTGGCTCCCGCGCAGCGTGAGCCGCAGCTCGTCGCCCGATGGGAGCCGGCACGCCGACTCTCCCCAGCCCCTCCGCAGCGCCCCCCACGCGGCCGCGACGGCTGGCTCCGGGAGCATGCAGCTGTCTCCGATGTCGAGCACCCGATCGGGGTCTTCCAGCTCCCGGAATCCCGCCACCACTTCCGTGCCCGCCGTGCGGCGGAGTGTGAACGTCACGCGGTTGCGGTACCCGAGCTCGCGTGGAGAGGGCACCACTTCCGGGGCTTCGATCTCGCGTTTCCCGATGCGGCGCAGCGCCTCCACCACGATCCGCCCTTTCGCCCGCAGCTGTGCCGGGTACTGCATGTGCTCCAGCGTGCACCCGCCGCAGCGGTCGTAGTGCGGGCACGGCGCGACGCGGCGCTCGGGCGAGGAGCGTAGCAGCTGGACCAGGCGGCTGCGCGTCCAGCGCGCCTTCTCCTCCACCACCTGCACGACCGCCTCGTCGCCTGGCGCAGTCCGGTGCACGAACGTGACGCGGCCGTCCTGGAGCCGTCCAACGCCGGCCCCTCCGGCCGCGATTCCCGTGATCTCCGTCGTCTCCACCACTCCCCCCTGATGCGGGCGAAAAGATAGCCCGTCCGTCCTTCGCCAGAAAGGACGAACGGGCTCCTTGCCACCCTGTGGAGGTCGTCCGGGTGGTCTCAGAACCTCATGTTGCCCGGACCGCCTCCGCCCCGGCCAGCGGCCGGGCCACCACGCATCCGCTGAATCCGATCGTTGAACTGCATGCGCATGACCAGGAACATGGCCTGCTGCCGCGCATCCAGGAACGATCCGAGCTCGCGCGACTCGCGGTCCTCGATGGACCGTTCCCGGGCGCGCACCGCGCGGACACGGTCCAGGATCCCGCGGTACGTCGCCTCGCCGGCGCTGTCGGAGCGCACCGCCCGCATGAGCTCCATGCGCAGCGCCTGGCTCTCGGCGGCCAGCTCGCGCCGGGCCTCCATGCCCTTCGCGAGCACATTGTCCAGCTTGCCGCGCTGCTCCTCTGTCAGCCCGAGACGGCTCGCCACCTGCCCCATGAACCGCTCGTGGACCTGGTCGGCCAGCGCCGACCGACGCTGCTCCGCCGGCGGCCGCTGCTGACCCGGGCGCCCCTGTCCCTGCGCCGCCGCGCCCGCCGGCGCCACGGCCAGGACCACCACCATCAGGCTCCGCACCCTGATCTTCATGATTCCATGTCCTCCAGCAGACTCTGCAGCTGCTCCTCCGACAGATCCGTGAGCACCGGTTCGCCGGCCACCATGCCATCCGCCGCCGGCCACGCGCCGAACGGCTCGTAGCTCTCGGCCGCGGCGAGCTCCGCTGCACCGTCCCGTCCCACCCCGCCCGAGTCCGGCGCGATGATCCCGGACCATACGAGGGTCAGCGCCGCTGCGGCCGCAGCCGGCAGCGCCCAGGGGATCCACCGCGCAGGGCGAACGCCCCGCGCGCGGGCCGGAGACGCTGCCCCCCGCAGCGCCGTCCGCTCCGCCGCCAACCGGCCCGCCTCGGCCAGCGCGGCCCGCCGGACTCGGGCATCCAGTCCCGCCGGGAGCGGGCTCTCCGCTGACCGGAGACGCTGGAGCACCGCCATGTCCTGGCGGCACTCCGCGCACCCGGCCAGGTGCTCCTGCACGGCCGTCGCCCGGGACGTCGGCAGGCGCCCCGCCGCGTGCTCCAACAGCGCGTCCGTGTAGAGCTCGCACTCCCTGCTCATGCCAGCCATTCTCTCAGCTTCCGGATTCCCAGATGGTAGTTCACCCTCGCCGCCGTCTCCGACGACCCGATCACCGCGCCGATCTCCCGATGGCTCATGTCCTCGTAAACGCGGAGGCTGACCGCGAGCCGCTGCTTCTCCGGCAGCCGGGCCAGCGCTCGCGTCACCCGCTCCGCTTCCACCTGCGTGAGAGCCCTCTGCTCCGGGCTCGGCCCCGGGGCCGGCGACGGACCGGCCATCTCCAGCGCCACCTCCCGCCGCCTCGTCTTCCACCGCCCCGCCGAGCGGGCCGTGTTCGCCGCGATGCGCAGCAGCCACGTCCGAAAGCTCGACTCGCCCTGGAACCCCGGAAGCCCGCGCACCGCCCGGACGAAGGTGTCCTGGGCGGCGTCGGCCGCCAGCTCCGGATCTCCGAGGATCCGGTAGGTCACCTGGTAGACGGCGCGGGTGTGGCTGGCGACGAGCGCGTCCAGCGCCGCTTCGTCACCCGCCTGCGCACGGGCCACCAGATCCCGTTCGTCCGCCCTCACCTGGGCCAGCCCTGCATCGCTCACTTCCCTTCAGACCGCGCACGGCGCGACTTCGTTAAGCACGAGGACCCCGTCCGGTGGGCGCCGGACGGGGTCCTCCCGTACTGTGTGAAAGCGGTGGGCCTCAGCCGTTGCCGGCCGCCACTGCCGCTTCCATCACCTGCTCGCGCAGGTCCTTCGACGGCTTGAACACGGGAACCGCGCGCGCCGGGACCTCCACCCGGTCCCCCGTCCGGGGGTTCCTCGCCACCCGCGACTTCCGCTCCCGGACTTTGAAGGTGCCGAAGCCCCGGATCTCGATGTTGTCGTGCTCGGCCAGCGCCGCCTTCACGGCGTTCAGCAGGCCGTCCACTACGAGCGCACAGTCTTTCTTCGTAATGCCGGGGCCGATCGCTTCGGCCACCTGCTCAACGAGATCCGCCTTCGTCATGATGCCTCCGTCCCTCCAGGGTCCGTCGGGGCCGCATCGCCCCGATCCATCCTCAGATGTGGTCCTGCTCAGTGGATCATGTACTTCACGGTCAGCCACGCACCGGCGCTCGCCGGCCCGCGTGTCAGCGCTCTCAGCGCCGCCACCGTGCTCTCCCCCAACAGCGCGTCCACCAGCCATCGCCCCTGCTCCCGCGGCGGCCGGACGATGTTCGGGTCGGGCCCCAGCCCGGCCATGAGTCCCGCCAGGCGGATCGCCTCGTCGCGGTTCCCCAGGCGGTCCACCAACCCGAGGCTCCGCGCTTCCCGACCCGAGAAGATCCGGCCATCTGCAAGCGGTCGGACCTGCTCCACCGCCATCCCGCGGGCTTCCGCGACCGCTTCGATGAACTGCGTGTGCACGTCCTCCAGCATCCGATCGAGAAGCGCGCGCTCCTCGGGCTCCAGCTCGCGGAACGGCGACCCCACGTCCTTCTGCTTTCCCGCCTTCACCACCTCCATCCGGACGCCGACCTTGTCCATCAGGTCCTGCACGTTCGGATACTCCATGATCACCCCGATGGAGCCGGTGATGCTGCCGGGCAACGCCAGGATCGAGTCGGCGCCGAGCGCCACGTAGTAGCCACCCGAAGCGCCCACGCCCCCGATCGACGCCACCACCGGCTGGCCGTTCTCGCTGCGGAGGCGCTGCAGCCGATCGTGAATGCTCTGAGCCGGCGCCACCACTCCGCCCGGGCTGTTGATCTCGACCACCCACCCCCGAACCGAGCGGTCGCGCTGGAGACGCCGCACGTCATCCAGGAACGGGCCGTCGTCGCCGATCACCCCCTGCACCTCCAGGAGCGCGATGCGACCACCGAAGCCCCAGCTCCCGCCCGCGACCCGGTAGACCGCGAGCACGAGCCCGGTCACCGTCATCAGGGACAGCAGCCCCACCAGGAGCGCTGTGGTCAGTGAGCGCCGGGACACGCCAAACCGCCGCGAATTCAGAAGTTAGGTCGGGAGAGCGCGACGCAGAACCTTAATGCGCTCGAGTCGCGCAAGTCAAGACTCTCCTCGCACTTGCGCCATTTTGGAGACGAAGCGGTCGAACAGGTACCGCGAGTCGTGCGGGCCGGGCGCCGCTTCGGGGTGGTACTGAACGCTGAACACCGGGAGCTCGCGGTGCTCGAGCCCCTCCACCGTCCCGTCGTTCAGGTTGATGTGCGTGAGCCGCAGCGCCGGCGCACCCTCGATGGCGTCGCCGTCTCCCCTGCGCACCGCGAAGCCGTGATTCTGCGCCGTGATCTCCACGGCCCCGTCGCCGAGACGGCGGACCGGGTGATTCGCCGCGCGGTGGCCGTACAGCAGCTTGTACGTGCTGCCGCCGAACGCGCGGGCGATGAGCTGGTGCCCGAGGCAGATCCCGAATACCGGGATCCCTCGCTCCACCGCGCCGCGGATCGTCGCGAGGGCGTGCGCCACCGCCTCGGGATCGCCGGGGCCGTTCGAGATGAACAGGCCGTCGAGGCCGGACTCAAGCACTTCCTCCGGCGACGCGCCGCGCGGCACCGTCCGGACCCGGCATCCTCGCTCCGCCAGCAGCCGGGGCGAATTGCGCTTGATGCCGAAGTCGTACGCCACCACCAGGAAGCGCTCCCGGCCCGCCGCCGGGACGTCGTACACGTGTCGCGTGGAGACCTGCCCGGTGAGGTCGAGCCCCGCCATCTGCGGGTGAGCCTCGATCCGCTCCCGCAGCGCCGACTCCGGAAGATCCCGCGACGCGATCCCGGCGCGCATGGCGCCACGGGATCGGATGTGGCGGGTGAGGGCGCGTGTGTCCACCTCGGTGAGCGCCGTGATGCCGCTCGTCCGCAGGTACGCGTCCAGCGAGCCCTCCGCTCGCCACCCCGTGTACGTCGGCGACAGCTCACGCACCACGAATCCGGCCACCTGCGGGTGTGCGGACTCCTCGTCGGCTCCGGTGATCCCGTAGTTGCCGATCAGCGGGTAGGTCATCGCGACGATCTGGCCGGCGTAGGACGGGTCGGTGAGAACCTCCTGATACCCGCTCATCGACGTGTTGAACACCACCTCGCCCAAGGCGACGCCGTGGGCGCCGGCGAGCTCGCCCTCGAAGACGCGGCCGTCCTCGAGCAGCAGGTATCCGGGTTCGGGATGGTCCAGGGACATCGGCGACGCGATGATAGCGGCGATTGCGCGCAGAGGCCAGTGCCCGGTCACCGGAGGACCCGGTTTCTGCCCCCGGACCATCCTGCTACCTTGCCCGGCCCATGAACCGTACCGATCCGAGCTCCGAACCGCTGGTCCGAATCTATGCCGACGAGTCGTGCCTCGGCGTTCAGTTCACCGACCGCGACTCACCCGGCGGCGCCGGCGGCCTGGTCGAGTACTGGCGCCACGACGCATGGGTGCGCCGCGACTACTGGGTCAGCGAGCCCGCCACCACGAACAACCGCATGGCCATCCGGAGCGCGACAGAAGGCCTGCGGGCGCTGAAGCGGCCCTGCCGGGTCATCTTCACCTCCGACTCCCAGTATCTGATCAAGGGGATGCGCGAGTGGATGGCGGGTTGGGTCCGGCGCAGCTGGAAACGGAAGACGGGGCCGGTGGAGAACGCCGACCTGTGGCAGGCCCTGCTCCCCGTGGCCGGGCGCCACAAGGTCGACTGGCGCTGGGTCCGCGGTCACGCCGGCCACCCGCAGAACGAGTACGCCAACGACCTCGCCGTGCGCGCCGCGAAGCAGCAGGACGCGTCGGGCGGCCTCGTGGATTCCGGCTTCGGCGCGTGGCTCGAGGAGCAGCGGGAGAAGTCCGGGGCCTTTGTCGACTTCTACGAGTTTCAGCCGCCGGCCGACGATGAGCCCTTCAACCCCGTGCCCGCGCCCTGATCCGAAGCGTTGCGGGCGCGAGGGGACCGGCCGAAGACTCCCGATACCGCTTCCACTACCGCCTCCTCCACGGCACGCATCCCCGGCCCGCGGCCCAGCAGCCGCGCCATCGACGTGACGCCGAAGTCGCGGATCCCGCACGGCACGATGGCATCGAAGAAATCCAGGTCGGTGGCCACGTTCAGGGCGAAGCCGTGCGACGTGATCCACCGGCTCGAGACCCGGACGCCGATGGCGGCCAGCTTGTCGTCGCCGGCCCAGACCCCCGTCAGCCCTTCCTTTCGGCCGCCCAGGATCCCGAATGCCGCCATTGCGCGGATCAGAGCTTCCTCCAGATCGCGCACGTACCGGTGCAGATCCTTCCGGTCCGGCTTCAGGTCCAGGATCGGATAGCCCACCAGCTGCCCGGGGCCGTGGTAGGTGACGTCACCCCCGCGCCCGGTGTCGAAGAGCTCGATCCCCATCAGGCGCCGTTCGGCCTCGTCCAGCAGCACGTGGTTCGCGTCCGCCGCCGTCCCCAGCGTGATCACGTGCGGATGCTCCAGCAGGAGCAGCTGATCCGGGACCTCGCCCGCCCGCCGCTCCCGGATGAGGCGCTCCTGCAGCGCCAGCCCGTCCGCGTACGAGATGAGGCCGAGGCGCCGGACCTCCAGGGTCCGCTCCCCGGCCTCACCGGTCGTGGTCCTTCGATTCATCTGCCCTATCCCGGCTGCACGCGTCTGCAAGGCCGCGCTCCACGCGACCCGAACGCGAGCGCCTACGCCGCCTCCTCCGGGAACGTTTCCAGGATCTCCTTCACCCGCGCCAGGAAGCGCGCCGCGTCCGCGCCGTCCACGATGCGGTGGTCGTAGCCGAGGGAGAACATGCAGCGGAGCCGGATCGCGATGCTGTCCGCGCCATCCACTTCGACGACGACCGGGCGCTTCTCTATGCTTCCCGTCCCCAGGATCGCCGCCGTCCCCTCCGGGATGATCGGCATCCCCACGTACGTGCCGAGCACGCCCGGGTTCGTGATGGAGAACGTCGCGCCCTGGATCTCGTCCGGCTTCAGCTTCCGAGCCCGGGCGCGGCCCGCCAGGTCGGCGATCCGCTTGGCGATCCCCACCAGCGTCAGCTCCTCGGCGTTCCGCACGACCGGCACGATCAGCCCCGGGTCCAGGTCCACAGCGATCCCGATGTTGATGCTGCCCCGGAAGATCAGGTTTTCGCCAGACACCGTGCCGTTCACGTGCGGGAACTCCCGCAGCGCCTTCGCCACGGCCCAGCCCACGAAGGCAGTGAAGCTGACCTTGTTCCCCTCCGCGGTCCACTTCGCCTTGTTCGCCTTCCTGATCCGGTCCACGCGCGTGAAGTCTACCTCGATGAAGGAGTGGACGTGCGGCGCCACGCGCTTCGCCAGGACCATGTGGTCCGCCGTCAGACGACGGATCCGATCCATCTTCTCCACCCGGTCCCCTTCTCGCACCGGCCACTCCGGGTGCTGCACCTCGCCGTAGAACCGCCGCCACAGCTCGTCCGCACCCATCGCCCCGCCCGCCGGCGCACCGGCCGGCTGCTTCGAAGGCTGCGCGCCCGGCTTCGATGGCTCCGCCGCCGGCGCCTCCTCCCGCTGGTCCAGGAAGGCCATAACGTCCTGCTTCGTCACGCGCCCGGCCCGCCCCGAGCCCTCCACCTGCGACAGGTCCACGTCGTGCTCCGCCGCGATCCGCCGCACCAGCGGCGTCGACCGACGCCGCAGCCGCTCGTCCGCCGTTTCCTCACCACCCCCATTCCCCGAAGGCGCCGTGGCCACCGCCGGCTCGCGCTCCGGCTTCGACGGCTTCGCCTCGCCACCCGCCCCCGCCTCGGGCGCCGGCGCGGGCGCCTCAGCCGGTTCCGCTTCCGGCGCCGCCTGCCCCTCGGCTACCGCCGCCCCGGCGGCCGCCTTCGGCTGAGCGGCCCCCGCTCCGCCCTCCGTGTCGATGAAGGCGACGACCGTCCCCACTTCCACCGTCTCGCCTTCCTGTACCTGGATGTCGACCAGCGTGCCGGCGGAGGGCGCGGGAATCTCCGCGTCCACCTTGTCCGTCGAGATCTCCAGGATCGGCTCGTCCCGCTCGACGGCATCGCCCGGCTGCTTGAGCCAGCGCGAGACGGTGCCTTCGGCGATGGACTCCCCCATCTGCGGCATCGGGACTTCGATCTTCGGCATCGTGGATTCCGTTTCGCAGTTCTCTTCGGCCTCCGCTTCCCCGTCGCCGGCCCTTCGTGCGACGGCTCGCGGCCTCGATTTCACGCCCCCTGTGCCCGTCTCCGGACGCTGGCTCCCGGGTCCCCCTCAGTACCCGACCAGGTATCGCCCCGCCGTCACGATATCCTCCACGTGCGGCAGAAAATAGTCCTCCAGCGGCGGCGCGTAGGGCACGGGCGTATCCAGCGCGGTCACGCGCAGTACCGGAGCATCGAGCCACTCGAAGGCGCGCTCGCTGACGCGTATCGCGATCTCACCCGCGAGCCCGCCCGTGCGCGTGTCCTCGTGGACCACCAGAAGCCGGTTGGTCTTCTTCACGCTGGCGACGATGGCTTCCTCGTCCAGGGGGATCAGCGAGCGCAGGTCCAGGATCTCGATCTCGATCCCGTCCTCGGCCAGCTGCTCGGCGGCCTTCTGGCTCTCGTGGACCATGTTGCCGTACGTGACGATCGTGAGGTCCGTCCCCTCCCGGTGGATCCTCGCCTCGCCCAGCTGAACGACGCAGTCGTCCGCCGGCAGCACCTCACGCAGGAACGGGGCCCGGTAGAGCTTCTTGTGCTCGAAGAACAGCACGGGGTCCTCGTCCCGGATGGCCGCCTTCAGCAGCCCCTTGGCGTCCCTGGCCGTGCTCGGGTACACGATCTTGAGTCCGGGTGTGTGAAAGAACGCCATTTCCGGATTCTGCGAGTGGAACGGGCCGCCTCGCACGCCGCCACCCACCGGACCACGGATGACCATGGGCAACGCACCGGCCTTCCGCCAGCGCGCGGTGGCGATGTAATTGGTCAGCGGCTCGTATGCGCAGCTCACGAAATCCATGAACTGCATCTCCACCACGGGGCGGAGCCCCATGTGGGCCGCTCCCGCCGCGGCCCCCGTGAAGCCCGCCTCGCTGATCGGTGTGTCCACCACCCGCGCTTCACCGAAAAACTCGATGAAGCCGTCGGTCATCTTGAAGGCGCCGCCGTAGGCGCCAATGTCCTCACCCAGCAGGAACACGTTCGGGTCGCGGACCATCTCTTCCCACAGACCTTCGCGGATCGCTTCCAGCATCGTGACCGGCTCGCCTCGCTCGCTCTGGCGAACGTGGTCCGGCTTCTCGGGCATCGCGGCCGGATTCTCCGGCGAGCCGGGGCTGCCGCCGTTGTCTGCGCCGGCCGCTTCCTGGCGGGCGCCGGCCGTTCCCTTCTTCGAGCCGGTCTTGGCCATCAAGCCTCGCGCGGTTCGTTCGGTTCACGGCGCGTCCAGGGGATCCACCCCGGAGCATCGCCATACACGCCATCCACGCCGGACGTGGGCCCGGGCATCGGCGATGCCTCCGCCTCGTCCCGCGCGGCCTCCACCTCCCCCTTCACCCGCTCGCGGATCCGCTCCAGCTCCGCCGCGGTCGCGTGGCCCCCGCCGAGCAGGTGCGCCTCGTAGCGCGACACGGGATCGCGAGCCTCCCACGTCTCGAGCTCCCCGACCGGGACGTACTTCTGTGCGTCGTGCTCCGCGTGCCCCTTTCGCCGGTACGTCAGCAGCTCCAGCAGCGTGGGGCCGCCACCGCCCCGGGCATGCTCCACCGCCCGGACCGTGGCCGCGTGCACCGCCAGCACGTCGTTCCCGTCCACCTGCTCCCCCCGCACGCCGTAGCCCTCTGCCTTCTCCACGAACGAGGAGACCGCCGACTGCCGGTGCGTCGGCGTGGAGTAGGCGTAGCCGTTGCTCTCCACCACCACGATGAGCGGGAGCTTCTGCACCGCAGCCAGGTTGAACCCCTCGTGGAACCCGCCCGTCGAGGTCATGCCGTCTCCGCTGTACACCAGCGCCACCCGGTCTTCGCCCCGCACCCTGAACGACAGCGCCACGCCCGCCATCACCCCGACCATCACCCCCAGATGGGAGATCAGACCGATGTAGCCACGCGCGGGATCCGAGAAGTGGACGTTCGTTTCGCGGCCTCCGGTCGGGCCGCCCGCCTTCGCCATGTACTGCTTCATGACGTCGGCCGCATCCGCGCCCATCATCAGCATCGCGCCCAGGTCACGGATCGCCGGCGACATCACGTCCCCCGTTCCGTCCGTCCTGCGCCGCAACGCATAAGCGGTCCCCACCGCACCGGCCTCCTGGCCGAGCGAGCGGTAGAGACCGCCGATTACCTTGTTCTGTCTGTACAGGTTCGTGAGCGCGCTCTCGACCTGCCGCGTCAGCTGCAGCCAGTAGTACAGCTCCCGGAGCGCTTCCCGCCCCAGGCCTGCCGCTCCGTCTTCTGACGCTCTCGACTCTCCACGCTCGGCGATCCCGCCCGGGGCCACCGACTACCGCCCCGGGGGCGTCCCGGCACCCTGGGGGCTCTGCCCCGCCGGGTTCTCCGGCTGCCCGGCCCCGCCGTTCACGCCGGGCACCCCGCCGCTCCCCTCACCGGCCGGCGCCTCCCCCGCGTTCGGCACCAGCGGCTGCGGCGCAGCGGGCGCCGTCTGCTGCTGCTGGAACTCCTGCTGCAGCAACGGCGTCGGGTTCTGCCGCCGGGTCGACAGCACCGACAGCACGATCGCCAGGAGCAGGAAGATCCCGCCCGTCACCCACGTGCTCTTGGTCAGCACGTTGGCCGCCTGCCGGCTCCCCATGAACATGTCCGTGCTCGCGCCACCGCCCATCGCGGCAAGGCCGCCGCCTTTTCCGGACTGCAGCAGCACTACCACGACGAGGAACACGCCGTCGATCAGCAGAAGCGAAAGAAGGATTCCGAACACAGCGCTACTCGTCTTTCGATGGGTTGAGAGTACAGCAGATTAAGGTCGCCGGCTGATGGAGCCGTGTCAACCACGACTCCCGCTCCCCGGCTGCCCGACGCACGCCGCAGTCCGGATCACGCGGCCGCGATCTTCGCGAAATCCCGGGGGTCGAGGCTCGCGCCGCCCACGAGCACGCCGTCCACGTCGGACGCGTCGAGCAGCTCGCGTGCGTTCACTGGTTTCACGGAGCCGCCATAGAGGATCGGCACGCGATCCGCGCGCTCGCGGAGCCGGTCACGCAGGCGCGCCCGCAGGCGGCCGTGGGCGTCGGCGGCGTCGGCGGGCGTGGCGGTCTCCCCGGTGCCGATCGCCCACACGGGCTCGTAGGCGAGGATCATGGCGGCCATGGCGTCATCGTCCAAGCCGGCGATGCCGGCATCGAGCTGGCGGAGGATGACCTCCGCCAGCCGTCCGGCACGGCGCTCTTCGATCGTCTCGCCGACGCACAGGACGGGGGTGAGCCCGGCGCCGGTGGCGGCGGCGACCTTTCGACCGGCCTCCTCGTCGGTCTCGCCGAACACGTGGCGCCGCTCGGAGTGGCCGACCAGGGCGAAGCGGGCACCAGCTTCCCGGGCCATCGGCGCGGAGATCTCCCCCGTGAACGCCCCCTGCGCTTCCCAGTGGATGTTCTGCACGCCGAGGCCGATGTGGTGCTCCGCCAGGCCGTCGCGCACGGTGGTGAGCGAGAGGGCGGGTGGGAACAGCACGATGGAGCGGTCTGCGGCCGGCGCCACCACCTGGGCGAACTCCCGGCAGAAGCGGCGGGCGGCATCGGGGCCCTTGTGCATCTTCCAGTTGCCGGCGATCACCGGCCTGATCGCTGCGCCGGTCATCACGCCTCCCTGTCGTCGAGGACGGCCACGCCCGGAAGGGTGCGGCCTTCCAGGAACTCCAGCGCCGCCCCGCCACCGGTCGACACGTGGGTCATCCGGTCCTCCAGCCCCGCTTCCCTGAGCGCGGCAGCGGTGTCGCCTCCACCGATGATGGACGTCGCGCCTGCTCGGGTGATGTCGGCCACCGCCCGGGCGAGTCCGTCTGTGCCGCCGCGGAACGGCGGAAGCTCGAACATGCCCATGGGCCCGTTCCACAGCACCGTGCGCGCGCCCTCCAGGTCGGTGCGGAATGCCGAGACCGAGTGCGGCCCGATATCCAGGATCTTCCAGCCTTCGGGCACCTCCTCCCGCGAGACCGCCCGGGTGGGCGCCTCGGCCGAGGCCTCCTCGGACACCACACAGTCGACCGGCAGCGCCAGCTTCCCACCGACCCGCTCCAGGAGGTCGGCCGCCATCTCCACCCGGTCCTCCTCCACCAGCGAGGAACCCGTGTCCAGCCCCATCGCCCGGAAGAAGGTGTTCGCCATGGCACCGCCGATCACGAGCCGGTCCACCCGGGGCAGCAGGTTCTCGATCACGTCGATCTTTCCCGAGATCTTCGCGCCGCCCAGGATCGCCACGAACGGCCGCTCCGGCGACTCCAGAGCCTCGCCTAGGAAGCGCAGCTCCGCCTCCATGAGCAGCCCCGCCACCGCCGGCTTTCCCTCCTTCTTCATGTGCTCCGCAGCCCCCACCGTCGATGCGTGCGCCCGGTGGGCCGTGCCGAACGCATCATTCACGTAGACAGTTCCGAGCGCGGCGAGCTGCTCCGCCAGCGCGGGGTCGTCCGTCTCCTCGCCCGGCAGAAAGCGCGTGTTTTCCAGGACCAGGATCTCTCCACCCTTCAGCGCCGCGGCCGCGTTCCTCGCCTCAGAGCCCACCACGTCCGCAACGAAGTGCACCGGCACGTCCACGAGCTCTCCCAGCCGCTCCGCCATCGGCCGCAGCGACATCGACTCCACCCACTTCCCCTTCGGTCGGCCCGCATGCGACATCAGCACCACCGACGCCCCACGCTCCAGCAGGTAGCGCAGCGTGGGCAGCGTCGCCCGGATCCGCGTGTCGTCCGTGACCTGCCCCTCCGACAGCGGCACGTTGTAATCCACGCGCATCAGCACGCGCGCGCCGTCCAGCACGCGGTCCGGCAGGTCCCTGATCGTTCGCTTCGTCATCCGGTCCTCGAAGTGAAAAGAGCCACGGTCCGTCAAGACCGTGGCTCCTCGTTTCTCATCCTCGCGTCACCGCCCCTACGGCATCGCGCCCTGCTCCGACACCTGCACGCTGAATCGGAGGGAGTCCGAGCCTCGCGACGATACCTCCAGCGACGTCTGGCAGTAGCTGCACCGGATCACCGCCGTGTCCTGCGTCGGCGCCAGCTCCGCAGTGTCGCGGTGACCGCACACCGGACACCGGTACGTCCCGCTCCGACCTTTCGTCGATTGCGCCATGGACTCCTCCTACCCGGGATGCCGTACCGCGAACCCTCCGGGCGCCAGATGCGTGCCATCTGACCGCCCTCTCCCCGCCCCCGAGCACGGACGCACGCTCCCCACGAGCGGCGGCGCCCCACCCATTCACCCTAATGCGCGCCCCCACGGCCGTCAATAGAGCCAGCATTCGAGCAATTTCGAATGTAAACACATCCAACTTGTTGAGCGCCAACTACATCCGCTTGCCAATGTAACCCGCCAGATCCACACACCGGGCGGAGTAGCCCCACTCGTTGTCGTACCAGGAAATCACCTTCACCAGGCGGTCACCCATGACCATGGTGGAGGGAGCGTCGACGATCGAGCTTGCCGGATTGCCGGTGAAGTCGACGCTGACGAGGGGTTCGTCGGAGACCTGGAGGATTCCCTTCAGCGGGCCTGCCGCGGCCTGCCGCATGGCGTCGTTGACCTGGTCCACGGTGACGTCCCGCTCCACTTCGGCGACCAGGTCCACGATGGAGACATTGGGGGTAGGCACGCGCATGGCCATGCCGTCGAGCTTGCCCTTCACGGCGGGAAGCACGAGGCCCGTGGCGCGAGCGGCGCCGGTGGTCGTGGGAATGATGGACATGGCGGCGGCGCGGGCCCGGCGCAGGTCCTTGTGGGGGAGGTCGAGGATGGACTGGTCGTTGGTGTAGGAATGGACCGTGGTCATGACGCCGCGGCGGAAGCCGAAGCTGTCGAGGACCACCTTGACCACGGGGGCGAGGCAGTTGGTCGTGCAGCTGGCGTTGGAGATGATGTGGTGGCTCTCCGGGTCGTACTGGTCCTCGTTCACGCCGAGCACGACGGTGACGTCCTCACCCTTGGCGGGCGCGGTGATGATCACCTTCCTGGCGCCCGCCTCGAGGTGCTTGCCGGCGGAGGCGCGATCGCGGAAACGGCCGGTCGCTTCGAACACGATATCGACGCCGAGGTCCTTCCATGGCAGCGTTGCGGGGTCGCGCTCGGCCAGCACGCGCAGCTGGTCGCCATCGACCTGGAGGCCGTCCCCGCCGACCTCGACGGTACCCGGATAGGGTCCGTGAACGGAGTCGTAGCGGAGCAGGTGCGCCAGCGTCTCGGCGTCGGTGAGGTCGTTGACGGCGACGAAGTCGAGATCGGCGCCGTGCTTTTTCGCGGCTCTCAGGATGTTGCGGCCGATGCGGCCGAAGCCGTTGATGGCGACGCGAATGGCCATGGAGTCCCCTCGGTTCAGATCAGTGTCAATCGGCCGGCAGCGCGGGCAAACGTCAGGACGCTCACGCATCGCGCTCCGGCCGTGATCAAGGCTTCCGTGCACGCCGTCACCGTCGCACCGGTGGTCAGGACGTCGTCGACGAGCAGGAGGTGCTCTCGCTGGATGTCGGCCTGTACCCCGACATCGGGGTGGAATGCCCCCGCCACGTTAGCCAGCCGTGCAGCCGGCTGCAAGGTGGTCTGGCTGCTGGCCGCACGCCCCCGCGCGAGGGCGCGAGACACGGTCCGGCCGGTGCGCGTGGCCAGGGAGTCGGCCAGCAGGCCGGCCTGGTTGTAGCCCCGCTCGCGAAGCCGGGCGGGGGACGTGGGCACCGGCACCACGAGCCTCGTCTCGCCGGCCACGTCGGACGGGAGCGGAACGGCCGCCATCCGCTCGGCCATCGGCCCGGCAAGCGCACGCCACCCGCGGTACTTCAGCTGATGGACGAGGGCGTCGGCGGGTGCTCGGAGGAGGGCAGCGGAGCGCGCGGCCCTGAGTCCCGCGGGCCATTCCGCGCACTCCTGGCACGTGGCGCCATGACGACGGCCCGTGCGCAGGCGCGGGAATCCGCACCGGGGGCAGAGGGGCGGAGGCGGGGGCGCGAGGCGGGCACGGCAGCGGCCGCACACGAGCGCGTCCGGGTCGCCGGTCGCCCCGCCGCACCCGAGGCAGCGCGGAGCGAAGACGAGGTGGAGGAGACCGCTGGCGAGGCCCATGCGCGGAATCCCGTTGGGGGCGGCGGGCAGCGCCATGGCCGGAGGGGACGGCGTCGGCTACGCGTCCGCGACGGCGAACAGGGCAAGCCGCATGGCGTCCACATCCGGCGCGGCGTCGGGGAACCAGCGGCGGAAGCTGGCGACCCCCTGATTGAGCAGCATCTCGGTACCGTCGGCGGCGACGAGGTCCCGCGCCCTCGCTTCCTGCACCCAGGCCGTGCCCCCCGGCCGATACACCAGGTCCAGCACGGCCCCGACGCGAGCCGGGAAGTCCAGCGCCAGCGGGTGCGGATCGTCTGCCGCGAGGCCGAGCGAAGTGGCGTTCACGACCAGGTCGTATCCCTCGCGCTCCAGGCGCTGCGGGTCGTCCAGCACGGTCACGCGACGCCCACGCGGATCGAGTGCGGCGGCCACGGCCCGCGCCCGGGACGCGGACCGGTTCAGCAGGTGCACGGCGTCGGCGCGAGCCGACAGGAGGGCGGCGACCGCCGCGCGGGCGGCGCCGCCCGCGCCCAGGACCAGGACGCGGGCGCCCGCGGGCGATCCGATCAGCGCCCGGGCGGCGGCGGTGAACCCTTCCACATTGGTGTTGTCCCCGTGGATGCGGCCGTTCTCGAGCCAGAACGTGTTGCACGCGCCGGTCCGGACCACGGCCGGCGCCGCCTCGTCGAGGACCCGGGCGGCCGCGGTCTTGTGGGGGAGCGTGATGTTGCCCCCGCCGCCAGCGAGGGCGATGCCGCGGAGGAGGCCCGGCAGGACTGCGGCGTCGCACCGGAGCGGGACGTAAACGGCGTCGAGGTCGGCGGCGCGGAGCGCGGCGTTCTGGAACCGGGGCGAGAGGGAATGATCCACCGGATCGCCCAGGAGAGCCAGGAGCCGCGTTCCCGTGCCGGGAGTCATGGGGGAGACTGGCTCAGGGCGCGAGGATCGGCTCGAGGCCGTCGAGCACGGCCTGGACGGCTTCCGCGATCTGGTCGCGCGTTTCCCGGTATACGGCCATGTCGCCCCCAATGGGATCCGCCACGGGCCGGCCTGCCTGCCCGTCCGGAAGGAACTGCGTGAGCAGGGCCACCTTGTCCGCCCCGCCCATGGCGAGGACCGCGGCCATCTGGCTCGCGCCCATGACCAGCACGGTGTCGGCCCATTCGACCAGCTCGGGCGTCAGCATGGACGCCTCGTGACGGCCCAGCTCCACGCCGGACTCGGCCAGTACGAGCGGCACGGCGTCGGAGACGGGCGAGCCGGGGAGCGCGGCCACGCCCGCCGAGCGCACGGCCACGTGGCTCCACCCCCGCTCGCCGAGGGCGTGGCGCGCCAGCGCGGCCGCCATGGGGCTCCGACAGGTGTTGCCGGTGCAGACGAACAGGAGATTGTAGCTGGTCCCTTCCGAACTGTTGTCGCTCATTGCAGATCGACCACCGTCCTCAGCTCCGACGTGGGTATGGCGCCCTCACGGATCACACGCACGACCTCGGCACAGCGCACGATCGTGGACGGCCGCTGGAACGGCAACTCGCCCGCATCCAGCACCAGCGACCCCGGGAATGCGGACGCCACCCCCGCGGCTTCGTCCCCGCTCCTCGCCGGCGGCTCGCCCGGGAAGTTCGCGCTCGTGGAGGTCAGCGGGCCAGCCGCCGCCGAGAGCAGGTCCGCCACGCCAGGGTGTGGCGAGACCCGCACCGCCACGGCACCATCGGAGCCAACCACCTGCGGCGGGAAGGTGCCGGCCGACGCGCTCAGCGCCAGCGTCAGGGGGCCCGGCCAGAAGCGGCGGGCGAGCCGCTCCGCCTCAGCCGTCCAGAGGAGCTCGGCCGCGTCCGAGCGGTCCCGGATCAGGAGCAGGAACGGGCGCTCCCCCTTGAACGCCGCCAGCGCTTCCAGCGCAAGGGGAATCAGCGCGCACCCGAGGCCATAGACCGTCTCCGTGGGGTACGCCAGGATGCCTCCCGCCGCGAGGTGCCGCCGAACGTATTCCTCCGCTGACCTCCGCTGCTCCGTGGTGGCGTACGGCAGCCGGCGCGTCATGAGGCGCGGCTACCGTGCGGCCGCTCCGCTGCGTCGAGGAGCGCTGCGGCGAGAGCCAGGTCTTCGGGCCGCGTCACCTTCACGTTGCGGGAACTTCCCTGCACCACGACGACGCGTCCCCCATACCGCTCCACCAGCGCTGCGTCGTCGGTCGCCTCGACGCCCTCGGTGCGCGCACGGGCGTAGGCTCCCACGATCACGGAGCGCGGGAACGCCTGCGGCGTCTGCGCGGCCCAGAGAGCCTCCCGGGAGACCGTCGCCTGGATCTCGCCCCCGGCCCCCACCCGCTTCAGCGTGTCGGGCACCGGGACCGCCGCGATCGCGCTCTCTCCGGCCGCCACGGCGGCGAGGACGCGCTCCAGCACCTCTTCATCCAGCAACGGCCGGGCCGCGTCGTGGATGAACACGGCCTCCGCTTCCTCCGGCACGGCCGCGAGCGCCGCACGCACCGAGTCGCCACGCGTGGCACCGCCCGCCACGACGCTCACCGTGGCCGGGAGCGGCACCGGGGGCGCGGCGGCCTCCTCGGGAGGCAGCGCCACCACCACCCACACGAACGCCGGGTGGTCCAGGAACGGTCGGATCGCGCGGAGGAGCACGGGAACGCCCGCGAGCTCCAGGTACTGCTTTCTCACGCCGGCACCCATGCGGGCGCCCTCGCCCGCTGCCGGGATCACGGCCGCCGCCCTCACCACGCCCCCAGAAGGTCCCGGACGGTCTCGGAACGCACCACCCTCAGATCCGCAACGGCGCGCGCCCGGCCGGGAACGAACGCCGTGCGGAAGCCGAGGCGCTCCGCCTCGCCCAGACGCCGTTCCAGCTGGCTCACGGATCGCAGCTCGCCCCCCAGGCCGACCTCCCCCACGAACACCGCGTCTCCCGGTATCGGCCGATCCAGCAGCGCGCTCGCAAGCGCCGCCACCACGCCCGCGTCCGCGGCCGGCTCCGTCAGGCGCACGCCACCCACCGCGTTGAGGAAGACATCCTGGTCGCCGAACGAAAGGCCTGCCCGCTTTTCCAGCACGGCCAGGAGCAGCGCCAGGCGCTGGCGGTCGAACCCGGTGGTGACGCGCTGGGGCGCGCCGTACGCGGCCCGCGAGCACAGTGCCTGCACCTCGACCAGCAGCGGCCGCGTGCCTTCCAGCGTGCACACCACCGCCGCTCCACTCGCGCCAGCGGTGCGCTCACCGAGAAAGAGCTCCAATGGGCTCGCCACCGCGTCGAGTCCGCCCGTGGTCATACGGAAGACACCGATCTCGTCGACCCCCCCGAATCGGTTCTTGGTCGCCCGGAGAACACGGTGGTCCAGACTGCGGCTTCCCTCGAAGTACAGCACCGTGTCCACGATGTGCTCGAGCGTCCGAGGCCCCGCCACAGTGCCGCCCTTGGTGACGTGGCCCACCAGGAAGACGGCCGTCGAGGATTCCTTCGCGAAGCGCTGGAGCCGCGCCGCGCACTCCCGCACCTGGGTCACGTTGCCGGGCGCGCCGTCCAGCTCATCGGTGTAGGTGGTCTGGATCGAGTCCACCACCAGGGCGTCCGGCCGTTCGTCGGCGATGCGTGCCATGATGGCGCCCAGCTCGGTCTCCCCGAGGAAGACCACGTCCTCAGCCCCGCCTCCCAGCCGGTCCGCCCGCAATCGGACCTGCCCCGCCGACTCCTCGCCCGAGACGTAGAGCGTTGCGCGGCCTGCCGCCTGGAGCCGCGCGGCCACCTGGAGGAGGAGCGTGCTCTTGCCGATTCCCGGCTCCCCGCCCAGCAGGATCAGCGAGCCCGGTACGATTCCGCCCCCCAGAACGAAGTCGAGCTCTCGAATGCCGGTGGTCCAGCGCTCGGTCGCGTTCGGCTGGACGTCGCGCAGCGGCGCCGGAGTGGCACCGACCGCGGACCGGCCGGGCGAGTCGCGCCCCTGTGGGCCCGCCCGCGGTCGGGGCCTCGTCGCCCGCGGCTCCTCCGCCAGGCTGTTCCAGGCCCCGCACGCCGGGCACTGCCCCTGCCAGCGGGGCGTCTCGTTGCCGCACTCGGTGCAGAAGTACGCAGTTCGTGTCTTCACGTCGTGGTCGGGCTCGGCCGCGCCTGGCGGCGCTAGAAGCGCTCCGAACGCGCGAGCGACTCGAAGCGCGTGCTCTCCTTGCGGAAGAACAGGTCCACTGTCCCGGTCGGGCCGTTCCGCTGCTTGCCGATGATCAGCTCGGCCTTCCCGGCCAGCCCCTGCTCCTGCGCTTCCATGTCGGAGAGATAGTACTCCGGACGGTAGAGGAACATGACCAGATCGGCATCCTGCTCGATGGAACCCGACTCCCTCAGGTCCGACAGCTGTGGCCGGTGGTCGCTGCGCTGCTCTGGCGCACGGGAAAGCTGGGACAGCGCGATCACTGGCACCCCCAGCTCCTTGCTCAGCGCCTTGAGTCCCCGGCTGATCTCGCTCACCTCCTGCTGCCGGTTCTCGGCGCTCTTGACCCCGCCCCGCATCAGCTGGAGGTAGTCGACGACGACGAGCCCCAGCTCCGGCTGCTCCGACTTCAGCCGCCTCGCCTTGCCTCGCATCTCCAGCACGTTCAGCGCGCCCGAGTCGTCGATCCAGATCGGCGCCGTGTTCAGGTGCGCCGCCGCCTGCGCGAGCCGAACGTAATCGTCGTCGGTGAGGCGGCCGCGGAGCAGGCGGCCCAGGTCCACCAGCGCTTCCGAGCACAGCATCCGCTGCACCAGCTGCTCCTTCGACATCTCCAGCGAGAAGAGCGCCACGGGCGTCTGCTGGCTGATGGCCGCGTGCAGCAGAAGGGAGATCACCAGCGCCGTCTTCCCCATCGAGGGGCGCGCGGCGATGATGACCAGGTCTCCCTTCTGGAACCCGCCCGTCTTCCCGTCCAGGTCGGGGAACCCGGTGCCGATCCCCGTGATCCCGCCCTGTGCCGCCTGCAGCTGCTCGATCCGCTCGAACGTCGGGTACAGGATCTTCTTGATCCAGACGAAGCCCTGCCGCTCGTGAGACTGCGCCACCTCGAAGATCCGGTGCTCCGCCCCGTCCAGGAGCTCCTCGACGGTCGTCTCGCCCGGCGTGTACACGTCCTGGATGATCGCCGACGACGCTTCGATCAGACGCCGCATGATCGCCCGTTCCCGCACGATGCGGGCGTGGTACTCGATGTTCGCCGCCGTCGGGACGGCGTCCAGCAGCTCGGCCAGGTAGGGCAGCCCGCCGGCCTGCTCCATCTCACCCGTCTGGCGCAGGTCCTCCGCCACGGTGGTCGGGTCCACCACCTCGCCGCGCTGGAAGAGCCTGGCCATCGACCGGTAGATGCGGCGGTGCCCCTCCCGGTAGAACATGGAGTCGTCCAGGACCTCCACGGCCTTCGCCACGGCATCCCCGTCGATCAGCATTCCGCCGAGCACGCTCACCTCGGCTTCCGCCGCGTACGGCAGCTGCCGATCGGGCGCGCGGAACGCGAAGACTTCCGGCTCAGGCGTGCTCATCCAGCACCTGTCTCATGAGTTGCAGGTCTTGCCATGTCTTGCGCGTCGCCGACGGCGTGCGGAGCAGGTACGCCGGGTGGTACGTCGCAACCACCGGGATCCCCTGGTGAGTGTGGACCCGGCCGCGCAGGCGGCCAATGGGCGCTTCCTCGCCCGTGAGCGTCTGGGCCGAGAACTTGCCCACCGCAAGCAGGACCTTCGGGCCGATCGCCTCGAGCTGCCCGTGCAGATACGACGAGCACGCCGCGACCTCGTCGGCCATCGGGTCCCGGTTGCCCGGCGGCCGGCACTTCAGGACGTTGCAGATGTAGACGTTCTCCCTGTCGAGCCCCACCGACAGCAGCAGCAGGTCGAGCAGCTTGCCGGCCGGACCGACGAAGGGGATCCCGGTACGGTCCTCCTCGCCCCCGGGAGCCTCGCCCACCACCACGAGCTCCGCCTGCGGGTTGCCCCGCCCGAAGACCACGTTCCGCCGCCCCTCGCTCAGCCGGCAGCGCGTGCACCGGCTCGCTTCCACCCCCAGCACCTGCAGCGACCGGCCGTGGGCCGCGGTCCCCTCGGCCCGGGCGGGTCCGGCGTGGAATGCCTCCGCATCCCCGGGAGCCGCGGGAGGCCGCGTCAGCAGCGCCACCGCCTCCTCCGCCGACATCGAGTCGAGGAACAGCTCGTTTACGCCGAGTTCTCTCAGCTCGCGCAGGACCGCGACGAGCTTCGCCTTCGGATCCACCGGCTACTCGTCGGGGAACGGCATCCGCCGCTCCACGCGGTCGAGGATCCGCTCCGCCACCTCGTCCTTCGGGAGCAGCGGCAGTGCCTCGGATTCGCCCTCCCGCTCGATCAGGACGACCCGGTTGGTCTCCGTCTCGAATCCCGTCCCGGCACCCACCTCGTTCAGCACGACCAGGTCCAGCCCCTTGGCTTCCAGCTTCCGGCGCGCTTCATCCTCACCTTCGCCCGTCTCCAGCGCGAACCCCACCGTCACGCAGCCCGGCCGCCGATCCCGACCTGTCTCCACCAGGATGTCGGGCGAGGATACAAGCGCCAGCGCCTCCGGCGCCTCCGCCTTCTTGAGCTTCGCCTGCGCGGGAGAGCCCGGCCTGAAATCCGCCGGGGCCGCCGCCATGATCAGCACGTCCGCGTCCGACAGCGCACGTCGGACCGCCTCGAGCATTTCGGCCGTGCTCTCCACCCGCTGGAGCCGGGGACCCGGCGGAGGCCCGAGGAGCGTCGGGCCGGCGATCAGCGTGACGTCCGCCCCCCGTCGCCAGGCCGCCGCTGCGAGGGCGAAGCCCATGCGACCGCTCGAGCGGTTGGACAGGAAGCGCACCGGATCCACGGCTTCACGCGTCGGTCCCGCCGTCACGACCACTCGACGACGCCGGAAGCGGCCGGGTACCTGGAGCGCGCGCCCCACGTGCTGGACGATGACGGCCGGCTCCTCCATGCGGCCCGGACCGCTCCCCTCGCCGTACGCCAGCGGCCCCTCGGCCGGGCCCACCAGCCGGTATCCCAGTTCCACCAGCCGCCGCGCGTTCGACTGGGTGGCCGCGTGCGCCCACATGGCATCGTTCATCGCCGGGCAGACCAGCACCGGCGCGCGCGTGGCCAGGAGGACGGCGTTCAGAAGATTGTCGGAACGGCCCGCTGCCGCTCGGGCCATGAAGTCCGCGGTCGCGGGGGCGACGCATACCACGTCGGCTTCCCGCGCCAGCCGGATGTGGTCCAGCGCGGCGCCGGGCGCGAGCAGGTCGGCCCGCACCGGCCTGCCCGTAACACCTTCGAAGGAGATTTCCCCCACGAAGGCGCGCGCAGAGCGCGTCATGACCACGTCGACTTCGGCGCCCAGATGCGTCAGGTCCCGAGCCAGCTGTACGACCTTGTATGCGGCGATTCCCCCGGTCACCCCGAGGAGCACGCGCTTCCCGAGCCAGGGCCGCCCCGGCCCCGACCTGGCTTCACCGCCCGGCTGCGGGGTCGCCATCGCGCGCCGCGCCGCTTAGAGCGGCGCGGTCCGGCGCCGCTTGATGAGACGGAACTCGATGTTGCCGGCGGCCAGCGCCTCGAGGGCTCGCGTGGTGAGCTTCTTCTGCATCCCGGCGGGGACGGTTTCCCGCGGAAGAGCGTTCAGCTCGCGCGCATACTTCGCGGCGACCAGAACGCCCAGATACTTGCTGCCAGTGTGCTCGGAGGTGGCTCCGGGCGTGACGACGTCCATGGTTCCTTCGCTCGCTGGGGTCTTCGACCTAGACCGAAAAAGGTAAGCCCGGACGGGCCTGGCGGTCAATCGTCCGGCCTGTAACCGTGGCTGATGAGGGCGTCCAGCTCGCGGCAGAGGGCGGCGGTGTGGTCGGACAGGCCGCGCAGACGGTCGACGCGCGCCCATTCCGCGTGGACAATGGCCTCGATCTCCCCGTGCGTCCGTTCCAGTTCGTCGTTCACCACCGCGTAGTCGAACTCCCGGGCGGCCTGGATCTCCCGGCGTGCGTTCGCCAGGCGGCGCCGGCGCTCGTCGGCATCCTCGCTGGCGCGGGCGGTGAGACGGCTGGCGAGCTCATCGGCCGACGGCGGGAGGACGAACACGAGGAGCGCGTCGGCGAACATTTTCCGTACCTGCCTTGCCCCCTGCACGTCGATGTCGAGCACGACGGTCCTGCCGCTGTTCAACGCGGCGGTGATCTCCCGGCGAGGCGTTCCGTAGCGCTTGCCGTGAACGACCGCCCACTCGACGAGCTCGTTGCAGTCGATCATCCGGCTGAATGTTTCGTCGTCGACGAAGTGGTAGTCGCGTCCATCCTGCTCGCGTGGCCGGGGCGGCCGGGTGGTCGCGGAGATCGAGAAGACCAGGCCGGGGGTGCGCGCGACGAGCATGCGGGCGAGCGTTGTCTTTCCCGCGCCGCTCGGTGCGGCGATGACGAGGGGAAACGCCGGTCTCGTGAGGCTCACTCTATGTTCTCCACCTGCTCGCGCAGGCGCTCGATCTCGTTCTTGATGTCCACGATGCGCTGCTCGATGGGAGCGTCGTTGGCCTTGGAGCCGATGGTGTTCGCCTCCCGGTGCATCTCCTGGACGAGGAAGCTGAGTCGCTTGCCCACCGGCTCGGCGGCGTCCTCGGCGATCATGGCGCGGAAATGGTCGATGTGGGAGCGGAGGCGGACGATCTCCTCGCTGATGTCCCATCGGTCGGCCAGGATGGCCACTTCCCTGGCAAGCCGCTCGTCGTCCACCGTGGCGTCGACGGCGAGCTCCGCTACGGAGCGGCGCAGGCGATCGCGCTCGCGCACGAGCCGCTCGGGCGCGCGGGCCGCGATGACGGTGAGCGCGCCGGAAATGGCGGAGAGGCGCCCTTCGAGGTCCTCCTCGAGGCTGCGCCCCTCCTTCTCCCGCATGACCACGTTGGCACGGGCGGCACGCTCGGTCACCTCCCGGACGGCCTCTGCATCGATCGCGGGCAATTCCGTGTTCGCCCGGACGACGAGATCCGTCTGGCGGGCGATCAGCTCGAGGTCCACCTCTCCCGGCAGGTTCAGCTCTTCCTTCAGGGTGCGGAAGATGCGCAGGTACTGTCGGGCGCGTTCCACGTCCAGCCCCAGCGCCGGCCCGGTCGCCCCATCCTCCCCCTCGAGCCTGTACGTGAGGTTGACGTGGCCGCGCGAGATCAGTCCCTTCAGCCACTCCCGGATACCGGTCTCGTATCGGTCGAGCACCGACGGACTGCGCACGTTCAGGCTGAAGAACCGGTGATTCACCGTCCGGATCTCCGCGCGCAGCAGCCCCGCTGCGGTCTGGACTTCGGCCTCGCCGAAGCCTGTCATGCTTCTGATCATGGCGCGGCCAAACTAACCGTCGGGCGGGAACCGGTGCAACGCGACGGGCCTCGGGCGCCTCCTCGCTCGCGCGGTCCGTTCGGGGCTCGCCCGCGCGATATCAGTTCGAGAACGTCCATTTCACGCCGTACGACAGGTGCTGCCCGGGGTAGAGGTAGCCGGTGCCGGCACCGGCGGTCGGCGAAGGGAAGTCGCGCTGCGGCTCCTGTCGCAGCGCGTAGAGCGCGTCGTCCCACCGGAGGAACGCGGTGAGGGTGATCACGCGAATGGAAAGCTCCAGATTGGAGACGCGGGTCGCGCCGACCTCCGCCAGCCCGGAGGGAGCGGCAACGGACATGGGTCCCCGGAAGACGTGCTCGGCCCGGGCGTAAAGCTCCAGGTGCCCGCTCGGCAGAGGCAGGTGGTGGTACACGAGCGCGGCACGCCAGCTCCGGTCCGGCAGATACACGAAGCCGGCCGGCGCGTCCATGCCGACATACCACCCCTCGAAGTAGAGAGGGTCCCAGCCGGTGGGGATGCGGGCGACGGCCTCGATCCCGGTCGCGCTCCCGCCCGGGAAGCGCTCGAGGGCCGAGTCGAACGGGAGCCCGAACCCGGTGCTGGAATCGGCATCCAGCCGGAGGGTAGCGCCGCCCAGCAGGAACCCGTGGCCGGCCAGGCGGATACCCGCGCGCACGCCGTTGCGTGCCAGCTCGATCGGAGCCACCGAATCGGGACCGGGCACCACCCGCAGCGATGCCCTGTTCCCCGGGCCGGCGCGGAACACCTGGGCGAAGGCGGTGAGCCCCAGGACCGGCCCCGCCTCAGCCTGCGCGGACCACCGGCCCACTGTGGCGCCCTCCCAGCGCTGCTGCGTCGTCTCGGCGCCGACCCCGATCAGCGGCGCCGGGCGCGCCCACACGCCGACCTCCAGCTCCTGTCCGGGAAGACGCGGGTGGGAGCGCCAGCGCAGCGCCGCCGAGGCCCGCGTGGGGAACGGTGCCTCCACGACGGCGGCTACCCGGAAGCCGGCCTGCGTGGTCGCTTCACGCAGCGTGACGTCGGTGCCGTCATTCTCCACGGACGAGCCTCCTACGTACACCTCCGCGGACAACGGGCCGAGCGGCCGTCGGGCGCGGATCGTCCAGTCGCGCCGGCTCGACTTCTCCGCCGGCCCGACGCCCGAGCGGTCCGCCCCTTCCTGGCGCAGCTCGAACTGGACGCCAGTCGAGTCACGGACCCAGCTCCACTTCAGCCAGGCCGCTGTCAGGTTCGACGGCGCTCCGACCTCGGCGGCGAGCCGCTCGAACCCCGCGGCCACGGGGCCACCCAGCACCGAGGACGCCATGAAGACGCCGCGGAAGAGATTGACACCATAGTCGCCCGTGGCGGCCTCGATGGTGCTCTCGGAACCTGGCTGCGAGGGGGTCAGGGTCTGGATCCTCACGGTCGCGCCCGTGATGCCTCGCTCAACGCGCACACTCTCGATCCCCAGCAGCGCGAGCCGCGACGGGTCGAAGGTCGGGGACAGGAGCGGATCGAGCTCGAAGCCGTCCACGACGTAGCGGATCGATTGCAGCGATGCCCCCAGAACGCCCACGCCTTCAGGCTCCCCGAGCGCGATCGGGCGGACGGGCGTAAGCCCAGGCACGCGCTCCAGGAGCTGAAGGAGCGACAGGTTCGGCAGGCGACGCAGGGCGTCCCGATCCCACTCCCATACGCCTGTCGTCCAGTCGGTCGGCGCCGGGCGGGGGAGCTTCACGAGCGCCGACGGAGGCGGCGCGGGCGGCGTCGTGTCCCGCGCTGCCGGCGTCGTGTCCTGCGGCACCGGCGCCAGCGTGTCCGCCCTGAGTGGCCGCGGCAGGGTATCCGGAGCCTGTGGCCGCGTCAGCGTATCCGGCCGCTCCGGCTCCTGCGCCGAGGTCGGAGCCGGTGCCAACGCTGCCTCCGCGCCCGCGAGGAGTAGCGCGAGGAGGAGGGAGGGTATGCAAAACGCCCCCGACCACCGGGATCGTGGCCAGGGGCGACGCAGCGAACGGGGAGGGGTCACGCTTCCGCGCGAGCCCGGACCCACTCGATGAACAGTCGGGTCGGCACGCCTGTGGGCCCCTTGCGGAGGTAGGACACCGGGTCGTCGCGGTATGCCGTTCCGGCGATGTCGAGGTGCACCCACGGCACATCCCCGACGAACTCCTTCAGGAACCACCCTGCGGTGATCGTGCCGGCGGGCGGACCACCCACGTTCTTGATGTCGGCGACATCGCTGTCCAGCTGCTTTCGGTATTCGTCCCAGAGCGGGAGGGGCCAGCAGCGCTCTCCCGTGCGCTCCCCTGCGGCCCGCACCTCGTCCATGAGATCGCCGTTGTTCCCCATGAGGCCGATCGCCTCGTGACCCAGCCCGACCACCACCGCCCCGGTCAGGGTGGCGGCATCGATCATGGCCTTCGGCGCGAACTGCTTCCGGGCGTACGCCAGGGCATCGGCCAGGATCAAACGGCCCTCGGCGTCCGTATTGATCACCTCGACCGTCTTCCCGGAGTACATGTGCAGCACGTCTCCGGGCTTCGTCGCGCGACCCGACGGGAGGTTCTCCGTGGCCGGGACCAGCGCCACCACGTTGATGCGGGGACGCAGGCGGGCCACCGCCTGCATGGCGCCGAGCACGCCGGCCGCCCCCGACATGTCGTACTTCATCTCCTCCATCTTCTTCGCCGGCTTGATCGAGATTCCGCCCGCATCGAAGGTGACTCCCTTCCCCACCAGCGCGAGCGGGGGATCCCCCTCCGTGCCGCCGTTGTACTCGAGGACGATGAGCCGGGGTTCCTGCTCGCTCCCCGCCGCGACGCCCAGGATCCCGCCGAACCCGCCTTCCTCGAGAGCGCTCCGGTCGAAGACGGTCACCTTCATCTTGCCCTCAGCGGCGATCCGTCGAGCGACCTCCGCAAGGTGTTCGGGCGTCGCGACATTGCCCGGCTTCGCCGCGAGCTCCCGCGCCAGGTTCTCCGCTTCCGCGACGATCCTGCCCACGTCGGCGCCCGCCCGCATGTCCTTCGCCTCCTCCTCCCCCGACGCCACGATCGCGACGCCGCGCAACCGCACGGTCGGCTCCTCTTCCTTGTCGGTCTTCAGGTCGCGGTAGTCCCACGCGGCCAGAACCGCCCCCTCCACCGCTCCGCGGGCGGCGAAGTACGGCCCCATGTGCTCGCTCTTCCGATCCGTGTGACCGAGCGCCACCGTCATCTCGTCCACGCGCAGCCGCTCCGCCTCTCGCACCGCGGTCCCGACAGCGCGGCGGAGCCCCTGCATGGCGTACTCCTCGCGCTTCCCGATCCCCACCAGGAGGACGCGCTGGGCGGGGAACCCCGGGTCCTCCGGGTACACCAGCAGCGTCTCGTCCGGCTTGCCCCGGAAGTCGCCCCGCGCCATGAGGCGATCGAGCAGCCCGCCCAGCGCCTCGTCCACGGCGGCGCTGGCGCCGATCGGGGCCTCGTCGTCCTGGAAGTGCTGCAGGACGAGTAGCGACGTCCGCACGGACGCCACCGGATCGGTTCGGATGGACACGGTGACAGTCATGGCTCAATCCATGTGATCGACGATGGCCTCTGCGAAACCTGACGTCTTCACGAGCGTGGCGCCTTCCATTTGCCGCTCGAGATCGTACGTCACAGTCTTCGCCGCCACGGCTCCCTCCACTCCGCGCACCACCCGCTCGGCCGCCTCGTCCCAGCCGAGGTGCTCGAGCATCATGTGCGCCGAGAGGATCAGCGAGCCGGGGTTCACCTTGTCCTGCCCCGCGTACTTGGGCGCGGTCCCGTGCGTGGCCTCGAACAGCGCCACCTCGTCTCCGATATTGGCCCCCGGCGCAAGGCCGAGACCGCCCACCTGCGCTGCCGCCGCGTCGGACATGTAGTCGCCGTTCAGGTTCGGCATCGCCACCACGCTGTACTCGTCCGGCCGGAGAAGGATCTGCTGGAACATGGCGTCGGCGATCCGGTCCTTGACGATCAGCTTCCCGTCGGTCTCCGCGCCGTTCCACGTCTCGGCCTCCGTGACGATGCGGTCCGAGAACTTCTCCTTCGCCACCTCGTAGCCCCACTCGCGGAAGGCGCCCTCCGTGAACTTCATGATGTTGCCCTTGTGCACGATCGTCACGGAATCGCGCCCCCGCTGCAGCGCGTAGCGGATCGCCATGGCCACCAGGCGCTTCGTGCCGAACGGGCTGATGGGCTTGATCCCGATGCCGCTCTTCTCGCGGATCTGCGCACCCATCTCGTCCACCAGGAAGTCGCGCACCTTCTCCGCCTCCGGCGTCCCCGAGGCCCACTCGATCCCTGCGTACACGTCCTCCGTGTTCTCGCGGAAGATCACCACGTCCAGCTTCTCGGGGTGTTTCACCGGCGAGGGCACGCCGGGAATCCAGCGCACGGGGCGGATGCAGGCATAGAGATCGAGCACCTGCCGAAGGGTCACGTTCAGCGAGCGGATGCCGCCGCCCACCGGCGTGGTGAGCGGGCCTTTGATCCCGACCTTGAACTCGCGCAGTGCCCGGAAGGTCTCCTCGGGCAGCCACTCGCCCGTGGCGTCGTACGCCTTCTCACCGGCCAGGATCTCCATCCAGGCGATCCGCCGGTCGCCACCGTACGCCTTCTCGACCGCCGCTTCCACCACCCGCTTCGTGGCCGCCCAGATGTCGGGGCCGATGCCGTCGCCCTCGATGAACGGGATGATCGGGTCGCCGGGAACCCGGAGCTCCCCATCCGCGGCCACCTGGATACGAGTGCCCTCCGACGGGACTCGCGCGTGCTTGTAATCGGTCATTGTCTCTGCTCTGAGGTTCGGTTCTGCATGGGAGGGACCGAGCGCGGCCCAGGCCCGACGTACTGGGCTTTCGGCCGGATCAGACGATTGTCCGCCAGCTGCTCGAGCACGTGGGCCGTCCACCCCGCCACCCGCGCACAGGCGAATATGTTCGTGTAGAGCTCGGACGGGACGCCGAGCTTGTCGTACACCGAGGCGCTGTAGAAATCGACGTTGGCGTAGATCTGCTTCCTGCGCCGCTCCATCTCCTGGCGCATCACCTCGCGCACCCGGTCGGAGATCTCGATCCACTTCGAGCTGCCCAGCTCCTGTCCGAGCTGCCGCAGGATCGGCGCGCGCGGGTCCACGGCGCGGTACACGCGGTGGCCGAAGCCCATGACCTTCTGCTCGCGCTCCAGCGCTGCCCGAATCCACGCCTCCGCGTTCTCCGGTGACCCGATTTCCCGCAGCATCGCCATCACCCGCTCGTTCGCCCCGCCGTGCAGCGGCCCCTTGAGCGTGCCGATCGCTGATGTGACGGCGGAGTAAAGGTCCGACAGCGTCGCGACGGTGACGCGCGCCGAGAACGTGGAGGCGTTCATCCCGTGCTCGGCGTGCAGCGTAAGCGCCACATCCATGGTACGGACCGCTGCCTCGTCCGGGATCGTCCCCGTCATCATGTGCAGGAGATTCGCCGCGTGTCCGAGCGCCGGGTCCGGCGCCACGTAACCGAGCCCCGCCCGGCTCCGCGCCGTCGCGGCCGTGATCGCCGCCATCTGGGCGGTCAGCCGTATCGCCTTCTCGAGGCTGGCCTCCCGGGTCTGCACCTCCGCGGAGGCGTCGAGCATCCCCAGCACGGACACGGCAGTCCGGAGGACGGCCATCGGGTGGGCGTCACGGGGAGCGTCGCCGATGAGGCGAAGCACGTCGTCCGGAAGCCCGTAAGCCGAGACGAGGCGGCGGTGCAGGTCCGCCAGCTCGGCTTCCGTCGGGAGCTCGCCCGTCCACAGCAGGTGACAGACTTCCTCGAAGCTGACATGCTCGGCCAGATCCTCGATCGTGTATCCGGCGTAGGCCAGTGAGCCGGCTTCCCCATCGATCCGGCTCAACCGCGTATCCGCGACGACGACGCCTTCCAGTCCCGATCCGGCCATTCCCTCTCCCTTCCGTCTCCCTGCGCTGAGGCACCCCACTCACGAATTCGGGGCCGACGTCCCCCGCAATCCAGGGAGGAGGCCAGCCCCGACGCGAAACCGCGGTCGAGCCGCGACGGCGTGGCGGAAAGTAGTGATCCCTTTCGAGGCAATGCAAGTCCGGCCGCGGTGCGATAGCTTGTGACGCGAACGCGCGTTGGATCGTCCTGTTCCGGGTACTGATGAGCCCGAGCGACCGAACCGCAGAGCCGGGCGACGGCGAAGTCGTGGCCCGGGTGCTTGCCGGGGAGCACGAGCTGTTCCGGGTGCTGGTGAAGCGGCACCAGGACATGCTCCACGCCCACGCGATGCGGATGACGGGGCAGCGCGACGTGGCGGCCGACCTGGTCCAGTCGGCTCTGGTGAAGGCGTTCACCCGACTGGACCGGTGCCGCAACCCGGACCGGTTCGGATCATGGGCGTTCCGTATCGTGGCGAACGGGTCGAAAGACTACCTGAAGAACGTCCGACGGGGCCATCTTTCGCTCGATGCCGTTGCACCGCTGGCCGGGCAGCACGACCCTGCCAGGGACACCGAACAGCGCGCGCTGCGGCGGCGCCTGGACGACGCGTTCTCCCGGTTGCCGCCGGACCAGCGCGAGGCCTTCGTCATGAAGCACGAAGAGGGGCGGTCGTACGAGGAGATGTCCGATCTCCTCGGAGCGTCCGTGGGGGCCCTGAAGATGCGGGTGCACCGGGCCCGCGA
The DNA here is from genome assembly GCA_963798845.1 of uncultured Gemmatimonadales bacterium. Classification (GTDB taxonomy): domain Bacteria; phylum Gemmatimonadota; class Gemmatimonadetes; order Longimicrobiales; family RSA9; genus CAVUKA01. The sequence continues at coordinate 224,768 of CAWCUS010000004.1, read as the reverse complement.
GATGCTGGCGAGGTGGCTGGAGGACGAGGCACCATGAGAGAAGAGCTGCAGCGATGGCTGGACGGGGAGATCGGCGAGGCCGATCTCCCTGAGGAGCTGCGCCCCGCCGCACGTCAATGGCGGGAATGGCTCGACGTGGGGCGCGAGTCGCAGGACGCACCGGCCTGGATCGAAGACGCCGTGATGGCGCGCATCGCCCGCCGCGGGCGCACGCATGCCTGGGAGCGCGCCGGGCGCTGGCTCGTCGACCCGTGGACCGTGCGCGTCCGCCCCCTCGCCGTGGCCGCGCTCGCCGCTGCGGCCATCGCCATTGTCCTGCTCTGGCCTGGCGTCCGTGGCGGCACTGCCGACTCCAGCTCCGTCCCCGGTATCGGGGTGGCTGCCACGCCCACCCGGGACGACGCGGTCTATGTCCAGTTCGTCTACGTCGCCCCCGGCGCGGCCTCGGTCGCCGTGGCCGGTGACTTCAACGAGTGGGCGGCGGCCCGCGCCGAGCTGCGCGACCCGGACGGCGATGGCGTCTGGACCGCGTACGTTCCGGTGCGTCCGGGCCTCCACAAGTACATGTTCGTGGTGGATGGCAAGTGGGTCACGGACCCGCGGGCGGACAGGCACGTCGATGACGGGTTCGGACACAGCAACGCACTCATGACGATCCTGCCTCCGGGAAGCTCGATCTGATCCGGCGAGCCGCACCTGTCTTCGCCCTCCTCCTGACCGCGGCGGCCCACGGCGCGGCACAGGACCTGTCCATCTGGCTGGAGGCCGCGGGGAGCGATGCCCGCCCGCCGGCCGGCGTCGGCGGCGAAGCCACGCTGTTCGGAACGCTCGGCGGCCGCGTCGTCGCCTCCGCGGGCCCGCTGTCGGCTGCGGCCTCGGGCAGGTACGGCGAGGCCGCCTCCGGGAACGAGGGGCGGTGGCTCCAGGGCGATGCCGGCCTGTTCCTCGGCCACAGACTCGGAACGGCCGCGGTGCGCCTGGGGGCGACCACCTTCGGTCTCCGCTATCTCGATCCGTTCGCGTACTCGGCCGCGGGCGCCGGGCTCCAGGGCGCGATCACGTTCACCGCCGGCCCCGTCGTCGTCGTGGCGGAACCCGTGTGGAGCGCCGGCTCCTGGACTTCCGAGTCGCTCGAGGGAAGCCTCCATTTCGGGGGCGGCAGCGTGGAGATCCAGCACGCCGGAAGTCGCGTTGCGGTCAGCGTCGGGGCGGACGCTCTCGACGTCTCCAACGGCGCCGTCGAAGGAGCATTCTTCGGAGCCACGACGGGGGTGGCGTACACGGCGCCCCGGTGGAACGCGGCGCTTCGTCTTCAGGCGCAGCGGAACCCCGTCGAGGAGGCGCTGGGCGGCGGCGTGACCATCGCGGCGTCCCTGTCCGACGGTGTCCTGCTCCGGGCCGACGCCGGCCGCAGCCTGCGCGATCCGGTGTTCGGCAACCAGGGCAGCTTCGCGGTGACGCTGTCGCTGAGCATTCGCGCGATGGAGGTGACGTCCGCCCGGGCGCCGGTCGCTGCCGTCGGGCCCCCCGAGGACGGCGGCCGCCGGGTCCGTCTTGCGCTGCGGGTCCCCGACGCGACCACGGTCGCGGTCTCAGGCGACTTCACCGGCTGGTCGCCGCGGCCCATGGAGCATCGCGGGCCGGTGTGGATCGCGGACGTGGTTCTGGAGCCGGGGCTCCACCACTTCGGCTTCGTCGTGGATGGACAGTGGTACCTGCCCCCGGGTGCGCCGGGGGTCGTGGCGGACGGCTGGGGGAACCAGAACGCGAGCCTCGTGATCGAGCCGTGACCCGGGAGGGGTCTGAGGCGTCCATGATGCAGACGGCAACTTTCGAGGACTCACGATCATGACAAAGCGCGGGCGACGAATCGGCTGGGCGACCACGGCGCTGGTGCTGCTGTCGGCGTCCGCTGCGGCGGCCCAGCAGGAGCGGGTCGAGGAGATGGCGCGGATCCGCGCCGGGCTGCCGCCCGAGGCGGCGGAGCAGATCCAGCAGGTGATGAACCGCGCCCGCAACGAGGGTCTTCCCACGGACCCGCTCCTGGACAAGGCCGTCGAGGGCCTGGCCAAGGGAGTGTCGGCGCCCATGATCGTGGGCGCCGTGGACCGTCTCGCCGCCCAGCTCGGAGAAGCGCGCTCGCTCCTGCAGGCGGGGCCTGACGCACGCACCGGCGTCCGGGGCCCGACCGAGGTCGCGGCCGTGGCCGATGCGCTGCGCCGGGGCGTGCCCCAGCAGGCGATCCGGCACATGGCCGAGCGGTCGCGCCGTGGTGAACCGCTCGCGCTAGCCGTGCACACCCTCGGCGACCTCATCGATGAAGGCGTGCCCGTCGACGAGGCCGTGGCCGTGCTCGACGCGTGGCGCGGCCGCGGCGCCCGCGCGGACGAACTCCGCGACATACCCGCGGCAGTCGAGCGGATGATCCGGCAGGGATCGCTGCCGGCCCAGGCGGCGGCCGCCGTCGCCCATGCCATGCACCAGGGCACTCCGCCGGGGCTCATGGGGGACGGCCCCCCTGGCCGCGGCCACGGAAAGCCTGGAACGCCGCCGGTACCGCCCGGGGCCGGACCACCGACGCAGCGCGGGCACGGGCCCGGTCAGCACGGCGGGCAGCCGGGCGGCGGCCAGTCCGGCGGCGTCTGACGGCTGCCGGTCTGCAGCGAGAGCCTACTCGGCCAGCGCCGGTCCGGCCGCAGAGCCGCCGAAGTTGGCCGCGAACGTCTGACCCGTACCCTCCGGGATTCGGACCTGCCACTCCCGGTTCGGGGGCGTCTGTTTCCGGACCAGCTGCGGGTTGAGGTCGATCACCTCTTCGGCGGGGACGCCCGCCGCTGCCGCGACGGTGGACAGCGTGGTCCCCCCCGGAACCGACACTTCCTGGAAGCGGAGCGGCTGCTCGAACTGGAGGGTCGGGAATCCATACGCCCCCGGGTCCTTCGCGATGTAGGCCGCCGCCAGCATGAGCGGGACGTAGTCGCGCGTCTCGCGCGGAAGCCGATCCCCGATCTTCCAGTAGTCGGCGTCCGTCCCCTCCTCGCTCCCGGTGACCTCCTTCATGATCCGGCCGACACGGTTCTCGCCCGTGTTGTAGCTCGCCGCGGCCAGGAAGTAGCTGCCGAAACGTTCGTGGAGCTCCTGGAGGTACGTCAGCGCCGCATCCGTCGCCTTCACCGGGTCCCGCCGCTCGTCCACGTAGCGGGATACCTCCAGCCCATACCGCCTCGCCGTCGGCGCAATGAACTGCCACATCCCCGCCGCATCCGCCGAAGAATACGCATTCGGGTCCAGGCCGCTCTCGATGATGGCGAGGAAGAGCAGGTCCTCCGGCATGCCACGGGCGCGCAGCTCCTGGCGGATCATCGGGCCGTATCTGCCGATCCGCTCCAGCCACTGCTGCATGTCGTCGTAGCGCTCACCCTTCAGGAAATCGATGAAGAAATCCACCCGCTCGTTTCGCTGCGACGGAAGGTCCCACTGCTTGGGAATGACATCCTTCAACAGGTCCGCGTCCGGCTGCGCCGCCGGCTCCGGCTCCGGCACGTTCACGACCGGTGCCGTAGGCGTGGGACCGGAGCCGGACAGGCCCGCGCCGAGCAGCGCCAGCGTGGACGCCGCCAACCCCACCGCCGCCGCTTCCTTCTTGCGTCGCTCCATGCGCTCCCTGACCGGCTGATTATCGGTAAGTGATTAGCCGCCAGAGTCTTATCGTTGCAAGGAGCGGACCTTCGCGCGCCCGCGACGGGGTCGATGCTCAGAATTCGCCGATCAGCCCGATCTCCGGCTCGAGCTGGAGCCCCAGACGCCGGTCCACCGTATCGCGGGCGAGGTCCATGAGCTCGACGACCTCCCGGGCCGTTGCGCCGCCGAGGTTCACGATGATATTGGCGTGACGGTGGAAGATCTGCGCCCGGCCGTGGACGTGGCCCTTCAGGCCACACTGGTCGATCAGCCGGCCCGCGCCTTCGCCCTCGATCTTCTTGAAGACCGACCCCGCCGACGGGTAGAGCCAGAGGTCGGGATGGCGGTCGTCGCGCCAGCGCAGGTTCTCGCGGATGACGAAGCGCAGCTCGTCCTCGGCGGCGGGCTGAAGCCGGAACGTGGCGCTGAGCACGATGTCGTCGCGCTCGTGGAGGATGCTGTGATCGTACCCGAACCGGAGGTAGTCGGCCTCGACCGTTCGCCGCTCCCCTTCAGCCGTGAGGAGCTCGCACGATTCCAGCACTTCCTCGATGAAGACGGTCCGCTCCCGGCCGGGGGGCGGGCTGAGGAAGTGGAGGTTCTGCCACATCGCGCCGCCCACGGTGCTCGGAATGCCGACGTAGTGGTGCAGCCCGCCCAGGCCGCGGGCCGCCGTCGCCTGGATGAGGTCGTGGAAGACCATCACCCCGCTCTCCGCCCGAACGCGGTGGTCTTTCAGAAAGGTGATCTCCCGCGCGCGGTTCCGGATGACCAGCCCCCGGAATCCGCCATCCCCCACGAGGATGTTGGCTCCCGCGCCGAGGAGGAAATGGGGGATCTCCAGCTCGCGCGCCGCGGTCACGGCGAGGGCGAGCTCTTCGGCGCTGCGCGGGCGGTAAAGGAGGTCCGCCGGGCCGCCGATGCGGAACGTCGTGAATGCGGCCAGGGGCGCGTCGCGCTCGATGCGCCCGGGGCCGAGGCGCCGCTCGAGCTCCGCCACCTTCGGCGGGAACGCGCTCATGGCGGGCTCAGTCCCCGGAATCTATGCTCGAGGTCGGCGTCCAGGAGGGGGCGTCGCTGGCAGGGAAAGACTCCATCGACGCCTCCTCGACTTCGTCCACCTCCGCACCGGACCAGTCCGACCCCGCCTCCCCTTCCACGGCGCCGCGGAGCAGGTCACCGGCGGCGGAGAAGAGGCTGGCTCCGCCGCTGATGCCCCTGTAGACGAGCGCGCTGCCGCCCAGGGCGAAGAGCGTCCCGGCCAGAGTGTCGCGTCGGCGCAGGCTGGACAGGATGAGCATTCCCCCGAGAATGACCGACATCCAGCGCTCGGACTCGCCGATTCCGTTCTCCCTGCGATCGAAGGCGTCCATGGTCCTGGCCGTTGTGAGTGCGTGCCTGACTCCTCGCCAACATCCTGGCAAATAGGACACCAGCGCAAGAGGCGGGCGCGCTCGCGTCCAGCGCCGCCCGCCGGTCGAGGACCGCCATGTCGAGGGAAAGAAGTGCCGAGGGTGGGATTCGAACCCACACGGGCTTGCGCCCAGCGGATTTTGAGTCCGCCGCGTCTGCCATTCCGCCACCCCGGCCCTGCATTCCGAGTTTGAGGGGAGCGGCAATATAACCCGCACGGTGCCCACTCTCCACCCTGCCGAAAGTGCGCGGCCCCGGGGCGTCTGGCAGACGCGCGTCCTGTGGCGCCGCGGGCGGGCGGTGGCGCCGCAGGCGGGCGGTCGCGCCGCGGGCGGGCGGTCGCGCCGCGGGCGGGCGGTCGCGCCGCAGGCGGGCGGTCGCGCCGCGGGCCCCTAGGCTCCCCGCGGAGGCCCGAGGATCTCCGCCAGCATCACCGCCCGCCGGAGCCCCGCCGGCTGACGGAGCGTGTGCCGTAGCACGCCACGGGGATGCCTGGACAGCCGAGGGTGCGACCCGTCGTGCAGGCGCGCGTGAAAGGCCGCCTGGCGCACCTCGGGAGGAGCCGGGAGCGTTTCCAGGCTGATGGCCTCGGGGCCCATGTATTCGAGAGAGATCGCTTCGCCGCGCACGCCTCTCCCGGGGGCGGCGAGCTCGTCCTCACGCCGCTCCCCGGGCGGCATGGGCGTCGGAACGCCGGCGACCTCCTCGCCCCACGACTCCCCCGGTGCTGAGGTCGCCGTGCCCGGTTCATGCTCGCCAGACCAGGGCGACGGCGCCGCGGGACCGCGCGCGCCCGGACGACGCTCCCCGGTGAGGATCGCCCACAGGTCGTCCGGAACCATGTCCGCGGCGGAGGGGAGCTCCGCGGGCGAGCCAGGATCCTGGCCGGGGGCTGCGCCGGACCAGCCCCGGCCGCTGTCGCGGGTTCCGGCGGACGGCCGGGACCGGGGCGTCTGCGGCGGCCGGGGCGGACCTGTCCCCGTCCGGCCCTTTCCCGACACCGCCTGCACGATCGGGATGATGATGAAGAGCAGGATGATGAGGATCTCGAAGCCGCTCACCGTCTAGTCCCTTCCATTGCCGCCGTCCGGGCCGGTCTGCGGCTCGCGCGCTATCGCATTCCGCATGTCCGTGTCCGCGTTGACATTGCGATAGCGAACGTAGTCCATGATCCCCATGTTGCCGTTGCGGAACGCCTCGGCCATGGCGAGTGGGACCTCGGCCTCGGCCGCCACCACCCGCGCCCGCATTTCCTCCACCTTCGCGCGGTTCTCCTGCTCCGCGGCTACGGCCATGGCCCGTCGCTCCTCCGCCTTGGCCTGCGCGATGCGCTTGTCCGCCTCCGCCTGGTCCGTCTGGAGCTCGGCGCCGATGTTCTTGCCCACGTCCACGTCCGCGATGTCGATGGAGAGGATCTCGTACGCAGTGCCAGAGTCGAGTCCCTTGCCCAGGACCGTCTTGGAAATGGCGTCCGGGTTCTCGAGCACCGCCTTGTGCGAAATACTCGACCCGATGGTCGAAACGATTCCCTCGCCCACGCGGGCCAGGATCGTGTCCTCCCCTGCCCCGCCCACCAGGCGGTTGATGTTGGCACGCACCGTCACACGGGCGATGGCGATGAGCTGGATGCCGTCCTTCGCCATCGCCGCCACCTTGGGCGTGTTGATGACCTTGGGATTGACCGACACCTTCACCGCCTCCAGGACATCGCGCCCGGCCAGGTCGATCGCCGCCGCCTGCTGGAAGGGGAGCTCGATGTTGGCCTTGTCGGCGCTGATCAGTGCCTTGACCACGCGATCCACGTGGCCGCCGGCGAGGTAGTGGGCCTCGAGCTGTTTCGTGGTGAGGGAGAGCCCCGCCTTCGTAGCCGCAATGAGGGGCCGGATCACACCGGCAGGGTTCACCTTCCGCAGCCGCATGCCGATGAGGTCGCCCAGTCCCACGGTGACGCCGGCGAAGACCGCCTCGATCCACAGTCGCACGGGAACCGCCCAGAACAGGGCGATGACGAAGATCGCCACGGCCACCAGCAACAGGGGCGTCAGAATCGCTACGCCTTCCATATCGGATTCTCCATCGAAGAAGTCAGTGCCAGGACCGGACGTGCTAGGCGGACTCGCCGGATTGCGCCGCGGTCACGGCGCGAACGACGTGGCGGTACCCCTCGGAGCGAACCACCTCGATGGGGGTCCCCACCTTGAGCCAGCCTTCCTCCGCCACGATGTCCAGCCGTTCCTCGCCGAAACGGCCGATGCCGGCCGGGCGCAGGTCGGTGACCGCCGTGCCCTGCCGGCCCACGAGATCCGCTCGGACCGCGGCGGACATGTAGCCCGTCTCCCGGTTCGTCGATTCCGCCAGCATGATGCCGGAACGCAGTAGCCGCCGGTTGCGCGGGAGCGTGCGCAGGATGGCCCAGGCGCTCACGACGACGATGAGGACGGACAGGGAGAGGATCATGGCCGCGTGGCTGTAGTCCACCGCCGTCGAGAGGCTCCCGACGAGGCTGAGATAGATGCTGCCGAGAACGCCGAGGATGCCGAGGATGCCGAAAACGCCGAATCCCGGAATCAGGAAGACCTCGACGCCCAGCAGCACCACTCCGGCGCCGAGCAGGATGATCTCCTCCATTCCGGCGAGCCCGACCAGGTAGTGGCCGCCGAAGAACAGGGCCAGGGCCACCCCGCCGGCGGCACCGGCCAGTCCGAAGCTCGGGGTCTTGATCTCGATCAGGAGCCCGAGGAAACCAAGGGACAGGAGGAGCGGCGCGACCATTGGGTGGGTGATGAAGCGGACCAGCCCTTCCGCCCAGTTGATGCTGGCGTCCACCACCCGCGCGTCCGCCGCGCCGACCTGGGACAGCACGTCATCGAAATCCTTCGTCGATCGGGCGAACCCTGCGGTTTCCGCCTCGTCCGTAGTCAGCGTCAGGAGCTGTCCCCGCGCGACTACACCGTCCACCTCGACGTTCTCGTCCACCATGGCCTCGGCCACGCGTGGATCGAGCCCTCGCCGCTCGGCCAGCGCGCGCATCTCGCTGCGCATGGCGCTCACGATCTTTTCCGGGGCCTTTTGGCCCTGGCCGTTCACGGGTGTGGCAGCGCCCATCACTGCGCCGTCCCGCATGAACACGCCATTGGTGGCCAGCGCGATCATGGCGCCAGCCGACAGAGCCCAGCGGTTCACGTAGGCATAAACCGGGATGTCGGTGTCCTCGATGGCGTTGACGATCTTCATCGCGGCATCCACACGCCCGCCCGGCGTATCCAGCTCCAGGACCACGGCCTGCGCGCCCGCCGCGCGGGCCTCCTTCAGGCTCCGCTCCACGAACGGTGCGAGGCCCAGCTCGATGGTGTTCTTGACTGGAACCCTGAAGACCACGGGCCCCGAGGGGGGCGCCGCGACCTCACGGCCGCACGAGGGCACGGTCGAGAGCGCGGCCGCGAGCATGATGGCGCCCGCTGTGTGGGGGCGCACGCGGCGCGGCCGGGGCGCCGCAGGCACGGATCGGACCGACACCAAAGGAGTTCTCTTCATTTGGATTCCGCCAGCTCGATCGCGTAGTAGGCCCGCTGGATGGCGAGCAGGTATTCCCCCGCCTCTACGGCCCGCGCCGCCCAATCCTTCAGACGACGTGCCCGCGCCAGCGTCGCCTGTTCCCCGTTCCCCGGGGGCCTCCTCGCCTCGGACGCACGCACTGCGGCGTCGGCATCGGCGGCCATGGAGCGGGCCACGTGCCGGGGCGTGGTCTCCACCAGCTCCGAGGACGCGAGCAGCAGGTAATAGGCGCGGCCGCGGATGTCGGTGGAAGCGTCGGCTCGCGTGAGGAGGGCGCGCGCGGCCCGCAGGCGTTCGTCGACGGCGGGTATGCTGATGTGCCGGAGCATGGCGTCGGCTTTACCGAGCCAGTCCTCCACACGCTGGCGGGCCGCGCTCCATTGCGCGCTGTCGAGTGCGCCTGCGAGCACGGGAGCGGCGTACGTCACGGCCATCCGGCGCTGCGCGCGCCCGCGGCGGTCGGTGGCCGCAGTGCCCGAGCTCCAGAGCTCGATGGAGCGGAAGAGCGAAGCCTGCTCCGCGCCGTCCACGTGCGCGGTCGCGGCGAGCTCGGGAAGCGAGGGGAGCGCGGCGGCCGAGCGCATCACTGCCTCCGCCTCGGCCGAGTCGACCAGGGCGTCCGGGTCCGTGATCTCGTCCCCGCACGCGGCGAGCGCACCGACGGACAGGGCGAGCGACAGCATTGCCGGGAGCCAGAAAGGACGTGGCACAGAGAAATTCCGGAGTGGGTGGACAGTTGTTGAAAGTTATTCCTGGCGGGAGGGGCGGGCAAGTCGCCAGGGGTTGACCCGTGGTTCCGGGGGCCCGTACGTTGCGGCCGTTTCCGGCGATGGACGCGCCTATCGGTTGAACCGAGGGCGCGTCCGCGTTTTCACACGAGAGACAGGACCCTTTCCGGAGGAACGGCATGGCCCAGGATCCCCACAGGGAGGACCAGGAGGGCACGAAGAAGACGCTCGTCCATTTCGAGGTGAAGGACGGCGTGGCCATCATGACGCTCGACGACCCGCCCGCCAATACGTACACCTACGCCATGATGCGCCAGATCGATGACGGGGTTCTGCGTGCACGCATGCGCGACGACGTTCACGTCATCATGATCACCGGAAAGGGAGAGAAGTTCTTCTCGGCCGGGGCGAACATCCAGATGCTGGACGAGGTGACCGCCGGATTCAAGTACTGTTTCTGCCTGCACGCGAACGAGACGCTGCAGCGGCTGGAGCAGACGCCCAAGCTGGTGATCGCGGCACTGAACGGTCACACGGTCGGTGGCGGTCTGGAGATCGCTCTGGCGGCCGACATCCGCATTGCACGCAAGGGCGGCGGCAAGATCGGGCTGCCGGAAGTGACCCTGGGCGTGCTGCCGGGGACCGGCGGAACGCAGCGCCTGGCGAGGATCGTGGGCAAGTCGCGGGCGATCGAGCTGATGGCCACGGGCGCCACTTTCGATTTCGAGAAGGCGAAGGAGTACGGCCTGGTGAACGACGTTTGGGAGGCGGACAGTCACGAGGCCTTCATGCAGAAGGCGATGGAGTATGCGGTCTCCTTCGCGCCGCCGAACCGCGCCGCGAAGGCCGTGGGCATGATCAAGCGCTCCGTGCAAACCGGCTGGGAGTTGCCGCTGGCCGAGGCGCTGGCCGTCGAGCGGGAGCTGCAGCAGCAGCTGTTCCAGAGCCAGGACGCGCGCGAGGGGATCGGCAGCTACCTGGAGAAGCGGAAGCCCCAGTTCAAGGGGAAGTAGGCCGCCCACGGGTCGCCGGCCAGGGGCTCGAACGCCGCCGGCCGGCATCCCGTCCAACCCAGACGCCGTTCGGCTTCACCCCCCCACAGACCGAAGGAATTCATGGCCAGAGAAAGCTCCGAGATCCGGCTGGCCCCGGATCAGCTCTTCATCGGCGGCGAATGGCGCCAAGCCGACGACGGCGGCCGCTTCACCACGTGGAACCCCGGGACGGGCGAGGTGCTGGCGGAGGTCGCGGAGGCGAAGGAACCCGACGTGGCCGCGGCGGTGCGGGCGGCGCGGTCGGTGGCAGCGCCCGGGTCGGAATGGCGCCGGATGGACGCGCTGGACCGGGGCGAGGTGGTGGCGCGGATCGGCCGCGGGATCCGGGAGCGGGCTGAGGCGCTGAAGCGCCTCGAGACGCTGGACAATGGCAAGCCGCTGCGGGAGGCGGCGATCGACATCGAGCAGGCGGCCGACGCTTTCACCTATTACGCCGGCTGGGCCTCCAAGCTGGACGGCGAGACGATTCCCGTTCGGGGCCGCGTGCTGAACTACACGCTGCGCGAGCCGGTGGGGGTGGTGGGCGCCATCATCCCGTGGAACTTCCCGCTCCTGATGGCTGCCTGGAAGGTGGCCCCGGCCCTGGCCTGCGGAAACGCGGTGGTGCTGAAGCCGGCCGAACAGACGCCGCTGACGGCGCTGGAGCTGGCCGCGATCGCCGCCGATGCCGGGCTGCCGGCCGGCGCGCTGAACGTGGTGCCCGGCTTCGGTCAGACGGCAGGTGCGGCGCTGGTCCGGCACCCGGACGTGGACAAGATCGCGTTTACCGGCTCGACGGCCGTGGGCAAGCAAATCATGCGGGAGGGCGCCGACACGCTGAAGAAGCTGTCGCTGGAGCTGGGCGGGAAGTCCCCGAACATCGTGTTCGAGGACGCCGACCTGGACGCGGCCGTTCGCGGCGCCTTCAACGGGATCTTCTACAACGCCGGCCAGTGCTGCACGGCGGGCTCGCGGCTCCTGGTCCAGCGCTCCATCCACGACGAGTTCATGGAGCGGCTGGTACAGCGAGTGGGCCGCCTGCAGCCCGGCGAGCCGCTCGAGCCAGGGCGGCGGTACGGCCCGGTGATCTCGGGGGAGCAGCTGGCGCGCGTGTTGGGCTACATCGAGAAGGGGCGCGCGGAAGGCGCGAAAGTGCTCGCCGGCGGCGGGCGAGCCGCTGGTGGAGGGGGCGGGTTCTGGATCGAGCCGACGATCTTCGACGCGGTCTCTCCGGAAGCGACGATCGCGCGGGAGGAGATCTTCGGTCCCGTGCTCGCGACGCTCATCTTCGAGGACGAGGAAGAGGCGGTAGAGCTGGCGAACCGGACGATCTACGGACTCGCGGCGGCGCTCTGGACCCGTGACGTGAAGCGCGCACACCGGGTCGCGGCGCGGCTCGAGGCGGGCACCGTGTGGGTCAACACGTACCACCCGCTGGATGCGGCCTCGCCGTTCGGCGGCTACAAGCAGTCCGGCTACGGCCGTGAGCTCGGGAAGCACGCGCTGGAGCTTTACACCCAGGTCAAGTCCGTCTGGGTGGATCTCCATTGAGCGCGCGCGCTGTCATCGCGGCGGCGGTGCGGACGCCCGTGGGCCGGGCGGGCGGGGCGCTCGCTTCCGTCCGCCCCGACGATCTCGCCGCCATCGTGCTCCGTGGTGTGGTGGAGGAAGCGGGGATCGATCCGGCTCTCGTGGAGGACGTGCTGCTGGGGTGTGCGAACCAGGCGGGCGAGGACAACCGGAACGTGGCCCGCATGTCGGCGCTGCTCGCAGGCTATCCTATCGAGGTGGCCGGGCAGACGATCAACCGCCTGTGCGGGTCCGGCCTCCAGGCGGTGAACAGCGCCTGCCACGCGGCCCGGGTGGATGAGGGCAACGTGTTCGCCGCGGGCGGAGTGGAGTCCATGAGCCGCGCGCCGTGGGTGCTGCTCAAGCCCGAAACGGCGTACCCGCGCGGCTCGCCCGAGATCGCCGACACCATGCTGGGTTGGCGCTTCCTGAATCCCCGCTTCCCCGATCACTGGACGGTGGGGCTCGGCGTCACTGCGGAGAACGTGGCGAAGAAGTGGGGAATCGACCGCGAAGCGCAGGACCGCTTCGCGCTGGAAAGCCAGCGAAAGGCCGCGGCCGCCATGGCTGCCGGCCGCTTCGACGACGAGATCGTGCCGGTTGAGGTCCCGCAGCGAAAGGGGGCGCCCGTGGTCGTGGATGTGGACGAGCATCCGCGTGCCGACACCACTCTGGAGAAGCTGGCCAAGCTCTCCCCCGCCTTTCTCGAGGGCGGCACCGTGACGGCCGGGAACTCGTCCGGCCTGAACGACGGGGCGGCGGCGCTCGTGGTGATGTCGGAGGATCGGGCGGCCGGCCTCGGGTTGCGTCCCCTGGCGACGTACGTGACCGGCGCCGTCGCCGGCGTGGCACCGGACCTGATGGGGCTGGGCCCGATCCCCGCCACGCGCAAGGCGCTCCACCGTGCGGGAATGACGCTGGGCGACCTGGACCTGGTGGAGTTGAACGAGGCGTTCGCGTCGCAGAGCATCGCGTGCATCGACGAGCTCGGACTCGATCCCGCGATCGTCAACGTCAACGGGGGAGCAATCGCCCTGGGGCACCCGCTCGGCTGTTCCGGCGCCCGGATTCTCACCACCTTGGTGCACGAGCTGAAGCGCAGGGGCGGCGGCATCGGTCTCGCCACGATGTGCATCGGGGTGGGCCAGGGCATCGCGACGATCGTGGAAGTGGATGCAGCATGAGCGAAGACAAGCAGATCCTGGTGGAACGGACCGGCAACCTGGGCTGGATCCGCATCAACCGGCCGGAGCGGCTGAACGCGCTCGTCGGCGAGATGCGGACGCTACTCGAACGTGGTCTGGAGGAGCTGGACGACGACCCCGCCGTACGGTGCGTGGCCGTGACGGGCGTCGGCCGGGCTTTCTGCACGGGCGGCGACGTCCAGCACATGGCCGACCTCTCGGAGCGCGCCGCCGAGGAAGAATTCGCCGAACTGGTGCGCACGGGAATCCGGATCGTCAAGCGGATCGACGAGATGCGGAAGCCGGTGATCGCGGCCGTCAACGGCGCGGCTGCCGGTGCGGGCGCGTCCCTGGCGCTGGCGTGCGACCTCCGCGTGGCGAGCCAGAACGCGTCCATCGGTCTCACGTTCACGCGCATCGGGCTCCACCCGGACTGGGGCGGCGCCTACTACCTCCCTCGCCTCATCGGCTCCGCACTGGCCGCCGAACTCACCTTCACCGGCGGCATGATCAACGCCCGGCGCGCCGAGCGGCTGGGCCTCTTCAACCGCGTGGTCCCCGCCGACGAGCTGGAGGGAGCCGTTCGCGGACTCGCGGGCCAGATCGCCGGCGGGCCGGCAGAGGTGATCGCGGACGCGAAGCGCACGCTGCGTCGGAGTCTGGCGGCCGACCTGGACGAGATCCTGGAGATGGAAGCGGCCGCCCAGATGAGAGCGTTCCGCTCGAAGGAGTTCCGCGAAGGCGTGCAGGCGTTCCTGGAAAAGCGCGCCCCCCGCTTCGGCCGATGAGCGAAGCCCCCGACGCGGCGCGGGCGGGCGGCGCCGGCGTCCGCAAGCTGGTGGTCGTGGGCGCCGGGACCATGGGGCACGGCATCGCCCAGGTGGCCGGCATGGCCGGGGCGCAGGTAGTGCTCGTGGACCGGAGCGCCGACCTCGCAGAGGAGGGGCTGCGACGGATCCGCCAGAACCTGGACACCGGCGTGGAGCGCGGGAAGGTGGACGCCGCGCTCCGCGACCGAACCGTGGGGCGCATCACCGGCGGGGCGGACCTGGAGGCGGGGTGCGCGGACGTGGACATGGTCGTGGAGGCGGTCCCCGAGCGGTTGGCGCTCAAGCGGGAAGTGCTGGCGCGGGCGGAACGCGCGTCGCCGGCGGGTGCGCTGCTGGCGAGCAACACGAGCAGCCTGAGCGTGAGCGCCATGCAGAAGGCTCTCGCCCACCCCGAACGGATGCTGGGGCTCCACTTCTTCAACCCCGTCCACATCATGAAGCTCGTGGAGGTGGTGCGGGGGCGGGAGACGTCCGACCGAGCCCTGGATGTCGGCGTCTCCTTCGTCCGCTGGATCGGGAAGGAGCCCATCATCGTCCGGGACTCGCCCGGGTTCGCCTCCTCGCGTCTCGGAGTGGCGCTGGGGTTGGAGGCGATGCGCATGCTGGAGGAGGGCGTGGCCAGCGCCGAGGACATCGACGCGGCCATGACGCTCGGCTACCGCCACCCCATGGGGCCGCTCCGCCTCACCGATCTGGTGGGACTCGACGTCCGACTGCACGTGGCCGAGTACCTCCACGAAGCGCTCGCCGCCGAGCGCTTCCGCCCGCCCGACATCCTGCGCCGGAAGGTGGACGCAGGCGAGCTGGGACAGAAGAGCGGGCGAGGATTCTACGATTGGTCCGAGTCCGCGGAGGACCGATGACCGAGCTCGAGACGCTGCACGTGGCCACGGTGGACCGGGTCGCCACGATCACGGTGGACCGGCCCGAGAAGCGGAACGCGCTGAACACGCGGGTACGAAGCGAGATCACGCGCGTCCTGGATCGACTGGCCGGCGACCAGGACGTCCGCGTCGTGGTGTTCACCGGCGCGGGGGAAAGGGCGTTCATCGCGGGCGCCGACATCGCGGAATTCGCCGAGCGGACCGTACTGCAGCAGCGCGCCGCCATGGAAGGCCGTCGCGTCTACGACGCGGTGGCGGACTTTCCGAAGCCAACGATCGCTTCGATCAACGGCTACGCGCTCGGCGGCGGCTGTGAGCTGGCCCTCGCGTGCGACCTCCGCATCGCCGCGCGATCGGCCCGGCTGGGCCAGCCGGAAGTCAACCTCGCGCTGCTCCCGGGCGGCGGCGGCACGCAGCGGCTCCCACGGCTCGTGGGCCACGGCCGCGCCCTGCGGCTCATCCTCACGGGCGAGATCATCACCGCGGACGAGGCAGAGCGGATCGGACTGGTGGAGGAGGTCGTCGACGACGACGGGCTCGCCGACCGCACGCGCGAGCTGGCCGTAGCCATCGCCCGGCACTCGCCCGTGGCCCTGAAGCTCATCAAGGAGGCCGTGCGCGCGGCGGCGGAGCTGCCGATGCGCGACGGGCTGGCCCTCGAGCGAGAGCTGTTCCTCACCGCGTTCGGGAGCGACGACCGCGCCGAGGGCGTCTCGGCATTCCTGGAGAAGCGCGCCGCGGACTTCAAGGGGAGGTGACCGTGCCGAAGAATCCGTTCGCCGACGACCCGATCGACGCAGCGCGTCCCGCGAACCCGTTTGGCGAGGACACGGCCGCGGCCCCGGCCTCCGACGCTGACCCCGCGGAAACCATCGCCTACTCCGCCGCCCGGATCCGCCGCCTGAAGTCGCTCGTGGGCGCGGAGGGACTCACGCTCTCGGCCACCCGCGAGCTCCTGGACCACGTGAGTGCCGCCCTGGACGCGGTGGCGAGGAGCCTGCGCGATCTCGGCCAACCGGGGGGAGAGGAGTCGATGGGACAGGAGCGGAGCGGAGCGGAGCCGGGCGGACGCTGAGCGGCGAGGCTCAGGCGGCCGAGCTCGCGTCCTCGGGCGCCGACTGCTGTGCCTCTGCGAGCCCCGCCTCGGCGGCATCGAGGCTTTCCGCCTCCGCCTCTTCCTGGTCCAGCAGGTCCGGAACGACGTTCGGCCGCGTCCGTCGTGGCGTGCGGCTCAGGAGCCGGACCATGAGGATCCGCTGCGCACGCACATCGTGACCCATGTCCACGAGGAGGCGGACCAGGTCGCCACCCCCCCAGAGGACCACCGCCACGACCGCCGTCCGGGCCGTCTCGCCGAGCAGCGCCGGCAACGACGCCGGGCCGGTCATGCGCAACCCTGCCACGAACTCCGCCGCCAGGGCCACGAAGATGAAGACCGCCGCGGCCTTGAAGATGGTGGCCACCCATCGGAGACCGGTGTACGGCTCAAGGTCCGTGCTGCGGATCGCCCCCGTCCTGCGAACCCGCGACCTCTCCTGGTCTTCCATGCCGCTCGCTCTCTTCAGGTTGCCGGTCACGCGCCTCCGCATGCACGTTCGGGGCCACCAAGCCGCCTGCAAAAGGCCCCCCGCGGCGCTCGCCGCGAGGGGCATCCATCTCCCTGCCGACCCGGCAGCTACTCGGCCGGATAGACCGACACCTGCTTGCGGTCACGGCCCCGGCGCTCGAACGTCACCACGCCGCTGACGAGCGCGAACAACGTGTCATCCTTCCCGCGACCCACGTTCCGGCCCGGGTGGAACTTGGTCCCGCGCTGACGCACCAGGATGTTCCCCGCCAGCACGCTCTCGCCGCCGTACTTCTTCACGCCCAGGTATTGCGGATTCGAATCGCGGCCGTTCCGGGTCGAGCCGACGCCCTTCTTGTGTGCCATCTGCTACCTCCCGCTCAGCCGGCGTTGATCTGATCGATCCGGACCGCCGTGAACTTCTGACGGTGGCCCTTCTTGCGACGATAGTTCTTCCGCCGCTTCCACTTGAACACGATCACCTTCTTGCCCTTCCCGTGCTCCAGCACCTCGCCCGTGACAGAGGCGCCATCCACGCTCGGCGCGCCCACCTGCAGGCCGCCGTCCGTGTGCGCGACCAGGACGTCGTCGAACGTCACGGTCTCGCCCACGTCGGCCTTGAGCGACGGGATCTTGATCGTCTGACCGGGCTCGGCCCGGAACTGCTTTCCGCCAGTGCGGATGATCGCGTACATAATGGCCGTCTTCAGGTTCGTGTACAGACGGAAGAATTTGGGCGAAGGATGGCGGTGAGTCAAGGGCTCGAAGCCACGACGCCGGCACGCGGGATCCCGCGTCCTCCGGCCGTTCTACACCGCGTAGCGGGCGGTCACATCCGTGCGGGCGGGACCGGAGAGGAGTCGGAACTCGTCGGCCTTCATGAGCGGGTCGTCGCGGAGATCGAGGTCGAGCCGCAGGCGGCCGGCCACGCGGCGCAGGAAGTCGGGCTCATCCTCGAGGATGTGGAGCGCCACCTGGGGGTGGAGGCGGATGGAGAGGCGGCGGTCGGCGCCGTTGGCTGCGGCGCGCCGCAGCGCGCGCTCGATGCGGCGGACCACGGTTTCCGGGGTGAAGACGCGACCGGCGCCATCGCAGTGGGCGCACGGCTCGGTGAGGGAGTAGTAGAGGCTGGGGCGCACGCGCTGACGGGTCATCTCCACGAGGCCGAGCTCCGAGACCTGGAAGGCGCGAGTGCGGGCGCGGTCCCTATTGAGATAGGTTCGGAGCTCCTGGAGGACTCGGTCCTGGTTGGCCTTGGCCTCCATGTCGATGAAGTCGACCACGATGATCCCGCCGATGTCGCGGAGGCGGAGCTGGCGGGCGACCTCACGAGCGGCGTCGAGGTTGGTCTTCAGGATCGTCTTCTCGGGGTCCTTCTTCCCGGTGTACCTTCCCGTGTTGACGTCGACGGAGACGAGGGCCTCGGTGGGCTCGATGATGACGTAGCCGCCGGAAGGGAGGTCGACGCGTCTCTGGAAGGCTTCGCGGATGGCCTCCTCCACGCCGTATTCGTCGAAGAGGGGGAGCGGTTCGTCGTAGAGGTGGACGCGCTCCATGAGGTCGGGGTCGATCCCGTCGAGGTAGCGCTCGATCTCATCGTAGACGTCGCGGCTGTCCACGGTGAGGGAGTCAACCTTGTTGGTGAAGATGTCGCGGATGATCCCCTTGGTGAGGCCGGCCTCGCGGTGAACGAGTGCCGGGGCGCGGACGGCTTTCGCCTTCTTCTGGATCTGCTCCCAGGTGGCGAGGAGGGTCTTGAGCTCGCGCTTGAACAGCTCGGGCGTGAGCTCCTCGCCCGCCGTCCGGATGATCAGGCCTCCGGAATCGGCGGGGAGGTTCTCCTTCGCCATGCGGCGGAGGCGAGTGCGCTCCTCGCGGTCTTCGATCTTGCGGCTGACGCCGACGTGATCGGACTGCGGCATGAGGACGAGGAAGCGGCCGGGAAGGGAGATCTGGCTGGTGACGCGGGGCCCCTTGGTGGAGATGGCCTCCTTCGTCACCTGGACGAGGACCTTCTGCCCCTTCTTCACCACCTCCTCGATGGGAGGGTGGCTGCGTCGGCCGTTGCCGCCGTTCCCGTTGTCGTCCTCGTCCTCCTCCTCGGCGAGGTCGGAGGCGTGGAGGAAGGCAGCCTTGTCCGTGCCGATCTCGACGAAGGCGGCCTGAATCCCGGGGAGGACCGCCTGGACCTCCCCCAGGTAGATGTCACCGACGATGCGGCCCGCGTCGGGGCGCTCGACCAGGAACTCGACGAGGATGTCGTCCTCGAGTATCGCCACGCGCGCTTCGAGCGGCGCGGACGAGATCAGAATTTCTCGCTTCATGCCTCACATGCTCATCTCCCGTCGAAATTCTCATCGAAGAGCTGGCGCGCGATGACGAGGCGCTGGATCTCGTTCGTGCCTTCGCCGATCTGGCAGACCTTTGCGTCGCGCATGTGCCGTTCAACGGGATAGTCGTTCGTGTACCCGTGACCTCCCAGCAGCTGCACCGCCTGGGTGGTTATTTCCATTGCGGCGTCGCTGGCGTACAGCTTGGCCATGGAGGCCTCCTTCGTGTACGAGCGACCCGTATCCTTTAGCCACGCAGCATGATAGACGAGGTGCCGTGCGGCCTGTATTCGTGTGGCCATGTCGGCCAGCCGGAACTGTATACCCTGGAAGTTCCGCAGAGGTCTACCGAACTGACGACGGCGGTCGGAAAAGAGGAGCGCGGTCTCGAATGCGCCCTGGGCGAGCCCGAGCGCCAGCGCGCCGACGCCGATGCGACCGGCGTCCAGCGTCTTCATGAAATTGACGAACCCCTGCCCTTCCTCGCCCAGCCGGTTGGCGGCCGGGACCTGCACGTCGTCGAAAAGGAGCTCGCGCGTGTCTGACGCGCGCCAGCCCATCTTCTCTTCCTTCTTGCCCGCTCGCACGCCCGCCATGTAGGGCTCGAGCTCGGGCGCATGGCCGACGCCTACGCGGTCGGCCTCTACGCGGTCGGTGGTCTCTTTGGTGACGATGAAGCTGGTGATCCCGCGTGAGCCCTGGCTGCGATCCGTCACGGCCGTGGCGACGAAGATCTCACCCACACCGGCGTGGGTGATGAAGATCTTGCTTCCGCTCAACCGGTAGTGGCCGTTCTCGCGGATGGCGGTGGTGCGGCTGCCACTCGCGTCGGAGCCCGCGTCCGCCTCGGTCAACCCGAAGCCGCCGAGGACGCGCCCCGAGGCCAGGAGCGGCACGTAGCGCTGCCTCTGCTCCTCGGTGCCGAAGTTCAGGATCGGGGACAGCGCGAGGGTGCTGTGGGCGCTCACGGTGATGGAGTGGCTCGCGTCCGTCCGGGCCAGCTCCTCCACGGTGAGGATATACGTCAGGTAGTCGCGGCCGAGGCCGCCGTACTCTTCCGGAACGTTGACGCCGAACCAGCCGCGCTCCGCCATCCGTGCGACGTTGTCCCAGGGAAAGCGGCTCTGCTCGTCCAGCTCCTTCGCCACCGGGGCGATCTCCGCCTCCGCGAACGCGCGCACGTCGCGGCGGTGGGCCTCGTGCTCATCGGTGAGATAAGGCTGCATGGGAGCCGTGGGGCCTGGTTCAGACGGAAGGGGGCGGCTGCGGCCGCCCCGCTCGAAAGCAGCGCTCCCGCGGCGAGCTTCCGGCGCCGCGGCGGCTATCTGGGCAGGGTGCAAACTACGGCGACGGCGGGCCGAGGGGAAGTGAGCCGGGGCTTGCGCCGGCCGGGCGCGGTGCGGATCCTGGTCGCATGAACGGACACACGCGGCTTCCGTTTCCCATGGCCGCGCTCCTCTGGGCGGCCATTGCGCTGTCCCCTGCTCCCACCCCGGCGCAGCAGCCGCAGGCACCGGTGGCGGACCCTGACGCCGTCGTCACCCTGGGCCACGCGCGATTCACGGTTCTCACTCCCCGGATGGTGCGGATGGAGTGGTCTGCGGACGGGCGCTTCGAGGACCGCGCCTCCCTCGTCTTCCTGACCCGCAAGCTCCCTGTTCCGGAATACGAGACAAGCACGGAGGGCCAGTCGCACGTCATTGACACGGGCGCGCTCCAGGTGCGCTACCGGGGCGAAGCCCGCTTCGACTCGACGAACCTCGAAGTGAGGCTTGAAGTGGCCGGGCGGACGGTGACATGGCGGCCGGGAACGGCAGACACGGCGAACCTGGGCGGGACGATCCGCACGCTGGACGGCGTGGGCGAGCCGGTGCCGCTCGGTGACGGGCTGCTCTCCCGGGACGGCTGGGCCATCGTGGATGACAGCGACCGGCCGGTTCTCGACGGAAGCGAGTGGCCGTGGGCTGCGCGGCGTCCCCCGGGTGAGCGGGTCGACTGGACGTTCCTGGGGTACGGCCACGACTATGCGGCCGCGCTCGGCGATTTCGCGCGCGTCGCCGGGTACATCCCGATCCCGCCGCGGTTCGCGTTCGGCGCCTGGTGGTCTCGCTACTGGGCGTACACGGACGCCGAGCTGGTGGATCTGGTGGGCGAGTTCGACGACCACGGGGTCCCGCTGGACGTGCTCGTGATCGACATGGACTGGCACAACACGTTCGAGCTGCGCTGGCGCGACGACGAGCAGGACCAGGCGGGCCAGAGGAAGGGGTGGACCGGCTACACGTGGGACCGGGCGTACTTCCCAGCCCCGGAGCGTTTCCTGACATGGGCGGAGGCGCACGGATTGAAGACGCCGCTGAACCTGCATCCGGCGTCGGGGATCCAGCCGCACGAAGCGCAGTACGAGGCCATGGCGCTGGCGGAAGGGATCGACCCGACCACGCGCCGCTACGTCCCGTTCCGGATCGAGGACAAGGGGTTCGCGCGCCACTACTTCGATCTCGTGATCCACCCGCTCGAGCGGCAGGGCGTCGATTTCTGGTGGCTGGACTGGCAGCAGTGGAGCGAGACATCGGTGCCGGGGCTCAACCCGACCTTCTGGCTGAACTACGTCTTCTTCACGGACTTCCAGCGGCACCGTCCGGATGAGCGGCCGATCCTCTTCCACCGCTACGGCGGGCTCGGCAATCACCGGTATCAGATCGGCTTCTCCGGCGACGCGCACTCGACGTGGACCATGCTGGCGTTCGAGCCGCTCTTCACCGCCACCGCGTCGAACGTGCTCTACGGCTACTGGAGCCACGACATCGGCGGCCACCTTCCCGGCACCGTGTCGCCGGAGCTGTACACCCGCTGGATCCAGTTCGGGGTCTTCTCCCCGATCCTGCGCACCCACACCACGAAGAACCCAGAGGCGGAGCGGCGGATCTGGGCGTACCCACCCGAGTACTTCGACGCGATGAGGCGGGCATTCCAGCGCAGGTACGCGCTCATCCCGTACCTGTACACGGCGGCCCGTGCGGCGTACGAAACGGGAGTCTCGCCGGTCCGGCCGATGTACTACGGCTGGCCCGAATCGGACGAGGCGTACCGCTTCGGCGGGCAGTACATGTTCGGCCCCGACCTCCTGGTGAGCCCCGTCACCTCCCCGATGGACAGCTCCACTCTCCTGGCCGGCCGCGACGTGTGGCTGCCGCCGGGAGAATGGTACGAGTGGGACACGGGCTCGCGGCTGGCCGGGCCGGCCGTGGTGCACCGGAGCTTCGCCCTGGACGAGATCCCCGTCTACGCCCGGGCCGGCGCGATCATCCCCATGGCGCCGCCCACGCTCCGCTCCGGCGCGCGCCCGCTCGAACCGCTGATCCTGTCGCTGTTCCCCGGCGACTCGGGGAGCGCACGCGTATACGAAGACGCAGGCGACTCCCCCGGCTACCTCCGCGGTGATTTCGCACGCACGACCGTCCGGCAGCATTGGTCGACCGATCGCGTGCGGATCACCGTCTCTCCCGCGCAGGGGAGCTATCCCGGCATGCCGCAGGCGCGGGCCCTGGAGCTGCGTCTTCCAGGCACGTGGCCGCCGCAGCGCGTGAGCGCCGACGGCAGCGAGGTGGAGTACCGGCCGGACGGGCGCAGCCCGGGGTGGCGGTACGACGGCGACCGTGTCACCACGATCATCGCGCTGCCGTCGGCGAGCGTGCGGCGGGCGAGGGAGGTGGTGATCGAGCTCCCTGCCGATCGCGATCCGACGCTCCTGGATGGCGTCCCCGGCCGGCTGTCCCGGCTCCACCGCGCGGCCCGGCTTCTGGAGAACCTGTGGCCGGACGACTGGCCCCGCGACCAGCACATTGGGCTGGAGCAGACCGGGCGCCGGATGAGCCTGCACCCGGACAGCGCGGCGGCGGAGCTCCGTCGGCTGGAGGCGGAGTATCCGGACGTGGTGGCAGGGATCCGAGCCCTCCAGGGTGATCGACGCTGGATCGACCGCGCGCTCGGCCACCTCGGCGCTTCACTTCCTGGACAGGACCCTTCGCCGCGGAGCGGGCCAGCGAGGCACGATGCGCCGATCGGGTGAGAGGCAGCGGTCGCAGCGGCCGCAGCGCCAGGACGCGGCTTCGCCGAAATAGCCGAGGATGTAGCGCCGACGGCAGCTGCCCTGGTAGGCGTACGCCTGCATGCGTCTGAGCTTGTCCAGGTCGTGTCGGTGCTTGGTCTTCTCGGCCTCCCAGCTCACGCCGTGGCCGGGCCCGTGGAACGGCTCCAGGAGTCGGAAACGGGCGCCCATGCCTCGCGGCCGCCATTCCAGGAAGCCTTCCGACGCGAGCCGGTCGAGCAGGCGACGCCGGTCCGCGGCGGGGAGCGCGGGCAGCGCACTCTCCGGCGGCATCGGAGACCACCTGTGCGCCAGCTCGGGGTCGAGTGCCGCGCGCGCGGCTTCCACCAGGTCGCGGGCTGTCGCGTCGTGGGTCAGCTCTCGAGCCACGCGCGCCGGCGACGCGATCACGCGGATCCACGCTCCGGAAGCGGCGCTCCCCTCCCGCACTACCGCGCCGTTCGCCCCCAGAAGACGGAGAACGGCTTCCAGTCGCTTGGCGCCACCGGCGAGGCGCGCCGCCTGGCGGAACAGGTCGCCGTGCAGGAGCACGGTGTCGGGCTCCTTCGGCTCACGACCGGACGCGGCGGCCATGGCCATGAGCCGTGCCACGGCTTCCGTGGTCTGCCGGTCCGGGTGCGCCTGCTCGAGGAGGAACTGGTTGGTGAAACGGTCGGCGTAGGCATGCAGGAGGACGCAGTCGGCGTCCTCGCGGTCCCGGCCGGCGCGCCCGGCCTCCTGGTAGTAGTCTTCCACGGTGGAGGGGGTGGTGTAGTGGACCACCAGACGCACGTCCGGCTTGTCGATGCCCATGCCGAACGCGTTGGTGGCTATGACGGTCCTCAGCTCGCCGCGCATGAACGCGTCCTGGAGCCGCGAGCGTTCCCCACTCCCGATTCCCGCGTGGTACCCTCCCGCAGCGACGCCCTGGCGGTTCAGGAGATGGGCGACAGCGTCCACCTGCTTCCGGGTGGAGGCGTAGACGATCGCGCTCCCCTCGCCGCCGCCCCTGCGCCGGTCGCGGAGCAGGCGGACCAGGAGCTGGTCCTTCTCGGCGTCGTTGCGGGCGGAGAGGACGTGCCAGCGGAGGTTGGGCCTGTCGAAGCCCTTCGCCACCACCACGGGAGCACGCAGGTGGAGGTGCCGGATGATCTCGTCGCGCACCTCGGGGGTCGCGGTGGCGGTGAGGGCCATGGTGTGGCAGCGGAGGCGGTCGCGGATGTCTCCGAGGCGCAGGTAGCTGGGGCGGAAGTCATGTCCCCACTGGGAGATGCAGTGCGCCTCATCGACCACGAAGAAGCCCACGCTCAGCCGCTCCAGTCGGTCCATGAACGACCGGCTGGCGAAGCGCTCCGGTGCGACATAGAGGAGCCGGACCTCCCCGGCCTCGACGGCGTCCAGGCGCTCCCTCACGTCCGCGGCCTCGAGGGTCGAGTTTATGAAGGTCGCCGACAGGCCGGCGCGATGAAGCCCGTCGACCTGGTCCTGCATGAGCGAGATGAGCGGGCTCACCACGAGCGTCGAGCCGCGAACGAGCTGGGCGGGGACCTGGAAGCAGAGGCTCTTCCCGCCGCCCGTGGGCATCAGGACCAGAACGTCGCGCCCCGCCAGCGCCGCCTGCACGGCCTTCCCCTGCCCCGGTCGGAAGTCCGGGTAGCCGAAGTGGCGGCGCAGGACCTCGCGGGCGGCGTCCATGGAAGGTGACGGCTCCAGTCGTTGCGGGACCTGAAGGCAGCCGGAGTGGCGCCTTGCTCCCGGCGAAGATCCAGGCCGGCTCGGGGCGATGGAATGGCGGGCCGGGACGGCGTGGGACCGAGGTGGGTACGGCACCGGGTTTGCGCGCACGATCCCGCGAACGATCGGTCGGGATTCTGCGGGAGAGGGAGCGAATGAGCGTGATCGGGGACGTAGTGGACGAGGAGCGGGTATGGGACGCGGTGTCGCTCGCCATGGCCGCGGTGGCGGGCATCGCCATGCGTCGCATGCTGGAGACCGTCTGGGAGCAGTGGCGCGGAGACGAGGCGCCGAAGAACCCGGCCGCGCGATCGGTGGGCTGGGGCGACGCACTGACGTGGACCCTCGCCACGGGGATGGCGGTGGGTATCGCCCGGCTGCTGGCGAGGCGCGGGTTGGCGGAAGGGTGGCGTCGCGTGCGCGGCGATTACCCGGAGGGTTTGGGGTAGCCGTGGCAGGGCCCTGCGCCCGGCGGCGCGCCCGGTCGCCGTCCCGCCGTCCTGGCCTGTTCGCGCGGTCCCCTTCAGGCGGAGCGGGCGGCGGCGCGCTTCACCCTCCCGGTGAGCTCGGCGTGGATGTCCTCGAGCTGACGTGCACGGTGATGGCAGGTGTGGCGGGCGACGATGGTTCGACGTCCCCGCTCGGCCAGGCGGCCGCGCGCCTCCGGATCGTCAGCGAGCCGGCGGATGGCCGAACGCATCTCCGCCGGGGTCCGGACGGAGAGGTAGTCCTGACCCGCGGTGAACAGGCCTTCCGTATCGGGCCAGGGGGTGGAGATGAGGGGGATTCCGCTGGCGAGGGCCTCGAACGGGCGGATGGTGGGGATGCCGGGCAGGCGGTCGAGGTAGGGGCCACGGGGAATGTGGATCGTCATGCGGGCGCGTGCGAACGCGTCCGGTACATGGTAGTTGGGAATCCACCCGCGGAAGTCGATGCCGGCGTCCTCGAGCTCGGCGCGGGCGGCTTCCGGATAGCGGACGCCATGGACGGCGAAGCGCAGGTCGGGCATGGCGCGGGCGGACTCGACGAGGAACGAACGGATCTCCGCGCTGCGCTCGTCGTCTCCCCAGTTCCCGATCCAGACCACGTCATCCCGGAGCTCCTCGTCCCGCGGGTAGAACAACGTGGTGTCCGCCGCCTCGTGGAACGTCCACACCCGGTCCATCCCGTACTGGCGCCGCCAGACGTCGGCGAGTGAGCGCCCGAAAGCGAGGACGCCGTCGTAGTGCTGGAGGTCGAAGCGCGCCATCTGATCCGGGACGCTCACGGCCCGATGGTGCGTGTCGTGAAACAGCAGCGCGAAATCTCCCCGGTCCCGCCTGGCCTGCCCGACCGCGCAGACCAGCTCCGGCTCGTTGAACTCGTGCACCAGGACGAGGTCCGCGCCGCGCGTGAGTCCGTCCACGTCCTGCGCGAGCCGCTCCCCGCTGCCGTACATGCGGATGTCCAGGTCGTCGAAGATGCGGGCGAACTCCACCACCGGGCCGTGGCCGTGGTCCTCCAGCAGATTGTCCGTCGACCAGTTCCTCCACCGCTCGCACGCGGTCACCTGATGGCCACGCGCGGCCAGCGCCCGCATCAGCCCGCGCAGGAAATGGGCGTTGCCGTGGCTCCAGTCACTGACGATGGAGTGGACGAACAGGACGATCCGCACGTGCGCCTCACCGGTTGCCGTCGATCCCGCCGGGGCGCCGTGCAGCAACCGGGCCAGCGGTGCCGCGCCCACCGCCGGATGGATGGGCGCGGCCTCGCCACCCCTGCCCCGCGCTACATGCCGCTGTCCTCCTCGGCCGGCACTTCCTGGTGCAGCACGTTCTGCCACTTCCCGTCCTTCTGCACCCAGACCGACGTGGCCCAGACCGTGCCCGGCACCTTCTGGCCGCCGCAGGTCGCATCCTGCTCCGCCTTGTAGACGACCACCGCCGTCCCCGGAGCGACCTCGACGACGTGCTCGTCGCCCAGGCTGAAGCTGCGGACCTCACACGGGTTCTTCTCCATCCCGGAGAGCGCCGTCTCACGACCCAGCGCCGGACCGGACGCGTGCATGGTCACCGCGTTATCCGCGACGTCGCGACGGAACACCGTCCAATCCTGGTCGCGCCACGCGTTCCAGAGGCCACGCTCCTGGCTCATGAGCTTCGAAGCGAGGTCGTTCGTCCCCTGTCCGACCACCGGCGTGGCCAGCGCCGGCAGGACGATCAGCGGAATCAGCAGGAGCAGCCGGTGCCCGCGAGCAGACGCAGTACTGCCGGAACCATTGCGCATCGAAACCTCCGTCAGCGAGAGATGATGACGGGCGAGGATGCGGGCGCGCCTTGCGCCTCCCGCCTCGCCCGGTGAAGCCCGACCGACCCGGCCGGCGATGGCCCCAATCAGGGAAGCAGGCCGCGGGAGCGCAAGGGTTCTGTAGGAATATTCCCTACAGTCCGTAGGGACAACGACGACGACCCGTCGCGGCGGGGACCGGGGTTCGGCGGGTGGCGTGCGGCTGGCGGATCGGGCGCGCGGGCCGGTCGCCTGCGGTGACTGTGAGGGGCCGAGAGCGCGGGCCGTGGTCAGACCGGGTGCCGGTCCGTCCAGTGCCTGGCAATGTCGGCGCGGCGGCAGATCCATACGCCGTCGCGGCCCTGGACGTGATCGAGGAACCGGGCGAGGGCCATGGCCCGGGCCGGGTGGCCGCTGATGCGGGGGTGGAGGCCGACCGTCATCATCCGGGGCTGCGTCTCGCCCTCGCGCCAGAGCAGATCGAACGCGTCGGTCAGAAGGCCCAGGAACTCCGCCCCGCAGGAAGGCCCGGTGGGCAGGAGGTAGCGGGCGTCGTTGGTGACGAGCGTGTACGGGATCACGAGGAGGGGGGGCGACCCGGGAAGCCAGTACGGGAGGTCGTCGTCGTAGGCGTCGGAAGTGTACAGGAATCCGCCCTCCTCGCGGACCAGGCGGCGCGTGCTGGCGCTCACCCGTCCGGTGTACCAGCCCACCGGGCGCTCGCCGCAAGACTCCCGGATGACCTCGATGGTGCGTCGGATGTGGCGGCGCTCCTCCTCCTCGGAGAGGTGGCGGTAGTCGATCCAGCGGTAGCCGTGACCCGCCACCTCGTGGCCGGCCCCGGCGAGCGCGCGCCCGATCGCGGGATTGAGCTCGAGGGCCCGGCCGACGGCGAAGGCGGTCAGCGGGAGGGCGCGGGACTGGAACTCCCTCAGAATCCGCCAGACGCCAGCCCGGGACCCGTATGCGTACATGCTCTCGACGCTCAGGTCCCGCTCCCCGGCGCGCGCGGGGCGGCCGGGGATCTCGTGCAGGTAGTCCTCGGATGATTCGTCGCCCTCGAGGATGGATCGCTCCGCGCCTTCCTCGACGTTCAGGACGAACTGGACGGCCAGGCGCGCCCCGCCCGGCCATTGCGGATCGGGCGGGTTCGGGCCGTAGCCGAGCAGATCGCGGCCGTGCATCAGCCGAGCTCGAACGTGGTGATCCCGAAGACGCGCTCGTGGGCGATGCCGGGAGGCGGGCCCAGGTACATGCGGGCGCAGCCGAACACGTCCTCCATCCCGTGCCGCGCCACCAGCGCCATCGCGGCGTCGTTGTTCTCCGGGGCATCGAGGAAGAGCGGCCCCCCGGCGGCGAATGCGGCCAGCCTCGCGTACAGCGCCTCGGCCCCGCGGTCATCGTCACAGAAGAGCGGGCCCACCTTGCACCCTTCACCGCAGCGCCGGACGACTCCATATCCGGCCAGACGGCCGTCGCGGAGACAGCCGAGGGCGAGGGCGTCGGACTGGGTGATCCATGGCCGGAGAAAAGCCGGGCGGGGCGCGGGGAAGCAGGCGAGGTCGTAGGCGAGGACGTCGTCGAAGGGCACGTCGGAGAGAGGGACGACGCTCGCGGCGTCACCGGGGCCGTCCGCGGCAGAGGGAGAGAAGCCGTCCGGGATCCCGGCGCGGTACCGGATGGTGCGGTGGGAGAAGACGAAGCCGCCCTTCGCATAGTAGGGCTGCATGTCGAACACCCCGTCCATGCCGATGGTGGCGCCGGGACGCAGCCGCGCGCGCAGCCGGTCGAGGCGGGCGTGCCACAGAGCATCGCCCAGCCCGCGGCCCCGGAACTCCGGCCGGACGATGAAGAGGCCCATGAAGCCGAACGCGCCGCCGTAGGACGTGATGGCGCCTCCGCCGATGAGCTCCCCATCCAGCTCGGCACCGACGAACGCGTCGGGGTCCGTGGCCCAGAACACGTCGGCATCGTGGAGGCCGGGGTTCCACCCCTCGCGATCGGCCCAGGCCACGAGCTCGGCGGCCTCGACGCGGGTCATGGGCCGGATCTCGAGATCGCCGGTCATTCCCACCTCATGCCCCGCGGTTCCGCCGCGCGGTCACGCACGCCTCGCCCCGAGCGAGCGCGTCAGGCTGCCGAGGTCGATGGTGCTGGAGCGCGCGCGGATCTCCTGCTCCACCCGCGGATAGAGCGTGTGGGCCTCGTCCTTGAACTGCGCGAACTGCGCTCGCAGGTCCTCGGCTCCGAGCTTCCGCCCCTGCGCGTAGTACTCGTCGGCGACGTGCCCGAGGGCGTACGTCGCGGCGAACGTGATCGCCGCGCCGGTGGCGACCCTCGCCGCCCCGCCCATCGAGGCCGCCCAGCAGGCCGCCGGCGAGGCCGCCGAGGAGCTTGATGGCGACGCCCTCGACGGCCTGCGCGGCGGCGCCGAGTCCCAGGGTGGCGGCGAGGTCCTTGGCCTGGCCCAGGTCGAGCTGCTGGCCGTGGCGCTGCCCGATCTGGTAGACCATGCGCATCTGGAGCGGCAGGATCGCGATGTTCGCCAGGTGATCGGGGAGGATCTCGAGGGCACCGGTGAGGATCGCCTGGTCGAGGATGAAGTCCTCGACCGTGGCGTCGGGGGCGTCCGGCGAGGACGGCTTCGCCGGCGCCGTGGCCATGCCCGTGTCGGGCGCGGCGGACAGCCCGCCGGCAGTCCGATCCAGCCCGGCGACGACGGCCGCGTCCAGCCCGAGCGCGGCCCGGAGCTCATCGAGGAATCCCCGTTCGGCGGCGTTCGTCGCGCCGTCCGCGTGGCAGACGGCGAGCGCCGCCGTGTACGCCGCGCGCCTCGCCTCGTCATCGGAGAGGCGGCCTGCCAGGTCGGCGACCCGGAGGGTCCCGGCGCTCACCTGTCCCCCGAGCCGGCTGACGTCCGGCGATCCGATCCGCTGGACGACGTCGTCGATGGCCGACTGCTCCGCGGCGCCGGTCTCGCCGTCCGCGCGGGCGGCGAGCATGGTGATGGCGATGAGGGGAGCGTGATCGGATGGGTTCATGGCGTTATGGGGTTGCGGTTGAGTCGGGAGCCAGGGTCCCGAGGCGCCGACGCTCCGCGTCCAGCGAACGCTTGAGGGCGCGGGCCTGCTCGAGCATGGACTCGTCGGACTGGCGCGACACCGACGCGGTGGTCAGGCGCGTCAGGAGGACGGAGCGGGCGCGGGCCCACGCCGGGTCGTCCGGGGGCAGGCCCCACAGGGGATCGGGCTCGTCGTCGTAGCCTCCGCGGAGGCCGGCGAGGAGGAGGGAGTCGGAGAGGCTCAGGCCGCGACCGCCGAGCTGGTTGGGGAGCACCTTCGGCAGGATGAGCCCGCTCGCCAGCAGCGTCCCGTTGTAGAGTCCGTCCACGAAGGCTGCGTTGTTCCGGTTGAGGATGTCGGTCAGGGTGGTCGACTCGTCGTAGAAGCGGACGATGCGGTCACGCAGGGCCCGGTCCCGTATCAGACCCAGGTTCCCGGTACTCAGCAGGTCCTCGTAGGTCGCCTTCGAGAGCGTGGCCGTGCGCCGAACGATAAGCTGCGTGAGCGCCACGCGGACCGAGTCGGGCTCGGGTCCGGCTCGTCTCGAGCTGAGGGCCCGGTAGGCCGTGAGGCCGTACAGCTCCTGCGACCGCTCGAACGCTGCCGCCTGCCGGAGGTCGGCCACGGTGTGCTCGAGGTCCCGGGACAGGAGCGCCAGGTACGTCGCTTCGGTGGTGGCGTTCCGGCGGCCCTGGTACCAGGCGTTGAGCGCGATCGCGACCAGGACGCCGGTCACCACCACCAGGAACTCCGCTCCGAACCAGCGCAGCCGGCGCGCCCACCTCCGCGCGGCGCGGTTGGTCGGCGTCTGCCGGATGGCTGGAGGCGCGTCGGACACGGGCGGGACCACACTTCGGCTCATCCGCATCGGCTCATCCACCGCCGGAGCCACGCATCCGCGCGGCCAGCTCGCTGCGCCACCCGTAGACGATATCGTACTCCGGTGTCCGGGTGCTCCGGACCATCAGCAGCCTGCTGCCGTCCGGCGACACGTCGTAGTCGGGGTGTGGGGCCGGGGCGAAGACATAGGTGTCGTCGAAGAGGTCGGTGCGACCGGTGACGGCAAACCCGCCGGCCGTGCTCACCGATGCGGCGACGAGGTGGCGACCATCACGGTAGAAGATCCGCTTCCCGTCCCGGGCCCACACCGGCTCGGTGCCTCCCGAGACCGAGATCTGCACCTGGCCGCCGGGGCCCGGAAACGGCTGCACCACGACCTGCGACACCCCCGACTGGTCGGTCACGAAGGCTACCCAATGCCCGTCGGGAGACACGCGCGGCTGCGCTTCCACGAATCGCGTCGCCGCCACGGGGTGGGACGTCGTGTCGCCCTGGAGCGCCCGATACAGGATGTCGGCCTGGGTCGCCCCGCCGTCGTCGACCTGATAGACAAGGGTCCTGCCGTCCGGTGTGATCACGCCCTCGAAGAAGTTGTGCGGCGCGACAGCCTGCAACGGCGTCGCCGGAGCGCTCTGGTCCGCGGGCTGCCACCAGATCGCCGTGGGGCCGCCGCGATCCGAGCGATAGAGCACCCGACGTCCATCGGGGGTCCACTCCGGGCGATCGTTCTGGGTGCCGGAGTTGGTGATCCGCGTCGGCGTGCCTGACACGAGGTCGTAGAGCAGGATGTCCGAGCGTCCTTCGGCGCCCACCGCCACCGCGATGCGCTTCCCGTCGGGAGAGAGCCGGGGAAAGGCGTAGGCTTCGGGCCTGGACAGGACCGCTGTGAACTGACCGCGCGGCTGGACCCACCCCAGCGTCCCTTCCCGGGTAGCCGGCTCGTACACGAGGGTCCCGGTAGGTGACAGGTCCGCAGTGGCTGCTGCAGCCAGCGTCGTGGCGGCCAGGGGGCCGAGCGCCACCGGCGTGCCGGTCGGCCTCCCGCCGGCGAGATCGAAGGGAACGCCCATGAGGGCGCCGGAGGGCAGGACGTAGACGAGAGTCCCATCCACGTAGCCCAGAACGTCCAGGAGCGTCATGTCGAAGCGTCGAACTGCCCCCGTTTCCAGCGTCACTTCGGCCAGATGGGTCTCGGCCAGCCCCTCCGCCGGCGTAATGGTGAACAGCGCCGTCTTTCCGTCCGGCAGCGCGAGCGGCTGCCTGTAGGATTCACTTGCGGGCGAGTCCACCCCGGCAATCAAGCGCGAGGCGCCGCCGTCCTCCGGAAGGACGACGAGGCCGGGCACGGCGGCAACGATGATCAGACCGGACGCGCTCCACGATATCCCGATGGAAGGAGCGCCGGCGTCGCCGACCTGCACCGGTGTGCCACCGGCGGTCCGGACCTTCCGGACGGTGGTGCCGACGAAGTAGGCGATCCACTTGCCATCGGGCGAAAAACAGGGCTGCTGCGCTCCGTCCGTGCCGGGGATCACGCGGGCATCGCGCTCGCTGAGCGGCCGAACGTACAGCTGCGACGTACCCGTCGAATCGGCAAGCGCATAGGCGACCATGCTTCCGTCCCGGGAGACGGCCACGTTCGTCCCGATGCCCGCGTTGGAGATGAGCATCGTGGAGGGCAAGCCGATCGTGAGCCGAACCACGGGACGCGGCGCCTCGCGGTGCGCGGCACGCCCTTGCGACACCGCGAACCCGGCGGTGACGACGAGAGCCGCAGCCAGGCCGAGCACGAGCGGGTGGCGGGACACTTTGCGAACGGTGATGGCACCGCTCGGCAGCGCGCCCGCTGCCACACCGGCGGAGAAGTGCACGTCGGCCAGGGCGTCCGCGAACGCCCGCGCGCTCTCGAAGCGGTCGGCTGGCAGCTTCTCCAGCGCCTTGGAGACAGCCGCCGCGACGTTCGGCGGAACCGACTTCCTCACCTCCCGCACCGGCCGCGCCTCGTCCGCGATGATCTTCACGATGATCTGCTGCGCGGAGGACCCCGTGTGCGGCGGGTCGCCGGTGAGCATCTCGTAAAGCACGCTCGCCAGCGAGTAGACGTCGGACCGGCCGGTGAGTTCCTTCTCCGCCGTCGCCTGCTCCGGGCTCATGTAGTGCGGCGTGCCGAGGCTGAGCCCCGTCTCGGTCATGCGCCCGCCCGCCGCCGCGGAGACCGCCAGCGCGATCCCGAAGTCCGCCACCATTGGCCGCCCGTCGTGCAGCAGGATGTTCTCCGGCTTGATGTCCCGGTGGATCACGCCGTGGCGGTGCGCGTAGTCCAGCGCGTCGGCCACTTCCCGGGCGATCCGGACCGCCTCGCCCACGCCCAGCTGCGTCTCCCGGTTGAGCTTGTCCCGCAGCGTCTCCCCCTCCACGTACGGCATGACGTAGAACAGGAAGCCGTCGGCGGTGCCGGAGTCGAAGAGCGGCAGGATGTGGGGGTGCTGGAGCTGGGCGGTGGTGGTGATCTCCTGGACGAAGCGCTCGGCGCCGAGCACCGCGGCCAGCTCCGGCTTGAGCACCTTGATGGCCACCTGCCGCTGGTGCTTCAGGTCCTCGGCGAGGTACACGGTGGCCATGCCGCCCGCGCCGAGCTCGCGCTCGAGGCGGTAGCGGTCCGCCAGGGCGGTGGCGAGGCGCTCCGCGGGCCCACTCACGAGCCCCCCGCCTTCTTCAGCATCGCCCGCAGCTCGGGCAACCAATCGCGGACGAGCACGAGCCGGGCCGGCGCTGCGGCCGTCGCCGAGCCCTCCACCGGACGGACCATCACGAACCGGCGATCGCCGGGCATGACCGCGTAGAAGTGGCTCTGGAAGTTGGCCGCGTACCCGCGGGCGTCGAAGAGCCGGTGGTGGGCGCCCGCGGAGAACGTGGAGCCGGTGGTGACGTCGACGGCCATCATCTCCCCGACGCCGTTGCGGTAGAAGAGCTGGCGCCCGTCGTGGGACCACTCGGCCTCCGTGCCGCCGTCGCTGGAGATCGGATAGAGCCCGTCCCGCGCGGCGGGGAACGGGCACACATAGATCTCCATCCGCCCCGAGGACGAGGAGGTGAAAGCGAGCCAGCGGCCGTCGGGCGACAGCGCGGGGCCGTACTCCTGGGCATCGGTGGCGACCAGGGGCGCCGGCGTGGTGTCGCCGCTCGTGCGCACGGCCAGGATGTCCCCGTTGCCCGCGTCGCCGTCGCTCGTGCGGTAGACGATCCACTGCCCGTCGCGGGACCAAAGCCCCTCCCAGACGGCACGCTTCTCCGCCATCGGCACGGGCGCGGGCCGCCCGCCGCCGTCCGCGCTGCGCACCCAGAGGCGGGCCGTGCCGTCTCCCGGGGCCGAGGCGTACAGCACGCTGCGGCCGTCGGGTGACCATGCGGGACGGATGTTGGTTCCCGCTCCCTGGGAGGTGAGACGCGTCGCGGGACCGTTCGACACCGGCAGGACCCAGAGGTCCGCCCGGCCGGTCGTGCTGTCCCGAACGCTGAGGGCGACCCTGGAGCCGTCGGGCGAGAGCGCCATGCCGCCCGGCGGCGCCACCGGCGCACGCCAGCCGCTGTCGAGCGGGACCCCGTCCGACCCGTCGCGGGACACCGCGACCACCTCGGAGACCGGCGTGGTCGTGATCCCACCCTGGACGTACAGCATCGTGCCGTCCCGCCCGATGACGACCTCGCCGATGCCGGCCAGGAGCGACACCGACGGGCCGGCCAGCTCGAGCCTGTCCCGGTCGAAGGCGGCGGCGTAGAGTCCTCCGTCGGTGCCGGCGTAGACGAGGTCGCCGCCCGGCACGACCCAGGCTCCCGTGGCTCCCTGGACGAGCGTGCGCACCGCACCCGTCTCGACGTCGACCACGACCTCGCTCGCGCCCCGCGTTCCCCCGGCCACCGCCGCCATCACCGCGTCGGATCCGGGTACCGGCGCAATGTGCTGGTAGATGAGGGCGCCGCCCAGCGAGTCGGTCAGGAGCGTCGTCGGCCCACCGTCCGCCGAGGTCCGGAAGAGCCGGAAGCCCGAGCGACCGCCGAAGACGACGGTGCCGTCGTCCAGCCACGCCGTGCCATAGCCCGCCGCGGAGTCCGACATCGTGACGGGCGCGCCCCCACCGCGCGCCACCCGCAGGAGTCTGAGGTCCGTGTAGACGATCCATCGTCCGTCCGGCGAGAACGACGGCCCGGGCTCGAACCCGCCGGCCTGGTGCGTCAGCTCGGCGAGGGGGCGCGGATCGACCTGTCCGCGCTCCTTGATCCAGAGCTTCCTGCCCCCGGCGGTGTCCGTGTACACGATGGCCGAGCCATCGGGCGCGATGGCCGTGCCCCCGGCGATCATGCCGGGAAGCGTCGGGCCCAGGACGACGGTCTCCCGTGAGACGGGAGCCGGCGTCGGCCCCGGACCGCGCCATCCCCAGAGCGCGGCCACGAGCAGGACGGTTGCCGCGCCGGCCAGAGGGATCACCGCACGCTCCTTCCACGTCGCCGGTGCGCCGCCCTTCCCAACGCCGGCCGCGCCTCCGTGCCGGAATCCGGGATCCGCCAGCGCGTCCGCGAACGCCTTCGCGCTCTCGAACCGGTCGGCCGGCAGCTTCTCGAGCGCCTTCGCCACGGCCGCCGCCACGTTCGGCGGCACGGATCTGCGCACCTTCGTGACCGGCGCCGCCTCCTCCGTCACGATCTTCATGATGATCTGCTGCGCCGAGCTGCCCGTGTGCGGCGGGTCGCCGGTGAGCATCTCGTAGAGCACGCTCGCCAGCGAGTAGACGTCGGATCGCCCGGTGAGGTCCTTCTCCGCCGTCGCCTGCTCGGGGCTCATGTAGTGGGGCGTGCCGAGGCTCAGCCCCGTTTCCGTCATGCGCCCGCCCGCCGCGGCCGAAACTGCCAGCGCGATGCCGAAGTCCGCCACCATCGGGCGGCCGTCGTGCAGCAGGATGTTCTCGGGCTTGATGTCGCGGTGGACGACGCCGTGCCGGTGCGCGTAGTCCAGCGCGTCGGCCACCTCGCGAGTGATCCGCACCGCCTCGTCCACGCCGAGCTGCGTCTCCCGGTTCAGCCTGTCCCGCAGCGTCTCCCCCTCCACATAGGGCATTACGTAGAACAGGAAGCCGTCGGCGGTGCCGGAGTCGAAGAGCGGCAGGATGTGCGGGTGCTGGAGCTGCGCCGTGGTGGTGATCTCCTGGACGAAGCGGTCGGCGCCAAGGACGGCTGCCAGCTCCGGCTTCAGCACCTTGATCGCGACCTGGCGGTGGTGCTTCAGGTCCTCGGCCAGGTAAACCGTGGCCATGCCGCCTTCGCCGAGCTTGCGCTCGATGCGGTAGCGGTCGGACAGGGCGGCGACGAGGCGCTCCGGCAGGCCGCTCATGGGTTCGCCTGGTCCACGGCGCGCTCCATGTGCCTGACCCAGTTCGGGATGACCCGGAAATAGTGCTCCGCCCGCTCGGCCGGAGACTGCAGGTAGATGAGGCCTCCGTCATGGCCAACGGCCCACGACCAGCCGGGCGTCTGGCTGAACTGCGGGGCCAGGGCGAGGAGCTCGGGCGCGTCGAACGGTGGATCGGCGCCAGGATGGATCGTCACCTCGTGGAACTCCCAGTCGCCCTCGATCGTCTGCGCGAGATAGACCAGCTCGGTCGCCGATACCCACTGCGGCTCGATGCCCCGGGCATCCACGAAATAGCGCCGATCGAGCGCCGGCCACGGCTGGACCCGCAGATCTCCCGACGAATTCCCCTGGTACGCGATCCAGTGACCGCCCGGGGAGATGGACACGAACTGACCGGTGGCAAGGCCGAGCGAGTCGACTCCACCGTCTGAACCCACGATCATTGCGGATTCGCCCCCCGGGAATCCAACCAGCAGGGAATCATTGGCCAGATACATGGACGGCCGGAACGTGGCAGGGGGCGCGATCGTGGCGAGTTCCCGAGGCTTCGTCGAGGAATCGAGCAGCCGGGAGACGAGGGATTCTCGACCCGGTTCCTCGCTGATCGAGTAAGCGATACGGTCGCCACTCGGGCTGAACACCGGAACGTCGATGAACGAGCCGACGGCCACGGTCTCGTGTGTGCCCGCCTGCAGATCGTAGACGCGCAGCTCCTGCTGTTCGAGACCTTCCACCACCGTTGCCAACCGCCGGCCATCGGGGCTCTCGCGGAAGCGCAGGTGGGCGGCCTGCTCCACCGGCAGCGGCTCGATGCGCCCATCCGTGCCGACGCTCACGAGGCGGCCCACGGCCGCGTTGGTTCCCGGCAGGTAGACGAGGGTGCCGTCACGGGTCAGGTCGAACTGGCCGGTGCCGCTGTAGTCTCCATTGCGTACGCCGGCTACGAGAGAGACGGATCGGCCGACCGTGAGCGAGTCGACGCTCCGGATGCGCGTGGCCATGATGGTTCCGTCGACGCCCATGTAGACCAGGTACCGGCCATCGACCACGCGGAAGTCCGCGCCGCGCAGCAGCGCGGCCTTCCCGCCGCGCCCCTCGGCCGCGTGATGCCAGTACCGAATGCGGCCCGGATCCGCCAGGTTGCGGATGGAGGCGAACTTGTCGGCGCCGCCTCCGCAGATCACCTGGTCGCCGGTTCCGATGAGCACGGGATTCAGGCAGTATCCTCCAACCGTGATCTCACGCGCGTCGCCGCCCAGCGGGTCCAGCCAGCGGAGCAGACGTCCGTTGTCATCGCTGAAGAAGATCCTCCCGTCATCCGTCCAGGTTCCGCCGAATGGAAGCGTGATGGAAGCGACGGGGGACACGGTCCCCCCGTCGATCCCCACCGACTTCAGCTGATAGCCGCTGCCGGCGGGGACGCCCACCGCCACGCGCTTGCCGTCGGGCGAGATCCACGGCGCGGTGAATGTCCCGACCGTGCCCGGAATGGGGTGACCCTCTCCCGTCCTCAGGCTCTGGTACCACAGCTCGGTGGTAGCCCCCTTCTGCGCGGTATAGACCACGAACGACCCGTCGGGCGCCACCGAGAAAGCCCGATCCTCGGTGGTGACGTTGACCGCGCTCGTCGGCGGGGTTCCGATGTCCCGGACTCCGGTCGGGCGCCGCATCAGGACCCAGCCCGCGACGGCCAGCGAGAGCGCCGCGACGATCAGGGACGCCGCGGCGACGGCCCAGGGCTTCCGAGAGGCGAGCACGGGGCCCGCGGTGGCGGCGTCGGTCAGTCGGAAGGCGGGATCGGCCAGCGCGTCGGCGAACGCCTTCGCGCTCTCGAACCGGTCCGCCGGCAGCTTCTCCAGCGCCTTCGCCACGGCGGCCGCCACGTTGGGCGGCACCGACCGCCGCAGCTTCGTGACCGGCGCGGCCTCCTCCGTCACGATCTTCATGATGATCTGCTGCGCCGAGCTGCCCGTGTGCGGCGGGTCGCCGGTGAGCATCTCGTAGAGAACGCTCGCCAGCGAATAGACGTCGGATCGCCCGGTCAGGTCCTTCTCCGCCGTCGCCTGCTCGGGGCTCATGTAGTGGGGCGTGCCGAGGCTCAGCCCCGTCTCCGTCATGCGCCCGCCCGCCGCCGCGCTCACCGCCAGCGCGATGCCGAAGTCCGCCACCATTGGCCGGCCGTCGTGCAGCAGGATGTTCTCGGGCTTGATGTCGCGGTGGATCACGCCGTGGCGGTGGGCGTAGTCGAGGGCGTCGGCCACCTCGCGCGTGATGCGCACCGCCTCCTCGACGCCGAGTTGCGTCTCCCGGTTCAGCCTGTCCCGCAGTGTCTCGCCCTTCCATGTATGGCATGACGTAGAAGAGGAAGCCGTCGGCTGTGCCGGAGTCGAAGAGGGGGAGGATGTGGGGATGCTGGAGCGCCGCCGTCGTCTTGATCTCGGTGACGAAGCGGTCGGCGCCGAGGACGGCGGCCAGCTCGGGCTTGAGGACCTTGATGGCGACGTCGCGCTCGTGCTTGAGATCGCGGGCGAGGAACACCGTGGCCATGCCACCCTCGCCCAGCTCGCGCTCCAGGCGGTAGCGGCCGGCCAGCGCGCGGCCGAGTCGATCCGCCACACTATCCATGGACGCTCATCCGCACTGGCTCATGATCCTCCGGCGCCGCGCATCCGCGCGGCCAGCTCGCTGCGCCAGCCGTAGACGACCACGTACTCCGGCTTCTGCGCGCTCTTCACCATCAGCAGGCGCGTCCCGTCCGCCGACACGTCGTAGTTGGCGTGCGGCGCGGAGGCGAAGACGTAGGTGTCGGCGAAGAGGTCGGTGCGACCGGTGACGGCGAACCCGGCCGCCGTGCTCACGGATGCGGCGACCACATGGTGACCGTCGCGGTAGAAGAGGCGCTTTCCATCGTGGCTCCACACCGGCTCCGCGCCGCCCGAGACGGAAACCTGCACCTGGCCTCCCGGTCCGGGGAACGGCTGCACCACGACCTGCGAGGTCCCGGAGGCATCGGTGACGAAGGCCACCCAGTGACCGTCGGGCGAAACGCGCGCCTGCGCTTCCACGAAGCGGGTGGCCGCTACGGGACGCGGCGCCGTGTCGCCGTCGAGCGCCCGGTACATGATGTCCGCCTGGTCCGCCCCCGCATCGTCGATCTGGTAGACGAGCGACCCGCCGTCGGGCGTGAGAACACCCTCGTAGAAGCTGTGCTGGCCGTCCGACTCCAGCGGCGCCGCGGGGGCGCTCTGGTCCGCCGGCTGCCACCAGATGGCGGGCCGGCCGCTGCGATCCGAGCGATACAGCACGCGGCGCCCATGGGGCGACCACTCCGGGCGGTCGTTCTGGGTACCGGAATTCGAGATCCGCGTCGGCGTGCGGGACGCGATGTCGTAAAGCCAGATGTCGGAGCGCCCGTCCCCCCCGATGGCCATCGCGATCCGCTTGCCATCCGGGGAGAGCCGGGGATAGGCGTACGCCTGCAGCCTGGACAGCAGCGGCGTGAACTGACCGTGCACGTCCACCCAGCCGAGCGTGGCCTGGCTCGTGGCCGGCTCGTAGACCAGCGTCCCGGTGGGCGACAGGGCCGCCATGCTGGTCCCGGCCACTGTCGTGGTGACGATGGGGCCGAGCCCCACGGGCGCTCCTGTCGCGCGACCACTCGCGAGATCGAAGGGGACGCCCATGAGCGCGCCCGAAGGGAGGACGTAGACCAGCGTGCCGTCCAAGTACCCGAGCGCATCCAGCACTCCGACGTCGAATCGCCGCACCTTCCCGGTGGACAGCGGCACGGCGGCGAGGCGAGTCTGGGCCACCCCGCTGGCGGGCTGAATCGAGAAGAGCACGGTGTTGCCGTCCGGCAGCGCGCGAGGCTGACCGAAGTACAGCTCTCCCGCTGCGGAATCGGGCCCGACGAGAAGCCGCGCCGCGCCGCCACCCTGCGGAAGCACGAAGAGACCCGGGGTGGTCCCCACGACGATCTCGCCGGAGCGGCTCCACGTGAGCCCGGTGGCCGCCGTACCGGTATCCCCGACGCGGACCGGCGTGCCACCGGCAGCCTGGACCTTCCAGACGGTGGTTCCGACGAGATAGGCGATCCACTGGCCGTCGGGCGAGAAGCAGGGCTGCTGCGCCCCATCCGTGCCGGCGATCACCCCCGCCCCGCCGCGACTGAGAGGCCGGACGAACAGCCGTGATGCGCCAGTCGAGTCCGGGAGCGCGTAGGCGATGGTCCTTCCGTCCTCGGAAACGGCGACGTTCGTCGCGACTGCCGCATTCGTGACGAGCATCGACGAGGGCAGGCCGAGCTGGAACCGCACGACGGGGCTCTGCGCCTCGCGGTGCGCGACACGCCACTGCGACCCCGCGAAGCCCGCGGTCGCGATGAGAACCGCCGCGAGACCCAGGACGAGCGGGTGGCGCGCCACCGCGCGGGCACCGACTGCGCCGGCCGGGGGGCGGCCGGCCGGTACCGGCGGGGCCGAGAAATGCGGGTCCGCCAGGGCGTCGGAGAACTCGGCGGCGGTCTCGAAGCGGTCGGCCGGCAGCTTCTCCAGCGCCTTCGCCACCGCGGCCGCCACGTTGGGCGGCACCGACTTCCGCAGCTTCGTGACCGGCGCAGCCTCCTCCGTCACGATCTTCATGATGATCTGCTGGGCGGAGGAGCCCGTGTGCGGCGGGTCGCCCGTGAGCATCTCGTACAGCACGCTCGCGAGCGAGTAGACGTCGCTGCGCCCGGTGAGGTCCTTCTCCGCCGTCGCCTGCTCCGGACTCATGTAATGCGGTGTCCCGAGGCTGAGGCCCGTCTCGGTCATCCGCCCCCCCGCCGCCGCGGAGACCGCGAGCGCGATCCCGAAGTCGGCGACCATGGGCCGGCCATCGTGCAGCAGGATGTTCTCCGGCTTGATGTCCCGGTGGACCACGCCATGCCGGTGCGCGTAGTCCAGCGCGTCGGCCACCTCGCGCGTGATCCGGACCGCCTCGCCCACGCCGAGCTGCGTCTCGCGGTTCAGCCTGTCCCGAAGGGTCTCGCCTTCGATGTACGGCATCACGTAATACAGGAAGCCGTCGGCGGTGCCGGAGTCGAAGAGCGGGAGGATGTGGGGGTGCTGGAGCTGGGCGGTGGTGGTGATCTCCTGGACGAAGCGGTCGGCGCCCAGGACGGCGGCCAGCTCGGGCTTCAGCACCTTGATGGCCACCTGGCGGTGGTGGCGGAGGTCCTCGGCCAGGTAGACCGTGGCCATGCCGCCTTCGCCGAGCTCGTCTCCGATCCGGTAGCGATCGGAAAGGGCCGCGAGGAGGCGCGCGGGTGGGGGGGGCATGGGTCCCAAGGTACCGAATTACGATGAGATGGTCCAGAATCTCGGTCCGCCAACGCGAACGCCACCCATCCGCACATGGCGCGGCGCCCCGATCCCTCCCACTGCGCTCAACGGGATCGCGGATCCGCGGTCAGGGAGCCGCCCAGGGCGGCCCGATCGTGCGGTTTACCGCGAGGACGCGGGCACCGGCGTCCTCCAGGGAAACGGCGCTGATGGAGGCCGGAGCCACCTCGAAGCGGAGGAGGTGGTCGAGGTGGAGCCCGAGGAAATGGGCGATGAGGGGGCGGATGACGTCGCCATGGCTCACCACAACCACCCGGCCCTCCCCGTGAGCGGCCCGAAGTGCGCGCACGCCGGAGAGGGCGCGGTCCAGCACGTCGGCCATGGACTCCCCGCCGGGCGGTCGGGCAGTGGCGCGCTGCTCGTTCCAGCGACGCCAGTCCTCGCGGGCGTCCAGCTCCTGGAACGCGACGCCGGTCCACACGCCAAAATCCACCTCGTCGAAGGCGGGGTCGATGGTCGGGTCGAGACCGTGAATCGCGGCCAGGGGCGCGGCGGTCTCGCGGGCACGGTCGAGGGGCCCGGCGTGGACGGCCCGGATGGGTACGTCGGCGAGGGAGCGAGCGAGGGCATCGGCTTCGGCACGCCCCCGGTCATGGAGGTGGATGCCGGGCGTGCGGCCGGCGAGGACGCGCCCGAGACCGTCGACCGAAGCGTGACGGACGAGGAGCAGACCCGTCATGGGGAGCCTGTCCGGGGAACAATCCTTGCGCCCTTCGGAGCCTGATCCGGACCGACGCGCGCGTCGGTCCGTCGCAGCATCGGGAAGCGGGAGCGCGCATGCTGAAGTCGATCAAGATATGGAACGAGCCGAACAACGTATCCCACTGGGACACCGAGGTGGACGAGGGGTGGGCGCAGTTCGCGGAGATGCTGAAGCACGGTGTGGCGGGGGTGCGGGAGCACACGGAGCTTCCGATCGTGCTGGGCGGCATGTCGCCGATCGATCCGCGCTTCCTGCGTCGGCTCCGGGAGCGTGGCGCGCTGGAAGGAGTGGACGTGCTCGCAGTGCACGGCTTCCCGCTGGACTGGAACCTGTGGCCGATCGAGGCCTGGCCGGAGCAGATTGGTCGGGTGCGCGAGGAGTTCGGCCTGCCGGTGTGGGTGACGGAGACCGGCGTATCGTCGTTCGCGACGGGGGCGAAGGCGGCGTGGGGCATGCGCCGCATGAAGGAGGTCCTGGCCGGGGAGGAAGTGTACTGGTACACGCTGCTGGACCTGGAGCCGGCCGTGGAGGCGACGACGCGGCACAAGCAGGCGGAGGGGAGCGGCTACTTCCGCCACTTCCACTTCGGGCTGCTGGAGCACGACGGGACGCCGAAGCCGGCGCTGTCGGAGTACGACCCGTGGCTGGGCATCTGCCAGTGGTTCCAGTACCGGGACGAGCGGTCGCTGGCGCTGGCCGTGAAGTGGTTCGAGCGGCTGGGCGTGCGCCGGGTGCGCACGGGACTGAGCTGGGCGGAGAGCCACATGGAGGGAGGCTGGGGCTGGTTCGACACGGTCATGGCGGCGCTCGAGCCGTTCGAGGTGTGCGCGACGCTGTGCTTCACGCCCCCGAGCCTGGGGGTCCGGCCGCACCACACGAGCCCACCCCGGGAGATCGCCGCGTTCGGCGAGTTTGCCGG
Organism: uncultured Gemmatimonadales bacterium; assembly: GCA_963798845.1. Classification (GTDB taxonomy): domain Bacteria; phylum Gemmatimonadota; class Gemmatimonadetes; order Longimicrobiales; family RSA9; genus CAVUKA01. Next base: position 181,592 of record CAWCUS010000004.1, on the reverse strand, counting down.
GAGGGTGGCGCGCCGGTACGCTCCGGAAGCGGTGGCGCAGGTCATTCCATGACGGTGCGGTCGTGGTACGCCTCCCCCGTGGCGGCGATGCGGCGGTCCACTTCGTCCGCGTAAACGCCGGCTACGAGCCGCTGCGCCAGCCGGACGCCGAGGCGCCGGTCCTCCAGACGCGCCGCACCCTCGCCGTCTCCGCGCTCGACCGCTTCGGCGGCTTCCATCTCCAGGGCGAAGGCGAGGCGGTCGAGCCCGGTGAAGAGCTGCCCGCGCAGCTCGTCGGCAGCCTCTCTCCCGGCGCGGGCGGCGCCCTCCTCCTCCGCAGCTCGGTCAGCCGCGTTGTCTGCCGTCATTCCCTTCCCTCTCCTTCGTCGACGCGAGCCAGCCGAGCGCGACCGGCGTGCAAGACACGCGCCGACGAGGGAGCGGCGGGAGGGGGTCCACGAAGCGAGCCGACGCCGCGCCGGTGCGGGCCGGCGGATCCGCGCATGGTCCGCCCCCACTGGCCGGGGCGGGGTTGTCAGCGGCGTCCGGGAGCATGGCGGCTGCCGGCATTCGGGTTGCGGTATACGGGGTTGGAACGAGGAACCGAGAGGTGTCGCATCAGCACGGACACGGGCGCCCGCGGCGGCGGGTTCGGAACGGTCGAGCGTACCAGGACGCTGTACCTGGTCCGCCACGCAGTGACGGAGGCGAATTTGTCGGGCCGAAGGCTCGGGATGCTGGACGAGCCGCTCGGGCGCGATGGCAGAGAGCAGGCGCGCGCGCTGGGCCGGCGGCTGCGCTACCTGCGCGTGGACGGGGTGTGGAGCAGCCCCCTGGCGAGGGCAATGGAGACCGCCCGAATCCTGGCGCCGAGCCTGGAGTGCGAGGTACGCGTGGAGCCCGACCTGCGGGAGATGGCTCTCGGTCCCTGGGAAGGGCTGACGGACGGGGAGATCGAGGCGCGCGATCCGGCGATGCACGCGCTCTGGCAAGCGGATCCGGCGGCTCTGAGCATGCCGGGTCACGAGGGACTGGCGGCCACGCAGCGGCGGGTGGTGGCAGCGCTCGAGCGCATCATGGCGCGGACCGGCCGCGCTCTGTGCGTGACGCATCTCGCGGCGATCCGGCTGGCGTGGGCGCACTACGAGGGCCGGGATCTGAACAGCTACGCGAGCATCACGCCCGAGCACTGTTCCCTGGTCGTGCTGGAGCGCACCGGGGCGGCCACTGCCTGGCGCGACGTGGCCTGAGGGAGAAGGTGTGGACACCATGAAGAAGCGGATATGCGTCGACCTCAACGGGGTCCTGGACACGTACAGCGGGTGGCGGGGCGAGGTCACGTGGCATGCTCCGCGGCCGGGAGCGGCGGCATTTCTGGAGGCGCTCGCGCAGAGGGGGCACGAAATCGTCGTCCTGACGACACGGGACCCGGCGGCGGCGAGGGCGTGGCTGGCGAGGCACGGGTTGGACCGGTTCGTCGCCAGAGTGACGGACCGCAAGCTGCCGGCGCTGGCGTACGTGGACGACCGCGCGGTTCCCTTCCGCGGCGATTTCGCCGAAACGCTGGCGGCGCTGGAGGATTTCCGGCCGCACTGGCACGGTGACGGAAGCGGGGCGGAGGCATGAGAGGCAGGCGACCGGCGTCCGCCGAGGTTCACGAAGCCGCCGGCGTGGTGCTCGACCACATCGGCGAGCGCGCGGACAGTCCCGCCGACTACCACGTGATCCGGCGCGACCGGCACAGCAACAGCGTGGACGAAGTGCACCTCGGGGACGGCCGGATCCTGGTCATCAAGCGCGCGCGGGATCCGGCGAACATCTACCGTTTCCGGGCGTCGCGGCTGGCGGCACAGCTCGTGGCGGAGGTACCGGGGCTCAAGACTCCACGCTACGTCCCCACCCCGGACGAGCTGGCCGATGAGGCGGTCCTGATCTACTGGTGGGTCGCAGGCCCGACGCTGCACGAGCTGTGGCCGGACGTGATCGAGGGCGATCGCGGGCGAGTGGTGCGCGGCTGGGGCGCCCTGATCCGAAGCCTCCAGACGGTCGAGCTGCCCGGGCACGGACCGGTGGTCGAATCGGTGCGCGACGACACACCGCTGGAGCGGTTCATGGAGCTCGACCTTGCCGACCGGCTCCTGCCTGCCGTCACGGAGCATTGGCCGACCGGCGTGGAAGCGGTGGAGCTGCTGCTCGAAGCCACTCCCGACGCCGCCCGGGCGAACGAGGGTCGGCCGCCCGTTCTGGTCCATAACGACCTCTTCGACCAGAACGTGATCTGCCGCGAGGAGCCGCAGGTCGAGTGCATCGGCGCCATCGACTTCGAGGACGCCTTCTCAGGTCCGCCCGAGGCCGAGATCGCCAAGACGGAGATCCTGCACGGTCCACTCTTCGGACAGCCGTGGACATGGGACTGGCTCCCGCACCTGCTCGATGGATGGGGCCGCGACGCCGACCCGCTCCTGCTGTCCTTCTACCGGGCCTACCAGCTCGTGAACATGGGGCTGCACGCGGCCGGTTCGGGCCTGGCCGACCACGCGGATGCGGTGGCCGTCACGGTCGTCGAGGAGGCGAGGCGGCTCGGCTCCGGCATGTCGCATCGGGACGTCCACAGGCGGGCCACGGAGTGATCGTCTACCGCGACGTCATCCGCACGGCCACGACCGACGAGTGCCTCCGGTCGCTCCGACGCCTGGCCGGCGAAGGACGAGCGGCCGATTTCCTCGTCGAGGTGGGGCGGCTGGAGCAGGGAGCGGCCGACGCCCGGCACCCCGCCCGTGACGATTTCGGTCCGGTCGACGCGGTGCTCCGCTCCGCCACGCTCGCGGCCGGACGGGCGTATATCGCCCCGACCGCGGAGGGACGGAGGCGACCGATGGCCGAGGCGCTCGCGCTCCTCGGCGAGGTCCGCCCCGCGCTGCCGCCCGCGCTGGAGATCCGCGATCCGGAGGGGTACGCCCACTACGCCCTCGACCCCCGCGCCTACGGGCGATCGGCGGCGGCGTATCGGCGCGATGCGGGGGAGCGCGCACCCCTCGCGGTGGTGGTGGGGATCCGCAGCATCGGGACGAGCCTCTCCGGCGTGGTGGCGGCCGCGGTGAGCGCCGGGACGTCCGTAACGGTTCGACCGCACGGCGAGAGCGGCCATCGCCGCATCGACGCGAGCGAGCGGGTCACCGATCGGATCGTGGACGCGGTCGCGAGCGGCGGAGACGTGCTCGTGGTCGACGAAGGCCCGGGCGTCACGGGTGAAACGTTCGAGTGCACCGCCCGCTGGCTGCGCCAGTCCGGCGTACCCGAGACCCGGATCGTTCTGTTCCCGAGCCACGACGGCGCCATGCCGCTCGCGCCGGAGGGGCGTCGCGCCTGGTTCCGCCGGAGCCGCCGCTATCTCCCGCGTCTCGACGACGACCGGCTCGCGAGGATCGCCTCCGCACGCAGCTGGCCGCCGCCCCTGGACCTCTCACGCGGCGCGTGGCGCCGCCGGGTGTTCGGCGCCGCGGACCTCCCGGCCGCCCCCCACTTCGAGCGGCTCAAGGCGCGCGTGCAGGAGGAGGGCGGCCCGTCCTGGATGGTCCGCTACGCCGGACTGGGCGCGTCGCTCGACCGGTGGCTCGAGCGCGCCGCCGCGCTGTCGGATGGGAAGGCCGGACCCACGGAGATGGCAGGGCTCGGCTTCGTCACGCGCCCGTGGGTGGAGGGGACGCCGTTCCGCCGCGGCGTCGGCCAGGATCCGGTGCTCGCGAACGCGATGGCCGGCTACATCGCCGTCCGGGCCGGGCGCTTCCGGACGGGACAGCCGGCCGACGCCGCCTGGTGGGCGAACCTGCTGCTGGAGAACGGCGTCGAAGCGGGCCTCCAGCGGCAGGAGCTGGGCCGGGCCGCTCGCGCCCTGGAACTCCTGCCGGAGCGGGAGGCTACCATTCCAGACGGGAGGCTGCAGCCGTGGGAGTGGATCCGCACCGGTGCGGGCGGCACCGTGAAGATCGACACCGTGGACCACGGCGACGGCCTCCGGCTCCCGGGACCGGCCGACCCGGCGTGGGACGTGGCCGGCGCGACCATCGAGCTGGAGCTGACTCCCGCAGCCGCGGAACACTTCCGCCAGGCGGTCCGCAGCGCGGCCGGGGGTCCGCCGGCCGGTCGGGCCGCGGCGGCGGCGGACGCCGGAGCAGTGGCAGCGTACCGGCCCGTCTACGCCGCGGCGTGCTACGGCGATTCCGCGCTCGCCGCCAGGGAGGCGACCGACCCGACGGACGGATCGCGGCTGCGAGCGGAAGCTCGCTTCTACGCCGCTGCGCTGCGTTCGAGCGTGAACGTCCAGGCCACGTTCGGCAGCGGACGCGCGTGATCCAGCGCGCTCCCGACGGCGGCCTGAACCTCCCCGGGTCGGAAAGAGGCGGGTCTGGACGGGGTCGCAATGGCGGCTTACGATGATCATCAATGGCCCGTCCGGCGTGAGGCGCGGGTCGCGTTCGCAGGCCCGCCCACCCGGCCCATCGTGGACATGGACCGATGCCCAGATATCTCTACCGCTGTCTCAAGTGCCAGGAGGAGTTCGAGCGGGCCGAGCACATCGAAGAGCACGGCAGCGCGCACCCGAAGTGCCCGAAATGCGGGAGCAAGCGGGTGGAGCAGGTCTTCAGCGCGTTCTTCGCAAAGACGGCGAAGAAGAGCTGACGTCGTCGGCGGCGCGCAGCGCCTGAACCGCGTCGAACTCGGACACCAGCCGCGCCCGGCGAGCTGCCAGCTCCCCGGCTCGTTGCGCGTGACGGCCCAGACGGAGGAAGAGGCGGACATCGGCCCTCGCCTCCCTGGCCCGGTCGAGCCACGCAACCGCCGCGACTCCGACGGCGGGCAGCAGCAGCAGCGCCAGAAGGCCCGCCGGCCACCCGCCCCACCACCATGCCAGCCCGGTCCACAACCCGAGGAACGACGGATACGCCAGAAACGACGTCGCCAGCTTGTACGTCGCCTCCATGTCGTCGGGCAGCTTCATTCCGGCGACCACCCGCCGGACCAGGCGGTATGGCACCCACCAGAACGCCACGGCCAGCACGGCGACAGGTGAGAGGAGCAGCACCGGCAGGCCCAGCGTCGCCACCCAGCGGAGCGAGGGCCCCAGCCGGTACCGGTCGGGGACGTCGCCCTCCGCCGCGCCCAGCAGGTCCGCGACCCGACGGTAGCGCCGCACGTCCCCCGCCAGGCGACGATGCCGCGCCGGATCCACCGCGCGCAGCCACGCCAGACCCTCCGCGAACGCCCGCAGGCGCGGCAGCCGCTCGCCCAGCGAGGCACGCTCCCGAACGGTGATCACACCCTTCGCGTGGCTCCAGACGCGCTCGGCCGTGTCGATGAGCGCCGTATCCTCCGATTCGGACAGGTTCAGCGTGAGCGCCCGCAGCCGCAGGTCCAACGCCGCGGTCAGCTGCCTCGCGGCATCACGACTGTCCCGCTCCCACGCCGCACGCCACCCCGACACAGCCATCGGGTCGCCGTACACCACCACCGCCCGGCCCCGGAAGAACCGTTTCCGCTCGTAGGTCAGGCCGACCGGCACGATCACCAGCCCCAGCCTCCAGCTCGACTCCGACTCGGCCTGCAGCGCGATCCGCGCCGCACCGGTTCGAAGCGGCGACATCGATGGGTCAGAATGGCTCCGCCCTTCCGGGAAGATCTGGACGGCGTCCCCCGCCAGCAGCGCCGCCGTAGCCGCCCGGAACGCGTCCTCGTTGCGCTCCATCTTCGCAGGGTCGTCCTCGCGCCGGTACACCGGAATCCCACCGAGCGCCCGGATCAGACGACCCACCACGGCACGCTCGAACAGCGGTGCCTTGGCCAGCGGCCGCGACCGGCGCCCGGCCGTGGCCAGCACGATGATCGGGTCCAGCAGGCTGTTCGGGTGGTTCGCCGCCAGCAGGACCGGTCCCGTCGCCACGGCGGCGCCACGACGCTCGAGGCGGTAGAAGAGGCGGACAGCCGCGCCAACCACGGCGCGGATGACGGATGAGAGCATGGCTCACGGAGGTTCGGCGGCGGGAGGCATCCCGTCCGCGGCATGGCAGGAAGATGGCGTGGGAGGCTGTGGCCCGGAAGATGCACCTCGGCGGCCGCTGTCATGAGCAGATTGACGATCTCGGACCAGCAGAGCGTGGCCAACGTGATCCGTGCGCTCACAGCGCGGGAAGCCGCCCCGGCGCCCGCAGACCGGGATGCGCTGGGGGTGGAGCTGTTGGTGCGGCGGGCAGCGGACGGGGCGCCGGGCTGCGAAGTGCTGGCCAGGGCGCCCCGCTCCGAGAGCGCGCGCGTCAGGCGGTCCCGTGCGCGGAAGCGCCGGGGCGCTTGATGAGCCGCACCCGCCACGTCTCCGGTCCCTCCTCGAGGTACTCCCAGCCGTACTGTCCCTTGCGCTCGAACTCGAACTGATAGCGCAGCGGCTTGGGGTCGTGGTCGTTCACCAGCACGAACGCCTGGCCCGGCTCCAGCGCTTCGAAGGTCCGGAAGATGGTGGGGTGCTTGTCCCGCGGCGGAATGATCCGCACGTCCAGGACCTCGCCCGCTTCCCCGCTCGTGTTCGCTTCTTCAGCCATCGTTTCCACCTCGTTCTGCGTGTTTGATGAAGACCCGGATCAGGTCCGGATCCTGCTCCCGCACTTCCCAGGTGAAGCCGCGCTCCTGCAGCTGTGGCAACAGGAAGCGAGGCTCCCGCACGTTCACCTGCACCAGCGTGTCGCCTTTCGGCAGCCGGTCCAGCGCCGCCAGCGTCCGCACCATCGGCTCCGGGGGCTCCAGTCCGCGCACATCGAGGACGATGACGCCCTCGCCGTTCATCCCACCGCTCCCGACACCGCCCGCCTCGCCGGACCCTGCAGCCGGAGCGGCGGCCGGAGCGGCGGCGATTTCGGCGGCGGTTTCGGCGGCGGCCGGCCAGAACCAGACGATCCAGTCGTCGTCGGCCAGGCGCTCGGTCCAGTGCCGCATGCCCTGCCGGGCGAGCACCTGGTAGAGAGGGACCGGCTCGAAGATGGCGCGCAGACGCAGCGCGCCGCCGGGGGGGACCTCGCGCTTCGCCGCCATGATGCGGCTGAACGGCTCCTCCCCGTTGTTCAGCGCATCGCGGACGTCCAGCTCCACCACCCTCTCGGACGGGATGCCGGCGAGCTCCACCGGGGTGCCGGCTCCGTCACCGTCGCCGCCCGCCGGCGGCGCCTCCGCCGGGCATTCCGGGGGCTCGCCGCCAGCTTCAGAAGTGCCGACCAGGTCGTTCAGGCGGGCCACGAGCGTTTCCGGGGTCATCCCGGCCACGCGGGCGGCCTGTCCCACGGTGACGAGGCGTCCCATCACCCTGCGCAAGGCGGGGCTCCGCAGGCGACGGAACGCGGGCGAGACGGAGACGAATACCTCGATGAGGGAGTCGTCGCGCCCGATCACGTCGAGCACTCGATCACTGGCGCGGATCACCATGCCCCCTCCTGGATCATCCCCGGGGTCCACCCCGGATCCCAGACCAGGCGAGCGTGCACCCCGACCACGCCCTCGAGCGCCGCGACGACGGCCACGATGGCGTTGCCGAGGTGCGCCTCCATCGGGCATCCGCGCGTGGTGAGGGTGTAGTCGATGGCGACCTCGCCCGCTGCGACGGCGACGTCGTAGACGAGGCCCAGGGTGATGATGTCCAGTCCGATCTCCGGATCGACCACGCCGGCGAGCGCGGTCCGGACGGCGTCCTCCGTCACACCCGGCGACGCTCCGCCGGCCGAAGGGTCGCCGACAACGGCTGCTTCATACGATTCGCTCACGGTCTCCTCCATGCGAGCTTCCACATCTGGACGGCCTCCACCACGCCACCCGCGGCCGCCACGGCGGCGGCGGCGCGGGCGAGCGCGCCCGAGCCGAGCAACGTCCCGGCGACGACTCCGGCAGCGCCCACACTCAGCAGCCAGCTGGCTGCCATGGCCCCCCTGGCCGAGTACAGCTCCGCCACACGCGGCACCGGGCGCTCCGCCACGAGAGGGCCGAAGCGATGGAACCAGACCAGGAAGGGCACGATCTTGTAATAGTGCGCGGCCACGAACAGGGTCAGCGCGAGGACCACCGACGCGACATACCCCGTCGACAGCCGGGGCAGCGCGAAGCCGGTGATCACGCTCGCGAGCCCGAGACCGGCGGCCACGCCCATGAACGCCAGCGAAGCGCCCGCCAGCCGCAGCCCGGGATCCAGCCGCGGCTTCACGCGGTGGGCAAAGAAGGCGCGCGCCTGGGCAAGGAACGCCGCCATCCCGCCGAGCAGGAGGCCGGCGGGAAGCCAGCGCGACAGCGGCGCCGGGGCATGGTGGAACACAACCAGGACGGCCACGCCCGCGGCCACCATCACACCCGCGACCCGCCCCCAACGCTCCGGGGCGCCGTGGCTGAGAAGGAACATGGGAAGGAGGCGGTGAGCGACGCCGATCACGACCATCATCACCCAGCCCGCCAGCGCGAGGTGCAGGTGCACCCCCAGCGCCGTCCACCAATGCACGCCGAGGTATCCCCACCGGAGATTTCCGGCGAGGGTGAGGCCCAGCAGCACCGTCAGCACGAGGAACCCGTCCGCCGCCACCAGGCACCACCAGGTGAGGTCCCGACGCTCAGCGACCGCGAGCGTCGCACCCAGGTTGGCCGCGAACAGGAACACACCCGTTCCGAATGCCGCAGCTCCCGCCAGCATCAGCGGCATCACGCCGGCGAACAGCCCGCCCACGAATCCGAGCAGACCGGGAACGAAGAGCGCGAACGTCGCATGCGCCAGCACCGTCGACCGGATCGGCCGCCCGAGCGCCACCGGCAGGAACTGGTACAGAGCCCCGAAGATCGACGTCGTGATCCAGCCCAGCGTGAACAGGTGCGTCACTGCCGCCACCCGCGCCGACGGGTACCATCCCGCCGCGACCTGCGGCGCCACCCACACCAGCCCCCCCATGCCCAGCAGCAGGAAGACCACCCCCGCCGCGAAGTGCTCCCCCGGAAGCAGGAACCGCGGGCCCTGCCCGGCGTCGAGCGCGCGGGCCCGGATCACCGGTGCGGCAGGAGCAAGAGAGGTGTGCATGCGCTATTCTGGACAAAGATATGATCTTTGTCAACCCTGGGCCCTGCTCCGCCCGTGACAGGGGGCTGGTGTCCGGTTGAAGCCCCCCACGCGGGCGGCCCACGGGGGCCGGCCAGCGGGCCGGCAGGAAGTCAGCGGGAGAGGGTGCGCCGGCCTTCGGTGAGTGCGTGGTCGTACAGTGCGTCGAGCGTGGAGTTGACGCCGCGGCAGCCGGCGACGACGCGCTCGGTCCAGTCGAGGTATTCGAGGCGGCGCTCGAGTGGCCAGTCGGGGGGGCGGTGGGTCACATCGCGAACGTTGGCGATCTTGTCGGCAATGCGGATGAGCTTGGCGGGGTCTGAGAGGTCCGGGGCGCCGCGCACCTGGCGCTCCTTGCGCTCGCCCCTGGGGAGTGCCTTCTCGTCGGTGACCTCGAGGACGAGGTCGCGGACGGCGGCGCCGAAGGTGCGCGCGAGCTCGCGGGGTGTGGTCTCGGTGTCCTCGAGCGTGTCGTGGAGGACGGCGGCCTGGAGGGTGGTGGTGTCGGTGATGCCGTGGGCGGCGAGAATGCCGGCCACGGCGATGGGGTGGTTGATGTAGGGGGAAGCCTCCCGACCCTTGCGGCGCTGGTCGCGGTGCTTGTCGGCGGCGAAGGCGAGGGCCTGGAAGAGGCGGGCTTCCCCGGATGCGGAGTTCACGGGCACTGGCGCAGGCGGGGCGTGGCCCGCGGGCGTCTCGCGCGGATCTGGCACGGTCATCTGTCGGGATGGGGGAAGAATCGGAGGAGCAAGCCGATGGCGAGAATGGCGATGGCGGCGCCAATGACCCGGGCGTCGTCCAGCGACATCCCCGCTACGGCGACGGCGGCGCCGATGGCGAAGAGCCAGAGCTTCGCGGTGAGCCAGCGCCCACGCCGCTCGGAGCCACGCCGGAAGAAGAAGCTCATCACCCCTTCCTGGCATCGAGGAAGCGACGGAGGCCGGCGCGGGTGTCCGGACTGAGCCGCGCCAGCACGTTGACCTCCGCGCCGCGGGCGATCGCCTCCTCGAAGCTGAGACCGTCGATGCCGTAGAGCAGCCGCTTGATCAGGCCGACGGCGGAAGCTGACCGCTCGGCGAGCTCGGCGGCGTACGTCGCGACGTCCCTGTCCCAGGTGGAGGCGGGGATCACGCGGTTGACGAGCCCGAGGCGTGCGGCCTCCGCGGCGGAGATCTTGTCGCCACGCGCCACGAGCTCGAAGGCGATCTTCTCGCCGACCGCCCTCCGGAGAAGCGCCATGACCATGGCAGGGACGAATCCGAGGTGGACCTCGGGGTAGCCGAAGACGGCGTCGTCGCGGGCCAGGACGAGGTCGCAGGCGGTGGCGAGACCGGCGCCGCCGGCGAGCGCGTGGCCGTGGACCGCCGCGACGATCGGCCGGGGGTGGCGTCGCATGGCGACGAGGAGCGCGCCGAGCTCCTCCGCATCCGCGAGGTTCGCCGCCGGGTCCGCGTTCTCGGCCATCTGCTCCATGGCCGCGAGGTCGGCGCCCGCGCAGAAATCGGTACCCGCACCGCGCAGCACGACCACGCGCGTGTCGGGATCGCGGGCGGAACTGGCGATCGCCTCCCGGAGCGCGCCGACGAGAGCACCGTCGAGGGCATTCCGCTTCTCCGCCCGCTCTAGCGTGAGGGTAAGGACGCTTCCGTCCCGGAGCGTGCCGACGAGGGGGGGCGGACCGGTGCCAGCCGTCCGGCCGTCCATCAGCCACCGATCCCGTGCGGGAGGTCGAGCTCCAGGCGCAGCATGGCGGTGGAGAAGGTCTTGCCCTGGGCGTCGGTCATGAGCGACACGGTCCCGCCACCGCCCAGGGCGTTGTGGAGGAGGAAGTTGAGGGCGCCCAGGTTCGGCAGCTCGAAGCGCTCCACCCTGCCCCGGACCATCTCGCCGAAGTGCTCTTTGACGCGCTCGGGCGTAAGGTGTTCCACCAGGAGGTCGTAGTGGGCGGGATCGTAGGCGATCACCCCCACGTTGACGGTGTCGCCCTTGTCGCCGGAGCGGGCGTGGGCGAGGTGTCTGAGCTGGATCTTTGGCATCTTCACGTGTGGTTGTCGGATCGTTCGCCTCTCCGCCGGGCGAGACGAATGCTCGCGCCGTCGGCGCTCGCCATCGAACGGTCGTTCGCTGCGCTCCCTCGCTTTCGAGCGGCGGCGGCCTGCGGCCGCGCCGCTACGCTTCCGTGACCTCGACGCGGAGTCCCGCCTCGATCTCCGTCCGGTCGATGAGCGCAGGCCAGAACGCCATGATCTCCTGCACCCTGGGTCGGCCGCCGGCGAAGCCGGTGACGGACGGCGGTCCGGAGAGGATGAGGGGGGCGATCTCGCGGGTGAAGCGCTCCACGGGCTCCCGCCTGTCGCTTCGGACGGCGATCCGGAGCTGGACTTCGGGGAGGTCGTCGGGCGGGGGTCCGGCGAGGTGGCCGTGGGTTGCGTTCCAGCCGACGAACTCCGTGAGGATCTCGTCGAAGGCGAGCCCGAGGCGCTCCATGCGCTGGCGCAGGACGCGATCGGCCGCGCGGGCCTTCCTGATCGCGTCGGGCCAGGCGTATACGAGCGTGCCGACGGCCTTCCAGCCGCCCTGGTACGCTATGGAGACCTTCAGCTTGTCCGTCTTCGGGCGCCCCTTCACGCCGCGGACGCGCACCCGGTTCTCGGCCTCCTCCTCGAGACGGATGGTGGTGAAGTCGGCGACCACGTCGGGCGTGATGTACTCGCGGGGATCGCCCATCTCGTAGAGCAGCTGCTCCTTCACGACGGCCGCGGTGATCCGCCCGCCCGTGTGCTCGTGCTTGGTGACCACGAAGCTGCCATCCGCGTACGCTTCGATGATGGGATAGCCTATGCCGGCGAGGTCCGGCACGCGCTCCCAGTCGACGAGGCAGTTGCCGCCGCTGGCCTGGGCGCCGCACTCGTTGATGTGCCCCGCCACCACGCCGGCGGCCAGGCGGTCCCACTGGTCGGGCGCCCACCCGAACTCGTGCATCATGGGTCCGTAGGTCAGCGCCGTATCGGTCGATCGGCCGGTCACCACGACCGTCGCCCCGCGCTCGAGCGCCCGGACGATGGGCGCAGCGCCAATGTACACGTTGGCGGCGGCGACGCGGTCGCGGACATCCGTGAGCGGCCTGCCGGTCTCCATGTGGCGGAGCTCGTGGCCCTCGTCGATGAGCCGATCGAGGCGATCCAGGAGGTCGTCGCCGATGACGACGCCGACCTTCGCCCGCCGGCTGCCCTTCCCCGCCGTGCGCCGGGCGGCTTCCAGGAGCGCGTCCCGGCACGCTTCCAGGTTGACGCCGCCGGCGTTCGTCACCACGCGCACATCCCTGGCGAGGACGTCGGGGAAGAGCTCCTCCATGAGCGGAACGAAGTCCCGGGCGTACCCCTGGGAGGGGTCGCGGGACTTCTGCTTCTGGAGGATGGACATGGTGACCTCGGCGAGGTAGTCCAGCATCAGGTAGTCGATGGGCCCGTTGTGCACCTGCTCGGTGGGCGCATCGAGGCGGTCGCCCCAGAAGCCCTGCCCGCTGGCGATCCGCACCCGCTTCTCGTCGCTCGTCATGCCACGGCCCTTTCCGCTTCCGCCGGAGCCGGTGGCATGGCTCGCAGCAAGAAATACCCCACGACCCCGGCAAGCAGCGATGCGCCCAGGATGCCCACCTTGACGCGCTCGAGGGTCGCGGCTTCGAAAGCGAGATCGGCTATGAACAGCGACATGGTGAAGCCGATCCCGGCGAGCAGGCCCACGCCGGCGATGTGTCGTCCGGCCACGCCCTCGGGGAGCCCGGCCATGCCGAGCCGGACGGCGAGCCAGGTCAGCGCGCCGATGCCGATCGGCTTGCCGATCAGCAGCCCGAGCGCGACGCCGGCCACCACGGGGCTGGTGACACCGCGGACGACCTCGGACTGGAGCGCGACACCGGCGTTGGCGAGGGCGAAGAGGGGCATGATGCCGAACGCCACCCACGGCACGAGCGCGTGTTCGATGCTGATCAGCGGGGACTGGACTCCCTCGGCTGCGTCCTCCAGCCGTTCGAGCGCAGCCTCCTGGCGCTCGGTCAGCGAGTGCGCCGGGTCGGCTCGAATGCCATCCGCCTCGAACTCCCGCAGGTAGTCCCGGGCGCTGGCGACGAACTGGGGGACGTTGATGCGCGTGTGTGCGGGGATCGTCGTCGCGAGGAGCACGCCGGCGATGGTGGCGTGGACGCCGGAGCGGAGGAAGAAGTACCAGAGCAGCAGCCCGAGCAAGCCGTAGGCGGCGGGGCGACGGATGCCGCCGCGGTTCATGCCCACCAGCACGACGAAGGTCATGAGGGCGTAGGAGAGGGCGGCCCAGTCGATGCCGTGGGAGTAGAAGAGCGCGATCACCAGGACGGCGCCGAGGTCGTCCACGATGGCGAGCGCGGCGAGGAAGATGCGGAGCGCCGGCGGCACGCGATCTCCGAGCAGGGCCAGCACTCCGAGGGCGAAGGCGATGTCGGTGGCCATGGGCACGCCCCATCCGCGCAGCTCGGGCGTGCCGGCGTTCAGCGCCGTGAAGATCAGGGCCGGCACCACCATGCCCCCGATGGCGGCGGCGATTGGGAGCGCGGCCTTCCGGGGGGATGCCAGCTCTCCGACCAGCACCTCGCGCTTGATCTCGAGCCCCACCATGAAGAAGAACACGGCCATGAGGCCGTCGTTGATCCAGTGATGGAGCGAGTGGTCCAGCCGGACCGGACCGCCGCCCACCACCACGCGGGTCTCCCAGAGGTGGAAGTACGACGGTGCCCATGGCGAGTTGGCCCACAGGAGCGCGAGCGCCGCGCACCCGAGGAGCACGATCCCGCTGGCGGACTCGGCCTGGAAGAACTCCTGGAACGGCAGGACCAGGCGGCGCACCAGGGTGTGCCGCGTCCGCCCTGCGCTGCCGGGGACTCCCGGGGGGGCGGCGCCGCTCATGCGCCGTTCAGGGCGCCGAACGGGCCGATATGGGGCCCCGGGTTGTGCAGTGCCGCACGGAGGGCGAACGCCAGCGTCGGGCGGATCTGTTCCGGTCGCAGGACGGCGTCGACGAAACCACGGGCGGCCGCGTACCGGGCGTCGAGCTGGCGCTCGTAGTCGGCGCGGACGGCATCGAGCTTCGCCTGGAGGGCCGCGTCGGGCTGCCGCTTCGCCTTCTTCAGCTCGTCGAGCTGCGGCCCGAACAGGGCCACGATCGCGCTCTCCCCCTCCATGACGCCCATGCGGCCCGTGGGGAGCGTGAAGATGAAGTCGGGGTCGAAGCCCTGGCCCGCCATGGCGTAGTAGCCGGCGCCCGACGCGTGGTTGAGGGTGAGCACCAGCTTCGGCACCACCGCCGTGGCCATGGCCTCGACGAAACGGGCACCCGCGCGGATGATGCCGGACTGCTCGGCCTCGATGCCCACCATGAAGCCGCTCACGTCCTGCACGAACAGGATCGGCGTGCCGTGCCGGCTCATGGTGTCGATGAAGAACGACGCCTTCTCCGCACTGTCCGTGTATATGATCCCGCCGAACTTCGGAGCGCCGCCCTTCACGTTCTCGATCATGCCCCGCCGGTTCGCCAGGATGCCCACGGCCACGCCATCCAGTCGGGCCGTGGCACACAGCATCTCCGGGGCGCGGTCCGCCTGGAACTCGTCGTATTCGCCGCCGTCCAGGAGCGCGCGCAGCACCCCTTCCATGTCGTACATCTGTCGGTGGTCGTCGGGCAGGACGTCGTACAGGGAAGCCGCCGGATCCGCGGCGGGCTCCGGCTCACCGATTGCGGCGCGCGGGGCGTCGTACGGCAACTCCTCCACCAGCTGGCGGATGCGGTCCAGGCAGGCGCGGTCGTCGGCCGCGCGGTAGTGCGCGACGCCGCTCAGCGCGTTGTGCGTCCACGCCCCGCCCAGCTCCTCCGCCTCGACGGTGGCGCCCGTGGCCCCCTTCACCAGGTTGGGCCCGCCCAGCCCCATGAAGCTGGTCCCTTCCACCATCAGGATGACATCCGACAGGGCCGGCAGGTACGCGCCACCGGCGATGCACGGGCCCATGACGGCTGCAATCTGCGGCACCTTCAGATAATGCCGCATGATGGAGTTGTAGTAGAAGAGGCGGGCCGCGCCATACTGGCCCGGGAAGACGCCGCCCTGGTAGGGGAGGTTGACCCCGGCGCTGTCCACGAGATAGAGGATCGGGATGCGGCAGCGCATGGCGATCTCCTGCGCGCGCAGCATCTTCGTGATGGTCTCGGGCCACCAGGAGCCGGCCTTCACCGTGGCGTCATTGGCGATGATGACCACCGGACGGCCGTGCACGGCGCCGAGCCCGGTGACCACGCCGGCGGCGGGGGCCTGCCCGTCGTAGCGGTCGTGCGCCACGAGCAGCCCCACCTCGTGGAAGGGGGTGCGCGGGTCGATGAGCAGTGAGATGCGCTCCCTCGCCGTCAGCTTCCCCGCCTCGTGCTGGCGCCGGATGCGGGCCTCGCCCCCGCCCTGCCGGAGACTCGCCTCGAGCTCGTCCAGCTCCGACGTCAGGCGGCGCAGCCGCGACACGACCCGCTCCGCCACCTTCCTACGCCTGGCCGGCGTGCTGCTCCGCGAACCACTCGCGGATGTAGTCGATGGGCTCGACCGTGGGCGTGCCCGGCCCGAAGAGGCGCCCGACGCCCATGTCCCGGAGCGCCGCCATATCCTCCTCGGGGATGATGCCGCCGCCCGTGAGCAGGACGCGGTCCGCGCCCTCGTCACGCAGCAGCTCCAGCACGCGGGGGAAGAGGGTCATGTGGGCCCCCGACAGGATGCTGAGCGCAACCACGTCCACGTCCTCCTGCACCGCCGCGCTCACGATCATCTCGGGCGTTTGATGCAGCCCCGTGTAGATCACCTCGAAGCCGGCGTCCCTCATGGCGCTGGCCATCACCTTGGCGCCCCGGTCGTGGCCGTCCAGCCCCGGCTTCGCCACGAGCACCCGGATCTTCCGTTCCACCATCGTCCCCACCTCCGTGCTTCCCTGAGTGGCTGCCGGAAAGTATAGGTGTGCGGAACGCGCGGGCAACGTCGCGGTCAGCGGCGCCGCGCGAGGAGGATGAGCCGTTCCGACGCCGGTGTGAACGGCTCGCCCGCCCAATCGCCCCACGCTTCCACCACCTCGAGCCCTGCCGACTCGACCAGGGCCGCCGTCTCCGCGCCCGTTCGCAGCCGCAGCGAATGCCGGAGCGCGCCCCCGCCCGCGGGGCCCTCCCAGCGCAGCACCTCGTGGCTGATCCCGAGCGCGCGATCCAGGCGACGCCGGGCCCGCACCACGGTCCCGTCTTCGAGCACCCAGCGGTCCCGCGCCGCGAATCCGGGCTCCACCTCCTCCCGGTGCATGCCTTCCAGGAGCAGCCGCCCTCCCGGCCGCAGCACGCGGCCGGCTTCCGCGAGCGCGCGCCTCGCCGGGCGGTCGTCCAGGAAGAGGCCCAGGCTGGTGGCGAGGTTGAGGACCACGTCGAACGTCCCGGCGGCGAACGGAAGAGCGAGCATGGTGGCGCAGCAGAGCGGCGAGTCGCGCCCGCGCTCCGGCTCGTGCTCCGTATCGTCGTCGTGCCCGGCGAGCATCAGGGCGGCAGCGCGGCGGAGGAGAGGCTCGGAGAGGTCGACGCCTGTCACGCGGTGGCCGGCATGGCGCAGGAGGGCCAGGTGGCGGCCCCAGCCGCAGGCGAGGTCGAGGACGCGCTCGTCCTGAGCGAGGCCGAGCATCTCCCGCAGCGAGGCCACCTCGGTGCGCGTGTCGGTCTCGGTGTGGAAAGGGGCGAGGACGCGGGCATAGTCGTCAACGAAGAGGTCGCCGCGGCGGGCGGCACCGGCGGCGCGGCGGCCGCGGGCGGAATCGTCGCGGCTCCGGCCGGGCTCGCGCGGCGCGCCGAGGTCCTCGCCGTCCGGTGGCATGCGGGTCAGTCGGAGCCGGTTTCCGGGCCGGGCGAGTCGAGCGGCGCGCGCAGCTCCCGGAGCAGGGCGATGCGCAGGATGCGCCGGCCGTCCATGGCCAGGACGCGGAGTCGGCCCTGGTCGAACGGGACATCGTCGCCGGGACGGGCGATCCGGCCCAGCCGGCTCATGACGTACCCGGCCACGGTGGTGTAGTCGTCCTCCGGGAGCTGGATGTCGAAGCGCTCGTTCACCTCGGCGACGGTGACGGAGCCGGCGAGGAGCGCGGCGCCCTCCGCCGTCTCCAGGATCTCGTCCTGCTCCTCCTCGTGCTCATCGCGGATCTCGCCGACGATCTCCTCGAGGAGATCCTCGATGGTGACGATGCCGGCCGTGCCGCCGAACTCGTCCACGACGATGGCGATGTGGATCCGCTCCCGCTGCATGTCCCGCAAAAGGTCCTCCACCGACTTGCTCTCGGGGATGAAGCGTGCGGGTCTGGTCATTTCGTGGAGATCGACGATCCCCTCCCTCTGCGCGCGCCAGACCTCGCGGGCGAGCACGAGGCCCACGACGTGGTCCAGGTTCTCCTCGTAGACGGGGAGGCGCGAGTGGCCTTCGGCGATCATCACGTCCGCGACCTGGTCGACCGTGAAGTCCGCGGGCACCGCCACCACTTCGGTGCGCGGCGTCATGACTTCCGCGGCGGATGTCTCGGAGAGGTCGAACACGCCCCGGATCATCTCCACCGGCTCCTTCGCCAGGTACCCGGACTCGTACGTCTGGTCCAGGATCATCTCGATCTCTTCCGGGCGGTGCACGCGTTCCATCTCGGTGGCGGCGCGCAGCCCCATCATGCGGAGAATGAGGTTGGCGGAGCCGTTCAGAACGTGGATGAAGGGCGTGAAGATGCGGGAGAACACGACGAGCGGCGCCGAGGTCCAGAGGCTGACGGTCTCGGGGAACAGGAGCGCCACGGACTTGGGCGCGAGCTCGCCCAGGACGATGTGCATCACGGTGATCAGGAGGAACGCCATGGTCCCGGCGGCCGTGTGCGCGGCGAGCACGTCGAAGGGCGGCGGCAGGCCCTGGAAGGCCTGCATCAGCACGGCGGCGAGCGTGCTCTCCCCCACCCAGCCGAGGCCGAGCGAGGCGAGGGTGATGCCGAGCTGCGTGGCCGAGATGTAGTGGTCGAGGTGCGTCAGCACGTGCGCCGCCATGCGCGCGCGGCGGCTCCCTTCCGCGGCCATGTGCTCGACGCGCGTGCGCCGTGCGCCCACGAGCCCGAACTCCGCGGCTACGAAGAAGGCATTGCCCGCCACGAGCAGGAGCGCGGCGCCGAGGCGCCACGCCATCTGGGCGGCAGTGAGGGTGCTGACGGGATCCGCGTCCATCACCCGACTCCGAGGGCGGCAGGGAGCTCGGTGATGCTGGAAATGCAGGCGACGTCGTCGCGAGGCTCATCCACAAGCAGGATCGCGCGGATCCCAGCCTGCCTCGCCCCCACCACGTCCACCTCGTAGGTGTCGCCGACGTAGACCGTCTCCTCCGGCGCCACGCCCATGGCGTCGCACGCCATCTGGAAGATGCGGCGGTCCGGCTTCTCGATCCCGACCACCGTGGAATCGAGGACGAGCTCGAAAAGGTCAGCGAGGCCGGCCGTGTCGAGGAAGTCGGCCACGCGACCGTCGGCGTTGGAGATCACGCCGAGGCGCAACCCGGCCTCCTTCAGCCCTTCGAGCATGGCGCGCGTGCCGGGCACGGGTCGGATCCAGAGACGGCCCTCCGCGTGGCGGGCCCGGATGTCCTCGGCCACGGCCTCGAAGCGCTCGGCGGGGAGGCCCAGCGCGTCGAACAGCGCGGTGAACCAGGTCCGCGCCCGGGTGGCGTCCGTGCCCGCGTCGTCGGAGCGGAGGATGTCGCCGACGACGGTCTGGGCGCGCCTGCGAGCGGCGGCGAACGCGACGGCGTCCGCCTCCACCCCTTCCCGCGCCAGGCGGGCGAGGATGAACTCGTGGTCCGGATGGATGAGCGTGCCCCCGGCGTCCAGGAGCACGGCTCGGAGGGCGTGCATCAGAAGAAGACCGGCTCCCGGAAGCTGCCGTACACCGACTCGAGGGCGTTACGGATCTCGAACAGCGTGCAGTAGGCGCGAACGCACTCCAGCATCGGCTCGACCACGTTCTCCTCGCCGCGGGCGGCCTGGCGGAGGCGCTCCAGCGTGGCCTCCACCCGGACGTCGTCGCGCCCGGCCCGGAGCTTCGCCAGCCGCTCCTCCTGGGTGCGCGCGGCCTCCTCCCCCACTCTCAGGATCTCGATGTCCGTCTCGTCGTTCCCGCCCAGGAACTCGTTGACGCCCACCACCACGCGCTCGCCGCTGTCGATCTCCCGCTGCTGCCGCTCGGCGCTGCGCGCGATCTCGCGCTGGAAGTAGCCCTGCTCGATGCCCGGCACCACGCCGCCCATGCCCTCGATCTCGTTGAAGATCGCCTCGGCCTCCGCTTCGAGGGCGTCGGTCAGGCTCTCCACGAAATACGATCCCGCGAGCGGGTCTATGGTGCTGGCGATGCCGGTCTCGTACGCCAGGACCTGCTGCGTCCGGAGCGCGATGCGGACGCTCTTCTCCGTCGGCAGCGCCAGCGTCTCGTCCATGGAGTTGGTGTGCAGACTCTGCGTCCCGCCGAGCGCGGCGGCCATGGCCTGGTAGGCCACGCGCACGATGTTGTTCTCCGGCTGCGGCGCGACCAGGCTGACACCGGCGGTCTGCGCGTGCGTGCGCAGGCGCCAGCTCTCCTCCTTCTTCGCGCCGTACACGTCCCGCATCTGCCGCGCCCATATCCGGCGCGCCGCCCGGAATTTGGCGATCTCCTCGAAGAAGTCGTTGTGGACGTCGAAGAAGAAGCTCAGCCGCGGGGCGAACTCGTCGACGTCCAGCCCGCGCTCGATCCCGCGCCGCACGTACTCGAACCCGTTGCGCAGCGTGTACGCCAGCTCCTGCCCCGCCGTGGAGCCGGCCTCGCGGATGTGGTAGCCGCTGATGCTGACGGGGTTGTACCTGGGCGCGTGCTCGCTCGCCCACTCGAACATGTCCACGATCAGCTTCAGCGCCGGCTCGGGCGGGTAGATCCACGCGTGCTGCGCCTGGTACTCCTTCAGGATGTCGTTCTGCACCGTGCCCCGGAGCTCGTCCGGGGACACGCCCTGCTTCTCCGCCGCGATGACGTAGAAGCAGAACGCCATGATGGCGGGGCCGTTGATCGTCATGGACACGCTGACCCGGTCCAGCGGGATGCCGTCGAAGAGCGTCTCCATGTCCGCCAGGCTCGAGATCGCCACGCCGCACTTCCCCACCTCGCCGAGGGAGCGGGGGTGGTCACTGTCGTAGCCCATGAGCGTGGGGAAGTCGAACGCCACGCTCAAGCCCGTCTGCCCCTGCTCCAGCAGATACTTGTAGCGCTGGTTCGTCTCGATGGACGTGCCGAAACCCGCGAACTGCCGCTTGGTCCACAGACGCGTCCGGTACATTGTGGTGTACGGGCCGCGCGTGTACGGGAACTCGCCGGGGAAGCCCAGCTTCGTGAGATAATCCCAGTGCGCGCCCAGGTCCGCGGGCGTGTAGAGGGGGCTCACAGGGGTGCCCGAGAGCGTCGTGAAGGACGCGTCGCGCTCCCCCACGCCCTCGTACGCCCGCTCCCAATCCGCCAGGCGACGTCGGAGCGCTTCCAGCTCCCGCTCCTTCACCTCGAGACGCGCCTCCAGCTCGGCACGCTCCGCCGGCAGATCCTTCTCCACTGTTCCCATTCCGTGCTCTCCGACCTGGATTCCGGGTTCCGCGGGCTCGGACCGTTCGGACGGCGGTTCCTACCCGCGTGGGGCGCGCACGATCCGAGCCGGGAAGGCCGGGGACACGAAACCCCGGCGCGCCCATCCCTGCCGCAAGGTCGGCCGCTCCGTGGGAGGCCGCAAGCTCCAGCGAGCGCGGCCCGGGCGCAGTTTGCACAGGCGAGGACGTGCGGCTACCCGGCCGGGCGACTCCGGTGGCGCAGCGACCCCGCCAGCTCCGGCTCCCCCGGCTCGGCGGCGATTGTCGCGGATCACCAGCGCCGACTCCGGCCCGGCGGCGTCAAGGTCGAAGCCGTCGAGGAGGAGGAACACGCCCGCGCACGCAAGCCCGATGCGCTCGTCGCCGTCCGCGAACGCATGGTTGCTCTACGGCGTGTCAGGGGATCGCCGCGTCCACCACGCGCGCGGCCACCTCGTAGGGCGAGACGCGGCCGGCGGCGAGGTCGTCCAGGGCGGCATCGAGGACGGCGGGGCCATCGGACTCCCGCCACACGAGGGTCAGGAGGCGCTGCTGGACGGCATCGCGGACACGCTCGGTGAGGCGGGCCAGGCGTCGCCGGGCGAGCTCGCCGCTGGCTTCCAGCCAGCTCCAGTGCGCGTCGAGGCGGTCGAGGAGCTCCGGGACGCCGTCGCCGGTCTCGGCCGTCGTCAGCATCACCGGGATGGCCCAGGGCTCCGTGTCCGTCGGACTCTTGCTCGACGGCCGAGATCCCGCCGTTTCGCGATCCCGGGCGCTCGATCCCCCCGGCCCGCTTCCCGGCCCGGTCGTGGTCGACCCTGCGCGGCCGCCCTCTGCCTGCCTCGCCTCCATCTTCGCCTTCGCCGTGCGAGCGCGGTTCAGCTGCACGCCGTGGTGCGCGGGCATGTTCTTCATGGCGTCGCCGAGGCGAAGGTGGAGCATCATCTCCACTTCCTTCGCCAGGCGGGGGGCGCCGGGGCGGTCGGCCTTGTTGACCACGAACAGGTCGGCCGCTTCCATGAGCCCGGCCTTCATGGTCTGGATGGCGTCGCCGGACTCGGGGACGAGGACGACTACGGTGGTGTCGGCGGCGGCGGCGATGTCGAGCTCGCTCTGTCCCACGCCGACCGTCTCCACCAGGATGACGTCGAAGCCGAAGGCGGCGAGGACGTCCATGGCCTCTCGGGTGGCGGCGGCGAGGCCACCGAGGGCGCCGCGCGTGGCCATGGAGCGGACGAACACGCCCTCGCCCTGCGCGACCTCGTTCATGCGGATGCGGTCGCCGAGCAGGGCTCCGCCGGTGTACGGGCTGGTCGGATCCACCGCGATCACGCCCACGGTCTGGTCCCTCGCCCGGAAGCGCCGGATCAGCTCGGCGGTGAGCGTCGACTTCCCCGCCCCGGGCGGCCCGGTGATCCCGATGCGGCGGCTCCCGCGGATCTGGGTGTGGAGCGCATCCAGGACAGCCTGGAAGCCGGGCTCCTGATTCTCGACGATGGAGATGACGCGGGCCAGGGCGGCCCGCCTTCCCTCCCCGAACCTGTCGAGCAGGTCTTCCTGCGCGGGGCTCATCGGCTCGCCGGCGGCCCCGGACTCCGGTGCGTTCATGGGGTGCAAGGTCGTGAGACGGGCGGGTATCGTCAAACGGGCGGGATGGAGCGCGGGAGGGAGGGAGGGCGGGAGGGCGGGAGGGCGGGAGGGAGGGAGGGATGGCGGGATGGCGAGGGATGGCGGGATGGCGGGAGGGATGGCGGGATGGCGGGAGGGCGGGAGGGAGGGAGTGGCGGGAGGGCGGGAGGGAGGGAGGGAGGGCGGGAGGGCGGGCGGGAGGGCGGGAGGGCGGGAGGGCGGGAGGGCGGGAGGGCGGGAGGGAGGGCGGGAGGGGGCGGGAGGGCGCGGGCGGTGCGCGGTCCCGGGCGGCCGGTCGAGCGACCACGCGATGCCACGTCGAGCGCCGGTGGTCGATTTCGGGTGTCCATCACCGGCGAGCGACCACTCGGGAAGCGGACGCGTGATCGGAGGGTCGATATGCGGCGCCATAGGCCCGAAAGGGGCCATCGGCATCGCCAGCGGTCCCGATCGGTCGGGTTTCCCGGGGGGGCGCCCGGACCTGGCGCCGCCTTCCTCCCCCGGCGCCGCTCTGCTCCCTGGCGGGCCGCAGCTTCCGACCCGCTACAGCTCGCGGCGCAGCGCCTCTCCCACGCCGCGCGCGTGGCGCAGCGGGTTCTCCAGGAGGTGCGTCGGCACGACGAGGGCGATCATGAAGAGCACGAGCGCGACGAGGAAGCCGCCGGCAAGGACCCACCAGCGCGGGAAGGCGAGAAAGACGACGGCGGCGATGAGCGCCATGGTCGCGGCGAAGAGAGAGAGCTGGATGCGGCGGATCTGGAGCGAAAGGAACCGTTCCAGCTGGACCATGTCGCGCGGGTGGACGCGAACGCGCATCTCCTCGCGGTCGGCGCGGCGAATGAGATCGCGCACGCCGGTGAGCGTCGCCCGGGCGTCGTCGAACAGTGACCGTGCCACGTCCACGGGCTCGCGGGCGGCCACGCGTACGAGCTCGGGGCGCATGCGCTCGACCACGACGCGGGACACGTCCATGCCGTTGAACGCCGGATCGTAGCGGAGTCCGATGCCCTCCAGCAGGGCGGCGGCGCGGAAGAAGTAGACGAGCTCACGGGGGAGCATGAGCGGCCACGTGTAGAACGTGTCCATGATGTCGCGTATCGCATCCTGGACGCGCTCGATCCCGATCTCTCGCATGCGGTCGAGGGTGCCCATGATCTCCACGGCCGCGTCCCGGATCTCGGCGCGCGAGATGTCCGGGTCGATCATCCCCAGCTCGTACATGCCGTTGATGATGCCGTCGACGTCCTCGCGGGCGGCCGCCATGGCGACGCGGATGATCTGGTCGCGCGTCGGGGGCCGGAGCTGGACCACCATTCCCCAGTCGAGGAGGACGATGCGCCCCTGCCGGTCCACCAGGATGTTGCCCGGGTGGGGGTCGGCGTGCATGAGCCCCTCCACCAGGAGCATGCGGAGGTAGACTTCGGTGAGCGTTTCCATGAGCTCGCGGAAGTCGAGCTCGCCGGACGCGAAACGCGACGCCAGCAGGTCGACGCGATCCCCCTCGATCCACTCCATGACGAGGACCCGCCGGCGCACGAGCCCTTCCACGGCCACCGGCCCCACCACGCGCGGGTCGTCGCCGAAATGGGTCTGGAACAGCGCCATGTGGCGCGACTCGTCGCGGAAGTCCATCTCCACGCGGACGCGCGCGCTGAACTCCCGCACGGCGTTGGTCAGCGCCTTCACGTGGTGGTTCCGGAACAGGATGTTCAGGAGGAAGAGGATGCGGAAGCTGATCTCCAGGTCCACGGCGACGAGGGCCTCGACGCCGGGGCGCAGCACCTTCACCGCCACCTGACGGCCTGCGAGCGTGGCGCGGTGCACCTGGCCCAGGCTGGCCGCCGCCACCGGGTCCCGGTCGAAGGCCTCGAACACCTCCTCCACCGGCCGGCCGAGCTCCGCCGCGACCACCTGTTCAATGTCCTCGGGCCGGTCCGGCGGACAGCGGTCCTGGAGACTGGCGATGGAGGAGAGGTACGGCTCGGGCAGGATGTCGGCGCGGGCGCCGAACACCTGGGCGAGCTTGATGAACGTGGGCCCGAGGCGGGCGATCGTCGTGGTGAGCCTCGTCGCCCGCTTCTGGTGCGCATCGTACGGAAGCCGCCGGGGTCGTCCGAAGAGGATCCAGCGTCGGCGGTCGCGCAGGAAGGCGACCAGGAACGGGAGCAGCCGGAGCACGATGGTCAAACCCCGGCGCCAGCGTCTCATAACAGGAAGTGGGTCGCCAGTCCGAGGAGCAGGAAAAAGCCGGTGATGTCGGTGGTGGCGGTGACGAAGACGGACGAGGCGACGGCGGGATCGAAGCCGATCCGCTCCAGGAGCACGGGCACGAACGAGCCGGCGACGGAGGCGACGATGACGTTGCCCCACATGGCCAGCATGACGACGAGTCCGAGCACCGCGCTGGGCGGCGGGTTGGTCGGCCCGATCCCCACCACGTGGAAGAGGACGTACGCGAGCATGCCCACGATCAGCCCCAGTGCAGCGCCGTTCGTGAGGCCGACGAGCGCCTCTTTCGCCGCCACCCGCCAGCGCCGGACCGCGCTCTCGCGCGTCAGCGCCAGCCGCCGCACCGTGACGGCCAGCGCCTGGCTGCCCGCGTTCCCGCCCAGCCCCGCCACCACCGGCATGATCGCCGCCAGGAACGCCATCGCCCGGATCGTGCTGTCGAACGTGAGCACGACCGTTGCGCCGATGGAAGCGGTGATCACGTTGAGCGCCAGCCAGGGGAGCCGGCTGCGCACCGCCTCGTACCAGGTGCCCTGGACCTCCTCCTCCGAGCCGATCCCGGCCAGGCGAAGGATGTCCTCCGTCTGCTCCGCCTCGATCACGTCCATGACGTCGTCCCACGTGATCCGGCCGAGCAGGACGTCTCCAGGGCCGACCACGGGGATGGACGGGACGTTGTAGCGCGCGATCAGCCGGCCAACCTCCTCCTGGTCCAGGTCGGCCGGAACGGTGACCACGGGCGGCTCGACCAGGTCACCGATGCGCGTGTCCGGGTCCGACACGATCAGGTCCTGGAGGCTCACCTGCCCCTGCAGCCGCCGGAGGAGGTCGACCACGAAGATGCTGTAGAAATCCCCGCCCAGCTCCCTCGCCTGTCGTCGCACCTCGCCGATCGCCTCGCCCACCGTCAGGTGCACGGAGATGGCCACCAGCTCCGTGGTCATGATGCCGCCGGCGGAATCCTCCGGATACGCCAGCAGCTCCCGCAGCTCGCCGGCGTCCACCGGCGTCAGCGTGGCCAGGACCCTTGCCTGCTCCTTCGGCGGGAGCTCGCCGACCAGGTCCGCGGCGTCATCCGCGCTCAGCTCGCCGAGCAGCTCCCCGATCCGCTCCGGCTCCAGAGCGGCGAGGATCTCCTCCGGGTGCTGGTGCGCCTCCATCTCGGAGAGCGTCTCGGACGCCAGCTCGGCGGAGAGCGTGTCCAGGATCCGGACCCGGTCCTCCTCCTCGTCGAAGTACTCGACCAGGTCCGCGATGTCGCTGGGGTGCAGCTCGGAGAGGAACGCCTGCAGCGCGGCCGGATCGCCGCCGGCAAGGAGCGCTTCCAGCCGCGTCAGGCGCTCCTGGAACTCATCGACCTGCTGCATCTCGGGCGAGCTCACGCGTCCTCCCGATGGTCCGGCGCACCGGAGGCCGCCTCGAGCCTCGTGGCGGCGGCCTCCGCGGCGGCGACTGCCGCCCGGGCCTGGCGGGGTGAAGCGCCCGCGCCCGGGCCGGCGCTGCCGGGCGGGACGGCGCCCGCGGAGAGGATGTAGGTGAAGCCCTCTTCGATGGTCACCGGCAGGCGCACGATCCTGGCTTCAGGGACGATGATGAGGAAGCCCGTGACCGGATTCGGGGCGGTCGGCAGGAACACGGTGACGCCGTTCTCCAGGCGACCGTCCAGCGCCGATGGCGCCGCACCCGTGATGAAGCCGAGCGTCCATTGCCCGGGCGACGGGTACTCGAAGAGCACGACCTCGCGGAAGAAGCGGCGCTCCTCACCGCCGAACACGCTCCCCACGATCCGGCGCGTCGCGCCGTACACGCGGCTGACGACGGGGATCCGATCGAGCGTCGCGTGCCACCACTGGACGACCTGCGTCCCCACCATCCGTTCCGCGAGCCACCCCACGACGATGAGGAGGGCGAGAAGCAGCACGAGGCCGAGGCCCGGGATGCGGATGCCGATGAGCGCGTAGAGCGAGCTGCCGAGGATCCCATCGACGGCATTGAAGAGCCACCACAGCACGTAGACCGTGACCGCCAGCGGCGCGAGCACGATGAGCCCCGCGATGAGGCGACGCCGGAACAGCCGCCCCACTCCGCTCATTCCACTCCCAGCGCGTCCAGGATCGCTTCCTGGTGCTCCCACATCTCGCTCGCTTCCCGATCGTCCTCGGGGTGATCCCAGCCCAGTACGTGAAGGGTGCCGTGGATGGCCAGGCGCGCAAGCTCGCGCGTGGCAGAGTCGCCCAGATCGGCTGCCTGCGCCACCGCACGCTCCGCGCCCACGTAGACGTCGCCCAGCGGCGGCTCCCCGTCCTCGTGCAGCGCGAACGCCAGGACGTCCGTCGGAGCATCGCGCCCCTTCCACTCCCGGTTGAGCGCCGCCATCGCCCGCATCATCGAGGAGCGTGACCGAGATCTCCGCCTCGTTCGCGCCCCCGTCGGCAAGGGTGGCGAGCACCGCGCGCTCCACCAGCCCGATGGCTGCCTCGCCTCCGGGCGGCGCCGGCGCTTCCGCGTTCACCAGCACCGTGGGCGGCATCAGCGCGCCGGCGCCCCCGGCGCGGGGGCCCCGTCCTCCGACGTCCCGGCTCGGGCCGCCCCGGCCGGGCCCCGCTCGTCCGCGACCGCATCGTGCGGGGCCACGCCGTCCGGAGCGCGGCCGTCCGGAGCGCGGCCGTCCGGAGCGCGGCCGTCCGGAGCGCGGCCGTCAGGAGCGCGCCCGTCCGGACCGGAGTCGGCTGGAGCCGGCTCCCCCGAAGGCTGGCCGTCCGGAGCCGGGGCGGGCGGAGCCTGGCTCCCTGGAGCCGGGTCGCCGGGAGCCAGGGACGCTGGCGCCTTGCTGCCGGCGCCGCTCTCCCCGTTCTGGGGTCCCTGGCCACGGGGCGGGTAGTCGATGCGCTGATGGTACATGCCCGTGAGGACTGTGACGAACTGCTCCTTCACGGTCTTGAGCTCGGCAATGGTGATCGGAGTCTCATCGAGCTGGCCGGCATCGATCTTGGCCTGAACGATCCGCTCCACGAGCTTTCGGATGCTGTCCGGTGTGGGGTCGGGGAGAACGCGGGCGGCGGACTCGACGGAGTCGGCGAGCATGGCCACGGCCGTCTCGCGGGATTGCGGGCGGGGCCCCGGATACGCGAAGTCGCGCGGGTCGAGCTCGGCGTCGGGCTCCGCCTCCCGGGCCTGGTCGAGGAAGAAGCTGATGTTCTGCGTCCCGTGGTGCTCGGTGATGAACGCCTTCACGCACGCCGGCAGCCCTTCATCCTCGGCGAGGCGGACGCCCTCGACGACGTGGTTGCGAATCACCTGAGCCGAAAGGGCCGGCTTAAGGCGGTCGTGCGGGTTGCGCCCGCTCGGCTGGTTCTCGATGAAGAACTGCGGCCGCGCGATCTTGCCCACGTCGTGATAGTAGACGCCGACCCGAACCAGAAGCGCATGGGCGTCGATGGCGTCGGCGCCGGCTTCCGCGAGGTTGGCCACGGCGATGGAGTGGGCGTAGGTCCCGGGGGCTTCCATGGAGAGGCGTCGCAGGAGCGGCCGGTTGGCGTCGGCGAGCTCCAGGAGCGTCTGGTCGGTCGTGATCCCGGTGAAGCTCTCGAACAGCGGGAGGAACCCGAGAGCGGCGAACGCGCTGGCAATGGCGTTCACCAGTCCCCAGCCGACGAAGCGGCCGAATTCGTCGAGCGACCAGGTGCGCAGCAGGCCGAGGACGATTCCGACCAGCGCGTAGGTGATGGCGATGAGGGCGATGAAGACCCATGTCTGGGAGCGCCGCCGTACGACGCGCACCGCGAGCGACGCCACGGCCCCGGCCGCGACCAGGGTGAAGAGCGGGACGATGCCGAGGAAGGGCGTCTGCCCGCTCAGCAGCACGGCCGTGATGAGCGAGAGGTTGAGCGCGAGGCGCCCATCCCAGAGCGTGGCCACCACCAGCGCCGGGAACGCGATGGGGATGAGCGTGACCGGCCATTCCTGAAACGCGAGCACGGCGGCGATGGCCACGACCGCGGCCATCAGGAAAGCGAGCAGCGAGACCTGCCGCATGCTCGCGTACACCCGCTGCCGGTAGTAGATGAGCAGCGCGCCGAACAGGGAGATGGTGATGAGGCTGAAGAGGAGGACGCCGGTGGTGCGCGCGAAGCGCACGCGCTGGTCCTCCCCCAGCTCACCGCGCCGCTCCAGCTCGGCCTTGTAGGCCTTCAGCTTCTCGACCTGCTCGTCGGTGACGCGCTCCCTCGCCGCCACGACCCGCTCCCCCTGCAGCACTTCCGTCTTGATGAGTGGAACGGCCGCGCGGTTGCGCGCCCGCGCCGCCTGGGTGGCCTCCCAGTCCGGTTGGATGCTCGGGACGAGGAAGCGCACCAGGAGCAGCCGCTGCAGCTGTTCGTACCCGGTCGGCGACGTCGTGGGGACGTAGAAGAGGGAGCGGTCGTAGAAATCGCGGCTCGTGCGAATGGAGTCCCGCGGCACGACGCGATCGCGGCCATGGCCCATCAGCCGGATCTGGTCAGACTGCGCCTCCTCCAGCTCCGCCGCGGTCGCGATTCCGCGGGGGAGCTCGTCCAGGATCGCGGTGCGGACGGTGCGCTGGAGCAGCCGCCGCTCCGTCGGGTCCATCAGGAGATCCACGTCCCCGTTCGACCCTTCCGAGAGCGGCTGGAGCGCGTAGGCCGCGAGCAGATCCCGCATCCTGCGGCGCTTCGTGGCGGTCGCCTGATCGGAAGAAGCCACGCTGTCGACACGGGCGAAGAACCGGTTCACGCCGCTCAGCATCGAATCCACGGCCGTGGAGTCGAAAACGAAGATCGGATTGATGCTCGCCGCCGCGTCCTGCCGGGCCCGCTCCAGCTCCTGCTCGCTGCGATAGACCGGGAAGGGGATCTCGGCGACGACGTCCTGATCGGGCACCATCCCCTTCTCCACCACCGGGAAATCGGGGAGAGGCGCGATCGGGAACAGGAACACGGTCCCCACGGCCAGGATGACCAGGAGGAGAGCGCGCGCTCCGTGGTGGAGCACGCCCTCCGGCCACGCACGCTCCGGGGGCCGGTTCAACACCCGGATGAACTCGCGCCAGGTCATCAGCTTCGCCTCCGGGAAGAGTGCCTCAGCGTTCCTTCGCGCGGTCGTCGGCCCCGCCGTCCACCCCACCACCGTGCTCGCCGCCCGCGGCCGCGTAGGCCTCGATGATGTCCTTCACCAGCCGGTGACGCACCACGTCGGCCGCATTGAGGTATACGAAGCTGATACCCTCGATGCCCTTCAGGATCGCCTCCACCTCGAGCAGCCCGGAGTCGCTCCGGCGCACGAGATCGATCTGCGTCTTGTCGCCCGTGATCACCGTGTGGCTGTTCAGGCCGAGGCGAGTGAGGAACATCTTCATCTGCGCCGTGGTGGCGTTCTGCGCCTCGTCCAGGATCACGAATGCGTCCGCCAGCGTTCGGCCCCGCATATACGCGAGCGGTGCGATCTCGATCGTGCGCATCTCGAGGTAGCGCCGGACCCGGTCGTGCGGGAGCATGTCCTCCAGCGCGTCGTAGAGCGGCCGGAGGAACGGATCCACCTTCTCCTGCAGGTCGCCCGGGAGGAAGCCGAGGCTCTCTCCCGCCTCCACGGCGGGCCGGGCCAGAATGATCCGCTTCACCCGGTTCTTCAGGAGCGCGTCCACCGCCATCGCTACGGCCAGGTAGGTCTTGCCCGTGCCCGCAGGGCCGATGGCGATCACGATGTCGTTCTTCGCGATGGCCTCCAGGTACCCGGTCTGCCCCTCGCTGCGCGGCTGGATCACTTTCCGGAGGCCGGGCAGGAGGATGCGGAGATCCTCGCGGCGCGGCGCGCCGTTCGGGGTCACCGCGAGATCCGACTCGGAACCCGGGGCCGGTGGCCCCTTCGCGACCGTGTCACCTTCCACACCCTCCCCTGCGCGGGCGTAGGCGTTCTCCACGAGCCGACGAACGTCGTCCACGTTGAACGGGGTCTGGAGCTTGGCGAGGTCGATGAGCTGCTGGGCCACGGGAATGGCACGCTCGACGTCGTCCAGCTCTCCCGAGAGGATGAGGTAGTCCCCGCGCAGGATCACGCGGCAGCCGGTGAGCCGGGCCAGCTCCTGGAGGTGCGCGTCGTTGACGCCGGCCAGGAGGAGGTAGTCAGCGCCTTCGGAAGGCAGCCTGTGCTGGATCACAGTCGGTTCGTCCGTCATTCCGCTCCCGTTCATGCCTCGAAAGGTCGGGACTCCGGGCCGCGAGGGAAAGGGACGGTCGCAGCCGCCCTCCTCACCGCTCGCGCGCCACCTGGATGTGCAGCTCGCGCAGCTCCGGCTCCGCCACGGGGGCCGGCGCGCCCTCGAACAGCGCCCGCGCCGTGGTCGTCTTCGGGAAGGCGATGACGTCGCGCAGGCTCGGCAGCCCGGCCATCAGCATGACCAGCCGGTCGAATCCGAACGCGAAGCCGCCGTGCGGCGGCACGCCGTAACGGAACGCTTCCAGCAGGAAGCCGAACTTGGCGTCCGCCTCCTCCTGGTCCATGCCCAGCGCCCGGAAGACCGCAGTCTGCAGGTCGGCGTCGTGGATCCGGATGCTCCCGCTGGCCAGCTCGCTCCCGTTGTACACCGCATCGTACGCCCTCGAGCGCAGGCCGGCGTCGAACAGTTTGCGACCGCGTTCCGCGTCGACGGGGCCGTCGGCGGTGGCATCTTGGAGCGCCCGGACATCGTCCGGGTGAGGCATGGTGAACGGATGGTGCGCCGCCACCAGGCGATCGGCCTCGACGTCCCACTCGAACATGGGGAACTCGGTTACCCACGCCCATGCGTGCGCTCCGGGAGCCCGCAGCCCGAGCACGTCCGCCAGGTGGCGACGCAGGGCGTCGAGGGCGGCTTCCGCCCCGCGCACCACCGTTTCCTGCGACGCGCCGCCGTGGCTCCCGGCCACCCGCGGCCGTGCCCAGAACTTGCCGATCATGGCGACGAACACGTCCCCGGGCTCGATCCCCGCGGCCACTTCCAGCGCCGCCCCGACGTCCTCGTCGAGGAACCTGGCGAACTGGCCCGACCACCCGTCGGCGCCCCGCTTGACCCAGAGACAGCCGGGCGCGCCGGCGGCCTGGGCCACCGGATTGAGCGAGTCCAGGTCCTTGCGACTGAGGGCGTCCGCCGCCCCCTTCGCCACCACGCCCTTGATCCGGTCCCCGCTCTCTTTCGTGCCGGCGAACAGGCGGAACTCCGTCCGGCGGAGGATCTCGGTGACGTCGACGAACTCCATGCCGAAGCGCAGGTCCGGCTTGTCCGTGCCGTAGCGCTCCATCGCGTCGGTGTACGGCAGCCGCGGGAACGGCATCTCGAGCTCGACGCCCAGCACGTCGCGCCAGAGCCCCGCCAGCATGCGCTCGGCGGCGGCGAACACGTCCTCCTCGTCCACGAACGACATCTCGGCGTCGATCTGCGTGAATTCGGGCTGCCGGTCCGCACGGAGGTCCTCGTCGCGCAGGCACTTGGCGATCTGGAAATATCGATCGAAGCCGCTCACCATGAGCAGCTGCTTGTAGATCTGCGGGCTCTGCGGCAGCGCGTAGAACTCCCCCGCGTGCAAACGACTCGGGACCAGGTAGTCCCGGGCGCCCTCGGGCGTCCGACGCGTCAGCATTGGCGTGTCGACCTCCCAGAACCCCTCCGCCGTGAGGTGGCGGCGAACGGCCTGGAGCGCCTGGTGCCGGATCGCGAACGCACGCTGGAGCGCCCCGCGTCGCAGGTCCAGATAACGGTAGCGGAGCCGCAGGTCCTCGGCGGGCGGCTCCTCGCCCGGAACCTGGTAGACGGGGATGGGCGGCGTGTCGGCGGCGGCCAGGACGCGGAGCCGCTCCACGTGGATCTCGACCTCGCCCGTGGCCAGGTCCTCGTTGGCCTGCCCCTCGGGCCGCCGGACCACCTCCCCCTCGACCGCAACCACGCTCTCCGCGCCGATGGCGGGGGCCCCCTCCAGCGACGTCGGATCCGTCCAGTCGGGGCCGAGCGAAAGCTGCACCAGCCCCGTGCGGTCACGCAGGTCCATGAAGAAGACGCCGCCGAGGTCGCGCCGCCGGTGGACCCAGCCCGCGAGGCGGACGCGCTCCCCGGCGTCGTCTGCGCGCAGCGAGCCCGCGGTGGTGGTGCGGAAAGCGGTCGGCAGTTCCTGGCTCATCCCCTTCGTCCCCTTCCCAGCAGCCTCGCGGTGGCCAGCAGGAACACCCCCGCCCCCGCCACGTCGGCCGCCCAGTCCCGTACGTCGGATTGGCGAAACGGGACCGCGCGCTGGTGCAGCTCGTCCAGCGCTCCCGTGAGCACCACCGCCAGGAAGCAGGCCGCGGCCACGCCGCGCCCCCGCCCTCGCGCCGCCCACGCGGCGAGCGCCCCGCCGACGCCGTACATGAGAAAATGCGCCGCCTTGTCCGAGCCGGACGGAAGCGACGCCGTATGGATCTCCAGCCCGCCTATGAAGAGCACCGCCGCGGCCCAGAGGGCCAGCGGCAGGAAGGCCGCGACGGTCCGCGTCACGCGGCCTCGGCCTCCCTCAGCGCCTGGAGGAACTGCTGCTCGTTGGTCGCCGCGACCAGGCTCGCGCGCAGCTGCGGCTGGCGAACCAGCCGGGAGATGCGGCTCAGCGCCTTGATGTGCGGTCCCGCCTCGTCCTCCGGACCCACGAGCAGGAACACCAGCCGCACCGGCGCCCCGTCGAGCGCATCGTATGCCACCGGGTCCCGCGTCACGCCGGCGGCCAGGGACAGGCTGTGGCACGCGCCCGAGCGGCCGTGCGGGATCGCGATCCCGTTGCCGATCCCGGTCGACAGCACCGCTTCCCGTTCGCGCACGACGCGCAGCACCTCGCCTCCATCGCCGACGCACTGGTCCTGGACCAGCACGTCCACGAGCTCGGCGAGGAGCGCGTCCTTCGTCTTGGCCTCGAGCGGCACTTTCACACGTGCGGACGTCAGCAGGTCGGTTAGACGGACCACCGTTTGCACCTGGGGCTACAACGGACCAATGAATCCGCCTAAGTTAACCGGGCCCCATGACTGCGACAACCGAACGTCCCGACCTCATCGGCCTGGTCCCCGACCATGCCCTCGCCGCCCTCCAGGCCCACTTCGAGCGCCGGGGAGTTCGCCCCTACCGCGCACGGCAGGCGGTCTCCTGGCTCTATGACAAGGTGGCGCTCTCGTTCGACGAGATGACCGAGCTGACCACCGAGGAACGGGCCGCGCTCGCGGAGGCGTTCGCGCTTTCCGCCCCCGCTCTCGTCCGCACCCGGGTCGCGCGTGACGGCACCACGAAGCACCTCTGGCGGCTCGACGATGGGGAGCTCGTGGAGAGCGTCCTGATCCCGGCGCCCGATCGCCTCACCCTGTGCCTTTCCAGCCAGGCGGGGTGTGCCATGGCGTGCACCTTCTGCGCGACCGGGTGGTCCGGCTATCGGCGCAACATGACCACGGGCGAGATCGTCGCACAGTACCGCGGCGCGAGGCGGTGGGCGGCGGACAACGGCCGGGGCGCGATCACGAACATCGTGTTCATGGGCATGGGCGAGCCGCTCATGAACACGAGCGCCGTGCTCGACGCCCTGACGCTCCTGAACGAGGCGTACGACGTGGGCGCGCGGCGGATCACGGTTTCCACAGTGGGGATCGTGCCGGGGATCGATGCGCTGGCGGCGAGGCCGGAGCAGTTCAAGCTGGCCGTGAGCCTGCACGCCCCCACCCACGAGCTGCGGCAGAAGCTCGTGCCGGTGGAGAAGAAGTACCCGATCCCCGAGCTGCTGGAGGCGCTGCGCCGCTTCGAGAGCGCGGGTGGCCGCCGGATCACGTTCGAGTACGTCATGATCGACGGCGTCAACGACGACCCGGAGCTCGCCGACCCGCTGGCGTCCATCGCCCGGGAGTTCCACGCCCACGTCAACCTGATCCCGTTCAACCCGGTCCCGGGCACCGGGTGGAGCGCGTCGCCGGCGCAGCGGCTGCGCGCGTTCGCCGACCGGCTCGAGACCCGCGGGGTCAACGCCACGATCCGGGCTTCGCGCGGTCAGGACATCGCGGCGGCGTGCGGTCAGCTCGCGGCCGAGCACGGGCTCACGGCGCCGAAGCCGTTCGTGGCGCTCACGTCCGGCTGAGCGCGCGGGCCGGGGCCGAGCCGCATCTTCAGCGGGAGCCGCGGACTCAGGGCCGGAGCGCGGGCGTCAGCTGCGGATGCGGCGCAGTGTGAGGAGCCAGCGCTCATCCCGCTCGAGGTCGTCCAGCTAGGCGTAGCCCATGGTGTCCCCACCCTCTCGCTCCAGCCGGAGCACGGCGAAGGCCGGGTCGCTCACGTCGTCAAACGCCCTCCACCAGCAGCATGCGGCTGTCCGCGCTGGCCTGCCTCAGCGCCCTGGCCGGGGCGTAGGTATCCGACCCCCACCATTCCCTGGCCCGCGCGACGCTCGGGAACTCCAGGACCACGAACCGGTGCGTGGGCCACTCCCCTTCCAGGGCCTCCGCGCTCCCGCCGCGCACGATGTAGCGTCCGCCGAACGCTTCCACCGACGCCTGCGCCATGGCCTTGTAGCGCTCGTAGCTCTCGGCGTCCTTCACATTGATATCCACCAGGACGTAGCCCGGTGA
Organism: uncultured Gemmatimonadales bacterium; assembly: GCA_963798845.1. Classification (GTDB taxonomy): domain Bacteria; phylum Gemmatimonadota; class Gemmatimonadetes; order Longimicrobiales; family RSA9; genus CAVUKA01. The sequence continues at coordinate 146,345 of CAWCUS010000004.1, read as the reverse complement.
TTCGCTCGCTTGGCTCATGGCGCGAAGGTAGCGCGGGCGGAGAGACGGGGCCACGTCACTCCGCGGGGTACGCTTTCACCGTGTCGAAGCGCCGCAGCACCACCTCGCCCGGGGGCGCGCCGCGGCGCTTGCTCACGTCCGCCACGCGGCAGACGTGGACGGAGACCTTGCCGCGGGCGTTCCTCGCCTTGGAGTGCCAGGCGGCCAGGGCGGCCGCGCGCTCGACCACCTCCTTCGGCACGTCGCCGGTCTTCCCTTCCACGGCACGGACCAGGACGTGGCTGCCGGCATGGCCGCCGGCGTGGAGCCACAGGTCCGTGGGTCGCCCCTCGCGCAGCGTGAGGCGGTCGTTGTCCCGGGCGGCCTTCCCGACCAGGATCTCGAACTCCCCGGCGTCGCCCGCGGGGTACGCGCGCCAGCCTTCCGCCACGTGGCCTCGGCTCCCGGAGGGCTCGCCAGTCAGTCCGGCAGCGACGAGTAGTCGCGCGTGAACGTGTGCACGAAACAGTCCGCGCAGTCCTCGCCCAGCGCCAGGAGGTCGTTGCTCGGGCGGGTGGTGATGTTGGCGCTGTAGAACGGCTCGAGCAGCTTCAGGTCGCGAACCGCGAAGACGGGCTCGTCCGTGTGCAGGACGTCGCCGTTCTCCTCGTGGGTGACGTGGAATCCCGTGCGCTTGACGAGCGCGCGCCCCCCCGGCAGGCCCGTCCGGTAGAGGGACAGCTCTCCGTCCGAGGTCAGGACGAGCTGCTGCCCGTACCCCACGGTGTCGGGCGTGATGGTGATGCCGGCGATCCCGCCGGTGGACTCGACCCAGAGCCAGCTCCCGAACACCCACTTCGCGGTGTCCGGGGCCACGGGATCGGAGCAGGCGGTCAGGAGCACGGCCAGGGCGACGGCGGGAAGCGTTTGGAATGCGCGCATGATGGAGGTCCTCCGTTCTTCCGGGATCAGCGGGGCACGCGTGTCCAGGTCACCAGCGCTCCGCACCGGAGCGCCACCGGTCGGCGGAACCGCGGCGGCACGCTCCGGCTGTTGTACACCGCCATCGCCTCGATTGTCCCCCGGGCGGAAGAATCCGCCCGTCCCGGGGGGTCACTCCTCACCCGTCGATCTGGAGCAGCTCCACAGGCGCGCCGTTCTCGACGACGAAGGCGACGCGGATGCCGGGCGAGGGCGAATTCGGCTGGATGATCACTTCCTTCCCCTCGAGCGCCGCGTCCAGGTCGTCCACCTGGAAGGCGACGTGCGGCACGGTCCGCACGAGCTCCGGGAGCGTGCATCCGGGACCGAACCGCATCCACTCGACGCCGAACGCGCTGGTCTCGTAGCCGGAGACGTGGATGTCGAGGCCGGGCACCTCGCGTTCGCCCGGGCGACGCTCGGGGGTCGGGATGCCGATGTGGTGGTAGCGGAGCTCGCCGGTCACGGTGCACCTCCTGCGCTGTCGGCGTCGGCGCCGTAGGGCACGCCGTACATCTCCCGGACCATCCGGACGTAGTCGGCCAGAGGCGGCAGGCCGAGGGCGGCGCGGCGCTCGTCCACGTGGTCGGCGTCCTCGATCGGATCCAGGACGAGCCGACCGTCCTCCAGGCGGAGCTGGGTACCGTACAGCTGGAGCTCGCCATCCGCCTGGCGCGTGCGGTCGGTCAGCAGCGCGACCGACTCGCCGGAGGCGCGGCCGGCGGCGTGCTCACCGGTCAGCCACGACAAATAGCGCTTCTGGAAGGCGGGGTCGTGCGTGGCGTGCTGGACGATGAGGAACGCAGCCCCGGCCGCGCTGTCGCCCGCGGCAGGCTTCCCCGGCCAACCGAACGAGGCGACCAGCTCCTTCAACCGCTCTGTATTGCCGTGATCCACGGAATCCTGCGCGGCGACCGCCCGCCGGGCCGCCGCGCTGTCCACCGACGCGCCTTCCTGAATGAGCGCCACCAGCCGCTCCCTCGCCGCCTGATCTTCCGCGCCCATCCGGACCAGCGCCGCGCGGGCGGTGTCGGGCCAGACGCCGGAATCGCGAGTGGCCGGGCGCACCATTTCGCCCGGTGCCTGCCTGGCAGCGGGGCGTGGCGCGTCGCAACCCGCAGCCAACAAGGACAGCAACAGCACACTCCCGATCCGCATGGCTCCCTCGCGGCTTCCAGCAGTTTGTGGACGGAGGCGGGGCAACGCCCCTCGGCGGAAGATGCCCCGTCCCCGGCCTGAAGGGCCAGAACCGCGCCGACCATCCGCCCGGGGCTGCGCCCCCCGGGCCGGGCCGCGGCCCCTTGCCAGCGTACGGTCGCCTGGCCATCCTCCGGGCACAGAGCGAGGCGAAGGAGTTCGCCCGGAACGCGGCCATGCGCCGCTGATGACTCCTCCCACCGGCACGGTCGCCGGACGGGAGGCTTTTTTTGGAGGTCGGATGACGCTGCTCTTCATCGCGCTCGGCGGTGCGGCCGGAGCGCTGGCACGATATGGCGTGTCGGGCTGGGTCCAGGACCGGGCCGGCTTCGGCTTCCCCGCGGGCACCATGGTCGTGAACGTGCTCGGCTGCCTGCTCATCGGCTTCGCCATGCGCTACCTGGAAGCCGTGCGCCTTGCGCCGGAGGTGCGGGCGCTCGTAACCGTGGGGATGCTGGGCGCGTTCACCACGTTCAGCACGTTCAGCTACGAGACCGTGGCACTGCTGGAGGACGGCGCGTGGCCGCGCGCGGCGGGGTACGCGGCGGGCAGCGTGGTCCTGGGTCTGGCCTCGGTCTACGCGGGCGTGTTCCTCTCCGCGTACGTCCTCCAGGCGAGGGGTTGACCATGACCGAGCGATTCGAGGGCGAGCGCACCCTCATGCGCATCTTCATCGGCGAGAGCGACCGCTGCGCCGAGGGTCCGCACAAGGGGCGGCCGCTTTACGAGGCGCTGGTGTCCATGTTCCGTGAGCGCGGCTTCGCCGGGTGCACGGTGCTGCGCGGCATCGCCGGCTTCGGCGCCAGCGCCAAGGTCCACACCGACCGCATCCTGCGCCTGTCCATGGACCTGCCCATCGTGGTGGAGGTGGTGGACACAGAGGACAAGATCGAGGAGGTGCGGCCCGAGCTGGCGCGCATGATCGGCGGCGGCCTGGTCACGCTCGAGCGGGCCCACGTCATCCTCTACCGGCCGGCGGAGAAGAGGTAAGCCGCCCGCGACACCGATCCCCGCTGGCATCCCGACGTCCGACGGCCTGCGTAGAAGGTCGAGCTCCCGACTCCCGTAACGGTGGCGCCGCTGACCGCCGCCCCCACTGAACAGGAGAACGCATCGTGTCCAGCCCGAGCCGAGCAGCCCCGTCCGCTGCCGCGTCCCCTTCCCGCCCCGCTTTCGCCCCGACCCTCGCCACCCTCCTCGCCGCGACCCTCGCCGTCGCCCTCGCCTTCGCGGCCGCCCCGACCCGGGCCGCGGCCCAGGCCACGCAGCCCGCCCGCGCCATCCTCGTCACCGGCGCCACGTCCGGCATCGGGCTCAAGATGACGGAAGTGCTGTCGCGCAACGGGTTTCACGTCTACGCGGGCGCACGGAAGCCGGAAGACATGGAGCGGCTGAACGCCATGCCGAACGTGACGGCCGTGCGGCTGGACGTGACAGTCCAGCGCGACATCGACGCGGCGGTGGCGTTCGTCGACGACCAGGGCCGCGGGCTGTACGGCCTCGCCAACAACGCCGGGATCGCGACCATGGAGCCGCTGATCGAGATGCCGGAGCCCGTCATGGACCAGCAGCTCGACGTGAACCTCATGGGGCCGTACCGGGTGACGAAAGCGTTCGCGGACCTGCTCATCGAGAGCCGGGGGCGGATCCTGAACACCAGCTCCATCGCCGGGATCGTCACGGGGCCGCTGAGCGGGGCCTACAGCATGAGCAAGCACGGCCTGGAGGCGTACACCGACGGTCTGGCGGCGGAGCTGGCGCGCTTCGGCGTGGCGGTGGCCGCCGTGGAGCCCGGGAACTACAGGTCGCGGATCGTCGCCTCGATGGTGCGCCGCATGCGTGAGCGCGGGTACACGGGCGAGGGGTCGCGCTACGGCTCCATGCTGGACATGATCGCCGGACAGGAAGACAGGTCCCGCTACCCGGAGCCGGACGACGTCGCCATGGCCGCACTCGACTTCTTCACCTCCGACGCCCCGAAGCACCGCTACATGGTGGTGCCCAACGCGGGCGAGGCGGAAGTGACGATCCGGGGCGCGCTCCAGGAGATGGCGGAGCTCAACCACGACCAGCCCTTCGCCTTCACCCGCGACCAGCTCGTCGCCATGCTCGACGACGCCCTGGCCCGGCTCCCCGCCCCGACCGCCGCTGGCGACCACGCCGACGCAGCCGCCAACCACGCAGCAGCAGCCGCGGACGCCGCCGGCCGCGCCGGGGCGCCCGCCGCCGCGCGGGGGCCGGGGATCCACGAAGCCGCGCTCCGGGACGACCTGGCTGCCATCCGCCGCCACATCGACGCCGGCGCAGACCTGGACGCCCGCGACCCCATGGGCGGCTCCACACCGCTGATCACCGCCGCCACGTTCGGCCACGCCGATGTCGCCCGGGCGCTCATCGACGCCGGCGCCGACGTCAACGCCGCCGGCGACGACGGCTCCACGCCGCTCATGGCGGCCGCGTTCTTCGCCCACCCCGCCATCGTCCGGGCGCTCCTGGACGCCGGCGCCGACCGGAGCCTCCGCAACGACCAGGGGGCGACGCCGCTGGACGTGGTCACCCTCCCATTCGAGGCCCTGCGCCCCACCTACGACTTCCTCGCGACGGTCCTGACGCCGTACGGCCTGGAGCTGGACTACGACCGGATCCAGGCGGCGCGCCCGGAGATCGCGGAAATGCTCAGGTGAGCCGGCTGGCCTGCGCAGCGCATGGAAAAGGGTGCGAGGATGTCCCCGACTGTAGATGTGGATCGCGACACCGTAGAACTCGGCGACCTTGGCAGGCACTACGGCGGCGCCAGCCCAGGGCGAGGGCGCCGGCGGGCGGGAAAGGGGGCATCACGGATGATCGTCTCTTCGTCCTCGACGTGCCTCCGCTGCACCACGATCGAAGGTCCCGCGCCAGGAGCGGACGGCGACGGCGCGCCGCCCGCGTCGGCCGTCCAGCTCCGCGCGGCTCACGAAGGCGCCCAGGGACCCGCTCTTCCAGAGGAACCGCCGGCGCGTGAAGGCCACCACCTCCTCCTCCTCGAGGACGCGCCGCACGAAGTCGATGGCGTGGCGGAACAGCTCGTCCTCCTCGCCCAGGCCGCTCCAGATCAGGTCGTGGTCGACCCCGCACCAGAAGACGCTGACCGTGTCCCCGCACGCCCAGATGCGGAGATCGCGCCCGGCCGCCGCCACCGGTGAAGGCACCTGCACGCTTAGGCCCACGGCGTGGCTGCCCGGCTCGAACGTCTTCGCCGCGGACGCCAGGTCCGCCCACGAGGGGAAGGCGGCGAAAAGCAGCTCCGCGAAGCGGCGCGCCCCGGGTTCCAGCAGGGCCGGATCGATCATCCCGGGCGTTGCCTCCGTGGCGGCCGTCCGCGGGCGGGCTCTCGCGGCGCGGCGATCGACCTGATCGCCGCCGCGACCTCCGCCAGGTCGTCGTTGAGCTGATGGCCGCCGGCCTCCGGACACAAGCTCGAATGCCACGCCACGTCGCCGATCCGGGACCGCGAGGCATCAAGCCGAGTCGGGTCCGCTGACCCGCGCCCGAACACGCCTTCCCCTCAGAGGTCGAAGAAGAGGAGGACGGTGTAGACCACGAACACGACCAGGACGGAGTACTCCAGCGGGCGATGTCCCCTTTCTCGCTTCGGGGCCATTCCGAGGATCGACCACCAGAAGGAACCCGGCCCAGGCTCACACTGCTCGGGCTTCCCTTCCAGTTCAGGCCAGGGGACGCCGCGGGACGGCGGAGGGCCGAACACCGGTTCCGAGCGGGTGCTGCTCATGTCAGGTTCCTTGTCCCGTCGGCGCCGGCTCGTACGTGGCGACGATGAGGCCAGTCGCCCCTGTCGTCGCGCCGACGAGCCGAAGCGGGCGTGGGGGCGTGCCATCCGCGAACAAACGCCGCCCGGCGCCCAAGATGAGGGGGTGGATGAACAGCAGGTACTCGTCGATCAGGTCAGTAGCCATCAGGGAGCCAATCAGCTCACCGCTGCCCATGATCGCCAATACGCCGTCGACCTGACCTTTGAGGGCGGCGACGGCCTCGGCTACGTCCCCGCCCAGGAGCGTCGAACTGGGCCAGGGGAGGGGTTCGCTCAGCGTGGTCGAAGCGACATACTTGGGTGTGTTGTTGAGCCCGTCCTTGAACGGGCCTCCCCTGGCGTTCCAAGTCGCCAGCAGGTCCTCGTACGTCCGCCGCCCGAACAGCCATCCCCTCAGGCCGCCGCCTGCGGCCATCCGCTCACCCATTGCCTTGGCCGCAGAGTCATCCGGTGACGCGGAGCGGCTGCCCCACCCACCGTGTGCAAATCCGCCTCGGGTGTCTTCGTCAACCCGACCCGGCCCCTGCATCACACCATCGAGGGTCAGGTGGTTCATCACGACGATCCGTCCCATTCCCAGTCTCCTTTCCTGCTTCCTGACGGCACTGCGCCCCTCCGTGCTTTCTCCCTATGCCGGACTGAGCGCGCTGATCGTGACGAAGTACCCGTCTGGATCTCGGAGTGAGAACTCCCTGAATCGACGATCTGCCCGAAATCGGCATGCGCAGGAAGCGTAGCCGTCTGGCCGAACAGGGCCTGGTACCATTTGAAGCTGCCAACCACGTCGTCCACACCGATGATCGTCCACGTGCGCTTCATCCACTGCCTCCGCGTGGCCTCAGGGGTTCGCCACTTCTGCTGCCGGACTCGCTAAATCGCCACCCACCAATCCGTCGGTCCGGGTGTCGTCAGGATCACGAGGGTCACGAGTCTTCGCACCGCTGGCCAGTCCATTCCCTGCGTTGCGCGGGCCGACGCGATCAGCCGGCCTGCCGGCCCACGTACAGCCCGCGTCCCGAGAGCCCCTGTTCGTCGTAGTCGAGCACCTCGAGGCCTGCATCGGCGAAGGCGGCGCGCATCTGCTGATGGGTGAACAGTCCCAGCTCGTGGACCTCGCGCTTGTGCTCGATCCCGTCCGGGCTGCCGATGAGGTAGTGGAACTCGAGCACGGAGAGGCCGTCGCGGGTCGAAGCGTGGCTGATGCGGCAGACCTTCGCGGCGTCGGTCTCGGCGGTGTGCATGTACACAGACCCGGGACGCCACTGGTCGGGCCGGAGCCAGGCCTCGACGATGGCGACGCCGCCGGGGGCGAGGTGGGCGCGGAAGCGCTCCAGCGCGCGTCCACCCGGTAGCCGTGGTCGGCGGCGAGGACGCGGGCGTGCTCACCCGTGCCGCACGCCACGTCCAGGACGGTGCGCGCGTGCGGATGGAAGCGGCGGACGAGGGCGGCGATCCCGGCGCCCTCGCTCCGGTAGTCCTTGAACTCCCTGTAGATCAGGTCGTACAGCTCGGCGGATTCGGAGAACATGCGGGATGGATGCCACGGGCACGCGACGCGGGCAACCTCCGGGCCCTGTCCGGGGGCGAGTGCTACTGCCCGACCCGCCCTCTGAGCCGCTGCCACAGCGACGGCCTGGGCGCGGGCTGCGCCGGCGGCCAGTCGTCGCCCAGCACGACGGACACGTCCAGGACGAGCGTGGTGTCGAGGGCCGCCGCCACGGAGTCGATGCCGAGCGCGGCCGCCACGGCGAGGGCGCGGATGCGGTCGCCGGAACGGTCCAGGACAACGCTGGCCGGGGTGTCGAAACGGCTGGCGTTGCCGAAGAAGACCACGTCGAAGCCGTCGGCGCGAAGCAGGCGCGTGGCCTCCAGCGCCAGCCCGCCTCGCCCCGAGCCGTTCAGGACCTCGACGCGCACGTGGCCGAGAGCCGTATCCATCGGCTGCACGGGGGGGAGCGGCGGCGGGGCGTCGGCGGCGGGAGCGGTGCCGGGGGCGGGCGTGGCCGCGTCGTCGTCGCCGCCGATGCCGGCGATGGCGGAGACGATGAAGGCCAGCACGAGCGCGGCCACTATGCCGAGCGCGGCCGTGATGCCGCGCGAAGCCCTACGGCCGGCCATTCAGCATACCGTTCCAGAAGGCCACGGTCTGCGGCATGAGCGGCCTCCCCTTGCCCAGAGAGCGCCCGATGCGATGGGCTGCAACGTCGCGGAGCACCGCGTCCATCTCGGCCGGCGCGCGCTCCCGCCACCCGGCGAGCTGGTCCGAGTCGTACTCGCGCCCGGGCTCCGTGTAGTCGGCCAGGTACAGCGCCTTGCCGAGCGGGCCGAAGCGCTCGTGGCCGAGGGTGTGCCACGTCAGCGCCAGGAGCAGCTCCTCGTCCTCCACGCCGTCGCGCCGCAGGCGCTCGGCGGCGGCGGGGCCGTGCAGCAGCTTCCCCGGCGCGTCCTTGAACTCGAGGGGGACGAGGGGGCGGATCTGCTCAGGGTCGGCGTCGTGGAGGGAGTCGTGGAGGAAGCCGGCGGCGCGCCAGCGGGCCACGTCGTCCGGGCCGAGCTCCAGGGCCGTGGCCCAGCGCTCCAGGAGGTCCGCCACGCGGCCGATGTGGGCCCGGCGCTTCTCCCGCGCCACGGCCCACTCCGGGAGCTCGCCCCTGGCCGCGCGTGCCACGACGGGGTGGAGCACCTGCGCCTACGCGGGCTCGATGCGGAGCCGGGTGCCGGCGCGCTCGCCGTCGTCCGTCTCCCGGATCCGGTTCGCTCCGTCCACGAAGACGATGCGGGGTCGGAAGTCCTCCAGCTCGGCCTCGTCGTAGTCGGCGTAGGACATGATGATGACCTTGTCGCCGGGCTGAACCAGGCGCGCGGCGGCGCCGTTCAGCACCACGTCGCCCGAGCCCTCGTCGCCGCGGATCACGTACGTCTCGAAGCGCGCGCCGTTGTCGATGTCCACCACGTGCACCTTCTCGTACTCCAGGACGTCCGCGGCGGTCATGAGAACCGGGTCGAGCGTGATGGAGCCCTCGTAGGCGAGGTTCGCGTCCGTCACCGTCGCCCGGTGGATCTTCGACTTGCACATGCTGCGACGCATGCCGTTCCCCCTACTCCTCGTGTCCCAGGATCACGTTGTCGATCAGGCGCGTGTCCCCCACGCGCGCGGCCACGGCCAGCACCGAAGCCGCCGACGCCTCGTCTACCTCGTCGAGCGTGTCAGGGTCCACGAGCTCGATGTACTCGGGCTCCACGTCGGCGTCCCGCATGGTACCCCGCACCCTTGCTTTCAGCCGATCCGGGTCCGTGACCCCCTCGTCGCGGAACGCGGCGCGGGCAGCGAGGAGCCCCTCGGACAGGCTCCTGGCGCGCTCCCGCTGGCGCTCCGTCAGGTACACGTTGCGCGAGGACAGTGCCAGACCGTCGGATTCCCGGACGATGGGCGCCACGTCGATGGCCACCGCGATGTCCAGGTCCTTCACCATGCGGCGGATCAGCACCGACTGCTGGAAGTCCTTCTGGCCAAACACCGCCACGTCCGGCTGGACCATGCCGAAGAGCTTGGCCACCACCGTGAGCACGCCCTGGAAGTGGCCCGGGCGGCTCAGCCCGCACAGCCGCTCCGCCAGCTTCCCCGGGATCACCTTCACCACCGTGTCGCCGTCGGGAAAGACCTCGCCGGGCGACGGCGCGAACAGCACGTCCACGCCCGCTGCCTCCGCCGCCGCCGCGTCCTCCGCCGGCGTCCGCGGATAGGCGTCGAAGTCCTCGCCCGGCCCGAACTGCGTGGGGTTCACGAAGATGGACATGACGACGAACGGCGCCCGCTGCTTCGCCCGCCCCACCAGCGAGAGGTGCCCTGAGTGCAGCGCGCCCATGGTCGGCACCAGCGAGACCCGCTCCTCTCCGGCGCCCGGCCCGGTGGCGCCGACGGAGCGGCGGGCCTCCGCCACCGCCCGCCGCAGCTCGGCGACAGTCGAGATGTGCTTCATCGCGCTTCCCAGCAGATCAGTGAGAGTGCCCGGCGTCCGGATACTCGCCGCCGCGCACCGCCTCGACGTACTCGCCCACGGCCCGGCGGGTCTCCTTCGCCAGCTCGGCGAAGCGGCGGAGGAACTTGGGCTTGAACGCGTCGTTCAGGCCCAGCATGTCCGGAAGGACCAGGACCTGGCCGTCGCAGTAGGGGCCGGCGCCGATTCCGATGGTGGGGACCGGTGAGGCCGCCGTCAGCTCCTTCGCCAGCGCGGCCGGCAGCAGCTCCAGCACGACGGCGAACGCCCCGGCCTCGGCCAGCGCCGCCACTTCGCGGCGGAGCCGGTCGGCGGTGACGTCGTCGCGCCCCTGGACGCGGTAGCCGCCGAGGGCGTGCACCGACTGGGGGGTGAGCCCCACGTGCCCCATGACCGCGATCCCGGCGTCCACCAGCCTGGCGACGTGCTCGCACGCCCGCTCGCTCCCGCCCTCCATCTTCACGGCCTCCGCCCCCGTCTCCTTGAGCACACGGCCGCAGTTGCGGACCGTGTCCTCGGGCGAGACCTGGAACGTGAGGAACGGCATGTCCACCACCAGCAGCGCGTCCTCGACGCCCCGCCGCACGGCGGCGCCGTGGTGGATCATGTCCTCGAGGGTGACGGGGACCGTGGAGTCGTGGCCGAGCACGACCTGGCCGAGGGAGTCGCCCACCAGGACGATGTCGACGCCCGCCTCGTCCACCAGCTTCGCGAACAGGTAGTCGTAAGCAGTGAGCGCGACGATCTTCTCGCCGCGCTCCTTCATCTCCAGCAGGCGACGCACCGTGGTGCGCTTGCGTGCCGATCCCGTGCTCATTGGCCGGAAAACCGCGTGGTTGCAGGGGTTTGACTGCGCTCGAAGCTAGATCCAGTTTCCGGACGTGTCAAACCCGATCCGTTACGACTCGCTCCTCGTCCACTACCTCGCCCGCGAGCTCGACGACCGCCTCCGCGCGCGCCGGCTCAAGGGTGTGTGGATGGACCCGGCGGCTAGGCGTCTCGTGCTCGACCTGGACTCGTTCGCCCTCGTCTGGGAGCTGCACCCCGGGCGCGGCTGGATCCGCGAGCTCGCGGCCGCCGCCGCGGGTCCGGGCGGCGGTCCGGGCGACGATCCGGGCGACGAGGTCGGCGGTGGCGCGACCGGCGGCGGCGCGACCGGCGGCGGCAGCCAGACGGCACCCGCGGACCCGGCCTGGGGCGGCCGGAAGATCCCGACGCAGCGGAAGCCGCGCGTCCGCGAGGTGAGCGCACCGCGGGACGAACGGGTCCTCACCATCGCCATCGACGCGGGCGGCGCCGGGCGGGCGTCGCGCTTCGTGGTCGAGCTGATGACGAACCAGTGGAACGTGCTGGCGCTGGCGCCCGACGCCACCATTGTGGCCGCGCTGTGGCCGCGGGACGCGGGGGAGCGGCGGCTGCGGGCCGGCGCGGTGTACTCTCCGCCGGCACGTCGCCCGCGTGCGGGCGAGGAGTCTCCGCTGACGGAAGGCGAGCTCCGGCGGCTGCTGGAGGACGTGACGCCGGCCGGGCGGGCGAGCGCGCTGGTGCGAGGCGTCGCCTGGACCAGCCCGCTCAACGCGGCGGCGCTGCTCGGACCGGCCGCCGAGGATCCCGACCCGGCGCTGCTCGGCGCGGCATGGCACCGGTACGCCGCTGTGGCGAGCCGGCCGGAGCCGAGCCCGCAGCTGCTCGACGTGGACGGCCCCGCCCCCTACCCCGCCCCCTACCCCGTCCCGCTCCCCGGTACGCGGTCGGCGCCGAAGCCGACCCTCCTTGCGGCTCTCGCGGCCGCCGCCTCCACGGATGCGGCGGCGTGGGTGGCGCCCGAAGTGCTGGCGGCGCTCGTCGCCCGGCTGGAGAAAGTGGAGCAGCGGGCGCTGCGTCTGCGCGCCGACGCGGAGGCGGCACCGGCCGACGCTGCCCGCCTGCGCGGGCAAGCCGACCTGCTCATGGCCCAGCTGCACCGGGTCCGGCGCAGCGACGCCTCGGTCGAGCTGGACGACTTCGAGGGCGGCACCGTGACCGTGCCGCTGGATCCCGCGCGCTCGGCGGCGGAGAACGCCGAGATCATGTACGACCGGGCCCGCCGGCGGGAGCGGGCGGCGGCGCAGCTGCCGGTGCGGGTGCGGGAGGCGCTGGCGGAGCAGAACCGGCTCCAGTCGCTGCTGGAGTCGCTCGACCGGGGAGCGGCGGACCCGGCGGAAGTCGCGGGCTGGGCGGCGGAGCTCCTGGCCGAGGAGGGCGGCACGGGCGGCGAGGAGCGTCGGGCGCTCCCGTACCTCCGCTTCACCAGCTCCGGTGGACTGGAGATCCGCGTGGGGCGGAGCGGCGGCGCCAACGACGAGCTGACCTTCCACCACTCGTCCCCCGACGACATCTCGGCTCCACGCCCGCGACAGCGCCGGCGCCCACGTCATCCTCCGCTGGACCGAACGCGACCAGAACCCGCCCAAGCGCGACCTGGTGGAAGCGGCAGTGCTCGCAGCGCTCAACAGCCGCGCCCGCGGCTCCGCCACCGTCCCCGTGGACTGGACGCGGCGGAGATACGTGCGGAAGCCCCGCAAGGCGCGCCCCGGCGCAGTCGTGCCGGAGCGCGTTTCCACCGTCTTCGTGCGCCCGGACCCCGGGCTGCCGAAGCGGTTGGGGCGGGGGTCGGGTTAGGCGGCTCGCGGCCGAGAGCCGCGAATCTCGCCCGGGCCCGAGGTGGCGGGCCGCGTGACGGTGGTGGGCCGGGCTCGAGGGCGGTGCGCGGGGCGCGAACGCCGGAGGGCGGGCGCGAGGCCCGCGGTGCGTCTTCCCCGCCCGGCGGGACTCACGAAGCCGCGGCGGGGCCAGGCGGCAGCGCCGCACGCAGCGACGCCACGAACTCCCTCGCCCCGTCCACCCCGCGCTCACGGATCACTTCGATGAGCGCGCTCCCGACGACGACCCCGTCGGCCATCCCGGCCACGGAAGCCGCCTGCCCGGGCGTGGCGATCCCGAAGCCCACCACCACCGGCACCGGGGCTGCGGCACGGATCGGCGCAAGCTCGGCGGCGAGCTCTCGCCTCAGCTCCGTCCCCCCGCCCGTCACGCCCGTGCGCGAGATGTAGTAGAGGAAGCCCTGCGCGCGCTCGGCGATCCGGAGCGCGCGGGCGCGTGGCGTGGTCGGGGCGATGAGTCGCACGAGCGCGAGCGGCGAGCTCTCGAAGCGCTCCTCGAGCTCCGGGTCCTCGCCCAGCGGGAGATCGGTGACGAGCACGCCGTCCGCGCCCGCCCGCGCGGCGCCGTCCAGGAACCGTTCGACGCCATAGCGGAAGATAGGGTTCAGGTACGTGAACAGGATCACCGGCGTGGCCGCATCACTGGCGCGGAACGCGGCGAGCGCTGCCAGCGTGGCGGGCAGGGAGCCGCCCGCTCGGAGCGCCGCCTGGGAGCTGGCCTGGATCGTCGGACCGTCGGCGAGTGGATCGCTGAACGGGACACCGAGCTCCAGGACGTCCGCCCCGGCCTCCGCCACAGCGGCCATCAGGCCCGGCGTGGCGGCCGGAGAAGGAAAACCGGCGGTGATGTACGGGACGAGGAGTGGCCGCCTGTCGTGGACGCGGCTCGCGAGCCGGTCGCTCAGGCGGGTGTCAGATGAAGTAGGCGCCAATGTCGATTCCGTATCGGGCGGGGTCCGTGGTCTTGATGATCTGACGTGGCGGCTGCCCGCTATCGGGGTGCTCCGCGCCCAGGTTCACCGTTATGGGCTCCGTCAGCGGCATCCCCTGAGCGTCGTAGATCACCCTGATGATCGGCTGGTGGATCTTGGCGGGGTCCGGGTTGGCGCTGGTCACCACGGCCATCTCGTAGGTGTCCAGGATCACGAGCGTGCCGACCGGGAAGATCCCCGTGACGTTGATCAGCGCCTTCACCAGCAGCGGATCGTAGCCGCGCTTCGGGTTGTCGCGCATCTCGAGCAGCGCGTCCTCCGGCCGCCACGCGCCGGCCATGTACACCCGATGGGTGGTGGCCGCATCGAACCCGTCGGCCACCGCCACGATACGGCTGAAGAGCGTCGGGCTGCGTGGCCGACGGTTCCCGGGGTAGCCGGAGAGGTCGCGCTTCATGTGGTGCTCGTAGGCCATGAGCATGGCCCGGAACGGCACTTCCCCGAAGCCGTGCATGTTGAAGAGCGCCAGCAGACCCTCGGTCGGGTGCTGCTGCATCTGGCGCAACTCGTCGGCCGTGAGGTCCTCGCTCTTGTTGGTGATGTCCCGGTCCACCCGCATCTTCCCTATGTCGTGGAAGAGCGCGCCCAGCCCCAGCTCGTACAGCTGCCGCTTGTCCAGCCCCAGCTTCTGGCCCAGCACCACGCTGAAGATGCACACGTTCACGCAGTGCGTGTACGTGTAATCGTCATACTCCCGCAGCGCCGTCATCCCCATCATGGACGTCTCGTTGTTCAGCACCTGGTCCACAATGGCTTGCACCGCCCGCTTCACCCGGCGCGCATTCACGCTCTTCCCCAGCCGCGTGTCCGCCAGCACCGTCTTCATCACCTCGACGGTCTGGAAGTACGCCCTCTTCGCCGCTTCCTTGCTCTGCGCATCGGTGTCGTCCCTCGCCGCCCGTTCCCGCTCGGGACCCACCTCGATGTGGCGAACGGGCGTAGCGCGGAAGCGATGGACGAAGTCGTCGTACGCGCTCTCCTCCGACTGAGGCTTCTCCAGCAGAAGCGAAAGGAACGGCGGCCACTCGGACCGCTCCACACCGGGATGCACCTGGACCGAGCCGACCCGGTGCCGGTTCAGCGCGTTCGAGAGGAGGGAGAATGCGGCGTAGGTGGAGAGGTCGAGGCGGATGCGGACGTCGTTGATGAAGATGAAGTCGCCCACCAGCCCGATGTCCACCAGCTCCTCCCTGGCCTGCAGCCGCGTCGTTGCGGTGTGGAGGTCGTCCAGCGCCTTCTGAACCGTCTGGTTCTCCAGGGGGAACAGCTTCAGCGCCTGCAGGGCGGCGTAGAACGTCCCGAGGAGGGTCCGCCCCGTCTTCTGGAACGACGCCGTGCCGTCGATGGTGTGGCTGTGCGGGCTCATCAGGCCGACTCTCCCTGCCGCAGGACCCTGACTACCGCGTTCCTGACCACCGGGTCGTCGTCGTGCCTCGCCCGCTCCAGCGCCTCCGTCGCCGCGCCCGACCCCGCCTCTCCCAGCGCCAGCGCCGCGCACGCCCGATAGTCCGTCGGGCTCCGCCTGCCCAGGAAGCCACGGTCGTTCAGGATTCCCGCCAGCCGCTGCACGGCCGCGCTCCCGCCCACCGCGCCGTACGCCTGGAAGAACGCCATTTTCTCCGTCAGGTCCGACTCCCGGAGGCGACGTCCGTCGATGGCTGCGGCGAGCGCGTCGCGGCCGGACGCGAAACGGACTTCTCGAAGGGCCGTGGCGGCCGCGATCCGGACTTCCCTGTCCTCATCCTCGAGGGCGGCCACCAGGGCGTGCAGGGCAGGCGTGAGCCGCATGTCCGCGAGTGCGCTCACGACCGCGAGCCGCACTTCGCGGTCGGCGTGATCGAGGGCCCGCGAGAGCCCGGGCACCGCCGGCGCCAGACGGACGCGCCCGGCCGCGCGCGCTGCGCCGGCCACCATGTCGGTCTCCTCGCTCGCCAGGAGCCTGTTCACCTCGTCGGGGTAGCGCGCCGCGACGCCGTCGATGGCCGAGGCCAGCCGCTGCTGCACTGCGCCGTTCTCCGTCAGCTCGGCGAAGCGGATGAGCACGGGCATCGCGGAGGCCTGGAGGCGGCTGAAGAAGAGGCCGACGTCTTCCGACTCCGGCGATACTGCCCCGTCTTCCAGCGCCTGCACGAACTGCTCGAGAACGCGGGGATCGCTGAGGCGATCGAAGAGAAGCTCCACCCGGCTCGCCAGGTCGGCGCCGAACGGCCCATCCGCAGCGCTCAGCCGGTCCAGCTCCTGGAGCACCAGGGTGGCCTCACGCAGGTGGCCGCGGCTCAGGAAGAGCGGCAGGAGCTGGTCGAGGATGTCGAGGATCTCCGCCTGCCGGTCCGGCCACTCGCGCTCCTCCATGCGGTCGAAAAGGGCGTTCAGCACGTCCACCCGGAGGTTGCGCGTGCCCTCCGACTCCAGCTCCGCCTGCAGCGCCGCCATCTCCGCCGCGCTCAGGAAGTAGACCGTCTCGTCGAAATCCTCCCGCGTGAGCCCCGGGAGGGCGGCCGGCGATGGGGCGCCGTCGCCGGCCGCGAGGTTCGCGGGCGCCGCCTGGTCCAGGTCCAGCTTGAGGTCCAGCGACAGCGCGGAGCGATCCACGGGCGGCGGCTCGGCGGTGAGACCCCGGTCGGGCACGTCCAGCCCTTCCACCAGCAGGTCCACGTAGCCGTACTGCAGGCACCCGAACTCCGCTTCCCAGAGCACGGTGATGATGTCGTCCTCTTCCGCGTCACGGCGGACCGCACGGTTGAGCGCGTCCAGGAACGCACCCACCTCCTCCTCGAAGCCGGGAAGGAAGCGGAGGCTGCGGACGCCGTCCTTGTAGAGGATGAACGCGAGGGAGTCGCGGCCCTTGCCCACGCGGAAGAGCTCACCCGCGTACCGGAAGCCTTCCTCGGCCACGCCCAGGTCGAGCGCATCGGTCTGTTCCCAGAGCCGGCGGAAGGAGTCGTGGAGGAGGTGGCGGAAACGCTGGAAGACCGGGTTGTTGTCCCGGTACATGTTGAAGGCCCGCTGCGCCTTGGCCATGTTCGAGAGCAGTGCCTCGACCTCCTGCGCGGGCACCGCCGGAGCTCTGGTTTCCGTCGAATCGAGCTGGGGCGCGTTCTTCACCTTCCGCTCGCCTCTCCCGCGGGTCTTCCTATTCGACCGCCCTGGCCTCCATGACCTGGGCCACGTCCTTGTCACCGCGCCCGCTCATGCAGACGACCACCGGCCCCGCCCCCTCCCAGCCCCGGCCTTCCCTCAGCAGGAACGCCACCGCGTGCGCGCTCTCCAGCGCCGGGATGATCCCCTCCAGGCGAGTCACCCGGTGGAACGCGTCCAGCGCCTCGGCATCGTCCACCGCCACGTAGCGGGCGCGCCCGGTCTCCCGGAGGTGGGCGTGCTCCGGGCCCACGCCCGGGTAGTCCAGCCCCGCCGAAACGGAGTGGGCCGGGGCCACCTGGCCCGCATCATCCTGCAAGAGATAGCTCAGCGAACCGTGGAGCACGCCGGGCGAGCCCGCGGCCAGGGAAGCGGCGTGCCGCCCCGAGTCCAGCCCTTCGCCGGCCGCCTCGACACCCACCAGCTCCACGGCATCGTCCGGAACGAAAGCGTGGAAGATGCCCATTGCGTTCGAGCCGCCGCCCACGCAGGCCACCACGGCCGCGGGGAGCCGCCCCGTGCGCTCCACCACCTGCTCCCGCGTCTCCCGACCGATCACGGCCTGGAAGTCGCGCACCATGCGCGGGTAGGGGTCCGGCCCGACCACCGATCCGATAATGTAATGTGTGTCACCAACGTTCGTCACCCAGTCGCGGATGGCCTCGTTCGTGGCGTCCTTGAGCGTGCGGGTACCCGAGCCTACCGGCCGGACTTCCGCACCCAGCAGCTCCATGCGCACCACGTTCAGCGCCTGCCGGCGCATGTCCTCCTCGCCCATGTACACGACGCACTCGAGGCCGAAAAGGGCACAAACCGTCGCCGCCGCAACGCCGTGCTGCCCCGCCCCGGTCTCCGCGATGATGCGGCCCTTCCCCATCCGTCGGGCCAGCAGGACCTGGCCGAGCGTGTTGTTGATCTTGTGCGCGCCCGTGTGGTTCAGGTCCTCTCGCTTCAACCACAGCTCGCACCCTGCCGCCTGCCCCAGTCGCTCGGCCCGGTAAAGCGGCGATGGCCGCCCCACGTAGTCGCGGAGCAGCCCGTCCAGAACCGTCCGGAAGGACGCGTCCGCCCGCGCGGCGGCGTACGCCTCGGTCAGCTCGTCCAGCGCCGCGATCAGCGTCTCGGGGACATAGCGTCCGCCGTATTGCCCGAACCGCCCCCGCTCCGCCACATCCACCGGTCCCGACTCCGCCCGCTCCGCCATTCCGCTCCCGCCTCCGTTGCTTTCCGAGCTACGCCACCGCCCCGCGGGCCGCCGCCACGAACGCCCGAACGAGCGCTGCATCCTTTCGCCCCACCAGCGACTCCACCCCCGAGCTCACGTCCACCAGCGCGGGCCGGAATCGCCTCACCGCCGCCGCCACGTTGCCGGCATCCAGACCGCCGGCCACGCCGACCCGGACGTGCGACGGAAGGCCGGCCATACCGGCTGCCACTTCCGCCCAGTTGAAGCGGGCGCCGACGCCGCCGCGGCCGCGCTCGCTCCACCCCTCCACCAGCAGCAGGTGCGCCTCCCCGTACCGGCGGGCCCCGCTCAGGAGCTCCTCCGCCGAGCGCGGTTTCACCACCTTCCAGACTTCCAGACCCCGGGCCATGAGCGCCTCCACCTGCTCTGGCGGCTCGCGACCGTGGAGCTGAACCACGTCCAGACCGAAGCGCTCCCTTTCGGCGATGATGGTGTGCGTCGCCGCGTCCGCGTACACGCCCACCCGCTTCGCGCCGCGGACTGCGCCGCAGATCCGCTCCACCAGGTCCGGCGTCCGCTCCCGGAGCGTCCCGGGGACCCGGATCACGCCCACGTGCGTGGCGCCCGCGTCCACAGCCCTTGCCGCGTCCGTGGGGTCGCAGACCCCGCAGATCTTCACATCCGGCCACACCGGAGCCTTCATGCCGGTCCCTCGGCCCGGAGCGGGTGGGCCGCCTCCGTGCCACCACCGTCCGCCCCGCCAGCCCGGCGCGCACTCCCGCGACGGGAATGCCCCACCAGCCGGCCGACCGCTTCCATGGCGTCGGCGGCGCGCACCAGCGTCTCCCCGACCAGCACCGCGTCCACTCCGGCCTCGCCGAGCCGGACCACGTCCTCCGCGTCGCGGATCCCGCTCTCCGCCACCACGACCACGTCCGCCGGCACCGACGGGGCCAGCGCTTCGCTCACCGAAAGGTCCGTCTCGAACCTGGACAGGTCACGGTTGTTGATGCCGACCACCCGTGCCCCCGCCGACAGCGCCCGCTCCAGCTCCGCAGCGTCGTGGGCTTCCACGAGCGCCGACATCCCCAGATCGATGCTCAGCGACAGCAGCTCCGCGAGCGCCCCGCCGTCCAGGACCCGCACGATCAGCAGCAGCGCGTCCGCCCCCATGGCCCTCGACTCGTACACCTGCACCGGATCCACGATGAATTCCTTTCGCAGCACCGGCAGGGCCACCGCCGCACGCACCGCTTCGAGGTCCTCCCGCGACCCGCCGAACTCCGCCGCGTCCGTCAGCACGCTCACGGCCGACGCTCCGCCATGCTCGTACACCGAGGCCAGCCCCGCCGCGTTCAGCTCGCGCCGGATCCAGCCCGCGGACGGCGAGCGCCGCTTCACTTCCGCGATCACCGCCACCCCTTCACCACCCCGGAGCGCGCTCGCGAAATCCCGAACAGGCGATGCCCGCGCCGCGTCCTCGGCCTGACGCCGGAGCGCCGCCGTCCAGGGGGCGAGACGCGCTACTTCCGAGCGCTTCTCGCGAACGATCCGCTCCAGAATGGACATGCCCCTTGCTTTCGGGTCGTGTTCGGTATAGACTGGTTTCGGACTTTCTTCGGAGGCGGGCCCCGATGCTACAACAGAAGAAGCCGTTGACCAAGAGGCAGAAGGAGATCCTCGATTTCGTCGAGGAATTCGCCGACACCCACGGCTACGCCCCCAGCTTCGAGGAGATCGCGGGCCGCTTCGGGTACACCTCGCTCGCCACGGTGCACGAGCATCTCGAAAATCTGCGGGTGAAGGGGTACATCCGAAAGGGCTACAACGAGAGCCGCTCCATCCAGGTCGTGCCGGAGGAGATCCGGCTGGAAGCGGTGGCGCTGCCCCTGGTGGGGAAGGTTGCCGCCGGCCTTCCGATCGAAGCGGTGGACCAGCAGGAGACCGTTGCGGTTCCGGACGAGATGCTGGGGCGGGGCGAGCACTACGTCCTCCGCGTCGAGGGTGACTCGATGATCGACGAGCAGATCCGGGACGGGGACTACCTCGTGGTCCGGCATCGGGAGACGGCGGAGAACGGCGAGGTCGTGATCGCGCTGGTGGACCGGGAGGCGGCCACGGTGAAGCGGTTCTACCGTGAGAAGGACGGTCGCATCCGGCTCCAGCCTGCCAACCAGGCCATGCAGCCCATGTTCTACGGCGCCGACCGAGTGCAGGTGCAGGGCGTTGTCATGGGCGTGATGCGGAGGTTTGCATGAAGCGTGGAGAGCGTCCGTTCGTGGTGGGCCGCCGGACCCGCAAGTGGACCATGGTGGTCCTCCTCCCGAACGCGCCGCGTCCCGTGATTCCCGGCCCCTGGACGGTCCAAGCGGTGGTCACCCCGGCCCGGTAGCCTGCGGGAGCATCCTCAGACCTGACCGGGCGGTGGATGGCGCCCGGTGGCGGTCCGCAGGCGGTCGAGCGCTTCCAGCGCCGCACCCGCATCGAGGGCGTCTCTCGCCGCATCGATCCCGCCCGACAGGGACTCGGCCTTCCCCGCCACCAGGATCGCCGCGCCCGCGTTCAGGAGGACCGCCGCGCGCGCGGCTCCGGTGCGCTCCCCGCGGCACACCTCGAGGATGACACGGGCGTTGTGCTCGGGGTCGCCCCCCGCGAGCTCGCCAGGATCTCCGGGCTCCCACCCGAACGTTTCTGGCTCGAGCACGTAGCGGCGGATCTCCCCGTGGGCCAGCTCGGCCACCTGCGTGGGGCCGAGGGGGCTGATCTCGTCCATGCCGGGGGCGCCGTGGACCACCAGGGCGTGGTGGTGACCCAGCTCCTTCAGGGCTCCGGCCACGAGGTCGATCAGCGCGGGATCGGTGACGCCCACCACCTGGCGTCGCGCTCCCGCCGGGTTCGTCAGGGGTCCGAGCAGGTTCATGATGGTCGGCATCCCGAACTCGCGCCGGATCGAGGCCACGTGCCGCATGGCCGGGTGCAGGCGCGGCGCGAACATGAAGACGATGCCGGCCTCGTCGAGGACTTCGGCCATGGCCTCGGGCTTCAGCTCGATCGAGACTCCGAGCGCCTCCAGCACGTCCGCGCTTCCACATCTGGACGTGAACGAGCGGTTGCCATGCTTGGCGATGCGGACGCCCGCGCCGGCGGCCAGAATGGCTGCCGCGGTGGAGATGTTGAACGTCGTCAGCCCGCCGCCGCCCGTTCCGCACGTGTCCACGAGCGCATCGGGATCATCGGCTTCGACTGCGACCATGGCCGCGCGCAGCGCACGCACCCCGCCGGCCACCTCCTCGGCCGTCTCGCCGCGGGTGCGGAGCCCCATCAGGAGCGCCGCGACCTGGATCTGCGAAGCGCGGCCTCCCATGACCTCGTTGAAGGCAGCGAACGCGTCGTCCGCCGTCAGCCGGTCGCGCAGCGCCACGCGCGCGATCAGCTCCTTCAGGGACGGCCCCGTCTCCGGATCCGGCTGCTTCGTTTCTGTGCTCATGGCAGGGGTTGCAAACTCCCCGGGATCGCCGCCGCCGTCAAGGTGCGTGGCCGCGCCGCGGCCAGGGAGCCCGGGACCGTCCCCGCCCTCCGTCTCGCCGCGACGGGGCGGTGTCCATCTTGCACCGGATGATGGTCGACAGGGGAGTGTCACTGCCACGGAAGGAGGCCGGGATGCCGGAGTCATGGTCGAACAAGGACGAGCGCATGTACGAGCACGTGAAGGAGAGCGAGCGCGAGTCCGGGAAGTCGAAGAGCCGCGCGAAGGAGATCGCGGCTCGCACGGTGAACAAGAACCGTCGTGAAGAGGGTCGGACGCCCAACAAGACAACCCAGGGCACGGGGAACCCGACGCACTCGCTGGACGACCGGACCAGGGACGAGCTGTACAACCGGGCGAAGGAGCTGGATATCGACGGGCGCAGCAAGATGAGCAAGGACGAGCTGGTGAAGGCGATCCGACGCAAGGAGTAGGAGGCGCGGAGGAGGCTGATCCGCCGCGCCAGGCGGCGGATCTACGAACGGCTCGCAGGGGGTGGCTCACGGCCAGCGGGGGCAATAGCTTCCGCCCGTGCCCACGGAACCCTCTCGCGTCCGCCTGACGCTGCACTACGACGGCACCGGCTTCCACGGCTGGCAGCTCCAGCCGGACCAGCGCACGGTGCAGGGCGAGCTGGACGCGGCGTTGTCGCGCCTGGCGGACCGGCCGGTCACCTCGGTGGCGGCGGGCCGCACGGACACGGGCGTGCACGCGCTCGCGCAGGTGGTGCACGCGTCCATGCCACCGTCCTGGTCCCCGCCCACGCTGCAGCGGGCGCTGAACGCGATTCTCCCGGGCGACATCTGGGTGGCGGAAGCCGCCCCGGTGTCGCCCGCTTTTCACGCGCGCTATAGTGCCAGCGCGCGCGGGTATGTATACCGGGTCGGCACCGCCAAGGCATCCCGCTCACCGTTCCGGGCGCCGTGGTGCTGGGCGCTGGCGGAGCCGCTGGAGCGCGGGGCGCTGGAGGCGGGCGCGGCCGCGATCGTGGGGAGCCACTCGTTCCGCGGGTATGCCAAGTCGGGACAACCCGAACGGGGCTACGGGTGTACGGTGCTGCACGCCGGGTGGGCGGACTGGCGGGGCGGCGTCGAGTTCCGGGTTGTCGCCAACCGGTTCCTGCACCACATGGTGCGCTACCTGGTGGGCACGATGGTGGACGTGGCCCGGGGCCGCCGACCGCTGGCGGACGTGGCCGGGCTGCTGGACGGAGGGAAGCTGGTGACGGAGTCGAATCCGAACGGGCTGGAGACGAGCCCGCCGGCGCCGCCGCAGGGGCTGTTCCTGGCGCGCGTCTACTACAGTGAGCGTGAACTGAGCAACGAGGCGTGGACGAATGAAGATCTTCCTTGATACGGCCGACCTGTCGGAGATCCGGCGGGCCACGGATGCCGGCCTGATCGATGGCATCACCACCAATCCTTCCCTGCTCTCGAAGGCGGCGGGCGACGAGGGCCACCCGCGCGAGATCCTGGAGGAGATCTGCCGGACAGTGTCCGGTCCGATCAGCGCCGAGGTCGTGGCCACGGACGCCGACACCATGCTGCGCGAGGGGAAGAAGCTCGCGGCGATCGCAGACAACATCGTGGTGAAGGTGCCTCTGACCGAGGCCGGTCTGGTGGCGTGCCGGCGGCTGCGTTCCGAGGGCATTGCGGTGAACGTGACGCTCTGCTTCTCGCCCACCCAGGCGCTGCTCGCCGCGAAGGCAGACGCAACGTACATCTCGCCGTTCGTGGGCCGGCTCGATGATATCTCGAACGACGGGATGGAGCTGATCCGGCAGATCCGCCTGATCTACGACAACTATGGCTTCGACACGGAGATCCTGGCCGCGTCGATCCGGCACCCGCAGCACGTGGTCGAGTCCGCCCTCATGGGCGCGGACGTCGGGACCATGCCGCCCAGCGTGCTCTGGCAGCTGCTGCAGCACCCGCTGACCGACAAGGGCCTCGCCGGGTTCCTCGCCGACTGGGACCGGCTGCCGGAAGACCGACGCGTCATCTGAGCGAAGGGACCCTCGCATGCGCACACTCGCCGCCCTCCTGCTGACCGGCGCGCTGCTCGCCGTAGCCGGGTGCAAGGAGACGCGGTCGGCGGAAGCGGCGCCCACCGCCTTCCTCGACCAGGAGCAGCAGGGGGCGAGGCAGCCCGGGCCGACGCTGGCGGAGCGCCAGGAGAACATCGACGCGTCGCGCCGAACGGCCATCGTGCAGGCCGCCGAGCGGGTGGCGCCGGCGGTGGTGAGCGTCAACATCATCCGGCGGGAGCGAGTGCAGCCGCGCTCGCTGTACGAGCAACTGTTCCTCCCGCCGGGCACGGAGCGACGGGTCCAGGGGCTGGGCTCGGGGTTCATCATCCACCCCGATGGCCTGGTGCTGACCAATGACCACGTGGTGCACGGTGCCAGTGAGATCGTGGTCACGCTCCCCGACGGGACGGACTACAGCGCCGACGTGGTGGGCACCGACGAGGTCAACGACCTCGCGCTGGTCCGCCTGAAGACGCACGGCGAGAAGCTGCCGGTGGCGCCGCTCGGCCGCTCTGACGACCTCCTCATCGGCGAGTGGGTGGTCGCCATCGGGAACCCGTTCGGCTACCTCCTCTCGAACACCGAGCCCACGGTCACGGCCGGCGTGGTGAGCGGCGTCCGCCGCAACATCATTCCCAGCCAGGATGACGACAACTCCGGCTATTACCTGGGCATGATCCAGACGGACGCGTCCATCAATCCGGGCAACTCCGGGGGGCCGCTGGTGAACGCGAAAGGCGAGGTGATCGGCGTGAACTCGTCGATCTTTTCCCGCAGCGGCGGGAGCGAGGGGCTCGGCTTCGCGATCCCCATAGACCGCGCCCGGCGCGTGGTGATGGAGCTGGTGAGCCACGGCGAGGTGCGGCGCCCGTGGACCGGGCTCGAGCTGGAGCCGGCCAACCCGAACCAGTTCGGCCGCAGCCGCGAGGTGAAAGTGGCGCGCGTCGCGCCCGGATCTCCCGCCGATGAGGCGGGACTAGAGGCGGGCGAGGTGGTGCGGAGCGTCGACGGCGAGGCGCTGCGCACCCCGCTCGATTGGGAGGCCGCGATGCTGGAGGTGGGCGTGGGTGACACGCTGCGCGTGGCCGTGGGGGAGCAGGGCCGGCGGGAGGTCACGGTGATCCCCACAGACCTCCCCTCCATCTCCGCGGAGCGAGTCAACGCGCTCCAGGAGTTCGAGCTCGTCACGCTCACTCCGGCGATCCGGAGCGAGCGCGGCCTGAGCAACGACCATGGCGCACTGATCGTCGACGTGAGCGACAATGTCCGGCGCACGCTGGGGCTGCGCGACGGGGACCTGATCCTGGCCATCAACCGCTATGGCGTGAGCTCGGCGGACGAGGCGGCAGACCTGCTGCGCCGGCTTCAGGACGTGCCCGGGCGCGTGGCGGTTCGCATGCTGGTGGAACGCGGCGGGCGGGAGTTCTACACGCAGTTCTCGCTGTGACGGAGGCGCGGGTGGACGACACACGTGAGCTCCTGGAGCGGCTGGCATCGGCGGGAGCCGGACGCGAGGCCGAATACCGGAACCCGCTGATCGAGCGGTACGCGTCGCGGGAGATGAGCCGCATCTTCTCACCCGCGTTCAAGTTCGGGGCGTGGCGGCGGCTCTGGCTGGCGCTGGCGGAGTCCGAAAAGGCGCTGGGGCTCGGGATCCCCGACCGCGCCGTCGCCCAGATGCGCGAGCACCTGGACGACATCGACCTGGACGCGGCGGCCGTGCACGAGCGCAGACTCAAGCACGACGTCATGGCCCACGTCCACCACTTCGGCGACGTGGCGCCGGCCGCCCGACCGTTCATCCACCTCGGCGCGACCAGCGCGTTCGTCACCGACAACACCGAGCTGATCCAGCAGCGCGAAGCGCTCCGCCTCCTGCGACGGCGCCTCCTGGCCTGTATCTCCGCACTGGCCGGCTTCGCCCGCGAGCACCGGGCGCTTCCGACGCTCGGCTTCACCCACTTCCAGCCGGCGCAGCCCACCACGGTGGGCAAGCGAGCGGCGCTCTGGCTACAGGATTTGGTCCTGGACCTGGAGGAGGTGGACCACAGGCTGGGCACGCTCCGGGCCCGTGGCGTTCGCGGGGCCACCGGGACGCAGGCTTCCTTCCTCGAGCTGTTCGACGGCGACCGGGAGAAAGTGGAGGCGCTCCAGCGCATGGTGTCCGACCGATTCGGATTCGATCGCGCCTACTGGGTCACGGGGCAGACCTACCCGCGCAAGGTGGACTACGCCACGCTCTCCACGCTGGCCGGGATCGGCACGTCCACGTCCAAGTTCGCCCACGACATCCGGCTGCTGGCGCACCTGCGCGAGGTTGAGGAGCCGTTCGAAGCGTCGCAGATCGGCTCCTCTGCCATGCCGTACAAGCGGAACCCGATGCGCAGCGAGCGGATCACCGGCCTCGCCCGGCACCTGATCACGCTCTCCATCGACGCCGGCTTCACCGCCGCCACCCAGTGGTTCGAGCGCACGCTGGACGATTCGGCCAACCGCCGGATCGCCGTGGCGGAGGCGTACCTCACGGCGGACGCGGTGCTGCTGCTGGTGCACAACGTCGCCGCCGGTCTGGTCGTACGGCCCAACGTCATCCGACGTCGCCTCGAGCAGGAGCTCCCCTTCCTCGCCACGGAGGCCATACTCATGCACGCGGTCAAGCGCGGAGGCGACCGCCAGGACCTGCACGAGCACATCCGGCAGCACTCGGTGGCCGCGGCCGACCGGCTGAAGGACACGGGCGGCGACAACGACCTGCCGGGGCGGATCGCCGGGGACCCGGAGTTCGGCATGACCGAAGCGGAAGTACGCGACATCCTGGACCCGGAGCGCCACGTCGGCCTCGCGGCCGAGCAGGTGGACGCGTTCCTGGCCGAGATCGGCGCCGTCCTCGAGGAGGCGGGCCGGGTTTCCGAAGACGCGCCGGAGCTGCGCGCGTGAGGCCGCCCCTGGTTCGTTCCGAGCTTCCCTTCCCGCTCGTCGCCCGCGGCAAGGTGCGCGAGATGTACGACGTCGGCGACGACCGGCTGCTCATGGTGGCGTCGGACCGGTTGAGCGCGTTCGACGTGGTGATGTCGCAGCCGATCCCCCGCAAGGGGGAAGTGCTCACCGCCGTGACCGTGTGGTGGCTCCGCCAGCTCGGCGACCTGGTGGAGAACCACCTCGTTGCCGCCGAGCCTGCGGATATCGTCGCGGCGGTCCCGGCGCTGGAGGCGACGCGATCGGAGTGGGCGGGGCGCGCGCTGCTGGTGCGCCGCTCGTCGCCCGTCCCGGTGGAGTGCGTGGTGCGCGGCTACATTGCCGGCTCCGCCTGGGCGGAGTACCGCGAGCGCGGCACGCTGGCCGGCGAGCCGCTCCCGCCCGGGCTGCGCCAGTCGGACCGGCTGGATCCCCCCGTCTTCTCACCGGCGACCAAGGCCACGAGCGGGCACGACGAGAACATCACGTTCGCGGCGATGGCGGAGCGCGTCGGCGATGACATGGCCGGGCGCCTGCGCGAGGTGAGCGTCGGCGTCTACCTGCGCGGCCGGAAGCTCGCGGCCGAGCGCGGCATCATCCTGGCCGACACCAAGCTCGAGTTCGGCCTGGCCGGGGATCGGCTGCTCCTCATCGACGAGGTGATGACCCCCGACTCCTCTCGGTTCTGGCCGGAGGAGCGCTATCAGCCCGGGCGGTCGCAGCCATCGCTCGACAAGCAGCCGGTGCGCGACTACCTCGATGCGCTTGCCAGCGATGGCCGATGGAACAAGGCGCCCCCGCCCCCGCAGCTGCC
Source organism: uncultured Gemmatimonadales bacterium (assembly GCA_963798845.1). Taxonomy (GTDB): domain Bacteria; phylum Gemmatimonadota; class Gemmatimonadetes; order Longimicrobiales; family RSA9; genus CAVUKA01. Next base: position 119,037 of record CAWCUS010000004.1, on the reverse strand, counting down.
GCAGGACGTGGTCGCGGCGACCACGCAGCGCTACCTGGAAGTCCACCGGCGCCTCACGGGGAAGGAGCTGCCAGAGTGGTGAGCGCGGCGCTCGACGCCACCGGGCGAATCCTCTTCCTCGCCCTCGCCGCGGCGTCCGTGGTGATCACCCTGGTGGCCATCCGCGTCGGTCGGTGGCCGCTCTGGGTCTTCGGGTACGGGCTCATGCTCGCCGCGCTCGCCGTGACCTTCTTCTTCCGGGAGGGCGGGTGAACCGCGCGCGACGGCTGCAAGGAGGCGTGATCATCATCCCGAGCGCCCTCACGCTCGGGAACCTCTTCTTTGGCGTCTGGGCCGTGGTAGCGGCGTCCCGCGGCGCGTTCGCCACCGCCGCGTGGCTCGTGGTCCTGGCGGGCGTGGCGGACACGCTCGACGGCCGCGTCGCCAGGGTCACGCAGACGGGTAGTCGGTTCGGCGCCGAGCTCGATTCGCTGGTCGACGCCATCAGCTTCGGCGTCGCGCCCGCCCTCATCATCTATTTCCTCTTCCTGGCCGACGGAAGCTGGGGGTGGATCGCGTCGTTCGCCTACATCACCGGCGCGGTGATCCGCCTGGCCCGCTTCAACGTCGAGCAGGCGGGGCACGCGAAGGTGGCCTTCCATGGCCTACCCTCCCCCGCTTCCGGGATGACGCTGGCCACCTTCTATCCGTTCAGCCAGACGGCCTTCTTTCAGCAGCATCTCGCGACGCTCCCCTGGCCCAACATCATGATCGCGATGATGCTCGGGCTGGCCATGCTCATGATGAGCCACATCCTCTACCCGGTGGTGCCCAAGTTCGGCTTCCGCACGCTGAAGGGGGTGCTCGCGCTCCTCTTCCTGCTCGTGGTCCTCACGGCAGCCTTCACCATCCCCTCCATCTTCTTCTTCCCCTTCTTCGTGGCCTACATGGCGTACGGGGTGCTGAAAGCGATGGTGCTCGGGTTCTTCGAACGACTGCCGGACCGCGACCTCCTTCTGGACACGGAAGAGGAGGACGAAGCGGATGCCGAGATCCGGCAGATCGACTACAATGAGCTCGCTCCCCCGCACCGGCTCTGGTGGCCGCGCCGGCGGGAGGCACGGGGCGAGGACGAGGCGGAGCAGGACGTGTAGAGGCGAGAACGTCGAACTGAAAGCGAACGGGAGAGCCGTGGCCGAGTACAGCGTGGAAGTCAGGGTGACCCCTCGCGCCGGGCTGCTGGACCCGGAGGGGAAGGCGGTGGAGCACGCGCTGCAGTCCCTCGGATTCGCCGGTGCCGGCGGGGTCAGGATCGGGCGTTTGATCCGCATGGAGCTGCGCGCCGGCAGCGAGGAGGAAGCGCGCACCCGCGCCGAGGAGATGTGCCGCAAGCTCCTCGCGAACCCGGTCACCGAGGACTACGCCATCTCCCTCGCGGAGGCGTCGTGATGCGGGCGGCCGTAGTCACATTCCCGGGCTCGAACTGCGACTACGACTGCTACAAGGCCGTCACCGACGTGCTCGGGGAGGAAGCGTGGTTCGTCTGGCACCGGGAGACCGACCTGGGCGACCCCGACCTCGTCATCCTGCCCGGCGGCTTCTCCTACGGCGACTATCTCCGCGCCGGCGCCATCGCCCGCTTCTCGCCGGTCATGGACGACGTCATCCGCTTCGCCCGCGACGGCGGGCTGGTCCTCGGGATCTGCAACGGCTTCCAGATCCTGTGCGAGGCCGGCGTCCTCCCGGGCGCCCTGGTCCGCAACCGGGGCCTCAAGTTCCTGGGCAAGGAAGTGCGCGTTCGCGTGGACCGCACGGACACACCGTTCACTCGCCAGTACCGGCACGGGCAGGTGCTGCGCCTTCCGCTCGCCCACGGCGAAGGGAACTACCTGGCGGACGAGGACACGCTCGCCCGCCTCGAGGAGGAGCGCCGAGTGGTCTTCCGCTACGTCGACGCCGCGGGCGAGGCGACCGACACGGCGAACCCGAACGGCTCCGCCCACAATATCGCGGGGATCATCAACGAGCAGGGCAACGTGCTTGGGCTCATGCCACATCCTGAGCGAATGGTGGAGGCGCTGCTCGGCGGCACGGACGGGCTCCCGCTGTTCCGTGCGCTGCGCGAAGAGACGGGCACGCACGCTGGCGCCGTCAGGGAATCGGTGGCGCCATGAGCGCGACGCGGAGCGCAACCGGCGGCAGCGCGGAACCCCGCCCGGGGGACCCCGCGGTCACCCCCGAGCTGGTGGCGGAACACGGCCTCACGGAAGAGGAGTACGCCCGGATCCGGGAGATCCTCGGCCGGGACGCCACGTACACCGAGCTGGGCCTGTTCAGCGCGCTTTGGAGCGAGCACTGCGGCTACAAGAACTCCAAGCCGCTGCTCCGACAGCTGCCCACCGAGGCTCCCTGGGTGCTCCAGGGTCCGGGCGAGAACGCGGGTGTCATCGACATTGGCGACGGCTACGCGGTCGCGTTCAAGATCGAGAGCCACAACCACCCATCCGCCGTGGAGCCGTACCAGGGCGCGGCCACGGGCGTGGGCGGGATCCTGCGCGACGTCTTCACCATGGGCGCCCGGCCGGTGGCCGTCCTCGATTCCCTTCATTTCGGCGACCTGACCAGCCCCCGTGTCCGTTATCTGTTCGACGGCGTCGTGAAAGGGATCGGCGACTACGGCAACTGCGTCGGCATCCCGAACATTGGCGGCGAGACCTGGTTCGACGAGGCATACGAAGGGAACCCGATCATCAACGCGCTGGCCATCGGGCTCATGAAGAAGGACGACCTGATCCGCGCCAACGCGTCCGGCCCGGGCAACCCGATCCTGGCAGTCGGGGCGCGCACCGGGCGCGACGGGATCCACGGCGCCACGTTCGCCAGCGAGGAGCTGAGCGAGGAGACGGAGTCGAGCCGGCCTCAGGTCCAGGTCGGCGACCCGTTCACCGAGAAGCTCCTCCTCGAGGCGTCGCTCGAGCTGATCAGGAGCGGCCACATTGTCGGCATCCAGGACATGGGCGCCGCGGGCCTCGCCTCCGCCTCCAGCGAGATGGCCGCCCGCGCGGGAACCGGCGTGGACATCGACGTGGCGAAAGTGCCGCTCCGGGAAACGGACATGACGCCATACGAGATCCTCCTCAGCGAGAGCCAGGAGCGGATGGTCGTGGTGGCGCGCGCCGGTCACGAGGATGACGTGGTCCGGATCCTGGAGAAATGGGAGCTCGAGGCCGCCGTCATCGGGCAGGTCACCGACGACGGGTTCTACCGGGTGCGAGAGCGCGGCCACGTCGTCGCCGAGATCCCGGGCACCGCGCTGGTGGAGTGCCCGACGTACATACGCGAGGGGCGCGAGTCGGACGAGGTCCGGCGGCTGCGGGAGTGGGACCCCGGTGAGCTCGCCACGGCCATGGCCGCCCGCGACCCGGCGCGGGACCTGGTCACGCTGATGGGCGCCCCCAACATCGCGTCCAAGTCGTGGGTCCACGACCAGTACGACTCCACAGTCCGCACCAACACCGTGCAGCCTCCCGGCGGCGACGCCGGTGTGCTCCGCGTGCGAGGCACCCGCCGCGGCATCGCCGCCACGACCGACTGCAATCCTCGCTTCGCCTACCTCGACCCGCGGAAAGGCGGCGCCATTGCCGTGGCGGAGGCCGCGCGCAACCTGGCGTGCGTGGGTGCCCGGCCGCGGGCGGTCACGGACAACCTGAACTTCGGCAACCCGCTCAAGCCGGAAGTCTACTTCCAGCTGAGGGAGGCCACGGCGGGCATGGGCGAGGCGTGCCGGGTGCTGGAGACCCCGGTCACGGGCGGCAACGTGTCGCTGTACAACGAGAATCCGCGTGGCGCCATTTTCCCCACCCCGGTGATCGGCATGGTGGGCGTGCTCGAGGACGTGGACACCGCCATCGGCGCCTGGTTCCGCGATCCCGGCGACGCCATCATCCTGCTCGGCGCCAACACTGCCGAGATCGGAGCGTCGGAGTACCTGAAGACGATCCACGGCCGCACCGCCGGGCCCGTCCCCAACGTCGACCTGGAGGGCGAGCGGCGGCTGGTGGATGCGATCCTCGAGATGACCGCGGGCCGCCTGCTGAAGAGCGCCCACGACTGCGCAGAGGGCGGCCTCGCCGTCTGCATCGCCGAGTGCGCGGTGGGCGCCCCCGAATCGCGGGTCGGCTTCGACGTCACGCTCGCCGATGACGTTCCGGTTCCCGCGCTGCTGTTCGGGGAGGCCCAGGGGCGCGTGGTGGTCTCCTGCGAGCAGGGGAACGTCGAGCGGGTGCTCGCCGCCGCCCGCGCGCGCGAGGTTCCCGGCCGCCGGATCGGGACCGTGAACGAGCGCGACGCGGGCGCCGTGTTCCGGCTCTCCGTGGCCGGCCGGAGCCTCCGGATCGACACGACGGAGCTCGCCCGGGCGTATCACTCGGCGATCCCGGGGGTAATGGAGGCGCCGGCTGCGGCCGGAGCGGATTAGACGGCCCGGCGGGAGTTCGGGTCCAGGCGATGCACCGTAGCACAGGGGGCGGGGCGGCATGTGCGGTATCGTAGGCGTCACCGGCGCGCGGGAAGCGGCCAAGCTGGTCTTCCTGGGGCTGTACGCGCTGCAGCACCGGGGCCAGGAATCGACGGGGATCGCCGCCGTGGCCGAGAACGGGAAGGCGCGCCTCATGAAGCGGGAGGGGCTCGTCGTCGAAGGGTTCAACGACGCGGACCTGGCCGCGCTGCCGGGCCACGTGGCACTCGGGCACACTCGATACTCCACAGCCGGCGGTCCGGGGCTGGTCAACGCCCAGCCCATTGTCGTGAACTACCGGGAGGGTGACCTCGGACTGGTCCACAACGGGAACATCACCAACGCCCACGTGCTGCGCGAGGAGCTCGTCGAGGAAGGCGCGCTCTTCCAGGGGACGATCGACAGCGAGGTCATCGTCCACCTGATCTCCCGCTCCCGCTGCCCCACGCCCGACGAGCAGATCTCCGAGGCCCTCTCCCGCCTCACCGGCGCGGTCAGCGTCATCATCACCGTCGGCGAAACCCTCTACGCGGCCCGCGACCCCTACGGCTTCCGGCCCCTCGTCCTCGGCCGCTTCCCCGACGATGGCTGGATCGTCGCCAGTGAGAGCTGCGCCCTCGACCTGGTGGGCGCAGAGTACGTCCGCGACATCGAGGCGGGCGAGATGGTCCGGATCAGGGGCCACGAGCTCACGTCGCTCCGGGAAGTGGGCGGGGAGCACCCCATCGCCCCCTGCATCTTCGAGCTCGTCTACTTCGCGCGCCCCGACTCCCGGATCTGGGGCCAGAGCGTGGACCGCGCCCGACGCGCCTTCGGACGACGTCTCGCGCGCGAACACCCCGCCGACGCCGACGTCGTCATCAGCGTCCCCGATTCCTCCAACTCCGCCGCCCTCGGCTTCTCCGAAGAGAGCGGCATCCCGTACGAGCTCGGGCTCATCCGAAACCACTACGTGGGCCGCACCTTCATACACCCCACGCAGGCCGGACGCGACTTCCGCGTCCGAATCAAGTACAACCCCGTGCGCGAGGTCCTCGAGGGGCAGCGCGTGGTGGTGGTCGACGACTCCCTCGTGCGCGGCACCACAAGCATGGGCCTCGTCCGACTCCTCCGGGAAGCCGGCGCCAAAGAAGTCCATTTCCGGATCTCCAGCCCGCCCGTGCGCTACCCGTGCTTCTACGGCATCGACATGCCCACGCGTGAGGAGCTCATCGGCTCCCGCAAGACCGTCGAAGAGATCCGCCAGCACCTCGACGTGGATTCCCTCGGTTATCTCTCGCTCGAGGGCATGACCGACGCCGTCGCCGCAGTCGGCCCCTTCTGCCACGCCTGCTTCTCCGGCCAGTACACCTCGCCGCTCGTGGACCTCGAGCGCGGATTCCCGATCGCCTCCACCTGCTGAAGGCAGGGCTCGGCCGCGTTGCGGCCTCGCAGAGGGGCTCACTTCGTTCGCAGAGGGGCTCACTCGTTGCAGGGGCTCGGCCGCTTGCGGCCTCGCAGAGGGGCTCACTTCGTTCGCAGAGGGGCTCGGCCGCGTCGCGGCCTCGCAGAGGGGCTCACTTCGTTCGCAGAGGGGCTCGGCCGCGTTGCGGCCTCGCAGAGGGGCTCACTTCGTTCGCAGAGGGGCTCGGCCGCGTTGCGGCCTCGCAGAGGGGCTCACTTCGTTCGCAGGATCCCCGTCCGGCTCCGTCGCCCGGCCGATCCGCGTCCCAGCGCTCCCCGCGATGGGCCTGCCTTGCCACGACGGCCGGAAGCAGCCAGCTCACGACGGGATGCGGCCGCCTTTACCCCACCGCCTGCGAGGCCCGAAGGGCCGAGCCCCTCTGCGAGGCCGCAAGGCCGAGCCCCTCTGCGAGGCCGCAGGCCGAGCCCCTCTGCGAGGCCGAATGGCCGAGCCCCTCTGCGAGGCCGCAGGCCGAGCCCCTCTGCGAGGCCGGAAGGCCGAGCCCGCCGTCCCGGCCTTGTTCGGACCGGTCGCCGCCACGTACACTCGTACATTGCTCGACCATTTCGCGCGTACCGCGCTCCACGGAATCCGGAAATCGAAAATGAGCGATCGCTGGGTCTACTTCTTCGGCAACGGTGAGGCGGACGGCGGGACGAAGGACAAGGACCTCCTGGGCGGAAAGGGGGCCGGACTGGCCGACATGGTTCGCGTCGGGATTCCCGTCCCACCGGGCTTCACGATCACGACAGACGCCTGCAGGCACTATCTGAAGCACGGGGACGTCCCCGAGGGCCTGGCGGATGCGGTGCACACGCACCTGTTGAAGGTGGAGGAGGCGACGGGAAAGGAGTTCGGTGCGACGGACACGCGACCGCTCCTGGTATCGGTACGGAGCGGCGCGAAGGTCTCCATGCCCGGGATGATGGACACGATCCTGAATCTCGGGCTGAACGACCGGACGGTGGAGGCGCTGGCGCGAGATGCGGACGACGAGCGATTCGCCTACGACTCCTTCCGCCGGTTCATCCAGATGTACGCGGACGTGGTGATGGGCCTGGACCAGAACCTGTTCGAGGCGAAGCTGACGGCGAAGCGCGACGCCCGGGGCGTGGAGGAGGACACGGAGCTCACTGCGGACGACCTCCGCGAGCTGGTGTCGGAGTATCGGGCGCTGGTGGAGTGTGAGACGGGAAGCCCCTTCCCCACGGATCCGGAAGCGCAGCTCTGGGGGGCGATCAGAGCGGTCTTCGACTCGTGGAACAACGAGCGCGCCATCGCCTATCGCCGCCACAACAAGATCCCCGACGACCTGGGGACGGCGGTCAGCGTGCAGACCATGGTGTACGGCAACATGGGCGATACCTCCGGCACGGGCGTGGCGTTCACCCGTGATCCCAGCACGGGGGAGAATCGGGTTTTCGGCGAGTTCCTCCTGAATGCGCAGGGCGAGGACGTGGTGGCGGGGATCCGGACGCCCGTGGCGATCGGGGAGATGACGGAGATCCTCCCGGACGCGTACCAGCAGCTGCTGGAGATCCAGGACCGGCTCGAGCGGCACTACACGGACATGCAGGACATGGAGTTCACGGTCGAGCGCGGTCGCCTCTACCTGCTGCAGACGCGCACGGGGAAGCGAACGGCCGCGGCGGCGATCCGCATCGCCGTCGAGATGGTGGAGGAAGGGCTGATCACGCGGGAGACAGCGGTCAAGCGGGTGGAGCCGGATCAGCTGGAGCAGCAGCTCCATCCCGGGCTCGACCCGGCCGCGGAAACCGAGGAGCTGGCGAAAGGGCTCCCCGCGTCGCCGGGGGCGGCCGCCGGGAAGGTGGTCTTCGACCCGGACGAGGCGGTGCGAATGGCTCAGGATGGGGAGGCGGTCCTTCTGGTGCGCCACGAGACATTGCCGGACGACTTCGCCGGCATGGCCGCGGCCCGGGGGATCGTGACGTCGCGCGGCGGCATGACGTCGCACGCGGCGGTGGTCGCTCGCGGCATGGGAAAGCCGTGCGTTGCGGGCGCCCACACCCTGGACATCCACGAGAGCGAAGCGTTCATGACCGCCGCCGGCCGACGGATCGAACGCGGCGAGTGGATCACCATTGACGGTGCGAGCGGCCGCGTTCTGGCCGGCCGGGTCCCGACGGTGGAGCCGGAGGTGTCTGCGGAGTTCCGGCAGCTCATGAAGTGGGCGGACGGGATGCGCACCATGCGCGTGCGCACCAACGCGGACAACGCCGAGGATGCCCGCAAGGCCCGGGAGTTCGGCGCCGAGGGCATCGGCCTGTGCCGCACCGAGCACATGTTCTTCGGCGATGAGCGCATCCTGGCCGTGCGAGAGATGATCCTGGCCCGGGGCTCAGACGCGAGGAAGGCGGCGCTGGACAAGCTGCTACCGATGCAGCGGGGCGACTTCGAGGAGATCTTCCGCGCCATGGATGGCTTCCCGGTCACCATCCGCCTGCTCGATCCGCCGCTGCACGAGTTCCTTCCGCACGACGAGCGGGAGATGCAGGAGCTGGCCGACGCCACCGGAACCTCGATCGAAGATGTGCGCGCGGCCGTGGCGCGCCATCGCGAGGCAAACCCGATGCTCGGACACCGTGGTTGTCGCCTCGGCATCACCGTCCCCGAGCTCACCGAGATGCAGGCGCGCGCCATTTTCGAGGCCGCGGTGACCGTGGCGGCGGAGGGTGTGGACGTGCGGCCGGAGATCATGGTGCCGCTCGTGAGCACGGAGGAGGAGCTCGCGCTGCAGGAAAAGGCGATCCGGAAGATCGCGAGGCTGGTGTTCGACGAGCACGGCCGCGAGGTGGAGTACCTGGTGGGGACGATGATCGAGCTCCCGCGCGCCGCCCTCACGGCGGACCGGATCGCCGAAGTGGCGGAGTTCTTCTCGTTCGGGACGAACGACCTCACGCAGACGACCTACGGCATTTCCCGCGACGACGCCGGCTCCTTCCTCCCGTACTACGTCGAGCACGGGATCTACAAGGATGATCCCTTCCAGGTCATGGACCGGGACGGGGTCGGACAGCTCGTCGCCCTCGGAACGCGCAAGGGCCGCGCGACCCGGAAGGACCTGAAGGTGGGGATCTGCGGAGAGCACGGCGGCGAGCCGAGCTCGGTGGCCTTCTGCCATCGCGTGGGCCTCGATTACGTTTCCTGTTCGCCGTTCCGCGTCCCGATCGCTCGTCTGGCGGCGGCCCAGGCGGCGCTGTACGAAGCGGACAGCGCGTCGCAGGAGGAGCAGCGGCTCCAGAACGTGGGTTGACCAACGGGGGAGGAGCATGGCCCGAGTGACCGAGGAGGCGCTGCGTCGCCTGCCCAAGACGGATCTGCACGTGCACCTGGACGGGTCGCTCCGGCCCTCCACCCTGATCGAGCTGGCGGACGAGCGCGGCGTGAAGCTCCCGGCACACGAGCCGGAGGAGCTCGCCAGGTACATGCATGTCCAGGATGCGCGCGACCTGGTGGACTACCTGTCGCGCTTCGATGTCACCCTCTCCGTCATGCAGGACGCCGCCGCACTCGAGCGCATCGCCTTCGAGCTCGCCGAGGACGCGGCCCTCGAGAACGTCCGCTACATGGAGGTACGCTTCTCCCCCGTCCTCAACATCCAGGACGGGCTGACCCTGGAGGAGGCGGTGGAAGCCCCGCTTCGCGGGCTTCGTCGCGCCGAGGAACAGTACGACATCCGCACGGGCATCATCATCTGCGGGATCCGCAACATGAGCCCGCACACCTCCATGGACCTGGCCGACCTCACGGTCACTTTCAAGAACCGTGGCGTCGTGGCCTTCGACCTGGCCGGGGCCGAGTACAACAACCCGGCGAAGATGCACCGGGAAGCCTTCTACCGCGTGGGCAACGCGAACGTGGCGGCCACCATCCACGCCGGGGAAGCGTACGGCCCCGAGTCGATCCACCAGGCGCTGCACTACTGCAACGCCAACCGGATCGGCCACGGCACCCGCCTCTACGAGGACCCGGACCTCATGCAGTACATCAACGACTTCCGGGTCCCCATCGAGATCTGCCTCACGTCCAACGTCCAGACACACGCCGTGGAGCGCTTTCAGGACCACCCGCTCCGCCTCTACTTCGACCAGGGGCTGGTGGTGACGCTCAACACGGACAACCGTCTCATGAGCGCGACCACCGTCACCGACGAGTACTGGCGGGCCCACACGTACCTGGACTTCACCTGGGACGAGCTGACCCGGATCGCCCTCAACGGCTTCGAGAGCGCGTTCCTCCCCTACCAGGAGAAGCAGGCCCTGGTCGCCCGGATCAGCGAGGCCATCGCCGCCCTTGACGACGCCCCGCGCCGGGCCAGCGCAGCCGGCTGAACAGACCTCGGAAGGCCCACCGCCGGCGATCCTGAACACGCTCCGGCGGCGAACGGTCACGGTACGGCAACAGTTCCGCGGAGAAGTCAGCGGCAGGGTTGATTCTGTGACCGCGCCCCCCTATCATTGCCCGGACTTTCCCAGTCACCCACGACCGCTGTAGTGATGACCGACGCCGGCAGCAGCCCCTTTTCGGAGCCGTTCCAGATGCGGGACGGCCATTGCGTCGTATCCGGTCGTTCTCGCCGGGCCCATCCAGAGTCCGGACGACTCCCGAGTACCCCCAACATGGACAGACGATGACGAACTTGTTTCGTAAGTGGTCGTCGCTCCTGGGCTTCGCCCTGCTCGTCGGTGGAGCTGGCGGACTGAGCGCCCAGAGCACGACGACGGCCGGCCTTGCCGGAACGATTCGGGCCGCCGATGGCACGACGGTTCCCGCTGCCGAGGTGGTCGTGCGCAATGCCCAGACGGGCGTGACCAACCGGGCGATCTCCGGGCAGAACGGCCGCTACTTCATCCCCTACCTCAAGCCCGGCGCCGGCTACGTGGTGGAGGTCTCCGCTCTGGGCTACGCCACGGAGCGGCAGGAGGACGTTCGGCTCACGCTCGGCGACGTGTACGAGCTGAACTTCACGCTCCGGCCGGAGGCGGTGAGCGCGGGTGAGATCCGCGTGACCACGGCCCGCAGCGACGTGTTCAGCCCGACGCACATGGGCGCGCAGACGACCGTAGACGAGGCGTCGATCGCGGACGTGCCGAGCATTGATCGGCACATCAACGACCTGGCTGCGATGTCGCCGTACGTCTCGGTCACCGGCGATGCTCCGTCCGTGGGCGGGCAGAACAACCGGATGAACAACATTCAGATCGACGGCGCCGTGAACAACGACGTGTTCGGTCTGGCGGCGAGCGGCGTACCGGGCGGTCAGGCGAACGCCAAGCCGATCCCGATCGACGCCATCGCGCAGTTCGAAGTGCTGGTGGCCCCCTTCGACGTGCGCCAGGCCGGCTTCAGCGGCGGCCTGATCAACGCCGTGACGAAGAGCGGGACGAACGAGTGGAAGGGCTCCCTGTACGGATACTACCGGGACGAGAACTTCCTGAACGACAGCCTGGCATACAAGCTCCCGGTGGCGGGCGGCGGCTCGGTCGAGCAAACGCTCACGACGGCCGACTTCCTGGACCAGACGCTGGGTTTCTCGCTGGGCGGCCCGATCGTCAAGGACAGGCTGCACCTCTATGCCGCGGGCGAGTTCCAGCAGCGGAAGTACCCGCTGCAGTACGGGATCGACTCGGATCCTGCCATCATCAAGGAGAGTCCGGACTCGATCCGGCGCTTCATCAACATCCTGGAGAACCAGTACGGGTTCTCCGCGGGTGACCCGTCGGCCTACGCCGAGGAGAACCCGAACAGCAACGTCTTCGCGCGCCTGGACTGGTCGCCGAGCGAGAAGCACCGGATCACGTTCCGCGACAACTTCGTGCACGCATCCGACCAGAGCTCGCCTTCACGCGGGTCGTACTTCACGCTTTCATCGGGCACCTACAACTTCGAGAGCAACACAAACTCGGCGGTGCTGCAGGTCCACTCGACCTTCGCGCAGGACCTGTTCAACGAGCTGCTGGTCAACTACGAGCGCGTCCGCGACCGTCGGAACCCCGTGGGCCGTTACCCGCTCGTCCAGGTCGACAACACCAGCAGCGTGAGCAGCGGGTCCGTCAACGGCACGCTTCAGGCCGGCGCCGAGCTGTACTCGCAGGCCAACGAGCTGGACCAGGACATTGTCCAGATCACCGATAACTTCACGAAGGTGTTCGGAGCCCACCGTACGACGCTCGGTGGCCAGCTCGAGTACTATCATTTCCGCAACCTGTTCGCCCCCGGCACCATGGGTCAGTGGGGGTTCGACAACCTCGCCGACTTCGCCGCCGGGAACGCGAGCAGCTACTTCGTCAACGTCCCGTACGGGGACCTGACCGTCGGCGACCTGGCCGCGAAGTTCGGCGTCTACAACCTGAGCGCCTATGTCCAGGACGAGTGGACGGTCAACCCGCAGCTCACCCTGAGCGGCGGGCTCCGCTTCGATGTCCCGATCATGCCGGACAAGCCGCGCAACAACGGGGACTTCCAGCAGGCCTTCGGTCTGTCCACGGCCGTCGTGCCGTCGGGGAACTTCTCCATCTCGCCCCGCCTCGGCTTCAACTGGCAGATCCCGGGCGACATGATGACGCAGGTGCGCGGTGGTGCGGGGCTCTTCACCGGTCGCCCGCCGTTCGTATGGCTGTCGAACCAGTACGGCAACACCGGTCACGAGCTGGTGGCGCTGAACTGCTCGGGCGCGAACACGCCGACCTTCACGGGCAGCGCGGTGCCAACGACCTGCGCAGACGGCACGCCGGCCACGGCGAGCGGCGTCATGGTCGTCAACGTGTTCGACCAGGACTTCAAGTTCCCGCAGGAGCTGAAGGTCTCGCTGGCCTTTGACCGCCAGCTGCCGTGGGACCTCCAGGCGACGGTGGAAGGGCTGTACACGAAGTCCATCAACCAGATCGCGATGAAGGACCTCAACTTCGAGTACGTCGGCCAGTCGAACCCGGCGGACGCCATCGGCAGCCGCCCGGTGTACGGCTACCCGGTCGACAACTCCTACGACGCGATGGCGCCGAACCGGAAGAACAGTGCGTTCGGTCCGGTGATCGAGCTCACCAACGACAGCAAGAACTACGCGTACCTGTTCAACTTCGAGCTGCAGCGGAGTTTCTTCGACAACGTCGACGTGCGGGCCGCCTACACGTACTCCCGCGCGTTCTCCACGCAGGACCTCACGTCCAGCATTGCCACGTCGAATTACGGGTACAACGGGATCAGCGGGGACCCGAACGACCCGCCGGTGGCCCCGTCCAGCTTCGATCGGCCGCACAAGATCCTGGTGAGCGCATCGGGGACGTTCTTCGAGAAGTTCGGCGGGACCACGCTGTCGCTGTTCTACATCGGCCGGTCCGGGAAGCGCTACTACTACATCTACGACGGGGACGTCAACGGCGACGGGTACGAGACGTTTGGTGTGGTGAACAACCGCAACAACGACATCGTCTACATTCCCAACAACGCCAGCGAGATCACCTGGAGCCCGACGGGTCGGCCGGGGGCCGAGGACCAGCGCCTCTTCAACGAGCTGGTCGATCTCGAGCCGTGCCTGAGCGACGCAAAGGGCAGCATCCTCGAGGCGTTCGCCTGCCAGGCGCCCTGGACCAATCAGCTGAACGTCAAGCTCCAGCAGGGCATCCCCCTGCCCACGCAGCGCGGCAAGATCGCGCTGACGCTGGATGTCTTCAACGTGCTGAACCTGCTCAACCACGAGTGGGGCCTCGATCAGGGCCCGATCTACTCGGACATCAACCTGCTGCAGCTGCGCGGGCGTGACAACGCCACGGGTGCGATGCAGTTCGACTACTACGGTCCGACCGTCACGGACGACAACGGCGTCCAGAACGCGGTGAAGCCGTACACCACGTTCTACGACAGCCGCTGGAGCATTCAGACCGGGATCCGGCTCACCTTCTGATCCCATCCCGGGAACCGCAGTGAAGAAGGCCCCGCCGGCGCTGCCGGCGGGGCCTTCTTCCAGTCGGGCGGATCGCGACTCCCGGCCGCGAGGCCGCGAGACCCGTCAGATGCTCGTGGCCAGCGCGTCCTCGCCCAGGAACTCGTGCGCCATGTCCACGTGCTCCGCGGAGCCCATGAACACCGGCGTCCGCTGGTGCAGGCTGGTCGGCATGATGTCGAGCAGCGAGCGGTTCCCGTCCGTGGCGCGGCCGCCCGCCTGCTCGAAGATCCACGCCAGTGGCGAGGCCTCGTAGAGGAGCCGAAGCTTGCCGTTCGTGTGCCGCGTGTCGGCCGGGTACATGAACAGGCCGCCGTACAGGAGGGTGCGGTGCAGGTCCGCCACCATGGATCCGATATAGCGCGACGACCACCGCTTCGCGTTGTCGCCGTCCAGCCCCTTCAGGTGATCGATCAGCCGCCGCTGCGGCTCGGACCAGCGGCCGTAGTACGCCTCATTGATGCTGTAGATGCGCTGCGGGGGCCGCGGGATCTGGATGTCCGGGTGGCTCAGCAGGAACTCGCCGATTGAAGGGTCAAGAGTGAACCCGTGGACGCCGGCCCCGGTGGTGTATACCAGCATCGTCGAGGAGCCGTATACGATGTAGCCCGAGGCGATCTGGTCCCGGCCGCGCTGCAGGCAGTCTTCCTCGCAACCGCGCGGGTCCTCCGAAATCTTCCGGTGCACCGAGAAGATGGTCCCGATCGACACGTTGGCGTCGATGTTCGACGACCCGTCCAGCGGGTCGTAGAGCAGCGTGTACTTCCCCGTGGGGAAACGGTCCGGGACCTCCAGGATCTCCTCGTGCTCCTCGGACGCCATGCAGCAGAGAAGGCCGGTGTGGTCGAACGCATTGAAGATGACATCGTCGGCGAACTCGTCCAGCTTCCGGACCGTCTCGCCGTGGACGTTGGTCTGCTTGGTGGCACCCAGGATGTCCACCAGACCGGCCTGACTCACTTCGCGCGCGATGATCTTCGCGGCCAGCGCGATGTTGTACAGCAGGTCGCTCAGGGCACCCGTCGCCTGCGGGTGACGTCGTTCCTGGTCGATGATGTGGCGCTCGATGGTGACCACCGATCGGGACGTCATGCGGTCTCTCCGGTTGTGCCGGACCCGTTCTCCGCAGCCCGGGCCTCGAGCTCGAAGGGATTGGCGTGGTATCCGTGACGAATATGGGCGTTGATGTAACGGAATGGAAAGACCATCGGTTCCCGCATCCACTGGGCCACGTGGACGAGCTCGTGCCGCAACAGCTGTGGCGTCGGCGCGACGCCGGGATGCAGGACGATGGTCCGGCCGAGCGTCACGGCGGAAGCCGGGCCGCTCATCCCGGCGAGGCGACCCCCCAGGGTGGGAAGCGCTCGAGACCGTCGGACGGAAGCGCCTGCCGGGAGGGTCATGTCCACGGTCACGGCTTCGGGGGCCATCAGCCGCGCCAGGGCGTCCAGGATGCTGATCACGGTGCCGTCCCTCGTTCGCGGCGCACCTCGAGTTGGTCGTTCCGATCGACGGACACCACCACGGACCCGTCGTCATCGGATCTCAGGATGCGAATACCGTGCTGCTGGAGTGAACGGACCACGGAAGGGGCGGGATGCCCGAAGTGGTTGTGTCGGCCGACGGAAAGGAGGGCGAGTCGTGGACGGGTGGCGGCGAGGATTCCGTCGCCGGTCGCAGTGGCGCTGCCGTGGTGGCCGACCTTGAGCACCGTGGAGCGGAGCCCGCTGCCGTAATGCTCGACGATCTCGTCCTCCACATCCGTGGGGGCGTCCCCTGTGAGGAGGGCGGAAAACGCGCCGTACGAGACGCGAATGACGACGCTCGCCTCGTTGGCGTCCTCCACGGGCAGGCCCGCGCGGACGGGGTGGACCACGTCGATGTGGACGCCGTCCACATCGATCACCGCGCCGCGGGACAGCCCGATCCAGGGCACGCCGGTACGGGCGGTGGCCCTGAGAACGTCCAGGTACAGCCCCTTCCCCGCCGGCACTCCCGGGTCTCCCACCCAGCGAGGGTGCAGCGCGCGCACCACGGCGGCCGACCCGCCGGTGTGGTCGGCGTCGGGGTGAGTGAGCACCAGCGCTTCGAGGCGGCGGGCGCCATGGCGGCGGAGGTAGGGCACGACCACGCGCTCGCCGGCGTCGTAGCGGGCGGAAGACGGACCTGCGTCGACGAGGAGCCATTGGCCCGCGGGCGTGCGCAGCGCGAGGGCGTCGCCCTGCCCCACGTCGATCATGTGCAGCTCCAGCCGCCCACTGCCAGGGCGGACGGGGGCGAGCAGCACGACTGCGGCGCTGACGGCCACCCAGGAAGTACCGCGCACGCTCGGCCGCAGCCGTCCGAGCCTCCGCGCTACGGCGAAGCCGGCGAGCAGTGCCAGGGCCAGTACCAGAACGGCGGGCCCGCTCACGGCGAACGCGCCCCACGGGACGCCGGCGGCGGCGCCGGCGATACGATCCAGCGCCCACAGTAGAGCGTTCCCGGCGCCGGCCACGAACGCGCCCGCGGGCTGAGAAACCAGCGAGAGCAGGAGTGAGAGGGCGAGCGCCGGGATGATGGCGCCCATGAGCGGGATCGCGGCCAGGTTCGCGAACACGCCGACGGGGGCCACACGCCCGAAGTGCCACGCAGCGATCGGCGCGGTGGCGAGTGTGGCGGCCAGGCTGGTGGCCACGCCGTCCGTGATCCACCGCACGGCCGTGGACGCTCTGCTCCCGCCCCCGGCCGCTCGCCCGCTCGCCCGGGAGATGGCGGAGCGGAGGTGACGGAGCAGCGGGCGTCGCAGGGCGAGGATCCCGGCCACCCCGGCGAAAGAGAGCTGGAACCCCGGAGAGATCACCGCGGCGGGATCGCACGCCAGGATGACGAGTGCGGCCGCCGCCATGAGCGACGCGGCCTGTGCCGGGCGCTGGAGCGCCCGCCCGGCCAGCAGGAGGACGATCTGAACCGCGGCGCGCGTGGCGGCGTGCGGCGCGCCGAGGAACGCCACGTATCCCACCGTCCCCACGGCTGCGGCCACAGCGGCGCTCCGGCGCGGCATCCGCGCGACCCCGGCCAGGAGCAGGAGCACGCCCGAGACCAGGCCGACATGCAGCCCCGAGATGGCGAGCAGGTGGCTGAGGCCGGCGCGGGCGTAACGCTCCCGGACCTCCGCTTCCACGCCGTCTCGCTGGGCGAGGAGGAGAGAAGCGACGAGACCGCCGCGCTTCGGATAGAGCGCATCGACGCGTTGCCTCGCGCGTTCCCTGGCGCGGCCCGCGGCCAGGATCCACCAGCCCGGCTCCCCGGCCGCGGCCTCGGACCACGCGCTGTCCACGAGGAGGAGCGGGGGACGCGGAATCACCCCCGCCCCCGGAGCGCGCCAGATGTGGACGACGGCGCCGAACCCCGAGCCGGTGGTCATTGGCGAGCCGCCGCGCGCCTCCCTCCAGCGCGTCCCCGCTTCCATGTCGCACCGCCTCGGCCCCGCCGGCGCTTCCACCCGACCGATCCGGACACGGGGCTCGGCGCCCCCCTGCATCACGGTCCCGTGGACGAGGAGCCGCACGTCCGTCGGCAGGTCGGTGGCGCACGAGCGGCGCGCACGGGTGAGCGTGGCGGTCCCCGTCGTCGCACCGGCAAGGAGAAGAAGACCGAGAAGGAGCGAAGGACGGAGGCGCAGCCTTCCCGAAGTGGCGAGGGCGGAGCCGACCACTGCCGCGAGCAGGAGGGGAAAGAGGAGCGGCCCGACCCAGGCGGGCGCGGGCCGGATCAGGGAAAGCGCGACGCCGGCGCCGAAGAGGAGGGTTCCGGGAACCAGCGGGGCCCGGGGCACTCAGTCCCCCTCCCATCGCGGCTGGCCGCGTCGGAGGTCAGGCCACGCGCGCTGCGTCCTCGGGTATGCGGGTGCCCATGAACGTGGCGCCGGTGGTGTCGTCCAGCCGCACGCGCACGAAGCGGCCGACGAGGTCGGTGGGGCCGGGGAAGGCCACCACCTTGTTGCGCTCCGTGCGCCCGAGCACGTCGCCCTGGCTCCGGGCAGCGCGCTCGACGAGCACCTCTTCCACCCGCCCCACCTCGGAGCGGTTGATCTCCGCCTGGATCTCACGCTGCACCTGGATGAGGTGCTCGAGCCGCGCCTGCCCGACGGCGTCCGGGAGGAAGTCCTCCGCTGGCAGCCGCGTGGCGGGCGTCCCCTCGCGTGGGGAATACCGGTAGAGGAACGCGTCATCGAAGCGAACGGTCCGCATCAGGTCCAGCGTGGCCTCGTACTCCGGCTCCGTCTCGCCGGGGAAGGCCACGATCACGTCGGTGGACAGCGCGATGTCCGGGATCGTCTCACGCAGCGAGGCCACGATCTCCAGGTACCGCTCCACCGTGTAGCGCCGCACCATCCGCTTCAGGATCCGGTCGCTCCCCGACTGCACGGGAAGGTGCAGCTGACGGCAAACAGCCGGCTCGTCGGCCATGGCGCTGATGAGCGCGGGGGTGACGTCGTTCGGGTGCGGCGAAGTGAAGCGCACCCGCCGAATGCCATCGACCCGTGCTACGGCCTGGACGAGGCGAGCGAAGTCCCAATCGCCGTGGACGTAGGAGTTCACCGTCTGTCCGAGAAGCGTGACTTCGGCGACTCCCTGTTCCGCGATCGCCCGCACCTCGTCCAGCACGAGCTCCGGGTCGCGGTTCTTTTCCCCGCCCCGCACGTATGGCACGATGCAGTACGTACAGCGGTAGTTGCAGCCGCGCTGGACGGGCACCCACGCGCTGACGCCCCCCCGGCGCCGGACTTCGAGGCCCTCGTAATTCTCGTGCGCCGCGAAATCGAGCAATGCCAGCCGCCGGTCCGGTGCTCCCGATGCACCGGCTGCGGTGGACAGGACCGGGAGCTCGCGGCGGCCACGGGCGGCGCCGGGCGCGGGTTCCACCGGTCCCTCGGCGAGCTGGGGCCGGACCCGGGCGAGCGCGTCGGGGAGGCTCCGGTACCCGTCCGGTCCCATGACCAGGTCCACGTACGGAGCCTGCTCCAGGAGCCGCTCGCCCAGCCGCTGGGCCATGCAGCCGGTCACCCCGATGATGACGTCCGGATTGGCCAGCTTCAGCCTTTTCAGCTCCCCCACTCGCCCCAGCACGCGCTGCTCGGCGTGCTCTCGAATCGCGCACGTATTGACCAGGATGACGTCCGCGTCCTCCGGCCGGGCGGCCACCTCGAAACCGTTCGACGCCAGAATGCCCTCCATCAGCTCGCCATCGCTGATGTTCATCTGGCAGCCGTAGGTCTCCACGTACGCCTTGCGGGAACGGTGCGGCCGGGGGTGGGGCAATGCCATGGCGGATTGCGTCAGGTTCCGAAGAGTGCGATCGAGACGCCCACGCGCCACATCTTCTCCGACAGGGCACCCACCGTGGCGTCTCCCGCAGCGCTTCGCGAGCCTCGCTCCACGGTGAAGTCGAGCGACGCGACGGGGTTCGTCGGGTCCGGGCCAACACGCATCCCGAGTCCGCCGCCAACGAACCACTCGCTCGGCGCATCGCTGACGAACGTGAACGGCAGCTGACGATAGCTGAAGCCGAGGCGGAGCGGGAAGGTGCGCGTCGCCCGGGGATCGGGCCTGGCCCATTCCAGCCCGCCACCCAGCTCCCAGGTGTCGCGCGCTCCCAGCTCGGGGCCACCCGCCGGCGCATAGATGGTGGTACCGGCGCTGCTCCACCCGCTCCAGCGCCCGGATACGGCCGCGAGGACGCCTGGAGCCAGGTAGCCGCTGGCGCCCATGGCCACCTGGAGAGGGAGGTCTACCTCCCGGCTGGCCACCGGGCCGCTCAGGGAGTCCGCCGAGAGAGGGCCGGACCACGTCACGCTGGCCGCGACGCGGAGCACGCTCATGGGATCCCACCGGATGCCGAGCTGCGCCGTGGTGCCGCGGAACCGCCAGCTCGAATTCTCCAGGTACGGCTGCAGGGTCGCGACGGACGTGGTGTCGAAAAGTCGGCGGTAGTCCACGCTCTGGTTGCCCGTGTGGACACCCAGCGCGGCGCCTACGGCGAAGCGCGGCCCGATGGGCACCGCGGCACCGACCTGGAGCGTGCTCACGCCGCCCTGCGACACCAGCCTGTCACGGTAGGTCGCCGTCTCGCTGCCGAGCGTCGCGCTCCCTTCCGAGACCACGCCCCAGCTCTGGTCCAGGTACCCGCCGTAGCCGGCGGTGAAGACCATCCCGCCCGCGGGGTAGACCAGGCGAAGCAGCGGGAAACGCGTGGCACCGACGGTTTCCCCCGCATTGCCCGTGCTCACCCTTCGTTGAGTCACGTCGAACATGACGACGCCGCCCTTGCGGCCGACGCCCGCAGCGGCCGCCGGGTCCACCATGCTGGCGGCAAAGCCCTGAAGCCCGATCCCCAGACCTCCCAGGATCTCCGCCCGAGCGTCCGCCGGGACCAGGGGGTATCCCAGACCGCGAATGGAAGTCAGCGACTGCGCGGACGCCGGGACGGCCTGGTTCAGCGACACGATCACCGCCGCAGCGGCGGTGGTCCAGCGTGCGACCCTCATGGCGCCACCTTCGACTCGGGCACGGTCACGATCAGCCGGAGTCGGGGCCCGTTCCCGCTCGCGATGGCTGCGAACGCCGCGTATCCGAAACTCGAGCCCTCGCCGAACTGCGTGAGCGCGAGCCACGGAACCGCGGTGCTGTCGGAGGTCGCGTTCGCCAGGTTCTGGACGAACGTGGTCACGGGCACCGTCACCCGCGGCGGCGACGCAGAGGAGCCATCGAATAGATCGGCACGCAGGCTGTCGCGGGTGATGCCCAGAGCGCCGCTCAGCGGAGACCGCGTGATCGGCACCCCGGGCGCCCCGAGCACCGCGCTCCCCTGCGCCAGGATCGGCCGCTCCAGGAGCCGCGCACCCACGGGAATCGGCTGCAGCTGCAGCACGGCGGCGTTGATCTTCACCTCCGAGAGCGGGACCGTGCACGTCGTGCTCGTGATCGAGCACGGCACGGGCAGGTCGGCGATCGGGAGGAAGCGGAGAAGGGAGCGCCACGTGGGCAGGCCGCCCAGACGCAGCTCGCCGGGCCCGGGCGGCGGCGCGTCCGGCGCGGCGACCAAGGCCTGCCCGGCGATGTTGCCGCCACTGAGCACGGTGTCGCCCTGAGTCGGCAGGACGTCGAAGGTCAGTGTCATGGAGCGGATGAAGACGCGCGCGCCCGGCGTCGTCGAGCGGAGCATCCCGCCCAGGCCATCCGCCGTCGTGTCGGACCACGCCTGGGCGGCCGCCGAGTCGAGCTGGATGACGAGCGTGTCCCCGGACTCCCAGGTGGTGTCGGCCAGCACGTCGCCCGTCGTTCCGCCCGGGGTCGCCCACGGCTGCGACACGGATGCCGTGTCGTAGCGGAGGCCCCACGACACCGAGCTCGGGTCCCACGATTCCGTCAGCTGCACGACCTGGAGGTCCACCGGCCCTGCCGTGGAGGCGATCGTGTCCATGACGACCGTGAGCTTGGCGCCTCCCAGAGCCGGCAGCGTGTCCGTGTGCGTGACGTTCGAGGCGTCGGTGTAGCTGATCGACCGCGGCCGACGCACAAGGAAGAGCGTGTGCGCTTCCAGAGACCCCGCGAACTCGTGGGCCGCCATACGAAAGCTCGCCTCGTTGAGCGACCCCAGGCTGTCGTACGTGGTGTCCGAGACCAGAAACTCCGCCGGATCCAGCACCAGATCGAACGTCTGCGCGTGATTGCCGACCAGCCCGCCCCCTACCGTGGTCGGGTCCTCGTCGGCACAGCTCGCCGCGGTCACGACCGCAGCGACGCCCAGCGCCATAATGGCTATCCGCCGCATCTATCCTCTCTCGAGCTCCGTCTCATGACTGCGTTCGACCCGCGGCAACCGTGTTCCCAGTCCCGTCAGGACCTCGTACCCGATCGTGCCCGCCAGCACCGCCACCTCATCCACGGTGATCCTCGCACCGCCGTCCTGCCCGATCAGCGTGGCCACGTCCCCCACCACCGCCTCCGGCACTGCGTCGAGCCGCACGGTGGTGAGATCCATGCTCACCCGTCCGATCACCGGCACCGGACAGCCGCGTATCAGCGCGGTCCCCCGGTTCCCCAGTGACCGGGGCAGACCGTCCCCATAGCCGATCCCCAGCGTGCCCCAGCGCTCCGGGGTCCTGGCCGTGTGCGTCGCCCTGTACCCCACCGTGCTCCCCGGCGGCACATCGCGCACCAGCGTCAGCCGGGCGCGAACCGCCGCCACCGGTTGCGGCGCGGGCACCTCGGCCACCCGCGGCGCCGGATGCCCTCCGTACAGGAAGATCCCCGGCCGCACGGCATCCGCTGCGTATTCCGACCAGCGCAGCGCCGCCGCGCTGTTCGCCGCGTGCACCAGAAGCTCCGACGCGGGGATCGGGAGTTCTACGAGCGCCCCACGAAAACGTTCCCACTGAACGGCAGTGGGACGCGGGTTCGGCGCGTCCGCACTGTGGAAATGGGTGAAGCACCCCGTCCACCTGAGCGCGCGCCCCGACCGTGCGGCCACAGCAGGCGCCCACTCCCCGACCCGGCGCCAGTCGAACCCGCTCCGGCCCATCCCCGTGTCCACCTCGACGTGGAAGTCCAGCGCCTCGCCCCCCGCCCGCTCCGCCGCGGCGGCCCAGGCTTCCAGCCCGTCCAGCGACGAGATGGACGCCGTCAGCCGGCCGGCGGCGGCGGTGTCCGCCGCCTTCGGCGGCAGCGGCCCCACCACCAGGATCGGGCGCCTGACGCCGTAGGATCGCAGCGCCTCGCCTTCCGCCGCGGTGGCCACGCCGAACCCCCACGGGTCACGCGGCTCCAGCGTCCGCACCACCGCCTTCGCGCCGAGCCCGTACGCGTCCGCCTTCACCATCGGGATCACGGCCGTGCCGTACCCCACCGACCGCCGGATCGTATCGTAGTTCGCGCGCACGGCGTCGAGATCCACCTCGATCCATGCGCGCGCATCACCGATTGCCATAATACGCAAAGAACGAATAGTATAGGCGCGCCGTGAAACCCAAGCAATCGGACGCGCTCGAACGCGTCACGGACCTGGTCCGGTTCCTCCGGGCCCACTGCCCGTGGGATGCCGCGCAGACCCCCCGCTCACTCATCCCGTACCTCCTGGAGGAGGCCCACGAGTCCGCCGATGCCATAGCCGAAGAGGACGACGACGCCCTCCGCTCCGAGCTCGGGGACCTCCTGCTCAACCTGGCTTTCCAGCTCGTCCTGGCGCGCGAGCGCGACGCGTTCGATGCCGACGACGTGGCTGACACGGTGATCGACAAGAATGCGACGTCGCCACCCTCACCTCTTCGGTCTCGGCGAGAAGGAGGAGTGGGAGACGCTCAAGGCGCGGGAGCGCGATGCCGAAACCGGCCTCCTCCACGGCGTGGCGCGCGGACTCGACCCGCTGAGCAAGGCCCATCGGATCCAGGACCGCGTCGCTTCCGTCGGCTTCGATTGGGCCGATGCCGGCGGCGCCTTCGAGAAGGTCGCGGAGGAGATGGAGGAGGTGAGGGAAGCGATGGCGGCGCTGCGCGCCGCGTCGAATTCGAGCCGGCACGGGGAGACCCAGACGGAAGACGAGGGACAAGCAAGGGCGGGGCTGGAGGAGGAGCTGGGCGACCTGATGTTCGCCGTCGTCAACCTCACCCGCCTGGCCGGCGCCCACGCTCTCACGGCCCTGCACTCCGCCAACGCGAAGTTCACCCGCCGCTTCGAAGCCCTCGAGCGCCTGGCCTCCGAGCGCGGCGTCGAGCTCGGCAACGCCGGTCTCGAGGCCCTGGACCGCCTCTGGGACGAAGTCAAAGCCTCCGAGTAGCCCCCCCTCTGCGAGGCCGCGAAGCGGCCGGCCCCTCTGCGAGGCCGCGAAGCGGCCGAGCCCCTCTGCGAGGCCGCGAAGCGGCCGAGCCCCTCTGCGAGGCCGCGAAGCGGCCGAGCCCCTCTGCGAGGCCCGCAAAGCGGCCGAGCCCCTCTGCGAGGCCGCAAAGCGGCCGAGCCCCTCTGCGAGGCCGCGAAGCGGCCGAGCCCCTCTGCGAGGCCGCAAAGCGGCCGAGCCCCTCTGCGAGGCCCGCGAAGCGGCCGAGCCCCTACGGGTAAAGCCGGTTGATCAGCCGCGGGAACGGGATCAGCTCCCGGATGTGCTTGCGCCCCGTGATGTATGCCACCGTCCGCTCCAGCCCCAGGCCGAAGCCCGAATGGGGGAAGCCGCCGTATTTCCGCAAGTCCAGGTACCAGCCGTAGGCCTCCTCCGGGAGCTTCTCCTCGCGGATGCGGCCCAGCAGCTTGTCGTAGTCGTCCTCGCGCTGGCTGCCGCCGATGATCTCGCCGTAGCCCTCGGGGGCGAGGAGGTCGTCGCACAGCACGGTGCGCGGGTCGGCCGGGTTCTCCTTCATGTAGAACGCCTTCGCCTGCTTCGGATAGTTGTAGACGAAGACGGGGCGGTCGTGCTGCTCGCTGATGGCCGCCTCCTGCGGCGCGCCCAGGTCGTCGCCCCACTCGATCTCGTGTCCCTCGCGCTTCAGGAACTCCACCGCGTCGGAGTAGCTGACCCGCGGGAAGGGCGGCTTCACGTTCTCGAGCAGCGCCTGGTCGCGCTCGAGCGTCGCGAGCTCTTCGGCGCAGTTCTCCACGGCCCGCTGCACCAGGTAGGAGACGAACTGCTCCTGGAGGCGCATGTTGTCGTCGGAGTCGGCGAACGCCACTTCCGGCTCGCACATCCAGAACTCGGTCAGGTGGCGCCGGGTCTTGGACTTCTCCGCCCGGAACGTCGGTCCGAAGCAGTAGACCTTCCGGAACGCCGCGGCCGCGGCCTCCGCGTAGAGCTGGCCGGTCTGAGCCAGGAACGCTTTCTCGCCGAAATAGTCGGTCTCGAAGAGCGTGCCTGCGCTCTCGCCGATGGCGCCGGAGAGGATCGGAGTGTCGATCCGGACGAAGCCCCGATCGTAGAAGAAGTCGTGGATGCCCTTCTCCACCTCGTCGCGGACGCGCAGCCCGGCGCGCTGCTGGCTCGACCGCAGCCAGAGGTGGCGGTGGTCGAGGAGGAACTCGATGCCGTGCTCCTTCGGCTGGATCGGGTACTCACCGATGGTCTCGCAGACGACCTCGAGGCCGGCCACCGTCAGCTCGAATCCGCCCGGCGCCCGATCGTCCGCGCGCACCGACCCCGTGATCCGGACGCTGCTCTCCTGGGTCAACGCCCCGAAGCGCTCCCATATGGCCTCGTCCACTTCCTTCTTCGCGATCACGCACTGGAGCACGCCCGTCCCATCCCGGATGACGACGAACCCGATCTTGCCATGCGAGCGCGTGGTTTCCACCCACCCCGCCACCTCCACGGCCTCGCCCGCGTGCCCCGCCAGATCCCGGACTTCGACCTTCTCTGCCATGGCCTCCCCCGCCCTCGTTCGTGTCGGACGCCAAGATGGATGGTTCGTCGCGCCTGCGTCAACGCGCCGCCGACCCACGGCCGGCATGGTGGTTGCTCCTCGCGGGCCACAGCCACGACTCTCGCGGAGGATGCAACGATTCACGAAACGCACCGCGCGGCATCCCGGGTCGCCCTGCTGGCGCCGCTGCTGGCCCTGTTCCTGGCGTCCGGCCTCGGCGCACAGTCACCGGACGTCACGGTGCCGCAGGACCCCGGGCCGGCCTTCACCCCCTGGGGAGTGGCCTGGTACTTCACGCGGGCGACTGCGAGCGACGCGTGGGCCGTCACGAGGGCGCCGTTCCACCTCCGTGGCAGCAACCTGCTCCTCGCGGGCGGCGTCCTGGCCGTGGGCGCGGTGCTCTTCGCGTACGACGAGCCGATCTGGGAGCACGTGAGGGACCACGCTGACGATCCGCTCTACCGCGAGGTGTACGACGTGGCGGACTTCGTGGAGCCGCTGGCGCTGCAGGGCAGGATGAACAAGTACTACGCCGCGGGAACCGTGGTGGGCTACGTGGTGGACGGCGTCTGGGGAGACGCCACCACCCGGCACATCTTCGAGGAGCTGATGATCTCGAACATCATCTCCACGGCGGGTCGGAGGGTCATCGGCAAGGCCGTCGGTCGGGAGCGGCCCCAGGTCGGCGAAGGCCCCTACGCCTTCCACTTCGGCGGAGGGCTCTCCTTCCCGTCCGGTCATGTGGCCAACCTCGCCGCGCTCGCGACGGTGCTCTCGCATCACATCGACTGGTGGCCCGCCTCCGTCGGCCTGTACGGCGTGGTCGGCACCATGGTCGTCCACCGGCTGGTCGAGTCCCATCACTGGGCCTCCGACTCGTGGATCGGCGCTTTCTGGGGCTACGGCATCGCGAAGGTGGTCATCTCGCGCCGCGAGGCCGACCACGTCCGCTTCACCCCCGTCGCCTTCGGCCCGGGCGACGGCGTCGGCTTCGCCGTCACCATTCCCACCAGCTTCTGACGCGCCGTCCGGCCCCCCCGGCAGGGCGCGTCGGAACCCCGGTGGCGTGGGCCGGGCTCCCGGCCTATCCTCAACGCCGATCCCCAACACCGGAGGCCGGCCATGCGTCTGCCGCACCCGTGGGTCCTGGCGACCGTCGCCATTCCGTTTCTCGCGTCCGCGTGCGCGCCATCGCCGCAACTCTCCGCACCCTCCCGACCACAGGAACCGGCCGAATCGGGATTTCTGGTGGTGGGAGCCCGCGTCGTCGACGGCACCGGCGCTCCCGCCCTTCCGGCGGCCGTCCGCGTACGCGGCGACCGTATCGCCGACGTGGGAGCGCTCACGCCCGAGCCGGGCGAGCGGGTGGTGGACGGGCACGGGCTCGTGCTGGCCCCCGGCTTCATCGACACCCACAGCCACGCCGACGACGCGCTCATGCGGCTCCCCGACGCGCTCGGCGCCGTGAGCCAGGGGGTGACCACGGTGGTGGTGGGGCAGGACGGCGGCTCGCCATACCCGCTGGCCGACTTCTTCGACGGCGTGGAGCGAACGGGCGTCGCGGTCAATGTCGCCGCCTACGCCGGGCACGGGACTCTGCGCGAGCGGGTCATGGGCAAGGACTTCCGACGCGAGGCGACACCCGCGGAGGTGGACTCGATGCGAGCCCTGCTCCGCCGCGAGATGGCCGCCGGCGCGCTGGGGCTTTCCACGGGCCTCGAGTACGACCCGGGCATCTACTCCACCACGGAGGAGGTGGTCGCCCTGGCCCGGGAGGCCGGCGCCGCCGGCGGACGCTACATCAGCCACATGCGGAGCGAGGATCGTCGCCTGTTCGAGGCGGTGGACGAGCTGATCCGGATCGGGCGGGAAGCGCACGTCCCGGTGCAGATCTCACACATGAAGCTCGCCATGAAGTCGCTCTGGGGCCGGGCCGACGCGCTGCTCGCGCGGCTCGATTCTGCGCGCGCCGAGGGAGTGGACGTCACCGCGGACGTGTACCCGTACACCTACTGGCAGTCCACCATGACGGTCCTCTTTCCCGATCGGAACTTCACCGACCGCGCGGCCGCCACGTTCGCTCTCGACGAGCTAGTCCCGCCGGAAGGGATGCGCATCGCGCGTTACCAGCCCGAGCCCGGATACGAAGGCCATACCCTGGCCGAGGTGGCCGCCACGCGCGGCGAGGACCCGGTCACCACGTACATGGCGCTGATCGAGCGCGTCGAGCGGGAGAAGGGCGACGAGAGCATCATCGCCACCAGCATGGACGCGGGCGACGTCGCCCGACTGCTCCAGTGGCGCCACGCCAACGTCGGCTCCGATGGCGGGCTCGACGGCGCCCACCCCCGGGGCTTCGGCTCGTTCACGCGCGTCCTGGGCCCCATGGTCCGCGACGGCACGCTCACGCTGGAAGAGGCGGTGCACAAGATGACCGCCCTGTCCGCTGCGCACGTGGGAATCCAGGGCCGCGGCGTGATCCGCCCCGGCGCGTTCGCGGACCTCGTGCTGTTCGACCCCGCCACCGTGCGCGACCGTGCGACTCCGGATGCGCCCCACGCCCTGAGCGACGGGATCGCGCGCGTGTGGGTGAACGGCCGGTCGGTCTACGAGCGCGGGGCCACCACCGGCGCCCGCCCCGGCCGCGTGGTCCGCCGACCGACGTCGCCGGTCGCGTCCGCAGACCGCGTCCACGCCGCCGCCCTGGCGGGTCCCGCCGACGGAATGGCCGCGGCGCCGGCTGCTGCCCGGCTGGCCTCGGCCGTGGATGCCGTCTTCGCCGACTACGACTCCCGGCGCTCGCCCGGCTGCGCGGTGGGGGTGATCGAGGGCGACTCGCTGGCGTTCGCCCGCGGATACGGGATGGCAGACCTGGAGCACGCGGTCCAGCTCTCCCCTTCCTCGGTGTTCCGCGTGGGGTCGGTCTCGAAGCAGTTCACGGCCGCTGCCATCGTGCTCCTGGCGCAGGACGGTTCGCTCTCGCTCGAGGGCCCCGTTCGCGAGTACCTCCCCGAGCTCCCCGACTTCGGCCCCCGGTTCACGGTCCGGGCGCTCCTCAACCACACGAGCGGGGTGCGCGACTATCTCACGCTCATGACGCTGGCCGGCCACCGCGATCAGGACTGGTACTCGGACGACGACGTCATGGCCATGCTCGCCCGCCAGAAGGCGCCCAACTTCGATCCGGGGTCCGAGCACCTGTACAGCAACTCCGGCTACTTCCTGCTCTCGCAGCTCGTCAGGCGAGTCACCGGAGAGACGTTGGCGGAGTTCGCCCGGCGACGGATCTTCGCCCCGCTCGGCATGCGCCAGACCCGCTACCAGGACGACCCCACCTCCATTGTGCCGGACCGCGCGATGGGGTACGCCCCCGCGGACGACGAGGGCTACCGCATCAGCATGACCACCCTCCCGATGGTGGGCGACGGCGGGATCTTCACCTCCATCCGCGACCTCGTAGCCTGGGACGCCAACCTGGACGCAGGGGCCACGGTGGGCGGCCCCGCGTTCGCCGCCGAGATGGTGCGCCGGGGCGTCCTCTCGTCGGGGGACACGCTGGACTACGCTCTCGGCCTCGAGCACGGGGCCCAGCGAGGGCTCCACACCGTCTCGCATGGCGGCGCGTTCGTCGGCTTCCGCGCCGCATCGCTCCGCTACCCGGAGCAGGACGTTTCCGTGTACACGCTGTGCAACCGTGCGGATGCCGACCCCATGGAGCGCAGTCTGCGCGTGGGCGAGGCCGTGCTCGGAGACCGGATGGGCCCCGAAGCGCCGACCGACGACCGGTCGCGCGGTGCCCGCGACAGGCCCCGGGTGGACACGGTCCGGGTCGCGCCCGACGCGCTCGGCGCGTTCGCCGGCCGCTACCACTCCGACGAGCTGGCCGCCGACTACCGCGTCCGGCTCCAGCGCGGCTCGCTCATGCTCGAGGTCGGCAACGAGCTCGACGGGCGCATGGCGGCCACCGGCGGCGACACGTTCCGGCGGGGCCCGCTCGTGCTCCGGTTCTTCCGGACTGCAGGCGAGCCGGCCGGTTTCGACGTGGACGCCGGGCGCGTTCGCGGCATCCGCTTCCGGCGCGTGACTCCGTAGCCGGATCGGCGGGGACGTGCGGTACCGTTGTCGACTGCTTCGAATTACCGTACAGTCCACGAACACCACCGGGCGCGCACCCGCGCGGCCCGGCAGCCATCGAACGGAAAGTGACATCATGACGAAGAAGCGAAGCGCCGGCGCCAGGCGCGCGGCCGGACTGCTCCTGCTCATCCCGGCGCTCGGGGCGTGCGCCGGATCGCGGCCGCAGACGCCGGCGCCCGCGGCGGCTTCACCGGAAGCCGCCATGCACCAGGCCGTCGGGACGATCACGGCGGAGGACATGGGCGCGAAGATCGGGGCGTTGGCGGACGATTCCATGCGAGGCCGGGACACTCCGAGCCCGGAGCTCGACAAGGCAGCCGCCTGGATCGCGAACCGTTTCCGTACCCTCGGCCTGAAGCCCGCGGGGGGCGACGGCACGTTCATCCAGCGCTACGACTACACCGTTGCGCGGCTCGACCCCTCGGAGACGAACGTGCAGGTGAAGGCCGACGACGCATCGCGGCTGACCTACGCCGAGGACTACTTCCTGGTGCCGGCGCAGCAGGCCGGGACGGAGGCGAAGGCGTACTACGCGGGTGTCGCCGGCCAGGGGAGCCCGCTGCCCGCGACGGTGAAGGGGATGATCGTCGTCTACGACCACCCGGTGGCGGAGCTCGGGCAGGAGTGGCAGCAGAAGCTCATGAGCGCGCTGCAGCCGACCATGATGTCCGGAGCGGCAGGGATGATCGCGATTCTCGACCCTGCGTTCCCCGAGGACCAGATGTCCATGCTGGCCTCCATCACCGCGCAGCAGCAGGCGCCGTTCCCGATCGTCGGCATGACGGCGGAGGCGGCGGAGGAGCTCTTCTCGGCGGGCGGTGTGGACCTCGACGCGATCCGCGCCGCGGGTGAAGGCGCGGCGCTCGGGGACGCCGCCTACGAGATCCGCTCGTCGCGCACCCAGGAGGAGTACCAGCCGCCGAACGTGGTGGCGGTGCTGCCGGGCTCGGATCCGGCGCTCGCGGGGACGTACGTGGTGGTTTCGGCCCACTTCGACCACGTGGGGGTGGGCGCACCGAACGAGGCGGGCGACTCGATCTACAACGGCGCGGATGACGACGCCTCCGGCACGGCCGCGGTGCTGGAGATGGCCGAAGCGTTCGCATCGCTCCCGAAGGCGCCGGCGCGGTCGGTCCTGTTCCTGGCGGTGAGCGGTGAGGAGAAGGGGCTGCTCGGCTCCATGGCGTTCGCCAAGAACCCGACCGTGCCGATGGACTCCGTGGTGGCCGACGTGAACATGGACATGATCGGACGCAACGCGCCGGACACGGTGATCGGCATCGGGCAGGAGTACTCCTCCCTGAGCGACGTGCTGGCCGAGATCACGGGCCACCACCCGGAGCTCGGGCTGAACGTCATCCTCGACCCGAAGCCGGAGGAGAGGTTCTTCTTCCGCAGCGATCAGCTGGCGTTCATCAAGGAAGGCGTGCCCGCGGTCTTCTTCACCACGGGTGAGCACGCCGACTACCACAAGCCCAGCGACGAGCCCGCGGCCATCGACAACGACAAGGCCGCCCGCGTCGCGCGGCTCGGCTTTCTCCTGGCAGCGCACATCGCGCTCGACCCGGAGCGGCCGGCGTGGACGCCCGAAGGCAAGAAGAAGGTGGACGAGCTGCTGGCCGGCTCCCCCTTCTGACCGGCATCCCGTCACCCGCGACCCGCCCCCCGGAGGACGGGGGGCGGGCGGGTGTCGGGGGCTAGCCCACTTCGAACAGCGCGGCGCGCTCGCCGTACGTCCGCGCCAGCGCTTCGCGCAGTGAAGGCTGACGCTCGAGGTCGGGATCCGCGGCGATCACGGCCCGCGCATCGTCCCGGGCCCGGGCGAGCAGCTCGTCGTCCCGCTCCAGGTCGAAAAAGCGGAAGTCGGGCAGACCGTGCTGCCGGGCTCCGAAGAGGTCTCCCATGCCGCGCAGCCGGAGATCGGCGCGCGCGATCTCGAACCCGTCGTCGCTGCGCACGAGGATCCGCAGCCGCTCCATCGACTCCCGGCCTCCGGAAGCGATGAGGACGCAGTAGGACTGGCTGGCGCCCCGGCCGACTCGCCCCCGCAGCTGGTGGAGCTGGCTCAGACCGAAACGCTCGGCGTGCTCCACGACCATGACTGTGGCGTTCGGCACGTCGATCCCCACCTCGATGACCGTGGTCGCCACCAGGACACGGATTTCGCCGGCGAGGAAGCTGCGCATCACCCGGTCCTTCTCGTCCGCCTTCATCTGCCCGTGCAGCAGCCCGACAGCCAGGTCGGGAAACACTTCCGTGCTCAGCCGCTCGTACTCCGCCACGGCGGCCTTGAGGTCGATCTTCTCCGACTCCTCAATGAGCGGGTAGACCACATACGTCTGGCGGCCTGTCGTCGCCTGCTCCCGGATGAACGCCATCACGCTGTCCCGCGCGGACTCCGAACGCAGCACGGTCCGGATCGGACGCCGTCCCACCGGCTTCTCATCCAGAACGCTGGTGTCCAGGTCGCCGTACAGCGTGAGCGCCAGGCTCCGCGGGATCGGCGTGGCGGACATCACCAGCACGTCGGGGTCCTGGCCCTGCTCCGCGAGCGCCTTGCGTTGCCGCACGCCGAAACGGTGCTGCTCGTCGACCACGACGAGCCCGAGCCGCCGGAAGGAGACGCCCTCCTGTATCAGCGCGTGCGTGCCCACCACCAGGGCGCCCTCGCCGCTCTCGATCCGCTGGAGCGCGTGCTGCCTGGCCTTCCCCCTGACCGAGCCGGTGAGGAGCACCACGTCCACGTCCAGCGGCGCCGTGAGCTCGATCAGTGTGGCATGGTGCTGCTCCGCCAGCAGCTCGGTCGGCGCCATCAGCGCCGCCTGGTACTCCGACTCCGCAGCCAGCAGCATCGCGAACAGCGCGACGACCGTCTTGCCCGCCCCCACGTCCCCCTGGAGCATCCGGTTCATCCGTCGCGCCGCTGTCATGTCGCCGAGGATCTCCCGGATGGCCCGCTTCTGTGCTTCCGTCAGCGGGAAGGGGAGTTGGTCGTACAGTGGTCGGATCAGCCGATCCGTCCGGCGGAACGCGGTGCCGGGCCGCTCACGGGTGGCGGCGTGGTGTGCTCGCGCGTGCAGGAGCTGGAGGAAGAAAAGCTCCTCGTACGACATCCGCCGTCGCGCGTGCTCGGCCTGCTCCAGTGAGGACGGCCGGTGCAGCGCGATCAGCGCCCGGTCCAGAGCCGGCAAGCCGCGCTGCTTCAGCCAGCGCGCGTCGAAGGGATCCTCGAGCGCGGGAAGCAGGCGGTCGAGGTTGGCCTCAATGATCGAGCGCAGCATGCGCTGCGAGAGCCCCTCCGTGCTGGGATAAATGGGGAGCACCCGCCCGCCCTCGGGCGTGTCCTCCGCGTCCAGCACCACGTACTCCCGCGGCTGAATCTGGCGGCCATGGAAGAACCGAACGGGGCCGGTGACCAGCAGCCGGTTACCCTTGTGAATGCTCCGATCGAGGAACGGCTGCCCCGGCCAGGAGCACTCGATGAGACCCGTGCCGTCGCGGATCACCACCTGGAAGATGCGCAGGCCTTTCCGCGTGGGGAGGACGCCCTTGCTCACCACCTCGCCGATGACCGTCGCATCCATCCCCACTTCCAGGGACCCGATGCCCGAGACGGTGCTGGCATCCTCGTAGCGGCGGGGGACGTGATAGAGCAGGTCCCGCGCCGTTCGGATCCCCAGGCGATGAAGCTGCTCCGCCCGCCGCGGGCCGACGCCCTTCAGGTACTGGGCCGGCCGATCGAGCATGAACGAGTTCGCGCTGGTCACCCCGCCTCGGTGTCTCCGGTGTCCGGCCTCGTCATCCCTCCAGGACCTGGCGACTGAACGCGTCCGGGTCGAACGGCTCGAGGTCGCCGATCGCCTCACCCGTTCCTACGAGCTTCACGGGGAGATGGAACTCCTCCTGCAGCGCCACCACCACCCCGCCCTTGGCGGTGCTGTCCAGCTTGGCCAGGACCAGGCCGCTCAGCTCGAGGGAGCGATTGAACTCCTCGGCCTGGCGCAACGCGTTCTGCCCCACCGTGGCATCCAGCACGAGCAGCGTCTCGTGCGGAGCACCCTCCACCTTCCGGCCCATCACCCGGCCGACCTTCGACAGCTCCTGCATCAGGTCCCCCTGCGTGTGGAGTCGCCCCGCCGTGTCCACGATGACGGTGTCGCAGCTGCGGTTGCGGGCCGCGTCCACGGCGTCGAACGCGACAGAGGCCGGGTCGGCGCCCGGCTGCGCGCCCACGAACTCGGAGCGCGTGCGCTCGGCCCAGATCCGGAGCTGCTCGATGGCGCCGGCCCGGAACGTGTCGCCGGCCGCCAGCAGCACTCGCCGACGCTGTCGCCCGAGGCGGTGTGCCAGCTTGCCGATGCTGGTGGTCTTCCCCACCCCGTTGACGCCCACCACGAGCACGACCGCCAGCTCACCGGGCGGCGGGAGGTGAAGCGCGCGATCCACCCCGCCGGCGTCGAGGATGCGCTTGATCTCGGCTTCCACCGCACGCCGGAACTCCGCCTCCGTCTTCACCTTGCCGGTGCGGGTGAGGTCCTCCACGTGGTCCACCAGCCGGAGCGTCGCCTTGACGCCGAAATCGCTCCCGAGGAGAAGGTCCTCGAGGCGTTCCAGCGCGTCGTGGTCCAGCCCCCCGCTCATCACCACGCCCACATCCGTCAGCGCGATCTCCTTCACGCGCTGCCAGAGCGACTTCTTCTCTTCACTCGTCCTGAACAGTCTAGACTTCGCCACGTCCGTCCCCTTCGGTTCTCCCCATCCCCGATCAGCGCAGTCCCCAGCGCCTGCGCAGCACCCACTCCACGCTCAACAGCAGCACGAGGGCGACGTACGGCCAGGGCGACGCATGCAGCGGTCGGCCGCTCGCCGCTCCACCTTGTTCACCGGCACGACCGCCTGGTTCCGCGGACAACTCCGCTGCCGCTACCGATGCACGCGTGAGCTCCGGCGCGTACGACTCCACCGCCAGCTCACCCGAGCCCCGCGCGACCGCAGCTGCCGCACCTGCCCGCACCGCAGCGCCCCCTCCGGCCGGTTCGGCCCCGGCTCCCTCACCTGCCGACAATCGCACCTCGGCGCGGTACACGTACTCGCCCGGTGGCAGCGGCGCCGACATGGCGAGACCCGCGCTGACCGGTACGACGGTGTCCACCCGCATGCCGGCCGCGCCACTGTCTGCGGGCGCAGCGCCAGGACCCGGGCCCACTGCGTCCGCACCGGCCGTGTCCCGGCGCTCGATCACCAGTCGAAGCGAGTCCGCCGCGGCCGGGACCCTCCACCGGACCGTGGCGGATCGCGGGACCGCTCTCGGCTCGGGCCTCACCTCGTCTCCCGCCTGCGGGCCCGCCCCCTCCATCATCCACGCACCGATTCCGGCCCAGAGCCGCTGGTACAGGGCGCGCGCAGTCCCCTCATCGAAAGCCCAGCGCCAGTACCCGTCGCCGAGGGCCACCGCCACGCGTCGGCCGTCGTCCGTCAGACCGGCGATGAGCACGGGACGGGCATCGCCCCGTCGCGATTCCCTGGCCGCGAGCGGGGCCCAGAAGCCCCGCGGCGCGGACGCGGGGTACACCACCGGAAGCGGCGGTGCGTCCGCAGCCGCCACGCCCGCCAGCAGCCCCGCCACGGGCGACGGCGGGACCGAGTCCGCAGGGTACCAGTCGCCCGGCACCGCGCCCCGCAGTGCCACGCCTGCGATCGTGAGCGGACCGGCCGGGAAGAGCAGGAGGCGGTTCGCCGCGTCCGCCTGTGCGCGCACCCAGGCCGGAGCGTCCATCGTCATGCCGTCCAGGACGATCATGTCGGCCGATCCCAGTGCCCGCCGGACCGTGGCTTCGTCATCCACGGCGCCGGCTTCCCTGCCGACACCCAGGCGGATGTAGCGGCCACCCCGCAGCGCGAGCCAGCCGCGAACCGGCACTCCCAGCGCCTGCTGGAGCACGGGCATCAGGAAGCGCGGCTCCTCGCCGGGGCGGAGGCTCACCAACACCACCCCCGCGGGCTCCTCGCTGACGCGCACGTACACGGGCCGCCGGTCGTCGGCCGCCATGCTCCCCCCACCCTCCAACGCCACGTCCAGCCGAACCGGCGCGGAGCCGCCATCGGAAGGGGCCGTGAACGGGAGGGTCACGGTGGCTCCGCGACCGGGAGCCGGAGCACGGACCGTCGCCCGGGCAAGCTCATTTCCCGCCCGGAGAAGGCGAACGGTCACGCTGTCCGGGAGCGGCCTGCCC
The DNA here is from genome assembly GCA_963798845.1 of uncultured Gemmatimonadales bacterium. GTDB lineage: Bacteria > Gemmatimonadota > Gemmatimonadetes > Longimicrobiales > RSA9 > CAVUKA01. Next base: position 83,385 of record CAWCUS010000004.1, on the reverse strand, counting down.
ACCGCGGCGACCCGGACCTGCACCGTGCCGCGTTCGCCCGCGCGGAGCCACCCGGGCGCCGTCACGTCGGTCACCCCGAGGTTCCCCCGCGTGTCACCGCCGACCTGTCGGAACTCCAGCGCCGCCCCGGCGTCTTCCGCGATCTGCCGGGCCTCCGCCGCGTCCTCGATCCCGCCGTCGGTGATCACCAGCACCTGTGAGGCCCCCGCCTCGACCGCACCCCGAACGGCCGGCGCGAGCCTCGTCGCGCTGTCCCCGGGAGCGGCAACAGGCAGATCCCGGGCGGCCAATCGCACGTCCGCGCCGAAAAGCAGCACGCGGTCGGCGCCCATCGAATCCGCCACCGCCACCGCCTCGCTCCAGCGGGTCCCGGGGCCGGCGGGCAGGCTCATGCTCAGGGAGCCGTCCAGAAGGGCCACCTTCCCGCCTCGTCGCCCCGCCCCCGCCGCGATCGCGGGATCGAACAGGAGCAGCGTGAGCAGGGCCAGCGCTGCAGCACGCAACAGCGCCAGGACCTCACGACCCGGACCGCGCGGCTCCCGCGTGCGGTAGTGCAGCAGCGAAAGCGCGGTGATGCACGCCACGATGAAGGCGTACAGGATCCAGGCGCCGCGGTCCATGGTCATTCGGGACGGGAACGTGCGTATCCGGGGCGTCGCACGCCAGTGGGTGGCGGCGGCGCCCCGGCCTGGCGGGGACGGGGTGGCCGGTCAGTCCGTGGAGACGGCGCCGGGAGTGGTGTCGGCGGCAGCCAGCGTGGCGCCGTCCTCGTCCGGGAACGGGAGCGCGGCCAGAAGCCGCGCGCGGTCGGCCACCAGCTCCTCGAACTCGGCCATGTCCTGCTTCGAGACCGCGGGCGCAGACGGGAGACGGACCTTGCGGGGATCCGTCGGGCGGCCGGCCAGCCGCATCTCGTAGTGCACGTGCGGACCGGTGGCGAGACCGGTGGAGCCGGCGTACCCAATGACCTGCCCCTGCTTCACCCTGGCGCCTCTGCGGATCCCCTTGGCGAATCGGTTCAGGTGACCGTATCGGGTCTCGTACCCGTTGCCGTGGTTGATCCGAACCAGGTTGCCGTACCCGCCCTCCCAGGCCGCGTACGCCACGGTGCCATCCGCCGTGCTCTTCACCGGTGTGCCGCGGGCCGCGCCGAAGTCGGTGCCCAGATGGGGGCGCGACCGCTGCAGCACCGGGTGATAGCGGTTCCAGGAGAAGTTGGACGTGATGCGCGGAAAGTCCACGGGGTAGCGGAGGAACGCCAGCCGTAGCGACTGGCCGTCGGGACGGTAGTAGTCGCCACCGTCACCGCGCGGGTCGAAGTGGATGGCCTCGAGCTGGCGGTCGTGGCTGCGGATCTCGGCCACGAGAACCCGCGACGCCCGCGACGTTCCGTCCGGCCTGGCTTCCCGCTCGAAGACCACCCGGAAGGCGTCGCCCGGCCGCATGTCGTGCGCGAAATCGATCTCCCAGCCGTAGATATGGGCGAGATCCCAGACCATCCCCTCCCGCACCTGCAGCGGCAGGTCCAGCCCCGGGTGGTTCACCAGGGCAGAGTAGATGCTGCCGCCCTCGCCCAGAACCCCCGCCACCGTCACCGTGTCCACCTCCACGGGCGTCAGCAGCATGCGGCCGGTCCAGCCGGTCGGACCGGGCTCGAGCCGCACCGTGCTGTCCGCGTTCACACGTACGTCGACGGCGCGAAGGCCGTGGTCGTCCGCGGTGCGGTGCACCACCACGGGCGTGTTGGCGCGCACGCGGCGCGGGTCCAGCTGCTCACGGACTGCAAGCAGCAGCTCGGGGAGATCCGCCGTCAAACCGAATCGGCCGAAGACCTCCGACAGCGTTTCGCCGCTCTGGACGATCTGCGTGTCGATCAGCTCGGCCGCCGGGGCGTCCATCACCGCCAACCTCGGGGCCATGATGGCCGGGTCTGCCGCCGGGGAAGGACGCGCGACCGCGAAGCCGGCGCCCAGCAATCCGATCCCCCCGAGCAGCAGTGCTCGGATGCGTATCCTCATCAATACTCCGTATCCCCGGGGAGGTCAGTCCATTTGCCGACGAATGAATGTAGGAATGTCTAGGTCAGAGAGATCGTGTTTGGCAAGGGGTCGCTCCGGCGGACGCGGGAACGGCAGCGTTTCCACGAACCCGCCATCGACCGACTCCGGCCGCGGCGCCGACGGCTGCGGTGCCGGACGCTCGCGCTGCGGACGACCATCGCGCGTGTCCCGCGGCTCGCGGCCGAAGCCGCCGGCCGCCATCGACATCGACGTCTGATGGCCGTTGCCGTAGCCGCCGCCGGCCACAGCGAACGCGCCTCCGCCGTAGCCCGCAGCCGCACCGGCCAGGCTGCGCTCGCGCCCCAAGGATGGGCGGATGATTCCGTTGACCCGCTCCTCCTCCGTCACCAGGCCCGTCGCGATCACCGTGACGTGGACCTCGCCCTCCAGGTCCGGCGCGTGCACTGCGCCGAAGATGATCTCCGCGTCCTCGCCCGCCCCCTCCTGGATGATCGACGCGATCGTCGTGACCTCGTCGATGGTCAGGTCCATCCCGCCCGTGATGTTGATCAGGACGCCCTGCGCGCCGTTGATCGAGACGTTGTCCAGCAGCGGGCTGGAGATCGCCTCCTGCGCGGCATCCACGGCCCGGTTCTCGCCCTGGCCGTAGCCCGTCCCCATGAGCGCGGGACCGCGGCTCGCCATGACCGTCCGCACGTCGGCGAAGTCCACGTTCACCTCGCCGGTCACGTGGATCAGATCGCTGATCCCGCGCGTCGCGTGCAGCAGCACCTCATCCGCCTTCTTCAACGCGTCCCGGAAGGACGTCCCCTTCCCCACCACGCTGAGCAGCCGCTCGTTCGGCACCACGATCACCGTGTCCGCCGTCCGGCGCAGCTCCGCCAGCCCCTGCTCCGCCTGGCGCATCCGCTTCTTCCCCTCGAACAGGAACGGCCGGGTCACCACCCCGATGGTGAGCGCCCCCATCTCCCGCGCCATCTCGGCGATGATCGGCGCCGCACCCGTCCCGGTCCCGCCACCCATGCCAGCCGTAACGAACACCAGGTCGGCACCCTCCACTACCCGGCGCAGCTCGTCCCGGCTCTCCTCGATCGCCTGGCGCCCGATCTCCGGACGAGCGCCCGCACCCAGGCCGCGCGTGAGCTTCTTGCCGATCTGGATCTTGAGCTGGGACTTCGAGTGCTTCAGCGCCTGCGCATCCGTGTTGACGCTGATGAACTCCACCCCCTCCAGATCCTCGTCGATCATCCGGTTCACGGCGTTGCCACCGCCTCCGCCCACCCCGACGACCTTCATTCGCGCGTTCTGCGCCGCCGCTTCCTCGAACTCGAAGATCATCATCGTCAGTCCTCCCTTGGGTGCCTGGGGAGCCCGGCTTCGTCGCTCGCGGCCCCTCGTGTACACTCGGTCCCGTGCTCATCTCGCCCCGTCGGGCGACGGCGCTCGACGCCGCCCCGCCCATCTATTCCGAAAGAGGTCGCCCCCTCCGTAGCGTGCTCCCGTTCCCACACCCCCACTCCGCTTCGCTCCCGCCGCGACGCCGCGCGCCCGGCCATCAGAAGAACTCCCGCAGCCATGCCAGTACCTGCCCCACCATCCCCGGCATCCCTCCGCCCGTCGCGAGGCGCGATTCCACCCCGAACAGCGCCAGGCCCGTGGCCGTGGCGAAGCGGGGCTTGCGCACTGCGTCGGCGAGCCCGCCCAGGCCGCTTCCGGGCATCCCCACCCGTGCCGGCATGCCGAACACGTGGTGGGCCAGATCCACCGCTCCAATCAGCTCTGAGCCGCCTCCCGTCAGGACCACCCCCGCGCCCAGCTCCTCCGCCTCTCCGGCCCGCTCCAGCTCCGTGGAGACGAGCTCCAGGATCTCGTCGAGCCGCTGCTCGATGATGTGCGCGATGAGCTCACGGGCGACCTCGCGTCGGGTGCCTGGATTCGGCCCCGGGAGGTCGACGGTCTCGCGGGGGTCGACCAGCTGCGCCGACGCAACGCCGTGCTGCTCCTTGGCCCGCTCCGCTTCGGCGAAGGGGATCGACAGGCCCTTGACCAGGTCGTTCGTGATGGCCGCGCTCCCCCAGGGGATCGTGGCCAGGTGAGCCGTCTTGTTGTCGCGGAAAACGGCCAGCTCGGTGGTGCCGGCGCCGAGGTCGATCAGGGCGACGCCCACTTCCCGCTCATCCTCCGCCAGCACGGCCCGGGCGTCCGCCAGCGGCTCGTGGACGAAGGCCTCGACCTTGTAGCCCCCGCGGCTCACGGCCTTGCGCAGGTTGGCGGTGGCCGTGACCCCGCAGGTGATGATGTAGACCTCCGCCTCCAGCCGGGTGCCGGCCATGCCGACCGGGTCGCGGATGTCGGCCTGGCCGTCGACCCGGTATTCCTGGGGCAGGACGTGCAGGACCTCCCTGTCGCTGGGCACCACGACGGCCCGTGCGACCTCGTGGACGCGCTCCACGTCGCCCGGCCCGATCTCCCCGCCCCCCACGGCGACGACGCCGGTGGAGACGTTGGCGTCGATGTGGTTGCCGGCGATCCCGACGAAGACGCGATCGGCGCGCACCCCGGCCATGAGCTCCGCCTCCTTCATGGCGGAGCGCACCGACTCGGTCGTCTCTTCCAGGTCCGTCACCACGTCGCGACGGATGCCGCCGGTGCGCGACTGCCCCACCCCCAGGATGCGGTGCACGGGTGCCCGCCCCTCCTCCGCGGCCACCTCCAGCAGCACCGCGCAGGTCTTGGTGGAGCCGATGTCGAGACCGGCGACGACGAACGTGCTCATGCTCAGCTCACGGGACTCGAGAGAAACGAAACCACGACCTGGTCGCGGAAGCGGACGTCGATGCGGCGCACACCCTGCAGGTCGCCGCGGGCGACGAGGTCCGCGTAGGCAAGCCGGAGCTGGTTCAGCTGCGCTTCGCTCGGAACCAGCGGGAGCAGCGCCTCCGCTCGCTCGCCGCGGAACAGCACCCGCAGCGCGCCGGGACGCAGCTCGATCATGGACACGTGGTTCGCGAACTCCGGGGCGTGCTGCTCGAGCCAGTTCAGCGCCGCGACCGCGGCGGTGTCCTGCGCTCCCACAAGGTGCCCGTCAGCGATGGTGACGCCACGCAGGATGGGCAGGTCGAGCGACATGCCGGCGGGGTCCAGCTCCAGGATGCGGCCGCCGGCGTCCACTGCCATCAACTCGTTCGCGGCCACCAGCGCCACGGGCGCCACCTCCCTCACCTCGAGCACCACCGTGCCCGGCAGGCGGCGGCGGATCCGGGCGTCGCGCACGAGCGGGAGACGCAGCAACCCTTCCCGCCAGGCGTCCGCGTCGTCGAACACGTTCGAGGCGCTGTCGATGCCGGCCGCTCTCACCACCGTGTACGGCTCCACGTAGCGCGTGCCCGACACCTCCACGCGCTGCACGCGGAAGGCGTCCACCCTCCGCAGGCCACGAGGGGCAAGCCAGAGGAGCGTGCCGCAGAGGACGAGCCCCGCCGCCACGGCGCCGATGCGGACGAGCCGCTTCGCCACGCCCTCGCCGCTCACGCCGCTGCCTCCCGCAGCCGCTCGGCCAGCGCGTGCGCGTGCTCGCTGATGTCTCCGGCGCCCATGAGCACGCAGACATCGCCGGGGACCAGGGCAGTCGCCAGCGCTCCTTCCAGGCCGGCGATCTCCGCCCGGTAGGTCACCGCGGCGCCGGTGTCGCGGGCAGCGCGGGCCACCAGCTCGCCGGTAACGCCATCGATCGGCGACTCGCGCGCCGGGTAGACGTCCGTCACCCACACCGCGTCGGCAATCGCGAGCGCCCGTCCGAACGCCCGCCAGTGATCCCGCGTTCGACTGTAGAGATGCGGCTGAAACACGGCGACGAGACGGCGACCGGAGAACCGCTCACGCGCCGCCGCCAGTGTGGCCTCCACTTCGGTCGGGTGGTGCGCGTAGTCGTCGATCACGGTGACGCCCGAAGCGTCGCCGAGCCGCTGGAACCGCCGCTCCACGCCCCCGAAGCGGGCGAGTCCCTCCCGCGCGGCGGTCATCGGCACGCCGAGGTGGTCGGCCACGGCCAGCGCGGCGAGGGCGTTGCGGACGTTGTGCCGACCGGGTGCGCCAAGCGCGAAGTCGTTGACGGGATCACCCCCGCGCGTCACCCTGAAGCGTGTGCCGTCCGGCCCCGCCTCCACGTGATCGGCTCGGAGCGTCGCCTCGGGGCCGAGGCCGTACCGAAGCACGCGATCGTCCTGCAGGCGATCCGCGAGCGCCGCGGCGCCCGGGTCGTCCGTGCAGACGGCGATCAGGCCCGCCGCGGGGACGGGCTCGAGAAATTCGAGGAAGGCGTCGTAGAGCGCGTCCACGTCGCCGTAGATCTCCATGTGGTCCGGCTCGATCGTCGTCACCACGGCCAGCTCGGGGCGGAGCGCGAGAAACGAGCGGTCGTACTCGTCCGCCTCCACGACGAAGAGGCCACCGCCGGTGCGCAGTCCACCCCCCCAGTCCGGGATCCGGCCACCCACGAACGCGGTCGGATCCAGCCCCGCGTCCGCCAGCAGCGTGGCGATCATGGCGGTGGTGGTGGTCTTCCCGTGCGTCCCCGCGACTGCCACGACTCGACCGCCGTTGACCAGCGCGCCCAGCGCCGCAGCCCGCTTCAGCACCGGGATGCCGCGCTCTTTCGCGGCGCGGAGCTCGGCGTGCTCGACCGGCACGGCGGCCGTGGCCACCAGCGCGGAAGCGTCCGACACGTGCGCGGGATCGTGCCCCTCGGCCACGCGCATCCCGAGAGACCGGAGCGCGGGCGCCAGACCGGTCGGGCGCGTGTCACACCCCGTGGCCCGCCCGCCGGCGCGCAGGACGTACTCGGCCAGCGAGGACATCCCCGCTCCGCACACGCCCATGAAGTGGATCGGAGCGCCGCGCGCCAGGCTCAGCAGGTCCAGCTCCGCGGCTTCGGCGGCGGTGAGGTACGGCGTCCGCGTGCTCACTCGCCCTCCACCATGCGCAGCAGGTCTTCGGCGATCCGCTCGGCGGCGTCGGGCCTCGCCCGCTGCCGTGCGCGCCTGGCCATGCGGTCGCGGAGCGCCGCGTCGGCCGTCAGCTCCACCACGTCACCCCAGAGCCGCTCGGGCGTCGCCCGGAACTCGGGTAGCGCTCGCGCGGCGCCGAAAGCGTCCAGCGCCCGCGCGTTGTGCGTCTGGTGGTCCGCGGCCGCCGTGGGGAGCGGGACCAGGATCGCCGGGATGCCCCACGCCAGCAGCTCTGCCGTCGCCATGGCGCCCGCGCGGGACACGGCCACGTCGGCGGAGGCCAGCGCCTTCGGCATGTCGTCGATGTAGCCCCGCGCGTGCACCCACTCGCCCACTCCCAGGGGCGCGAGCCGCTCGCGCACATCGGCGATGTGCGCCGGGCCGGTCGCCCACAGGAGCTCCAGCCGCGGTGGCCGCTGCAGCTCGCCGGCCGCCACCCGCTCGACCGCCCCGAGGAGCGCTTCGTTGATGGCTTTCGCCCCCTGACTGCCACCCACCACCAGAACCACTGTCCCGTCCGCCGACAGTCCGAACGCGGCGCGCGCGGCAGCGCGGTCCATGCCGGTCTGCGGCGGCTGGATCGGGTTGCCGTGGTTCCGGATCTCGGTGCGCTTGCCGGGACTCAGCCGCTCGGCCGCCTCGGGGAATCCGAGGTGGACCTGGCGCGCATAGCGGCTGAGGAGGCGGGTCGTCAGTCCCGGATAGGAGTTCTGCTCCTGGAGCGCGATGGGCACGCCCGTGAGCAGCGCCCAGGCGCACGCGGGGCCGCTCGCGTACCCGCCGGTGCCCACCACCAGCTGCGGCCGGAACGAAGTGGTCACGGCCGTGAGGCCCCACACGCTGCCCAGCATCGACGGGAGCAGCCGCCAGTTCCGCCACGGACGGTCCCGCCGGATCGGCTCGAACGGGAGCAGCCGGTGACGCTCGCCGCGTTCGGGAAGGACCCGCGCCTCCACCCCGCGGCGGGCGCCGATGAACATGGTGGCGGCATCGGGCCGCAGCGCACGCACGGCCGAGGCAATGTTGAGCGCCGGGTACAGGTGCCCTCCCGTGCCGCCGCCCGCGAAGAGGATGCGCGCCGTCATCCCAGCCTCCCGCGCGCCCGGGCCAACGCCCTGTCCCGGCGATCGCTGACGCGCGCAACGCTGATCAGGATGCCCACCGCGGCCAGGCTCACGATCAGGCTGGAGCGGCCGTAGGAGAGGAACGGGAGCGTCACGCCCGTGGGCGGGACCAGCGCCAGGTTCACGGCCATGTGCATGAAGCCCTGGATCACGATCAGGTTCGTGAGCCCGACCGCCAGCAGGAAGCCGAACAGGTCCGACGCGCCGCGCGCGATCCTGTACCCGATCAGGGCGAAGGACACGAACAGCAGCACCAGCGCCGCCACCCCCAGGTAGCCCCACTCCTCGCCCGTGATCGCGAGGATGAAGTCGTTGTGCGGCTCGGGCAGGAAGCCGAACTTCTGCATCCCCCGCCCGAACCCGCGCCCGAGCACGCCCCCGCTTCCCAGCGCGATCAGCGACTGGTTGAGCTGATAGCTCAGGTTGGAGACGTCGCCGTGAGGGTTCAGGAACGCCTTCACGCGTGCCATGCGGTAGCCCACGTGAGCCACCTGGGTCCACACCAGCGGGAGCGCGGCGGCGCCCACGACGACGAAGTGCCCCGGGCGGGCTCCTCCCGCGTACGCCACGAGGCACGCGAGCATCAGCGTGAGGGCGGCCGTGGACAGATCGGGCTGGAGCAGGATCAGCCCCACCACCAGCCCCCAGATCAGCAGGAGCGGCCCCAGCCCCTTTCTGAGGCTGTGCAGCCGGTCCTGCTTCTTCACCACCAGTGCGGCGGTCCAGATGATCAGCACCAGCTTCGCCAGCTCCGACGGCTGGATGCCGACCGGCCCGATCAGCAGCCACCGGCGCGCCCCGTTCGCGCGCGGCGCAAGCGACTCCGTCCCCGGCACGATCATCACCAGCAGGATCAGCACGACGCCGGCGAGCATCGGCCACGCGAGGCCGCGAAGCCGCCGGTAGTCCAGCTGGGCCGTCATGGCCAGCGCCACCATCCCCACTACGGCGCCGGACATCTGGCGCAGCAGGTAGTAGTGCGGCGGGAGACCGCGCGCCTGCGCCATGACCGCGCTCGCGCTGTAGACCATGATCAGCCCGATGCAGACCAGGATGATCGCGATCAGGAGGATGGCGCCCGCCTCCCACCCGCTCCCCAGCCGGCTGGGGTCCTGCACCGCCCGCTGGGGCGCGGCCGTCCGCGTGCGCCGCCGCCGCAGGAGCGGCCCCGTCAGCCCCCGCCCCTGCGCCACGCTAGCCACGTTGCGCCTCCGCGCCGCGCAGCTCGTCGACGAGCTCGGCGAACTGGCGGCCGCGCTCCTCGTAGTCGCGGAACATGTCGAAGCTGGCGCACGCGGGCGCAAGCAGGACCGCGTCGCCGGGCTTCGCCAGCGCCGCTGCGGAACGGATCACGTCGCGGAAGCCGCCGCCGACCTTCTCCACCGGGAGACCCCCGCCCAGGTCGGTGACGATCCGGTCCGCCGCTTCCCCGAACGCGACCACCGCTCGGCCATGGTCCGCCAGGGCGCCCGCCAGCAATGTGTACGGCTCACCCTTGTGGCGACCGCCGAGAAGCACCACGGCGGGCCTGTCCATGCTCTCGATGGCGACGCGGGCGGACGCCACGTTCGTCGCCTTGGAGTCGTCCACCCAGAGCACGCCCCCGACCTCTCCGATCGGCTCCAGGCGATGCCGGAGCGGGGGGAAGGATCGAAGGCCGTCGCGCAGGGCAACCACACCCCCGATGACCGCGTTCGCCGCGAGGGCGGCGGCCAGAGCGTTGGCGCGGTTGTGACCTCCCAGCAGCCGAAGCTCGTCCTCTCGGACAAGGGCCTCGTCCTTCCCCGCCACTCGCACCATCAAGCGACCGTCACCCTCCAGCCACGCGCCCTCTTCTCCGGTCCCGGGCGGTGAAGCGATGCGGAACCGAAGCCGGCGCCCTGGTGCATCGCCGGCCAGCGCGAGCACCTCCGGGTCCTCCGCGTTCAGGACCCACGTGCTGTCGCTCGTCGCGTTGTCGAACAGGTGCGCCTTGTCGGCGTAGTAGCTCGCCACGTCCGGATACCGGTCCAGGTGGTCCGGCGAGAGGTTGGTCACCACCCCCACCCGCGGGGCGAACGTGTCGATCCGCCCGAGCTGATAGGAGCTCGCTTCCACCACCACCCAGTCGGGCCGTGGGGCGCGCAGAACGATGTCGCTCAGCGGCACGCCGATGTTTCCCGCCGCCGGCGCGTCCAGCCCCGCCACCTGGAGGAGGTGCGCGATCCACGCCGTGACCGTGCTCTTGCCGTTCGTCCCCGTCACCGCGACGACCGGCGCCCTCAGGTGCCGGAACGCGAACTCCAGCTCGCTCGTCGCCGGCACTCCCGCCAGCTCCGGATCCGAGAGCACGGGGGCGGTGGACGGTATCCCCGGGCTCACCACCATCAGGTCGCACGACGCCAGCTCGGCCACGTCGTGGCCGCCCGTCTGCGCCTCTCCGCCCAGCCTCCGGATCTCAGCCACGGCCTCGCGCAGCTCGCTACTGTCCCCCGAGTCGGACGCGTACACGGACATCCCGGACGCGAGCGCCAGCCGTGCGGCCGCACGCCCGCTGCGCGCCAGGCCGAGCACACCGATCCGCCGGGGCGCCGTCACCGGATCTTCAGGGTGCTGAAGGCCATGAGCGCGCACAGGACCCCGAGGATCCAGAAGCGGATGATCACCTTGCTCTCCGCCCAGCCCCGCTGCTCGAAGTGGTGGTGAAGCGGAGCCATGCGGAGGAGGCGCCGGCCCTCGCCATAGCGCCGTACGCTGTACTTGAAGTATCCGACCTGCCCGATGACGCTCAGCGCCTCGAGCACGAACACGCCCCCCACCAGAACCAGGAGCAGCTCCATCTTCAGGAGGATCGCGGCCGCGCCGATCCCGCCGCCCAGCGCCAGCGACCCGGTGTCGCCCATGAACACGTCCGCGGGGTGCGCGTTGAACCAGAGGAACCCGAGCGCCGCGCCCGCGACGGCGACGCAGAAGATCGTCAGCTCACCCGCGCCGGGGATGTACATGAGGCCCAGGTACGCGGAGGTGTCCACGCGCCCGATGACGTACGCGAACACGGCGAACGTGGCGGCGGCGATGGCGGCGAGCCCGGCGGCCAGGCCGTCCAGCCCGTCGCTCAGGTTGACCGCGTTCGAGCTGCCGGCCATGACGAGCATCACCCAGGCGACGAAGGCCCAGGGAAGGAAGGAGAGGTGCCAGTCTGCGAAGAAGGGCACCATGGTCCACGTCGGGTTGCGCAGCACCGGGAGGAAGAGCAGCGCCAGGGCGAGCAGCAAGCCGATGAGCCCCTGTCCCACCAGCTTGTACTTGCCCACGAGACCCTCGGTCCGGCGGCGCACCACCTTGAGGTAGTCGTCGAGGAACCCGAGCGCTCCGGTCCAGAGCAACGCCACCAGGCACAGGATGACGTTCCACGACGCGAGGTTCGCCCAAAGGAGCGTCGAGACCGTCGTGGCGGTGATGATCAGGACGCCGCCCATGGTGGGCGTGCCGGCCTTGCTCAGGTGTTCGGAGGGCCCTTCCTGGCGCACCACCTGCCCCACGCGCAGCGAGCGCAGGCGTCCGATGATCCACGGGCCGAGGAGGAAGGAGAGGACGAGCGCCGTCGCCATCGACCCGGCCGCCCGGAAGGTGATGTAGCGGAAGAGATTGAAGGCGATGTGGTGCTCGGCGAGAGGGGCCAGGAAGTGGTAGAGCATCCGATCAGACCTCGCTCTGCGATGGGGGTGCGTCTCCGAACGCGGCCTCCAGCCCGGGCAGCAGTCGCTCCAGCGCCACGCCGCGCGAGCCCTTCAGGAGCACGACCTCGGTCCCGCGGAGCCGTGAAGCCAGCGCATCGGCGGCCTCGTCCAGCTCCTCCGCGAGCACGAGCCGATCGCCGAGCCCGCCGCCCACCTCCCGGAACGCCGGCACGAACAGCCCCGTGGCCACCACCAGGTCCACGTCCGCCTCCACGATCCGACGCGCGGACTCGCGGTGCAGCGCCACGCTCTGCGCGCCGAGCTCCAGCATGGAGCCCACCACCACCACCCGACCCCGCTGCCGCGGCATGTGAACCAGCGTGTCCAGCGCTGCGGACAGGCTCGCCGGGTTCGCGTTGTAGCAGTCGGCGATCACGGCCAGGTCGCCGATCCGGCGGATCTCGCCGCGCATCTTCGGGGCGGGCAGCGTCGCCAGCGCCTGCACCGCGGCGTCCGGGTCCACACCCCATTCCAGCCCCACCGCCAGAGCCAGCAGCGCGTTGCGTGCGTGGGCACGGCCGCCGAAGGGAATGCGTACGTCCCGCTCCTGCCACGTGAAGGTGACACGGCCCTGGTCGTCGATCCGCAGGTCGGCCGCGCGCAGGCCCTCATCCGCGCGCCCGGTCCACCCGGCGACGCGCACGCGACGGGCAAGGGAATGGGCGCGGTCCGGGAGCGACGACGGCTCATCGGACACCAGCGCGACGCCATCCGGGCGGAGCCGCGACAGGAGCGAGGTCTTCTCGCGCAGTACGCCCTCCACGGTGCCGAAGCCCTCGAGATGCCCCTCGGCCACGGCGGTGATCACGGCCACGTCCGGCTCCACGATCTCCGCCAGGCGCGCGATCTCGCCGGGCGCGTTCGTTCCGATCTCCACCACCAGCGCTTCCGTGCGATCCGGCGCGGCCAGCAGCGTCAGGGGCGCGCCCACCAGGTTGTTCAGGTTGGCTTCGGTGGCGTGGGTGACATAGCGGGTTCGCAGGACCGCCCGCGTCATCTCCTTCGTCGTTGTCTTCCCGTTGGTGCCGGTGATGGCCACCACACGCGCGCCCAGCTTGCGCCGCTGGAAGCGCCCGAGACGGCCGAGGGCCAGGAGCGTGTCGGGGACCTGGTAGTAGCGGAGCGGCGGCGCGTCGTCGGGAACGGTGTCCACCACCGCTGCCATCGCCCCCCGCTTCGCCGCTTCGGCGAGGAATCCGTGGCCATCGAAGCGGTCCCCCCGGAGCGCTACGAACAGCGCGCCATTCTCGATCGAGCGCGTGTCGGTGCTCACACCCGTGAACTCGGAGACCGATGGACGTCGGCCGTTGCCGACGTCCATCGGCACCGCGAGCCTCAACGCGGCCATGACCTCGTGCTCCGTCCATTCACTCATCGCGTCCCGCTCTCCTGCTCGTTCCACTCGGCCACGATCCGCCGCTCGTCGAACGGAACGGTTCGCGTGCCGACCACCTGGTACGTCTCGTGGCCCTTCCCCGCGAGCAGGACCACGTCTCCGGGCTCCGCCATGCCCAGCGCCCGCCCGATCGCTTCCCGCCGATCGGTCACCCGGACCACATTGTCCCGGTCGATACCGGCCATGATCTCGTCTATGATCGCGTCGGGATCTTCAGTGCGCGGATTGTCCGACGTGACCACCACCACGTCCGCCAGACGCGACGCGACTTCGCCCATGAGCGGCCGCTTGCCACGGTCGCGATCGCCGCCGGCGCCGAAGACGAGGATGATCCGCGCTGGACGAAGCGCCGTCAGCGCGCCCAGGACCCGCTCGAGAGCATCCGGAGTGTGGGCGTAGTCCGTGACGACGCGGCAGGGACGCTCCGCCACCTGCTCCAGGCGACCCGTCACCTGCGGCGCTTCCGCCAGCGAACGGACCACCTCTTCGAGCTCGAGCCCGAGACCGAGCGCGGCCGTGGCGGCAGCACTGGCATTCTGCACGTTGTACGCCCCCAGGAGCGGAAGCTCCACGCGCCCATGGCCGCGCGGCGTGTGCAGCTCGAAGCTCGTTCCCGCCACCGAGATGTCGACGTTGCGCGCCACGACGTCCGCCACGGCCTCGCCTCGGCCGCCCTCCACCGAGAAGCGCAGCGCGCGCGGGGCCCGGCGTTCCAGGCCGTCCCAGGCGGGGTCGTCGGCGTTGATCACCGCGACGCCGTCGGCAGCCAGAAGCTCGACGAACTCGCGCTTGGTCGCCCGGTAGCGCTCCAGCGAGCCGTGATAGTCGAGGTGGTCGCGCGTGAGATTGGTGAAGACCGCGGCCGCGAAGCGCAGCGCCTGGACGCGGCTCTGGTCGAGCGCATGGGACGAGACTTCCATGGCCACCGCCTCGGTGCCGTGGGCCACGAACCGCCTCATGGTCTTCGCCATCTCCACAGGTCCCGGCGTGGTGAGCCCCTCCCGCCCCGGCAGCGGGATGCCAGCCTCCAGCACCGCCCCCACCGTGCCGAGCGAGCCGGTGGCCCAGCGCGCGGAAAGGATGTGGCGCAGGATCCACACGGTGGTGGTCTTGCCGTTGGTTCCCGTCACTCCTGCGAGCACCAGGTCCCGTGTCGGCCTCCCCATGATCTCGTCCGCGGCGACTGCGGCGGCGTGGCGGCCGTTGCTCACCAGCACCTGCGGGAGCGGCGCGTCCGTCGGACGCTCGACCAGCGCCGCGGCAGCACCCGCCTCCGCGGCGTTCGCCACGAAGTCGTGGGCATCCGTCGCCATGCCGGCCCAGGCGCAGAAAAGGTCGCCGGGAAGCACCGCGCGGCTGTCGGCCGTGACGCCATCGAGCACGGTGTCGTCCACCGCCGCGTCCTCGACCAGCCCCTCGGACACGAGACGCTCGATCACCTGCGCCAGGCGGACCGGCGACGGGGCGCGCGGCTCCATCACCGCGACCCCGCCAGCGTCAGCCGCACGACGTCCCCCCACCCGGCCACCGATCCAGGTCCCGGCGTCACCTTCGACACTCGCCCGGAACCCTCCACGGCCACGCGGAACCCCGCCAGGTGCAGCCGCATCGCCGCGTCACGGACGCTCTCACCCCGCACATCGGGGACGCGCAGCGCGTCCGGCTCCGGCGCTCGCCGCGGCGGCCCTGCCTTCGTCCGGAATACGAACGGCCCCGAGGCCGCGGCCGGCCACGGCCCGTTCCACCCGGCGAGCGTTCCCGCGGGCGTCTCCGCATCGGGCAGCGCCGACGCCACCGCCGACCGGTCCAGCGGAGTGGTCCGCGCCGCGAGCGCCGCCGACAGCATCGACCGGGTCACGGGGGCGGCCACAGCGCCGCCGTAGGCCCTGCCGCGGTCCAGCTTGACCAGGAAGACCAGCTGCGGATCTCGTGCGGGGAAGAAGCCCGCGAACGAGGCAGTGAACTCGTCGTGGCGGTAATGCCCGTTCTCGAACACGCGGGCCGTTCCCGTCTTTCCGGCCACATGGAAGTCACCCAGCCCGGCGCGCCGACCGGTGCCCTCCTCCACCACGTCCGCGAGCACCCCCGCCACCTGTGACGCAGTCTGCTCGTCCACGACGCGCCGCACCTCGTGCGCCTCGAACCGGAACAGGACCTTGCCCGCCGGATCCCGGACTTCCCGCACCAGCCGTGGCTCCATGAGCCGTCCGCCGTTCGCGAGGGCACCGTACGCCATGGTGATCTGGAGCGGCGTGACGGAGACCTCGTAGCCCATCGCCATGCTGGCCTGCGAATAGCCGGACCAGCGGTCGGGCCGCTCCAGGCGCCCGCTGGACTCCGACGGGTACTGGATTCCGGTGGGCGTTCCGAAGCCGAAGTCGCGCAGCGTCGCGTACTGCTCGCCCGGCTTCAGCCGCGTCGACAGCTTCGTCATGCCGATGTTCGACGAGTGCTTCAGCACTTCCGCCGCCGTCAGCCAGCCGAGGTCCTCCACGTCGGAGATCGTGCGCGACCCCATCTGGTAGCGGCCGTGCTCCGCGAACACCGAGTCCGTGAGCGCCACCTTGCCGCGCGACAGCAGCGCCGACATGACGAATGGCTTCATCGTCGAGCCCGGCTCGTACGGGTCCGTCACGCCGCGCCACACCCGGCTTCCGTCCCGGCGCTGGCTCGCCGCCGCCAGCACCTCACCCGTGCGCGGGTCGGCGAACATGAGGTCGCCGCCGGACGCGTCGTTCTCCGCAAGCGCCTGTTTCAGCGCCTCCTCCGCGATCTCCTGGAGGCCCATGTCCAGCGTGAGATAGACGCTGCGCCCCGGCCGCGGCTTCTTCACGGGCACCAGCGCGCCCGGGATCGGCTCGCCGCCCGCGGCCCGCCGCACCACCGCGGTACCGGCCTCCCCCCGGAGGATCGAGTCGAGCGCCAGCTCCAGACCACCCAGCGGACGCCCGTCCGCCGTGGTCCGGCCCAGGAGCTCCAACGCCACATCGCCGTGAGGACGGAAACGCTCGAGGACCCGCTCGAGGTACACGCCCCGGAGCGGGTCCAGCGACGCCCGCACGGGCGGCTCGAATACGCCTGGAATCACCACCCAGCGACGGCTGCGATCCAGCGCCCGCCGCACTCCTGCCCGGCTCAGCCCCAGCGTCTCCTGCAGGCGACGACCCGTCTCCTCGCGGTCCTGGACCTCCCGCGGGGCCACCGCCACTCGCACCATTTCCCGCGTGGCCGCGAGCGGCACACCGTTGCGGTCGTAGATCGTGCCGCGCTCCGCCGGCAGGGGGACCTTGTCCCGCTGCTGTCGGACCGCCCGCGCCTGCCACTCCGACGTCTCCAGCACCTGGACCTGGAAGGCCCGGCCCAGGAGCACGAATGCGCCACCCACGAGGACCCCCAGCAGGAGTCGACGACGGCGAACGTGCAACGCACCGTGCTGCGTCACCCGGCGCTACCCTCCTTCGACGCAGCGCCGCCCACGGCCAGCGCCGATCGCGCCGGCTCGCGCAGCGGCAGGATCACGATCTCGCTCCCCATGGGGAGACGCATCCCGAACCGAGTCCGCGCCGCCTCCGAAACCCGCGCCCTGCTTTCCAGCTGCCCCACTCGCCGCTCCAGCGACGCGCGGCGCGCCTCCTCCAGCACCCGCTCCTGCCGCACTCCCTCCAGCTCGCGCAGCATCGACAGCGCCCGGCTCTGGCGCCAGACCACCAGCGTGAGCGACGCCAGGAGCAGCCCGAACAGCAGCGCCGCCCGGATCACCGGCGGACCCTTTCTCCCTCTCTCGCGCGCCTTCATGCCGCCTTCCTCCATGCCCGGAGCCGCGCGCTCCGCGAGCGGGGGTTCGATTCGACTTCCGCCGGGGTCGGTCGAACCACCTTTCGCGTCAGCAGCTCACCCAGAGGACGGCCGCGGCACTGGCACACCGGCAGGTCCGGCGGGCATATGCACGAGCGGCTCCATTCCCGAAACGCATTCTTCACCCGCCGGTCCTCCAGTGAGTGGTACGCGATCACCACCAGCACCCCCTCCGGCGACAGCGCTTCCCGCAACGCCTCCAGGCCCCGGTCCAGCGCCCCGATCTCGGCGTTCACTTCGATCCGCAGCGCCTGAAACACCCGCGCCTGGTCCTGCGGCGTGAGACGCCAGCCGTACACGGCCTTCAACACCTCGTTCAGATCGTCGCTCGTGGCGAAAGGGGATTCCGCCCGCCGCGCCACTACCCGCCGCACGATCGCGCTCGCCCTCGGTTCCTCCCCGTATTCCCTGAATAGCTCCACGAGCCGCGACTCCTCGTACGTGTTCAGGACCTCGGCCGCCGTCACCTCATTCCCCACCCCGCCCGCCATCCGCATGTCCAGTGGACTGCCCTCGCGAAAACTGAAGCCACGGGCCGGCGCGTCGATCTGATGCGAAGAAACGCCCAGGTCGAGCAGCGCTCCCGCCAGCTCGGACTCGAGGCGTTCCGCCACGTCCGCGTAATTCCCCAGCTCCGCCTCGAATCGCTCGCCATACCCCGCCAGCAGCCGCGTCGCGGTCGCGATCGCTTCCGGATCACGATCCACCCCCAGCACCCGCGATTCCCTCCCCGCTTCCAGGATCGCCGCCGCGTGACCACCACCCCCCAGCGTCCCATCCAGGTACACGCCCCCTCGCCGGGGCTCCAGCCAACCCACCACCTGGCTCACCAGGACCGGGGTGTGATAGCGCTCGCTCATTCCGCCGCTCCCCGGTCCGACATGCGCCCCTCAGCGGAAGATCTGGGGGGCGTAGTGGTCGAACCTCTCCTCGACCGGACCCGCCGCCTCGGCGAAGTCCGGCGGGTTCCACAGCTCCACCTTGTCGATGGCGCCCACCATCAGCACCTGCCCCGACAGGTTCGCCGCTTCCTGCAGCTTCGAGGGGATCAGGATCCGGCCCTGCGTGTCCGGCGACACCTCCACCGCGTTCGACGTTATCCGCAGCATCCACATCCGCGCCGACGGATCATTGCGCAGCAGACCCCGCAAGCGCTCCTCCACCTCCCGCCACGCCGATTCCGGATACAGCGCCAGCGCGGGCGGATAGACCTGGAGCAGCACGAATGGGTGATCCCCGGCTTCACGCCGGAACGGCGCAGGCAGACTCACCCGCCCCTTCTCATCCAGCGCGTACGTGTAGCTGCCCAGGAAAGTCGACACGCCCCGTCCCCTCGGGTCGCCGTGGTCCTCCTCCCCACTTCCACCCACCATCTACCACTAATCCCCACCAACGTAGGAATCCGCCCCACCCGGTGTCAACCCTGTGGTTTTGTCCGCCACTGCGGGGCCGAACGGGGCGACGCGGGGGCCGCCCCGAGCGGCCGTGCGCCCGGCCCGTGGCTTGCGACCGGCGAGGGGGAATCGGAAAGCGACCGCAACCGAAGCGAGAGTAGCGTCGGGTGAGGATCGGTCTCATCGTGCGGCCCCGGGAGGGGATGGACGGGCTGGAGCGCCTTCGGGCGGTCGTGGCGTCGCTGCGGGCCTCGGGGCACGAGGTCTGGCCGCGCCTGACGTTCGAGACGGGAGACGCGGTGCGCATGGCGCGTGCGTGCGCGCGTGCGGGAGCGGACCTGGTGGTAGCGGCGGGAGGGGATGGAACGCTGAACGAGGTCGTGAACGGCCTGATGCTGAAGCCGGGGTGGCCGGGCCGAGTGGGGCTGATCCCCACGGGAACCGCGAACGACTTCGCTGCGGGGATGGAGATCCCCGCCGACCCGGAGGAAGCGCTGGACGTGGCGCTTCGGGGTCGCCCTCGGGAGGTGGACGTGGGGCGGGTGAACGAGCGCTATTTCGTCAACGTGTCGACCGGGGGCTTCGGCGCGGCGGCGACGGAGGAGGCGGGACCGGAGACGAAGCGGCTGCTCGGGCCGTGGGCGTACGTGATCACGGGTGTGAAACAGTTCTCGGACCTTCGGCCGGCGATGGCGCGCTTCGAGGGGCCTGAAGGGGTGGCCCACGAAGGGGAGGTGCTGCTGTTCGCCGTTGGCAACGCCAGGCGGACCGGCGGCGGGAGCATGCTGACCCCGCGGGCGGAGCTCGATGACGGGCTGCTGGACGTGATGATCGTCCCGGGGATGCCGAGGCTGGACTTCCTGGCGCTGCTGCCGGACCTCCGCGCCGGGACGCACGTGGACAGCCCGGACGTGATCTACCTGAGGGCGACCGAGCTACGCGTGGAGAGCGATGAGGCGCTCTCGGTGAACGCGGACGGGGAGCCGCTGCGGGGTCGTCGGTTCGACTACGGCCTGGAGCGCCGCGCGCTCCGCTTCATGGCGCCCTGATGCACGAACGCCGGCGGAGCTCGGAGCTCCGCCGGCGTCGCTTCGAGCGGCCCGCCGGCGATCTACTTCCCGCGCTTGATGAGCGCGTCCTGGATCTCGATGAACCGCTGCGTGGCATCGATCAGCTTCGGCACGTCGGCCGATGCGTGGATCTTCTCGTAGCCGCGGGCCGCCTGGAACAGCTGGAGCGCGTGCTCGAAAAGCGGCTTCGCCTTCTTGGCCGCCTGCGCGTTCATTGGCTTGCCCACCTCCTGCCCCTGCTGGTAGAGGATGTAGCCCCTCCAGAAGTTGCGGGTGAGCTTGTCCTCTTCGGTCTGGGCCAGAGGCCCCGCGGCGTCGAGGAGGGAGTAGGCGGCGTCCAGCTGCCCCTTCTGGAACTTCTGCGTATAGGCATTGGCGAAGATCATCCGGAAGGCGTCTTCCGGCTTGATGTCCCCGCTCTGCACGGCCGACTGGAGCGCGGTGACGGCCCGGTCCGACTTGCCGGCCCTCAGCCAGAGCATGGCCTTGCGCTGGGTGTAGGTGGCGGACGCCCCCTCGATCTGCTCGGCCTTGTTGATCGCGGCGAGCGCTTCGTCGGTCTTGCCCGCATCCTCGAGGGCGCGGGAGTACGCGTCCCAGATGCGCGCATTGTCGGGAGCCGCCACGGTGGCGCGCTTGCCGAGCGCGATGGCTTCGTCGGTCTGGCCGAGCTTGTACTTCGCGATGATCAGCCGCTCGAGCACGAGGGAATCCGTCTCCGCACCCTGCTGATCGAACACCTTCTCGTAGGCGTTGGCCGCGGTGCGATAGAAGCCTTCGATCTTCGCGCTGTCGGGGCTCTCCCCCTGCTCGGCCTGGGCCGCGGCGTTGGCGGCGAAGTGCCCGATGTACGTGACCAGCGTCAGGTTGTCGGTCGTGTCGGTCTGCAGCCCCTGCTCGGCGTAGTGCAGCGCCGTCTCGTAGTCGCCTGCGTTGGCGATGTCCGTGGCGATGCTGAGGCGAACCTGGATGTCACCCGGGTTCAGCTCCATGTACCGATCGAAGTAGCCGCGGGCTTCCTGCTGGTTGCCCATCTCCGTGGCTACGATGCCGGCCAGCTTCAGCGCGTCCTGGTTGATCGGATCCAGTTCGAGGTCCTTCTTGAGCGCCTCGAGCGCTTCCTCACGGCTCCCCTGCTTCCACAGGATGTAGCCCTTCTTGTAGAGCGCGCTCTGGGAGTTCGGATTGATCGCCAGCGCCTTGTTGCAGTTCTCCAGCGCCGAATCCCAGTTCTGGCTGTCCATGTACTGCTGACAGAACACCGTGTGGCGGAGCTGCGTCTGCCACTGGTCGAAGGTCTGGAGGATCTGCTGCGCCGCCTGCTTCGGCTCGCGGTCGCTCACGGAGAAGGCGGGCACGTCGAACGTCTCGCCGTTGGTCGCCCCCACGAACTGGGCGCTGACCTGCACCTGCCCGTTCGCCGCCGGGGCATAGGAGCCGCATAGCACCAGGCCCCAGCTCTCCTGCATCGCCAGCTGCCGCGCCTTGATGCAGTTGTACAGGTCCTCGTCCTGGAGGTCGTACTTCTTGCGGGCGTTCTTGATGTCCTTCGAGCTCACTGTCTGGTGCGTGTGCAGCTCGCCGATCTTGTCACGGAGCTCGTCCGCGACCTTCTCGCCGAACTTCTTGTCCGCCCCGTTCTGCGGGGCCAGGTTCGGCACCATGATGGTGATTCGCTCTCCCGCCTCCGACTGGGCCGCGGCCCGGCTGGAGAGCGCGCCCATGGCAAGCACCGGCAAGAGCGCTGCGAGCCATACCTTCGATTCGATCAATCGCTTCATTTTCCAGGGTCTCCGCTCTGGAAGTATACCACGCGACACGGGCCGCTCCGGTGCCGCCTCCACGTATCGTACCCCCGCAGTCAAACGGAAGGTTCGTGCGACGCTTGGCGTCGGAAGGTCCTGCTGAGGTAAACCGGCATTCTAGGACGCCGTACCCTCCCGTGCAAGCATTCGTTACACCCGGGCTGCCGAAGCTCTCCCCGGGTGCCACCGGTCCCCCTCCAGCCGATCCGTCGTCGGCCGCACGCCTCCCTGAAAGAAGCATCCGGCAAACAGCAGGCCGCGAGGCCGGCTCTCACCGCTCGCAGCTACACGAGCGTGTCGGGCTTTGTTTCACCTGGGGCGGGTGCGGGACCGCCGGGAGGATCCGGGGGGAGAGGGAGGTCCGGGGTCACGGGGGTGGTGCAGGCGGGGTCGTCGTTGCGGGTGGAGTTCACGCGGTCGGAGACCTGGCGCCGGACGAGGTCCGCGTCCCAGGGGCGCAGGAGCGCGCCAAGCACGTGGGGGTCTGAATCCGGGGGAAGCCAGTGCGCGCGATCACCGGGGCCGAGCAGCACCGGCATTCGATCGTGGACGGGGCGCACGACGTCGTTCGCCTCGGTCGTCAGGATGGTGCACGTCAGGAGATCGCCATCGGGCGTCCCGGCCCGCTCCCACAGCCCGGCCATGGCGAAGGGAGCGCCGTCGGGCAGGCTGAAGTGGAAGGGGACCTTACGGCCTCCGGGTCCGCGTCGCCACTCGTAGAAGCCGTCCGCGAGGATCCAGCAGCGGCGACGGCGGAAGGCGCTGCGGAAAGCCGGCTTCGTCGCGGCCGTCTCGGCTCTCGCGTTGATGAGGGGACGGACCGGCGACCGCCCCGACACCCGTGCCGGCACCAGCCCCCACTGGAGCGTGCCGAGCCGCAGTCCCTCGTCGCCGAGCACGACCGCGGCCACCTGCTGTCCGGGTGCGATGTTGAAGCGGGGGCGGTGCTCCATCGATACGGCGCCGAGCCCGAACTCGGCGACGAGCCGGTCCGTGTCGGCGCCGAGGGAGAATCGCCCGCACACGGCTCACCCGGTGAGCCGCTGCCGCGGCCGGCTCTCCACCAGCCGCTCCATGAAGCCGATGCGCTCGTCCATGAGATCCATGCGCGTGTTGAGGCGATCCAGCGCGGTGGCGATGCGTTCCATCTGGGCATCGTCGAGTTGCCGCGGCGCCGGCTGCGCCCCGCTCACCCGCTCCTTCGCGAGCGCTTCGAGCAGCAGCCCCAGGCGCTTCGTCATCGGTCGGAAGATCATCACGCCCGCGATGCACAGGAACATGACGATCGGGATCATCTCTTCCATGGTACGTCCTCGTGGCTCGGGTTGCTGGAACCCATTACGGCGACCCGCGGGGGCGAGTTTCACGGGCCCCCGAGCCTGCGCGCCCCGTCGCAACCTTTTCCGGACTCGCTCCATCCAACGGGACAGAAGCTTGAAACACGCGGGGGATCTCCCCCGTACGGTGCCCCGGACGACGACGAGAGACCCGAGCCCTGCCGAAAGGAAAGGTATGGGATGAAGACCATGACGAGAAACGAAGTCCTCAAGATCGCAGCCGGCGTGACGGCCGCCGTGGTAGCCTGCCTCGGGACCGTGACGGCGCTGATGGTCCCGGTGATCTCGGCACTCCACTGACGGACGGACAGCCCAACAGCGTTATCCGCGACGACGCGTGGCAGGGAGGGTCGGCGCCCGGGGCTCCGACCCTCCTTCGCATCCCCCCACGTCGCTAGCCCGGGTCCGACCCTCCCGCTACATCCACCACCGCCGCACCGTCGAAGCGGCCGTTGCGGAGATCCTCGAGCGCACGGCCTGTCTCCTCCAACCCATACGTGGTCACGTGCGTGCGCACGGGCACGGCGGCGGCCAGCGGCAGGAACTCCTCGGCGTCGCGCCGGGTGAGGTTCGCCACGGAGCGCAGCACTCGCTCACCCCAGAGCAGGCGATACGGGAATGACGGGATGTCGCTCATGTGGATCCCGCCGCACACCACCGCGCCTCCGCTCCGAACCGCCCGCAGAGCCGCCGGCACGAGCGAGCCGACGGGGGCGAAAATGATGGCTGCGTCCAGCGCATGTGGCGGGAGCGCATCGGAGCCGCCCGCCCACGCCGCGCCCATCGAGCGGGCGAAGCGCTGGCCGTCGTCGTCTCCCGGGCGCGTGAACGCGAACACGTCGCGCCCCTGGTGGGCCGCCACCTGAGCCAGGATGTGGGCTGCGGCGCCGAAGCCGTAGAGCCCGATGCGGTCCACGCGGCCCGCGGTCTCGACGGCGATCCGGTACGCCCGGTACCCGATCAGCCCGCCACATAGGAGCGGCGCGGCCTGGATGTCGGGGAGGTCGGCGGGGACCGGGAACGTGTAGCGGGCGTCGGCCACCATCTCATTGGCAAAGCCGCCGGCCCGGTGATAGCCGGTGAACTCGGCGCGCTCGCACAGGTTCTCCTCGCCGTTCCTGCAATGCTCGCACTCGCCGCAGCTCCAGCCGAGCCAGGGCACGCCCACCCTCTGCCCCAGCCGGAACGACGTCACCCCTTCCCCGAGCTCGACGACCTCCGCCACCACCTGGTGCCCCGGCACGATGGGATACGGCGGGTCGCTCAGCTCCTCGTCCAGGATGTGGAGATCCGTGCGACAGACGCCGCACGCCCGCACCCGCAGCCGCAGCTCACCCGGCCCCGGACGCGGTGATGGCCGGTTCTCGAGCCCCAGCTCCCCCCTGCCCCGCTCCAGCACCATGGCGCGCATCCGTACTCCCGTGTCGCTTGCGCGGCCGCTTCGCCGTCCACCGCATCCGGAGCGCGAGGAGCGCCACCAGGACGGCGGCGAAGATCAACGGCACGCGCGTGTCGGCCTTCACTCTCCAGTAGAAGTGGATGGCGCCGAGGCCCGCGGCAAGGTAGATGGCGCGGTGCAGCGTGGTCCACCGCCGTCCGAGGCGACGGATCCACCCGCGCGTGCTGGTCAGGGCGAGGGGGAGGAGGAGGAGCCACGTGGCCGCGCCCACGGTGATGAACGGTCGCTTCGCGACGTCCTCGACAATGAAGCTCCAGGTGAAGAGCTGGTCCAGCCCGAGGTACACTCCGAGGTGGACCGTGGCGTAAAAGAACGTGAAAAGCCCGAGGGGCCGCCGCAGCTTGACCAGCTCGTTCCACCCCGTGACGCGGCGCAGTGGCGTCACCGCGAGCGTGACCAGGAGGAGGGAAAGCGCCCACCAGCCGAAGTGGTTCAGCAGCTTCTCGACAGGGTTCGCCCCGAGTCCGATCAGGCCGTGGCGCAGCCACCAGCCCACGCGCGCGAGAGGGTAGAGTCCGAGCGCCCAGACGAGGGCCTTCGACAACAGGATGCGCCGGCGCGGCGTCACGATTCGGCGCGCGTCCGTGGCGTTCCGTGTCCGATCCCGACCCGGAAGCGTCAGGCCCGGGCTCAGTACCATCGACGAAGGTCCATCCCGCTGTACAGGCTGGCCACCTGGTCCGCGTAACCGTTGAACGGGAGGGTTGGGCGCTTGCGCAGCTCACCGATCCGCCGCTCCCTCGCCTGGCTCCAGCGCGGGTGGTCCACCTTCGGGTTGACGTTGGCGTAGAAGCCGTACTCGTTGGCCTGCATGGCATGCCACGTGTTCAGCGGCATGTCCTCCACGAGCCGGATCCTCACGATGGACTTGATGCTCTTGAAGCCGTACTTCCAAGGCACCACCAGACGGAGCGGGGCCCCGTCCTGGTTCGGCAGGTCCTTGCCGTAGATTCCAGTGGCGAGAAGCGTGAGGGGGTGCATGGCTTCGTCGAGGCGAAGCCCCTCCACGTACGGCCAGTCGAGCACCGGTCGGCGCTGCCCCGGCAGCTCGGATGGCCGGTACACCGTCGTGAGCTCCACGAACCTGGCTCCCGGGCGCGGCCCGGCCCGCTTCAGGACCGTGTTGAGCGGAATGCCTCGCCATGGGATCACCATCGACCAGGCCTCGACGCAGCGCAGCCTGTACACCCGGTCCTCAACATTGAACGGCTCGAGGAAGTCCTCCAGCGCGTAGTCGCCTGGCTTGTCGACCAGTCCGTCCACCTTCACCGTCCACGGCCTGGGGTGGAAGAGGTGCGCCAGCTTCGATGGGTCGTCCTTCGAGGGGCCGAACTCGTAGAAGTTGTTGTACGTGGTGATCAGCTCGTACGGCGTGGGCTCCTCCTCCTTCGACGTGGCCCCGCTCGCGCGCTCGCACGCTGCCAGCACCGCCGACGGCGCGATCGCCGCCGCAGCCAGCGTCCTCACGCCCGTGTCGATGAACTCGCGCCGCCGGACGTACACCGACTCCGACGTGATCTCCGAAGACGGGATGCCTCCGGATCTGCCGATGATCATGACGCCCCTCCTTGCCTGGGCTTACCCGCTAATAGATGTAGACCGGCGTCCCCACATCGACCAGACCGTACAACTCCTCGACGTCCGGGTTCCGCAGTCGGACGCAGCCGTGGCTCGCCTCCGTCCCGATGGTCTCCACTTCCGGCGTCCCGTGGATCAGGTACCCGTTCCCCAGGATCAGCCTCCGTGTTCCCAGGATGCGCGGGATCTGCCGCTGCGGTGAGCCCAGCGGCGGGATGAAGATCTTGCCGTCGAACTCGATCTCCGAGCCAGGCGTGAATGCCCACCAGTTACCGTACCGGTTGACGCGGCCCACTTCCACCCCGTGAACCTCGATGCGCGTGGAGTCCGAAAGGAGAACGCTCTCACCCGGCGAAAGGTGGACAGGCTCGAGGTCGCGCTGCACCGCGATCTCGTAGTAATGCCAGTCCGGGGGGACCCATTCGGGCATCTCTTCCTTCGCCTGCACCGTTCGCTTCCCGGTCGGCGTGCTGAAGTCGTACGCGCGACCGCCGTAGTGGAACACCGTGTCGCGACCC
This sequence comes from uncultured Gemmatimonadales bacterium, assembly GCA_963798845.1. Lineage (GTDB taxonomy): Bacteria > Gemmatimonadota > Gemmatimonadetes > Longimicrobiales > RSA9 > CAVUKA01. Next base: position 57,103 of record CAWCUS010000004.1, on the reverse strand, counting down.
ACTGCAACCTCGGCACTGAACAGCACGCTGTCGCCACGCATCAGCCACAGCCGCTTCGATTCCCGGGAGACCACGATCCGCTCACCGTGTCCCTTCAGTGCGGCGGCCCAGACCGCCGAATCGCCTTCGGCACCGGGGGGCGACTCGCTCGGCGGCGGCAGCGGACTTCCGACCCCGGATCCGGACCTGCCGCTACGCTCGTGCGACGGCAGTCTCGCGTCCGGGGCCCGGCCCAGGGTGGGGAGGGCACACGCGTCGAGCAGGCCCAGCGCGAGCAGGAGCAGCGGCGTGGCTGCGCTCTGGAACCCCTTCAGATGCATCCCTTCTCCCTTCGTTCGGATGGAGCGGCACCACCGCGGTGAGTCACTGCGCCACCCATACCCCGGCATGGCACAATCGGTGCAGCCTCCGAGCGACAACCTCATCACGGGACAATCGGGGAACCGTCGCACGTCCTGGACCGTTCCCGGCCGATCCTTCGTGAGGGCGATCGGCTGACACCCCACGGCACAACGGAGTGAACCCATGGCCCAGGCCACGACCGGGGACCGCGTCCGGATCCGGGGCGCGGCGCATCCGGAGGCGGAGCGTGTGCTCACGCCCGCCGCGCTGGAGTTCCTGGCGGAGATGCACACGCGCTTCGACGATCGGAGGCGCAGCCTGTTGAAGCGGCGCGCCGCGAGGCAGGAGCGCATCCGGGCGGGAGAGATGCCCGGATTCCTGGAGGAGACGGTTGGAGTCCGGGAGACGGATTGGCGGGTGGCGGAGGCGCCGCCCGACCTGGAGAAGCGGGTTGTGGAGATCACCGGCCCGGTGGACCGAAAGATGATGATCAACGCCCTCAACTCCGGGGCGGACGTGTTCATGGCGGACTTCGAGGACGCGCTCAGCCCGACGTGGGCCAACGTGGTGGCCGGCCAGGCGAACTGCCGGGACGCCGTGCGGAGGACCATCGAGTTCGAGAACCCGGACGGAAAGCGCTACGAGCTGAACGACCAGGTGGCCACGCTGCTGGTGCGCCCTCGCGGCTGGCACCTGGTGGAAAAGCACGTGGAAGTGGACGGGGCGCCGATCTCGGCGAGCCTGTTCGACTTCGGGCTCTACTTCTTCCACAACGCGGCGGAGCTGCTGGAACGGGGATCGGGGCCGTACTTCTACCTGCCGAAGCTGGAGAGCCACCTGGAGGCCCGCCTGTGGAACGACGTCTTCGTCTTCGCCCAGGAGCGGCTGGAGATCCCTCGCGGCTCGATCCGCGCGACCGTGCTGATCGAGAACATCCTGGCGGCGTTCGAGATGGACGAGATCCTGCACGAGCTGCGCGAGCACATGGCGGGCCTCAACGCCGGCCGCTGGGATTACATCTTCAGCGCGATCAAGAAGTTCCGCGATCGCGGCGAATTCGTGCTCCCCGACCGGGGGCAGGTCACGATGACCGTGCCGTTCATGCGCGCGTACACGGACCTCCTGGTGCGCACGTGCCACCGTCGGGGGGCGCACGCGATGGGGGGGATGGCGGCATTCATTCCGAGCCGCGATGAGGACGTCAACAGGCGCGCGTTCGAAGAGGTCCGGGCGGACAAGGTGCGTGAGAGCCGGGATGGCTTCGACGGCACGTGGATCGCGCACCCGGGACTGGAGCCGGTGGCGCGGGAAGCGTTCGAGGAGGTCCTCGGGGCTCGCGCGAACCAGAAGGACCGGGTCCGGGAGGACGTGCACGTGGGGGCGGACGACCTCCTCTCCATCCCGGAGACGCCGGGGGAGATCACACCTGGCGGCATCCGGCAGAACGTGAGCGTCGCCCTGCAGTACATGGACGCGTGGCTGGGCGGGTGGGGCGCGGCCGCGATCAACAACCTGATGGAGGACGCGGCGACGGCCGAGATCTCGCGCTCCCAGCTCTGGCAGTGGCTCCACAACGGCGCAGAGCTGGCGGACGGGAGCCGGATGACGCCCGCGCTGTACGACGAAGTGCGCAAGGACGAGCTGTCGAAGCTGCGCGACGCGGGACGGGACGGCGGACAGCTCGGCCAGGCCGCCGAGCTGCTGGACTCCCTGGTCCTGGACGACGAATTCACCGGGTTCCTGACGCTGCCCGGCTACGAGCGACTCGACTGAAGGAGAGCAAAGCGAGATGCGAAACCGGAGCAGCTGGGGAGACGGAAGGCCGGAGCCCACCATCCCCGAGTCGGAAGACCGGGCGAAGACCCGCTTCGCCGAGCAGGTGGAGCAGCTGGAGCGGCGGTGGTCCGGGTCCCGGTACGCGGGGATCCAGCGGCCGTACGGGGCGGCCGACGTGGTGCGGCTCCGGGGATCGGTGCGGGAGGACCAGACGGTGGCGAGGCTGGGCTCGGAGCGGCTGTGGGAGCTGATCGCGGGTGCGGACGAGCCGATCCGCACATTCGGCGCGGTCACCGGCAACCAGGCGGTGCAGATGGTGCGCGCGGGGCTCAAGTCCATCTACCTGAGCGGGTGGCAGGTGGCGGGCGACATGAACCTGTCGCTCCAGACGTACCCGGACCAGAGCCTGTATCCCAGCAACAGCGGCCCCACGCTCGTGCGACGCATCAACAACGCGTTGAAACGTGCGGACCAGATCGAGTGGAGCGAGAGCGGGGGCCAGGTCCGGACGCAGTGGATGGCGCCGATCGTCGCCGATGCGGAGGCCGGCTTCGGAGGCCCGCTGCACGCGTACGAGCTGGCGAAGAGCTACACCGAGGCAGGCGCTTCCGGAATCCATTTCGAGGACCAGCTGGCGGCGGAAAAGAAGTGCGGCCACATGGGCGGGAAGGTGCTGGTGCCCACGTCGCAGTTCGAGCGGGTCCTGAGCGCTGCGCGGCTGGCCTCCGACGTGCTCGACGTGCCCACCGTGATCTTCGCGCGGACGGATGCGGAGGCTGCCACGCTGCTCACGAGCGATGTGGACGAGCGGGACCGCGAGTTTCTCACGGGCGAGCGGACCGCCGAGGGCTACTTCCGCGTGCGTCCCGGGCTGGAGTCGGCCATCGCGCGGGCCAAGGCGTACGCGCCGTACGCGGACGTGCTCTGGTGCGAGACGAAGACGCCGGACCTGCAGGAAGCGCAGCGCTTCGCCGACGCCGTGCACGAGGAGTATCCCGACAAGCCGCTCGCCTACAACTGCTCTCCCTCGTTCAACTGGAAGCGGAACCTGAGTGACGAGGATATCGCCCGCTTCCAGACGGAGCTGGGCGCCATGGGCTACCGCTACCAGTTCATCACGCTGGCCGGGTGGCACCTGATCAACCTGGGCGCCTTCGAGCTGGCGCGGGAGTACGATGCGCACGAGATGCGCGCGTACGTGCAGGTCCAGGAGCGGGAATTCCACCTCGAGGAACACGGCTACACGGCAGCGAAGCACCAGCGCGAGGTGGGCGCCAACTACTTCGACCTGGTGCTGGAGACGCTCTCGCACGGAGAGGCGAGCACCGGCGCCATGGCCGGGTCTACGGAAGCAGCGCAGTTCGTCTGAGCCGGGATGTCCGGAAGCACCCGAATGTGGCGGGAGGTCGAGAGCGGGCGGTGCGGTTTCTGCGGTCAGCGCCACGCCCGGGAGATCGTCTACCACTGCGCGGGGTGCGACCGGGAAGTGTGCGCGCTGTGCGTCGTGCTGGTACGAGAGTCGCACGAGGGCTTCTGCCCCGAGTGCGCGTCCGAGGAGGCGTAGCATGGCCAGGGCGATCTGGAAGGGCGTGATCCGCTTCGGCGACGTGGCCGTTCCCGTGAAGCTCTATTCCGCGGTCGAGGACCGGAGCGTGCATTTCCGCCTCCTGAACGCGGACACCCTCCGGCCGGTGAAGCAGCGCATGGTGAACCCCGCAACCGGGGACGTGGTCCCGTACGACGAGGTGCGCTGGGGCCGGGAGGTGGAGGAGGGCGTCTTCGTCGTGATCACCGACGAGGAGATGGCCGCCGTGGAGCCCGAGGCGTCCCGCGACATCGAGATCACCCGCTTCGTCGCCCCCGAGCTGATCAACCACCAGTGGTACGACCGCCCGTATCACCTGGGTCCGGACGAATCCACCGAAGCGTACTTCGCCCTGACCGAGGCCATGGAAAAGGCCGGGCAGGAGGGCGTCGCCCGCTGGAGCATGCGCAAGAAGGAGTACGTCGGTGCGTTGAGAGCCGTCGGCGGGCACCTCATGCTCATCACTCTCCGCCACGAGGGCGAGGTGATCCCCGTATCGGCGCTGGAGCCGCCCCGGGGGCGGGAGCCGGACCGCCGGGAGCTGGACATGGCCGAGCAGCTGGTCGCCGCGCTGGCGGACGACTTCGATCCGACAGCGTTCCGGGACGAGTACCGGGACCGGGTGATGGAGCTGGTCCAGGCGAAGGCGGAGGGGAAGACCGTCGAGTTCCGCCAGCCGTCGCGCCGCCGTGCCGCCGGCGATCTGGCCGCGACGCTGGAGGCGAGCATCGCCGCGGCGAAGAAGGAGCGGAAGCGTGCCTGACGCCGTGGACGCCGCCGTCAGCGCCCGCTCGATCTGGTCGGGCACGCTCAGCTTCGGGCTGGTGAGCATCCCCGTGAACCTGTTCAGCGCAAATCGCGCGCAACACGTGTCGCTCCGCATGCTCGCAGCGGACGGGACCCCCCTCGCCCGTCGCTACTACGACCCGGACAGCGACCGCGAGGTGACGCGCGAGCAGATCGTGCGCGGCTACGAGATCGAGAAGGACGAGTTCGTCGTCGTCACTGACGATGAGCTGGAGGCCCTCGAGCCGGAGAAGAGCCGCGACATTGACCTCCGCCGCTTCGTGGACCGCGCCGCCCTCGACCCCGGGTTCTTCGAGCGCGCGTACTTCCTGACGCCGGGAGGGCAGTCGACCAAGGCGTACCGCCTGCTGGCGGCCGTCATGGAGCGGACCGATCGCGCCGGCATCGCGACGTTCGTCATGCGCACGAAGGAATACCTGGTAGCGATCCTGGCGGAGGGCGGAATCCTGCGGGCGGAGACCCTCCGCTTCCACGACGAGATCCGGCAGGTGGACGCGATCGAACTGCCGGAGCGCCCGGACGTCCCGGCGAAGCGGGTGCGAGAGGTGCGCGGGGCCATCGAAAAGCTGAGCCGCACGAGCCTGGACACCGGGGAGCTCCACGACGACTACGCGGATCGCCTGGAGGCGCTCGTGCAGCGGAAGCTGGAGAAGGGTGACGACGTGGTGGTCGCTCCGGTCGGCACGTACGAGCCGGACGAGGAGGAGGGGGGCGCCGAGGTCATCGACCTCATGGAGGTGCTGAAGCGGAGCCTCCGGGGCGCCGAGCCGTCGGCTGGAGGCTCCAGGACCGGCGCCACCCGCGCCGGCCGTTCCGCGGGCGGGCGAGGCGGGGGGAGCGCAGCACTGTCCCACCTCACCAAGGCCGAGCTCTACGAGCGCGCGCAGCGCCTGGACATCCGCGGGCGCAGCAGCATGGGCAAGGACGAGCTCATCCGGGCCATCCGCGCCGTCCGCCGGAGCGCCTGAGCGTGCGCTTCGGGTTGATGTTGGCCGAAATCCCGTGCAGACAGCGCTCTTGACCGGCTGGCTCGCACAGCATTACAGTAGCGGCGCCTGTGTTCTCACCTTCCTGTCCCTCCAGTCCGAATACTGCCTTTGACCCCGATCCAAAGTGGGGAAGTCCGCGTGCATGCGTCGGCTGACACCTGGCTCGTCTGCGCGCGTTGCATCCATTTCCATTCACAGGAGGTACAATGCGCAGCAGAGCTCCCCTCGCGATGGCCGCCCTCGTCCTCGCGTTCGGCTTCGCCCGGCCGGCGGCCGCCCAGCTCCCGGTAGGCCACACCGACATCGGACCCGTCCTCGGTCTCGGGGGGATCGGCGACGCCAATTTCGCTCTGGGCGGTCGGTTCGAACACGTTTTCAAGGCGCTCCCCGAGCTCGCAGACGGAACCCTCGGCATCGAGGTGAGCGCGGACTGGTACCACTGGGACTGCGGCGCGGCCGGATACTCCTGCAGCGTCAGCTGGATTCCCATCGGGGTCACCGCCAACTACCACGTCAAGCTCGAGACCGACAAGTTCGATCCCTTCATTGGCGCCGGCCTGGGCTACGAGGTGGTCAACTGCAGCTACGAAGGGATCGGCGATCGCTGCGGCTGGAACAGCGGCATCTACATCATCGGCCGCGCCGGTGCGCGCTATTTCATCTCCCCGTCACTCGCCCTGTACGGCGATGTTGGGGCGGGTGCAGCGACGCTCAACGTCGGAGCGTTGTTCAAGATCCAGTAACGGCCGCACATGTCGCGGCGATCGGGGGTGCCGGGCCGAGCCGGCACCCCCGATCCCCCCGGGCTCCGGGGGTCAGGCCAGCCGAACGCATGCCCGCCCTACGTCCCGACCCCCGCCGTCGGACCTTCAGTGTGATGAAGGTCATGAGCGCGCAGGGGATTCCAAGGATCCAGAACCGAATGATCCGCCGTCGCCGCGCGTGCGGTCCGCTCACGGTTCGTGAAGTGGGCGCGACAGGATTCGAACCTGTGGCCTTCTGGGTGTAAACCAGACGCTCTGGACCAGCTGAGCTACGCGCCCGCGGCAGGATGGTAGCCCGGGCGCGGCTGTGCGTCCACCCTCCGCCGCCGCATGGCGGGTCCTGTCCTCCGCTCCTGGCGGCAGCTGTCCACTCGAGAGGACAAGCCGGCCCCCTGACGCGAGGGACACGGTCCGCGCAATGGGCCGGATTGTCCAGTAACCGCAACGGGTGCAATGGATTGAGTGCTTTCGTCAGTCCACGGAACGGGACCTGCCCCCTACTTCGGCGTGGTCGTATCACAGGGTGAATGGAAGGGAGCAGCAATGAAGCGCATGAAGTTGGCACTGGCAGGCGCGGCGGTCGCGCTGGTGCTCGGCGGGTCGAGCGTGGCGGCGGCGCAGCAGGCGAGCGGCGGGTGGTGGCGGTGGGCGCTGGGGGATGCGCTGGGGGTGACGGGTCGCGGCCCCGGAACGGTGATCCTGGACCCGAGGCAGGGAGGCGGGCGCGAGAAGGACGACGACGGGGCGAGCGGGAGCCGGCGCAACACGACCATTGGCGACGTGATCTTCGGCCGGAGCGGAACGAAGCAGGGGAAGCAGGGGAAGCACGGAAAGCAGGGGAAGCAGGGAAAGGCATCGGGGGATCGGGATGGTGCATCCGGCGTGTACGGGCGCGCGGAGCGCGGCGGGCGTGGCCCGGCGTTCTGCCGCAACGGTGAGGGTCACCCGACGAAGGGGCGGCAGTGGTGCGTGGACAAGGGCTTCGGCCTGGGCGGGGGCGGTCTGCTGAACGGCGTGTGGCAGGAGGATCGAGGGTGGGGAGACATCATCCTGGGGCGGACGGCGCCGCGGACGCGAAGCGGCAGCGTGCTGAGCCAGGGCGGGCTACGGGACGTGCTCGGGAGCGTGATCCTGGGTCGGCTTCAGGGGGCGCAGCAGCGCCTGGGTGCGCGGGCACCGCTTCAGGGGCGCTGGCTGCGGGAGGGTGACCGATCGCTCGTTCTGCAGGTCCGCTCCGGAAGCCGGCCGGTTGCCGAGTTCACGGACCTGAACGGTGACGGTCGGGCGGACGTGGTGCTGATCGCCCGTCAGTGAGGGTGGAAGCTGTTGGCGGGGCCCGGGCGGTCCGGGCCCCGTGAACGGCGCGGCTTCAGTGCCCCGCTTCGTCGGACGTGCGCATCACGTTGGAGGCGAAGATGATCTTCTTCGCCAGATCCACCATCCGCATGTTGCGGTTCTGGCTGGTCTTCTGGAGCGTACGGTAGGCCTCCGCTTCGGACATGGCCCGGTTCTCCATGAGAATGCTCTTCGCGCGGGAGATGATGCGCCGCTCCTCGAGCTTGCGGGCGAGCTCGTCGCGCTCGTCGTGCGCCCGTTTCCAGTCCTGGAAGCGGGCGCGGGCGACGGCCACGGCCGGGCCGAGGCTGCTGGGGTCCACCGGCTTCAAGAGGTAGTGGAAAGCCGGGGCATCGGTGGCGTCCTCGACGGTGTGGCTGTCGCTATAGGCGGAGAGGAAGACGATGGGCATGGGCCGGTCCGCCCAGATCTCGCGCGCGGCTTCCGGACCGGTCTTCCCCGGCATGCGGATGTCGAGGATGGCCATGTCGGGATGGTGCTGGGCGGCGAGGGCCACGGCTTCCTCCCCGTCGGCCGCGGTGGCGACGACTTCGTGACCGAGCGCTTCGAGCTGGTGTCGGAGGGTGAGGTTGTGGAGGCTCTCGTCGTCCGCGATGAGGAAGCGGGTGCTGATCATGATCTCCCGGATGGCTTTTTGGAGGGAATGCGGCGGGGCCGCGGTTGTGCAGAACAGCACTGCAATGCTCGTGCTCGGCCGTCTTTATGGGATCCGGCCGGTCGTCAGCGGATGATGCCGAGCGGGATGAGGACCACGTATCCGAGCGCGAGGAGCAGCGGCGCGGCCACCGTGGATGCGTGGGAAAGGAGAAGGAACCCGGCGGCGATCGAGAGGAGGCCGGCGCCCATGAGGGCGTAGTTGACGGGGGTCCACCGGAGCGAGGGCGGACGGTTCTGAGGGGTGGAGCGGTTGCGCTGAGCCATGGCGGAAATGTAGGGGACGGAAGGTCGAGGTCAACCGGGCAGGTCCCAGTAAGCCGGTTCGTCGGGTGGCTCGGTGGCGCGAAGGCGGGCGAGCCGGGCGCGGTCGCGGCGGCGGCGGCGGCGGGCGAGCAGCAGGAGCAGGAGCGCGGCGAAGAGCCAGAACGCCAGTGAATGGCTCAGGAGGAGGGGCCAGCCGTACGTCCGCTTGACGTAGGCGCGCCAGTCCTCCTCGAACTGGCCCATGGTGAGCCCGTAGGTGGAGCGGAACGCGCGGTTGAAATCGGTCTCGTCACGCCACCGCCGGAAGAAGATCGCGAGGCCGCGCTCGCCGCTCTCCTGTACGAGGTATCCGATCGCGCTGGCGGAAAGCAGGTACGCCAGCCGCGCATTGCTTTCGGCGACCGGCCATTCCAGGGTGAGGGAGTCGAGCGGCGGGGCGCGCTGAGAGAGGAAGGCCAGGCGGAGGCGCCAGGCCGACTCGGGGCTCCACTCCCCCGCCGCCCACTGCGCGTACCCCTCCGTCACCCAGCGCGGCGTGCGCGCGGGACCGAGGAAGCGCTGGAGCGCGACGTGGGCGAGCTCGTGCCGCAGCGTCCGATAGATCGTGAAAGGCGGCGTGCGCTCCCAGTCGAACGTCGGCAGGACGATCACGCCTGCGTCCGGCTCGGCCACGCCCGCGCCCCATTCCGGGACGCCGCCGCCCGTGAGAGAGTCCCACGCCTCCGGATCGGGCGCGAGGAAGACGTCGACGCCGGCGCTGTCGAGCACATCGGGCGGCAACGCGGGCAGCGGGGGCGCGTCGGCGAGATAGCCGGCGAGGCGGCGGGCGAGGGCGTGCTGCCGGGGCTCGTAGTGCAGGCGCACGGGTGGCGCGACGAGGACCTGCTGGGCCAGCAGGAGGGCGGCGGCGATGCGGAGCATGCGGTCAGACGCGCGGCGCCAGCGCGTCCAGACGGAGCAACGCGGCGATTTCCGGGCCGAAACGAACGAGTCCGGCCACGTGACCGGGGTCGAGCGTGCGCAGCCACGCCGGGAGCGCCGCCAGGGACGCCGGGCTGACGATGCGCACGCCTTCCACGGCCTCGGCCGCGAGCGCGAGCACGTCCGCGCCCGCCCGGACCACCACCGCGTGCCGTGCCGGCTGCTCGGGTCGCAAGCCGGGGACGGGCGTGAGGTCCATGGGGCCGACGCGGGTGCGGGCCAGCCCGTCCTGGCCGGTGGTAGCGACCTCCTGGACGTCCTCGACGGGGGCGGCCAGCAGCGCGCCGGCGACACGCCACACCACTACCTGCCGCCTGACCTCGCCTCCGGCCTTCGGCATCACGCCTCCCGCGGCATTGCGAGGACGCGGCGCAGCGCGTTCTCCAGGTCGTTCTGCAGGGAAGCGGAGGACGGGGGGAGGAGGCGGTCGAGGCCGGGCAGGTCCTGGACGGCTGTGGCCAGGCGCTCGGAAAACAGGCGGACCTTCGCCGGCGCGGGCACGAGGTCGGCGATGGCGACGAGGACGAGAGACCGTCCGGCGGCCTGAAACGGTGTGAGGAACAGCTGCTTCTCGTGGCCGGTGTGGTGGAGGTGGGTCCACCGGTCGGCGCCCGTGATCTCGGCCAGGGCGTGGGCGGAGGCGTGGGCGGCGGCGGTGAGGGTAGCCACGCTCCGGACATCGTAGCGGAGGTCGAAGCCCTGGTGCGCCAGCAGCTGTCCGCTTCGGTTCAGGACGAGTACGGTGCGGACGCCGGTCTCACGCATGAAGTCCTGAATCGGCCCGCGCACCCGGGAGCCGAGGGTTTCGGACTCCGCCGACGGCACGGCAGCGCCGTCGGCAGCGGTGCGCTCCTCGAGGAGATCGAGCGCCTGCCGGACGATCACGTCGCCCGGCCGGAGCGCGGCGGCGCTGCCCAGGTGGTCGCGGGCATCGGCGAGCCGCCCGTGCTCGAGGGCCAGGAACCCGAGGCCCCGGTGCGCCTCGAAGCTCCGGGGGTCGTGGGCCAGGACGGTGTTCCACTCCGCCCCGGCGAGCTCGTGCTCGCCGGCCTCGAGGTGGAGCAGCGCGAGCAGCTCGCGGCCTTCCACGCTGGTCGGCTCCAGCTCCAGCGCCCGCAGAGCGACAGCGCGCGCGGCATCGCGCCGTCCGCTGCGTCGGTATGCGCGGGCGATGTGGAGGAAGGACGCTGCGCCGGGGTCCCGGACCATCTGGTGGCTCCACGGCTGCCGGTGCCGATCACTCAATGGAGGGTACCCACTCGCGCCCGCCTCGTCGAGGCGTTCCGCAAAGTGACGGGCGCACGCGTCAGCCGCCCGACGACTCGCGGGCCCACGCCGCCGCCGCCGCGAGGTCGGGCGGGAGGGGGGCGCGGAGGTCGATGCGCTCATGGGTCCGCGGGTGCTCGAACACGAGCCGCTCGGCGTGGAGGAACTGGCGAGGAACCCGCCGCTCCAGCTCCCTGGCCCATGGCAGGCCCTGGCCGCTGATCCTGCGCGCGCCGCCTCCGCCGTACAGCGGGTCCCCCACCACGGGGTGCCCGATGTGGGAGAGGTGGACGCGGATCTGGTGGGTGCGCCCGGTCTCCAGCGTCGCGCGCAGCAGGTCCGCGGCCACCCAGCGCTCGGCGCGCTGGAAGTGCGTGACTGCGCGCCTGCCCTCGGGCGTCACCGTCTGTCGCTTGCGCTGGCGGGCGGAACGCGCCACCGGCGCGTCCACCGTCTGCCGGTCCTCGTCCAGGTGTCCCCACACCGCGGTCAGGTAGCTGCGGTGGATCTCGCGCCGCTTCAGGGCCGCGGCGAGACTCCGATGCGCGCGGTCGTGCTTCGCCACGATCAGGAGCCCCGACGTGTCCATGTCCAGGCGGTGGACGATCCCGGGCCGGCGGACCCCGCCGATCCCCGAGAGGTCTTCCACGTGGTGCAGCAGCGCGTTCACCAGCGTCCCCGTCCGGTGGCCGGGGGCCGGGTGAACCACCATTCCGGCCGGCTTGTTCACCACGAGCAGGTCGCGGTCCTCGAACACCACATCCAGCGGGATGTCCTGGGACTCGACCGTCGAAGGCTCGGGCGGCGGCACCGTCAGCTCGACGACGTCGCCCGCCGCGATCCGCTCGCTCTTGCGCGGGACCTCGCCGTTGAGCCGGACCTGCCCTTCCCCGATCAGCTGCGCGATCCGGCTGCGCGAAAGCTCGGGAACGGCCGCCGCGAGCCAGGCGTCGAGCCGCTCTCCCGCCGCGGTCCCGGGGATCTCGATGCTGCGTGTGTCAGTCACCGCCCCTGCGGCGATCACGTGGACGCTGCTCCTCCTGCCAGAGCGAGAGGGCGAGGAAGATCGCGCCCGTGGTCACCGCGATGTCGGCCACGTTGAAGACGGGCCAACGCAGGTCGCCGACGCCGATGTCGAGAAAGTCCACCACGCCGGCGTGGGAGCGGACGCGGTCGACGAGGTTCCCGACGGCGCCGCCGCAGATGAGGGCGATGGCGGCGAGGCGAATTCGGTCGCGGGCGGGGGTCGCCCAGTACATGGCGGCGAGGGCGGCGAGGGCGATGAGGGAGAGGACGAGAAAGACGGGGCGAGAGTAGCTGCCCAGGTGTATGCCGAAGGCGGCGCCCGGGTTCTGGATGTAGGTGAGGCGGAGATAGCTCCCGACCACGTCCACCTGATCGTACAGGGGGAGGTAGGCCTGGACCATGAGCTTGGTTGTGACGTCGAGACCCACGACGAACAGGGTGAGCCCGAGGAACAGCCGCACCTTGGCGGTCGTCCACGAACGCCCCTCTCCTTCGGCGTTCAGCTCGACGTCAGACACGACTTCCACCCCCTGACTCCTCCTCTCGCTTGCACTCGATGCAGACATCCGTGTGCGGCAGCGCCTCGAGCCGCTCGAACGCGATCGGATCGCCGCACACCCGGCAGGTGCCGTACGAGGCCGGCTCGTACCGCAGCCGACCGAGCGCTCGATCCAGCTCCACCAGCCGCCGACCCTCCTCGCTGGCCATCAGGAACGCCGTCTCTCGCTCCGTCAGGTCCGAGGCGGCTTCCGCCATGTGCTGCGAGAAGCCCGAAGACTCGCGGTCGCCCATCTCCTCGCCGAAGCGGCGGAGGCGCCGCAGGAGCCTGGCGCGCTCCTTCTCCAGACGCTGCTGCAGCTCGTCGCGCTGCACATCCGTGAGCGGCATCAACCGGCTCCCGCGCGTACCAGCGCAATCCTCGCGCCGACGCCGTCCAGGTCGAAGTCCCGTGCGCCGTCGACCTCGGCCGGCGCGCCGTCCGCGGCCAGCTCGACTGCCAGCGTCTCGGCCGCGATGTAATCGCCGTGCGCCTCCACGGCCCGGATGACATCACCGTCCCCCGTGAGCCAGAGGCGGATCCGGTCGCTCACCTCCAGGCCGCTGTCCCGCCGGAGGCGCTGGATGCGGTTCACGAGCTCGCGCGCGACGCCTTCGAGCCGGAGCGGCTCGGAGACCGCCGGATCGAGCCCGATGGTGAAGCCCTCGGCGGTCTCGACGGCCAGGTCGCCCCGGGCGACGCGGACCACCTCCACCTCGTCGGCCTGGACGCGGTGCGACTCCCCACCCACCTCGATGAGGACCTCGCCGCCCGCCTCGAAGCGCGCCAGCGTCCTGGCGGAGAGGGCGCGGATCCCCGCGGCGGCGTCCTGGGTCCGACTCCCGAAGCGCTGCCCGAGCATCCGGAAGTTCGGCTTCGCCTCGAGCGTGACGAGCTCGTCCGCGCCGGAGAGGAAGCGGACCTCCTTCACGTTGATCTCGTCCCTGAGCACGTCCAGCAGCGCGGGCGACAGCTCTTCGTTCCCCGGGGTGACGGCGAAGAGGGTGCCGAGCGGCTGGCGCACACGGATGCCGACGGCGTCGCGGGCGGCACGACCGAGGCTCGAGAGGGTGCGCACGGCCTCCATCTGCCGCTCGAGCGCCGCGTCTCGCAGCTGCGGGTGCGGCTCGGGGTACCGAGCGAGGTGCACGCTCTCCAGGCCGATCGCGCGGTGCAGCCAGTCGGACAGGAAGGGGGTGAACGGGGCCATCAGGCGGGAGACGGTCACCAGCGCTTCCCACAACGCCTGAAACGCCGCTGCTGTGTCCGCGCTGTCGGCGGAGCCCCAGAAGCGCGACCGGTTGCGGCGGACGTACCAGTTGGAGAGGTCGTCCACCACGAAATCGGCGATGCGCCGGGCGGCGCGCGTGAGATCATAGCCGTCGAGGGCGGCGAGGACGTCCCCGACCAGCCCGGCCTGGCGGGACAGAAGCCAGCGGTCGATGACCGGGCGCGCGTCCGGCGCGGCCGGATGGTCGGACGGGCTCCAGTCCTCGAGGTTGGCGTAGAGGGCGAAGAAGCGGTACGTGTTGGCGAGGGTGTCGAACGTGCGCCGCACGGTCTCGGCGAGCGCGTCCTCGTCCCACCGCTTCGCGATCGACGGCTGGCTGACGGTGACCAGGTACCAGCGGATCGCGTCGGCGCCGAAGCGGTCGATCGCCTCCCAGGGGCTCACGGTGTTGCCGCGCGACTTGGACATCTTCTGGCCGTCACGGTCGAGCACGAGGCCGTTGACCAGCACGTTCCGGTACGCGGGCCCATGGCCGAGCATGGTTGCAATGGCCATGAGGGAGTAGAACCACCCGCGCGTCTGGTCGAGCCCCTCGGCGACGAAATCCGCGGGGAACTGTCGCTCCCAGATCTCCCGGTTCTCGAAGGGGTAGTGCCACTGGGCGAACGGCATGGAGCCGGAGTCGAACCAGGCGTCAATGACCTCCGGCGTGCGCCGCATGGTGCCGTCGCACTGGGGGCACGGCCAGATCAGCTCGTCGATCCATGGCTTGTGCGGATCGAAATCCTCGCCCAGCGGGCCGGCGTGCTCCGCCAGCTCGGCGAAGGAGCCGATCACGACGCGGTGGTCGGGATCGGCATCGCAGACCCAGATCGGAAGCGGCGTGCCCCAGTAGCGGTCGCGCGAGAGCGCCCAGTCGATGTTCCCTTCGAGCCACTCCCCGAAGCGGCCTGTCCCGATTTCCGGCGGGTTCCAGTTCACGCCGCGGTTGTTCTCGAGCATCCGCTCCTTGACGGCGGTGGTGCGGATGTACCACGAGTCCCTCGCCATGTAGATGAGCGGACTGTCGCAGCGCCAGCAGTGAGGGTACGAGTGCGTCACCGTGCCCGCCTTCCAGAGGGCGCCGCGGGCCTTCAGCTCCTCGAGCAGGCGCGCGTCCGCGTCCTTCACGAACTCCCCGCCGACGAGCCGGACATCGGGAAGAAAGCGGCCGTCGTCGTCCACCGGGCGGAGCATGGGCAGCCCGTGCTCCTGACCGGCCGCGTAGTCGTCCGCCCCGAACGCCGGCGCGATGTGGACGATCCCGGTTCCCTCCTCCGCGCTGACGAAGGCGGCCGGCACAACGCGCCACGCCGCGGCAGCCTGTTCCTCCGAGGCCGGCACGAGATCGAGCGGTCGGCGGTAGCGGAGGCCGAGGAGATCGCGGGCATCATGGCGGCGGCGGATGGTGGCGTCGTCGCCGAAGAGGCGGCGTACCAGCGACTCGGCGACGATGAGCCCCTGCCCTCGCCACTCCACCTCTGCGTAGACGAGCCCCGGGTTGATCGCCAGTCCGACGTTGGACGGGATCGTCCAGGGCGTGGTGGTCCAGACCAGGAACGCGCGCTCCCCGGTGTCGCCGTGCTCCTCGATGATCCGGCAGAGGAAATGGACGGACGGGTCCTCGACCTCGCGGTAGCCCTGGGCCACCTCGTGCGAGCTGAGGGCGGTGCCGCAGCGCGGACAATAGGGCACGCTCCGATAGCCCCGGTAGATGAGGTCGCGGTCGGCCAGCTGCCGCAGCAGCCACCACACAGTCTCGATGTACTCCGGGTGGAAAGTGACGTAGGGATCGGAGTAGTCGAGCCAGTAGCCGATGCGCTCGCTCAGCCGCTCCCACTCCTCCTTGTACGTGAACACGCTCTCGCGGCAAACCTCGTTGAAGCGCGCCACGCCGAGCTTCTCGATCTGGCGCTTCCCGCTGATCCCCAGGCCCTTCTCCGCCTCGATCTCCACGGGGAGCCCGTGCGTGTCCCAGCCCGCCTTCCGGCGAACGTGGCGCCCGCGCATGGTCTGGTATCGACACACCAGGTCCTTCAGCGTGCGGGCGAAAACGTGGTGAATCCCCGGGCGGCCGTTCGCGGTGGGAGGGCCTTCGTAGAACACGAACGGCTCTCCGCCTGCCGTGGCTTCGAGAGTCTTCGTGAACAGGTCCTCTTCGCGCCAGCGCCGGAGGACTTCCTCCTCCAGCCACCGGAGCTGCTCCGGGTAGTCCGGGTATCTCATTCCGTGCGCCGCTCCCTGACCAGCGAAGACAGCCACGCGTCGTTCGCCGGCTCTTCCGCCTCTCCACCCCCGCTCCCTTCCGGGTTCCGCTCCGATTCCTCCGGAGCAGAGCCTTCCGTGGCGTCGCTCTCCGGCGCCGCCTCCTCCGCCTTTACCGTCTCCACCCCGGGCGCGTCCACCAGGTCCAGCTCGATGGTCAGGCCGGAGACGAACGGCGGATCCGGCGGCGCCTCCGGCAGCATCAGCAGCTCATCATCTTCCGCCCGGCCGCCCTCGCCGCCGCGGACCTCACCGGCCCCCTCCGGGCCGCCCCCGGCGCGCTCGGGATCCTCGACCGTAGCGGAGGTCCGGGCCCAGGGCCTCGGCTCGCGCTCGCCAGACTCGACCGCCGCAGGCTCGACAGGCTCGGCAGCCTGGACAGGCTCGACAGGCTCGACATCCTCGACATCCTCGACGGCCTCGACAGGCTCGACGGCCTCGGCCTCGTGCTCGACAGGCTCGAAATCCTCGGCAGCCTCGACGGCCTCGACAGCCTCGCCTTTTCGCTCGACAGCCTCGGCCTCTGGCAGGCTCGACACCCGCGGCAGCCTCGACAGGTTCGCGTTCGACATCGCCGGCCTCGGCGCCTTCTCCGGTCTCGCCGGAACCGCTGCCCTGAACGCCTTCGGGGCGGAGCTCCAACGCCTGCTCCACGGCCTCGAGCGCCGACAGCTCCCGCTCCAACAGGCGACGGAAGGACTCGACCAGCTGACCGCGCCTCGCCCGCACCTGGCGAAGGGCATCCTCCTCGGCCGCGAGCCTGCGCGCCGACTCCAGGCGCGCCTCTGCGCCGGCGACCGCGGCCTCGCGGAGGATCAGCTCCGACTCCTTCTCGGCGCGGGCCCGGGCTTCCTCGCGCAGACGCTCCGCGGCGAGCAGAGCTTCAGAGAGCGTCCGCTCCTTGTCGCGGAAGGAGCCAAGCTCGCCCTTGACCTTCCCGAGCGAATCCTTCAGCGACATGTTCTCCTTGACCAGCTCCTCCATCCGGTCCGCGACGAGGTCGAGGAAGTCGTTCACGAGCTCGGCATCGTAGCCGCGGAGCGCGCGACGGAAGTCACCCTTCTTCTGGCGGACTTCGAGTGGCGTGAGATCGATCATAGCTGTTCCCTCTCTCCAAACAGGACCGTTCCGAGCCGGACGAGCGTTGCGCCCTCTTCAATGGCGATCTCGAAATCGCTGCTCATGCCCATGGACAGCTCGGCGCCGCGCATGACGGCGGGGGCCTCGCTGCGACATGCTTCGAGCAGCCGACGAGCGGCGCCGAAGGTGCGCCGGAGGACGGCCTCGTCATCCGTCCAGGGCGCCATGGTCATGAGCCCTTCGAGGTGGAGGTGCGCCAGCTCGGCCAGGCTTTCCAGCGCGACGGGGGCCGTGCGTGCGTCGAAGCCGCCCTTGGTCTCCTCCCCGGAGACGTTCACCTGCAGCAGCCCCCGGACGACCACATTGGTGCGCTCCGCCTCGGCGTCGAGGGTGCGGGCGAGCCGCAGGGAATCGACGGAATGAATGCGATCGAACAGGGGTACGGCAGTTCTCGCCTTGTTGCGCTGAAGGTGGCCGATGAGCTGCCACTCCGCGGCGTCGCGGCCCACGGCCTGCACCTTGCCCGCCAGCTCCTGGACCCGGTTCTCACCGAGCATCCGGAGGCCGGCCCGCACCGCCGCGGCCGCGGCCTGGGGCTCGTGCCCCTTGGTCACCGCGACGAGGCCGACATCGTCCCGCCGCCCCGCCCGCTCCAGGGCCCGGCGGATGCGCTCCCGGACCCTGGGAACCGTCTCCCTCAGCCGTTCATCCCACATGCCGGCGCAATGGTACGTGAGCGGGGTCCAAATATCAACGCCGTGCGGAGTTCCGGCGAAATGAAGCGGGGCCGCCCCGTCGGGGCGGCCCCGCTGACATCCGGCAGCGGATCGTGCCGCTACTGCACTTCGAACGTGATGTCGAGCGCCACCCAGACCGGCACCTTCTTGTCGCGGTTGTAGGCGGGCGTGAACACCATCAGGTCCGCCACCTTCTTCGCGGCCTCGTCGAAGGCGTCGTAGCCGCTCGTCTTGTTGATCTGCGTCTTCTGGACGCGCCCGTTCTCGTCGATGAAGAACCACATGTTCACCGTTCCGCCGATCCCCGCATCGCGGAGCAGGGGCGGATAGTAGCGCATGAGCGCCTGCTGCACTTCCGAGCTGTTCTTCAGGTTCGGACGCACCGTCATCGGCGTGAACGTCGGTGCCGCCGCCAGGTCCTCCTCCTTCGACTCCGTAGGAGGGGGCGGAAGGTTCTCGATCGGGTTTTCCTCGAATGTGGTCGGGGCGATCGTGACGTCCTCGCTCACGTCGGCCGCGGCGATCACCGGCGTGGCCGGCCGGGGAATGGCCTGGGGCGGCGGCGGGATCTCGATCTCGTCCGGGAGCTCGACCGACTCGATCTCGTCGGCCTTGAAGCTCACGTCCTCCGTGCCGAATGTCGGAGAGGCGAAGAAGATCGCGGCGTGGACGACCGTCGCCACGATCAACGCCCCCCAGAACCAGTCGGCGAACCCGCGCTTGAAGCGGTCGTTCGCCGTTTCGTGGACGGCCGTCTTCTTCTCGGCCATGCCTACCTCCGCTCCCGCTTGATGCGTTCCTCCAGATCCGTGTAGAAGGTCAGGCGCAGCGCGCCCGCCTCCTGGAGCTCCTGCTGTATGTTATAAATCGTAGCGTACGGAGTGTTCCGATCCGCCCGCAGCTCGACGAGGAGCTCCCGGTTCTGCGCGTAGAGTGGGGCGACCACGTTGGACACTCGATCCATGGGGATCAGGTGGTCGTTGATGAAGACCTGGCCTTCCTGGGTGACGAACGCGTGCAGGATGTTCTTGCGCTGCTCGTCCAGCTTCTCGGTGGCCTGTGCCTCGGGCCACGGCATCTTGCGCGGCCGCTCCGCGGGGAACGTGGTGCTGACCATGAAGAAGATGAGGAGCAGGAACGCCATGTCCGCGAGGGACGACGACGGGATCTCGCTCGACGCCTTCGACTTCCGTTCGAATCCTCCGCCCGTGATCATGCGCGGCTACTCCACGATTCCCAGGTTCACGCGCTCGGCCCCGGCCCCCTGCAGCTGGTCGAGCACATCGATCATGTAGCGATAGGGCGCGGTTGGGGCTGTCTTCACAGCCGCGATCAGGTTCGGGTTCTGCGACACTTCCATGCGCCAGATGCCGCCGATGTCCGCCGAGGACACCTGCTGGATCTGCGGGCTTTCGCCACGCTTCACCTCCACCACACCGTTGGGCTGGATGGTCAGGAAGAGCAGGTTCTTCTGGGAGACCGGGGCCTCCTGACCGCTCTCGGGCAGCACGATGCTCAGCCCCTTCTCCTCGTCGAAGATCGTGGTGACGAGGAAGAAGATGAGGAGGAGGAACGCGATGTCCGCCATGGAGGCTGTGGGGATGTCCCCCGACGCCCGTGATTTCTTCTTAAGGATCGCCATGCCTTGTACGCCTCAGTCGATCTGCGTGTCTTCCGGCGGACGCTGGACCGGGTCGGTGAACGGCCGCTCCTTCGCTTCCGCGTCATGTATGGACCTGGCCGTGCCCGGCATCCTGGTGACCGGTGCGGCGGGAGTGGTCCCCCCGCCGCCGGCCGGGGCGAGGCGGCCTTCGGACTCGAGGCGCCACACCATCCGGAGCACGGCGCCCGTGCCCTCCTCCATGTCCACGATCAGCTTGTCGATGCGTGTCACGAAGTAGTTGTACCCGAGGTTCACCGGAACGGCGATGATCAGGCCCGTGGCGGTGGTGATGAGCGCCACCTTGATCCCGCCGGCGACGAGCGCCGCGTCGACCTGACCGGCCTGGGCTATGGCGCCGAAGGCGGAGATCATGCCGGCCACGGTCCCGAGGAAGCCGAGGAGCGGAGCCACGTTGGCGACGGTGGCCAGAACGACGAGACCGCGCTCGAGGAAGCCCAGCTCGATCGCGCCCGTGGTCTGCACCGCCTTCTCGACGCCGGCGGTGCTGGCGGTGCGCTCCCGAACCCTGCGGAGCCCCGCGTAGAGGATCGCGGCTACGGGGCCGGGCCGTTCCTCGGCGAGCCGGAGCGCCTCATCGATGCGGCCTTCGCGGCCCAGGTGCTCGACCTGCTCGAGCAGCCCTTTCGACTCCCGGTGGGCCACCCAGAGGGTCCACGCCTTGGCGATGATGACCCCCAGCGCGAGCAGCGAGCAGATGATGAGTGGATACATCATCGGTCCGCCATCCGCGAAGAGGTTCATCAGGTTGAACCCTTCCTGAGCGGCACCCTGTGCGACCTGTTGGTTCATTGCGCTCTTCTGCCGTACGTGCTCCGCGAAGCGGAGAAAATCAAGGACGTCCAGAGTTTACCCTGAATCCGGGCCAATGTACGGGTACCCCGAAAGGGTGTCAACGCGCCCTCATTCTGCCACGGCGCGGGTGCCGGCCACGCCGATGAGCGCGGCGCGGAGGCGTTCCGGTGAGACATTGCGCTCGAGTCGGCCTCGCTGGGCCATCGACACCTGGGAATTCTCCTCGCTGACCACCACGACCAGCGCATCCGTCTCTTCCGAAAGCCCGATGGCAGCGCGGTGGCGGGTGCCCAGGCTCTTGTCGGCCACCGGGAACTGCGTCAGCGGCAGGATCACGCCCGCGGCGATGATCGTGTCGCCGCTCACCAGCAGCGCGCCATCGTGGAGCGGGCCGTAGGGCGCGAAGATGCTGACGATGATGTCGGAGGAGACGCGCGCCTGGATGCGGGTGCCGGTGTCGGCGTACTCGTCGAGGCCGACGTCGCGCTGGATGGCGATGATGCCGCCGATCTTGGCGCGGGAGAGCCTCTCGACGCCTTCGACCAGCTCCTCGACCACCGCACTCTCCTCCATCTTGTTGAACAGGCGGAGCATGCGGCTCTGGCCGAGCCGTGCCAGCGCGCTCCGCAGTTCGGGCTGAAAGACGATGAGCGCGGCGATCACGCCGTACTGAAACGCCACTTCGAGGATGGTCCCGATGAGGTCGAGGCCGAGGAACCGGGCCGCGAAGAAGATGGCGGACAGGAGCAGGAGCCCGAACAGCATCTGCATGGCCCGGGTGCGGGCCAGGAGGCGCAGGATGTAGTAGATGCCTATGGCCACGATGACGATCTGAATCGCATCGGCGGCCCGGGGTAGGAGGAACTGGTAGCGTGCGATGAAGTCGAACCCGTCCCTCATGCGGTCATCGCCTCCGCCACCGCGAGGGCGTGGCGCACGGGTGCGACGTCGTGGACGCGGAACACGCGCGCCCCTGCCATCCAGGCGACGACGCACGCGGCCAGGGTACCCGGCAGCCGCTCCTCCACCAGCAGCCCGCCGGCAAGCTCGCCGACGAAGCGCTTTCGGGACGGACCGACCAGGACGGGGAAGCCCAGCGCGAGGAGGCGAGCGAGGCCGCGGAGCACCGCCGCGCTGTGCTCGGTGCGCTTGGAGAAGCCGAGCCCCGGATCGACCACGATCGCATCCGGGCGCACGCCGGCGCCGAGCGCGTGGCGGGCTGCAGCGCGCAGCTCCTCCGCCACGTCGTCTGCGGGCTCGGGCCCGTAATCGGCCAGGTCGTAGCGCGCCATGTCGGCCACGGCGCCGCGCGAGTGCATCAGCACCACGCCGGCGTCCGCGCTGGCGCACGCCGCGGCCATCCCGGGGTCGAGCCGGAGAGCGGAGACGTCGTTGACGATAGCGGCTCCGGCATCGAGGGCGGCGCGGGCCACTTCCGCCTTGACTGTGTCGACCGAGACCGGCACGTCCGGGTGCTCCCGGGCCAGGGCGGCGATCACCGGCACGATCCGGGCGCGCTCCTCGCCGGCGGTCACGGGGGTGGCCCCGGGCCGGGTGGACTCACCGCCGACGTCCAGCAGATCGGCGCCCTCTTGCACCATCCGCGCCGCGCGGCGCAGCGCCGCGGCGGGGTCCGGCGACCGGCTGCCTTCCCAGAAGGAGTCGGGCGTCAGGTTCAGGATGCCCATGATGCGGGGCCGATCGAGGGTGATCGCATGTCCCGCCGCGCGCCAGATGGACGAGCGGGGACCGGCTCCGGGTGTGGAACCGGTCCCCGCTGCACCCTCGCGAGGCTCGACATCGGTCGGAACGGCGTCGCTCCCCATCCGCACCTCAGGAGGCGTCGGCCTCCACCGTGGACGCTTCCTCCTCCGCGGGTGTCTGTCCCGCCGGGGCCGCCGGTCTCGCCGGCGGTGCGCCGTCGATCTCTCCGGTGGCACCGGGACCAGCCTTCTGCGCGGGCGAGGCCCCGGCCAGGCTCGCGGGACGCGGCTCCTCCTTGACGGCGGGGAGCGCCCTTCCCGCCGCGAGCGCAGCGATCTCTTCGCGGTCGATGGTCTCGCGCTCGAGGAGCGCCGCGGCCACCGACTCGAGGAGGTCCCGGTGCTGGCGCAGCGTCTCGGCGGCGCGCTGGTACGCCTCGTCGAGGAAGCGCTTGACCTCGTGGTCCACCAGGCGCGCGGTCTCCTCGGAAACCTCGCGGCGCTGGACCAGCTCGCGGCCGAGGAAGACCTCGTGTTCGGATTCGCCAACCGCCATGGGGCCGACGGTATCGCTCATGCCGAACTGCATCACCATCCGCCGGGCCATGCTCGTGGCGCGCTCGATGTCGTTGCCGGCGCCCGTCGTGATCTTCTCCGCCCCGAAGATCATCTCCTCGGCGGCTCGGCCGCCGAACAGCATGGCCAGCTGGGCCAGGAGATAGTCGCGGGAGTAGGAGTGGCGATCCTCTTCGGGGAGGGAGGCCGTCAGGCCGAGCGCGCGTCCGCGCGGAACGATGGTGACCTTGTGCACCGGGTCGAGGCCGGGGACCCGGAGCGCGATGACCGCGTGGCCGGCCTCGTGATAGGCGGTGAGCTTCCGCTCGAACTCGGAGAGCACCAGGCTCTTCCGCTCGGCGCCCAGCATCACCTTGTCCTTGGCGGAGTCCAGGTCCCCCATCCCCACCTTGTCGCGCCCTCGCCTCGCCGCGAGGAGCGCCGCCTCGTTCACGAGGTTGGCGAGGTCGGCTCCACTCATCCCCGGCGTGCCCCTGGCCAGCCGCTCCACCTCGACGTCGTCCGCGAGCGGGACCTTCCGGAGATGGACGCGCAGGATTCCTTCCCGCCCCTTCACGTCCGGGGCGTCCACCACGATCTGGCGGTCGAACCGTCCCGGCCGCAGGAGCGCCGGGTCCAGCACGTCGGGACGGTTGGTGGCGGCGATGAGGATGACGCCCTCGTTGGACTCGAACCCGTCCATCTCCACCAGCAGCTGGTTCAGCGTCTGCTCCCGCTCATCGTGGCCGCCGCCCAGACCGGCGCCGCGGTGACGGCCGACGGCGTCGATCTCGTCGATGAAGATGATGCACGGCGCGTGCGCCTTGCCCTGCTCGAACAGGTCGCGCACGCGTGAGGCGCCCACTCCCACGAACATCTCCACGAAGTCCGACCCGGACATGGAGAAGAAGGGGCGGCCGGCCTCGCCGGCTACGGCGCGGGCGAGCAGCGTCTTGCCGGTCCCGGGAGGCCCGACGAGGAGGGCGCCCTTGGGGAGGCGTCCCCCGAGGCGGGTGAACTTCTGCGGGTCCTTGAGGAACTCGATGATCTCCTGGAGCTCCTCCTTGGCCTCGTCGGCGCCCGCCACGTCCGCGAAGGTGACGTGCGGGGTGTCGCCCGAGAGGATCTTGGCCTTGGACTTCCCGAACTGGAACGCCTTGGAGCCGCCGGACTGCATCTGGCGGAGCATGAAGATCCAGATACCCAGGATGAGGAGCCAGGGGAGCGCGCCGAGGACGAGGCCCCACCAGTTCTGACGGGCTTCCTGCCCCGTGATGTCGACGCCGGCCGCTTCCAGCGCCTGGACGAAGCCTTCGCTGGCGCCGGTGGGCAGGGTCATGTAGAACTGCTCGGTCTGGCCCCGCTCGGAGTTGAGCGGCGCCTTGAGCTTGCCCTCGACCCGGGTGGTGTTCCCGTCGATGATGACGACGGACGCGATATTGCCCTGAGCGAGCTGGTCCTTCACTTCCGAGTAGCTGAGCTGGGCCGCGTCGTTCTGGCGCGGGCTGAACAGCTGGACCAGGAGGATGGAAACCAGCACGAAGAGCACCCAGAACGAGAGCGTCCGGGAGTTCTTCGCCCACCGGTTGCCGTTCTGGTTCTTGCCGCCGTTTTCGGGCGTTGGGTTCTTGGCCATCGACTCCTGCTACTTCGGTGCCTTCAAGCTCGCGATGAACGGCAGGTTCCTGAAGTTCTCGCTGTGGTCCAGGCCATACCCGATCAGGAACTCCCGGGGCGCGTCGAATCCGACCCACCGGGGCTCCTTCACCAGGTCGGGCGCCACCTGCTTGTGCAGCAGCGCGCAGATCTCCAGCGAGCGCGGGCCCCTTGCCTCGATCATCGGGATGAGCCGGTTCATGGTGTTGCCGCTGTCCACGATGTCCTCCACCAGGATCACGTGCTTGTCCTCCACCGTGTTCGCCGGGTCGTAGAGGAGGCGCACGTCCCCGCTCGACGTAGTGCCGGAGCCGTAGCTCGACGCCACCAGGAAGTCGAGCGTGACCGGTCTCCGGATCTCGCGCACCAGGTCGGCCATGAAGATGAACGACCCTTTCAGGAGCCCCAGCACCAGCACCGGCTCCTCCATCGGGTACGCCAGCCCGATCTCGGCTCCCATCTCCGCCACCCGCTCCGCGATCTGGTCGGGGGTGTACACCAGCCGCTCGAGGTCCGCTCCCCCCGTCCTCGCGAACGTGTCAGTGCTGTCCGGCATCCTCCACCGCGATCTCGAGTCCATCCCCGTCGGCCCCGCCGCTCGCACGGGCGACGCCGACCACCCAGAGCACCATCCCGCTCGCATCCACGAGCACCGGCGTGCGCAGACGCTCGCGGCGGTCGAGGCGATGCTCGCCGAACAGCTTCTTCAGCTTCTTGGTCCCGTAGTCGAGGCGGATCCGGTCTCCCGGCTGCCAACCCCGCAGCTGGAGCGGGAAGCACGGCGCCACCACGCGGGTCCGCTCCCCTGCACCGTCCGTCCGGAGCGGGCCCCAGCGCACGCGCAGCGCACGCCCGCCCACGACCGCGCTCCCCCGCCCCGGCCCCCCGTCCCCGATCTCGAGCGGCCGCTCTTCCAGGGGCGGCTGCCCGGCCGCTCGCACGACGATGCGGTCGAAATCGCGCTCGAGCCGCACGTTCCCGGGCAACGCCACGCCCCGTCCGCTCCGCCCCGACATGATAAACTCCAACGCCGCCTGGGTTCCTGCCCGACCGGGCGTGGTCCCAAAGCGGCGGAGCAGACGGCGAGCGACGCGCGCCCGCAGGTCCGGATGATAGGAGTGCAGCACATCCCGGGCAAGCGCGAGATGCCCTTGCCCGCGCTCGAGGACGACCTCCTCGTCGAGCCGGCGCAGCAGGCGCTCCCACGCCCGTTCCTCCTGCCTCGCCGCGACGGCGATTCCGGCGAGCGCGCGCGCAGCGCCGGGGCGGGCGCGCTCCAGCTCCGGGAGCACGCGGTGGCGGATGTGGTTGCGGGCGAAGGAAGTGTCGCGATTGCTGGGGTCGTCGCGCCAGCGCAGGCCGGCGTCCCGAGCATGGCGGGCGAGCTCTGCGCGCGTGAACGGCAGGAGCGGGCGCACGATCCGTCCCCGCCGCGGCGCTATCCCGCGCAGACCGCGCAGGCCGGTGCCCCTCGCCAGCCGGAACAGAACGGTCTCCGCCTGGTCGTCCAGGTGGTGGGCGGTCGCGATGCGCGCCCCGCCAGCCGCGCGGCCAAGGAAGGCGTAGCGGGCGCGGCGGGCCTCGGCCTCGGATCGTGGGGCGGGGTCCGCGCGCTCGCGGACGAGCGGGACGTTCCAGGCACGGCACAGGCCACCAACCCATTCGGCGTCGGCGCTGCTGTCGGTGCGCATGCTATGGTCGAGGTGCGCCGCGCCCAGGCGCAGGTCGAAGTCGGCGAGCGGGAAGCGCAGCAGGTGGAGGAGGACGACGGAGTCGAGGCCGCCGGAAAGGGCGACGGTGACGGCGTCGCCGGTACGGATCAGCCGTGAGGCGGCCAGGTGGCGACGCAGGCGCTCCGGCAGCGAAGACCCGGGACTTTCGCCCACGTCAGGAGAGATCCGGTGGCCGCGGCCGTCCTGTGCGCTCGGCGAAGACGGGGATGGCCAGGTCGGGCCGATCGGTGATGATGCCGTCGACGCCCCAGGCCAGGAGGCGGTCCATGTCGGCCGGATCGTTGACGGTCCACACGTGCACGGGGAGGCCGCTGCGCGCGGCATCGCGGATGAAGCGGGGCGTGACCACGCGCAGGCGGCCGTAGTGCTCGGGCACCTGGAACACCTCGCAGCCGGGGCGCCACAGGCGAGCCAGGTGAAGGCGGTGAAAGGCGACGAAGGTGCGGGCGTCGCGGGTCGAGCCGCTGCGCGCACCGACGAAGTCGCCGAACATCGTCCGGTCCTTCGGGTCCATGCCCGCCACGACCACGCGGCTTTCGGCCCCCAGGCGCCGGATGGTGTCGAACATTGGCGCCTGCGCGGCCCCGGCCTTGACCTCCAGAGTGAAGCGCGTGTCGGGGAACGCCTCGAGCACTTCGGCCAGGGTGGAGATCCCGATGCCCTGTCCGCGGAACGGGGTCTTTCCCAGCGCATTGGTGAAGCGGTAGCCGAAGTCGAGGCGACGGAGATCGTCGAGCGTCATGCCGGCCACGGCGCCGCATCCGTCGCAGGTTCGATCCACGGTCGGGTCGTGGATGACCACGCATTCGCCGTCGGCGCTGGCGTGGACGTCGGTCTCGATCATGTCGACGCCCCACTGCTCCACGGCCTCGCGGAAGGAAGCCATGGTGTTCTCCGGGGCGAGGCCCGCCGCGCCTCGGTGACCGACCAGGAGCGGTCCGCCGGCGAGGGCGGCATAGCCGCGGCCGGGGCTTCGAGGCGAGCCGGCGCTCATCCGACGTCCGGATTGCGCGTGGGCGCCTCCTCCTCGAGGCGCTCCACCTCCTCCACGTCGATGCCGTGCTGACGGTAGAGGACCAGGTCGATGAGGCGGGTGGTGACCTGCCGCTCCATGGCCGCGTCCTCGTCGGCGGCGCCTTCCAGCTCGGTGCCCCGGGTGGCGAGGAAGACCAGGATGTCCTCGACGACCTCCGGCCGTGGGTGCGCGGGCGCGCGGGAGTCGGGCATGACCTCGCGCAGGAGGAGCCCCTCGATGAGGGCGAGAAAGCCCGGGAAGGTGAACTCGACCAGACCGCTGTCGGCGAGGCCCTCCTCCTCGGTCACCTGCTCCCACGAGAGCTCGTTCCAGTACAGCTCCTGGGCCTCCTCGAGGAGGAACCGTCGACGGTCTTCGGTGAGGCCGACGGAGGGCGGCGGCGGCGGGAGCGGCCGCTGGAGCAGGCGTGCGAGCCGCTGGCGTCGCCGGCCGAGGTGTGCGCGCCCTCGCTCGAGGGCGGCGCGGGAAGGCTGTTCCATGTGTGATTCGCGAGTGCGGGTGGTCGTCCCCGTGGAAGGATAGGATGGCCGGGTCGCCGGGGCAAAGTGCGCGGGGCACCGGGCGAGCTGCGAACGGCGGGTCAGCGGCCGGAGGTGTCGTCGGCGAGCGCCGGCTGTCCGGGCCCGTGACCCGTCCCGGGGCAAGCTCAAACGCGCGCGCACGGCTCATGCATCACCCCGCCGGGTCGCACGCACCCGTCCGAACGGAGACACCCATGGCGTTGAGGATCAGCCCGTCCTTCCAGAGCCACGCCGACGCGATCCGCGAGATGCTGATCGACGACCTCGCCCTCCGGCGCCACGGCGTCGAGATCCTGAGGGCCACGGCGGACGAGCGAGGGATCCTCGTGCGCGCCCGGGTGGGCGCGCGCACGCTGAGCTTCCAGCAGGGCGCACGCTGGCGGGAAACGCCGGTGCCCCGCCTCGCGGAAGCGTTCCGCCGGGAGATCCTGGCCGATGCCTACGGCGCGAACCTCGTCATGCGCGCGCCACGCTGGCACAGGGGCGGCATCGCGGCGAGCTGACCGCTCATGCCCTCTGCCGGCTACGGTTTCGAATCCTACCTGGCAGCCCTCCGCCGCGACTGGTACGCCGACGACGACCTCCTCCGCCACCTCCTCGACCGCTACGCCCCGGACGCCGACCGCGGCCGGCTCGTCGCCTTCGGCCCGACGGCCGCCGGGCGACTGCGAGCGCTGGCGGAAGAGTCGGCGCGGCCCGGCAACGCGCCCCGGCTCCGTCGCCGGGACGCCTTCGACCGTCGTGTCGACGCCGTAGAGCTTCCCGGCTCGACTCTGGAGGCGCTCAGGCTGGTCGAGGGCGGAGTGCGCCTCGGCGCGGTGCACGGCGACCCGTTCGTCCACTACGCCATGGTCTACATCCTGGCCCAGAACGGGGAGGCCGGCGTGGCGTGCTCGCTGGCCTGCACGGACGGGCTGGTGCGCGCGCTCGACGCCCTGGGGGACCGGCCCATCCACCACGACGTTGCCGCCGCCGTGCGAGCGTCCACCCCGGAGCGCTACATCCACGGCGCCCAGTTCGTCACCGAGATCCAGGGCGGGTCCGACATCCCGGCCAATCAGGCGGCCGCGGTCCGGGAAGGCGACGCGTTCCGCATCAGCGGCCGAAAGTGGTTCTGCTCCAACATCAACGCAGACTGGTTCCTGGTCACCGCGCGGGCGCGGCCGCCCGGCCGGGACGGTGCGGATGACGACGACCCGGTCGGCCTGTTCCTGGTCCCGGCGTTCGTCGCCCTCGCCACCGACGCGCCGGCCGTGACGCCAGGTCTCCCGGGTCGCCCCGGACAGCCGCCCGCGGACACGCGCAACGGCTACACCATCGAGCGCCTGAAGGAGAAGCTCGGCACCCGCGAGCTGGCGACCGCCGAAGTCGCCTTCGACGGCGCGCTCGCCTGGCAGGTCGGGCCGCTCGACCGCGGGATCGCCAACCTGCTGCGCTACGTCCTCACGCCTTCCCGCATCGCCTGCGTGGTGTTCGCCGCGGCGGCGCTGAGAAGAGCCGAGCGGATCACCCGCGCCTACGCGGAGTTTCGCAGCGCGTTCGGGCGCCCGATCGCCGACTACCCGCTCGTCGCCCGCACGCTCGACGGCATCAGCGCGGCGCGCGAGGAAGCGCTCGGCTGCCTGTTCGAGCTGGTCCGGCGCTGGGAGGCGGCAGAGTCGGACGAGCATCCTCACCGTGACACCATCGATTTCCGTGTCCTGCTCAGCCTTGCCAAGCCCGTCCTCACCCGGCGCGCCACCACGCTGCTCCACGAGGCCATGATGCTCCTCGGCGGCAACGGCATCGAGGAGGAGTTCTCGCCACTCCCGCGCCTGTACCGCGACGCCGTGATCATGGAAACGTGGGAAGGGCCCCACAACGTCCTCTTCACGCAGGCGCTGCGGGACATGACCCGCTTCGGGATCGACCCGGACGCGTTCCTCCGACGCGTCACGGGTGAGGCGCGCCCGGCCCTCCGCGATGCGCTCGCCGCCGCCTTCGCCGAGGCCGAGGCCGGAGACGCGGGAGCCGGCGCGCTCGCCCTCGCCGATGCCGCTCCCTCACTCGTGAGCGCCGTCGGCGCCGCAGCCGTGACCCGCTAGCAGGGACGGGCGCGGATCCGGCGCCCGCGCGCACCCTCGCCCGCCGGTGGGAGATGGGGATTGCGTGCGCCGGGACGGGGAATCCATCAATTCTCTCCTGACCGGCCGCGTCGCGCGGCACCCGTTCCCTCGCCGGAGGCATGTCCGATGCTCAGCGAATTCCGGAAGTTCGTCGCCCGCGGCAACGTCCTCGACATGGCCGTCGGCATCATCATCGGCGCCGCGTTCACCACGGTGGTCAAGTCGCTGGTCGACGACATCATCATGCCGCCCATCGGTCGACTGACCGGCGGCGTGGACTTCTCCAACCTGTACGTCAACCTGTCGGGCGGCACCTACGGCTCCCTGGCGGAAGCGAAGGATGCGGGGGCGGCCACCATCAACTACGGGCTGTTCCTGAACAACACGATCAGCTTCCTGATCGTGGCATTTGTCGTCTTTCTCCTGATCCGGAGCTACAACCGGTTCATGGAGCGCGGCGCCAAGGAGGAAGCGGCGCCCGCTCCCGAGCCGCGCCTCTGTCCCCATTGCCGCCTGGAGATTCCGGGCGAGGCCACTCGCTGCGGCCACTGCACTTCACAGCTTGCCGGCGTGGCGGTCTGAACCTCCGGGACGAAGCCGGGACGGGATGATGACGGTCCGAGCGCGTCCGCTCGCGATCGTGCTGTCCATGCTGCTCATGGCCCCTGTCGCCGCGTGCGGCGGGGCCCCGCCCGAGGGGCTCGGGGGTTTCGAGCTCGGGATGTCGCAGGCGCAGGTCATGGAACGCTCTCAACGCCGCGGCGGCTTCACCTGCACGCTCATCGGGACGCGCCCCAAGGTCACCAGCTGCGCCGGCCCCACGGAGGGCGGTCCCATCGAGGTCCTCGTGCGGGGCGATTCCGCGGTCCGCATCATCCTGCGCAAGGACGTGCCGGACAAGCACCCGGCGCGGTCGATGCGGCGCTTCGCCCGCGGCTTCGGCAAGCCGGCGTGGAGCGACCGTCCCTGGCCGCTCCGGCCCCGCCCGACCGAGCGCTTCAACACGGTCTGGCTGGACCGCGACACCACCCGCGCGATCGCTCTCACCTGCCGCGGCCGACGCCTCGAGCCGCCCTGCACCGCCGAGCTGAACGCCACCACGCCGGCCCGTTTGCAGGCCCGACTCGACTCGCTCCTCGGCATCCGGCGCTGAGCGCCACCGGTTGACGGCCCCGTCCGCGGGGGCGTATACCTTCATCCTGGTTCGCCCGCACCGCCGCATCCGTGCGGGCGCCGCTGTCCCCCACCGGAGAATCACTCGATGAAACGCATTTCCCGACCCCGTTCCGCCCGTGCGTCCGCGTTGCTCGTGCTGGGCCTCGCCGCGCTGGCCGGCGCGTGCGATGACGGCAGCCCGACAGGCCAGTCAGGCACGGCCGACGTGACGGTGATGACGCGGAACCTCTATCTCGGCGGCGACATCTTCAAGCTGACCGAGGCGGCCTCGCCCCTTCAGATCCCCGCCATTGCCGCCCAGGTCTTCGCCACCGTCCAGGCGAACGACTTCCATGCCCGCGCGGGCGCGCTCGCGGCCGAGATCGAGGCGGCGAACCCGGACCTGATCGGGCTCCAGGAAGTGGAGACGTTCCGCATCCAGGACCCGAGCGACTACGTCACCGGCACCACCGGGCCCAACGCGACGGAGGTCTACCTGGACTTCCTCGACGTGCTCATGGACTCGCTGTCCGCCCGCGGCCTCGACTACCAGGTCGCCAGTGAGGTCGAGAACGCCGACGTCGAGCTGCCCGCCGCCAAGAGCGCGACGGAGTTCTTCGACGTCCGTCTCACGGACCACGACGTCATCCTCGCCCGCTCCGACATCCAGACGAGCAATCCCGTCTCCGCCGGCTATCAGGCGCGCGTCCCCTTCGAGCTCGCGCCCGGGGACACTGTCTGGTTCCAGCGCGGCTACACGTCCGTGGACGCGTCCATCGACGACGTGGACTTCACGTTCGCCAACACGCACCTGGAGGTGAGCGCGGGCGGAACGCTCACCGTGATCCAGCGGGCCCAGGCCGGGGAGCTCATCCAGCAGTTCGGCGGACGGTCCCCGCTCATCGTCGTCGGCGACTTCAACAGCGCGCCCGGCAGCGCCCCCTACGGCGACCTGACCACCACGTTCAGCGACGCGTGGACGGAGTCCGGCAACACCGACCCGGGGCTCACCTGCTGCCAGCCCGAGCTGCTGACCGAGAGCCAGTCGCTCTACGAGCGGATCGACCTGATCCTCTTCAAGGGCGACATTGACGTGCTCTCCGAGCATGTCGTCGGCAACCAGTCGTCCGACCGTACGGCCAGCGGACTCTGGCCTTCCGACCACGCGGGCGTCGTGGCAGAGCTGAAGGTCCACCAGTAGCGCCGGGCAGTCGCATCGCGCACAGCAACGCCCCTCCGGCCGGATGGCCGGAGGGGCGTTTGTCGCGGACCCGGGGTCACGCGCTGCGGTAGACCACCGCGTTGACGTTCATGCCCGCACCCACCGACGCGAAGACCACGACATCCCCCGCCTCCAGCCGATGGCCGTCCAGCTCGCCGCGCCGGACCAGGTCCAGCAGCGTGGGCAGCGTGGCGACGGAGCTGTTGCCCAGCCACGAGATGGTCATGGGCATGATCCGTTCGGGGATCTCGTCGATGCCGCAGCGCTCGAACAGGCGCCGCAGGATCGCCTCGTCCATCTTCTGGTTGGCCTGGTGGATCAGGACCTTGGACACATCGCCGAGCGTCACGCCCGCCCGCTTCAGGCTCTCCTCCACCACCCCCGGGACCGTCTGGAGGGCGTACTGGTAGAGGCGGCGTCCGTTCATCTTCAGGAACAGGCGCTTCTGGTCCGCCTCCGGATCGTACGACGGGCCCATGCGCAGAAGTCGCGCGTACTCCAGGGTGTCGGAGCGGGTCAGATGGCTCAGCACGCCGACCGGCTCCTCGGACTCCACCGCCTCGACCACCGCGGCGCCGGCGCCATCGGCGTACAGCATGCTGTCGCGATCGGCCGGGTCGCTGACCCGGGACAGGGTTTCGGTGCCCACGACCAGCGCCCGGCGCGCGTCGCCCGCGCGTACCAGCTGGTCGGCCTGGATCAGCGCCTGGAGCCAGCCAGGACAGCCGAAGGGCAGGTCGTAGGCAACGCACCACGGGTTGCGGATGGCCAGCCGCTCCTTGATCCGGGCGGCCAGCGTGGGGCAGAAGTCGAGGCGCGGATTGTCGGCGGCCACGTCGCCGAAGTTGTGGGCGACGATGATGCAGTCCAGCGTCTCCGGCTCGATCCCGGCATCCACCACCGCCGCGATCGCGGCCATGGCACCGATGTCGGATGCCACCAGGTCGTCGGTGACCCAGCGGCGCGCGGAGATGCCCGTGATCTCGTGGAACTTCTCGAGCACCCGCTCGTTCTCCGCCCGCTCGATCGGACGCCCGTAGTCCAGGTGGAACGGGTTGTCGATGAACGCCCGGTTCTCCACGCTCCGCACCGGGAGGTAGTGGCCGGTCCCCTTTATGACGGTCCGTCTGGGTGTAGGCACGCGAGCTCTGTCGGCGGTAAACAAACGAGCCAATTTATGGCGGCCCCCCGGTGCGGACCACCCCTCGGCCAACAGCAAAGCCGAAGCGTCTGGACGCGGAGCCGGAGCCGCCAGAGCAGAGGCAGCGGATCCGGGATGGAGCGGTGGGGAGGCGGATCGAGAAGCCCGGGTCCCGAGGGGAGCCCGGAGCCGCCGCTGGCTCCGGCCGTCCCTCGCGAGCCTCAGCTCGTCAACCCTCGTCCTCCTCGTCCTCTCGGATCCGCGTGGTTTCCTCGGAATGCCGCTCCCGCGATCCCGTCCCGGACTTCTCCGTCCCCGAGCGGACAGGTGAATGCTGAGTGCCCGTAACCGGTTTGGTGATGGCATCTTACGTGCCAACTCCCGGTCGGGGCGGCCCCCCCGCCACCGGTCGGCGCCGGTGATGATGTCGCCCGGCCCGTCCCTTGCTTGTTGCGGCGGTTGTGCGCGCAGAGAATGAGGTGCCGGAGCACGACCGGCGGCAGCCCGCGGAAGCGGCGTGGCGGCAGCAGCGGGAGGCGTTGCTGGGCCGCCGCATATCCGATCTGGGGCTGCGGATCGAGGGGTCGCCGGTCGAGGTGCTGGTGGAGCGTCTGTACGAGGAGCTGGCGGAGCGAGGCCTCGTGTTCCGCCCGCCGGTCTACCTCACGGACGAGTGGGGGTGTCCGGAGGGCGTGGCGGCCATCGGGGTCCCGTTCTTCCTTGCCGATCGTCGGCTGGAGCGGCTGGAGCGGGAAGCGGCGGTCGTGCTCGAGGAGGAGGACGACCCGATGAAGATCATGCGGCACGAGACGGGCCACGCCTTCAACTACGCCTACCGGCTCCACGACCGGGCCGCGTGGCGTCAGCTGTTCGGCCCGTACTCCCGCCCCTACCGGGACCGGTTTCGCGTCGACCCGTTCTCCCGGGCGCACGTGCGCCATATCCTCGGGTGGTACGCCCAGAAGCACCCCGACGAGGACTTCGCCGAGACCTTCGCGGTGTGGCTGACACCCGGGCTCGACTGGAGGAAACGGTACCGGGGCTGGCCCGCGCTGCGGAAGCTGGAGTACGTGGAGCGGGTCATGGCCGAGGTGGGCCGGGTGGAGGTCGCGGTGCCGCGAATCCGCCCGGAGTACCTCCCGGTCGAAGCCATGCACGCCACCCTCGGGGAGTACTACTCGGACTGGCAGGACCTGCTCCCGCTGGGGGAGCCGGCGCACTTCGACGCCGATCTCCGCAACCTGTTCTCGACCACCGCCCCCAGCTCGAGCTCCGGCCGCGGGACGCCCTCGCCGCCCGAGGCCGGTGCGGAGTCCGAGACGGCCGCCGCCTTCATCCGGCGCCACCGCCGCGAGCTGGTACGGCGCATCGCCTACTGGACGGGGGAGACGAGCCACGGGGTCCGGCAGTTCATCGACCTGCTGCACGACCGTGCGGACGCGCTCGAGCTGTCACGCGCCGGCGAAGAGGCGGAGACGCTGATCGAGCTGACCGCCTTCGGCACCGCCGTGATCATGAACCATCGCTACACCGACCCCTCTCCCGACGCCGAGGCGGACTCATGAAAGTGGTCGTTCTGCACGACGCGGAGCGGGACGAGGTGGTGGACGAGGTGTTCGCGGCGGTGCGCTCCCTCGGCCACGAGACGCTCGCGCTCGCCTCGGACCCGGACGTCGTACGTCTGGCCGGGCGCCTGCGCGATGAGGCGCCGGACCTCGTCTACAACCTCACCGAGTCGTTCGCGGGCAAGAGCGCCCTCGATTCCGGGATCGCTTCGCTGCTCAACCTGCTGGGCCTCCGCTACACCGGCTCCAGCCATTCCGGGCTCATGCTGGCCGGGGACAAGGTGCTCGCGAAGCGGATCCTCTCCTTCCACGGGATCCGCACGCCCGAGTTCGCTGCCGTTCACCGCGGCGCCCTGGAGACGGCCGACTCGCTGCGCTTCCCCCTGATCGTCAAGCCGCCGCAGGAGGACGCATCCATCGGGATCGCCTCTTCGTCGGTGGTGCGGGACCTGAACGAGCTGCTCATCCGCATGGATGAGATCCAGCGGCAGCACCCGGGCCCGATCCTGGTCGAGCGCTACGTCGAGGGCCGCGAGTTCTACGTGGGCGTGCTGGGGAACGAGGACGCGGTGGCGCTGCCGCCCGCCGAGCTGGACATGTCCTCCTACCCGGAAGGGGTACCGCGCGTCGCGAGCTGGAGCGCCAAGTGGGAGGAGGAGCACGAGGAGTTCGCCGGCTGCCGCGTGGTCTTCCCGGACCACTTAGACCCCGCCCTGGAGGACCGCATGCGTACCGTTTCCGTCGAGGCGTTCCGGGCCCTGCGCCTGCGCGACTATGCCCGCGTGGACCTGCGCCTGGATGAGAGCGGCGAGCTGTTCGTGCTCGAGGTGAACCCCAACTGCTACCTGGCCGATGGAGAGGTGTTCGCGGAGGCGGCCGAGCGCGCCGGGCTGCCGTACGAGGCGCTGATCGGGCGCATCATCGAGCTCGCCGTGGGACGCTACACGCGCTGACGCCGTCCGCCCGGCCCGGGGTCGTCAGGCCCGGCGGCAGCGGAACGGCGAGGCTCCTGGACGACGCCCGCTGCCCCCAACCTCGACACCGCCCGTGCCAGCGGGCGCCCACCGCCCCGGCGCCTGTTCCCCTCGCCGCTCAGCCTGTCCTGCCACGGTATCGACTCCTGAACGCTCGCTGCGATCGTGGATCACCCGCGTTTGTCAGTGGCCATCATTATCATGGACATTCTGACCTGCCCAGCGGAGTCGAACATGCCTGCAGATCTGGACCACGGAGCCGACGGTCGCGCGAGCTTCTTCGCTGTTCGCCAATCCGCCTGGCACAGGGAGGGGACGCTGCTCGACGAGGCACCCGGCCTCGACGAGGCGCTCCTGCTCGCCAACCTGGACTACCACGTCGTCAAGGTGCCGGCCTACAGACCGAGCGGCCCGCGCGCGGACGGGTACCTGGTCGAGAGCGAGGACACATACTTCACGGTCCGCACGGACCGGGACGTCCAGTTGGGGGTCGTGGGTCGAGAGTACGAGCCGATCCAGAATCGGGACGCGTTCGAGGGAGTCCGACCTCTCCTGGAGCAGGGGGTCCTCAGCCTGGAAACCGGCGGAGTTCTCCGTGGCGGTGCCGACGCCTGGCTGCTGGCCCGTTTCGACCTCGACCGCTGTGGGCCGATCGTCCACGAAGTGTTCGGGGATGAGGTCGCTCCCTTCATCCTGGTCGCGAACAACCACGCCGGCCAACGGACCGCCCGCATCGCGGAAACCACCATACGGGTGGTGTGCGCCAACACCCTGGACGTCGCGATCGGCGACCTGCGATCCGGCAAGTTTCGCTTCGTCGCCGTTCGGCACACGTCCGGTGGCAGGTGGCGCATGGCCGACGCCGCCGAACAGATGCTACGGCCCATCATTGAGCGGTTCGAGATCCTGGCGCAGCAGTATCGCACGCTCCAGCGCACCGAGCTGGACGAGCAGCAGTTCATGACGCTCGTGCTCGACCCGGTCGCGCCCGATCCCCGAAACGACCCCGGCTGGCGGGCGTCCAATCGCCAGGCCGAGGAGGCGCTCCAGAGGGCACTCGATCGGCGTAGAACGATCAGAGTTCTCTGGACCGAGGGGAAAGGGCACGTCGGCGACGCTTCAGCGTGGGAGGCCTACAACGGGCTGGTGCAGGCGGTCGACCATGGTCACTCTCTATTCCCGGTCCGGAACGAGCGAACGCGCTCCCTGCTCGACGGGCATCTCTTCGCGATCAAGCGCAGCTGCAAGTACCGGCTCCTCGCCTTCGCGGCGACCGCTGGGGCTTCGGCTTCATTGCGATGAATCACCCTCCGGCAAATCGATGATCTTCCCCCTGCAGGCAGCCGAGATAGCTGCGCGCTACATGTCCCTCCCGGATCCTCATCGGCTCAGGACGATCGACGGCAAGGCGGCTCGAGTGAATGCCTACGGCCTCTCGGTACCCCTGGAAGCCTGCTGGGTCGTGTACCTGCCACGGTCGGCCACGATGAGGAGCAGCGAGGTCGTGCTCGTGCACAAGAGAACAGGTGAGATCCTCTACCACGACTCCCCGCGCGATGAAGGTTGACGCTGGTGCCGTTCCTGCCCGTCGGCGGCCTCTCTCCTGCCGCTGTAACCCACCAGTCGCCACGCGCCGTGAAAACGCCCCTCCGGCACGAAGCCGAAGGGGCGAAAACCGTTGCGGTCATTGAAGTAGCAGGGGGGGACTCGAACCCCCAACGCACGGATTATGATTCCGTTGCTCTACCGATTGAGCTACCCTGCCGGCACAGACAAGAAAAGGTATCCGAACGACCGGGGTTGTCAACCTGGGAGCGACGTAGCAACGCTTCGGCCGGGGTTGGGACGTCCTCTGGCGGGCTCAGCGCCTGCGCCGGCGGAGTCCGGCGGCCGTGAGGGGCTCCAGCGCGACGGCGCCCTCGGCGCAGGATAGGGCACAACGACCCATGTGCGGGGGCGGCGGCAGGCGCAGCTTGTTCGTGTTCATGGCGAGCGGGAGAGCTCAGGCTTTACTCTGCCGTCCGCCGATCTAGGGCTCGCACGGAGACAATGAACATGAGCAACGCTTCCGAACCCGCACGACTCCTCCTCGTCCCACTGGCGGGGATCGCGCTGGTCAGCGGCGGCTGTGATTCCGGGGTGACGAATCCGGCCTCGCAGGTGCGATCGATCGGGCTCGCCGGTGGAGATCACCAGATTCGATTCCCGGGCGCGCCGCTGCTGACGCCGATCCGGGTAGTGGCCCTCGACGACGCGGGCGAGCCGGTCAGCGCTCCCGACGTACCGGTGGTGTGGACCGTGCAACTGGGTGGCGGGAGCGTGGTCGGGAGCAGCGCCACCGACCCCAGCGGCGGGGCGAGCGCGGAATGGACGCTCGGCCCCGAACTGGGCAGCCAGCTGCTGTCGGTTCAGGTAGGCGAAGCCCCGCCTGTGGAGGTCACGGCTCGAGCCGTCAGGCCGGGAGCCATCACCTACGCGGTCCCAGGACCGGACGGAAGCCGAGGTGTCCGGGTCACGAATCCCGACGGCTCGGACGCTGCCGTCGTGACTCTCGAAGGCGGAGAGTGGCCCGACTGGAACAGCGACGGATCGGCGATCATTTATTCGAAGCGCACGAGGGAAGAGACCTGGCAGCTGTTTCGTGTCGCCGCGCCCGAGTGGAAGGAAGAACAGCTGACGAATCTCAGCGCTCCGGATGCTCGCGGGCTGCTGCACATGATGCCCAGCTTCTCACCCGACGGCAGCAAGATCGTGTATCACGTCAAGACGTCCGCCCCGGAGTGTGGCGATTCCACGTGGACACAGATCTTCGTGGCCAATGCGGACGGATCCAATCCCGTACAGCTCACCGATGGCTGCGGGTATGCCCACAGCCGGGCCCGCTTCTCCCCCTCCGGCGACCGAATTGTCTACCGCAGCCTGCAGGAAAACACATGGACTGCCCAGCACCTGACATTCAGCATCTGGGTGATGGATGCGGACGGCTCCCACCAGAAGCGCCTCACCGGCCTCGACACGCACGAGAGCGATCCGGTATGGGCACCCGACGGCAGCCGGATCTACTTCTCGCGTGCAGATGAGGAAATCTGGTCCATGCGCCCGGATGGCAGCGATGCTCGCTTCCTGCTCGCACCGGCGTGGTCCTTCTTCGTGATCCAGGGCGTGTCGCCCGACGGGGGGCGACTTCTGGTCGACGCATACGACGGCGACGCCTGGAGTGTCGTCACGATCGACCTGGAGACGGGCGACATCCACGAGGTGGCGGAAAACGCCTTCCTCTCGGACTGGCGACGCGGGGGTGAACGGGCTCCCTTGGACGCGGTGAGGCGCCGTGGTCGGACGCCGCACCCCGCGCCGGCCTTACGGGGCGGTATCCGCCTTCGCGCTGTCGGGCTCGGCGAACTTGTATAACCGTTCCCCTTCCTTGATGAGGCCATACTGCTCCCTGGCCAGGCGCTCGAGTGTGGCGGAGTCGTGGGCGAGGGAGTCGGCCTTCTGCTCGAGCTCGGCGGCCTGCGAGCGGACGGCCTGCAGCTCGACCAGCTCCTGCTGGTGCTGCTTCCTGAGCCGCCAGAGGTCGAGGAAGCTGTAGTCGCCGCCGAAGAAGAAGAAGTAGGCGGTGACCAGGAGGACTGCGTAGGCGGCGGCCTTCTTCATCCGAGGGCGTCCTTGCCGGCGTAGCGGGCGCGGCCGCCCAGCTGCTCGGCGATGCGGAGGAGGCGGTTGTACTTGGCGAGGCGGTCGGTGCGGCTGGCGCTGCCGGTCTTGATCTGGCCGCTGCCGGTGGCCACGGCCAGGTCGGCGATGAAGGTGTCCTCGGTCTCACCCGACCGGTGGCTGATGACGTAGCGCCAGCCGGCGTTTCGGGCCATCTCGATGGCCTCGAGCGTCTCGGTGAGCGAGCCGATCTGGTTGACCTTGATGAGGACTGCGTTGGCCGCCTTCTCGTCGATGCCGCGGCGGAGGATCTCGGGGTTGGTGACGAAGAGGTCGTCGCCCACGAGCTGAATGCTGTCGCCGAGGGCGGCGGTGAGCTTCTTCCAGCCGTCCCAGTCGCCCTCGTCGAGGCCGTCCTCGATGGAGGCGATGGGGTAGCGGTCGACCCAGCCGCGCCAGAACTCGACCATGTCCTCGCTCGAGCGCTTCTGGCCCGACGACTTGTGGAAGACGTACTCGCCGTC
This sequence comes from uncultured Gemmatimonadales bacterium, assembly GCA_963798845.1. Classification (GTDB taxonomy): domain Bacteria; phylum Gemmatimonadota; class Gemmatimonadetes; order Longimicrobiales; family RSA9; genus CAVUKA01. The sequence goes on along the minus strand of CAWCUS010000004.1, from coordinate 17,377 downwards.
GCGGTAGAACTCGCTGGCGGCGGGGTCGAGGGCGAGGACGATGTCGTCGCCGGCGTGGTAGCCGGCCTTCTGGATGGCCGTGAGGATGACCTCGACCGCCTCGTCGTTGGTGGCCAGGTCGGGGGCGAAGCCGCCTTCGTCGCCCACGGAGGTGCTCTTCCCCTGGCCGCTCAGGACCTTCTTGAGGGTGTGGAAGACCTCGGCGCCCATGCGGAGCGCTTCGTTGAAGCTGGACGCTCCGACCGGCGCGATCATGAACTCCTGGATGTCCACGTTGTTGGCCGCGTGCGCGCCGCCGTTCAGGATGTTCATGAGCGGCACGGGCAGCAGCGTGGCGTCCTCGCCGCCCAGGTAGCGGTAGAGCGGCTCCCCCGTTTCGGCAGCCGCGGCCCGAGCGGCGGCCATGGACACCGACAGGATGGCGTTGGCGCCGAGGGTGGCCTTGTTGGGCGTCCCGTCCAGCTCGATCATGGCCCGGTCGAGCGCCGCCTGGTCGTGTGGGTCCATCCCCGTGACCCGCTTCGCGATGGGGCCCATCACGTTGGCGACCGCGTCGAGCACTCCCTTCCCGCCGTAGCGCGTTCCGCCGTCGCGCAGCTCGAGCGCCTCGAGCTCGCCCGTGGACGCGCCGCTCGGCACTGCCGCGCGGCCGCGTTCGCCGCTCTCGAGGATGACGTCGGCCTCCACCGTGGGATTGCCGCGGGAGTCGAGGATTTCGCGGGCGATGACCTTCGATATGGCGGACATGAAGCTCAGGATTCTCCGGGTTCTGGATCGGGGTTCTCGAGCCGCCCAGGGCCGAGCTCGCGGCGAGCGTCGTCGCGCATGCGCCGGACCTCGTCCCGCACGCGCCGGATCAGGGCGTCGCGATCGTCGTCGCTCAGATCGGCGGTGGGAATCGGCGGACCGAAGCGAACGATAATCGGGCCCGGACGCACTCGCCAGGAACCCTTGGAAAACACGCGTCGTGAGCCGGCCACGGCGAACGGGACGATGGGCACGCCGCTGTGGAGGGCGAGCATGAACGCGCCCTTCTTGAACGGCAGGAGGGAGTCGGTGGGCGAGCGCGTCCCTTCGGCGAACATCACGACGGCGGTGCGCTCCGCGCGCAGCTGCTGGCCCGCGCGCTCGAGGGAGGCGATGGCCGACTCCTGGTCGGAGCGGTCGATGGAGATGTGGCCCGCGGCCTTCCAGGCGCGGCCGAAGATGAAGACCCCCTCGAGCTCCTTCTTGGCGACGAAGTGGTAGCTCTTCGGGAGGTTGGCGGCGACGGCGAAAACGTCGAACCAGGACTGGTGGTTCCCCACCAGCACCTGTGGCTCGTCGGCCCGGATGTTCTCGATGCCTTCCACCCGGACCGTGCACCCGCTGGCACGCAGGATGGTCGCGGACCAGTTGCTGCCCGCCGCGTCGTAGTACTCGCGCCGACGGACTCCGAACAGCGCTCCCAGGATGACCACCGGCCCGTACCAGAGCGTGGCCACCAACGCGGTCAGCGCCACCCGGACGGTGCGGATCACCCGCGCCCCCAGTGCTGGAATCCGCCGATGTCCACGGCTTCCCCATCCGCGTCCAGGAGCACGACGCCCGGCAGCTCGCCGGGCGACTCGCCCGCCGCGACCACCTCGCCGACGCGGGTGAGACGCGTCCCGAGCTCCGCTTCGAACGCCGCCGCCACCGCCGCCACCGAACCGGGGGACGCGGTGAAGCAGAGCTCGTAGTCCTCGCCGCCTCCCGCGGCCCGACGGACGTCGTCCGGCACACTGCGGCTGCCCCCGGCCGCCCCCGCCGACGACCTCCCGGAGGACGCCCCCATCGCGCGCCCGGGCGATTCAGTGGCCGCTCGGGACACCGGCAGCGCGGGCAGCCGGATCACCAGCCGTACACCGCTGGCGGCCGCGATGTGACCGGCGTCTCCGGCGATCCCGTCGGAGAGGTCCACCATGGCCGTGGGCACGCCGCGCGCCGCCAGCCACAGCGCTTCGCGCGTGCGGGGTCGCGGCCGGGCGTACGCGTCGCGGGCGGCGTCCGAGGGCTCGCGGCCGTCCATCCACGCGGCGACCGCGGTCGCCGCGGCGCCGAGATCGCCGGTGACCCACACCTCCTCGCCCGCGCTGGCGCCCGAGCGCAGGACGGGGCGCGCCGCCTCGCCCAGCACGACGATGTCCAGGACGAGCGGTCCGGGCGACCGGGTCACGTCCCCTCCGAGGAGCGCAGCGCCCGCGTCGGCGGCGGCGGCGGCGATCCCTTCCATGACCCCGGGCCCGACGTGGTCCTCGTCGCCGGGGCCGAGGGCGAGGGAAGCGAGGAGGCCGATCGGCCGGGCGGCGACGGCGGCGAGGTCGCTCAGCGCGCCCGCGGCGGCGTGGTAACCGAGGTCGGCGGGCGGCAGCCACGCGCGTCGGAAGTGGACGTCCTCCACGGCCATGTCCGCGCTCACGGCGATCCCGTCTCCAGCCACCACGGCGCAGTCGTCCCCCGGTCCCACGCGCACGCCCTCGGCCGCGGCCGGTGCCCGCTGGAGGAACCGCCGGATCAGGTCGAACTCGGCGCCCGGGCCGAGCCGTGTCACCATTGCGGCGGCTGGTCGAAAACCACGAACGGCAGGTCGAGCGGCGGAGCGGCCGGCCCGGCATCATCGAACGCCAGGTGGAGGGCATCGGCGACGTCGTCGGGCGTCAGCGATCGGGCGCGCCCGGCGAGCTCTGCGGCGCGGCCGCCGTACAGGAGCGCCAGCCCGGCCGCGTCGGCGGGCGTGGCGCCGCCGGCGAGGAAGGCGGCGGCCTCGGCGCCGAGCTGGTCGCCCATGCCGGCGGTGGCCAGGTCGGACGAGCCCACGGTCGAAACGAGCACGGGGCGGTCCGGCTCCGCCACCACCGAAGGAGCCCCCTTCAGGAGCACGGTGACGCCCGCGGTCTGGGCGAGCAGGCGCGCCTGGCCGATCGGGTCTCGGCGGATCTCCGCCACGGGCCGCCCGCTCAATCGGCTCATCTCCCCCGGGTGGGGCGTGGCGAGCACGCGCCGTCCCTGGAGCGCGCCGAGCCCGCGTTGCCGGCCGGCCAGGATGGTGAGGGCGTCCGCGTCGAGGATGCAGCCCCGGTCGCCGAGCCCGGCCAGGACCAGGTCCAGGAGCGCCTCTCCGTCCTCGCCCGTGCCCAGCGCGGGCCCGATCAGGATCGCGTCGCTCTGCTCCAGCGCCTCCGCCACCGCGTCGCGGTCGTCCCGGTCCACGAACAGCGTTTCGGGCGCCCGCGACTGGATGATGACGCGGTTCGCTTCGGCCGAAGCGACGCGCACGTAGCCGGCCCCGGCCCGCATGGCGGAGCGCGCCGCGATGGCCGGCGCCCCGCCCATCCCCTTCCGCCCCGCCACGATCAGGACGCGGCCGACGGAGTTCTTGTGGGCGTCGGGGGGGCGGTATGGCAGCGTGGCACGGGCCCAGTCGGGCGTCACGAGACGGGCACCGGGCTCGTCCGCCTGGAGCGGCGGGAACCCGATCTCCACGGCCATGAGTCGGCCGCAATGGGAGCGGCCCGGCTCGAACAGGGCGCCCGTCTTCGGCCAGCCGAACTGCACGGTGACGGCGGCGTGCACGGCGTCACCCGGGACCTCTCCGGTGGTGGGGTCCACCCCGGTGGGGATGTCGAGCGCGACGACGGGGCGTCCGCTGGCGTTCATCTGGCGGACCAGCATGGCCGCCGGCTCACGGGGCGCACCCGACGCCCCCGTGCCGAGGATCCCGTCCAGGATCACGGCGGCCCCGGCGAAGGCGGCCGGCGCCTCGTCGATGGAGGCGCGGCGGATGGCGCGGCCGGAGAGGAGGCGGGCATCGGGGTCGTGGGAGCCCGCGGGAATGTAGGCGACGTCGCGCCCCCACTCCCGCAGGGAGCGCAGCGCCACCAGCGCGTCCCCGCCATTGTTGCCCCTGCCCACCACGGCCACGATCGGGCCTTCGGGGTAGAGGCGGTGGACCACCAGGGCGAGGGCGCGGCCGGCATTCTCCATGAGCGCGCGCTCGGGGATCCCGCCCTGCTGCGCACGGCGGTCCAGCGCCGCGGCTTCCTCGGCCGTGAGGAGGGCCACGTCCTCGCGTCCGTAGACGCCGGTCATGATCGGGCCGGGTTTACTTGTAGCTCGGGCCGATGGTGCGCCCGAAGCTGATCTCGCCGTTGTCGATCCGGATGTTGAAGCCACATTCGGGGTTGGAGCAGACCCACGCCTTGTAGCGGATCGGCGCGCCGTCCCGACCGTAATCGGACAGCGGAAGCATGCGGCCCTCCCCGCACTTCTGGCACTCCGGCCATTGCGCTTCGCTCATCGTCATCCCCTCCCGCCTGGTTCCGTGGTTCGGCCGCGTCGGGCGGCTTCAGATGCTGGCCCCCCAGGGGTAATCGGCCTCGAACACGTCCTCGAAGTCGTAGAGCGCCTCGAAATCGCTGGGTGAGTCCTCATCCTGCTTGAGCAGGATGCCGGCCTCCACCAGGGCGAACACGATCTCGCCCATGTCGTCGGTGCGCTCGATCCCCCAGTGCTGCAGAACCGTGCGAGCCATCGGTCCGAACCGGTGGATCGCCAGCTCGCGCACGCCGTCGGCCAGCTCCGGACCGCTTATGTGGCGCGGGTGCGGGAGCTGTTCCAGGACGTGATGAAGCGCTGCCAGAATGAAGAGGTAGGCCGTCTCGCGGTAGCGGGGATACCGCTCGCGCAGACGGTCCAGCACATCATCGGCGAAGGCCATGCTTTCGTTCATACCACACCGCGAAAATGGATCTACCGCAGAAATGTGCGGCGGAACCGACTGTCATGCAACGGCTTCCCCGGTCCCGGGGTCACGGCAGCGGCGGCGGAACGGCGGCGTCGAACCTCGCTTCCCGCCACTCCGGGTAGAGCGGGTGGGCGCTCGTCAGCTCCCGCACGCCGTGGCGGACGCGATCCCGTACCCTTTCGTCCGCGGGGGCTTCCAGCACGTCGGCCATCCAGCCGCCGATGCGCCGCATGTCCTCCTCGTCCAGGCCGCGCGTGGTGAGCGCGGCCGTGCCGATCCGGACCCCCGAGGTGACGAACGGTGACCGCTTCTCCCCCGGCACCGTGTTCTTGTTCGTGGTGATGCGGGCGGCCTCCAGCGCGGCCTCCGCGTCCTTGCCCGTGAGCTCGCGGTCGCTCAGATCGAGCAGCAGCAGGTGGTTGTCCGTGCCGCCGCTCACCAGGGTGTGTCCGCGCTCCATGAGCGCGTCGGCAAGCGCGCGCGCGTTCGCCACCACCCGCGCCACGTACGCCCGGAACTCCGGCGTGGCGGCCTCGTGGAACGCCACGGCTTTGGCGGCGATGACGTGCATGAGCGGGCCCCCCTGCATCCCCGGAAACACCGTCTTGTCCAGCGCCTTCGCGTGCGCCTCCGTCGTGAGCACGAAGCCGCCGCGCGGGCCGCGCAGCGTCTTGTGCGTGGTGGAGGTGACCATGTCGGCGTGCGGGACGGGGCTGGGGTGCACGCCGCCGGCGATGAGGCCGGCGATGTGCGCCATGTCCACCACCAGCGCCGCGTCGACTTCCCGCGCCACGCTGCCGAACACCTCGAAGTCGATGGTGCGCGGGTACGCGCTGGCACCGGTCACGATCACCCGGGGCCGGTGCTCCAGCGCCAGCGCCCTGACCTGGTCGTAGTCGATCCGGCCGGTGGCCTCGTCGACGCCGTACGCCACCACTTTGTACAACTGTCCGCTGAAGTTGACGGGCGAGCCATGGGTGAGGTGGCCCCCATGGCTCAGGTTCATCCCGAGAAGCGTGTCTCCAGGCTGCATCAGGGTCATGTAGGCGGCCATGTTGGCCTGCGACCCGGAATGCGGCTGGACGTTGGCGTGCTCGGCACCGAAGAGCGCCTCGCAGCGCGCGATCGCCAGCCTCTCTGTCTCGTCCACCACCTCGCAGCCGCCGTAGTAGCGGCGACCCGGATACCCTTCGGCGTACTTGTTGGTCAGCACCGACCCCATCGCCTCCAGCACCGCTGGAGACGTGAAGTTCTCGCTGGCGATGAGCTCCAGCGTCTCGTCCTGACGACGCGCCTCATCGGCGACGGTGCCGAAGATCTCCGGGTCTGCCGCTCTCAGTGCATCCATGGAATGCTCCGCTACAGCCAGGTCCGCTGGATGCCCGCCACGTGCTGGATGCGGCGCTCCGCCAGCCGGTCCGCGGCTTCGCTCGTGGGAATCCCCTCGTCCTTCGCCAGCTCGAACAGCTCCTCGAGGGTGTTGTAGATCTCCCCGGCCTTCCGCCGCGACCGCTCCGCCGTCCAGCCGTTCAGCTCCCCGTACACGTTGATCACGCCGCCCGCGTTGATCACGTAGTCGGGGGCATAGAGAATGTCCTTCTTCTTCAGCTCCTCGCCGTGCCGCTCCTCCGCCAGCTGGTTGTTCGCGGCGCCCGCGATGATGTCGAACTTGAACTTCGGCAGCGTCTCGTCGTTCACGACAGCGCCCAGCGCGCACGGCGCGAAGACCTGCGCGTCGGCCGCGTAGATGTCGGCCGCGCCCACCGGCGAGGCGTCGAACTCGTCGACGACGCGCTTGATCCGCTCGTCATCGATGTCCGTGACGATGAGCTTCGCGCCCTCGTCCGCGAGGTCCTTGCACAGGTAGTAACCCACGTGGCCGACGCCCTGGACCGCCACCGTGACGTCCTTCAGGTCGTCGGTGCCGTACTTCGCCTTGGCTGCGGACTTGATCCCCATGTACGTCCCGTACGCGGTCACCGGCGATGGGTCGCCCGAGCGCCCGGCCAGCCCTGTCACGTACTCCGTCTCCATGTGGACGTAGTCCATGTCCTCGACGCTGGTGCCCACGTCCTCGGCCGTGATGTAGCGCCCTTTCAGGCTCTCCACGAAGCGGCCGTGGGCGCGGAAGATCATCTCGCGACGCTTCATCTTCGGGTCGCCTATGATGACGGACTTCCCACCCCCCAGGTTGAGCCCCGCCGCCGCGGACTTGTACGTCATCCCGCGCGAGAGCCGGAGCACGTCCGTGAGCGCTTCCTGGTCCGTGCCGTAGTTCCAGAACCGGGTGCCGCCGAGCGCCGGCCCGAGCGTGGTGTTGTGGATGGCGATGATCCCCTTGTACCCGGACACCGGGTCGTAGCAGAACACCACCTGCTCGTGCTCGTGCGTCTTCATCTTCTCGAAAATTTCCATCATCTCCTCCGGTAAAGCTCCCGCGCGATCACCGCGCGCTGGATCTCGTTTGTGCCCTCGTAGATCTCCGTGGCCTTGGCATCCCGCATCAGCTTCTCCACGGGATAGTCCCGCATGTAGCCGTATCCGCCGAAGATCTGCACCGCTTCCGTAGCCACCGCCATCGCCGTCTCGCTGGAAAACAGCTTCGCCATGGCTGACCAGCGCGTGGCCCCCTTCTCCGCAGCCCTTTCGAGCAGCGCCCTGGCGGCCTCCACCTTCGTGGCCATGTCCGCCAGCTTGAACTGGATCGCCTCGAACTCCCGGATGGCGTGGCCGAACTGTTCCCGCTCGCCCGCATACCTCAGCGCGTGGTCCAGCGCGGCCTGCCCGATCCCCACCGCCTGTGCAGCGATGCCCAGGCGACCCAGGTCCAGCCCCTCCATCGCCAGCCGGAAGCCCGCGCCCTCCTCACCCAGCAGCGCGTCTCCCGTCAGACGGAGGTCTCGCATCTCGACGGTGACCACCTCCAGCGGCCGCAGCCCCATGGTGGTCTCCCGCCTCCCCACTGCCCAGCCGTCCGTATCCGTCGGGACGACGAACGCGCTCAGCCCGTCCGGGCCCTCCCCGCCCGTCCTCGCCACCACCACCGCGAGCCCCGCCAGGCGACCGTTCGTCACCCATTTCTTCACGCCGTTCAGGACCCAGCCATCGCCCGCTCGATCCGCGCGCGCCGATACCGCCGCGGCATCGGAGCCCGCTTCCTCCTCCGAGAGCGCGAAGCACCCCACCCGCTCCCCCGACGCGAGCGATGGCAGCCATTGCCTCTTCTGCCCGGCCGTGCCGTGGCGTACCAGAAGCGTCACGGCGAACGCGCTGTGGATCGACAGCGTCAGCCCCACCGCGGGCTCGCCCCACGACAGGGTCTCCACTGCCGCCAGGTATGTCGGCAGGTCGAAGTCCATCCCGCCGTGCTCCTCCGGCACGAGCATGCCGAAGAAGCCCAGCTCCCCCAGCTGGGCCAGCACGGACGGGGCTAGGCGCGCTTCCCGGTCCCACGCTTCCACGTGCGGCCGGAGCTCGCTTTCGGCGAACTGCGTCGCCAGCTCCCGGATCTCGGCTGTCAGCTCGGTCATAGCTCGTTTCGCTCGCGGTTGCGGCCTGCGGCCGCGCTTGCGCCACGGCGGGGCGCGCATGCGCCGCTGCGCGGCGCGTCAGCGGCCGCTGGGCGGCCGCGTTTCTGAACCGCCCCCAACCTGCTCGCCTGCTCGCCTGCCTGGCACAGACCCTATGCGTAGCTGTAGAACCCCCGTCCGCTCTTGCGTCCCTGCCACCCGGCGTCCACGTACTTCCGCAGGAGCGGGCAGGGTCGGTAGCGGTCGTCGCCGAGGTCCCGGTGCAGGACCTCGAGGATGTTCAGGCACGTGTCCAGGCCGATCAGGTCCGCGAGTGCCAGCGGGCCCATCGGATGATTCATCCCCAGCTTCATGACCGTGTCGATCGCTTCGGCCTCCGCCACCCCCTCCATGAGGGCGAACACCGCCTCGTTGATCATGGGCATGAGCACCCGGTTCGACACGAAGCCGGGAAAGTCGTTCACCTCCACGGGCGTCTTGTCGAGAGCAGCCGACAGCTCCATGACCGTTCTGGTGGTCTCGTCGCTGGTCTGGAGTCCGCGGATCACCTCCACGAGCTTCATCACCGGCACCGGGTTCATGAAGTGCATACCGATGACGCGCTCGGGCCTCGAAGTGATGGCCGCGAGCGCCGTGATGGAGATCGACGACGTGTTGGACGCGAGGATCCCGTCGCCGACCAGCGGATCGAGCCGCCGCAGGATGTCGCTCTTGAGCTCCAGCTTCTCCGGTACGGCCTCCACCACGAGGCGGATCCCCTGCACGGCGTCGAGCTCGGTGGCGCCCTGGATCCGGCCCGTGATGTCGCCGATCGCGCTCTCTTCGATGGCGCCCTTCTTCGCCTGCCGCTCCAGGTTCTTGCGGATGGTGCCCAGCGCCGCGTCGAGGCGGCCCTGGTCGACGTCCACCAGCACGACCGGGTGGCCGTGCTGGGCGAAGAGGTGCGCGATCCCGTTCCCCATGGTGCCGCCGCCGACGACACCGACTCTATCGATCCCGGCCATGGACTCTATCTCCCGTATTCAGGCGCCGCGGCTCCGTTGCCGCGCCGCACGTAAACCCGCAGCAGGACGATGGTGAGCAGGATGGCGAAGGTCGCCGCCAGCCCGCCCTCGGGCCCGAACGCGCCGCCCGTGAGCCAGGCAGGACCCAACGGATGCGCGTCGTAGTAGGGCGCGTCCAGCGCGGCCAGCCCGCTCACCGGCAGGTCGAGCAGCCCCGCGATCGCCCAGTTCCATCCCAGGTGGATGGCGAACGCCAGCCACAGGCTCCCCGTCCAGAGCACCGCCGCGGACAGGAGCACGCCGGCCAGGAAGATGTTCAGCAGCCCCAGGGCGTCCACGTTGGGATTCCCCACGTGCACGAGCGAGAACAGCGTGCTCATGATCAGCGTCGCAGCCAGCGGCCCTGCGCCCTCCGCCAGCGTGCGCAGCGGGTAGCCCCGGAACAGCGCCTCCTCCGAGGCGGCCGGGATCGCCAGCCACGCGAGCCCGAGACCGGCCGTGGCCAGCCATTCGCCCGGCGTGCCGGGCTCGGCGGTGTAGCGGAACGCGCCCGCCGCCGTCATCACGGCCACGACCAGGGCGAGCGGCGCGGCCCCGAGCACGAGACCCGCCAGTAGCCGACGCGGGACGCGTCCGTCGATCCCGACGCCCAGCCACCGCCACGGCCGGCGATCCACCCAGCGCAGGAGCGGCCACGCCGCGGCGAAGGACGCGACCAGCATGAGCATGGCCTGCGCGATCAGCCCCGGGCGCACCCGTCCCTCGGTCGACACGGTGGCCAGCGCGGGCACGAAGAAGAGCTCCAGGCGCAGGACCGCGAAAAACAGGACGACGAAGGACACGAGCCGCCACGGTGTCCGCAGCCGGCCTTCGCTCACGAGCCATCGTGGTCCCTCGCCTGCTGTCAACGAAAAACCCCCGGGTCAGAGAAGCCCGAGGGTCCGGCCACGCGTGCGCCACGCGATCAGGAAAGCGAGCGCTACCTTCACCAGGTCGCCCGCGAGGAAGGGTGCGACCCCCGCAGCGACCGCGCGCGCCGGGTCCCCCGTGAGCGCCGCCAGCTGCGCGGAACCCACCAGGAGCACGGCGGCCGAGCCCGCCAGCAACCCCGCCAGCAGCCGCACGCCTCCGCCGAGGCTGCGCCGCACCGGCCCGGCCACGGCGCCCGCGACGAACGCGGCCACCGGGAAAGCCAGCAGGTAGCCGCCCGTGGGACCCAGCAGCCAGGCGGGCCCCATGGCGCCGCCGGAGAACACCGGTAGCCCGGCGATCCCCATGGCCAGGTAAGCAATCTGGGACGCGGCGCCGAGCCGCGCGCCCAGCATCACGCCGGCCAGGATCACGAACAGCGTCTGGAGGGTGAGCGGAACGGGTCCGATCACGACCTCCACCTGCGCGCCCAGCGCCGTCGCGATGGCGAACGCGCCCACGGCCATGACCCGTCGAGCGCTGCGGCTGGAAACGACTTTCGTGGTCGCGGCGGCCCGGAGGCGCAGGATCATCTCGTTCATGTCAAACCCTTTCCACGGACATGGCGACGGCGTCCCCGCCGCCGAGACAGAGCGTGGCGAGCCCGGTGCCGGCGCCGCGCTGCTTCATGGCATTCAGCAGTGTCACCAGGATCCGGGTCCCGGACGCGCCGATGGGGTGGCCCATCGCCACGGCGCCGCCGTGAACGTTCACCCGGTCCCAGTCCCAGCCCAGCTCCTTGCCGTCGGCGAGGGCCTGGACGGCAAACGCCTCGTTCGCCTCGATCAGGTCGTAGTCGTCGATGGAGCGGCCGTCCTTCTCCATCACCCGGCGCACCGCGCGGACGGGCGCGAAGAACAGCTCCTGGGGCGTGACCGCGCCACTGGAGTAGGCGTTCACCCGGGCCAGGATCTCCAGCCCGTGCGCCAGGGCGTACTCCTCGCTCGTCACCACCACGGCCGCCGCGCCGTCGTTCAGGCCCGGCGCGTTCCCGGCCGTGACCACCGGGTTCGTGATGTGCTCCGGCATGTCGCGGGTGAACGCGGGCTTCAGCTTCCCCAGCGCCTCCAGCGACGTGTCCCGCCGCGGCGACTCGTCCGCGTCCACCACCGTCGTCCCCTTCCGCCCCGGGATCTCCACGGGGACGATCTCGTCCTTGAACTTCCCCTCGTCCTGCGCCGCCACCGCCTTCTGGTGGGATTTCAGCGAGAACTCGTCCGCGGCCTCCCGCGTGATCCCCGCCTTGTCGGCCGTGTACTCCGCGTGGCCGCCCATGTGGCAATGGCCGAACGCGCACCAGAGCCCGTCGTAGATCAGGCCGTCCAGCAGCTCCTGGTTCCCGAACTTCACGCCCCCGCGATGCCCGAACAGGTAGTAGGGCGCGTTGGACATGGATTCCATCCCGCCCGCCAGCATCACCCGCGCATCGCCAGCCCTGATGGCCTGCGCTGCCAGCATCACGGCCTGCAGCCCCGAGCCGCATACCCGGCTCACCGCCATCGCCCCCACGCTGTCCGGGACGCCACCCGCCATGGCCGCCTGCCGCGCGGGCGCCTGGCCGAGCCCGGCCGAAACCACGTTGCCCAGGATCACGTCCTCCAGGTCTTTGGGATCCGCTCCGGACCGCTCGAGCGCAGCCTTGATGGCGATCCCGCCCAGGTCCGTGGCCTTCAGGGAGGAAAGGCCGCCCAGGAAGCGGCCGACCGGGGTGCGCGCCCCGGAAACGAGTACGGCAGTCCGTGCTGGATCCGACATCTATCCGTCTCCTGCATTGTCCGGTCGAAAGAGCCCGCCCGCGGCGGGGCTGAGAGCCGCGGTATTATAGTGCGCAGGCACCCGCCCGGCCAATCCGCGGGGTGCCTTTCTCAGCCGGGTTCGCCCCGGCCCTGAGGATACCGGGCGCCCGGTGGCGGTGGCGGTGGGCGCGCCCGCCTTCGGCGGTCGCGGGGCACGCGCCCCGGCGCGCGCGAGGATCGCCAACGGCGCGCCCCTACCTCACGGCGGGCCAACGCGCGGCTTCCCGCTCGGAAGACCCCGCTCCAGGGCGGTTGGCGCGGCCCGAGGCCTCTAGATGGAAAGCCCGTTCGTAGTGCGCGGCGGGTCAGCTCGCCCGGCGCCGTTCCGCCCCCGGCTCGAGGATCCTGGCCAGGACGTCACGCCGGGAATGCACCCCGAGCTTCGCCAGCACGACCTCCGTATGGCGCCTCGCGGTGTGAGGGCTGATTGTGAGGGCGCGCGCGATCTCCGGGGTGGTCTTGCGGCGGCCCAGGAGCAGCGCGACCTCCGCCTGGCGTGGGGTGAGATCGAAACGCCCCTCCAGGGACCGGGCGTCTGGCAGACGGGCTTCGTGCCGGTGCACGAGCACGAGCAGCGCCGGCTCCGGGTCTACCAAACCTTCAGGCAGGCGGCTGGGATGGAGGTGATACGTCGAGCGCCGGGTTGCGACCGTAATGGGCGCCCCGATCACGAAGGGCGTGCGCACCGCGCTGATGACGTCGGCCGCTCCGGCCATGGCACTCCGGATCCGTGACGCTTCCGGCTCCTGCCGCAGCAGCCGCTCGAGCGACCGCGTCTCGTGAAAGAGACGGCAGTCGAGGTCGAAAACCCCCGCCGGCTCCGAGAGGGCCGACAGCACGTTCGCGTACGAAGCAAGCTCGCTCATCACCCTCATTGCACGGATGCGGCGGTGTGAATTTGCGCCGCCCGCCGTGTGCCGTGAGGAAACCCTTGCCTCTGCGGCTCTCGCTACAAATACTGGTTTGCCCCCGCCACCGCCGCCCCCGTCGGGCCGGCCGGTCGGCGATTCCCCGCGATGCCGCCTCCCCTTGCCAGAGACGCCGCCGGAGCTAGACGCGCTTCTCGCTTCTTCCGATGCTGCGGCCCACGAGGCTGCGTGGACCCGTTTCGTCGAAGCGTACACGCCGCTCATCCTGAGTGTGGCGCGCTCCATGGGCGGCCACCGCGACGCCGTCATGGACCGGTACGCCTTTGTCCTCTCGCGGCTGCGCGAGGACGAGTGCGCGCGGCTGCGCAGGTTCCAGGGGGACGGGCGAAGCCGTTTCAGCACGTGGCTGGTTGTGGTTGTGCGCCGCCTGTGCCTCGACCAACACCGGCGGCGCTACGGCCGGCGAAAGAGCGGTTCGTCGTCTGCCGAGGACGGTCGATGGCAGCTCCGACGTCGTCTTGCGGACCTGCGAGGGGAAAGGATCGATGTGGCGGAGACGCTGCTCGGCGGCGGCCCCGATCCGGAGCGAGCGACGCGCCGGCGCGAGCGCGACGATGCTCTCGGATCGGCACTGGCGAAGCTGGAGCCGAGAGACCGGCTGATGCTCGCGCTGCGGGTGCAGGACGGTCTGCCCGCGTCACGGGTCGCGCGAATTCTCGGCCTACCCTCTCCGTTCCACGTCTACCGACAGGTCGATCGGCTGCTGCAGCGGCTGCGGGCCGACCTGGACCAGGCCGGCATCACCGAAACCTCCGCCTGAGGGCTTGCTCCCGACCGGGTCGCGCAAATCGGGTGCGTGGGTTCCGTGCAATACCTGTAGAGCCCCAAACACTCAATCGATGGCTTCACGAATGACCGGCAGCTCAGCGCAGCACCTTACGGCCGAGGAGATGGCTGCATACGTCGACGGCACCCTGTCCGCGGCCGCTCGGAACAGCGCGGAGGATCACATGGGCGCGTGCGATCGATGCCGGACCGAGCTTTCAGAGGTGGTGGCCCTGTTGGATTCCGACGCCACCCGGGTCGACGTCGGCTCGGGTGCCGCTCGCCCTGGGCGAAGCCGCTTCCTCGCCCGCGCGGGCGGCGCCGCCACGTTGCTGGCTGCAGCCTCCATCGCGGGTGTGCTCTGCTGCGCCCGCCCTCCGGGCCGGCCGACGTGGCACTGCGCGGCGACATGCCCGCGGCCGGGGCGGCGCGATCCATTGACGCCGGTGCGCCGCCGTCGGCGCACCCCGGGATGCCGGTCACGTTCCGCTGGGAGGGGCTCGGCGACGGCGTCCTGTACGATTTCGCCTTGGTCGCACCCGATGGCAATGTCATATGGAGCACGCGGACGACCCAGGACTCGGTCTCCCTCCCGCGCAATGTGGAGGCCCAGCTAGGCCCTGGCCGGTACTACTGGCGAACGGATGCGCTCCTGCCGGACCTCACGTCGGCCACCACGGGCCAGCAACCGTTCCAGGTGGCGCCGTGAGGGTCCGGCTGTGCGCTCGAGCCGTGGTGCTCGTGACGATACTGGCCGGGTGCGACGAAGTGTCGGACCGCGCAGCGGGGGCTGCCCGCGGCGTCCACGAAGCTCCGTGGCCCTCGCAACGTTGCTGGATGCGGCGGACAGCCTGTACGCGGCAGCGCGCTTCGACACGGCCGCCGTGCTTTGGACCCGTGCGTTGGAAGCACTTTCTGGGACCGACCGTGAGCCGGAGGTGCTGACATTACTCGGGCTCGCCGCGTGGCGGCGAGGTGACTACGCGGCCGCTTCGGAGCTGGGCGAGCGGGCGCTGTCGATCGCGCGCGAACGAGGCCTCGACACCCTGCTGCCCCGCTCCTACAACGCGCTGGGACTGCTGGCGTGGGACGAGGGGCGGCTGTTCGAAGCTGAAACGTTGTACCGGGAGGGCCTGAGCGTCGCCCGGCGCGTGGGTGACGATCGGTATGTCCCGCGCCTCGGCCAGAACCTGGGTCTGGTCCAGCTGGATCTCGGGCGCTTCTCGGAGGCGCAGCACAGCTTCACCCAGGCCCTTTCCAGAGTCCGCCGCCTGGGCGACCGGCCATCGACTGCGCGGGTCCTGATCAACCTCGCTACGCTGGAATTGTGGCGGGACGCCCCCGCGTCGGCCCTGGCCTGGCTGGACTCGGCGTCGCGGATCCATCGCGAGATCGAGGACCCTCTCGGCGAGATCGAGGCGCTCGGGCAGCGCGGGGTGGCGCTCGCCGCCATGGGGGAGATGCGCGAAGGGTTCGTCGCGCTCGACAGCGCCCGGATCCTGGCGCGGGAGCGCGGCATGCGCGGGGAGGAGGCGAGCAGCCTCGAGATGATCGCCGACCTCTACGCGGAGGCGGGCCAGGACAGGCGAGCGTTGCGCGCCTATCGGGAGGCGGCTGGCCTTTATGAATCCATGGGCGCACTCAGTGAGGCGGGCGACATCCTTCGCAGCCGCAGCCGTCTCGAAGCGGAAGCGGGCCAGGTGGATCGGGCGCAGGAGGAGCTGCTGTCAGCGCTCGATCGGCACACGGAGGCCGGGGCCGAGCTGGAGCGGATCGATGACCTGGTGGCGCTCGCTGAGCTGGCCGCAACGAGTGGCCGGGCGCACGCCGCGGATACCCTGCTGGCCCGCGCCGGCCGCGCTGCCTTGGATATCGGTGTCACGGCCATGCTGGATAGGGTCGAACTGGCCCGCGCCAGGATCGAGAACCGCGCTGGCGACGCGGATGGCGTGATCCGGACCCTGAACGGCCTGACCCGCACCCCGGACCGGATGCGGCCGGCGGACGAGTGGGAGGTGCATGCGCTCCGCGCGAGTGCATTCCGCCGGTTGGGCGCTGTCGACTCAGCCATCGCCGCGGGGTCCCGGGCAGTGGCTGCAGTCGAGCGCGTGCGCCGTCGCATCGGGACGGAAGTGCTGCGGACCTCGTACCAGAGCCGCATGGCCGGGGTGTACGGCGATCTCGTTCTGGCGCTCCTTGCCCGGGGCACCGTCGATGAGGCGTTCGAGGTGGCCGATGCCGCGCGGGGGCGCGCGCTGCTGGAGCACCTCTCCTCTGTACGGGATTCCACCTCCGCGTTCGCCGAGCTTTCGGAAGCCGACGCACTGCTTCGGCGTATCGATGAGCTTCTGGACCGTCTGGCCGAGGCTGAGCCGGAGGGGGGAACCGCCCGTGGCGAGGCCGCACCCGCCGGGTCGGCGCTGCTCAATGATCTGGCCGAAGCGCGCGCCCGCTACGAGGGGCTGCTCCTCCAATTCATGCAGCGGCAGCCGACCGCAGCGGCGGCGGTGGGTGCGCGGCCGCTGCCCCCGCGGGAGATCCGCGCATCGCTCGAGCGAGACGAGGCGCTGGTGGAGTACCTGGTCCTGCCGGATCGCGTGGTCATCTTCGTCGTCCTACCGGAGGCGATCCGAGTCCGGACCACGCGCATTGCCCGGGAACAGCTGGCGAGCCGGGTGCGCCTGGCACGGGATCTCCTCCAGCACAGCGGCCGGGCCCCCGAAGAGCTCTGGCCTGTCCTCGAGTCGCTTCATTCCCTTCTGCTGCAGCCCGTCCGGGAGGTGATCGGCACGCGTCGGCTCCGACGCCTCACGCTGGTGCCCCAAGGGACGCTCAGCTATCTCCCCTTCGCCGCGCTCAGGGACCCCGCTACCGAGCGATTCCTCTCCAGGGATTTCGCGCTCCGAATACTGCCCAACGCAGGGGCGTTGGCCCTGCCACCGTCCGGTCAGGGGATGCGGAACGGGGTGGCGGCGTTCGCCCCCTTCCCCGAGCGGCTCCCCGCCACCATGGCCGAAGCGGGCATGTTCCCGTCGCTGGACCCGCCCGGAAGCGCTTCCGTGGGGCCCGCCGCCACCGAAACGGCAGTCCGTCGTGCCCTCGCCGACGGGCGCCCGGTGCACATTGCCTCCATGCGGTGATGAACGCGCGGAACCCCATGTTCTCGCGCATTCAACTGGCCTCGGCGGGGCCGGGCTCGCCAGCGGATGGGCGCCTCGAGGTCCACGAGCTGGTTGCGCTGCGCAGCACGTCACCGCTCGTCTTCCTGTCCGATCGCGAGACGGGCGTCCGCGCCGCCTGGTCCACCGGCTTCGCTGTCCAGGCCGACTACGGCACGCTTGCCCAAGCCTTCCTTTATAGTGGCGTCGGTACCGTCGTGGCCACACTCTGGCGCGTCGAGGACGAAGGCGCGGCGTTCTTCGCCCGCCGCTTCTATCACCACCTGCGTGCCCTGCCACCGGCGGAGGCCGCTGCCGCCGCACAGAACGACCTACAGCGCAACGATCGCTGGTCTCACCCCTACTACTGGGCCGGCTACACCGTCAGCGGAGGCGGCGGAAGCCGCGTGCCGTCACCAGCCGCCACCCGACCGCAACCTGTTCCTGCTCACCCACTCTCC